>CAVQCO010000001.1:0-207171 GCA_963711065.1 uncultured Acidimicrobiaceae bacterium
AGGAAGTCCTCCTCGTCCCGACCGAAAATGAGCGGGAGTGGTCCGAGCCTCTCCGGTTCTGCGTCCAATCGTGGTGAGGAGCAAGGTGGGGACACCGTTCCGAGTAGCCGACCTCGCCGTTCGTCTCTCGATAGCGCCGGACATGCTCCGGCCCCAGCAGCTCAAGGTCCGGTGCCGTGTAACCCTCTTCGCTCATGCCAACCGTCCTATCCGAACACGACCGGAATGGCCGTGGCCCCACGTCGTAGAACCTTAGGAAAGCCGGTGGCTCGGCGTCCGGGTCGAGTCAAGATTCGGGAGACGATCGAACAGCGCGGTTGATCGCGATGGTCATTTCGGCACGAGCGACGTGCTGCCCGAGACAGACGTGGGGGCCGTTCCCGAAGGCCAGAGTGGGTTTTGCGGGGCGGTAGGGTCGTAGGCATCCGGATCCTCCCATCGTTCCGGGTCCCGGTTCGCCGCGCCGAGACAGATATGGATGACCGCTCCCTTCGGAAGAGGCGTGCCGAAGAACTCGGTGTCCTGCGTCACCCAGCGCGAGAACATCGGGTCCGTGGGTTGCCACCGCAACGACTCTTCGATGACCGGACGGAGCAGCCCTCGATCCCGTCGCACTGCTTCGACAAGATCTGGTTGCTGCAACAGTGCCGCCAGCGTGATTCCCATCTGCTTCCACGTCGTGCCTGAGCCTGCGGCCAAGAGCAGCATGGAGAACGAATAGATCTCAGCATCCGTGAGCCGGTGCGTTCGACCGTCCTCGTCTGTGATCTCGGACTGCACAAGGACGCTGATCAGATCGTCCTCTGGGTGCTCCCTCCGAGCGACGACGATAGGTGCGAGGATCTCCACCATCTGCTCAGGCCGTGCCAGGGACTCACGAATGTCGAGAGCCTGTGCGACCGGTACGGCGAAGCTTCCGGTGATCGTGAGAACCGGGATCGCCGCGCAGAACTCCACATTCAGCTCGGCTCGACCCAGGGCCTCGAACGAATCGATCAGGGCATGGACGGTGTCTCCGATCCAGTTCTCAATCCACCAGGATGCCTTCGTGGGCGAGAACGAGGGCTGGACGAGACTCCTGTAGCGACGATGCTGTTCGCCTCCCATGGACAACATGCTGTTCGTCGGACCGATCTCACCCCCCTCGAGATCGACTGCGTCTGGAGACGAAGCGAAGATGTCGGGGTTCCGGTAGGCGGCGTCGCATGCCGCCCAGGAAAAGGTCGAGAAGTGGGGTCGATCCGGATAGGGCAATCCGTGGAACATGAGGTTTTGTTGCACACCCGACAGCTCGTGCACCGTTCCTTCGTGCACCGTGGCGCCATCTCGAAGCGCGCGCCAAAGGGGATACGGGTCCTCGCGATAGTTGCCGCCCGCGTATTCGTGCGTGCTGCTGGCCAGGTCAAAGAGTCTGCGGACCCGATCCAGATCGAGAACATCCTGCGTATCAGTCATCGAGCGACGTAACCCCCGTCGATGGGGAGCAGGACGCCCGTGACGTTCGAGGCCGCGTCAGAGCAGAGGTAGACGGCCGCCTCGGCGCAGTCCTCCGCCGTGATCGGATGGCCGAGCGGGTGCATGGAACCGGTGTGCTGCGCAATCTGCTCAATGTCCACGCTCGAGGTGTCCATTCCGCCGGCAGCCATGAAGTTGGTGTAGGGCATACCCGCTGGGCAGATGGCGTTGACCCTGATCCCGAAGGGTGCCGCCTCGACCGCCACGGCCTTCGTCAACTGGTGGACTGCACCCTTCGTTGCCCCGTAGACCGTCCCACCCCAGCCCACGAGCCCAGCGACGGATCCGGTGTTCAAGATCACCCCTCCGTCGCCCTGCTTCTTGAACTGCAGCACGGCGTACTTGCAGCCAAGGAAGACGCCACGGAAATTCACCGCGGTGAGGCGGTCGAGATCTTCGACCGTGTGATCCTCGAACGCCATACCGAGTCGGGGCGTCGGGATGCCGACGTTGTTGAACATGATGTCCAGCCGGCCGAACCGGTCCGCCGCAGTCGCGACCGTTGCGGCGACGTCCCGATCCTCCGAGACGTCGCATCGTTCCGCGATGGCCGTGCCGCCCGCTGCCTCGAGCTGGGTCACCGTCTCCTTCGCCCCGTCCAGATCGATGTCGCTGCAGATGACTGAGGCCCCCTCCTCGCCGAAGCGACGGGCCGATGCCCTGCCGACGCCGGACCCGGCGCCCGTGATGATCGCTACCTTGCCTTGAAGCAGCACTCTCGTCTCACACTCCTTTCTTCTGAAAGCATCAGCGCACCTGTCGGGCACGCCTCCACCGCGGTACGGATGCTTTCGATGGGGTCGCCGGCAGCATCCATGACAACGGCCTTGGTCTCGTCATCATGAGTGAAGGTTCCCGGGGATACATGATGCAGGTTCCACTGCCCATACATGCAGTTCTGTCAACCGCTATCGACGCGAGGCACGTGCCGTCAGGCATGGGCGGTTGTCGGAGGCTCGGCCGGGGTGAATCGATAGAGCCGCTCGGCGTTGCCGCGCAGGAGCTTGTACTGCGTCTCTGGCGGGAGGTGATCGATCACCTTCTTGACGGCGGTGATGCAGTTCGGCCACGTGGAGTCCGAATGCGGGTAGTCGGTCTCGCACATGACATTGTCCTCGCCGATCTCGTCGAGGCTGGCGATCCCATGATGATCCTCAATGAAGCACCCGAAAACGTGCTCTCGGAACAGCTCACGTATGTTGAGCGTGTCCAGATCGACATCCGTCGTGGCGTGATCCATGAATTTCTGGCCGCGCATCACCCAATAGCGCTGCTTGTCCAGGACCTGCTCGGCCCGCTCGAGGAAATACGGCATCCAGCCGACTTCGCCTTCGGACAGAGCGATCTTCAAATTGGGGAACCGCTCGAACATGCCGCTGAAGAGCCACGAAAGCATCGCCCCCGATGTCCGAATCGCCCCCCAGGCGAGGTTGGCCATGAACGGCGAGTCGGGAGCGATCTGCGGGACCTGAGAGGACGAGCCCACGTGCATGGAGGCCACCATGCCCGCGTCGTTCGCCATCGACATCACCGGATCCCAATAGCGATCCGTGTCGTGGATCGTCGGTAGCCCAATGGGAGCGGGGTTCTCCGAGAAGGCGAAGGCGGTGACGCCCTTGGCCGCCATCCGTTCCATCTCCTTGGCCGCCAAGGGCGGGTCCCACATCGGAATGAGCATGAGTGGGATGTAGCGACCGGGGGCCGTACCACACCAATCCTCGACCACCCAGTCGTTGTAGTGCTGCAGCAATTCGAACCCGAACTCCCGATCGCTGGCCTCCATGAAGAGCTGGCCGCAGAACCTCGGGAGGGTCGGGAAGCACAGTGAGGCCAGCATCCCGGCACGATCCATGTCCTCGAGTCGGGCCGAGGCGTCATAACACCCTGGCCGCATGTCGGAATAGGACAGTGGTTCAGGGCTGAATTCCTCCTTCGACTTCCCAGCCACCGCACTCAGTCCGGAACTCGGAAACCGTTTCCCGTCGTACATCCAGTAGTCCATGCCGTCGATGGACTCCATGTGCGGCGCTCGATCACGATCTTTGGCGGCCACCCGGTCGAGCCAGAGGTTCGGTGGCTCCAAGATGTGGTCGTCGACCGAGATCAGCCAGTCAAGGTTCAGGTCAAGAGTCATTGGTCGCTTCCTTGTCCCTCACGTCGGCAATTCGCCGATGCAGATGTGCTTCACTTCCTGAAAGGCCCGGATGCCGTCGATCCCCCGCTCGCGCCCGAGGCCACTCTGCTTGTACCCTCCACTCGGCGCATAGGCACTGAACATCGAGGTGTTCACATTCACGGCACCGCTGCGGATCCGCCGGGCCACCGCGGTTGCCGCCGCAGTGTCGGCGCCGTAGACCTGGCCGGACAGCCCGTAGATACTGTCGTTGGCGATCCGAACGGCGTCGTCGACATCCTTGTACCCGATGATTGCGAGCACGGGGCCGAAGATCTCCTCCTGCGCCGCGGGGTTCGAGTTGTCCGGCACATCGAGCACCGTGGGCTCGAAGTAGTAGCCCCGTTCGAACGCGGAAGGTCGGCCGCCGCCGCAGACGACCTTGGCGCCATGCTCCTCAGCGAGGGAGACCAACCGCTCGCAGCGGTCACGCTGCGCCGCCGTGATCAGCGGGCCGACCATTGCCTCGGGATCGCTGGGTGGTCCCACCTTGATGGCGCCGTAGGCAGCCGCAGCAGCCTCGATCGCCGAGTCCTTCTGTTCCCGCGGCACGAGCATGCGGGTCGCCGCGACACACGCCTGGCCGGCTGTCATGGCCACGACCTGCGCCGCTCCTTGGGCCACGCGATGGAGGGCATCCGGAAGATAGATCTGCGCCGACTTGCCACCCAGCTCCAATGCGACGCGCTTCACCGTCGGGGCGGCTTGCGCCAGGATCTGCCGTCCCACGACCGTGGAGCCGGTGAAGGACACCATGTCGACGCGAGGATCCGTGGTCAACAGCTCGGCCCCTTCAGCTCCCTGTTCCACCACAACGCTCAACACCCCCGAAGGGAGGCCCGCAGCTTCGGCGGCAGACCCGAAGACCAAAGACGAAAGTGGAGTCAGTGGGCTTGGACGCAGAATCACCGAGTTCCCCGACAGCAGGGCCGGGATGAGCTTCTGGAAGGCCATGATGATCGCCCCGTTGTACGGAGTGATCGCCGTCACGACCCCGACGGGCTCGTAGCGCCGGACACTGGTCGCCACCCGCCCGCGCACCAGCTCATCAACCGGGACAGGATTGGCCTCCTCCTCGGCCAAGGCGAGATACAAGTCGATGGTATTTCGGGACAGGGCGATGCCAGCTGCATACTGCGCCATCTCCGCAAAGAGGACGGGCTGTCCCGCTTCGGCGACCATGGTGGCCACCAGAGGCTCGTGCTTCGATTCGAGATGGTCCAGGAAAGCATGGACGACTTGGGCCCGCTCCCGCGCTGGACGATTGGCCCAGACCCCTTCGTCGAACGTCCGCCGCGCTTCCGCGATGGCACGGTTCACCTCGCCCAGGGGTGTGGCGCCCAACTCCGTGACCGTGGACTCATCGGCCGGGTTCACAACCGTGAAGGACTCGTCGCCCTCCGTCCACTGACCTGCTACGAACGATCGTCGCTCCGAGAGAATTTCACCCGCAGTCACGGGGCCACACGCCTACGACGAAGGTAGAGCATTGTTCTACCTTCTCAGAGTATGAGGTAGCAGTCAAGTGTTGCGCCGGGCCCAGCCGAGGACAAACGACGGACCGCTCCGCCGGTTGCCCCGAGCGTCGACAGGGAAGGGAATGGCCTCCCGATCGGTCCGAATTTCTTGCTACGAGGAGGTGGCCGTCGAGGTGCCCGGGATGTCCGTCCCGCAGAACGGCTTCGACGAGACCGGTGTGAATCCACTCTTCCCGGCCTGCATGACCCAGGTGCACTGGTGCGGCTCGTCGTGCCCGAAGACGGTGGCGTAATCGATCGGATTGGGCAGAAGGCCATTGGCGTTGTAGGACTTCAGGCCCCGGAGGTCCTTGATCACTGCGGCCCTGGTCGGGTTGGGCCCCGCGAGCTGCAGTCCCTTGATCATGAGGTCGGCCCCGGCCCATGCCTCGTACTGACTGAAGGTCGGGAAATCGCTCTTGGTGAAGTGCGCGTACTTCTCCATGGCCGCCTGCATCTGCTCAGTGCCGGCGTCGGGCAGCACCCACGGGCGGTAGAGCGAAGCGAAGTAATCGCCCTGCAACGAGGGCCAGGCCGGCGAGTTGATCACGTCCGGCTCGTAGCCGGTGGCGAAGAGCCCCTTGGCCTGCACCCCCGCCTGCTTCAGCGCCGTGGCGAGCGCGTAATTCGAGTTCGAGTCCATCTCGGGCGCGTAGGCGTTGACGTGGTCCTGCTTCGCCACCAGCGCGATGCTGGTGAACGCAACGCCCCCGAACGGGACGGACGTGTCGACGACGCCGACCTTGCCCCCGGCGTGCTGGAACGACTGCGCCGTCTGTTCGGCGGCCCGGCTCGACGAGGGCGAGATCCCATAGCCATATGCGGCGAGCACCGTGGCCCCGTGCGACTTGAAGAACGCGCCTGCCTGCGTATTGACGGGGTACTTCGAGTCCACGCTCCCGGCGTCCGCGGCGAACATGTTGGTGTAGGGCTGCTGTCCCCACTCGGGGCCGTCACTGTACGAGCCCGTCACGGGAATGCCCTGCTGCTGGGGGTACTTGGCGGCCAGGAAGAAGAGCGGGCTCTGCGAAACGATCCCGAACGCTTTGGAGTCGGCGTCTTGTACCGCGGTGGCGATCTCCGAGGGGCTCGTCTGGTCGTCGATCACCTTCGGGACGAGCTTGTGCCCGTCGACCCCGCCCTCCGCGTTCTGCATCGCGATCCGGGCGTCGAACCCGGCCGGCGAGCTGGCGTCCTCCGCGGCGCCCGGCCCGGTGACAGACGTGATGTAGACGATCGTGATGGGAGCAGGGGAGGCGCTCGCCGGGGTGGGGGTCGCCACCGCCAGGGCAAGCGGGAGGCCGACCACCGATACCGACAGGACGGCGGTCACGCTGCGACGGGGGTGAAGGCGTTGGGTCCTCACGAACCTGAGCGGGAATGAGTGACGCAGGCGGGTGAGAAGTCTCTCCCCCGCAGTCGTAGCTGGTTGCACTTGGACTGATCCCTCCCCGGGACCCGATGGGCCCCCGTTGTACGTCGTGACGAGATACGACGGTGATTTGCTGCGAGAGCGGCTCGCTTCTCTGACGCTGGGCCGTGACAGTACTTTGGCCACGACCGGCGTGGGCATCGGCCTCCCCATCGACGCACCTGCGCCCATGCGCCGCAACCTTGGTCCGCACACTCCGCCTCTGCACAGTCCCCGGCTGTCCTAGGAGCCGAAGGTCAACGAGCGCGCATTCTCGACCATGATTTTGCGCTGGTCGTCCAGCGAGAACGACGCCACATTCGTGAAGAAGTCGCGCGGCTGTGCCAGTCCCTCGGCGTGCGGCCAGTCCGAACCGAACAGGATCCGCTCAATCGGCAGGCATCGCGCCAGGTCTTCGACGTTATCCTCGACGAATGGTGCCACCCAGCAGTGCTGAGTGAACTGATCGACCGGATCCGAGGCGAACATGCCAGGGTTCTGACCGCCCAGCATGTGCAGCGAGTGGAGGCACCGTGGCACCCAGTCCGCCCCGTTCTCGATGTACGCGACTTTGATGCTGGGAAACCGCTCGAACAGCTTGTGTGCCACCAGCACGGTGGCGAAATCTTCGATTAGCCGGTGCTTCATGAGTTGGGCCACCAATGAGGCCGCCTGGACCGCCGAGGCGTCTGGACGGCGATCGCTTTGCGGTGCGGCTTCCACGCCCCACGTTCGGGCGATGTCCGCTGCGACATCGGTATAGCCGTCTTCGAACCCGGCGTGCGTGGTCACGACAATGCCGGATTCCTGGACCCGGGCCCAGAATGCGTCGAAGGCCGGATCAGCCGGGGACCGCAACCCTTGGGGGGTGAAAACCGGTCCATTGCGAATCGTGATAATGCGAGCGCCGCGATCGAGGCACCACTCGAGCTCGCTGACGGCGCGGTCGAGGTCCGAGAGGGTGAGGAACGGAGCGGCGAAGATCCGGTCCTCATACGCGAATCCCCAGTCGTCGTCGAGCCAGCGGTTGAACGCCCGGAGCACCTCGATCGAAGCCTCGATGTCGGGCTGCATCGGGCCCTCCATGCAGACGCCCTGGGACGGGAATAGCCACGCCGCTTCGACACCCTGGGCATCCATGCAGGCGAGGCGGGCGTCACGATTGAACCACTCGGGATGCACTGCGGGGTCCTCGCAGGCAAGCTCGTTCCCGACCCGCTCCTTGCTGCTCTTCCCCGCGAAATAGTCGTAGAGCGCGCCGGGTCGCGGGCGGGGGTGGACGTCGCCAGGACCGGGGATGATCGGGTGGGCCCGCTCCCCGAAGAAGTAGTAGGGCTTGCCGTTGACCTCCCTCAGGACGACGCCCCGATCGGCGAACGCAGGGTCGCGGTATCGGGTGAAGGAATCGGTGACCTCCCAGTAGTGGTTGTCGGCGTCGAAGACCTTCTGTATCTCGGATTCGGCGGTGCCCATGGATTCCCCCCTCAGTCCGTTCCGTGGCGGAGCAGCTTGCCCGGCGTGTCCCCGGTGCACTCGCCGTCCACGAAGGTGGTCACGCCGTTTACGATGGTCCGGTCGTAGCCGATCGCCTTTTGGATCAGGCGCCATTCCCCAGCCGGATAGTCCCAGACGCGTTCTTGTGCCGTGCTGTCGACGGTTTCGGGGTCATAGACGACGACATCGGCCGGCGCTCCCTCAGCCAGGAAACCTCTGCCCTTGAGGCCAGCGGCCACGGCCGGGTAGTAGGCGAGCCGCCAGTGGGCCTCCTCCAGCGACATGATCTCGTGCTCGCGCACCCAGTAGCCGAGAAGCTCGGTCGGATAGCGAGCGGTGGTCACGAACTTCGTGTGGGCCCCGCCGTCGCTCACCCCGGGAAGGGCCACCGGCGACGTGGCGATCTCCTTCATGGCCTCGGGCGGGGTCACGAGCATCGGTGTGGCGAAACCCACCTGGAGCTGACCGGCCACCGCCACGTCCAGGAAGGCGTCGATCTCGTGCTTGCCCTCCCGAGCCGCCACCTCTCCCACCGTAAACCCTTCGTAGGTCTCTTTCAGCTCCCGTGCACCGGGGACGTCGCTCGAAATCCAGTGAATCTTGATCTCGGTTAGGTCGTAGCCGGCGCCGAAGAGGCCGCCGCGCTCTTCGTGGATTTCCTTCATCGCGGCGCGACGAGCCGGGTCGGCGAACTTGACTCTCTTCTCCTCGGCCGTGCCGAGGCAGGCCTCCCTCCAGCAGGGAATTGTGTCGGCCAGGTTGTAGTCCTCTAGCGTGAACTCGGAAACGAAGTTGGTCGTAAGCGCCTGGGCGAAGACTCGGAGGCCCTCCTCCTCGTTCAGGTACGCCAGCTGCTTGAGTGCGTCTTTGTGGCTGTACTTGGCCCCGCCGTGTTGGTTGAGGGCACCGTCGGCCAACAACGCGTTCCAGATGATGGGACGGGCACTCTCCCGTGCCATCAGGGCGGCCGTCTCGAGCGTGCCGGTCAACTGCGCCGTGCCACGACCCATCGAGCCCATGGCCCGAGAGAAGGCGATCACCTCTTGCTCGGTCATGCAGTCGGTCACCATGGGTGTGCCGTCGTAGTCGAGCTGGACGTTCCCGACCTCTCCGGAGACCTGCGCGCTGAACCCGCAGCCGCCAGCCTCCATACCTTCGACGAGCAGCCGGCACATCTCGTCGAGTTGTTCAGCCGTGACCCGGTAGGCCTTGGCGTTGTCGACGCCCGCCACATAGGCGTAGAGAGGTGCCAACGGAACGAAAGACATGACGTTCACGCCCTTGGGTGTGCGGTCCACGCTGTCCAGGAACTCGGGGTACGTGACCCAGTCCCAGGGCATGCCGACACGCATGGTCTTGAGCGGGACCGCCTCGTTGCGCGAGACCGTCAGCATGGCCCGCTCGCGGTCCTCGGGCCGGCAGGGGGCGAAACCGAATCCGCAGTTGCCGATGACCACGCTGGTCACTCCGTGCCAGCCCGACATGGTGCACCACGGGTCCCAGAAGACCTGGCTGTCGTAGTGCGTGTGCAGGTCCACGAATCCGGGCGCCACCACCTTCCGCGAGGCGTCGACCACCTCACGGCCGTCGGACGCATCGACCCGACCGATCGCCACCACCCTGCCACCGGCGATGCCGACGTCTGCCTTGTAGCGAGGCGTCCGCAGACCGTCGATCACGGTCCCGCCCTTGATCACCACATCGAACTGCGACATGCCCTCCTTTCACCGGCGATCACTCGACCGAGTCGGTCCTGGCGGCCCGGCGCAGCTTCGTTGGCACGACCTGGACCGACGGTAACTTACTTGCTTGCTGGCTGACAAGCAAGTAAGTTAGCAAAATGACGCAGCCGTCGGCCCGACGGAGCCAGGCCGAACGGCGCAGCCGGTCTGAAGATGCCCTGTTGGAAGCGGCAACCGAGGTCGTCGCCGAACGTGGGGTCCAGAGCGCGTCGCTGGCCAGCATCGGGGCACGTGCCGGGGTCAGTCGGGGCCTGCCGACGCACCACTTCGGCTCGAAAGACGCGCTCGTCACTCAGCTGGCGGAGCGGGCGCAGAGCAGGATCCGACTGGCGATCTTCGAAGCGCGGCGGCGCCTTGCAGGGCGACAGAGCGAGCTGAGCGCCCTCGACGAGATCCTGGTCGGCGTGGACACGTACCTCGAGCTTTTCGAGGACCCGGGACCAGACCAACGGGCCCTTCTGGTGATGTGGGGCTCGACCTTTCCCTCCAACGCGTCCGTCGAAGGCATGGCGGATGCGGAGCGACGCAGCTACGAGGGGCTCTCCCAGCTGATCGTGGCGGGTCAGGACGACGGCTCCGTGCGGACCGATATCGACCCCACGGCCAGTGCGGTGCTCCTGCACGGGCTCATGCGGGGAGTGGCCGCCCTGTTCCTCAATGACAGTGGCCCGGCGGATATGCGCACCGTTCGCCTGACGTGTCACGTGTGGATCTCCTCGGCGCTCGCGCCGAGGCCAGATCAATTTGCAGCCCCAACGGGATTCGAACCCGTGTCGCCACCTTGAGAGAGCGGACCTGTCTGTCCACTTCGTACGGCCTAGTGCCGTTTGACCAGTTCAGGAAGGCGTACTTGTCCAGTACGTCCACCGGATGCGACCCAGTGTCGGGGCATGGATGGACAGAAAGATGAACCATTTGAATGCCAAGGCCGAGGATCTCGAGTGTCGCGGCACGGCGTTCACGTGGCGCGACGGGACATCCGCCGTCGGGGCGCCAGATTCAGGATGACCCGTTGGAGTTGGAGGGACAGTTGGTGGAGTTCGTGGAGCACAAGTCCTGAGTTGGGTGACACCAACTGAGAGTGCCGCCGTGGCCATGATGGGTCGTCGGCGAGAAGAGGAGGGAATCATGGCGAAGGTCGTGTGCGTGCTCTACGACGATCCGGTCGAGGGATACCCGACGTCCTACCCGCGGGAGGGACTCCCGACCCTCGAGCGGTATCCCGATGGCCAGACTCTCCCCACCCCCCACGGCGTCGACTTCACGCCCGGTGAACTGTTGGGCTCGGTGTCGGGCGAGCTGGGACTAAGGCTGTACCTCGAAGCGCTGGGGCACGACCTGGCGGTGACGTCGGACAAGGATGGGCCGGGGTGCGTGTTCGAACGCGAGCTCCCCGACGCGGAGGTGGTCATCTCCCAGCCCTTCTGGCCCGCGTACCTGACGGCTGAGCGCATCGCCTCGGCACCAGGGTTGAAGCTTGCGATCACCGCCGGTATCGGTTCGGATCATGTCGATCTCCAGGCGGCCATGGACGCAGGCATCACGGTGGCGGAGGTCACATACTGCAACTCCATCAGTGTCTCGGAGCACGTGGTGATGATGATCCTTTCACTCGTCCGCAATTATCTGCCGTCTTATGACTGGGTCAGACGAGGCGGCTGGAACATCGCCGACTGCGTGCAACGGTCCTACGACCTCGAGGGAATGATGGTCGGCACGGTCGCGGCCGGCCGCATCGGACTGGCGGTGCTCCGCCGGCTCAAGCCATTCGACGTGCACCTGCACTATACGGATCGGCACCGGCTTCCGGGCGACGTGGAGGACGAGCTTGGACTCACCTTTCATCCTACGGTTGAATCAATGGTCGAGCTCTGCGATGTGGTCACCATCAATGTGCCATTGCATCCGGAGACGGAGCACCTCTTCGATCAAGAGTTGCTCTCGAAGATGAAGTTCGGGGCGTATCTCATCAACACCGCGCGCGGGAAGATCTGCGACCGCGACGCGATCGTTCAGGCTCTTGAATCCGGCAGACTTGCAGGGTACGCCGGCGACGTGTGGTTCCCCCAGCCAGCACCTCAGGACCACCCCTGGAGAACGATGCCGCACCACGGCATGACGCCTCACATTTCGGGCTCGTCCCTCTCCGCGCAGGCCCGCTATGCGGCCGGAACCCGCGAGATTCTCGAATGCCACTTCGAAGGTCGACCTATCCGCGACGAGTACCTCATCGTCGACTCCGGCCGGCTGGCTGGCACGGGCGCCCACTCCTACAGTGCCGGAAACGTGACCGGAGGATCGGAGGAGGCTCGCCGGTACTCATCCGGGTCGTGATCTGACGGTCCCCTTCGATCGGCAGTCCCTCTGACAAGGGTCAATGGGTCCGATGGAACCCGGATGACCGAACGCAGCCGTCCCAGCCATCGGTCAGTCGTCACCCACGCTCAGAATTTCGAGAGCCAACGGGATGCCTTTCAAACCAAGGCGCCACGATTGCACCTCCCCGGCCCGATCCAGGAGGATCGAGGTTCTCCATGATGGAAGCGGTGGGAATTGGTCGTGCCGTGTGGACGGCGCACAAGTGGACACCTGGGATCCTCGAGGAGGATGCTATGGCCAGGACCGGAGGGGCATCCGAGGGTGGTGGTCACGGAACATGGAGCAGTTGGGCGGCTTGGACGCAATGTTCCTGTCATGCGAAACGCCGACGATGCACATGCACGTCTGCGGACTGCTGATCCTGGACGCCGCAACCATGGGGCCCGGGGATCCGTTTGAACGCATCACCGCCATGCTCGAGGCGCGCTTGCCCGCGAATCGCCGCCGATGCGCCACCGCCTGTCTACGGTGCCCCTGAACCTGGGACGGCCGTACTGGACTGACGACCCCGACCTCCGCGTCGACCGCCACCTGCGCCACATCGTGCTCGACCCGCCGGGCGACGACCGCCAGCTGGCCGAATTGGCCGGCGAGTTCTGCAGCACCCAGCTCCGGCGGGACCGCCCACTGTGGGAGATGCTGCTGGTGGAGGGACTGCCCGACAAGCGCGTCGCGCTCTTGGTGAAGATGCACCACGCCACGATCGACGGGATCACCGGGACCAACCTGATGGGCCAGCTCTTCGACCTCTCTCCCGAGGGACCGCCGGGCGGACCCAAGGACGCGGCGGCACCCCTCGGGCCGCCGAATCCCTTCGAACTCCTCGGCCGCACGTTCCTCGATCGGCTGCGCGCGCCGGCCGATGTCGTCAAGCTGGTTCCCGAGACCATCGGGCGGATCGGGGGCGCAGTCTGGCGGGCCGCACGCGGCGGCGGCTCTGAACGGATCGCCGTGCCGTTCACCGCGCCTCGCACGTCCTTCAACGCGTCGGTCTCGGGCCGTCGCTCCGTGGCCTTCGTCGACGTGTCCCTGGAAGAGGTGAAGGCCGTCAAGCAGGCAGTCGGCGCCACCGTCAACGACGTGCTCACCGCCCTGGTCTCCAGCGCGCTGCGGCGGTACCTGACAGAGCTCGGCGAGCTGCCCGACCGCCCCCTGATCGCCGTCGAGCCGGTCTCGGTGCACGGCCAGGACGGCGCCCAGCACGGGACCACCCAAGTGTCGGTGATGTTCACCACCTTGCCCACCGACGTCGCCGACCCGCTTGAGCGCCTCCGCTCCAGCGTCGCGGCCGACACCCAGGCCAAGGAGTTCCACGAGCAGCTCGGCGCCGACACGCTGCTGCAGTGGACCGAGCACCTCTGGCTCAACGTCTTCTCGCTGGGGGCGCACCTCTACTCCCGTTTCCACGGGGCTGACCACCATCCCGTCGTGCACAATCTGATCCTTTCCAACGTGCCCGGACCTCCCATCCCCCTCTACCTCGCGGGCGCTCGCGTGGTCGGCATCTACCCCCTCGGCCCGGTCATGGACGGTGCCGGCCTGAACGTCACCGTGCTCTCGCAGGAGGACCGCGTGGGGTTCGGGATCATGGCCTGCTCGGCCCTGGTCCCTGACGCCTGGCGCATCGCCGACGCCATCCCCGATGCACTGCACGAGATGACGAAGGCTGTGGCGAACGCCGACAGCACCTGAAGACGATCGATCCCCCTCAGGCGGCCGGAGTGAAGGTGGCCGTCATGGCCTCGACCACGAGCTCCTTGACCGCCTTCGACCAGAAGAAGCCCACGTGTCCGCCCGGGTAGGCGGCGAGCGTCGGGCGGTCCCAGTGCAGCCAGAGCCGCCTGGCCTGGCCGAAGGTGGACATCCGGTCGCCCAGACCAGCGTAGATGTATCGGCCATCCTTGGGGACGGCGCAGGCCATCGCGAGAGGCGAGACGACGCGGTGCACGTCGTCAGCCTGGTCCCCGAGCACCCTGAACTGCCGTGCCCGCTCGGCGATGGCCGGAGGGCTGTGTCGACGGAATAGGTCGGGCAGGTCGACCACCGGCACGCCTGCGATGACGCACCGAAGCTCGGGGTCGAGGCAGGCGGCGAGGGAGGCCACCAGGCCGCCCAGCGACTGGCCCATCACCCCCACCCGCTCGGCACCCTCGGCGACCCTCAGCCAGGCGATCAGGCGCCGCACGTCCCAGGTCGCCTGGGCCATGCCGTGCATGCTGTCGACCATGTCGATGGTCATGAGATCCTCGCCGCGCACCCGTCCCGAGGCCCTCGGGCCGTGCAGTGGCAGCACGACGACCGCCACGTGTATGCCCATCCGGTGCAGCTGGGTCGCGCGAAATGAGCGCAGGTCGATCGAGGCGTGCTGCCCCATGCCGAACCCGTGGAGGCAGACCATCCAGGACCCGTGGTCCCGGCCCGGGGCCCTCGACACCCAGGCGTGCGCGGTCCGGTTGGCCTGGTGCTCGAGCCACCGCGCCCGGCCGGGCTCCTCGGGATGCGGCTCCCACCCGCTCGAGAAGGTGGTGTGCTCGTAGCCCAGCCCGTGGGCGGCCTCGTGGACCGCCCGTACGTCGTCGGGCGGCGGGGGATCGCGGTGGTAGGCCGCCGGGTCGTCGATCCACCCCCGGACCGCGAAGACCTCGCGGGCGATGGCCAGGTCGGCGGCGGCCGGGACGTAATCCTCTTCTCTTGGCAGCAGGTCCGGGTGCCGAAGGGCGGCGATCAGGACCTCGTCGAGGTATGCCTGGGCGGCCAGCAACGGCGTCGCTCGCACCTTGACGATGCTGTCGTCGTCGGCGATCCCGGCTGTGCGCCGGTGGCTGCGGACGAGGAAGTCCATAACCCGTGGGCCGGCACGCAGGACACCGGCGATGCGGGGGTCACGGATCGCCCGGGCTACCCCCGCGATGAACCCGGTGAAGAGGGGAACCTGACGCCGGTCCCTCCTCGACCCGGTCACGAAACCTGACATCACCGTCAGCCTACGGCCAGTACCCGATTGCCCGTTGGTCTTTTCGAAGGCGGTCTTTCTGGTGTCCCGGCCGACGGGACTTGGCGCCAAGAGCGATGCCCTGGGTCGTTCGGTCCACGCCGCGCACATCTCGGCCGGTGCCGCGGCCGATCTGACCTGCAGGAGTCGGGTGACACTGAGAACCGGGCTCCCATGTCGCTAGAGGATGTTGAGAGGCGGGACGACCCACGGCCCGGAGGGCGCGCGCAGTGCCCCGCATGCTCCGTTTGGCTGGTCTATGGGGGCGTCTACCGGAGGATTCTGGTGAAGTCTTGGCAAGGCTTTGTTCCCAAGCCATGCATCCGACAGGGCGTCTTGCCCGAGCAGTGCCTCCGGAGTTGTAAAAGGGCAATTCGACCCTATGCGATCCGGCGGTGACGCGTTAGCTCAGCACTAGGGCAGGACGGCAAAGGAGGTGCGTGGTGCATGAGGATCTGGGCGTTTTCGAGTTGACTCCAGCTCATGATGACGCCGACGACATCTGGTCGGAGCTTCATTGTGCTGGCCGGGAGGTCCTAATCGGATTATCCAACGTGTGTGCGATCGACGCCTTCTTCGATCTCCGCAGTGGGCGAGTCGTGGAGGTGATGCCGCAGCGTTACCCGAATTCGACGGCGGTGGGCCAATCGCGGTGTTGAGGTACCTCGACCACATCGACTCCGGCTTCGTCGTGTGCCCGGAGATCGCGGAGGAACCGTGGCACCTTGCCGATGCGAAATCCGCAGCCTTCGCCGAGCTCGGGAAGGCTGCGACGCGAACCGCGTCACCGCCAAAGAGGGCGAGCAAGGCAACCGCGAAGAGATCGACCGATGGCGCTGGTTCCTGACGAGTTGCGCAAGGTGGCGGAGCGTTTTCCCAATCGCGTCGCGTCGCTCGTCGACGGTGGCGGTTCGATGACCTTCGCAGAATGGGAACGGCGATCGAACGCGGTCGGCCGGAGCCTGGTCGAATTGGGTGTGGTGGCGGGCGAGCGGGTGGCTCTCCTGGTCACGAACCAAGACGCGCTCGTATTTCAGATTGCCTACTTCGCCACACAGAAAGCCGGAGGGGTCGCGGCCCCGATCAACCCCCGTCTGGCCCGGCGCGAAATCGGTCACATCCTTGAGAACGCGCGGCCTCGTGTGCTCATTGCCGCCGGCGACCAGCTGGCCCGCGCTCTCGATCTCACGGCAGGCCTCGCCGATCCACCCGCGGTGGTCAGTCCCGAGGTCGGTGCCCCCCATGCCTGGGGGGCCTTGGAAGAGAACGACGACGACGCGTTCCAAGTGCCGGTGACCTCCTCGGACCTCGCCGACATTGTGTACACCTCGGGCACCACCGGGCTGCCCAAAGGGGTGGCCTCGACCCACGACAACGTGCTGCATATCGCCGTCACGCCCTCCGAACGCGAGGACGCGCTTCTCCACGCCGCGCCGCTGGCGACCGCCCTCGGCACCTACGGTGCCATGATCGCCAGTCTTCGCCTGGGATTCACCAACATCTGCCTCCCTTCCTTCGTCACCGCCCGCTTCGCCCAGTTGATCGACAGCCACCGACCGGGCTGGCTCATGGTGGTGCCTGCACAGGTGCTGCTTCTTCGCGAAGCCGGGGTGCTCGAAGGTCTCGACACCTCGTCGGTGTGGATGGTGGTCTTCAGCACCGCCCCGATGCCGCCCGAGGCGACCAGATGGCTCGCCGCCACGTTTCCCCGGGCGATGCTCGTCAACGCCTACGGCCTCACCGAGGCCGGGGATGCTGCGTGCCTTCTGCCGCCCGGCGAGGCAGAACAACGCCCGGGCTCGGTGGGCAAGCCGATCGAAGGGGCCGGCGTTCGGGTGATCGACAATCACGGGAAGCGCCTCGACGCCAACCACGTGGGTGAACTGTTGATCCGGATCGGAGGCGGTCGGCGCTTCTACTTCGGCGAACCCGAAAGTTCCGCCGAGACCTGGCAGGACGGGTGGGTGCACACCGGGGACCTGGGTTACCTCGACGACGACGGATTCGTCTACGTCGTGGATCGCAAGAAGGACATGATCATCCGAGGCGGCTACAACATCTACTCGATCGAGGTGGAGAACGCCCTCTACGAGCACCCGGCGATCATGGAAGCCGCCGTGCTGGGCGTCCCCCACCAGATCCTCGGTCAGGACATCCTGGCCGTGGTGCGACTTGCCGAGGGTGCATCACTCGACATTGACACCCTCCATGTCTTTCTCGCCGACCGTCTGGCTGACTACAAGCACCCGAACCGGATGGTGGTCATCCAGGACCCACTGCCGCGCACGTCGCTCGACAAGGTGGACAAACTCGCCCTGCGCGCCGAGCTCGAGCTCGACCCCCCAGACGCCAAGCGCGCTGGGTCCCAGGGCCCTTCTTGAGGGGAATGCAGTGCCACTCGCCCACGGGCGCGCTCGGTGGCGCATCGTCGTCGCTACGGCAGTTGTCATCGTGCTCGGCGCGACCGGTTTCGTCGTGATCCGATACGTGTTTCGCGAACATCCTGGCCCCAAATCCCTCCACGCCGCCGTGAAGGCGTTTCAGGGGAGGGAATCCATCCCCAGCAGCGGGACCCTCAGGAATGACAATCCTGCCGAGGGCGTCTACTCGCTCAATGGCCAGGGAACCGAGCGGATCTCGTTTCCCCCCAATTCACAGCGTGACGGAACGGTGATGCCCGTAACGATCACGTACCTGGCCGATGGCTGTTGGCGGTGGCACATCGACTACAACGTCGCCCACTGGGAGGAATACGACTTCTGCCCCAGTGACGGACGGCTGCTTTTGGCCGGAAACAGCGACTCCCAGTCGTGGGACTTCGGTGACATCAAGGTCAACGATCTGGGGCGGTTCACATGTCCGTCCGTCAGTGTGGTACTCCCCCAAAGCCCCAAGCCCGGGCAGACGCAAAGGTACTCGTGTACGGGCACCAACACGGCCGTCACCGGGCGGAGCATCGCTGCGACCACCGTTCGCATCGTCGGGATGGTTATGTTGCGGATTGGGGGCACCGTCGTCCCCACCATCCATGAGCTCCAGCAGGTGATGCTCACGGGTGGACAGAGGGGCAGAGTCAGAGAGGACTGGTGGTTCACGGTCCGTTCCGGCCTCCCCGTGCGCGTAGAGCGGCAGATCACTCTGTTGAGCAACTCGCCGGTCGGCACCATCACCTATGACGAAGTTGGGTCCTGGCAGATGACCTCTTTGCGGCCCCAAACTTGAACGCGCCGAACGTTTGACGACGGCGAGACCGCGCCCGGTCTCAAGGCTACTCAGGGCAACCAGAGCGCTTCAGAAGGAGCGCAGACGCGAACGCTATCCTCCCACCCGTCGCGACTGGAAGGTCACGGTTTCGTCGACACCCCAGCTCACGATGCGGTTCGGGATTATACGAAACAAGTCGTCATCAAATCCGGGCATGATCTCTTTGCCGCCAGTCCCTAGAATTGCGGCGTCCCCACGGACTTCGATCGCTCGAGGCTTCCACGGATCGATCGATACAAGGTCGTCGATGACTACTGCGACCTTGGGATTTTGCTGGACCTGCCGGAACTTCCACCGCTTGGCAAAGTCATGGCCGCCGATGTCAATTGAGTCGTATTCGGCGTTGTAGCGGAACGAGACGGGTACCACATGCGGCTGGCCATCGAGACCGACAGTTGCCAGCCGAGCCAGCCGTTGGCTTTGCAGATACTCGATCTCCGTTGGGGTAAAGACGCTCACCATGCACCTCATTTCCGTGCCCAGTACATGTTTCTGACTGGTCACCCACGGCATCATGTGCCAAGCCTGACTCTAGGTACCTGGAAGTGTGTCCGCATCCGAGGTCGGCTCTCGGCACAGGCGCTGGTTCTCCGCCCGTAGTGCAAGGACCTCATCGACCAGTACTTCGATGTCCTGGGGTCCCATATCGCTCATCGATATCTACTCCGGGTCGGGGTCAACTGCGCGTTTGACCTAGTCGTCGGAATGCGGATCCCAGTGACCAGACTCGACAGATCCGCCCAGGAGCGGATCAATGAACGCCGCCACCAGATTGATGGCATCGGGGTAACTGCTCGGTACGAACTCCTCAAGGCCGGCACTGGCGATGAACGTGGACCACGCCTGCTGGCGCTCGTCCCCCAGACCGCCGAGGAGTGCAGCCAGCGGACGGAGAGCAACCCGTTGGTGCTCGGCGGTTGCGTTCACAGATGCCAGAAGCTCGGATGCCGCAAAGGAATACGTCAGTCCTGGTGATGACTGGCGTCTGATCCAGGCGGTCTATGGCAGTCCATCCTCACCAACCCATTGGATGGACAAATCAATGGTCAGGATTCATCTCAGCCCACTCCCCGGCGTGCTGTGGTGACGGCCGCCTGAGTCTCGAGTGCCTTCCGATCAGGCTCGGCCGCGGAGACGTCGTCGGGCCATGCATCGACGATCCCGCTCGACCACTCGGCCCAGCGCTCAACCATGAGATGAAAGTCGAGTAAGAACTGGCCGACGAGGAGAAGCCACGGGAGTCGCTCGGGAAAAGGACCGTTCCCGTCGAGATACGCCTGAGGGACGCGGGCACTGGCGCCGAGTCGCTGTCTGCTCCCTTCCCGGACTGCGTCGAGCGTGGCGAGCAGATCCGCTTTGGTTGCGTGTTCGGCAAAGAACACCTTGATGAGTTGTTCGAATTCGAGCACGGGACCGGAACCCGGGGTCGGGACCCATTCCGCCAGGGCGCGCCGGCCCTTCGCGGTGATGGAGTACACGGTTCGCGGGCGTTTGCCGACCATCTCCGACGTTGCCCGCGCGAGTCCACACGCAACGAGCTTCTTTGGTTCCTCGTAGATCCTGCTCTCGGCGCGAGGCCAGAACTGGCCGAGCGCCCGGTCCATCTGCTGGGCGAGTTCGTAGGTCGTCCACGGCTTGAGTGCGAGCAGCCCGAGGATCGCGTACGACGTCGAATTCAGCGCTGGCACCATTGACATACTCCTTTTAGGAGGATAAGAATACTCCTAATAGGAGTATATGGGAGGGAGAATCGTCATGACCGTACTGACTGACGCTGTGAGGGCGCTGCACAACGCGTTCCGCCGGGACATCGAGCTCATCGACACCGCGGCGTTGGAGTCGGCCCGAGGCAGATCCGGCCTCGAGGCGACGCTCGAGCGCTTCCGGTTCCTGAACGAGGTGCTGGGGTGGCACGCTCTCGGCGAGGACTCCGTGATCTCCCCCCTGCTGGAAAGGGTCGCGCCCAAGGTCTACGAGACCTACGAGCGGGACCACCGCGCTCTCGACCTAGTGTTCGAAGCCCTCAACCGAGCGGTTTCGGTGCGTGATCCTCTGGAGACAGCGCGAGCAACGAAGGTCTTCAAGTTCCATCTCGACCTTCACCTCGACAAGGAAGACGCGCACATGTACCAGCTGATCAGCGATCGGGTTCCTCTCCCGGAGCAAGGCCTGGCCCTCGGACAGATGGGAACAGACATGCCACCGAACCGGTTCCCCGAGTTCGTCCACTGGATGTTCCCGCTGATCGACACGAGCGACCGCGCCTACATGACGCGTGGCTGGCAGATTGGGATGCCACCGGAGGTATTTGCGGGTACCGCCAGGCTCATCGAGCAGGCAGTGGGCGACGACTGGCCCGAACTCGCCGGCCAGGTCCCCGAACTGGTCGGGGCTTGACCCGGTCGGCCCTATGTCGGCGGCAAATCCGCCGGCGAAGGACTGCACGCTCGATCTATCTCGCCCGACAGCCGCGTCGAGACCTCAAGAATGGAGACCACATTGCGACAGGAACAGATGCTGATCGCCGACCCCTCCAATGCCGGGCAGGTCGGAGCCTGGGACGGCAGTGAAGGTGCCTTTTGGACCGCCCAGGCCCAACGGTTCGACGAGACCCTCGCGCACAGTCATGGCCCATTCCTTGCGGCGGCCGCCATTCGCACCGATGACCGCGTCCTCGATGTCGGTTGTGGCACCGGCCAAGCCACCCGGGACGTCGCTCGGATCGCGGTGGACGGGTCCGCTCTCGGCGTCGATCTGTCGTCGCAGATGCTCGCTCTTGCCCGCGACGCCGCCGTCGCAGAAGGTCTCGACAATGTCGAGTTTCGACACGCTGACGCACAGATCCATCCCTTCGGCGATGGCGAGTTCGACACTGCCATCTCACGGATGGGTTCGATGTTCTTTGGCGACCCCATAGCGGCCTTCACCAACTTGCATCGCGCACTACGCCCCGGCGGGCGAATCACGCTTCTTACTTGGCAGAGCATCGCTGACAACGAATGGCTCACCGAGTTCCGCGCGGCGATGGCGGTCGGTCGAACGCTCCCAACGCCCCCTCCTGACGCGCCGAGCCCGTTTTCGCTGTCCGACCCGGACCGAGTGAAGAGCATCCTGGGAGAGGCCGGTTTCACCAACGTCTCCTTCCAGAGCCTTCACGAACCCATCAGCTTCGGCCCCGATCAGGACGACGCCTTCGACTTCGTCAGCGGTCTCACCGGCTGGATGTGCGAAGGTCTCGACGACGATGCTCGAGAGTCAGCCCTGGCTACCTTGCGTACGACGATCGCCCAGCACACGGGCGACCACGGGGTGACCTACCAATCCGCCACATGGATCATCGAGGCTGACAGGCCCTGATTTCTCCCCAGCCAGATCGGGTCGGCCAAGTTTCCTCGCGGAGCGCATTGCGACCATGAGCGGCACCCAATGGTCGCCACCTTTTCTGAGGGGAGACAGGCAGATACTGCAGCATTGATGTCAACGGCGGGCCTTGTTGCGGCCGTGTCACTCGACCTCAGCCAAGAGGGTCAACGGGATGGACAGAGTGGAACGGTACGCCGCCGGAATGCGGTCCCAAGTACGAGGGCCGACGTTATTTCGTAGCGTGTACGATATTCCATACGAGGTGCGCTATAGTGTACGACGTGCGATATTTCACAGGATGGGAATTCAGGACCTAATGGACGTCAGTAGTCCCATTTCTAGCGTGATACCCAGCCTCGACGGCCACGTCTACGCCGCCCTGAGCTCGACCAACGGCCCAATGACGTTGGGAGCGGTGCATCGACTCACCGAAGGGGCCTCCAAGAGTGGCGTCCGGACCGTATTGCTCCGAATGGTCGCCTCGGGACTCGTAGACCTCGTCCCTGGCGGCTATCGGCTGAACCGAGAGCATCTTGCAGCCGGACCTATCGAGGCCCTCGCATCCCTCTATGGCGAGTTGACAAGGCGCATTCGGGCCGAGGTCGACTCTTGGCAACCGAAGCCGCTACTGGTCGGCCTCTACGGATCGGCGGCGCGTCGGGACGGAGATGAGGCGAGCGACATCGACCTACTGATCGTCGGAGATGTCGAGAACCTTGGCGATTCGGCAATGCACCTCGCCCACCTCATCGGACGTTGGACCGGCAATCCGGCTCAGGTTGTCCTTAAGAGCCCAGCAGAGATCGGGCGTTTGCGACGCGCCCAGGAGCCAATCGTGAGGAGCTGGGAGCAGGACCTTGTGGAGATCAGCGGGAACCGCTCAGCGCTGGCAAAGGCATCGTGACCCCTCGAACACAAACGTGCGGCAGGCCAGAGGCGCAGGCGCGACTCGAGCAAGCCGAGGCCTTCGTACTCGCGGCCGAGCTCGTTCTTGAGGACACAACGGCAGTGGCTAATTCCGGCGTGGCAGCCGCCCTGGCGATCCTGGCCGGCATTGCAGCATCAGACGCCGCTTGCTGCGCCCGCCTTCGCAAACGAGCGCGGGGACAAGCTCACGACGAAGCCGTCGCTCTTCTGGAGACCGTGGAGCCGGGCGGGGCGGAAATGGCAAAAGACCTCAAGAGGCTGCTACAGAAGAAAGACTCGGCCAGGTATGGCGTCTCGTTCTTCGCTCTTGGAGAGGCGCGGGATCTCGTTGGATGGGCCAAGAGGCTGATCGGGCGTGCGCGAACGGCTGTAGAGGCCTAACCGTTAATGAACGGCGGATCCCGACCGCGACTGTCGCAGATGTCGCCACCCATTCTCGGTGGCGGACGCTCGTATTTGCATCGTGCATGTCATCAGCGGCTGATGACATGCCTTGCCCAGCAACTCAGGGCTAAGAAGGACAACTGGATGGGCACCCTCGAACCAAGCCGAGAGTTCCAACTCGCTGACCAGGAATTCTGAAGCAGCCCCAACGGGATTCGAACCCGTGTCGCCACCTTGAGAGGGTGGTGTCCTAGGCCTCTAGACGATGGGGCCGAGCGGTGGTCTCCATCACCTTGATGGATACCGCCGGTGCTCGGGGGGAAGGACTCGAACCCTCAATAACTGGACCAGAACCAGTCGTGTTGCCGATTACACCACCCCCGAATGGGTGGACGTTCAGATTAGCCGACAGCCTCCGGGGCCCGATTGCGGCGGTGACCTGGGCGGGGGCGCGTTGTATCGCCCGTACCGCAGTGGAATGATGCGGCGTCCGGGGTACCCCGGAGGAACGGTGTTCGGAGGTCCTCGGCATGTACCGGAGTTTGGCGGCCGCAGTGACGCTGGGCTGCCTCGTCGGTGCCGCCGTTCTGGCCGGCCCTCCGCCGGCGGGCGCCTCGGGCCTCTCCGTCAAGGTCACGCCGAACCGGGGCCTGAGCAACGGCCAGACCGTCGTCGTCACGGCCCGGGGCCTCGCCCGCACGGCGGCCGGGAAGCCGCTGACCTGGTTCGCCGTCCAGTGCACCGCCGCCGTCACGGGCCGGCTGAACGCCTCGACCGACACCCCCCATTGCGACGTCACCGCCGCCCAGGCGCTCAAGGTGGCGCACAACGGCACTGCGACGGCCCGGCTCAAGGTCGCCACGGGCATCATCGGCGACGGCTACTGCGGGACGGCCGGCCACGCCACCTGCGTCATCGGCGTCGGGACGGCCCAGAGTCAGGGCACCGTCGTCAAGATCACGTTCAAGGTCCCGGCCCAGAGCGGGTCCACGACGACCGCCGCTCCGACCCCGGCGGGCTGACCGGCCCGGCGCCCGGGGCGCTCAGGCCGCGTGCAGCCACTCCAGGTGGTTGTACCCGATGATCCGCCCCAGCCCCACGCCGAGCGCCTCCTTCAAGAAGAAGGGGACCGTCGACCAGCCCCTGATCGGCGAGCTCTGGGTCGGCGTCGGCGAGGGCACCAGCGACAGGTCCGAGGCGATGGCCATCGAGCGGTCCTCGTGGAAGGGGTCGGTCGTGACGAGGACGACGCGCGCATGGTGCGCCGCCAACTTGGTCTGCGCGTCGGCGATGTTCTCGTAGGTGTTGTCACCACCTGCCTCGAGGACGGCCGACTTCGGCACGTGCTTCACGGACTCGAGGTACTTGGCGCCCGACTGGGCCTCCGTGCACTTGTCCTTCGGCTGCTTGTTCCCGGTCACGACGATCAGGTGGGCGTAGCCCTGGTGGTAGAGCGTCGCCGCCTGGTCGAGGCGGGCCTTCAGGTCGGGCGACGGGACGCAGTCGTACTGGGCTGCCCCCATCACGAGGATGGCGCCGGCGGGGCGCGGGTCGTACTGGCGCGACGTCAGCCACACCTGCACCAGGGTCACTGCGAAGTAGAGGACGATCGCCGCCAGGAAGAGGATCGCGATGCGCAGCGCCCAGCGGAGCGGCGCGAGCAGCATCAGCCGGCCGGCGCCAGGCGGGCGAGCGCGGTCGTCAACCGGCGGCACGTCTCGGCGCGGCCCAGCACCGCCAGCGAGTCGAACAGCGGGAGGCCCCTGGTCCGCCCCATCACCGCCACCCGGATCGGCGCCTGGGCCTTGGCGAGTTTGCGCCCCACCGAGTCCGCCACGGCGAGCGTCGCCTCGTGCAGCGCGGTCGAGTCCCAGGGGCACGTCTCGTAGGCCGCCAGGGCCTCGGCCAGGATCCGCGGCGCCAGCTCGTCGCCGACGACCGCCTTCTGCCAGGAGTCCTCGTCGTCGAGGGCATTCTCCAGGAAGAGGAAGTCGACCAGCTCGGGCACCTCGCCCAGCACCGTGACCCGCTCCTGGGCCACGGCGGCGACCTCGGAGAACGTCTGGGCGTCGAAGCGCCCCGGCGGCCAGGGCGGCGGGTCGACCGCCGGCGCACCCGTGTCGGGGTCGCGCCAGCCGCCGGGCGCCCACTCCCCCGGCACCGGGTCGACCCACGGCCGCGCCGCCAGCGTGAACCCGCTGACCGGGAGCGCCCGGATGTAGACGCCGCTGATGTGCGAGAGCTTCTTGGTGTCGAAGAACGCCGGCGAGCGTTGCACGTCCTCGAGGCGGAAGCGCTCGATGATCGTCTCGATCGGCACGATCTCCTCGTCCCCCGGGCTCCAGCCCAGCAGCGCCAGGTAGTTGCGGAAGGCCTCGGGCAGGTAGCCCTGCTCGCGGTACATCTCCACCGCCACCGGGTCGCGGCGCTTCGAGAGCTTCTTCCCGCGCTCGTTGACCAGCAGCGGGAGGTGGGCGTAGGCGGGCAGGGCCAGCGCCCTGGCCTCGGCGGCGTTCAGCGCGCCCCACAGCATGATCTGGCGCGGGGTCGTCGGGAGCAGGTCCTCGCCCCGGATGACGTGGCTGATGGCCATGGTGCGGTCGTCGACCGCGTTGGCCAGCACGTAGAGCGGCTTGCCGTCCCCCCGCACGCAGATGAAGTCGTCGAGCGCACGCTGCGGGAACTCGACGTCGCCGCGCACGAGGTCGTCGACCCGCACGACGCCGTCGTCGGGCGTCCGGAACCGCAGGGCGCGGCCCTCGCCGCGCGGCAGGCCGAGGTCGCGGCAGTGCCCGTCGTAGCCCGGCGTCGGGTCGCCTGCGGCCGCCCGCTGTCTCGTCCGCTCGTCAATCTCCTCCCGGGTGCACGCGCAGGCATAGAGGGCGCCGCTGTCCCACAGCGCCTCGATGGCGGCGCTGTGCGCCTCCCCCTGCGCCGACTGGAAGAAGGGGCCCTCGTCGGGGGACATGCCCAGCCAGTCGAGGGCGCTGATGATCCCGTCCGTCCACTCGGGCCGGTTGCGCGCCTCGTCGGTGTCCTCTATCCGCAGGATGAACGTGCCCCCGAGGCGCCGCACGAAGAGCCAGTTGAACAGCGCCGACCGCGCGCTGCCGACGTGGAAGTACCCCGTCGGTGACGGGGCGAAGCGCGCCCGGGGCGGGGAGGTGGGATCGGTCATGCGGTGCGGCGGCGCGCCCCCGGCGCCGGCGGCGTGCGGTGGGGAGGGCCCGGCGTCAGTCTTCCTCTATGGAGATCGCACCGGTCGGGCACCCGTTGACCGCCTCGCGCAGGCGCTCGCGGAACTCCTCGGGCGGGTGCTCGTTGAGGACGTAGAGGTAGCCGTCGTCGCGCACCTCGAAGACCTCGGGCACGATGCCCATGCACACTGCGTTGCTGGCACACTCGTCGAAGTCAACGACGACCTTCACGGAGACCTCCTGGTCAGGGCTGGCTTGGCTCCGCCGAGCATACCGGCAGGGCCTCCCGCCTCAGGGTTTGTCGGCGGCGACCACCCACATGGCGAAGAACTGGGAGCCACCACCGTAGGCCTGTCCGAGGGCGCGGCGGGCATCGGGCACCTGGTGCTCGCCCGCCATGCCTCGCACCTGCAGGGCGGTCTCGAGGAAGCGCAGCATGCCCGACGCGCCGATCGGGTTGGACGAGAGCACGCCCCCCGAGCAGTTCCACGGGATGTCGCCGCCTTCGATCATGGACGTCGCCCCCGCCTGGGTGAGCTTCCACCCGTCGCCCTCGGCGCAGAAGCCCAGGTTCTCCAGCCACATCGGTTCGTACCAGCTGAAGGGCACGTACACCTCGGCCATGTCGAAGTCGGCCCGCGGGTCGCCGATGCCGGCCTGGCGGTAGAGGTCGGCGGCGCAGTCGCGCCCCGCCTGCGGGTTGACCTGGTCCCGCCCCGCGAACATGGTCGGCTCCGAGCGCATCGCCATGCCGTGGATCCACGCCGGGGGTCGGCCCGTGGCGGCGGTGGCCGCACCCGCCGCCTGCTCCGACCCGATGACCATGGCGGCGGCGCCGTCCGACGACGGGCACGACTCGAGGTAGTGCAGGGGGTCCCACAGCATGATCGACTCCTCCACCTTCTCCATGGAGATGTCGGGCAGGTGCAGGTGCGCGTAGGGGTTCTTCAGGGCGTGCAGCCGGTCCTTGACGGCCACCATCATGCCGATGTCGCGCGGCGCGCCCGAGCGGTACATGTAGGCCCGGATGATCGGCGCGAAGTAGCCGCCGGCCCCGGCCAGCAGGGGCGCCGAGAAGGGCTGGGGCACCGAGAGGGCCCACATGGCGTCGGAGTCGCTCTGCTTCTCGAAGGCGACGGTCAGCACCCGCTGGTGGATGCCCGACGCCACGAGGTGCGCCGCCACGATGGCCGTCGACCCCCCCACGGAGCCGGCCGTGTGGACGCGGAACATCGGCTTGCCCACGGCGCCGAGGGCGGGCGCCAGGTACAGCTCGGGCATCATGACGCCCTCGAACATGTCGGGCGCCTTGCCGACGACGACGGCGTCGATGTCGGCGAACCCGAGGCCGGCGTCCTCGAGCGCCGCCAGCGCCGCCTCGCGCACCAGCCCGGCGATCGAGACGTCCTCCCGCTTGGCCTTGGCCACCGTCTGGCCGACCCCGATGACCGCGCAGCGCTCCGCCATCACACACCCTCCAGGACGCAGACGAGGTTCTGCTGCAGGCACGGGCCCGAGGTGGCGTGCGCCACGGCGCGGTCGGCCTGGCCGGACCAGATCGCCCGCGCCGCCTCACCGATGCGGATGAGGCCGGCCGACATCATGGGGTTGGCCGCCAACGCGCCGCCCGAGGGGTTGAGGTCGACGCCGTCGCCGAGGCCCAGGGCCTCGGCGAGGATCAGCTCCTGGTGGGCGTAGGGCGCGTGGAGCTCGGCGAGGTCCACCTTCTTGGCGCCCACCCCCGCCCGCTCCCCCGCCAGCTTCGTCGAGGGCGACACCGCGAGGTCGCGGGCGCCGAGGGCGTGCGTCTCGATCCGGTGGTCGATGCCCGTGATGAACGCCGGCCGCGCGCACAGCTCGTAGGCCCGCTCGCCGGCGGCCAGGACGACGGCGGCGCAGCCGTCGGTGAGGGGCGGCAGCGCGTGCCGGCGCAAGGGCGCCACCTCGTAGTCCTCGGCCAGCAGTTCCTCGGGCGCGCGGTCGTAGGCCACCTGCGCCTTGGGGTTCGACAGCGCGGAGCGCCGGGAGCGGCTGGCGACGGCGGCGAAGTCGGCCTCGGTGGCCTTGCCGGCGTCGATCATGGCCTGGGCCTGCAGGGCGGCCAGCGACGTCGGGTCGGGCCACAGCGGGGCCAGGTAGTAGGGGTCGAGCTGCACGGACAGGATCTGGTTCAGGTCGCCCATCGACGAACGCCCGAAGCAGTAGACGAGCGCGGCGTCGATCTCGCCTTCCTGCAGCAGCACCCAGGCCTCGTACAAGGCCCAGGCGCCGTCCATCTCGACGTGCGACTCGGCCCGGGGCGGCCACACGCCGACGGCGTCGAGGGCGGCCACGAACGAGAACGGCCCACCGATCAGGTAGTCGGTCGAGCCCGAGCAGATGAAGCCGACGTCGTCCTTGGTGATGCCGATGTTGCCGAACACCTCGGACACCACCGGCATGAGCATCTCCACCTCGTTGCGCGCGTCCTCACGCCTCACGTTGTCGTACTGCGCGAACGACACCACGCCCACCGGCCGGCGGCCCGAGGTGAGCCCGGGGAACTGGCTCACAGGTACTCCTTGTAGGTCTCGTAGTCGGCGTCGGGCTCACCCGTCGGACGGAAGTACTTGACCGAGGCCAGGGTCGGCCCCAGCTCCTCGGGGGGCACCCACACCGCCTCGACCCGCAGGCCCATCCGCACCTCGTCGATCGGGATCTCCTGGAGCAGGCCCATGAACGAGAGGTTGGCCCCGTCGAGGAGGATCTGGCCGCAGATGTACGGGATCTCGATCGACTGGCCGGCGAAGGGCACGTTGACCACGCAGTACGTCGTGACGGTGCCGGTGTTGGGGAGCTCGACGATCTCGTCGGTGGGCACGCCGTCGGTCGGGCACGATCCCCGCGACGGGATGTAGACCTTCTTGCACTTGGGGCAGCGCTGCCCGATGAACGTGCCCTGCTCGTACCCGTGCAGGTTCTTGCTCATGGCGACGCCGGCCGTGAACACGTAGTCCAGGCGCGTCGACGCGTCCATCATCGTCACCGGCTCACGCTCGCTCACGACCCGCTCCCGACCGCCACGAAGTGGCTGATGTCCTTGACATGGCCGACCCGTTCCGCCTCGGGCGCGAACTGCGGTCTGACCCGCATCCCCGTCGACACCTCGTCCGGCGACGCCGCCGGCAGCACGTGGAGGAACGACGTGTCGGCGCCGTCGAACTGCACCAACACCCAGGCGAAGGGCTGTGCGAGCGGCTGCTTGGCTCTCGGGTGGGCGACCCACGACCACGACGTCACGGTGCCCTCGGGCCCGACCTCCACGAAGCCCGACGTCTCCTCGCCCGTCTCGGGGTCGTACTCGGTGGGCGGGACGATGACCCGGCCCCCGGTGCCCCGGGTGCCGACGACCCTGCCGTCGCGCAGGCCCGTGAGGAACGCGCCCACCACCGGCCCCACGGAGCGCACGAAGGGGTACTCGAGGACGTGGTCGGCCGTGTAGATCACCGCGTCGTCTGCCATGTCACCTCCCCGTTCGCGTCGCCGGGCCCCGGCCGCCCGGCCCGCTGAAACTAGAACAGATTCCATTTCTGTGCCAGGTCCGGCCGCCGGCCCAGGTGGCGGGTTCAGCCGGCCAGGTCGGACAGGTCCACGCCTTCGAGCAGCTGCTCGATGAAGGCCCGGTCGTTCAGGATCGGGACCTCGGAGACGAACATGCGGCCGTAGCGCTCGAAGTACATCAGCTGCTTGGCCAGCAGGAACGTCCCCCGGTCGAAGTCGGACATGAGGCCGCCGGACTCGTCGGCCAGCCGGCGGACCCGCCGCTGGGTACGCAGCCGGCGCACGATCGCGCGCACGCTGCGCCGGTGCGCCTCGATCCCCTGCGCCTTGGCCATCTGGAGCTGAATGGTCTGCATGATCCCCGCCAGGGAGACCTCCCCGAAGGGCCGGGTCAGCGCCGGCTCGACGATGGAGCGGAAGAAGGCGGGGAGCTCCTCGTCGGACATCCCCACGGCCAGGCCGATGGCCGGGCCGTAGACGTCGGTGATGTGCTTGGTCACCACCGGCCAGGCCGCCTCGTTGCCCATGGCGGCCGAGAGCAGCGAAATGAAGAAGCGGTGGGTCGACGGGTCGAGACGCCCCACGATCCCCCAGTCGATGACGCCGATGCGCCCGTCGCGCAGCAGCATCATGTTGCCGGCGTGCACGTCGCCGTGGAAGGCGCCCCAGCGCACCGTCGTGAGGAAGAAGGCGCGCATCACCTCCTGGACCAGCGGGGCGGGGTCGAAGCCGAGGTCGGCCACCTTGGCCAGGTCGTCGATGGGCACCCCGTCGAAGAACTCCATCGTCAGCACGCTGCGCCCCGAGAGGTCGAGGTACGGCTCGGGGACGGCCATCAGGGTGAGGTCGAATTCGTTCTGCAGCCGCCGGAAGTGGACGAGCGACCGGGCCTCGTTGCGCAGGTCCATCTCCTCGCCGATCTGCACCCGGAAGCCGTCGAGCAGCTGCAGGGTCGAGCCGGCCATCTGGTCCCCCGTCTGGCGCACCAGGATCTCGAGCAGCGGTTGCATGAGGTCCAGGTCGGTGGCCACCGTGTGCTCGATCCCCGGGCGCAGGACCTTGACCGCGACGGTGCGCCCGTCGAGCAGGCGGGCCCGGTGCACCACGGCGATCGACGCGGTCCCGATCGGCCGGGGCTCGAACTCGGCGAAGGCGTCGCGCAGGGAAAGCCCGAGGTCCTCCTCCACGCGCTGGCGCACGTCGGGGAAGGGCACCGGTGGCCCCGTGTCGAGGCAGGCCCGGAACTCGTCGGCCACGTCGTCGCCGAACATGCCGGGCGACGAGGCGATGATCTGGCCGAACTTCATGAACGTGCCGCCCAGGTCCTGGAAGCTCTTGCGCAGCGGCCGGGCCAGCTGGGCCGCCGGCAGCGCGCCGTGGCGGATGCTGCGCAGCTGGCGGACGGCGGTCGGCGTGAAGTGGATCGCCACCGACCGGGCGATGGCCCGGCCCCGGCGCACGAGCTCGCGCCGCGTCGGCTCGGGCAGGCGCTGTGGATAGATGCGCGGGACGTCCTCGCGCAACGGGGTGCGTCCCGCTGGCCGCGGGCGCGCCGACGGTGCGCCGTCCGCCCCTGCGTCCGCCACGCGTGGGGTCACGTGCTCAACCTAGGCGCGCGCCGCCCCCACCCCCACCCATGTGCAGGTGGGCGGCGGTGCCTGCTAGGCGAAGGAGCCCTGAATGGAGACGAGGGCGCTCTTGTAGGTGTCCCCGAACACGGCCGCCATCTCGTCGGGTGTCACGTTGTAGGCCCAGATGACGTGCGACCCGTCCCCCTCGGGCTCGACCGAGATCGTCGCCGTGTGGCTCTCGATCGGCACCCCGTCCACCACGGAGTAGGTCAGGGTCCGAGTCGCGTCGTCCCGCGCCAGCAGGCGCTCGCGGATCTCCATCCCGAACAGCCCGATGACCCGGTCGTCGCCCTCGAGGCGGCACGACTCGATGCCGGGAAAGTACTCCTTGATCCCGCCGAAGTCGCCCACCATCTTCCACACCTCGTCCGGCGAGGCCTTCACCGCCACGTCGACTGCGCCCTCTGCCATCGCTGCCTCCTCGCTCCTGTCCGGTTCCCCGCCCCGGAGCCGCCGGTACAGTACTGCCGACCCGGTCCGCCTGCACGGGACCGGCCGACCAGGGAGGGACCGCCGTGGAGACGCGCACCATCGGATCGCTGGCCGTCAGCGTGGTCGGGCTGGGGTGCAACAACTTCGGCATGCGCGTCGGGCGCAAGGAGACGGCGGCCGTCGTCGGCGCCGCGCTCGATGCCGGCATCACCTTCTTCGACACCGCTGACATCTACGGCGGGACGAAGTCAGAGACCTATCTCGGCGCCGCGCTGGGCTCCCGCCGCGACGACATCGTCCTCGCCACCAAGTTCGGCGTCCCCTACGAGGGGCACGAGGGCGGAGCGTCGGCCGCCTACGTCCGCGCCGCCGTCGAGGACAGCCTCGCCCGCCTCGGTACCGACCGCATCGATCTCTACCAGCTGCACGCCCCGGACCCCAAGACCCCGATCGCCGAGACCATCGGGGCGCTCGCCGAGCTCGTCGCCGAGGGCAAGATCCGCGAGTTCGGGTGCTCCAACTTCAGCGCCGCCATGCTGGCCGAGGCCGGGGCCGCCACCCCGCCGGGCGGCCCTGGCTTCGTCAGCGTGCAGAACCAGTACAACGTCTTGTACCGCGAGCCCGAGGACGGCGTGCTCGAGGAGTGCGCACGCAGCGGCCTGGCCTTCCTGCCCTACTTCCCCCTGGCGAGCGGGCTCCTCACCGGTAAGTACCGGGCCGGCGAGGCCCCGCCCGAGGGCACCCGCCTGGCCGCCATGGGCGAGCGTGCGGCCAGCCAGTTGACCGACGAGCGCCTGGCCCGGGTGGCCGCCCTCGACGAGCTGGCCCGGCGCCACGGACGCGGCGTCCTCGACCTGGCCTTCGGGTGGCTGCTGTCGCGGCCGGCGGTCGCCTCAGTGATCTCCGGCGCCACCCGGCCCGAGCAGGTCGCCGCCAACGTGGCCGCCGGGCAGTGGCGCCCCGACGAGGGCGTGCTGGCCGAGGTCGACGCCATCGCGCCGCGCTGACGCCGCCACCCGCAGCGGGGCGAGGTGGACCAGCGCGTTGTAGGTGATCAGCGCGATCGCGACGTGCATCGCCAGCAGGACCGCCACCGCCTGGCCCGACTGGCCGCCGAGCCAGATGTAGACGTCGGGCAGGAAGAGCACGAGGGTGACCGCGACCGCGGCGCGGCAGAAGAGCCAGCGCGGCGACGAGCTCACGCGGGCGACGAGCGGCCAGGCCGCGCCGGCGATCAGCACCCCGAGGACGGTCAGCTTGGCGTAGTCGGGGAACTGGAAGTGCGCGTAGCCCGTCGTCGAGGGGAACGCCCGCGTCCCCACCGCCACCAGCGCGGCGTCGGCCGCCAGCGACAGCGCGACGGCGAGCGCGGTGGCCAGCGCGAGGCGCCACCACTGCGGGGGGCGGCGCGAGGGGCGGAAGTCGATGCGGGCCCACCCCAGGAGCCCCTTCACGGGACCCCAGCGGAGGAACCGCTCGAGCGGGTCCCACGAGAGCAGACGCGCCAGCGGGTCGGGGGGGTTCGCCATGGGAACCGACGTTACGGAGACGGGCGGCCCCGATCGCTCATCCGTGAGGTGGAATTGGGCGGCGGGCGCTCATCCTTTCGGCCAGTCCCGCCCGCTCCCCCCTGCCGCTAGTGCCCCCCGGCCTGCATGATCGCCGCCTCCACGATCTGGATGTCGGGCGGCTGGATCGCCAGCGGGCCGCCGGCCACCGGCACCTGCCAGACCATGGAGAGATACGGCGTCGGCTGAAGGACCGAGCCCCCCGGGCAGGGCGGGTAGCCCGTGATGTCGAGCGGCAGGGCCGGCGTGGGGGTCGGCGGGCCGCACACCTGCGTGCGGCGGTGCCACTGGACGAGCGCGCCGTAGGGCATGGGGACGTCGGTCACCGTGGCCGGGAGGAGGTACCGGCGGGGGGTCAGGGCAGCTGGAAGTCCTGCGCGATGGACCGGTCCGGCGGGCTCAGGCCTCGGCCACCGCCGCCACCAGCTTCTGCAGGGTGTCCTTGGCGTCCCCGAAGAGCATGGTGGTCTTGGGGTCGTAGAGGAGGTCGTTGTCGATGCCGGCGAAGCCGGGCCGCATGGAGCGCTTCAAGAAGACGATGTTCTCCGCCTCGTCGGCGTTGATGATGGGCATGCCGTAGATCGGGCTGCCCGGGGTCGACTTGGCCGCCGGGTTGACGGTGTCGTTGGCGCCCACCACGAGCGCCACGTCGGCCGTCGGCATCTCGGGGTTGGCCTCGTCCATCTCCTTCAGCTCGTCGTAGGGCACGTTGGCCTCGGCCAGCAGCACGTTCATATGGCCGGGCATGCGCCCCGCCACCGGGTGGATGGCGAAGAAGGTGTCGACGCCGCGCGCCTTGAGCGCGTCGGCCAGCTCGCGCGCCACGTGCTGGGCCTGCGCCACGGCCAGGCCGTAGCCCGGGATGATCACCACCTTGCGCGCGTAGGCCAACAGCACGCCGACGTCCTCGGGCGTCCCCGTCCGCACCGAGCGCGACGCGTCGCCCTCCTCGCCGCCCGTCGCCGTGATCACCGCGCCGAACGCGCTGAACAAGATGTTGGGCAGCGAGCGGCCCATGGCGGCGCTCATGAGGCGGGTCAGGATCATGCCGGACGCGCCGACCAGGGTGCCCGCCACGATCAAGAGCGCGTTGTCGAGCACGAATCCCGACGCCGCCACCGCCAGGCCGGTGAAGGAGTTCAGGAGCGAGATCAGCACGGGCACGTCCGCGCCGCCGATGGGCAGCACGAAAATGACGCCGAGCACGAGGGAGAGCACGAGGATGATCCAGACGAAGGCGATGTTCCCCGTGACGAGGGCCAGGATGATCATCACGCCGATGGCGATCCCCACCAGCGCGTTGATCACCTGCTGGCCCGGGTAGGTGATGGGGCGCCCCGTGACGAGCTCCTGGAGCTTCGCGAACGCGACCGCGCTCCCCGAGAACGACACCGAGCCGATCAGCACGCCGAGGAGCACCTCGGCCGTGACGTAGACGGCCGGCTGCAGCCCGAGCGAGTGCAGGTGGAGCAGCTCGACGATGGAGATCAGCGCGGCCGCGCCACCGCCGACGCCGTTGAAGATGGCCACCAGCTGGGGCATCGCGGTCATCTTCACGAAGCGAGCCACCGGCACGGCGATGGCCGCGCCGAGCACCATGGCGACGATCGCCAGCACCAGGTTCACCCCGGAGTGCCGCAGTGTCGGCAGCGTGAACGTCATGCCGATGGCGAGCGCCGCCGACGCGGCGCCGACGAGGTTGCCCCGGCGGGCGTGCCGCGGGGAGCTCAGGCCCTTCAGCGCGAAGATGAACCCCGCGATGGCGACCAGGTAGGCGAGGTCGCGCGCCGTGGCCAGGGTGAAGGAGACGGCCAGCATCAGGCGGCGCCCCCGGAGGGCCCGTTCGGGCCCGCGTCCTCGGCCTTGGCGGGGGCCTGCTCCCTGTCCTTGGCCCGGTCGGCCGGCTTGCCCTTGAACATCTCGAGCATGCGGTCGGTCACCACGAAGCCGCCCACCACGTTGAGCGTGGCCAGGAACACGGCGAGGGTGCCGAGCGCGACCTCGGCCGTGCCGTGGGCCTCACCCATGATGGTCAGCGCGCCGACGAGGACGATGCCGTGGATGGCGTTGGACCCCGACATCAGCGGCGTGTGCAGGATGCTCGGCACCTTGGAGACGACCTCGATCCCCACGAAGGCGGCGAGAACGAAGATGGTCAGGTAGGCGACGATGCCCGTGGTCGATCCCCCGGCCGCCGTGGGCGTCGACTGCGCCAACATGGCGATCACGACGGTGCTCCTCCCTTCCCGCCGAGCAGGTCCACCGCGGCCGGGGCCACCGCCGCGCCCTCGCGCAGCACGCACATCCCGGTCACGATCTCGTCCTCCCAGTCGGGCGTCAGCGTGCCCTCGGGCCCCATGAGCCCGAGGACGTTGGCCACGTTGCGGGCGAAGAGGAAGCTCGCGTGCGTGGGCATGCCCGACGGGGGGTTGGCCATGCCGACGACGTGGACGCCCCGGTGCTCCACCACCTCGCCGCCCTTGGTGAGCTCGCAGTTGCCGCCCTGGTCGGCGGCCATGTCCACCACCACGGCGCCCACGGCCATGCCCTCGACCATGGACGTGGTGAGCAGCACCGGGGCCTTGCGGCCCGGCACGGCGGCGGTGGTGATGACCACGTCGGAGCGCCCCACCTCCTCGGCCAGCGCGGCGCGTTGGCGCTCGAGCTCCTCGGGCGTGAGCTCGCGCGCGTAGCCGCCGGTCCCCTCGGCCGAGACGCCGGTGTCGAGGAAGGTGGCGCCGAGGCTCTCGGCCTCCTCCTTGGCCGCGGCCCGAACGTCGTAGGCCTTGACCACGGCGCCGAGACGCCGGGCCGTGGCGATGGACTGCAGCCCGGCCACGCCGACGCCCATGACGAGCACCTTCGCCGGCGGCACCGTACCGGCGGCCGTCATGAACATGGGGAAGAACTTGGCCAGGTGCTCGGCCGCCGCCAGCCCGGCGCGGTAGCCCGACACCGTGGCCTGCGAGCTGAGCGCGTCCATGCCCTGGGCTCGGCTGATACGCGGCAGCAGGTCGAAGCTGAACACCGTCGCGCCCTGGCCGGCGAGCGCGCGCAGCGCGTCCTCGGCCTGGGCCACCCCGAAGAAGCTGAGCAGGGTGATGCCCCGCGGCAGGGCGGCCACCTCCGCCGCGCTCGGCGGGTTGACCCCGACGACGAGACCGGCTCGCGCGACGGTGCCGGCGGCGTCGGCGGCGACGGTCGCCCCGGCCTCGGCGAAGGCCTCGTCGGTGAACGACGCCTGCGTGCCGGCGCCGGCCTGCACGCACACCTCCCAGCCCGCGCCGACCAGCTTCTTGACCACGTCGGGCACGAGGGCCACTCGGCGCTCTCCGGGACGAGTCTCCGTGGGGACCGCCAATTTCACGGTGGCTCTGTCTAGCAGCTGATCCCCCGTTCGGCCCTAATCGCCGAGGTCACCGGGCCGCTCCGAACGCGCGCTCGGGACCCGCCATGCGCCGGGGGCGCCCGCTCCCTACGACTCGCCCCCTGCCTCGCCCTGCGCGCGCAGGTAGGCGGGCCACTCGCCCCCGCCGTGGAGGAGGAGGTTGGCACCCGAGACGTACGAGGCGGCCGGACTGGCGAGGAACAGGCAGGCCTGCGCCACGTCCTCGGGCGTGCCCATGCGCCCCAGCGGCACGGTGGCGGCGATCTTCTCCAAGCCGGCGGGCCCCCCGTAGTACTCGTCGCCCGCACCGGTGTCGAGCAGCCCGGCGGTGACGCAATTGACCCGCACCAGCGGGGCCCACTCGACGGCGAGCGTGGTGGTCAGGTTCATGAGCCCCGCCTTGGCCGCGCCGTAGGCCGAGGCGCCCGGCGAGGGGCGCAGGCCCGACACGCTCGACACGTTGACGATGGACCCGCCGTCCTCCTGGACCACCATCGCCTTGTGGGCCGACTGGGCGCACCACAACGGGGCCAGCAGGTTGAGGCCCACCACCGCCTCGACGAAGCGAGGGGAGGCGTCGGCCGCCATGGCCCGGGGCGAGCCACCGGCGTTGTTCACCAGCACGTCGAGGCGGCCGAAGTGCTCGACCGCCGTGGCGATCACACGCTCCGCGTCGGCCGGCTTGCGCACGTCGGCCGCCGTGAACACCGCCCCTTCGACCGCCGCCTCGTGCCGCCCGCAGGTGACGACGTGCGCACCGGTGTCGACGAACGCGGCCACGATCCCGGCGCCGACGCCACGGGAGCCGCCCGTCACCACCACCACCCGCTCGCTGAAGTCGTAGACCGGCTGCGTCACGGGCCAAACCCTACGGCACCGCCCCCTCGGGCGACCGGCCCGGCCGTGTTGGCCGAGCCCGGTGCGCTGGCCTAAGTTCGGGCGGCTTCTGACGCGGCGTCAGGGCCGTGACCGAGGAGAATCCGGCGCCCCATGCCCATCGATGTGGTCCAGGAGCACGACGGGATCGCCGAGGTGGTCATCGACCACCCCCCGGTCAACGCGCTCGACGTGGCGGGCTGGTTCGCGCTGGCCGACGCGCTCGTCGCGGCGGGACGGGTGCCCGAGAACCGCGTCGTGATCCTGCGGGCCACCGGCCGCGGCTTCTGCGCCGGGGTCGACATCAAGGAGATCAACGCCAAGGGCGACGAGGCGCTGGTCGGCGTGAACCGGGGCTGCGCCGCCGCCTTCGCCGCCGTGTACGACTGCGAGGTGCCGGTGATCGCCGCCGTGCAGGGCTTCTGCCTCGGGGGCGGCATCGGCCTGGCCGGCAACGCCGACATGGTGATCGCGTCCGAGGACGCCACCTTCGGCCTCCCCGAGGTGGACCGCGGCGCGCTCGGCGCCGCCACCCACCTGGCCCGGCTCGTCCCCCAGCACGCCATGCGCAAGATGGTCTACACCGCGCTGCCGATCTCCGCCGCCGAGCTGGCGTCGTACGGCTCGGTCGCCGCCGTCGTGCCGCCGGAGCGGCTGCGGGACGCCGCGCTCGAGCTGGCCGCCCAGATCGCCGGCAAGAGCCCCACCATCATCCGGCGGGCCAAGGAGTCGCTCAACGGGATCGACCCCGTCGACGTGAAGCGCAGCTACCGCTACGAGCAGGGCTTCACCTACGAGCTCCACGTACGCGGGGTGGCCGACGAGCAGCGGGCCGCGTTCGTCGAGAAGCGCGACGCCGACACCTCGAAGTGAGCGCGTGATGGCCGACAAGCGGTTGACGGTCGACGACATCGTCGGCGAGCTGCGCTCGGGCATGACGATCGGGATCGGCGGCTGGGGCTCGCGTCGTAAGCCCATGGCGGTCGTGCGGGCCCTCTGCCGCTCCTCGCTCCGGGACCTGACCGTGGTCGCCTACGGCGGGCCCGACGTCGGCCTGCTCTGCGCCAGCGGGAAGGTGCGCAAGGTGGTGTGCGGGTTCGTGACCCTCGACTCCATCGCCCTGGACCCGCACTGGCGCGCCGCCCGCCAGCACGGGCGGGTCGAGGTGATGGAGGTCGACGAGGGCATGTTCTTCCTCGGGCTCCAGGCGGCGTCGTGGCGGGTCCCGTTCCTGCCCACTCGGGCCGGGCTGGGCTCCGACGTCCTGCGCATCAACCCCGGCCTGCGCCTCGTCCGCTCCCCCTACGGGGCGGACAGCGAATTCGCCGGCGACGCGGCCGACGCGGACGTCGAGCTGGTCGCCATGCCCGCCCTGCGCCTCGACGCCGCCATCGTCCACACCAACCGCGCCGACGTGGTCGGGAACGGCCAGATCCTCGGCCCCGATCCCTTCTTCGACCCGCTCTTCCTCGGCGCGGCGGAGCGGCGGTTCATGACGACGGAACGCATCGTCGAGAACGGTGCGCTGGTCGACGAGGCGCACCCCCTCTCGAGCGTGCCCATCCACCGCATGCTCGTCGACGGCGTGGCCGAGACGCCGCGGGGGGCGCACTTCACCGCCAACCCGCCCGACTACGGGCGCGACGAGGCCTTCCAGAAGGAATACGCCACCGCCGCGGCCGACGCCGCCGACTGGGACGCCTTCGCCACCCGCTACGTGCTGGTCGACGAGGCCGAGTACCAAGCCCGGGTCGCGGAGCGGGCCGGGCAGTGAGCGGGCGGGAGCGATGAGCGATCCCGGCGTGACCCGCGCCGAGTCCTGCGTCGTCGCCTGCGCCGACGCCTGGCGCGGGGCGGGCGAGGTCATGGCCAGCCCCTTCGGGACCATCCCCGCCCTCGGCGCCCGGCTGGCCAAGCTGACCTTCGCGCCGGACCTCGTGCTCACCGACGGCGAGGCGGCGCTCATGGTCGGGGCGCCGCCGCTCGCCACCCGCCCCGCCAACCTCGTGCGCGAGGCCGTCATGACGTACCGCAACGTGTTCGACGTGGTGTGGTCGGGCCGGCGCCACATCATGATGATGGCGAGCCAGATCGACCGGACCGGCAACCAGAACATCTCGGCCATCGGGCCCCACGACCACCCCAAGGTGCAGCTGGTGGGCGTGCGCGGCGCGCCGGGCAATTCGGTCAACCACCCGACCAGCTACTGGGTGCCCGACCACACGGTGCGCACGTTCGTCGAGCAGGTCGACGTGGTCAGCGGCGTGGGCTACGCTCGCGCCGCCGCCGCCGGACCCGGCGCCACCCGCTTCCACGACGTGCGGCGGGTCGTGTCCAACCTCGGCGTGTTCGACTTCGAGACGCCCGACCGAACCATGCGGCTGCGCTCGTACCATCCCGGGGTCACCGTCGACGAGATCGTCGCCGCCACCGGCTTCACGCTCACCGTGCCCGACGACGTCGCCGAGACGCGCCTGCCGGGGCCCGAGGAGCTCGACCTCGTCCGCGTCGTGCTCGATCCCGGCAACCTGCGCGATCGCGAGGTGCGGAGCTGAGCGCGGAGGGTCGCCGCTCGCTGCACCCGGCGCTCACCACCGAGCTCTGCGCGCGCATCGGCATCCGCTACCCGCTGGTGCAGACGGGCATGGGCTGGGTGGCCGGGCCCCGCCTCGTCGCGGCCACCTGCGCCGCGGGCGGCCTCGGCATCCTGGCCTCGGCCACCATGACGCTCGACGAGCTCGCCGGCGCCATCGCCGAGGTGCGCAGCCGGACCACCGCCCCGTTCGGCGTCAACCTGCGCACCGACGTGGCCGACGTGCACGAGCGGATCGAGCTGATGATCGAGACCGGCGCCACGGTGGCGAGCTTCGCCCAGGCGCCCAACCCGGCCCTGGTGAGCCGCTGCAAGGAGGCGGGGCTGTTCGTGATGCCCACGGTCGGCGCCCGGCGCCACGCCGAGAAGGTGGCCGAGTGGGGGGTCGACGCCGTCATCGCCCAGGGCGCCGAGGGCGGTGGGCACACCGGCAGCGTCCCGACCACCCTGCTGCTGCCCGAGGTCGTCGACGCCGTGGGCGACCGCGTGCTGGTGCTGGGCGCAGGCGGGTTCTTCAGCGGCCGGGGCCTGGTGGCCGCGCTGGCCTACGGCGCGGCCGGGGTGGCCATGGGGACGCGGTTCCTGCTCTCGGCGGAGAGCCGAGTGCCCGACGCGGTCAAGGCCCTGTACCTCGGCACGCCGGTGACCGGCACCGTGGTGACCACCAAGGTCGACGGCGCCCCCCAACGGGTGGTGCGCACCGACCTCGTCGACCGCCTGGAGTCGCGGTCGTGGCTGCGCTCGCTTCCCCGCGCCGCGCGCAGCGCGTTGCAATTCCGCAAGGAGTCCGGTGCCACCTTCGCCTCGCTGCTGCGCGAGGGCCGGGCGATGAAGGAGGGCAACGAGCTGACCTGGGCGCAGGTGGTGATGGCGGCCAACGCGCCGGTCATGACCAAGGCGGCGCTCGTCGAGGGGCGGACCGACGTGGGCGTCCTGCCGACCGGTCAGGTCGTGGGCGTGCTCGGCTCCCTTCCGCCGGTCGCCGACATCATCGGCGCCGTCATGGCCGAGGCGGACGGGGTGCTCCGGGGGTGGAGCGCCTAGACGTCGTTGCCGGTGGCGTTGCCCTGGGCCACGCGGCGCAGGAGGTTCGACACCCGCTGGTGCGTCACGCCGAAGAGGTGGGCGATGGACGGGATGCTCTGCCCCTCGGCGCGCAGCGCCACCACCAGGGACCGGCGCAGGTAGCCGCTCGCCTCGGACTGCCGGCGCAGGATCGCGCTCGACGAGTTGCACCGTCCCGGGCTCGTCCTCGTCACCGAGGATCGCCTTCCACTCCCGCCCGTTCTGCCGGGCGAGACGCACGTCCGCGATGCGCTTGGCCAGCAGGCGCTCGCTCTCGGCGTTCTCCCTCAGTACGGACTCGAGCTCGGCGAGCGCACGCAGCACGTCGTCAGAACCGGTCCCGCTCCGGTCGTCAATCTGGTCCGGCATGAAGGTCTCTGCTCCTCTTTGCTGCTTCCCATCTTGGCGCAACTCGGTCACATCAGTTGCCAACATGCTTGTGATCCTCCAATCGCAGCGTCGTTCCGCCGACCCCGAATGAGACGATTCACGCGCACCCTCCAGCCTAAGCAGGGTGAGCCCACGATCTTGTCAACGGATCCCATACCCCAACGACCGGGAATCACACACCACGTGCACAAAAGTCGTGTTCGGGCGGTTGCTACGGGGGTTTCAGCGCCTGAGGACCACCGAGGACCCATGGCCGAACAAGCCTTGGTTGGCCGTCACCGCCACCCGGGCCCCCTCGACCTGGTGCCCGGTGGCCGAGCCGCGGAGCTGCCACACGCACTCGCACACCTGGGCGATGGCCTGCGCCGGGATCGCCTCGCCGAAGCAGGAAAGGCCGCCGGACGGGTTCACCGGCACCCGGCCGCCCAGCGCCGTCGCGCCGTCGCGCAGCAGCTTCTCCGCCTCGCCCTCGCCGCACAGGCCGATGTCCTCGTACCAGTCGAGCTCGAGGGCCGACGACAGGTCGTAGACCTCGGCCAGGCTGACGTCCTCGGGCCCGATGCCCGCCTCGGCATAGGCCGCGGTCGCGATGGACGGACGGAAGCCCGTCGCCGTCGTCCCCGCATCGGGCCCATCGGCGAAGGCGGCGGCGGAGTCGGTGGAGAAGTTCGGCATCTCGATCACGGTGTTGGGGAACGTCGGCGTGACGGTCGACACGGCGTCGATCGTGACGAGCGGCGCCCCGGCGCCGTGCCGCCGGGCGAACTCCATGCTGGAGAGGACGAGCGCGGCGCCGCCGTCGGAGGTGGCGCAGATCTCGAGGAGCCGCAAGGGGTCGGCCACCATGGGCGACGCCAGCACGTCGTCGACCGTGACCTCCTTGCGGTAGCGGGCGTACGGGTTGGCGAGCCCGTGGCGCGCGTTCTTGACCTTGACCCGCGCGAAGTCCTCCTCCGTCGCGCCGAAGCGGTCCATGCGCCGCCGCGCGTAGAGCGCGAAGTAGGTGGGGTTCGTCGCACCCATGAGGTGGAAGCGCAGCCAGTCCGGGTCGTCCTTGCGGTCGCCGCCCACCGGGGCGAAGAAGCCCTTCGGCGTCGTGTCGGCACCGACCACCAGCGCCACGTCGCACAGCCCGGCGAGGATCTGCGCCCTGGCGTTGGCGATCGCCACCGCGCCCGACGCGCAGGCGGCGTAGACGCTCGCCACCCGTGCGCCCGTCCAGCCCAGGGCCTGGGCGAACGTCGCGCCCGAGACGAACCCGGGGTAGCCGTTGCGGATGGTGTCGGCCCCCGAGACGAACTGCATGTCGCGCCACCCGAGCCCGGCGTCGTCCAGCGCGTCGCGCGCCGCCGCCAGCCCGTACTCGACGAAGGGCCGGCCCCACTTGCCCCACTCGTGCATGCCGGCACCGAGCACGGCCACCCTCTTGTCGTCGGGCATGCCTCAGTCCTCCCTCTTGTCGTCGGGCGCCTCAGTCCTCCCCCCGGCCGCCGGGGCCCCGAGCGGCCTCCACTTCCACACCAGGTAGTCGCAGCCGTCCTCTTCGTAGAGCGTGTCGACCACGAGCTCGACCTCGTCGCCCACCGTGAGGTCGTCCACGGTCACGCCGCCGACGACCTGGCCCATCACGACGAGCCGCTCGGCCGCCAGCTCCACCGCGGCCAGGCAGAACGGGACGTAGGGGTCGGCCGCCACAAACGGCGGCGGGGGCTGGTAGCGGGCGTCGGTGTAGGACCAGATCCGGCCCCGTCGCGACAGCTCCACCGTCTCGAACGAGGTCGACGCGCAGTCGGGATTGCGGCAGAAGCTGGTCTCGGCCGGGAAGGCGAACGTCGAGCACCCATTGCAGCGCGAGCCCAACAGCGCCGGTGCCGTGCCGTCGTCACCGGTGGTGAACCAGCCCTCGACGGCGGGCACCCGGGCGGGCTCCGCCATCAGCCGAGCCGCTCGATGATGGTGGCGTTGGCCTGCCCGCCGCCCTCGCACATCGTCTGGAGCCCGTAGCGGGCACCGGTGCGCTCCATCTCGCCCAGCAGCGTGGCCATGAGACGGGCGCCCGAGCACCCGGTGGGGTGGCCGATGGCGATGGCGCCCCCGTTGGGGTTCACCCGCTCCATGTCGGGGTGGAACTCGCGCTCCCAGGCGAGCACCACGGACGCGAAGGCCTCGTTGATCTCGACGAGGTCGATGTCGCCGAGCGAGAGCTTCGCCTTGGCCAGCACGAGCGCGGTGGCCGGGATGGGCGCGGTGAGCATGATCTGGGGGTCGTTGGCCGCGACCGCGAAGGTGTGGAAGCGCGCCCGTGGGCGCAGGCCGAGCGAGGACGCCCGCTCCTCGCTCATGATGAGGACGGCCGCCGCGCCGTCGGAGATCTGCGACGACGACCCCGCCGTGACCGTCCCCGTCTCGGAGAACGCCGGCCTGAGCCCGGCCAGCTTCTCGAGCGAGGTGTCCCGCCGGATGCCCTCGTCGGACTCGAGCAGCCCGCTCACCTCGCCCGCCCCCGGCACGTCGGGGTGGACGACGCGCCTCGAGCGGCACGATCTCGTTGGCGAAGCGACCCTCGTCGGTCGCCCGCGCCGCCCGCCGGTGCGACTCGAGCGCGAACTCGTCCATCTCCTCGCGCGAGACCCTCCAGCGCCGGGCGATCTCCTCCGCGCACTCCCCCTGGTGGATGAGCTCGAAGCGCTCCTTGTACAGCGGCCCGTAGGCCTCGCCCGGCCCCGGCTCGGTGGTGGACCCGATCGGCACCCTGCTCATCGACTCGACCCCGGCCCCGATGGCCACGTCCATCGCGCCGGCCATGACGGCCTGGGCGGCGAAGTGGATGGCCTGCTGGGCCGAGCCGCACTGGCGGTCGACCGTCGTCCCGGGGACCGAGTCGGGGAAGCCGGCGGCCAGCGCCGCGTTGCGGGCGATGTTCATCGCCTGCTCCCCGACTGTCATGGTGCACCCCATGACGACGTCCTCGACCAGTGCGGGGTCCAGGTCGTTGCGGGCGAGCAGGGCGGCCAGGGGCTGCGCCGCCAGGTCGGTGGCGTGCCAGCCGGACAGGCGCCCCCCACGCCGGCCAACGGGGGTTCGGACGGCGTCGACGATCACGGCGTTGGGCATGGGGGGCCAATTCTGACGCCGAATCAGATCCGGTGCCAAACAAGGGGCGGGGCCCCTGCGTCCGCCCTGCCTGACTCCGGCACGGCCCACCTTGGCAACGCCCGGGTCGCTGTGCCAGATTCGCAGCGCCCCTATGGACCCGACCCCGACGGACCCGGCCCCGTGGACCTGACCTTCGGCCCCGAGCACGAGGCGTTCCGCGCCGAGGCCCGGGCGTGGCTCGAGGCACACGTCCCGGCCGATCCGCTCCCCTCCCTCGACACGGCCGCCGGCTTCGAGGCCCACCGGCGCTGGGAGCGCACCATGTACGAGGACCGCTGGTCCGTCGTCAGCTGGCCGCTCGAGTACGGCGGGCGCGACCTCGGCATCTTCGAGTGGCTCGTGTTCGAGGAGGAGTACTACCGCGCCCGGCCCCCAAGCGGGTGAGCCAGAACGGCATCTTCCTCCTCGGGCCCACCATGCTCGAGTACGGCACGGCGGAGCAGAAGGCTCGCTACCTGCCGCCGATGGCGTCGGGCGACGAGGTCTGGTGCCAGGGCTGGTCCGAGCCCGACGCCGGCAGCGACCTGGCGGGCATCCGCTCGCGGGCGGGGCGCGACGCCGCGGGCGACGGCTGGATCCTCAACGGCCAGAAGACGTGGGCCAGCCGCGGCGCGTTCGCCGAGTGGTGCTTCGGCATCTTCCGCACCGACCCCGAGGCCGAGCGCCACCGCGGCCTCACCTACTTCCTCGTCGCCATGGACGCGCCCGGCGTCACCGTGCGCCCCATCCCCCAGATCGACGGCGAGACCGGCTTCGCCGAGATCTTCTTCGACAACGTCGAGGTCCCCGAGGACCAGGTGCTGGGCGAGGTCGGTGCAGGCTGGTCCGTCGCCATGGCCACCGCCGGCTCCGAGCGCGGCCTCTCGCTGCGCAGCCCGGCGCGCTACACCGAGGCGGCCGACCGCCTCCTGCGTCTCTACGCCTCGCGCGGCGGGCCGGCCGCGTCCGCCGACGCCGTGGCGCAGGCGCACATGGACGCCGAGGCCTACGAGCTCCACACCTACTGGACGGCGACGAAGGTCTCCCGCGGGCAAGCGGTCGGGGCGGAGGCGAGCTGCAACAAGATCTTCTGGTCCGAGACCGACGTCGCCATCCACACCGCCGCGCTCGACCTCCTCGGCCCCGAGGCGGAGCTGCTCGAGGGCGGCGGGCCGGGCGAGTGGCTCGACGGCTACCTCTTCTCGTTGGCCGGGACCATTTACGCCGGGACGAACGAGATCCAGCGCAACGTGGTGGCCGAGCGCCTGCTCGGGCTCCCCCGCTGAGCGGGCGCCACGAGCGGGCCGTGGACTTCGCCTTCTCCGAGCAGCAGGACGAGCTGCGCGCCGGCGTGCGCACCGTGCTCGACGCCGAGTGCGCGCCCGACGCGCTGCGCGCGTTCGAGGTGGCCGACCAGGCCGGGCGGGCGGAGCAGTCGACGAACCGCTGGGCCGTCCTGGCCGAGCTCGGGGCGCCGGCCCTCGTGGTGCCCGAGGCGGCCGGCGGGCTCGGGCTGAGCGACGTGGACCTCGTCGGCGTGCTCGAGGAGGCCGGGCGGGCCTGCCTGCCCGAGCCCCTCCTCGAGACCGCTGCCCTGGCCGCACCGACGCTGGCCGCCCTGCTGCCCGCGGCGGCCCCCGGCGCGGCCCTCGCCGCCCTCGTGCAGGACGACGTCATGGTCGCCGTGGGCGGCATCGACGTGACGGCCGGCGGGATCGTGTCCCCCACCGAGGTGACGGCGGACGGCATGCTGCGCACGCCGCGCGTCGTCGGCGCCCGTGACGCCGCACTGCTGCTGCTCGCCTGTCGCGACCCCGAGTCGGGCTGGCAGCTGCACGCGGTGCCCGAGGCGTCCTGCGTCGCCGAGCCCACGCCGGCGCTCAGCGGGCTGCGCGACGTGTCGACGGTCCACTGGCCGCTCGACGCCGACACGCTGCTCGCCTACGGGGTCGCGGCCGAGGCCACCGTGGCGCTGCTGGCCGACCGCGCCGCCGCCGGCACCGCCGCGCTGCAGATCGGCCTGGCGGACCGCATGCTGGCGATGGCCGCCGGCTACGCGAGGGAGCGGCACCAGTTCGGCAAGCCGATCGGCAGCTTCCAGGCGGTCAAGCACCTCCTGGCCAACGCCCGCGTCGCGCTGGAGTTCGCCCGCCCGGCCACGTACCGCGCCGCCTGCTCGCTCGCCACCGCCCAGCCGACGCTCTCGCACGACGCCTCCATGGCCAAGGCCATGGCGTCCGACGCCGCCGACCTGGCGGCGCGGACCGCCCTCCAGGTCCACGGCGCCATCGGCTACACCTGGGAGTGCGACCTCCACTTCTTCCTGAAGCAGGCCTGGGCGCTGTCCCGGTCCTGGGGCGACGCCGCCACCCACCGGCGCCTCGTCCTGGCCCAGGCGAGGCGCCGACGCTGATGTCCGATTCCCGCCAGTAAACGTCACCGCGGCGTGCCACGCTGGCACCCGTGATCGAGGACCCGGACCGCTGCTACCAGGCGGCACAGAGCAAGGACGCCCGCTTCGACGGCTGGTTCTTCTGCGCCGTCACCTCGACCGGGATCTACTGCCGGCCCAGCTGCCCGGCCCGGACCCCCAAGCGGGAGAACGTGCGCTTCTACCCCACGGCGGCCGCCGCCCAGCAGGCCGGCTTCCGCGCCTGCCTGCGCTGCCGGCCCGACGCCACGCCGGGGTCGCCCGAGTGGAACGTGCGGGCCGACGTCGTGGCGCGGGCCATGCGGCTCATCCGCGACGGGATCGTCGACCGCGAGGGGGTCGAGGGGTTGGCCGGGCGGCTCGGCTACAGCACACGCCAGCTCAACCGGCTCGTGACGGCCGAGGTGGGCACCGGCCCGCTCGCCATCGCCCGCGCCCAGCGCAGCCAGACCGCCCGCATCCTGCTGGAGACGACCGACCTCCCCATCACGCACGTGGCGTTCGCGGCGGGCTTCGCCAGCGTGCGCCAGTGCAACGACACGGTGCGCCAGATCTTCGCCGACACGCCGAGCGGCCTGCGGGCACGGGCGGCACGGACGGCCGCGGCAAAGGGCGGTGCGCGGGCGGGCGCGGCAGGTGGTGCCGGTGCGGCCCAGGCCATCCGGCTCCGCCTGGCCTGCCGGCGCCCGTTCAGCCCGGCCTCGGTGCTCGAGTTCCTCGGCCTGCGCGCGCTCCCCGGCGTCGAGGCGCTCGACGGCTCGTCCTACCGGCGGAGCCTGCGGCTGCCCCACGGCATCGGCGTCGTGACGCTGGCTGCGCCCGACGCCGGCGACGCCCGCGACGCGGCGACCGGGCCGTCCTACGTGGAGGGCACGCTCGTGCTCTCCGACCTGCGCGACCTCACCACCGCCGTCTCGCGCTGTCGCCAGCTGCTCGATCTCGACGCCGACCCCGTCGCGGTGTGGGAGGCCCTGCGCGGCGACGAACTCGTCGGCCCGGTGGTCGAGCGCGACCCGGGACGCCGGGTGCCCGGCGCCGCCGACGGCTTCGAGCTCGCCGTGCGGGCCGTCATCGGCCAGCAGGTCTCGGTGCCCGGGGCCTGCACCGTCGCCGGCCGCCTCGTGCAGGCGGCGGGCGAGCCGCTCCCCGAGACCGACGGCACGATCACCCACCTCTTCCCCACGCCCGCCGCGCTCGCCGAGCTGGCGGGCCGCGACCCCGGCACGTTCGCCATGCCGGCCGGTCGGCGACGGGCCCTCGTCGCGCTGGCCGAAGCGGTCGAGAGCGGCGACGTCGTGATCGACCCGGGCGCCGACCCGCTCGAGCTGCGACGGTCACTGGTCCGGCTGCCGGGCATCGGCCCGTGGACGGCCGAGTACGTGGCCATGCGCGCGTTGCGCGACCCCGACGCGTTCATGCCGACCGACCTCGGCATCCGCCGCGGCGCCCGGGCGATCGGGCTGCCCGACGACCCGACCCGCCTCACCGCCCTCACCGAGGCCTGGCGCCCGTGGCGGAGCTACGCCATGGCCCACCTGTGGTCGCTCCCCGCCCCCGCCGACGAGATCCCCACCCCACCCGTGAAAGGACGTGCCGCATGAAGGCCACACCGACACCGACCGCCACCATGCCCCTCGACACCCCGATCGGCCGACTCGTGCTCGAGTGCGACGGCGACGTGCTGATCGGCGTCTGGCTCCCCCACGAGCGCCGGCACGGCCGGCGCGACGTCGACGACGTCCCTCCGGTCCTGAAGGAGACGGCGACCCAGCTCGAGGAGTACTTCGCCGGGGAGCGCACCGACTTCGACGTCCGGATGGTGCTCGACGGCACGCCGTTCCAGCGGGAGGTGTGGGCCGAGCTGTCGCGCATCCCCTACGGCGAGACCATCAGCTACGGCGAGCTGGCCCGCCGGGTGGGCCGCCCGCGCGGGCCCCGGGCCGTGGGGCAGGCCAACGGCCGCAACCCGATCCCCATCATCGTGCCCTGCCACCGCGTGCTCGCCAGCAACGGGATCGGCGGCTACGGGGGCGGCCTGAAGATCAAGCGGCAGCTGCTCGCCCTGGAGGGCGTGCCCGCCGAAGGGTCCAACGGCCCTGGCGCGCCGGGCAGGGCTTCGCCACCATCGGAGGCGTGAGGAGCTACGGCGACTATCTGCGCTGGCTGTACAGGGGCGGGCGCCCGAACCGGTTCGCCAGGCTCCAGAACCAGGTGTCGGCCCTGGCGTTCGCGGCGGGCGTCTGGCCGGCACGCGCCGGCGCGCTGGAGGTCCGGGGTCGCCGCAGCGGGAAGCCCGTCTCGTTCCCCGTCGTGATCGCGGACTACGAGGGCGAGCGCTACCTCGTGTCCATGCTCGGGACCGAGGCCAACTGGGTCCGCAACCTCGAGGCGGACGGCAATCGGGCCGAGCTGCGCCACGGCAAGAAGGAGGCGGTGACGCTGGTCGAGATCGACCCGCGCCTGCGGGCACCCATCATCCGTCGCTACCTCACCCTGGCCCCGGGGGCCCGCCCGCACATCCCGGTGGAGCGCACGGCACCGCTGCAGGCGTTCGAGGCCATCGCCGCCGACTTTCCCGTCTACCGCATTGAGCCCAGGGTGGCGGACGCAGCCTGAACGGGGACCCGCCCGGCGCGTAAGGTGCGCCGGTGGAAACCGCCCGGAGTGTGCAGCATGCGTTCGACCTGACCGGACGCGTGGCGCTGGTCACCGGAGCCGGGAGCGGCATCGGGCGCACGACGGCCGAGGTGTTGGCCGGAGCCGGGGCCACCGTCGTCTGCGCGGACATCGACGCGGCCACGGCGGCCGAGACCGCCGGCGGCATCCTCGGCCAGGGCGGGAGGGCCGAGAGCGCGGCGCTCGACGTCTCGGCGCGTGGCGCGACGGCGGACCTGGTCGACATGATCGCGGCGCGCCACGGCGGGCTGCACGTCATGTGCAACATCGCCGGCATGATGATCGACAGCACCATCATCGACCTCGATCCCGACGAGTTCGAGCGCATCCTGTCGGTGAACCTCAAGGGCGTGCTGTACGGATGCCAGGCCGCCGGGAAGGTGATGGTGGCGCAGCGCGGCGGCTCCATCGTCAACATGGCCTCGGCGGCGGTCCTGGCTCCCGCCGCCGGCATCGGGCCCTACGCCATCACCAAGGCAGGCGTGGCTCAGCTGACCAAGACCATGGCGATGGAGGTGGGCGAGCACGGCGTGCGCGTCAACACGGTGGCGCCGGGCTTCGTCCCGACCAACATGACGGCGCGCTACTACACGAACCCCGACGGGACCATCAACGAGCAGGGCAAGGCGGCCATGGTGACGCCGATGGCCCGCATGACGCCCCTGCGGCGGGTGGGGGTGACGTCGGACATCGCCTACTGCATCCTGTATCTCGCCTCGGACGCCAGCAGCTTCGTCACGGGCCAGCTGCTCAGCCCCAACGGCGGCGTGTCGATGCACTACTGAGGGGAGCCGGTTTCGCCGCCCCCTCAGCGCGACGCCGACCGCCTCCCGAAGAGCTCCCGGGCCGCCGCACGGAACGGCACCACCAGGAAGACGGCCAGGGCGAAGTAGAGCGCGATGGCCACGGGCGGCGCGAGGAGCCCGACCACGATGGCGACGCCGTAGCCAATCAGGACGATGCCGGTCTTCTTGCGCGCCTCCTGGAGGTCCGGGTCGTCGGCCCGCACGCGGCGCAGGTGCTCGCGGCGCGTGTAGCTGACCAAGAGGGCGAACGTCAGCCGCACCACCAGGATCGTGAGCCCGTAGACGGTGACGGCCATCCGCTGCCAATCGGTGTTCCGCTCGAGGGCCTCGGCGACCAGCCGTGTCGGGAAGGGCAAGAACGCGACCGCCAGCAGGAAGAGGAGGTTCAGGCGCAGGAAGATGGAGTCGACCCGGTCCAGACGGTCGGTGAGGGAGTTGTGCGCGATCCAGGCGCCGCCGATCGTCAGGAAGCTGACGAGGTACGCCACGTAGGTGGGCCAGCCGTTGAGGAACTCGTGCGTCGGCGACCCCGGGGGCCGGATGGCCACATCGAGCACCAGGAGGGTGATGGCGATGGCCAGGACGCCGTCGCTGAACGCCTCCATCCGGCCCTTGTCCAAGCCGGTGCCGCCCTCTGCTCCCTCGTCGTCGTCGGCCACGCGCCCTCCGACCGTCGGGTCGACAGTAGCAATCCCGACCCCGCGTAGGGTGGCTCTCGGGCCCTCCGGCGCGGCGCCGGCCGGCGGCGCTACGACAGGCGCACCAGGTCGAACTGCCCGGTCGCCGTGTCGGACACGACGACCGCGGGGGCGGGGCCGAGGAGCGTGACGGCCGCCCCGACGCCCACCGCGTCGCTGACGGTGCCGTGCTGGTCGATGCGCAGGACGCACGACGCCGGGGAGGGCGGCGACGACTGCGGGCAGGAGGGAGCGCCGCCGGCCTGCTCGAGGGCGAGGGGCCCCGCCGCCGTGTCGACGACGCTGGTCGTCACCGAGCCGCTGTAGGACGAGACCACCGCCAGCGTGGTGGTGTCGTAGGTGGTGAACTCGGCATCGAGGCCCTGCCCCGCCGGCTTGCTCACCCACAGCGCGCCGCCGGCCACGCTGTCGACGTACTGGACACCGCCTCCCAGCCCGTTGGGCACGTGCTGGAGTGCGGGCCCGGTCACCGTGGCCCCGCCGGGTCGCAGGACAGCCAGCACATGGTCGGCGCGCTCGTAGTAGACGGAGCCGTCGGACCCGATGGCGTCGCCGAGGCCGCGCACGAGCAGGTGGGGCGACGCCGAGGACGCGGGGTCGATGCGGTACACGCTGACGGTGTCGCCCTGGGTGACCGAGAGGAGCACGTTGCCCCCTGCAGCCGCGAGGGCCACCAGGTCGTTGTCGGAGCTATTGGCCGCGTTGACGGTCGGCATCGTCCACTGCCCGGCCGGGTTGCCGCTCGCCCGGTTGTAGGCGAAGACGGTCGAGTAGGTCGCGACGTAGAAGTTGGCGCCGTCGGCCGCCAGGGCCGCGATGCCCGTGGGCACGTGCTCGGCGATGGCGGCCGGGCCGTTGCCGTCGACCACCCAGGCGACGGCGGGCGCGGAGCTGGTCGGGTCCTGCGGCGCGGCGAACACGGCGCCGTCGGGGCTCTCCGCCGCGGTGACGCGGTCGGCGGAGAAGGGGAGCGCAATGGGCGACCCGGCCGACAACGGTCCCGACGTGGCCACCGGGGGCAGGGTGGACGCCGTCGCCGTCGCCGTCGTGGTGGTGGTCGGCGAGGCCGGCGTCGTGCCGTGGTGCGGGGCCGGCGGGGTTGCCTTGGGCGACGGGGTCCCCGAGCTGCAGGCCGAGAGCACCAAGGCCGCGCCGGCCAGCCCGCCGGCCAATCCCGCTTGCAGGCGTCGGCCACGTTCCCCGGGCATCGGGGCCAGTATGGCGTCGGCCGGTGGCGAGTACCGTGCGCCCATGGTCACCACCCGCGACATCTCCTACGAAGCCGACGGCCGCACCATGGTGGGTCTCCTCGCCGTGCCCGACGGGAGCGACCGCCGGCCCGGCGTCCTGGTGTCCCACGAGGGCCCGGGCCTCGACGATCACGCGCGCGCCGTCGCCGGCCGGCTGGCCGAGGAGCTGGGCTATGTCGCCTTCGCGCTGGACTACCACGGCGGCGGCCGCCCAGTGGAGGACCGGGCGCAGATGATGGCCCGCATCGGCGAGCTGCGGGCCGACCCGGCTCGCGCCCGGTCGATCGGGACCGCCGGGCTGGACGTGCTGTGCGCCGAGGCGCGCACCGACCGGTCACGCCTGGCCGCCATCGGGTACTGCTTCGGCGGCACCATGTCCTTCGAGCTGGCCCGCGGCGGCGCCGACCTCAAGGGAGTGGTGGGCTTCCACGCCGGGCTCTCCACCGTGCGGCCCGAAGACGCCCGCAACATCGTCGGCAAGGTGCTGGCGCTGATCGGGGCCGACGACCCCATCGTCGGCCCCGACGAGCGGCGGGCGTTCGAGGAGGAGATGCGCGCCGGCGGGGTGGACTGGCAGCTGCACGTCTACGGCGGCGCGGTGCACTCGTTCACCAACCCCCGGGCGGCCGGTGTCGACATTCCCGGCATCGGCTACCACGAACCCACCGACCGCCGCTCCTGGCAGGCGATGCTCGACCTGTTCGCCGAGGTCTTGGCCTGAGCGCCGCTCGGTTTCGCTTCTGACGCCCCGTCAGGTGCGGGCTACGCTGACTGGACATGCCTGAGCCCCTCCCCATGATCATCTCGGTCGACGACCACGTGGTCGAGCCGCCCAACGTGTGGCAGGACCGCCTGCCCGCCAAGTACGCCGAGGTGGGGCCGCGGGTGGTGCGGGCGCCGATGCCCGAGGTCGAGTTCCGCGGCGGCCAGCTCAAGGTGAAGCCCGGGTCGAAGGGCCTCCCCGTCGACTGGTGGTACTACGAGGACCTCAAGCGGCCACTGCTGCGCGTGGACTCGGCCGTCGGGGTGCCGCGCGACGAGGTGACCATGAAGGGCGTCACCTACGAGGACATGCGCCCGGGCTCCTACGAGGTCAAGCCACGGCTCGACGACATGGACGCCAACCACATCGAGGCCGCGCTGTGCTTCCCCACCTTCCCCCGCTTCTGCGGCCAGACGTTCACCGAGGCCCAGGACAAGGAGCTGGGCCTGCTCTGCGTGAAGGCCTACAACGACTGGATGGTCGAGGAGTGGTGCGCCGACACCGGCGGCCGCCTCATCCCCCTCTGCCTGATCCCGCTGTGGGACGCCGAACTGGCGGCGGCCGAGGTGCGGCGCAACGCGACGCGGGGCGTGCGCGCGATCTGCTTCAGCGAGATCCCGCCCTTCCTCGGGCTCCCGAGCGTGCATGACCCCGACCACTACTGGGACCCGTTCTTCCGGGCCTGCGCCGAGACCAAGACGATCGTCAACATGCACATCGGCAGCTCGTCGAAGATGCCGTCGACCTCGGCGGACGCACCGCCGGCGGTGGGGTCCACGCTCACCCACACCAACGCCACCTTCTCGCTGGTCGACTTCCTCTTCAGCGGCGTCTTCGTGCGCTTCCCCGACCTCAAGGTGGCCTACTCGGAGGGGCAGATCGGCTGGATCCCCTACATCCTGGAGCGGGCCGACCGGGTGTGGGAGGACAACCGGGGCTGGGGCGGCGTGGCCGACATCGTGCCGGAGAAGCCGTCGAGCTACTTCAAGGACCACGTGTGGGGCTGCTTCTTCGACGACGCGCACGGGCTGCGCTCGGTGGACGAGATCGGTGAGGACAACATCACGTACGAGTCGGACTACCCGCACTCGGACTCGACCTGGCCCCGGACCCGCCAGATCGCCGAGGAGCAGATGGCGGACCTGACCGACGCCCAGCGCCGCAAGATCGTGCGCGGCAACGCCATTCAGCTGTTCGGCCTCGACTTCGTGGCCTGACGCCCGCCGCTCCCCCTGACGGATGGACCTCCGCTACACCGCGTCCGAGCAGGCCTTCCGCGAGGAGCTGCGGGGATGGCTGGCGGCCACCCTGCCGGCGGTCGGCGACCCGCCGCCGCACGACGACTGGTCGGCGCGCCGGGCCTACGACCTGCGCTGGCAGCGCCTGCTCTTCGACGCCGGCTACGCGGGTGTCGACTGGCCGGCCGAGGGTGGCGGCCGTGGCGCCTCGCCCGTGGAGCAATTGATCTTCAAGGAGGAGTGCGAACGCGCCGGCGCCCCCTACGTCGGCGTGAACTTCGTGGGGCTGCTCCACGCGGGGCCGACCGTCATCGCCGAGGGGACGCCCGCGCAGAAGGAGCGCTACCTCCCCGCCATCCTGCGGGGCGACGAGGTGTGGTGCCAGGGCTTCAGCGAGCCCGACGCGGGCAGCGACCTGGCCTCGCTGCGCACGCGGGCGGTGCGGGACGGCGACGACTACGTCGTCACCGGCTCGAAGATCTGGACGTCGCACGCCGAGGTGGCCGACTTCTGCGAGCTGCTCGTGCGCACCGGCGACGAGGGCACCCGTGGCATCTCCTGGCTGATCATGCCAATGAACGCACCGGGGATAGAGATCCGCCCGCTGCGCACCATTGCCGGCACGACCGAGTTCGCCGAGCTGTTCCTCAACGAGGTGCGCATCCCGGTGGCCAACCGAGTGGGCGAGGAGAACGACGGCTGGCGCGTGACCATGGTCACGCTGTCGTTCGAGCGCGGCACGGCGTTCGTCGGCGAGCTGCTCGAGTCCATGCGGCTGTTCGCGCGACCTGCGCACGGTGTCGGACCGGCTGGGCCTGCTGGGCGACGCCGGCCTGGCCCGGCGCATCGGCCACCTGGTGGCGGCGTTCGACGCGCTGTGGGCGCTCACCAAGCGCAACGTGTCGGAGGCGGCCCAGACGGGCCTCCCCGGCGTCGGCGGCTCCGTGTTCAAGCTGTCGTTCTCCGAGCACGCGCAGGCCCTCGGCGACCTCGCCATGGAGGTGCTCGACCGTGCCGCGCTGTGCGCCGACCCCTCGCGGCTCCCGACGGGGCGGCGCTGGGCAACGGCGAGCAGCTCCACGCCTGGTTCAAGTCGATCTCGCTCACCATTGCGGCGGGGACGTCGCAGGTGCAGCGCAACATCGTGGCCGAGCGCATCCTCGGCCTGCCCAAGGCGCGCTGATGGACTTCCGCATCGGCGAGGACCAGCGGGAGCTGGCCCAGGGGATCCGGGCCGTGGTGGCCGGGCGGCTGCCCCTCGCGCACGTGCGCGCCGCCGAGGGGGCCGAGCAGACGGTGTCGCCCGCGGACTGGGCCGCGCTGGGCGAGACGGGCGTCTTCTCGCTCACCCTGCCCGAGCCCGCCGGCACGGGCCTGGGCATGGCCGACGCCGTGGTCGTCTTCGAGGAGCTCGGGCGGGCGCTCGTGCCCGGGCCGCTGGTCGGGACCTTCCTGGCGGCCGACGCCGGCGTGGTCGACGGGGCGGGCGAGGGGCGGGCCCAGGTGGGCCTGTTCTGCGGCGGCCCGGGGCCGATCCTGGTCGAGCACCTCTCCTCGCTCGACGGGCTGCTGGTGCTGCCCGCCTACGACCGGGGGTCGACGCCGCGGCTGTTGGCGCCCGCGCCCGACGCGGCCGGGGCGACCCGCGTGACGGCACCGCTCGACCCGCTCACCCCGTTGTGGCACCTCGAGTCCCTGCCGGCGGGAGACCCCGTGGCCGACGCCGGGGCCCGCATGGTGCGCGACGGTTCGCTGCTGACGGCCGCGCTGCAGGTGGGCCACGCCGCCGAGGTGCTGGACCTGGCCGTGGCCTACGCGAAGGAGCGCCACCAGTTCGGCAAGCCGATCGGGAGCTTCCAGGCGGTCAAGCACATGTGCGCCGACATGCTGGTGCGGGCCGAGGTGGCGCGCGCCGCCCTGCACGCCGCGGCCTGCCTGGCCGACGCGCCCGACGTCGTCGCCACCGAGGCGGAGGTGGCCGGCTGCAGCGGCGCCGGGCTCGTGGACCGCGCAGTGATGGGCGCCAAGCTGCTCGCCGACGAGGCGGCGCTGGCCAACGCGCGCACCGCCATCCAGGTGCACGGGGGCATGGGCTTCACCTGGGAGGTCCCGTTGCACCTCCACCTCAAGCGGGCGCTGGTGCTGGCCACCTCGTTCGGCACCGGCGCCGAGCTGGCGGCTGCGGTCGCCGCCTTCGCCTGAGGCATCATCTGTCCGTCCCCGTCCCGATGGGAGAGCCCACCATGACCGACACCCTCCCGCTGCCCGCCGACGTGGTGCGTGCCGTCCCCGAGGGCCAGGTGGTCTACGGCATGCAACTGCCCATTCAGTCCCAGTCCACGCTGTACGTGGCGGACTGGGAGAAGGAGGCCGGGCCGACCGAGCTGGCGCGCATCGCGCGGGTGGCCGACGAGTCGGGCTTCTTCTACCTCGGCGTGTGCGACCACACGGCCATCCCGCGCCGCCTGGCCGACGCCATGGGCACCATCTGGTACGACACCACGGCCACGCTCGGCTGGCTCGCCGCGCTGACCACGAACACACACCTGCTGTCGCACGTGCTGATCCTCGCCCAGCGCCACCCGCTGCGCGCCGCCAAGGAGCTGTCGACGCTCGACCGGCTCTCGGGCGGCCGCCTGATCGTGGGCGTGGGCGCCGGCCACGTGCCCGAGGAGTACGAGCTCCTGACCGGTGGCTTCGACGAGCGCGGCCGGCACACCGACGAGGCCGTGGCCGCGCTGGCCCGCTGCTTCACCGACGAGTTCCCCGAGCTGCCGGGGCCGCGCTTCCCCGCCCGCGACATGGGCCTCGGCCCGCGGCCGGTGCGGTCGCCCCGGCCGCCGATCTGGATCGGTGGGTCGTCGCCGGCGGCCATCCGCCGCACGGCCGCCTTCGGCGACGGCTGGCTCCCCCAGGGGACGCGCCGACGCGACCTGCCCGGCCAGATCGCCCGGCTGCGCGAGTTGCGGGCCGAGCTGCGCGGCGGAGCGCCGATCGACATCGGCACCATCGTCGAGCCCATCTACCTCACGTCGGGTGGCTCGGGGTGGGACCTGCCCGACTGGGTGCTGCGCGGCGGCGCGGACGAGGTGGTCTCCTCGCTGCGGGAGCTGGTCGACATGGGCGTGAACCACCTGCAGGTGCGCTTCATGGCTCGCAGCGCGGAGGAGTTCTGCGAGCAGACGGCCCGGTTCGGCGTCGAGGTCGGCCCCCTGCTGGACCGTTAGCCGCGCCCCGCCCCTAGGGTGGAGGGGCCATGTCGCCGTTCTCCTACGTGCTGGGGGCGCTGATCCTCGTCTTCGTCCTGCTGCGCCAGGTCAGGGTACGGCCGGTGCGGCGCGTGTTCCAGCCCCGCCTCCCCGTGGTCCTCGGCGTCATCGGGCTCATCGGGATGCTCTCCTACGCGGGCGACCACCACGTCTCCTCCTCCGCCTGGGCCTGGGTGCTCGGCACGCTGCTGGTGGGCGCCCTCGGGCTGGGCGCGCTGCGTGGGCTCTCCATGCGCGTCTGGACCGTCAACCGATGGGTCGTGCGCCAGGGGAACGCGGTGACGATGGCGCTGTGGCTGGTGTCGTTGCTGGTGCACTTCGCCGCCGGCTCCGGGAGCGACCACGCGAGCGTGGTCGGCCTGGAGGGGGCGAGCTTCCTCCTCTACCTCGGGCTGACGCTGGCGACGCAGTCCTACGTCGTGCACCGCCGGGCGCTGCCGCAGTGGGACAAGCTCGGCCCCGACGCCGGCCGGCCGCTCCAGGTGCAGTTCACCCAGGGACCGGGCGCGTTCTTCGCCACCTTCCGCTCCCCGGGAGCAGGGCCCCCGGGCTGGGGGGAGGGCGCATCGGGACCGGGTCCCGCCCACGACCCCGACGTGATCGACGTCGAGGTCGTCGACGACGACGAGCACGGACCGCCCGAGCTGGGCGCACCGGGCTGAACGTCCTTACACTCGGCGCCCGTGACGACGCCGCGCCGGTTCAGCCAGAGGCCCTACGTCGGCCCGCCCGGCTCGACCGAGCTGGTGCTCGTCCGCCACGGCGCGTCGGCCGACTCGGTGGAGGGCGAGTCCTTCGAGCTGGTCGAGGGGCAGGGTGACCCACCACTCTCCGAGGCGGGGCGCCACCAGGCCGAGCAGGTGGCGCTGCGCCTGGCCCTCGAACCCGTCGACGGCCTCTACGTGAGCAGCCTGCGGCGCACCGCCGAGACGGCGGCGGCGCTCGTAGAGCGCACGGGCCTCCGCCCGGTCATCGACCCGGACCTGCGCGAGGTCTTCCTGGGCGAGTGGGAGGGTGGCCTGCTGCGCCAAAAGGCGGTGGACGGCGACCCCATGTTCGGGCGGGTGCTGCGCAAGCAGCGCTGGGACGTGGTCCCGGGGGCCGAGTCGCGGGCGGTGTTCGGGGGGCGCCTGCGGCGCGCCGTCGGGCGCATCGCCGGGGCCCATCCGGGTGGGAAGGTGGTCGTGTTCAGCCACGGGGCCGCCATCGGCGAGCTCCTCGCCCAGGCCAGCGGCTCGGAGCCCTTCGCCTTCATCAACTCCGACAACACGGGCATCTCGCGGATGGTGGTGACGCCGGAGCGCTGGATCGTGCGCGGCTACAACGACACCGCCCACCTGACCGGCTGACCAGCCGCCCCGGTGGACTCAGCGCCGGAGCGGGTGCGCCACGAAGAAGTCCCACATGATCTGGTCGGCCGAGATCGCCATGGTGGTGTAGCCCACGGCGGATGCGATCTCCTTGGACACGGCACTGCCGGGCCAGGCGTGTCCGCCGCCCGTCACCCGGTAGAGCTCCACCTCGTCGCCCTTGGGGCAGGAATAGGCGATGAGGGTCACCCCGGGAGCGACGTTCCGCTCGGTCGGCCCGGGCGCGCAGCCGTTGCGCCTGGCCCACGCGGCCGTGTTGCCCGGGATGGTCGGTCCCTTGCGCTTGGTCGCGTTCTTGCCGAGGACCTGGCCGAGCGTGCGGTGTGACCCGTCGGGAGCCGGCAGCTTGAGCGCGGCCGATCCGACCCCGCCGAGGTACGGCACGAAAGGGTCGGCGGTGCCGTGAAAGGCGACCACCGGCACCGGGCGTGACGGATGGCACCCCGCCGGGTTCTGGATTCCCGCCACCGGCGCCACGGCGGCGATGCGGCCGGCATCGACGCAGGCGAGCGTCGAGGTGAGGAACGCCCCATAGGAGTAGCCGGTGACATACGTGCGGTTGGTGTCGACGCAGAGGGTCGTGTCGACGGTCTGGAGCAGCGCACCCATGAAGGCGACGTCCTTGCCGGAGAACCCGAGCCGCCAGACCAGCGCGGGTTCGGTGATCTGGGGGGTGATGGTGATGAAGTCGTGCGCCGCGCCGTAGGCACCGAGCTGGGAGACCTGCACCTGGAATGCGGCTGGCTCCCCCCACCCGTGCAGGTCGATGACGACGGGCAGCGGGGTCCGGCCCGAATAGGAGGGCGGGACCTCGCGTACGTAGGCACCCTCGTCACCCGCGGCGGCGAGGACCTGGTTGGACGATCCGGGCGAGACCGGTTGGGCAGATGCACAGCCTGCGGAGGGTCGGGCTGGGACCGTCGAGGTGCTCGCGGGGGCGGCAACGGCCTGGCCGAGCGGCACGAGCGAGAGGCCTGTCGCCAGGCCCGTCAGTGCGCCCAGCACGAGGCGAACCATGCGTGGACGCCCGCGCCCCGATCTCCCAACCATCGCACTTCTCCCCGTCGGCCTCGGGCCAGACGGTAGCCCCCGGGGAGCGGTGGATCAGGCGCGCCCCCCGGCGGCCGTCGAGGGACGCAGCTCGGCGATGGTCGCGGGCTTGGATGCGCCACGGAGCGCCGCCTCGATGACGTCGGTGATCTCCGCGCCGACCAGCTCGTCGTGCTCGAGCAACGCGTCGCGCAGCGCCTCGACGACCTCGCTGTGGGACGACACGATGGCCTTGGCGGCGTCGCAGGAGCCCATGAGGAGCTCGTCGAGCTCGGCCCGGGCGTCCTTGTCGCCCAGGACCTTGTCGACCAGGCTGCCCGCGAAGTACCCGCTGCCGGCGGCGGCCACCGAGATGAGCGAGTTGCCCATGCCGCAGGCGCCGATCATCTGGGCGCCGATGGTGGTGGCGGCGGCGAGGTCGGAGGCCGGTCCGGTCGAGACCTCGTCGAACCAGTGCTCTTCGGCCACCATGCCGCCCATGGCGATCTGGAGCAACGCGCGCAGCTCCTCGCTGCTCTGGGTGAAGCGCTCCTCGGTGTCGGAGTGCTGGAGCAGGCCGAGCGAGTCGCGACGCTTGACGATCGAGAGCACGTCGAGCTGCCGGGTCTGGCCGACGAAGTACGCGACCGTCGCGTGGCCGGCCTCATGCGTGGCCACGCGCTCGCGCTCGTCGGGCGTGTAGATCGTCTCGTCGGTCACGCCGAGCTCGACCAGCATCTTGGCCTCGGCCACGTCGGACATGGTCATGGCGGAGCGGCTGTGTGTCAGCGCGATCACGAGCGCCTCGTCCATCAGCCGCTCGAGCGCAGCGGGCGAGTAGCCGAACGTCATGCCGGCGACCACGTCGACGGCACCGTGCGCGTCGAGGTCGGCCGCATGGGCCTTCTTGCCGAGGTAGTAGGCGATGATGTCGGCGCGGGCCCGCCGCCCGGGCAGCCCGAAGTAGATGGTGCGGTCGAAACGACCCGGCCGGATGAGCGCGGGGTCGAGATCGTCCTTGCGGTTGGTGGCGCCGACGACCAGGACGTTGGCGGGCTTCACGGCGGGCTTGCGCAGCTTGCCGCCGTCGGGCAGGTAGCGGTTGATCAGGTCGATCCAGGCCGAGGCGAAGCGCTGACCACGGGTGGGCGTGTCGAAGGACTGCAGCTGCACCAGGAGCTCGTTGACCACGCCGGACACTCCCTCGGTCCCGCCGCCGCCCCCCATGCCGCGCCGCGTGGCGCCGATGGCGTCGATCTCCTCGATGAAGCCGATGGCGCCGCCTTCGGTCCGGGCGAACTTGCGCAGCTGCTTGAAGAAGGAGCGGATCTTGCGGTTGGTCTGCCCGTAGTACATCGACTGGAAGGCCGACGCCGACACGAACAGGAAGGGAACGTTGGCTTCCTTGGCCATGGCCTTGGCCACGAAGGTCTTGCCGGTCCCGGGCGGCCCCTCGAAGAGGACGCCGCGCCGCGCCGTCCCGCCCATGGTCTCCCGGAACGTCTGGTGGGCCAGGAACAAGTTGATGGAGCGGACCACCTCGGCCTTGATCGAGTCGATGCCGACGAGGTCCTCGAGGCCGACCTCCGTCTCGCCGGGCCGCACCAGCGTGTGGGGCGAGCGCCCGGCCCCGAGGAACGGCGCGGCCATGACCGCACCGAGCATCAGGATGATGATGAGCATGGGGAACGCAGTGCCGAGCCAGTGCGGGAGGTGCAGCGAAGGGAGGACGCTGTGCCCGGTCAGCCCCCGGATGACGATCCAACCCCAGACGAGCGCGCCGACCGCCACCAGCCGGCGCAGGCGGATGTAGCGGCGCCGCTCCCGGGCCCGGGCCACGTCGGCGCTGCCGAGGATGGTGGCGCCCACGATGCCCGTGACGCCCTGGCTCGCCGGGTCGCCGGTGGTGCCGGGACGCGCGGGGGCAGGGGCTCGATCGGCGGGCCGACTCATGACCAGACTCCGTTCATCCCCCGTGTACGTTTCCAATCTAGAGAATCTCACACCGCCCGTGACCTTGCTAAGTGACGAAAGTCACGAATCGGCAGAATTCGAGGCGGCTCCGGCCGCATCGTCATGCCATTGGGGCAGGTGGACGGCATCACGGACGGGCCGGGTCCCCGACGATCAGGGCCCTTTTGGCGGCCGGGCGCCGGAGCGGGGTTGAATGTGATGCGCCGTCAGATCGCGGCGCAGGCGGACCGGGGAGCACAGGGAGCACCACATGGCCGAGACCACCAGGCACGACGAGCACCAGCTCCTCATCGGGGGCAAGTGGGTGGACGCGTCGGACGGGACCTACGAGATCGTCAACCCCGCCACCGAGTCCGTGGTCGGGCTGGCCCCCAACGCGAGCGCCTCCGACGCCCTGGCCGCCGCCGCGGCGGCCAAAGAGGCGCAGCCCGGCTGGGCCGCGTGGTCGGCCGACGAGCGCAGCGCCCTGATGCGCGAGGCGGCGGCCGCCATCCGGGCCAAGTCCTCCGAGCTGCTGCCGCTCGTCATCGCCGAGACCGGGGCGACGGCGACGGTCGGCTCGCGCATGCAGGTTCCCGTGGCGGCGGACCGCTTCGAGCGGTACGCACGAGACCCGCGGGCGATCCTCCAGACGCCGCTGCTGCCGCAGCCGGCCCAGGCGACGCCGCTGGCACCCGGCGGGATCATCGGCGGCATGGTCAACCGCCAGCCACTCGGTGTGGTGGCGTGCATCACGTCCTACAACTTCCCCATGGTGAACATGGCGGGCAAGGTGGCGCCGGCTCTGGCGGCCGGCAACACCGTGGTCGTGAAGCCGGCTCCCCAGGACCCCCTCGCCATCGTGGAACTGGTGCGCATCCTCAACGACGTCGGGTTCCCGCCGGGCGTCGTGAACCTGGTCAACGGCAACGGTCCGGCCTCCTCCGCCGCCCTGGTCGATGCCGACGAGGTGGACGGCGTCAGCTTCACCGGTTCGACCCAGGTGGGGGTGAGCATCGCCGAGAAGGCGGCGCGCACCATGAAGCGCACGCTGCTCGAGCTCGGCGGGAAGGGCGCCTGCGTCGTGTTCGACGACGCCGACGTGAAGGCGGCCGTCGGATGCATCGGCTCGACGTGGTCCTTCCACTCCGGGCAGATCTGCACCGCGCCGACCCGGGCCGTGGTGCACCGCAGCCTGTTCGACCAGGTGCGCGACGGCCTGGTGCAGATGGCCGGCTTCCTCAAGGTGGGCGACCCGACCGACATCTCCACGATCATCGGGCCGGTCATCTCGGCGGCGCAGCGGGGTCGGATCGAGGCTCACATCCAGACGGCGAGGGAGGACGGCGGGGAGCTCGTGATCGGCGGCGAGCGGCCGGCCGAGCTGCCCGTCGGCTTCTACGTGGCACCCACGCTCATCACGGGTGACAACACGATGCGGGTGGCCCGGGAGGAGATCTTCGGCCCTGTCGTCACCATGATCCCCTTCGACGACGAGGAGGAGGGCATCGCCATCGCCAACGACTCGGATTTCGGGCTCTACGACTACGTGTTCTCCGAGGACGGCGCCCGGGCGCTCCGTGTGGCCAAGCGATTGGAGGCGGGTCACGTCGGCATCAACACGGCGCAACGCAACCACGATGCCCCTTTCGGCGGCTTCAAGATGTCGGGCATCGGGCGCGACGGCGGCGACTACGGCCTGCTGGCCTACACCGAGCCGCAGGCGATCATCTGGAGCTCGTAGGGCGTTCGCCGGGCCTACGGCCTGCACCACCGGCGCGTCGGGAGCAGGCCTTTCCTCCGCCACCGGGCTCGCATTGTGCAGGCTCAACGCAGGTGAGTAGCCTGCGACACGCAGGGTGCGCGCACTGCGGTCTCGAAACCTGGAGGACCCGATCAGATGACTCTCGCCGCCGAGGTGCTCGAGGGACTGACTGTTCTCGACGCCGATTCGCATTTCACCGACGTCCAGGACCTATGGACGAAGCGGGCGCCCGCCGCCTACAAGGATCAGATCCTGCACGTCGAGGACGTCGACGGGGAGCGGCAATGGGTCATTGAGGGGACGCCCGTCGGGAAGGCCGGCGGCGGAAGCACCATCGACCGAGACGGAGTGAAGCACCCCTTCCTGGAATCGATGCTCGAGTGGGATTTCGAACGGGCCCACGTTGCGGCGTGGGACGTCGACACCCGCCTCGAGGTTCTCGACGACATGGGCATCACGTACCAGGTCCTCTATCCAAACGCGCTGGGTCTGGGGGGCCAGACTCTCGGCGAGGTGAAGGACCTGGAGCTGCGACGACTCTGTGTCGAGATCTTCAACGACTCCCGGGCAGAGATCCAGCAGCGCACGAACAACCGTCTGTTGCCCATGCCCATCCTGCCGGCCTGGGACATCGATGAGTGCGTCCGCGAGGCCCAACGGATCGGGGACCTCGGGCTCCGAGGGATCAACATGACCTCGGACCCCCAGGACCTCGGCTCCCCGGACCTGGCCAACAAGGCCTGGGACCCCCTCTGGGAGGTCTGCGCCGACCTCGAGCTCCCGGTCCATTTCCACATCGGAGCGAGCCTCACCGCGATGAACTTCTACGGCCAGTACTTCTGGGAGTCCCAGGACGAGTTCGTCAAGCCCGCCATCGGCGGCTCCATGCTCTTCATCGGGAACGCCCGCGTGGTGATCAACACCATTTTTTCCGGGCTCTTCGACCGCTTCCCCAAGCTCAAGATGGTCTCCGTGGAGAGCGGCATCGGCTGGGTGCCGTTCATCCTCGAGACCATGGACTGGGAACTGCCCGAAAACGCGCCGGTGCAGGCGGCGGCGCTCGAGCGCGCGCCTTCCGAGTACTTCAAGTCGAACTGGTTCTCCACCATGTGGTTCGAGACCGGGCGCGGCAATCTCCAGCAGCTGGTCGACAAGGTCGGCGAGGACAACATCCTCTTCGAGACAGACTTTCCCCATCCCACCGCGCTCTGGCCCAAGCCACTCGATCACGTGCAGGAGGCCATGGCCACGCTCCGGCCGGAGTCATGCCGCAAGATTCTCGGAGAGAACGGGACCAAGCTGTACCGTCTCGGCTGACGGCTGGAGAAGCAGCGACGGCGAGCTCCTGTCCCCGATCGCCGTGTTGGCGGGACGGGTGGCGGTGAGACCTTCAACCGGTCCGGCAGATGGCCCGTGCAAGACTTCCAGGGATGGTCTCCTGGGCGAGTGGCGTCAAGGGTCCACCAGCATCGGCGGAAGGTGCTGACGTGCGTGGTCGCACGCATGCCCGGGTTCAGGTCATCTCACTCTGCATCTGTGCCGGGGGCGCCGTGGCCTTCCTCGCCGCGACGAATCTCCCTTGGTTCGGAGCTTTCGCAAGCGATAACCCAGTGCCCCAATTCAGTGCACTCTCCGTGACTTCGGTTCTCCCAAATGGCCAGGCGGGTCTGGTGCCCGGCACGCAGAGCTGGGGCTATTTGTTGGTCGCCTGGTCGTCACTGCTTGCTGCGTTGGCTGTCGCGGCCACCGTGGTGTGTGCACTCGGTCGCCGCCGATCCGCACGAGGTCTGGGCCGACTCTTGCTGTGCGTCGGGGGCGCATCGCTGGTCCTGATTGCCCTCGTCGTCCCCGAGCTCGGGGTGAAGGTGCTCTTCGACGAAGCATCCTCCGTCGGCGCCGACTGGGGAGCAGCCGTTGGTCTCGGGCTGGCGATCCTCGCCTCAATCGGAGCCTGGTTTGCTTGGGCAACGTGGACGGCTCCGTCCCTGTGGGGAGTGCATCCTGTTGAGGATTGACCGCCCCGTTCGCCGGAGTTCGTCGACGGCCTCTCCCGGCACGCGTGGTCGGGGCGAACGTCATCGTTGGTGAAGGACCGCATTGCCGCTAGCTTCGGGCGAGGCTCGCCAGGTCGTGAGCCCAGGCTCGAGTCCAGCATCCCTCCGGTTGCGATGCGGAGGAGATGGTCCCCACCCCCCGGACCTGGCCATCAGGCGCGACATGCGCCGGTTTCCGTACGGGGGCTATTTTGCGTCAGGTGAATTCTGCCTCGGACGATCGGCGCTTGAGCTTCGCAACGGACATCAAACCGCTCTTCAGGCAACATGACCGTCAGTCCATGGAGAAGGCCTTCGATCTCTGGTCCTACGACGACGTGCGCGCGCGCACGCATCCGACATCTTGGCACGCGTCGAGAATGGTTCGATGCCGTGCGACGGCGCGTGGCCAGCCGAACAAGTGGAAGTCTTTCGACGCTGGGTCGACGGCGGAGCGGCACCGTGAGACCGCGGTACGACAACCTGCCTCAGCGATGACCACGTGTCCCCTCGAGCGCTCACCTCGAGCGCTTCTGGGACTATTCGCACTCCAGCGAGCGTCAGGCTCTGCATCGTTGCACAGGGCTCGGTCGGTCACCTCGCTCTCGTGAGGTCCCGGGAAGGCCGGCCGGTGACGCTTCGGCGTAGTGGTACGCCCTTCGGGTGCGTCGTCGGCGACCATCGGGTACCGTGCAACGAGACAATCGCTCGGGCCGGTGTCGATGAGATCGGTCTCGCGTCCTGGCTCACCCAGGCTGAATACCCACACCACAGAGAGAGGACGCCATGCCGACCGTTATCGGACACCACAACATCTCCAAGGGCAAGGACCACTGGCTGAACTCGCCCAAGCGCGGCGAGTTGTTCGGTCCGCTCGGCGTCACCAACATCAGGACGTTCGTGAGCCCGGACGACCCGACGAAGGTTGCGGTCCTCATGGACGTTCCCGACATGGATGCATTCGCCTCCGCCATGCAGTCAGGAGCGGCCGCCGAGGCAATGGAGCACGATGGGGTTCTGCCCGAGACGTTGGTGATCCTCGTCGAGGAATAGGACAGGGCAAGGTCCGACCGGTGGGCGAGGGTTACGAAGCTCGGACCCGCTCTCATCGGTTCGTCACCGAGCCGGCTGAATGCGCTCCAGGGAACTTTCCTCGCAATCGACCACCCACGCGTCGGGCATCCGCAAATTCGACCAAAACCCATGTGGATCTGCGAGCCCTCTGTGGTGGTCCAGCCAAGTGGTGAGAAGTACACCGTGGCTCACAACGATCAGGTCGCCCTCCAGGGAAGTGAAGTCGGTCTCCAATACAGCGAGCCGGGACACGACTTCGTCACGACGCTCCCACCCGCGGACGGGCTCTCCTTTCAGATAGCCGGCCACGGCATCAGCCTGCTCGTCGGCCGTGACGTACCGCGGCTTCTTCACCTCAGTGAGCTGTTCCCGGACCTGGATGGCGGCGGACGGAAAGGCAAGAGCAGCGGTTTCAGCAGCTCGACGCTCCGGACTCGTCCATACGGTGGGGTTCGTAGATCCTTCCGCAAGTGACCTTCCAAGCGCTCTTGCGTCGCTTCTCCCCTGCTCGGTCAGCGGCCATTCCAGCGCTGGAGTTCCGTCCGTCGAGAGCGGCTCGGCATGCCGCAGGAAGATCGTGCGCCTCACTGCAGTCCATCCTCCCAGGTCGGACGCGGCGTTGACGCTGCCCGCCAGCGTCGAATCAGGGGACGCTATGTGGAACAGCTTCGGATACCGTCTCCAGTTCCTGCGATACCGGGAGGCCTGACACCAGGATCATCACCGCGATCGGTGCAACGGCCACAAGCCCGTAGAGCAGTCCGAACAACGAGTACACGCACAGCAGCGCACCGAGGACAAGGGCGACGACGCCGGGTCGGCCGCTCTCGTGATGCGTCCTGATCGCGAGTTCGACGGCCGCGACGGCGATGGCCGAGCCGATGGCGAGGAAGTTCGCCAGCCACAGCCCCGTATCGCGGGCATACATCGTGTGCATGATGGATCGGCCTTCGATGTCTCGCAGGTGGTCGGGGTTCACGTGAAGGTTGATGACGACCAGCATGGCGACGATCGCCCACAGTGTCCCGAGCCCCAGACAGAGCCACCGGCTCCGAAAGGAGCGCATCGCCCCAGCGCGGTTCAAGACACGTCGACCGGATCTTCCGACGATGTGTCGGTGTCACCTTGCATGCGCCTCAGCCAGTCTCCCAATTGCCTACCCAGGCCCTGGACACCTCCGGCCGTGCGCTCGAGAACTCCGGAGAAGCGCTCCCTATAGTGCGTCACCGCAGCGTCGAACTCTGCCGAGGGAGCGGATTCGTCCCCGCGACGCACGTAATCCCCGCCGATGATCCGGTCGAATTCGCCCGAACGCACCCAGGCATTGATCTCTTTGACACGGCGAACGGCGACAGGATGGGTCAGGCTCAACTCGGACCAGAACCGCGCCTGGCGAGAGAAGAGATCTTCTTCGTCTTCGTACGCATCTGCCTGCTCCAAGAAGGCATCGAAGTTCATTCCGGGGAGCGCGCCACCGGCCAGGCGCATCAGCATCCGACAGGGAACCAACGGATCGCCCATCACGAGGGCGGCGGCCCGATCCGAGGACATCTCCGCTGCCCGAGCCCACTCGAGCAGCGCGTAGTACATACCCCGCACCGGCAGGCCGAGAAGGAGCGACTTGGGAAGCGCACCCTTCATGAACTGATGAAGGAGCACCAGTGCGGTGGTGTAGTACGTGTGTTCCGAGAGCACGTGCCCGACCTCGTGACCGAGCACTGCTTGGGTTTCGTCCGGCGTGTACGAGCCAATGAGAGAGGAGTTGACGACGACGATCGGCGTCTTGGCTCCGATGGCCATGGCGTTTACCTCCGGATCATTGATCACATAGAGGTCAGGGGTCCGATTGAGGTCCAGAATCGAGATGCACTCGACATATTGGGCCCAGACGTCCGGGACCTGCTTCTCTCCGAGGCGGACGGCATTGCCGATGACGATTTGCCGTGTGCGTCGTTCGTGACCCAAGTCGGTGAGCCTCTTGACGACCGTGTCGAGAAGCGGCACCGCGTGGAGGGCAGACGTTGCAGCTCGATCCGCAGGGTGCTCGTAAGCCTTGGCGCTGATGTCTTTGAATTGACGTGTCATTCGAGCCGTGACTGCCTTCTGGTTCCTTGCTTTCCGTCAAGCCTAGAAGAGGGGACGGCCGCGCCCGGTCGCCCCCTCCTGTCGCGGACTCCTTCCTTGCCGAGCTCATTGAGAGGGCCAGTAGGGTTTGCGTCATGGCTCACGAAACAAGCACGGGCTCGTCGCCGATCGTCAAGGGTTTGATGAACAACCTCAGGGAAATCCTCCCGGAAACGGAACGCCAGAAGCTCGAGGGGTACGCACAACGGGCGGAGGCCTCGACGCCCAAGGGAGATTTTCACCGGGCCAGATATTGCCTGCACTGGGCTGTCAAGACGGCTGAGAGCCCCGAGCACTCACACCTTTCGGGCATGGCAGTCCGCCTCAAGGAAACCCACAAGGCATGGCAAGACATCTGGCTTGGAGCGGAGTTCGGGTCCGAGGTCGAGATTGGGAAGGGGCAGGCGTCCCAAGAAGTCAAGGGCGATCAAAAGATCGGGCCGGGAGAGGACATCGAGCTCCTGTGGGTCGAGGAAGCGACGGACGTTGCGAAGGGCGCTGCCGAGAAGTCCGGCTGGGAGAGCGTCCCCTGGGAGGAACTCCTCGAGAAGGTCCTCGAGATCAGTTGAGACACGGGGTCTAATGTCGACTCGTGGTGCGTGCGGACCTCGAACAGCGGTTCCGTGCCATCTGCATGGGTTTTCCCGGCGTGACGGAGAGACTGAGCCACGGAGCGCCTGCCTTCTTCGCAGGAAAGCAGTTCTTGTCGCTGTGGCTCCACGGACACCACGATCACCATTTTCCGCACCTGTGGTGTGCCGCACCGCCCGGCGCCCAGGATGAGCTCGTCACCACTGAGCCCGATCGATTCTTCCGGCCGCCGTACGTCGGGGGGCGAGGGTGGCTCGGAGTACGACTTGACGCCGTCATCGACTGGGATGAGATCACGGCTATCTGCGAAGAGGCCTACCGGACGGTCGCGCCACGAAGGCTCATTCAGGCTCTCGACGAAGGCCGGGCCTGAAGACGAAGCGCCAGATGAATCGTGAACCTTCTCCAAGGCGGCTCCGTGTGCCGGACAGCGAAACCGTCGGCCACCCTGTGCTAAGGACTCGGGCATGATCGGAAGAATCGTTGTGGCGGCCGAATCCTGGCCCCGTTCGGCCTGCTCGCCGCCGCGCGGCGCGCCGAGTCCGTGCGAGAGAAGGACGGCGACATGACGTTCGTTCCCTACGACCGGCCCATCCGGGCAGCCTTCATCGGTCTTGGCCGCATCTACGACCTGAACGTTCGTGCCTATAAGGGCAACCCGGACGTAGAAGTCGTTGCACTCGTCGATCCCGATCCGGATCGTCGCGCCGAGCGACAAGCAGATTGGCCCCAAGCACGCACGTTCGCCACGGCTGCCGACCTCGCGTCGAGCGGCCTCGCGGTCGATGCAGCCGAGGTCCTGCTTCCGGTCCCGCTCCATCCCGAGGGGGTCAGTGAGATGCTCGGCTACGGCTGGCATCTGAACCTGCAGAAGCCGATGTGCAGTGACCTCGGTGAAGCCCAGCAGATGCTCGAGGCGGCCCGGAGGAACGACCGCGTGCTCCGGGTCATGGAGAACTACCTCTTCTACGAGCCGTTGCGAAGGCTGAAGGAGACGGTCGAGACGGGGGACCTCGGCCCGGTGAGCGGATACCACATGAAGATGGTGGGGAGCGCCCGTGGCGGTTGGGAGGTACCCCGGTCCAGCTACGAATGGCAGTTCGCACAAATGCGCCGCGGCAGGGGCATCTTGGTGTTCGACGACGGCTGGCACAAGCTCTCCACGGCGATATGGCTCTTCGGCCCGCTTCGGGAGGTGCGGGCATGGGTGGGCGGTACCGAGGTCCTGCCGGAGATCGAGATCGATGCTCCGACCACCATCGTGTGGGAGCACCAGAACGGCATCCGCGGCGTGTGGGACATCACGTTGGCACCCGACATGTATCTCCGATCCGACTACTACACCAATGACGAACGGTGGGAAGTCACGGGTCGTCGCGGGTTCTCACGGGTGAACCGGTGCACCGGCCGGGGGATCCAACAACCGAGCTTGGAGACGTACGTCGACGGCGAGATGCGGACCTACCATGCGCTGGACGACGACTGGGCCAGCAGCTTCCGGGACTCCGGACGCCACTGGTTGCGCTGGCTCCGTACCGGCGAGGGCCCCTTGTGGTGGAGCGCTGAGGAGGCCGTCGACGTGTTGCGGTTCGCGCTCGCCGTGTACGCCAGCAGTGCGGCGGGCGGGGTCGGCATCGACCCGGCCTCGGTTCAGGCGGGTTGACCGATCGCGTCCGCACCCACCCGAGACCTCTTGGAGCTTTCAATGCCTGGTCGGCCAACCGGGATCACCAGCTGCTGTCGATGGACTCCTCGCCCGCGTCGATCATGGCAGCCGGGTCGAAAGTGTGGCTCTCGGCCTCGTCCGCACGCTTGAGGTCGCCGCCGTCCACACGAGTCGGCCCCGCAACCCGCTCCATTGGAGCCGTGATCGGCTCGTCCGGAGGTGGATCTTGCGATTCGACTTCGCCGTCTCGAACAAGAGCAGAGGGGGTCCCGTCTGAGATCCAGCGGGCTTCGTGCCGCCCGTAGGGGTCCTTGTACCAACCTTCTTCGTTCACGATGTCTTCCTTCCGGCGAGCACCGCTTGCTCTCGTGCTCAGGGTAACTCGTTGGGGCTAGGGAGACACCGACTCTGCAATGGCGATGACCGACTGCAGGGTCGCCACGTGTCCCTCGAAGGCTTCGCGACCCTCATGCGTCAGGCGGACGCGAACTCGTCGCCTGCGATTCGTCACCAATCGATCGATCGTGACGTATCCCGCGTCCTCCAGGATCGAGAACTGCTTGGACAGAGCCGAATCGGACATTCCCAGGCGATCACGCACGAACGAGAAATCCGCCCAATCCGTCGACGCCAGGAGGGCGACGACTATTACTTTTCAAGCAGGAAAGTCAACTGGTCCCGAGCTGCGTCGGGTTTCCGTACGGAGCCGACGGTGCACCCTCGAGAAGCCGCCGGAATCCGTCCCACTTCTGCTGGGTCCAGGTCGTCTCTTCATGAGGCGACCTGAACATCGAGGCGAAGGAGGCGATGTCGGAGAGGGTCCAGGCCAAGCGATAGAAGTCGATGGCCGTGGTGCTCACCGTTCTCCGGGTCAGCTCCTCGTACGCTCCGAACCCCGGTGTCGAACCGTCGTCGAGCATCCACAGGTCGCGTTCGGGCCGGGCGAGTGCCACGGTGTCCCAGTCGATCAGGCGCAACCCCTCGACCGTGTGCATGAGGTTGCCGGGATGCGGTTCGCCGTGGGTGATGACCAGGTCCGTCCCCGTCTCCTCGAGTCTCCGGGCGAGCAGATCGAGGGCCTCCAGCCATCGGGTCACGTCGACGACGTGACCGGCCAGGGCGCGGCGGGCGGCCTCCGAGAAGGGGCCGCCCTCCCAGGGGCGGTCCAACGCCGCCAGGGCCCCCGACAGGAGCGGTCGTTCCGGAAGGTCCAACGGTCGAGGCGCAATCGGGACCCGCACCCGCGCCGTCGCCTGATGGAGGCTCGCCACCTCTTGGAGCACGAGATTGCGCTCGGACTCGGTCAGCGAGTCACCCCAGGTGCCGGCATCGCCCTCCACAAAGGGGAATACGGCCAAGCTGTACTGGCGGGAGAGGCGCAGGGTGAGCGAGCCGTCGGGGCAGCGCAGCGCGGGGACGACCACGTCGAGTCCAGCCTCGTCGTGCAGCACCGAGGCGGTTTGGTAGGCCGACGACAGTCCCTCGAAGGTCTCGTCGCGCTCCCGACCGATCCATGGCTTCGTGTCCAGGTCGTCGACCGTGATGAAGTAGGCCGGTCTCCCGAGGGCCGCGGCGATCCAGTGATAACTGCCGGCGCCCTTGGGGACGTAGCGCAGGTGCCCATCGGCCGCCAGGCCCCAGGCGCTGACCAGGTGACGACGGAGGTCGCGTTGGTCGACCGTTGTGGGTGGAGGCGTCTCCATGGGCCACCTAGCGCCGGTCGAAGTCCGATCGGTCCACGTCCTGATGATTGCAGGCGCCCTGCCCGGCGAAGCCCACATCGGGGGATGCCCGGAGGCTCGGTCGAGCGCATCGGAAAAAAGGACCTTTGTCACATTCTCGACGGACTTAGGGCCCTATGAGGCGTCGGCGTGCTCGCTGACACTGGAGGAGTCACCGAAACTCGAACAAAGGAGCGGTCATGCAGCGAAAGTTCTTCGACGTCTTCGCCAGCGCAATCGGTGCCGTCGTGGTGGTCGCCCTCGTGGTCGCCGGCGCCCTGCTCATGTGGGGCTACAGCTTCGCCAACTCCAACGTGCACAACCAGTTGGCCGCCCAGGACATCACGTTCCCGACCCGGGCCGAGTTCGCGCACGCGCAGCCGGGCACCGAGATCACCCCGCAGATGCTGCCCTACCTGCTCCAGTACGCGGGACAGCCCCTGACCACCGGCGCCCAGGCCGAGGCCTATGCCGACCACTTCATCGCCTATCACCTCGACGCGATGCCCTACCACGGCGTCTACGCCTCCGTGAGCGCCGCCTCCCGGGCCGACCCGACCAACGCCAAACTGGCCGCCGAGGTCCAGACGGTGTTCACGGGCACCACGCTGCGGGGGCTCCTGCTCGAGGCCTACGCCTTCAGCGTGATCGCCACGATTGCGTTCTGGGCCGGGATCGCAGCGTTCGCTCTGGCCGGCATCATGGCGCTGCTGGTCGCCTTCGGCCTGTGGCACGCCCGCCGTACCCCCGGAGACGAGGAGCTCATTGTGCACACCGACGACCTCCGGGTGCACAGCGAGGCCACCAACGGCCACGACAAGATGCCAGAGCCTTCGCAGCCCTAGGTTCCTCTCAGATGTGCGGCACCACGCTCCCCGGCCCGGGTACTCGGGCCGGGGAGCGCCGCGTCCGGATCCTCAGCACCCGGCCCCGGCCCTGCGCTAAGAACGCCCGGTGGACGCATTCCCGCACACACCGATGCCCGAGCGTGGGCTGCCCCGCGACGAGGTGATGCGGCGGCTGCTGGCCATGAAGCAGGACGACCAGGACTGGAGGGGCGGTCGGGTGTTCAGCCTGGTCTATTCCGCCGGCGACGACGTGCACGAGCTGCTGGCCGACGCGCTGGCCCTCTTCAGCGCCGAGAACGGGCTCAACGTGCTGGCATTCCCCAGCATCGGCACCATGCAGCACGACATCGTGTGCAACACGGCGACGTTGCTCGGCGCCGACGACCCGGCCTCTGGCGGCGCGGTCGAGGGTTATCTCACTTCGGGCGGCACCGAGAGCCTGCTGCAAGCGGTGAAGACCGCCCGCGACGTCGGACGCGAGCGCGGTATCGCACGGCCCAGCGTCGTCGCCGGCGAGAGCGCGCACGCGGCCTTCACCAAGGCAGCCGACTACTTCGACGTCGACCTCGTCCGGGTGCCGGTCGGCGACGACTTCCGGGTCGGTGCGTCCGTGCTGGCCGAGGCGTGCACGGACGACACCATCATGATCGTCTGCTCCGCGCCGACCTATCCCCAAGGGGTGATCGACCCAGTCGCCGACATCGCATCCGTCGCGGCTGATCGCGGCATCCTCTGCCACGTCGACGCGTGCATGGGCGGGTTCCTCCTCCCGTTCCTCGCGCGACCTCGGCCGCCTCGACGTGCCGTTCGACTTCCGCCTGCCCGGCGTGACGTCCATGTCGGCCGACGTGCACAAGTACGGCTACGCCTCCAAGGGGGTCTCGGTGATCCTCTACCGGACACACGAGCTGGCCCGCAAGCAGCTCTTCGTCACCACCGACTGGCTGGGGGGCTTCTACGCTTCGACGGCCATGGCGGGCACGCGGCCGGCGGGGCCGATCGCGGCGGCCTGGGCGGCTCTCATGCACATCGGCCGCGTCCGGCTATCTCGAGCTGACCCGGACGGCGCACGACGCGGCGCGGGAGCTGCGGGCCGGCATCGAGTCCGTCGACGGGCTCGACGTGCGGGGCGACCCACCGGCGACCGTGCATGGCGTTCGGCGCCGGCGACCCCGATGCGCTCGACATCTTTGCCGTCGGCGAGCGGCTGGCCGCCGAGGGCTGGTACCTCGACCGGCAGAACCGTCCCGACTCGCTGCACGCCACCGTTCACGCCGGCAGCGCGGCCACCGTGCCCGCCGCTCGTGGCCGACCTGCGGCGCGCGGTGCGCGGGTGGGCGTCGACCCGCACCGAGCGACCGCGCCACGACCTACGGGCAGAGCGGCTAGCCCGGCTCCATCGCGGGCTCCGCGACGTCGCACCGGACCCGGTCCATCCCCCGCTCCAAGGACCAAAGTCACTCTGCGCAGCGGCGCGCAATTGGCCCCGGCCTACGAAAGCCTCGACGAGCGCGGTCATGACCGTGTGCCGCTCGGGTTGCGCCACGGCGATCCCCATGGCGAGCTCCTGGTCACCCGGTTGGCCAAGGACTCGGCGCGCGACATCTACTTGACCGATGACTCCGAAGAGGCCAGGGTGCTCCTCGACAAGGCCATCGTTGGATGCAAGGGATCGCGAACGTGCTCGCCGGCCGGGCAGACCTTCCAAGCAGTAGAGGGCTCCGGAGTCTGAAGATTTCTAGGGTTCGAGTTCTCTTTGGTGGAGCGGATGGGACTATGTTCGAGCCCCTCCTGGCCCCCTGAACTGGGGTGATGCAGCGCGAAAGCCTGAGCTGGGGCGAAATTCAGGTCCCGAACCGCTTGGCGCGGGCTCGGCTCCGGAAGTAAAGGGTTTGTTCGAACCCCTGTCGGAGGAGCGTCGACATCGAGCAATCCCGCTGGCGGCCCGTGCCAGGTTCGGTGCCGAGCCGCCGGGTTTGAGTAAGGCTTGACGGCTCGGCCGTGCGAGTGCTCACTCGTACCAGTTCGCACACCCGGGACCATTCCTGTCTCGCCGACCACGAAGCGGGCGGCCATCGTGGAAGGTCGCGACCCGACACTCCACATGGCCCCGGTTGTACGCTACCTGCTCGTGGCCCGCGCCTGCCACGACTGCCGCAATGCTGATCACCCGGCGCCGCAGCGCAGGCACGTGCCTCCGTTGCGCCACGCCTTGTCCCGACGCAACCAAGCGGTGCAACACGGAGAATCGGAGTGACGACGAGTGGTGACTCTCTCCTACAGATGAACGGGTCGACGGTCGGCGGGGAAGTGCGTCCCCCTCCCTTCGGCGCCAGGGCGGTGCGCCGGTACGTGCCGATGGCGGCAGTGGTCGTCGCCGCCGGCGGGGCTTTCCTCGCCTTCTTGGACTCGACGGTCGTCAACGTCGCCTTCCCCAGTATCCAGGCGGCGTTCCCGCACACAAGCGTGACCAGCCTCTCCTGGATCCTGAACGCGTACAACGTCGTCTTCGCCGGGCTCCTCGTCCTATCCGGTCGCTTCGCCGACCTGCTGGGGCGGCGTCGCCTCTTCAACCTGGGCCTGACCATCTTCACCGTTATGTCCGCGCTCTGCGCGCTGTCGACATCGGTGGGGATGCTCATCGTCTTCCGGGCGCTGCAGGCGGTTGGGGCTGCCATGCTGGTCCCAGCCTCACTCGGCATCGTGGTGCACGCCTCGACGGCGGAACGCCGGAACCAGGCTCTCAGCCTGTGGGCGGCTGCTGCCGCGCTGGCGGCGGGCATCGGCCCCCCCATCGGCGGGGCGCTGGTCGACCTCTACAACTGGCGTCTCGTCTTCTTGATCAACGTTCCCCTCGGCTTGATCGCCTTTCTTCTGACTCGGCGGATGGTGGTCGAGAGCAGGGCGCCGGGCAGCCGGATCATGCCCGACCTGCGCGGGGCGCTGTTGCTCTCGTTGAGCCTCGGAGCAGTTGCCCTCGGCATCGTGCAGGGGGGGAACTGGGGCTGGACGAGCCCGGCCATCCTGGCCACCTTCGCCGTGGCCGTCGTCAGCATGACCCTGACCGTCCTGAGCTCGACCCACCACCCCTCACCCGTGCTCGACCCCCAACTCCTGCGGATCCGCGGCTTTCTGATCTCCAACTTGATCACGATCGCCGGTGGGTTGGGCCTCTACACCTACCTGCTGGCCTGCATTCTGTGGCTCCACTACGTCTGGCAATACTCCCTGTTGAAGGCGGGCCTGGCCGTGGCACCGGGCGCCGTGGTGGCGGCACTGGTGTCGGTGCCCGCCGGGCGGCTGGCCGAGCGGTTCGGCCCTCGCGCCGTGGTGGTGCCTGGCGCGTTGGTGTGGTCGGGCGCCTATATCTGGTACATCAACCGTGTTGGCCTCCACCCTGATTTCTGGGGGGAGTGGCTTCCCGGGCAGATCCTGAGCGGGATCGGGGTGGGCGCTACTCTGCCGACCGCCTCGGCCGGCGGCCTGGCGACCGTGCCGGCCGGCCGTTACGCCACTGCGTCGGCGGTCAACGCGAGCGCCCGACAGTTCGGGGGTGTGCTGGGGATCGCCCTCCTGACGGTCTTCATCTCCCACGCGACGCTGGCCACCTTCGCCGACGCCATTCGCCGGGGATGGGAGCTGGCTGCCGCCAGTTTCGCCGCGGCGGCGGTGCTCGCGCTCTTTTTCGGGCGGATCCGAGAGGCGGGTGAAGATCTCGACGTCTCGTCGGGACCGCCGTTGCTCGACCGGCAGGCCGACGCCCAGCCGACCATGACCGCGGGTCAGAGCGGGAGGGACTTCCTCGACCTCCTCCCGGCGTCGGTGCGCGCTGACGTGCTCGATAGCGGCGACGAGGTCGAGCTGTCGGCCGGCACCACCCTGTTCCACGCCGGCGACGCGGCCGATGCGATGTACGTGCTCATCGCCGGCCGCCTGGCTCTGCGGCGACCGGACGGGTCCACCCTGGATGTGTACCCGGAGTCGACGCTGGGTGAGTTGGCCCTGCTCACCGACGCACCACGGTCGGCCACGGTGATCGCCCGCCGCGACTCCACGTTGGTCAGGGTGAGCCGACAGCGTTTTACCGAGCTCACGGCGTCGGATCCGGCGGTGATGGCGGCCATGGCACGTGGTGTCGCCTTCCGCCTGCAGAACAGCCGGCCACTGAGCCCGCCCCCGTCACCTGCGCCGAAGGTCGTCGCGGTGGTCGCCCTCGATGCGGGCGCCCCGGCCGATGCGGTGAGCGAGGTCCTCGTGGAGTCGCTGTCCGCCGGCCTGCGGGTGGCGAGGGGGGGAGAGACGCCGCCCCAGGAGCTGCAGCGGGCCGAAGCCGACCATGACCGGGTGCTGTTGGTCGCCGGGGCCGGTGGCCCCTGGGCTGAGGCGTGCCTGCGCCAGGCGGACCGGGTGGTCCTGGTGGGCGGCGACTCGGAGCCCTCCGCGGCTCCCCGCCCCGAGGTCCAGTGCGACGTCGTGCTGACCGGCGCGGCACCGACACCGGCGCAGATCCTGCGATGGCACGATGACACCGGGTGCCGCCGGGTGTACCACGTCGGTGCAGACCGCCGCGGCTGGCCGGTGCGGCTCCGCCCGCTCACCGCACGCTTGGCCGGCCGGAGTGTGGGGCTCGTGCTGGCGGGCGGCGGCGCGCTGGTCACTGGCCCATCTTGGCGTGCTCCACGCCTTTGAGGACGCCGGCATCACGGTGGACCGGGTGGCCGGGGCGAGCATGGGGGCACTCATCGCCTCGCTGTACGCCACCGGGTCCACCGCAGAGGAGGTGGACGAGCGGGTCTTCGACGAGTTCGTCCGGCGCCGCCCGTTCGGGGACTTCCGTCCGTCGCTGACCAGCCTGGCCAAGGGCGAACGAGGCAAGGCGATGCTCCGGCGATGCTTCGGCGACAGCCGGCTCGAGGAGCTGGCCCGAGAGCTCGTGGTGGTGAGCACCGATTTGTACCAACGTGTTCCGGTGTACCACCAGCGAGGATCGACGGCGGAGGTTGTTGGGGCGTCCATGTGCCTGCCGGTTCTCTTCCCCCCGCAGCGACTCGGTGACCGGGTGCTCGTCGATGGCACGCTGACCGACAATTGCCCGGTCGGGCCGCTGTGTGAGCACCCCGAGGGGCCGGTGGTGGCCGTGCACTTCGGGAGCGTTTCGTCGTGCCCCGCCGGGGAGGGGACGCCGTCACTGGGCGAGACGCTGCTGCTCGTCATGCAGATGGGTGACCGACGACCGGAGGGCGATCGCAGCGAGAAGGCCACCGTCACCGTTGTCCCCGACACCACGGGCATCGGGCTGCTCGAATTCCATCAGATCGATCACGCCCGTGAGGCGGGCCGCCAAGCCGGCGAGGCGGCCGTGGCGGCGCTGCGCCAAGGCCGGTTCCTGGCCGTCGGCGCCACCGCTCCCCGACCGATCGAGTTCGAGGGCACCGCCCTCTGAGCAGCGCTCGCGGCGGCCGCCTCGCTGGCCACCGGACGGGTAGCTCCTCAGTCCGAATGCACCACCGACTGCAACTCCTCCAAACGGCTCATGGCCTCGCGGTAGCCAACTTCGACGAGGTTGCGGGCACTTTGGAAGTCGAGCATGCCGGCGCGCGAGACATCGGGCCGGATCAACACATCCGGGGGGTAGTCGGCGAGGAGGCGACGCTGCCCGTCGATGCCCGGCAGTTCCATGGCCCGCATGAGGACGTTGAGCGAGAGCGGCGGGGCGTTCATGTCCCGGCGCCTGGTGAGGCGGTCGGCCAGGAGTCTCCAGCCCGATGGCGTCTCCTTGTAGCTGGGGGCCGCACGCACCTCCTCGTCGACCGACAGGTCCACGGCGACGACCAATCCGATCCCGGGTCGGCTCCGCATGATGTCGACGGGAAGATTGTTCAGAACGCCTCCGTCCACCAGGAAATCTGATCCATGACGAACCGGCGGGAAGATCCCGGGGATCGACAGGCTGGCCCGTACCGCGGTGGCCAGGGACCCCCGATCGTGCACAACCACCTTGGCCCGGGTGAGATTGGCGGACACGCAGAAGAAGGGGAGCCAGGTCTCTTCGATGGCACGGTCGCCCAGATGGCTCGGATCCTCCAGAAGCTTGCGCACCTTGCGGGCCGAGGTGTACGACAGCACGGGCAGGGTCGGCGGGAACAGGTTGCCGCTGTCGACGAACCCGGTGGTCGCCCATTCAAGCCGGGTCGCCGAATCGAGGTCGAGGGCAAGGCACGACCCCATTGCGGCCCCGATGCTGGTGCCGCCCACCATGTCTACTGGCAGCCCGATCTCGTCAAGTGCCTGCATAACCCCCAGATGGGCCCACCCCCGCGGTCCACCGCCTCCTAGCACCAGCCCGCAACCCCGTCCGGTCACCAAACGGGCGGCGCGACCCACGTCGCTGGCGACGCTCCGACGAAGGTGTAGGACCGGCCCGTCGCCGGCTGCGTCCAGCCAGCCCGCGGACAACTGGGGCCGCTCAGCCTGGGCTCGCTGGACCAGCAGGATGAAGAGGTTCCCGTCGAGACGCCTCGCTGGGAGCTCGCGGATGACTGCCGGGGGAGCTGTTCTACGGAGGCATCGGCATCGGCCACGATCACGACGCGGTCGCAGTTCCTCAGGCACCACTCACCCCAGGCCCGGTCCCCCGACGAACCCTCATATAGCACGTAACGGTGCCTACCTTCGAGCTGGTGCGCCCAGGGAGGCGCGACCGACCGGTGGCGGCGCGTCAGCGGCGCCCACCAGAGCGGTGGGCGCGTGCCTACCCAGCTCAGCGGCCAGCTCGGCCATTTGGTCGACGGCACCCCGCCCCTCACCCAGGGTGAACACGCCCAGCGTCAGGACGTGCTCCAACATTGGCCGCCGGGAGGGTGAGCCCAACCGTTCCGTGACCACCTGGGCGGCCCGCCGGAGCCAGCCCGACTGTTCGTCGGCCAAGCGGTCGAACTCGTCCGCCGGAATCACCAGGAGCTGGGTGTCACGGACGGCGCGGATGCTGGCCAGGCGCGGCTCCCGGGTGATCATGCCGATCTCGCCGAAAACGTGGCCCCGCGAGATGGCGTTGCCCGGCTCCTCGTCGACGTAGGTCTGCAGCCTCCCGTAGACGACGACGTAGAGGGCATCGGCGGGGTCGCCGGCGCGGACGCACCAGTCCCCGGCGCCTACGAACTCGGTCCGACATCGCGACAGGACCCCGTCGAGCTCATCCTCTAGCAGCGTGGCGAACAGCGGGATGCCGCGCAACAGCTCGCGAAGCTCCGGACCCACCTCCACTGACTGCCCCGACGGCGCAGCGTCAACCACCAGATCTCTTCATAGTCGCGTTGACGCAGCATTGTCGGCGGCCCTCCGCTTGGGATCCACTAGCTCGGGGGTCCACACCACCATAAGCTTTCTCAGGGTTTCCTCAGACAACAGGCGGAGTTTCGACTCACACTCGGCGAAGACACGCAGGGTCAGGGCGGCTTCGTATTCGGCCCCGCGGCTCCGTGCCGCAATCAGGCTCTGGCTGAGGGCTTCGATCGCCGCTCCGACATCTCCGGAGTTGGCCAGCACGGCACCCCGGACGCGATGGATCAGGGGGATCTGAGGGGAACCCCACCCAGGTTTTGGGCAAGATCGAGGCAACGGTCGGACACGGCGAGTGCCTCGGCGAAGTCGCCGCTCAAGAGGAGGCATTCCGCCATACGGGCAGTTGCTTCGAGCGCGTCGCTCCGGCTACCGATAGCAACCATTTCCTCAATAACGGACTCGAAGAGAGCCAGGGCCTCGTCGTGGCGGCCTTGGCGTGCTCTGACCCTGGCCAACTTACCTTTGGCGTCAGCCACGCCGGCTCGGTAGCCCGCCGCACGCCACGTACGGCTCACGGCGACAAACGCCTGCTCGGCGTCGTCGAGACGGCCTTGGTCGAGCGCTATCTCACCGATGTTGAATACGTAGAAGGCATCCATGACAGCGTTACCGGTCCGGCGCACCGTGGCCTGTGCTCGCCGGTAGAGCACCTCCGCTTCATCCCAATTGCCCTTGAAGTAGGCGAGTCCGCCCAGCATGTTGAGCACGCCGGCCTGACCCGGCAAGTTCCCGATCTCCTCGAACAGGCGCAGCGCCCTCTCCCAAATTGACCGGGTTCTCGAGTTTGCCGAGGTCCATGTTTGCCCAGTCGATGATCCGTAGAGCATCGGCCATGGTCTCCTTGTCCTCCGCCAGCTCCGCCTGCTCGACAGCCTGGGTGCACCACTTGATAGCCAGCCGGTGTTTGCCACCCTCTTGGCAGAAGCGCCCGTACCATCCGAGGAGCTCGGCCCGCTGGCGGCCAGCCTCCGTGCTCTCGATGCCGTCGAGGATCTTGAGACCCCGGGTGATCCACCGCAGTGCACTGGTGTAACGGTCGAGCCATCCCTCGACCCGCGCCAACTTCAAGAGCAGCCGGGCCTCGATCACGCTGTCGCTGGCGATCAGGCTCCTGGCGTACCGGAACACGGTGGCCGCACCCGCATAATTGCCCGTGAGATTCCTGGCGTCCCCGAGTGCCTCGTGCACGCCAGCGATCTCAACGGGATGGAGCTCGGGCAGTCGGCGGGCGGCCGTGACCGCTCGCTCGTAATACTCCGCCGCCTCAACGTTGGCATAAATGGCCTTGGCGCGTTCGGCGGCTTGCAACGAATGCAGCCACGCCTCTTGGAACCGCTGGGCGTGAAGGTAGTGAAAGGACAGGAGCTCCGGGTACTCCTCACCTTTTCGCTCGGCGGCGCACCGAAGCGCATCCGCGGCTCGTGAGTGCAGCTCGTGCCGAAGGCGAAATGAGAGGCCGTTGTACGCCGAGTCGCGCAAAAGTGCGTTGCGGAACGCCAAATTGCCGAACTCGTCACGGACGACGAACGCGTCCAGCCTGCTCCAGGTTGGGTCGCCTTCATCCGGAGCGTCGCCATCGACGTCGACCAGTAACTCCCTGCTGAAGGACTGGCCCAGGACAGACATACGGCGCAGCAACTCGCGGTCGACAGCTGACAGGCGGTCGATGCGTGCGACAACGACGTCCTCAACCAAGTCGGGGAGGGCGTCGATTGAGTCCCCGTTGACTACCGCCGCGACGAGCTCCCGCACGAAGAGTGGGTTGCCCTCCGAGCGTGCGACAAGCAACTTTATCTCCCGGTCGGACACGGGGGACTCCCGGGTCGCCGCCATGGCCAGCTCGGTCGCTTCGGATACGCTTAGTGGCTCGAGCTCCAGACGGGTCGTGGGACTGTCGTCGGGCGCGATGAAACCCGCGCCCACGTCCCTCCGGGTGAGGCACCAAAGCCATCCGGTCATACGGACCACGCGGGCCAGGTGCTCGAAGAGGTCGGCCGACGCCTCGTCCATGAAATGCGTGTCTTCAATAGTGATCAGGCCCGACTCGGGCAGCAGATGGGCCAGGAGCGCAATGACCACCTCGGCCAAACTTCGCCGCGCCGGAACTCCTCTTCCAGCTCCCGCGTCTCGCGGGTCTCAGGCACTGCCACGTCGATTGCCATACCGATCAGCGGGGCCCACGGCCGAAGCTCAGGTGCGCGGCCGCTCTAATTCGGACACGAGCAGCGTGGTCATCGACGTGTCGCTGCCCTCGGCCGGGAGGTCGAGGAGACCGCGGAGCAGCCGTCGGACCGTGTAGTACGGCGTTGATGAGTCGTAGCGCTCGCACACGGCAACCAGTTGCATCCGATCGGCGGTGATCTCGCGTAATCGATGAGCCAGTCTCGACTTCCCGACCCCGGTGGCGCCAACAATCTCCACCAGCGCGCCCTGACCGGCCGCCGCAAGCGCCTCGAGCTGCCGTAGTTCCTCACGGCGACCGACGAACGCTGGTTCTTCGTCAATGCCCGCCGGAAGCCCGCGGGTCTTGAGTCCCATTCGCACAGCGCTGACCGGCTTTGACTTTCCCTTCACGCGAAAAGGCTTGAGCTCCGTTGCCTCGAACCGCAGTGTGGCAGCGCGACAGCACTTCGGGGGTCGTAAGAATTTCGCCCGGTGAGGCCTTCGCCATCAAACGGGCCGCGAGGTTGACGGCGTCTCCCATGACCGTGAAGGTCCGTTGGTACGGTGGCCCCACCTCACCGACAAAGACCGATCCCTGGTTCACGCCGATCCGGATCGGAAGCTCGTTGTCGGAATCCATGATCTCGCGCACGGCGAGCAGCATGCAGTGCTCGTCATCCCCCGAGGACGAGGGCGCCCCGGCGGTCAGGATGATCTTGCCACCGTCCTTGTCCGCGTCCGTGGCGAGGAAGGTGACGCCCTGACGGTCGACGGCCTGCTGGACATTCGTTACGAGTACCTCGAGCCGGCGCGCCGTTTCCTCGGGCCCCTTCTCGTCAATGAGGTCGTCCGTCCCGTCGAAGTGGACGAAGGCCACGGTCACTCGACGGTGCTCCGACTCGGTGCGGGTGCTGAGGGCGGACCGGAGGCCGACGGGAATGCCAGTGTTCAAGTCGAGAGCGGGGTCGACCAGGTCGAAGGGCACGCCCGACGTCTGCGGGACCGAAGGGGCGCGCAGGAGGAGAGAGCCCGGACCCTTCGCCTCCCCGACAAGTCCGGGCTTAAGCGCAGCAGCGGTGGCGCCACTGATCACGATCTCACCGGCATCCGCTGTCCCTTCCATCGCGACGACCGAGCTGGCACCCGGACCGGTAACGATGAACTCCCGATGGGATTCACCGACCAGGAAAAAGTGGAACAGGCCGCTGTGCACGCCCACCGACATCCGGAGGGAGACCTTCTGGTCCAGCACGGTGAGGCGTCCGACCGAGCGCAGGGCTCGACGCATCTCGATAGCGGCGCGACAGGCTCGGGCCTCGTGGGCCTCACCCGAGAAGTAGATGAGCAGCGCGTCCCCACCGAATTTGAGGAGGCGACCACCGTTGTTCACGGCGAGGTCGAGCAGAGGGACGAAACAGGCGCCAATCGTCGCGGTGAGTTCTTCGGCCCCCCGCCTGCCATGCCGGGCGAGGCTCTCTGAGAGTTTGGTGAACCCGGAGATGTCGACGAAGGCGATCGTGCCGGCGAGCTCCCGATATCTCTGGTCAGGCGCGGATCGGATCCAGTCGATGGCGAGGCGCGGAAGGTAGGGCTCAAGCGGGTGCCCGCCGTCCGCGGCGAAGCCCGGGGTTCTCACCGGCGCCAGTAATTGGCGGCCGTCCGGCCTGCGCAAAGGATCCTTCAACCCCGAGCTCGGCCACGCTCCCAGGCGCATCGTTCATCAGGTGTCTCAATTCCCACCGCGCAGCTTGCCGGAAAGTAGTCCGGATTCTCCGGATTCGCAACCCCTATGTGGTCGGCACCGAACTGCGCAGAGCGGTCACCGTGGCCCCGTGAATGTTCCTCTGCCGCCTCACCTGGCCCGCCGAGCGCAACTCTGAGCCCGTTGGCCGCGGCGAACGCGTTTGACGGCATTCCCAGAAGTCCCGCCACGATGCCGTCCGCCACGTCGTCTTTAGGATTCGACAGCTTCGCCGCGATCGACTCGGTGATCCCGATCATCGACATACGGCGGCCGGACCGCGGTCCTCGCTCAAGTTGAGTTTTTCAGGGCAAGTAGCTAAGACGTGCAGCCGGTCGGCACCGTGCGAGAGGCGGCGCACTCGGTGTAGGAGCCGCTGGTCGGAATCGGCTTGAGGCTCCTGCCCAGTGCCTGTGGCGTGAATGGAAGTCATTGGATCCCTTCAGGGCATCGGCTCTCATGTATGTGTTTCTTCGTCGATCCTCGCTGCTTTGGCTCGTGGGCCGTGAGCTCCGCTGTCAGTGGAAACGGGGATCGGAGGCGGGGAGCTGGAGAGTCTCGATCACGTCGCCGGAGCGGTCGGGCAGGATAGAGACCACACACGGGGGCCCATTGAACCTGGTGCTGCAGAACGGGAGCAGTCCGAGCGTCGTCATCCTCCCGGTGATGCTCCTAAAGGGGGTGGGGGACGAGAAGCAGACAGCGTAGGGAATCCACCACGGTGCACCCTTCGCGAAGACGACGCTCTTATTGATCGTGATCACTGCTGTCTTGGTCCCGTTGATCGTGAGGCCCGATACGGACACCGTCGTCATGCTCGGAGCATGGCGGAAAGGGTCCCCGCAAGAGATGGTGTTCGTCCCGAGGGAGACGGTGAGCGAGCCCGTCGTCGATGAGGTCCCAGTCACGGAGACAGCCACAGACCCCGGAATCGTCACGGTTCCGCTGCACGTCTGGCCCGTCTGGCAGGTCGTCGTCGTTGTAGTTGGATTGGAGCTCGTCACCGTCTCGGTCTCGGCCCCGCAGGTGCTCAAGGACGCCGCGTTGTTGACGTCACCTGAGTACGAGGCCTGCCAGTAGTAGGTGCCCGGCGTGCTCAGCGTCACCGCCGCCGAGGCCGGCAGCGTGCCCGCGGTCGTGATGTTCAGGGCGGTTCCGCCTCCGCCCTGGGCCAGCGTCGTGCACCCGGCGTCGGTGTACACGTTGTAGGTGATCGTCCCCCCAGCGCTCGAGGCGTTGGTGCCGCTCAGCGTGGCCGAGTCGGTGACCGCGGTGCCAGCCAGCACCGAAATGGAGCTTCCTGACTGGCCCCCACCCGACAGCAAAGTCGACAGCGAGGTCGACAGCGCGGTTGACTGGTCGACCGTGAAGCTCTGGGTCGGGGTCGAGGTCGAGGTGGTGTACGTGTAGTCCGGGTTCGACGACGAAGTGCCGCCGGGTGAGAACACGGCGTCGACGCTGCTGTAGGTGCCCACTGCCAGTTGGGACGATGTCAGTGAGCAGCTGAAGCCGGCACTGTCACCGCTGCCGCTCGGCAGGGTCTCGCTGCACAGCGACACTGGAGTCGTCCCGTAGTAGAGCGTGACCGTCCCCTCGGGGTAGCCGTCGCCGCTCTGGCCCGTCACCGTGCCGCTGAAGGTCTCAGCGGTCTCCGAGCCGTAGGTGATCGGCGAGGTCACGGCGTTGAGCGACGTGGTGGTGGACTCCGACGCCGGGTTCACCGTGAAGCTCTGGGTCGGGCTCGAGGTCGACGTCATGTAGGTGTAGTCCCGTCTCGACGACGGGTGCCGCCCGGGGCGTAGACGGCGTCCACGCTGGAGTAGGTGCCCACGTCGAGCTGGTTCGCCGTCAGCGAGCAGCTGAAGCCGGCGCTGTCGCCCGAGCCGGTCGGCAGGGTCTCGCTGCACAGCGCCACCGGGGTCGTCCCGTAGTAGAGCGTCACCGTCCCCTCGGGGTAGCCGTCGCCGCTGGCTCCCGTGACCGTGCCGCTGAAGCTCTCGGTGGTCTCCGATCCGTAGGTGATCGGCGAGGTCACCGCGTTGAGCGACGTGGTGGTGGACTCGGTCGAGACCGACGAGCTGACCGTGAAGCTCTGGGTCGGGCTCGACGTCGAGGTCGTGTACGTGAAGTCCGGGCTCGACGACGAGGTGGTCGCCGGGCTGAAGACGGCGTCGACGCTGGAGTAGGTGCCCACGTCGAGCTGGCTCGCCGTCAGCGGGCAGCTGAAGGTGGCGGCGTCGCCCGCCGCTCGCCGTCAGCGTGCTCTGGCACAGCTGCGTCGCCGTCGGGGTGCCGTAGTAGAGGGTGACCGTCCCCTCGGGGTTGCCGCGCCGCTCTGGCCCGTCACCGTCCGGTGAAGGTCTCGGCGGTCTCGCGATCCGAAGGTGATCGGCGAGGTCACGGCGTTGAGCGACGTGGTGGTGGACTCCGACGCCGGGTTCACCGTGAAGCTCTGGGTCGGGGTCGAGGCCGAGGTGGTGTAGGTGTAGTCCGGGTTCGACGACGAAGGGGCCCCCGGGGTGAAGACGGCGTCCACGCTGGAGTAGGTGCCCACGTCGAGCTGGTTAGCCGTCAGTGAGCAGCTGAAGCTGGCGCTGTCGCCACTGCCGGTCAGGCAGGGTCTCGCTGCACAGCGCCACCGGGGTCGTCCCGTAGTAGAGCGTCACCGTCCCCTCGGGGTAGCCGTCGCCGCTCTGGCCCGTCACCGTGCCGCTGAAGCTCTCGGGGTCTCGGAGCCGAAGGTGACGGCGAGGTCACGGCGTTGAGGGAGGCGGTGGTGGACTCCGGCGCCGGGTTGACCATGAAGCTCTGGGTCGGGGTCGAGGCCGAGGTGGTGTACGTGTAGTCCGGGTTCGACGACGAGGGGTCCCCGGGGTGAAGACGGCGTCCACGCTGGAGTAGGTGCCCACGTCCAGCTGGCTCGCGGTCAGCGAGCAGCTGAAGTCGGCGCTGTCGCCGGACCGCCGCCGGCAGGGTCTCGCTGCACAGCGACACTGGAGTGGTCCCGTAGTAGAGCGTGACCGTCCCCTCGGGGTAGCCGTCGCCGCTCTGGCCCGTGACCGTGCCCGCGAAGGTCTCGGAGGTCTCGCGCGCCGTAGGTGACCGGCGAGGTCACGGCGTTGAGGGACGTGGTCGTGGGTTCGGAGGAAGCCGTCCACCGTGAAGCTCTGCGTCGGGGTCGAGGTCGAGGTGGTGTAGGCGAAGTCCGGGTTCGACGACGAGGTGCCGCCGGGTGAGAAGACGGCGTCGACGCTGCTGTAGGTGCCCACTGCCAGTGGGACGATGTCAGTGAGCAGCTGAAGCCGGCGCTGTCGCCGCTGCCGCTCGGCAGGGTCTCGCTGCAGAGCGCCACCGGGGTCGTCCCGTAGTAGAGCGTCACCGTCCCCTCGGGGTAGCCGTCGCCGCTCTGGCCCGTGACCGTGCCGCTGAAGGTCTCGGTGGTCTCGGCGCCGAGGGCGATCGGCGAGGTGACGGCGTTGAGTGCGGTCGTGGTGGACTCCGACGCCGGGTTCACCGTGAAGCTCTGGGTCGGGCTCGAGGTCGACGTCGTGTAGGTGAACGTCCCGTTGGACGACGAGGTGCCGCCCGGGGTGAAGACGGCGTCCACGCTGGAGTAGGTGCCCACGTCGAGCTGGTTCGCCGTCAGCGAGCAGCTGAAGCCGGCGCTGTCGCCCGAGCCGGCCGGCAGGGTCTCGCTGCACAGCGCCACCGGGGTCGTCCCGTAGTAGAGCGTGACCGTCCCCTCGGGGTAGCCGTCGCCGTCTGGCCCGTGACCGTGCCGCTGAAGCTCTCGGTGGTCTCCGACCCATAGGTGATCGGCGAGGTGACGGCGTTGAGGGACGTCGTGGTCGCAACGGCCGTCGTGATGTCGTAGGAGTTGCTGTGGGCGGGGACCGTGTCGGAGGAGGTGGTGACGGTCACGACGTCGCCCGTCGAGGTGCCGTCGCCGGGTTGGAGACGGCGCTCGCCGAGACCAGCAGCGTGTCGCCGGCCGCGATGGCGCAGCCGCCGGCCACGGTCAGGGTGACGGTGGCTCCGCCGTTGCTGGTCGCCCAGGGTGTCCGACCCGCACTGCGTCCCCGTCGTGACGTCCTCGATAGTGTACGAGCCGCCGGAGCCGAAGTTGGTGCCTGTCGGCGCGGCCAGGGTGATCGTCCCGGTGTCCGCGACGGCGCCCCCGTCGACGAGGTGGCGAACTGGAGGTCGTAGGTCACGCCGGTCGCCCCGGGCACGTAAGTCGAGAGTGTCACGGACGGCGAGGCGACCGACTGGGCCGCCGTGATGGCGTAGGTGTTGGTGTGGGCGGAGAGGGTGTCCGAGGAGGTCGAGACCGCCACCGTGTCGCCGGTCGAGGTCGTCGCCGGATTGGAGACCTCGCTGGCCGTGACCAGCACCGAATCGCCGGCCGCGATGGTGCAGCCGCCGGCGATGGTCAAGGTCACCGTGGCCCCGCCGTTGCTGGTGACCCAGTTGTCCAATCCACACTGCGACGACGTCGTGACGTCCTCGACCGTGTAGTCCCCGCCCGAGCCGAAGTTCGTGCCCACGGGCGCGGCCAGGGTGATGGTCGAGTAGTCCGGCGCCAGCGCTCCCGTGGACGAAGTGGTGAAGCGCACGTGGTGTAGGTGACGGCGCTGGCGGAGGCCGCCGTGGTCGACAGGGTGACCGATGGCGAGGTGACCGCCTGGGCCGCCGTGATGGCGTACGTGATCGTCTGAGCCGGGAGGGTGTCCGAGGAGGTCGAGACGCCCACCGAGTCGCCGGTCGACGTCGCGGTCGGGTTGGAGACGGCGTTCGCTGTGACCAACACCGTGTCGCCGGACGCGATGGTGCAGCCACCGGCGACGGTCAAGGTCGACGGTGGCCCCGCCGTTGCTCGTGACCCAGTTGTACAACCCGCACTGCGAGGACTTCGTGACGTCTTCGACCGTGTAGTCCCTGCTCGAGTTGAAGACCGTCCCCGACGGAGCGGCCAGGGTGATCGTCGAGTAGTCCGGCGCCAGCGCTCCCGTGGACGAAGTCGTGAAGCGCACGTTGTAGGTGACGTTGGACGCGGAGGCCGCCGTGGTCGAGAGGGCGACCGACGGCGAGGTGCACCGCCTGGGCCGCCGTGATGGCGTACGTGTTCGTCTGGGCCGGGAGGGTGTCCGAGGAGGTCGAGACGCCCACCCAGTCGCCCGTCGACGGCGGCGGTCGGGTTGGACACGCCGTTCGCCGTCACCAGCACCGAGTCGCCGGCCGAGACCGTGCAGCCGCCGGCAATGGTCAAGGTGACCGTCGCCCCGCCGTTGCTCGTGACCCAGTTGTTCAAGCCGCACTGCAGGGCCGTCGTGGTGTCCTCGACCGTGTACAAGCCGCTCGAGCTGAACACCGTCCCAGTCGGCGCGGCCAGGGTGATCGTCGAGTAGTACGGCGCCAGCGCCCCCATCGACGAAGTGGTGAACAAGGTGGTGTACGTGACGTTGGTCGCTCCGGCCGCCGTCGTCGACAGGGTGAGCAACGGCGAGGTCACCGCCTGGGCCGCCGTGATGGCGTAGGTGTTGGTGAGGGCCGGGAGGGTGTCCGAGGAGGTCGAGACGGCAATGAAGTCACTCGTGGAGGTCGTCGTCGGGTTGGAGACCGCGCTGGCGGTGACCAGCACACGTCGCACTCCCCGCCACGGTGCCGCAGCTGCCGCCGACGGTCAGGGTGACCGTCGCCCCGCCGTTGCTCGTGACCCAGTTGTTCAACCCGCACTGCGTCGCCGTCGTGACGTCTTCGATCGTGTAATGGCCGCTGGAGCTGAAGACGGTCCCAGCCGGGGCGGCGAGGGTGATCGTCCCACCGCCGGCCGCCAGCGATCCGGTCGCCGAGGTGGTGAAGCGCACGTTGTAGGTGACGTTGGTGGCTCCGACCGCCGCCGTCGAGAGGTTGACCGAGGGCGACGTCACCGCCTGCCCGCCGCTGCCGATGGTGTAGGAGTTGGAATCGCTCGGCGTCGCGTCCGAGGACGTCGAGACGACCACGACGTCACCCGTCGACGAGGTCGGCGGGTTGGAGACCCCGCCGAGCCGTGACCAGCACCGTGTCGCCGCCCGAGATGGTGCCGCAGCCGGTGCTGACGCTCAAGGCGACCGTCGCCCCGCCGTTGCTCGTGGTCGGCGGTGTAGTCGCCGCACTGCGTCGCGGTTGTGACGTCTTCGATCGTGTACGAGCCGCTCGGGCTGAAGACCGTGCCGGCCGGGGCGGCCAGGGTGATCGTGGAGTAGTAGGGCGCCAGCGCCCCCGTCGACGAGGTCGTGAACGAGGTGGTGTAGGTGACGTTGGTGGCGCCGGCCGCCGACGTCGAGAGGGTGACCTGTGCCGAGGTCACCGCCTGGCTCGCCGTGATGGCGTACTTGTTGCTCTGGGCCGAGACGGTGTCCGAGGAGGTCGTGATGGTCAGGGAGTCGTTCGTCGAGGTGGCCGTCGGGTTGGAGACCCCGCTGACCGTGACCAGCACCGTGTCGCCCCCCGCGATGGTGCCGCAGCTGCCGCCGATGCTCACCGTGACCGTGGCCCCGCCGTTGCTCGTGACCGGGCTGTAGTAGGTGCCGCACTGCGTCCCCGTCGAGACGTCTTCGACCGTGTAGGTGTTGCCGGTGCTGAACACCGTGCCGGTCGGTGCGGCCAGGGTGATGGTCGAGTAGTACGACGCCAGCGCTCCTGCCGAGGAGGTGGTGAAGCGGACGTCGTAGGTGACGTTGGTCGCTCCGGCGGCCGTCGTCGAGAGGGTGGCCGATGGGCGAGCTCACCGCCTGCGCCGCCGTGATGGCGTACGTGTTGGTCTGGGCCGAGACGGTGTCCGAGGAGGTCGTGATGGTCAGGGCGTCGTTCGTCGACGTGGCCGTCGGGTTGGAGACCCCGCTGACCGAGACCAGGACGGTGTCGCCGCCCGGCGATGGTGCCGCAACCGCCTTCGTCACTGAACGTGACCGTGGCGCCGCCGTTGCTCGTCACCGGGCTGTAGTAGCCGCACTGGGACCCGGTCGTGAGGTCTTCGACCGTGTAAGAGCTGTCGGAGGTGAAGACCGTGCCCGCCGGGGCGGCCAGGGTGATCGTGGAGTAGTAGGGCGCCAGCGCCCCCGTCGACGAGGTCGTGAACGAGGTGGTGTAGGTGACGTTGGTGGCGCCGGCCGCCGACGTCGAGAGGGTGACCTGTGCCGAGGTCACCGCCTGCGCCGCCGTGATGGCGTACGTGCCGGTCTGGGCGGAGAGGGTGTCCGACGAGGTCGTGACCGCGATGACGTCGCCCGTCGAGGTCGCCGTCGGGTTGGAGACCCCGCTGACCGTGACCAGCACCGTGTCGCCACCCGCGATAGTGCCGCAGCTGCCGCCGACGCTCACGGTGACCGTGGCCCCGCCGTTGCCCGTGACCGGGCTGGAGTAGGTGCCGCACAGCGTCCCCCTCGAGATGTCTTCGACTGTATAGGTGTCGCTGGAGCTGAAGAGGGTGCCGGCCGGTGCGGCCAGGGTGATGGTCGAGTAGTACGACGACAGCGCACCCGTCGGCGAGGTGGTGAACGAGGTGGAGTAGGTGACGTTGGTCGCGCCGGCCGCCTTCGTCGAGAGCGTGACCGTGGGCAGCTCACCGCCTGCGCCGCCGTGATGGCGTACGTGTTGGTCTGGGCCGAGACCGTGTCCGAGGAGGTCGTGACGGTCAGTGCGTCGTTCGTCGACGTGGTCGCCGGGTTGGAGACGCCCGGTCGCCGTCACCAACACCACAGAGCCGCTCGCGATGCCACCGCAACCGCCGTCGTCGTCAAAGGTCACCGTGGCCCCGCCGTTGCTCGTCACGGCGTTGTAGTAATCGCACTGCTCCCCGGTCGTGACGTCGTCGATCCCGTAGGAGCTGTCGGACGTGAAGCTCGTGCCCGCCGGTGCGGCCAGGGTGATCGTCGAGTAGACCGGCGCCAGCGCCCCGGTCGAGGAGGTGGTGAACCGGACGTCGTAGGTGACGTTGGTGGCCCCGGCCGCCGTGGTCGACAGGGCCACCGACGGCGCGGCGACCGCCTTGGCCGCCGTGATGGCGTAGGGGTTGGTGTCGGCCGGGGTGGTGTCCGAGGAGGTCGTGACGGCCACGGTGTCACCGGTCGAGGGGGTCGTCGGGTTGGAGACCGCGCTGGCCGTGACCAGCACGGTGTCGCCGGCCCCGATGCCACAGCCCACCGTCAGGGTAACGGTGGCCGCGCTATTGCTCGTGACCGCGTCGTAGTAGCCGCAATACGTGGACGTGGTGAGGTCTTCGATCGAGTAGGTGCTGCTCAGGCCGAACACCGTCCCCGACGGGGCGGCCAGGGAGATCGTCCCCGAGTCGGATGCCAGCGCGCCGGTCGACGAGGTGGTGAACGAGGTGGTGTAGGAGACGTTGGTGGCTCCGGCCGCGGTCGTCGAGAGGGTGACCAGCGGGGAGGCGACGGGCTGTGCCCCGCCCCCGATCGCGTAGCTGTTGGACTGGCCTGACACCGTGTCCGAGGAGGTCGAGACCGTCACGGTGTCATCCGACGAGGCCACCGTCGGGTTGGCGACCCCGCTCGCCGTCACCAGGACCGTGTCGCCGCCCCCGATCGTGCCGCAGCCGCCGTAGTCGCTCAGGGTGACGGTGGCCCCGCTGTTGCTCGTGACCACGTTGTACAGCCCGCACTGCGTCGCCGTCGTTAGGTCGTCGATCGTGTAGGTGTCGTTGGAGCTGAACACCGTGCCCGTCGGGGCGGCCAGGGTGATCGTCGAGTAGTACGGGGCCAGTGCCCCCGTGGGCGAGGTGGAGAAGCGGACGTCGTAGGTGACGTTCGTGGCTCCGGCGGTCGTCGTCGAAAGGGTGACCGATGGCGACGTCACCGCCTGCGCCGCCGTGATGGCGTAGGTGTTCGTCAGGGCGGAGACGGTGTCCGAGGAGGTCGGTGACCATCACGGCGGCGCCCGTCACGGTCGAGGTCGGGTTGGAGACTCCGCCGATCGTGACCAGCAGCGTGTCGCCACCCGCAATGGTGCCGCAGCCGGTGGTGGGGCTCAGGGTCACCGTTGCCCCGCCGTTGCTCGTGACCGCGTTGTAGTCCCCGCACTGGGTGCCGCCCTTGGTGACGTCCTGGATGCCGTACGAGGCGCTGGGACCGAAGTCCGTGCCCGCCGGGGCGGCCAGGGTGATCGTGGAGTCGTAGGGCGCCAGCCCGCCCGAGGACGAGGTGGTGAACGACGCCGTGTAGGTGACGTTGCTCGCTCCGGCATTCGTAGTCGAGAGGGTGACCAGCGGCGAGGCCACCGCCTGGGCCGCCGTGATGGCGTAGGTGCCGGTCTGGGCGGACAGGGTGTCCGAGGAGGTGGACACCGCCACGACGTCGGACGTCGACGTCGACGTCGGGTTGGTGACCGTGCTCGCCGTGATTAACACCGTGTCGCCGCCTGCGATGGTGCCACAGCCGGCGCTGATGCTCACGGTGACCGTGGCCCCGCCGTTGCCCGTGACCGGGCTGGAGTATTCACCGCACTGCGTCCCCGTGGTCACGTCCTCGATCGCATAGGAGCCGCTCGGGCCGAAGACGGTGCCCGCAGGCGCGGCCAGGGTGATCGTCGAGTAGTAGGGAGCGAGTGCTCCCGTAAGCGAGGTAGTGAAGCGGACGTCGTACGTGACGTTGGTCGCTGCGGCCGCCTTCGTCGTGAGGGTCACCGAGGGCGAGGTCACCGCCTGCGCCGCCGTGATGGCGTAGGTGTTGGTCTGGGCCGAGACGGTGTCCGAGGAGGTCGTGACGGTCACCGCGTCGCCCGTGGAGGTCGCGGCCGGGTTGGAGACGGCGCTGGCCGTGACCAGCACCGTGGCTCCGCCGTCGATGGTGCCGCATCCCGAGCTGACGTTCAAGGCGACCGTGGCCCCGCCGTTGCTCGTCGCCGCGCTGTACTCCCCACACTGTCCCCCCGTCGTGACGTCCTGGATCGTGTACGTGGTGTCGGAGGTGAACTCCGTCCCCGCCGGGGCGGCCAGGGTGATGGTCGAGTAGTAGGGGGCCAGCGCTCCGCTCGACGAGGTGGTGAAGCGGACGTTGTAGGTGACGTTGCTCGCTCCGGCCGCCTTCGTCGAGAGGGTGACGGACGGCGAGACCGGCGCCTGCGCCGCCGTGATGGCGTAGTCGCCGGTCTCTGTAGGCGTAGTGTCCGAGGAGGTCGAGACGCCCAGCGCCGTCGCTCGTCGAGGTTGCCGCCGGGTTGGTGACCGCGCTGACCGAGACCAGCACCGTGTCGCCGCCCGCGATGGTGCCACAGCTGCCGCCGAGGCTGACGGTGACCGTCGCCCCGCCGTTGCCCGTGACCGCGTTGTAGTACCCACACTGCGTTGCCCTGGTTTCGTCCTCGATCGTGTAGGTGCTGTTCGAGGTGAAATCCGTCCCCGTCGGGGCGGCCAGGGTGATGGTCGAGTAGTAGGGGGCCAGCGCCCCCGTCGGCGACGTGGTGAACGACGTTGTGTAGGTGACGTTGGTCGCTCCGGCCGCCGGCGTCGACAGGTTGACCGTGGGCGTGCTCACCGCCTGGGGCGCCGTGATGGCGTAGGTGTTGGTCTGGGCCGACGCGGTGTCAGAGGAGGTCGTGACGGTCATGGCGTCATCCGGCGAGGTCGTGGCCGGGTTGGTGACCGCGGTGCCCGTGACGAGGACGGTGTCGCCGTTTGCAATGGTGCATCCACCGCCGTCGTTCAGCGTGACCGCCGCCCCGCCGTCGCTCGTGACCGCGTTGTAGTAGCCGCACTGGGTCGCCGTCGTGACGTCCTCGATCGTGTACGAACTGCCGGAGGTGAAGTCCGTGCCGGCCGGGGCGGCCAGGGTCACTGTCGAGTAGTTCGGCGCCAGCGCCCCCGTCGACGAGGTGGTGAAGCGCACGTCGTAACTGACGTTCGTCGCCCCGGCGGCGCTCGTCGAGAGATGGACCGACGGCGCCGTCACGGCCTGAGCCGCCGTGATGGCGTAGGCGTTGGTCTGGGACGGCGTCGTGTCCGAGGAGGTCGAGACGGCCACGGTGTTGCCCGTCGAGGTCGTGGTCGGGTTGGAAACCGTGGTGGCCGTGACCAGCACGCTGTCTCCCGCTGCGATGGCACAAGCGCCGGTCAGGGTGACGGTATCCCCGCCGTTGCTCGTGACCCAATGTCCAAACCGCACTGCGTCCCCGTGGTGACGTCTTCGATCGTGTAGGAGCCGCCCGAACTGAAGACGGTCCCCGGAGCGGCGGCCAGACTGATCGTCCCCGAACCGGCGGCCAATGCACCCGATGACGAGGTGGCGAACGACACGGTGTAGGTGACGTTGGTCGCGCCGGCCGCCGTCGTCGAAAGGGTGACCGATGGCGAGGCGACCGACGTACCCAGCGCATGGGCGGGATCAGCGTTGAACAGGAGTGCTGCTCCAAACGACGTGAAGCCCGCCAGAACCATGGCGATGCTTGCCACGACACGCGTAAAGCGACGACCGATCCCCAAACGCCCCATCGGAGATACCCCTTTCGGCCGGGATCTCCCGGCCCTCCTGGTGCCCCCTCGGCATGGAACGGTCCCCACGCGACGCCTCTGGCCTGCCAATGACCAGTGAAGCTCACCCTACGGACTGCCTCGAGGGAATGCAACAGGCATTACAAATATGTAAGCCGGCGTTCACGCGACCGCCACGGACCGAATCGGGCTCACGAGAAGTCCGTGCGTTGGAGCACGTTTGCCCTGGTATGGCGGGGGATCGGATAGTGCAGGTCGATGGGACAATCGTCGTCACACAGGGTCACGAGCCGTGCCGGCTGGGTCGGGTCACCAACGACGTCCACCTCCATGACAACGGGATCCAATGCACCTACGGGACGCACTGCTCTCGGTCCGCCCGGCCCTTCGCCGAAACGCTGAGCGGCGTTGTGCGTGCGGCGGGAGCGACACGCCCGTCGGACATCCCGTCGACCCCCGTGTCCGCCGCGCCATGAGGTGGACCGTGTGAACAACCGGAGGTCACGGCGGTGTTAACACCCGGAGGTTCACGGCGGTGTTAACACCCGGAGGTCACGGCGGTGTTAACACCTCGTCGGCGCAGGGCCGGCCGACGCCACGACAATCGGCAGAGCGTCCCCACTTCCCCCTGCCCCGTGCACGCCGGCGGCGTTGTGCACCACTGTCCGCGTCCGGCCGATGGGCGGCAGGCGCTCCGTGACGTCGCGGCGACAGAGCCGGCTGACGTCACGGTTTCCTCCCGGACGTCTAGCCCGGCTCCATGGCGAGCTCGTCGACGTAGCACCAGATCCAGTCCTCGCCGGGCTGGAAGGACTGGATGAGCGGATGGCCCGACTGGTGGAAGTGCGCCGTGGCGTGCCGGTTGGGTGACGAGTCGCAGCAGTTCACCTCGCCGCACGACAGGCACAGCCGCAGGTGGACCCACGGTGCCGCCGATGGCCATGCAGGCGCCGCAGCCCTGCGGCGTCTGCGGCTCCACGTCGGCGATCTGGTCCAGATGCGTGCACTCGGCCATGGCGGTCCTCCTCGTTCTCCGATCGTCTACGACGTCGTCATGCCGCCGTCGACGGGCAGCGCGGCGCCGGTCACGCCGCCCGAGTCCGGGCCGCACAGCCAGGCGATGAGCGCCGCCGGCTCCGCCGGCTCGAGCAGGCGCTCCACCAGCTGGTGCGCGGCGAACTCCTCGGCCGAGGCGCAGGCCGTAGACGGCGGCCGACGCGTCGAGCATCGGGCCGCGGGTCGAGCCGGGGCACACCGCGTTGGCGGTGATGCCGGTGCCGGCCAGGTCGGCGGCCAGCGAGCGCACGAGCCCGATGACCGCGTGCTTCGACGCGCTGTACGCGCTGAGGCGGCGCAGCCCCAGCAGGCCGGCCGCCGACGCCACGGCCACGAACCGGCCCTGGCGCGGCTGCGGGCGCGTCGAGCAGCGCCGGCACGGCGGCCGCCGCCAGGTGGCGCACGCCGTTGACGTTGACGTCGAACAGCACGTCCCACTGGGCGTCGGGCGTCTCCCACAGCGGCGGGCCGCCGCTGATGACGCCGGCCACGGCGACGGCGGCCTGCAGGCCCCCGAAGTGCGTGACGGCCTCGTCCACCGCGGCCCGCATGTCCGACGCGGCTCCGCACGTCGCCGACCACCGTGCGCACGGCGGCGCCGTGGCGGGCGGCCACCTCCTCGAGGTCGGCCTTGGTGGCCAGCGGGTAGTCGAGGGCCGGGTCGTCGGCGCAGCGGTCGACGGCCACGACCTGCCACCCGGCAGCCACCAGCGCGTCGACCGTGGCCGCGCCGATGCCGCGGGCGGCGCCGGTGACGACGGCGGCCGGGCTCACGCGGTCGGACCAGCGCGCCGCCACGGCGCGCCGCCAGGTCGCGCACGAGGCGCGTCGAGGAGCGCCCTGCCCTCGTCGGCGCTCGCACCCGCGGGGTCACCCAGCACGCCGTTGGACGATACCGGCCGCACCCCTTCGGCGCGCAGACGGGGCAGCAGGTCGCTCGAGCGGCTCGGTGCACCCGGCCTCGGCCAGCTCGAGCCGCACGGCGCCGGGGTCGATGGCCAGCATCAGCGACGTCTCGGTCCGCCCGGCGTGCGCGTCGCCGCCCGGCGATGCGCGGCGCGCCAGACCAGCACGTCGTCGCCCTCGGCCGCGGCAGCGCGCCTCGCAGCAGCGACAGCGCCTCCTCGTTGCCGCCGTGCGCGCTGACGAGCACCACGCCGGCGAACGAGCGGCGGGCCGAGCGCACCAGCTCGACGAGGAGGTCGGCCAGCACCTCGTGGCCGACGAGGAGCGTGCCCGGGAAGCCGGCGTGCTCGCCGCTGGCCCCGTAGGCGACGGCGCGGCGCCACCGCGACGCCCGCACAGCGGGCCGCGAGCCCCGCGGCCAGCGCCACCGCGATGCGGGTGTCGGTGTCGAGCGGCAGGTGGGGCCCGTGCTGCTCGAGGGAGCCGAGCGGCACGGCCAGGACGCGTGCGCCCGCCGGTCGCCTCCACCTGGGGCCAGGTGGCGCCGGCCGAGCTCCACGCGGCTCAGGCGCGCGCCGGCGAACGGAAGCGGACGGGCGTCGGGCACCGGGACCGGGCTCCCGTCCCGGTCGACCTTGGAGTGGCCGAGGACCGAGCGGCGGCCGCTCGCCGAGCGCCGCCAGCGCCGCCTCGCCGTGGCCGTGCACGCATTCGGGGTCGGGCCCGTCGAGCGGCAGGCCGGTGAAGAACTTGGCCGCCATGCACCCGCCGCGGCAGGCGTCGAAGGAGCCGCACGAGGCGCAGGCGCCGGCGCTCTGCGGCTCGCGCAGCGACGGCGAAGAGCGCCGACTCGCGCCACACGACCGGGAAGCCGCCGGGCTCGCGCACGTTGCCGGCGAGGAACTGGCGGTCGATGACGAACGGGCAGGCGTAGACGTCGCCGACGGGGTCGATGAGGCACACGACCCGGCCTGCGCCGCAGAGGTTGAGCCCGTCGAGCGGCTCGCCGAGGGCGGAGAGGTGGAAGAAGGAGTCGCCGGTGAGCACGCCGGGGCGCTCGACCAGCCAGTGGTAGAGCGCGCGCTGCTGCGCCGCCGTCGGGTGCAGGGCGTCCCAGGTGTCGACGGCGCGGCCCGAGGGGCGCAGCCGGGTCAGGCGCAGCTGCGCGCCGTAGGAGTCCGCGAGCGCGGCCAGCGCGTCGAGCTCCCCGACGTTCTGGCGCGTCACGACCACGCTGATCTTGAAGGGGCCGAAGCCGGCCGCGGCGAGGTTGTCCATGGCCTGCCGGGCGGCGGCGAACGAGCCCTCGCCGCGCACCGCGTCGTTGGTGGCGGCCGTCGCCCCGTCGATGCTGATCTGCACGTCGAGGTAGTCGAGGTCGGCGAGTTGGCGGGCGCGCTCGGGCGTGAGCCGGGTCCCGTTGGTCGAGAACTTGACCCCGACCCTGCGTTCGACGGCGTAGGCGACGAGGTCGAAGAAGTCCGGCCGCAGCATGGGCTCGCCCCCGCCGATGTTGACGTAGAAGACCTTCATGTCGACCAGGTCGTCGACGATGCGCGCGGGCCTCGGCCGGGCGTCAGCTCGCCGGGGTCACGGCGTCCCGAGGAGCTGAGGCAGTGCACGCAGGCCAGGTTGCAGGCGTAGGTGAGCTCCCAGGTCAGGCAGATCGGGCGCGTCGAGCCCGCGGGTGAACTGCTCCTTCAGCGGGAGGGGTGCCGTGTCAGCGGGCATCGATCACCTCGGACGTGGCCAGCCGGGCCAGGGCCCGCTCGTAGGCGGCGCGCTGGGCCTCGGGCACGAGCGCCGCGATCGCCGCCGCCGCGCTCGGGTACTCGTCCAGCGCCGAGACCAGCTCGACCAGCAAGCGGGACTTGAGGAAGACGAGCCGCCGGTTGCCGTAGTGGTAGGCGAGCGCGCCGAACGACTCGTCGCGCAGCGCGACCTGTGGGTTGAGCCGCCACGCCTGCCCGGTTGCGAAGGCGGACCCGGCGGGCCGCGCCTCGGTCACGCTCAATAGACGCCGCACATCCCGTCGATGGAGACCTCCTCGACCAGGAGCTCGTCGACGTCCTCCTCGGACAGCTCCTCGACGTCCTGGGTGTCTCGATCCTCTGCCAGCATCTCGACCTCCTCTGGGCAAAGGCCCAGCCTATCCCCGGCCCCGGACTGCCAAGATTGGGCGGTGCCCCAGCCCAGCGGACCCCCGGCACCATCTCCGCTCCGACCTGCGCCACCCGCGCGCGTCGACGCCCCTCCCCGCCTCGTTCGGCCTGCCGCGGCGATCCCGGCGACCCGCAGCTTCGACGACGGGGCCGTGCTCCTCGGGGGAAGCCCTCTCCGGCTCTTCCGGATTTCCGCAGCGCGCCCGGGGGGTGGTGGAGCGGTGGCGGGCCGGCGAACCCGTGGGCCCCGGCCGCGCTGCGCCGCTGCTGGCGCGCCGCCTGGTGTCGGCCGGGGCCTTCGTGCCGCGACCGGCGACCGCTTCGTTCGGCCCGGGCGACGTCACGGTGGTCGTGCCGGTGCGCGACCGGCCGGCACAGCTGGCTCGGCTGCTCGCATGCGCTGGGCGACCTGCGCTGCATCGTGGTCGACGACGCGTCGGCCGACGCGGGCGCCACCAAGGAGATCGCGGCGCGTCACGGGGCGCGGTTCGTCGGGCTGGCGGTCAACGCCGGGCCGTCCGGCGCGCGAAACGCAGGGCTGGGCCGCGGCCGAGTCCGCGTTGGTCGCCTTCGTGGACTCCGATTGCGTGCCCGGGGCCGGATGGCTCGACCCGCTGCTCGGCCACTTCGACGATCCCCTGGTGGCCGCGGTCGGCGCCGCGGATCGTCCCGGCCGTCCGGGGCCGAGGTGCCGTGGCGCGCTACGAGGCGCTGCGGTCGTCGCTCGACCGCGGCCCCGCCGAGGGACCGGTCCGCCCGGGGAGCCCCATCCCCTTCGTCCCGAGCGCCGCCATCCTGGTGCGCGCGGACGTGGCGGCGGGCCCCGAGCTCTTCGATCCGGAGCTGCGCGTCGGCGAGGACGTGGACCTGGTGTGGCGCCTCGGGAACGCGGGCTGGGACGTCCGCTACGTGCCGGCGAGCACCGTCGTCCACGACGGATCGCCGGCGCTGGGACCGTTTCTCGCTCGGCAGGCCGTCTACGGGACGTCCGCCGGGCCGCTGGCGCTCCGTCACGGCGACGCCCTGGCTCCGCTCCACACCTCGGCCTGGTCGCTGGCCGCGTGGCTGCTGCTGGTGGCCCGTCGGCCGGTCCTCGCCCTGGGCGCGGTCGCCGCGTCGGTCGCCATCCTGGCCCACCGCCTCGAGGGCCTCGTGCGCGACCCGGTCGCGGTCGCCGCCGACATCGCCGCGGGCGGGACGGCACGCTCGGCCCTGCCCGCGCTGGGGACCCTGGCCCGGGCCTGGTCGCCCGCGCTGGTGCTCGGGCTGGCCCCCCGTAGGACGAGGAAGGCGGCCGCGATGGCGCTGCTCGTCCCCGCGCTGCGGGACTGGGCACTGAGCCCCGGCGCCATCGATCCCGTGCGCTACGGCGCCCTCCATGTGGCCGACGACGTGGCGTACGGGATGGGCGTCTGGGCCGGGTGCGCACGGGCCCGCACGATCGTGCCGCTCGTGCCCCGTGTCTCGTGGCGCTCGCGGGTGTGGTCGTCCCGGTCGCTGCGTCGGAGCCTCTCGGGCCCGGCGGGGGGCGCCTGAGCCGTCGTCGAAGCCACTGGGCGCTACCCCTTCGTGAAGCGGAGCTGGCCGTGCTGGTGCTCCCAGTCCGTCGACTCCCAGAAGCCCACGGCGCGCTCGTCCAGCCCCACCACGATGGCGTGCATCCGTCGCGCGCCGCTCTCGGCGAGCCTGGCCTCCGCCTCGCGCAGGAGCCGACGGCCCAACCCGCTGCGGCGGTGCCCGGGGAGCACGGCCAGGCGGTAGACGGAGCCTCGCCAGCCGTCCCAGCCGGCGATCACGGATCCGACGATCTCGCCCGCGTCCTCGGCCACCAGGAGGGCGCCAGGGTCGTGGCGCAGGAGGCCGCGCAGCGCCTCTGCCGAGTCGGTGGCCGTCGGCGCCGCCGACGCTCGCCACAGACCCAGGACCGCAGGGATGTCGGCCGGCTCCGCCGGCCGGATGTCCATGTGCATCGGGTCATGGTACGGAGCCCGCACCACTCCCTGCCCGGGGGGTCCGGTGCTAGCCGACGTTCAGCGCCGGGGTGAGCCCCAGCAGCTCGTCGATCCCCGACGCCGGGACGGGGTGGTTGTACAGATAGCCCTGCCCGTGGTCGCAGCCGAGACGGCGCAGCTGAGCCTCCTGCTCCTCGGACTCGATGCCCTCCGCCACGACCTGCAGCCCGAACTCCCTGGCGATGGCCAGCACCGAGCGGACGAGCATGGAGTGCTCGGTGCCGCCGCACAGGTCTTCCACGAAGGTCTTGTCCACCTTGATCACGTCGACCGGGAACAGCTGGAGATGTGACAACGACGAGTAGCCCGTCCCGAAGTCGTCGATGGCGATCGTGACGCCCAGCGCCGACAGCGACTCGAGCACCGCCGTCGCTCCACGGACGTCGCCGATGAGCGCGCCCTCGGTCACCTCGACGATCAGTGCATCGGGAGGGACACCAGCCTCCCCGAGGGCCAGGGCGAGCTCGTCGACGACGCTCTCGTCCCGCAGCTGCGCGGCGGAGAGGTTCACGCTGACCATGAAGTTCTCGTCGTAGTGCTCCCGCCACACGCGGACCTGCGCGCATGCGTCGCGCAGCACCTGCTTGCCCAGCGGGACGATGAGGCCCGTCTCCTCGGCGACGTCGAGGAAGTCGTCGGGCGTCAACAAGCCCAGCGTGGGGTGCTGCCAGCGCACCAGGGCCTCGACGGCCTCCACCTTCCGCTGGCCCAGGGTGACGATCGGCTGGTAGTAGACGCACAACTGGCCCTCCGCCAGCGCCTCGCGCAACCACGACTCCATGTCGAGACGGTGGAGGACGCCCTGTTGCATCTCGTCGGTGAAGTGGACGAACTGGTTCTTCCCGTTCGCCTTGGCGTGGTACATCGCGATGTCCGCCCGCATCAGGGCGGCGTCCGCGTCGGCCCCCGACCCCCCGCAGCGGGCGATGCCGATGCTGGCGCTGACGCGGGTCCGGTGACCCGACACCACGAACGGCTCCTGCAGCGCGTCGATCACCCGCTGCGCGACGGTGCTGGCCATGTCCCCGCCCGCTGTGCCCTCCTCGATGAGGACTGCGAACTCGTCGCCCCCGAGGCGGGCGACGAGGTCTCGCTCCCGGACGCAGCGCTTCAGGCGCTCGCTGACCTCAATGAGCAACCGGTCTCCCGCGTCATGCCCGAAGCCGTCGTTCACCGTCTTGAAGTCGTCGAGATCGATGAAGAGGAGCGCACGGCGCCGAACGGGGGCATGGTTCGCGCCCACCGCGGCGCTGACCCGGCCGCGCAGCTGGCCCCGGTTGGCCAGACCCGTCAGCGAGTCGTGGAAGGCGCGGTGGATCAGCTCGTCCTCGAGCGCCTTGCGCTCGTCGACGACGCGGTGGTTGACCACGATCCCCGCGACCGTGGGCTCGTCGAGCAGGTTCGTGATCGTCGACTCCACCCAGCGCCAGTCGCCGTTGGAGTCACGCAGCCGGAGCTCGAGGGTCTCCGACCGCGTGGGATCGGCCAGGACCCGCTGGGCGGCCGCGTCACCCGCGGCGCGGTGCTGGGGGTGGACGAAGTCCTCGCCCCGCATCCCGAGACGGTGGCCGGCGGGCCACCCGAGGATCCGCTCGACGGCCGGCGACTCGTACTTCAGCCTGCCCTCGTGGTCGATGACGGTGATCATGTCCGTTGCGCGCTGCACAAGCGCGGCGAAACGCCGCTCGCTCTCGTGCTCCTTCTGCGCCTCCGCCCGGGCCGCCCGGGCCGAGGTCCGCTGCACGGCGATGTACAGGAAGGTCATGAAGGAGCCGATGAGGACGAAGAAGATGCCGCGGCTCACCCAGTCGCTGAGGAGCTGGGGGGTGCCGGTGGCCACGTCGGCCGGGAGGAGCGGCCCCGACGCGATCGTGGCGGCGAACCCGACCGACACCACGCCGAGCAGGCCGAAGCGCACGCCGGCCACGAAGACGGGGATGTAGAACCACAGGGGGGACACGCTCGTGCCGCCGCCCAGGTAGAACGCCGCGGCCCAGCAGACCGGGAGCAGCGCCAGGATGACGGCGAGCGCCGCCGGCGCGGGGAGGCCCGACAAGGTGAGCCAGGTGATCGTCCCCCCTGACCGGTAGCCCGAGGCCGCCGCCTCCGTTCTGGTCACCCCGTTCTGTCGTCGGCCCGTTTGGGCCCCTTGAGAACATTTCTCGCCGAAATTCCCTCGTCTCGCCGCGCCCGGGCCCTACCCGGATTGGAGGTGCCCGTCCGCCCTCCCCGCCCCGGTGGGTCGGGACGTCCGCGGCGCGTAGAGTCTCCCGGTCGCCGGTGCTCCTGCGACTGTGCGGACGAGCGGGGCATCACGAGAGGGTCCCTATGGCTAACAAGTGGTTCGAAACGGTCGCCGAGGCGCAGCGCCGGGCGAAGAAGCGTCTGCCCAAGTCGGTCTACGGCGCGCTGATCGCAGGTTCGGAGCGCGGGATCACGGTGGAGGACAACGTCGCCGCGTTCAGCGAGCTCGGCTTCGCGCCGCACGTGGCCGGCTTGGCCGACAGCCGAGACCTGGCGACCAAGGTGATGGGGCAGGAGATCTCGTTTCCGGTCCTGCTCTCTCCCACCGGCGTCCAGGCGGTGCATCCCGAGGGCGAGGTGGCCGTGGCCCGGGCGGCCGCCGCCCGGGGCACCGCCGTGGGCTTGAGCTCCTTCGCCAGCATGCCGGTGGAGGACGTCGTAGCCGCCTGCCCCCAGACCTTCTTCCAGATCTACTGGATCGGCACGAGGGACCAGATCATGGCCCGGATCGAGCGGGCGCGCGCCGCCGGTGCCGTGGGCCTCATCGCGACGCTGGACTGGTCCTTCTCCCACGGTCGGGACTGGGGCAGCCCCACGATCCCCGAGACGGTGAACCTGCGGGCGATGCTGCGCTTCGCCCCCGAGGCCCTGGCCAACCCGCGTTGGTTCCTCTCGTTCGCCCGGACCGGGAAGCGCCCCGACCTGACGACGCCGAACATGGTCGAGAAGGGGCGCAAGGGCCCGACGTTCTTCGGTGCCTACGGCGAGTGGATGCAGACGCCGCCGCCGAGTTGGGACGACGTCGCCTGGTTGCGCGAACAGTGGGGTGGGCCCTTCATGCTCAAGGGGGTGAGCCGCGTCGACGATGCGAAGCGCGCCGTCGATGCGGGAGTCACCGCCATCTCGGTGTCGAACCACGGGGGCAACAACCTCGACGGGACTCCGGCCACCATCCGCGCCCTGCCGTCCGTCGCCGAGGCCGTCGGGGACCAGGTGGAGGTGCTGCTCGACGGGGGTATCCGGCGGGGCAGCGACGTCGTCAAGGCCGTGGCGCTGGGCGCCAGGGCCGTCATGATCGGCCGGGCCTACCTGTGGGGCCTCGCCGCCAACGGGCAGGCGGGGGTGGAGAACGTGCTCGACATCCTGCGCGGCGGCGTGGAGTCCGCGCTGCTCGGGCTCGGGCATGCCTCCATCCACCAGCTGCACCCCGACGACCTCGTGATCCCCGAGGGGTTCAGCCGGCACCTGGGCTGAGCGCGCCGGAGGACCCGGCCACGCCGATCAGGCGTCGAACGCCACCACGCCGCGGATGATGGTGCCGGCCGCCTGGTCGTCGTAGCCCTGCTGCACCTGGTCGAGCGTGTACTCCTGCGTGATCAGCTCGTCGATCTTCAGCTGGCCCGCCTCGTAGAGGTTGAGCAGGTTTGGCACCTGCACCCGCGGGCTCTGGGACCCGAAGACCGTGCCCATGACCGTCTGGTTGAACATGGCCAGGTTGAACAGGTTCAGCTGCACGTCCGTGGCGGAGAAGGGCGAAATGGCCGTCACGACGATACGCGCGTCCTTGGAGCCGCACTGGGCGGCCTCGGCGATCATCTCGCCGCGTAGGACGCCCGGCGTGAGGATCACGACGTCCGCGTTGCGGCCCATCGTGAGCTCGGGCAGCAGGAACGGCACCTCGGCCAGCGACGCCGCCGTGTGGGTGGCGCCGATCTCCTTGGCCCGCTCGAGCTTGTAGGGCACCGGGTCCACGGCGATGATGTGGCGCGCGCCCGCGATGCGGGCGCCTTGAATCGCGCCCGAGCCGACGCCACCGCAGCCGGCGACCACGACCGTCTCGCCCGGCTTCACCTTGGCCCGATCGACCGCGGAGCCGAAGCCCGTCGCGATGCCGCAGCTGATGAGTGCGGCCGCCTTCATGTTGTCCCACGGGTTGATGCGGACCACGGAGTTCTCGTGGCAGACCATTTCGTCGGCGAAGGTGCCGAGCTGGGCCATCCGATTGAGGTTCTCGGTGCCCAGGTGGTAGCGGTAGGTGCCGTCGCTGATCATGCCGCCGGCCAGCGTCATCATGCCGAGGTCGCACAGGTTCTGGCGGCCCGACGCGCACCAGAAGCAGGTCCCGCACGAGGGGATGAAGGCGACGGCGACGTGGTCGCCCAGCGCGACCTGGGTCACGTTCGTCCCGACCTCGGTCACGACGCCCGAGCCCTCGTGGCCGCCGACGACGGGGAACATCGACTTGACCCCGATCATCTCGAGCACCTCGGGCGGCGCGCTCGATGTCACCGGTGCGCAGGTGCTCGTCGGAGTGGCACATGCCCGAATAGACCATCTTGACCCTGACCTCGCGGCTGCCCGGAGGGTCGAGCTGAATCTCCTCTGTCTTCCAGGGCTCGTTGAGCCCGGTGCACACCGCCGCGCGCGTGGTCGTCATGGCTGTCCCTCCCTGGGGCTTGGGCGAACCTGTTCGCGCCCTCAGTATCGTCCCCCGTCCGGGGCGCCGACAAACGGGACGTCCCACCCGTCCTCTGGTCCCGAGGGCGGCGGTAGTGTGCGCGCGTGCCCGTCTCCGCCGCGTTCGCCGAGGTGGCCGCCCGTGTCCGCAACTGGGGCCGTTGGGGGCCCGATGACGAGGTCGGCACGCTCAACCTCGTCGACGCCGAGGCACGCCGGCGGGGGGCGGCGTCGGTCGTGTCGGGGCAAGCCGTCGCCCTCGGGCTGCCCCTCTCGGAGTCCGAGGGGATCCAGATGGGCTTCGTGGAGGGCCGCAGCAACCCCACCCGCACCATGGTGCAGGTCAACGTCCCGGCCTCCGCCGACCCCGAATGGGTCTGCTTCAGCGAGGACGTCCTCACCCTGGCCACCCAGTGCGCCACCCACTGGGACGCCCTCGCCCACAGCAGCTACGGCGGCGTGATCTACAACGGCTACCCGGCCGCGTCCGTCACCGACGAGGGCGCCGCCCGCTGCGGCATCCACCGGCTGACGACCGTCGTGAGCCGCGGCGTCCTGCTCGACGTGGCCCGCGCCCTCGGGCGCGAGGTGCTCGAACCCGGCTACCCCATCATGCCCGGCGACCTCGATGCGGCGTGCGAGCTGGCAAAGATCACGGTCGAGCCGGGCGACATCGTGCTGGTGCGCACGGGCCACATGGTGCACCTGGTCCCCGAGCAGCGCGACCTCGTCGCCTACTGGTGGCCGTCGCCCGGCCTCACCATCGAGACGGCAGAGTGGTTCCACGCTCACGACGTGGCGGCCGTCGCCACGGACACGGCCACCTTCGAGGTGTTCCCCTGCCAGCGCGAGGACGCCTACCTCCCGGTCCACCTGCTCCATCTGGTGGAGATGGGCCTGACCCAGGGCCAGAACTGGGTGCTGGACCCGCTGGCGGAGGACTGCGCGGCAGACGGCCGCTACGCGTTCCTGCTCGACGCCACGCCGCTCCCGCTGACCGCGGGGCTCGGGTCCCCCCTGAACCCCGTCGCGCTCAGGTAGCGCGGCGGCGCGCCACCGCCCCGCCCAGCACCGGGCCAGTGCGCGGCCGGGAGGTCTCCCGGGCCGGGACGTCGGCGGGGGGCGCCAGGCGCCCGGTGACGGCCCAGTGCAGGGTTCGGGCCTGCGTGTCGATGAGGTTGGCCGTCCGGATACCCCAGAACTCGAAGCCGTAGCGGTGGGCCGACACGCTGGCGAACATGGCCACGAGCGTCCCGGCCACGGCCATCGGGTCCGCGCCCGCCGGCGAGGAGGTCGCCGCGCCCGGTCCTCCGGCGGGCGAGGGCGAGGCCGAGGCGATCACCTGGGCCAGGGCCACCGTGACCGCGTTGAGCGCGCGCACCCGAATGCCACGCAGCTGGGCGTCGCCCTCCTCGGTCGCGAGGTCCACGACGCGGAAGACCGCGCGGTTGTCCTCCCAGTAGGCCAGGAATCCCTCGGTGACCGCCCAGCGCGGTGTCCCAGCTCGCTGCCTCCGACCAGTCCCCGCCGACCAGCTCGGCCAGCTGTCCGGCCTGGTCCACCATCCCCTCCGCCAGCACGCGGATGGCCTGCTCCACGTTGCCGAAGTACTGGTAGAAGGTGGCCGGCGACGTCCGCGCCTGCCGCGCGATGTCGGTCACCTTGACCGACCGCCACGAGGTGGTCGTGAGGAGCTCCACGGTGGCGTCGAGCAGCCGCCGGCGGGTCTGGCGCCCCCGCTCGCCGGGCACCCGCCCGTCGGTGGTCGCGACCTCCTCGGGGTCCCCCCGGAGGGCGACGACGGCGGCCTCTCCCCCGAGACTGCGTCCTGGCATGGCCCCGCAGCGTAGCGGCACCGTCTCCGAAGACCCAGGTGACGGTGCGGATACGCTGTCGGGATGCAGCAGACGGTGGCCCGCCCGCTCACCCGCGCGCAGCAGGCCCGGCGTCAGCGCGTCATCGACGCCGCCATGGCCCTCGGGCTCGAGGGGGGCTACGAGTCGGTGCAGATGCGCGACGTCGCAGCCCGGGCCGACGTCGCCATGGGCACCGTGTACCGCTACTTCACGAGCAAGGACCACCTCCTGGCTGCCACCCTGGTGCACTGGGTGGAGATGCTCGACACCCGCATCGGGCAGCACCCGCCCCGCGGCGAGCACCCGGCCGACCGCGTCCTGGAGGTCCTCGACCGCGCCTTGCGCGCCATGGGACGCCAGCCCAAGCTCGTGGCGGCGGTCTTCACCTCCCTCTCCTCGCCCGACCCGGGTGCCGTCGGCTGCCAGCAGCAGATCACCCTGCTGATGGAGGGGATCATCTCGCGGGCGATGGGCGAGCCGGAGATCCCCGACATGTCGGACCGGGCCCGCATGATCGGGCACGTCTGGTACTCCGCGCTGGTCGGCTGGATCAACGGGTGGTCCACCATGGCACGCGTCTACGACGAGCTCGCGGTGTCGGTGCGCCTGTTGCTGCCCGACGAGCTCGTCGAACGGCGCAACCCCGCCTGAGCGTTCGCCGACCGGGAGGGCCGGCACACCCGCGCTAACGTCGCCCCCGATGACCGCCGGCGCCCCGACCCGCGGCCTCCCCGTCCAGATCAACGGCCTGACGAAGCACTTCGGGCCCGTCCTGGCCGTCGACAACCTCTCGTTCACAGTCGAGCCCGGGAGGGTGACGGGCTTCCTGGGTCCCAACGGGTCCGGCAAGACGACCACCCTGCGCATGCTGCTCGGCCTGGTCCATCCCTCAGCAGGGACGGCCACCATCGGGGGCCGCAATTACTGGGACCTCGAGCACCCGTCGAGCACCGTGGGGGCCGTGCTCGAGGCGACCAGCTTCCATCCGGCCCGCCGGGCCCGGACCCATCTGCGCATGGCCGCCCACGCCGGGGGTCAGGACGACAAGCGCGCGGACGAGGTGCTCGAACTGGTGGGCCTGACGGCCGACGCCAAGCGCAAGGTGGGCGGCTTCTCCATGGGCATGCGGCAACGGCTCGAGCTGGCCACCGCGCTCATCGGGGATCCCGACGTCCTCGTCCTCGACGAGCCGTCCAACGGCCTCGACCCGCAGGGCATCGCGTGGTTGCGGGACTTCATGCGCTTCCTCGCCGGCGAGGGTCGCACCGTGCTCGTCTCGTCGCACCTCCTGGCCGAGATGGCCCAGACCATCGACGACGCGGTGATCGTGTCGTTCGGCCAGCTCAGGGCGCAGGGCACCCTCGAGCAGATCACGTCCGGGATGGCGGGCATGGTCATGCGGGCCCGCACGCCCGAGGCGGACCGCCTCTGCGCCGTGCTGAGGGACGCCCACGTGGCGTACCGCCGGCTCACGCACGACGAGGTGGCCATGGACGGGGTCACGCCCGAGCGGATCGGGCCACTGTTGGCCTCGAACCAGATCGTCCTCTACGAGCTCACGCAGGAGGGCGCCGACCTCGAGTCCGTCTTCCTGAACCTCACCGCCGGCCTGGGCTTCGGCGAGATCGCGACGCACACATGATCAACGCCATCCGCGCCGAGCTGATCAAGATGCGATCGATGCCCGGGGTGTGGGTCACCTTTGGCCTGGCCTTCCCCCTGGCCGTGCTCGTCGTCATCGGCGTGCTGGCGGCCGCAGGCGGGTTCCCGGGCCACACCTTCTATTTCGTCCAGACGCTGCGCCAGCGCCGCGAGTTCCTCGGGGCCGGCTACTTCGGGATCGAGGTCCTCGCCCCGATCATGGGCGTCCTCTGCGTCACCGGCGAGTACCGGCACAAGACGATCACCACCACGTTCGTGCTCACCCCGGTGCGCTCCCGCGTACTGCTGGCCAAGGTCGCCGTCACCGCCGTGTGGTCCGTGCTCATCGCCCTGCTCACGCTGGTGGCCGTGGCCGCCGTGGGCCTGCCGTGGAACGCTGCGCTCGGTGGCGTCACCTCGCAGGTCACGGACCAGGTGGGGGCGGTGGTGCCCGGTCTCCTCGTCTCGGCCGTCCTGCTCGGCCTGTTCGGGCTCGGATTCGGCACCCTGGTCAAGAACCAGGTGGCGGCGATCCTGCTCACCATCGGCGGGACGCTGGTCCTCGAGGGGCTGCTGGTGCTGCTGGCGCGGGCCATCTTCCACTACGACCTGAACTGGCTGCCCAATGCGGCCGGCGCCGCCCTCGCCGGCGACATCGCCCGCGGCTTCGGTGGTGGTGGTGGCGGCGAGCGCGCGTTCCAGCACCTGCTCACGTGGTGGCAGGGCGGCCTCGTGATGCTGCTGTGGGGCCTGGTGCCCCTGACGATCGGCTACTTCACGACCTTCCGCCGCGACGTCACGTAGCGGCCGGCGCCTCGGCGTCAGCCGCGCAGCACCACTCCCGGGCGGGACGCCAGTCCGTCCGTGGCCGGCGCGCCGTCGACCCGGATCGGCACCCCGTTGACCAGCGTGTGGGTCATGCCGACCGGAGCGTCGGCGGTGAGGCGCTCGCCGTAGGCCGGGAAGTCACGCACGCGCCGGAGCGGGCCCGGGGCGACCGTCTCGGGGTCGAAGACGCAGAGGTCGGCCGCCTTGCCCACCTCGACCGTCCCCCGGTCGGCCAGGCCGTAGACCAGCGCCGGCTCACCCGTCAGCTTGTGGATGGCGCGCTCCATCGGCATGACGCCGCGCTCTCGCACCCAATTGCCGAGGAGATCGGTGGAGAAGCAGGCGTCGCACAGCTGCGAGACGTGGGCTCCCGAGTCCGCCAGGCCGAGGAGCACGTTGTCCCGCGGCAGGAGCCACGCGATGGCCTCGGGGTCGTCGTTGGCCAGCACCGACCAGAAGCGCGACTCGAGGTCGTCGTCCAGCGACACGTCGAGCATCACGTCGAGGGGGGTGCAGCCCCGCTCCTCGGCCAGCACGGCCACCGGGTGGTCGGTCAGCTCGGGGTGCGAACGTGACTCCGCGACCGAGATGGACGCCCAATTGAGCGGAAAGCCTCCCGCCTTCCCGCTGACGTCGTCCCAGGCCGTGGCGCGCCAGGCGGGGTCGCGGTAGGCGGCGACGCGCTCCGCCTTGGACTTGCCCATGAGCGCGGCGAACGTGGGCCGCATGTTCAGGGTGAAGGGCTCGGACAGGTTCATCTGGAACACCAGGGGGCGACAGGACACCTGCGGCCACACCTCGACGCCCTCCGCCCAGGCGGCGTCGTGCTCGGCGATCACCTTCTCGTGGTACGGGTAGCCCTTCACCGTGAGGAGGGCGGTCCAGGTGAACGGGCGTCCCACCTCGCGCTGGAGGCGGAACACTTCCTGATTGGGGAAGACCCCGCCCGGGAGCAGCGCCACCACGCCGCGCCCGCTCTGCTTGACGGGCTCGAGCAGGGCGCGCAGCTCGGCGAGGTCGGCGACCCGCGACGGCACCGGCCGTCCGCTGTCCCCGTTGTGCGTCGGCGAGGCGCTCGAGGCGAAGCCCGCTGCGCCGCCCGCCATGGCGTCGGCTACGACGGCCTGCATGCGGGCGATCTCGTCGTCGGTGGCGGCGCGCTCGTAGGCGTCCTCACCCATGACGTACAGCCGCACCGCGGTGTGGCCCACGTAGCAGCCGTAGTTGAGGGCCATCCCGCGCGCCGCCACCGCATCGAGGTATTGCGGGAAGGTCTCGAACTCGCGCCACGGAACGCCGACCGCCAGGGTGTCGAAGCTCATGTCCTCGACGTGCTGGAGCGTGTGCGCAAGGAGCTCGACGCCGTCCGGACGGATCGGCGCGATGGAGAACCCGCAGTTGCCCGCGATCACCGTCGTGACGCCGTGGAACGACGACGGTGTCAGGTCGGGGTCCCAGAACACCTGTGCGTCGTAGTGGGTGTGGATGTCGATGAAGCCCGGGCACACCACCTGGCCGTCTGCCTCGAGCACGCGGGCACCCTCGAGCCCCGGACCGATGCCGGTGATGCGGCCGCCGGTGACGGCCACGTCGTCCGGTTCCCCCGCGGACCCGGTCCCGTCGACCACGGTGCCACCACGGATCACGATGTCGGCTCGCATGCACCCATCGTCGCAGCCCTGGCGGCTCGCTGCACGCGCGAGTTGCCGACCTGCGGCCGCGGTCGGGTACCGTGGGTTTCGAGGACCCGCGACGTCGCGGGAAAGGGGTGAGCGCGCCGGCTGGGCGCTGGACTGGAGTGTCGTATGTCGGTTCGGTTTTTCAGGTCGAAGGAGGTGCCCCAACCGGACGACTCCCTGCAGATCTCGGGCGCCATCGTCGCCCCCTCCGACGGCCCGTCCCCCGTCCAGCTCGTCGACGCCGGCCGGGCCCCTTTTGGTCTGGGCGTGGTGCGGGACCAGTACGCCCGCAAGATCCGCAAGACACCGACGATCCGGATGGTCCCGAGCTCGACGATGGTGGAGGGCCGGCGCCTGCGCTTCGCCGTCTCCGACAACGTGGACGCGTACGGTCCCGACGGACCGGGGTCCCCGCCCATCTGGGCGATCAACATCCACGGCTACTTCGCAGGCGGCGGCATGTACTGGCGGGAGAGCGCCCGGCTGGCCGAGCAGCTCGGCTGGCGCGTGATCAACCCGAGCCTGCCCGGGTTCGGCGGGAGCGACCCCCTCGAATGGCAGGACGTCTCAATGGAGAACCTGGCCAACCAGGTGATGGCGATCGCGCACAAGGTCGATGCCGGGCCCGCCGTCCTGCTCGGCCACTCCATGGGTGGTGCCGTCGCGGTGCAGTTCGCCCACGACCACCCGAGGCGCACACTCGGGTTGATCTACCGCGACGGCGTCAGCACGCCGGCCTGGAAGGAGCGGACCGGCATCATCCCGACCTTCCTGTCGCCCCTCCTTCCCGACGTCGCGCCCATGGTCGACATGATCGCCGCCGTCGTCCTCGACCTGCCCGACCTCGCCATCGGCCGCATGTACTCCACGGTGCGCGCGGTGCTGCCCGACATGCGCCAGAACATCCGCACGGTGGCGCAGACGATGCCCGTGGGCAGCATGCTGATGTCCGTCGACCAGCGGAGCGAGGTCCGCCACCTCGTGGCCCAACAGATCCCCATCATCAACGAGTGGGGCTGTTTCGACCGCATCACGCCGGGCCACACGGCGCTGGAGTTCGCCGCCATCGCCCGCTCGCCCGTGCTGTGGGTGCCCGGCGGCCACAGCTGGATGCTCGCCCGGCCCCAGGGTCAGACGGACATCCTCACGCACGTGCTTCGGGGCCGCGAATTCGTCGACCAGCTGGAGGACCGCTGGCGCCAGCTCACCCCGCGCGACTACACCCTGCGCGCCGTCAACTGAGGTTCGCGCTGCCGCGGGACGGCGCCGCCTCGACCCGTCGGCGCCGTGCCGAGGGCGCGGCGTGATCAGCCGCCTGCTTCAGCCCCTGCTCTCCCTGCACGGGTGGCAGGCCTACGGCCTGATCGGCCTTCTCGTCTTCGCGGAGGACGCAGTGATGCTCGGATTCGTCTTCCCCGGCGAGACCGCGGCGATCCTCGGCGGTGTGCTCGCCTCCAAGGGCGGGGTCAGTCTGGGCGGCATCGTCGCCGTCGTCGTGCTGTGCGCGATCGTCGGCGACTCCGTCGGCTACGCCGTCGGTGACCGCTGGGGGCGCCAGCTCCTGTCGCTCGGCCCCCTGCGCAAGCGCCAGAAGGGTATCGACTCCACCCTCGAGCTCCTGGCTCGGCGCGGCGCGACCGCCGTGTTCGTGGGTCGGTTCACCGCCTTCCTGCGGGCCGTCATCCCGGGACTGGCCGGCATGTCCAAGATGCGCTACCGCATCTTCCTGCCCGCCAACGCCGCCGGCGGCATCTGCTGGGGGGTCCTCTTCGTCCTCCTCGGCTACTTCGTCGGCCAGCGGGTCGAGAAGGCCAGCGGGATCGCGTCCGACATCCTGCTCGGCCTCATCGTCGTGGTCATCGCCGTGCTGTTCGTCCTGCACCGCCGCAAGGAGAAGCGGGAGTTCGAGGGCCCTTCCGAGGCGGCGACGCCCGAGAGCGACCCCGCCGGCTGATCAGCCGCGTCTCAGGCGGGCGCGTCGAGGACGGAGCCGTCCCCGGCACGCAGGCCGGCGAGGACGCGAGCGAACTCCCCGGCCGCGTCGTCACCCTGGGCGTCGGTGTCGAGCCAGCGCACGGCGGAAGGGTCGCTCCGGTCCAGCCCGTAGAGCCCGAAGCGCGGTTCGTAGCTGCCCCACTCGTAGTTGTCGACCAGCGACCAGTGGAGGTAGGCGCGCACGGGGACACCGGACGCCACCGCGTCGGCCACGGCACCCAGGTGCTCGCGCACGTAGCGCGGCCGGCCCATCCCGTCCTCGCGGGGCACGGGCTGCCCGTCGCGCACCCGGGTCGACATCCCGTTCTCCACCACCCAGAGGGGGAGGCCGGGTCGCAGCGCCGCCTCGGTGGCGCACCAGCTGCGCAGCCCCGCCGGGTGCGATTCGGTGTCCCACAGCGCCCGCCCGAAGGACCAGTCGCGCTCCCCGGCGGGGGTGCGGCGGCCCGGGATGCGCATGGCATGGCTGGCCACCGGGTCGTACCAGTCGAAGCCGACGGCATCGAAGCCACGCGCCCTCGTCGTCGCGTGCACCGCGGCGACCACCCGTCGGGGCACCCGGCGCCGCGTCAGGCCGCGCAGGCGGGCCCACGCCTGCCCCCGGCCCGCCTCGCGCTCCGCCCCGTAGGGGGACACGGCGGCGAAGAACCGGCGCACCGCCGCCTCGCCGGCGTGGCGCGGTGGGAAGGCGGCGTCGTGGACGGCGCGTCGCTCGTCCACGTAGCGGTCGACGTCGCTCGCGGGGACGCCCGCCTCCCGCAGCCCGAGCAGGTCGAGCAGCATCCGGTCGAGCTCGTAGACCGACGACGAGCTCGTGTTGATCGTCACCTCGGCCCCGCTCTGCACGGCGGTGACCGCCTCGGCCGCCAGCACGTGCGCCGTCAGCAGGTTGTCGAGCACGCAGTAGGCGTCGGAGAGGGCCATGCGCCGGCCGGGCGGGCACGCACCCTCGATCCAGCCCATGAGCATCACGATGTTCGGCTCGTTGATCGTCACCCAACGCCGGCAGTGCGCCGTGAGCGCAGGGACGACGCGCGCGACGTGGCGGGCGAACACGTCGGGCGAGCCCGGGCGGAGCCAGAACTCCTCGCCGAGCCACGCCGGGTGCGTGAAGTGGTGCAGCGTCACCATCGGCTCCATGCCGCGCGCCGTGCACTCGGCGAGGATCTCGGCGTAGCGCTCCAGGGCGGCGTGGTCGAGCTCGCCGGGGCGCGGTTCGAGCCGGGCCCACTCCACTGAGAGCCTGAAGGCGTTGCAGCCGATGGCGGCCGCCCGGTCCAGCGCCTCGGTCGGGCGCCGCCAGAAGTCGCATGCGAGGCCCGAGCGCGCCGCCCTACCGGTGCCCTCCCAGCCGGACCAGTTGTTGTGCGGCTCGCCGTCGCCGTTGAAGCCACCCTCTATCTGGTAGCCCGACGTCGCCACGCCGGCCAGAAAGCCCTCGCCCAGCAGGCTCGGCCGTCCGGCGCGTGACCGGGGACGCGCCCGGGCGGGCGTGGCCTTGCGAGGAGTGCCGTCGGCGGGCATCGGTTCAGCTTGGCAGGCGGAGGAGGCCGGGCGCCCGGGAGGCGCGCCTCAGTGCGGCTGCGCGATCGAGCGCAGGCGCGACAGGGCGGCCGAGACGATGTCGACCTCGTCGCGCGCCTGACGGACCATGGCGCGCACCTGCGGCTCGGTGGCGTCGCTCCCCGCCCGCAGCGCCGCCGCCTGCACGTCCCGGGCGGCGCCGATGACGTCGGCCACCTGGACCCGGACGGTGTCGGGCCTCCCGGTACCGCGGGGCAGGCGGCGCTCCAGCCTGAGCAGCGCGTCGAGCTCCCCCGCGACCTCGCGCAGGGAACGGCACACCGCCGGCAGCTCGGCCACCGGCGCGTCGTGCGCATCCGCGTGGGCGACGGCCGTCTCGGCGTCCTCGACCGCGACCCACATGCGGCGCCGTACCCGGGCGGCCGCGCCCCGGCTCAGCTCCTCGGGCGTGGCCCGCGCCGCATAGCGTTCCCGGCCGGCGGCCGCGAGGGCCAGCGTGGCCAGGACGCCCCGGGTGGCGATGTGCCCCCGCACCAGGCGCCAGTGTCGGCGCACGTAGCTGCGCGCGAGGAGGAACGCCACGGCCAGCGCGCCCACCGCCAGGAGGCCGGCGATCACCAGGAACTCCACGACGTGGGCCACGAAGGTCACGCCTGAATCCTACGCGGCGGGAGAGAAGGATCGGCAGCGGTACCCTTTGACCATGGAGCCCGAGGCACCGGGTGGCGCGGCGGCATCCCCGGCGGCGGGCCGTCCCTGGTCGCCGGGCCTCCCCTCCATCCGCGAGCACCTCCCCAGCCTGATCTGGGGCGCCGCGCTGCCGATCGGCGTCTACTTCGCCGTCCGGGGCGACGTGCACACCGACGCCCAAGCCCTGATCGTCGCCGGCTGCTTCTCGGTCGCCTGGATCGTCCTGCAGTTCGCCCGGCACCGCCGGGTCGACGCCGTCGGCGCCATCGTGCTCTTCGGGTTCGCGGTCGGCGTCGTGAGCTCGACGCTGCTGGGTGGCAACGCCTACGTGCTCAAGGTCCGCGACGCAGCCTTCACGGCGCTCTTCGGCGTCGCCTGCATCGTGACGCTCTTCACCCACGACCGCCCCGTCTTCTTCTACGTGAGCCGCTACTTCTCGGCGGGGACGGACCCCGAGAGGATGTCGGCCTTCGACCGGCTGCACGAGCTTCCGCTGGGCCGTCGGACCTTCCGGGTGCTCTCGGTGATCTGGGGCATCGGGCTCGTGGTCGAGGCGGCGAGCCGCCTCACGCTCGCCGGCATGCTGCCGACGGCGACGTTCCTCGCGGTCTCACCCTTCATCACGGCCAGCACCATCGGCACGCTCTTCGCCTTCACCGCCCTCTACACCCGGCGCATCCAGCTGGAGGCCGCCACAGCGGTCGCCGGCAGGGCGCCCGAGCCCGCGCCCGACGGCGATCCCCGGATTCCCCTCCCCTGACGCCCCCATCTATCCTCGGCGACGACGCGCGCCGGCCGACGGCGCGCCAGCAGAAGGGAGCACCATGGCAGACGAGGTGTTGCGGGAACGCCGCGAGAACGTGGAGATCCTGACCATCAACCGGCCCGAGGCGCGCAACGCGATCAACGGCGCGGTCAGCAAGGCGATGGCCGCCCACATGGACGCGCTGGCCGATGACGAGGACTGCTGGGTCGTCGTCATCACCGGGAGCGGCGACAAGGCGTTCAGCGCCGGCATGGACCTCAAGGCGTTCAGCAGCGGCGAGGGCGGCGACATCATGGGGGCGAGCGGAGGGTTCGGAGGGCTCACCCAACGCGACTTCCCCAAGCCGATCATCGCGGCGGTCAACGGGTCCGCGTTGGCGGGTGGCTTCGAGATCATGCTCTCGTGCGACCTCGTGGTGGCCGCCGCGCACGCGACGTTCGGCATCCCCGAGGCAAAGCGTGGGCTGATCGCCGGTGCCGGGGGCCTCATCCGGATGCCCAAGCGGCTCCCCATCGCCGTCGCGCTCGAGCTAGCGATGACGGGCGACCCGATTGACGCGGCGCGCGCCTACGCCCTCGGCCTGGTCAACAAGGTCGTGCCGGCCGAGACGCTGCTGACCGAGGCCGTCGGGTTGGCCGAGCGCATCGCAGCCAACGCGCCGCTGGCCGTGCGCTACTCGAAGAGCGTGATGAAGCGCGCCGCCGAGGTCCCCGAGGCGGAGGGCTGGGCCATCAACGCCGAGGCGGTGGGCGTCGTGTTCACCTCGGCCGACGCCATGGAGGGCCCCGTCGCCTTCGCGGAGAAGCGCGCTCCGCGCTGGCAGGGCAAGTAGCGGGTGCTGGCACCGGCACTGGACACGGTCCGGCTGACCCTCCACGTCCTGGCGGCGACGGTCTGGGTGGGCGGACAGATCGTGATGACCGGCCTCGTCGGCCCGGCCCGGGCGCTGGGTGGCGACGCCGCCAAGACCCTGGCCCGGGCGTTCGCCCGCATGGCATGGCCCGCCTTCGCGCTCCTGGTGGTCACCGGCATCTGGAACATCACGGCCGTGCACTACTCCTCCCAGGACTCCGCCTGGAAGGCGGTGCTGATGGCCAAGGTCCTGGTCGTGATCGTGGCCGGCGTGGCCGTCGGCCTGCACCAGCGGGCCACCACCAAGGGGCAATTGGCGCTGTGGGGGTCGTTGGGAGGCGTCGCCAGCGTCACCGCGCTGGTCATGGGCATCCTCTTGGCGGGGTGACGCCGAATACTCCGGGCGGCCGCCCCGGCCGTGCGGGTAACGCGGGGCGGGATTGGGTCTAACCTGGGGCCCAGTTCACCGCCACGTGGACCCGGGTGAAGGAGAACCTCATGCTCGCTGACATTTTCGGTCCCGACCTCCTCATCGTGGCCATCGTTCTCGTCGTCCTCCTGTTCGGGGGCGCGGCCATCCCCAAGCTGGCCCGCAATCTCGGCTCTGCGAAGAACCAGTTCGAGAAGGGCATGGCCGACGGCAAGGCGGAGGGGGCCAACGGGACCTCGGCCGCAGCCGACACGCCCGCACCGACGCCCGCACCCTCGGCGGAGGAGAAGTCCCAGGGCGGCTGACCCGACCGGGCGCCGCCGCCCGGTCCCGACGTCTCTTCTGGCGCGCGGCCCGCTTGAGCGCGCCACCGAGGTGTTCCGGACCATCATGGGGGGACCATGCCGCCATCTGACGTCCTGTCCGTCGCCGAGCGCCTGTGGAACGGCGAGATCTCCACATCGACGTTCCATCCGGTCGACCACATGGGCGGCTTCGTCGAGATCACCGACGGGGTGGGCTTCTGCCCCTCGTTCGCCAATGTCTCCGCCTTCGCAACGGACGACGGCCTACTCCTCGTCGACACGGGGAGCGCGCCGCTGGCACGGGTCGTCCACGACGACATCCGCACGTGGAGCCCGGCGCGCCTCGACACGGCGGTCTACTCGCACGGGCACATCGACCACGTCTTCGGCGTGCCCGTGTGGGAGGAGGAGGCGGCGTCCCGGGGCTGGGCCGCCCCGGAGGTCGTCGCGCACCATGCCCTGCCCGCCCGTTTCGACCGCTACATCTTCACGGCCGGCTACAACACCGTCATCAACCGGCGTCAATTCGGCTTCACGGACCTGAACTGGCCGACCGAGTACCGCTACCCGGACCGCACGTATCACGACACGCTCGAGCTGTCGGTCGGCGGCGTCGGCTTCTCGCTCCGCCACGAGAAGGGTGAGACCGACGACCACACCATCACCTGGCAGGCGGACTCGCGCGTGCTCTGCTGCGGCGACCTCTTCATCTGGGCCTCGCCCAACGCCGGGAACCCCCAGAAGGTGCAGCGCTACCCGAGGGAGTGGGCCGCCGCACTCCGCCGGATGCTGCTGCTGGAGGCCGAGTTCCTCCTGCCGGGCCACGGCTTCCCCGTGATCGGTGCCGACCGGGTCCGTCAGGCCCTCACGGACACGGCGGACCTGCTCGACTCCGTGGTCGACCAGACGCTCGCGGTGATGAACGCAGGCGGGCGGCTCGATGACGCCATCCACACCGTCCGGGCGCCTGCCGAGCTCGAGGCCCGCCCCTACCTGCGGCCGGTCTACGACGAGCCCGAGTTCATCGTCCACACGGTGTGGCGGCAGTACGGCGGCTGGTGGGACGGCAACCCGGCTTCGCTGAAGCCGGCCGCCGAGCGCGCCCTGGCGGCCGAGCTGGCCGCGCTCGCGGGCGGCCCCGGGGCACTGGCCACCCGCGCGCTCGAGCTCCTGGCTGCCGCCCAGGAGCTGCCCGACCCGGGAGAGGCCGAGGGTGCGCTGCGCGTCGCCGGCCACCTGGCGGAGCACGCGTGGCTGGCCGACCCGGGTGACGAGGGGGTGCAGCGGGCGCGCCACGAAGTGTTCGCGGCGAGGGCGGCCCGCGCCACCTCGACCATGGCGCGCGGCGTCTTCACCTGGGCCGCCAACGAGTCGGCGGCGGCCCCGCACACGCACGGGCACTGAGGCCCTGAGGCGTACGCCGCTGGGCTGCCAATTCCAGTTTTTTTGCGGGGTTCGATAGTGTCAGCGCCGTGGACTCGTCGTTGACCGGCCCTCCCCCTGACACACCAGAAAGCCCAGCTCCCGGCCCTAAGCGTCCACGCCGGCTGGCCGCCGTGGCGGTGGCGCTGGGCGCCCTCTTCCTCACCGGCTGCCAGCTGCCGACCTTCGGCGCCTACAAGGGCGCCACGACGCAGGCCCGCTCGACCTTCCACCTCTGGCAGGGCTTCTTCATCGCCGGAATCCTCGTGGGCGGGTTCACCCTGTTGCTCATCACATGGGCCATCTTCCGCTACCGCCGCCGCAAGAACAGCCCCGACGAGCTACCGGTGCAGACCCAGTACCACACGCTGACCGAAGTCATCTACACCGTGGTGCCGATCGTGATCGTGCTCGGGCTCTTCGTGGCGACCGTCCTGGTCGAGAACAAGGTCACCGCGGTGGAGCCGCATCCCTACGCCAAGATCCACGTCATCGCGTTCCAGTGGGGCTGGGAGTTCGAGTACCCCAACGGGGTCAAGATCATCGGCCAGACCACCGACGCGCCCACCATGGTCGTCCCCACCGGAAAGACCGTGCAGATCCGCCTCGACTCCTACGACGTGCTCCACGGCTTCTACGTCCCAGAGTTCAACTTCAGCCGCTACGCCAGCCCGGGCTACTCCACCTGGTTCGATTTCAACGTCCTGCACGACGGCGTCTACCGGGGCCAATGCACCCAGCTCTGTGGCCTCTACCACTCCCTGATGTTCTTCAACGTGCGGTCGGTGTCCCCGTCGGCCTACCAGACCTGGCTGCGGGTGACGGGCGCCTTCCAGCGGGCCCACCCGAACTCCATCGGCCAGCTCCCGGCCGGCGTGCGCTCCAGCGTCAACGGAACCCCTCCCAGCTACTCTGGGAGCTCGAGCAGCGGCAACAGCGGCAACTCGGGCAGCGGCAACACCGGGAACTCAGGAGGTGCGCTCTACGGTGACTGACGTCATCGCCCCACCCGACACACACGAGCCGACCGAGCTGCACCTGCCGCCCCAGGTGCCGGGTGACGGGCACGGGCCCCACGACGGGGGCCACGAGGACCACGGCCCCACCGGCATCCTCAAATGGCTGACCTCGACCGACCACAAGGTCATCGGGCTCAGCTACATGATCACGGCGGTCGTCATCTTCTACCTCTCGGGGATCATGGCGCTGTTCATGCGGCTGCAGCTGGCCTCGCCGCACTCGTCGCTGCTCACCTTCTCGCAGTACAACGCGCTGTTCACCATGCACGGCGCCCTGATGCTGTACCTCTTCGCGGGCCCCTTCGCCTTCGGCGGCCTGGCCAACTTCATCGTGCCGCTGCAGGTCGGCGCGCCGGACATGGCCTACCCGCGCCTGAACGCCCTGAGCTACTGGCTCTACCTCAGCGGGTCCATCACCATGCTGATGGGGTTCTTCGTGGCCGGTGGCGCCGCCCAGTTCGGCTGGGTGGCCTACGCGCCGCTCTCGAGCGCCACAAGCTCGCCCGGCGCCGGGCCGGACCTGTTCTTGATGGGGATCGCCCTCACCGGGTTCTCGGCCATCTTCACCGCCGTCAACCTGTGCGGGACCATCTTCTACCTGCGCGCGCCCGGCATGACCATGTTCCGCATGCCGATCTTCACCTGGAACATGCTCGTGACCGGGATCCTCATCCTGATCGCCTTCCCGGTGCTCACGGCGGCGGTGGTGATGTTGTTCTGCGACCGCCACTTCGGCACCCACATCTACACGGCGACCGGCTGCCACCTGGTCAACGGCCACGTCATGGTCTCGTGCGGTTCACCCCTGCTGTGGCAGAACCTCTTCTGGTTCTTCGGCCATCCCGAGGTCTACATCCTCGCCCTGCCCTTCTTCGGCATCGTCACGGAGATCCTCCCGGTGTTCTCGAAGAAACCGGTCTTCGGGTACAAGGGGATGGTCTTCGCCACCATGGCCATCGCCGCCCTCTCCACCGGCGTGTGGGCCCATCACATGTTCACCACCGGGGCCGTGCTGCTGCCCTTCTTCTCCATCCTGAGCCTGCTCATCGCCGTGCCCACCGGCATCAAGTTCTTCAACTGGATCGGCACCATGTGGCACGGCCAGCTCACGTTCACCACACCGATGCTGTTCAGCGTCGGGTTCCTCTTCGCCTTCCTCATGGGCGGCGTGACCGGCATCATGCTGGCGTCGCCCCCGATCGACTTCGCCACCCACGACACCTACTTCGTCGTGGCGCACTTCCACCAGGTGCTCTTCGGAACCGCCGTGTTCGCCGGCTTCGCCGGCCTCTACTACTGGTACCCCAAGATGTTCGGGCGCATGCTCCGCGAGAACCTGGGTAAGTGGCACTTCTGGCTGATGTTCATCGGCTTCTGGGTCACCTTCATGCCCCAGTACGTGGTCGGCCTCCTGGGGATGCCGCGCCGGGTGGCCAGTTACCCGTCCAACCTCGGCTGGCAGAGCTACAACATCGTCTCGACGGTGGGCGCGTTCGTCATCGGCATCTCGTTCGCCTTCCTGCTGGTCAACTTCGTGGTGTCGTGGCGCAAGCCCATCCCGGCCGGGGACAACCCCTGGGACGCCCACACGCTGGAGTGGTTCACCACCTCGCCGCCCCCGCACCACAACTACACCCACCTGCCGCCCATCCGCTCGGAACGCCCCACGTGGGACTACAACCACCCCGACGCGCTCACGGTGCCCCATGGCAAGGCGGCGCATAGCAACGGCAAGACGAACGGGAAGGTGACGGCGTCGGTATGAAGGTCGAGTCGCTCTTCCTGCTCTTCCTCGGGGCGTTCTTCGGGATCGTCGGGCTCGTCTACTGGTTCTGGAGCTACGAGGACGGCGGCGGGGTGATGCTTCTCGGCGTCACGCTGCTCGGCTTCCTGCCCGGCCTCTACTACTTCTTCTGGCACCAGCGCTTCCACGGCCGCAAGTACTTCTTCTGGGGCGAGATCCCCGCGGTGGGTGACCGCCCGTCTGACCGCGAGGACGCCGAGATGGCCGAGGGGGCGGGCAACGTGGACTCGTTCCCCAGCTCCTCCATCTGGCCCTTCGTCATGGGCATGGGCGCCTTCTTGACGGTGCTAGCCCTGATCTTCGGCGTCTGGCTCATCTTCCTCGGCGTGCCGCTGATCCTCACCGCGCTGACGGGCGTCACCGCCGAGAGCCGGCGCGGGGGCAACGTCTGAGCCGAGCCCGCCGCAGAGGCCGGATCAGGACTCCAGGCGTTCCTGTTCGTCGGGCGGATGCGCTCAGGCGTACATGACCGATCCCGGCGTGGTGAGCAGCTCGCCGGTCTCGAGCCAGGTCTTGAGGCCCGAGAGGATCATGGGCCAGCCGCCGAAGAGCTGGGCGTTGGCGCCGTCGCGCAGCTGGTCGTGCGTGAGGGTGACGTGGACCGAGTCGCCAACCGGCTCCATCTCCCAGGTGACCCGGGAGAAGCCTTCCGCCCGCACCTCGTCGTCCCACAGCGCGGCCATCGTGTGGACGAGCCGCCGCGGCGGGTCGATCTCGAGCACCTCGCCCTCGCCGAGGTGGACGCCGTGCTTGGCGACGTCCACGCTGATCGGAGAACCGACCTTCCACTCGGAGTTCACTGCGGCCCCGAAGTTGTACTTGGCCCGGATCTCCGGGTCGACGATGGCCGCCCAGACCTGTTCTGGCGTTGCCTTGATGAAGATCTCGTAGACCTTTTCCATCTGCCTCTCCAATCTCTCCTTGATCTCGCTCAGCCCTGCCACCCAGGGCTCGGAGTACTTGCTCACCCAGCGGTCATGGATCAGCCGGATCGGCACCGGGTTGAGGAAATGGAGCTTTTGGCGGCCGCGCCGCCGAGTCACCACCAGCCCCGCCTCTTCCAGTTGCTTGAGATGCTTCATGACCCCGAAGCGCGTCATCTCGAAGCGCTCCTCGAGCATGCTCAGGGTCTGTCCGTCCTCCCGGAACAGCTCGTCCAGCAAGCTCCTCCTGGTGGGATCGGACAGGGCCTTGAACACCTCGTCCAGCTCATCCACCCCGACACTATACGTGACCTTTTAGTCACATGTCAACACCGCCCGGACGCACCGGCGCTAGAGGCGGGCCTCGTAGACCTCCCACTCCCCCGGGATGCCCTTGAGCTGCGCCGTGCCGCGGTCCTCGAACCTGACCTCCGAGCCCGAACAGGCCTCTCGCACGGCGTCGGAGGCGAGCAGCTGCCCGCCCTCTGCCCGCGCGCACAGCCGCTGGGCGAAGTGCACGGCCAACCCCGACAGGTCGTTCTTCCCCATGCGGGACACCTCGCCCACGTGCACCCCGGCCCGGAGCTCCAGGCCCAAACCAGCCACCGACTCCATGGCGGCCCTGGCGCAGCGGATCGCCGCTGCGGTCTCGTCGAAGGCGACCAGGAAACCGTCCCCCGTGCACTTCACCTCGTCCCCGCCGAAGGCCTTGATCTGGCGCCGCACCGTCTCGTTGTGGCGGGCGATGAGGGCGCTCCAGCGCTGGTCACCGAGCGCCGCCGCCGTCGGCGTCGAGTCGACGATGTCGGTGAAGAGCATCGTTGTCGTCATGCGGTCGTCGAAATGCCGACGGGTCCCGGTGACGAAGGGCTCCACCACATCGATGACCTCATCGGCGTGGTTGCGGAGGAACATCTGGTCGCTTCCCGGCGCGAGTGCGAAGCGGGCCTCTGGGATCGAGTCGGCGATGTAGCGCCCGAAGGCGGGCGGGATCATCCGGTTGTCCTCCAGGTGGATGACCAGCGTCGGCACCGTGATGCGCGGCAACAGAGGGCGGACATCGAGGTCCCGGTTCATCTGGAAGAGCGTCACCGCCTGGTTGCGGCTGGTCGAGGTGAGCTCAGAGCGCATCGCCTCGACGTCGGGGCGGGCCTCGGCCCAGTAGTTCCAGATCCTTCCCTGCCCCCAGTTCTCCCGGTACCGCGCCCCGAGGTGGTCGAGATCCTCGCGGCTGAACCCGATCGGGTAGTCGTCGGCCGCCTCGAGCCGCGCCCACCCGTTGCACAAGACCAGCTGCCGCACGGGGTGCCGGGTGGCGTAGACGGCCGCCACTGCGACGCCGTTGTGCAGGCCGAACAACACCGGGTGGCTGACCCCGGCTGCCGTCACGATCGCCTCGAGGTCGTCGGCCAGGTCGTTCACGCTCGGCGCAGCGGCGGGGTCGATGGGGTCGGAGTAGCCCATGCCTCTCTGGTCGTAGGTGATCAGACGGGCGAAGCTCGACATCCGGCGGAAGCACCGCGCCGAGGCGTCCTGGTCCCATGCCAGGGTGGTCGAGAACGACCCTCCCACGAACACCAGGTCGGGCGGTCCCGCTCCCGTCACTTGGTAGGCCAGGTGCGACTCGCCGTGCCGGGCGAACTCCACCCTCGGTGGGGTGAGCATGGTCCGGCCTACGTCGCTCGGGCCACCTGGGGCAACATGCGAGAAGTGTGGCACCCCGGCCGCCGGCGCGGAAACGCGGCCGGCCGAGGCGGCCGAGTCCGCCTGCCCGCCACACACCCATTGGGCTAAAATTCGCCCATGCCAGCAGCGGTGTACCTCGGGCGTCTCAACCAAATCCTCGCCTCACCGGGCTCGGAGTCCTACCGTTCCGTCAGAGCCGCAGTGGACCGGGCCACCTCGTGCCGGGAGGCGGCCGACGGGGTGAATCTCCTCGAGGGTCAGCCGCCTGAGGTCCAGGCCGAAGCGCGCACGGTGCTCGGCGCGCTCATCCCCGAGGTCGAGCGCGAGATCCTCGAGGTCCTGCGGCGCGCCCTCGACCGCGACGACACCGTGGTCTTCGCGTGGGAGGCCGCTGAGCCGGGCACACCCATCAGCCTCCGGGTCCGGGAGGGCGACGGGCGGGCCGACATCGTCATCGTCTCGCCCGACGGCCGCACCCTCTGAGGCGGCGTCGAGCACCCGTCGGGCACCCGCGCCTCAGCGGGTCGGGCCGGTGAGGGTGCTGTGCCGCGGTCGCCGGCCCAGCCAGTGGAGCCCGGCCTGGGCCTCCGAGAGCGCCGGCTCCCAAATGGCGCAGCGGTCGCGCCCCGCCCGCTTCGCCGCGTAGAGCGCCACGTCGGCACGCCGCAGCAGCTCCTCGGGGCGATCGTCGGCACCCAACCACGTGCTGACCCCGAGGCTCGCGGTCACCTGGCCCGGGCCCGTCGTCGCGTGCAGCGCCTCGCTCAGCCGCTTGGCCGCCGTCAGGGCCGCCTCCGGGCCGGTGCCGTGCAGCAGCATCGCGAATTCGTCGCCGCCCAGCCGCCCGACGACGTCGGTCTCGCGGGCGGCCTGGCCGAGCACCCTGGCGAGCGAGCGCAGCGCGCGGTCCCCCGAGTGGTGGCCACCCGAGTCGTTGAGCGTCTTGAGGTTGTCCACGTCGGCCACGATGAGGCTGAACGCGGTGTCGTGGCGACGGGCCAACTTGGACTCGTGGTCCAGTCGGTCCTGAAAGGCGCCGCGGCTGAGGCATCCGGTGAGCGCGTCGAAGGTCGCCGCGTCCATCAGGCGGTCCATCAGCCGGTCGCGAAAGAGGGCTGCCGCCGCGGTGATCACTCCCGCGATGACCATGGCGAGGGCCAGGAACGCCGTCGTGGACCAGCTGCGATCGGGCGTCAGCGCGCCGACCGTCAGTGTGGTGGCCACGCCGAACGCGGCGAGGAACGACACCGTTCCCGCCGAGTACGCCAACCCCGAGAAGAGCATCGGGAGGACGAGGAAGTACGCGATGGGGCTGCGCACGCCGCCGTCGAGGATGGCCCCGGCTGCGATGAAGACGAACGTGCACGCGGCCCACGACGTGAAGAACGTCCTGGACCACCGCGTCGACAGGAGACGGAGGCCGAGCCACCAGAACGTACCGACCGAGGCGACGAGGCTGATGCAACCGAGGACGACCACCGCCTGTCGGTGGGGCCCCGGCGTGGTCAGCGCGTAGACCACGACCGCGATCGCCCCCATGCTGTAGGTCAGGACCCCGATGTGGACATAGCTGCGCCAGAAGCTGGCCAGGCTGGTCGACGTGTCGTGTGCTCGCGGTTGACGCATCCCCGAATGCCCGGCTCTCTCCTCGTCCCCCACTCGGGTGTCGGCAGGTTCCCGACGCCGGTTGAGGTGCAGGCGGGGCGCAACCGCCCGGGCCGGGCGGCGGCTCAGGCACTCCCGGGACGCGACGGGCGGCGGCGCCAGGTGTCCACGCATCCGGCCGAGCAGAACAGCACGACCGACCCCCGGACGTCGTGCGCGATCTCCTCCGCCGTGTCATGGCTCAAGGGCAGGCCGCAGATGGGATCGAGGGAGGAGTCGGCGCCACCGTCGGCCATCCGGATGCTCGATGCAGGCACCGGCTTCTCGACACCGCGCAGCGTGACATGGGTCTCGGCGACCGATTGCCCCCAGCTGGGCAGGTGCGCCATGACCGACGGCGCGGCCAGTGCCTGGCCTGCCGGCGCCAGGTCGCACAGCCGCGCCGCCACGTTGACGCAATGGCCGACGTAGTCGTCGCCCTCCATCAGGATCACCTCGCCCGCGTTGATGCCCGACCGGATGGAAACCGTCTCGACCGGCCCCGAGACGACGCCGACGACGTAGTGCAACTCGAGGATGGTCTCCATGAGGGGCGCGTCTCGACGCAGACCAGCATCACGCCGTCGCCCAGCCATTTGGCGATCCGCACCCCGCGGCGCGCGCAGATGTCGCGCAGCAGCGCGCGGAACGCGGTGAGCACGTCGACGGCGCGCTCGTCCCCTTCGAGCTCGGTCAACGCGGTGAAGCCCGACACGTCGACGAAGGCGAAGTTGCGATGGACGCGCACGCCGCGATGGTGCCATGCGGGCTGGTGCGCGGCCCAATCGGGGCCGCGCCGTCGTCGGTGAAGAGCCCTGGTGGAGGGGCTCCCGGCGCGTGCGGCCGGCTCGGCGGCGCCAGGGAGCGGGCCCACGCACGCCCGAACGGTGTCGCCCTACGATGTGAGCCATGACGTCCGGGCCCGGGGCTGGCGGCGCGCTCGCCCGCGTGGGCGGGGGCAGCTGACGTGGCGCAGCTCGACGGCAAGGTCGTGCTCCTCAGCGGCGGGGCCTCGGACATCGGCCGTGCCACGGCGCTGCGGTTGGCGGCCGAGGGCGCGGCCGTGGCCGTCGGCGACGTGGACCTCGAGGGTGCCGAGTCGGTGGCCGAGGAGGTGCAAGGGGCCGGAGGGCGGGCCGTGTCCGGCCGCTGCGACGTGCGCGACGAAGGGTCCGTGGCCACCTTCGTCGAGTTGGCCGTGGCGGCGTTCGGCGGCGTCGACTGCGTCGACCACAACGCGGCCTGGAGCCATCCCCGCCTCGACACCGACGCCGTGGGCGTCGACCTCGGCGTCTGGGACCGCGCCATCGGGACCACGACGAGGGGTGCGCTCCTCCTGGCGCGCGCCGCCATCCCGGTGATGGCGGCACGCGGCGGCGGCTCCATCGTGACCATCTCCTCGGGGACGAGCACCATCGGTGAGTCGACCCGGGTCGCCTACGGCGTGTCGAAGGCGGCGCTGAACCAGCTGACCCGGCACCTGGCCGTCCGGTACGGCCGTGACGGGATCCGGGCCAACGCGATCGCCCCTGGCTTCGTCCTCACGGCGACGGCGGAGGCGCAGGTGCCCGCCGACATCCGGCGCCGGCTGGCCGAGGCCAATCCCACCCGTCGCCTCGGGACACCCGACGACATCGCCCGGGTCGTGGCGTTCCTCTGCAGCGACGCCTCGGCCTACGTGAACGGCCAGGTGCTCCACGTCGACGGCGGGCACCAGATCGCGGGGATGATGTAGGTGCCGGCGACCGGCGGGACCAGGGTCGCCCTCGTCACCGGCGCCAGCCGTGGCATCGGGCGCTGCGCCGCGGTCGCGCTGGCCCGGCGCGGCTTCGACGTGGTCATCACCGCCCGCACCGTCCACGAGGGTGAGGGGCGCGCCCGCCCCTCGAGCGTGCTGGCCGCCGACGAGCCGCTGCCCATCGCGGGCAGCCTCGACACCACCGCGGCAGAGATCGCCGCGCTCGGCCGGGCCTGCCTCGCCGTGCCCATGGACCTGATGGAGCGGGCGTCGGTGGAGCACGCGGCCGAGGTGGCGCTGGGCGAGATGGGGCGGGTCGACGTCCTCGTCAACAACGCCATCTACCAGGGGCCCGGCACGATGGACCGGCTCTTGGACCTGCCGCTCGAGCTGGCCGAGCGGTGCCTGGTGGGCGACTACCTCCACCCGCTCCTCCTGACCCAGCTCCTGCTGCCCCAGATGCTCGGGCGAGGGGAGGGCCGCCTGGTGAACATGCTCTCGGAGGCCGCCTTCACGACGCCGCCCGCACCGGCAGGCGCCGGCGGCTGGGGCGTCGCCTACGCCGCGGCCAAGGCCGCCTTCCACCGGGTCACCGACATGTGCCACGTCGAGTTCGCCGGCGAGGGCATCTGGGCCTTCTCCATCGCGCCCGGCCTGACCCTCACCGAGTCGATGCGGGCGTCGGGCATGGACGCCGTGCTCGTCGGCGCGGGCCACGTGCCCGCGCCCCCGAGGTCGCGGGCGAGGTGGCCGCCTGGTTGGGCGACGACCCCGAGGCGGGTCGCTACGCCGGGCAGATGGTCTCCTCGCGCTCGCTGTGCCGCGAGCTCGGCCTGGTGGCGGGCTGGCCCCCGCCGAAGCACACCTAGCCCGCCGGGGCGCGGGGCAACCCCATCGGGTTGGGGAAGGGCAGCAGGCCGGTGGCGACGACATCGGCGGCGCACGCCGACAGGGCGCCGTAGAGGTCCCCACGGGCGCCATCGCTCAAACCGGCGTACGCCGGCTCGGCCAGGCGGTCGGTCAGGTCCTCGACCGCTCCGTGCGCCGTCCGACCCGCATCGGTGGCCCGGCCGTCCGCGTGGAGGAGGCCGCGGCGCCGCAGCGCGTCCGTGGCGGCCTCCCACTCTCCCGCGCTCCAGCCTCGGTTGACCCGCAGCACCTCGGCGGGGATGGCCTTCGTGCCGGCGGCGAGCAGATGCGCCTCGAGACCGCCGATCCCGTTGGCCACGAGCGCGGCAACGTGCCCGTCGCCGCGGTGCTCGCGCAGCGTCGTGCAGGCCTGCCACGCCTCGCCGAGCCCGGCCGTCCCGAGGGCGGGAGCGATCACCGGCCACAGGGAACGGTTGGCCCCGGCCAGGACCCGCCCCGCGCCGTCGCAGGCCGCCACGGCCCGCCGCAGCAGGGGCAGCGCGGCCACCAGGACGGAGCGGGCCTCGACGCCGCAGTACTCGTTGAGCGCCTCGGCGGCGGCGATGGCCCGCACGCGGCACAACGTCTCGGGCGCCACGACGTCCCAGCACCCCGGCACGGCCCGCGCCACCATGCCCGGGTGGAAGTTGAAGAACGCGGCGGTCACCGGTCCGGGCCCGACCCGCCCGAGCGGCGCGGCGCGCGCGGCGAAGTAGCCCGACCAGAAACGCCGCAGTCCCGCCTCGCGCAGCGCAGTGCGCGCCTCCGGTGCGAAGTAGGTGACGGCGTGGACGCTTTCGACGGCGACCCACAGGTCGCGGGCGGTGGCCCGGCCCGCCGGCTGGCTCAGCGGGTGACCTGACGCACGCCCGTCGGCGAGCTCTCGGGCTCACGGGTGCCGCCGTTGCTCAGCGGTTCGACGTCGATGCGCACCGGGACCGGCTCCGGATCGAGCTCGATGTGCTCGTCGTCGGGGCGGGGCGGCGTCGGGACCGTGCGGTACTCGCCCTGGGCCGAGCGCTGGACGATGACCGCCCGCTTGCGCTTGCCGATGCCGTGCACCCCCTGCATCTCGCGGCAGAGCTGGTAGGCGACCAGGCCCGCCACGATCGGGATCACGAACACGGCGATGCGGAAGAACCACAGCACCGCGTTGAGCGAGACGTGGAAGAAGTTCGCCAGCACGTCGGTCGAGCTCGCCCCGAACAGGGTGAACAGGAGGGCGAACATGGCGACGCCCGCGGCCGTGCGCTTCGGCCGGTCGCGCGGGCGGTCGAGCAGGTTGTGCATGGCGTTGTCCCCCGTGACGCGCCGTTCCAGCGCGGGCCAGATGAAGCAGATGGTGAAGATGAGGCCGGGGAAGACCACGGCCGGCAGGAAGACCTCGAGCGGGATGGTGTGCCCGAAGCCGGCGAACTCCCACGACGGCATGATGCGTAGCGCCCCGTCCAGCCAGCCCATGTACCAGTCCGGTTGGACCGCGTAGGAGATCTTCGAGGCGTCGTAGGAGCCGAACTGCCAGATGGGGTTGATCTGGGCGAACGCCCCGAGCAGCGCGGTGGCCGCCGTGACCATGAAGAGGAACCCGGTGGTCTTGGCCATGAAGGTCGGGAACATGGGCGAGCCCACGACGTTGTCCTCGGTGCGACCCTCGCCGGAGAACTGGGTGTGCTTCTGGCGGACCAGCAGGCCGAGGTGCGCCGAGAGGAGCCCGATCAGGACCAGCGGGATGATCAGCACGTGGATGATGAAGAAGCGGGGGATGATGATGTTGCCCGGGAAGCGACCACCCCAGAGGAACGACACCAGGTAGCTCCCCACCAGCGGGATCGACTCGGCGATGGAGTAGCCGATGCGCAGGCCGGTGCCCGAGATCAGGTCGTCGGGCAGCGAGTAGCCGATGAAGCCCTCGAAGATGGCCAGGATCAGCATCGTGAGGCCGATGAGCCAGTTGAGCTCGCGTGGCTTGCGGAACGCGCCGGTCAAGAAGATGCGGCCCATGTGGACCACGATCGACGCGGTGAAGATGTCGGCCGCCCAGTGGTGCATCTGGCGGACGAGCAGCCCGCCGCGCACGTCGAAGGAGATGTCGACGGTCGACTTGTAGGCCGCCGACATCCACTGGCCCCGCAACGGGACGTAGGTGCCGTGGGCCGGGTACAACACCTGGTTGGTGGAAGGGACGAAGTACAGCGACAAGAAGACGCCGGTCGCCAGCACCACGATGAACGAGTACAGCGAGATCTCCCCCAGCATGAACGACCAGTGGTCGGGGAAGATCTTGTCGAGGAAGACGCGGCCGCCCTTGGCGACCCCGAGCCGGTCGTCCAGCTCGTCGACGATCTTGCCGACCTGGCCGAACGGGCCCATTGCCGCCCGGGTGCTGCGTTTCGTCCTGCCGGCGGTGTCGCTCATGTGGTCCGCTCCCAGAAGCCGGGCCCGACGGCCTGATCATAGGGCGCCAACGAGATGAGATAGCCCTGGTCGTTGTAGCCGAGGTGCATCTGGGGCAGCGGGCGCGGGGCGGGACCGAACTGGGGCACCGCACCGTTGCGCACGTTGAACATCGACTGGTGGCACGGGCACACGAGAAGCTCGAGCTCCTGCTCGTAGAGGCCGACCGGGCACCCGAGGTGGGTGCACAGCTTGGAGTAGGCGACGTAGCCGTCGGGCGTCCAGCTCTCTCGGCCGGGCATCGTGGTGAAGGGCTGGTCCGACAGCCGGATGAGGACCGTCTGGTCGATGGCCTGCCCGTTGTCGGTGATCTGCCCGGTCTGGGGGTCGACGGTCCCCTGTGGGTACACGGTCATGATGCCGCCCACGACCACGGTGTCCTTGCGCACCGGCCGACCGTTGGAGTCGACGAGGACGGTCCCGTCGCGCCAGTCCGTCACCTCGAAGGAGTTGCCGGGCAGGGGCCCCAGCGAGCGGAGCAGCGGGAACGCTGCGACGATCCCGAAGATCCCTGCGCCGACGGCGAAGAGGCCGCCGAGCATCTTGCGGCGCTTGACCACGACGGCGGAGCGCTCCACGAGGGCGGCCGACATGGCGTCGCGCTCCTCGGGAGTCGAGGCGAGCGGGTGGCGCTCCTCGACGAAGGGACCCTGCGGCATGAGGTACTTGCCCCACGCCGTCACGCCGAAACCGAGCAGGAACAGGCCTGCCCCGATGGTGCCCCCGAGCACCCATGGCTTCCAGTTCTGCCAGTAGGCGGCGCCGAAGAGCGCGAAGAAGACGATGGCGAGCACGAAGATGGCGGCGATGATCTTCTCGACCCGGGCCGGGTGCCTGGCGGCGTCGCCCATGTGGGGGTCGCTCAGGGCCGCGACCGGCATGGGGACCCGGGTGCGCGAGGGCTGGTGGTCGGCGTCGCTCACGAGCGTTCTCCGATCCAGAAGCAGATGAGGACGAGGCCCCCCACGCCGATGAGCAGGGCGACGAAGCCCTCGGCCACCGGCCCGACGCCGCCCAGGCCGAAACCGCCGGGGTTCGTCGGATGCTGCAGCCGCTGGGTCACGTACGAGACGATGTCGCCGACCTGCTGGTCGGTCAGGTTGCCCGAGAAGCGGGGCATGTTGGCCGGCCCGGTGCGGATCGCCTCGGCCACCTGTTGGGAGGTGATGGACTTGACCTGGAGCGACGGTGCGTTGGTCCCGAAGGCGAGCGCGTCACCGGCACCGGTGATGGTGTGGCAGGCCGCGCAGTTGAGGGAGAAGAGGTCCTGGCCCGCCGACTGGTTGGCCCCGCCGAGGTGCGGGTACGGCACGGCGGGCACCGCCGGGTCCAGCGAGTTGACCCACGCCGCGAGCTCCAGGGCCTGCAGCGGCGTCAGTCGGGTCTCCCGGCGCTCGGCCTCGACGGCCTTCACGTCGGCCGCCGGCATGCGGCCCGAGCTCACCCAGAAGTCGACCGTGGCGGCGCCGACCCCCTGCAGGTTCGGGCCGATGCTGGCCTGCCCCCCGGGACCGACGCCGTTGGCGTCGTTGCCGTGGCAGCTCGAGCACGTCTGGGCGAAGAGCAGCTGTCCCGCCGAGATGAAGGACTGCGGCGGGTTGGCGTAGGTGATGTAGCGGTTCCCGTACGAGATCAGGTGGCCGTTCAGGCAGAAGCGCGAGTCGGTGTTGAACGGGTTGCCGGCGTTGCGCGTCGCGCCGGTGACGCCCTTGACGTTGACGGTGCCGCAGGACCGCGTCGTGACGTGCTTGTTCGGGATGAGGGGCACCTGGGCGGTGTCGGCGTGACCGCTGGCGCCAGCGTCCGTCCCAGGGAAGAACATGGCCAGGGACGCCAGGGTGGCGACGGCGAGGAGGCCGGCCGGCATCAGGAATCGGGTGCGGAATCTCCCCGGGTGTGGTGCGCGCACGCCTCGCATGCCTACTTGAGGAGGAACAGGCAACTGTAGAGCCCGACCCAGACGATGTCGACGAAGTGCCAGTAGTACGAGACCCCCTGAATGGCCGAGAGCTCGCCGGGGTCACCCCCGATGTCCCCGCGCAGCCGGCCCAGCAGGAAGACCATGGCCAGCAGGCCGATGAAGACGTGCAGCCCGTGGAGCCCCGACATGATGTAGAAGAGCGAGCCGTACGAGTTCGTGTACCAGCGCGTGGGGCTGTACAGCCACTCGTAGGCCTGGTTCCCGAGGAAGGCGACGCCCAGGACGATCGTCCAGATGATCCAGATCCGGGCCGACCGCCGCCGCCGCCACTCGGACTGGTACACGGCGTACTGCATGGTGAAGCTCGACGACACCAGCACGAGCGTGAAGATGCCCGCCGCGCAGGACGTCGAGCTCGGTGCCGGCGGGCGGCCACGGCCCGACCGTGTTGGCCCGGATGGTGAAGAAGGCGGCGAAGAGGCCGCTGAAGAACATCAGCTCGGACCCGAGCCAGATCATGACGCCGATGGCGAGCATCGGAGGCCGGTCGTGGATGATCTTTCCCTGTGGCGCGGGGACCTCCGCCGAGACAGCCTGGGTCACAGCGCAATTTCTAGTCGACCGGGTGCTGCGAACGCCAACCAACGGGCGACGACGACGCGCCCGTGGTCGAGGGGATGAATGCCCAGGTCAGCGCAGTTCGACGGGGAGCGGCTCGGCATGAACGACCGTGAGCCGCTTGGTCGGTCTGGTGAGGGCGACGTAGAGGGTTCGCAGCCCCCGTGTCGTCGCCACCGGGGGGCCCTCGCCGGCCGGCTCGTCGCCCACCGCGGCCACCCGCGACGGCTCCACGACGAGCACCGCGTCGAACTCGAGGCCGTTGGTCTCGTCCGCCGGCAGCACCACCAGGCCCGCGCCGAGGCCGCTGCCCGCCGGGTCTCGCGGGTCGACGGGGTCGAGGCCCGCGTCGGCGAGGGCACGGGTCAGCTCGGGGAGCATGACGGCCGGCCCGAGCACCGCCACCCGGCCCGGCGCGACCGCGGCCGCCTCGTGGCGGGCGAGGTCCGCCACCGTGGTGACGAGCCCGACCCGCGACGTGGCGACGATGCGCGGCGGGTGGCCCGACTGGCGGACGGGCCGCGGCGGCGTGATGCCCGGCGCCGCCACCGCCAGGACCCGTGCGGCCAGCGCCACCACCTCGGCGGGGGTGCGGTAGCTGACGGTCAGCTCCACCACGCGGGGCGGGCGTTGCGGGCTCAGGTGGGTGGTGATGTCGTCCCAGCCCTGGGGGGCCCAGGGCCCGGTCGCCTGGGCGATGTCCCCCACCACCGTCATGGAGCCCGAGAGCGAGCGGCGCGCCAGCATGCGCAGCTGCATCGGCGACAGGTCCTGCACCTCGTCGACCACGATGTGGCCGAAGGAGCGGATCTCGTCGTCGCCTCCGTGCGCGGCGCCCGTCACCGGGGCGGGCGACGTCGCCAGCCCCTGGGGCCAGAACCCGACCTCTGCCGCCGCCGCCTCCTCGCTCCTCTGGCCCCGGACGCGCTGCGCCGCCCTGCCCCCGCGCCGGGGGCCCAGCAGCGTGCGGGCCTCGTCGACCAGTGCGGTGTCGGCCACCGTCCAGGGCACCTCGTCCAGGGCGCCGTCGCGGGGCCGGTAGAGCCGCTGCACCTCCGCCGCGCTGAGGATGCCCTTGCCGGCCGCAGCCAGCAGCGGCCGGGCGCCAAAGAGGTCGTGCAGGAGTTCGTGCGGGGAGAGGCGCGGCCACATCCGGTCCAGCGCCTCGGCCACCTCGGGGACCCGGCGCAACCGCTGCGCCAGGTCGGCCTGCTCCTCCGGGCTCGGTGGTTCGTCGAGCCCGTCGGCGCTGCTCCGGCCGAGCCGCGAGCGGTACTCGTCGGCGAGCGCACGGAGCACCTGCGCTTCGACGAAACGGCGCCGCCCGTTGTGGGTCCCGGGCCGGCGCCGGGCCATGGCCACGATGTCCTCGGTGACGCCGGCCCGCAGGCGGAGGACGCCGGCGCCGAACGGGATCTCCGCGTCGCGCCGCAGGGCCCGCTGGCGGGTGCGCACGGCGCGCGCCAACACCCGCACCATCCGGGCGTCGCCCTTCAATTTGGCGGCGGCGGGACCGTCGACCCCCGCACGCGGACCTCGGGCACCAGTCCGGCCACCGTCGACAGGCTCACGCCGGTCTCGCCCAGGGAGGGGAGCACCTGCTCGATGTAGCGCAGGAAGAGCGGGTTGGGGCCGACCACGAGCACGCCCTGGCGCTCGAGCGGGAAGCGGTGCGTGTAGAGCAGGTAGGCGGCTCGGTGCAGTGCGACCGCCGTCTTGCCGGTCCCCGGCCCGCCCTGCACCACGAGCACCCCGGCAAGGGGCGAGCGGATGATCTCGTCCTGCTCGCGCTGGATCGTGCCGATGATGTCGCCCATGTGCCCGGTGCGTGCCTGACCGAGCGCGGAGAGCAGCGCGCCGGGGCCCCCGAGCACCAGCCCGTCGGACAGCAGCCGCTCCCCGTCGCCGTCCTGCGCCGCTGCGGCGCCGACGGCGGGCGCGGGTGACCTGCCGTCGGGATCGACGAAGTACTCGTCCTCCAACCCGAGCACCGTGCGTCCCCGCACGGCGAGGTGCCGGCGCCGGGCCAACCCCTGGGGGTCGAGACCGGTCGCCCGGTAGAACGGTTCAGCCACCGGGGCCCGCCAGTCCACGACGAGCGGCTCGTGGTCCGGGCCCGACACGGCGAGGCGGCCGATGTGGAAGGACTCACCCAGCTCCGAGCCGTTGGCGTCGCCGTCGCCGTCGCCGGGGTCGGGCAACCGGTCGATGCGCCCGAAATAGAGAGCTTGGTCACCGATGTCGAGCTGCTCCAGCCGGGCCAGGCTGGTGCGGACCACGATGTCGCGTTCCGTACGGGACTGGAAGGTGCCGCCGCGACCGAGGTCCAGGACGCCCTGCAGCATCTGGCGCGCCTCACCCCGCATGAACTCCAGGCCGTCGTACCGCGCGGTTGAGGAATTCCTGCTCATCCTGCAGATCCGGATGTTCGGGCACCTCTCCCCTTCCTCCCCTTTGCCCATGGGGAAACGGTTCAGTCTAGACGCCCCGCGCCGACGGGGAGGCCGGGCGGCGGGGGTGGTGACGCCTACGATGAGCCGCACGAAAGGATGGCCATGCTCATTTCGACCATGAACGACGTGCCCGGCTACAAGGTGACCTCGGTGCTCGGGGAGGTCTTCGGCCTGACGGTCCGCTCGCGCAACGTCGGTTCGCAGTTCGGCGCAGCGTTCAAGTCCCTCGCCGGCGGTGAGCTCAAGGGCATGACCAAGAACCTGCAGCTCAGCCGGGAGGACGTCGTGAACCGCATGGTGGCCGAGGCCGAGGCGCGCGGGGGCAACGCCGTGCTCGCCATGCGCTTCGACACCTCGGAGATGGGCGGGAACTGGACGGAGATCTGCGCCTACGGCACGGCCGTCGTCATAGAGCCTCTCGGGTGAACCCCGCGGCAGATGCCCGCACGGATCTCGTGCGCGCCTGCTTGCGGGAGCCGGTGACCCGCACACCGGTGTGGTTCATGCGCCAGGCCGGCCGGTCCCTCCCCGAATACCGGGCGGCCCGGGGCGGGGGATCCATCCTCTCGGCCATCGCCGACCCCTCCCTCGCGGCCGAGCTGACGCTGCAGCCGGTCCGGCGGTACGGCGTGGACGCCGCCATCCTCTTCTCCGACATCGTCGTGCCGCTGCACGCGATCGGGTTCGGCGTCGAGGTGGAGGCGGGTCGCGGACCGGTGGTGGCCGAGCCCTTCCGGGGCGAGGCCGACCTTGCCCGCCTCCGAGCCTTCGAGCCCGCTGCCGACGCCCCCTACGTCGGCGAGACGATGCGCCTCGTCGCGCGCGAGCTGACCGCGTCGGGCGTCGCCCTGATCGGGTTCGCCGGGGCACCCTTCACCGTCGCCAGCTACATCGTCGAGGGTGGTCCCTCGCGCACCTTCGCCAAGGTGAAGGCCTTGATGCACGGCGATCCCGGCCTCTGGGCGCGGCTGACGGAGCGGCTCGCCGCCATGGCGGTCGCCTCGCTCCGGGACCAGGTCCGCGCCGGTGCCGAGGCGGTGCAGCTCTTCGACAGCTGGGCGGGGTCGCTCTCGCCCGACGAGTACGCGCGCTTCGCCCTTCCGGCCACCCGCGCCGTGCTCGAGGGCGTCGCCGACCTCGGGGTGCCGACGATCCTCTTCGGCGTCGGGACCGGCGAATTGCTCGGGCTGATGGGCTCCGCCGGCCCCGACGTGGTCGGCGTCGACTGGCGCGTGCCGTTGGACGAGGCTCGCCGGCGCGTGGGGGAGGGCCACGCGCTCCAGGGGAATCTGGACCCGGCGCTGTGCCTGGCGCCGTGGCCCGTCGTCGCGGAGGCGACGCGCACGGTGCTCGAGCGAGCCGACGACGGCACGGGCACCGGCCACATCTTCAACCTCGGCCACGGAGTGCTGCCCGAGTCCGATCCCGCGATTCTCGGTGCAGTGGTCGACCTGGTGCACTCGGAGTCGGTGCGGCCGTGACGTCCGGCGTGCTGCTCATGGCGCACGGGACACCGTCGAGCGCAGACGAGATCGCGCCGTTCTACACGCGCATACGCCGCGGCCGCCCGCCGGAGCCGGCCCAGCTCGCCGAGCTCGAGGGGCGTTACCGCGCCATCGGCGGGGTCTCGCCCCTCGCCGAGCGGACCCGGGCCCAGGTCGATGCGGTGCGGGCAATGCTCGAGACGCGGGCGCCGGGCCGCTACGTGGTGGCCTTCGGCGCCAAGCACACCGATCCCCTCATTGAAGACGCCGCAGCCGAGCTGGCCTCGGCCGGCCTCGAGCGCGTGATCGGCCTCGTCCTCACCCCCCACGCGGCCTCCCTGGGATCGCAGGAGTACCTCGATCGCGCCGCCGCCGCGCTGACGGGCACGACCTTCGTCCCGGTGGGACCCTGGTACGCGGAGCCGGGTTTCGTCGCACTCCTCGCCACCCGCGTCACCGTTGCCCTCCGGCCGCAGCACGGCCGCAGCGCGGTCGTCTTCACCGCCCACTCCCTCCCGGCGCGTGTCCGGCAGGAGGGCGACACCTACCCCGAGCAGGTCGCCGAATCCGCCCGGCTGGTCGCCGGCGCCGCCGGGGTGGACCGGTGGGACGTCGCCTGGCAGAGCGCGGGGCGGACCCCCGAACCGTGGCTCGGCCCCGACGTGCGCGACGTGGTGCGCCGCCTGGCCGCCGAGGGCGGTACCGACACGGTGCTGGTGTGCCCCATCGGCTTCGTGGCCGACCATCTCGAGGTGCTCTACGACCTCGACGTCGAGGTGGCGGCCGTGGCGGCGGAGTGCGGCCTCGCCTACGCGCGCACCGCCTCGCTCAACGACGATCCTGCGTTCGTCTCCGTGCTGGCCGACGTCGTCACGGCTGCCGACGGGGCACCCTGACGTGGCGCCGGGGCGGGTCGTCGTCGTCGGCGGTGGTATCAGCGGCCTGACGGCAGCCTGGGAGCTCACCGGCGGGGCCCACCCCCGACCGGATGCGCCCGTCGTCGTCGTGCTCGAGTCCTCGCCGCGCCTGGGCGGCGCGCTGCGAAGCGACGACGTCGGTGGCCGTGCCGTCGACATGGGCCCCGACGGCTTCCTGGGCCGGCGACCGGAGGCCGTCGACCTCTGTCGCGAGGTGGGGCTCGACCACGCGCTCGTCCCGATCGCCGGGCGCGGCGCGTCGGTCTGGGCGCGGGGACGCCTGCGGGCGCTGCCCGAGGGGCTCGCGCTCGGCATCCCGACCCGTCTGTGGCCCACGGCGCGCTCCGGCGTGCTCGGTGTCCGGGGCGTCCTCGGCCTCGCCCGCGACGCCGTCCTCCCGCGACCCGACGTGCGCGGACCCATCGGCGACCGCTCCATCGGGCCGCTCGTGGCACGCAAGCTCGGGCAGCGGGTGGTCGACACGCTGGTGGACCCCCTGATCGGCGGGATCCACGCCGGCTCGGTTGATGACATGTCCGCCGCGGCGGTGTACCCGCCGCTGCTGGCGGCCGCCCAGCGCCGCGGCGGCCTCATGCGCGCCCTGCGGGCCGAGGTCCCGGCGCCCGACCCCGAGGGTCCCCCGCTGTTCTGGTCGCTCCAGGGCGGCATGGCTTCGCTCGTCGGCGCTCTGGCGTCCGGCCTCGGTGCGCGGGGGGTCGAGCTCCGCCTGTCCGCCCCGGCCGACCGGCTCGCCCGGTCCGGTGGCGGCTGGGACGTGTGGTCGGGAGACCAGGTGTGGCCTGCGGACGCGGTGGTGCTGGCCACGCCCGCCCCGGCGACGGCCGCGCTGTTGCAGCCCCACGACGACGAGGCGGCGGGCCTGCTCCAGGGCATCGAGTACGCCTCGGTCGTCCTGGTGACCTTTCGTGCCGGTGCGGACGACGTGCCCTCGGACCGGCACGGCACGGGCTTCCTCGTGCCGCGGCACGGCCCGCACAAGGGTCGCGAGGCCTGGGCGGTCACCGCGTGCACGTTCCTCGACCGCAAGTGGCCCCACCTGGCGCGGGCCGGCGAGGTGCTCCTGCGCGCGTCGCTCGGCCGCATGGACGATCGGCGCCCCGACACCTGGAGCGACGAGGAGGCGGCAGGCCGCGCCTGGGACGAGCTCGGTGCGCTGCTGGGCGTCTCCGGTCGGCCGAGGGAGGCCGTGGTCGTGCGGTGCCCCCGCGCTCCCGCAGTACCGCGTGCACCATCTGTTGCGCACCGCCGGCACCGAGGCAGCGGTGGCCCGGCTCGGCGGCGTCGCCGTGGCCGGCGCGGCCTACCACGGTGTCGGCATTCCGGCGTGCGTCGCGAGCGGACGGGCGGCGGCCCACACGCTCTGGTGAGCCGCGTGCCGCACCGGGGGCGGGTGGCCGTCCCCTCGGTCGTGGCCGGTGTCCTCCTCGCGCTGTCACTCCCGCCCTGGGGGTGGTGGCCGCTCGGTCCCCTGGGTGCGGCTCTCTTCTACTGGCGCCTGGCGGGGCTGCCGCTGCGGGCGCGGGTATGGTCGGGGTGGCTCGCCGGCCTGGGTTGCTACGCCATCGGGCTGGCCTGGGCGCGCGGGTTCAACTGGTACGGCGCCGTGGTGCTCGTCGTCGTGGAGGCGCTCTTCTTCGCGGCCGCCGGCGCGCTCACACCGCCGGGCCGGGGCCGTGCGCCGGCCTTCGTGGGCGCCTGCACGCTGGCCGAGGCGCTGCGCATGACCTGGCCCTTCGGTGGGCTCCCGCTCGGCGGGGTGTTCCTGGGCCAAGCCGACGGGCCGCTCGTGGAGCTGGCGCGCCTCGGTGGGCCGCTCCTGATCACGGCGGGGGTGTGGGCATCCGGAGTCGCCGTGGCCACGTTCGTCACCTGGCTCCGCGCGGCCCGTCGCCGCGGGGCGCGGCCCGCCGCTCTGGGCGCGGCCGTCGTCGCCGGTGGCATCGTCGCGCTGACGGTCGCCGGTGCCCTCGCCCCCGACGGCGGTGGCGCGGTGCGCTCGCTCCGGGTGGCGCTGGTCCAGGGGGGAGGGCAGCGTGGGCTCAGCAAGGAGCAGGTCTCGCCGAGCACCGTGTACGAGGCACAGCTCGCGGCGACCTCCCGGGTCCCCGCCGCCCATCCCGCACCGGAGCTGGTGCTGTGGCCCGAGGACGTCGTCGCGCTGGACCGACCCTTGGCCGGCTCCCCGGAGGCCGCGCTCCTCGGGCGGCTGGCGGCCGAGCTGCGGGCGACGCTCGTCGTCGGGGTCACCGAGCCTGCGTCGAGCACGACGTTCCGCAACGAGATCGTCGCCTGGGGACCGCACGGGCACGTCGTGGGCGTGTACGAGAAGGTGCACCGGGTGCCCTTCGGCGAGTACGTCCCGGATCGCTCCTTCTTCTCGCACCTGGCGGACCTCTCCGGTGTGCCGACCGACGCCGTCCCGGGGAACGGGACCGGGCTCATGCGGACCCCGGCCGGGCCGCTCGGGCTCCTCGTGTCGTTCGAGATCTTCTACGCCGGCCGCAGCCACTCCTCCGTGCGCGCCGGCGCCGAGCTGCTCGCCGTCCCGACCAACACCTCGTCGTACGCCACGTCACAGGTTCCCGCGCAGGAGATCGCCGCGGCCAGGGTGCAGGCCGTCGAGACGGGTCGCGACCTCGTGCAGGCGGCCCCCACGGGCTACAGCACCGTCGTCACGGACCGTGGGGTCGTCGTGGAGCGCAGCACGCTGGGGAGGCGCCAGGTGCTGACGGCGACCGTCGCCCTCCGACGCGGCTTGACCCCCTACGACCACTGGGGTGACCTCCCCGTCCTGGTCCTCGCCGCGCTCGCGCTCGGCGCCGGCGGGGCCCGCGAGCTGCGCCGTCAGTCGTAGTACCCCGAGTGGATGTACACGCAGGGCACTCCGGCCGCGACGTACATGGCGTGGTTCGAGGGGTCGTCCTCGAACGCCAGCCGCAGGTCGAACCCGTGCGCCCGCAGGTCCTCGACGACGGCCTGCTTGAACTCGGTGACCTGCTTGTAGTCACCCCGTGCGCGCATCACGAGGAGGTCCCAGCGCAACCCGTAGCGCTTCAGCCAGGCCACCGTCTGCGGTTGGACGCGCTGGGGCCGGCCCGTGAGAAGGACGACGGCGAGCGACGAATCGAGGAGCTCGAGCAGCCGCGCGATCTCCTCGATCACGGGGTCGTCGCCGCACGCCTCGAAGAAGGAGGTCCAGTCCCGCTGGCCCCGCTCGAGGAAGTGCTGGCGGCCGGCGGCGTCGGACAGCACGCCGTCGATGTCGAAGACGACGGCGGGCCCCCACGGGTGGGTGACGCCGTCGCCGGCCCGCCACGTCCAGTTCCCCTGTTCACGCTCGGGCTGCGACGTAGGCACGAAAGCCCAGCCTAACGACGTGCACTCCGACCTTTGGCGGAGGGCATCCCCCTCAGTGTGGAGCGGTCGGCCTCCCGGGAGGTGACACGATGGGCATGACATGAGCATCGACGTCGACCACCCGGCGACCGGGGTCCCCGACACGGAGCCGGGAACCGACAGCACGGTCCACGTCGCCCTGGGCCGGCGGGTCGAGGTCATCGGCGACCTGCTGCTCCCCCCCGAGCCCACCGACAGCTCGCGTGCCGCGTGCCGCGACATCGCGCGCCGCCTGGAGGAATGGCAGGGGCCGGGCATCGTCGTCCTCTGCGGCCGACTGGTCGCGCCCGGCTGCCCCGCCTCGGCCGGACCGGCCGACGTGGTGGAGGCCCACCCGGAGCTGACCGCGGCCCTCGGCGCCTTCGCCGGGCGGGCCGACTCGCGGGTCATCGCCGTCATGGCCGACGCCGAGCGCGACCCGGCACTTGTCGGGGCTCTCGAGCGCTGCGGCATGGAGGTGCAGAGCACCGTCGACCTCGTCTGCGAGACGGGAGCAGGCCTGCGCACCGTGCTCGTCCGCGCCGGCTCCATGCGGACCGACGCCAACCCGCCGGTGGACGCCGCCCCCTCCGAGGACCGCCCCTGGCTCGCCGGCATGGAGCGGCTCGACGACCCGCGCCTGGCCCGCCGCTTCGTGACCTCGCGGCTCTTGTACCGCCGGCTGCGTCGCTATCTGTGGGCGCCGCCGCTCGCCATCGCCGCCATCGCGCTGCTGCTGCGGGTCGACTTCGTGATCGACGCGCTCGGCCGCGTCTTCCGCTCGCCCCGCCAGCAGAACGCGCTGCCAGCGCGCCTACGCGGCCACCTGGTTCTCCCGCTTCATCGTCACGGTCGTCGTCGCCGTCGTCCTCCTGGCGGTGCTGGCGCTCGTGGTGGCCATCACCTCGCGCGGCATCTGGCGTGCGCTCGGAGGCGACGGCCTTCCCTCGCCGTGGGCAGCGGGTGGTGTCTCGGGGGGCCGGGTGATCGCGCACGCCCAACTCGAGATCGACGGCGAGGACGCCCTCGACTTCACGCGGGCCGCCGTCGAGGCGGGCGCCTCCGGCGTCATCGCCGGCGGCGCCCTCGCACCCGAGCTCACCCACCTCGATGCCGGCTTCTTCGCCTGCCCGGGTGCCACGTCCGAGGTCGTCCACGAGCACCGGGGGCGCCTCGGGCTCCCGCCGACCTTCCTCCACCACCGCCAGGAGTCCACGCTCGAGATGGAGACCGGGGCGGACCTGCACGTCCGCCTCCTCCTCGCCGAGGCCGACCTCCCCATGGCCACCATGGGCGAGCGGCTGGTGACCTCCGACGTGGTCATCAAGGGTCGCTCCAAGGCGGCCGAGGTGCACGCCGAGCTGGCCGCAGGGTGGCCGAGCGGGGCCTCGTGGCCGCCGGCGCCCGAGGTGGCGGCCGACCGGATCCGGGTGCGCCGCATCCGGCGAATCGCCGCGATCTCCCTGTTCGTGGCCGGGGCGATCGACCTGCTGTCCTCGGTCACGTCCCCGCTGCGGGCGCACCTGCACCTCATCGCGACGTACCTGCCCGTCGCCGTCGTCCAGGCAGCCGGCGCGCTCACCGCCATCGCCGGCATCGGCATGATCATGCTCTCCCGCGGCATCCTGAAGGGCCAGCGGCGCTCGTGGCTGGTGGCGGTCGCTCTGCTGGTCGCTTCCCTCGCCCTGCACCTGGTGCACGCGGCCGACATCATCACGCTGCTCGTCTGCGCCGGCGTCCTGACGCTGCTGATCGTCCAGCGCGAGCGCTTCCGCGCCGAGACCGAGCCGGCCACGGCCATCACCGCGTTCATCATCCTGGCCGTCGGCGGGGTGTTCGCCACCCTCGGCGGATTCGTCGCCGTCGAGGTGGCCGGGCGGGTGCATCACCACCCGCTGCCCGATTGGCCTCACGTGCTGCTCGGGTCGGCGGAGCGGCTGGTCGGGGTGCAGTGGGTGGAGTTCCCGACCACGATCGACCGCTACACCTCCGTCAGCCTGTTGGCCGTCGGCCTGAGCCTCATCCTCGTCGCCCTGTACCTGCTCACCCGCCCGGTCGTCGACCGGCAGCTGTCGTCAGGGCGCGCCGCGGTGGGACGACGCGCCGCCGAGCTGCGGGCCCGCGACATCGTCCGCCGGCACGGCACGGGAACGTTGGACTATTTCGCGCTGCGCGACGACAAGCAGTGGTTCTTCCACCGCGACTCCCTCGTGGCCTACGCCGTGTTCGGCGGCGTCTGCCTCGTCTCCCCCGACCCCATCGGGCCGTTCTCCGAGCGCGCCCACGTGTGGGACTCGTTCCGCCGCTTCGTGGACCGGCACGGGTGGGGCCTCGGCGTCATGGGTGCGGGCGAGGAGTGGCTGCCCACCTACCAGGCCTCCGGCATGCGGTTCCTCTACATCGGTGACGAGGCCGTCGTCGACCCCCGGGAGTTCTCGCTCGAGGGCGGGAAGATGAAGGGGTTGCGCCAGGCGGTCAACCGGGTCGCCCGCTACGGCTACACGGTGCGCTTCCTCGACCCGGCCCATCTGAGCCCCGAGGACGCCGCCTGCATGGCGGAGCTGATGGCCAAGAGCCGCCGGGGGGAACAGGAGCGCGGCTTCTCCATGATGCTCGGGCGCCTGTTCGACCCTCGCGACACCGGCTTGCTGCTCACGCTCGTCGAGGACCCCGAAGGGGTGCCCGTGGCCATGTGCCAGTTCGTGCCCTCCCCGGCCATCGGTGGCTACTCGCTCGACCTCATGCGCCGCGATCCGGGCGACCACCCCAACGGCCTCCTCGACTTCGCGCTGTGCTCCACCATCACCCACCTCAAGGAGATGGGGATGAAGGGGCTGAGCCTCAACTTCGCCGCCATGCGGTCCATCCTCGAGGGCGAGTCCGGGGACGGTGTCACCCAGCGCGTGGAGCGGTGGGCGCTGCGGCGGCTGTCGGGCGTGTTGCAGATCGAGACGTTGTGGCGGTTCAACGCCAAGTACGAGCCCCGGTGGCTCCCGCGCTACATCGTGTTCGACTCGGCCGAGCAGTTCGTCCCGGTCGCCGTGCAGATCATGCGGGCCGAATCCCTGACCGAGGTGCCGGTGATCGGCCGCCTACTGACGACCGGCGTGACCAAGCGGGCCGGGCCAGCGGTGCCCGAAGAGGTCAAGGCGGCCATGGAGCACCAGGGGAACGGCTCGGTCGAGGAGCACCGCACCGAAGCCGCGGGGCCGCGGCCGTGAACGAGCCGCGCTGCCCGCGCTGTGGCCATCCGGGCACGCACGAGCCGCGGGGCGACGCCGGACCCTGCGAGGGGTGCGACCTCTGTTGGGCCGAGCAGCAGCGCCGCGAGCGCCCGCCGCACCATGTGGGAGCCCCTCAGGCACCCCCGGTGGCGAGGAAGAGCGCTTCGTACATCTCATTCATTTCAGGCAGCTGGTAATGGGCCTGCAGACCGCTCGGGTTGGGTAAGAGCCAGAGAAGGGAACCGCCGAGGAGCTCGGGCTGGCGGCCGATGACGGCGTCGGGTCTACGAAACGCCGTCCGGTACGCCTGCAACCCGAGCACTGCGACGCAGCGGGGCCGCAGCTTCGCGACCTTGGCCTCGAGCTGCGCTGCGCCGTCACGCAGTTCCGCGACGCTGACCTCGCTGGCGGCGGCTGTCACGCGCCCCACCAGATTCGTGATGCCTATTCCGAGCCCCGGCAGCGTGTGCTGCTGGGTGGGCAAGAGAACGGACTCGGTGAATCCGCCGGCCCAGAGCAACTTCCAGAATCGGTTCCCCGGCCGGGCGAAATGCAGGCCGAGGTCACCCGAGAGTCTCCCGGGATTGATCCCGCAGAAGAGCACGCGCAGATCCGGACCGGCCAGATCGGCGAGGGCCTGCTCCACGTCACGAGAAGATACGCGCCCGTGGTCCTCCTCGACACAGACCTGCGGGCGGCGGCCACTCGTTATGGGATGCTCTCGCCGTGACAAAAGGGAGGCTCGAGGCGTTCACGGATGCCGTCATCGCGATCGTGATGACGATCATGGTGCTCGATCTCCGGCCACCTGCTGGTCACGGTTTTGGAGACCTGAAGCCAGTGGTACCAAAGCTTCTCGTCTACGCGCTGAGTTTCACGTTCTTGGCCATCTACTGGAACAACCACCACCATCTCATGCACGTCGTCCAACGCATCGATGGTCGGGTCCTCTGGGCGAACATGGGACTGCTGTTCTCGCTTTCGCTGACGCCGGCAGCCACGGCGTGGTTGGGTGAGCATCCGAGCGACACCGCTCCGGTGATCGTGTACGGCCTGGTGCTGCTTCTTTCGGCCATCACCTACTTTCTGCTCACCCGGGCGCTGCTCGCGCTGCATCCGGCCGGATCACAACTGGCCAGGGCCATTGGCAGTGACCGCAAGGGTCGAATTTCGGCGATTGCATACGTCGTAGGAATCGTCGTCGCGCTGTTCGTGCCTTGGATCGCCATTGCGATCTACGTCGGAGTAGCGGTCGTCTGGCTCGTGCCCGACAGGAGGATCGCGAGGGTCATCGAGGGTGGGGAGATGGCCGACTCCTAGAAGAGAGCGGCGCATTGGCGCCCTCAGCCCGGCGTACCGGACACCGCCGTGCCGCGCCGTCTGATTCAGGGAATCGCCCCGAGCTCCTTGAGCTCGGTGATCCGATCCCAGCTGTGTCCGAGCTCTAGGAGCACCTCCTCGGTGTGCTGGGCGAACTCGGGAGCCGTCCCCCGCGGTGACCACGGTGTCCCAAGGAAGTCAACCGGCGTCGCGACCATGTCGATCGGGCGGTCGCCGTCCAAGGGAACGGTGACGAAGCCGCCGGCAGCACGTGCGAGTGGGTCGGTGACCACCTCGTCCGCGTGCTGGACGGGCGCCCACCACACGTCCTCACGGTCGAACACCTCGGCCCACTCCCCCAGCGTCCGGGTCGAGAACACCGCTTCGAGCTCGCGCACCAGCGCAGCCGAATTCGCGAACCGCGCGGCGAGTGTCGCATACCGCTCGTCCGCCGCCCACTCGGTTCGCTCGATCGCCCGGAGCAGGTCCGGCCACAGTCGATCGCCCTGCAGACCGAGCAGCCAGAACCGTCGGCCGTCCCCCGCGGTGTAGGCGCTGATCATCGGATTGGGCGGGGCGGTGATCGTCATGGGCACCGTGGGCATCCCGAGGCGCACGGCCATGTTGATGTCCCATCCGAGCATGTACATGCCGACGCGCAGCAGCGAGACCGACACCAACTGTCCTTCGCCGCTGCGTTCCCGGGCGAAGAGCGCGGCCGAGACGGCTCCCGCCGCCGCGACGGCCGCCATGTGGTCGCCCATGCCCCCGCGCTGGTACGGGAGCGGAGCCCCCTTGGGTACCAGGGCGGCGGCCACGCCCGCCCGGGACCAGAACGCGCCCACGTCGAACGCTGCCCGGTCCCGCTCGTCCCCCGCGACGCCATACCCGGTGATGTGCGCGTACACAATGCGGGCGTTGCGGGCTGAGACCTTCTCGTAGTCCAAGCCGGCGCGGGCCAGCGCCGCCGGCCGAGCGTTCGTCACGAACACGTCGGCCTCGTCGACCAGTGAGGCGGCGACATCTCGGGCCTCCGGGACGGACAGGTCGAGCCCGATACTGCGCTTGTTCCGGTTGTCGAGCTCGAACGGCGGGTTGACGCCCTCTGCGTCTCCGAGCATGGACAGCACGCCGCGCATGGGATCGCCCACCGGAGGCTCGATCTTGATGACCTCGGCACCCCAGTCGCCGAGGATGCCTGCGGCCGCCGGCCCGGCGACCCACATCCCCACCTCGACAACCTTGATCCCCTCCATCGGCCCGGGCACGTCGGCGACATTAACCACAGAAAGGCTCTTCGCATACCTCCGGGGGATGGTTGCGGCGCAGCACCAGCCCCACCAATTCGCCGTGGAAGTTGACGCCCTCGGGGTCCGTCCTCGTCCATGTCGATCCGTTCCTCGTCCGCCCGCGACGCCGGTGGTTCCCACCAGAGGAAACCGCGCCGACGCAGGAAGCTTGCGTCGGCCCCGGGTGCGATCGACCGGGAGACGCGCTACATGGGCAGCCGGGCGCGCCAGACCTCCTCACATGGCCATTGGCGGGCCCACTCCGGCGTGACGAAGGGGTAGCGGGTGCGTGCGCCCTCGGCCGGGCGCAGCTCCAGCAGGTCCACGACGTCGAAGCCGTGGGCACGCAGCAGGCGGATCATGTCCCCGTGGCTCAGGTGGAACTCGGTCGTCTGGTCGGACCAGTCGATGCGGTGCAGGCCGAACTGGGGCCGGATCAGGCGCGGCTCGGCCGCCTCGTCGTCGGCGTCGGGGACGCACAGCATCACCAGCACGCTGTTGCCCAGGAAGACCAGCTCGCCTCCCGGGCGCAGGACGCGGGCTGCCTCGGGGATCCAGCGGAAAGGGTCGGCCCAGATGGCTGCGCCGTACTCGCTCACCGCGAGGTCGAACGCAGCGTCGCCGAACGGCAGGTGCTCCGCCGCCGCCCGCACCAGGGGGAAGCGCAAGCCGAACTCCCCCTGCAGATCAGCGGCGATCCGCAGCTGGCTCGGGGTGGGGTCGACGGCGACCGGGCGCGCGCCCCGCCGGGCCAACCACGACGAGACGTAGCCCGTGCCGCACCCCAGCTCCACGACCCGGAGGCCGCCCACGTCCGCCGGCAGGATGCCGAGCTCGGAGTCGGGGATCCCGAAGATGCCCCAGCGCGGCTCGCTGCCCCAGCTCCGCCGGCCCGCCGTGCGCTGGTCCTCCGCCTGCGTGGTCCAGTCCGCCACGTTCGCCGCCAGGTAGTCGAGCGGGCCGTCCTCCACGGCGGCGAATATAGAGGCCCCCCACGGGAGGAGGACCCGACCCGGTGAGCAAGACCCCCCTGACCGCACCCACGACGGTCGCGGCGAGGCACGACCTGGCGGCCACGGCCGCCGAACGCCGTGAGGCGGGCCGCCAGTCGCGCATCCTCGCGCCCAGGGACGGCGTCGGCGACTGGGACGAGCGGGCCCGCGGCCACGATGCGCTCGCGACGATCGTGGCCCAGAACGCCATCCGGGTCCCCGAGCTCGTCCCGCTGCGTCACCAGCGCATGGCGCTCTCCCCCTGGAACTACTACCGCGGAGCCGCCGCCGTCATGGCGGCGGACCTGGCCTCACGGCCCCACAGCAGGCTGGAGGTCCAGCTCTGCGGCGACGCCCACGTCCTGAACTTCGGGCTGTGGGCCACCCCCGAGCGCAACCTCAACTTCGACCTGCGCGACTTCGACGAGACGTTGCCCGGCCCCTTCGAATGGGACGTGGCGCGCCTCGCCGCCAGCCTGGTCGTGGCGGCACGCGCCAACGGGGTGAAGCACACCAGGGCCGACGCAGCGGTGACCGCGGCCGTCGATGCCTACCGGCGCCGGATGCACCGCTACGCCGCCATGCCCGAGATCGACATCTGGTACGACGCCACGCAGGCCGATCGCTTCGTCGGCTACTTCGAGCCGGCCGACCGCGGCCAGGTCAAGGTGACCATCGAGAAGGGGAGGAGGAAGCGGACCAGCCGGGGCGCGTTCGCCAAGCTGACCACGATGGCACGGGGGCGGCCGCGCATCACGGCCGAGCCCCCGCTGCGCGTCACGCTCGACGACGGCGAGCAGCAGGACATCATCGACCATCTCATCGGCGGCTACCGGCTGACCCTGCAGGAGGACCGCCGGGCCCTCTTCGACCGCTTCACCCCGGTCGACATGGTGCGCCAGGTCGTCGGCGTGGGCAGCGTCGGCATGCTCGTGTACCTGGTGCTCCTCACCGGTCGCTCGGGGGCCGACCCCCTCTTCCTGCAGTGCAAGCAGGCCGGGCTCTCGGTCTACGAGCCGCACACCTACCCCAGCCAGCACGACAACCACGGCGCCCGGGTCATCGCGGGCAAGCGGATGGTCCAGAGCGCGACGGACATGTTCGTGGGGTGGGGCTCGCTCTCCGGCCGTGACTTCTACGTGCGCCAGTACCGCGACATGAAGGTGATCCCCACCACCGACCTGATCGCGCCGGTCCTGGTGCCGTTCGCGACGGCGTGCGGCAACGCCCTGGCCCGTGCGCACGCCCGGTCCGGCGACCCCGTGGCCATCGACGCCTACATGGGGAGGAGCGACGCCTTCACGAAGGCCATGCGGAGGTTCGCCCGACGCTACGCCGGGCAGAACGAGCGTGACCACGCGCGAATTGGTCGCCGCCATCCGACGGGGCAAGGTGGACAGCCTGCGTACCTGAGCCGCACGAGCCCGGATCGGACTGCTCGACTCGAGGAGCGCGAGCGGACGGTCTCCTGATCCCGGGGTTCGCCTACTTGGGCAGGAACAGCAGCGTGGCGTGGTTGGCGAAGTCGATGAGCGGCTGGGGCCAGACGCCGAAGAGCACCGTGACCCCCGTGCACAGGGCGATGGACAGGCCGGCGAGCGCCGGTACCGGCTCGCGCTCCGCCGCGTCGGGAACCTCGTCGTCCGCCGACGCCTCGTCCGCCAGCAGGATCTGGTCGTTGAGTGTGGTCACCGCACCGGTGACGGCGGCCGGCGTGGCCCACTCGGGCGCCGCTCCTCCGTCGCCGCCGGCGGGCGTGGCCGCCGTGATGAGGCCACCGCCCACCAGGCCGCCCTCGCGGCTCGGCTCCGCGGAGCCCGTCGTGCCGCCCTCGACCTCCCCCAGCCCGCCGCCGGCGTACATCAGCACGGCGACCCGCAGGTAGAAGTAGGCCGCCACGACGGCCGTCACCATGGCGATGGCGCCCAGCGGCACGTCCCCGGCCTCGATGGCGGCGAAGACCACCTGCACCTTGGCCCACAGGCCGGTCGTGAACGGCGCGCCCGCCTGGGCCAGCAGCAGCACCGCCAGCGCCAGCGCCAGCAGCGGCTGTCGCCCGGCCAGGCCGCGGTAGCGGGCCAGGTCGTGGTCGCCGTCGCCCCGCCGTCCGAGGACGGTCACGATGGCGAAGCTGCCGACGGCCATGAACATGTAGACGAAGAGGTAGTAGAGCGACGCACTGACGCCCCGCGCCGTGCCGGCCACCACGCCGAGGAGGATGAACCCTGCGTGGTTGATGGACGAGTAGGCCAGCATCCGCTTCACGTCGCGCTGGCGCAGCGCCACGAAGGCCCCGAGGACGAGGGAGAGCACCGCCAACCCGTAGACGATCGGGCGCCAGTCCGTGGACACCACCCCGAAGGAGGAGACGAGCACCCGCAGCATGGCGGCGAAGGCCCCCGCCTTGGCCACGGCCGCCATGAACCCCGTGACGGGCGACGGCGCCCCCTGGTACACGTCGGGTGTCCACATGTGGAACGGCACCGCGGCGATCTTGAAGGAGAAGCCGACCAGCATCAGCGCCAGCCCTGCCAGCAGCAGCCCGTTGCTCAGGACCACGTTCTTGGAGAGGAAGTCGGCGATCTGGGTCAGGTTCGTCGAACCCGTCGCCCCGTAGGTCAGCGCGATCCCGTAGACGAAGATGGCCGAGGAGAAGCCACCCAGGATGAAGTACTTGAGGGCCGCCTCGCCGGATGCGGCCCGCCGGTAGTTGAAGGCGACCAGCACGTAGAGCGCGATGGAGAGGATCTCGAGGCCGAGGAACACGATGATGAGGTCGTTCGCCATCGCCATCAACATGGCGCCCGACGCGGAGACCATCGCCAGCACGTGGAACTCGGCCCCCTCCACGCCCTCCCGGCGGAGGTAGCCGTCGGCCACCAGTGCGCTGAGCAGCATGGCGATGGCCACCAGCATCGTGACGAGGACGCTGAACCCGTCCATCACGACGGCCTGCTTGATGTAGGTGTGCGGCCCGTGGTCCTGCACGTCGGACCACTGCCAGAGGGCGACGCCGAGTGCGCCGGCCGAGATCGCCACCGTCGCCACCGTGCTCACGCGCACCCGCAGGGGCTTGCGCACGAGCGAGGCGACCCCCAGGAGCACGACGGCGCCGCCGATCATGATGATGGGCGGCAGGATGGAGAGCCAGCGGATGGGGGGCACGGGGATGCCCTGCGACGCGGTGTGGCCGGTGGCGAGGAGCGAGCCGATCACTTGGTCCCCTCCACGCCCTTGACCGCCACCGGCGGCTCGAAGTGGCCCGTCTTCGTCTCGACGTGCGCGATGAGCTGGTTCACCGACGGGTTGATGCGGTCGAGCACCGGCTTGGGATAGACGCCGAGGAAGACGATCAGAATGATGAGGGGCGCCATGACCAGGCGCTCGAGCAGTCCCAGGTCACGCGTCTTCTCGTCCGCCTCCCGCGGCGTGCCGTGGAAGACCTGCTGGTAGGCCCACAGCAGGTAGATGGCCGCCACGATCACCCCGAGCACGGCCACCACCGCCCACCAGCGGTGCGTGATGAAGGTGCCCGAGAGGACGAGGAACTCGCTGACGAAACCGTTCAGACCCGGCACCCCGATGGAGGCCATCATGACCAAGGTGAACACGCCGGCGAGGACCGGCGCCGCCTTCTGCAGTCCGCGCAGCTCGCCCGCCTGCCAGGTGCCCCGGCGTTGGTAGATGAAGCCGATGAGGATGAAGAGCGCGCCCACAATGAGGCCGTGGTTGAGCATGAGGAGCACGCCGCCCGCCAGCCCCTGCGTGCTCAACGCGATCGTCCCCAGTGCGATGAAGCCGATCTGCGCCAGCGACGAGTAGGTCACGAGCCGCTTCAGGTCGCGCTGGGCACAGGCGACGATGGCGCCGTAGACGATCCCGATCACGGCCAGCGTGAGGAGCAACGGGGCCAGCGTCCGCGTGGCGTGCGGGAAGAGGCTGAGGTCGAAGCGGATGATGCCGTAGGTGCCCAGCTTGGCCAGGACGCCCGAGAGCAGGACCGAGCCCTCCTCGGGCGCCTCCGTGTAGGCGTCGGGGGACCAGGTGTGCAGCGGGAACAGGGGCGCCTTGACGGCGAAGGCCGCCGTGAAGGCCAAGAACAGCAGGATCTCCGTCGACGACGACAGGTGCGTCTGCATGAGCGGCCCCAGCGAGAACGTCAGGTAGCCGAACTGCGACTGGTGGATGAAGGCCAGGGCCAGGATCCCGACGAGCAGGAAGGCCGAGCCGAGGAACGTGTAGAGGAAGAACTTGATGGCGGCGTAGGCCCGGCGCTGGTGGCCCCATCCGGCGATGATGAAGTAGGAGGGCACCAGCGTCAGCTCGAACATGAAGAAGAACACGATGAGGTCGAGGGAGAGGAAGCTCCCCATCACGGCGGCCTCGAGCAGGAGGATCCAGGCGAAGTAGGTCCGGGCGTTCTCGCGGTTGCGCCCCAGCACGATGGCGAGGGGGAAGAGGACGCCGGTGAGCAGGACCAGGAAGATGGAGATCCCGTCGACCCCCAGGTACCAGTGCACCCCGAGGCTGGTGCCGGTGTAGGCGTGGTCGGAGACGAGCTGGAACCCCCCGTCGTGCTCCCGCATGGTCACCAGCGCCGCGACGGCGATGACGAGAGTGGCCAGGGACACCAGGATGGCGAGCGCGTAGGCGCCCTCCCGCTGCCGCTCGAAGTCCCTGTACAGGCCGAGCAGGCCCAGGACGAGCGCGCCCGCGCCGGGCAGGAGGATCAGCAGGGTCAGGAAGGGGACCGAGTGCGTCATCCCCACCACGTCCGGCTCAACATGAAGGCGATCATGAGCGCCATGCCGATGGCGATCCCCAGCGCGTAGTTGCGCGCGTAGCCGGTCTGCAGCTTGCGGGCGGCCGTCCCGGTGGCCTTGGCCAGGTGCGCGGTGCCGTTGACGGCGCCGTCGATGACGCGGGCGTCGACCACCCAGGCGAGGAACGTGGCCAGCCGCTGGCTCGGGCGGCCGATGACCGTGTCGTAGGCGTCGTCCCAGTACCAGACCCGCTGCAGGAACGCCGGCTCCAGCGCCGGCTTGTCGACGGTGGCGCCGCGCCAGAGCCAGACGGCGACGATCACGCCGATGACTGCCGCTGCGGTGTCGGTCAGGGCCAGCGCCCACTCCGCTCCCGCCGTCAGGTTGTCGTTGTAGAGCGTGCCGCTGAACACCGGCGCCAGCCAGCTCTCGAGGTCGTGCGTGTGCACCCAGGGGAGGTTGAGCACGCCGCCGAAGAACGCGAAGAAGGCGAGGACGATGAGGGGGATGCGCATGACCCAGGGCGACTCGTGCGGGGCGTGCAGCGCGGGCTCGCCATGCGGACCGGGCTTGTCGAAGCGGGGCTCGCCGCCGAAGGCGAGGACCTCCAGGCGGCTCATGTAGTACGCGGTGAGCACCGCCGTGACGAGGCCGATGGCCCACAGCACCTTGTAGTGGGCGAATGCGTTGTCGAGCACGTCGCCCTTGGCCCAGAAGCCCGAGAGGGGCGGGATGCCGGCGATGGCGAGGAAGCCGATGGTGAACGTGACGGTCGTCCACTTCATGTAGCGGCGCAGCGCGCCCATCCGCTTGAGGTCCTGCTCGTCCTCCAGCCCGTGGATGACCGAGCCGGCGCCGAGGAAAAGCAGCCCCTTGAAGAACGCGTGCACGACCATGAGGAAGATGGCGGCCACGTACGCGCCGGTGCCGACGGCCAGCACCATGTAGCCGATCTGCGAGATCGTGGAGAAGGCGAGCACCTTCTTGATGTCCTGCTGCGCGCACGCGATGGTCGCCGCCACGAAGGCGGTGACGGCGCCGATGGAGGCGATCACCTCCATGCCCGGCGTGGTGAGGTGCAGCAGCGGGTTCATCCGGCACAGCAGGTACACCCCTGCCGTGACCATGGTGGCGGCGTGGATCAGCGCGGAGACCGGCGTGGGGCCCTCCATGGCGTCGGGCAGCCAGTTGAACAGCGGGATCTGGGCCGACTTCCCGGTGGCGGCCAGGAAGAGCAGGAGCACGGCGGCCGTGGCCGTGCCGCCGCCCAGGTGGGAGAGCTGCCCGAAGATGCCGCCCCCCGGCCCGCTCTCGTACTGCACCGTCCCCGTCTTCTCGAAGATCAAGAAGATGGCGAGCAGGAAGCCGGCGTCACCGATGCGGTTGTAGATGAAGGCCTTCTTCCCGGCCGAGGCGGCCGACTCGCGCTGGAACCAGAAGGCCACCAGGAAGTAGGAGCAGACGCCCACGCCCTCCCAGCCCACGAACGTGAGCAGCAGGTTGTTCCCCAGCACCAGGAGGAGCATGGAGAAGACGAACAGGTTCAGGTAGATGAAGAACTTCGTGTAGTCGCGGTCGCTCTTCATGTAGCCGATGGAGTAGAGGTGGATGAGCGCGCTCACGCCCGTGACGAACATGCACATCGTCATGGACAGCGGGTCGACCAGGGTCCCCACCGGGACGGACAGCCCGCCGGACTGGAACCAGGTGAAGTAGGTGTGCACCACCACCCGGTGGTCGGCCGGTAGGCCGATGAGGCCGGCCAGCACGATGCAGGCGACCACGAACGCGCCGCCCACGGCGATGGTCCCGACCCAGCCGGCCACCGGGTCCCCGATCCTGCGGCCGAACGCGACCAGGAACAGGAAGCCCGCCAGCGGGAAGAGCAGCATGAGGTAGGCGGCGTGGACCACGGTCAGCCCTTCAGCGAGTCCAGGTCGTCCGCCACGGTGGTGGCGCGCCGGCGGAAGTTGGTCACCACGATGCCGAGGCCGACGACGACCTCGGCGGCCGCCACCACGAGCACGAAGAAGACGACGGCCTGGCCGCCGATGTCGTGGAGCATGCGGGCGAAGGTGACGAAGGTGAGGTTGGCCGCGTTGAGCATCAGCTCGATGCACATGAACATGATCAGCACGTTGCGCCGCACCAGCAGCCCAATGGCGCCGATGGTGAAGACGATGGCGGCCAGGCCGAGGTACCACGCTCCCGAGAGGCTCATGCGGGCAGCTCGCCCTCGGTGTCGTCCTCGTGTTCGGCCTGCACGGTCGGGGGCCGGCGGGCCAGGACGACGGCGCCCACCACCGCGATCACGAGGAGTGCGGCCGTGGCCTCGAACGCGAAGAGGTAGGTGGTGAAGAGCTGCTTGCCCAGCTGCGCCGGCTCACCGGCCGGCGAGCCCGGGCCGGCCACGTGCCCCTGGATCGGGCCCACGACCTGCTGGGCGCCGGTGACCCAGTGCGCCGTGGCCGCCATGGCCAGGACGCCGCCAAGGGTGATGGCCGAGACGACGAAGGCGAGCGGGCGCTGCCCGATGAGCGGCTCGACGGTGATGTCCTCGGCGCGGTCGACCCCGAGGAACATGATCACGAAGAGGAAGAGGACGACGATGGCGCCGGCGTAGACGATGATCTGCACGGCGGCGAGGAAGTCCGCCTGCTGCTCAATGAAGAGCACCGCCACGCCGAAGAGCGTCATCACCAGGCTCAGCGCGGCGTGCACGGGGTTGCGCGAGGTGACGACCCCGACCGCGCCCACCAGGATCACCGCCGCCGAGGCGGCGAAGACCAGGATGTCGGGCCAGGTGGGGCGCGTCGAAGCCAGCGGGAGAGCGGCGTGGAGCATGGGTCAGTCGCTCCCCTCGGGTTCGAACCCGGTCCCGCCGTCGACCGCGCCGACCCGCGGCGTTCCCCCCTTGGTGTCCGCCTTGGCTTCCGCCTTGGCCGCCTTGCGCGCCGCCCGCAGCCCCTTCACGCGCGACCGCGTCGCCTCCATCTTCTTGCGGTTGCGCGCCGCACCCTCCTTGGCCCGCCAGATGCGCCCCTGCATGCCGCGGTGGGCCAGCGGGATGTCCTCGTCGAGCAGGTGGGCCTCGAGCACCTCGCGCAGCGGCTTGGTGCCCGTGAGCTCGTCGTCCCGCCGGCCGGACTGGCCGCCCTCGGGCGTGCGCACGCCGTAGCCGAGCTCGCCGGACCACTGGACCTCGCCCTCGTAGGCGGCGCTGCCCGACGGGGAGGTGGCCCGCATCCAGCCCGACGTCATCAGGTCGTCGCCCTCGCGCCAGTCCTCCCAGGGGAGCTTCTTCGGCGTGCCGTCGTCGTTCACCACGAGCTCGTTCTTGGTGTAGATGGCGTCGGAGCGGTTGGTGAAGGAGAACTCGAACAACTTGGACTCGGTGATGGCCTCGGTCGGGCAGGCCTCGACGCACATGTCGCAGTGGATGCAGCGCAGGTAGTTGATCTCGTAGACGTAGCCGTAGCGCTCGCCGGGCGACACCGGGTGGTCGGGCGGGTTGTCCAGGCCGCGCACGTAGATGCAGTCGGCCGGGCACACCCCCGCGCACAGCTCGCAGCCGATGCACTTCTCCATCCCGTCCTCGTAGCGGTTGAGGACGTGGCGACCGTGCTGGCGCGGGAACTTGGGCTTCTTGTCCTCCGGGTACTGGGTCGTGACCCGGGGCCGGGTCAGGTGCTGGAAGGTCAGCTTGAAGCCGCCCAGGAAGGACAGCTGGTCCTTCATCTCGTCGCCCACGCCCACTACTCCTCACCTCCCGGCAGCGGCGGCACGGGGCTGAGACGGGGCGCCCGCGTCACCCGCCGTCCGATGACGGGGATGACGACGTCCTCCTCGCTGCGGCCGGTCCCGAGCTGGTTGGCCCGCAGCAGGAGCACGGCGGCCAGCAGGATGGCCGGCACCAGCAGCAGGCCGCCCCAGCCCCAGGCGATGATGGCGGCGACCAGCAGCAACCAGCCCAGCGTCATCGGGATCAGCCGCTTCCAGCCGAGGTCCATCAGCTGGTCGTAGCGCAGGCGTGGCAGGGCGGCGCGGAACCAGACGTAGATGAAGCAGAAGGCGACGGTCTTGAGCAGGAAGTAGATGATCGGCATGTAGATGGTCGCCCCCGGGATGTGGAAGATGTAGCCGTTGGGGCCGCCGAAGAACAGCGTCACGACGATGGCCGACATGGTGATGGTGTTCATGAACTCGGCCAGGAAGAAGAGGCCGAAGCGGATGGACGAGTACTCGGTGTGGAAGCCGCCGACCAGCTCCTGCTCCGCCTCGGTGAGGTCGAACGGGGGCCGGGTGAGCTCGGCCGTGATGGCGATCATGAAGAAGATGAAGGGCAGGAAGCCGAGCCGGATGAGGTTCCAGTTCCAGAAGCCGTCCGCCTGGGAGGCCACGATGGCCCGGGTGGACAGCGAACCGGTGACCAGCACGACCATGACCGTCGTCATGCCCAGCGCGGCCTCGTAGGAGATCACCTGCGCCGAGGCGCGCACCGACCCGAGCAGCGGGTACTTCGAGCCCGAGGACCAGCCGGCCAGCATGACGCCGTAGACCGCGATGCCCGACATGGCGAGCACGAGCAGGATCCCCATGGGCGGGTCGGCCACCTGCAGCTCGAAGGTGTGGCCGGCGACCGTGATGATGCCGCCGACGGGCACCACGGCGAAGATGAGCACCGCCGGGACCACCGACAGGTACGGCGCCAGCTTGAAGACGAAGGCGTCGGCCCGGTCCGGCAGCAGGTCCTCCTTGAAGACGAGCTTGGTCCCGTCGGCCAGCGTCTGCAGCAGCCCCCACGGCCCGGCGCGGTTCGGCCCCACGCGGCTCTGCATGTCCGAGATCACCTTGCGCTCGAACCAGATCATCATCGCCGTCGCCACGAGCAGCGCCACGAAGGCCACCAGGACCTTGATGATGGTGATGACCCAGACCTCCCAGTTGAGGCCGAAGTAGTAGAGGGGGTCGCCGTTCCCGCTGTTCGCGCTGTGCGTGAGCACCGGGGCGGAGCCGCTGAGGAGGGCGGCGATCACACCGACTCCAGTCGCACGTCGGTGACGAGCTGGCGGCTGTCGATCAGCGTCGCCACGGCGTTGCCCGGCGCGCTCTCCCCGCCGGGCACGTTGAAGTCGATGGCGACGACGCCCCGGGGCACGCCCTCGTCGGACTCGGCGGCCAGGATCAGCTCGCCCCGGGCCGACCGCACCTTCACGCGGTCGCCGGTCACCGCGCCCAGGCGGTCGAGGTCGTAGGGATTGGCCCGTGCCACCAGCGCCGGCACCAGCGGGGTCAGCGAGGGGGACCCGGTGACCGAGCAGCCGGCATCGTAGAGGCGCCGCCCGGACACGAGGCGCAGCGAGTAGTTGTCGGCCTTGGGGACGTGCAACGGCTCGGTGCCGCCGGTGGGGGCCCACGACAGGAGGGGTGGCGGGCGGCCCAGGTCGACCGCGCGCGCGACGGCGGGACCGCGGGCACCGGTGCCGACGCGCGGCGGCGCCCCCTGGCGCTCCACCGACTCGACGCCGGGCAGGGCGACGGGATCGATGGGCTCCACGTCGGTGTGGTGGTCCTCGTCGCGGGCCAGCGGCACGAGGATCCCGTCGTGGGCCACGTCGGAGTGCAGGACCTCCTGCGTCAGGCCCGCGTAGGCGGGCGCCGTGCGCGCCAGCTCCTCGGCGAGGTCGGCGACGCTGGCCACGCCCAGGTCGGCGCCGAGGGCGGCGGCCAGCTCGGCTGCGATCATCCAGTCCGGCCAGGCGAACCCCGGTGCGGTGAGCTTCGGGCCGAGGCGGCTCACCCGTCCCTCCATGTTCGTCGTCGTGCCCGGCCGCTCGTGCGCCACCGCGCAGGGCAGCACGACGTCGGCGTGCGCGTCGACCGACTCGGACGGGTGGCCCGTGACCGCGACCACGAAGTGTCCGGCCCCGAGCGCCTTGTCGGCCACGGCGTGGTCGGGGAAGTCGCTCAGCGGGTCTGCGCCGAGCAGCACCAGGGCCCGCACCTGGGTCCCGTCCGCGCCGCTCCCCGGCCATGGAGGCGAGGATCTCGGCGGCGGACAGCCCGGCGCCCGCCGGCACCGAGCCCCAGGCGGCGGTGAAGCGGGCCCGGCCCGCGTCGAGCCCCACCCGGCCCGGCAGGATGCCCGGGGCCAGCCCCATGTCGAGGGCGCCGAACACGTTGCCCCGGCGCAGCGCGGGGAGGAAGGTCGCCTTGGGCAGCGCACCGGCGAGGGTGCGCAGGGCCTCGGCCGCCACCTCGCCCGACTCCGCGTACGACGGGCGGCCGGCCACGACGACGACGCCCTCCCCGTCGGGGTGCGCGGCCAGCAGCCGGCGTGCCGCATCGAGGGCGCCGGGCGGGAGGGCGGCGCCCTCGTGATGGGTGCCGAGCGCGGTGGCGGCGCCGTCGTCACCGGTCAGCGCCCGGGCCAGCGCGGGGGCGTCACCCGGGCGGATGCGCAGGCTGGCGGACGCCAGCGGAGTCAGCGCGGTCGGGGACGGCGCGATCTCGAGGAGGGCCGTGGCGCCCGCGACGACCGCCTCGCGCAGGCGGAGGAAGAGGACGGGCAGCTCTTCGCGCAGGTCGCCGGCCAGGGTCAGGAGCAGCGGCGCCCGGCACGCGTCGTCGATGGTGGCCCGGGGCAACCCGAGCACCACGTCGGCGGGGAGCCCGTCGCCCAGCTGCGCGTCGACCGAGTCGGTGCCGACGACGCCCTTGGCCAGCTTGGCCCAGGCGTAGGCGGACTCGTTGGTCAGGCGGGCGCCCCCCAGCAGCGCCACGGCGCCGGCCCCGCCGGCCTCCGTGGCGGCGCGCAGGCCGGCGGCGGCGGCGGCCAGGGCCTCGCTCCAGCTCACCGGGACCAGCTCGCCCTCCTTGCGCAGGCGCGGCTCGATGAGGCGCCCGTGCTCCAAGCGGCCCGTCTCGTGCGCCTCGCCCAGGAATTGGCCGCGGGTCACCGCGAGGCTCACCACCTGGGAGGCGGTGGCGGGGGCCACGTCGACGGCCTCGTCGGCCAGCTCGCTCGGCAACGGGCCGGCGTCGACCTCGTCGCCGTTCACCGACTCGTAGGTGAAGCGGCCCTTGTCGCACAGCCAGCCGTGGTTGACGGGGTCGGAGTCGATGCCGAGCAGCCGGGTCAGGCGGTTCTGCGACGACTGCACGGCGACCCGGCATCCCACCGAGCACTCGGTGCAGGTGGATTCCACCTGGTCCAGGTCCCAGGGGCGGGCGGTGAAGCGGTAGGGCGTCGCCGTGAGCGCGCCGACCGGGCAGATCTGCACCGTGTTGCCGCTGAAGTAGGAGGAGAAGGGCTCGGTCGGGAACGTCGAGACCTCGACGGCCTCGCCGCGCCCCGCGAAGTCGATCTGCGCCTCGCCCGCCACCTCGGACGCGAAGCGGGTGCAGCGGGCGCACTGGATGCAGCGCTCACGGTCGAGCAGCACCAGGTCGGAGATGGCGATGGGCTTCTCGAAGTGGCGCTTCTCCTCGACGAAGCGGCTCTCCCCCGGGCCGTAGGCCAGTGTCTGGTCCTGCAGCGGGCACTCGCCGCCCTTGTCGCACACGGGGCAGTCGAGGGGGTGGTTGGCCAGCAGGAATTCGAGCACCCCGTCCTGGGCCTTCTTGACCCGGTCGTTGGCGGTGTCCACCACCATGCCGTCGGTCACCGCGACGAAGCAGGCCGGGGTCAGGGTGGCGCCGCGCGGGCCCTCGACGTCGACGAGGCACATGCGGCACATGCCGACGGGGTCCATGCGGGGGTGGTAGCAGAAGCGCGGGATGTAGGTGCCGGCGCGCTCGGCCGCCGCGATGAGCAGCTCGCCCTCCTTCGCCGTGACGGCGCGCCCGTCGAGGGTGAAGGTCAGCTCCCCCGTTTCTCGGGGGGCGAGGGCGTCGTCGGTCTTCGCGGTGTCAGTCAAAGGGGCACCCCCCCTCCTTGACGTGTACGAGGAACTCGTCACGGAACATGCGGATGCCCGAGGCGATGGAGGACGGGATCGACGGGCCGAGCACGCAGATCGTGGTCTGCTGCGGCGGCCAGGCCACGCCGGGCGAGATGTTGTCGCACAGGTCCATGAGGAGGTCCAGATCTTCCTCGCGCCCGGCGCCGTTCTCAATTCGGAACATGATGCGCTCGAGCCACCCGGACCCCTCGCGGCACGGCGTGCACTGGCCGCAGGACTCGCGGGCGAAGAACTTGGTGATGCGCCAGGCGGCGCGCACCATGCAGGTGGCCGAGTCCATCACGACGACCGAGCCGGACCCCAGCATGGAGCCGGCGTCGCCCACCTCGTCCTGGCCGAGCGGCAGGTCGACCTGGTCCGGCCCGAACCACGGGGCGGAGACACCGCCGGGGATGAATGCCTTGAGCGTGTGGGAGCCCCGGATGCCGCCGCCGAGCACCGGCGCGTAGATCAGGTCGCGGAAGGTCGTCTTGACCATCTCGAGCTCGTAGTTGCCCGGCTTGCGCACGTGGCCGGCCAGGGCGAAGAGCCGGGTCCCCGTCGAGCGCCCGGCGCCGAGGGCGGCGAAGGCCGCGCCACCGTTGTTGATGATCCAGGGGATGTTGGCCATCGTCTCGACGTTGTTGACGACGGTGGGCTCGCCGTAGAGGCCGATGGCGGCCGGGAAGTAGGGCGGCTTGATGCGCGGGAAGCCCCGCTTGCCCTCCAGCGACTCGAGCAGCGCCGTCTCCTCGCCGCAGATGTAGGCGCCGGCGCCGGGGTGGACGACGACATCGAGGGAGAAGCCCGAGCCGAAGATGTCGGACCCGACCGCGCCGTGGGCGTAGGCCTCGTTCAGCGCGTCCTGCAGGCGCTCGAGCCCGAGGGCGAACTCGCCGCGCAGGTAGATGAACGCCTGGCTGACCTGCAGCGCGTAGGCCGAGATCAGGACGCCCTCGAGGATCTCGTGCGGGTCGCCCTCAATGAGCATGTGGTCCTTGAAGGTGGCCGGCTCGGACTCGTCGCCGTTGATCACGAGGTAGGTGACCGGGTTCTTGCGCAGCATCGACCACTTGCGCCCGGCCGGGAAGCCGGCGCCGCCCCGGCCGAGCAGGCTGGCGGCGTCGACCTCGGCCGCCACCGCCTCCGGCGTCATGGCCAGGGCCTTGCGCAGGCCCGCGTAGCCGCCCGTGGCGAGGTACCGCTCCAGGGTGTGGGAGTCCTCGTAGCCCAGGCGCGCGGTGATGATCTTGGGGGCGTCCGTGATGGCCATCAGGCCTTCTTCTCCCCGGCCGCCGCGACGCGGGCGGCGCCGGCCGCGGCCTCCGTCGCCCGCTCGGCCACGATGGCGGACCGGTCGGCCACCAGGCCGACGGTGCGCCGCACCCGCACGAGGGTGCCGTGGGGCGGCACCGTCTCGGAGAGCGCGCCGGAACGCAGGTCCGCCAGGAGGGCGTCGAAGGTCTCGGGCGTCTGCGCGCCGACGTAGCGGTGGTTGACCTGCACGCAGGGCGTGCGGTCGCAGTCGGCCAGGCACTCGGACTCCTCGAGGGTGAACACGCCGTCGGCCGTGGTGCCGCCGTGCCGGACGCCGAGCTCCGACTCCGCGTGCTCGAGCAGCTCGAGCGCGCCGTCGAGCATGCAGGCGATGTTCGTGCACACCGACACCACGTAGGTGCCCACGGGCTCGATGTGCAACATGTCGTAGAAGCTCGCGGTGCCCTGGACCTCGGCCGCCGTCACGCCGCACAGCTGCGCGATCTCCTCCATCGCCTCGGGGCGCAGCCAGCCGTCCTGCTCCTGGGCCAGGTGGCACAGGGGGATCAGCGCCGAGCGGGGGCGGGGGTAGAGCGCGACCAGCTCCTCGGCCCGCGCGCGCAGCGCCGCGTCGAGGTGGCTCACCGGTCCACCTCGCCCATGACCGGGTCCACCGAGGAGATGACGGCGACGGCGTCGGCCATGAGGCCACCCCGCAGCAGCAGCGGCAGGGACTGCAGGTTGACGAAGCTCGGCCCCCGGATGTGCATGCGATAGGGCTTCGACGTCCCGTCGGACACGAGGTAGCAGCCGAGCTCGCCGCGGGGGGACTCGATCGCCACGTAGACCTCGCCCTCGGGCACCCGGAAGCCCTCGGTGAAGATCTTGAAGTGGTGGATGAGCGCCTCCATGCTCTCGTCGATGCGGGCGCGTGGTGGCGGCGTCACCTTGCGGTCCTGGACCCGGTAGTCGCCGGGCGGCATCATCTCCGCGATCTGGCGGATCATCTTGATCGACTCGCGGATCTCGTTGAGGCGCACGGAGTAGCGGTCGAAATTGTCGCCGTAGGTGCCGATGATGACGTCGAAGTCGAGCTTGTCGTAGGCCAGGTACGGCATGGTGCGCCGCAGGTCCCAGGGCACGCCGGTCGAGCGCAGGATGGGGCCGGTCACCGAGAGCGCGAGCGCCTCCTCGGCCGAGATGTTGCCCACCGCCTCCATGCGCTCCCGGAAGATGGGCTGACCGGTCAGCAGCTCGTCGTACTCGTAGGTGCGGGCCAGGATCGTCTCGCAGACGATGTCGACGTCGTCCTCCCAACCGTCGGGCAGGTCGGCCGCCACGCCGCCGGGCCGGATGTAGTTGTGGTTCATGCGCAGGCCGGTCGTCTTCTCGAAGAAGGTGAGCACCATCTCGCGCTCGCGGAAGCCGTAGATCAACATGGAGGTGGAGCCGAGGTCCCCGCCGTTGGTGGCCATCCACAGCAGGTGGGACGACACCCGGTTCAGCTCGGCCATCAGCATCCGGATCCACGTCGCCCGCGGCGGCGGCTCCACGCCCAGCAGCGCCTCGGTGGCGAGCGAGAAGACCAACTCGTTGTGCAGGGGCGAGAGGTAGTCCATGCGCGTCACGTTGGTGGAGCCCTGGGCGTAGGTGAGCTCCTCCCCCGTCTTCTCCATGCCGGTGTGCAGGTAGCCGATGATCGGTTTGGTGCGCAGCACCGTCTCCCCGTCCAGCTCGAGCATCAGCCGCAGCACGCCGTGGGTCGAGGGGTGCTGGGGCCCCATGTTGATGATCATCGTCTGGTCGTCGCGGCGCTCGATGTCGATGTCGCCCGGGTCCACGACGCCGCCCTCGGGCAGGCGCAGGACCGCGCCCACCTCGCTGCGCAGCTCGTCGGCGGTCGTGGCGCCGCGTGGCGCCAGCTCCTGGGCCCCCTCCGACGTCTCACCGACGAAGGCCCGCTCCTCTGCCGCCCGGTGGGCGGCCTCGGTCGTCTCGAACCCCAGTTCCTCGGGCAGCGCCTCGGGCCTGCCGTCGGGGTCGCTCCCCTTCTCGTTCTCGTTCTCGCGTCCGTCGTCGGTCATCGCGGCCCGGGCGCTTCCTTGAACTGCACCGGCACCCGCCCCACGCCGTAGTCCTTGCGCAGCGGGTGGCCCTCCCAGTCCTCGGGCATGAGGATGCGGGTCATGTCGGGGTGGCCGTCGAAGAGGATGCCCATCAGGTCGTAGGCCTCGCGCTCCATCGCCTCGGTCCCGGGGTAGACGTCGAAGAGGCTCTCGACCACCGGATCGGACTCGGGCACCTGCACCCGGATCCGCACGCGCTGGCGCATCGAGAGCGAGAGGAGGTTGACGACCACCTCGAAGCGCTCGGGCGCGACGCCGTCGGGCAGCGAGCGACCCGGGTGGGTCAGGTAATCGATGGCGCACAGGTCGGCGCACATCTCGAAGCCGGCGTCGCGGAAGGCCGTCACCATGACCTTGTACGTGTCACGGTGGGGGAACGCGAGCTGGTCGACCAGGCGGTCGGGCAGGCGCGGCACCTCCGGCAGGACGCCCGAGGGCGCGGCCGCCGGGGCGGTCGCGGCGGGCTCGCTCACCGGGGCGTGGCCACCCGCACTGCGTCGGGCACGGTGGGCACCCAGCCGCCCGTCGCCTGCTCGCCGGCCGGGACAGAGCTCCCGGGGCGGCGGGTGATCTCGCCGGTGCGGATCTTCTCGTGCAGCGTGAGGATGGCGTGGAGCAGGGTCTCGGGCGAGGGGGGGCAGCCGGGGGCGTAGACGTCGACGGGGACGATCTGGTCGACCCCCTGCACGATGGCGTAGTTGTTGAACATCCCGCCCGTCGACGCGCACACGCCCATGGAGATGACCCACTTGGGCTCCATCATCTGGTCGTAAATTTGGCGGAGGACGGGGGCCATCTTCTGGGAGACCCGTCCCGCCACGATCATCAGGTCGGCTTGTCGCGGCGAGCCCCTGAAGACCTCCATGCCGAGCCGGCTGATGTCGTAGTCGGCGGCACCGACCGAAATCATCTCAATGGCGCAGCAGGCGAGCCCGAAGGTGGCCGGCCACACGCTGTTGCGCCGCGCCCACTTGACCAGGTCCTCGAGGCGGCCGGTGAGGAAGTTGTGCTGGAGGTCCTCGAACCCCATCCCTCAGGCCGCCTCGCCGGGGGTCGGGCGCGCCGCGCTGATGCGCGTGATGGTCGACTCCGAGGTCCGGCTCGGCAGGCCCGGTTGCAAGGTCTTTGGCGGGCCCCAGGTCAGGGCGCCGTTGGAGATGAGGTAGAGGAACGACACGAAGACCACGGCGGCGAAGACGATCACCTCGATGAGGCCGAACGTCGCGATCTGGTGGAAGACCACAGCCCAGGGGTAGAGGAACACGATCTCGATGTCGAAGATGATGAAGATCATGGAGACCAGATAGAAGCGCACCGGGAAGCGTTGGGGCGGCTCCACGTTGGGGACGATGCCGCACTCGTAGGGCGCCAGCTTGGCCGCGCTGGGCTTCTTCCTCGGCGCCAGCATGGCCGAGGAGACGAGCGAGAACGCGGTGAAGGCGAGGCCGAGCAGCCCCAGGATGAGGATTGGGAGGTACTGGTCCACTGTCACCCGTTTCTACCATGCGACCCCTTCGCCAGGCACATCCGCGGCGCTGGTCAGAGGCCCGGGCGGCGGACCTACGATGCCCTCGTGACGGCTCCCGACGAGACCCCACCGGCCGGCGGCCCGAAGAAGGCGGCGAAGGCCGCGAAAGCCCCGGCGAAGGCCCCGTCGAAGGCCCCGGCGAAGGCGCCGGCGAAGAAGCAGACGACGGCCGCCAAGAAGGCCGCCAAGAAGGCGGCCGAACCCGGGGCGGCCCCCGCGAAGAAGAGGGTCGCCCGCAAGGCGGCCCCGGCCGCGAAGACGTCCGCCAAGCCAACCCCCGCCGCCGCAACCCCTGCCGCCGGCACGGCGACTGCGGCGCCGCGGCGCCGGGCGGCCGCGCCGGTGCACGACGTCGTCGTCGTCGGCGCCGGGCCCGCCGGCGCGTCGTGCGGGTATTGGCTCGCCGACGCCGGCTGGGACGTTGTCGTGGTCGAGAAGAAGCAATTCCCGCGGGAGAAGACGTGCGGCGACGGACTGACCCCGCGCGCGGTCCGCCAGCTGGCCGACATGGGCCTGGAGCCCGCGCTCGCGGGCTCCCACCGCTACACCGGTCTGCGCGCCATCGGCTTCGGCCATTCCATCGAGATGTACTGGCCCGAGCACCCCAACTTCCCCGACTACGGCTACACCATCACGCGCCACGACCTCGACGGCCTCGTCGCAGCGCGGGCGGCGGAAGCCGGGGCGACCCTGTTGCAGGAGACGGAGGTGGTGGCCCCGGTCGTCACCGACGACGCTGCGGCTGGACCGCTGCCGACGCTCGCCGGTGTCACGGTGAAGGACAAGGGCGGCCGCGGCACCCGGACCATCCGGGCCCGTTACGTCGTGGTGGCCGACGGGTCCAACTCCCGGGTCGGGCGGATGCTGGGCACGGCGCGCCGACGCGGGCTCCCTCTCGGCATGGCCCTGCGGGGGTACTACCGCTCGGACCGCCACGACGACCCGTACATCGAGTCGCACCTCGACATCCGCGACCCCGAGGGCAACGTCGTGCCGGGCTACGGCTGGATCTTCCCCATGGGCGACGGCCGGGTGAACGTCGGCGTCGGCCTCCTGTCGACCGAACAGCGCTGGAAGGGCATCAACACGACCACCCTCATGGAGACCTTCGTCGACTACGCCCCCGCGTCGTGGGGCTTGAGCCCGGCGACGAGCCTCGGGCCGCCCACCGGCGGCAAGCTGCCCATGGGGCTCTCGGTCGGCCCGCGCGGGGGGCAACGTGCTGATCGCCGGCGATGCCGGCGGCGCCATCAACCCGTTCAACGGCGAGGGGATCGCCTACGCCTACGAGACGGGTCGCCTGGCCGCCGCCGCTCTGGGCCACGCGCTGACCGGCGAGGGCAGCGCGGCGCTGTTGCGGTACGACCAGGAGCTCACGGCCGCCTACGGGCAGTACTTCAAGGTGGCCCGGGCCTTCGTGCACCTGATTTCGCATCCGGAGGCCATGCGGCTCTGCGTCAGTCTCGGCATGCGCTCGGAGCTCCTCATGACGACGCTGTTGCGCATCATGGCCAACCTCATGCGGCCCGACGCCGCCGGGCCGGCCGAGCTCGGCTACCGGGCGATGGAGCTCGTGTCACGCCTCCTCCCCGACCCCGACGGCCTCGTGAGCCCTGCCGCCTGAGGGGCCTCAGCCGGGTAGCGGCGCCGAGCCGCCGGCCACCCGCCGGAGCCAGGCGGCCTCCTCGCCCTCGAAGCCTTCGGCCAGGCGTGCCCCGGCCGTGACACGGACCCAACTCTCGAGGGCGTCGTCGGCCAACTCGTACGCGGCCGACTCCACCCGGCGCACGGCGCGCTGGAAGCTGACCACGGGCTCGGTCGTCCAGCGCCCCCGCAGGACGAGCGTCCGGGCCAGGTCGGCCGCGGGCGGCCCCGCCGCCACGGTGAGCCAGTCGATGACGACCCAACCCCCGGGCGCCGCCAGGACGTTCCCGGGATGCAGGTCGTAATGGCAGACCCCGCGTCCGCCGTCGTCGAGCTCGGCGAGCACCGTCAGCAGCTCCCGGCGCAACCGCTCGTCGGCGAGACCGGCCTCGATCTCACGGCTGAGGCGGGGGACCAGCTCGGGCAGGCCCGCGACCAGGGCCGCGTGGCATGCGAGCTGGAGCGCGGCGAAGCGCTCGCCGAGCGCGACGGCGTCGTCGACGCTCGAGCCGAGCAGCACCTCCATCAGCGACGGTCCCGCGACCCGCGTCAGGATCAGGCCGCTGCGCCCCTCGACGGTGACCGTGCCGTGCGGCAGCGCCACCGGCAACCCGGCGTCGGCCAGGCGGGTGAGCAGGGCGCCCTCGAATTCGGCGAGGCCGTTCCATTCCGGTCGGTCGAGCTTGAGCACCCGTCCGTCGCCGTAGGCGAAGACCTCGGCCGTCCGCCCCTCGGCCAACCGCTCCATCGTCAGAGCACCAGGCGGGCGCGCAGTGCCGCGGCCTCCCGCTCCAGCTGCGCAGGATCGACGGCGGGCGTCGCCGCCACGTCGAAAGCCTCCGACTCGAGCGGAATCCCGGCCCGGGCGTCGTCGGAGGGGCGGGGCACCAGGTGGACGTGGAGGTGCGGCACACCGTTGCCGAGGCTCAGCCAGTTCATCTTCGCCGGCTGGTACTGCTGTTCGACCGCCCGCGCCACGCGGGCGACGTCCGACCAGAATCCGGCCGCCTCCTCGGGCGACAGCTCCCAGGGCTCGGCGACGTGCCGGCCCTTCCAGATGACATAGGTGTAGCCCGGGCGCATCGGATACCGGCCGACGTAGCCGTCCCCCCACATGCCTTCGAACACCCGCAGGCCGTGCGGCGTCTCGTCGGCGCCGCCGTCGCACAGCGGGCACCCCTCCCCCCGTCGCATCGCGGCGAAATCGGCGGGCCACCGGTGCTCGGGCATGGTCGCCCCAGTCTGCCAACGACGACACCGGTCGGCTCGTGACGCGCCACGGGCGCCCGTAACCTGGGGCCTCTTGCCGACGCTCCCGCCCGCCCTCCGCCGGAGGACTGCCCTCGCCGCACTCTGCGTCGTGGCTGCGTCGCTCCTCGGGGTCGCTGCGCCCGCCACTGCCCGCGCCACCAAGGCGCCGGTCCCCGCGTCGCGGGCCGTCGCCCTGGCCGCCACGCCGGACGGTGCGGGCTACTGGGTGGCGTCGTCGACCGGCGGGGTCTACCCGTTCGGCGACGCGCGCTCCTACGGGAGCATGAGCGGGCGGGCGCTCAACGCGCCGGTGGTCGGGCTGGCCGCCACGCCCTCGGGTCATGGCTATTGGCTCGTCTCCTCGGACGGCGGCGTCTTCAATTTCGGGGACGCCGGCTTCTTCGGCTCGACCGGCGCGCTGCGCCTCAACGCCCCCGTCGTCGGCCTGGCGGCCACGCCCTCGGGATTGGGCTACTGGCTCGTCGCCTCCGACGGCGGCATCTTCGGTTACGGCGACGCCGTCTTCCGGGGCTCGGCGGGCTCCCTGCGCCTCAACCAGCCGGTCGTCGGCCTGGCAGCGACGCCCTCGGGGCAGGGCTACTGGCTCGTCGCCTCCGACGGCGGCATCTTCGGTTACGGCGACGCGGTCTTCAGGGGCTCGACGGGCTCCCTGCGCCTCAACCAGCCGGTCGTCGGCATGGCGGCGACGCCCACGGGGCAGGGCTACTGGCTCGTCGCCTCCGACGGCGGCATCTTCGGCTACGGCGACGCCGTCTTCCGGGGCTCGACGGGCTCGCTCCGCCTCAACCAGCCCATCGTGAGCATGGCGGCCGCACCGGCCGGCGGCGGCTACTGGCTGGCTGCGGCCGACGGGGGCGTGTTCACCTTCGGCGCCGCCGTCTTCGAGGGTTCGGCCACGGCCGACATCAACCCGCTCCTGGTCGACCAGTTGGCTTCGACGGGCGGCGCGCAGCAGGTGATCGTCGTGGATGCTCCCGGCGCGGCCAGCACGACGGCCACCCTGACCGCCTACGAGAACGATGGCGGCGGCTGGTACCAGGCCTTCGGTCCCCTGCCGGCGGTCGACGGCGCCAACGGCTGGGCGCCGGGACCGAGCAGGACCGAGGGCGACGGCACCACCCCGGAGGGCATCTTCCCCATCGGGCCCACCATGTTCGGGACCGATCCCGATCCGGGCACCCGCTTCGCCTACCACCAGCTGGTCTGCGGGGACTGGTGGGACGAGGACCCCGCCAGTCCCACCTACAACTCCTTCCAGCACGTCGCCTGCGGCACCACGCCGCCGTTCGCCGGCGCCTCGGAGGCGCTGTGGACGGAGGGCAACGCGTACCCCTCCATGGCGGTGCTCGACTTCAACACGCCGCCGACGGGCCCGTTCGGGTCCGGCATGTTCCTGCACGCCGACACCGGCGCCCCGACCCAGGGCTGCGTCTCGCTGCCCTACGGCGACCTCGTCGCGGTGCTCGACTGGTTGAACCCGGCCCTGCACCCCGTCGTCGTCATGGGGCCCGACGCGGTGATCCGCTCCTTCTGAGCCTCGGCCCGACGGGCGGGTCGCCTACCCGGCCGCCGTCGCCACCTCGGCCGCCGCCTCCCCCGCCGCCTCGACGACACGGGACAGGACGTCCTCGTCGTGGGCCAGGCCGGGGAACATCACCTCGTAGGGCCCCGGGGCGAGCGCCACGCCCCGGCGCAGCATGGCGTGGAAGAAGCGGCCGTAGACGTCGGTGCCGGCCAGGGCGCGGGCGCCCTCGTAGTCCGACGGCGGCTCCGGGGGCCCCGCCCCGGCGGGGGCCAGGAACAGCCCGACCAGGGGACCGACCGCCGGTGCGGTGACGGCGAGTCCCCCCGACGCCACCGCCGCCTCGAGGTCCTTGGCGAACACGGCCACGCGCGCCGCCAGCGCCGCATAGTCCGCGGGCCCGACGTGCTCCAACACGGCCAGGCCGGCCGCCGTCGCCAGCGGGTTCCCCGAGAGGGTGCCGGCCTGGTAGACGGGCCCGCCGGGGGCCAGCTCGGCCATCAGCTCCCGGCGCCCGCCGAAGGCACCGACGGGCAACCCGCCGCCGATGACCTTGCCGAAGCACCACAGATCGGGGGTCACCCCGGACCAGCCGGTCGCCCCGTCGGGGCCGAGGCGGAAGCCGGTGATGACCTCGTCGAAGATAAGGAGCGCGCCGGCGGCGTCGCACGCGGCGCGCAACCCGGCCAGGAACCCCGGCTCCGGCGCCACCAGGTTCATGTTGGCCGCCACGGGCTCGACGATCACACACGCGACGCGCGCGTCGAGCTCGGGCACCGCGTTGTACGGGACCACCTCGGTGTCGGCCACCGCGCCGGCCGACACGCCGACCGAGCCGGGCAGGCCGAGCATGGCGACCCCGCTGCCGCCGCCGGCCAGGAGCCCGTCGGAGTGGCCGTGGTAGCAGCCGTCGAACTTGACCACCCGGTCGCGCCGCGTGACGCCGCGGGCGAGGCGCACCGCGCTCATCGCCGCCTCGGTGCCCGAGGAGACGAGGCGCACCTGCTCACATCCCGGCACCCGCTCGCAGACGGCCTCGGCGAGGAGGACCTCACCCGGCGTCGGCGCGCCGAAGGTGGTGCCCCGGGCCGCCGCCGCGGCCACGGCCTCGGTCACGACGGGGTGGGCGTGGCCGAGCAGCACCGCGCCGTAGGACTGGACGAGGTCGAGGTAACGGGTTCCCTCGGCGTCGGTGACGTAGGCCCCCTCGCCGGAGACGACCGTGTAGGGCGTGCCGCCGACCGAGGCGAAGGAGCGCACCGGCGAGTCCACGCCCCCCGGGATCACCCGCCGAGCGCGGGCGAACCACGCCGCGTTCGTCGCCGCCCGTTGCGGCTCAGGCACCCAGCGCCTCGGCCACCTCGGTGGCGAAGTAGGTGAGGATGAAGTCGGCGCCGGCGCGCTTCAGCACGGTGAGCTGCTCGAGGGCCACCGCGGGCCCGTCGACCCACCCCGCGGCCGCGGCGGCCTGGACCATCGCGTACTCGCCGCTCACGTGGTACGCGGCGAGCGGGACCGGCACGGCGCCCCTGACGGCGGCCAGCACGTCGAGGGAGGTCATGGCGGGCTTGACCATGATCATGTCGGCCCCCTCGGCCAGGTCCAGCTGTATCTCGGCCAGCGCCTCGCGCCCGTTGCGCGGGTCCTGCTGGTAGGCCCGCCGGTCCCCACCGGCGGCGATGGTGACGTCGACGGCGTCGCGGAAGGGGCCGTACAGCGCGGACGCGTACTTGGCGGCGTAGGCGAGCACGGCCACGCGCTCGTGGCCGTTCCCGTCGAGGGCGGCCCGGATGGCGGCGACCTGCCCGTCCATCATGCCGCTGGGTGCCACGACGTCCGCCCCCGCCGCAGCCTGGGCCAGGGCGACTCGCTGGTACAGCTCCAGCGTCTCGTCGTTGAGCACCTCGCCCCCCGGCCCGAGCACCCCGCAGTGCCCGTGGTCGGTGTACTCGTCCAGGCAGAGGTCGGTCATGACGACGAGCTCGTCGCCGACGGCGTCGCGCACGGCGCGCACCGCACGCTGCACCACGCCCTCGGGGTCCCAGGCCCCGCTCCCCCGGGCGTCCTTGCGCACCGGGACCCCGAAGAGGATCAGCCCGGGGATCCCGAGCGAGACGAGCCGCTTGGCCTCGACCACGAGCGAGTCGACGGTGTGCTGCACCTGGCCCGGCATGGACGCGATGGGGGCAGGCGCCTGAATGCCCTCCCGCACGAACACCGGTGCGACGAGGTCGTCCACCCCGAGGCGCGCCTCGGCGACCAGGCGCCGGAGCGCCGGCGTGCGGCGCAGCCGGCGGAGCCGGCGGACCGGGAAGTCGCCGGCGGCCGTGGACGGGGTGGCCGGGGCCATCGCCCCAGCCTACGAGCCGGCGCCGGGGCCGGGGCCGAAGTGGTCGATCAGCTCGGCGACGATCCCGGCGGCCGACGCGTCCGGGGCCTCGTGCACGCCGCGCAGCCCGGCGGCCCGGGCGGAGGCCGCGGTGGTGGGCCCGATGCACACCACGTGGGCCGGCGCCGAGAGAGGCGCGCCCTCGGGGGTGCGCAGCGCCACGAACGCCTCGACCGAGGACGTGGCGGTGAGCGTGAGCGCGTCGGCCGCGGCCACCTGCGCCAGCACCTCGGGCTCCGGTGCGGAGAGGGGCACCGTGCGGTACGCCTCCACGCGGCGGACGTCCCACCCCTTCTCCGCCAGGCCCTCGACGATGGTGCCGGGGGCGCCTGCCGCGCCGGGGAACAGGACCCGCCGATCGGGGCCGTCCGCCGCCGGGAACGCATCGACCAGGCCGCGCGCGCTGTGCTCGGCCGGCACGAGGTCGGGCTCGACGCCACTCATGCGCAGCGCGTCGGCGGTGGACGGCCCGACCGCGGCCACGAGCACCGGGCCCAGGGCCCGCGCGTCGCGCAGCTCCGCCATGAAGCGCTCGACCGCGTTGACCGACGTGAGCACGACCCAGCGCTGCTCGCGCACCGCCGCCGCGGCCGCCCGCAGGGCGGCCCCGCCGTCCGCGGGGTCGACCTGGCGCGTCAGCGGGAGCTCAATGGTCGTGGCCCCGGCCCGGTCCAGCCCGTCGAGGAGGCCGCGGGCGCGCTGGACCGTGCGGGTCACCACGACGGTGCGGCCCGCGAGCGGGCCCGCGGCGCGGCCCACCGGCCCCTCCGCGCCGAGCGCCGCCACCGGGCCCACCACGATGACGGCGGGCGGGCCCAGGTCGACGCCCGCCAACCCGCCCAGGGTCGTGCGCGCCACCCGCTGCGCCGGCGTCGTGCCGCGCTCGTATCACGGCGACGGGCGTGTCGGGGGACCGGCCGCCCCGCAGCAGCGCCTCGGCGATCGCCCCCTTCGTGGTCACGCCCATCAGGACGACGAGGGTCCCCCCCGCGCGGGCCAGCGCGTCCCAGTCCGGGGCGCCCTCGGTGCCGGGCTCGCCGACGCGGCCCGTCACCACCGTGACCGAGGAGGCCAGCCCGCGCTGGGTGACCGGGATGCCGGCGACGGCGGGGACGCCGAAGGCGGAGGTGACGCCCGGAACGACCTCCCAGGGGATCCCCGCGCCGGCGAGCACCTCGATCTCCTCGCCGCCGCGGCCGAACAGGAAGGGGTCGCCGCCTTTCAGGCGGACCACGACGGCGGAGCCCCGGCCGTGCTCGACGAGCAGCCGGGCGATCTCCTCCTGGCGCGCCGGCCCGCCCTCGGGTCTGCCGGGGTCCTTGCCGACGTCGATCAGCGTGGCCCCCGGGGGCACCAGGTCGAGGATGGCCGGGCTGACCAGTCGGTCGTGCAGCACGACGTCGGCCCGCGCCAGGAGCGCGGCGCCGCGGCGCGTCAGCAGCCCGGGATCGCCCGGCCCGGCCCCGACCAGGTACACGGTCACGGGGCCGCCCCCGGCAGCGCCGCCGGCGCGCCGTCGAAGCCCTCGATCGCCGCGCCGCCCCCCGCCAGCAGCGCCCGCGCCAGCTCCGTGCCCACGGCGACGGGGTCCTCCCCCTGGCGCACCATGCGGATCAGGGTGCGCCCGTCGCCGCTGGCCACCAGGCCGGACACCCGCACGCCCGCGCCGGCGCCGGCCGTCTCGGCGAAGGCCCCGACCGGCACGGTGCAGCTCCCCCCGAGCGCCGCCAGCACGGCCCGCTCGGCCCGCAGCGCGCGGTGGCTGGGCTCGTCGTCGACGGCGGCCAGCAGCCGCCGCGTGCGCTCGTCGTCGGCCCGGCACTGCACGGCGACGGCGCCCTGGCCCGCCTGGGGCAGGACGTCCATCGGGTCGAGCACGTCGCTCAGCTTCCCCTGCCACCCCAGGCGTTCGAGGGCGGCAACGGCCACCACCACGGCGGAGACGTCCCCGCTCTGACCGACGGCGACACGGCGGGCCATGTTGCCCCGCAGCTGCGTGAACACGAGGTCGGGCCGGAGGTAGGCCAGCTGGGCACGGCGGCGGGCCGACCCCGTCGCGACGAGGCCACCCGGCGGGAGCGCCGCCAGCGTGCAGCCGACCAGGCCGTCGCGGGCGTCGGCCCGCGGGGGCACGGCACCGAGCACGACGTGGTCCGCCATGGTCGAGGGCATGTCCTTGGCCGAGTGCACGGCGGCGTCGGCGCGCCCGTCGCTCACCGCCGCCTCGACCTCGGTGACGAACACGCCCTGCCCGCCGATCTCGTCGAGCGGCGCCGACGCGTCCCGGTCGCCCCGCGTGCGCACGACGACCGGCTCCACCTCGAGGCCGGGGTGGGCCCGGCGCAGGAGCTCGGCGACGATCTCGGTCTGGCGCCGGGCCAGCGGGGAGCCGCGGGTGGCCAGGCGGACGGTTGCCATGCCCGACTCTCCCATGGCGACGACTACAGGTCGAAGAGGATGCGCAGCGCCTCGACGAGCCGTTCGCCGCGCGGCGTCCCGGCGGTCTCCTTGAGCAACATCGTCGGCTCGTGGAGCATCTTGGCCAGCGCGGCGCGCGTGGCGGCGTCCACGTGCTCCCACTCCTCCTCGCTGAGGTCGGCCAGCTGGGCCCGGTGGCGCTCCAGCTCGGCGACGCGCAGGGACTCGGCGCGCGCCCGCAGCGATGCGATGACGGGTGCGGCGCCGCGCTGGCGGCTGGCGGTGCGGAAGCGCTCCACCTCGGCGGCGACGATGCGTCGCGCCGCCACCGACTCCTCCGCCCGGTCGCCGAGCGCCCGGGCCACCGAGGCGCTCAACGTGTCCATGTCGAGCAAGGTGATGCCGTCCCGCGCGGCCACGTCCGGGTCGACGTTGCGCGGGACGCCGAGGTCGATCACGAGCAGGGGGCCGGCCACCGAGGCGAAGTCCGTCGCCGTCAGCACGTGGGACTCGGCGGCCACGGCGGTCAGGACGACGTCGGCATCCGCCAGCTCGGCGGCGACGCGCTCGAGCGGCACCGCGCGCATCTCGAAGCCGCCGCCGGCGGTCTCGCGCACGAGGTCCCGCGCCCGCCGCAAGGAGCGGTTGGCGACCACGACGCGCCGGGGCGCGTCCACCGGCGCGATGTCCGCCAGGGCGCGGCAGACGCCGAGGCCCATGTCGCCGGCGCCGACGACCACGACCCGCGCACCGCCCACGCCCGCCTGGTCGTGGCCGCGGGCCACGGTCACGGCGGCGTAGGCGAAGGAGGTCGTCCCCTGCGAGATGCCCGTCTCGGTGCGGACCCGCTTGCCCGTCTGCAGCGCGTGCCGGAAGAGCGCCGAGAGCACCGGACCGCACGCCCCCTCCTCCTGGGCCCGCTCGAAGGCGCGGCGGACCTGGCCGACGACCTCGGTCTCCCCCGTCACCACCGACTCGAGCCCGGCGGTGACGGAGAAGAGATGGGAGGTGACGTCGTCGTCGAAGCGGATGGAGGCGTGGGCCGAGAGCTCCTCGACCGAGACGCCCGAGTGCGCGGAGAGGACGTCGTAGGTTTCGGCCACCGCGTCGTGGAAGCGGTCCACCACCGCGTAGACCTCGGTGCGCAGGCAGGTCGAGAGGACGACCGTCTCCTGGACGTTGCGGCAGTGGCTCAGCGCGCTCGAGCACCTTGTGCAGGTCGCCGTCGGCCACGGCGGCCGCCTCGAGCAGCGGCAGCGGGGCCTGCGTGTGCTGGAGCCCTACGACGACGACGGACACTCGGTTCCTTCCTGGGTCGGCCCACAATTGTGCCGGTCCCGCACCACAGCCTGCCAGTCAGGCGGGCGGGCCCGACCCGCCGCCGGCCTCAATCCAGGTCGGATCCCCGCGACAGCCCCACGGAGCGCACGAGCGGGGAACGCTCGGCGCCGTTGACGCCGGCCTGCCCCAACTCCTCCTGCCGGGCCCGGTAGAAGCCGAGCACCTGCAGCTCAATGGACAGGTCGACGTAGCGCAGGTGCACCGTCGCGGGGACGTTGAGCACCCGCGGCGCGAAGTTGAGCAGGGCGGTCGCGCCGGCCCGCACCAGCAGGTCGGCGACCCCCTGGGCGGCCCAGCCCGGCGTCGTGATCACCCCGATGTCGGGCCTCTCGGCGCCGCGCAGGCTGGAGATCTCGTCCATGTGGCGGACCTTGAGGCCGCGGATCTCCTCGCCCACCACGTCCGGGTCGACGTCGAAGAGGGCCGTGACCTGGCAGCCGCGCGGACGCGAAGGCGGCCGAATTCGTCAGGGCCCGGCCCAGGTTCCCGATGCCCACGATGGCCACCGACCAGTTCCCGTCGACCCCGAGGGCGCGGTCGATCTGCGCGATCAGGAATTCGGCGTCGTAGCCCGAGCCCCGGGTGCCGAACGAGCCGAGCAACGAGAGGTCCTTGCGCACCTTGGCCGCGTTGAGCCGGGCCAGGTCGGCCAGCTGCTCGGAGGAGACCGTCCGCGTCCCGGCGCGCACCAGCTCGGCCAGGATGCGCTGGTACACCGGCAGCCGGAGCACCGTCGCCTCGGGGATCCGCTTGGCCGGCGCCGGCTGTGCTTCGGGCGCGGCGGACCCCCCTGCTTTCACCTGCTCGTCCCTCACTGCGTCGGATGGTACCGAGGACTCTCCCGCCGGCACCAGACGACGACGCGCCCGGCGCGGGTGCTGCTACCAGGCGAGGATGAGCAGCTCCCCCGCCGTCACGTTGAGCCAGCTGGCGGCGGAGGCCTCGCCGGCCACCACGGCCAGGTGCCCGTTGGCGTCGACGAGCAGGCCGAACTCGCCCTGTTTCAGGTCCCCGAAGGCGTCGACGCAGCGCAGCGTCACACCGTCGGGTACCAGGGAGTGCGGCAGCCCGTCGAGGTACTCGCGACCCGACTCGATGCGGGCCGCCAGCTCGATGCTGCCCACCGGCGGCATCCCGGCGACGCGGGCGTCCGCCACGGTCGCCGCCAGCTGCAGGTTGCCGAAATGGTCCACCCAGGTGACCTCGGCCCGCAGGCAGGTCCGGCCGTCGTGCAGCCGACCCCGTTCCACGACGCCCCCGACGAGCCGCACCAGCGACGCCGGGTCCACCTCCTCGCCGAGCTCCGCCGGCGCCCCGCCCGCGCACAAGGCCGCCGCCGCCGGCCCGAACAGGTCGCGCCCGTCGAACGTCGGGCCACGGTCGGGCGGCGCCTGGAGCCGGCGCAGCTCGACCAGGCGGGAGATGGGTGCCTCGCCGGCGGCTTCGGCCGCCGCCACCAGCAGGCCGTTGTCGGGGCCGACGAAGTGCAGCGTCCCACCGGCCGCCAGCGGCACGGTCGATGCAGACGCCGCGGCGTGCCGTCCCGACGCCGGGGTCGACGACGCCGAGCACGACGCCGGGACCGAGATGCGGGACCGCCCGCACGAGGGTGTGGCTCCCGGCCCGGACGTCGAAGGGCGGGACGTGATGGGTGAGGTCGATGACGGTGGTCCCGGGCGCGTGGCGGGTGATCACGGCGTGGACCACGCCGGCGAACTCGTCCTGCGTCCCGAAGTCGGAGAGGAAGAAGACCGTCGGCGCTGGTTCGCTCGGCGCTGGTTCGCTCGACACGGGCACGTCCCCTCAGCGCGACAGGTTGCGCGAGCGCTCCGTGGCGGCCGCCACCGCTTCCATGAAGGCCGAGCGCACGGCCCTGGCCTCCAGCGTGCGGATGCCCGCCGCCGTCGTGCCGGCCGGCGAGGTCACGGTGGCGCGCAGCGCCTCGGGGTCCTGGCCGGTCTCCCGCAGGAGGGCGGCCGAACCCGCCATCGTCTCCACGACGAGGGTCCGGCTGACGTCGCGGGTCAGGCCCATCTGCACGCCCGCCTCCACGAGCGCCTCGGCGACCAGGAAGAACCAGGCCGGGCCGGACCCCGAGAGCCCGGTCACGGCATCGAGCATGCGCTCGGGCAGGCGGACGACCGCGCCGACCGCCGAGAGCACGTCCTGGGCCCAGGCCAGGTCCTGCGACGTGGCGAAGGACCCGCCCGAGATCGCGGTGACCCCGGCCCCGACCAGGGCGGGGGCGTTGGGCATGGCCCGGATGACGACGGGCTCGCCGCCGAGGGCGGCCTCGAGCCGCAGCGACGGGATGCCGGCCACGATGGAGAGCACCCGCGTCACCCCGGTCACGCCGAGGGCCCGGCACGCCGCCTCGGCGACGTCGGGCTTCACGGCGAGCACCGCGCCGGACACCCGCTCGCCGGCGCCGTCGAGCAGTCCCGGCTCGGGCGCGGCGACGATCTGCAACCCCGGGTGCTCGGCGGCGAGCTCGTCGCGGCGCTCGGCCACGGGCTCCACCACGGTCACGTCGGACGGGCCGGCCCAGCCCGAGCGGAGCAGGCCGCCCAGGAGGGCGCCCCCCATCTTCCCCCCACCGACGACGAGCAGGCTCGACACCCGCGCGACGATACCGAGCGCGGCCGGCGGCCGCCGTCCCTACGAACGCCGGGGGCGTCGCCGGTAGGTCGAGGGGTGGGCCAGCGTCATGGCCGTCGGGAAGTGCTCGTCGGTGTAGAGCACCGACGAGCCGGCGATGCGGTCCAGCTCGTCGTCGTCGACCAGCCGCGCCGGCACCATGCCCACCAGGTAGACGGCGTCCTCGGGGCCGAGGGCGAAGTGCAGGCCGAACAGGTGGGCGTTGCGGCGCAGGAGGTACGTGTAGACCTCGGCGTGGTTCGTCTCGGGCGCCGGCATGAACTGGGCCTCGTGGTGCAGCGTGCGCTGGCGCAGCGTGAACCACACCGTGATGAAGTCCTTCTCCTCGCCGACGAAGCGGAGGTACCAGCGGTACGACGCCGTGCGGTCGGTGACCTCCTGGCGCTCGGCCGCCACCAGGAACCCGCCGGCGGCCAGTTCGCGCGCCGCCCAGGCGTCGATGCGGGCGACCGCCGCCGCCATCTCCTCGTCGTCGGGGAGGTCGACCAGCGGCACCGGCCGGACCCTGGCTCCTGCGCTCCGGGCGGGCGCGCTCAGCCGCACTCGACGAGGCGGCCCGAGGCCAGCTCGTCGTGCAGCTCCACCAGCGCGGCCGCGGCAGCCCGCCACGTGTAGCGCCGGGCCCGCAGCACCGAGGCGGTGGAGAAGCGCTCGGCCGCCAGCGGCTCGTCGACCACCCGGCGCACCGCGGCGGCATACGCGCGCGGGTCGGGCTCGTCGACCAGGAATCCGGTGTGGCCGTGGTCCACCAGCGTGGTGAGCCCGCCGACGGCCGAGGCGACGACGGGCGTCCCGCAGGCGGCGGCCTCGAGCGCCACCAGGCCGAAGGACTCCGAGCGGCTGGGCACGAGGCACACGTCGGCCGCCCGGTAGTACGACGACAGCAGCTCGTGTGGCTGGGGGTCGACGAAGTGGACGTGCGTCGCGCACGCCGCGGGCGTCGGCCACGTCGTGCAGGCCCTGCAGCGCCTTGTCCCCGTGCGGCCCGCTCGGTCCGCCGACCACCACCAGCCGGTAGGGCTCGTCGCCGCCCTCGAGCAGCTCGGCCAGCGTGTCGATCGCCACGTCGGCGCACTTGAGCGGCTGGATCCGGCCCACGAAGAGCAGGAGCCGGCCGTCGAGCGGGAGGCCGAGGGCGCGGCGCGCCTGGGGCCGGTGACCCGGGCCGAAGAAGGCGTGGTCGACCCCTGGCGGCATGATCCTGATCCGCCCCGGGTCGCCGCCGTAGAGCGACGCGATCTGGTCGGCCTCGACCGTGCACGACGCCAGCACGGCGTCGGAGCAGTCGATGACCGACGCCTCCGCCTCGGCCCGGCGGTGGGGCATGTCCGCCTCCACCTCCTCGGGCATCGACTCCGCCTTCACCCGGTCGAGGGTGTGGAAGGTGCACACGAGCGGGAGCTCGAGCTCGTGCTTGATCACGTGGCCCGACAGCCCCGACAGCCAGTAGTTCGCGTGCACCGACGTGTAGGGCAGTCCGCCGCCCGCGTCCACGCCCGACCCGGGCGCGGCGGCCATGCGCCCGAGCACCCCGGTCGTGAACTCCTCGACGACGCCGGGCAGGGACTCCTTGGGGAGGTACTCGAGGGGGCCGGCCGGCACGTGGTGGACGCGCAGACCCGGCTCGACGTCGACCACCGCGGGGAGGTCGGCCGACCAGGCCCGGGTGAAGACGTCGCAGGTCACACCGGTGCGGGCCAGCGCCGCGGTGAGCTCGCGGACGTAGACGTTCATGCCGCCGCCGTCGCCCGTGCCGGGCTGGGCCAGGGGTGAGGTGTGCAGGGACAGGACGGCGAGCCGGCGCATGGCGGGTGAGAGCCTACCGGCGGTCACGAAACAGCCTCCGGCACGGGGGGCGGGCCGGCCCGGCGGGTCTCAGGCGGTGGCGCGGGTGGCCGGGGCCGGCCCGGGCGCCGGCTCCCCGCGCTCGTCCTCGTACTCGCGCCGGAAGGAGAGGTAGATGCGCACGAGGGCCTGCTTCTGCTCCTCGCTGATCGCCTGGTCGGCCATGATGGCCCGGGTCAGGTCGGGCGAGCCGGTGGGCGCCTCGAGGATGCCGGCCTGGACGTAGAGCGTCTCGGCGGAGATCCGCAGCGCCTTGGCGATCTGCTGGAGGATCTCGGCCGACGGGCGCCGCAGGCCCCGTTCAATCTGGCTCAGGTAGGGGTTCGAGATCCCCGCCAGCTCGGACAGCCGCCGCAGCGACAGGCGGGCCGAGCCGCGCTGCTCGCGGATGAACGACCCGAGGTCGAGCCAGCGGTCCTTCGGGTCGGTGCTCACTCCTGCAAGCGTACCGCCGGGCCGGCCGGGCGGGGCGCCTCCGGCCCTGTTCGCATGGTGGTTGGCCCCGGTTGGGATCGCGACGCCTTCGGGTATGGTCAGCACGCAGCACCCCGTCGACGATGAAGAGGAGGCCGCCATGGCCGAGTACAGCCTTCCCGATCTGCCCTACGACTACGCCGCGCTCGAGCCCCACGTGTCGGCCCAGATCATGGAGCTCCACCACGACAAGCACCACGCGGCGTACGTGACGGGCGCCAACCAGACGCTCGAGAAGCTGGCGGCCGCCCGCGACAAGGACGACTTCGGCGCCATCGTCGGGCTGGAGAAGACGCTCGCCTTCCACATCTCGGGCCACGTGCTGCACTCCATCTTCTGGAAGAACCAGAGCCCCGACGGCGGCGACAAGCCCGACGGCGCACTCGGCTCGGCCATCGACGAGAACTTCGGCTCCTTCGACAAGTTCAAGGCGCACTTCACCCAGGCCACCGCCACGATCCAGGGCTCGGGCTGGGGCGTGCTGGCCTACGAGCCCCTCGCCGGCCGGCTCATCGTCGAGCAGGTGTACGACCACCAGGGCAACGTCGGCAACGGGTCCGTCCCGCTCCTCGTCTTCGACGCCTGGGAGCACGCCTTCTACCTGCAGTACAAGAACGTGAAGGCCGACTTCTTCGCCGCGCTGTGGAACGTCGTCAACTGGCCCGACGTGGCGGCCCGCCTCGACGCGGCCAGGGGGTTGAAGGTCCCGGGCTGACCGCGGGGCGCCCCGGCCCGTGGGGCGGGCGCCCTAGGCGAGCGTCAGGTGCTGCTCGCACATGCGGCGGGTGGGGTCGCCCTCGAGGTCCGCGTCCAGGATCGGGGCGCCGCAGGCCTCGCACGAGCCGTAGGTGCCCTCGCTCAGCCGCTCCAGGGCCCGGTCCACGCCGTCGAGCACGGCCGCGGACCGGGTGAGCTCGGTCTCGTAGCGCTCCTCCACCAACGGGCAGGGTAGTGCCCGGGCACGCTGCGGTTGCGCACCGGTTGCAAGGGCCGGGCCCCGGTTTAGGGGCCGCCGGCCAGGGGCAGGGCTTCCCCAACCGCCATGCAGATTCCCACGGTCCCGGGGCGCCCGCCCACCGACGGGCCACGCCCCGGAGCCACCGGGGCGTGGCCGCTGGCCGCCGCGCGCCGCTTCCCGGCGACCGTGTGCTCGGTCGGCCAGGCTCGCCGGTTCCTGCTCGGGCTGCTGCCGGAGGGGTGCGGGGGCACGGATGCGCTGGTGCTCATGCTCTCGGAGCTGGCCACCAACGCCATGCGGCATGCGGCGACGAGCTACGACGTGTCGGTGCGCTTCGCCGGCGACCCGTGGCGCGTCCGCGTCGAGGTGAGCGACGGCGGCGGCGGGTACCCCACCCGCCACGAGCCGGTCGCCGACGCGGCCCAGGGGCGCGGGCTGCACATCGTGGGCACGCTGTCGGACGCCTGGGGCGTCGAGCTGCGGCGCGACGGGGTGGGCAAGACCGTCTGGTTCACGTCTGCGCTCGCGGCAGCCGCGGGCCGCCCACAGTTCGTATTGTGACGGCGTGACCCCGGAGGACGCCGTCGCCCCGCTCGTCGGCGCCCACGTGCACGTCCCCTGCCTCGATGGCGTCGAGCGCCCCTATCGCGACCTCGACTGCGCCGCCTCGACGCCCGCCCTGCAGACCGTGGCCGACCGCGTCAGCGAGTTCCTGCCGTGGTACTCGAGCGTGCACCGCGGCGCCGGCTACAAGTCGCGCCGCGCCACCGCCGCCTACGAGGGGGCGCGCGACATCGTGCACCGCTTCGCCGGGCGTCCGGCCGGGGGTGCCGACACCGTCGTGCTGGTGCGCAACACGACCGAGGCCATCAACCATCTGGCCTACCGGCTCCGGCTCGGACCGGACGACGTGGTCGTCACCACCGTCGTCGAGCACCATGCGAACCTGCTCCCGTGGGCCCGGGTGGCGGCGCGACGCTGGGTGGAGTGCGGCCCCGACGGCACCTTCGGCACCGACGACGTGGTGAAGGTGCTCGACGACGGGCGTCCGGCGGCGCTGCTGGCGATCACGGGCGCGTCCAACGTGACGGGGTGGCTCCCCCCGACCGAGGAGATCTGCGCGGCCGCGCACGAGCGCGGCGTCCCCGTCCTCCTCGACGCCGCGCAGCTGGCGCCGCACCGGCCCCTGCCGACGGCACCCGACTACGTCGCCTTCAGCGGCCACAAGCTCTACGCGCCGTTCGGCGCCGGGGCGTTGATCGGCCCGCGGCAGACGTTCGAGACCGGCGACCCCTTCCTGGCCGGCGGGGGGGCCGTCGACCTGGTCGACCTCGACGAGGTGATCTGGACCGAGCCGCCCGAGCGCGAGGAGGCGGGATCGCCCAACGTCGTCGGGGCCGTCGCCTTCGGCGCGGCGATGGACGAGCTCGAGCGGATGGGGTGGGCGACGATCCACGCCCACGAGGCCGCCCTGTCCTCCCGGCTGCACGACGGGCTGCGCGCCATCGAGGGCATCGAGGTGCTGGGCCCGCGGGCCACCGCGGGCCCCGCGGATCTCGAGGGCCTCGCCGTGGCGACCTTCACGGTGGCCGGCATGCACCATGCGCTGGTGGCGGCCCGCCTGAGCGCGGAGTTCGGCATCGGCGTGCGGCACGGGTGCTTCTGCGCGCATCCCTACCTGATCCGCCTGCTCGGGGTCGGCAGCGAAGGCGTCGCCCGGGCGCGGGCCGCCGTGCGCCGGGGCGAACGGGGTGCCATCCCCGGGGCGGTGCGGGCCAGCTGCGGGCTCGGCACCTCGGGCGAGGACGTCGACGCGCTCCTCACCGCCCTGCGGGCCCTCGCCGCCGGGGAGCCCCCGCCGGTCGCCTACGTGCAGGAAGCGGTCACCGGGGACTTCTGGCCGGAGGGCGATGCCAGCGGCTGGGGCGCAGCGGACCGTCCGGCCGGGGCCGCGTCCGCGCGGGGCTGAGCCCGCCCGCGATGAGGCGGCACGGGGCGGTGCTGCTCGCCGTCGTGTCCGCCGTCCCCGTGCTGGCCGCGTGCGCGACGCCACCGGTCGGCAGCGCGACCGTGCACGACGTGGCCTGGGTGGCGACCGACGCGTCGGTGACCCTGCCGGGCAGGGACGTGACCCCCGTCCGGCTCCCGACGCGCCATGTCGGCGCGGCGGTGCCGGTGGGGAGCCTGCCGTCCGCGCTGGCCTACACGGCGGGGGGTAGCGGGTTGCTGGTGGTGACCCAGGGCGACGACGGGTTGCACGAGGTCGACCCCGTCTCGCATCGCGTCGTGCGCTCCGCCGGCGTGGGCGTGGAACCCGACGCGGTGGCGGTGGCCCCCGGCGGGACGCGGGGCAAGGGCATCGCGCTGGTGGCCAACCGCGACTCGAACACGGTCACCCCGGTCGACCTCGGCACCTGGCGGGCGGGGCCGCCGGTCCCGGTCGGGAACGAGCCCGTCGCGGTCGCCGTGTACACGGCGCCGAGCGGCGCGGCCACCGCCTTCGTGGCCGACTTCGGCTCCAACACGGTGACACCGATCGACGTCGCGACCTTGCAGGCCGGCGTTGCCATCCCGGTCGGACCGGCGCCGCAGACGATCGCCGTCGCGTCGGCGGAGGTCCTCGTGGGCAACTTCGGCAACCGGACCCTGACGGCGATCAACCCCGTGACACGGGACGCGTGGCGGCACCGTCGCGTTGCCGGTCAACCCGACGGCGATCGCCGTGGCGCCCTCGGGGGCCACGGCGTACGTGTGCGGCGGGGCGGACCTCGTCCCCCTCAGCACGATCGGGCTGGTGCCCGGTGCCCCGATCGCCCTGCCCGACGTCGCACAGGGCGTGGCGGTGACCGCCGACGGCGCGACGGCCTGGGTGACGCAGCAGGCGGGCTCCCTGGTGCCCGTGACCCTGGCCACGGGCGCGGTGGGTGCGCCGATCCACGTCGGCGGCCATCCCTCCGCCGTCGTCATCGGGCCCGGGTGAGCCGCCGGTGCCGCGGGCGCGGCACCGGGCCCCGGGAGGCCTACACGCTGTAGACGGCCCGGGCCCGGAAGCGCAGGGGACGCTCGGACAGCTCTTCCATGTAGTGGGCGGCCCACCCCGCCACCCGTGCCACCGCGAAGATCGTGCGGCCCGTGTCGGGCGGCATGCCGATGCCCCAGCTCAGCGCGGCCAAGGCCAGGTCGCAATTGGCCAGCGGCACGTCGTGGGCGGCGGCGAGGTCGATCATCTCGCGCACGAGGGCGCGGCGCTCGTCGCCGAGCAACGGCTCGGCCAGCGCGAACAACGCGTCGAAGCGCGGGTCGCCGCTCTTGTAGACCGTGTGCCCGAACCCGGGGAGCCGCCCCTGCTCTCGCAGCACGTCGTTGAGCGCGCGGCGCACCCCGTCGCGCTCGGCGACCACGAGCATCTCGTAGGCCAGCTGGCTGGCCCCCCCGTGCAGCGGCCCGGCCAGCGTGGCCAACCCGGCGAGGAAGGCGTCGTAGGGGTCCGACCGCACGGAGGCCGCCACCCGCACCGCCATGGTCGAGGTGGCGAGCTCGTGGTCGGCCATCAGCACGAGGGCGGCGTTCACGGCGGTGACGACGTCGGCCGACGCCGGCGCGGTCAGGCGCGCCGCGAGCCGCGCCGCGACCGAGCCGTCCGCGTCGCCGGCGACGGGCGGGGTCCCCACTGCGTCGGTCAGCGCAGCGGTGGCGCGGCGCGCGGCCCGGGCGACGGCGGCGGGCCGCAGGTCGGACCGGAGCGGGTCGGTGGCGCCGCACAGCACGAGCGCCCAGCGCATGCGGTCGAGCGTGTGGCCGAGCGGGCACGGACCCAGGTCCGGGGCCGACCAGTCGCCGCCCCCGTCGCTCTGCCAGAGGAGCTCGGCCACCTCCTCGAAGCCGGCCGCCACCGCGAGCTGCGTGGCCGGCCGCCCGCGGTAGACGGGCCCGAGCTCCTGGTCGAGTTGGGTCACGCCCGTGGTGATGGTGGCCAGCCGGGTCGCGGTCAGGCGACCGCCCCGGCTGCGCGCCGCCAGCGCCTCGATCTCGGCGAGGTCGAAGAGGCTGCCGCGGCGGACGGGGTCGCGCTGGGACGCCAGGAGCCCCCGGCTGACGTAGGCGTAGAGCGTGGGGACCTTGACGCCCAGGCGCCGGGCCGCCTCCTCGGTGCTCAGCATCCGGTCCACGCCGGCATCCTACATTGACTTGATCAACGTTTACAGCCCCAGAGCGGGCCGGGCATAGTGGGACCCATGGAAACCATCGTGCGCGACCTCATGACCTCTCCCGCCGTGACCTGCGGGGCCGACGACACCCTGACCGACGCCGCCCGGGTCATGCAGGAGGCCGAGACGGGCTCGGTCGTGGTCACCGACGACGGCAAGGTCGTGGGCATCCTGACCGAGCGCGACCTGCTGCGGGCCGCCGCGGGTTCGGGCGACCCGGGCCAGGAGCGGGTGCGGCTGTGGATGACGGCGCGGCCCGACGTGCTGGGGCCCGACGAGCGCGCCGACGCGGCCTGGGCCAGCCTGACCTCGCACCACTACCGCCACCTGCCGGTCGTCGAGGACGACCGGTGCGTCGGCGTCGTGTCGCTGCGCGACCTCATGGGGGTCGCCCGCATCCGGCCCGCCACCGAGACCAGCGGGGACGTCCCGGCCGGCCTGGAGGGTGTGGTGGTCGCCGAGACGACCGTGGGCGACGTGCGCGGGCAGGAGGGGTTCTTCCACTACCGGCAGTACTCGGCCGTCGACCTCGCCGCCACGCGCTCGCTCGAGGACGTGTGGCACCTCCTGTTCCGGGGCGAGCTGCCCGACGCGGCGGGAGCGGCGGCCTTCGGCGACGAGGTGCGTCGCCGGCGCGCCATGCCCCCGGGACTGGCCGCGCTGCTGCCGTCGCTGGCCCGCCTCGGTGCGCCGCTCGACGTGCTGCGCACGGCCGTGTCGATCCTCGGCGCGGAGCTGGGCTGGCGCCCGACCCACGACATCGGCGCCGACGAGCTGTACGAGCAGGCGCTCGGGCTGTGCGCGGTGGTGCCGACGATCCTCGCCGCCGCCCATCGGCTGCGCGAGGGCAAGGAGCCGGTCGCGCCGAGCGACGGTCTCGGCTTCGCCGCCAACTACCTCACGATGCTGACCGGGGAGGAGCCCGACCCGCTGCACGCCCGGGCCATCGAGCAGTACATGATCCTGACCATCGACCACGGCTTCAACGCGTCCACCTTCACCGCACGCGTCATCACGTCGACCGGTGCCGACCTCGCCGCGGCCATCGTGGGCGCCATCGGCGCGCTGTCGGGCCCGCTGCACGGCGGCGCACCGAGCCGGGCGCTGGACATGCTCGACGCCATCGGCACGCCCGACCGGGCGGAGGCGTACATCCGGCGCGCCGTCGAGGACGGCGAGCGCATCATGGGCTTCGGGCACCGTGTCTACAAGACCGACGACCCGCGCTCGCTGCTCCTGCGGGACGTGACCGAGCGCCTCGGCGGCCCACTGGTCGAGTTCTCCCGCTCGGTCGAGCGCACGACGGTCGACGTGCTGGCCGAGCTGAAGCCGGGCCGTCACCTCTACACCAACGTCGAGTTCTACGCCGGCGTCGTCATGCACACCTGCGGCATCCCCCGCGAGATGTTCACCCCGACCTTCGCCGCCGGCCGCACCATCGGGTGGAGCACCCACGTCATGGAGCAGGCCTCGCACAACCGCCTGATCCGGCCCGCCGCCCGCTACGTCGGTCCGCCGCCTCCCCAGCCCGTCCCCCCGGCCGGGGGCTGAGCGCGGGGCCGGACGAAGGCCCGACCCGACCTGCCCCAGGCAAAACCCGACTAAAATGGTCAGGGTTAACCGGATCACGGGAAGGAGCAGGTCATGGGCAGTGGCGGCACCGTGGGGCACGTTCCAGGCCGGCTGCGAGCGGTCTTCTCGTTCCCTAACCCGGTGAACGAGGTCTCGGCCCGCCTGGTGGCGGGCGGCGTGCTCCTTCTGTGCGTCGCGACCATCGCCTTCGGCTTGGAGTGGGCCACTGTGGTCATCGCCTACGGCTTCGTGGCCCGGGTGCTCACGGGCCCGACGCTCAGCCCGCTCGGCCAGCTCGTCACCCGGGTGATCACGCCCCGGCTCGGTCTCCCGGAGCGGCCGGTGGCGGGGCCGCCCAAGCGCTTCGCCCAGGCCATCGGCGTCGCCTTCTCGGTGAGCGCCCTCGTCCTCACCGGCCTCGGCTACTGGACCGCGGCCGAGGTGGTGCTGGCCCTGCTGGCCGGTGCGGCGCTCCTCGAGTCGGTCTTCGGCCTGTGCCTGGGCTGCAAGGCGTTCGCCGTGCTCATGCGCATCGGAGTGGTGCCCGAGGAGGTCTGCGAGCGCTGCAACGACATCTGGGCGACGCCGCCGGAGCGGCGGGCCGCGCCCGCCCGCTAGTTCTCGTAGAGCAGGACGCCGCGGATGTTCTTGCCGTCGCGCATGTCCTGGTAGCCCTGGTTGATGTCCCCCAGCTTGTAGGTGCTGGTGATCATGGAGTCCAGGTCGAGCAGCCCGTTGCGGTAGAGCTTGAGCAGCTTCGGGATGTCCGAGTGGATGTTGGCCGAGCCGAAGATGCTGCCCACCACCTGCTTCTCGTAAATGGTGAGCATCATGAGGTTCATCGTCACTGCCGTCTCGTTGTAGGGATGGATGTTGGTGACGACCACCCGGCCGCGCTTGGCGGCGAGGCCGAGGATGGAGTCCATCATCTCCCCCGACCCCACGCCCATGGCGCAGATCACCTTGTCGCACATGTGGCCCCAGGTCTCCTGTTGGACGAGGGCGAAGGCCTCCTCCACCGAGGGCGCGACGTGCGTCGCCCCGAAGGACGGCGCCAGCGTGCGCTTCAGCTCGACCGGGTCGATGGCGAAGATCATCTCGGCGCCGGCCAGCCGGGCACCCTGCACCGCCGAGGCCCCGATGCCCCCGATGCCGATCACGGCCACGTTGTCACCGGGCTGCACGTCCGCCGCATAGACGGCGGAGCCCCACCCGGTGGTGACGCCGCAGCCGACGAGGCAGGCCTTGTCGAGCGGGATGTCGTCGAGGATCTTCACGCACGACGCCTGGTTGACCACCGTGTAGGGCGCGAACGTGCCGAGGCAGACCATGGTCGCCACGTCCTGCCCGCGGGCGTGGTGGCGCACCGTCCCGTCCAACTGGCGACCCGTCATGAGGATGCCGCCCACGTCGCAGAGGTTCGAGTGCCCGGTGGCGCAAGGAGGGCACTTGCCACAGGCGGGCACGAAGCCGAGCACGACGTGGTCGCCCGGCGCCAGGCCGTGCACGCCGGGACCGACCTCCTCGACCACCCCGGCCCCCTCGTGGCCGCCGATGATGGGGAGGGGGACCGGCATGTCACCGGTGAGCAGGTGCTCGTCGGAGTGGCACATGCCCGAGGCGGCCAACCGGATGAGCACCTCTCCCTCCTTGGGCGGGTCGAGCTCAATGGGTTCGACACTCCAACCGTCCTGACGCTCCCACAGAACAGCAGCTTCGGTTTCCACGATCCCTCCCACGGTGCTGCGCGTCGACGCGCTCCGTACGCTACCGGCCCGCGGTGCGGAGCGCAGGCCCTCGGCTACCCCCAGCCCAGATCGTGCAGTCGCTGCTCACCGAGGCCGAAATGGTGGCCCACCTCGTGGATGACCGTCTTGCGCACCAGCTGCACCACGTCCTCGGCGCTGCGCGCCGACTGGCAGATCGTCGCCATGAAGATGGTGATCCGATCCGGCATCGTGTTCGAGTAGTTGCCCCGGCTGGTCAGCGGGACCCCCTCGTACAGGCCGTAGAGCCTGCCCGGCGGGCTCTCGTCGTCCACCAGCACGGCCACGTTCTCCATCGCTCCCCGGAGCTCGACGGGGATCGCGTCGAGTGCGTCCGCCACGAGCCCTTCGAAGGCTTCGACCGACATGGAGATCACGAGCCGATCATGGCACCCAGCATGAGCGTCCGGACATGACGAGCGCCCAACGCACTGCACCGTGGCGACGAACGCCTGGGCTTCGTCGAGCAGCCGGCGTCGCCCGGCCTCATTGTGAGGCCAAAATGGCGGCCACCTCTGCGACGGGGTCGTGCACAACCGGACCGGTGACGCTGACCTCGGCGCGGACGATGGTGCCGACGAAGGGAAAGGGCGCCTCGTAGTCGCCCCCGACCGACGGGCCCCACTCGTAGCCACAGGTGAGCCCGACGCCGACCTCGTTGAAGGCGACAGGGGTGAACCGCGCCACCTCCGCCTCCCCCACCGGCTGGCCGTCCACGAACAACGAGGCCCGCCCACCGGCGCCCTCATCCTTTTCGAACCGGAACTCGAGGCGGTGCCGGCCCGATCCGAGCCTGGTGTCGGCGGCCACCTCGTACAGCCGGGCTCCGTGCAGGTTGTGCACGTAGCGCAACCGACCGTCCAGCACGTGCAGGGACCAGCCTCCCAGCACGCACCCGAGCGCGAGCAGGGTGCCCGACGGGACGACGCCGTCCGGGACCTCGACGGTCACCGCCATCGCGTGCGACCGGTTGCGCACGTCCGCCGCCACCCACTCCGGGACCTGGGCGCCGCCCTGGAAGTAGCGGTACGTCTCCTGGTGGCGCTCCCGGTCGTGCTTGTGGGCCATCGCCTCGAGGACGCGGTTGTCGAGCGGGAGGACGTCGTTGCGCCTCGCCTCCTCCCACCACAGCCTGACCAGCTCGGCGACCCTCTCCGGGAATTCGGAAGCACGATCATGGACCTCCGACACGTCCTCTTCCACGTGATAGAGCTCCCAGACGTCTTCGTCGAAGGGCGCGCTCGCTCGCAGACCGTCGTCGTAGAGCGGACCGACCGGGTGAAAGGTCACCGCTTTCCAACCGTCGTGGTAGATCGCCCGCGACCCGAGCATCTCGAAGTGCTGCGTGCGGTGCCGGTCGGGCTCGTGCTGTCCTCCCTCCCCGAGCGCATAGGCGAAGCTGATGCCGTCGAGACGGGACTGGACGATCCCCTCGATCTCGGTGGGCGGATGGACGCCGACCAACTCGAGCACGGTCGGGAGGACATCGATCGCGTGGGCGTAGTGCCGGCGGACCGCACCGGCGTCGGAGCGCCGACGCGGGGGCACGCGGACGATGCACGGGTCGGCGACCCCTCCCTCGTGGACCTCGCGCTTCCAGCGCTTGAAGGGCGTGTTCCCCGCCATCGTCCATCCCCAGGGGTAGTTGCTGTGACTGAGCGGTCCGCCGATCTCGTCGATCCGCCGATACATCTCGTCGACGCCGGCTCCCTCGAAGTTCGACAACCGTCCCTCGTTGATGGTGCCCTCCTTGCCGCCTTCGGAGCTGGCGCCGTTGTCCGAGACCACCATCACCACCGTGTCGTCGGCGTCACCGAGGTCGTCGATGAAGTCCAGCACGCGCCCGATCTGCTGGTCCGTGTACGACAGGTAGGCGGCAAAGCACTCCATGAACCGTTCGGCCAGCGCCCGCTCGCGGTCGCCGAGGCTGTCCCAGCTCGGGACCCAGGGTGGACGTGGCGACAGCTCGGTCGAACCGGGCACGATCCCCAGCGCGCGCTGGCGTGCGAACGTCTGGTCGCGCCAGCGGTCCCACCCCTGGGCGAAACGGCCCTCGTAGCGGCGGATCCACTGGGCGGGCGCCTGGTGGGGCGAGTGGCACGCCCCGGTGGCGAAGTAGAGGAAGAACGGCATTTCGGAGTCGACCGCCCGCAGGTCCCCGAGGTACTCAATGGCGCGGTCCGCCAAGTCGGCGCTCAGGTGGTAGCCGTCCTCCATGGCACGCGGCGGCCGGACGCTGTGGTTGTCGTGATAGAGCCCGGGAGCGAATTGGTGGGTCTCCCCGCCGTGGAACCCGTACCAGCGGTCGAACCCTCGTGCGAGGGGCCACGTCGCGCGTGAGGCGGCCATGTTGGTCTCGTGCTCCGGGCTCAGGTGCCACTTCCCGACGGCATAGGTGGCGTACCCGTTGGCCCGGAGGATCTCGGAGAGGAAGCCGTTCTCCCGAGGTGGCCTGCCCCAGTAGCCGGGAAAGCCGATCGCCAGGTCGGCGACGCGACCCATGCCGCTGCGGTGGTGGTTCCGCCCGGTGAGGAGACAGGCGCGCGTCGGCGAGCACAGCGCCGTGGTGTGGAAGTTGGAGAGCCGGACTCCCTCGGCGGCCACACCGTCGATCACGGGCGTGTCGATGTCGGACCCGTAGCAGCCGAGCTGCGCGAATCCCACGTCGTCGAGCACGACCAGCACGATGTTGGGCGCGCCCTCGGGCGGCGTGACGACGGGAGGCCACCAGGGCTCCGACGTGCGCCAGTCGTCGCCGATCGTTCCTCCGAACACCCTCTCTGCCATGACGAACACCCCCGGGGAGTCTCGAACGTGACGAGAGCATTGCATCGACCGCACCGCGCCGTCTCCGGCTCGGCGCCGCCGGGCTCGGTCCCGGCCCTGGAATCAGGCGGCCGAGTCCGGGCGGTTGTCCGTGGGGATCACTTGTGGCGGGCCGACGCCGTGTTCAGGGCCACGGCTTCCCGGATGAGCGCCTTGAAGGCCGTTGCGTCCAGCGTGTCGCCCTCGAGGAGATCGATGGCACGGCGGACGTTGCCTTCGTGGCCGGCGTTGAAGAGGCGCGCAGGATCCTTCAGGGAGGCACCCTTGGCAAAGGTCACCTTCACATGGCTCTTGTAGGTCTCGCCCGTACAGATCAACCCGTCGTGGTACCAGGTCGGCACCCCCTCCGGGTTGGAGGCCTTGACCCACTTCCGCTCTTCGACGACCTCGGGGTCGGCCTGCTGTATAAGTGTGCGGATCCGGGAAAGCATGGAGACCCGCCAGTCGGTGGGCTCCCTCACCGTGCTCTTCGTCATGTCGTTGACTCGCCTTTCCGTGCGACCGAGCTTTGGGCATTCTTCTCGAAATCGAGCGGTCGAAGGGTCGCGGCGGCCTTGCTGACCAGGTCGTGAAGGCCGGACGCTCGCCTCGAGCTCAATCGGCTTCCCAGGTGAACCCGTCGGGGTCGGTGAAGGAGCCGAGACCGCCGCGGATGACGATGCGATGCGATCCCGAGCCGTCCGGCGGGACCCCGGCGTCCTTGGCCAGCGCGCGGTGTCCATACAGTGCGAGCTTGACCACGCTCGATGGCAGATCGAACTGCACGTACTTGCCGAAGCTCTTGTCCACCGACAGGCCGCGCTCGACGTAGAACCGCTTGCTCGCGCCGACGTCGGCCACTCCCAGGAGCAGCACGACCTCGTCGACGTGCCCGGTGGCCGGGCCGCTGTCCTTCTTGGACGACGTGGCCACCTTCCAGATCGTCCCGTCCGGGGCTTGGACGACTCCGCCGTAGCCCCAAAAGCTCTTCTTGGCGGGCTTGATCGCGGTCGCACCGGCGCCGATCGCCGCGTGCAGCAGCGCGTCGGCGTCGCCGGGCTGGGACACCACCAGCGACATCGTGCAGCCCCGGAACCCGCTCGCCACTGCCTCGGAGGACCGCAGGCCCAACCGGGGGCCGAGATCGAAGGCGGCGGCGTAGAACGCCTCCGCCGCCGAGGGATCGGGTACTTCGAGGACGACGGACGAAATGGAGGTCACTTCGGTCTGCTCGGTCATGGCTCGCTCCTTCGTGGTCGTGGGTCCTCGGGGGGACCCACGCTGGTCATCGGGTCCTGAAACGAGAGTGGAACTCTCATATCAAGAGTGCTACTCTCACATAGGTGCCTCGAGATGTCAAGACCGCGCGTCCGGACCCGACGCCGGACCGCCAGGCCCGGACCCGCCGCACGCGGGCCGCCGTCGTGGAGGCCTCCCGCGAACTGTTCCTCGAGCGCGGGTATTCGGCGACCACCATCGAGTCGATCAGCGAGCGCTCGGACACCCCCCAGGCGACCGTGTACCGCCTGTTCTCGTCCAAGCTCGGCATCCTCAAGGCGGTGCTCGACGTGTCGGTGGTCGGAGACGACGACGCCGTCGCGATGCTCGACCGCCCGAAGGTCCAAGCGCTCCTCATGGATCAGGAACCGAAGAACCAGCTGGCGGGTTTCGCGATGTTGCTCCGGGACGTCATGGCCCGGGTCGGACCCGTGCACCGCATCCTGGCGGAGGCGGCCCGATCCGACGAGGAGGCCGCTTCGCTGCTGGCCGAGATCGCCCGACGACGCAACGAAGGCCAGCGACGCATTGCACGGTCATTGGCCCGATCCGACGCCTTGCGTCAGGGGCTTCGGGAGCGCGACGCCGCCGACATCATCCACGCGCTCGCGTCCCCCGAGGTGTACGGCCTCCTGGTCTTCGATCGAGGCTGGAGCGGCGAGCGCTACGAGAAGTGGCTCCAGGGCGTCCTCATGGAGCAGCTGCTCGAGTAGAGGGCTCTACGCGTCGGGGCGGGGAGAACGATTCCAATCCTCGGCGGTACATCGAAAGGCGATGTCCCATGTCCGAGCGGCACCAGCCCAACTCAGTCGACCGCTGGCTCCTCTTCAAACCCCGGAGGGAGGGTACCGGTGGCGGCCTCCCAGCCGATGGCGGCGAGGCGGGCGCTCATTACCTTGGCGATGCCGAGGCCGATGCCCGCTGCGGCCGCCCACAACAGGGCGTCGAGCCAAGAGAACTGGGGGTTGGTCGGGTCGAACGGCGTCGCGGGGGCCGTGTCCTTGCGGACGGCCTGATACGTGGCCCTGATGACCTTCCGGGCGACCAGCCCACCAAGCATGCCGGTGATGACCGAGACCAGCTTCCACATCCGCTCACGGCTGATCATCTCGGGCGCGCCCATCGCGTCGTCACACCCCAGAATGTACCTTGTCGATCCTGCATCCAGAATCGAAAGAAACCGAATCGCCCGATTCACCCCGGGTGCGCCGCCCGCGCCGCAGCCGTTCCGCGCGAGCCCTTGCACTCATCCTGGCCTGGGCTGCTCTGACCGGGATCCTGATCGCCGCCGGTGTGGGGGTCGTGCACTCCTCCTCAGTCAACGCGTTCGACCGCCACGTGACCTCCGTCGTGGTCGCTCACCGGACCCCGGCGCTCAACGCGGTCATGAAGACCTTGACCTGGCTCGGTTCGTGGGTCGCGCTCGTGGTGACCGGGATCCTCTTGGTGGTCCTCGCCTTCCGCCGCCGCCTCCCCGTGGCCGCCGTGGTTCTCGCCGTCGTCGCCTGGGCGGGGGAGAACGGCGGCGTGACACTGGCCAAACACGTCGTCGAGCGTGACCGTCCGCCACAGGATGTCCGGCTCGTCTCGGCGCACGGCTGGTCGTGGCCGTCGGGTCACACTGCCGTCGCCCTCCTGGTGTTCACCACCTTGGCGCTCGTGGTGGCGGCAATCGTCCCCAGATCGGGCTACCGAACGCTGGTGTGGGTGCTCGCGGCCTTGGCAGTGGCGGTGGTCGCGTTCTCACGCGTTGAGTTGGGTGTGCACTGGACCACTGATGTCATGGCGAGCGTGATCTTCGTCGGCGCATGGCTGGCGGTTCTCTTCGCGTTGTTCGCTCCCGATGTTCGCCCGGAGTGCATTGACGCCGAGGCTCACTGAAGCGAGCGTCCGGGAAGATCCCGCTGGCAGTGGCGGCTGTGTCAGGCTGCCCATCGGCTCTGCCACACCTGCCGTGCTCACGGGCATACGCTCCTCCGTCACGCGTGTTTCCGTATCCCCGCGTGGGTGATTGAGACTCTGAGCTCAGACCAAACGCTCAGTTCCCTGGCCTCTGTCTGGGGAGCGCGCCTGTTGACTGCCCACCCCATTTTCAGAGCCTCCAGCCTGACGGCTCTGACGTTGACCAGAACACCCTCTGACGACGGAAAGTGGTGGGCCGCCCGGGTCTCGATCCCGGCACCTTGGGATCAAAAGTCGGGGGCGGAGCGTCTACCGGATGTCACCGCTTCCAAACAACGAGCTCGTCTCATGTGACATGTCCGACCAGTCGGACCGAATGGGCCAGTGTCCGCCCATGTCAGTAGCAGGCCAGTAGCAAATCTGCTTTCACATCTCCGAGAAGATTGTTCGGATCGAAGGCACACATGGCGTACGGTCCAGGCGTGGTTGAGCCGGGCGCGGGCGATGGACTCCATGGGAGTCACGATCGCCCACATCGGCTCCCGTCTCGGCGCATCTCCGGTTGCGAACCGTCTACCCTGGCACGGTAGGGCGGAACCGGAGGAGGGAGCCTTGGCGGTCACCGAGACCATCACGGTCCTGTTCACCGACCTGGTCGGCTCGACCGAGATCAGCTACGCGATCAGTCCGGACGCCGCGGACGAGCTGCTCCGGGCCCACTTCTCGGTGTTGCGTCGAGCCATTGCCGGCTCCGGAGGGGTCGAGGTGAAGGGCCTCGGCGACGGGGTGATGGTCGTGTTCCGCAGCACGTCTGCCGCCCTGTCGTGCGCCGTGGCGATGCAGCAAGCCGTCCACCGTGACAACGTCGGCGCCGACCATCAGCTGGGGCTGCGCATAGGACTCAGCGGCGGAGAGGCGACGATGGAGTCCAATGACTACTACGGCGACCCGGTGATAGAGGCGGCTCGGCTCTGTGCCCACGCCAATGCCGGCCAGATCCTGGCGACGGAGGCCGTCCGCGTGATGGGCGGCCGGCGCAGCCCTTACCTCTTCGAGCAGGTCGGTGCGCTGGAGTTGAAGGGCCTCCCGGAGCCCGTGGGGGTTCTCGACGTCCGTTGGGAGCCGCTCGATGAAGTCGCGGCCGAGAGCGGCGTGCCGCTCCCGGCGCGCCTGACGCACGTGCCGCTCACCGGAGTCGTCGCCCGCGAGACCGAGGCGGCACTGCTGACCGACGCCTACAAGCGAGCGGCAGCAGGAGAAGGGCGTGCCGTGGTCCTCGTGTCGGGTGACGCCGGTGTCGGGAAGACGACGCTGGTCGCCGAGGCCGCCCGGCGCGCCGCCAAGGAGGGCGCCTGCGTGCTCCTGGGACGTTGCCAGGAAGACGTCAGCGCGTCATACTCGCCCTTCGCCGAGGCGCTGAACCATTACGTTGCGCATGCGCCCGAGCACGTGCTTCGAACCCACGTCGAGGTCCACGGCGGCGACATCGCATCGATGGTCCCCGCGCTCGGTCAACGATTGGGGGCAGTTCCGGCACCGACGAGGACGGATCCGGACACCGAGCGCTACCTCCTCTACGGGGCGGTGGCGGGCCTTCTGACGGCCGCCTCCGCGCTCCAACCAACCGTGCTCGTGCTCGACGACATGCAATGGTCGGACAGTCAAAGCCTCCGACTCCTGCGTCATGTCGTCACCACCGTCGAGTCGGCACGGTTGCTCGTGCTCGGGACGTTTCGGGATACCGAGCTCTCGCCTTCCAACCCGCTCCGCGATCTCCTCGGTGCCCTGCAACGCGAACCAGGTATCAGCCGGATCGAGTTGAAGGGCTTCGATGACACCGGCGTGCTCGCGTTCATGGAGGCTGCAGCCGGGCAACGCCTCGAGGAGGCCGCAACGGATCTCGCCCATGCGCTCTGCCTCGAGACCGAAGGCAACCCGTTCTTCGTCGGAGAGGTGTTGCGGAGTCTCATGGAGACCGGCGCCATCTACCAGGACGATCGTGGCCGTTGGACGGCGGCAGGGGAAATGTCCGAGATGGTGCTGCCCAACAGCGTGCGAGAAGTCATCTCCGCCCGCGTCGGCCGGCTCGGTGCACAAGCAGGTCGGGTCCTTTCCATGGCAGCGGTCATCGGACGGGACTTCGACTTCGACCTGCTCGACGCCGTGACCGACCTCGGCCAGGAGGAGTTGCTCGACGTCCTCGACGCTGCGTCCGGTGCCGCCCTCGTGCGCGAGGTTCCTGACGTACCGGGGCGCTACAGCTTCTCGCACGCTTTGACGCAGCACACGTTGTACCAGGGCCTGCCGAGGGTCCGGCGAACCCGGGCCCATCGGCAGGTGGCCGAGGCCATCGAGGCGACCGTCGGACAAACGCCGGTGGCGCGGGTGGGTGAGCTGGCCCACCACTGGCTCAGCGCCAGCCAACCAGCCAACGCGACCAAGGCCATCGGCTACGCCCGGCAGGCAGGCGAGGCCGCCTTGGCCGCCCTGGCCCCCGACGACGCGGTCCGGTACTTCTCCCGGGCGCTCCACCTCGCGGAGATGGCGTCGGAGGACGACCCCCTGGTCGGCTGTGACCTGCGTCTGGCCTTGGGCGAGGCACAACGCCAGGCCGGGTTGCCGGGCTCCCGGGAGACGTTCCTCGACGCCGCACACCGAGCCCAAGAGCTCAACGCAACGGACCGCCTGGTGGCTGCCGCATTAGGGAACAGCCGCGGCTTCTTCAGTTCGATCGGGGTCATCGACGCCGACAAGGTCGCGGTGCTGGAATCCGCGCTCGATGCTCTGGGCGATGACGACGGACGCGAGCGGGCGCTTCTCCTGGCCACGCTGTGCAGCGAGCTCGCCTTGGGCACGACGCTGGACCGGCGCCAGGAATTGGCCGACGCCGCCAGGGCGATGGCGCGGCGGTTGGGGGATCCGGACACCGTCATCCGCACCCTCAACTTGGTCTGCGACCCGCTCCAGGTCCCTTCCACCCTCAACGAGCGGATGGTCGATGCAAAGGAAGCCCTGGAGCTGTCGGAGCTCCTGGGGGACCCCGACCTGCTCTTCTGGACCGGCGCCTACAGCCGGTTGGCCGCAGTGCAGGCCGGTGACTTCGAGATGGCGCGTCGGTGCCTCGCAACCATGCGCGCCGTGATCAAGGGACTCCGCCAGCCGACGATGATGTGGGTCACCCTATTCAACGACGCCGCCGATGCGCTCTTGACCGGGGATCCCGATCGAGCCGAACAGCTCGCCACGGCTGCGTTGGAGATCGGCACGGAGAGCGGACAGCCCGATGCCTTCGGCTTCTACGGGGCCGAGATGATCGGCGTCCGCCGCCAACAGGGGCGCTACGGCGAACTCGTCCCGTTGATCGAGCAGATCGCGGCCGAGAACCCAGCACTCCCGGTGTTCCGTGCGACGCTGGCCGAAGGACATATGGAAGCCGGCAACTTCGACACGGCTCGCCAGATGCTCGAAGCTGCGGCCGAGAACCTCACCTCATTGCCCTACGACGTCGTCTGGATCTTTGCGGTGGCCTCGTACGCCGACGTTGCCGCCGAACTGCGCGCCGAGGCACCGGCTCGGCTGCTCCTGGATCTGCTCGCGCCTTTCGACGACCAGGTTCTCTTCATCGGGGCGACGGCCGGAAGCCCGGTGGCGTATTACTGCGGCAGCCTGGAGTCGGTGCTCGGCCGCTACAATGAGGCCGAGACGCACTTCGCCAAGGCAGCCGAGCTCAACGCCAGGGGTCAGATGGAGTTCGCTGCCGCCGTCACCCACCTGCGGTGGGGCCGCATGCTCTCAGCCCGCGGCGGTCCAGGCGATATCGAACGAGCCCGCTCTCTCCTGACCCAAGCCCACGGCACAGCAGTGAGCCGCGGGTACGCCAGCATCGCCCGGCGAGCCACCGCGGCGTTATCGGAACTGGGCTGAAGGGCGTTGGGGCTGGCTGTTCGTTGCGACGCGGCACAGCATCCGCGCACTAGACGTGTAATCGGTGGGCCGCCCGGGTCTCGATCCCGACACCTTGGGAATTGAGAGGCGGGAGCCGGCCGTCTACTGGGTCCACAGATCTCTGTTGATGCTGATCAGATCAGGTGGGATGTCCACGCTGTGAACTCAAATGTGGAGTTGTCCGAGCCTTTCAGTAGCAACGCAGTAGCAAACTGGCCGACTCCATGTGGTCTGGGTGACGGGAGCCATCGCGCTCTAGCCCGCTCGCGCATTCTCGTCAAAGCGGCTCTCTCGCAAATAGGGAGATCCCCGCAAGATGAACCAGCGAGCGATGGGGCTCACAGCTCGGATCCAGGGCCGGGCCACACGCGTCCGGTGGCGCACCTCCTCCATGATGTCGGCGAAGGAGTGGTGCTGGTAGTCGAGTAGGTGTTGCGAATCGGTGCTGTCGATCCAGTCGCACGGCCATGCCCTTGAGGTGAACGCCCTATCGGGCAACGTGCCCACGCCCATGGCGTCAAGCATGCCCTCGAGAAAGTCTCGGTAAGTCACCTGGCACGACGGGCCCCCGCCCAACAATACGACCCGGTCCCACACCTGGTCGCAGGTGACTGCACGCGCCAGCGCGAGTCCGGCATCCTTGGAATGGATGACCTCAAAGCGGTTGGCCAGTGGGAGTTCGAACATTATGGGTGACGGCAAACGGAGCCCAATTATCGGCACATCGGCAAGCCGCACGATCGACCAGTCGAGGCCTGAGCGGCGTACCAAATCCTCGCATTGGAGCTTGTGGGCCGTATAAGTGTCCGTGGCGACCACCGGATCACTCACCCGTCTCGGAGGCGGCTTGTCCTGGGTGCGTCCGAAGAGATCGAAGGTGGAAGCGAAGAGCACTCTTGCTGGCGGGGAAAGCTTGGCCGCGGCCTCGAGCACGTGACGAGTGCCCCCGACGTTGACCTGTTCTGAGAGCGTGGGATCGATGTCAGTGAGCGGAGGGATCACGAAGGCCAAGTGGACGACGACGTCACATCCGGACGCGGCGCGCTCCACAGCCGAACGGTCCCTGATGTCTCCCCAGATGATCTCGATGCCGGGGCGTCCCGAGTACTGCCGCGCTCGCCGACGATTGCGCCGGTTGTCGACGTCGAGAGCCCTGACCCGGTACCCCTGGTCGGCCATGGCATCGAGGGTGCTTTGACCGACGTTGCCGAAGGCTCCGGTGAGCAAGATGTTCACTTCACCCGTCTCTTTGACACCCCGATGGGCCGCTCACGGCCTCCGGAAAGCGGCCCCCGTCGCGATCTGGAGCGTAACATCGCACGGTAAATGCGGCTGTGGGAACGTCGGCTCTCTACCCACCGCCACGTCATTTGTCACCGAGGGCGAGTCGGCGCGCCTACACGACGCACCCTCGGGGAGGTGATGGGGCTCTGGCCAGTTGAGCCGGGAACCTAACGCGAAGGGCACAGCCCGAACGTAGCTCGTGGGACTCTAGTGGGATGAACCCGGACGGCCTGCCTCTAGCTGGCCAGGATCTTGGCCTTCTCGGCCTCGTACTCGGCGTCGGAGAGCACGCCCTTCGCCTTGAGGTCGGCCAGCTTGGAGATCTGGTCCGCGCTGGTGGCGCCGGGGGTCCCTGCCGCCTGCCGGATGTATTGGTCCATCGCCTTCTGCTGCTGCGCCTCGTCCCGCGCCGACCGCTCGTGCATCTTGTCGCCGCGGGCGATGATGTACACGAAGACACCGAGGAACGGCAAGATGATGACAAAGATCACCCACAGGGCCTTGGCCCCGCCCCCCATGTCGTGGCTGCGGAAGATGTCCATGAACACATAGATCAGCAACCAGATCCAGATGATGAAGAGGAAGAAGTACAGAATCGTCAGGAAGGCATCGAGCACCGGGTAGCTGGAAGCAAGCATCGGGAATCTCCTTGTGGTCCTTGGGTCGGCGAGTGCACCGGCCCCCATTGTTTAGCGCGAAAGTCCTCAATCTGTTCGGTGGGTGCACCCGGGAGGGCCCGACCTCGGCCCAGCCCTCCCGGTGCCCCACGGGCCTCGCGTAGGCTCGCCTCGAAGGTCACGACTTTCGGGCGACACGGGGCGCCCGATTCGCCATCGCGTTCATGGTCGCGCGATTCATCATCCGCCAGTGACGCTCACAACTCGTAAACTGACGCATCGAAGACCACGTTCAGACCAGTGACTTCCTGTTGTTCGTCTCCGACTCGGAGCCCGATGGTCGACCGAACGATCGCGGCGATGCAATAGGTGGCGACCATGGCAAAGGCAACGGTGGCGCATATAGCGATGATTTGGTAGCCCAGAAGTGCCGCGTCTCCGAATATCACTCCATTGAGATGGGAACCGTCAGTGGCGGTCAAACCACTCGGATTGATCGTGTAGTGCGCAAAGATCCCGACGGACAACATCCCTAACACGCCCCCCACGCCGTGAGCGCCGAATACCCCGAAGGCATCATCGATTCGCTTGAACCTCGGTTTAGCCCTTATGGCCAGATAACAGACTGTTCCGGCAACCGCTCCAATGAGCAAGGCCGGCATGGGCCCGACATAACCAGATGCCGGAGTGATGGTGGCCAGGCCCGCGATTGCTCCAGTCGCCAATCCAACAAGCGTCACTCTCCCCGTGGTGATCCGCTCCATCGCCGCCCAGGCCAGCGAGCCGGTGACGGCGGCGATCTGCGTCACCGTGAAGGCGTTGGTTGCCAGCTGGTTCGCTCCCAGCGCCGATCCGGCGTTGAAGCCGAACCACCCGAACCACAGGATTCCGGCCCCCAGCATGACCAGCGGGACCGCATGGGGCAGGTACGCGCTACGGGCAGTCCTCGTCCGCGGACCCACCATGAGAACCACCACGACTGCCGAGAAGCCAGCGCTCGCGTGGACCACGGAGCCGCCCGCGAAGTCCCGGCCACCGAGTTTGTAGATCCATCCGGAGGGGTCGAAGACCCAATGAGCAATGACCGGATAGACGACCAGGCTCCAACCGATGCAGAAGGCGATCCAGGCCTCGAATTTCATCCGGCCTGCGATGGCCCCGGTGATCAGCGCGGGGGTGATGATGGCGAACATCAACTGGAATCCCATGTAGTCAAGCTTCGGGATGTGCGTGCCCGGCCACAGGCCCCCCATGTTGTCGAGCGCGGCGTAGTGCAGCCCGCCGATGAGACCGAACCCGGCGTCAGGCGCGAAGGCCAGGCTGAACCCGATCAGGACCCACACGACGGTCACCAAAGAGATGGTGAAGAAGTTCATGGCCATCATGTCCAGCACATTGCGCTTCGGCTCCAGGCCCCCATAGAAGAAAGCCAGACCGACAGTCATGAACAGCACCAGTGCCGCGCTCATCAGTACCCAAGCGGTATCGCCAGCATTCATGGTGTCGTCTCCTCGGCTCTCATGACCCGACCACAGGACATGGCGGGGAGCCGAGGCGCAATGCATTCCGCCGTTGCGGTGACGCCATGCCCGTTGCCGGACAACAGCTGACCACCCACTGGCACGTCAGCGTCGTAGGCAAAGCGTGGCGCAGACCCTGCATCGTCGTCGTGGTCTGTCTACACGTGGACAAACGTCCCCTTCTTTCCCTCGAGCAGATCTGCTGCATCCTCCATCCGGCCGATTGCCGCCACCTTGCCCGTCGTTTCCACGAAACGGCAGACTGCCTCCACCTTGGGGCCCATCGACCCAGAGGGGAAGGAGTAACCCCGAAGTTCGCCAGCGGTCGTCGAACCGATGGGGCGGGCGCTGCTCGTCCCGTAGCCGAGCTCGACAGCTGGAACGTCCGTCAGGATCAACAGAGCGTCTGCACGGAGGTCCTCGGCAAGGAGCGCCGCAGTCAGATCCTTGTCGATCACCGCTTCCGCTCCCGCGAGACGTCCATCGTTGCCCCGTGTCACCGGGATGCC
>CAVQCO010000002.1:0-738383 GCA_963711065.1 uncultured Acidimicrobiaceae bacterium
CGGGGTCCCCGCGTTTAAGCGAACGGACCGCGGCGCCGACCTCGACGACGGTTCCCGCCCCTTCATGACCGAGGACCGCTGGGAGCGGAAACGGCCAAGCACCGCTCCGGAAAGAAATGTCGGTGTGACAGATGCCGGTGCCGACGAGCTCCACGATGACCTCGTGCGGACGCGGATCGTCAAGCTGGACTGCCTCGATGGTCAGCGGTCCACCCGGCGAGCGAAGCACGGCCGCCGTTGCATTCATCAAAACCCCTGGTCCGTCGGCGAGCAGTCCAGGAGGTCGGCGAAGAGCTCCTCAGCGAGGCCCTCCTTCCCGCGGCGGAGGCCTCTGAGTACAAGGTAGTCCCCCTTGTAACCGCGATGGTCGTACGGGCCGAAACCCAGTACCGTGCCCGGAGCACCCATGGAGCGGGCGCATCCGAACCTGCTCGAGTCCCTTGGTCACGCCCAGCGGGGTGACCGGACGAGCCCGCCGATCGCCTCGGCCAGAGCCCGGCCAATGTCGTAGAGGTGCGCGGGATAGCAGCCGAAGGGCCGTGGTCCCCCGAAACGGGCGACGTAGCGCTGCATGAAGTCGATGAACACATCGTTGTGCTCGTGCGGCAGATCGACTCCCGCCCACCCTTCGAGTAGCCCTTCGGGGAGCGGCTGATTCATGAGCCAGGGGCTGCCGCCCTCTTCGCTCAGGCCGCTCGCCAGCACCCACGTCGTGATGGTGGCCCCGGGACATCCCAGCCGACACGCTCGATCATCTCCTGCATAGTGATGAGGATCTCGTACAGCGTGAGGCCGTAGCCCAGGTGCATGACGCCCTGGGCGCCGGAATCCCGGACGGCGCTCAGCGCTCGGCGCATCTCCCCCCGGGTGGCGTGCCCAGTGATGATCTGATCGCTGGCAACGGTCAGGCCGAGGCGGCGGGCGTGTTGCCGGAAGAACTCGAAGTATTCGTCTCCGATCGGGTTGTCTTCTCGCACGACACCACCACGTCGACGCCACGGCGGCGCAAGTAGCGAGCGGTGTGGAAGGTCTCGTCCATGAACGTGCCATTGGGCACTTGGAAGATGTAGTCACCGGCGGCCTTTGCCGTCGCCGCGTACGTCATCATTGGAACCTGATCAGCCTCGATCTTGCCTCGCAAGATCCGCACCATGTCGGTAATAAACGGTCCCACCACCGCGAGCACCTGCTCCTCGCGTACCAGTCGATCCCAGGCTCGGATCACTGCGGACGGGCTGCGCTCCGGAGGCCCTTCGACCTCTTCCACCACGATCTCGATTCTCCGGTCGACCACGCCTGACTCAAATGCTTCGTCAAAGGCCAGGCGTATGCCGTTGTAGAAGGTCTCGATTCTTGCCCAGAGTGCCCAGTCCTGTAAGAGGCCGACCCTGTAAGGCGTGCGGTCGCCAGTGAGCGAGTACCGCGAACCTGAACCTAAGATCGCCGAATCGCTGTTTGCTTCAACGGTGCTGGTCTGAGGACAGCGGCTTGATCAGATCGGCGAACTTCACGTCGATCAGCTTTTCCACGCCCTCTTCGACAGTGCGCAACACGATGTAGTCACCCTTGTAGCCCCGATTGTCGTAAGGACCAAAGGAGATGACCGTGCCTGGACCACCGACGCAGGAAGGTTGCATCCGCAGGCGTTCGAGAGCGTCCTTGAAGCCGTCTCGATAGGGTGGCTTCATTCGGGCCAGGGCGTCGGCCACGACGAAGCCGTGGTCGAAGCCGAGTGCGGTGTAGCAGTGGAAGGGGCGCCGGCCGTATCGTCGCTCGAAACGATCGAGTACCGATCTGAAGTGCTCGTTCCCCTCGTGGATCTGGTCGAGGCCGACCCACCCTTCGAACCGATCGAGTAGCGCCGTCCCGTCGTAGTCACCAGTCGCGCCGAAGGCGGTCAGTGCCACCCAGGTCATGTTCTGATAGCAGGCTGGGTACCAGTTCCACTGCTCGCGTACGGCGCTGAAGGCCGAGTCGACGGAAGCAAGGGCACCATAGGCCGACAACACCAGGATGGCGTCCGCACTTGCCTCCCGGACCGATGCCAGTTGCGGCGAGACCGGTTTCAAGGTGTTGAAGAGGCCGACGGTATGGTCGCTGACGATGGCGATGCCGTAGCGCCGGGCCGCCCACTTGAACGCGGTGAAGAACTCGTCACCGATGAGACCCTCCTCGTGGAAGACGCCCACACGGGTATGTCCCTGGCGGGCCATGTAGGCCGCCAGAACGTTCGCTTCGTCGGCGAACCCCCCGTTCTGCAACGCGAAGGCATAGGGTCCCGCCCAGTCGAAGGTGGCGCAGAACGAGATGGTTGGCACGCCCGCCCGATTGACCTCGTCCACGATGGCAAGGTTGGCTTCGGTCACGACAGGGCCGATGATGGCCAGGCAATCCTCCTCGTTGGCCAGTTCACGCCAGGCGTTCAAGACGGCGGGGCTTGTGCCCTTCATCGGCCCGTTCACCTCGCGTAGGACGAGTTCTACCGGTCGGTCCAGATCTTCTCGCTCGATCGCCTCGTCGAAGGCAAGCTGGATCGCGTCGTAGAAATCTCGCGCCACTTGTGTTCCGCCCGCGAATTCGAGGCAGACGCCGATCTTGTGCGGGTCCCTGACGCGGTGGGTGACGGCGTTCTTGACGCGGTCGCCGGTGTCGAGCTCGTCGGCGGAGTACGGGGTATTCATTGTTCGATGCCGATCCGGCCGAGGCCGAAGCACTCGATGGCGTTACCCCGCACCAGCTGCCACGCCTCGTCGTCCGACAGGCCGGCGTCGGCCACTGACTTCTCCGCCATCTTCTGTGAGTGTGGGTACGTGGAGTCCGAGTGCGGAAAGTCGGTCTCGAACATGATCTGGCTCATTCCAATGGTCCCGCGGCTGGCCAGACCGTGCAGGTCGTCGAAGATGCACCCGTAGACGCGGCCCTTGATGTAGCTGCTCGGAGGATCGGGCAGCGTCGCGCGCAGCTTGCCACCGTAGAAGCTGCTGCGGCTCCAGACGCTGTCGAGCCGTTCCACCATGAAAGGCATCCATCCCACCTGACCCTCACTGAGGGCAATTTTGATGCCTGGGAAGCGGACAAGGACTCCAGAGCTGAGCCAATCGACGAAAGCATGGACGGAGTTCTCGGAGGTCAGGGCCATCCCCGCCTCGAGTGGAGCATCGGGTGCGGTCTTCGCCATGGCGGACGACGAGCCGATATGCATGTTGATGACGGTTTCGGTCTCTTCGCACGCGGCCAGGAACGGGTCCCAGTAGTTGCCGTAGATGCTCGGGAGGCCGAGGGGTACCGGGTTCTCCGAGAAGGCCACGGCAAATGAGCCCTTCCCCGCGCACCGGCGGATCTCCTGGGCGGCCAGGTCTGCATCCCAGAGGGGGATGATGGTGCACGGGATGAGTCGTCCGTGACCGTCACCGGCGCACCACTCGTCGATCATCCAGTCGTTGTATGCCTCGACGCAGAGTGTGGCCAGGACCTTGTCCTCACGCTCGAGGAAGGTCTGCCCGCAGAAGCGCGCGAAACTCGGAAACGTCAGAGAAGCCTCGGTGTGGTTCACATCCATGGCCTCGAGTCGTGCCGTCTGTTCGAAGCAGGCGGGGATCATCTCGTCGTACGTGATGGACCGTGCTGACAGCTCTTCGAGATGATCGACCTGGGCCATCCCGCGGGGAATGGCCCAGGTGAGGTCGTCATAGAGCCAGATGTCCATTGGCGCCGAACCCGGCCCTGTGCCCTCGGTGAATGCCAGCGCACCGTTGATGAAATCCATCCGGCCGACGCTGCGATGCACGCGGGGAGCCCGGTCGTGGTATTTGGCCGGCAACCGATCGAGCCAGAGGCTCGGTGGTTCGAGGACGTGATCGTCCACCGAGATGATGCGGGGCAGCTCCATCGTTGGCCTCCTGGTCCTCCAGCTCTGTCAGCCCTGAGCGCCGACGCCGATCTTCCAGCGGAAGACCTTCTCGGCGTTCTCATGGGTGATCGCGTTGGCCTCCGCCTCGTTGACCTCTGCGGCGATAAAGAGCTCCTCGGTCTCCTTCTGACTTTGGGGCCATGGACTGTCACAGTGGGGGTAGTCGCACTCCCACAGGATCTTGTCGATGCCGATGTGCTTTCGGAACGAGAGGCCGATGGGCTCGTCGATCATGCAGCCCCAGATGTTCCGCTTGAAAATCTCGCTTGGCACGAGGTCGTCCATCCCGGTCCAGAGCCGGTGGCGGATGAATTGCCGGTCCGCACGTTCGAGGGCCGCCGGGATCCAGCCGATACCTCCTTCCGAAATAGCGAGCTTGATTGTCGGGAACTTCCGGGGGACTGGCGACAGTGTGAACGTCACCATCGCCGCCTGTGCGTTCACGTTGCCCAGAGCGATGGGGATCACGAAGGGTCCATCGGGTGCCGGGTTGGTGAGCGATCCGGACGACCCGATGTGCATGCAGACGGTGGTGTCGGTGTCGACACACGCCTGCCAGACCGGGTCCCATGACTCACTCATCAGCGAGGGCAAGCCCAGGGACACGGTGTCCTCCGGGAAGGAAAGTGCACGGGCCCCCTTCGCCGCGCAGCGGTAGATCTCGTCGGCCATCGTCACCGGGTCCCAGACCTGCCCCACAATGAGTGGGACATAGAGCGCGGGGCAGCGGCGCACCACTCGTCGATGTGAAAGTCGTTGTAGGCCTCTATGCAGAGTTTGGCCAGCTCCTTGTCGTCGAATCCGCCGAGAACCCGACCTCCGAAGCCGGCAAGACTGGGAAAGCAGAGGCTGGCCCGGATCCCATCCAACTCCATGTCCCGGGCACGCTCCTTGGGGTCGTAGCATCCCGGGAGCATGTCGCTGAAGCGCGTGGGCTCCGTGGTCCACTGCTCTCGTGGTTTCCCGGCCACGGCGTTGAGGCCCATCTGCGTGGACTTGAACCCCTCCCACACCCAGTACTCGCGCCCGTCCTCCTCAATCACGTGCGGACCTTTGTCGTGGTATTTGGTGGGGAGCCGATCCGTCCAGACGTTGGCGTGTTCGATGATGTGATCATCGACGCTGAACAGGTCGTAGATCATGCCGCTCCCTCTCGCTTCCACCCCGCTCCTCGCGAGTGCCCGGTGCCGGGGGCGTGAATTCAGCTCCCTAAACAAGTATCCTAGTTTTGCACGGCAAGAGGCGTCAAGGAGGAATCGACCGGTGACACCCATCGAAACCCCGAGCAACGCAAAGACGGCGGCGCTGCTGGCGCGCCGGATCGAGGACGAGATCGTCGCCGACGGTTGGCCGGTGGGGAAGCGTCTCGGCTCGGAGGCCGAGCTCATGAGGCGCTACGAAGTCAGTCGGGCGGTCCTTCGGGAAGCAATCCGGCTACTTGAGCAACATCAGGTCGTCGCGACCAAGGAAGGCCGGGGTGGCGGGCTTGTGGTGATTGCACCCGACAGCGCCGCCATAACCAGGGCCCTCGAGCTCTACCTCCAATACAAGCACGTGACGCTCAGCGAGCTCCTCGAGGCCAAGCGGGCGCTGGAGATCGCAGCGCTGCCCCTGGTGGCCGAGCGCCTCACTTCAGAGGGGATCGATCGGCTGCGTCTGGCGGCCGATGCGGAGCTTCGCCGTGGTGAGGAAGTGTTCGAGATCACCGAGGCCAACATCCACCTCCTCTTGGCCAGTCTCACGGGAAACCCGGCAACCAGTGTCTTCGTCGAGGTCCTGACCCGATTGAGCGTACTGATGGTCGAAAGAGGTCCGGCGATGGAGAACGCGCCTCACGCATTCGAGGTACATCGGGAGATCGCGGAGGCGTTGGCGAGCGGCAACGTGCCCAGGGCTGAGGGACTGATGCTGCGTCACCTGACCGAAATCGAGAACAACGTTCGACGCTCCGGCGACAGGACTTCGTCGAGCCCGGCGCAGGCGCAGGGATGACCCATCCGCTAAGCACGCGGCGAAGCCGGAATGAGAGGATCGGGCCGGCCATTCATCGGCCGATATTTGGACTCTGGCCGAGTGCGCCTTTCTCGGTCGGCTCGCAGAGGGAGAGCAGATGACTACGGAATTCGGGCCAATACGCGTGGCGGTTTCGGACTACATCGCCACGGTTACCATTGACCGGCCCCCCGTCAATGCGGTGGATCGCGAGGCGCTTAGGGGTATTCGCGACGCCTTCACATCGCTGGACGACCGGCGAGATGTCCGTGTGGCCATTTTCACGGGCGCCGGCTCCCGGGCCTTCATAGGCGGCGCCGACCTCAATACGGTCGGAACACGACCTCAGGGGGACGACGTTCCCTTGATGTACGTAACGGATCCTGGAAGAGTCGCCCGCGACGCAATGTGGGCCGTGACTGACTGCGCTGTCCCAGTCATCGGAGCGATCAATGGGCCGGCGATTGGCGCAGGTCTGGCTTTTGCAGCGTGCTGCGACCTTTTGGTGGCCGCCGAACACGCGTCCTTCGGGACCCTAGAGATCAACGTGGGCCTACTCGGTGCGAGCGCTCATGTGTCCCTTCTGGTCGGTCGGCACAAGGCAAGGGAGATGTTCTTTCTCGGTGAGAAGATTCCGGCCGCCGAGCTCGTGAGATTGGGCGCGGTGCGAGCAGCGGTGCCAGCAGATGAACTGCCAGCTACTGCGGTTGAGTTGGCCCGTCAGTTGGCGAGTAAGAGCCCGATCGCACTCAGACTTGCCAAAGAGGCAATGAACCGAGTGGAGGGAGTCCCACTAAGGGACGCGTACAGGACCGAGCAGGACTACACGGCACGGCTCCTTGGATTCGAAGACAGCGCAGAGGCACGCCAGGCCTATCTCGAGAAGAGGGATCCGAACTGGCAATGGCGTTGACCCAGCCTGGCCGGCACGCTGCACCCCGGTCGCGTTTGATCCCACGAAAATCCCACGAATTCCAATCTTGCCTGCACGGCTCTTCTGCCTGGTCAGCGGGGTGGGAGTGGAGTTATCCCAGGTGAGAGGCCAAATCAGACGCACTCCAACCCGCGGTCCATAACCCAGTAGATAGTTCTCGTAGGTCTCATAACCCGAAGGTCGGAGGTTCAAATCCTCCCCCCGCCACTCAGAAGGCCTGGTCACGGGCTCGAAACCGTCTGTGTCCCGGTCGTCCGTTGCGCGTTCTACCGGGTGTTCCACCGGGGGGAACCGTGGGGACACCCGCTACCCGTAGTGCCGTGCGGCTGGCCACGCCTCGGCCCAACTGATCCTTTGGCCACGACAGATCCAGATCGGGTTGCCCCGTTCTTCGGTCCACACATCGTCGGGAGTGGCGACGGTGCCAGCGGAGGTGACCTCCGTGAAGATGGTCTGGAGATATTGCTTGGGCAGGTCGACGGCAATCGTGGTGGCCCCATTGTCCGCACCGGCCGGCCCCCACCACCAGTACGTGTTGTCGCCACTGATGGCGTGTGGCAATCCGTAATCAGCGCCGTAGAGGTCCACCGCACCAGCGGCGCCATAGTCTCCTGTGTAGATCACGAGGTTCGCTCGCTCCGTCACCGGCAAGCGGTTTGCGATCGCAGCGATCTGCTCCACGAGACTCGGCCAACCCACCGTCGCGCTGAAATCTTTGTTGATCGCGCCTTCCCACGGCCCCTTAGCCAGAGCGTTCGCTGGCGATACTGGCAAGGTGAGTGGCATCGCCACCACGGCTCCTGCAACCATGAGTGCAGCCCAACCGCGCACACCTTTTGCTGGCCTTCTGCGAAGGAGTCTCTCTTCCGCCCACACTCCTCCGGCAGCGAAGAGCATGAAATATCCACCAGCGAGGTAGTAGGACTTGGCACCCGTGACCGCATAGAGCACAAGCATCACGAGGAATGCGTACCCGAGGGGTCTCCCGAACGGGTGACCGAGCAATCGCCGTAGACCTGCGATCCAAAAAACGGCCAGTACAGGCCCCACCACGATGAGCTGCTCGGGGAGGAAGGCCAGCGATGCTCCGAGTGTCGAGTTTTCCTCGTGGAGGCTGTGCATCATGGCGACGGCCGCCCAGTCGTGCTGCGCGTTCCAGGCGATATTGGGTGACCAGATAGCGAGCGACAGAGCACAACCCGCCCAGAGCCACGGGCTGCGCAGCATTCGACGCCGACCGCCGAGAAGCAGACCCGCAGCAAGCCCGACGACGAGGAACGCCACATTGAACTTGTTCAGGAGGGCGACGCCCGTCACGGCGCCTACGGCCAGCCACAACCTCTCATTTCCCGTGCGAAGCAGCCGAACCACGAGCAGCGTGATCGCCGACCAGAAAAAGACGTCGAACGCGGTGGTCGAGAGCAGATGAAAAGCGGCCAAAAGCTGAGGTGACGTTGCCGCTGCCAATGCCGCCAAGACCTGTGCTCTCCAGCGTCCGCCGAGTTCACGCGCCGTCAGAGCGGTGAACACGACGGCGGCTCCACCAGCGAGAGCGGAAAACACCCGCAACGAAGCCACCGAGGCTCCGAACAGCTTGGGCGAGAGCCAGGCGAAGAATGGCACTAAGGGCGGTTGATCGACATAGCCCCAAGCCAAATGGTGGGCACACGCCAGGAAATACAGCTCGTCGCGGTGATATCCGTACCTGGCGGAGACAGCCAGCTCGAGTCCCACCATTGCGACTGCGATGCCGAAAACTGGACCCCTGCGGAGGGGCGGCAAGGCCGATCCCGGCTCCTCGAGAGGCGGACTCGGTCGAGCCTCGACGGCCGTGCCGGTCACTGGTCGTCCTCGAGTAGAGCTGCGCAGATGAACTCGACGACGGTTCGTCGGGTGCGGTTGTCGTCAAAGATCATGGCGTCCCGACCCTCGTGGCGGTGCCAGGCGAACCACACGATCGTCTCCGACACGATGCGGGCCGCCACCTCGGAGTCGGCCATGGACATGAAGTAACCGCCCGCTACGCGATCTTCGAGGTATCGGACCAACCGACCCAGGTACGCGGGTCGTGCCCTCCGGTAGTAGAACTCCTCGAGCTCCGGCAGATCGACGGCGGACCTTTCGATCACCGCAAGAAGCGGCCATAAATTCTCGAGCAATCCGTAACGCTCCTCCACGATCCCGCTCAGTTCGGCGTGAACATCCCGCGGTTCGCGCTCTTGCAACGCCGCCATGAGGCGCGGCGCGTCCGCTCTTCGTAGTCCGCGCTCGATCAAACGGACCGTTTCGCCGGGGGCCGGCGTAGCCAGAGGGAGTGGTGGCAGGCCTTCGGCGAAGTGGCCGAAACCCTTGACGAAGACAAGGTGGAAGAGCGCCTCCTTGCTCTCCACGTAGGTGAACACGCTCCCGGACGACAGTCCTGCTTCGGCGGCCACATCGGACGTACGCGTCCGGCGGTAGCCGAGTTTGCCGAACACGCGGGTGGCGGCATCGGCCACCTCGGTCAACCGCTCTGCAGGGGATGTCCGGACCATTTCCCGATAATGAACTGAATGAGTCAGTCAGTCAATACCCGGATCGACCAGCAGGGGGAAAGGTTGTCGGGTCAACGACAAGTTCGGCTCAAGCGCGTCCCTACAAAATCCCTACAACGGTCTGATTCCATGTCGAGGCAAAGTTCCTGGTGTGGAGGGTCCATCCGATATAGATCCTGTTCAACACCCAATCTGGAGGATTAGAAACGATCGGCCCTCACCCAGTGGACGGGTGATCAACCACTGATAACCCGAAGGTCGGAGGTTCAAATCCTCTCCCCGCCACCAAGGGATACGCACCTCAGATCGGGTCCGATGCCCAGCTCTTCAATGGCCAACAACTTGCCGAAGCCGTCAAGCACCGCCATGGCTTCTCGGTCCGAGTGTGACAGCTTCTCGGTCCGAGCGGTCACACATGGCCTTCGGTGGCCAATGGAGACACCGCTCATTCGTCCGCCGCCGAAAGCGCTCGGTCGGCGTGCTGTGCGATCAGGATGTAGCCGCATCGGGTGGCGCTTGCCTGCGCCTGTGCCAGAAGCGACCGCCCTCGTTCGACGTCTCCCGGTCCTTTGCGCTGAATGAGCATCCGACCCCAGGCGAGATCGGTGGCGGCGCCGTAATACCGCATCGATCCTCTGGTGCAAAGCTCAGCTGCGGCGGCGAAATGGGTCTCGGCAGCATCGTAAAGACCGAGCACGCTGGCCAGAGCGCCGAGTGACCACGAACTGGGGAAGTAGCCGAGTGTCCCGATGAACGGGATCTGCTGGTCGTGGGGAGCGAGCAGCTCGTAGAGCCGTTTTGCCGGTTCGGCGGCTTGCAACTCGCTCGCCACCAGGGCATAGCCGGTCATACCGATCATCCAGATGAAGTCGAGAGGAAGCGATGCGAAGCTGTCGTCAGCCGCCCGCTCAAGGATGGCCAGGGCCGTGGAATGATTTCCTGCGTCGAGATGAGCGGCCGCCAAGATGGCACGGAAGGCCGGCAAGCCGGGGTTGTCAGTCACGGCCTGGTCGATCGAGCCCACCAGCTCGCCGAGGCGACCCTGCTCCATGCGAGCGAACATCACCTGCGATCCGAAGATGGTGAAGGCGTCGGGTTGCCCACTGTCGGACCCAACAACGACCGCAGCGCTAGCGGCCTCCTCGGCACGTTCCGGATCTCCGGCCATCACCGCCATGCCAGCTTCTTTGAACATGGTCATCCAGGTCAGCGTCGGATGCCGGAGGCGCTCGCTAATCGCCGACATGCGATCCATGCAGGCTGTGGCGGTCGCGAAGTCACCAGCTTGGACGGCGTTGACCTGACACATGCTGAGTGTGTGAAAGAGCATCTCAGGGTCACCCAGTGACTCGGCGATCCCCAATGCCTCGCTCGCGTTTGCTCGACGCTCCTCGAGGGCAAACGGGATCTGGAGCGGGTTGTCGAGTTGGCCCAGCACCCGGACCAACGTGGCCGGATCGCCTAGCCGACGCGCAATCGCCTTGGCGTCGAGGGCAAGGGCGACCCGCCGGTCGAGCGAGCCGAAGCTCAGTTCTTGGCACAGCGTCCCGAGTAACAGCGCTCGCTCAGAGCTGTCGGCTTCCGCGATCGCATCGAGCGCGGCTTCGATCACGGCGACCTTGTCGACGTCGACGACACCGCTGGCGCTGAACCAGCCGCGGGTGTTCGCCAGAGCGGCATCGATCAACGGGTCGGTCGCGTCGAGGGCCAGAGCTCGGTTCGCGGCGTCGAGGAAGGTCTCCCGGAATCCCGCAATCCCGAGTTGTTGTTGGGCCCGGCCCAGATCGACCCGCAAGTCGCAGGCGACGACCGGATCACCCTCGTCCTTCAACTCGATGAGGCGGAGCGCCTCCGAGAAATGGCGAACGGCTTCGTCGGGGGCGAGGCTGGCCAGCGCCACTTGTCCGGCCTGGCGGGCGTAGTCGATGGCCTTGTCCGAATTACCGGGCTTCGGAGCGTTGCACCAGTGGTAGGCGAGCTCGCCAATCCGGGTGCCGGGTTGATCACCTATGACCGCCTCGACTGCCTCGGCAACCTGCCGGTGGATCCGCGCCCGGCGCGTCGCTCCCAGGTCTTGGTACAAGGTGTGCTGTATCAGGGCATGTGCAAATGCGTAACGCCCCGGGGTGTTGGCGACCTCGGTGACAAGCGAGACACCGGCCGCCGCCTCGAGAACCTCGATGATGCGTTCCTCGCTGAGGTCGGCGACACGGGCCAAGAGGTCGAGTTCGAACTCTCGACCTATGACCGCAGCCAACGGCAGCACCTGGCTCACGATGGGGCCCAACCGGGCTACTCGGGACCCGATCACCAGTCGGACACTTTCAGGCATGGCCATGGTTTCCACTTCGACGGAGGCCGTCCATCGACCACTGTCGTCCCGGAAGATGGCTCCGGTTTCTGAAAGTTGTCGAAGGACTTCCCAAACGAAAAATGGATTTCCGTCGGTCTCACGGTAGAGCGCATGAGCGAGGCCGACGCCACTGTCATCGAGGTCGTGTCCCGCGGCTGCCTCCATAAAGGCGACGACCTCGGAGTCGCCAAGCCCCGACAAGGAGAGGTGGGCGACTCGCGGCTCACGCCGGAGGGCGACCAGAGCCTCGGTCAGTGGGTGGGCACCTGAAAGCTCGTCGTTCCGGTAGGTACCCACGATGAGCAGGCGTTGGCGGGTTGTGTTCGCCACTAGATGGCGTAACAGCTGGAGGCTGGGTTTGTCCGCCCACTGAAGATCGTCGATCACCAATATCAGCGACGTGGATTCGGTCACCTGTTCGACCAATCCGACTACCGCCCGGTAAAGGAGGTAACGCTCGGTTTCCGGATCAGTGCTCTGAGGAGGAGGCAGCGTCGCCCGCCGTTTCCCAAGGATGGGTGCCAGCTGGGCAAGCTCGGCACCGAAATTATCTAGGTGGGCCTGGAGTACCTCTTCGGGCGCATGGGCGACGTAGTGCGACAGAGCTTCCACGAATGGCCCGTAGGGCGCGCCCAATTCCTGGTCGCAGCGGCCGAGCAGCACGATCGCGCCTGCATCGATGGCAGCGCGTGCTATCTGGGTTACGAGCGTGGTCTTCCCGATCCCGGGTTCGCCTGAGATAAGGAGGACCTCACGTCCGTCGCCGACAGACGTTCTCTTGAACGAATCGGCGAGTACTGCCAGTTCGGCCTCACGCCCAATGAAGCCAATGGGGGGCGTCCCTTCGAGGCGTGCAGGGGGCGGCACCGGGTGTGCCGTGACCTGAATGGCGGGTACGACGCTCGCCTCGTCCGACGCAAGGGCAGTCCAATCGAGCTCCAACGTGACCACCTGCTCGGGCAGGCCCTTGAGCTCCAACGGCCCCAGGGAAATGAAAGTGCGGGGGTAGCGGCGCCCAGCCAGCGCCCGCACGACGTCCGCAACCAGGATCTGGCCGCCCTCGGCGCGGCCGCATAGCCGCGCCGCTTCGACAACCGGCTCGCCGTAGTAGTCGTCTGCGTCTCGGATAACCTCGCCGGCGCTCACTCCCACCCGCATCAGGAATGGGAGGTTGGCGGCTGCACTCGAACGATCGACGGCGTGTTGCATTGCCACAGCGCACTCCAGCGCGGCAGATGCGCTGGTGAATACGACCATGAACCCATCGCCCATGGTCTTGACCTCGGTTCCACCCGTCGCGTCGACGGCCTGACGGAGAGCCGAGAAGTGCTCACGGCGTATGTGCTCACCTGCTTCGACACTGAGTGCGGCAGCCAACTCGGTCGAGCCGACCAAGTCCGTGAAGAGGATCGTAATGTTCTCGCTGGTGGCCACCCCTGCTCCCTGAGCCAGCCCTACCAGGAGAGACTAGGTGAGCTCAGGCGTCCGTGCTCCAATGTCCGCAGTCGCGAGACCGCTCGACAAGGCGAAGAAGGGCGGCTCCAGGGAGGGGACGGTCAGCTGCTGCACGCTCCCGACGTGACCGTTACGTCGACGGTGGAGGCCGACGGGTCGTTGGTCACCACCAGCCGTGTGGCCCCTGCCGCCGATGTCGCCCTGCCGCCGGTCACCTTGGTGCAGTAGCCGTCCGGGTAGTGCCTCGACACCGGGACGAAGATCACTGTCGGCGCGGTGACCGCGCGGTCGACGCGATAGCTGAGATGGAAGGCCGCCGTCGACTGGTCGAAATTCATGGCGGTGGGCGTGCCGGCGATCGTCTGCGCGTACGTTTCCGATAGGGCGTCGAGTTGGGCCGAGGTGGCAGGCCCCGCCGACCAGAGGCCCGAGTCGTGCGAGCCTGTGGGGTCGTCGTAACGGAGCCACTGCCAGTACATCCAGCCCACGAGGTCGGCGTCGGCGTCCGCCACCATCCGACCAAGGTCGGCGGCGTCGGTCGTGGCCCCGAATTCCGTGAGGAACCAGCCAGGGCCATCTGGCTGCGCCGGTGAGGCATCGTTCGCGCGGTCCCGGGAACTGTCGGCGAACACCTGCTCCTCCGCCGGCGGGCAGACCTGCGAGTAGTCGGGCGCCTCGGGCCCGTTAGGCACGTGCAGGGGACAGTAGTCGTGGAAGTTGTAGACGAGGCGGGGGAAATCCATCGGCCCGATACGGTTCGGGACCGGACCGCTGGTGGTGGTGTCGGGCTCGTAGAAGACGGCGTTGCGGTGATCGGCGTGCTCGATGGTCGGAATCACCCCGGTCTCCGGGTCGTCGATAGGGCAGTCGGTGATCCGCTGGCCCGACTGGGTCTCTCCGGGATGGGCACGGCCCGCGTAGAAGCACTGCACCTGGGCGTCGAACGCCGCGTTCTGACCCGTGTGCAGGAGGATGCTGGGCGAGAACGGCTCGTTGAACGGGTCGTAGCCGATCACCGAGGGATTACCGGCGAGCCGGGACGCGACCTTGGCCCAGATCTGATCGTAGGCGCCCTGCAGGTTGCCCACGACGTCGTTAGTCCAGAAATGCTTCTGGGCCTGGGCCATCCCGGGGTCGATCTGGTTCACACCCCATGCAGCCACGTTGCGGTAGGCCACAGGAGTGATCCCGTCGGTACAGACTGCCCAGTTGGGGAACCCCTCCCCGGCGAACACCTCGTTCATGGAGTCTTGGTGCATGTCGACGAGCGAGTAGATGCCGTGTCGGGCCAGGAGCGAGATCGTCTGCTCCAGCTTGGTCATGTAGGCGTTGAAGATCTTGACGTCGAACTGTCCGGGGCCTGACACCTTCGGCTTGCCCGGGGTGCAGATGACTGGATCGTTCATGGGTGCGGTGCCGGGCTCGAGCCCCTTCCAGACGATGCCGAGACGCACCACGTCGAACCCGTCGGAGGCAATGGAGGCGGCCTCTGCGTTCGTGAGCACGTTGGCGCCCGTGCCGCTGGTGACAATCTCGTAGGGCGGGAGCTTGTACATGAGGTCAACCCCGTGCATGAGGACCACGCGGCCATGGGAGTCGCGGAGAAAGGATCCGCCCGGGGCGCTGACGGGCGCCACTGGGCCGGTGGTCACCGGCGAGCCCGATGCCGCGCCGGCGGATCCCGATCCGGACAAGACGAGCACGGCCACCAGCGCCATCGATGCACCCGCTGCCTGTGCGAGACGGGGTATCGATGCTCCACCCCCCGGGCGCACCACGGCGGCTGAAGCTAGCAGCTTGCGGCCGATGCGAGCTGCAACCGCATTCGGGCCGTGTCAACGCTGCTGTGGGTCAGCCGTCCGTTCACATTGGCTACCGCTTGGTTCCCCGCTCGGCCAGTTCTCGGAACTCTTCGGGAACTCGTTCGGCGGCGGAAAAGGCGACAGTGGCGTAGCCAACGGCAGTCCGGCCGAACTTGTCCCGGATTGCGTCGACGGACCGGTCCACTCCCCATCGGGAGGCTTCGACGACGGATCCAGGTCGGGGGCCCGCATTTCGCCGCCAAGTAGGGGAGTCGAGTTGTAGCTCGAGCTGCAATGAATGGTCTGGGCACAAATTGGAGACCGACACGGCGATGAGCGTGATTTCGCGTTCTCGTTCGTTGTCGAGGATGGCTGAGTGGGCGAGCCTTTCAGCCACCTCAGTCAGCGTCAGCGTGGTCGAGATCGCAACGGACAACGTGACGGACCGGGTCACAGAGCGCAGCTGAGAGAAGCGGACCCGTACGGTCACTGTCCGACCGGCGAGGGTTGCCTTTCGCAGGCGGCCGGCAACTCTGTCCGCCAGGTAGCCGAGCGTCTCCCGGATGAGCTCTGGAGTTGCATCCCGCGGTCCGAGGGCGGCCTGCGCACCCATGGACTTGGACCGGGCAGGTGTCTCCACTGCCCGTTCGTCGACGTTGGCCGAGAGAGCGGCCAGTTTCGACCCGGCTGCCTGGCCGAGCAGAGCGCCCAGGATCGGGCTGCCGGCCTTGGCCAGTTGCCCGATGGTAGAGATCCCGGCCTGCTGAAGGCGCTTTTCTGTCGTGGGTCCGACGCCCCATATCAACCCGATGGGAAGGGGGTCGAGAAAGTCGCGCTCATCGCCCGGAGCCACGGCGACGAGGCCGTCAGGCTTGGCCACCTGTGACGCCACCTTGGCGAGGTGCTTCGTGCGGGCCACGCCAACCGACAGAGGGAGACCAATCTCGTCGCGTACGCGTCGGCGGATCGCGGCCGCTATCTCAGCCGGTGCTCCGAAGAGGTGGACGGCGCCGGCAACATCGAGGAATGCCTCATCTATCGATACCCGCTCGACTCGAGGGGTGAAGTCATAAAAGACGGACACGACATCGTCGCCGAACTGTTGGTAGCGGCCGAAGTGGCCGCCGACGAAAAGGAGATCACCGCAGAGCTGGCGGGCCCGCCACGCTGACATGCCGCCGCTGACGCCGTAGCTCCTGGCCTCATACGATGCCGCCAGCACCACACTGCCGCCGACGGCGATGGGCCGGTTCCGGAGTGTTGGGTCCAGCAGTTGCTCAACCGACGCGTAGAAGGCATCGAGGTCGGCATGCAGGATCGTCGCCCGCCTGACTGGGGGAAGTTCCACACCTGGCAAACTAGTCGAACATATGTTCGCTTACTTTGGGAGTGCCAGCTGGCCCTGGCCATACCCCACCCCCTCGATACGAAGGGACGCATGACGGGAGAATGTGTATACAAGATTACAACCCAGTTCTATGTTGTCAGGACTGAACTGGAAAGCAAGGGAGTCTCTCATGCCGATTGCCCCGGACGCCGGTGAGCCCTCGCAAAGCATGCAAGGTCCGGATGAGGCAATCGGTTTCACCGAGCACATCAAGCCGCTCTTCAGGGCGAGCGATCGAGAGGCGATGAAGTGGGCCTTCGATCTGGCTACCTACGCCGACGTAACGCGCAATGCGGGGGCGATCCTGCAGCGACTCCGAGCCGGCTCGATGCCCTGTGACGGGCCGTGGCCGTCGGCGCGGATCGACGTGTTCCAGCGTTGGGTGGACGGAGGCATGCCCGAATCGGTAGCCACTTCGACCAGAGCGGCGATCCACCAAAACACAGGGCACAAATCGAAGGTTGCCGTCGAAGAGTCACCCATCGGTGGGCGGCTGGCCAGTCTGATCAAGCTGCGATCGGACACCCCCGAAGGCGACCGACCTCTGGTGATCGAACACCGCGGGCCGTTGATCTACATGCTCTGCGCTGCGGCCGAGCTCGAGCACGCGCTGATGTGCGAGTACTTGTTCGCGGCGTTCACGCTGAAGCGCTCGACGGATGAAGGGCTGAGCGAAGATCAGCTCGGTGCAGTCGAGCGATGGCGACGGACGCTTTTGATGATCGCCAAGCAAGAGATGCTCCATCTCGCGCTCAACTGCAACCTCGTCAACGCGCTCGGAGCCAGCCCTCACCTGTCCCGTCCGAATCTGCCCCAACCGGCGAGGCACTACCCGAATGGCGTCCAACTCGCGTTGCTGCCGTTCGGGGAGCGAGCGCTACGGCACTTCCTCTATCTCGAGCGCCCCGAAGGCATGGACTTCGACGACGCCGACGGTCTCGTCGCGGTCGAGCGCGCAGTGCCGGTAATGAGCGAGCAGGAGATCGCGCCTCACCTTCAGGAGTTCGCGACCGTTGGCCATCTCTACCGCTCGATCGAAGCGGGCTTTCGCCACCTCGCCGAAAAGATGGGTGAAGACCAGCTGTTCGTCGTACCGGCTTCCGGCCAAGTCGGAGGCGATCTGTTCGGTTGGCCACAGCTCCGACCGATCACCTGCGTCGACGACGTGGTCCAGGCGATCGAGACCATCGTCGAACAGGGTGAGGGGCCGCGGGGAGATTGGCGTGACGCCCACTTCGGACGCTTTTTGAGTGTCCTAGACGAGTTTCTCGCGATGCGCGTGGCGAACCCGGGAGTGGAGTTTGCCCGACCCGTGCTGCCGGCGCTCGTGCGGCCGCCCGAGAACGGCGAGCCCGCCGATCTGATCAGCGACCCAAAGAGCGCGGCCGTCGCCGACCTCGGCAATGTCGCCTACGAGGTGCTCCTCCAGCTTCTCTACCGCCTGCTCAGCCGGGTGGACGAGAACGACGAGCAGATGAGGATCCTCTCCCAGGTCTCCGTCGGGCTGATGTTCGACGTGATCGAGCCATTGGGTGAGATCCTCACCACCTTGCCCGTCGGGCCCGAACATCCGGGCCGGACAGCTGGGCCGAGCTTCGAGCTCTTCTACCAGCCCGACTACCTGCTCCCGCACCGAACCGCGGCCTGGCTCATCATGGCGGAGCACCTCAGCGACGCCGCTGATCTCGTAGAGGATCAGGGCGAAGGCGAGCCGAGCCTAAATCCCGTGGCCGAAGCCCTCCGGCGACACGCGGGTGTGCTTCGAGCAAACAGCCGCTAGGTGAGAGCCGATGAGCACCGGGCGCCTGGAGTCGTTCAGTGACGGCGTCCTCGCCGTTGCCATCACTTTGCTGTCCCTCGATCTGGCGGTGAGCGGACCTGGGCATGGGACCCTCGCCCATCAGCTCGCCCAGCGGTGGCCGTCCTTCGCGTCCTACGTCGTGAGCTTCTTGGTCATCGGAATCATCTGGATCAATCATCATTCGCTGTTCTCGAACCTCGAGAAGATCGATCGCTCTGCGCTCTTCCTCAACCTGCTCCTACTTCTCTTCGTGGTGGCGATCCCGTTCGCCACTGCCACTATGGCCGAGTACTTGCGCGTGGGGGGAGCGACGCGCACCTGGCCGCCGCCCTCTACGCCTTCGTGTCATTGGGTATGGGCCTCGCATTCGCCATGATGTTTCTGTGGTCCTCGCGTCATGGGCAGTTCCGCATCGCCCTCGATCCCAGGACTCGCAGAAGCGCCTTTGTGCGCTTCAGCATCGGAAATTTGGCCTATCTTCTGGCAATCTGCCTGGCGTTTGTCAGCGCGTGGCTGACACTCGTGATCGTCGCTCTGGTCGCCATCTACTACAGCTTCGAGCAAATAGCCGTAGCGAACTAGACGACCGTTGTCGGAAACCGGCTCGCGGTGCCAAGAGGAGCTGGTGCTGGGATTGGAACCAAGGCAGCGTCCGAGTTGCCGACGGAGGAGTGCCCGATGGCGTTGGCGAGGACACCCCTTTCGCATCGTCGAAGAGGGTCTCGACGGCCTCGTTGACTGGGACGGGAGTTCAGCTCATTCGGCATCAGGTTGACGTGATCGGACCCGCCTGGATGTCGCTATGCGATACTCGGCCGATGCGGGTGAAGTGTCAAGGCCGCGCAGTCCTGGGTGTGGTCGTTGTCACCGTGTCGATGTTGACGCCGATCGCGTGCAACGGCGTGGCGGGAGCTACGTCCGGCGGCCCGGGACCTCCGCTGGCGTTGACCGTGGACGACCTGGCGTCGCCGGTAGGGACTGGGCTCACCGATGTGTACTTCGGATGGCACGTCGGCGACAGTCGCCGGGGCGCGGTCCAAAGCGCCTACCGCATTGTGGTGTCCCGCCCCGCTCTCGGAGGCCCGAGGCGCGGCGCGGCACCGGTGGTTTGGGACAGCGCCAAGGTCCTGTCCGCGGCGCAGGCGTTCGTGCCGTATGGGGGACGCGCCCTTGCGCCGGACACCACCTACCGGTGGACGGTTCAGACCTGGGACGGTTCGGGAGTCAGCGGGCCGCTGGCGCGCGTCGAGACATTCGACACTGGCTTGGGCGACGGCGACTGGCACGCGGACTGGATCAAGCGACCCACTGTCGAGGAGTTGGACACGCCGGAAACGTTTGACGTCCAAAACACCACCGGCATCTGGGCCTACAAAGACGAGTACAGCTACGTTCGGAAGGAGGCGAAGCTCGGTGGCTCGCCTATCGTCCGGGCCCGAGCGTACGTGTCAGCCGACCAGCAGTACGAGCTCTATGTGAACGGGTCGATGGCCGCCAAGGGCGAGGCGTACGCGTACCCGGACTCGCAGTACTACGAGACGACCGACATCACCCACCTCCTCGAGGCGGGAAAGGCCAACGCCTTCGGGATCATCTACAACTGGCAGGGCCCCGGCAAGGGCCGACCGGAGGGCACGCCGGGCGTCATTGCCCGCATAACGGTGCTGCATGCCGACGGCACGGTCGACGTGATCACCACCGATGGCACGTGGAAAGTCCTACCCGGTGCGTGGCTACCGGGCGTCCAGCGCGACGAGGAGGGCGACCCTGTCGACTACACCGAGAACATCAACGGCCCGGCCGAGCCGATCGGCTGGGACAAGGCCGGTTACCGGGCCGTGGGGTGGCAGCCGGCAATGGTGATCGGTCCTCACCCCACCGCACCCTGGACTCATCTGGTGTCCGTGCGGACCCGCATCGTCTACGAGCCGGTCCACGCCGTCTCCGTGTCCCGCCTCGCATCTGGCGCCGTCGTGGCCGACTTCGGGAAGGTCTACGCCGCGATCCCCTCGGTCACCTTCAGTCACGGGTTGCGCGGTCGGCGGGTGACGATGCACGCCGGGTACCTCCTCGACCGGTCGGGCGACGTCTCGACCACAATGGGGACCCAGCACACGAACATGAGCTACTCCTACGTCGAGCGGGGCGGCGGTCGCGAGACCTTCCGCCCCTTCGACTACCTCGGTTTCCGGTACCTCCAGATCGACGACCCGGGCGAGACTCTCACCACGAAGGACATCGTCGCCCTCACCCGGCACGATGCTGTCCCCGACGCGAACGCCGGAACTTTCACATCTTCAAACAAGACGGTGGACGCCGTCTTCGACCTCGGCCGCCACTCGGCGCTGTTCACGATGCAGGAACAGTTCGTCGACACCCCGACGCGGGAGAAGGGCCCGTGGCTCGGGGACGGAGCGAACGAGTCGGAAACGGCCATGGATGCCTTCGGCGAGACGAATCTGACGAGGAAGGACCTGCTCGAGTTCGCCCAGTCGCAGGCTCGCTTCTGGCCGAACGGTGCCATCAACAAGATCTATCCGACCGCGCTCGGGGCACAGGAGATCCCCCAGGGGACTGCGTACTACCCCGAGTGGGTCTGGCAGTACTGGATCCACACTGGCGACAGGGCGTTGCTGACGGCGCTGTATCCCGTCGTTGTCAAGGTGTCGGACTTCTTCTGGAACAACATCGGCTCCAACGGTCTCGTCGGGACCATCCCCGGTCCAACTGACGTTCCGCAATTCCCAACCGACACGCAGCTCAACCTTCTGGCGGACAATGTGTTCAACCGCGTCGCCGACATGGCGGACGCCCTCGGCCGTCCGGCGGCCGAGGTGGCGAAACAGCGCGAGCGAGCCCGCGAGCTGGCGACCGCCATCAACGCCCACCTCCTGCTGCCGGCGGGTTACTACACCGACGGACTGGACGCCGAGGGCAGACCGGTTGCGCCAAATGACGACCTGTGCACGTGCTCAGGCGCGGTCTCGCCGCAAGTCAACAACGCGCTTGCCGTGCAGTTCGGGGTCGTTCCACCGTCCGACGTCACGACGGTAACCAACTACATCCTCAGCATGCCCTTCTCCCCGCCGGTCGTCAGTGCCGCCGATGTCCTCGACGCACTGCGGATCACCGGTCGGGACAGCGACATCCTGCATATCCTCACGGACGCCTCGGAGCCCGGCTGGGCCAACATCCTGGCCCAGGGCGGAACGTTCACTTGGGAGATGTGGAACCCCCAGGACCAGGATGTCCTCACCCCGCCCCTTGCCTCGCTCCTCGGCAACGGCGATAGCCGTTCACACGGCTTTGGCTCGAACGTGCTCGTCGCGATTCAGCAGACGATGCTAGGAGTCATCCCTACGACCCCGGGATATGCCTCGTTCGACGTCACGGTGCCGCTGCATGCGCTGAGATACGCAGCGGGACGGGTGCCGACTCCCCATGGGGCGATCGAAGTGGCATGGAGCCGACCGGCGGTCGCAAACCGGCCTTTCAAGGTCGACGTCACCGTGCCGGCCAACACGAAGGCGAGGGTCAGCATCCCAGCCGTCGCCCTGGACAAGGTCCGCGAGTCGGGCATGGCGATCAGTCGGCGTGAAGGGGTCACGTCGGCGTCCATCGACGGTGACTACGCCGTTGTCGAAGTCGGCGCCGGCTCGTATCACTTCACGAGCACCGACGTGCCGGTGGCTGCCATCGCCACCGGCGATGGCTCCCCCAGTCGAGCCCACGCGGCAGTCCCCACGCGCTCGAGCAAGTGACTCGGTAATTGCCCGAAGGTTCACGGGACCCCACATCCCACGGAACTAGTTCCAGCTGTCGGTTCAAACCTCATCTCGGGAGCGGTGACTGGGCCATTATCCCTGGTAAGCGGGCAAATCAGCGGCGACTCAGGCGAACCGCTCAAATCGTGATGAACGGTCGAGACAGGTCTCATGACTTGACGCGACGAGTCCAAATCGCACAATGAACTCATGTTGTTGGTAGGACGTATCGTCGTCACTGGACCCAGGTAGGAAGCTCCGACCATGCCGCACAGGACCCGTCACCTCACCGAATCAGCCAAGCCCGGACCACCCCGCGATCGACCCCCCGCACCGGCACCTCCCCCTCCACCACGTTGGCGGATGTGGCTCTTGCCAATCGGCGTCCTCATCACACTCGTCCTGCTTTACATCCCTCACATGTCGAGCACGACCACCAAGACCTTCAGCTATTCGAAGTTCCTGTCCGAGGTCACCTCGGACCAGGTGAAGACAGCCTCGGTCAACCCCGGCGGCGCCATCAGTGGCTCGCTCAAAGGCGGAGACGATTACACCAGCCAGATCCCAACGGCGATAGACGACACCCAGCTTGCACCCACCCTGAAGGCCCACGGCGTGGACGTCACCGGCGTGGGGCAGGGATCTGCCCTGCTCGACGACGTGTTGTCCTTCGTCCCGTTCCTCTTGTTCATCGCCTTCTTCATCTGGATGGGACGGAGGGCTTCCCGGCAGTTGACCGGGGGAATCATGGGCATCGGCGGATCCAGAGCCAAGCTCTACGACGAGGACAAACCCACGACCCGTTTTGCCGACATTGCCGGCTACGAGGGTGCCAAGCGCGAGGTGTCCGAGGTCGTCGACTTCTTGAGTCATCCCGAGCGCTACGCCCGTGCCGGGGCCGTCGGGCCCCGTGGGGTGCTCATGGTTGGCCCCCCGGGGACGGGCAAGACCCTCATGGCCCGCGCCGTCGCCGGTGAGGCGGGCGTGCCCTTCTTGGCCCTGACCGGCTCGAGCTTCGTTGAACTCTTCGTGGGGGTGGGTGCGTCGCGGGTGCGCGACTTGTTCGCCGATGCCCGGAAGCGGGCCCCTTCCATCATCTTCATCGACGAGATCGACGCGATCGGCCAGCGACGCGGCGGCTCCATCGTCTCCAACGACGAGCGAGAGCAGACGCTCAACCAGCTCCTGGCGGAGATGGACGGTTTCGACCCCACCACCGGGGTGGTGGTCATGGCCGCGACGAACCGGCCCGAAGTTCTGGACCCAGCCTTGCTGCGGCCCGGCCGTTTCGACCGCGAGGTCGAGATACCGCTGCCCAATCAGGCTGAACGGACTGCCATCTTGAAAGTGCACGGCACGGGCAAGCATCTGGCTCCCGACGTCGACTTCGAAAGCGTGGCCCGCGCCACCCCCGGATTCTCCGGAGCCGACCTGGCCAACCTCATCAACGAGGCGGCCATCGTCGCCGTGCGGAGCGACCGTGACGTCATATTCGCCCGGGACATCGACGAGGCCAGGGACCGAATCATTCTGGGCAGCAGAGATGGGTCGAACGCTCTCCTGCCCGAGGAGAAGCACTCGGTCGCCGTCCACGAGGCGGGACACGCTCTGGTGGCCTTCCTCTCGGAGTACGCCGACCCGGTGGCCAAGATCACCATTTTGCCTTCCGGTCGGGCCCTTGGGGTCACCGAGCAGCTGCCAGTCGACGAACGGCACCTCTACTCGGAGAACTACTTGCGCGACTCTCTGGCCATTCGCCTTGGTGGTCGTGCCTCGGAGAATCTCGTGATCGGCGAAGCTTCCACCGGGGCAGCCAGCGATCTGTCCGGGGCAACTGACCTGGCCATCAAGATGGTCAGGGACTGGGGTTTGTCCTCACGGCTCGGACCCATCGGCTACGGGTCTGATCAGCAGCCATATCTGAGCGGACCGCAACTCGGCCAGGAGCGCCCCTTTGCCGAGGGAACCCAACTGGTCATCGACCAGGAGGTCAGCCGCCTGCTCTCCGAGGCCGAGGAGAGGGCCCGGGGATTGCTGAGCCAGAACCGTGACGCCTTGGACGCCGTCATCACCGCCCTCCTTGAGAAGGAGACGATCTCGGGAGAGGACCTCAGTCGCATCGTCGATCGGGTTCGCAGTGAGGCTGACGGGAAAGGCCATGCCCTCCCGTCGACCAGCTCGCAGTGACATCAGAAGGATGGAACGCAGAATCCGGAGAGGAGTTCGTAGTCGTCGATGATTTACGATCTGTCGCCTGAACGACCTGTCCGTGAGCGCGAGGCGGAGACCCGACTGCGCTCTGGCTATATGCACTGATGTCGATGAGCGACGCGGACAGCTCGATCCCGACCCTCGATGCCGCCGAGCTCGCCCTTCTCGAGCCGCTGGGTGCGCGGCGTCAGGTCGATGCCGGCCACTACCTGTACCGGGCGGGTGACACGGGCTACGACTTCTACGTGGTGCTCTCAGGACGGGTGGAGATCCTGCTCGACACCGACGGCGAAGATCGCGTCATCGCCACCCATGGTCCGGGGCGGTTCCTCGGTGAGCTGAACCTGTTGACCGGGCTTCGGGTGTTCCTGAGCGCCCGTGTGGCCGAGTCGGGTGAGGTGCTCGCCGTCCCGGTCGAGTCGCTCCGCAGGATCATTGCGACCCAGCCCCAGCTGAGCGACAAGATCCTGGCCACCTTCATCGCTCGCCGGGCCGACCTCATCACCGGCGCGGCCGCCACGACGCGGGTGATCGGCTCGCGGTATTCACCCGAGACCCTCCAGATCCGCGAGTTCCTGGCCCGAACCCGCCTGCCCTATCAGTGGCTCGACCCCGACACCGATCCGCAGGTGGAATCTCTGCTCGAGCAGTTCCAGATCGAGCCGACCGACTTGCCGGTCGTGATCTCTTCTGGCGAGGTCCTGCGTCGGACCAGCCCGGGCGCTGTCTCCGAGTACCTCGGGCTCACTGTCGCCAACGTGCCGGAACGGTGCGTCGACCTCGTCATCGTGGGTGGAGGGCCGGCCGGCCTCGCCGCTGCCGTCTACGGGGCATCCGAAGGGTTGCACACGATCTGTGTCGACATGGTCGCTCCGGGCGGTCAGGCCGGTACGAGCTCACGCATCGAGAACTACTTCGGTTTCCCCACCGGCATCTCGGGGAGTGACCTCACTCAGCGTGGGCTGGTGCAAGCAGAGAAGTTCGGTGCCTTCCTGACTGCCCCCTGCGCGGTGGTGGCCCTGCGAGAGCAAGCAGGCCATCTCGTCACCGAACTGTCCGACGGCACAGAACTCGCGGCCCGGGCTGTCATCGCGGCCAGTGGTGCGCGCTACAGGCGATTGGAGGTGGACCGGCTTTCCGAGTTCGAGTCCAGTGGGGTGTACTACGCCGCTACGGACCTCGAGGCGCGCCAGTGCTCTGGCGAGCCCGTCTTGGTGGTCGGAGGGGGCAACTCGGCCGGACAGGCAGCGGTGTTCCTGGCCGAACAGGGGAGCCAGGTGACGGTGGTGATCCGGGGTCCCGACCTGAACGCTGGGATGTCTCGCTACCTCGTCGACCGGCTCGACGGCCATCCGCGCATCGAGGTGCTGACCCGAACCCAGGTCGTCGGTCTGGAGGGGGAGCAGTCCCTCCGTGCCGTGCGCCTCGCCGCGCCGGGCCAGGAGAGATCGGTACGGGTCGCCGGACTGTTCTCCTTCATCGGTGCAGAGCCAGCCTCGGGCTGGCTCTCCGGATGTGCCGCTCTCGACGAGCGCGGGTTCGTCCTGACCGACCGATCGCTCCTCGAGAGCCAGCTCGACGACCGGTGGAGCGCTCTGGGCCGACGTCCGCTCGCCTTCGAGACCAGCTACCCCGGGTTGTTCGCGGTAGGTGATCTTCGCTCCGGATCGACCAAGCGCGTGGCCGCCGCCGTTGGTGAAGGATCGGCGGCCGTGAGATCGGTCCACGACTCTCTGCGGTTCGTCGGCAGATGATTCTCGGATCCGAGAAAGTGGGAAGGTGCGGATCGGACTCTTGACGGACGGTCCGCAGTCTCCCGAGGGTCGACGGATCCCACCGATATCCGAGAACCCGGTTCAGCCACAAGGGGCTTGAACCGAGGAACGGGCGCCGGTTTGTTTCAGAACCGAGGTGAAGTAGGAGGGAAGCCCCCGCTGCAGAGACGGAGCAACCTATGACCACGCTGATGACGATGGAGCACACGGGCAAGGACGTGACCACGACCGATCTGCCCAACTACAGCCGGCGGTGGTGGATCCTCGCGGTACTGGGTATCGCCCAGTTGATGGTCGTTCTCGATGGCACGATCGTGAACATCGCCCTTCCGACTGCCCAACAAGATCTTCGCTTCTCCAACGCCGATCGGCAATGGATCGTCACCGCGTACTCTCTTGCCTTCGGCAGCCTGCTGCTCCTCGGCGGCCGAATCGGGGACATGGTGGGGCGCAAGCGGCCCTCATCACCGGAGGAGAGCGGTATCCGAGGCCCGGGCTTGCCTGTCCGATTCGCCCGGCGACGATGTTTCCCACGGTGTCCCTCGGGAATGATCGATGACTTCGGCTCGGGGACGGGGGGCGACGTCAAGGTTGACGCCGGCTGCGCCGCAGGAGGCTCGGCCGGGGCTCGATGACGACGGGCGGCCGTTCGTACACGAAGGACTTGCCGCCGCCGGGCCGGCGCTGAGGCGGACGCCGGGGTTCGACCGGACCCGATCGCATGTGACGCCGCTGACCCGACCAGGGAGCCGGCGGTACGGTCAGTCGATCGGCCAGTCGGTAGGCGACGCTCTCATAGTTGACGCGCCAGCCGCGAAAGTCCACCCACGCTTCCTCGGGACTCCGCTCGGTGGCGAAGCCGACGTTCACCAGCATGTCCACCGCTCGCTCGAACTCAGCGAACGTCAGGTTGATCGGACCGTCGGGATCCGGATCGGGATCCACCTCCCACCCGATCGTGGTTGCGATCCGGTTGAGCAATGTGAATCCCATCCGGAGGCATAGACGGGCCTGGGAAGGTGCCCGGTTGGGGGCGAGCGCCAGGTGCATGGCCGCGGCATCGAGAACGGCGATGAGTCCGAGGAGCCACGAGTACCACGGCTCGGGAGACCGGAAGAGGAGCAGCACGGGGTAGGTCGTGTGGGTTTCGGCCACGTCGGCCGCCCACTCCTCCCATGCGGCATACAGGTCCGGGAGGGTGTCCGTGATCCCGACCAGCTGGTGCCGCGCCAGGAGCTCGGGACCCCAGGCGGGGACACCGGCCCGACTCTCGAGCAGGGCAACGAGACTCTCCCGTCGGTTGAACGAGCTGTAGAGCGCCGGCAGGTACGCGATCTGCAGAGCGACGATCACGACCCAAATGGCGCCGATGGAGATGTCCACGCCCGTGTCGGCCGTGCCGCCGCTATGAACTGCTCCCACCGTGAAGAGCGCGGTGAGGGCCTGCAGCAACCCATCGCCGAACGACGCGCCCGCCCCGACGAGGATGAGTCCGAACCCGAGCACCAAGGAGGCAGCCCAGAACAGCAGCTGTGCGACGAGGGCGACCGGGCCCGTTGGGGCAAGGATGGCATCCTGCCGCTCGTACGTGTTCGCCAGATGGGACACCAGGACGAAACAGACACGGACACTCCGGTTGACGAGAAGACTCATGCGCTCGATGCCCGACGGTCGTCTCGGGAGAACCATCGTCAAGACGACGTCGGCAACGGTCAGAATGACCACGACAAGGCCGACGATCGTCGCGACGACGTTCATCGGTTCAGCACACGATCAACGAGGGCGATCACGGGCGCGAGCGTATCGAGGGTCGTCCGCTGTCGTCCCGCCGGTGGCCCGCCAACACCGTTTCCGGTGCCGATAGTGTCACCACAGTGCGACTCTTGCTGGTGGCGTATCCGGGAGCCGGGAAGGGCACACAGGCGACGAAGTTGGCTGTTCACTACGGAATAGCACACTTGTCGAGTGGAGCCTTGTTGCGTGCCGAAGTCACCAGGGGCACGAGGATCGGGAGGGTTGCAGCCGACTACTTGAGCCGGGGTGATCTCGTACCCGACGACCTCGTCTTCGCGATGCTGGCTACCCCGGTTCTCGAGGCGGCTCGCACAGGTGGCTATGTGCTCGATGGTTTCCCACGGACGCTGCGCCAGGCGGAGGTTGCCTACTCAATTGCGGAGGAGATCAAAGAGATCGAGCTCCAGGCCGTCGTCCATCTCAGAGTCAGTCGTGACGAGCTGTTCAAGCGACTTCAAGCTCGGGGAGGCCGACCGGGACGTGCCGACGACAGCGAGATCACGATCACCCATCGCTTCAAAGTGTTCGAGACTCAGACGGAGCCGCTCCTTGGCTTCTACGCCCGCCGCGGGATACTCCTCGACATCAATGGCGAGCAGTCCGTTGGGGACGTGTTCAGGGACATCACGAGCGCAGTGGACCGTCTTCGCACCTGAACCGCGCCGAAAGAGTGAAACGTCGACGGGCAAGGGACAACATGTGACCGGCGGCCTCATGGTCCAGGCGGATGAAGACCAGGTTCTCTGAGCTCTGCGCGGGGCACGATTCAGGGTTTCATCCGTTCGACGACCGATCCCTTTCACCGAGGTCGAGTCCATCGGGCCCAAACGCGGCGTTCTCTGGCAGCGCTGTGGAAGGAAATGGAATCCGGTTCCTCGTAACATCGGGTTCGGGCCCGCCGGAAGCGCGGGTGTCAGCCGGACCAGAGAGGTGCCAGATGGCCGAGTTACCACCGCCCCCGGAGGGAATCGTGCTGGGCCACTTCATCGTCTCGGACGATGTCGAACGCTCTCGACGCTTTTACACCGAAGTGCTCGGCGGCAGGGTGGTCTTCTCCGGAGACGTCACCTACGTCGCGTTGGCCAACTGCTACATCATCATCAATGTCGGGGGAGGACCTACCGACGACAAACCTGCGGTCACCCTCGAGACGCCAAGGGATCCCGATCGGGTCAGTAGCTTCCTCAACATCCGGGTGAAGGACATCGAGGCCGTCTACGCCGAATGGAGCGCCAGGGGTGCTCATTTCCTGACGCCTCCGAAACAGCACCAGTACGAGATCCGTTGCTACATCCGCGACCCCGACGGGCATCTGATCGAAGTGGGTCAGACCACGGACCCGGACGGGGACTGGTCACCCGCTCAATGGCCGTCGAGCACGTCCGGCGGGGCGTCCGAGTGAAGGACGAGATAACGGGCTCAGCGAGGGAGGTGTGCACATGACCACCACGATCATCGGCACCGGGGGGCTCGGATCGGTCATCGCCCGCCTGCTCGCCTCAGGAGGCGAGAGCCTGCGGCTGTCCAGCGCCGACGAAGAGTCGGCACGAACGCTGGTCGCACAGATCGGTCGAGCAGCGGTCGCCGCCGCCGACAACCGCGACGCCCTGGAGGGCGCCGGTGCCGTCGTCCTTGCGCTGCGGTTTCCGGTTCTTCAGGGCGTCATCGACGAGATCGCCGACGGGCTCACCGACAAGATCGTGGTCGTTCCGAGCAACCCGGTCGGCCTCGATGCTCAGGGAGCCGTCGTACACCTCCTGGCGAAGGGGCAATCGTCTGGCGAGGTCGTCGCCGCGTGGTTGCCTGCAGGGGCGCGCTTGGCCATGGCGTTTGGTTCCCTGTCGGGCGGCCTCTTGGAGTCCTCGAGCAACCGGTCACCGGAGCCGGCGGTTCTCTTCTACGCGACCGACGACGACAGTGCCGGCGAGGAAGTCGAGCGGTTGATCCGGACTGCTGGCTTCGAACCAGTGAAGGTCGGCGGGGTCGAACAGGCGACCCGACTCGAGGTGGACGGCGACCTCCACGATCTCGTCGTCGGCCCTGCAGAGGCGGGGTCGTTGATCGGTCGGGCCTGATCGCCGCACCGCCCTGATCTGGACCTCGTCGGACCCGCCGCCCAGACGCTCTTGACGCGGTCCCAGAGAGAATCTGTCGCCATATGAGACCTCGTCTGCCCCACCGGGCCGTGCACCGTCGGCCGGGGACCTCCATCACCTGGACGGCACTGGCGATGATGACCGTGGGCTCGGTGGGTTACCTGGGCTCGGCGCCGGCGTCTGCGGTCTACGGGCTCGCCTCGGTGTTCCTCTACGTTCTCCCCGCTTTCGTCTTCCTGATACCCGTTTCACTCGTGGCTGCCGAGCTCGCCTCTGGGTGGGAGGGTGGCGTCTACAACTGGGTGCGCGAGGGGATCTCCGCTCCGATGGGCCTGCTCGCCGTGTGGTGCGAGTTCGCCCAGACGATCTTCTACTACCCGGCTCTGCTGGCCTTCGTGGCCAGCACGCTGGCCTACGTCATCGACCCCGGGTTGTCGGGGAACGGGGTCTACAACGCTGTGATCATCATCGTCCTGTTCTGGCTCAGCGTGTTGGTGACCTCACGCGGCATGACGCTCGTCGCCGCGCTGTCGTCGAGCGGTACCGTGATCGGCACGCTGATCCCCGGTGCGCTGCTGGTCGTCTTCGGGGTCGTCTACCTGCTCCAGGGCAACCACTCCGCCGCACCGATGACCGCGCAGCACCTCCTGCCGCAGTGGAGCGGGCTCGCCAGCATCGTCCTCATCGTGAACAGCTTCTTCACCTACGCCGGGGTCGAGGTCAATGCCGTGCACGTCGATGAGATGCAGAATCCGAGCCGGGACTACCCGAAGTCGATCTTTCTCGCCGTGGCTCTGGTGCTCGCCGTGTTCATCCTGCCGACCCTGGCGATCTCCTGGGTGATCCGCTCGCAGCGGATCAGCTTCACCGCAGGCGTGATGCAGGCCTTCGACGCCCTCTTCCATCACTTCGGCATCGGGTTCGCCGTGCCCGTGATCGCCCTGGCGCTGGCGATCGGTGCATTGGCCGGGATGATGTCCTGGCTGGGTGGGCCATCCGAGGGGCTGCTCCGGATCGGCCGTGAGCAGGGGTTCCTACCCCCCTATTTCCAAAAGGTCAACGCCAGAGGGATCGAGGTGCACATTCTCACGGCTCAAGCCACCGTCATCACGCTCATCGCACTGCTCTACGCCTTCATCCCGAGCGTGTCGCACGCGTATTGGATCTTCGTCGCCATGGCGACCCAGGTGTACCTGATCATGTACGTGCTGATGTTCATCGCCGCTCTGCGCTTGCGCCGCTCACAACCGGGTCATGGCCGCGGCTATCGAGCACCGGTTTTGGGCCTGCTCTGCCTCCTCGGCACCGTGTCCTCCGTCGTCGCGCTCGTCATCGGGTTCATACCTCCGTCGCAGTTCGGCCACTTGAACCCGGTGACGTACGTCCTCCTGATTCTCGCCGGGATCCTTCTCATCGGGATCCTGCCGCCCTTCTTGCTCGATCGCTTCCGCAAGCCAAGTTGGAAGGTCGTCAGCAGCGGCTGATTGCCGATCTCCGATGCGACGAGATCCACGTCGGACGTGACCTGTGTCGGACGGCCGGTCCTGGCGCGAGACGCCGAGCGATCTTTCCCCTACCCTGGAAAGAGGTACGTAGTGGGAGGTGCCGACATGACGTATGCCGTCGATCCAGAGGTTCCACCGAGCGGGACCGGGTGCGTCGAATGTCTCGAATCCGGGGGTTGGTGGCTCCACCTCCGACGGTGTGCGGAGTGCGGTCACGTTGGATGTTGCGACAACTCGCCCAGCCAGCACGCGACCGCGCACGCGCATTCGTCGGATCACCCCGTCATCTGCAGCTTCGAGCCGGGCGAGGATTGGTTTTGGAACTACCGAACTGGCGAATACGTGGAAGGGCCTCGCCTCGCACCACCGCTCTACCATCCGGCCGACCAACCCGTGCCTGGTCCCGCGGGACGTGTCCCGCCCAACTGGCAGGACCTTCTGGTCCCCTAGTGAACAGGCACCGGGTCGCGAACCTCTTGAACCTGCCTCCGCTCAGGCGGCGAAGGGCACCTTCATGACGGCGGCCAGGTTGCCGCCCATGACCTTGGCCACGTCCTCGTGGGACAGGCCGTCGAGCTCCTTCACGTAAGTGAGCGGCTCGGCCATGCCCTCGATGTGCGGGTAGTCGGACCCGAACACGACACGGTCCGCGCCGATCAGGTTGATCAGGCCGATTGGGTCGTCCTCGTGGAACGGGTGGACCCAGATGTTGCGCTTGAGCACCATGAGCGGGTCCTCGTCGTAGAGGGCCGGCTCGCGCTCGTAGGACTGGGTGAGCGCCTCGACGATCGGGCGCACCCAGGCGGAGCCGTTCTCGACGGGCAAGACCCGCAGCGTCGGGTGCCGCGTGAGCATGCCGTGCCCGATGAGCGAGGCCACGGTGTCGAAGATGCCGCGGCTCTGGCTGTGCGCGATGTCCGAGAAGGCCGACTTGCTCCCTGCGAAGGGGAGGAGTTCGCCGTCGCGCCGCCCTTCCCACTGGTTGTAGTAGCGGATGAGGCCGTCGTCCGACGCGTGCATGCCGACTGCGACGTCGAACTCGGCCACCTTGTCCCAGAAGGGGTCGAACTCGGGGAGCGCGAACGAGCGGCGGCCCTCGTAGCCCGGAACCGGCGCGGGGCGGATGAGGACGATCTTTGCGCCGCGCTCCACGACCCACTCCAGCTCCTTGATCGCCTCGGCGACGATGGGGAGCGTGATGACCGGCGTCGGGAATATGCGGCCCTCGTAGTCGAAGGTCCAGTGCTCGTGCATCCACTGGTTCAGGGCGTGCACGACGGCGTGGGTCGCCTTCGGGTCGTCATACAGGCGCTCCTCGAGCAGGCTCGCCAGCGTGGGCCACATCAGCGCGCGGTCGAGACCGAGCTCGTCCATGATCTTCAACCGCGGCTCCGGGGAGAAGAAACCCTCGGGTGAGCGCATCGCCTCGCCGATGATCTCGCGACGTGACTTGCCCTCGGGATTCCCCTCCTTGAAGTAGGCCTCCTGCGCACCCGGCCGGCCCACGACCTCGAAGGTCGGGTTGGGGATGTAGTCCGAGATCACGTTGCGGACGGCGATCTTGGTGCGGCCGTTGACCTGGACGTACTTGATGAGGCCCTCGTACTGCTTGGGGAGGAACTTGGTGAAGGCGTCCGTCGTCTCGTACATGTGATTGTCCGCATCGAAGACGGGGAAGTCGACAACGTTGTTGGTCATGGCTACCTCCAGGTGGACGGCCGATCGAGACTTTTAACTTCGACGTCAATATTATGCCGAGGCCGCCGTGGCTGACAAGTCCCCAGGTGGAGGGGCGGTTTGCCACCAGCTCGCAGCATCGGGCCTATGGGTCCGGTATAAGTAATGGTGTAATTGTGTAATAAGGACTGGCCATGACCGACACCCTCAGCCGCCCACCCGAATCAGAGGTCGCGGCGCTCGACGCGTACTCCCAGGTCGTCGTCTCGGTCGCCGAGCAACTGACCCCACGGGTCGCTGCATTGCAGGTGACCCGGCGTACCCGTGACGGGAGAATCGCGGCCGGCGCCGGCTCGGCCGTTGTGTTCACCAGCGACGGCTTCCTCCTGACCAATGCACACGTGGTCGGCAAGGCGGAGGCCGGCCAGGCGGCCTTCGCCGACGGCACCACCGTCCCGTTCCGCGTCGTCGGCAGCGACCCCCTGTCCGACCTGGCCGTGGTCCGGGCCGACGGCCTAACTCCGGCGCCGGCGCGGTTGGGTGAGGCCTCGCAGCTCAGGGTGGGACAACTGGTCGTCGCGGTCGGCAATCCGCTCGGATTGGCCGGCACGATCACCGCCGGCGTCGTCAGCGCCCTGGGCCGCTCGCTGCCGACCCGCGCGGGCGAGAACATGCGCATCGTCGACGACGTCATTCAGACCGACGCCGCTCTCAACCCGGGGAACTCGGGCGGGGCACTCGTCGTGGCCTCGGGCGAGGTCGTGGGCATCAACACCGCGGTGGCGGGGGTCGGGGTCGGCCTGGCCATTCCGATCAACGGGATCACCCGACAGATCGTCGCCACCCTCATGGCGGAGGGCCGCGTCCGTCGCGCCTACCTCGGCTTGGCGGGGACCCCGGCCCCGTTCCCCCCGCCGCTGGCCCTTCGACTCAATCAGCAGCGCGGAATGCGCATCGAGCAGGTCGTGTCGGGAGCACCGGCCGCGAGAGCGGGGCTCCGACCCGGCGACCTGTTGGTCAGTGCCAACGGAGAGCCGGTCACCAACGCCCAGTCGTTGCAGCGCCTGATGCTCGGCGACTCCATCGGCCAGCCCCTGGCGTTGACCGTGCTGCGATCCGACGCCCTGGTCGACGTGATCGCGACGCCCGATGAGCTGCGTGAGGACGGCTGATCCGTCAGAACGACCCTGAGAGCTCGCCCAGCGCGTCGGTGAGGCGGAGGTTCCTGGACCAGGAGTTCTGCTGCCCGTGGACGCCCGTCAGCCACGGCCGGAGCTTCCCAAGCCCGAAGGGTGGGAAGGGCTGACGGCGAGATCCACGGTCGGGCCTCCAATCCACCCGTGGGAGACCCCGCCTCCCGGCGCGCCGGATTGGTCCGGTGCCGACTAGAACCGAAACCGTCGCAAGGGGTACGGCCGCCCCTGGTCCACCCGAAAGGCAGCGAGGTCATGGCGAACACCGGAACCGTTCCGACGTCGACGATCTTCGTCCTGTACGGAGCCAGCGGTGACCTGGCTCGTCGGTTGGTTCTCCCCGCCTTCTACCGCTTGGCCATCGCCGGCCTCCTTCCCGAGGACTGGCGGATGATCGCCGAGGGTCGAGGCAAGGTCACCGACGAGGAGTTCCAGGAAGAAGTGCGAAAGGCCCTGGAGGAGTTCGGACCCCGGCCCGCGGAGGGTCCGTGGGAAGAGGTGCGCCATCGCTTTCTCGCCGCCGGGGGCGGTTTCACGAGCGACGACCCCGGAAGTCTCCTCGATGTGCTCTCCCGAGCGAAGCAGGACATCGCCGGGAGCACCCAACTGATCCACTACCTGGCCGTCCCGCCCGGGGCGTTCGGACCCTTGACCGACGCCATCCGCGCCCATGATCTCGCTCGGGGCTCCCGAGTCGTGTACGAGAAGCCCTTCGGGACCTCGCTGGAGTCGTTTCGCCAACTGGACCGGATTGCACACGAGACGTTCGAGGAGTCGCAGATCTTTCGGATCGACCACTTTCTGGGAAAGGAGGCCACCCAGAACATCCACGTCCTGCGCTTCGCCAACGGCCTCTTCGCCGGTGCCTGGGACGGCTCTCACATCGAGAGCGTGCAGATCGACGTACCGGAGACTCTCGACGTCGCGATGCGGGCAGACTTCTACGACGCGACGGGCGCCATTCTCGACATGTTGGTGACCCACCTGTTCCAAATTGCCGGCGAGCTCGCAATGGAGCCGCCACACTGCCTCGAACCAGATTGCATGGCCGAGGCACGCGAGGCGGTCATCGGGTGCTTTCGACCATTGCGTGGGGCAGACGTGGTGGTGGGGCAGTACGACGGGTACCGGAGCACGGCTGACGTCCCCGCCGACTCGCGCACCGAGACGTTTGTCGCGGCCCGCATGTGGATCGACAACGAACGCTGGAAGGGCGTGCCCTTCCTGCTTCGTACCGGCAAATGCCTCGTCGAGAGCCGGCAGAGGGTCAGTGTGGTCTTCAAGGACGCAGTCCCTGGGCTTCCGGGTCAACCTGGGGGCGGGAGCATCCTGGGTTTCGAGCTGTCCGGGGACGGGGAGATCGATCTGGGCCTTGTCATCAAGCAACCAGGGCCCGACTTGACCCTCGCGGTGGGGAAGACCGCCCTCCCGTTGGGTTCGGCGAGCGACGGACCGCCGCTCCCGGCGTACTCACTCCTTCTCCATGACGTGCTGACCGGAGATCGCTCACTGTTCACCCGACCGGACGGGCTCGAGCACGTGTGGACGGTGGCCGACGGCATCGTGCAGGACAAGCCGGAGCCGCTTCCGTATGCACGGGGTTCGTGGGGTCCTCCTCAAGCTGCGGAGTTGGCGCGTCCCCACGCGTGGGTCTTGGGCGAGTGAAACTCGACCGACCCCGGGGTATCGTGACGCCTTCGACACGGTGAGGTGTCCTCGACTCCGACGAGGCCCGGTGACCAGTGGCGCTGTGGACACGGAAACGACGACAGGGAGGCGATCTCGATGAGCAGTGACGATGGCAACGTCAAGTCGGCTGCGGCAAAGCTCACCGACGCGATGAGTGGGCTGGTGCGCGCCATCGACGCCAGGGGAGACGAACGTGCGGCCGCCGGAGAGATCCCCGAGGACCTGCCCGAGGAGCTCGAGCGGTTGGCCGCCCGCCTGAGCGCCGTGCGCGGATTCAGCGACTGACGTAATCGTCTCGGGGGTCGCTCGCTGGTCCCTCGAACCGGTCGAGTTGGAGCGGGTTGGCACGGGCTGCACTGACGCCGATGTCCGTCGGAGTCCTATCTTTGGTTCATGACTGCACCGGACCATCCGCCGAATCACGCGGAGAACCCCGACGCCCACTCGACCACCGAAGCGGGAGAACGCACTCGACTGGGTCGGATGGAGATCCTCGTCCGCCGCGCGGACAAGTACCAGCAGCGACATCGTGTGCTCGGCTTTCCGTTCGCCGTCCTGCAGAAGTTCGGCAACGACCAGGCTGGCAGCAAGGCGGCGCTCATCGCGTACTACGGCCTCTTTGCCGTGTTCCCGCTCCTGATGTTGTTCACGACGATCCTGGGCTACGCCCTGCACAACAACGACCAGCTGCGCAAGGACCTCGTCGGCAGTGCGCTCGGGAGCTTTCCGATCATCGGTCCTCAGTTGCAGTCGCAGGTCCACACCCTGACGGGGAGCGCCTTCGCCGTCGTCATCGGCGGCCTGCTCCTCTTGTACGGAGCCATCGGCCTGGGGTTGGCGACCCAGAGCGCGATGAACAAGGTGTGGAACATCCCGTACGTTCGCTGGCCCTCCCTCCCCATGCGCTACCTCCGGGGGTTGGCGGTCCTCGTCCTGCTCGGCTTGTCGACGATCGGGTCGACGGTGCTCACGGGGTTCGCCACGCTGGCCGCCCACGAGGAGCTCTCGAGGATCCTGCTGCTCACCGGTTCGCTCGCGTTCAACTTCGGGCTCATTCTCGTCTCGTACCAGGTGATGACCGCAGTGAGGTTCAGGTGGCGGGACGTCGTGCTCGGCGCGGCCTTGGCCACCGTCTTCTGGCAGGCGCTGCAAATCGTGGGGAGCTGGTATGTGGGCCGTGAGCTCCAGCACGCAACCGAGACGTACGGCTTCTTCGGCATCGTCATCGTCTTGTTGGCCTGGATCTACCTGGGCGCCCAGCTCTTCCTTCTCGCGGCAGAGATCAACGTGGTGCAGCGATACCGGCTCTGGCCGAGATCGGTCACCCAGCCACCGCTCACCGCTGCGGACAGGGCCGTCTTCGAGCGCCTGGCGCAGATGGAGGTGCGTCGAAAGGAGGTCGCAGTCCACATCGAGTTCAAGCCCGATGCGGACTTCGACCCGCTGGACCCGTCGCCGGTTCCGGCGAGCGGAGCACGAGCCGGCTGAACCAGGGCACGGTCCGCCGAGACGGCGCTTCTTCAGGCGAGGTCCCGCTCGAGTCCGTCGAGGATGAGGTCGATCCCGAACGCGAACTCGTCGCCGTAGTCGTACCCCGGCCGCAGGATGTGCTCGACGGTGAGCTCGGTCAGGTGGGGATAGGTGTCGGCGGGCACCTCTGCCAGCATGGTGCGCGCCACCTCGGCCGTCTCCTCCTCGGTCTCGCCGAAGGGCAGCGTGGCTTCCTGCAGCGCGAAGCCGTAGATGTAGCTGTCGAGGAGTGAGAAGGCGTGCGCCGCCAGCGCGACCGTGAAGCCGGCGGCCCGCAGGCTGCCGATGACCGCGTCGTGGTGCCGCAGGATGGCGGGTCCCGGCGAGGTCCGTGTCGACATGAGCGCGATGGCCCACGGGTGGCGCCAGAGCGCCTGACGCGCCGACTGAGCCCGCTCCCGCATCGCGGTCTTCCAGTCCGCCGCACCGGGCGGGACGAGGATCTCGCCGAAGACGACGTCGACCATGCCGTCGAGCAGCTCGTCCTTGTTGGCCACGTGGTTGTACAGCGACATGGCCTCGACCCCGAGCTCGTCGCCGAGCTTGCGCATGCTGAGCGACGCGATCCCGTGGTCGTCCGCGAAGGCGACGCCGGCGGCCAGGATGCGGTCGCGGCTCAACGGCACCCTGGCGGGAGGGGCGGGCTTGGTCGGTCGCGCCATGTGGATGTGCTCCTCCCTCTCGTGGGTTGACAACCTTACGGCGTAAGTCTACACTACTTACAACGTAAGCCTACGGCATCCCGTGGGCACGATAGGACCGCCCCTCCACCCGGAGGGGCCCGAACGAAGGAGACACCATGTCCATGCCCGCCGCTTCACCGCTCCAGCTCGATTTCCAGGCCGATCGCCGCATCACCCGGTGGCGCCCTCTCGTGCAGTGGCTCCTGGCGATCCCGCACCTGATGATCGCCTACGCACTGCGCACGCTCCGACAGGTGCTCACGCTGATCAGCTTCTTCACGGTGCTGTTCACGGAGCGCATCCCGCGACCGCTCTTCGACGTGATCGTCATGACGTACCGCTACGAGTGGCGGGCCATGAGCTACGCCTTCTTCATGCACGAGGACTACCCCCCCTTCGACTTCGCACTGTCGTCCGATGACGACGGGGCGGAGCCGCACACCTCGCTGCGGCTGGTCTATCCCGAGCACCTCCAGCGTTGGAAGCCGCTCTACAAGTGGTTCCTGGCCATCCCGCAGTACGTCGTCCTCGTGGGCCTGTTCGTGGCGGCCGTCGTGGGCATCGTCGCCGGGTTCTTCGCGGTGCTCGTGAGCGGGGAGTACCCCCAGGGCATCCGGGACTTCCTGGTGGACGCGTTCCGCTACGCCCTCCGGGTCGAGGCGTACGTCGGCTTCCTCACCGACCAGTACCCGCCGTTCCGTCTCGCGGCATGACCCCCCGCCACCCGTCCGCCACGTCACCGCAGCATCCGAGCGATGCAGGAGAGAGGATGAAGACCGCCATGCCGCAGGAAGAGACGAGACCGCCGTCAGCCGGCACCGAGACGATGCGGGCGATCGTGCAGGACCGCTACGGCACCGATCCCACCGAGGTCCTCCGACTGGGGACGATCGCACGGCCGGCTCCCGGCGACGCCGAGGTCCTGGTCCGGGTGCGCGCCGCCGGCGTGGATCGCGGCACCTGGCACCTCATGACCGGCCTGCCCGGGCTCATGCGGCTCATGGGCTTCGGGCTGGGCCGGCCGAAGCAGCCCAACCCGGGGCGGGGCCTGGCCGGCACCGTGGTCGCCGTCGGAGGGGACGTGACCGGCCTGGCACGGGGCGACGAGGTCTACGGCACGGGCGAGGGCTCGTTCGCCGAGTACTGCCGGGCCGACGCGGCGCGGCTCGCACCCAAACCGGCCAACCTCACCTTCGAGCAGGCGGCGGCCGTCCCGGTCTCCGGGGTGACGGCCCTCCAGGCCGTGCGCGACAAGGCGCGGGTCGTGGCGGGGGAGAAGGTGCTCGTCGTCGGCGCGTCGGGCGGCGTCGGCACGTTCGCCGTCCAGATCGCCAAGGCCCTGGGTGCCGAGGTCACCGGCGTCTGCAGCACGGCGAAGACGGATCTGGTCAGCGGCCTCGGCGCCGACCACGTGATCGATTACTCCCGCGCCGACTTCGCCGACGGCACCCACCGCTACGACGTGATCATCGACACGGGCGGCAACAGCCGTTTGGCGGACCTGCGTCGGGCCCTGGCGCCGGCGGGCAGGCTCGTCATCGTCGGCGGTGAGACCGGCGGACGGTGGTTGGGCGGTTTCGACCGACAGCTCCGGGCGGCGGCGCTCTCCCCGTTCGTCAGCCAGAAGCTGGGCATGCTCGTCTCCTCCGAGAAGGGTGAGGATCTCTCGGCGCTCGGGGAACTGCTCGAGTCGGGCAGGGTCACGCCGGCCATCGATCGGACCTTCCCGCTGTCCGAGGTGCCCGAGGCCATCCGGCACCTGGCCGGGGGCGGTGCACGGGGCAAGCTCGTGGTCACCCTGTAGGGCGATTTTCCCGGTCCGGGGGGAACGAAGGGGACCCCCCGGGCGTTAGAACCTGTAGTCAGAGAGGCCACAATTCGTGGCGAAGGAGTCATCGTGCCGGAGAGCTATCGCAAGGACCCAGCAGCCGTTTCCCAGTTGGACACCCGTCAGTACGCCGTCACCCAGGAGAGCGCCACCGAACCCGCGTTCGACAACGAGTTCTGGGACCACAAGGAGGCCGGCATCTACGTGGACGTGGTCTCGGGCGAGCCGTTGTTCGCCTCCACCAAGAAGTTCGACAGCGGGTGCGGCTGGCCGAGCTTCACCGTGCCCCTCGAGCCGCGCAACGTGGTCGAGAAGCAGGATCGGACGCACGGGATGCTGCGGACCGAGGTCCGGTCGACCCACGGGGACAGCCACCTGGGCCATGTCTTCGAGGACGGTCCCCCCGAGGAGGGCGGGCTGCGCTACTGCATCAACTCGGCCGCCCTGCGTTTCGTCCCCTACGACGACCTCGAGGCCGAGGGATACGGTGAGTACAAGAAGGTTTTCGACGCCCCTGCGAAGGGCAAGGAGGTGGCGCAATGAGCGGCAAGACCGAGAAGGCGATCCTCGCCGGCGGGTGCTTCTGGGGCATGCAGGACCTCATCCGCAAGCGGCCCGGGATCATCTCGACGCGGGTGGGCTACTCCGGCGGCGACGTCCCCAATGCGACGTACCGCAACCACGACGGCCACGCCGAGGCGATCGAGATCACCTTCGACCCCGACGTGACCTCCTATCGCGAAATCTGGAGTTCTTCTTCCAGATCCACGACCCGACGACGCTGAACCGCCAGGGCAACGACAGGGGCACGAGCTACCGCTCCGCCATCTTCTACCTCGACGACGAGCAGCGCCGGGTGGCCGAGGACACCGTCGCCGACGTCGAGGCGTCGGGGCTCTGGCCCGGCAAGGTCGTCACCGAGGTCGCGCCCGCCGGCCCCTTCTGGGAGGCCGAGCCGGAGCACCAGGACTACCTGGAGCGGTACCCGAACGGGTACACCTGCCACTTCCCGCGTCCGGGCTGGGTGCTGCCGCGGCGGAACCAGGCCGTGGCCGGCTAGGAGGAACCTCCGTCAGGCTTCGGTCCGGAGCGTCACGGCGGCGTCAGCTTCGAACACGCGGAAGCTGAAGCTCTCCTCGATGTAGAGGCGGACGACGTCGGCGTCGTGGTCGAGATAGCCGATCGAAAGGTCCTGCCCGCTTTCGAACTGGAAGTCCCCGCCGCGCAGGCTCAGCACGACCCCGCCGTCGATGCCGGGCGCCCAGACCAGGGGCCCGCCGAGGATCTCACGGAGATGGTCGAAGAGCAGGTGCCCCCCGTACTCGGTGCTCTCGACGATCCTCGTGTAGAGGTCCGGGCAGATCGCCAACCCGTAGGGCCCGTCGATGCCGGCCTGACGCAGGACGTCGACGGCGCGGGCCACACCGTCGGGCGACTGCTCCACGTCGCCGTCCAACGCTATGGGCTCGTGGGACGTGCTCTCGGTGATGCCGCGCAGCCCGGCGGCCTGGTGGCCGTGGAAGACGGTGACGTTCTCGCCGAGCGCGATCTGGCGCACGGCCTCGTCCAGTTCGGGGAGGTCGGGGTCGCCGGCCCCCCGCTCCACGTCGTCGAGCTGGACGCGGGACACCTTGAACTCGGCCCGCAGCTCCAGGAGGGGGAGGACGATCCGCTGCGCCGCCGCGACGCCCTCCGACGGCCCCGCGATGGTGGAGATCCGGCCGAGGTTCGTCGCCGAGTGCGACCAGCCGTACGGGCCGGCGAAGTCCACCAGCTTGCGTGCGGCCAGGTAGGTCGGGAGGCGTGACGTCGCCTCCTGGTCGATCAGGTCCCAGGCGCCGTCGGAGATGGGGGCCAGGCCCCGCAGGAGATGGTTCATCGCGCCGCTCCCTTCAAGCTCCCGATCCCGAGCGAGCCCGCACCTGCGGCTTCCGGTCCACCGTCCGCGGCACCGTCGGCGCCCTCGTCGCCGACCTCGGTGATCGGGCAGGACGTGAACAGGAATTTCCGCAGGTTGGCGTCGAGGGCGGGGTCACGCCGGCGCAGCCATTCGAGGGCCATGGCGGCGTGCTCCTTCTCGTCGTCCCGGTTGTAGGCCAGGACGGCGGCCAGGCTCTCGTCCGAGGTCGCCTTCACCCGCTGGTCGTACCAGTCGATGGCCTCGAGCTCCTCGCACAGCGAGGTCATGGCCCGGTGGTGGTCGACGGTGGCTTCGTCGAGCAGGTCGAGCGGTTCGTGGACTCCTTCGCTGGCCACAGGCCTCTCCTTTTCGTGCGTGGGCCCCGACTCGGAAGCCGCCAGTTCGAGGGGGGGGTGATCCCGTCACCGTGAAGCATTCACTGTCGCGCCCCCACTCGTCCACCGGCTCCCCGGCCGGTCGCCCGGTGGTGAACCCCGGTGAACGGCCCGGGACCGGGCTGAGGCGGAGGCGGCCTCGATACTCTCTGGGCATGGTGATGTCGGACCGGCCCGAGGTGCAGACGGCGTCGTGGCCGATCGCGGCGATCGACGTCGCCACCCTGGCCTCGAGCTTCGTGGGGGCGCTCGGCCGGCTGCCCTTCCGGGACCCGTGGCGCGGGCCGAGCCGGCTGCCCCGGAACATGGCGGTGTCGGCGACCCGCGAGCTGGTGCGGACGCTGCTCGGGTACGCCTCCTCCCTGCCCATCGACGAGTTCCGCTCCCTGGAGCGCGTCCTCGACGGGGCCGCCGGCCGGGTCCTCCCCCCGTTCGTGGCCCTGCAGGGAGTGACGACCGAGCCGGATCGGATCGGCGACGTGCCCGGCTTCTGGTTCCGCTCCACCCAGACGGCCGCGGGCGGAGGCGGCGGGCAGCCGGGGACGATCGTCTACCTGCACGGCGGTGGCTACATCGGGACGTCGCCGCGCATGTACGCCGTCTTCATGGCGCACCTCGCCCGCGTCACGCAGTGCGCCGTGTTCGCCGCCGACTACCGGCTGGCCCCCGAGTTCCCGTTCCCCGCCGCGGTCGAGGACGTCATCTCCGTCATCTCCCATCTCAAGAAGGACGGGCTGTCGTCCGAGCAGCTGCTGATCGCCGGCGACTCCGGCGGCGGGGGACTGCTGGGTACGGTCCTCCGTCGCATGGACAGGGAGGATCTCGGGCGGCCCGCCGGCGCCTTGTTGTTCTCACCCGAGGTGAGCCTCACGCTCAGCGAGGACTCGGTGACCGACAACGCGCCGCTCGACGTGCTCCCCTGGAACATCCCGGTCAGCCCCTACCTCCATGGCGTCGACCCCGATGACCAGCGGGTGGACGTGCTGCTGGACGACCTGGGGGACTGGCCGCCGACGTTCCTCGTCTACGGGGGGGACGAGATGTTCCGCGACGCGATTCGCGAGCTGGCCACCAAGCTGCGCCTCGCCGGCGTGCCCCACGTCGCCTCGGAGGTCGAGGGAATGTTCCACGTGTTTCCCTTCCTCCTTCCCTGGACCAGGGAGAGCCAGGACGTCTACACCCGGGCCGGATCCTTCGTCCGCGGCGTCCTGACCGGGACGAGCTGAGCCCCCGACCCGGAAGCGACCGCGCCCGCCATGACCGACAACCCCATCCGGCTCCTCCTGGCCGACGTCGACGGCACGCTCGTCACGAACGAGAAGGAGCTGACCCCGCGGGCCGTCGACGCCGTGCACGCGCTCGACGCGCACGGCGTGCTCTTCGCCATCACCAGCGGCCGCCCGCCCCGGGGCATGTCGATGCTGGTCGATCCCCTCCGGATCACCACCCCCATCGCCGCCTTCAACGGCGGCTTGATGGTGGAACCCGACCTCACGGTGATTGAGCAGCGGCTGATCCCCGAGCCGCTGGTCGGGCCCATCCTGTCGCTACTCGAGTCGCACGGCCTCGTGACCTGGATGTACCGCGGGGCGGACTGGTACGTGCGCGACCCCCGGGGCCCCCACGTCGACCGGGAGGCCGCCACGGTCGGGTTCCCGCCCACGGTGACCGGGACCTACGACGACCTGCACGACCAGGTGGTCAAGATCGTCGGGGTGAGCGACGACCGCGGCGCCATGGACACCGCCACCGACGCGGCGCGGGACCAGTTCGCCGACCACGTCACGGCGGCCCAATCGCAGCCCTACTACCTCGACGTCACCCAGCCGCAGGCCAACAAGGGCGCCGTCGCCAGGTTTCTCTCGGCTCGCTTCGACATCCCCCCGGCCCAGATCGCGACGATCGGCGACATGCCCAACGACGTGCTGATGTTCGCCCACTCCGGTCTGAGCATCGCGATGGGCAATGCCTCGAGCGAGGTGCAGCGGGCCGCCCGCATGGTCACGACGTCCAATCAGGACGAGGGGTTCGCCCACGCGGTCGAGCGCTTCATCCTGGCGCCGGCCCGCCGGGGCGGGTAGCGCGGAGCGGAGGGAGCAGACGCGATGGAGAACGAGCTGGGTGCGGCCGGGCTTCGGCTCGAGCGTGAGGGCCCCATCGCGTGGTGCGTGATCGACCGGCCCGGTGCCCGCAACGCGCTGACCCCGGCCATGTACTACGGGATCAAGCGGGCCGTGCGGCTCGTCAACACGGACCCCGCGCTCGCCGCACTGGTCATCACGGGGACCGGTGACGTCTTCGCGCCGGGCGGCGACCTCGGCGGCCGGGCCGAGCCCGGGGACGAGCTGCCCGACACCGTCGGCTACGACGTCCTCCCCTTCACGGCCGTGAGGGAGAGCCGGGCGCCCGTGATCGCCGCGGTCAACGGCATCTGCCAGGCCGGCGGGCTGCTCATCGCCATGATGGCCGACATCGCGGTGGCCAGCGACCGGGCGACCTTCCGGGTGCCCGAGCTCCTGCGGGGGATCCCCGACGCGACGTACGCGGCCGCGCTGCCAGCCCACGTCGGCCTGGCCGTCGCCCGCGACCTGCTGCTCTCGGCGCGGACGTTCGACGCGCCCGAGGCGCTGCGCATCGGGCTCATCGCCCGTGTCGTGCCGCACGACGAGCTGCGCGCCGCCGCGCTGGAGGCGGCACGGCAGGTCCTGCGCACCGCGCCGGAGGCCCGCGCCCACGTCAAGCGCATGCTCAACGAGCGCTACGGCCTCGTCGACTACCAGACGATGTTCGGGGCGCTGGAGACCTCACCCGAGCCGCGCGAGGGCATGGCGGCGTTCATGGAGAAGCGCCAACCCAGCTGGATCCCGCCCGACCTCCCGTCCTGAGGCCGGGCCGGTCGCTCCATCGGCGCCGGTAGCGTTGCCGAGGTGGTCGACAGCCGCAGGCTCGCGTTCGATCCCATCGCCGAGGCTCAGCGCCAGTGGGAGGCGCACGGCTGGACCGACGAGGCGGCGGCCATGGCGCTTGTCACCTCCGTCATGCGCCTCCAGCAGATCTTCCTCGGCCGCGCCGACGCGACGCTGCGGGCGTTCGGCCTGACGTTCGCGCGCTACGAGGTCCTCATGCTCCTCTCCTTCGCTCGCCAGGGTGCCCTGCCGCTCGGGAAGATCGGGGAGCGACTACAGGTGAACGCGGCGAGCGTGACGAACGCCGTCGACCGGCTCGAGGCACAGGGACTGGTGACGAGGAGGTCGAACCCCGAGGACGGCCGGGGCACCCTGGCCTGGTTGACCGAGTCCGGCCGGCGGACGGCGGTCGAGGCCACGGACGCGATGAACGCCTCGGTGTTCGCCGACCTCGGGGTCGGCGACGAGGCGCTGCGAGGGCTGTTCGGGCAGCTGGCCGAGCTTCGCCGCGCCGCGGGCGACTTCACCTGACCGGGGAGTGGCCCGGATACTTTGACATCGAAGTACTATGGGCGCATGGCCGATCGGGCGCGCTGGCAGGAGGAGTTCGACCGCTCCCCGCTGCGCCCGGCGCGCTTCGAGACGATGTCGGGCGTGCCGCTCGAGCCGGTCTACGGTCCCGACGGCGCCGAGCTGCCCGGCCAGTACCCCTACACCCGGGGCCCCTATGCCTCCATGTACCGGTCCCGCCTGTGGACGATGCGCCAGTTCGCCGGTTTCGGCACGGCCGAGGACACCAACGGGCGCTTCAAGGAGCTGCTGCGGGCGGGGGGCGACGGCCTGTCGACCGCCTTCGACATGCCCACGCTCCTCGGGCGGGACTCCGACGACCCCCTCGCCAAGGGCGAGGTGGGGCGGGCGGGGGTGGCGATCGACACGCTGGCCGACATGGAGACCCTCTTCTCGGGCATCGACCTGGGCCGCGTCTCGACGTCGATGACGATCAACTCGCCGGCCGCCCCGGTCCTCGCCATGTACGTCGGCGTCGCCGACCGGACGGGCGTGGCACGCGCCGCGCTCTCGGGCACCATTCAGAACGACATCTTGAAGGAGTACCAGGCGCAGAAGGAGTACGTCTTCCCGCCGCGTCCCTCGGTGCGCCTCGTGACCGACGTGCTGCGCTTCTGCAGCGCCGAGTTGCCGCGCTGGCATCCCGTCTCGGTCTCGGGCTACCACATCCGCGAGGCGGGCTCGACGGCCGCACAGGAGCTGGCGTTCACGCTGGCCAACGGGTTCGCCTACGTCGAGGCCGCCCTGGCGGCGGGCCTGGAGGTGGACGAGTTCGCGCCGCGGCTCAGCTTCTTCTTCAACGCGCACATCGACTTCTTCGAGGAGATCGCCAAGTACCGCGCCGCGCGGCGCATCTGGGCCCGCAGGATGCGCGAGCGCTACGGGGCGGCCGACGGCCGCTCGTGCCAGCTGCGCTTCCACACCCAGACGGCCGGCGTCTCGCTCACGGCCCAGCAGCCCGAGGTGAACCTCGTCCGCGTCGCGATCGAGGCGCTGGCCGGCGTGCTCGGGGGCACCCAGAGCCTGCACACCGACGCCTTCGACGAGGCGCTCGCGCTCCCGACCGAGCACGCGGCACGCCTCGCGCTGCGCACCCAGCAGGTCGTCGCCGAGGAGTCCGGGGTCGTGCACGTGGCCGACCCGCTCGGCGGGTCCTGGTTCGTCGAGGAGCTGACCGACGAGCTGGAGCGCCAGGCCGAGGACGTCTTCGCCCACCTGCTCGACGCCGGGTCCGGCTCCATGCTCGAGGGCGTGCTGGCGTGCATCGACGACGGGTGGTTCGTCGCCGAGATCGCCGACGCGGCCTACGCCTTCCAGTCCAAGATCGCCCGCGGGGAGTGGGTCCAGGTGGGGGTGAACGGCTACGTCGAGGAGGACGGGGTCGCTCCCTCCACCCTCTCCATCGACCCGGCGGTCGAGACGGCGCAGCTCGAACGGCTCGCCGCGGTCAAGCAGTCCCGCGACGACGACGCCGTCCGCCGTGCGCTGGCGCGGATCGCCGCCGACGCGGCCGACCCGGGGGTCAACCTCATGCCGGCCCTGATCGACGCGGCGCGCCACCTGGTCACCGTGGGCGAGGCGATGCGGGCCATGGAGACCGTCTTCGGGCTCTTCTTCGAGCGCAACGTGGCCTGAGCATGGCGACGGCCGGCGGGGAGAAGCCGCTGCGCGTGCTCGTGGCCAAGGTCGGGCTCGACGGTCACGACCGCGGGCTGCGCGTGGTGGCCCGGATCCTGCGCGACGCCGGCTGCGAGGTGGTCTACGCCGGCCTGCGCCAGTCGCCCGAGACCATCGCCGCGATGACGGCGCAGGAGGACGTCGACGTCGTGGGCGTGTCCATGCACAACGGCGCGCACCTCACGCTGGCCCCCGCCGTCGTCGGCGCGCTGCGGGCCGCCGGCCTCGAGACACCCGTCGTCATCGGCGGGATCGTCCCACCGGCCGACGTCCCGCTCCTGCTCGCCGACGGCGTCGCGGCCGTGCTCGGACCGGGAGCCTCGAACGAGGAGGTCGTGGCCACCGTGCGCGACGCCGCGGCCGGCTGACCCCGGCGCGTCCTGGGTAGTGTGCGCCCGGACAACCGACGCCGCGGCCGCCGCGGCACGCCTGCACACAGAAAAGAGGGTCTGCCATGCCCGATTCGTCACGGCTCCTGGCGGTGCTCGACCTCGAGCCGACCGGGCCGGGGAGGTTCGTCGCGCAGAACTTCGCGGAGGCCGCGGGCAACGTCGTGTTCGGCGGCCAGCTCCTGGCCCAGACGATCGTGGCGGCCAGCACCGCCGACCCGGACAAGCCGTTGAAGTCCGTGCACACGATCTTCGCCCGGAGCGCCGACCGCGAGCAGCCGCTGGAGATCGAGGTCGACCCCATGCACGCGGGCCGGGCGCTGGCCAGTGTGACGGTGACGGTGCGGCAGGGCGAGCGCCTGTGCACGCGGTCGCTGGCGCTGCTCAGCGCCGAGGAGCCCGACCTCATCCGGCACGCGACCGCGCCCCCCGACGTAGGCGGGCCGGCGGACGCGCCGCCCCTCGGGAGCGGCGGCGAGTTCTGGGAGCTCCGCGTCGTCGGCGGTGTGGACATCTCGGATCCCGATCTGGTCGGGCCGCCCGAGCTCGACGTGTGGGTCCGCTTCCCCGGGTCCGGAGCGACGGGCGTGGCGGGTCAGGCGCTGCTGGCCTACGCGACGGACGGCTTCCTCATCGGCACGGCCATGCGCCCGCACGCCGGCATCGGCCAGTCCATGGCCCACGTGAGCATCTCGACCAGCGTGCTGAGCCACACGCTGACCTTCCACGAGCCGGTCGACGCGGGTGCCTGGCATCTCCTCGCGCACGAGAGCCCGTACGCGGGGCACGGCCGCACGTACGGGCGCGCCAACATCTTCAGCGAGGACGGCCGGCTGGTGGCGTCCTTCGTCCAGGACAACATGGTGCGCTCCTTCCCGAAGGGGTAGGGGCGCCCGCCGTCAGTTGGGCGAGTCGGCGATCACCCGGTCCTTGAGCGAGGGGACGATCGGGGGCGCCGACTTCCAATTGGGGACGCCGGCGTCCTCCTTGGCGATGGGGTAGTGGTCGTCGTTGACCCAGGCCCAGTGCGCGTGGTTCAGCTCGTGCAGGGTGAAGCACGCGTTGAGCGAGGTGTAGAAGCCCATGTTGTCCTGGGTCTGGTTCACCGACTCCTTGATCATGAGCGCGGCCATGGTCGGCACCCGTGCGATGCGGCGGGCGAACTCGAGCGTCCGCTCGCCCAGCTCGGCCTGGGGGAACACCTTGCTGACCATGCCCAGGGCGTGGGCCTCGTGCACGTCGATGGAGTCGCCCGTGAGCATGAGCTCCTTCGTCTTGCGGGGGCCGAACTCCCAGGGGTGGGCGAAGTACTCCATGCCGCACATGCCCAGCCGGGTCCCCACCACGTCGGCGAAGCGCACGTCGTCGGCGGCGACGATGAGGTCGCAGGCCCACATCAGCATCAGGCCGGCCGAGTAGACGTCGCCGTGCACCTGGGCGATCGTGATCTTGCGCAGATTGCGCCAGCGCCGCGTGTTCTCGAAGAAGTAGTGCCACTCCTGCAGCATCAGGCTCTCGGCACCGATCCGGGTGGCGCCGTTGATCTCGCTGGTGGGGTGCGGGTTCTCACCGCCGCGCCGCTCGGCCTGGGCGACCTTGGAGCCGAGGTCGTGCCCGGAGGAGAACATCTTCCCCTCGCCGCTGAGGATCACCACCCTGACGTTGTCGTCGGCCTCGGCGGTCAGGAAGGCCTCGTTGAGCTCGACGAGCATGCCGCGGTTCTGCGCGTTCCGGGCCTCGGGCCGGTTCAGGACGATGCGCACGATGGAGCCGTCGTCCTGCGGCTCGTACTTGACGAATTCGAAGTCCTTCATGGTTCCCTCCCAGGCGGCAGCCGCGTTCTCAGATCCGTAGACGTGTGTTTTCCCAGTTCTATTCGTCCACCTCACCGCGACGCAAGGTGGGCGCGACGCGCCGCCCGGCGTTCCGTTGTGGTCGCAGGACGCGGACCCTAGGGTGATGGTCGGGGGCGGATCCGAGGTGGACCGCAGGCTCTCGCCCGGTCGGAGCTCGGGCGGCGGCCAGACCACCGAGACAGAAGGGGAGGCCATGGCCTGGGATTTCTCGACCGAGCCGGAGTTCCAAGAGAAGCTCGACTGGGCGCGCGAGTTCGTGCGGGAGAGGGTCGAGCCGCTCGACCTCCTCTATCCCCACCGGCAGTTCCACCCGCTCGACGACGAGCTGCGGCCCATCGTCGACCCCATGAAGCAGGAGGTGCGCGACCACGACCTGTGGGCGGCCCATCTCGGCCCCGAGCTCGGCGGCAAGGGGTACGGGCAGGTCAAGCTGGCCCTCCTCAACGAGATCCTCGGGGTATCGGGCTGGGCCCCCATCGTCTTCGGCACCCAGGCCCCCGACACGGGGAACGCCGAGATCATCGCCCACTACGGGACCGACGAGCAGAAGGGGAAGTACCTCCAGCCGCTGCTCAACGGGGAGGTCTTCTCGTGCTACTCCATGACCGAGCCCCAGGCCGGCTCGGACCCGCAGCAGTTCACATGCAGCGCGGTGCGCGACGGCGACGAGTGGGTCATCAACGGTTGGAAGTTCTTCTCGTCCAACGCCCGCACCGCGGCCTTCCTCATCGTGATGGTCGTCACCGACCCCGACGTCCCCGTGTACAAGGGGGCGTCGATGTTCCTGGTCCCCACGGACACGCCGGGGGTGAACATCGATCGCCACGTCGGACTGAGCGGCGAGTCCGAGGACGAGGCCATGCACGCCCTCATCCACTACGAGGACGTCCGGGTCCCCGCCGAGAACCTGCTGGGGGGCGAGGGCCAGGCCTTCGCCATCGCGCAGACTCGCCTGGGCGGCGGGCGGGTCCATCACGCCATGCGAACCGTCGCCATGTGCCAGCGCTCCCTCGACCTGCTCTGCGAGCGGGTGCTGAGCCGCGAGACCCAGGGCACTCTGCTGGCCAAGAAACAGTTCATCCAGGGGGACATCGCCGATTCGTACGCCGAGCTCCAGCAGTTCCGCCTGCTGGTGCTCTACACCGCCTGGGAGATCGACCAGGTGAAGGACTACCGGCGCACCCGGAAGAACATCGCAGCCATCAAGGCCCTCACCCCGAAGGTCCTGCACGACGCCGTCTGGCGTTCCATGCACGCGCACGGGGCGCTGGGCGTGTCCAACGAAATGCCCTTCGGCGGCATGTGGATGGCGGCCCCCATCATGAGCGTGGTGGATGGCCCGACCGAGGTGCACAAGGTCACCGTGGCCCGCGAGGTCCTCAAGGACTACGAGGCCGCCCCCGGTCTCTGGCCCAGCGCCCATCTGCCGGCCAAGCGGGAGGAGGCCCGCCGGAAGCTGGCCGACTGGATCGAGCACGTCGTCGGCAACGCCTGAGGCCCTCCGTACTCAGGGCTGACATACGGCGTTCTCGCAGGTGGGCGGCGCCCCAGTGGTCCTGTTGGTATAGGGTCGTTATATTGTCCAGAGAGGACGGTTCTCAGGAGGGACCCCATGAGCCAGGCCGACGATCTCATCCTGATCAGCGTCGACGACCACATCATCGAGCCGCCCGACCTCTTCGTGAACCACCTGGACGCCAGGTACCTCGACCGGGCGCCGAAGCTCGTCCGCAACGACGAGGGGAACGACGTGTGGACGTTCGGCCAGGTCGTCATGGAGACGGCCGCGCTCAACGCCGTCGCGGGGCGGCCCAAGGAGGAGTACGGCCTCGAGCCGCAGTGCCTCGACGAGGTGCGGCCGGGCTGTTACGACGTGCACGAGAGGGTGAAGGACATGGACGCCGGCGGCGTGCTGGCCTCCATGAACTTCCCGTCCTTCCCGACCTTCACGGCGCGGACCTTCCTCAGCGACGACCTCGAGCTCTCCGCCGCGCTGGTCCGGGCCTACAACGACTGGCACATCGACGAATGGTGCGCGGCCTACCCGGCCCGCTTCATCCCCATGGCCGTCCCGGTCATCTGGGACGCCGGGCAGACCGCCGAGGAGATCAGGCGGACCGCCGCCAAGGGCTGCCACTCGCTCAGCTTCACGGAGAACCCGGCCGCGCTCGGCTACCCGAGCTTCCACGACGAGTACTGGGACCCGGTGTGGCGCGCCTGTTGCGACACCGGGACCGTGCTGTCCATCCACCTGGGCTCGTCGGGGCGGATGGCGATCCCCGCCGTCGACTCGCCACCGGACGTGATGATCACGCTGCAGCCGATGAACATCCAGTCGGCGGCCGCCGACCTCCTGTGGTCCCGGGTGCTCAAGAGCTTCCCCGACCTGCGGGTGGCGCTGTCCGAGGGCGGCACGGGATGGATCCCCTACTTCCTCGAGCGGGTCGACCGCACCTTCGAGATGCACCGCGCCTGGACGCTGCAGGACTTCGGCGGCCGGCTCCCGAGCGAGGTCTTCCGCCAGCACTTCCTGACCTGCTTCATCAGCGACCCGGTGGGGATAGAGCTGCGCGAGCGCATCGGCCTCGACAACATCGCCTGGGAGGCCGACTACCCGCACAGCGACTCCATGTGGCCGAGCGCGCCCGAGGAGCTCGTCGCCGAGTTCACCACGTACGCCGTCCCGCGGACCGACGTCGACAAAATCACCCACGAGAACGCCATGCGCTGGTACTCCTTCGACCCCTTCGCGCACCTGCCCCGCGAGGAGGCCACGGTCGGTGCGCTGCGCCGCCGGGCCGCCGGGCACGACGTGTCGGTGATGCCCCGGAGCACCCGGGTCCGCACGCCCGACGAGAAGCTCGAGGGGTTCCGTTCCCGCGCCCGCCGCGCCGTCGCCGCGGCCGGCAGTTGAGCCCACCCGCCGCCAGCGGCGCGGACCGTCGCGGGGAGTAGCGCGCACCCGATGCCGAAGCGACAGATGGCCCTCGTCGGCTTCATGCAGGCCGGCAGCACCACGGTCTACGCCGGCTCGTGGCGGCACCCGGCGACCGACCACTCCTTCCTCGACGCGCGCTACTACGCCAACCTGGGCCGGACCCTCGAAGAGGGCTGCTTCGACATGATGTTCTTCGACGACCGCCTGGCCATGCCCGGGATCTACGGCGGATCGGTGGCCGAGGCCGTCCGGCTCGGGGCCCGGCCGGTCAAGCTCGACCTGAGCATCGTGCTCGGGGTGATCGCGGCTGTGACGGAGCGGATCGGGCTCGGGGCGACGTACTCCACGACCTACTACTCCCCCTTCCACGTCGCCCGCACCTTCGCCACGCTCGACCACCTCTCGGGGGGCCGGGCGGCCTGGAACATCGTGACCTCCGTCAACGACAGCGAGGCCCAGAACTACGGCTTCACCGAGCACCTCGACCACGACGTCCGCTACGACCGGGCGGACGAATTCCTCGAGGTGACGACCGGCCTCTGGGACACCTGGGAGGACGACGCGCTGGTCCTCGACCGGGCGAGCGGGTACTTCGCCGATCCCGACAAGGTCCACGAGCTCGACCACGACGGCAAGTGGTTCAGCGCCCGCGGCCCTCTGACCGTGCCGCGCAGCCCCCAGGGCCGGCCGGTCCTGCTGCAGGCCGGCTCCTCGGGGCGGGGCCGCGCGTTCGCCGCCCGCTGGGCCGAGCTGATCTTCACCGGCGACCCGGACCTCGACATCGCCCGGCGGCACTACCAGGACCAGAAGGAGACGATCGCCGCCGCGGGGCGCGACCCCGGATCGGTGAAGATGCTGCCGATGGTCTACACGGTCGTCGGCGAGTCCCACGCCCACGCCGAGGAGCGCGAGGACCTCTTCCTCCACTCGCTGGTCGACCCCAAGGCCTCGCTCACGCTCCTCTCGGAGCTCATGAACTACGACTTCTCGGGCATGGAGCTCGACGACCCCATCACCGACGAGCTCATCGGCTCGGTGTCGGGCATCCGCGGGCTGGTGCAGAACCTGCGCACCCACATCGGCGGGGACACCGTCACGCTCGCCGACCTCGCCGGCCACCGGGCCACGCTGCTCCAGGGGCCGCGCTTCGTGGGCACGGGCAGCGAGGTGGCAGACCAGATGGAGGAGTGGATCGCGGCGGACGCCTGTGACGGGTTCGTCGTCGCGGCGACCCACACGCCAGGTGCCTACGAGGACATGGTCAGGATGGTCGTGCCCGAGCTGCAGCGCCGTGGCGTGTTCCGCGAGCACTACACCGGCGGGACGCTCCGCGACACCCTGGGCCTCGCCCGCCCGCCCGCCCGGCCCCATGGCTGAGCCCGCCCTCCGGGTCGTGCAGTGGGCCACCGGCAACATCGGGACGCGCGCGCTGCGCGGCGTGATCGAGCACCCCGGCCTGACGCTCGCCGGGGTATACGTGTACGCGCCCGACAAGGCCGGCCGCGACGCCGGCGAGCTGTGCGGGCTGGGCCCGACCGGCGTGCTCGCCACCCGGGACGTGGGCGAGATCGTCGCCCTGGGCGCCGACTGCGTCCTCTACATGGCGCGCGACTGCAACCTCGACGACGTGTGCCGGCTCCTCGAGTCCGGCGCCAACGTCGTGACGACGCGGGGCGAGTTCCACCACCCAGACTCCATGGACCCCGCAGCGCGGGCGCGGGTGGAGGCGGCCTGCGCGCGCGGCGGCACCTCCATCCACAGCACCGGCAGCAGCCCGGGCTTCATCTCCGAGGCCGTGCCCCTCGTGCTGACGTCGATTCAGCGCAGCCTCGACGCGCTGACGATCGAGGAGTACGCCGACCTGTCCAAGCGCAACTCGCCCGAGCTCCTGTTCGACCTGATGGGGTTCGGCCGCGACCCCGCTGCCTTCGACCCGGGCCGGTGGGCCCACGGCGCGCAGAGCTTCGGCCCCTCGCTGCGGCTCGTGGGCGAGGCCATCGGGCTCCCGCTGGACACGGTCGAGGCCACCGGAGAGGTGGCCGTGGCCCGGCGGAGGACGGAGATCGCGGCCGGCACCATCGAGGCGGGCACCGTGGCCGGCCAGCAGATGCGGGTGCAGGGCCTGCGGGCGGGCCGGCCGCTGTTGAGCTTCGTCGCGACCTGGTTCTGCACCGCGGAGCTCGACCCGGCCTGGGAGCTGCACCCGACCGGCTGGCGGCTCACCGTCGAGGGCGACGCGCCGCTGGAGATCGAGATGCGCTTCGCCTTCCCGCTCGAGGACATGGCCCGGCGCACCCCGGGGTACACCGCCAACCGCGCCGTCAACGCCGTGCCCGTCGTCTGCGCCGCCCCCCCGGGCATCCGCACCACGGTGGACCTGCCCCAGGTCATCGCGACGCTGCGCGACGGGGACGCGGCGCCGAGCGGGGACCGGCCCGCTTGACGCGGCCGCTCCCGGAGTTGACGCCCGCCACCGAGTGGTTCTGGACCTCGGGGGCGGACGGCCACCTGCGCATCCAGGGCTGCGCCGCCTGCGCCACCCTCGTCCACCCGCCCGTCCCCATCTGTCCCGCGTGCCGGAGCACGGACCACGAACCGACGGTCGTGTCCGGCCGCGGCTCGGTCGTCGGCTACACGGTGAACCACCACCGCTGGCACCCGGCCTTCGAGCCGCCCTACGTGATCGCCGTCGTGGCGTTGGCCGAGGACCCGGCCGTCCGGCTCACGACCTCCATCGTCGGCTGCGACCCCGCCGACGTCCACGTGGGACAGGAGGTCACCGTCCGCTTCGAGCACCGCGACGACGTGTGGCTGCCCCTTTTCGAGCCGACCGGCGGCGCCGACGTCGCCGACGCGATCGGGGCGCCCACGCGCCCGCTGCCGCGGGCGCCGCTGCGCGACGACCGCTTCGAGCACCGGGCGGTGCTCAGCGGCATCGGCCGGTCCGCCGTCGGCCGGCGGCTGATGGTCGACCCGCTCTCGCTCACCGTCGACGCCTGCGTGCGGGCGGTGGCGGACGCGGGGCTGGAGCTCGGCGACATCGACGGCCTGTCCACCTACCCGGGCATGGTCGGCATGGGCATGAGCGAGGGCGGCGTCGCCGCGGTGGAGGAGGCGCTGCGGCTGCACCCGACCTGGATCAACGGCGGCGGCGACCTCCCGGGCCAGGGCGGGGCGGTGATCGCCGCCATGCTGGCGGTGGCGTCGGGCCTGTGCCGCCACGTCCTGTGCTTCCGGACGGTGTGGGAGTCGACGTTCGCCGCGCTGAGCCGGACGCGGCGGCGCGGGCGGCGCCTCGGGCGGGGGGCGCGGGCGGCGGGCCAGTCCGCCTGGCGGTTGCCGTTCGGCGCGTTCTCCGCCGCGAACTGGATCGCCATGAACGCCAATCAGTACCTGCACCGCTACGGCGCACCGCGCGAGATGCTCGGGCTGATCGCGCGCAACGCGCGCACGAACGCGGCGCGCAACCCGGCGGCGATCTACCGCGACCCGATGTCGATGGACGACTACCTCTCGGCGCGGCCCATCACGTCCCCCTTCGGCCTCTACGACTGCGACGTGCCCTGCGACGGGGCGGTCGCCATCTTGGTGTCCGACGCCGCGGTGGCCGGCGACCTCCCGCAGCGCGCCGTCCGCGTGGAGGCCGTCGGCACCCAGATCCTCGAGCGGGTGTCCTGGGACCAGGGCACGCTCACCCACGAGCCGCAGGTGCTGGGCCAGGCGGCGCACCTGTGGTCTCGCTCCGCGCTCGGGCCGGCGGACGTCGACGTGGCGCTCGTCTACGACGGCTTCACGTTCAACGCCATCTCGTGGCTCGAGGCCCTCGGCTTCTGCGGCCTCGGGGAGGCCAACGACTGGCTCGACGGGGGCCGGCGCATCGCGCTCGACGGCGAGGTGCCGGTGAACCCCCACGGGGGGCAGCTCTCGGAGGGACGCCTGCACGGCTTCGGCTTCCTCTACGAGGCCGTGCTGCAGCTGCGCCACGACGCGGGGGAGCGGCAGGTCGCGCGACGCCGCGACCGCGGTGGTGAGCACCGGGGGCGGCACGCCGTCGGGCGTGCTCCTCCTCCAGCGCGACGGCGCGTGAACGACGAGCGGGCGACCAGCCGCCCGGCCCGCGTCCCGGTGGGCGCCCTGGGAAGGGCACTCTCAAAGTCGGAAACCCAAACACCCGTCTGGACGAAACCACCTTCTCGCAGTATCTTCGGCCTGCGGCCCCGCCCCGCCAGGGCCGGTACCGCCGCGGACGACTGAGGGATAGGGCGAACATGTTGCTGGCACCGAGCTCCGACCAGGAGCTCCTCGCGGAGACCACGGCGAAGCTGCTGGACGAGCTCGTCCCGGTGGGCGAGCTGCGCCACCGGCGTGACGACCCTGCTGGCTTCGACCGGGCCTACTGGCGCCGGGGGGCGGAGCTCGGATGGACCTCGCTGCTGGTCGGCGAGGAGTACGGGGGTGGCTCCATCTCCGACCGGGGCCTGCTCGACCTGGCCCTGGTGGCCTACGAGTTCGGCCGCCACGCCGCACCGGGGCCGTTGGCGGTGTCCAATGTCGTGGCCGCCACCCTCTCGGAAGTCGGCGGCGACGACTTCAAGGAGGTCATCGGCGACCTTTTGTCCGGCGAGTCGGTCGCGACGTGGTGCCTCAGCGAGCCGCCACCCGGCGACGGGCTCGCGCCGAGCTCGCTCGAGGTCCGGATCGACGGGGACGAGGCGGTGCTGCACGGCCGCAAGCGCCCGGTCGAGTCGGGCGGCCTGGCGGACGTCCTGCTCGTGACCGGCCGCACGGGTCTCGGGCTGACCCAGGTGCTCGTCCCCGCCGGGGCGGCGGGCATGTCCGTCGAGCCGATGCACACCGTCGACATGACCAGGCGCTTCTCCGCGGTGTCGTTCGACGGCGTGCGCGTGCCGCTCGTCGGCGGCGTGGTCGGCGAGCCCGGGTCGGCGGACGCGCAGGTCGAGCGGCAACTCGGGCGGGCCCTGGCGATCACCAACGCCGAGTCGCTCGGGTCGATGCAGACCGCGTTCGACCTCACCGTGGAGTGGGGGTTCGACCGCTACTCGTTCGGCCGGCCTCTGGCCTCCTACCAGGAGATCAAACACCGCTTCGCCGACATGCGGACGTGGCTCGAGGCCGGCAAGGCGGTGGGCGACGCAGCGACCGCCGCGCTGGCCGACGGCGCCGACGGCGCCATGGAGCTGCTCAGTGCCGCCAAGTCCTTCATCGGCGACTACGGGGGGGAGCTGATGCAGGACTGCGTGCAGATGCACGGCGGCATCGGCGTGACGTTCGAGCACGACCTCCACCTCTACCTACGCCGGCACACGCTGAACCGGGCGCTGTACGGGACACCGGCCGACCACCGCCGGCGCCTGGCGGACATCGCGGAGCAGAGGGGGACCGAGTGAGCGAGGAGCAGGCGGCCATGGAGGACCTCGAGAGCTTCCGGCAGCGGGCACGGGCCTTCGCCCGCGCCAACCTGCGGCCGATCGACGTGACCGCGGTGGCCGGGGCGTTCCGCAACGACCTCACCGACGAGATGGAGCTGGCCCTCATCGCCCGGGAGCGGGAGGTCCAGCGGATGCTCTTCGACGCGGGGCTGGCGGGCATCTGCTTCCCGCGCGCGTACGGGGGGCAGGGGCTCACCCCGGCGCACCAGCGGGTGCTCAACGAGGAGCTCGTCGGCTACGAGTTCCCGACCCGGATCCAGGCCCCGACCTTCTCGCCGTGCGCGGCGGTGCTGCTCGACTTCGGGACCGAGGAGCAGAAGCTCCGCCACATTCCGCCCATCCTGAGGGGCGAGGCGATCTGGATGCAGTTCCTCTCCGAGCCGAGCGGGGGGTCCGACGTCGCCGGTGCGCTGACGAGCGCCGTCCGCGACGGCGACGAATGGGTGCTGAACGGCTCCAAGATCTGGACCACCGGCGCGTGGTGGTCGGACTGGGGACTCTGCCTGGCCCGGACCAATTGGGACGTGCCGAAGCACCGTGGCCTGACCGTGTTCATGCTCCCCATCCACCAGCCGGGCCTCGAGATCCACCGCATCGAGATGCTGAACGGCTCCCGGGAGTTCTGTCAGGAGTTCCTGACCGACGTCCGGGTGCCCGACTCGGACCGGGTGGGCGGCGTCGACGACGGCTGGACGGTGGGGTCGAGGTGGATGTTCCACGAGCGCATGCTCACCAATTCGTCGTTGATCACCATGCCGGTCGGCTACGCCCACAGCGGCGTCGGCGCGTCGCGCATGGACGAGATCGCCCGGCAGGTGGGGCGACTGGACGATGGGCACGTGCGGGACCTGATCGGGCAGGCCCGCGTGCTCGCATCTCGTCGACCAGGAGCTGAAGCGACGGGTCAGCGAGGGGATCCGGTCGGGCGCGCTGCCGGAGCACGCGGCGGCGATCGGGCGGTTGTTCACGGGCGTCTCGTCGGCCCGGATCCGGACCATCGGCTTCGAGATCGCCGGCAGCGCCGGCGTGGCCTGGAGCGACGACGACGGCGATCTGGCCTTCAGCGGCAACGACTACCTCATGCGGCAGGTGTCGTGCATCGGCGGCGGCACGACGGAGATGGCCCGCAACGTGATCAGCGAACGGGTGCTCGGGATGCCGCGGGAGCGGAGGTTGGACAAGGACGTGCCCTTCCGCGACGTGCCACGCGGCGCGGCCTCGCCCGTGCGCTGATCGGCCTCAGCAGGGGCCCGTCCTCACCCTCCTCGTGCGCCGCCGCCGTCCGGGGCGCCCAACTTGGTGAAGTCCCAGCTCACGATCTTCTCCGGCCCGACGCGGAGCCAGGCGTGCCGGCCGTCGGGGCGGTAGGCGCCGCCTGCGTACTTCTCGCCGAAGAGGCGCTCGGGCTCCACCAGCGCGGCGTGGGCCTCGCCGGTGCGGGGCACCTCGCCGACCGCGGTGGCCCGGCCCCGGACCTCGACGCCCCGCAGCTCACCGAAGCCCGTCCCCGTGTCGACGAGCACGGTCACCCGGGGGTCCTTCTGCAGGTCCGCCCAGCGCTGGCTCTTCACGATGGAGTTGAGCCAGACGGACGAGCCGTCCCACACGAACCACAGCGCGGTGACGTGCGGGCCGTCGGTGCCCACGGTGCCGACCCGGCACGTCCGTTCCTCGGTGAGGAAGGCGTCCCGCTCCCCGGGCGACATGGCGAGGCGGCGGGCGCGGCGCTGCTCCCTCACTGCACCGTGAACTCCAGGTAGAGCCTGGTGAGCCCACGGAGGATGAAGGTCGGCACGTAGTGATAGCGGCGGGCGTCCGGCGGGCCGTGGTGCTCCTCCGAGATCCGGATGTCCCGCGTCCGGTCGAGGATGCGCTCCAGGCTGATGCGGGCCTCGGAGCGGGCGAGCGGCGCGCCGGGGCAGGTGTGGATGCCGCGCCCGAAGGCCAGATGGTGGCGGGCGTTCTCGCGTCCGGGGTCGAACGTCGCCGGCGCGTCGAAGTGGCGCGGGTCGCGGTTGGCCGCGGCGTTGACCAGCATGACCGTGGTGCCGGCGGGGATGTCCACGTCGCCGACGCGGGTCGGGACGCGCGACAGCCGGAAGTCGCCCTTGACCGGGCTCTCCGTCCGGAGCGTCTCCTCGACGAAGTTGGGGATCCGCTCCCGCTCGGCGCGCAGCAGCCGCTGGAGGTCCGGGTCCTCGGCGATGAGCATGAGGGCGGAGCTGAGGAGCCGGACGGTGGTCTCCTGGCCCGCCGCGAAGAGGTTGGCGGCGACGCGCACGACATCGAGGACCTCGGGGGTCGACCCGTCGGGGAACGTGGCGTTGGCCAGCCCCGTCAGGACGTCGTCGCGCGGGGCGCGCCGGCGGTCCTCGACGTAGGACGTGAATTGCTGGGAGAGGTATTCGAGCGGCGAGAGGGCGATGGTGTCCTCGTTCATGCTGCCGATGGTCCCGTGGTGCGCCGTGCCGCGCAGCAGCGCCTCCTCGAAGCGCGGCCGGTCCGTCTCGGGTACCCCGAGCAGGTCCGCGATCACCAGCATGGCGAAGGGGCTGGCGTACTGCCCGATGAACTCGCACTCGCCCTCGGGGAGGAACGTGTCGAGCTGGCGGTCGGCCAGCCGCCACATGAACTCCTCGTTGCTGGCGAGGCGCTTCGGCGTGATGAGGCGCAGGAGGAGCGAGCGGTGGTCCGTGTGGACCGGGGGGTCGAGGTTCGGCAGCTGGTCGTGCATCGGGAGCTCGTCTCGGTGCTTCTCGATGAGCTCGCTGATGTCGTCGCCCTCGAGCGGGACCGGGAACCCGGGGAACGGCCCGGTCACCGCGGTGCACGAGGAGAAGGTCTTGGCGTCGCTGTAGACGCCCATCGCCTCCTCGTACCCGGTCACCATGACCACGTCGTGGTGCGGCTCGCGCCAGACCGGGCCGTGGGCACGGATGGCCTCGAAGTAGGGATAGGGGTCGACGATCAGGTCGTCGTCCCGGAAGAAGTCCATCGACTCGTAGTCCGTCACCGTCTCCACCCATCTCCTGCGTCGTGCCGCGCCGGCCGGCCGGCTCGGGAGGACCCCGTCGCTGCCGGCCCACGATAGTCCCTGACCCCGCCAGTGAAAACTGGGTTCTGTCTGGCATGAAACCTGACTTCCGCACCCGGGGAGCGCCCGGACGGCGGCCGCCGGGCGCGCCCGACGACCCCGCCGCCCTCGGTGCCCCAGGCACCGTGGAACTACTCTTTCGGTGAGAGAAGAAGTATGTTCTCATTTCCGCCATACCGGACGCCGGGAGGGACCAGGGCATGCGCGTCGGCTTGATGATCGGCCCGGAGCGGGGCCGCTACCGGACCAAGGTGGAACGGCTCCGGGCCGACGCCCGCTGGGCCGAGGAGGCGGGCCTGTCCACGGTCTGGATCCCGCAGATCCCCGACGAGTTCGACGCCCTCACTGCCGCCACCGTCGTCGGCGCCGCCACGAGCCGCATCGAGGTCGGCACGGCCGTGGTGCCGGTCCAGCCCCGCCACCCCGTCGCGCTGGCCCAGCAGGTCCTCTCGGTGCAGGCGGTCTGCGGAGGGCGCCTCGCCGTGGGCCTCGGCGTCTCGCACCACTGGGTGATCGACGAGATGCTCGGGCTGCCCTACGAGCGCCCGGTGGCGACCATGCGGGCCTACCTCGAGGTCCTCGACCGGGCGCTCGCCGGCCCCGGCCCCGTCGACGTCGAGAACGACCTCTTCCGGGTGCACAACCCTCTCGACATCACCGACCTGGTGCCGACCCCGCTGCTGCTGGCCGCGCTCGGGCCGCGCATGCTCGCGCTCTGCGGCGAGCGGGCCGACGGCACCATTCTGTGGATGGCCGACGAGCGGGCCATCGCCACGCACGTCGTCCCCGCCCTCACCCGCGCCGCCGAGGCGGCCGGCCGGCCGGCGCCCCGGGTCGTGGCGGGCGTCCCGGTGTGCCTCTGCGGCGACGACGAGATCGAGGCCGCGGTCGCCCGCACCAACCGGATCCTGGCCGAGGCCGAGGTGTCACCGAACTACCAGAAGCTGCTCGAGCACGGCGACGCCCGCAACGTCGGCGACATCCTGGCGGCGGGCAGCGAGTCCACCATCGTGGCGCGCCTGGCCGCCTTCGCCGACGCGGGCGTGACCGACATCTCGGTGCGGGTGGTGCCGATCGGGGAGAACCGCGAGGAGCTCGTCGCTTCGTCCACGCGGACCCGCGGCTTCCTCTCCTCGCTCGCGTCGTCGTTCTGAGGCGGGCGGGCCCCGAGCGCGCCTCAGAGCGGCGCGAAGTCCGGCAGCCGCCGCGCCGCCAGCAGTTCGGCGCCGAGGTCGCGGGTGAGGGCGCGGGTGGCGCCGAACAACCCGTCGAGCACCACCACGCGCTTGGCGTGCAGGTGGAACTCGTGCTCGGTCGTGAAGCCGATGCCTGCGAGCACCTGCTGGCAGTGGCGCGCCGCGGTGCGCGCGCCGCGGCCGGCGAGCGCCTTGGCGACGGCCGCCGTCCGCGGGGAACCGTCCTCCCAGGCCGCGTCGAGCACGGCGTCCGCCGCCTCCGCCGCCACCAGCGTCTCGGCCAGCCGGTGCCGCACGGCCTGGAAGCGGGCGATCGGCTGCCCGAACTGCACGCGCTCGAGGGCGTGGCCGCGGGCGAGCGTCAGCATCGTGCGGGCGGCGCCCACGAGCTCGTGGCCGACGGCCAGCTGGGCCAGCGCGACCGCCGAGGACCACGGCGGGGACGCCACCTCGGGGGCGAGGGCGTCCCGGGCCACGCCGCCGGAGACCTCCACGAGCCCGAACCCCGGGTCCATGCCGTGCACCCGACGCAGCGTCAGGTCGCGCGTCGGCACGCAGAAGGCGACCTCGGTGTTGGCTGCCTGGGCGACCACGACGGCGGTGTCGCAGCCGGGCAGCGACGCGGTGGCGAGCCCGCGGACGGTGAGGCTGGCGCCGTCGAGCCGGCCCGGCGGGCACGTGGACCCGAGCGGCGGCAGCACGAACCCGGCCGCGTCGGGGACGTCCAGCCCGAGGGCGCACGCGAGCACCCGGTCCAGCGCGGACGAGGAGCCGTGCCCCGAGCCCTGCATCTCGAAGAAGACGGACACCGCCGCCCGGGTGTCCTCCGCCAGCGCGTCGGGCCACCCGAGCGCGTCGAGCGCCGCATCGAGCGCCGCGCCGGTGTGCGTCTCCACGGCGTGGCGCAGGCCCCGCTCGAACGCGGCGCGCTCGGCGCCGTCCATCAGCGGTCGCTCCCGAGGTCGAGCAGCCGGCGGGCGATGATGTTCCGCTGGATCTCCGCCGTGCCCCCGTAGATCGTGGCGGCCCGCGAGTAGAGGTACTCGCGCCGCCAGCGCTCGCTGGCCGGGTCGTCGCCGGTGGCGACGCCGGCGGCCAGGCCGTCGGCGACGAGGTCGAAGACCGCCTGCTCGGCCGTGGCGACGAGCACCTTGTCGACGGAGGTCTCCGGTCCCAGCTGCTCGCCGGCGGCCAGGCGCCGCTGGGTGGCGCGGGAGCGCGCCCGGAGCGCGTAGAGGAGCTGGGCCACCTCGCCCACGGCGGCCGGGTCGAGCTCGCCCGGCGGGGCCGCCTGGAGCAGGCCCGTCAGGCGCTGCTGGAGGTAGGCGGCGCGGTGCCACAGCGCGGTGCTGCGCTCGTAGGGGAGCAGGTCCATCGCCACCGACCAGCCCTGGCCCTCCTCGCCGAGCGTGCGCCCGAACGGCACCAGCACGCCGTCGAAGAAGACCTCCGAGAATTCCGGGACGCCGTGCATCGTCTCGATCGGCCGCACCTCTATCCCCGCGCTGTCCATGTCCACGAAGAGCGCGGTGATGCCCCGGTGCGCGGAGTCCGGCGCGCCGGTCCGGGTCAGGAGCACGCAGCGGTCGGCGTATTGGGCGAGGCTGGTCCACACCTTCTGCCCGTCGACCCGCCAGCCCCCGTCGGTCCGCGCGGCGCGGCACGACAGCGAGGCCAGGTTGCTCCCGGTGCCGGGCTCGGAGAAGCCCTGGCACCAGGTCTCGTCGCCCCGGAGCAGCCGCGGCACCATGGCGGCCGCCAGCTCCGGGGCCGCGTAGTCGATCATGGTCGGGGCCAGGACCTCGGTCAGGGAGAAGATGCCCGGCTCGACCAGGCCGCGGCGGGTGAGCGCCTCACCGAGGTAGGCGCGCAGCAGGCTCGAGCCCCCGAGCCCGCCCACGCGCTCGGGCCACCCCCAGCGCATGAAGCCGGCGTCGAAGGCCAGGCGCTTGACCTTGGCCAGCTGGGCCATCTGGTCGTCGAGCGTCGCCGGGCCCGCGTTCGGGGCTGCGAGCTCGTGCTCGTGCCCGTCGAGCCAGTCGTCCAGCGACACGCGGAACTCGTCGAGCTCCATCGGCGCCCCTTCAGCCGCTCGAGGGCGGGGGGCGGGTCGGGTCGTGGGGCCGCCCGGCGTCGCGGGCGCCGTTCCGGCGGAGGAACGTCATGGAGCGGGTGTGCAGCCGCCAGCCGTCCGCGGTGCGGCGGTAGCTGTCCGTGTACCAGCCGATCCGCATCGCGTGCGTCGTCTGCTCCACGAAGCACAGCGGCTGCTGGCCGGTCCCGCCGTCCCCGTCGAGCTCCAGGACCGGCGGTCCGACCAGGAACACCCCCTTGGGCGCGGCCGCCACCAGCGCGGGGAAGTCCTCGAGCCGGTAGGTGTCCCCGAAGGCGCTGTAGGAGCCGTCGGGCGTGAACACGTCGACGACGGCGTCGACGTCGTCCTTGGTCATGCCGAGCGCGTAGCGCGCCAGCAGCTGCTCGATCTCCGTCACGTCCTCCAGCGGTGCTCCCATCAGGCGTCCTCGTAGACCACGTGCACCGTCGCGCTGGTCGGCACGGACTGGCAGGTGAGCACCCAGCCGTCGGCGACCTCGTCGTCGGTCAGGGCGTTGTTCACGTGCATGGTGACCGTGCCGTCGGTCAGCTTCGCCATGCAGGTGGCGCAGCTGCCGGCTTCGCAGGAGAAGGGTGGGGCCATGCCCATCTGGCGCGCCGTCTGCAGGATCGTCGTGCCGGCGCGGTGGTCCACCGAGTCGGTCCGGCCCGACAGCTCGATCGTGACCCGGGACGGCAGTGCGGTCGACACCGGCGGCGGAGGCGCGGGAGCCTGTTCGGTCGGGGTGAACCGCTCGATGTGGATGCGACCCGCCGGGACGCCGTCCTCGCCGAGCGCCCGCTCGACGAGGTCCATGAAGGGGCCCGGTCCGCAGAGGTAGTAGTCGGCGACCGGGTCGACTCCCGCGAAGGCGCGCACGGCGTCGGGCCGGAGGAGGCCGCGCTCGACGTCGAGATGGTGCGAGACGACGAGCCGGTCGCCGTGCCGGGCGGACAGGGCGTCGAGCTCGGACGCGAAGATCACCGCGTCGCGGTCGCGGTTGGCGTAGAGCAGTCGCACGCGGCGCGACGGTGGTGGTCAGCGCCGACTTCAGCAGCGAGTGCACCGGCGTGATGCCGCTCCCGGCGGCGAAGGCCACGACGTCCCCGCCGCCCCCGGTCAGGCAGAAGACGCCGGCGGGCCGGGTGGCCTCGACGACGTCCCCCGCGGTCAGGTGGTCGAGCATGAAGTTCGACACCACGCCGCCCGGCGTCCGCTTCACGGTCACCGCCAGCTCGTCGTCGACGGCGGGCGAGGAGGACATGGAGTAGCACCGCAGGTGCGCCCGGCCGTCCACCGGGACCCGGAAGGTGCAGAACTGGCCGGCTTCGTAGGCGAACGCGGGGCGGAGCTCCTCGGGGACGTCGAGCACGAACGAGCTGGCGTCGGCGGTCTCGCGGACGACCCGGGCGATGCCCAGCCGGTGGAACCCGTGGTCGGGGACCGTGTCCGTCGCCCCTGCCATTGGCCGCGAAACCGCCATAATGCTATACGGTAATGTAGTTCTCGCTCAGGGGCAACGACGCTGGCCGACACCGGCCGGCCGTGAGAGCATGCAGCGCGCGCGACCGCGCACGGAGAGGAGCCGTGGGAGTCACCATGGGGCGAACGGCAATTGTCACCGGGGGCGCCTCCGGCATCGGGCTCGCCATCGCCGAGCGGCTGGCCGCGGACGGCTGTGCCGTGGCGATCTTCGACCGCGACGGCGCGGCGGCCGAGACCGCAGCGGCCAAGATCGAGGCGGCCGGCGGCACCGCCGTGGGCCTGGCGGTGGACGTCACCGACCGCGGGCAGATCGACGCCGGCGTCGACGCTGTCCGGGAGCGCCTGGGCCGGCCGACGATCCTGGTCAACAGCGCCGGCCTGGACGGGTTCGACCCCTTTCTCAAGATCACCGCCGAGACGTGGAACCGCATCCTTGCGGTGAACCTCACCGGCACCTTCGACTGCTGCCAGGCCGTCGTGCCCGACATGATCGAGGAGGGCTGGGGCCGGATCGTCAACATCTCGTCGTCGAGCGCGCACGGCGGCCAGCCCCTCATGACCCACTACGTCGCGTCCAAGGCCGGCGTGATCGGCTTCACCAAGGCGCTCGCGCTCGAGCTCGGCCCCAAGGGCATCACGGTGAACACGATCCCGCCCGGGTTCATCGACACCCCGATGCTCCGGAGCTCCGAGCGACGGGGACTGCTCGGCGAGGGGGTCGACTTCCACGCCGCCAAGACGCCGGTGCGCCGAGTCGGCCGCCCGGAGGACATCGCAGCGGCCTGCGCCTTCCTCGTCCGCGAGGAGGCGAGCTACATCACCGGCCAGGTCATCGGCGTCAACGGCGGGCGGAACACCTGACATGGCGCGGCTGACGCCCCTGCCCCCGAAGCAGTGGCCGGAGTCCATGCGGGACGCCCTCGCCGCGCTCCGCCCGACCGACGCCCGCCACCCCCCACCCGAGACCGAGGGCCGGCCCAAGGGGCGCAACGCACTCGGCACGCTGGCGCTCCACCCCGAGCTGACCAAGGCGTTCAACACGTTCAACGGGTACATCCTCTTCTCGTCCACGCTGGCGCCCCGGCAGCGGGAGCTCCTCGTCCTCCGCGTTGCCGCGCTCCGCCGGTCGTCCTACGAGTGGGAGCAGCACCGCGTACTGGCGGCCGACGCGGGGCTCGACGCCGAGGACGTCGCCCGCATCGCCGAGGGACCGGATGCGCCGGGGTGGTCGGCGCTCGATGCGGCCATGCTGCGCGCCGTCGACGAGATGATCGGCGAGGGTGAGATCGCAGAGCCGACCTGGCGGGCGCTCGCCTCCGAGCTGGACGAGCGCCAGCTCATGGACCTCGTCTTCACCGTCGGCGCCTACGAGACCCTGGCCTTCGCCTTCCGTTCCTTCGGCGTCGAGCTCGACGAGGACCTCTTCGGCGGAAATGACCTTCTCTTATTTGAAGATTTATGATATCGTGACGTCGTCCCCGACGTGAACCTGGAGGTTAGAGATGGCGCATTTCGCGAAGCCGGCGGAGGGGAGCTGGACGGAGAACTACCCCGAGCTCGGGACCGGGCCGGTGTCGTACGAGGACTCGATCTCGCCGGAGCACTACGAGCTCGAGCGCAAGGCCATCTTCGCCCGGACCTGGCTCAACGTCGGCCGGGTCGAGCAGGTGCCCCGCACCGGCAGCTACTTCACCCGGGAGATCGCCGCCGCCGGGACGTCCGTCGTCGTGGTGCGGGGGAAGGACGGGGAGATCCGCGCCTTCCACAACATCTGCCGCCACCGCGGCAACAAGCTGGTCTGGAACGACTACCCCCGCGAGGAGACGAAGCGGGACGTGCCGCCAGTTCACCTGCAAGTACCACGGGTGGCGCTACAGCACCGAGGGTGAGCTGACCTTCGTCCAGCAGGAGTCGGAGTTCTTCGACCTCGACCGGTCGGACTACGGGCTGGCGGGGGTCCAGCTGGAGATGTGGGAGGGGTTCATCTTCGTGAACCTCGACCCCGACAACACGACCTCGCTGCACGAGTACCTCGGGGAGTTCGGCGCCGGCCTCGCCGGCTACCCGTTCGACAAGATGACGCAGGTCTACAAGTACCGGGCCAACGTCGGCAGCAACTGGAAGCTGTTCATCGACGCCTTCGCCGAGTTCTACCACGCGCCGGTCCTCCACGCGAAGCAGGCGACCGCGGAGGAGTCGCGCAAGCTCTCCGGCGTCGGGTACGAGGCGCTCGCCTACGAGCTCGACGGGCCGCACGGCATGGTGTCGTCCTGGGGCGGGATGTCGCCGCCCAAGGACCTCGACATGGTGAAGCCCATCGAGCGGGTGCTGCGCAGCGGCCTGTTCGGCCCCTGGGAACGACCCGACATCGAAGGCCTCGACCCGCTGCCGCCGGCGCTCAACCCGGCCCGGCACCGGGCCTGGGGCATCGACTCGTTCGTCTTCTTCCCGAACTTCATGCTGCTGGTGTGGGCGCCCGGCTGGTACCTCACGTACCACTACTGGCCGACCTCCTACAACACGCACATCTTCGAGGGCACGCTCTACTTCGTCCCCCCGAAGAACGCGACGGGGCGGCTCCGCCAGGAGCTCGCCGCGGTCACCTTCAAGGAGTACGCGCTCCAGGACGGCAACACCCTCGAGGCGACGCAGACGATGCTCGAGTCGCGGGCCGGTGCGCGAGTTCCCGCTCAACGACCAGGAGATCCTGCTGCGCCACCTGCACAAGACGGCCCGCGGCTACGTGGCGGGCTACCAGGAGACGACGGCGGCACCGAGCCCGGTCCGGATCTCGGCCGCATCCTGAGAGGAACGGAGAGCGCATGCCGATCCTGCCCGCCGCCTTCGCCGACCTCGAGCCCTTCGCCGCGTGGTCGCTCGAGACCGAGCGCGAGCGCTACGCCAAGCGGCTGTCGAGCACCATGGACGAGCTGCAGTCCTTCTACGACGCCGGCTTCCCGCGCCTGGCCGACGCCATGGCCTACCTCGACGGGCTCGACCTCCAGGCCCTGCCCGACGACGCCCGGCGCCTGCTGTGGCTGTGCTACTCGCTGGTCAACGTCTCGTTCCCCGTCGAGGTGTGGCGCCAGCCGCGCGTGCCCGACAGCGGTGCCGCCAGCCTGGACATGGTCGTCGAGCCGGCCGTCTGAGCGCGCCGGCGCCGGGCCGTCGGGGGTGGCGGGCCGGGGCCTCCGGCCCTGCTCCGCGCCGGGGCTGCCACCGGAGTTGGAGGCGGGTGGCGGACGGCGGAGCGGAAATCCAGTTCTTATGAGTGAACAGGTACTTACTTCTCTCGAGAGATCGGCGCTGTCCTACATCCTGAGCTACGCTCTCCCCAGCGATGGAGAGCGAATTCCCGGCCGAGAGCAGCGAGCCCGACGCGGTCAGCTGGCGCGACCTGGCGGTGGCCCGCTCCCTCGACTCGGCCCGGCTCCGGGCCGAGAGCCGGGTGCAGCGCTTCCTCGACGCCGCGATGGAGCTCCTCAGCACGGGCTCGGGCAAGGACTTCACCGTCCAGGAGGTCGTCGAGCGCTCGGGCCAGTCGCTTCGCAGCTTCTACCAGTACTTCGGCGGGAAGCACGAGCTGCTCCTGGCCCTCTTCGAGGAGTCGGTCCGCGCCACGGCCGAGCTCCTGCGCCAGGAGGTGGGCACCGAGGACGACCCCCTCGAGCGCCTGCACCGGTTCGTGGTGGCGTACTACCGGTTGTGCCGGCCGGCCGAGGACGGGGCGGCCGACCAGGGGGAACGGCCGCCCATCATGGCCGAGTTCGCGCAGCAGCTCCTCACGACGCACCCCAAGGAGGCCGCCCGGGCCTTCGCGCCCCTCGTCGCGTTGTTCGAGGAGCTGCTCGCCGCCGCGGTGGCCGCCGATGCCGTGCGCGACGACCTCCAACGCGGGCCGGTCATCGGCGCGGTGCTCGAGGTGATCATGTTCAACGCCTTCTCGGCGACCATCGGCGGCTCGTCGCTGCGGCTCGACGACGGCCGCTCGGCCGAGGAGCTGTGGAAGTTCGTGCTGCACGGGATCGGGACCGCCGCGTCCTGAGGACGTGCTCCCCGCCCGGCGCCCCCAAGCTCGGTCGGTCAACCGGTCAACCGGTCAGTCGGTCCCGTCGGGCCGGTGGTACACCCGCCCGCCCTTCATGACGAAGCGCACGTCCTCGGTCACGCCGATGTCGGCCGTGGGGTCGCCGGGCACGGCGATCACGTCGGCCAGGAGCCCCGCCTCCAGCCGGCCACGGTCCTCGACGCCGATGAGCTCCGCGGCGACCGTGGTGGCCGCCCGGATGGCGCCGAGGGGTGTCATGCCCCGGTCGACGAGGGCGAGCAGCTCCTTGGCGTTGCGGCCGTGGGGGATGGCCGGGGCGTCCGTCCCGCAGGCGATGCGCGCCCCGCGTGCCGCGGCCTTGCGGATGGTCTCCTTGGCCCGGGGGAACACCTCGGCCGCCTTGGCCTGGAGCTCGGGCGCCGCCTGCGAGGTGTCCATGCCGTCGGCCAGATAGGTCGTCGGCACCAGGAACGTCCCGCGTTCGATCATGAGGTCGAGGGTCTCGTCGCTCATGAGCGACCCGTGCTCGATGCAGTCGATCCCGGCCTCGATCGCGGCGCGGATGCCGGCGTCGCCGTGGGCGTGGGCGGCGACCTTCAGGCCGGCCCGGTGCGCCTCGTCGGCGATCGCCCGCAGCTCCTCGTCGGAGTACTGCTGCGCCCCGGCGGGTCCGGTGTGCGACATGATGCCTCCCGAGGCGCAGACCTTGATCACCTGCGCGCCGTGCTTGATCTGGTAGCGCACGGCCTTGCGCACCTGGCTGACCCCGTCGGCGATGCCCTCTTCGACCGTCAGGGGCAGGACGTGCGGCGCGAAGGCCTGGAACATGGTGGGGTCGAGGTGGCCGCCGGTCGGCGTGATGGCGTGCCCGGCGGGCACGACCCGCGGCCCGTCGACCCAGCCCAGGTCGATGGCCTTCTTCAGCGCGACGTCGAGCAGGAGGCCGCCCGTCTGGATGAACAGGCCGAGGTTGCGCACCGTGGTGAAACCAGCCCGCAGGGTCCGGCGGGCGTTGGCCACGGCGCGGAGGGTGCGGACGGCGGGATCGTCCTGCACCGCGGTGAGGGGGCTGCGGTGGTCGGGGCCGCCGAGCAGCAGGTTGACCTCCATGTCCATGAGCCCGGGCAGGAGGGTCAGGTCCCCGAGGTCGACGGTCGTGGCGTCGTCAGGCACCGTGTCGGGCGCGACCGCGACGATGCGGTCGTCGCGGACCAGCAGGTTACCGGGCTCGAGCACCTCGCCCTTGTCCACGTCGAGCATGCGGGCACTGCGCAGGTAGATGTGCCGTGGCGCCTGGGGACGGGCCATCATGTGCTCCTTCGGTGCTGCGAAATCAGGATTTCCCCTGACGATATACAGCGTTGCTGAATTGCGCGAGTGAAGATACCGTACCAACTCGGGAAATCGGCTGGGGAGGTCGGGAGTGACAGCTGTTCTGGAGGGCGTCCGGGTCCTCGAGGTCGCCGAGCACACGTTCGTGCCGGCGGCCTCGGCGCTGCTGGCCGACTGGGGCGCCGACGTGATCAAGGTCGAGCCGACCGAGCGGGGCGACGCCATGCGCGGGCTGGCGGCGACCGGCGTCGTCTCCATCGGCGGCGACGTCCACGCGCTCTTGGAGCACTCCAACCGCGGCAAGCGCAGCCTGGCCCTCGATCTCACCACCGAGGACGGGCTCGAGATCCTCTACAAGCTCGCCGCCAGCGCGGACGTGTTCCTCACCAACAAGCTGCCGCGGGTGCGCAAGAAGCTCCGCATCGAGCTCGAGGACGTCCGGGCGCACAACCCGAACATCGTCTACGTCGCCGGCACGGGACAGGGGGAGCGGGGCCCCGACGCGGACAAGGGGTCTTACGACTCCCTCTCGTTCTGGTACCGGGCCGGCGTCTCGCTCGGGGTGAAGCCGGCCGACTCCGACCGGCTCCCCGGCCCGCCCGGGCCGGGCTTCGGGGACTCCATCGGGGCCATGACCATCGCGGGCGGCATCATGGGGGCGCTGTTCCACCGCGAGCGGACCGGTGAGGCGACGACCGTCGACGTCTCCCTCCTCGGCACCGGGATGTGGGCCATGGGCCAGGCCTTCGCGCTCTCGCTGGTCGCCAACGTCCCCTGGCAGGGCCCGCCGTCGAACGCACCGCGGCTGAACCCCCTGGTGCGGAACTACGAGACCAAGGACGAGCGCGCCCTCTCCTTCTGCTGCCTCCAGGCCAGCCGGTACTGGGCCGAGCTCTGCCAGGCCGTCGGGCGCGTGGAGCTCGGGACCGACCCGCGCTTCGCCGACCACGCCGCGCTGCTCGAGCACAGCATCGAGGCGCAGGAGCTGCTGGAGGAGGCCTTCGCCGAGCGCACCGTCGGCGAGTGGAGGGAGCGCCTCGCCGACTTCACCGGCCAGTGGTGCGTCGTGCAAGACACCCTGGAGTGCGCCGTCGACCCGCAGAGCGTCGCCAACGGGTACATGCAGGACTGCGAGACCGCGGGGGGCACGCCCTTCAAGCTCGTCGCGGCGCCGGTGCAGTTCGGGGGGAACCCTCGCCGGCCCGCCGCGCCCCCGCGTTCAACGAGCACGGCGACGCGATCCTCGAGGAGCTCGGGATCGACTGGGATACCATCGTGGACCTCAAGGTCCGCTCCGTCGTCGGCTAGGCGACACCGTCACCGACGCCGATCGGTCCAAGCAGGAGGGAACACACATGTCACTGTTCGATGCATTCCGCTACGACGGCAAGCGGGTCCTGGTCGTCGGTGGCGCGACCGGCATGGGCGCCGCCGCCGCCGAGCTGGCGCAGGACGCCGGTGCGGAGGTGGTCGTCATGGACTACGCCGAGGTGAGGCTGCCGGGGGCCAAGGCGATCCACGTCAACCTGGGCGAGAAGGAGTCCATCGACAAGGCCGTCGACGAGTGCGGCGGACCGGTGCACGCGCTGATGGCCTGCGCCGGCGTGGCCGACGGGACGCCCAACATCGAGAAGATCAACTTCGCCGGGCACCGCCATCTGATCGAGCGGATGCTGGCCGGCGGCATGCTCCCCCGGGGCTCGGCCATCGGCTTCATCTCCTCGGCCGCCGGCCTGGGGTGGGAGGCCGGCTGGGAGCAGGTGAAGGAGTACCTGGACACGCCCGACTTCGACTCGGCGTCGGCCTGGGCGATCGAGCACGGGTGGGCCGACTACTTCCACTCCAAGCAGGCGGTGTGCGGCTACGTCGCCCGGCAGGCCTTCCCGTTCCTGAAGCAGGGCATCCGCATCAACGCCATCTGCCCCGGCCCGACCGACACGCCGCTGGCGCAGGCCAACGCGGAGATGTGGCTGGGCTTCGGCGCCGACTACCGCGAGGAGGCGGGCATCGAGGCCTCGACCCCGCTCGAGCAGGCCTACCCGCTCGTGTTCCTCTGCAGCGACGCCGCGGCCGCCATCTCCGGCCAGACGCTGATCAGCGACGTGGGCTACGTCGCCTCCGGGGTCACCGAGTCCTTCCCGCCGGCCACGGCGGCCGCCGGGTTCCTGCTCGGCCGGATGTAGCGCGCGCGCCGGGCGCCGGGTCAGCCCGGCCGCCGGGGCGTGACCGCGACCGAGGGGATGCTCGCGCTGGCCCCGAGGCGCACCACGAGGTCGACGACCCGGACGAGCTCGTCGACCTCCATGAGGGAGCCGCTCAGGAGGTTGCGCTCCTGCCACATCGGATGGAACTCGGACATCAGCCCCATGTCCCAGTCGTTGATGAACTCCGTCATGGAGTGCCCCTCGCCGCCGGCGCAGTCACCCACGATGATGCGGGTGAAGCCGACCGCCGGGTGCTCCGCCTGCCAGGCCTCGACCAGGGTCTCGAGCGCCGCCTTGCTGGCCGCGTAGACGCCCAGCCCGGGCCAGGGCGGGGTCAGCGACCCGTTGACCGACGACAGGTAGGCCGCCACCCCGCGCGCCTCGGTGAGGTGGGGGATCGCGGCCGCCGTGATCAGCGCCGCCCCGATCACGTTCGTGTCGAACGTGCGGTGCCAGCTCTGGGCGTCCATGTCGACCAGGCGGCCCAGCGGGGCGACGCCGGGCGCGTAGACCAGCGCGTCGATCCCTCCCAGCCCGCGGACCGACTCCTCGACGGCGGTCCGGCACGACGCCGCGTCGGTGACGTCGCAGGCGACGGCCAGCGATCCCGGCCCGGCCTCCTTGGCCGCGTCGACCAGCCGGTCGTAACGCCGGGCCAACAGCGCGACCTGCGCGCCCCGCTGACCCAGCCCGATCGCGATGCAGCGGCCGAGACCGCTCGAGGCTCCGACGACCATTGCTCTCATGGCGTGACTCTCCTCTTCCCTACGGGCGTGCGCCGATCAGCCGGTGACGACGGGCAGCCGTTCCCAGCCGCGCACGGTCGACGTCCGGGCCTGCACGGCGGTGTCCCAGTCCACGTCCCACGACGGGAACCGCTTGAGGACCTCCTCCAGCGCGATCCGCCCCTCCAGCCGGGCCAGCGCGGACCCGAGGCAGAAGTGGATGCCGTACCCGAAGGCCAGCTGGCGGTCGATGTCGCGGTGGATGTCGAAGCGGTCGGCCTCGACGAATTTGCGCTCGTCCCGGTTCGCCGACGCGGTGAGCAGGAGGATGGCGCTGCCAACCGGGACGACCTCGCCGTGGAGCTCGACGTCGCGCGTCACGTAGCGGGCCTGGACGGGGGAGGGCGACTCGTAGCGCAGCAGCTCCTCGATCGCGTTCGGCACGAGGTCGGGCTGCGCCGCGAGCTCGCGGCGCTGGTCGGGATGCTCGGCGAGGACCTTGCCCGTCCACCCGATCAGGCGGGTCGTGGTCTCGTTGCCCGCGGCGGCCAGGAGGTTGACGTAGCTCAGCACCTCAGGGCGGGTGAGGCGGCGGGTCGTCCCGTCCTCGTCCTCGAACTCCGCCTGCAGCAGATCGGTCATCAGGTCGTCCGAGGGGTGGCTGGCCCGCCACTCGATGTACTCCTCGAAGACGCTCGCCTGGTTCTCGCTGTACGCCATGTCGAACTCGGGCATGGCGCTCTCGGTCAGCCGCAGGCTGTCGTCGATCCGGTCGCGGATGGCCTCCTGGTCCTGCTCGGGGATGCCCAGCAGCATGCCGATGGTGCGCATGGGCATCTGGGCGCCGAGGTCCTCGATGAAGTCGAAGCCCCCCGAGCCCACCAGGGGGTCGAGGCTCCGCGCGCAGAACTCGCGGATCTTCGGCTCGAGCGCGGCGATGTTGCGCGGCGTGAAGACGCGCGCCAGCAGCCGGCGGTGGGTGTGGTGGGCGGGCGGATCCTCGAAGATGATGGAGCCGGGCGGCAGCTCGATCCCGCTCTTGATGAGCTCGAGGACCGTGCCCTTGCTCGAGATGTACGTCTCCCAGTCCAGCGAGCACCTGTCGACGTCCTCGAAGCGGCTCACGGCGTAGAAGTCGTAGCGGTCGTTGAAGTAGAGGGGCCGCTCGTCGCGCAGGCGCCTCCACACCGGGTACGGGTCGGTGTCGATCTCGAAGTCGTAAGGGTCGTAGTAGATGTCGGATTCCATCACGGTCATGGCCGCCCCCCGTCTCTCGCGGTAGACCAGCCTTGCACAAATTGAAGAAGTATGTTCTCGCCACCCTGGTCCCCGGCGACCCAGTGGAGGTGGGCCGGGGACCGGTTCCGCCGGAGGCACTGGCACATCCGTGGCAGAAACACTACTCTCACAACTCAGAAGCATCGTTCTCACGCCAGCACCATCGGGAAGGGCCGTCATGTCGAAGGCAACGTCGACCATCCCGGCGCTCCTCGCCTCCGCCGCCGGCCGGTTCGGCGGCGCCCTCGCGCTCGAGGACGGCGCGACGCGCCTCACGTACGCCGAGCTGCTCGCCGCCGCCCGCTCGTTCGGCGCCGCGTTGGCCGCATCGGGCGTCGAGGCGGGCGACCGGGTGGCCATCTGGGCGGGCAACAGTGCGGAATGGATCGTCGCGCTGCTCGGGCTCTTCGAGGCCGGCGCCGTCCTCGTGCCGCTCAACACCCGCTTCAAGGGCGGCGAGGCGGCCGACATCCTGGCCCGGAGCCGCGCCCGGGCCCTGGTGACGGTGACCGATTTCCTCGGCACCGACTACCTCGCCCTGCTGCGCGCCGCCGACGTCGAGCTCCCGCACCTCGAGACGATCGTCGTCGCGAGCGGGCCGGCGCCCACGGGGACCGAGCCGTGGGCTGCCTTCCTCGACCGGGCCGGCGACGCCGCGCGGGCCGAGGTCGAGCGGCGGCAACGCGCGGTCGGGCGGGACGACCCCTCGGACATCCTCTTCACGTCCGGCACGACGGGTTTGCCCAAGGGCGTCGTCATGTCGCACCGCCGCACCCTGCGCGTGGCCACCGACTGGGTGGCGATGACGGGGCTCGGGGCCGGGGACCGCTACCTGATGGTCAACCCCTACTTCCACATGTTCGGCCTGAAGGCCGGGATCCTGGCCAGTGTCGCCGGCGGCGCGGTGATGCTCCCCGAGGCGGTCTTCGACGTCGACCGCGTGCTGGCCCGCGTCGAGCGCGAGAAGGTGACGGTGCTGCCCGGCTCGCCCACCGTGTACCAGGCCATCCTCGACCACCCCGAGCGGGAGCGCCGGGACCTGTCCAGCCTGCGGGTGGCGGTCACCGGCGCCGCCGACATCCCCGTCGAGCTCATCCGCCGCGTCGACGAGGAGCTGCCGTTCTCGACGATCATCACCGGGTACGGGCTGACGGAGGCGGGGACGGCCGCCGCCACCTCCCCGGGGGACGACGTGGAGACGATCGCCACCACGGTGGGCCGGCCGCGCCCGGGGTTCGAGGTCCGCGTCGTCGACGGCGACGCCCACGAGGTGCCGGCGGGGGAGCCCGGCGAGATCCTGCTGCGGGGCCCCAGCGTGATGGTCGGCTACCTCGACGACCCCGAGGCGACCGCAGCCACGCTGTCGCCGGACGGCTGGCTGCGGACGGGGGACGTCGGCATCGTGGACGGGGCGGGGCGCCTGCGCATCGTCGGGCGCTCCAAGGACATGTTCATCGTGGGCGGCTTCAACGCGTATCCCGCCGAGATCGAGAACATCCTCCTGGGCCACCCCGACGTCGTGGCCGCCGCGGTGATCGGGATCCCCGACGCCGCGCCTCGGCGAGGTCGGCATGGCCTTCGTCGTGCCACGGTCGCCGGAGACGTCGGGCTCGGCCATCGTCGCGTGGTGTCGCGACCACATGGCCAATTACAAGGTCCCCCGGCGCGTCGAGCTGGTCGGCGAGCTGCCCGTCAACGCCACCGGGAAGGTCGTCAAGGACGTGCTCCGGGAGCAGGCCGGCGCCGGCGGGCCCGGGGTCGGCGCGTGAGCTCCGGCCCGGCGACGGGGCTCACGACGTTCGCCGACCTCCGGGTGGTGGAGCTGGGCGTGTGGGTGGCCGCACCCTCCGCAGCCGCGCTGCTCGCCGACTGGGGTGCCGACGTGATCAAGGTCGAGGCACCGGGCGGCGACCCGATGCGGCAGGTGTTCGGGTCACTGGGCATCGACAGCGACATGCCGAACCCGGCCTTCTCGCTCGACAACCGGGGCAAGCGCAGCGTGGTGCTCGACCTGCGCGACCCGCAGGGGCGCCAGCACCTCGAGGAGCTGCTGGCCACGGCGGACGTCTTCGTCTCCAACCTGCGCCCCGACGCCCTCGACGGCCTCGGCCTCGAGCCGGCGGCCACCGTCGGGCGCCACCCCCGCCTGGTGTACTGCAGCATCAGCGGCTACGGGCTGCGGGGCGAGGAGCGCAACCGGCCGACCTACGACATCGGTGCGTTCTGGGCGCGGTCGGGGCTCTCCATGCAGATGGCCGACCACGAGGGGACGCCGCTCAACGCCCGCGGCGGCGTCGGCGACCACATCACCGGGCTCGCCGCGCTGGCCGGCCTCCTCGCCGCGGTGATGGAGCAGCGGGCCACCGGTCGCGGCCGCGTCGTCGAGGTCTCGCTGCTGCGCACGGGCACCTACGTCCTGGGCTGGGACCTCGGGCTGCAGATGACCCTGGGCAAGGTGGCGCGCGCCGAACCGAGGGAGCGGAACCAGGCCCCGCTGATGAACCCGTACCGCGCCGCCGACGGCCGCTGGTTCTTCTTCACCGGCCTCGAGGCCTCCCGGCACATCGACGCCGTGTGCCGCGCCCTCGGGCGCCCCGACCTGGCCGAGGACCCGCGCTTTGCCGACGCCGTCGCCATCCGGCGCCACCGCACCGAGATCATCGCGATCCTCGACGAGATCATCGCCCGGCGCCCGCTCCCCGAGTGGGCGGAGCGCTTCGAGCGGGCGGGTGTGTGGTGGGCGCCGGCGCTGACGCCGGCCGAGGTCGTCGAGGACGCCCAGCTGCTGGCGAACGACGGCATCGTCGAGATCGGAGGAGGCGGCGCCGGCCACACCCAGCGCTCGGTCAACGGCCCGGTGCGCTTCTCCGACGCGGCAGTCGCGCCGGCCGCACCCGTCCCGTCGCTCGGGCAGCACACCGACGAGGTGCTCGGGGAGCTGCGCGGCGCCCGGCCGCGCCCGGGCGGCTCCTAGCGCGCCCGGGCCAGCAGGCCCCGCGCGATGACCAGCTTCTGGATCTCGTTGGTCCCCTCCCCGATCACCATCAGGGGGGCGTCGCGGTAGTACCGCTCCACCGGGGTGTCAGTGGTGTAGCCGGCGCCACCGTGGATCCGCATGGCCTCGGTGGCCAGCGCGAGCGCGGTCTCGCTGGCGAACAGCTTGGCCATGCCGGCTTCGACGTCGCAGCGCAGCCCGGCCGTCTTGCGCTCGGCGGCGTTGCGGGTCAGGAGGCGGGCCGCCTCGAGCTGCGTCGCCATCTCGGCGATCTTGAGCTGGATCGCCTGGTGCTCCACGATCGGCTTGCCGAACGTGACCCGCTGCTGGGCGTACGCGAACGCGGCGTCGAAGGCGGCCCGGGCGACGCCCACGGCGCGGGCGGCGATGTTGATGCGACCGAGCTCCAGGACGCTGAGGATCTGCGCCAGGCCGCGGCCCGGCTCCCCGACGAGGTTCGCCACGGGGACGCGGTGGTCGACGTAGGCCATGTCGACGGTCTCGACCCCGCGGTAGCCGAGCTTGCCGACGTGCCGGCTGACGGAGATCCCCTCGAAGGCAGGACCGGGCTCCTTCTCGACGATCAGCGCGGAGATCCCCTCGTCCGTCCGGGCGGCCAGGGCGACCACCGAGGCCCGCTCCCCGTTGGTGACCCAGGCCTTGGTGCCGTTCACCACGAACTCCTCGCCGTCGCGTCGCGCCCGGCAGGAGATGTTGCGGGTGTCGCTCCCGGCATCGGGCTCGGACAGGGAGAGCGCGCCCCGGCGCTCGCCCGAGGCCATGGACGGCAGCCACCGATCCTTCTGGTCGTCCGTGCCGTGCTGGAGGATCAGCGTGGCGGCCATGGTGTGCGTGTTGACGACGCCGGTCAGGCTCATCCAGCCGTAGGCGAGCTCCTCGATCACCCCGATGTAGGTCAACAGGTCGAGGCCGAGCCCGCCGTAGGCCTCGGGGATGGTCACGCCGAACAGGCCGAGCGCCTTCATCTGCTCGACGATCTCGTCGGGGTAGCGGTCCTCGCGTTCGAGCACCGCCGCGACGGGGGCGACCTCGCGGGCGACGAACCGCCGCACGGTCCCGATGATCTCCTGCCGTACGTCGTCCTGCTCGTCAACGGTCATCGAAGGACGTCCCTGCTCGCATTTGAGAAGTGTACATCCGCCGTCTGTTGACGATCGATCTCAAATGAGAGAAGAATGTTTCCGATGGCAGCGCCCACCATGCACGCGAACCTCGCCGCCGCCGCGGACCGGTTCGGCGAGCGGGCGGCGGTCCGGGCGGGGGACGCCTGCTGGTCCTTCCGTGACCTCGACGGGCTCAGCAACGCGTTCGCCCGGCACCTCTCGACCCGGGGGATCCGGGCCGGTGACCGCGTCGCCGTCATGACGTCCAACCGCGTCGAGTTCGTCACCACGGTCTACGCCGTCAGCAAGCTGGGCGCGGCCGCCGTGCTCCTCAGCCCGGCGTGGAAGTCGACCGAGGTCGGCCATGCCCTGGACCTGACCGGCCCCGTGCACGGGGTCGCCGACGCCGAGTCCGCCCCGCTGCTCGCCGAGACGCTGGGCGCGCCGGGCGTGACGGACCTCGACGACGCGGCGGACCCCTTCGCGCACAGCACCGCCGCCGTCGGGAGCGACCCCCCGGGGGGATCCGCCGAGTCGGTCCTGGTCTTCAGCTCGGGCACGACGGGGCTGCCCAAGGCGGTGCGGCACACCCACGACTCCATCGGGCATGCGACGGAGCACTGGCACACGGTCCTGGGTCTCGGGCCCGACGACCGCTTCGGCGTGGCGACGCCGCCCTCCCACATCCTCGGGTTGCTCAACCTGCTCACGGCCGTCGCGGCCGGCGCGACCGTCCGGCTCTACCGGCGCTTCGACCTCGACGAGGTGCTGCAGCGGATCGCCGCCGAGAGGATGACGCTCGAGATGGCGGTGGCGCCGATCGCCCTCGCCATGGCGAACCATCCCCGGCTCGAGGCGTACGACCTCTCGTCCCTCCGGTACATCATGTGGGGGGCGACGCCGGTCAGCGAGAGCGTCGCCCGCGTCGTGACCGAGCGGACGGGGGTGCGCTGGTTGCCCGCCTACGGCGCGAGCGAGCTGCCGGTCATCGCCGCCAACCCGGTCGACCGGCCGGAGTCGTGGCGCTTGGACTCGGCGGGGCTGCCCCCGGCGGGCGTCGAGTTGCGCATCGCCGACCTGGAGACCGGGAAAGTCCTCCTTGCGGGGGAGACCGGGGAGATCCAGGTGCGCAGCCCCTCCGTCATGGCCGGCTACCTCCCCGACGACGCCACGGCCGACGCGTTCGCCGACGGCTGGTACCGCACCGGCGACGTCGGGTGGCTCGAGCCCGAAGGGTGGGTCCACCTGACCGACCGCTCGAAGGAGATGATCAAGGTGAGCGGCTTCCAGGTGGCGCCGGCGGAGGTGGAGGCGGTGCTGTACCGGCATCCGGCCGTGCTCGACTGCGCGGTGTTCGGCGTGGCCGACGTCCGGGCCGGCGAGGTGCCCGTGGCGGCGGTCAAGGTCGACCCGGAACGGCCGCCGGCCGAGGGCGAGCTCGAGCAGCTCGTGGCCGAGTCACTGGCGACCTACAAGCACCTGCGCCACGTCGTCATCGTCGACGAGATACCCCGCCTGCCCTCGGGCAAGGTGCTGCGCCGCACGCTGCGCGACCAGTGGTCGCAGTCGCGGCTCGCCCCGGCGCAGGAGGATTGATGGATGTCCGGCTCTCCCGGGAGCAGCAGGCCCTGCGCGACGCCGCCGCCCGGGTCGTCGACCGTCTCGGCCCCGAGACGGTCGCGCAGATCGCGGACCACGCACGTGCGTCCGAGCTGAGCGCCGCCGTCGCGGCGTCCGGATGGAGGGAGTTGCGGTGCGCGGCGGAGGGTGGTGGACCGCTGGCATCGGGCGTCGAGGCGGCCATCGTCGCCGAGGAGCTCGGGCGCGGCCCGGCCGACGCGTCGTTCCTCGGGCCGACGCTCGCCGCCGAGCTCCGCCGGTTGGCGGGTGCACCGCCCAGCGAGGAGCCCGAGACCGTCGCGCTGGACGGCCGGCTCCGGGCGCTGGCCCGGGGAGCGGGAGACGACGGGCGGCCCGTCGTGGCCGTCGACACCGAGGGCTCGACCGGCGCGCTCCTGATCCTCCCCGACGGCGAGGGGGGTCGCCTGGCCCGGGCCGACCTGCCCGCCACGGCGTCCGCGCCCGCCGGTCCCGACCTGACCCGCCCGTCTGCGGTCCTCGACCCGCACACGCGGGTGACGCCGGTCGAGGGCGCCGACCGCCCGCTCGCCGGGGACCTCACGCGCTGGAGCGCGCTCGGGCTCGCGGTGACGTGCGCCGACCTCGTCGGCACCATGCGCGGTGCGGTGGAGCTCGCCTGCGCCTACGCCGCGCACCGCCGGCAGTACGGCGTGGCCATCGGTTCCTTCCAGGCCGTGCAGCACCTGCTGGCCGACGCGTTCGTGGCCACCGAGGGGGCGCGCAGCGTCACGTTGCACGCAGCCTGGGGGGTCGACGCGCTCCCACCCGGCGAGGCCCTGGCGGCCGCCGCCGTGGCCAAGGCGTACTGCGCCCGGGCGGCCCGCCGCGTGTGCGAGACCGGCATCCAGGTGCACGGGGGCATCGGCAACACGTGGGAGTGCCTCGCGCACGTCTACCTCCGCCGGGCGCTGCTCTCCGCCGACGTGCTCGGCAACGCGCCGGCCAGCCTGGCGCACGTGCTCGCCCATCACGGGATCGGGGGACGTGATGGACTTCGGTGACTCGCCCGAGGAGTCCGACTTCCGGCGGCGCCTCCGGGGATGGCTGCGGGACAACACGCCGCGGCTGCCGGCCTCCTCGACCGACGACGCGTACTGGGCCGGCATGGCGGCCTGGCATCGCTCGCTGTACGACGCCGGGTTCTTCGGCATGTCGTGGCCGGCGGAGATCGGCGGGCAGGGCCGGCCGCCGGTCTTCGAGGTGATCGTCGACGAGGAGCTGGCTTCCGCCGGCGCGCCGCCCCGGCCGAGCCTGGGCTATCTGGTCCAGGGCCTCCTCGAGCACGGCAACGACGACGTCAAGGGGCGCTTCCTCCCCGGCATCGTGAACGGGCGCGCCCGCTGGTGCCAGGGCTTCAGCGAGCCCGACGCCGGCTCCGACCTGGCGTCGTTGCGCACGCGCGCCGTCCGTGAGGGGGACGAGTACGTGCTCTCGGGCCAGAAGATCTGGACGAGCTACTCCGACGAGGCCGACTGGTGCCTGCTCCTCGCCCGCACCGACCACGACGTCGCCAAGCACCGGGGCATCTCGGCCTTCGCCGTCCCCATGAGCCAGCCCGGCATCGAGCAGCGGCCCCTGCGCATGATCAACGGGGTCACCAAGGAGTTCGGCGAGGTGCACTTCGACGGCGCCCGGGTGCCCGCCGCCAACATGATCGGGCTGCCGGGCGAGGGCTGGGCGCTGGCCATGACCGTGGTGAGCCACGAGCGGGAGCCGGGCGAGCTCGGCTACGTGGCCCGCTACGCCAAGACGGTCAACGAGCTCCGGCGCCGCGTCGAGGCGGACCCCGGCGCGTACGGGCCGGAGCAGGTCGGCGAGCTCGGCTGGGCGATGGTCGAGGTCGAGATGCTGCGCCAGCACGTCCGGCGGCGACTGTCCGACCGGCTCGACGGCATCACGCACGGGCCCGAGGGGTCGGTCGACAAGCTGTTGATGACGTCGGTGGAGCAAGCCGTCGGCCACGCGGCGCTCGCCATCGGCGGCGTCGCCCACGACGGGGGGGACGACACCTGGCTCAACGCCTACCTCTACAGTCGGGCGCAGAGCGTCATGGGCGGGACGTCGCAGATCCAACGGAACCTGGTGGCCCGCCGTATCCTCGGCTTGCCGGTCTCATGAGAGGTGGGAGATGACTTCGTACGATGTCCCCGACGCGATCGAGGTGACGGTCGACGGCCCGGTCCGCGTGGTGCGTCTCAACCGCCCGGAGCATCTCAACGCGACGAACCACGAGCTCCACGCCGGGCTGGCGCGGCTGTTCCCCCAGATCGACGAGGACGACGGCGCCCGGGCGGTGGTGCTGACGGGCAACGGCCGGGCGTTCTCGGCCGGCGGCGACTTCACCTACATCGACGAGCTGGCCCGCGACGGCGTGCTCCGCAAGGAGAGCCTGGCGCACGGCCGCCAGATCGTCACCGGGATGGTCGCGTGCCGCGTCCCGATCGTGGCCGCGGTCAACGGCCCGGCCGTGGGCCTCGGGTGCAGTCTCGTGGCGCTCTCCGACATCGTCTTCATGGCGGAGAGCGCGCACCTGGCGGATCCCCACGTCGCGGTCGGTCTGGTCGCGGCGGACGGGGGTCCGGTGTCGTGGCCGCTCATGATCAGCCTCCAGCTGGCCAAGGAGTACGCGCTGACCGGTGACCGCATACCGGCGCAGCGCGCGGCGGAGATCGGCCTGGTGAACCACGTCTGCCCCGATGCCGAGGTCGTCGACGCGGCGCTGGCCTGTGCGCAGCGCATCGCACGGCTGCCCCGCCGTGCCGTCGAGGACACCCGGCGGGTGCTCAACCTGCACCTGGAGCGAGCGGTGCTGGCGACGATCGACTTCGCGCTGAGCGCGGAGGACCGCTCCTTCGTGTCGCCCGAGCTGCGGGCGAACCTGGACCGCCTCCTCGCCAAGGGCGACGAGGCGGGCGGTGCGAATCAGTCGTAGCCGGGTTGCAAGGGGTCCGTGCCGTCCATCTCGGCCTCCTCACGCGCCAGGGCGCGCCGGCGCCGGACCATCGTGCTCGCCGCCGCCACGACCAGCACGAGCGCCAGGAGGCTGAAGATCAACGCGTAGAACATGGACGGCGCTCACCCTAGACCCCGCCCGATCAATTCAGCCCCAAACGGCGCCCCATCCTCAACCCGGGCTGCCATTCTGCCGTCATGTAGGGGATGGGGGTCACAGTCATGGCGCGGGCCGACGAGGCGAGCGCGCCGCCGGTCCCGTCGCCCGACACGCCGGGTGCGGACGCAGAGCACGCGCAGCGTTGGGGGACCCACCGCGTCCCGACCCGGGTCCGCTGGACGCTCGGGATCGCCGGCGCCCTCGTCGTCGCCTATCTGATCTCCCTCGTCGTGCGGGCCACCGGCTCGTATTTCACCCCGGTCGACGGGTGGGGCGTCGTGCTCCTCGAGTTCACCGTGGGCAACCTCTGCCTCGCCCGCTACTTCGAGGGCTCCTGGCGGGAGAGCAACCCGGTGGCCCGGCTGTTCCCCCTCATCATGGGCGTGGCGTGCATCTCGTGGGCCGTCGGTGACTTCGCGCTCACCATGGAGTCCCTGGGCGGGGCCACGCCGCCGGTGCCGTCGGCCGCCGACGGCTTCTACGTGGGCTTCTTCCTGTTCTGCTTCCTGGCGTTCGCGCTGCTGATCCGGCGCGGCAACCGGGCGTCGCTCCTCACCACCTCCCTCGACGGCCTCATCGCCGGGCTCGGGGTGGCCGCGTTGTCGGCCGCGTTCGTGGTGGCCGCGGTGATCAGGGTGACGGGCGGGGGGTCGCTGGCGGCCGCCACCAAGCTCGTCTACCCGCTGGGCGACCTGCTGCTGCTCTCCCTCTGCGTGGGCGCCCTGTTCGTCCTCCCGAGGGGGTTCCGGACCTTCTTCGCCATCGCGGCCGTGGCCCTGGGGGCCAATGCCATCGGCGACACCTTCAACCTCCTCCAGCCGGCGAGCCGGTTGGGGTACATCACCAACGGCATGGCGTGGCCGATCTCGTTGACCCTGCTGGCCCTCGCCGTGTGGCTCCTGCCGCCCCGGGTGGAGAACCCGGGCATCGACCGGGTCGCCGGGTTCGCGTTGCCCGCCTTCGGCGTGGCCATCAGCATGGGGATCCTCGTGGTGGCGAGCTTCGTGCACATCGGTCGTCCGGCCATCGCACTGGCCACGGTCACCCTGCTGGTGGCGTCCGTGCGCCTGGCCCTCGCCGTGCGCGAGGCCCACTCGCTCAAGACGGCGCGCTTCCGCTCGCTCATCGACAAGACCTGGGACCTGATCGCGGTGATGGAGGCGGACCTGCGGATCGCCTACATCACCCCGTCGGCAGAACGCGTGCTCGGCTACGCCCCCACCGACCTCGAGGGCAAGCACTTCACCGAGCTCGTGCATCCCGACGACGCCCGCGCCGTGATCGAGCACCTCACGGGGCTCTCCGACGACCACGGCGACACGGCCGTCTTCGAGGTGCGCATGCAACGCGCCAACGGGGAGTGGCGGACCATCGACTGGACGGCGGCCAACCTCCTCGAGGACCCGTCGGTCAACGGCTACGTCCTCAACGGCGGCGACGTGACCGAGGCCCGGCAGGCGGCCCAGGACCTGGTCGCCGCGCGCGACGCCGCCCTGGTGGCCTCGAAGACGAAGTCGCAGTTCGTGTCGACCATGAGCCACGAGATCCGGACGCCGATGAACGGCGTCATCGGGCTGACCGACCTCCTGCTGGAGACCGATCTCGACGACGAGCAGCTCGAGCTCGCCACCGGCGTCAAGCTCTCGGCCGAGAGCCTCCTGGTGATCATCAACGACATTCTGGACTTCTCGAAGATCGAAGCCGGGAAGCTCGAGATCGACGAGTCGGGGCTCGACGTGCCCACGGTTGTCGACGACGTCGGCCGCATCCTGGCCGGCACGGCGCACACGAAGGGGATCGAGCTCCTGGTCGACGTCCAGCCGGACGTTCCCGCCGCGCTGCTCGGGGACGGCACCCGCATCCGGCAGATCCTGCTCAACTTCGGCGCCAACGCGGTGAAGTTCACCTCGGAGGGCGAGGTGGTGATCCGGGTGAGCGTCCTGCACCAGAACGCCGAGCGCGTGGCGCTGCACTTCGACGTGATCGACACGGGGATCGGCATCGCCGCGGAGGACCAGGAGCGGTTGTTCAGCGCCTTCGCGCAGGCCGACTCGTCGACCACGCGCAAGTTCGGCGGCACCGGTCTCGGCCTGGCCATCAGCCGCCAGCTGGTCGAGCTTATGGGGGGCCGGCTCGGCCTCGACAGCACGCCGGGCGAAGGCTCGCGGTTCTGGTTCGAGCTGTCCCTGCGGCGCGGCGAGGACGCGTCCCCCGACGAGCGGAACGGGGACCCGCGCACGCTCTCGGGCCAACGCGCGCTGGTCGTCGACGACAACGCCACCAACCGGAGGATCCTCCGCCAGCAGCTGCTGTCCTGGGGCGTGGAGGCGGTCGAGGCCGCCGACGGCTTCCAGGCCCTGGAGTTGGCCCTCACCGCCGCCGAGGACGGCCGGTCGTTCGACCTGGGCGTGGTCGACCTCAACATGCCGGGCATGGACGGGATCGAGCTGGCCCGGACGCTCAAGGGGGACCCGGCCACCGCGCAGACCATGCTCTTCCTCCTGAGCTCCTCCGGCCACCGCCTCGAAGCGGCCGAGTCGCACCTGACCGGCTTCGCGGCGAGCCTGACCAAGCCGGTCCGCGCCTCGGAGCTGTTCGACTGCCTGATCACCAGCCTCAACTCGGGGACGAGCCTCGCGCCGGCGGAATCGCCCGTGCGAGAGCGCCCCGAGCCCGCCGCCAGGTCGGGGCGGATCCTGCTCGTCGAGGACAACAAGGTGAACCAGCTCGTCGGCTCCAAGGTGCTCGAGAACCTGGGCTACACGTTCGCCATCGCCAACAACGGCCTCGAAGCCGTCGACGCCTTCGGATCGGGAACCTACGACGCGGTCCTGATGGACTGCCAGATGCCCGAGATGGACGGGTACGAGGCGACGCGGGCCATCCGGCGGATGGAGGGGTCCAACGGGCACATCCCGATCATCGCGATGACCGCGGCGGCGATGGAAGGCGACCGGGAGAACTGCATGGCCGCCGGGATGGACGACTTCATCACCAAACCCGTGCGTCTGGAGGCGGTGGCCACCGTCCTGGAGCGGTGGGTCACCAGGTCCGCACACGAACCCGAACAGGTGGGCGCACCATGAGCGACGTCCTGAGCGATCCCCTGGACCGCTCCCAGATCGACTTGCTGCTGAGCCTCGACGACGGCGAAGGCGCGGCCTTGCAGGAGATCGTCGACGAGTACCTCGCCCTGAGCGAGGACAGCCACGACAGGATCCAGCGGGCTCTCGAGGATCGTGATCAGCCCGGTGTCGAGCACGCCGCCCACACGCTCAAGGGTGCCAGCGCGAACGTCGGTGCCGCCGCCCTGGCCGAGGTGTGCGGCGCCATGGAGGCCCGGGCCCGGCAGGCGCAGCTGCAGGGCGTCGCCGTGCTGACGGAACGGTTCGAGTCGGAATTGTCCCGTGCCCGGTCCGCGCTGCAGGCAGTCCTGCAGAAGGGGTGACATGCGGATCCTCATCGCGGACGACGACCCCACGAGCCGCCTGCTGCTGAAGGCCATAGTGACGAAGCTCGGCCACGAGTGCATCGTGGCCGAGGAGGGTTCGCGCGCCTGGGACCTGCTGTCGGCGGGCGGCATCGACGTCCTGCTCACCGACTGGATGATGCCCGGGATCGACGGCCCCGAGCTCTGCCGCCGAGTGCGGGAGGGCACGGGCGACAGCTACGTCTACATCGTGCTCACGACGGGTCTCGACCATCCCGAGCACGTGCTCGAGGGCATGAACGCCGGCGCCGACGACTACCTGATCAAGCCGGTCGACTCCTTCGCCGTGCAGACGCGCCTGATCGCGGCGGACCGGGTGACGGAGCTGCACGGCAAGCTCAGCGAGACCCAGGACGAGCTCGAGCGGGCGAACCTCCATCTGCTGGACCTGTCGCGCACCGACGACCTGACCGGCCTGGGGAACCGCCGCCGCATGGAGGAGGACCTCATCCGCACGCACGCACGGGCCCTGCGGGTCGGTCGCACCTACGGCGTCGCGCTGTTCGACGTGGACCACTTCAAGCTCTACAACGATCACTACGGTCATGTCGCCGGCGACGAGACGCTCCGGCACGTCGCCTCGTGCATCGACTTCGTCGTGCGCGCGGGGGAGTGCGCCTACCGGTACGGCGGCGAGGAATTCCTGCTGCTGTTGCCGGACCTTCGCCCGGGCGACTCCCTGCTCGCCACGGGGGACCGGATCCGGCGCACGGTCGCCGACGCCGCCATTCCCCACGGCGCACGGCCGTCGCTGCCTCCCGTCGTCACCATGAGCGGCGGGGTCGCCCGCTGGGCGCCCGGCAGCACACTGACCGTCATGGAGGTCGTCGCGCAGGCAGACGAGGCCCTGTTCCAGGCCAAGGCCGCCGGCCGGAACTGCATCCGGGAGGCCTCCGCCGACCTGGGGGGCCGCGTGGAGCAGGCGCAGGTGGTCGGCTGAGGGCGCAGCTTGCCCTCCCTCCGTCCAGGGGCAAGTGTGTGCACACGCACGAAGTCAGCACGGACGGGTGACGGGAGGGCCGGCCATGGGCGCCGCGCAGGTGCAGTTCACGGAGCACGAGCTGCTGGCTGACCACCGTGTCGCTGCACCGCTGATCGCCGGCGGCGTGCGCTGCCACGGCGGCTTCGACGAGGACGGCACCTACGTCTCGCCAAGGACCCGCTTCCGCGTCCCGGCGATCCGGGCCTGGGGCGCGCAGAACGGACGGCTCTTCTCGAGCGAGCTGGTCGACGTGCCGATCGAGCGCTGGGAGCGGTCGTTCCCCAACGTCGAGCAGGCCCGCTTCCTCATCCGCGCCGGCGTCCCGGAGCCGCTGATGGCGACGCTGACGCGCATCGGGACGGTGGAGGGGTACGGGGCCAACATCCGCCTGCTCAAGCCACACGACCTCCAGCGCCACTTCGCCGAGGACATCGCCGGGACGGCGATCGACCATCTGGGCCGCGGCCTGTTCGAGGCGCACGGTCGCGACGAGGCCGGCTTCGACGCCGAGGCGGGCCACCGGGACATGTGGTTCGCCGCCCGAGATATCGCGTTCGACCGCTCCTGCGCCGAGCTCGACGTCGACGCCATGCTCGAGCGGATGGGCTTCGGGGCCGGGAGACCGGGCGCCGGCGCGGCCCGCCTGCTGCCCGACGACATCCCGCCCGAGCTCGAGGCGATGGTGTCCCTGATGGTCCGCGTCCTCTTCATTGAGCTCTCCGCCTTCCACACCTTCGCCTGGGCCGAGGCCTGGATGTCCGACACCGACCTCGTGGCCGGGGACGGCGAGGCCGCCCGGCTGGTGGGGTACATCCGGGCCGACGAGACGCCGCACGTCGACTACCTGCGCACCGCCCTGTCGGAGATGCGGGATCGCACCTGGGTCGGCGAGGGAGGGCGCCGCCACCCCGGCCGCGACATGATCGGGCGGATCTGGGAGCCGCTGCTCACCCACAGCCTGGGTCCCGCCCGCGACGAGGGCCGGCGCGCCGCCCTCGGCGAGGTCGAGTTCTGGTGTGCGAAGCACCCCGACGGATCGGACCTCCTCGCCGAGTTCCACGCGCTGGGTGCGGCGTGAAGTTCGGCGTCTTCTACGAGCACCAGCTCCCCCGTCCGTGGCAGGAGGACAGCGAGTACCAGCTGCTCCAGGACGCCCTCGAGCAGGTCGAGCTGGCCGACCGGCTGGGCATCGACGTCGTGTGGGAGGTCGAGCACCACTTCCTCGAGGAGTACAGCCACTCCTCGGCCCCGGAGGTCTTCCTCGCCGCGTGCAGCCAGCGCACGAAGGACATCCGGCTCGGGCACGGCATCGTCCAGACCGCGCCGGGCTACAACCATCCCGCCCGCACGGCGGAGCGCGTGGCGACGCTCGATCTCCTCTCCGGCGGCCGGGTCGAGTTCGGCTCGGGGGAGTCGGGCTCCGAGGCGGAGCTCGGAGGGTTCCTGGTGGACCCGGTGACGAAGCGCGACGCCTGGCTGGAGGGGCTCGAGGTCGCGCTGCGCTGCATGACCGAGACCCCGTTCAGCGGCGTCGACGGGCGCTTCGTGCAGATGCCGCCGCGCAACGTCGTGCCCAAGCCGATGCAGCGCCCGCACCCTCCGCTGTGGGTGGCCTGCTCCCGGCGGGACACCATCCTCCTGGCGGCCGAGAAGGGGATCGGCGCGTTGACTTTCGCCTTCATCGACCCGGAGGAGGCGAGGAAGTGGGTGTCCGACTACGAGCAGACGCTCGCCGAGCGCTGTGTGCCCGTCGGCCTCGCCGTCAACGCCAACATCGCCTGCGTCACCCAGATGATGTGCCACCCCGACGAGCGGGTCGCACTCGACCGCGGCCTCGAGGGTGGCAACTTCTTCGGCTACTCGCTCGGGCACTACTACGTCTTCGGCGAGCACCGCCCCGGCTCGACGGACGTCTGGAGCGAGTACCTCGAGCGACGGGGCCAGCAGGGCTACTCCCCGGAGATCGAGACGGCCCTGCGCCAGGAGCGGCTCGGCGCCAAGTTGGCGGCCGGCGACCGCACCGGCCTACGGGGAGCGACGGGAACGCCCGCGCAGGTGCGCGCGTACCTCGAACGGTTCGAGGAGGCGGGCGTCGACCAGGTCATCTTCGTCCTGCAGGCCGGCCGGAACCGCCACGAGGACATCTGCGAGTCGCTCGAGCTGTTCGGCCGGGAGGTCCTCCCCGCGTTCAAGGAGCGCGACGAGGCCCAGGTCCGGACGAAGGCGGCACGCCTCGCACCGGTCGTCGCCGCCGCCATGGAGCGGCGGGCCGAGGAGCCGCCGCCGCCCCCGCTCCCCGCCGACTACTCGTTCCCCGCCATGCCCCGGCGCTGGGCGGACGACTCGGGGAGCCAGGAGATGCGCGAGTGGCTGGAGAACTTCGCCGAGGCGCGGGCCAAGGGGCTGCGGGACGAAGGGCTCGGCATCCTGGGCGGCTGAGGGACCGGGCAGGCCGCCTCGCCCGGCCGCGCCCACGTCTCGGGATTCCCGACACCGGGAGCACGACCATCACCGATGACGTCCGGCGCACGGCCGCGGGCCCTCGGCCTATACCCTATGGGGGTATACGGCGAAGGGAGTTGCCATGGGGCCCGGCTACATCGAGAACAAAGCAGCCCTCCAGAAGCGCCTGCGCAGGGTGGAGGGCCAGGTCCGGGGGTTGCAGCGCATGGTCGACGAGGACCGCTACTGCATCGACATCCTCGAGCAGGTCTCGGCGGCGACGAAGGCCCTCCAGGCCGTCGCGCTCGAGCTCCTCGACGACCACCTGGCCCACTGCGTGTCCGACGCGGTGCGCCAGGGCGGGGACGAGGCGGCCGAGAAGCTCGACGAGGCGTCCGCCGCCATCGGCCGGCTGGTGCGCTCCTGACGCCCGTGGTCGCCACCGCCGCCGTCCTGGTGGACATCGGACGCTCGCTCCGCGAGGGCTTCTTCATGTTCTGGGAGACCCTCTGGCCGCTGGTGCTGGGCTTCGGCCTGTCCGGTGCGGTCCAGGCCTTCGTGCCTCGGGACGCCATGCGCCGGCGGCTCGGCGACCACCGGGCGCCGGCGGTCGTGCGGGCCTCGGCGTACGGGATGGTCTCGTCGTCCTGCTCGTACGCGGCGTCGGCCATGGCCAAGTCGCTCGTCGTCAAGGGCGCCGACTACATCGCCGCCATGGTCTTCATGTTCGCCTCGACCAACCTGGTGATCGAGCTGGGCATCGTGCTCGTCGTGCTGATGGGCTGGCAGTTCGCGGTGAGCGAGTTCGTCGGCGGGATCATCATGATCGTCCTGTTGGCCACGCTGGGCGCCCTGTGGCTGCGCGGCCGCATCGTGGTGGAGGCGCGGGAGCGGCTGCGGCGGAATGACGGCGCCGACGAACGGGACGAGGTGGCGCCGGCCCCCGAGGGCGCCCCGGAGCCCCTCACGGCGCGCCTGCGGTCGCCGGCCGGTTGGGCGGACAGCGCGACCTTCACCATGGCGGACCTCACGATGCTGCGGCGTGAGCTGATCGTCGGCTACACCGTCGCGGGGTTCCTCGCCGTGATGGTGCCGGTGTCGGTGTGGCAGGCGGTCTTCCTCACGGGCCATGGGTTCTGGACGAGCGTGGAGAACGTCGTCGTGGGCCCCTTCATCGCCATCGTCAGCTTCGTCTGCTCCATCGGCAACGTCCCGCTGGCGGCGGCACTGTGGAAGGGCGGGATCTCCTTCGGCGGCGTGATCTCGTTCATCTTCGCCGACCTGATCGCCTTCCCGCTCCTCCTCATCTACCGGCGCTACTACGGCACTCGGCTGATGCTCCGGATGCTGGCGGTGTTCTGGGCCCTCATGTCGACCGCCGGTCTCCTGACCGAGCTGCTCTTCCGCGGCGCCGGTCTGGTGCCCACGGCGCGTCCGACCACGGTGGCCCCGGCCCACTTCTCGTGGAACTACACCACCTATCTCAACCTGGTCTTCCTGCTCCTGTTCGGCGTGTTGTACTGGCTGTACCGGAACCGTGAGCGCCTCGGAGCAGGGAGCCGCGACGCCCGCGACCCGGTCTGCGGGATGCAGGTCGAGAAGGCGCACGCACCGGCCTCCCTCGACCGCGACGGCACCCGGTACTACTTCTGCTCCGACCGGTGCGCCGAACGCTTCGATGCCGAAGAGGAGAGGCGCACCGGGACGTCGAGGGAGGGTGTGCCGCATCCGGCGGCATGAAGTCGACGAGCAGCGCGGAACCACGAGAGGAGACTCGATGAACGAGCAGCGCATCATCGACCAGGTCGACACCATGGTGGCATCGGGCCGCATCACGCACGAAGAGGCAGAACGCCTGCGGGCGGCCGAGGGTACGGACGAGTTCGAGGCCGTCATCGCCGCCATCCGGGCCCGGCACGCGGGCGCGCGCACCACGGCGGCGGTCATCGAGGGCGGGATGAGCGAGGAGGAGGCGGACGCATTGCTCGAGCGCGTGCGGGCCGGCGAGCACTCGCAGGAGCTGCGGAGCCACATCAAGGGGCTCCCCTGAGCCACGCGGCCCGGCGCCGACGTCGGCCGCCCCGCGGGACCGGACCGCCCCCACCGTCCGGGATCCCCCGAGATCGGCGATGTGCCGGGACAACCGGGCGACCTGCTGGCGCCGTGCCGCCACCTCGGTGACGAGGACCCCGAGGGCTCGGCCATCCCGACGTGTTGGCCGTGACCGGGAAACGGGCGGTGGATCTGGCGTGGCGCGGGTCGCTCGAGCGACTGCTCGAACCGCTACAGTCCCGTGCCGATGCCGGACTACGACGCCATCGTCATCGGCGCAGGGCACAACGGCCTGACGGCCGCCGCGGTGATGGCGCGCGGCGGCCTGCGCGTGCTCTGCCTGGAGAAGAACCACTTCATCGGCGGGATGGCGTCGACCACCGAGTTGATCCGTGGCTACCGCTTCGAATTGGCCGGCTCCATCCAGTTCCCGGTGCCGAACGAGGTCTACGAGGAGCTCGATCTGGGGTCCTGCCCCATCTACGAGCCCGAGGTCCAGTCGGCCAGCATCGGGGGCGACGACCAGCCGCCCCTCTTCCTCTATTCGGACCCCGAGCGCCTCCTCGAGCACCTCGGGGACACGCTCGGCATCGAGGCCGTCCTCGGCATGGCGGAGGTGGCGGCCTGGGCCGAGGCGCCGGCCCGGGCCATCGGCCGCTTCGACGTGCGCCGGGGGCCGCGGTCGCTGGACGAGATGTGGGCCTGCGCCACCAACGAGGCGGAGCGCGAGGCGATCCGCGGGGCGATGTTCGGCAGCGTGATGGACGTCGTCGACCGTTTCCTCCCCGACAAGGCGAAGCACGCGCCCGTGCGCAGCATGCTGAGCTTTCTCGCCGTCAACTCCACGTTCCGGGGCCCGTACTCACCCGGCAGCGCGCTGTGCCTGGCGTTCGCCCTGGCGTCGCCCGGGACGGCGACGATGTCCAAGGTGCGGGGCGGGCTGGGCACCATCGCCGACCACCTGCTCGGCCTGTTCGAAGGGTACGGGGGCGAGCTCCGGCGCCACGTCAAGGTCTCCGGCATCGTCGTCGACGACGGTGTCGTCAAGGGCGTCGAGTTCGGCGACGGCGAGGTGGCCACGGCGCCCGTCGTGGTCTCGAACCTCGACCCGACGGCGACCTTCACCCAGCTGGTCGATCCGGACGCCCTGCCCGAGGCATTCGTGCGCCGGGTCAACGCCATCGATCACCGGGCCGCGTACTTCCAGGCCCACTTCGCGCTGCGCGGGCTGCCCGAGTACCGCGCCCCGTACGAGGAGCTGAACGGCAGCCGGTTCGGGCGCAACGTGACGTTCTTCGGCACGGCCGAGCAGATGCAGCGGGACTTCGAGGGTTGCGTCCGCGGGGAGGTGCCCGGGTCGCCCTCCTTCAACCTGCAGATCCCGTCGCTCGACGACCCCGGCCTGGCGCCTCCCGGCATGCACGCGGCGAGCAGCTTCGCGTTCTACCTGCCCATCGGAGCCGACCGGGAGTCGCAGGGGCGGTTGCGCGACGAGATGGCGGAACGCATGGTGGCCAAGATCGCGTCGGTGGCGCCGAACTTCCCCGACCTCGTCGAGCGCCAGCTGAACTACCCGGCCTACACCTACGAGCTGATGTTCGGCTGCACCGGCGGCGACTTCTGCCACGGCCTGCTCCAGCCCGAGTTCATGGGCCCCTTCCGTCCCGGGCCACGGGGTTGGCCCGACAACCCGGTGCCGGTCGAGGGTCTCTACCTGTGCGGCGCCGGCTGCCACGGGGGTCCCGGCGTCACCTTCATCCCCGGCTACAACTGCGGCTACGCCGTGTTGGAGGGGACGAGCACCCGGTTGTAGCGCCGCTGGCGCTCCATGAACGCCAGGAAGAACGCCATGGCGAACGCCAGGCTCGTGAACAGGCTCATCACGAAGAAGATCCAGGCCCACCGCAGGCCGCGCCGGCCGCCCTCGACGATCGTCCAGATCGGCAGCAGCACGACGTTCACGATGACGTAGTCCTGGGCCGCCGAGTCGGCCGCCCAGTTGGTGAACAGCATCTTGGTGTAGTTGACGTAGTTGGCCCGGTGACCGTAGAGGTGCGTGTAGCGGACGTTGAAGTACCAGCCCAGGACGAGCGAGCACAGCCCGACGGCGTAGTAGACCCCTTCGAGCAGCGTGACGGGTCCGGCCGCGCCGGCGACGAACAGCCGCCGGTTGACCGCGAACGCGACGGCCGTGCTCGCGATCCCGAGGACCCCGAAGATGAACAGAGAAGTGGTCACTTCTTCCTCGCCTTCCATGCTGCGGACGGCGACAACCCTAAGGGCCCGCGGCGGACGGGCGGGGGACTCAGAGCAGCTCGAGGATCCGCTCGGGAGGCCGGCCGATGACGGCGCGGTCCCCGACGACGAAGATGGGGCGCTCCAGCAGGATGGGATGCTCCCTGATCGCCTCGAGCAGCTCGTCGCCGGCGCGCTCGTCGAGCCCCAGCTCCGCGTAGACGGGCTCGCCGGTCCGCATCATCAGGCGCGGGTCGTCGATCCCCAGGAGTCGCATCAGGTGCACCAGCGCGGCCGTGCTGGGCGGCTCGTCGAGATAGCGCACCTCCTCCGCATCGACGCCGTGCTCCGCCAGCAACGAGAGCGCCGTGCGGCACTTCGAGCAGGACGGGTTGACATAGATCTGCCGGCTCACGGCCCCACCCTACGGTGGTCCCGGGCAGGCGCCCGGGGACGCGGTTGCCACCGGGGTGGCGTTGGCGCACACTGCCAGTGGGATGCCGCGACGCCGCAGGTCCGGCCGTCCGAAAGGAGCACGCATGCGAGCACACCGTTCCCATGGGCGGTCTTCATGGTGGTGGTGCGGTGTCGGTGCCGCTGCGGTCGTGCTCTGGCTGGCCGCCCCGGCGGCGGCGAGCCATCATTCGTCCAAGCCGAAGTCGGGCTGCATCTCGGCCGCCAAGTTGAGTGCCGCCGTCGGTGCGTCGTGGACCGGGCCGCGTGTGACCCCGGGTCTCTCACCGGGTCAGAAGCTCTGCAACTACGACCAGTCTTCGAGCGGCGAAACCTTCCTCGTCTCCCACGAGGCACTCGACGGGTCGACGATGAAGACGCTGGCGAGGGACAGCTACCCCGGGACGCACCTCGCGTCGTCGTCTGTCGCAGGGGACAAGGCGATCAAGGGTGGCAATCCGGGAACCGACATCCTGCTCGTGCAGGTGGGTTCCCAGGTGTACGAATTTCTCGACAACAGCGGTATGGCGACGACCGCGCAGCTCGAGACGCTGGCCAAGCAGGTTCTACACTGAGCAAGAGGGCGCGAGCGGTTCAGTGGGAACGAGGCGGCAGGGTCGGCAGCACCTGGGCCCAGCTGTAGGTGTACGAACGAGCCGGCGCGTCGGCCACGGCGAGGGTGACCGCCATGGAGGTGCCGCCGGCGTCGCCGCGGTGGGTGTCACCCGACGCGTCCAGGGCGGCGCCCATGACGAGGTTGGCCCCCGCACCGAAGTCGTCGAGGATGCCCTTGCGGTGTCCCCAGCACCCGGGGGCGCCGGGGTGGAGGCAGTCGAGGTTGCCGCTGTCGAAGCCGTCGTTGTACATCCACCCGTAGACCGCGTCGAGCCCGTTGGAAGAGCCACCGGCCCACTCGGTGTCGTCGAGCGCGTAGGCCGGCCCGGGGGTGGGCGGGTCGTTGGCGTCGTTGGCCCCCCGCTGGGCGTTCCTGTCGAGGGCTGCGGTGAGTCCGCCGAAGGGCGCCAGTCCCCGGTCGACCCGCTCGAGGTTGACGGCGACGAAGAGCTGCTCCGGCACGCTCAGCTCGGCGAAGCCGGCGGGCAGCACCATGGGGGGAATGCCCTCGAGCGCGTGCGCGTGGTTGATGGCGGCCAGGACGGCACCGATGCACGCAGCTGTTTCGTCCAGGCCGTCCGTGCAGACCTGCGTGTAGTCGGGCAGCGGTTGGACGTTGCCGGGCGGGTCCGGGATGCCGGTGCCGGACTCCGAGGACGGGATCGACCGCAAGGGGAGGAGCGTGCCCGTCGCCGTGGCGTCGAGGGCCTGCCGCCAGGTGTAGGCGTAGCTGCCGGGCGTCGAGGCGGCGACGGCGAACAGCGCGGCCAGCGAGGACCCGCCCCGGTCACCCGGTGACGTGTCGCCCGACGGGTCGAACGCGGCACCCATCACGAGGCGGCGCGTCCCGAACCGGTCGAGCACGACGTGACGGTCGGCCCAGCACCCCGAGGTCTGACCGCCGCCGCACCCGGGCACGCCACTGTTCTGGCCGTCGTCGTACATCCACTGGTAGTCGGCGTCGAGGCCGTTGTCGACCGCGCTGATCCACTCCGTGTCGACCGAGGGATAGGCCCCACCCGGCCGGGGCGGCAGGCGCGCCGCGTCGGCGCCCTTCTGCGCCTTCTCGTCGAGCGCCGTCGCCAGGCCGGCGAACGGGGGCAGGTGGCGGTCGACGCGCTCGCGGTCGACGGCCACGAAGAGCTGCTCGGGTACCGTGAGTTGGGCGAAGTCGGCCGGCAGCAGCATCGGGCGCAGGCCTTCTGCGGCCCGGGCGTCGTCGATGGCCTGCAGCGTGACCCGCAGGCAGGGGACGGAGGTGTCTGCGCCGACGGGGGCGCAGACGTCGGGATAGTTCGGCGCCGGGGTCACCGAGTGCGCCGGGTTCGTGGCGCCGCCGGCGGCCGCGGACCCGCCGGGCGAGCACCCGGCCAGCAGCAGGGTCAGACCCACCGCCACCGCCACCGCCACCGCCACCGGCCGCCGCGACCTGCCCGCGTCGGTGAGGTCGTCGGGGCCTCGCATCAGGTCGCCCAACGTAGTCCCGCGTCGTTTCGGTCCGGGCGCGCCGAGGCGGGACCGGCTGCACGCGCGGCGCCGCCCCCGTAGAGTCGGCTGGCGTGATCACCGGGATGCACACACTGGTCTACGCCGACGACGCCGACGCGGCGCGCGCGTTCTTCCGGGACGTCCTCGGGTGGCGCCACGTCGATGCCCACGGGGGTTGGCTGATCTTCCGGTCGGGGCCGTCGGAACTGGGCGTCCATCCCGCCGACGGCGGAGGCCCGCACCACGAGATCTCGCTCGTGTGCGACGACATCGAGCGGACGATGGCCGACCTCACGGCCAAGGGCGCCCGCTTCGCCGGCGGCGTCGAGGACCGCGGTTTCGGCCGCGCCGTCCCCCTCCTCGTCCCCGGCGCCGGCGAGATGCTGCTCTACCAGCCCCGCCACCCGACGGCGTTCGACCTCTGAGGCAGCCGGTCAGCCGTCGCTGTCGGGCGCCTTGGCGGCGGCGGAGACCTGCGACGGCTTCGGCGTGCCGGTCAGCGTGGTCGTGGGGTGCACCGGCAGGATGACCGGCGGCCGCGGGCTCTGGTCGAAGTTGAAGTCCCTCTCCAGGTTGCCGAGGATCTTCTCGTTCTCCCGCACGTCGGGCCGCGGGTCGGGCCGGCCGTCCGTGGCCGGGTTCAGGCGCTGGCCGCCGAGGAAGTCGTCCTCGATGAACTTGTCGTAGGCGTCGAAGCTCAGGGTCTGGTGATCGACGGAGCCCCGCTTGGCGTAGGGGCTGATCACCATGGCGGGTACGCGCAGCCCGTACCCGTTCTGGTCCACGGACGGTGGCACGACGTGGTCGTAGAAGCCGCCCCAGTCGTCCCAGGCGAGGAAGATCGCCGTCGAGTCCCAGTCGGGGCTGTGCATCACGGCGTTGATCAGGCTCGTCACGTAGCTCTGCCCGTAGCTGACCGGCGCCGGCGGGTGCTCGCTCACCTCGCCGGAGGGCGTGACCCAGGACACCGCGGGCAGCGTCCCCTTCTTGGCCGCCTGGTAGAAGTTGTCGACGTCCTGGATGTTCCCCAGCTGGTGGTCGGCCTGCACCGTGTCGAACCAGGGCAGCGGGTTCCAGATGCCCGGCGTGCTGGCGTTCTGGGTGACGGGGCCGCACGTCTCGGCCGCCGGGTTCTGGCAGTCCGGCTCCGTCCCGCTCACCACGTAGTAGCCCCAGCTCACGTGGTGCTTGTGCAGGAGGTAGGTCAGGTCCGTCCAGGCGTAATTGGGTTGCCCGGCCTGTCCCGCCGGCTTGTTGCGGCGATTCGGGTTGGCGGTGTTCTTGGGCCCGGCCTGGCCGCCGTAGACCGCGGGGGCGTTCTGCGGCCGCTCGACCGGTCTGGTCTGCAGCGCGTTGACACAGCTCGACGGGTTGTCCGCCTGCGTGCAGTAGGCCGACCATTCCGAGACCAGGAACAGGTGGGCGGGCAGGCTCCACGACGCGTTGGGCTCGAACATCTGGTCCTGCAGGACGAAGTCCTTGGCGTAGGTCCAGTAGTTGGGGATGTCGCTCTCGGTGTGGTAGCCCATCACGTCGGGCGCGGCCGAGTTGGTGCACGCCGGGTCGGTGGGGTCGAGGCACCCCTTGCGACCCGATTGGGCCTGGCCGATGAACCCGTCCATCTTGCCGCCGTCGATGTCCGCCGTGGCGTTCGGCGCGGAATGGGGCCCGCCCCCGTTCACGTCGGCATGATCGGGGTAGGGCGCGACGCACTGCCCCGTCTGCGGGTCGTCCACGCACACCGTGGGCACGCCCTTCTTCATCGGGATCCCGTCGGCCCCGGGGTAGGTGCCGAAGTAGGAGTCGAAGGAGCGGTTCTCCTGCATGATCACCACGATGTGCTTGATCTTGTGGATTCCCGGGTTCACGACGTAGCTGCCCGTGGGTCCTCCGCTCACGCGCTCGGTGGCCGCCGGCGCGCTGCGCCCGGGTCCCGAGCACGACGCAGCGACCACGGCGAGAGCGGCAGCACAGAGGCCGAGGCGCCAGCGCATGCGATCAGTCTGCCGGGTCGGTGTTGTCGAAGTGTGAAGCGGCCGTGCGGGTTGCGGCGCCTCCGCTCGTCACGGGCGGCGGTCTCAGGCCGTCGGCTTGGTGGCCATCCCGAGCGTCAGCCAGCACCACGGCTTGGGCCCGCGCACGTAGCGCTGCTCGTTCCGCTGCATGACGAACCCGGCCTCTCGCACCAGCGCCGAGGCGTCCCGGGTGAGGTGGCACCCGTCGGCGACCCGCCGTTGGAGGGGCTCGAGGCGCCGCTGCCATTTCGCCACCCCGGCCTCGGGCGAGAGCCCGTGCTCCAGGAAGTGGACGGCGCCGCCGGGACGCAGGACGCGCCGGGCTTCGGAGAGCGCGGCGGCCGGTTCGGGCACCGTGCACAGGGTGAACGTGAAGAGGGCCGCGTCGCAGGACCCGTCCTCGAGCGGGATCTGCCGACCGTCGAGGCCGACGTGCTCGACGCGGACGGTGCCCCCTTGGACCCGCGGTTCGGCCAGGCGCCGAGCCAAGGCCGCCGGCTCCACCGCGAACACCACCTCGACGTCGGGCGGGTAGTGCGGGACGTTGAGCCCGGAGCCGAAGCCGATCTCGACCACCCGGCCCGACAGTCCCTCGACCGCCTGCGCCCGCCAGCGGCCGAACCCGGCGGAGCCGCACGTCAGGTCCACGAGGCGGGGAACGACCTGCTCGCGGTACACACCCATCCGCGGGACGCTACCGCCGGTCCCTCGTCTGGGGAAGAATCGGGCAATGGACATTCACGGGAGTGCGTTGGTGACGGGCGCCAGCCGGGGCATCGGACGTGCGATCGCCCTCGAGCTGGCCCATCGGGGGTTCGACACGGTGGCGACGATGCGCGACCCGGGCATGGCGTCCTCCCTGGCGGACGAGACATCCGGACGGCTCAGGGTCAGGCGGCTCGACGTGACCGACCCCTCGACCTACGAGGTGCCCGGGGACCTGCGTGTCCTGGTCAACAACGCGGGCATCGACACGGACTACCTCCCCGTGGAGCACGCCGACATCGGCGACTGGCGCCGGATGTTCGAGACGAACGTCTTCGGCGTCGTCGCCCTGACGGCGGCGGCCATCCCCACGCTGCGGGCCAACCAGCCGTCGGTGGTGTGCTCCGTCACCTCGTCGTCCATCCTCGCGTCGGTGCCCTTCTTCGCCGCCTACCGGGCCTCGAAGGCCGCCGTGTCCGCCTTCGGCGACAGCCTCCGTGTCGAGGTGGCCCCCTTCGGGATCCGGGTCGTCGAGATCCTCCCCGGCCCGGTGGACACCGACATGTTCCGCCTGAGCACCGGTGAGCAGGCTGCCACCCGCTTCAGCGACTATCGCGGTCTGGCGGGGGTCACGGCGACGCTGCGCAGCGAGCACGCCGACCCGCGCGTCGTCGATCCGGCGGCGGCGGCGTCCGCTGTGGTCGACGCCATCCTCGACAGCTCGGGGCCGATGCGGTACGGCTGCGATCCCATTTCGCTCGAGCTGCTCGACCTGTGGCGCCAGTGCGACGACGAGACCCTCTTCACCATGACCGGCCGATCGGTGCTCGACGAGCTGGTGGCCGGCCACGGCGCGTCCCCGCCCCTGGGGTGAACGGGCGGGATCGTCATGCGCCGGATGTCCCGGAGGCGACGGGATCGTCGGGCGCCCCCGGGGGTGCCTCGGCCACGAGCGCCTCGCGGGCCGCGCGCTCCTCGCGTACCTGCTCCCCTGTGACCTCCGGGTAGTGAGGATCGAGCTCCATCAGCGTGTACACCATGACCGCACCGACGCAGATCCGGGCGAACCACTTGTGGTCTGCCGGAATCACGTACCACGGCGCAGCCTTGGTGCTCGTGTGGGAGAGCATGTCCGAGAACGCGGCCTGGTAGTCGTCCCAGTACCGGCGCTCCCGCGCGTCGCTCGCCGAGAACTTCCAGTGATGGTCCGGAAGGTCGAGCCGGCGCAGGAAGCGGCGCCGCTGCTCCTCCTTGGAGAGGTTGAGGAACACCTTGAGGACGCGCAGCCCGTTGTCGGTGAGGTAGCGCTCCCAGTCGTTGATCTCGGCGAAGCGGCGCTTCCAGAGATCCTTTCCCTTGGCCCCGGGGGGCAGATGCTGGCGTTCCAGCAGCTCGGGGTGGACCCGGACGACCAGCACCTCTTCGTAGTGGGAGCGGTTGAAGATGGCGATCTCGCCGCGGGCGGGGAGGCGGTTGGCGTAGCGCCACAGGTAGTCGTGGCTGAGCTCCTCCGTCGAGGGCACCTTGAAGCTGCTCACGTGCACCCCTTGGGGGTTCACGCCGCTCATCACGTGACGGATCGTGCTGTCCTTGCCCGCCGCGTCAATCCCCTGCAGGCAGAGCAGCACGCCGTTCGTGTCCTGTGCCCAGAGTCGCTCCTGACACGACGCGAGCAGCTGCACACTCTCGGCCAGGAGTTCGGTGCCCTCCTTCTTCTCCACGAAGTCCGCCGTGAAGGCCGGGTCGAAGTCGTCCGACAGCGTCACCTCGGTGCCGGGCGCCACCCGCAGGAGGCCCACGAGCTCACCGATCCACCCAGGCTCCTTGGGGCTCATCCTCACCCTCCCTGTGCGCGCCACGGGGCGCACGCCGGTAGGGCCGAAAGTACTGCACCGTTGCCACGCGGTGACGCCCAATGGGTCCTTCGGCTCTAGGACGGGCCGTCCGCCCCCGCCATGGTGGAGTCATGGGCGGAACGGGAAACGAGGAGGACCCTGCCTCCGGGAGTGTGAGCGGCCGCGCCGGCACGAGTGCGCGGCGCGCCCACTGGCTCGACTGGAAGCAGACCACCGTGGAAGGCGGAGCGGCGGAGTACGGCGAGGCCGGAACGGGTCCCCCCGCCCTCTTCCTGCACGGTTGGGGGCTCGATCACAAGGCCTACAAGCGCGCGCTCTCCCGCCTCGTACGAGCGGGATTGCACGTCTATGCGCCCGCGCTCCCGGGTTTCGGCGGGACGGCGGCGCTCGGAGGCGAGTCCGCCTCGCTGCACGGCTACGGGGACTGGGTGGCCGCGTTTCTCCGTTCGGTGGGGGTCGAGGAGCCCGCACTGGTCATGGGACATTCCTTCGGCGGCGGTGTCGCCATCGCGCTGGCGCACGACCACCCGGGTCAGGTGCGGGCGCTGGTGCTGATCAATTCCGTCGGTGGGTCCGCCTGGGCCCACTCGGGATCGACCATCCGCTCCATGGCGGAGCGACCCCTCTGGGACTGGGGCATCCACTTCCCGGCCGATCTGCTCCCCGCCCGGCAGGTGCACCGGGTCCTGCCCGTCATCGTGTCCGAGGTCGTGGGGAACCTGGTGCGCGACCCGCGGTCGTTCTGGCGGGCGGCGGGCATCGCCCGTCGTGCCGACCTGACCCACGAGCTCGATGCGCTCCGGCGGCGTCGGTTGCCGGTCGTGGTCCTCTGGGGCCAGCGCGACCATCTCATCACACGCGACTCGTTCGAGGACCTGTGCCGCGCCCTGGGCGATCCGGACGTCGTCACCGTCCCCGGGACCCATTCGTGGATGCTGGCCGACCCCGACGCCTTCGGCGAGGTCATGACGAACGTCCTCGACATCGTCGGCGCTTCCGATCCCGAGGAGCCGCTCGCGGACGCCATGTGACGCGGGCGGGCGCCCGCGCGTCAGGCGTTGACGCGCGGTGGATTGTCGAGCTGGAAGAGGATCGACTCCAGGACGCTCCGACGCTCGCGCAGCCCCGCCCGGTACTCGGCGTTGTCGGTGTCGGCGATCTCGGAGCTGAGGTCGCCGAGCGTGCCCTCGAGCAGCCGCTGCAGCTCCGCGCACTGCACCTCGGTGAGTTCGATGAGCATGGACTCGCCTCCCCAATTCCCGGGCGCACACGTGGCCCGGTGACCGGTCTGGGTCACCGGGCCCCAAGCTACGCGATCGCGGGCGTACGTGCGCCGGAACGCTACGTTCGGTCCCGAACGAAAGGTCGCCGTGCAGTTCGCCGTCGTCGCCGCCGTCTATCCGATCATCTTCTTGGGCGAGCTCCCGGACAAGACGATGTTCGCGTCGCTCGTGCTGGCGACCCGGGGCAGGCCCGCCGCGGTGTGGCTCGGGGCAGCCGCAGCCTTCGCGATCCACGTGGTGATCGCCACCACCGTCGGCGTCGCGCTGTTCCACCTCCTCCCGCACCGGGCGCTCGAGGCGCTCATCGCCGCCACCTTCCTCGTCGGCGCCGCCCTGGCCCTGCGGGAGGCGGTCAAGGAGCGCCGGGAAGAGGCGCTGGTCGAGAAGCAGGTGGCGTCCCACCGCCGCACCGTCGTCACTGCGTTCGTGGTCATCTTCATTGCCGAATGGGGCGACCTCACCCAGGTCCTCACGGCCAACCTGGCCGCGCACTACCACGATGCGCTGTCCGTGGCCGTGGGCGCCGTCCTCGCCCTCTGGACCGTGGCGGCGCTCGCGGTGGTCAGCGGGCAGAGCCTGCTGCGCGTCGTCAACATCGGCACCGTGCGGATCGTCACCGCGGTCGTGCTGACCGGGTTGGCGGGCTGGGCCGCCTGGGGTGCGGCCCAGTGACGTCGTCCCGGCGTCAGTCCTCGCGGTGGTGGATGTGCCGTCCGCTGACCGACTCCATGGCCACCCGCAGGTAGAGGTCACGATCGGAGCCGCCCCAGGGAACGAGGGGCAGCTGGCTCAGCTCGCGCAGCTCGACCGGGTCGGTGACGTGGGTGCAGTGCCCCTGCACGAGGATGCTCCAGCCCTCGTGGTACATGGTGTCGGCGTGGTCGATCTCGATCGCCACCGGTGTGCCCCGGGTCGCCGCGTCGAGCTCCCCGTCGGGTCGGACCCGCACGACCACGCTGTCCCCGTCCACCACGTAGTTCACCGGGAAGATCCCCACCCGGCCCCCGTGCGCCACGCCGATCCGGCCGACGCCGTGCGCCGCCAGCCGGCGGACGCACTCGTCGCGCTCGAGGTGCTCCATGTGGTCGTGCGAGCCAGGTGCGCTGCCCGTGCCTTCAGCCATCGGCCGGGGAGGTCGTCGCGCCGGTCAGCGGCTCGCCGTGGCCGCGCCGGCGGCTCTGGTGCAGGAGGCGCGCCACGCCGTCCTCCATCAACGCGAACGTCGCACGCAGCTCCTCGAGTCGCTCGTCGGCCTCGCCGTCGGCCGCAACGATCGCGCCGTCCGCCAGGCGGCGCATCTCGCCGAGGGCGTGGAAGTGTTCGGCGAGCACCTGCTCCCACCCGTGCGCCCGGAGCCGGTAGCGGGTCCGGCGGTCCCCGGGTCGGGCCACGCGCTCGAGCACGCCCATGTCGCCCAGGGTCCGCACGGCGGCGCTGACGCTCCCCGCCGAGAGCCCGAGCTCCTCCTGGATCTCCGTCGCCGTCTGCTCCTCCGGCCGGCAGACCACCATCCAGCCCAGCACGCGCATCACGGCGCGGGGCGTGCCGTCGAAGAGGACGAGCCCGCCCATGTCCTCGGCGAAGTCGTGTCGCCAATCGGGCCCGGCGGCACGAAGGTGGTGTGCACTCACGCTCATGTTCCAGTATCCGCGGCTGGCGCCGGGCCGCCGTAGGGCACAAGGTCCCGTCCTCGTGGGGGGGGGACCTCTGGCCCTGGTGCGCCAGGCGCGCGTCAGGTAGAAGGAAGCCATGAGGGCGCGCGTACGCAGGGCGCTGTGCGCCGTGCTGGGCGCGGTCACGGTGCTGGGGACCGCGTCGGCCCTGGGCGCGTCCGGGTCCGGCGCAGCGCCGAACGGGCAGCCGTCGTTCACCACGTACCAGGCGCCGGGCGGGGCGGCGACCGCAGGCAAGAGAGTCGTCGCCCTCACGTTCGACGACGGCCCCGGACCCTTCACGCCGCAGGTGCTCGCCGTGTTGCAGCACTTCCAGGTGCCGGCGACGTTCTTCGAGGTGGGCGAGGAGGTGGCCCGCTACCCGCAGTACGCCAAGCTGGTCGCCGCCGCGGGGTTCCCCATCGGGAACCACACCTGGAACCACCCCGACCTGTCGACGCTCTCCGCCGCGGGCGTGGCCTCGCAGATCGACATGACACAGAGCGAGATCCGTGCCGTGACCGGCACCACGCCACAGTGCGTGCGCCCGCCCTACGACGCGTGGAATTCCACCGCGCTCGGCGTGATCGCGTCGCGTGGGCTCACGACGATGAGCTATTCCGTCGACCCCAAGGACTACACCCTGCCCGGCGTGCAGGCCATCGTGAACAGGGTGGTGAGCGCCGCGTTCCCCGGTGCCGTCGTGGGCATGCACGACGGCGGGGGCGACCGGTCCGAAACGGTCGCCGCGCTGCCACAGATCATCACCCGGCTCCGGGCGATGGGGTATTCGTTCGTCGCGGTCTGCGGCTCCGTCGCCGTGCCCCAGGTCAGCGCGACCTATGCCTTCGGCGATGCACCGGCTCCGGGTGCACCGATCACCTCGGGCCGGCCGCTGGTCGGCGCCGCCATGTCCGACGGTGGTGGCTACTGGGAGGTCGCGGCCGACGGGGGAGTCTTCTCGTTCGACGCCGCCGCCTTCCACGGCTCCATGGGCGGCATCCCGCTGGCCGCGCCGGTCGTGGGCATGGCCGCCACGCCCGACGGCGGCGGCTACTGGGAGGTCGCGGCCGACGGGGGAGTCTTCTCGTTCGGCGACGCCGCCTTCCACGGCTCCATGGGCGGCACCCCGCTGGCCGCGCCGGTCGTGGGCATGGCCGCCACGCCCGACGGCGGCGGCTACTGGGAGGTGGCGTCGGACGGGGGGATCTTCTCGTTCGGCGACGCCGCCTTCCACGGCTCCATGGGCGGCACCCCGCTCGACGCGCCGGTCGTGGGCATGGCCGCCACGCCCGACGGCGGCGGCTACTGGGAGGTGGCGTCGGACGGGGGGATCTTCTCGTTCGGCGACGCCGCCTTCCACGGCTCCATGGGCGGCGTCCCGCTCGACGCCCCGGTCGTCGGCATGGCCGCCGCGTCGGACGGCGGCTACTGGGAGGTGGCGGCCGACGGTGGGATGTTCAGCTTCGGCGCGCCGTTCTACGGTTCGCGAGCCGGCATGAGCGCAGCTGACCGGTTCTTCTCCCTGGTGCCGACGCCGGATGCCGCGGGCTACCTCCTGGCCGGGCAGCACCCGGCGGGGTAGGAGCGGCGGCGACGGCGGAGCCGGCCTACGCCGCCGGGGCGGAGAACCGGTAGCCGATGCCCCGGATCGTCGTGATCCAACGCGGGTTCTCCGGGTCGGACTCGATCTTCAGGCGCACCCGCCGGATGTGCTCGGTGACGGTCGAGCGGCCCTGCCACCGACCGTTGGAGCCCCAGACCCGCTCGAGCAGGTCCTCCCGCGAGAAGACCCTTCCGGGCGCCGCGGCGAGGAAGGCGAGGAGGTCGAACTCCTTGCGGGTCATGGTCACCTCGGACTCGCCGACGGTCACGGTGCGGGTGCCCTGGTCGATCACGAGATCACCGTGTTCCAGCGTCGTCGCCGGGGCGGCGCTGCCCCGTCGGAGCACCGCCCGCATGCGGGCCTCGAGCTCGGCGAAGGAGTACGGCTTGGTGAGGAAGTCGTCGGCGCCCAGGTTGAGCAGGCTGACGCGGTCGCGCTCGGTGGCCCGGCCGGAGCAGACGATGATCGGGACGCTGCTGCGGCGCCGGATCTTGGTCAGAGCCTCCGAGGTCCCGCCTCCCTGGTCGAGGTCGAGGATGACCAGATCGGTGGGGTAGTGGAACGTGGCCTCGAGGGACGAGGCCACGGTGCCGGCCTCGGCCACCTGGTAGCCGAACCTGGTCAGGTAGTGCTGGAGTGCCCGGCGGCAATTGCCGTCGTCCTCCGCCACCAGGATGGTCCTGGCCGCGACGTCGTCGGCCGCCGACGGCATCAGGACGACGGTGTCCATCGACGGGAGTCCGCCGGCGTAGGGCGTGGGTCTCGTCGAGAGGTCGATCGGCGCGGTCATGCGCCACCGTCCAGGTCGCTCGGCGCACTGCCCGTTCCGGTTCGCATGCCAGTGTCTGACGGCGGAGCGTGAGGCGCGGTTACAGCGAGCCGGGGCGACGGCGAGCCGAGCATCATGGTCAATCCCCCCTCGTAGGTTCCGCCCCTGTCGGGGGTGCGGGTGGTCAGGTCCTCAGTCCGGTCGATCCCGATGTTCCCTCTCGTCGGATCGGCCGTCATGGGGTCGTACTCACTAGTTCGGCGCGCCGCTCGCCCTGCTCCATAGGCCTTTCGGACCAAAGATCTGCTTGTCTGCCGCGCTGCCGCCGAGCCCTACGCTTCGGGTAGGCAGAACCGGTAGCCGACGCCTCGGACGGTCGTGATCCACCGCGGCTTGTCGGGGTCGGGCTCAATCTTGAGGCGCACCCGGCGCACGTGCTCCGTCACCGTCGATCGGCCCTGCCACTCCTCGGTGGAGCCCCACACCCGCTCGAGGAGGTCCTCACGCGAGAAGACCTGACCCGGAGAGGCGGCGAGGAAGGCGAGCAGGTCGAACTCCTTCCGGGTCATGGGGACGACGCCGTCCTTGATCGTGACCGTCCGGGTGTCGCGGTCGACCATCAAGTCGCCATAGTGGAACGAGGTCGCCGCCGGCTCGCCGCTGCCCCGCCGCAGGACCGCCCGCACCCGGGCTTCGAGCTCGGCGAAGGAGAAGGGCTTGACCACGTAGTCGTCGGCCCCCAGGTTGAGCGTGCGGATGCGCTCCTCTTCCGAGTCGCGTCCGGAGCACACGATCACGGGGACCGAGCTGTGGCGCCTGATCTTGGCCAGCACGTCGCTCCCGTCGAACCCGGGCAGGCTGAGGTCGAGGATGACCAGGCTGGCCGAGTGCTGGAAGACCGCGCGGAGCGTCGAGGGGCCGTCGACCGCCTCGGTCACGCGGTAGCCGTTCCGCTCGAAGTAGCTGTGCAGCGCACTCCGGCAGCTGTGGTCGTCCTCAGCCACCAGAATGGTCCGCTGCGCACCGGGGTCGGGAGCGCCGTTCGGCGGCGCGGCCGCCGGCCGGCTTCCCCGCTGCCCGCGTCCGTGCGCCGCACGGCTCGCCACATCGACCGCCGGGGTCATGTGCGGAAAGGATCTTTCCGGCATGTCGAACACCGCCTCACTTGCTCTCGCCGCCCTCCACCGTGATCTCGACCGCCCGGCAGTAGGTCGCCGGGCTCATGTTCCGAATTTCGGCCGGCCGGACCTCAACCTTGAGGGAATGCCCGTCTGATCCGCCGCGCCCATGGGAAGAAGGGCCCACCGGCGGCGTGGGGGCGGTCGGAGCCGGCCGGGGCATCCGGCGAGGTCCGACCGCGGGTCCGAGGCGGGCGGGCAGGCTCGTCGCCGTGCGTGGAGCTCCCCAGGTCCGCCGGGCGATGCCGGGGCGCTCTCCGTGCCGTTCGCGCCGTGCGTTGGGGAATTGTTGCTCGCCGGTTGCTTCGGCTCTGCAACCGGTACGCAACGTTTAGGCAACTGACCTGCACGTACGCGTAAGTTTAGAGTGTGTCGACTCCTGAAACACGCGAGATCCGCATGGCGAAAGTTGGGCCTCAGGAGGGTAGGGCATCCGTCGGAGATGCCGATGAGGGAGGGGGAAACGTGGGATCGACGGCTCGTCAACTTTCCACGACACAGGAGTCGGCCGAGAGGGGCATCGACGACCTCTGGGCCGAGTTCAAGCGGACCGGTGCACAGACGCTCCGCAACCAGCTGATCATCTACTACTCGCCGTTCGTCAAGTACGTGGCCGGCCGGGTGTTGGCCGGACTGCCACGGCATTTCGACGAGGAGGATCTCGTCAGCTACGGCATCATCGGGCTCATCGACGCGATCGAGCGTTTCGAGCCCGATCGCAATCTTCGGTTCGAGACCTATGCCATCCCGCGGATCAAGGGGGCCATCATCGACGAGCTCCGCTCCATCGACTGGGTCCCGAGGTCGGTGCGCACCAAGGCGCGTGCGGTCGAGCAGGCCGTGACGCACCTGGAGGCGACGCTCCGGCGCACGCCGAACGAGGTCGAGGTGGCAGCCGAGCTCGAGATGACCGTCGGCGAGTTCCACAAGGCCATGCGCAAGATTTCGTCGGTCGGCATGATGGCGCTCGACGAGGTGTTGCGCGGTGGGGACCGGTCCGAGCGCTCGACGCTGGGTGAGACGTTGCCCGACGGCGGGCACGGCCCCGTGGACACGTTCGAGGCCAAGGAGTCGAAGGAGGCCCTCATCCGGGCCGTCGATGGCATGCCCGAGCGCGAGAAGACCGTGCTGACGATGTACTACTACGACGGCCTCACGCTCACAGAAATCGGAGACGTCCTCGGGGTCACCGAGAGCCGGGTGTGTCAGATCCACACCAAGGCCCTTCGCCAGCTTCGCTCGAAGCTGTCCGACCGGCCCGAGACCACCCACCGTACGGCGGCGGGACGTGCGCCCGCCCCCGCGGCAGCGCGCGGCCGGGACGGACGGGCTCGCCTGCAGCTGCTCGCCAGCTGAGCGCCCCGGTCGCGGTCGCGTCGCGCGGAGCCACCGCCGGGACATCGGGTCGGCGCCCGGGGTCGCCCGCGCCCTGAGGGGCCGGTACGGTGGGCGCACTGCTGCACCGAGCCGACTGGAGGCGCGCGCCATGCCGTTGCACAAGAGGGACTCCGTTCGGGACGAACTCCTCGACTCGATCTTTGCCAACCGGGACCTCACGGCGAAGCTCCCGTCGAAGCTCTGTCCCACGAACGAGATGCTGCCCCTGGAGGCATACCAGGCGATCGCCGACGAATTGCTCCTCGACGGCAACGCGCGCCAGAACCTGGCCACGTTCTGCCAGACCTGGGAGGAGCCGGAGATCCACAAGCTGATGGACCTCTGCATCGACAAGAACCTCATCGACAAGGACGAGTACCCGCAGACGGCCGAGCTGGAGCGTCGCTGCGTGCACATCCTGGCCGATCTGTGGAGCGCGCCGAAGACCGTCGAGCCCGTCGGGTGCTCGGCCATCGGGTCGTCGGAGGCCTGCATGCTGGGCGGGATGGCGGCGAAGTGGCGCTGGCGGGCGAAGCGGAGGGCGGCCGGCAAGTCGACCGACACCCCCAACATGGTGTGCGGCCCCGTCCAGGTGGTGTGGCACAAGTTCGCCAAGTACTGGGACGTCGAGATGCGTGAGATCCCCATGTCCCCCGGTCGCTACTGCATGGACGTGGAGCAGATGCTCGAGCGCGTCGACGAGAACACCATCATGGTGGTGCCCACCTTCGGCGTCACCTACACGGGCGCCTACGAGCCGGTGCTCGAGCTGTCCCAGGCCCTCGACCAGCTCCAGGAGGACACCGGCCTCGACATCGACATCCACGTGGACGGGGCGAGCGGCGCCTTCCTCGCCCCCTTCTGCGCTCCCGACATCCTGTGGGACTTCCGGGTGCCCCGGGTGAAGTCCATCAGCACCTCGGGGCACAAGTTCGGGCTGGCGCCCCTCGGCGTGGGCTGGGTCCTGTGGCGGGACACCTCGGAGCTGCCCGACGACCTCATCTTCCACGTGACCTACCTCGGCGGGGACATGCCGGTGTTCCAGATCAACTTCTCCCGGCCTGCCGGCCAGATCGTGGCGCAGTACTACAACTTCGTCCGTCTCGGCCGGGACGGCTTCCGCCACGTGCACGAGGCGTGCTACGACACCGGGAAGTTCCTGGCCGACGAGGTCGTGAAGCTCGGCCCCTTCGAGCTGCTGTGCGACGCCGACCCGCAAAAGGGGATCCCCTCGGTGGCCTGGCGCATCCGCGAGGGCGAGGACCCCGGGTACACGCTCTACGACGTCGCCGACCGTCTGCGCACGCGGGGCTGGCAGGTGCCGGCCTACCCGTTGACGGGGTCCGTCTCGGACATCTCGGTCCAGCGCATCCTGGTGCGCCAGGGTGTGAGCCGGGATCTGGGCGGGCTCCTGCTGGACGACATGAAGGCGGCCGATCGCCCACTTCGACCGCCACCCGGTCACCGTCTCCATGACGAGGGAGGAGTCAGGCGGTTTCAGCCACCTCTGACGTCGTCAGGAGGCCGGCAGCGCCACTGCCGGAGCGACCTCCGACCAGTCGACGCGCAGCGGGCGGCGGCTCACGAAGCGCGGTTTGCCGACGTCGGCCGGGCGGTCGGTCGTCCACGGAGAGGGATACGCGTTGGTGAGGCCGGCGAGTGAACGCAGCGCCGGGTCGTAGACCGAGCGGATCCACGCAAACCGCCGCCACCCCTCCTCCTCGAGGCCCGGGTCGAGCACGAGGACGGGTGCCATGCCGGCCATTGCCTCCAAGTACTCGTCGCGGCCGATGCTGATCGGGGGCGGTGGCTCGCCGAAGTGGGCGGTGAGCTCGGCCAGCCGCTGCGGCTCGGGCAGGGAGATGTTGGCGGCCTGGGCGATGCGCACGATGAGCGGCAGCCCGTACACCAGGATCAGCAGTGGCCCTTTTTCGACGTCCTCGTAGACCTCCCCGGCGCGCGTCTCCGACGCCGACATGACCAGGGCGGCGGCATCGAGCAGGGACCCCACACTGGCGACCCAGGAATGGTCGACGCGCGGTCTCGGGGAAGTAGGACAGGATCGGGAAGGCGGTGTGGGTCTGCTCCAGGTCGAGCATCCAGTCGGCCTGGTTCCTCCAGAAATCGGGGATGTCGAGCGCGCCCGTGCGATGCAGGTTCTGCAGCAGCTCCGTGGATCTTGGCGGCGCGCCGGCGACGGGTCGAAGCCTGACGATCCCCTTCTCGCGTCCGTTGTAGGCCGAGAAGATGGTGGGCAGGTAACTGATGAGGAGCGCCACCAGCCCGAGGCCGATCGTGGCCTCTATGAAGGCGATCCAGATGCGGCCCGTGCCGTTCGGTTTGGAGAACCCCAGTGTCGTGAGGGAGGAGCCGCTGATCTCGAACGCCTTCTGGACGGTGAGGGAGCCCGTGCCCCAGAACACGAAGGTGAAGGCGACCACCATCAGGAGCATCCAGACCAGCGGAAGGCTCACGAGCGCGACCGGCGCATAGAGCGCCTGCAACGCCTTGGCGCGGGTCTCGTTCGGGAACCGGTGCACCAGGAGCCGGTACACGAGGGCGAAGACGGCCTGGGACAGGCGCGGGAAGCCCCCTTGGGGCAGGACCACCGTCTTCAACGCCGAGCCAAGGATGGAGAGGACCAGGACGGTGCCGAGGATCAGGGACAGGATGTGGAGGGCGGTCATGGTGTTCGGCGTGCCGCCTGACTGCGACCGGCCGCCAGAACGTTACCCGCCCCCGGGGCCGAAGCAGGGAACCGACGCGGGCGTGCGCGTCGTCGTGTTCAGGCCATCTCCTGTGCCGCGTCCTGCACGGCCTTGTCGACGTCCTTCTTGTTCACCTCGAGCTCCTTCGTCACCTTCTTCTGCGCCTTCAACTCGGCCTTCTCGACATAGGACGCGATGGTCGTCTCGCCCACGATGACGAGGGCCGCCTCGCCCGCGTCGATGACATCGCCGAACTCCTTCACGTCGGCCCGCGACATGCCCTTCCACAGGTGGCCGCTGACGCCGCCGATGGCTGCGCCGACGACTGCGGAGCCGATGATGGACGGGGGGAAGAGGATGCCCACCAGGGCGCCGACGCCGGCACCGCCCCAGGCCCCGTGGCGCGTCGTCGTCTCGTCCTTGTTGACGTGGACCTTGCCCGCGTCGTCCTTGGTGACCACTGCGGCGTCGTAGGTGCCGACCGCCCCGAGGGCGTGGAGGTCCTTCACGACGTCGTAGTCGGCGCGGGCGTCGACCTCGCTGGCGTAGGTCCCGATGTAGATGAAGACGCCGTCGGCCTTGGACATGGCAATGCTCCTTTTCCACGCGCCCGCCACCGGCGGGCGCGCCACACGAACCCTGTGGTCCTTACTCTCCCGCGGAAGACCGTCGACACGTAGGGCCGTTGGTCCCTTTCCCCTCCCAGCGACCGTTCCGCCCGGTCTGGCATGATCCAGTGCGGTGCCAGTCCCCCCGGCCATCGAGATCGCGCGCCGGGCCACGCTCCGCCCGGTGAGCGAGATCGCGGCGCAGATGGGCATCGGTCCCGAGCTCCTGGAGCCCTACGGCCACCACGTGGCCAAGGTGAGCCTCGACGCCGTCGACGCGCTGGCGGGGCGTCCCCGAGCCCGCTACGTCGTGGTCACCGCGGTGACGCCCACGCCGCTCGGCGAGGGGAAGACGACGACGACCGTGGGCCTCGGCCAGGCCCTCGCCTGCATCGGCCGGCAAGCGACCATCGCCATCCGTCAGGCCTCCATGGGTCCGACCTTCGGGATCAAGGGCGGCGCGGCGGGCGGCGGCTACAGCCAGGTCGTCCCGTTCGAGAACCTCAACCTCCACCTGACCGGCGACCTGCACGCGGTGACGGCGGCCAACAACCTCCTGGCGGCCATGGTGGACAACCACCTGTACAACCACAACCCGCTCGCGATCGACCCGCACGGCATCACCTGGAAGCGCGTCCTCGACGTCAACGACCGCGCGCTTCGCAACATCGTCAGCGGGCTCGGCACGAGTCAGGACGGCATCCCCCGCGAGACCGGGTTCGACATCACGGCCGCCTCCGAGGTGATGGCCGTGCTGGCGTTGGCGCGCTCGCTGGGCGACCTGCGGGAGCGCATGGGCCGGATCGTCGTGGGCTACACGGCGGGAGGGGAGCCCGTGTCGGCGCAGCAGCTCGAGGCCGCCGGGGCCATGACCGTCATCATGCGCGACGCCATCAAGCCGAACCTGCTGCAGACGCTGGAGCACACCCCGGTCCTGGTGCACGCGGGGCCGTTCGGCAACATCGCGCACGGCAACTCCTCGGTGGTGGCCGACCTGATCGGGATCCACGCCGGCGACTACCTCGTCACCGAGGCGGGGTTCGGCGCCGACATGGGGGCCGAGCGCTTCTTCAACATCAAGTGCCGCACGTCGGGCCTGGTTCCGGACGCCGCGGTGGTGGTGACGACCGTCCGGGCGATGAAATTGCACTCCGGGCGCCACCACGTCGTGGCCGGTCGCCCGCTGCCCCCCGCCATGCTGGAGGAGAACCCCGAGGAGGTGCACCTCGGTGCGGCCAACCTCCTGGCCCACCTGGGCATCGTGCGCCGCCACGGGGTGACGCCCGTCGTCGCCATCAACGCGATCGAGGGTGACTTCCCCTCCGAGCACGCGGCGATCAAGCAGATCGCGGCGTCCGCCGGCGTGCGCGCCGCGGTCTGCACGCACTTCGAGAACGGCGGCAAGGGTGCCGTCGAGCTCGCCGAGGCGGTCGTCGAGGCGGCCGCCGAACCGGGCCAATTCCGGATGCTCTACGGCGACGATGTCCCACTGCGCCAGAAGATCGAGGCCATCGCCACGGAGGTCTACGGTGCCGACGGGGTGGACTACCTGCCGGCAGCCGCGAGCCAGCTCGACACCTACGAGCGAGCCGGCTTCGGCACCCTGCCCGTGTGCATCGCCAAGACCCACTTGTCCCTCTCGTCGGACCCGAAGCTCCTGGGCGCCCCGCGGGGTTGGCGCCTGCCGGTGCGGGAGGCGCGGGCCAACGTGGGTGCCGGGTTCGTCTATGTGGTCAGCGGCGACATGCGCACCATGCCCGGGCTCTCGCACAGCCCCGCCGCCGAGCGGATCGACATCGACGAGAACGGCAACGTCGTGGGCCTGTACTAGGCCCGGGGAGGCGCTCATGGCCATTGACTTCACCCTCGCCCCCGAGCACGAGGAGATCAGGGCGCGCGTGCGGTCCTTCATTCAGGACACCGTGCGGCCGCGGGTCGAGGGGTTCGACGACGAGAACAGGGTCACGGCGCGCCGCGAGTATCTCGTCACCATCCTGGAACTCCGCGAGGAGGCCAAGCGTGCGGGCCTCTGGCTACCCCACATGCCGAAGGAGTGGGGCGGCATGGGACTGGGACACGTCGAGTTGGCCATGGTGCAGTCCGAGGCCGGCAAGACGCGGCTCGGGCCCTGGATCCTCAACTGCATGGCGCCGGACGAGGGCAACATGCACACCCTGCTGCACTGGGGAACCGACGAGCAGAAGAACACCTATCTCCGCCGGCTCTGTGAGGGCACCGCCATGTCGTGCTTCGCCATGACCGAGCCCGAGGTGGCCGGCTCCGACCCCACGCTCATTCAGACCAGGGCGGAGCGGGACGGTGACGAGTGGATCGTCAACGGCCACAAGTGGTTCATCTCGAATGCGCGCCGGGCGCAGTTCGCCATTCTGGTCGCGCGGACCGAGCCCGACGTCCCTCCCGGAGCGCGCGGCGCCAACACGGCGTTCCTGGTGGACCTGCCTGCGGAGGGGTGGAACGACGTGCGTGAGGTCGAGACCATGCACGGCTCGACCGGGCACTCCGAGATCGTGATCGAGGACCTGCGCGTCCACGACTCGCAGATCCTGGGCGGGCGCGGCAACGGCCACCGACTCGGGCAGTACCGCCTGGGACCGGCCCGGCTGGCCCACTGCATGCGCTGGATCGCCCAAGCCGAGACGGCGCTCGACATGATGGTGGACCGCTCGCTCAACCGCTTCTCGCACGGGTCCCTCCTGGCCGAGAAGCAGGGGGTGCAATGGCTGATCGCCGACTCCGCCATGGAGCTCTACCAGTGCAAGCTGATGGTGCTCCACGCGGCCTACAAGATCGACCGCGGGGAGGACTTCCGCACGGAGGTGTCCATGGCCAAGCACTTCGTCGCGAACAGCCTCAACCGCATCATCGACCGTTCCATGCAGGTGCACGGCGCACTCGGGTACTCCACCGACACGCCACTGGCCGGCATGCTGCAGCACGCCCGCTGGGCTCGCTTCGCCGACGGCGCCGACGAGATCCACCAGATGCGCATCGCGGAGCGCACGATCGCCGCGTACAAGGACACCGGGTCGACCGCGTCGGCCACCGGTGGCCTCCCGCTCTGAGGCCGGTCATGGGCTGCCTGCTGGCGCTGCTCGCCGCGATCTCACCGCGGTTCGTGATCTTCCTGCTCTGGGTCTTCAGCGATCGGCTGACCATCGCGTTCCGCTCGGGGTGGGAGGGGGTGCTCGGGTTCCTGTTCCTGCCCTACACCACGCTCTTCTACGCGCTCGTCTACGCGCCCGGGAAGGGGGTCGACTCGTTCGGCTGGGTGATCGTGGCCCTCGGGGTGCTCTTCGACCTCTCGTCGCTGACCTTCGGCTCGCGGGCGCGGCGGCGGCGGGCCCGCGAGGTGAGCTCTTAGCCGAAGCGGAGCCGCAGGTCGGGTTGCGGACCGAAGGCCGGCCCGCTGGGGCCCGCCTCGGCCAGCGCGTGCCACCCGGCCACGCCGATCATGGCGGCATTGTCTGTCGCCATCGACTGCGGGGGTATGAGCAGCCTGGTGCCGAACTCGTCGGCCAGCCCCCGGGCCCGGGCCCGCAGGACGGGGCTCGCCGCCACGCCACCCACGATCGCCAGCGCCGGGTCGCCGAACTCCTCGAGCGCCCGGCGGAGCTTGGCGCACAGCACGTCCATGCAGGCCGCCACGAACGAGGCCGCCACCTCGGTCTCCGAGAACGAGGGGTGCGCGCGGACGTGGTTGACGACTGCGGTCTTGAGGCCGGAGAACGAGAACGCGTAGCCCTCGGACAGCATGGGGCGCGGGAAACCGAGCACGTCGTCGCCCTCGGCGGCGAGACGGTCGAGCACGGGACCGCCCGGATAGCCCAGACCCAGGAACCGGGCCACCTTGTCGTAGGCCTCGCCGATGGAGTCGTCGACCGTCTCGCCGAGCAGGTCGTAGCGGCCCGGTGCGGTGGCGCGGGTGAGCATGCAGTGGCCCCCGGAGACGAGGAGCGCGGTCTGCGGGAAGGGCACGTCCCGGTCGGCCAGGTACACGCTGGCGAGGTGCCCCTCCAGATGGTTCACGCCGACGACGGGGACGCCCCAGCCCAGGGCGAGCGCCTTGGCGGTGGCGATGCCGACCAGGAGGGCGCCGACCAACCCGGGCCCGGACGTCACCGCCACCGCGGCGAGGTCCGTCCCGGCGACGCCCGCCTCGGCGAGGGCCCGATCGACGACGGGGCTGATCGTCTCCACGTGGGCGCGGCTGGCCAGCTCGGGCACCACCCCGCCGAACCCCGCGTGCAGGTCGATCTGGCTCGCCACCACCGAGGAGCGCACCGAGAAGGAGTCGTCGACGACCGCCGCCGCGGTCTCGTCGCACGACGTCTCTATGGCGAGGAGCAGCCGGGTCACGGCGCCTCCGCCAGGGCGGCGGCCACCTCGCCGCGCGTGATGGCACCCTCGCGCTCAATCACCGCGCCCGCCTCGCGCACGTTGACCAGGGTGGAGGGCACGTCCTTGAGCCTGCCGCCGTCGAGGACGAGGTCCACCACCGGGCCCAGGCTCGCCGCCACGTCGTGGGCCGTCCGCGGCGTGGGGGCCCCGTGCGGGTTGGCGCTGGTGACCACCAGCGGGCCGGTCCGCGCCAACAGGGACCGCAGGAAGTCGTGGTCGGGGACGCGGACCGCCACCTCGTGGCGTCCGTCCAGCCAGGCCGCCCGCGGCGCCGTGGGATCGAAGCCGAAGGCCAGCGTGAGCGGACCGGGCCACCACCACCGGGCGAGCGACCGGGCGGCGGGATTGACGTCGACCCCCAGGGCCCGCACCTGCTCCAGCGAGGCGGCGAGGACCGGCAGGTGCATCCCTTCGGGCCGGCCCTTGGCCCGGAACACCGCCTGCACCGCGTCGCGGTCACCCGGCCGGGCGGCGAGGCCGTACACGGTGTCGGTGGGCACGACGACGACACCCCCGGCCTGCAGCACCTCGACGGCCGCCCGTGCGCCCTCGTCGTCGGCGCGCATGATCCTCACGGGATGCTCACGGCTCGCGACGACGCTTCCTCCCCGCGGGCTCAGAGCTTGAGCGGGCGGATCGGAGCCGCGACGAGCGCGGGATCCGACCGCCAGTCGACTCCGGGCACGTCGACGTAGAGCTCGATCTCGTTGCCGTCCGGGTCGAGGATGTAGAGGCTGTGGGTCACGGTGTGGTCGGAGGCGCCGACCACGGTGGCACCGGCGGCGCGCACGGTGGCCAGCGCCTCGCGGAGGTCGTCGTCGCTCTCGCCGACGTTGAGGCCGAAGTGGTAGAGGCCGACACGCCGCCCCCGGGGGATGGGCGCGGCGTCCTCCCCGACCTCGATCAGCAGCAGCTCGTGGTGGGTGCGACCCGACGAGAACGCCGCCACGCCGACGGGATCGTGCCCGGCCTCGGGCATGATCTGGCGCCAGCCCAGCACGTCACGGTAGAACGCGGCCGAGCGACCCACGTCGCGCACGTACAGCACCAGGTGGCCCAGCTCCCGCACCGTCATGCGCTCACGCTACCGGGCGCCTCTGCACCGGGGGTCGCAGCGGAGCGGACCCAGTTGGCGGTGGGCGGCATGCCGGGACCGAGGTGGATGGGCACGTCGAAGGGCTCGGGCTCCAGCCCCGCCGCCTCCATCATCTCGGTCAGCGCGTGCGGCACGGCGGCCGCGATGTCCCACAGCCGCGGCACGGCCCGGGCGTCGGAGGCCAGTCCCCAGTAGAGGACGCCCTGATAGCTCATGATCGTGATGTTGAGGCCCATCCCGTCCATGACCGGGCCGAGGGGGAACATGCCCAGCAGCTGGCTGCCTCCCAGGTAGAGCGGGAAGTCCGGTCCCGGCACGTTCGAGACGACCAGATTGGCCACCGGCCGGTGGCGGTCGGCCAGCTTCATCCCTGTGTAGAGGCGCGCGGCGGCGGCGAAGACGTTGGGGGTGGCGTGTTCGGCCCAGTTCTGCAGCGTCGTGGCGCCCAGGGCCTTGTGCTCCTCCTTGGCGCCCTTGGTGCCCTCGTGGATGGCGGAGAGCCGTTCGAGCGGGTCGTCGATGTGGCAGGGCAGTTGGACGAACATGGCGGACACCTTGTTGGAGCCCTTCAACCCCGCCACCTCGGGTGCCACCGAGACCGGGACGACCGAGACGAGCGGAACGTCCGGGAGCTCGTCGCCGGCCAGGAGGTACGTCCGCAAGGCGCCGGCGCACATGGCGAGGACCACGTCGTTCACGGTGGTCCCCATCTTGTTCTTCAGCTTCTTGGCATCGGCCAGGCTCGCCGCGGCGAAGGCGACCCGTCGCCGGGCATGGACGGCGACGTTGATCGAGGTGCGCGGCGCGGTGAGCGGCAGGGCGGCTTTGGCCGTCAGGCCCTGGCGGATCCGGCGGACGTCGAAGATGCTGCGGGTCGTGCGCAGCATCATGCGCCCCACGTCGAAGGGGGCCACCAGGCCCGCCACCATCGCCTGGGAGACCAGCTCGAGGCTCGAGGGGATGCGCGAGTCGAGCTGGCGCGGCGTGAACGGCGCCGTGTCGGGCGGCGTCGGGCTCGAAGTCGAAGAGCACGCCCAGGAGCTCCGCGCCCGAGACACCGTCGACGGTGCTGTGGTGCATCTTGGCCACGAGCGCGATCTTCCCGTCCTCGAGACCCTCCACGATCCACATCTCCCACAGCGGGCGGTCGCGGTGGAGCTGGCGGCTGATGACGTCGGCGGCGAAGTCACCCAGCTCGCGCATGCCGCCGGGTGAGGGGAGGGCGGCACGCCGGAGATGGTTGTCGATGTCGAATTCGGGGTCGTCCACCCAGACCGGGTGCCCCAGGCGCATCGGCACCTCGACGAGACGGCGCTGGAAGACGGGGGCGAGCGGGATGCGATCGCTGATGAGCTGGCGGATCCGCCGGAACGAGTACCCGCCCGGGACCGTGGAAGGGTCGAAGACGGCCGTCATCGCGACGTGCATGTGCAGCGTCGGTGTCTCCATGTAGAGGAAACTCGCATCGAGCCCGGTCAGCCGTTCGGGGGTCATCGACTCTCCTTGGTCAGCCCTTCCCCTCCATAAGCTCGCACCAACGCCCGTCGGGGGCAAACGGGGCACTGGCCCCGACCAGGGCGGACCTGCGCCGGCGGCCCGCCGGGGGAGAATGGTGGGGTGCCCTACGCCTTCCTGATCGTCACGCTCGTCGGGGCCGCCGCCGTGGCGTTGGCCTACCGCCCCATCCGGCGCGAGCCGTTCACCGTCGTGAGCTTCAGCGCCGCCTGGGTCGCCGGCGAGCTGGCGTTCCAGAACATCGTCTGGCAGATGGTGGCCACCGCCCTCTTCATCACGTTCGGCGCGCTGGACGGCTGGGCGGGCTGGCTCGGGCTGGCGGTCGCCGTCGTCGACTGGGTGGGCCTCATGGGACTCGGCATCGCGGGGCGCCGGGCCGCCGAACGTCACCGCCGCCGCGCTGGCCGAAGTGCGCAGCGACGCCTTCCCGATCCCGAGCGAGCCGATGGCGCCGACGTGGGGCCGCTGGTGGCGGGTGACCCGCGCCGTCCCGTTCAAGTCGAGGGCTGTGGATGCCACGTGCAACATCGACTACTGGGGCGACGGCATCCGCCGTCACCGCCTCGACGTCTACCGCTCTCGGTTGGCGCCGCCCGAGAAGGCTCCGGTGATGGTGTACGTCCACGGCGGCGGCTGGGTCATCGGCGACAAGCGGGAGCAGGGCAAGCCGATGATGTACGAGCTGGTCGCCCGCGGCTGGGTCTGCGTGGCCATCAATTACCGCCTGAGCCCGAAGGCCACCTGGCCGGACCACATCGTCGACGCCAAGCGGGCCGTCGCCTGGGTCAAGGAGCACATCGCGGAGTACGGGGGCGATCCCTCCTTCGTGGCCGTCAGCGGAGGCTCGGCCGGTGGCCACCTCTGCGCGTTGCTGGCGCTCAGCGAGGGCGACACCGCGTTCCAGCCGGGCTTCGAGGCGGCCGACACCGGAGTGCAGGCGTGCGTCCCCTTCTACGGCGTCATGGACCTGACCGGCTCGCCGGAGGGGTCGGCCCGCTTCGGCCCGGGCCTGCTCGAGCTGCTCGAGAAGAAGGTCATGAAGACCAAGGAGACCGAGCACCCGCAGCTGTTCCGCGACGCGTCCCCGACCTACCGGGTGCAGTCCGGGGCACCACCGTTCTTCGTCCTCCACGGCGTCAACGACACGCTGGTGCCCGTCGAGACCGCGCGCACCTTCGTCGAACGGTTGCGCGCGGTGTCGCACCAGCCGGTGGCCTACGCGGAACTGCCGCTGGCCCAGCACGCCTTCGACGTCCTGGCCTCGCTGCGCTGCCAGGCCACCACGTCCGCGGTGGCCGACTTCCTCGAGGGGGCCCGCACCGTCGCCGCCCGGGACACCGGCGTGCGACCGAAGCCCGCCCGTGTGCTTTCCGACGTCGAGTCGGACACGGGTCCATGAACCACCGCAGGCGGACGGCCGACGCCCCGGGCGCCGGCCTCTGACCCTGGCGGTCAGGCCTCGTCGGCGAGCTCCGCCTCCACCGTCAGCGTCCCGCCCTCCGCCAGCACCAGCTCGTCGACCCCGCCGGCGTCGACGATGTCGGCGCGCGCCGGCCTCCACCGCGGCCAGGGTCGCCGGTGGCGCGGTCACCGTGAGCCGCCTCACCCGCGCCCGCATGGACCGCTTGTGGGCGGTCTTCTCGCGGCGCACCGCGCCGAGGACCTCGGCCGCCGCCGCCAGCACCGTGACGTCGCCGCCGGCGAGGTCGCCCGACCTCCGCGGCGTCGGGCCAGGGCGCCCTGTGCACCGACCCCTCCTGCCACCAGCTCCAGACCTCCTCGGTGACGAAGGGCAGGAACGGCGCGAAGCAGGCGGTGCAACGCGGAGAGCGCCACCGCGAGGGTCGCCCGGGCGGAGTCTGCCCCGGCCGGGTCACCCTCCCCGTAGGCCCGCGTCTTGACCAGCTCGACGTAGTCGTCGCAGAAGGACCAGAAGAAGGTCTCGGTGACCTCGAGGGCACGGGCGTAGTCGAAGCCCTCGTGTGCCGCGGTGGCCGCCTCCACGAGTGCGGCCAGCCGGGCGAGCAGCGCGGCGTCGAGCGGCTCGCGCACCGCCTCGATCCCCGGTACCGGACCGTCGCCCAACCGACCCAGCGCGAACTTCGATGCGTTGAGGATCTTGATGGCCAGCCGGCGCCCGATCTTCATGACGCCGGTGTCGAGCGCGGTGTCCGTGCCCGGCCGGCCGTTGCAGGCCCAGTAGCGCACGGCGTCGGAGCCGAATTCGTCGAGGGTCGCCATGGGCGTGACGACCGCATTGCCCTTCGACTTGGAGATCTTCTTGCGGTCGGGGTCGAGGATCCAGCCGTTGATGGTGGCGTGCCTCCAGGGCAGGGTGTGGTGCTCCTGGTGCGAGCGCAGCACCGTGGAGAAGAGCCAGGTCCGGATGATCTCGGGCCCCTGCGGGCGCAGGTCCATGGGGAAGGTCGCGGCGAACAGCGCCGGGTCGTCCTCCCACCCGCAGGCGATCTGCGGGGTGACCGACGAGGTGGCCCAGGTGTCCATGACGTCGGGATCGCCGGCGAAGCCGCCCGGCACGCCGCGCTGCTCGGGCTCGTAGCCGGGAGGCGTGTCGGTCGTCGGGTCGATGGGCAGGCTCGCCTCGTCGGGCACGATCGGCGCGTCGTAGTCCGGTTCGCCATCGGCATCGAGCGGGTACCACACCGGGACGGGGACCCCGAAGAAGCGTTGGCGGCTGACCAGCCAGTCGCCGTTGAGCCCGTTCACCCAGTCGTCGTAGCGGACCTTCATGTAGGGCGGGTGCCAGTCGAGCTGGGTGGCCCGCTCCAGGAGCTGATGGCGCAGCGACTCGTCCCGGCCGCCGTTGCGGATGAACCACTGCCGGCTCGTCACGATCTCGAGCGGCCGGTCACCCTTCTCGTAGAACTTCACGAAGTGCTTGATCGTTCCGTGGCTCCCCGATCAGGTCTCCCGAGGCGGCCAGCAGCTCGACCATGGTGCGCTGGGCCTGCTTGACCGTCCGTCCGGCGATGGCGCGCCAGGCGTCGTTGTCGGGCACGCCCGGCGGTGGCGCCTCCGCGATGCGGCCCGATCTCGTCACGATGCTGCGCGTCGGGAGGTCGAGCTCGCGCCACCACACGACGTCGGTGACGTCGCCGAAGGTGCAGATCATGGCGATGCCCGTGCCCTTGTCGGGCTCGGCGAGGGGGTGGGCCAGCACGGGCACCTCGACTCCGAAGAGCGGGGTGCGCACCGTCGTGCCGAACCGCGGCGCGTAGCGCTCGTCGTCGGGGTGCGCCACCAGCGCGACGCAGGCGGCGATCAGCTCGGGCCGGGTCGTCTCGATCTCCAGGTCGCCGAAGCGCAGCCGGTGGTAGGCGCCGTCCAGCTCCTTGTCCTCCATCTCGGCCTGGGCCACGGCCGTCTGGAAGTCGACGTCCCACAGCGTGGGCGCCTCGGAGGAGTAGGCCTCGCCGCGGGCGAGGTTGCGGAGGAACATGCGCTGGCTGGTGCGCCGGCTGCGGTCGTCGATGGTGGCGTAGGTCCGCCCCCAGTCGACCGAGAGCCCCACGCGCCGCCACAGGTCCTCGAAGGCCTGCTCGTCCTCGGCGGTCAGCTCGTGGCACAGCGCGATGAAGTTGGGCCGGCTCACCGGGACGTCGTCCTTGCCGGGCTCGTCCGGCAGCGTGAAGTCCGGGTCGTAGGGGAGCGTCGGGTCGCAGGTGACCCCGAAGACGTTCTGCACCCGTCGCTCGGTGGGCAGCCCGTTGTCGTCCCAGCCCATCGGGTAGAAGACCTCCCACCCCCGCATGCGCCGGTAGCGGGCGATGGCGTCGGTCTGCACGTAGCCGAAGACCGATCCCATGTGGAGCGAGCCCGACACCGTCGGCGGCGGGGTGTCGATAGAAAAGACCTCGGCGCGGCCGGCGCCCTCGCCGAAGCGGTAGGTGCCGGCCTCCTCCCAGGCGACGGCCCAGCGGTCCTCGAGGCCGTCGAGGGTCGGCTTGTCGGGGACGTCCGGCGCTCCGGTCCTGGGGGTCGACATGATCGGGTTACCGTACCCGGGGTGCTACGCCTCCACGACACCGCCACGGGCACCGTCCGCCCGCTCGAGCTCCGGACCCCCGGCGAGGTGTCGATGTACGTGTGCGGGCCGACCGTCTACGACCTGCCGCACATCGGGCACGGGCGGGCCAACCTGACCTTCGACATCCTGCGGCGCTATCTGAGCTTCAACGGCCTGTTGGTGCACCACGTGGCCAACGTCACCGACGTCGACGACAACATCATCAAGCGGGCCTCCGCCCTCGGGCGCACGGAGCCCGACGTCGCCGCCGAGTACGAGGCCCGCTGGTGGGAGTCGATGGACGCGCTGGGGGACCTGCGCCCGAATGACGTTCCGCACGCGACCGAGTACATCGAGCGGATGGTGGCGCTGATCGCCGACCTGATGGCCAGGGGCATGGCCTACGAGACGCCCGACGGCGTCTACCTCGAGGTGTCCAAGGTCGATGGCTACGGCCTCTTGGCGCAACAGTCGCTGGAGTCGCTGCAGTCGGGCGCCCGCGTCGAGGCCAACGAGGACAAGCGCTCGCCCCTCGACTTCGCCCTGTGGAAGAGGGCGAAGGAGGGCGAGCCGAGCTGGGACTCGCCGTGGGGACCGGGCCGCCCCGGCTGGCACACAGAGTGCGTGGTGATGTCGCTGGACCTCTTGGGCGAGGGGTTCGACCTCCACGGTGGCGGCCAGGACCTGATGTTCCCGCACCACGAGAACGAGCGGGCACAGGCGGTGGCCGACGGCAAGGCCTTCGCCCGGCACTGGATGCACCACGGCTGGGTCGAGGTGGAGGGCACCAAGATGTCGAAGTCCTTGGGGAACTTCTCGACGTTGCCGGACCTCCTCGCCCGCAGTGACGCCCGCGCCTACCGGGTGCTCGTGCTGCGAGCCCATTACCGCTCGCCCATCGAGGTGACGCCCGACACGCTGGCGGACGCGGAGAAGGCCCTGGCCCGTCTGGACGGCCTGGCCCGGCGGTTCCCCGCCGCCGGCGTGGCCGGGCTGCTGGCGGAAACGGCCGAGGGATTCGTGATCGAAGGCACCCCTCCGGCCGTCGGCGTCGACGCCGACGCCCTCGCGACCTTCCGTTCGCGCATGGACAACGACCTGGACACACCCGGCGCCCTGGCCGCCATCTTCGAGCTGGTGACCGCGGCACATTCGGCGGCCGACGGGGGCGACGAGACCGACGGCGCTCGGTTGGCCCACTCGGCAGCCGTGCTCCTGGCGGCGCTGGGCCTCTCGCTGCGCGGCGACGAGGCCGAGGTGGACGAGGAGTCGGCCGGGCTCGTCGCCCGAGCGCGACGAGGCCCGCCGGGCCAGGGACTTCGCCCGGGCCGACGCGTTGCGTGACGAGCTGGTCGCCCGGGGGTGGACGGTGGAGGACACGCCGTCGGGCACCGCCATCCGCCGCTGAGGGCATCGAAAGGCCTGGCCAGGGGGCTTCGCCGCCCAAAAGGTGGACTGGTTACCGTGCCGTAGGTTACCCTTGAGTAACTAAGACCGTCGGGGGCGGCGCGCGCCGAGTCCGGCCGCGACCGGAATGACCGAAGGAGGACGCAGCGCCATGTCCGACTACTCGCTCGAGTTGAACGAGGACCAGCTCCAGATTGTGAAGTGGGTCCACGAGTTCGCGGAGAACGTCGTCCGTCCGGCCGGGCCCGAGTGGGACGAGCGGGAGGAGACGCCCTGGCCGATCATCGAGGAGGCCGCCAAGAACGGGCTGTACTCCTTCGACTTCGTGGCCCAGTGCTTCTCGGACCCGACCGGCCTCCTCATGTGCCTCGTCAACGAGGAGATGAGCTGGGGCGACGCCGGCATCGCGCTCGCCATCTTCGGCTCCACCCTCGCCGTGGCCGGCATCTTCGCCAACGGCACCCCCGAGCAGATCGGCGAGTGGATCCCCCAGTGCTTCGGGACGGCCGACGACGTCAAACTGGCCGCGTTCGGCGTGTCGGAGCCCGACGCGGGGTCCGACGTGTCCTCCCTCAAGTCGCGTGCCGTCTACGACGAGGCCAAGGACGAATGGGTGCTCAACGGCACCAAGACCTGGATCACCAACGGCGGCCTCGCCAACACCCACGTGCTCGTGCTGTCGGTCGACCCGTCGCTCGGCAGCCGGGGCCAGGCCAGCTTCGTGGTGCCCGAGGGCACGCCCGGCATCCGCCAGGGCCAGAAGTTCAAGAAGATGGGCATCCGGGCCTCGCACACCGCGGAGGTGGTGCTGGAGGACTGCCGCGTGCCGGGACGGTGCCTGCTCGGCGGGAAGGAGAAGCTGGACGAGCGCCTGGCCCGGGCGAAGGAGGGCAAGAAGACCTCCACCCAGGCGGCCATGGCGACCTTCGAGGCGTCCCGGCCCATCGTGGGGGCGCAGGCCGTCGGCATCGCCCGGGCCGCCTACGAGTACGCCCTCGACTACGCCAAGGAGCGCAAGCAGTTCGGGCGGGCCATCATCGAGAACCAGGCCATCGCGTTCAAGCTGGCCGACATGAAGATGCACACCGACGCCGCCCGGCTGCTCGTGCACCGGGCCGCCAACATGGCGAGCACCGGCAAGAAGTTCGAGAACGGCGAGGGCTCCATGTCCAAGCTCTACGCGGGTGAGAACGCGGTGTGGGTGACCGATCAGGCCATCCAGATCCTCGGCGGCTACGGCTACGTGCGCGAGAACCCCGTCGAGCAGTGGCACCGCGACTCGAAGATCTACACCATCTTCGAGGGGACCTCGGAGATCCAGCGGCTCGTCATCAGCCGGGCCATCTCGGGGATCCACATCAACTGAACCCTCGATCGCACCCTCACCCACCGGTTGCGCGTGCTGGTCAGGGCTCGATGGTGGCGGGCGACGGTTTTCTGAGCCGCTCGTCGGGTACTTCTCCGGTGCTGCAGTCGGTGTGCTCGGACGACAGGCCATGGATGCCGGGGCCGGACATGCGTCACTTTGGAAGAGAGGAGAGGCCATGCCGCAATCTGGGTGGAGCGCCAAGCGAGAGCGTCAATACGAGCACATCAAGACCGGGCTGGAAGGCCGCGGCGAACCCGAAGCGGAAGCCGAGGAGATCGCCGCCAGGACGGTGAACAAGGAGCGGGCTCGCGCCGGCGAGGCGAAGCGCTGGAGCCCGACCTCCACGCGTGACATCTCGTCCGAGCGCCGAGGTGGGCTGCGATCGCACAAGGGTGCCGGCGGACGCACCCGGGACCAGCTCTACGAGGAGGCCAGGCGGAAGGGCATTCACGGTCGATCGAAGATGACCAAGGCACAGCTCGAGCGCGCCGTCGGCCGCTGACGGCGCCGTCGCTCGCCGAAGGTCGGACGTCCCCGGGGGACCACGGTCCAGAGGAGCCCAGCCAATAGTCTCGTGCTCCCATGGGCCCACCCCGCCTCGTCCGCTACGCCGGCGCCGTCACGACGGACTGGCTGACCGACGCGCTCCACGAGGCGGGCGTCCTGTCCCGGGACGCCCGGGTGACCTCGTTCGAGACCGAGCCCGTGGGCACCGGCCAGATGGCCGATACGACCCGCTTCTCGCTGGCCCTCGACCAGCCCGGTGCCGGGCCGAGCAGCGTGGTCGGCAAGTTCGCCTCGGCCGACGAGCAGAGCCGCGGCACCGGCCTCGCGCTGCGGGCGTACGAAGTCGAGGTCCGCTTCTACCGCGAGGTCGCCGAGCGCGTCCGGGCCCGGGTGCCCGCCGCCTACGTCGCCGAGGTCGAGCCCGAGACGGGATGGTTCACGCTCTTGCTCGAGGACATCGTCGGCGCGGCCCAGGGCGACCAGATCGCCGCCTGCGGCCCGGACTTGGCCGCCGCGGTCCTCGACGAGATGGCCGGGCTGCACGCGCCGTGCTGGGAGGCGCCCGACCTCGCCGGCCTCGAGTGGCTCAACCGCGCCACCCCGGAGTCCGACGGCCTCCTCTGCATGCTGGTCTCGTCCCTGCTCCCCGGTTTTCTCGAGCGCTACGAGGACACGCTGGCGCCGGACCACCAGGAGGTCTGCCGGCTCTTCGCCGAGCACCTGCCCGCCTGGCTGCACCTGCGCGCCGGCCCGCGCACCGCCAGCCACGGCGACTTCCGCCTCGACAACCTCCTGTTCCAACCGGGCGACCCGAGACCGGTGGTCGTGGACTGGCAGACGGTGGCGTGGGGCGGAGCATCCACCGACGTGGCGTACTTCGTCGGGGGCTGCCTCACCACCGAGGACCGTCGAGCCCACGAGCCCGAGCTCCTGGCCCACTACCACGACGTCCTGTGCCGGCGGGGCGTCGGCGGCTACTCCCTGGAGCAGCTGCGGGCCGACGTGCGGCGCGACACCTTCGGGGGCGTGCTCATGGCCATCGTGGCGTCCATGGTCGTGCAACGCACCGAGCGTGGCGACCTCATGTTCCTGACGAGCACCACCCGCCACGCGCAGCACGTGCTCGACGCCGACGCGCTCGACCTGCTGCGCGCCGCCGGGTGATCGACCTCCTGGTGCTGTGCACCGGCAACGCGGCGCGCTCGGTCATGGCCGGCTTCATGCTCGAGCACCTGCGCGACACCTGCCCCGGTGATCCGTTGCACATCGTGACGGCGGGCACCCACAGCATCGACGGGCAGCCGATGGGGATGCGGACCCGCGCCGCCCTGTTGCGCCTGCCCGAGATGGAGGCCGCCGACTTCCGCCGGCACCGCAGCCGCCAGGTGCACGGGGTCGACCTGGTGCATGCCGAGCTGGTCGTGGTGATGGAGGCGGACCACGTGCGCTTCGTGCGCCGCCGCTTCCCCGACGCGGCGGCCAAGACCGCGACCCTCCGCCGCCTCTGCCGCGACCTCGCGCCGGGGCCACCCGCCCTGGGCGAGCGCGTGGCCGGCCTCGGGCTCGCCGAGGTGGACCTGTCCGACGACGAGGACGTGCTGGACCCGGCGGGGCACGAGGCCGACGTCTACGCGGCGTGTGTCGACGAGCTCTGGGTGTTGTGCCGCACGCTGGTGACGCTGATGTAGGCCCTCACCCGGCGCCGCCGTGCGTCAGTCGGCGTGCACCGACCGCAGGCCGGCCCAGGCCAGGTCGCCCATGCGCCGCGCCAGCTTCTGGGCCTCCTCGTCGAGCTCGGCGTCGCTGTCGGGGCGTTGCGCGATGAAGCGGCGGCTCGCGCCCTCGGCCATGCCGACGATCCCGTACGCGAGCAACCGTCGGTGGTCGTCGTCGAGGCCGGCGTCGATCAGGGGGTCGATCGCCTCCGCGATGGCGTCCTCCACGGTGCGCAGTGCCCGGCCGAGCTCGAGGTCGTCCGCATGGTCCCGCCCGTAGAGCAGGCGGAATTCGGCTTCGTGGCGCACGACCAGGCGGAAGTAGGCGGCAAAGCCCAGCTCCACCTGCTGGCGCGGCCCGTCGGCCCGCATGACGGCGTGCCGGATGGCCGAGAGCAGGTCCTGGGCGATGGAGTCGACCAGCTCGAGGTAGAGGGCCCGCTTCGACGAGAAGTGCTGGTACAGCAGGGGCTTGGTGACCCCGGCCGCCTCCGCGATGTCGTCCATCGTGGTGGCGCGGTACCCCCGTTGCGCGAAGAGCCCCAACGCCACCGCGAAGAGCTGGTGGCGCCTTTGTTCGGCTGTCAACCGCCGGGAGGCCGCCTGCGTCGCACCGGGCACGCCGCTCACGTTACCGAACGGTCATAAGGGCGCGGGCAGACCCGGGATCCGGCCCACGATCCGCGCCAGGCGGTCCGGGAGGTCGGCCAGGTTGAAGTGCTCGGCCGCCACCCGATGGTTCCGGGCCAGCAGGCGCTCGTCGGGTGCGTCGAGCCACCGGGCCAACGGCACCGGGTCCCGGGCGTCGAACCAGTCGAATCCGAACGCCGCCAGCTCGGCCGCGACCGGGTAGGGGCCGATGGCGAGCGGGCGCCGGTGGGTCGCGGATTCCAGCGAGGGATTGCCGAAGCCCTCCCAGGTGGAGGGCAACAGCACGGCGTCGCACGCGGCATAGGCCTCGGCGATGGTGCAGCCGCCCGCGGGCGTCCCGAGCACGACGCGGCAACGCGCTCCCCGGACGAGTCGCTCGAGCTCGGGCTCGTACCCGTCCTCGGCGGGGCCGAGCAGCCAGTAGGTGCCGGCGACCGCCTCCGCCAGGGCGATGGCGGCGGCGATGTTCTTGCGCGGCAGCGCACGCGTCGGCTGGAGCAGCAGCGGGACGTCGTCGCCCACGTCGAGCACGGCACGGGTCCGCCCCCGGTCGCCGGCCGGCGGGTCGGGATCGAAGGCGTTGTACACCGTGGTGGCGTGCATGCCCCGCGCGGCCAGCTCCGATCGGCTCAGCTCGTTGATCGTGACGTGCGCCCACGCCGCGTCGTCGGGCGGCGGCGGCAGATGAGCCAGGTGTGCCCGCTGCCACGGGAGGTCGTGATGGTGCAGGAGGGCGGGGCGCCCGGCGCACGCAGCCGCCACCGCGTCGGACGCCGCGGGGTTGAGGGGCAGCGAGCAGAGGTTCTCGACCACCACCAGATCGGCATCGGCGAGCGCACCCTCCACCTCTGCCCGGGTCGGCGGCTCGGGCGCGTCGATGGCCAACCCAGGGAGCAGCGTGTCGGCGGCGCCGGCACCCGCGACGGTGCGGACCCGCCAACCCAGCTGCCCCAGCGCAGCAGCCCATTTGGCGGCCTCGACGGCCACGCCGTCCCCGCCGCCCAGCCGGAACGAGACGATGCGCGCCGTCGCCACGCCGGCACACTACGCGTGGGTGGCCGGAGGCAGGTCGACTAGCGTTTCCCCGATGGCGAAACGGGCACTGATTACGGGCGTCACCGGCCAGGACGGGTCCTACCTGGCCGAATTCCTTCTGGAGCAGGGTTACACGGTCATCGGCATGGTGCGCCGGTCGAGCACCCTGAACTTCGAGCGCATCGCGCACATCCAGGACCGGATCGAGCTCGTGGCGGGCGACCTGCTCGACGAGGTGTCGCTCATCAACATCTTGCGCGACCACCGGCCCACCGAGGTCTACAACCTGGCCGCCCAGTCCTTCGTCCAGACCAGTTTCAGCCAGCCGGTCCTGACGGGCGAGACGACGGCCCTGGGCGTCACCCGCCTGCTCGACGCCATCCGGCTGGTGGACCCCGAGATCCGCTTCTACCAGGCCAGCTCCTCGGAGATGTTCGGGAAGGTGCAGGAGGTGCCCCAGCGGGAGTCGACCCCGCTCCACCCCCGCAGCCCCTACGGCGTGGCGAAGGTCTACGGCCACTGGATCACGGTCAACTACCGCGAGAGCTACGGGCTGCACGCCACCTCGGGGATCCTCTTCAACCACGAGTCCCCCCGCCGCGGTCTCGAGTTCGTCACCCGCAAGGTCACCCACGGTGTGGCCCGCATCGCCAACAAGCTCGACGACAAGCTGGCCCTCGGGAACCTCGACGCCCAGCGGGACTGGGGGTACGCCGCCGACTACGTCCGGGCCATGTGGCTGATGCTCCAACAGGACGGGCCGGGTGACTACGTGGTGTCGACGGGGGAGACGCACGAGGTGCGCGAGCTGTGTCGCCTGGCCTTCGAGGCGGCGGGCCTCGACTGGGAGCAACATGTCCTCATTGACGAGCGGTTCCTGCGGCCGGCAGAGGTCGACCTGCTGGTCGGTGACCCCACCAAGGCACACCAGGTTCTCGGCTGGCGGCCCGAAGTCGACTTCGCCGGCCTCGTCGCCATGATGGTGGAGGCCGACATGAACCTGGTGCGCAAGAGTCTCAGCTGACCGGGGGGCCGTCGCGCTCCTGTCACCTGCTGCACCCGCTGCGATCTCGGCCGACCCCGCCGGCGCCCTCGTCGCCTTCGGGGCGGGGATCCTCTCGTTCCTGTCCCCCTGCGTCCTGCCCCTCGTGCCGGGCTACGTCTCCATGGTGTCGGGGCTCTCGGCGGCGGAGCTGGAGGCCGGCCGGGACGGGGTCACGCCGTCGGCCGCCCTGCGGCCCGTCCTGCGCGGCATCGGCCTCTTCGTCGCCGGGTTCACGATCGTCTTCGTCGCGCTGGGGGCCACCGCCTCGAGCATCGGCCGCCTGCTGAAGGCCCACGAGCTGGCGCTCGCCCACCTGAGCGGCGCCGTGATCATCCTCCTCGGGGCCGTCATGCTCCTCGGCGCCCTGCCGGCGCGGGTGTGGGCGCACGCGGGCACCGGCACGCTCGGCGTCGTCTCCCGGGTCACGGGCGAGCACCGTTTCGACGTGCGGCCGTCCAAGCTCGGCGCGTGGGCGGCCCCCGTGATGGGGATGGCGTTCGCCTTCGCTTGGACCCCCTGCATCGGCCCGGTCCTCGGCGTCGTCCTCGGCCTGGCGGCGCGCAACGGGTCGTTGCCCGGGGGGGTCCTCCTCCTGTTCTGCTACTCGCTCGGCCTGGCGGTGCCCTTCGTGGTCGTCGGCCTCGCCTTCGGCCGGCTCACCGCGACCCTGGCCCGGGCGCGCCACTGGCTGTGGGCGGTGGAGCTGGTGGCCGGCATCGTGCTCGTCGTGTTCGGCGTGCTGCTGTTGACGGACAACGTGAGCTGGGTCTCGACCCAGCTGTCCAACTTCCTGAACGACATCGGGCTCGGCCGGCTCTCGACCAGCTAGCGCCCTGACCCCAAAGGTTCGCGCGCCTGTGAGCGGGCGGACGGCCGAACGTACCGGCACGCATCGGGGGCATTCCAAGAACACTCGGCCGTCGAGGTCGCGCAGATGGTGGCACCCGAGTATCGAGATCGACTCCGAGCCTCGGCCGCCGCGGGTTGCCGCCGACGCCATGGGGGGAGGCCAAACTGACCGGCTTCTGGGTGGCATGACAGCCCCTGTCAAACCCGGGGCGATTCACTGAGTCGGATTCTGCCCCATGCGGTAGACGGTCCAGATCGGCTGCCGAGGGGCGTGCAGGTCACCCCATGTCCGCTCGACCATCTCCGCGGACCATTCGTCGCGCATCTTCAGGGTGTGATCGACCAGTTCGTCGTTTGTGGGCGAAGCACCCAGAGAATGAGCGAGGGAGCGCAAAGTGGGTTCACGATTGGCGACGTACTCCTCATAGACGACTTGGAAGAAATCGATCCCGAGCGACTCGAAGTGAGCGGACCATACCCAGTCGTCAGCGAGAACTTGAAGGAGATGCTCCCGAATGGCACCGAAGTCGTAGCCGAAATGTCCCGCATCGACATTGGACTCTGTTACTTGTGTGTGCCAGACGCCGGAGCGGTAGGCCCGCCACGCCGAGACGGCCTGCGCGACTTTGTCGCGGCGCACCATGTGCACAAATCTCAGGTCCGGAAAGTTAGATCTCAGGTCGAAGGCTTCCGAAGAATCACTGGCTCCTTCGTCATGCAACCGGGAGCACAGGGTGTGCGCCTGCTCCCAAGAGATCTTGAATCCGAACTCTCGGCCGGGACAGTTCTCGACTGCCCGTTCGACGTACTCGGCGGTGGTCCCGTCCGACTCTGGGTACAAAGTGGACTGGAACGTTTCCGCAGGGGCTCCGATGCCCCATTGGTGCAAGTCCTCGCAGAGGAGGGTGCTTCCGCATCTCGGTCCGAAACAGACGCAATAGAACCGTTTTCCTGTCGCCAGGAGTCGGTCATGGAGCGTCACAGCGGGATCGTAGGAATGAAAGCTGGGAGCCCGCTTGGGACCCGCTGTGTCGGCCGGTTCAGTATTGCTCCGGCGATTAGGTCAGTGAATCTCGCGGGAGCGCTCAAAGGTTCGCCATCGCTGGGAAACCGCCTGCCAGGTCGCTGGCCTCAGTGGACTTCACTTCCACGACCTCCGCGGCTCCGGGGCTCCGGGGCGACCTGCGCGGCCACCGCCGGCGCCAACACTGCACCACCTCGTCGTCGCATTTGTCGGTCGAACAAGCGAGAAGGTGGCCGTTGTGCGGCCGAGGCTGATCCATGAGCTCGCGCACGCGCCCAAGGTTGCTGGTCAGGGCACTGGCCGCGGCTCACCCTCCGGCGCGGATTCGGCCAGGACGCCGGAGACGGTCCGGGCGAACGTGTGGGCGTCGCCGGGCCAGCGGGCGGAGACGTACACGCCGTCGCGCACGACCCAGGCCGGCCGCGCGTCCGTCGCGGTGTCCCGGGCCCGCCCGCTCGTCTTGCGCCGGTAGTCGGGAACGTCGCGCGGCACGTCGACGAAGTCCCCGGGATCGGCCAGCGCGCGGGTGACCTCCTGCTGCACCGACATGTACCCGGCCGGCTGCCCCGGTTCCTCCACGTAGGTCCGGTAGTAGTCGGGGTCCCAGAAGCGGGTCCGGCTCGCGAGCTGCCACGCCCTGCCCTCCAGCTGCCAGGTCAGGGCGGTCGTGCGCCGGCCGTACAGCACCGAGCGCCCGCTGGCGGGCTCGACGGCGCGCGCCGCCACGAGGACGCCGTGGCAGATGGCCCCGACCGGCTTGCCGGCGCGGAACGAGTCGATCGCCATCTGTTGCACCTCGGGGCTCTCGAGGTAGTCGCGCATCCCGCGGGCGCGGTGCCCGCCGGGCAGCACGAGCCCGTCGTAGTCGCAGCGGCGCCCTGCACCCCAGTGGAGCGGCGACCCGAACGCGTCGTCGTCGAGCAGGGCGCCGTAGGCGCGCCGGGCCGCCGCGTCGGCCCGCAGGGCGCGGCCGACGACCGTCACGTTGCGGAGCAGGGGGACCGCGCCCCACACATCGAGCCCCCGCCCGGTGACCATCAGCTCGTCGGCCACTGCGGGCTGACCCGAGGGGGTGGCGAACACGACCCGGTGGCCGTCGTCCGACAGGGTCTTCCAGCTCACGGCGACCTCGGTCGGGTCGAAGTCGCAGGCGGGGAGCGGCATCAACACGGTCGCCATTGGTGCGAGGCAGACTACCGATCGCTCCCGAGCACACGCCGCGCGTCGGGGGTAGCGTCGCCGGGCATGGCCGACATCGACACCGACACCGAAACCGGCCCGCCGGCGATCTTCTCGCTCGACGACGGGATCGAGAAGCTCTGGGTGCAGGCCTACCAGGGCGAGGTGCTGGGCGAGGCCCTCTTCGCCGGCATAGCGGACCGCCTCGACGACGGCGAGCACGCCCGCAAGATGCAGGTGCTCGCCACGCTGGAGCGGCGCACCATGGAGGCCGTGGCGCCCGCGCTCGAGCGGGCCGGCATCGCCACCGAACCCGACGCCGAGATGGTCCCACTGGCCGAGGCGCTGGCCGCCGACTCGGCGACGAGCACCTGGGAGGAGCTCATGGCCGCCGCCGTGACCGTCACCGGTCAGTTCATCCCGCTGTACCAGCGGATCGGCGAGCTGGACCCGACCGAGCGCAGAATCGCGGACCTGCTGGTTGACCACGAGGTCGCCATCCGCGACTTCGCGCGGGCCGAGCTGGCCGGCGAGTCGGCGACGTCGCTGCAGGCGGTGCACGCCCTGGCGCACATGCGCTGAACCGTGGGGACCGGGCCCGACTTCGCTCGGTTCGACCGCCGCCACTACCCGGTGCTGCGCACGCGGGAGGGCTACGAGGCCTGGGCGCCGACCTACGAGGACACCGTCGAGGACGTCATGGACCTCGCGCTCCTGGAGCGCATCGAGTCGGTCCCCTGGCCGCGGGTGCGCCGCGCCGCCGATCTCGGGTGCGGCTCGGGTCGCACCGCGGCCTGGCTCCGGACGCGCGGCGACTTCGCCGTCGACGGCGTCGACCTCACGCCGGCCATGCTCGAGCGTGCGCGCGCCCGTGGCATCCACGACCGCCTCGTCGAAGGCGACGTGCGCGCCAGCGGGCTGCCCGGGGCCGCCTACGACGTCGTGGTCTGCGTCCTGGTCGACGAGCACCTGCCCGAGTTGGAGGGGCTCTACGCCGAGGCGCGCCGGCTGCTCGCCGCCGGCGGGGCGTTCGTCATCGTCGGGGTCCACCCGTTCTTCGTGATGGCGGCGGGGATGCCGACGCACTTCGAGGTCGCCGGCCGCGGCCCGGTGGCCATCGAGACCTTCCTCCACCTCCCCTCCGAGCACGTGGCCGCCGCCGGCGCCGCCGGCTTCGCCCTCCGCGAGATGCACGAGGCCCTGGTGGACGACGAATTCCTCCGTCGCAAGCCGGGCTGGCTGCCCTACCGGGACTGGCCCTTCAGCGCCGCCTGGGTCTGGGCGGCCGCCTGACGGTCGGGGCCCCGGACCCGCTTGGAACCCCGGGACCGACCCCCCCTACCATGGTGGGGAAGGCCATGGCCCCTGTCGTCCAATTCCGCGCCGCTGTCGCACTCGCCGGCCGCTTCCCCGCCCTCGCCGGGGTCGACCTCTGCCTCCAACAGGGCGAGGTCGTCGTCGTCGTCGGGGCCAACGGCGCCGGCAAGACGAGCCTGCTACGCGCCTGCGCTGGGCTTTTGCCCGTCACGGCGGGCGAAGCGACCGTGCTGGGCGTCGACCTGACCACGGACCACACGAGCGTGCGCCGCTACGTCGGGCTCCTGGGCCACGCCGCGCCGCTCTACGACGAGCTCAGCGCGGCGGAGAACGTCCGCTTCGCCGTCCGCGCCCTCGGGCTGCCGGCGGAGGCGGCGGACCACGCGCTCGACCGGCTCGGCCTGACCGGCCGGGTGCGCACGACCCCGACCGGACGCCTCTCGGCCGGGCAGCGCCGCCGCGTCGCGCTCGCCGCGCTCCTGGCCCGCCGCCCCGCCCTGTGGCTGCTCGACGAGCCCCACGCCGGCCTCGATGCCGCGTCGCGCACCCTGCTCGGGCAACTGGTCGGCGAGGCGGTCGCCGACGGGGCGACGGTGCTGCTCTCGTCGCACGAGCCGCAGCTCTCGGTCCCGCTGGCCGACCGCGTCGTGTCGATGGGCGGGGGGCGGGTGACCGGTGAGGAGCCGGGCGGGCGCCGCGTCACCCTCACCGCCGTGCCGGGCGCCGAGCCGGACCGTGCCGGCGGGGTGGGAGCCATCCATGTGGCATGACGCCCTGCTGGTGGCGGGCAAGGACCTGCGGATCGAGGCGCGCTCGCGTGTCGCGCTGTGGCAGGTCGTCCCGTTCGCGCTCCTCGTGCTCGTGCTCCTCGCGCTGGCCATCGGGCCGGATCAGACCGCGCTGCGCCGCGCCGCGCCGGGGATCTTCTGGGTCGCTCTGTTGTTCTCGACCGTGCTGGCGATTCAGCGCAGCGTGGCCGTCGAGTCGGGCGAGGGCACCCGCGACGGGCTCCGCCTGTCGGGCATCGATCCCGCCGGGATCTTCCTGGGCAAGGCGGCCGCGGTGGGGCTCCAGCTTCTCGCCCTCCAGCTCGTGCTGTGGGCGGGCGTCACCTTCCTCTTCGACGTGCGCGTGCACGTGGTGTGGCTCGCGGTCACGGCCTGCCTGCTGGCCACGATCGGACTGGCGGCGGCCGGCGTCCTCTACGGCGCGCTCTCGGCCGGGCTGCGCGTGCGCGACACGCTGCTGCCGTTGCTGGTGCTGCCGGTCCTCGCGCCGGTGCTGCTCGCCGGCTCCAAGGTGTGGGAGGCCGCGCTGAGCGGCAGCGTGTCGTCGGGGACGCAGTGGCTCAAGATCCTCGTCCCCTTCGCGGTGATCTACCTCGTCGTGGGCATCGTCCTCTACGGCCCGCTGCAGGAGGCGGCATGAGCACCCCCGCGCTCGGGCCTTCGCGCCCGCGCTGGCTCGACGCGGTCGGCGCACTCGGTGTCGTCGCCCTGGGCTTCACGGTGTGGCTCGGCCTGTGGGTGACCCCGCCCGACGCCGTCCAGGGGAACCTGGCCCGGCTGCTCTACATCCACCCGCCGATCGCGACGGTGGCGTTGTACTGGGTCGGCATCGTGGCGGCCGGCGGGAGCCTGCTGTACCTGTGGCCGCGCACGCGCTCGCTCTTCTGGGACCGCCTGGCCGCGTCGGCCGTCGAGGTGGGCGCGGTGTTCGCGGCCCTCACCCTGGTCACCGGGTCGTTGTGGGGCCGGCCCGCCTGGGGCACCTGGTGGACGTGGGATGCCCGCCTGACCTCGACCGCCCTCCTCCTCCTGCTCGAGATCGGCTACCTGGCGCTGCGCCGCGTGCCCGCCGATCCCGCCGTCCGGGCCAGGCGCTGCGCGGTGGCCGCGCTGCTCATCGCCGTCGACATCCCGCTGGTGCACTTCTCGGTGGACTGGTGGAACACGCTGCACCAGGGGGGCACGTTCATCGACCCCGGCTTCAAGATCCACGCCTCGGCATCCATGTCGTGGACGTTCCTGCTCGCGTTCGTGGCCTTCTCCCTCATCTTCGTCTGGTTGCTGGGCGTCCGCTACCAGGTCGAGGTGCTGCAGGACGCGGTGGGCGACCACGAGCTCGAGGTGTCGCTGGCCGAGCGATGGAGCGAGGACACCGGGTTCGTGGGCGCCGACCTCGTCGGCCAGGCACCGGCAGGCGGAGGCGCGCCATGAGCTACGTCGACGCCGGGTACGCCGTCGCGCTCACGACGCTTCTCGTGTACGCCGTCAGCCTGCTCCTGCGCCGCCGGCGCTGGGAGCGGGCGCTGAGAGTGTCGGAGGCGCCGGCCACCGAGGGCCAGGATGCGCCGGCCCGCGGCGAGCGGTCGTGAGCGGCACGACCACCGAGCCGAGCCCGCCGCCCAGCCCTCCTTCCTCCGAGGCTCCCCGGGGGCCGGCCATGCCCCCCCGCCGGCGCCGGACCAGCCGGCGCGTCCTGGCCGTCTTCGCGCTGCTCGTCGTCGCCTTCGTCTTCCTGCTCGTGGAGGGACTGGGGAGCTCGCTCAACTACTTCGACACGGTCGACCAGGCCTACGCCAACCGGCACACGCTCGGCACCACGACGTTCCGCCTGGAGGGGACGGTGGTCCCGGGCACCATCCGGGCCACGGCCACCGGCTCCGACTTCTCCATCTGCCAGGGGCCCCACGTGGTGCACGTGGCGAACACCGGCAGCCCGCCCGCCCTCTTCCAGGAGAGGATCGGGGTGGTCGTGGTGGGGCACTTCACGTCGGCCACGTCGAACGACTTCGTGTCCGACTCCATCTTGGTGAAGCACTCCGCCACGTACAGCAACCAGTACCCCAACCGGGTCAAGAAGGCGACCGGAGCGGCCTGCTGATGGTCGACGCGCATCTCGGGACGATCGGAGTCTGGCTCGCCTTCGTGGCGAGCGTCGGCGGCGCCATCGTGCTCGGCATCGGGCTGGTCACCCGGCGAGGTGGCGCCGCGCCCGCGGGCAGCGCGGCACGGGCGACGGGCGACGGCAGGCTCCTGGCTCCCGTCATGCTGGTCGGCGCCCTCCTGGCGTCCGGGGCTATGGAGCACGCGCTCGTCACGCACGACTTCGCGCTGGCCTTCGTGGCGGAGAACAACAGCACGGTCACGCCGCTCCTGTACTCGGTCACGGGGATGTGGTCGGCGCTGGCCGGGTCCATCCTGCTGTGGGGGCTCGTCCTCAGCGTGGTCTCGACGATCTTCGTCTGGCGCTACCGCCGCCAGGCCGTCGACCCCGTGATCCGCTGGGCCACGCTAGTGCTCTACATCGTGTCCGCCTTCTTCTTCGGGCTGATGATCGGGCCCGCCAACCCCTTCGTGACCGCCTCCGGCGTGACGCAGGGTCTCGGGCCCAACTCGCTCCTGCAGGACAATCCGCTGGTCGCCATCCACCCGCCGCTGCTCTACATCGGGTTCGTCCTCTTCACGGTCCCCTTCGCGTTCGCCATCGGGATGCTGGTCACGGGGCGGGTGGGGGATCGCTGGCAGGTCGAGTGCCGCCGCTGGACGCTGCTGGCGTTCACCTTTCTGTCGGTCGGCATCGTGCTTGGGGCCTGGTGGTCCTACCAGGTGCTCGGGTGGGGCGGGTTCTGGGGCTGGGACCCGGTGGAGAACGCGGCGCTGCTTCCCTGGCTGTGCGGAACGGCCTATCTGCACTCGGTCCTCGTCCAGGAGCGGCGCGGCCTGATGCGCGTCTGGAACCTCTCGCTGTCCATCGCCACGTTCGCGCTCACCATCCTGGGCACCTTCCTCACGCGCTCCGGCGTCATCACCTCGGTGCACGCCTTCTCCCAGTCCTCCCTTGGCCCGTTGCTCATCGGGTTCTTCTTCGCGGTGATCATCGTGGGCTTCGGGCTCATCGCCTGGCGCGGCGACCGGCTCCGCTCGCCCGGAGGCATCGACGCGCCGCTGGGCCGGGAGGGTGCGTTCCTGCTCAACAACGTGCTCTTCGTCGGGTTCGCGTTCGTCGTGCTGCTCGGGACCGTGTACCCGCTCCTCTACGAGGCGCTGACGCAGCAGCAGGTCACCGTCGGCGCGCCGTTCTTCAACACCGTGGCGGTGCCCGCCGGCCTGACCCTCCTGTTCCTGATGGCCGTGGCACCGGTGCTCAGCTGGCGAAAAATGAGCGGGGCCGTGCTGTGGCAGCGCCTCGTGATCCCGGCGTGGGTCGGCGTGGGCACGGTCGTGCTGTGCGTGGCGGCGGGCCTCCGCGGCGGCGCCACCCTGATCGGGTTCGGGCTGGGCGCCATGGCGGCCGCGACGGCGGCACGAGCGCTCGTCCTCTCCGTGCGGGCCGCCCATGCCCGGCACGTCGGGTGGTGGCGCGGTCTCGTGGGCCGTGCCAACGGCGGCATGATCGTGCACCTCGGCGTCGTGCTGCTCGCCGTCGGTCTGATCGCGGCCACGTCCTACCGGCACCAGGCCGAGCTGGCGCTGCACCGGGGCACGGTCGTCAGCTACGGCGGGCACAGCTTCACCTTCGAGGGGCTGCGCACGGTGACGTCGCCGGTGCGGACGTCGCAGGAGGCGCTGGTCAAGGTGGACGGCGCGGTGTTCGCCCCGGCCACGACCAGCTTCGGCAGCGCGCTGTCGGTCGTCGGCACGCCGGCGATCGACTCGGGTCTCTTCGGCGACGTCTACCTGACCTTCGACGCCGTGGGGGGCCTCGGCGCGACGTCGGGCAGCCAGGTCATCGACAACCTCCCCCGGGGATCGGTCGCGATCGGCGTGGTGGTCGAACCGCTGGTCGCCTGGCTGTGGGCCGGCGGCCTGCTGATCGGGCTCGGAGGGGTGCTGGCGCTCGTGCCCGGTTCCCGGCGCCGGGCCACGGAGCCCGCCTCGGCGCCGTCGGGGCTGGTCACCGGACCCGAGCCCGACGAGCACAGCGACGAGGAGCAAGAGGCTCCAGAGCCGGTGGGCGCGCTGGTCGCGCGTGGGGTCAGCCCCGCATGACGGTCCGCCGCCACCACCCGGTCCGCTGGGTGGCGGGCGCCGTCCTCGTGGTGCTCGTCGTCGTGGGCGTCGCCCTCGCCACCCGCACGCCGCAGGAGGCCACGAACGTCGCCAGTCCGCTGCTCGGGCACCAGGCGCCCGACTTCACGGGGCGCGACCTCACCACGGGTTCCCCGGTCTCCCTGTCCTCGCTGCGGGGCCACGCCGTGCTCGTCAACTTCTTCGCCAGCTGGTGCATCCCCTGCCAGCAGGAGGCGCCGGACCTCTCCCGCTTCTACTACCAGCAGCAGCACACCGCCGGCGGGGCCGCCATGGTGAGCGTGGTGTTCCACGACACGACGGGCACCGCGAGGAAGTTCCTGCGCGACAACGGCGACCTGTGGCCCGCCGTCAGCGACCCCGGCGGGACCATCGCGGCGCGCTACGGCGTCACCGGGCCGCCCACGACCTTCGTGATCGCCCCCTCCGGGCGCGTCGCCGCCGTGCTCGAAGGCCCGGCGACACAGAAGAACCTCGAGACGTACCTGCGCGCCGCCGACGCGGCCCACGCCCCGGCGCCCGATGCCTGAGCCTGCGTCGCGGCTGCCCCTGTGGGCCCGCGTGGCCCTCCCGCTGGTGGTGCTGGCGGTCGCGCTGGTCGTCGGGAGCGGTGTCTTCGACTCGGCCACTCCCACGACCGCCCAGCGCGCCGCTGCGATCGAGGCCGGTGTGCGCTGTCCCTCGTGCACCGACCTCTCGGTGGCGCAGTCGAATGCCACGACGGCCATCGCCGTGCGCCACCAGATCGAGGGCATGGTGGCGGCGGGGCGCTCCACCGCCGAGATCGACCAGGAGCTCGTCGCGGAGTACGGCGAGACCATCCTGCTGGTCCCGCCCGACGCCGGGGGCGTCCCCCTGATCTGGCTCGTGCCGCTCGTCTTCGGCGTCGCCGCGCTGGCGGGCGTCGGCGTCGTCTTCTGGCGCCGCAGCCGAGCCTTCGAGGCCCTCAAGGCGCACGAGCCCGTGGCATGACGGTGGACGGATCGCCCACGGTGGCGCCCCCGGACGAGCCTGGGCGTGACGACCGCTGGTACCTCGCCGATGAACGGGACTTCCTGCGACGCTCCCTCCAGGACGCGGAACGCGAGCACGAGGCGGGCGACCTGTCCGACGAGGACCACAGGGTCCTCGTCGCGCGCGATGCGGCGCGCCTGGCCGAGGTGGAGGCTGAGCTCGCGGTGTTGGGTCCCGTGCCGGTGTCGCCGGCGGCCGCCGAGCCGGCCGCCGGGGCCGAGCGGCGTCCACTTCCCCTCTGGCGGCGGATCGGCATCGTGGCGGCGTGCCTGCTGATCGCCGCCGGCGGCGTGATCCTCGTGACGCACTTCGTGCAGTCCCGCCAGCCCGGTCAGGCCTCGTCGGGGAGCATCAGCGTGTCGCGGGCCCAACTCATCGAGCAGCAGCTGGGGCAGGCGGCGGCGCTGAACAACAAGGGCAACGTCAAGGGCGCGCTCGAGCTTTACGACAAGGTGCTCTCGGAGGACCCCGCGAACCCCGCCGCGCTCGGCCTATGCCGGGTACCTGCAGTGGGACCTGGGGTCGACCGCCCACGTGACCTCGCTGGTGAGGATCGGCCGCGCCGAGATCGAGACTGCGCTCAGGGACGCCCCCACCTTCTACCAGGCACATCTCTTCGAGGGCCTCGTCCTCGAGAACCAGGACCACGACCACGCCGCCGCCGTGACCCAGTTCAACGACTTCCTGGCCGACGGGCCGCCCGCCGCCGAGCTGCCCCAGGTGGCGCCGCTGGTGGCGGGGGCGTACCGGAGCGCCGGCGAACCGCTCCCCGCGGCGTTCTCGGGCGCGGCGGCGGGGTCCTCAGCCCCGTAGGGCCCGCAGGTCGGCCACGACCGCGGCGAACGCGTCGGCGAAGGCGGCACAGTCCGCGTCGGTGGTCGTCCAGCCGACGCTGACCCGCAGCGAGTGGCTCGGGTCCACGCCCATCGCCTCGAGGACCGGTGAGGGCTCGATGCTCTCCGACGAGCAGGCCGAGCCCGAGTGGACGGCCACGCCGGCACGGTCCAGGCCGATCAGCACCGGCTCCGCCTCCACGCCGTTGACCCCGAGGCACACGAGGTGGGGCAACCGGTCCCCGGTGGCGGCGGGCCCGACCACCTCGACTCCGTCGACCGCCAGTGCGGCGCCGACGACCCCGGCGATCTGCCTCCGGGCGTCCGCCGCCTCCGTGAGGATCGCCTGCTGCCCTCCGCCGGCCAGCGCCGCCGCCGCGGCCCCGAAGGCGGCCAGCGCGGGGAGCGGCTCCAGGCCGGCGCGCCGTCCGCGCTCCTGCTCGCCGCCCACGAGGAGCGGCTCGAACCGGGCGCCGCGACGGACGATCAGCGCACCGGCGCCGGGCACCCCACCGAGCTTGTGCGCGCTGACGCTGACCAGGTCCGCATCGAGCTCCCCCAGGTCCATCGGCACGTGGCCGCAGGCCGCGGCGGCGTCCACGTGCACCGGGACGCCCGCCTCCCGGCACAACGAGACGACGGCGCCCACCGGTTGGAGCGTGCCCACCTCGTGGTTGCCCCACTGGCAGTGCACCAGGGCGGGGCGGGGTGTGGCGTCGGACGCCAGGCGGTCGCGCAGCGCGTCCACGTCGAGCCGGCCCGAGGCGTCCACCGGCAAGGCCTCCGTCGGTGCGGCCCGCGCCGAGGCGTCGCGGACGGCGGAATGCTCCACGCCGGCGCACACGACCGGGGCACCCGGCGCCGCCCGGGTGGCCCCCCAGACCGCCGCGTTGATGGCCTCGGTCCCACCCGACGTGAACACCACCTGGCGGGATGCGACGCCGACCAGGCCGGCCACCTGGTCGCGCGCCGCTTCCAGCGCGTCCCGGACCGTCCGCCCCTCCTCGTGGAGCCGGCCGGGGTCACCCGCCGGGAGCGCCGCCCAGCGCGCCAGGGCGGCGACCGCCTCGGGCCGTGGGGGCGTCGTGCTGGCGTGGTCGAGATAGGCGCGAGCCACGGAGGCTCAGGCAGACGCGGTGCAGGCGTCGTCGCCGCGGGCGCGCGACGACAGGATCACGGGCAGCGCCCGCTGCGACGCGGTGCCGCACAACCCGGCCAGCAGTCCCTTGATCATGCCCCGGTCCACCGCGCACAGGACCGGGTTCGTGCTGCTGGCGTCGCCGAAGGGACATTGCTCGGCGATGACGGCGGTGGTCTCGCCCCGGTCCTCGGCGTGCGCCGCGAAGCCGTGGGCGGTCAGGGTCTCGGCCACCACGTGCATGGCGGCCCGGACGGTCCGTTGGCCCTCGTTGGGCGTCATGCGCGACGCCAGTGAGCGCCCGTACTCCTCGCCCACGTGGGCGGCCATCTCCTCTGCCTCATCGGGGCCGAGGCGCCGCATGGCCTCGCCGAGCAGCCGCATGAGCAGGTCGTCGCGGCGCTGCATGAGGCCGAGTGACAGCTCCTCCTCCACGCAGAAGTACCGCTTGGACGGACGGCCGGCGCCGGCCGCCGTGCGGCCCGTCTCGACCCGCAGGTAGCCCCCGTCGACGAGCCGCTGCAGGTGGTGGCGCGCCACGTTGGGGTGCAGGGAGAAGGTGGTGGCCACCTCGGTCGCCGTCACCCCGGGCACGGCGCGCACGTGGAGGAAGATGTCGCGCCGGGTCGGGTCGCCGAAGGCCGCCGCAACGGCCGCCACCGCCGCGCTGAACCGGCCGTCGTCCGCGGCGGCCGGCCGTTCGGGCTCGACCGTGATCGGCACGGTGCTCATGCTGGGTAGTCTACCGAGGGATCAGCCCTTCGAGCTGGGGTGACGCGGGTTGTGCTCCGCCGGCCGTGCGTCGCCGGACCCGATCCCGTCCGAGACGAGGGAGTGCATGGCAGCAGACCAGTCACAGATCGAGGCTGCGCTCAACGCGGTCGAGGACCCCGAGCTGGGCCTGACGCTCGGTGACCTCGGCCTCCTGCGCACGGTGCGGCCCCGCCGCCGCCGGGTGCTGGTCGAGGTGGCGTTGCCGGTGGCGGCCTGGCCGGGGACCGACGAGCTGGCCGAGGAGATCCATCGGGCCGCGTCGGCGGTGCCGGGGGTCGAGGAGGTCGAGCTCGAGTTCGTGGTGATGACCGACGAGGAACGCACCGCGCTGCGGCACCGGCTCCGTGCCGGCATGCTCGGCGACGTCGAAGGCGCGGGGCCCGAACCGGCGGGCGGGCACGGGCACGACCACGGGGGGCACGGCCACGCGCACGCGGCGCCGGTGCCCGCCTTCCTCGCCCCCGACGCCAAGACCCGCGTCATCGGCATCTCCTCGGGCAAGGGAGGCGTCGGCAAGTCGACGGTGACGGTGAACCTCGCCATCGCGCTGGCCCAGGCCGGCCATCGGGTCGGGCTGCTCGACGCCGACGTCTACGGCTTCTCGGTGCCCAAGATGCTCGGGACCGACCACGATCCGGTGATCATCGGCGACATCGTCATCCCGACGTCGGCCCACGGCGTGCGCTGCCTCTCCATGGGCTACTTCGTGCCCGACGACCAACCGGTCATCTGGCGCGGCCCGATGCTGCACAAGGCAATCCAGCAGTTCCTGACCGATGCCTACTGGGGCGAGCCCGACTTCTTGCTCGTCGACATGCCACCCGGCACCGGTGACGTCGCGCTGACGCTGGCCGAGGTGATGCCACGGGCGGAGATCGTCGTGGTGACGACGCCCCAACCGGCGGCCCAGCGCGTCGCCCAGCGCTCGGCCTTCGCGGCGCGCCGGCTCAAGCTGTCGGTGCGGGGCGTCGTCGAGAACATGAGCTGGTTCACCGGCGACGACGGCACCCGCTACGAGCTGTTCGGGGCAGGCGGGGGCGAGACCCTGGCGGCGGACCTCGGGGTCCCGCTCCTCGGACGGGTGCCCCTGGTCAGCGCCGTGCGGCTCGGCGGCGACGAGGGCCATCCGGTCATGGCGGTCGATCCGGGGAGCGAGGCGGGGCAGACCTTCCGGGCGATCGCCGAGAAGCTGGCCGCGCTCGGTCCGGCCCGCGTCTACCGGCGCGAGCTCAGCTTGCGCTGAGCCTGGAGGCGCGTGTGGGGCTGAGACCCCACTTGAGGTTGGCGACGTCGCGCGCGTTGCTGTGGTAGAGCACGACCTGATCGCGGCCCGAGCGCTTCGCGTCGTACATGGCGTTGTCGGCGTCCCGGAGGAGCATGGCGGGTGCGGCCGTGGCATCCTGCGTGACGACGAGGCCGATGCTGGCCGTGACGACCAGGTGCGCGTCGCCGACGTCCACCGGAGCGCCCAGACCCCGGCGGATGCGCTCGGCCATGTCCAACGCATCGGCCTCGTGGTCCACCTCGGCGAAGGCCACGAACTCGTCGCCACCGAAGCGGGCGACCACGTCCACCCCGCGCGTCATGGAGGTGAGCCGGTTGGCCATCTCGTTGAGGACGGCGTCCCCGGACGAATGGTCGGCCCGGTCGTTCACCAGCTTGAAGCGGTCCAGGTCGATGAACATCACCGCCAGCGCGGCGCGGCGCCGCCCCACGTGGCGCAGCGACTCGTGCAACCGGTCGACGAACAGGCTGCGGGTGGCCAGCCCGGTCAGCCCGTCGTGCGACGCCTGGAAGGCCATCTGCTCCGCCATTTCGCAACGCTCGATCGCGAGTCCGACCATGTTCGCCAGCTCGTCGAGCTTGCGCAGCTCCTCGCTGCCGAAATAGGGCATGTAGGGGCTGATCTTCACGGCAAGCGAGTGCGACGCGCCGCTGTGGGTCTGCACCGTGACCCGACGGCTCGGCTCGTCGCCTCCGTCCCGGTCGAAGCCCCGGGCGGCGAACCTCTCGTTGTCGGGCCAGATCGGATGACGGGCCACGACGGTGCCGTCGCCGGCGAGGAGGGCGGCCTCGGAGGCGCCGACGAGCGCGCACACGTGGGGGAGGAGGTGTTCGGCCACGTCCCGCGAGTCGCCGGCCGACACCAGTTCGCCGATCGCCCGTCGGAACGCCAGGTCCTCCTTGCGGCTCAGGAAGACCCGCATGAAGGAGGGGAGGACGAGGGCGACCAGGAACAGGATCCCCATGGCCACCGTGACGGCCTGCGTCACCAGCTTCACCGTCGGCCCCTGCCAGCCGAGGGCGGCGACGACCACCTGCACCTCGAGCCCGGCGACCGCGATGGCGAGCAGGCGCATCCGCGAGGACGCGATCAGCGGTTCACCCTTCCCCGCCACGAACAGCCGGACGACGACATAGGTGAAGAGGAAGCCGAAGGCGACCGCGAAGGCGACGCGGTAGGCGAGGAAGTGGGGCGGTGGCGGCATCCCCGGGGCCGGCAGATACGAGAGGGTGAACGTGAAGGCGATGATCCCGGCCGTGACCCCGGCCGCGAGGGAGCGGACGGCCCGGCTCGGGGCGCGGAAGGTCGCGGCGAAGCGGAACAGGCAGTACGGCACCACGAGCAGCAGCGCAATGAGGGACTTCGCCACGTACTGGTGCGCGGCCAACGAAGGATCGATCCTCACGAACAGCGACAGACCGCCGAGGACGGCGAACGAGAGCGCGACCCAACCGGCACCGCGGATCCTGTGGCGAACCCATTGCAACGTGGTGAGCGCCGCCAACAACACGAACTCCACGAGGGAGACGTCGGAGAGGACCTGAGTCCAGTGTGTCAACTTGTGCACCCCTCCTCCGTCACATCGCCACGGTCACGACGACCTGCAACGGTCCCCTCTCCGGGCCCGCCGTACCCGAAACTCGTTGAGAACCCTATCCCTCGGCCGTGCCGCAACCGCGGCAATTCACGCGGTCGTCGGGGCCATTTCATGTCCCATTCACACACGCAAGACGGGCGGACCGGCGCGCGGTGACACCGCACCGCCGCACGGCCCGCCGGGTCGGTGGACGGCGGGGCGCCGCGCCGCGGAGTCGGCGTCACCCGGGCCCTGTTCCGCCTGCCGCCCCGACGGCCCCCCGGTGCCTCGGCGCTCCCATAGGCCCTCTCCCAAACGGTCGTTTGACACCCTACCGGGGCAGTCGTCGCGTTCCAAGGGTTGGTCGCCCCGGGCGCCTGCGCCGTCTCGGTACTGTGGTCTCGGCGCGGACGACCGCGTGGGAGGTGGCATGGCGCAGGACTGGGCACGGCCGGTGGTGCACTGGGAGATCGAGGCCAAGGACCCCGAGCGCCAGCGCGCCTTCTACGCCGACCTCTTCAATTGGAAGATCGGCGACGGCTTCATCATGGACATCCCCGCCGGCCTGGGGGGTCCCGAACCCGGCCCGGCGGGGCACATCCGTGGCGGCGAGCGGTCGGGCGTGACCCTGTTCGTGCAGGTGGCCGACCTGCGGTCGTCGCTGGACAAGTCGGTCGCCCTCGGTGCGACCGTCGTGGCCGAGCCCTTCGACGTCCCCGACGGACCGACGCTGGCCGGCATCTTCGATCCCGAGGGCAACCCCGTCATGCTCGTGCAGGCCTGAGGGCATGTCGGTCGTCGAGATCACGACGTTCCGGCTGGCCGAGGGGGTGGGCGACGACTCGTTCCTCGCCCTCGACCGGAGGATCCAGACCGAGCTCGTGCCGAACCAGCCGGGCTTCTGGCGCCGCACGACGGCGCGCCACGGCGACGACTGGCTCGTTCTCGTGCTGTGGGCCTCCGACGCCGACGCCGCCGCCTTCCAGCGCGCCGCCGACGGCCATCCCCTGCAGGCCGAGTTCGAGCGCGCCGTCGAGGCGGGAACGCTGCACCTGACCCGGTACGAGACGCTCGACTGAGGTGGAGCCCGCCGACCTGAAGGTCACCCGCTACGCAGTGGGAGACCGGGTCGCGACGATCACGCTGCACCGCCCCGACCGGCTCAACGCGTGGACGGGCCGCATGCACGCCGAGTACCGGGCGCTGCTCCAGCGCGCCGGCACCGACCACGCGGTCAGGGTCATCGTCGTCACGGGATCGGGCCGGGCCTTTTGCGCCGGCGCGGACGCACGTGCGCTGGAGGGCCACGTGGAGCGCGGCGCGTACGACGCGGGCTTGGGCGACGAGGTGGCCATGCCGGGGTACGGGGTCCGCCCCGAGTTCGACGCCGACTTCGCCTACCACTTCGGCATCCCCAAGCCCGTCATCGCGGCCGTCAACGGGCCGGCGGCGGGCGTGGGCTTCGTCCTCGCCTGCTACTGCGACCTGCGCTTCGCGGCCCGGGGCGCCAAGCTCACCACGTCGCACGGGCGGCTCGGCCTGCCGGCGGAGTACGGGCTCTCGTGGCTCCTGCCCCGCCTGATCGGAGTGACCCGGGCGGCCGACCTGCTGCTCTCCAGCCGCGTCGTGCTGGCCGAGGAGGCCGAACAGCTCGGGTTGGTCAACCGGGTCCTGCCCCCCGACGAGCTCCTGCCCCACACCTATGCCTACGCGCGGCAGCTGGCCACGGAGATCGCCCCGTCGTCGCTGGCGGCGACGAAGCTGCAGCTCTACCGCGACCTGCACGGCGGCGTCGCGGCGTCGGTCGAGGATGCCGGGACGCGCATGGCAGAGATGATGCGGGGCGCCGACTTCGCCGAAGGGGTGGCCGCGCTGACCGGGAAGCGGCCGCCCTCCTTCACCGACTCGCCGTGAGCACCCCCGCCAGCCGTCAGCCGTCGACGCCCGCGGGGAGCTTGGCCGGGTCCCAACCGAGCAGCGCCACGGCCTGGCGGAAGGCGAAGCGGTCCGTCATCCCCGCGACATAGGTGACCGCGGCCCGCACCGCCTCGGGGCTCCCCGCCACGACATCGGAGGCATCGTGCGGGGCGGCGCCGCCTTCGGTGATGAGGTGCGGCCGGTCCGAGAAGTGCTCCACCAGTGCCCGGAGCACGCCGATCACTGCCTCGCCCTGGCGCAACGAGGCGTCGCGCAGGTAGATGCGCTCGTAGTTACAGGAGCGGAACGAGGCCAGCGCCTCTGCTTCTTCCTCCTCCATCCCGACCTGGCCGGTGCGCAGCGTGGCCGACACCACGCCGGTGATGAACGCACCGAGCTGCGCGCTGCGCCGCTCGCCGCAGAGCGTCCGGACCGCGGCGGGCAGCTGATGGGGTGCGACGATGCCGGCGAGCACGGCGTCCTCCCAGTCGTGGCAGACGTAGGCGATGCGGTCGGCCCAGCTGACCACCTCCCCTTCGGGAGTCGAGGGTGCGGGGCGCGACCAGCTGTGGTTGGCGATCCCGTCCACCGTCTCGACGCACAGGTTGAGGGGAGCCAGGGAGACCCGGGCCCCCCACGGGGCGTGATCGAAGCCCCCGGGCACGTAGGGGTCCAGCGCGTCCTCGCTGGCGTGGCCGCCGGGACCGTGACCGCAGTCGTGACCGAGGGCGATGGCCTCGGTCAGCGCCACGTTGAGGCGGCAGGCCCGTGCGATGGCCGTGGCGACCTGCGCCACCTCGAGCGCGTGCGTGAGGCGCGTGCGCTGGTGGTCCTGGGGGAACACGAAGACCTGGGTCTTGCCCGCCAGCCGGCGGAAGGACGTGGCGTGGAGGATGCGGTCGCGGTCGCGCTCGAAGCAGGTGCGCCACGGGTCGGCCTCCTCGGCCACCCCGCGCCGGCCTGCGCCCGATGGGCGGGTCGCCCCGGGGGCGAGCAGCGCGTCGTCGAGCTCCTCGCGCTCGGCGCGGCCGCTCGGCGAGGTGATCGGGTCGGTCCCGCCCGGCGTGGGCGGTGGCGCGCCGATGCGGGCGTGCGAGTCCGCATGGGCCAGGCGGACGGGGCCGGCATAGCCCGACATCGTCGCTGCCCAGCGGGCACTGCGCTCCGTCCACCCGGCCTGCGTCCTGCCACCCATGCCATGCAGTCTGCCCGCTCCCTGTAACGTCCTGGTGGCCCCCGGGTCAACCCGGAGGTCCGTGAGAGGAGAGACCAGGTGGACGTGCGCATCGGCATCACCCACACCCCGAAGGAGCTCGAGGTGGAGATGCCCGACGATGCCGACCGCGACAGTGTGGTCGCCGACATCGAGAAGCTGCTCAAGACGGGCGACGGGGTCCTCTGGCTGACCGATCGCAAGGGCCGCCGGGTCGGCATCCCGGTCGTCAAGGTTGCCTACGTCGAGGTCGGGGCGCCCTCTTCGGAGCGGCGCGTCGGGTTCGGCGCGCCCTGAGGACGGCGTGACCGCCGGGCGGGCACCGGGGCGGTGAGCGCGGCACCCGACCTGCTCGACCTGCGGCTCCTGTTCGTCACGGGCAAGGGCGGCGTGGGCAAGACGACGGTCGCCGCGGGACTGGCCCAGCTGGCGGCCGAGCACGGCAAGCGCGTGCTGGTGTGCGAGGTCGACGCCAAGGGCGATGTGCCCGCCCTCTTCGAGGCGCCACCGACCGACTTCACGCCGCGCGAGATCGCGTCCGGGGTGTGGTCGATGTCGATGGACACCGAGGCGTCCCTGCGCGAATACCTCAAGCTGCACCTGCGCATCCCGATCGTGGGCCGGATCGGCCCGCTGGCCAAGGCATTCGACTTCGTGGCGACGGCCGCACCGGGCGTGCGCGAGATCCTCACCGTGGGCAAATTGTGCTGGGAGGTGCGCGAGTCCCACTACGACCTGGTGGTGGTCGACGCCCCGGCCAGCGGCCACATCATCGGACAGCTCGCCGCGCCCCAGGCCATCAACGACCTGGTCAAGGTCGGGCTGATCCGCAGCCAGACGGACTGGATGCTCGACATCCTCTCCGACGAGCGCCAGACGGGGCTCGTCGCCGTCTGCACGCCCGAGGAGATGCCGGTCAACGAGACGCTCGAGCTGACGACCCGCGTGCGCGAGGAGACGACGGTGCGCATGTCGGCCGTGGTGGTCAACCGCGTGCTGCCCGAGCTCTTCGGCCAGCACGAAGAGGAGGTCTTCGAACAGCTGAGGGAGCCCGACACCCAGCGGGTCCTCTCGGAGCGGGCGGGTGGCGACGTCGCGCCGGTGCTCGAGGCGGCGCGGCTCGCCGTGACGCTGCGCCGCACCCGGTCGACCCATCTGCAACGGCTGCAGGCGGGATTGCCCGAGGGGCTGCCCGTGCTCCTGCTCCCGTACCTGTTCGCCGCGCAGCTTCGGGGCCCGCACGACGCGGCAGGTCGCCCACGCGCTCGGCGAGGAGCTCGGGCTGTGACCGCGGCCCGCACCGATGGGGCCAAGACGGTCGGGCAGCTGCTGGCGGCGAAGGACATCGTCATCGCGTGCGGGCCGGGCGGGGTCGGCAAGACGACGACGGCGGCCGCGCTCGCAGCCACGGCGGTGGTCGAGCAGGGCGGGCGCGTCCTGGTGGTGACGGTCGACCCGGCCCGCCGCCTGGCCGACGCGTTGGGGTTGAAGGGCATCGGGAACGACGAGGTCCGCATCACCGAGGACGTGTTCGAGGACGTCGGCGCACATCCCAGGGGGGAGCTGTGGGCGGCGATGCTGGACACCAAGCAGAGCTGGGACGACCTCATCCGGACCCACGCGCCCGACGAGGAGACCCGCGAGCAGATCCTCGCCAACCCGCTCTACCAGAACATCTCCGGCCGCTTCGTGCAGTCGCACGACTACATCGCGATGGAGCGCCTCTACGAGATCCACTCGGAGGGCAAGTACGACCTCATCGTCGTGGACACTCCGCCGACCCGTAACGCGCTCGACTTCCTCGACGCGCCGCAGCGCATGGCCGACTTCTTCTCGTCCCGGCTGCTGCGCTGGCTCATCGTGCCCTACCGGTCCCGGCTGGTGAACATCGCGTCGAGACCCTTCTACCAGGTGGCCGATCGCATCCTCGGCACCCAGTTCCTGGCCGACATCTCCGAGTTCTTCATCCTCTTCCAGTCGATGTACACCGGCTTCGTCGAGCGCGCCGAGGCGGTGACGCGGCTCCTCTCGGACCGGCGCACCACGTTCATGGTCGTCTCCACGCTCGAGGCCACGCCGATGCGGGAGGCCGAGTTCTTCTCGGCCGAGCTCACGGCGCGCAAGCTGCATCTCGGTGCCATCGTGCTCAACAAGGTGCTGCCCGAGTACCTGCGCGACCCCCGGGCGGACAAGCTGGCCCAGTCGATGGCGGGCCGGGGCACGGAGCTGGCCGAGGGCCTCACCGACGACCCGGTCGTCGCCGCCCGCGTGGTGGGGGAGGTGGCCGAGAGCTTCCTCAACTTCGGCGTGGTGGCCCGGCGGGAGGCCGAGCAGCAGGCGGAGCTGCGGGGCGCACCCGACGTGCTCGTGACCGTGCCGTTCTACGACGCCGACATCTACGACATGGGCGGGCTGCTCGAGCTGGGCGCGCGCGTCTGGGGCTGAGAGACGGCGCACGGGAAGCGCGACCGGGCGCGGCGCCTACCATCGGTGCATGGCCCAACTCGTCAATCCCGAGGTGCTCGAGTACGCAGACGCCCATACCACGGCGCCCAGGGCCCAACTCGAGGCAGTCGGCGCCTCCACCAGGGAGAGCTTCGCCGCCTGGGGGATGATGGTCGGGCGCCAGGAGGGCCGCTTCCTCGAGCTGCTCGTCTTCGCCACCCAGGCAACCAGTGTCCTCGAGATCGGGACCTTCACCGGTTACTCGGCGATCGCCATGGCCGCCGGACTGCCCAAGGGCGGCTCCATCATCTCGTTGGAGGTGGACCCCGAGCACGCCAAGGCGGCGCGCGGCAACATCGCCGCCGCCGGGCTGGAGAGCTCCATCAGCGTGATCGAGGGCCCGGCTCTGAAGTCCCTCGAGGGGCTCCAGGGCCCCTTCGACCTCGTCTTCATCGACGCCGACAAGGTGTCCTACGACGCGTACTACGAGGCGACACTGCCAAAGCTGGCGGCCCACGGCCTCCTCGTGGTCGACAACACGTTGCAGTCCGGAGGTGTGCTGGCCTCCGAGACGCACCCCCACGACAACGCCCTCGCGTTGCGCGCCTTCAACGACAAGGTCGTCAACGACCCCCGCGTCGTCTGCGTGCTCACCACCATCCGCGACGGCGTGACGCTGATCCGCCACGCCGGGACGGGCTGAGGCGGTGCTGGACTACCACCTCCACCTGTGGCCGCACCACGAGCACGACACCCCGCTGCGCGTGGAGCAGCTGGCCCGCTACTGCGAGGAGGCCGAGGCCGTCGGGGTGACCGAGCTCGCCCTCACCGAGCACCTGTTCCGCTTCCGCCAGGCCGAAGCGCTGTTGGGGGGCTTCTGGGAGGACGACGGTGTCCCGCCGGTGTTGGCCGAGTCCATGGCCGAGTACTGGAGGTTCCACGCGAGGACCGACCTCGATGCCTACGTCGCGTGTGCCCTGGAGGCCAAGGAGGCGGGGCTGCCGCTGGTGATCGGCCTGGAGGTCGACTACTACGAGGGCCGCATGGACCAGGTGGCACGCCTCCTCGAGGGCTACCCCTTCGACGTCCTCCTGGGCTCGGTGCACTGGGTCGGGTGCTGGCGCTTCGACGATCTCGACGACGCGGTCTCCATGGCCGAGTGGTCCGGACGCGACGTCGATGCCTGCTGGGACGCCTACACGACCGCCATGGAGGAGCTGGCCGCGTCCGGCACCTGCGACGTGCTGGCCCACCCGGACCTGATGAAGGTGGCGGGCTACCTCCCCGACGCGCCGGCCGAATGGTGGGACCGCATCGCGGAGGCGGCGTCGTCGTCGGGCATGGCGGCCGAACTGTCCTCGTCGGGGTGGCGTAAGCCCGTGGGGGAGCAGTTCCCGGCCCAGGGCCTGCTCGAGCGCTTCGTGGCGCGCCGGGTGCCCCTCACCACGGCCTCCGACGCCCACCACCTCGACCATGTCGCGCACCGGGCGGACGACCTGCGCGCCGTGCTCGCCGCCGTCGGCGTCGACGAGTTGCAGGCGTACCGGGCCCGGGCCCCCCATGCGGTCCCGGTGGCACCGCCGCCGACGGGGTCCGGAAGCCGGGCGGCCGAGCGGACGGGGGTCTAGGTGCCCACCCCGGCCGAGCTGGCCCAGAGCCACACCGACCTCAAGCCCGAGGAGCTCGAGCACCTGCAGCGCCTGCTCGGGAGCTGGAGCGTCCTGGCCGACCTCTCCTTCTCGGACCTCCTCCTCCTGGTGCCGGTGCGCACGGCCGACGCCGGTGCGGAGGCCGTGGCCGACGAGAACCCCGAACTGGTGGTGCTCGGGCAGATGCGGCCCAACAACCGCCCGACGCTGGTCGACCAGGACCTGGTCGGCCAGACCGTCAACGAGTCGCAGTGGACCCTGGTGGCGCGCTGCCTGCACTCGGGCGAGATCGTGCGCGGCAGCATCCACCACCCGATCCTCGGCGAGCAGGTGCCGGTGGAGAACATCCCGGTGCGCTTCGACGGCAGGATCATCGCGGCGCTGCTCCGCGTCTCACTGGCCCCGCTGAAGGGACCGACCAGCATGTACGAGCGGACGTACCTCGACGTGTTCGAGCGCCTGGCCGACATGGTGGCTCAGTCGGCCTTCCCCTTCCCCGACGAGGACGTCGGCACCGAGGAGGCGCCGCGGGTGGGCGACGGCGTCGTCGTGGTCGACGCCGACGGCCGGGTGGAGTTCGCCTCGCCGAACGCCATGAACGCGTTCCACCGCATGGGGATCTACACCCAGCCGGAGGGACGGCGCTTCGGGGACCTCGACATCGAGGAGTCGGCGGTGGAGTGGGCGCTCGCCACCGGGCGCCCCGTCGTCGAGGAGGTCGAGCGCCGTCCCGACGTCATCGTGCTGGTGCACTGCGTCCCGCTCCTGTCACACGGCGTGGTGACCGGCGCGATGATCCTGCTCCGCGACGTCACCGACGTGCGGCGGCTCGACCGCCTGCTCCTCTCCAAGGATGCCGCCATCCGGGAGGTGCACCACCGCGTCAAGAACAACCTGCAGACGATCTCGTCGCTGTTGAGCCTCCAGGCGCGCCGGGTCGGGGACCGCGCGGCCCGGGTCGCCCTGCACGAGGCGGAGCGCCGGGTGCGTTCCATCGCCCTGGTGCACGAGATCCTCTCGCGCGACCCGAGCGATCAGGTGCCCTTTGCCGAGATCGTGAGCTCGCTGGTGCAGATGGCGGAGGACTCGGTCGTCTCGTCGCAACCGATCGTGATCTCGGTCCACGGCGACCTCGGTGAGGTGTCCGCCGACGTGGCCACGCCACTGGCGGTGACGGTGGCCGAACTGCTGCAGAACGCCGTCGAGCACGCCTTCGACCCCGAGGTGGTCGGCGGCGGCGACGGTGCGGTCGTGCTCGAGGGTGCGGGCGGCGGCGCCGGCTCTGCGCCCGTCGGCCACGTCGACCTGACGCTGACCAACGGGGAGTCGGCCCTGGGGGTCGAGGTGCGCGACGACGGCCTCGGCTTGCCCGAGGGGTTCGACATCGAGCGCACGACGAGCCTCGGCCTCTCCATCGTGCGCAACCTGGTGGTCAGCCAGCTCGAGGGCACCATCTCCATGGCGGCGCTGCCGCCCGCGGAGGGAGGTGGGACGAGGGTGGCGATCTCGGTGCCGGTGCGGGCGCCCCGGTGAGCGGGGCGTGCGGTCGGTCCGCTCAGAACGCGGCGCGCTGGGAGCGCCGTGCCGCCAGCCAGGCCTTGCGCAGCTTGCGGCGCTCCTCCTCGGAGGTGCCGCCCCAGACCCCGGACTCCTGGTTGGTCGCCAGTGCGAAGTCGAGGCACGGCTCGAGCGCCTCGCACGTCCGGCAGACACGCTTGGCCGCCTCGATCTGGTCGACGGCCGGCCCGGTCGTGCCGACGGGAAAGAAGAGGTCAGGTTCGGTGTTGCGGCAGGCGGCGGCTCGCCGCCAGTCGTCCGCGTCCCAATCGACGGTCCGGTTCCACATGAGTGCCATCGGGATGAGCCTCCACCAGCATTGTGATCCTTTTCACATGATCGGACCCCACAGGTGTCCGTCCGTGAAAAGCGGGTTTACGACGAGAAGGGTATCGGCCCGCTCTGGGCCGGGCAAGGAGTTTTGGTGAAATTTCGGTGTCCGGCACGCAGCATTCGTGACACACCGGTGGCAGGCGGCCGGTGACGGCCGTCTTCGCACATAGGGGTTGCACAGAAGGCTTCGTGGAGAACACCCTGGATGCGTTCGCCGAGGCGAAGCGCCTGGGGGCCGACGGCGTCGAGCTGGACGTCCGCCTCACCGCGGACGGTGCGCTCGCCGTGCACCACGACGCCGAGATCCCGGGCCTCGGCGCCGTCGCCGCCCTGAGCGTGGCCGAGCTGCCCGCCCACGTGCCCCTGCTGGCCGACGTCCTGGCCGTGTGCGACGGGCTGGTGGTCAACGTCGAGATCAAGAATGCCCCCCAGGACCCGGGGTTCGACCCGGGCGAGGCCGTGGCGGCCCTGACCGCGGCGGCGATCGAGGAGGCCGGCTGGGGCGACCGGGTGATCGTGTCGTCGTTCCAGGCCACGACGTTGCGGGCCGTCCAGGCGGCGGACGGCCGCCTGGCGCTCGGTGCGCTCTGGGGCTTCGCCACCGATCCCGGGCCGGCGCTCGCCGACGCCGTCGGCGCCGGCTTCCGTGCCGTGCACCCCTTCGTGACCACGGCCACCCCGGAGCTGGTGGCCCGGGCGCACTCGGCCGGCCTCGCCGTCAACGTGTGGACGGTGAACGCGCCGGGGGACCTGCAGGCGATGGTCGAGCTCGGTGTCGACGCCGTGATCACCGACCGGGTGGTCGCCGCCCTCGCCGCCACGGGCGGCAACGGGACCTGAGAGCCGGAAAAGGCCCGTCACCGGGCCGAATGGCGTGCCACGGCCCGGGTCCACAAAGATGGTCGGCCATGAACGTCGTCGTATGCGTGAAGCAGATCCCCGATCCGGCCGCCCCCGGGCAGTTGAATCCCGACACCAAGACCCTGGACCGCTCCGGCAAGCTCATCATGGACGACTCGGACAACTACGGCGTCGAGATGGCCCTCCAGCTCGCGTCGGGCGAGGGCGACGAGGTCACCTTGGTCTCCATGGCGCCCGGTGGCGAGACGTCGGGCCTGCGCACCGGTCTGGCCATGGGCGCCGCCAAGGCGATCCTGGTCAGTGACGACGCTCTGGCGGGCAGCGACGCGCTCGGGACCGCCAAGGTGCTCGCCTCCGCCATCGCACGAGCCAACCCCGACCTCGTGGTGATGGCGACCGAGTCGACCGACGGGTACACCGGCACCCTGCCCGTGCAGGTCGCCGAGCTCATGGGGCTGCCGTCGGTCACCTTCGCCAAGGCGATCGCGGTCGACGGCGGCTCGGTCAAGGTGGAGCGCCAGACCGAGGCGGGCTACGACGAGGTGGTGTGCCCGATGCCGGCGGTGGTCACGGTGACCGCCGGCGTCGTCGAGCCCCGCTACCCCTCGTTCAAGGGGATCATGGCGGCCAAGTCGAAGCCGGTCGACAACCTGACGGTCGCCGACCTCGGTCTCGACGCGGCGCAGGTGGGCGCTGCGGGTGCCCGCCAGGAGATCACCGACGTCTCGGATGCAGAGGCGCGGTCGGCCGGGGAGATCGTGGTGGACGAGGGTGACGGTGCGCAGCGCGTCGTGACCTTCCTCGAGCAGCTGAAGGTGGTCTGAGATGGCGATCGACAAGGTGTGGGTGCTGGCCGAGGCGGGCGACAGCGGCCCGACGCCGGTCACGCTCGAGCTGCTGACCGAGGCCCGCTCGGTCGCCTCGACCGTCGAAGCGGTGGCCTGGGGGCCCGACGTGGCTGCGCTGGCCGGACCGCTCGGGGAGTACGGCGCGACGATGGTCCACGACATCGGGGACCTGGGCGGCGCGCTGCCGGGCGTGCCCGTGGCGGCCGCCATGGCGGCGCTGATCGAGGGCGGTGACGCGCCCGACGCGATCTTGATGCCCGCGACGTACGAGGGCCGCGACGTGGCCGGGCGTCTCTCGGCCAAGCTCGACCGCCCGGTCCTGACCAACGTGACCGGCCTGGTCGACGGAGACGGAGGGCTGTCGAGCCAGCACCCCATCTTCGGCGGCAGTCAGATCGTCACGGCACGCTTCACCGGGCCCGGGCCGGCCATCTTCGTCATCCGGGCCAAGTCGTTCGCGGCGGAGCCGTCGGGGGGCGCCGCCGCCTCGGTCGTGGCCGCCACCGTTCCCGACGTGGCCGCCACCAACACGGCCAAGCTCGTGGAGCGCCACGTGGAGGAGCGCAGCGGGCCCAAGCTCGACGAGGCGACCGTGGTCGTCTCGGGTGGCCGCGGGCTGGGCGAGGCCGCCAACTACGCGCTGATTGAGGAGCTGGCCAAGCTGCTCCACGGCGCCGCCGGCGCGAGCCGCGCCATCGTCGACGCCGGTTGGGTGCCCTATTCCCACCAGGTCGGCCAGACGGGCAAGACGGTCAAGCCGACCGTCTACATCGCCTGCGGGATCTCCGGGGCGACCCAGCACCTGGTGGGGATGAAGGGCTCCAAGAACATCGTCGCCATCAACAAGGACGCCGAGGCCCCCATCTTCTCGGTGGCCGACCTGGGGATCGTGGGCGACGTGCACAAGGTTCTCCCGGCCCTCATCGAGGCGCTCAAGGCCAAGGGCTGACACGGCGGCCGGCCCTCCGCCGGCCACCCCGATTGGGCAACCGGCGTCCGCACTGACAGAGTGTGAGACGTTGAGCCGGCTGTGCCGGGGCCACACCGTGCTCACGCCCGGCGCGCGTGCGCGTACGGGGCGTGCGACCGGCGGTACATTCGGCGCACCCGCCTGACCGCCGCCGATGCTCTTTCCCACGATCGACTTCGCTCTCTTCTTCGCCGTCGCGTACACGGTGAACTGGCTGCTCAACCCCTACGCGCGCTGGTGGAAGCTCTCCATGATCGGGCTGAGCTACGTGTTCTACGGCTGGGTGGGCTGGTCCTACTGCCTGTTGTTGCTCGCCACGACGCTGGTCTCCTTCGGCGGCGGGGCCTGGGTCTCGGCCACGCGCAACGACCGGGGCCGGCGGCTCGCGATGGCGGTCACGGTCGCCGCCCTCCTCGGGATCCTCGGCTGGTTCAAGTACTACGGCTTCGTCTCGGTGAACGTGGACAACGTCACCCATGCCGTCGGGTTGGGCCGGGCGATCCCCTTGCTGCAGGTCGCGCTGCCCATCGCGATCTCGTTCTTCACCTTCATGGCCATCAGCTACGTCGTCGACGTCTACCGGCGCGAGCTCGAGCCGGCCAAGCCCCTCGACTTTGCGCTCTACCTCTCGTTCTTCCCGCACCTGCTGGCCGGCCCGATCGTGCGGGGCACCGAGCTGCTGCCCCAGATACGCCGCCGGCGCGACTCCGACGCGGTGGATTACTCCCGTGCCTTCTGGCTGATCCTGGCCGGCCTGTTCAAGAAGGTCGTCATCTCCTCGTACGTGGCCAGTGCGATCGTGGCGCCGGTCTTCACCTCCCCCTCGCAGCACTCCGCGCCGGAGGCCATCTTCGCGGCGTGGGGGTACGCGGTGCAGATCTACTGCGACTTCAGCGGCTACACCGACATCGCGATCGGCCTGGCCCTCCTGCTCGGCTTCCGGTTCCCCCAGAACTTCGACGCGCCGTACACGTCGCGCAACCTGCAGGACTTCTGGCGACGCTGGCACATGACGCTCTCGCGCTGGTTGCGCGACTACCTCTACATCCCGCTCGGGGGCAACGCGGGCGGCCAGGCGCGGACGGTCTGCAACATCATGATCACCATGGTGCTGGGTGGCCTCTGGCACGGCGCCGCCTGGACGTTCGTCGCGTGGGGCGTGCTGCAGGGGGCCGGACAGAGCTTCGGGCACCTGCGGCGCACCAGTCGCGTCCGGCGGGGGCTGCCGGCGGTGGCGGACGGCCCCGTCCGGGTGTGGGTGCAGCGGTTCCTGACCTTCCAATTCGTGTGCCTGGGCTGGGTCTTCTTCAACGCCTCGGGCATGGCGCAGGCGTTCGCGGTGCTCGGTCGTGTCCTCAAGGGCTGGGGCCAGCCCTCGCCCCTCGTCACCCCGCTGCTGGTCGTCACCGTCCTGGGTACCATCGCCGCGCAGTACGTGCCGACGATCAGCGTGGGTCGCCTCCAGGCGGCGTTCTCCCGCCAGCGTGCCGCCGTGCAGGTCGGCCTGCTCAGCTTCGCCCTGCTCGGCATCACCGCGTTCGGTCCGGTCGGCGTCGCGCCCTTCATCTACTACCGCTTCTGATGACCGACGCCCGGACACCGCCCCACCACGTCGACTGGGAGTCACCCTCGGAGTGGCGGTCGCACCCGCACATCGAGCTGCCGGCCGCGCCCGACGGCCGCGTGCGCGCCCCGTGGACCCGGGTGCTCGCGCTCGGCGCGGCCGCCTTCGCACTCTGGTTCCTGCTCTTCGCGCCCACGCTCCAGCACAACGCCCAGGTGTCGCCGGTCGGGACGCGCCGCACGGTGAGCCTCGACCTGGTGGGCCCGGTGGCGGCGCTCAGCCGGGGCCTGCAGCTCTCGCACCTCGTGTCGGCCACCGGGCGCGAGAACCGCCTGCCCGGCGGCACCGTCGGCCTCACGACGTCGGGACCCCGGCCCTCGCCGCCGACGGGCGGATCAGGACATGGGCCGGCCCACGGCGGCTCCGGCCCGGCCACGCCGACGACCGTGCCACCCAACCCGAAGCTCCCCACCGCGGCCAACCCGCTGCGGGTGCTGATCGTCGGCGACTCCATCGGGCTCGACATGGGTGGGCCGCTGCAGTCGGACCTGGCGGGCACCGGCATCGTCAACGCCGCGCTCGACGCCCGGGAGAGCACCGGCCTGACCAGGCCCGACTACTTCAACTGGCCCGCGGAGCTCACGGCGGACCTCAAGGCGACGCAGCCGCAGGTCGTCGTCGTGATGATCGGGGCCAACGACGCCCAGGACTTCCTCGGGCCGCCGGACGTGCCCTACACCTCGCCCCAGTGGAACACGCTCTACGCCCAGCGGGTTGCGCAGTTCATGCAGATCGCGGAGAGCGCGGGCGCGCTCGTGGTCTGGGTGGGCATGCCGCCCATGCAGAGCGCGGGCCTCAGCGCCCAGATGTCCGACGTCAACGCCGTCGTCCAGCAGCAGGCCGCACGAGCGAACCCGCCGGTGACCTACCTCACGACGGACAAGTCGCTCGGGACGGCCCAGGGGGGGTACACCGCGTTCGTGACGAACGCCGCCGGGCAGATCGTCAACGTCAGGGCGCCCGACGGCACCCACCTCACGACGGGCGGGGGGCAGGTCGCCGCCCAGCAGGTGATCGACGAGCTGCAGACGCTGGGCTACCACATTTAGGGCCGACGGGCACCCGTCGCCCCGTCGCTACGTCGGTGGCGCGCCCTCGAGCTGGACGTCGGCGGACCGGGCCTTCGACGCGAGCGCCCCTGTCCCGGCCCGGCCCGGCCGGACGTAGGCGAGCCAGACGACGACGGCCGCCAGCACGACGATGCCGAGCGTCCAGGCCAGCGCGGTCGTGCCGACGCCGACGTACTTGAGGCCGGAGGCGAAGATCACGAAGGTGATGACCGGCCGCAGGAGTCGATCGGGCGCGCGGGAGGAGATGAGCGCGCCGAGCAGCACGGCGGGCACGCTGCCGACCACGATGGAGGTGGTCACGGCGAAGGAGACGTGCCCGAAGGCGAGCGCGCCGAGGGCGGCGGCGAGCGTGAGCGGGACGGCCTGGGTCAGGTCGGTGCCGACCAGCTGGTTGGCCCCGATGACCGGGTAGAGGAAGAGCAGGAGCACGATCATCAGGGAGCCCGAGCCGACCGAGGTCATCCCGACGACGAAGCCACCGATCGCGCCGATGGCCACGGTCGGCAGCGGGTGGACGACGAGCTCGCCGATCAGCCCCTGCCGGCGGTGGCCCGAGCGCCGGTCGAGCCCGTAGCGCAGGACCATGGCCGCCGCGCCGAGCAGCAGGGCGGCGCCGAGGATGGTCTGCACGTTGCTCTCGGCCCCCTTCGAGTTGCCGAGGAGGTGGAGGGCGTAGGCGCCGAAGAGGGCGGCCGGCACGGAGCCGAGGACCATCCAGCCGACCAGCGAGTAATTGACCGTCTTCTTGGCCATGTGGACGGCGGCACCGACGGGCCGCATGAGCACCGCGGCCACCAGGTCGCTCGAGATCGCCGTGGAGGGCTTGATGCCGAAGAAGAGGATGAGCATCGGGGTCATCAGCGCGCCGCCGCCCGCCCCGGTCATCCCCACGAGGAAGCCCACGATGGCGCTCCCGAGGACGATGTAGGGATCAAGCGACACGGTCGCCCCCCCGCATGGCGCGGCGGCCCGGCTGGACTCGACTGGTCATCGTGGATTCATATTACCCATTGATTTGGTCGAGAATGAACGGATTTCCACCCGGAGCAGGGGAGCGGTGCGGGGGCGTTCCCGGGGCAGTCAGACCAGCGGCCAGGGATACGGCGGCCAGTCGCCGTCGTCGACCAGCTCGGGCAGCGCCCGCAGGCTGAGGAGCCAGGCGACCCGGTCGAGGGTGGCCGCCAGCTCGTCGGGCTCCAGGAGCTCGCAGAGCGCCGCCGGCGGGCCATCGTGGGCCAGCCGGGCGAGGTCCTCCTGCACGTCGGCCTCCAGCGGCGCCCCGCCGAAGTCCCAGATGACCGTGCGCAGCTTGTCGTGACGGTTGAAGCAGAGCCCGTTGTCGATGGCCCACAGCCGCTCTTCGGCCAGGAGGACGTGGCCGCTCTTGCGATCGGCGTTGTTGGCCACGACGTCGAACGCGCAGAGGCGCATCAGCGGGGCGTGCCACTTGGGCTCGTCGCGCAGCGTGAAGTAGTGCGAGGTGCCGTCCTCGTGGACGAAGCGCTGCACGGATCCCGCGCCGAAGGGCCCCTCGTGGCGGAGCACCGTCTCGGGGACCAGCCCCCAGCCGAGGTGCTCGGACAGCGCGTAGGCGGCGACCTCGCGGCGGAAGAGACCGCCAGGGAAGTCCCACAGGGGCCGCTCGCCCTTCGAGGGCTTGTAGACGGCGAGGAGCTCCTCTTCCCCGAGCCGGCAGGTGACGAGCAACGTCGCGTTCGAGCTCCCGGCGATCCGGCCGTGCACCTCCATCTCACCGTCGGTCAGGACGTGTGCGACTGTGGCGTCGGACACCGTCGTCAGGTCACCGGTGGCCGGTGCCCGTTGGTGCGGGGACAGTTGTGCCCAGCGGGGTCCAGCGGCAGCGCGCAGAGCGGGCAGGGCGGGCGCCCCGCCTCCACCAGGCGCGTGGCGTGGATCGCGAAGGCCGCCGCCTGCTCACGTGAGAGGGCGACGCGCAGCACGTGCCCGCTGTCGGCCGCCTCGTCGTCCTCGTCCTCCTCGTCGTCGACGCCCAGCTCCTCGAGGACCACGATGATGCGGTCGAGCTCCTCGTCGTAGGAGACGCCGATCGTCCCCACGACCCACTCGAACTCCTCGGTTCCGTAGAACTCCATGTCCTCGGGGAGGTGCCCCGGGCGGCCCAGCTCCTTGACGATGCGCCCGAGGTAGCCGGCCAACACCGCCACCTGCTGCTTCTCGACCTTGACCGTCGTCTCGGTCAGGCCCTGGCGGCAGTAGAAGAGAAAGAGGCGCTGCCCCACTTCGCCGATGACGCCGACCGTGCAGTGGTCCGGCGCGTCGAAGTCGAAGTCGTCGTTCATGTGAGCCGTCCCGTCCTCACGACGGCGCCAGCTCCTCCAGCGACCCCGTCGAGTTGACGCACAGCACGACGGGCCCGCCGGCGGTGAACAAGATGGCCGAGATGGAGCAGGGCGAGACGACCAGGCGCTGCATCAGGTCGAGCGGCACCCCGGCGGCGGCGGCCACGACCGCCTTGATGGGATCGGCGTGCGAGACGGCGACGATCGTCTCGCCCGGGTGCTCCGCCACCAGGCCGAGCACCGCGTCCATCGACCGCACCGACATCTCGGCGAAGGACTCGCCGTCCGGGAAGCGGAAGCCGCCCGGCCAGCGCTGCACCGTGGGCCACTCCCGGGCCCGGTAGAGGCGAGCAAGGGGCTGCTCGGTCCAGTCGCCCACGTCGACCTCGACCAGATCCGGCACGGTGCGCACCCGCAGGCCGAGCGCCCGGGCGATCGGCGCCGCAGTCTCGCGGGCCCGCTCCAGCGGCGACGCGTAGACGGCGCGCGGCGCCTTGCGCAGCGCCGCGATCCGCTCCGCCGCCAGCGCGGCCTGCCCCCGCCCCCTCTCGGAGAGGTGCAGGCCGGCCGCGCGCCCCGGGAGCTTCTTGCCCGTCGTGGGCGTGGTGCCGTGCCGCACGAGGAGGACGACGGTGGCCGGGGGAGCCTTCCGGCTGCGACGTGACGGCGGTCGGGTCGAGGCGGATCGGGCTGACGGGGGCACGGGAGCCCATCGTAGGCTCTGCGCCGTGGCGGCCGACCGGGTGCAGCGGGACTCCGTGGCCACGGTGCAGCGGGAGGTCGCGGCCTGCCGGCGCTGCCCGCGGCTGGTCAGCTGGCGCGAGGAGGTGGCGCGCAAGGGCCGCGCCGCGTATGCGGGCCAGGTCTACTGGGGGCGTGGCGTCCCGGGGTTCGGCGACCCGCGGGCGGCCCTGGTGATCGTCGGCCTGGCGCCGGCGGCGCACGGCGCCAACCGGACGGGCCGGATGTTCACCGGGGACCGATCGGGCGACTGGCTCTTCGCCGCGTTGCACCGGGCGGGCTTCGCGTCGCAGCCGACCAGCACCGCCCGGGACGACGGCCTCACGCTGCACGGCGCCTACATCACGGCGGCGGTGCACTGCGCGCCGCCGCAGAACAAGCCCCAGCCCGCGGAGCGCGCGGCCTGCGCTCCGTACCTGGCCCGCGAGCTCTCGCTGCTGCGGGACAAGGTCGTGGTGGTGGCGCTGGGGCAGCTGGCCTGGCAGGCGGTGTCGGCGCAGCAGGGCCTGCGGCCGCGGCCGGCGTTCTGCCACCTGGCCGAGTGCGCCCTGCCGGACGGCTCGGTGCTCCTCGGCTCGTACCACCCGAGCCAGCAGAACACGTTCACGGGCACGCTGACGGTGCCGATGTTCGACGCGGTGTTCCGCCGGGCGCGCCGCCTGATCGCGACGGCGGAGCGCGTCGCCGGCCGTGCCGCTCAGGACACCAGGTCGTAGAGCAGCCGGAAGAAGAGGAGGCGCGCCGGGTCGGGCGTCACGCCGTAGCTCTCGTAGAAGAGGGCCTCGAACTCGTCCCCGAAGTTCCAGCACGTGCTCCAACCCCCCACCGCCACGTCCCACCAGCGATCGGCGACCCCGAGCTCGCCGAGGTCGACGTAGCCGGTCACGGCGAGGTCGCGCAGCAGCACGTTCGGCGGGCAGTAGTCGCCGTGGCAGACGACGAGGTCCTCGTCGGCCGGAACGGTGGCCTCGAGCTCGGCCAGGGCCGCCGCCGGGCTCAGGTGCCGGTGCTCCGCGTGGAACCCGCCCGGGTCGATGTCGTCCGTGGCGACCCTCTGCCGCACGTGCTCGAGCGCGCGCCCGCTGTCGAAGCGGAACGGGCACCACTCCTCGGCGACGGCCTCGTGGAAGGCGCGCAGGCCGCGGCCGAGCGCGGCGACGAGCGCGCCGACGTCGTCCCGCCACAGGGGGTCCGTGGCGTCGCGCCCGGGCAGCGCCTCGGTGAGCAGGATCGTCGTCCCGCCGCGCTGCTCGAGCGCCACCACCACCGGGACGGGCAGGTAGGGGGCGGCCCAGACCATCCGCTCCGCCTCGCCGCGCAGCGTGGGGTGGCGGCCCGCACGGTCGACCTTGGCGAAGCGGACCGCGCCGTCCGGCCCGCACAGACGCCAGGTCGTCACGTCGGGCACCAGCCGGTAGGCGAGCGAGGGAACCCAGCCCGGCGCGAGCTGCTCCAGCTCGGGCGGCGGGTCGGGCTCGTCGGGCGCGTTCGACACGGGGTGCAGGGTAGGCGCGCCCAGCGCACCGGCTACCGTCTCGGCGACACCGGGGAGGATGCAGTGCACGAGGCCGACGACGTGACGCCGTGCGAGGCGGCCGAGATCGGGGCGTGGGACGGCGCGGCCGACGTCGTCGTCGTCGGTTTCGGTGCGGCGGGCTCGGCCGCCGCCTTCAGCGCGGCCGAGGCGGGTGCCGACGTGCTCGTCACCGAGCGCGCCGGCGGCCCCGGCGGCGCGGCTGCGCTGGCCGAGGGGATCGTCTATCTCGGAGGGGGCACTCCGATCCAGACGGCGTGCGGGTTCGAGGACAGCACCGAGGACATGTACCGCTACATGATGGCGGCCTGCGGGCCGGACCCCGACGAGGCCAAGATCGCCCGCTACTGCGAGGAGAGCCTCGGCCACTTCGCCTGGCTGGTGGCGCGCGGGGTGCCGTTCGACCCGACCTTCTGCGCGGAGACCTCCATGGCACCGACCGGCACCGAGGGCCTCGTGTACTCGGGGGGCGAGGACGCCTACCCGTTCGACCAGATCGCGCGGCCTGCACCGCGCGGCCACCTGGCCAAGACGAAGCGGTCGACGGGCTGGCTACTGATGCAGCACCTGGCCGCCGCCGCCACCGGCGCCGGCGCCGCCGTCTCGGCGGACACCCGCATCGACCGGCTCGTCGTCGACGGCGGGCGGGTCGTGGGCGTGCAGGGGCAGCGCTTCGGCCAGTCGGTCTCGTTCCGCGCCCGCCGCGGCGTCGTGCTGACCGCCGGTGGCTTCATCTTCAACGACGAGATGCTGCGGCGGCACTGCCCGCCGCTCGTGCGTGGCACCTTCAAGGTGGGCACCGAGGGCGACGACGGACGGGGCATCCGCATGGCCCAGGCCTTCGGCGCCGCGGTGCGCAACATGTACGCCGGCGAGGTGTCGCTCCCCATCACGCCGCCCCGGACCCTGATCCACGGCATCCTCGTCAACGGCAAGGGGCAGCGCTTCATCAACGAGGACACCTACATGGGCCGGGTGGGCCAGTCCGCGCTCTACGAGCACGGCGGCGAGGTCTACCTCGTCGTCGACGAGGCCTCCTACGAGGTGAACTGGATGGGCCTGGCCGCCACCTGGGTGTGCGAGACGGCCGCCCAGCTCGAGTCCGAGATGGACCTGCCCACCGGCTCGCTGCAGTCCACCCTCGACCTCTACAACCGGCACGCCGCGGCCGGCGAGGACCCGTTGTTCCACAAGGGCGCGGCGTGGGTGCGACCCCTCGTGCCGCCGATCGGCGCGGTCGACCTGCGCATCGGTCCGGCGCCCTACGCGCCGTTCACCCTCGGGGGGCTCGAGACGACGGTCGAAGGGGCGGTCCTCGACCTCGCGGGTGGCCCGATCGAGGGCCTCTTCGCCGCCGGTCGCACGACGGCCGGCGTGTGCTCGTTCGGCTACGCCAGCGGCCTGTCCATCGGGGACAGCACGCTGTTCGGCCGCTTCGCCGGGGCCAGCGCGGCCAGGGCCTCGGGTTGAACGCGGTCGTGAGCGCCCGGGCTGCGGAGGCATCGAACGGGTCGGATGGGGGTATGGATCACCTGGAGCCGAGGGGAGGAGCTGCCATGGACCACGACCTGCTGGATCTCTACGGTCGCGCGAGCGACTGGACCTCGACCAAGGTCGCCGGGGCTGCGTCGAGGCTCGATGCTCCGTCGTCATGCGACGGGTGGAACATCCGCACCCTGATGAGCCACATGCTCCAAACGCAGCGCTACTTCGTGGGCGCCGCGCGTGGCGAGCAGGTTGCTCCTCCGATGGGGACTCTGCCCGACCTCGTGGGCGACGAGCCGATGGCGGAGTTCGAGCGGGCCCGCACCGAGACCCTGAAGACGTTCGGCGAGCCGGGCGTCATCGAGAAGACCGGCCCCGCACTCGGCATCGCCTTCAGCGACCAGCTGCTGCACGGGTGGGACCTGGCCCGGTCGACGGGCCAGGACGCCACCATGCCCGAAGGCCTCCCCGAGGCCGCCTACGGCCTGATCCATGGCCGCTTCACCGCGGAGCAGCGCAAGGGCGTGTTCAAGCCGGAGATCCCCGTGGCCGCCAACGCGTCCGCCCAGGACAGGCTCCTCGCCTACACCGGGCGCGATCCCTCACCGCCGACGTGACGCCCGGGGGTGGCGCGCCTCCGGCGGGGCACCCCGGCCATCACTCGCGCCGCGCCGCGTACTCGATCACCCTGGTCATCACGGCGTCGTCGGACTTGGCGACCGAGCCGCAGTCGAACGGGGGCTGGGGGTCGTACTCAATCATCAGCTGCGCCGCCCGCGCTGCCGTGCCGTCGACGAGGAGCTCGGTCAGGCGCAGCGCCATGTCGATCCCGCTCGAGACACCCGCCGCCGTGATGATGCGCCGATGGAGGTGCTCGACCACACGCTGCGCCGTCGGCTCCGCGCCGTGTGCGGCGAGCTCGCCGTAGCAGGCCCAGTGCGTCGTGGCGGTGAGGCCCTGCAACAGGCCCGCCGCGCCGAGGACGAGCGACCCCGTGCACACCGACGTGGTGTAGCGGGTGCCCGCGTGGGCGTGGCGCACCCACTCGAGGACGCGCTCGTCGCGTTGGAGGGCGCGTGTCCCGACGCCGCCGGGGAAGACGAGCACGTCGGGCGCCGGCAGCTCCTCGAAGGTGGCGTCGACGACGAGGCCCAGCATGCCGTTCTCGCTGCGCACCTCGCCGCGGGCGTGGCCCACGAACGTGATGTCGAAGGTGGGGATGCGCTGGAGGACCTCGTAGGGGCCGACGGCATCGAGCGCCGTGAACCTGTCGAAGAGCGGGACGGCGATCTGCAGGCGGTCGGTCATGCGGGGGTCCTTTCGGTGGCGGTGAGAGAGTCGGCCGGGGCGGTGCGGAAGCGCCGGCGGTAGGCGTCGGGGGCCACGCCGAGGTGGCGCCGCACGACTCGGCGCAGCGTCTCCGCGCTGCCGAGCCCGCAGCGGGCTGCCACGACGTCGAGCGTGTCGGCCGTCGTCTCGAGCTCGCGGCGGGCCGCCTCCAGCCGGGTGCGCTCGACGAAGCGGCTGGGGGACTCGCCGACCTCCGCCGTGAAGACCCGGGTGAAGTGGCGCACGCTCATGGCGGCGGCCGCCGCCAGGGCGACGACGCGGTGGTCGCCGTCCGGGGCGGCCTCGACCAGGTTCTGCACGGCGCGGACCGTCGAGCGCTCGGCGCGGGGGACCCAGACCGGCGAGGCGAACTGCGTCTGGCCCCCCGGGCGGTGCAGGAACATGACCAGCCAGCGGGCCACCGTCTGGGCGACGTCCACCCCGAGGTCCTCTTGGACCAGCGCCAGCGACAGGTCGATGCCCGCCGTGACCCCGGCGCTCGACCAGTACTTGCCGTCGCGGACGTAGATCGGGTCGGGGTCCACGATGAGGCCGGGGTGGGTGTCGGCGAGCTCGCGGGCGCGGGCCCAGTGCGTCGTGACGCGCCGCCCCTCGAGCAACCCCGCCGCGGCGCCGAGGAAGGCGCCCGAGCACACGGTGGCCACCCGGCGGCAGCGCGGCGCAGCCGCGGCGATCCAGGCCACCAGTTCGGCGTCCTCGGCGGCGGCGTCGGCCCCCGGTCCGCCCGCCAGGAGCAGCGTGTCGATCCGCGCGGCACCCTCGGGCAGGGGGCTCGTGCCGAGCTCGAGCCCGCTCTCCGCGCGCACCGGGCCACCGCCGACAGAGACGGTGGAGACCCGGTAGCCGCCCGGCCGGCCCAGGGAGGCGGCGGCCCGGCCGGCGCCGGCGAAGACCTCGTGCGGGCCCACCGCGTCGAGCGGCTGGAGCCCGTCGAAGGCGACGATCACGACGTGGCGCTCCCTCACGGGCCCACTCTGAGGGAGGGGGGTCGTGGCGTCAATGACATGGTTCCCACAGATTCGGCCAAGAGAGGCCGGAGTTCCCTGTCCCGTGGTCGGTCGGGTCCCCGCCGGGCGGGGCTCAGGTCGGACGCGCCCGGCGGGTGCCCCGGGCGCGCACCCAGGCCAGCAGGTCGCCCGCCTCGCCGTCACGGCGCACGGCGCCGGTGAAGATGTCCTCCCGGTCCGTCGAGACCTCCCGCGTCACCTCGGCGTGGAGCACGTCGCCGAGGGCCGCCGGGCGCAGGTACTCGACGAGGACCGAGGAGATGATGCCGGAGTGGTCGGCGTCGTTGGCGGCCGCGGCGACCGCCGCCCCGGCCACGGCGTAGAAGACGGCGCCGTGCACCGTGCCGTGCGGGTTGGCGTGCCGGGCGTCGGTGGTGAGGACGGCCACGGTGTGGCCAGGGCCACGACGTGTCACCTCGATGCCGAGCAGGGCCGCGAACTCGTCGGCCCGGGGCGCGCCCGGGTGATCGCTCAGGACGCCGGGGCCGAGGCGGGCAGCCGGCCCGGCATCGGCACGGCCGTCGCCGGCCAGCGTTTGCGGCTGACCCGGCTGAGCTTGTCGAGCAGGGTGACCGCGCCGGGGTCGTCCTCAATGGGCCGCGTCTCGATCACGCCGGCCGCTTCGAGCGCGGTGAACAGCTCCTCACCCTTCTCGGTGCGCACGAGGGTGAGCGTCCAGTCCCCGAAGGCGCCGATGCCGCCCGTCGAGATGTCGGCGTGCTCGGCGGCGAAGTCGGGGCAGCTCGTGCACCCCTCCCGGGTCCACGCGTGCGCCTCCTTCAGCGGCACCTCGTGGTATGTGCCGTCCTTCATCCACACCTGGAAGACCCCCTTGATGTTCATCTTGACGATGTCGGCCCGGGCCAGGCCGTACCTCGCCTCGAAGAGCTCCGGGAAGATGGCGTCGTCGAACGTCTTCGAGCACAGCAGCCCGATGGAGAGGGCGAAGCGCCGCGCGATCTTTCCCGCCTTGCGCGCCTGCATCACGGGCGGCGCCGAGGCCTGGCACCCCATGCCCACGAGGGCGATGCGCTCCGCGCCGGCCGCGATGGCCTCGGGGTAGGCGAGGGGGTTGGCGGAGTAGGTGTAACGGGAGCCCGCCGTGGCGATCACGTCGGCGCGGGTGCGGGCGACCCGGGGCACGGCCTTCCAGGTGGAGCCGTCCCCCTCGAGCCCCGAGACCAGGGCGGCGTCGATCACGTCGTTCTCCAGGGCCCAGATGAGGAGCGCCGAGACGAGCCCGCCGTCCTGCCCGGTGCCGGCGACGTCGGCGTCGCTGGCGCGGGCCAGGACGGTGCGGCGGGCGATGCCCGACACCTCGTCGTCGGTCCGGGGCCGGCCGAAGAGGTACTGCTCGATGTCGGGCTCCCAGGCGCGGAAGCGCGGGCAGGCCCGCGTGCAGAGGGTGCAGCCCTTCTGGCCGTGCGTGCAGTTGTCGGGACCGCCGTCGGCGTCCACGTGGAACGGCTTGTAGACACCCTCCGAGTCGTCGTACCCCAGCACGTCGTAGGGGCAGGCGATCACGCAGGCCGAGCACCCCGTGCAGAGCCCGGAGGTGACGACCTCGGTGAACAGCTCGGCCCATTGCGGCTTCTCGGGTGGCATTGGCCCACCATATTCGGCCCGGCCCCGATGGTCGGATACCTTCGGCGGATGCCCGAGATCCTCGAAGTCGAGCGTTACCGCGCCTTCTCGGAGCGGGCGTTGGGGCGGGCCATCTCCAAGGTCTGGATGGTGGACTCCCGCTACGGCCGCGGCGGCACCACCGTGCCGCGGCTGCGGGCGGCGCTGACCGGGCGCCGCTTCAGGGAGGCCCGGCGCCGCGGCAAGCTCCTGCTGCTCGACACCTCCGGGGGCCCGACGCTGGGCCTTCGCTTCGGCATGACGGGCGGGGTCGTGGTCGACGGCCACGAGGCGCTGGACCGGCTGCGCTACGGACCGGGCGTCTTCGACGAGAAATGGGTGCGCGCCCGCATCTGGTTCGCCGACGGAGGCAACCTCGTGGTGCACGACCCGCGCCGCTTCGGGTCGCTCGAGCTCGCGCCCGACGAGGAGCGGCTCGGGCCCGACGCGCTGACCGCCTCGCTGGCCGACCTGCGCGGCGCGCTGGCAGGCGGGCGGGGCGGTGGTGGGCCGGCAGCCCCGCTCAAGGCGCGGCTCATGGACCAGGAGCGCCTGGCGGGTGTCGGGAACCTGTTGGCCGACGAGATCCTCTGGCGCGCCGGCCTGGCCCCGGGCCGCCGCACGCCCCTCGCCGACGACGAGCTGCGCGGCCTGCACACGGCGATGCGGGCCACGTTGCGCCAGCTGTCCCGACGGGGCGGCTCGCACATGGGGGACCTCATGGAGGAGCGCCACACGCAGGGTCGCTGCCCGCTCGACGGTGCCGAGCTGCGGCGCGAAGTCGTGGGCGGCCGGACGACGTACTGGTGCCCGGTGCACCAGCACTGACCACGCCCCTCAGCTGGTCAGGGGTGGGAGCCCCTTGGCGATCAGGTCCACGCCGAAGACGAGGAAGAGGACGGCCATCACGGCCGCTCGTCCCGCCACACTGCGTTGTTTATGCAGCCTTCTGAAAAGGGGGGTAATTACGGAAGGCTACGTATCCAGAACGTCAAGCCTCCCGGTATACAGAACGAAGGCCTCCCGCCAGGACCTCCCCAGCCACAGCCAGTGTGCGCGGCTCAGCCCTCCGCGGCCTCCTCGAGCACCTTGGCTGCGTGGCCGTCGGCCTTCACGTGGTACCAGGCCCGCTGCACCTTGCCGTTCGGCCCCACCAGGAAGGTCGAGCGAATGGTGCCCACGGTCTTCTTCCCGTACATCGTCTTCTCGCCCCAGGCGCCGTACTTCTCCATCACCTTCTTGTCGGCATCGGTGAGGAGGGGGAACTTGAGCTTGTACTTGCTGCGGAACTTCACGTGCTTCTCGGCCTTGTCGGGGGAGATCCCCACCACGGCGACGCCGGCCTTCTCGAAGGCCCGGAGGTTGTCGTTGAACTGGCAGGCCTCCTTGGTGCAGCCGGGCGTGTCGTCGGCCGGGTAGAAGTAGACGATCACCCGCTGGCCCTTGAAATCCGAGAGCTTGACCGGCTTGCCGTCCTGGTCAGGCAGCGTGAACGCGGGGGCGGTGGCGCCCGCCTCGAGTTTCGCCATTGGTCGGTTCTCCCTTCGGTCGTCGTTGGGGGACGGGTCACTCTGGCACAGGGCGCCGCGTGAGACCCGTCCTGGGCTGGTACAATAGGCGTGCGACCACCGGCGGGGGCCGGTGAGTCGGGGCCGATCTCCACTCCTCTGGTAGGCGCACGGTCCCGCCGCCCAACACAGAGAGAGCGGGTTGATGACCGTCGAAGCTTTGGCCGGCGCGCACGCCGGAACCTCCGGGAACGGGAACGTCCCCGTTTCTGGGGACGACACCTACGAGACCGCCCGGACCTTCGAGTCCCTGGGGGTCTCCCCGGAACTGACGAGAGCGCTGGCGGATGAGGGAATCGTCAGCGCGTTTCCAATTCAGGCCCTCACCGTGGCCGACGCCCTGGCCGGCCGTGACGTGTGCGGGAAGGCCAAGACCGGCTCGGGCAAGACCCTCGCCTTCGGCGTGCCGCTGCTGCAGCGGGCCAAGGCGACCCGCGAGGCCCTGGGACCCTGTCCCGCCGCCCGCCCCGCCCGGCCCCTCGCCCTCGTCCTGCTCCCGACCCGCGAGCTGGCGGTGCAGGTGCACGACGTCCTGGCCCCCCTGGCCAAGCAGCTCGGGCTGCGGGCCGTCGCGGTCTACGGCGGGGCGGACATCGACCGGCAGGTGTCCAAGCTCCGCAAGGGGGTCGACCTCGTGATCGCCACCCCGGGCCGCCTCATCGACCTCGGGGACCGGGGCGAGGTGGCGGTGGACCAGCTCGAGACGCTCGTGCTCGACGAGGCCGACCGCATGGCCGACATGGGCTTCATGCCCCAGGTCGAGTGGGTGCTGCGCCGTCTCGACCAGCCCCACCAGACGCTGCTGTTCTCGGCGACCCTCGACGGCGCCGTCGACCGCCTGGTCAAGCGCTACCTGTCCGACCCGGTCTTCCACGAGGTGGCGTCCTCCACCCAGACCGTCACGCTGATGGAGCACCGCTTCCTCCAGGTGCACCAGATGGACAAGGTCAAGGTCGCCGCCGCCATCTGCCGCAGCCAGGAGAAGTCGCTGCTCTTCGTCCGCACCAAGCGCGGCGCGGACCGGCTGGTGGAGAACCTGACCAAGGAGGGGGTCCACGCCGCCGCCATCCACGGCGACCTGCGCCAGGCGAACCGCGAGCGGGCCCTGGCCGACTTCTCCAACGGCAGCCTCGCCGTGCTCGTGGCCACCGACGTGGCGGCCCGGGGCCTCCACATCGAGGCCGTCGACGGCGTGATCCACTACGACCCGCCCGAGGACCACAAGGCGTACCTGCACCGCTCGGGCCGGACGGCCCGGGCCGGCCGGGCCGGCGTCGTGGTGAGCCTGGCGCTGTGGAACCAGCTGGTCGAGATGGAGGTGATCCAGCGCCGCCTGGGCCTCCGCATCCCCATCGTCGAGATGTTCTCGAACGACCCGCGGCTGGCCGATCTCGCGGCCTGGACGCCCCGAGCGGAGGAGAGCGTCCTCTGAGCGAGGTCGCCCCCGTCCCTCCCTGGTCGCCCGAGGACGGGGTTCGCCGGGTCCTGGTCGTGACCGCGCACCCCGACGACGTCGACTTCGGTTCGGCCGGCACGGTCGCCGCCTTCACCGCGGCGGGCGTCGAGGTGACCTACTGCATCGTGACCAACGGCGACGCCGGCGGATCGGACCGAGTCCAGTCGCGATCCGACATGGCGGACCTCCGCCAGGACGAGCAGCGGGCCGCGGCCGCCGTCGTCGGGGTCAGCGAGGTCCACTTCCTCGGCCATCCCGACGGCAGGGTGCAGCCCACCCTGGAGCTCCGTCGTGACATCTCCCGGGTGATCCGGCGGGTCAGGCCCGAGCGCGTGCTCACCCAGTCGCCCGAGCGCAACTGGGACTTCATCTTCGCCAGCCATCCCGACCACCTGGCGGCCGGCGAGGCCGCGGTCTGCGCGGTGTACCCCGACGCCCGCAACCCCTTCGCCCACCCCGAGCTGCTCGCCGACGAGGGGCTCGAACCCTGGACCGTGTCGGAGCTGTGGATCATGGCCCCCGGCGCGCACAGTGCCGGCATCGCGGTGGACACGACATCCACGGTGGAGCGCAAGGTGGCGGCGCTCATGTGCCACAAGAGCCAGATCGGCGACCCGGACGGCGTGGCGCAGCGGGTCCGCACGATGGCGCTGGCGCAGGGCGACCTCGCCGGGTTGCCCGCGGGATCGTCGGCCGAGCTGTTCCGGGTCACCCGCATCCCCTGAGGCGGCACGTGGGCGCCGGTGATCCGTGGCTGGTGGTGCAGCACGTGGCGTACGAGGGACCCGGCTCGGTCGGGCGGGCCGTCGCCGACTCGGGTGCCGAGCTGCGCCTCGTCCGCATCGACCTGGGCGACACCCTTCCCCCCGCCGAGGCGGTGGCCGACCTGGCCGGGTTGGTCGTCTTGGGTGGGCCCATGGGCGTCCACGACGAGCTCCCCTGGCTCCGCGTGGAGCGGGCGCTGCTGCGCGCCGCGGTGGACGCGGGGCTCCCCGTCCTCGGCGTGTGCCTCGGCGCGCAGCAGCTGGCCGCCGCACTGGGCGCCGAGGTGCGCCCCGGTGCGGTCCCCGAGTGCGGCATGGGCGAGGTGCACCTGACCACCGAGGCCATCGGCGATCCCGTGTTCGGCCCGGCCCCCACGCCGCTCCCGTGCGTGCACTGGCACGGCGACACCTTCACCTTGCCGGAGGGGGCCGTCCGGCTCGCCGGCAACGACGCCTACGAGAACCAGGCCTTCCGCGTGGGCGAGCGCGCCTACGGCCTGCAGTTCCACGTGGAGGTCACGGCGAGCCTGGCCGCCCACTGGGGGCCGCACCTGCCGGCCGGCATGTACGTGCGGGCCTCCGACGTCGCCCACGTCGGCCGCTCCGGCGAGGGCATCGTGCGCCGCTTCGTGGCCCTGGGCGGCCCGACGGCCGGTTGACGCCCGACCGTCCGCTACGCCGCCATCTGGCGCAGCACGTACTGGAGGATCCCGCCGTGGCGGTAGTACTCGGCCTCCATCGGGGTGTCGATGCGGACCATGACGCGGAACTCGGTGACCGAGCCGTCGTCCGTGGTGGCCGTCACGGACAGCTCCTTGGGCAGCTCGCCCTCGTTGAGCACGTCGAGCCCGCTGATGGAGAACCGCTCGTGCCCGCTCAGGCCGAGGCTCTCGACCGAGTCGCCCTTGTAGAACTGCAGGGGCACGACGCCCATGCCGATGAGGTTGGAGCGATGGATCCGCTCGAGGCTCTGGGCGATGACGGCGCGCACGCCGAGCAGCGCAGTGCCCTTGGCCGCCCAGTCGCGGCTGCTCCCCGTGCCGTACTCGCGGCCGGCCAGCACGACGAGTGGCACCCCCTCGTCGGCGTACTGCATGGCGGCCTCGTACACCGACGTCTCGTTGCCGTCGGGCAGGTGCAGCGTGACGCCGCCCTCGGTGCCCGGCGCCAGGAGGTTGCGGAGGCGCACGTTGGCGAAGGTGCCGCGCATCATCACCTCGTGGTTGCCGCGCCGTGCGCCGTAGGAGTTGAAGTCCTCACGCGGCACGCCGTGCTCGGTCAGGTAGCGGCCCGCCGGTGTCGCGGGGCCGATGGAGCCGGCCGGCGAGATGTGGTCGGTGGTGACGCTGTCGCCCAGCACGGCCAGCACCCTCGCGTCGACGATGTCGGTCACCGGGGTCGGCGTCATCGTCATGGTCCCGAAGAACGGGGGGTTCTTGACGTAGGTGGAGCCCTCCTGCCATGCGTACGTCTCGCCGCCGGCCACCGCGACCTGCTGCCAGTACTCGTCGCCGTCGAACACGGCGCTGTAGCGGGAGCGGAACATGTCCGAGGTGAGTGACGCCGCGGATCGTCTCGCTCACCTCGTCCATGGGGGGCCACAGGTCCGAGAGGAAGACCGGGTCGCCGCCGGCGTCGTGGCCGATCGGCTCGTTGGTCAGGTCGATGTCGATGGTGCCCGCCAACGCGTAGGCGACGACGAGCGGAGGCGAGGCGAGGTAGTTCATCCGCACGTCGGGATGGATGCGGCCCTCGAAGTTCCGGTTGCCCGAGAGCACCGAGACCACCGAGAGGTCGCCCTCCCTGACCGCGTCGCTCACTCCGTCGAGGAGCGGTCCGGAGTTGCCGATGCACGTCGTGCAGCCGTAGCCGACGAGGTAGAAGCCGAGCTGCTCGAGCGGCTCGGTGAGGCCGGCGCGTGCGAGGTAGTCGGTCACGACCCGCGACCCGGGCGCGAGCGAGGTCTTGACCCACGGCTTGGCGCGCAGCCCGCGCTCGACGGCCCGCTTGGCCACGAGGCCGGCGGCGACGAGGACCTGCGGGTTCGACGTGTTGGTGCAGCTCGTGATCGCCGCGATGACCACGTCCCCGTCGGCCACCTGGTGGTGCGGCGCCGCCGCCGGCTCGGTCGGCGCCGAGCGCGGCGCTCGGCCGAGGGCGATCCGGTAGGCGTCGCCGGCCGCGGCCAGCGCCACCCGGTCCTGCGGCCGGGACGGCCCGGCGAGCGACGGCTCCACGTCGCCCAGGTCGAGGCTGACGTGCTCGGAGTACACGGGCTCGGCCGCGCCGGGGTCGTGCCAGAGCCCCTGGGCCTTGGCATAGGCCTCCACCAGGGCGAGGTGCTCCTCGTCCCGGCCGGTGAAGCGCAGGTAGTCCAGGGTGACCTGGTCGATGGGGAACATCGTGCAGGTGGCGCCGTACTCGGGGCTCATGTTGCCGATGGTGGCGCGCGTCTCGAGCGGCAGGGCGGCCACGCCGGGGCCGTAGCACTCGACGAACGCGCCGACCACGCCGTGGTCGCGCAACAGCTCGGTGACGGTCAGGACCACGTCCGTCGCGGTGATCCCGGGATGCGGCTCTCCGGAGATGCGCAGGCCGACGACCGGCGGCAGGAGCATGGAGAGGGGTTGGCCGAGCATGGCCGCCTCCGCCTCGATCCCGCCGACGCCCCAACCCAGCACGCCCAGGCCGTTGACCATGGTCGTGTGCGAGTCGGTGCCGACGAGCGTGTCGCAGAAGGCCCTCCCGTCGTCGGTGGCGAAGACGAGGCGCGACAGGAACTCGAGGTTCACCTGATGGCAGATGCCCATCCCCGGCGGGACGGCGCGGAAGCCCCGGAACGCGCCCTGGGCCCACCGCAACAACTGGTAACGCTCCAAGTTGCGCGCGTACTCAATGGAGACGTTGGCGTCGTAGGCGGACGGGTCGCCCGACCGCTCGACGATGACGGAGTGGTCGATGACGAGCTCGACCGGGACGAGCGGATTGACCTGTGCCGGGTCGCCGCCGAGCCGCGCCAGCGCGTCCCGCATGGCGGCGAGGTCCACCACACCGGGAACCCCGGTGAAGTCCTGCATCAGCACCCGCTCGGGCGTCAGGGCGATCTCGTGCGCGGCGTTCCCCGCCCCCTGACCGTGCCCCTCGGGGTTCTCCCCCCAGGCGGCCACGGCCGCGATGTCGTCGGCGGAGACATGGGGACCGTCCTCGTGGCGCAGCAGGTTCTCCAGGATGACCTTGACGGAGTAGGGCAGGCGCGCGATGTCATGGCGGTCGGCCAGCGCCGGAGCCTTGATGTCGAAGATCTCGTAGGTGCGCCCGCCGACGGGCAGCTGTGTCCTGGCGCCGAAGGTGTCGGGGTGCGCTGCGGGCGGGGGATCCGGGCTCATGCGCCCATTCTGCCGTGGCGTGGTGGCCGACGCCCACCGAGCACGCGCGAGTCGGCCGGGGCCCGTGCCCGGCGCATCGTGGTCCCCGCGACGGCCCGGCTGGGCCGACACCCACGTTGACCGGCAAATTCGTAACAACTTCGTAACCCGACCTGTGCACCCGGCACGCGCGCGGAGGGTGCACAATCGGAGCGTGCGCAGACTCGGAGGCGCGAGGGGCCTGACGCGGCACGCCGCCGCCGTCTGCACTGGGCCCCCCTCGTCCGGTCCCTCGCCACCGCAGCGTGCGCCGGAGCGCTCGTGCCGGGTGTGCTGGCCGTCGGCGCCGCGACGACACGGGCGGCCCCGGCCGGAGCGGCACAACAGGCGCACGTCTACGCGGACGCGGGCATGATCGGCTTCGGCAGCGTCACCCTGAACGATCCCGCGATGCCCCAGCTGAATTCACCCGTCTTCTCGGGCGCCGCCACACCCGACGGCGGCGGCTACGTGCTCGCCAGTGCCGACGGCGGTGTGTTCGCCTTCGGCGACGCCACGTTCGAAGGCTCCGCCGGCGACCTGCCGCTCAACGGGCCCATCGTGGCCATGGCCACCACGTCCGACGCCAAGGGCTACTGGCTGGGTGCCCTCGACGGCGGCGTCTTCTCCTACGGCGACGCCCAGTTCTACGGCTCCATGGGGTCGACCCCGCTGAACCAGCCGATCGTCGGCATGGCCGCGACGCCCGACGGCAAGGGGTACTGGCTCGTGGCGGCGGACGGCGGGATCTTCTCCTTCGGCGACGCCCACTTCTACGGGAGCACCGGCAGCCTCGCGCTCAACGCGCCCATCGTGGGCATGGCGACCACCCACGACGGGAAGGGCTACTGGCTCGTGGCCGCGGACGGCGGCATCTTCACGTACGGCGACGCCGGCTACGACGGCTCGGCGGGGTCCGCCGACCTCCCCGACCCCGTGGTCGGGATGGTGGCCTCGCCCGACGGCGGGGGCTACCTGCTGGCGACGGCGAACGGGGTCGTGCTGCCCTACGGCGACGCCCAGGCATTCGGCGGCCTCGCGCTCGACCCGACGGCCACCCAGATCTCGGCGATCATCGGCAACAACCACGGGACGGGGTACTGGTTGCTGGACCCGCAGGCCTGGCAGTACGGCTTCACCACGCCCACCCCCGAGCCCATGTTCCCCCAGTCGGCCGCCATCGCGGCGGCCGTCGCGTCGCAGATCGAGCCCGACCCCAGCGCGTCGCAGGGGGTCTGGTGCAACCCCTACGGTCCCTGCGAGCAATGGTGCGCGCTGTTCGCCACCTGGGCCTGGGAACAGGCGGGCGTGCCCATCCCGCGCTACGCCTTCACGGGCGACATCTGGAGCTGGGCCGCCACCTACGGCGCCGATCTTCCGCCGACGGCCACACCGGCGGTGGGCGACGCCGTCCTCTACGGCACCGGGCCCCAGAGCACGGCCTCGTCCGTCCACGTCGGGATCGTCACGCAGGTCTGGCCCGACGGGGCGATCATGACGGTGGGAGGCGACGCCGGCCCCGGCCGCGACGGCTACCTCTCGACCGCCCTCGACGGGCCCTTCCTTCCCGCCGACTCGAACCAGTACAACGGCGAACCGATCTACGCGTACGCCCAGCCCTAGCCCGTCGGCCCGACCTTCGCGTGGCCTAGGCTGCGCGCCGGAGGTTGCCACGTGCCCGTCTACGAATTCCGCTGCTCGACCTGCCAGGCCGTCTTCGACGAGCGCCGGCCCATGGCCGACGCCGACGCCCCGGCGACCTGTCCCGACGGCCACGTGGGGGCGCGGCGCCTGTTGCCGGTCTTCGCCACGACCGGGCTGGCGGCCGAGCCCTCGGGTGCCGGCCTGTGCGGCGCGCCGGTGTCGGGCGGGTGCGGCAGCGGGTGCGCCTGCTGCTGAGCGCACCGACATGAGCCTCTCCTCCTGGGACGACTACCCCGTCCACCAAGCCTCCGAGTTCATCGCGCACCCGGCGACGAGCGACCGCAACTTCTACGACCGCTACTACTTCAACATGCACCCGTGCTCGGGCGAGTGGTTCGCCATCTTCGGCTACGGGCAGTACCCCAACCTCGGCGTGACCGACGCCTTCGTCGACGTCCGCCGCGGCGGATCGCAGCACGTCGTGCGCGCGTCGGCGCCCCTCGCCGACCGGGGCGACCTCTCGGTGGGGCCCTTCCGGATAGAGGTGCTCGAGCCCCTCCGCCGCCTGCGGGTGGTGGTCGAGCCCACCGAGCACAGCGTGGCCATGGACGTCACGTGGGAGGGCCATATCCCGGCCATGGCCGAGCCGCGCCAGTACATGCGGAGCAAGGGCAAGGTCGTCTTCGACACCCAGCGGCTCGCGCAGACCGGCTGCTGGTCGGGGACGCTCTCGGTGGGCGGGACCGACCTGGCGGTGACGCCGGACCACTGCTGGGGCACCCGCGACCGCTCCTGGGGGGTCCGCCCGGTCGGGGAGCCCGAGAGCGACGGCATCCGCCAGGGCGAGCTCGTGCTCGCCGGCATGTGGAACTACTTCCCGATGCAGTTCGACGACCACGCGATCATGTACATCTGCCACGAGCGCGACGACGGGGAGCGTCCCCTCGTGCAGGGGGAGCGGGTGTGGGTCGACCCCGCCCGCGGGGTCGAGGAGCTCGGCCGCTCCGAGCACGAACACCATCTCGTCCCCGGGACGCGCGTGATCGACCGTTCGGTGCTTCGGTTCCCCGAGGTCGACCTCGAGATCGCGTGCACGCCGCTGCTGGCCAACTTCGTCTCCATCGGGACGGGCTACGGCATCGATGCGGACTGGCGCCACGGGATGTACCACGGGCCCGAGCCGGTGACCCAGGGCCTCGTGCTCGCGGTCGACGACGTGCGGGGCCTCGCCCAGTACGGCATCGTCGACCAGGTGGCCGAGTTCTCCTACGACGGCAACGTGGGCTACGGCCTGCTCGAGCACGGCTTCTTCGGCCCGTACCGCCGCTACGGCCTCCTCGACGGCGCGATGGGGGCGCCCCCCGACTGACCCGCCGCCCGGGGAACCGCCGCCCCCGGGCATGCGAGAATGCGGGATGCCCGACGCCTCCCGCGTCCTCCTGGAGCGCCTGCAGGCCGCATTCGCCACGGTGGCGCCCGGCGCCGACCCCGTGCTGCGGGCGTCCGACCGCGCCGACTTCCAGGCGAACGGCGCCCTGGCGCTGGCGAAGCAGCTGGGCCGCCCGCCGCGGCAGGTGGCCGAGGAGGTCGTGGCGGCCGCCGACCTGGGCGACATCTGCTCGGAGGTGACGGTCAGCGGGCCGGGCTTCGTCAACCTGACGCTGTCGGACGACTTCGTCGCGGCACAGGTGGCGGCGCTCTCCTCCGACCCCCGGCTCGGCGTGCCGGTGGTGGCCGAGCCGGAACGGATGGTCATCGACTACTCGTCCCCGAACGTGGCCAAGGAGATGCACGTCGGCCACCTGCGCACGACGCTCATCGGCGACGCGCTGGCCCGCGTGCTCGGTTTCCTAGGCCACGACGTGCGGCGGGAGAACCACATCGGCGACTGGGGCACGCCCTTCGGGATGCTGATCGAGCACCTGGTCGACGTGGGCGGGGCCGCCGACGCCGAGTCGTTCAGCGTCCGCGACCTCAACGAGTTCTACGCGGCGGCGCGGGTGCAGTTCGACACCGAGCCCGCGTTCGCCGAGCGGAGCCGGCGACGCGTCGTGCTGCTCCAGAGCGGCGACCCCGAGACGATGCGACTGTGGCGGATCTTCGTGGCCGAGTCGATGCGCCACGCCCGCGAGGTCTACGACCTCCTCGGCGTGCTCCTGACCGACGCCGACACCATGGGGGAGAGCTTCTACAACCCGCTGCTGCCCGTGGTGGTCGAGGAGCTCGACACCCGAGGCATCCTCGTCGAGGACGACGGCGCGCTGTGCGTGTTCCCTCCGGGGTTCGAGAACCGCCAGGGCGAGCCCCTCCCGCTCATCGTGCGCAAGTCCGACGGCGGCTACGGCTACCCGGCGACCGACCTGGCCTGTGCGCGCGACCGCACCTGGCGGGTGGGAGCCACCCGGCTGCTCTACGTCGTCGGGGCCGAGCAGTCGCTCCACCTGCGCCTCGTCTTCGCCGTGGCCACCCTCGCCGGCTACCTGCCCGACGTCTCGGCCGCCGTGCACGTCTCGTTCGGCCTCGTGCTGGGGACCGACGGCACCAAGATGGCCAGCCGCGGCGGTGGCTCGGAGCGTCTCGTCGACCTCCTGCGGGAGGGGATCGAACGGGCGGAGGCGGCGCTGAAGGAGCGCTCCAGCGACCTGTCCCCGGCGGAGCAGGCCGCCACGGCGCACACGCTCGGCATCGGCGCGGTCAAGTACGCCGACCTGTCGACGGAGCGGACCCGTGACTACGTCTTCGACTGGGACCGGATGCTCGCCTTCGAGGGCGACACGGGGCCGTACCTGCAGTACGCCCACGCCCGCATCCGCTCCATCTTCCGGCGCGCCGGGGTCGCGCCGCCGCCGCCGGGGTCGTCGCGGCCACTTCTCGGCGAGCCCACCGAACGCGCCCTCGCCCTGCACCTGCTGCGCTTCGCCGAGGCGGTCGAGGCGACCGCGGAGACCTACAGCCCCTCCAAGCTGTGCGCATACCTCTTCGACCTCGCGACCACCTTCACCGGGTTCTACGAGGCCTGCCGGGTCCTGGTCGACGACGAGGAGGTGCGCGCCTCGCGCCTCGGGTTGAGCGACCTCACGGCGAGAGTGCTCGAACGGGGGCTCTCCCTGCTCGGCATGGAGGCACCCGAGCAGATGTGACCGGGGCCGGCGCGGCCCCTATCCTCTCCCGGCACGTCGGGTGCGCCGGGTCGTCGATGCCGTCACCCCAGTCCCACGAGGAGCCGCAGCGAAGATGGATCTGAACGGAACGTCGGCAATCGTCACGGGCGGGGCGTCCGGGCTGGGCGAGGCGACGTCGCGCCTGCTGGCCGGGCGGGGGGTCCGCGTGGTGGTGGCCGACCTCCAGGACGACAAGGGGGCACCGCTGGCCAAGGAGATCGGCGGCCTCTTCGTGCAGACCGACGTCACGAAGCCCGAGCAGGTCATCACGGCCGTCGAGGCAGCGCTGGAGATGGCGCCGCTCAAGTCGCTGGTGAACTGCGCCGGGATCGGCTGGGCCACCCGCACCATCGGCAAGGACGGTGACTACGCCTCGGCGCACGACCTCGACCTGTACCGCAGGGTGATCGAGATCAACCTCATCGGCACGTTCAACTGCGTGCGCTTGGCCGCCACCAAGATGAGCCTCAACGAGCCGGACGCCGACGGCGCCCGCGGTGCCATCGTCAACACGTCGTCCGTCGCCGCCGAGGACGGCCAGATCGGGCAGGCCGCGTACTCCTCGTCGAAGGGCGGCGTCGTCGGCATGACGCTCCCGGTCGCACGCGACCTGGCCGTCGTCGGCATCCGGGTCAACACCATTCTGCCGGGGCTCATCGACACGCCGATCTACGGCGCCGGCGAGGGCTCGGAGGCGTTCAAGGACAAGCTGGCCCAGGACGTGCTGTTCCCGCACCGCCTCGGCCACCCGACCGAGTTCGCCACGCTGGCCGTGGAATTGCTCTCCAATTCCTACATGAACGCCGAGTCGATCCGCCTCGACGCCGGCATCCGGATGCAGCCCAAGTAGTCGTCGCCGCAGCCCGACGGGGGAGGAGTCACCATGATCGATCCGGAGCTCGCGGCGTTCGTCGACCTGCTCCCCGCCTTCGACCTCAGCGACCTCGCGGCGGCGCGCGACGCCTTCGACGAGATGATCGCCCAGATGCAGATGGAGCTGCCCGAGGCGGAGGCCCTCGAGATCGAGGACCGCCTCGTCCCGGGGTGGGAGGGTGATCCCGACGTGCCGGTGCGGCTGTACCGGCCGCGGTCCGCCGCGGGGCCCACGGCGGCGCCGGGCATCGTGTTCATCCACGGCGGCGGGTTCATGATCGGGAGCGTCGACACGGAGCACATCGGGGCGGTCCTGGTGGCGGCCGACACCGGTGCCGTGGTGGTGTCGGTGGACTACCGCCTCGCCCCCGAGCACCCGTACCCCGCCGCCCTGCACGATTGCGCCGCCGCGTTGTCCTGGCTGCACGACCAGGCCGGCCCGCTGGGCGTCGACCCCGGCCGCGTGGCCGTGGTGGGCGCGAGCGCCGGAGGCGGTCTGGCCGCCGCGGTGGCCCTCCTCGCCCGCGATCTCGGTGGGCCGCCGATCTGCTTCCAGTTGCTCCAGATCCCCGAGCTCGACGACCGGCTGGAGACGCCCTCCATGCAGCGGTTCGTCGACTCCCCGCTGTGGAACCGCCCGCTGGCGGTCCAGAGCTGGGCGGCCTACCTGGGGGACCTGTGGGGGACGCCCGACGTCCCGCCGCTCGCCGCGCCGTCCCGTGCGACCGACCTCAGCGGGTTGCCGCCCGCCTACATCTCGACGGCCGAGAACGACCCCTTGCGCGACGAGGGGATCGCCTACGCGCTCGGCCTGTTGCACGCCGGCGTGTCGGTGGAGCTGCACCAGTTCCCCGGGACGTTCCACGGCTCCGCACTGGTCACGACCGCCGCCGTGTCCCGGCGGGCCCAGCGCGAGGCGGCCCTGGTGCTGCGCCGCGCGCTCGGGGTCGAGGCGGGCGGGGGAGTCGACCGACAGCTAGCGCGGCTCAGCGCAGCCCCGAGACGAGGACGAAGGCCGGCCCGTTCGTCTGTGCCCCGCCGCCGCCCCTCGAAAACCCCGGTGGCGGCCCGAACGGGCGCGGCCGGCCTCTCGGCGGCCACGACCGGTCGCCGGGCATGATGACCCCCGTGCCCGAGTACGACCAGCTGGCGGACCTCTACGACGAGACGCGCGGCGGCGAGGGGCGGGGTGCGCAGTATGCGGCCGACCTCGCGGCGCGCCTCCCTGCGGGCGAGGGCCCCGTCCTCGAGGTCGGGGTCGGCACCGGGGTCGTCGCGCTGGGCCTGGCCCGCCGCGGGGTCCCCGTCGTCGGGCTCGACGTCTCGCCGCCGATGCTGGCGCGGGCGCGGGCGCGTCTGGGCCCCGTGGTCCTGCTCGGCGACGCCATGGAGATGCCGCTGGCCTCGGCGTCGGTGGCCCACGCCGTGTCGGTCTGGGTGGTCCACGCGGTGGCCGAGCCCGTCCGGCTGTTCGCCGAGATGGCGCGGGTGCTCCGCCCCGGCGGCCGCTACGTCGTGTGCACGGTGCAGCGGCCGGCGGCCGGCGACGTCATCGGGCAGATCATCGACGGGCTGTGGGCCGCGCTCGATGCCCGGCGCCGGTCGGACGCTCCCCTGCAAGTGACGGCGGAGCACGTGCTGCGGTGGGCGGCGCCGGCCGGCTTCACCGGCGACGTCCACTCCCTCGACCGCATCTTCCGGACCAGCCCCGCGCAGGAGCTCGACGCCATTGAGCGGCGGGCGTGGTCCGCGCTGCGGGAGTTGGGTGCCGACGAGGTCGAGCAGGTCACGCGGCCGGCCGTCGAGGCGCTGCGCGCGCTGCCGTCGGGGTATTACCCGCGGCGGACGACGTCCGAGATGCTGGTCCTGCACCGGTGACCCGGGCCGGGCGTCCGGTAGCGTCGGGCCGGTGACGTTCAGGGGCTGGCCCGACCGGGCGCTCGACTTCTACGACGGGCTCGAGGCGGACAACTCCAAGGCGTACTGGATCGACCACAAGGACGTCTACGAGCGCGACGTGAAGGCCCCCATGGAGGCGCTGCTCGCCGAGCTGGTGCCCGAGTTCGGCGACACGCGGTTGTTCCGCCCCTACCGCGACACCCGCTTCAGCCGCGACAAGTCCCCCTACAAGACCGCCATCGCGGCCATGGTCGGCGACGGCTACGTGCAGCTCTCGGCCGGCGGCCTCATGGCGGGCGCGGGGATGTACCACATGGCGCCCGACCAGCTGGAGCGCTACCGCGCCGCGGCGGCGGCCGATCGCTCGGGGCGCGCGCTCGAGTCCGTCGTGGCGGCGCTGCGGAAGGCGCGCCTGGAGGTCACCGCCATGGAGACCCTGAAGACGGTGCCGCGGGGGTATCCCAAGGACCACCCCCGCGTGGAGCTGCTCCGCCACAAGGGTCTCGTGGCCATGAAGGCGTGGCCGGTGGCGCCCTGGCTCGGGACCGCGGGGGCGAAGAAGCGGGTCGTCGACGTCCTGCGTGCCGCCGGCCCGCTGCTGGCCTGGCTCGACACGCACGTCGGCCCGGCCGCGGACGTCCCGGCTACGCCGTGAAGCAGGTCATCGACAGGGACCCGTAGGCGTAGCCGTCGATCAGCACCTCGGGGCGCCGCTGCCCGTCCGCGGCGGCGAGGCCGGCGAAGTACACGAGCGGGATGAAGTGGTCCGGCGTCGGGACGGCGAGGGCGTAGTCGGGGTGCTGCTCGAGCTCGAGCACGTCGGCGGGGGCCTCGACGACGAGGCGGCGGGACTCCTCGTCGAAGCGGTGCGCCCAGTCGAAACCGCTCTCGGGACGGGCCCAGTCGATCAGGCCCAGGTTGTGGACCACGTTCCCGCTGGCCACGATCAGCACCCCCCGCTCGCGCAGCGGCGCCAGCCTCGTCGCGAGGTCGAGGTGGTAGTCGAGGGGCTGCAGCGCGTTGATGGCGAGCTGGACGACCGGGACGTCGGCCTCCGGGTAGACATGCGTCAGGACCGACCAGGTGCCGTGATCGATGCCCCAGCTGTCGTGGTCGAGCCCGACCCAGCGCGGCGCGACGACCTCGGCCACCTCGGCGGCCACGTCGGGCGCGCCCGGGCACGGGTACTCCGTCGCGAAGAGCCGGTCGGGGAAGCCGAAGAAGTCGTGGATCGTGCGCGGCGTCTCCATGGCCGTCACCGCGGAGGCGTTGGTGTACCAGTGCGCGGAGATGGCGAGCACGGCCCGTGGCCGGGGCACCGCCGCACCGAGGGCCGCCCAGGCCTCGGTGTAGCGGTTCTGCTCCAGCGCGTTCATCGGGCTCCCGTGGCCCACGAAGACGACGGGGAGCGGCGCGGCGGTCACGCCACGACCCTAACCACCGGCGGCCACCGGTCCTCCCGCCGCGTCAGGCGCGGCGGGGCTTCACGGGTTGGCGGCGTCGACCGCCTTGACCAGCTGCAGGTACTGGGTTGCCGCCTGGTTGAAGTCGCGCTCCGCCTGGTTCAGGGTGCTCGTGCTCTGCCGGTCGATGCCCGCGACGCACGCCTGGGCGCCCTGCCGCAGGTCGCCCAGGATGGAGGACCAGGGCGCCTCGAGAGAGCCCATGGGCATGGGCGGGTTGGCCCGCGCGGTGCGCACGTCGGCGGCGAGACGGACGCAGCCGCCCCGAACGGATGCCGTCGAGGTCCCGCTGTTCACCGCGGCCATGTCGTGGGACACGGCGATGTAGTTGGCGCCGTAGCTCGCCATCCATTGCGCCATCCCACCCGAACCGTCGCCGTTGTCGAGGGACTTCGCGATCAGCGTCCCGCCGATCGTTCCGGCCAGGACGGCGACGAACGTCAGCAGCAGCCTCTTGGGTGTGAGCCGCGGCTTCAACGGCGCGGGCGGCGGGGGAACGACCGGGGGCGGCATGGCCGGGAGGTCCGGGGCCGCGCTCGGCTCGTCCGGTGCCGTGGTGCCTTCGTCGAGGTGCGTCACGTCTGCCTCCCTTCCCCTGCGCCGTACCGGGCTGCATGCCGGGGCGTCTCCGTCCGCACGCTACGGAGGCGCGGTAAGGGGGCGGTAAGGCGGTGACGGGCAACCGGACCGGAACACCGCACGTGCACGGGGACCCTCGCGGGCCTCCCTCACGCAGCGGCCGGGCGCACCTCCGTGGCCTCGTCCGCGCTCGAGAGCGCCTTCCACAGCGCCCAGTAGCTCTTGTACGTGATGGCGGGGGTGATGTACCCGGCCCGCTCGAGCTCGGCGTGGTAGGCGGGGAGGTTGCGCCAGGGCACGCCCATGTCGACGTGGTGGGCGAGATGCCACCCGGTGTTGTACGGCACGATGAAGAAGCGCGCCAGCAGCGACTGCCGCACGTTGTGCGTCGTGGCGCGCCGGTCCGGGCTGCGCTCCATGCCGCCGTGCTCCGCGATGGAGCGCAGGCGGTTGATGACGCGCCACTCCGTCATCCAGGGCAGCCACCACAGGAGCGGGTAGATCCACCAGCGCCCGGTGGCGGCCCACAGCACGGCCCACAGGACGGCCTGGACCGCGAAGATCGACAAGCCGATGGGCCGGAACGGCTTGGTGCGGGTGTTCTTGACCAGCGGCACGAAGTTCTTCCACCCGCTGATGCCCACCGCGTCGCGCCAGAGGCGGCGCGCCAGCGCACGGCGCGTGCAGGGGTAGGGCCCGTAGAACGCGAGGTCGGGCTCGTCCGGACCGAACTCGTCCTTGTGGTGGGCGAAGTGCACCCGGCGGTAGAGCTGCACCGGCGTGAACACGGGATAGGCCACGATCCACTTGCCGACCCAGTCGTTCCACCGCTTGTTGGTGAAGAGGAGCTTGTGCGCCGCCTCGTGCATGAGGATGGCGAAGCGGGCGTACATCGGGCCCATCAGGACGAAGGCGACCAGGTAGGCCCACCAGGTCCCGAGCCAGACGGCGCCGCCGATGATGAGGGCCACCCAGAACCAGACCACGGCGACCGAGAGCGCGTTGCGCAGGTTGTCGATGCGGCGCAGGTCGGAACGCAGCGCCGGGACCGCCATCCCGTTGGCCAGCAGCCGGTCGCTGGGGAGGACGTCGGGCCGGTCGGTGGTGTCGGGCACCATGGTGCTGGCCATGGCCCTATATTACGATTATTCGTCAAATGACGCAAGTGAGTAATATCCCCGTGACCGCGGGGCCGGCGCCCCCGCTCACGGCCCGGTCCGTGCTGGCGAGCGCCCTGCTGGGCATGGACCCGCCCGAGCTGCCCGTGGCCCAGCTCGTGCGGCTCACCGGCCTGTTCGGGATCAGCGAGAACCGGGCGCGGGTCGCGCTCAGCCGGATGGTCACGGCCGGCGAGGCGACCACCGACGGCTCGGGCACCTACCGGCTCACGGGGCACCTGGCGGCGCGCCAGTCACGTCAGTCGGCGAGCCGCTCGGGCGCCACCGCTCCCTACGACGGCCGGTGGTGGCTGGCCGTGGTGACGACGAGCGGCAGCACGGCCGAGGTCCGGGGCGGCCGCCGTCGTGCCCTGGCCTACGCCCGGCTCTCCGAGCTGCGCGAGGGCGTCTGGATGCGGCCGGCCAACGTCGCCGTCCTGCTCCCCGACTCCCTGGACGCGGACGTCGAGCTCATGACGGCGTGGCCCGGTGACGCCGGCCTGCTGGCGGCGCGGCTGTGGGACCTGGCGGGGTGGTCGGACCGGGCCCGCGTGCTGCTCGCGGCCCTCGGCGCGCTGGCACCCGACCGGCCCGAGGCGTTGGCGCCCGGCTTCGAGCTCTCGGCCGCCGTGCTGCGGCACCTGCAGGCGGACCCGCTGCTGCCCGACGAGCTGCTGCCGGGCGGCTGGCCCGGCGCCGAGCTGCGCGCGGCCTACGACGGGTGGGACGCGCGCTACCGCACGACGCTGCGCCGGTGGAGCCGGGCGACCTGAGTGGGGCGGTCGCTAACGTGACGGCATGCCGGACATCTGCCAGGCCCTGACCATTGACGCGCCGCCCGAGGCGGTGTTCGACGCCATCAACAGCGCGGAGGGCAACCGCGCCTTTTGGACCGACCAGACCGAGTACGAGCCGAGGGAGGGAACGGTTGCCGTCTTCTCCTTCGGGCCCAACGCCGAGACGCAGTTCCGCTTCGAGGTCGCGGCGCTCGACCGGCCACGCTCGCTGACCTGGAAGTGCGTCGGGGGGCCGCCCGAGTGGCAGCCCACGTCGATCGTCTGGACGCTCACCCCTGGCGCCGGGGGTGGGACCGACGTCCGCTTCGAGCATCGGGGGTGGGCGTCCGCCGACGGCGAGCTGGCGGCCTGCACGTACACCTGGGGGCGGATCCTCTTCGCCCTCGACGAGTACGTGCGGACGGGTTCGGCCACCCCGCCGTTCAGCGTCTATTAGCGGCGTCCGGGACACGGCGCCGGATGGCGCCGGCACCGTGCCCCGGGACCATGCTCAGTGCAGGAGCTGGAGGGAGTTGTTGCCGTCGTCGACGAAGAGCACGCCGTGCCCACCGGGCGCGACCGTCAATCCGAAGAGGTCGCCCCCGCTGTCGGCGGGGTCGAACTGCACTCCGGTGAACTGGAACCCGTGCGGTGTCACCTCGACCCCGTTGCCGTTGCCGCCGTTCACGGTGAGCAGGTCACCGTTGGGGGCCAGCGTCAGGCCGAGCGGGCCCGTCAGCTGGTCCCCCTCCGTCACCGTGACGCCCCCGCCGCCCGCCGGGAAGAACCGGAAGGCGGCGAAGGGGATGGCGGCGATCCGGCTGTTCACGGTGTCCGCCACGTAGAGGGTGCCGTTGGGCCCGAGGGCCACGCCGGTCGGACCGATCACGAGCGCCGTGGCGTCGAGCTCCTCGGCGAACCCGGTCCCGATCGTCCGGGAGGCGACGAGGACGGGCGCCCGGCCGGGCGGCATCACGACGCTCAGGCGCAGGACGGTGCCCTGGTCGACGGGGCTGTCGTTGGCGGCGCCGGAGAGGCCGTTGAGCACGTTCGTCACGAACAGGTCGGCGAAGCCTCCGTACTGCGCCACCGTCATGTCCCACGGCCCGTTGATGCCGCCGCCGGACCACGTCTCGACCGGGTGTCCCTCGTTGTTGACGACGATCAGGCAGCCGGCCTCGGGGGAGCCGTGCCCGGCGTCGGTGACCGGGAGGCTGCCGACCACGACGTAGCCGTCGTTCAGCACGGCGAGCGCCGTGGTGAGGCCGACGCCCCCGGGGCAGGCCCCGTGCAGGCCGCCGGCGTCGAGCCGGGCGAACTGGCTGACGGCGCCAGCCGGCGAGATCTCCATGACGGTGCTCCCCGTGCCCTGCAGGTTGGAGCTGGCGTTGAAGTTGCTCACCAGGGTGTCCCCGCGGACGAGATCACCGCTGTTGAAGGGGACGTTGGCGATGCCGTAGGGGTTGAGGTCCCCGTTGACCGGGATCGTCGAGGCGACCTGGGTCACCGTGGAGAAGTGGGAGAGGAACGGGGGTGGGGCCGCGCCGGCGGGCGCCGCGGTCACGGCCGACGCCACCAGTGCGACCGCGGCGGCTGCGCCGGCGCCGAGGACGCGGAGTGCCCTCGGAGCCGGTGCCGGTCGGCACCGGCGGACGGCCGCAGCCACCTGGTCTCGGATGGTTCGCGTGGATTGTCCCGGCATGGCGAATCGCTCCCTTCCCGTACGCGCCCGTTGGCGTTCAACGAACCGCCCCCTCCCCGAGAAGTACGAAGGAAGCGGTCGGCCGGATTGGGCTCGGGTAACGTCGCTGGCCATGGACGTCGAGGTCGCCTTCGTCGCGGTGCCGGTGTCCGACCTCGACACCGGCCGCGACTTCTTCGAGCGGCTGCTGGGGCGCCCCGTCGACATCGTCCCCAACGAGCACGAGGTCATGTGGCGGCTCGCCGATGCTGCGTGGCTCTACGTCGTCGTCGACACCGCCCGGGCCGGGCACGGCCTGGCGGCGCTTTCGGTCGGTGACCTCGACGCCACCCTGGCCGGGTTGGACGCCCGCGGCATCCGGCCCACGTCCGTCGAGGCCGTCGGGGACGCCGCCCGCAAGGCGACCGTGCGGGATCCCGACGGGAACACCGTGGCCGTCATTCAGGTGGCCGCTCGGGGCTGAGGCGGGTCGGCCACCTTCTCCCACACCGAGACATGGCTCCTGCTCTCGCTCGTGAAGGGTGAGCGGTCCCAGTCGTTCCAGCGCTCGCGCCGCGACATCCCCGCCAGGCGCGCCATCAGATCGAGCTCCGAGGGCCAGACGTAGCGGAACGGCGCCGAGAAGGTCTCGATCCTGTCGTCGTCGATCCAGTAGTGGTGGGACCAGGAGTGCTGCGTGACCAGGTCGTCGTACTCCTCGAAGCCGAGATGCGTCGGCGTGACCGTGAACGCGTGCACCGTCTCGCCGGGTGGGAGGCGGCGCAGTTCGGGGATCATGACCTCCATCACGAAGCACCCGCCCGGCTCCAGATGGGCGGCGACGTTGGCGAAGCAGGTGACCTGCTCGTCCTGGGTCGTCAGGTTCATGATCGTGTTGCGCACCAGGTAGGCCAGCGAGAACGTCCCCTCCACCCGCACCGTGGCGAAGTCCCCGACCGTCACGCCGATGGCCTCGGCACCCGGCTTCGACCGGAGTTGCGCGACCACGTCCGGTGACAGCTCGACCCCGTGCACCTGGAGTCCGCGCCGGCTCAGGGGCAGCGCGATGCGGCCCGTCCCGACCCCGAGCTCGAGGACGGGTCCGGTGCCCGCCCGCGCCGCCAGGAAGTCCACGGCCGGGTCGACGACGGCCGGATCGAAGAGATGGGGCCACTTGGTCTCGTACCCGGAGGCGACCGATCCCACGAAGTAGTTCTCGGGCACGGCCTACGCCGCGTGCGACTGCGAGATCCAGGTCTGGTACATCTCGGCGTAGTGCCCGCCCAGGGCGACAAGCTCGGCATGCGAGCCGATCTCGAGGAGCCGCCCGTCGCCGACCACCACGATCCGGTCGGCGCGCATGGCCGTCGAGAGCCGGTGCGCGATGAGCACGGCGGTCCGCCCCTCGAGCAGCACGTCGAGCGCGGCCTCCACCATGGTCTCGGACTTGAGATCGAGGTTGGACGTCGCCTCGTCGAGCACGAGCACCCGGGGCTCGGCCATGAAGGCCCGCCCCAGCGCGATGAGCTGGCGCTCGCCCGACGACAGGGACTGGCCGCGCTCGTGGACCGGGGTGTCGAGACCGTAGGGGAGGCGGTGCACCAGCTCGCCCAGGCCCACCTGGTGCACGGCGTTCCACACCTCGTCGTCCGGCGCGCCCGGCCGGGCGAAGGAGATGTTGTCCCGGATCGTGCCGGCGAAGAGGAACGGTTCTTGAGGCACGACGCCGAGCTGGCTGCGCAGCGAGGCGAGCGTCACGCGCTTCAGGTCGTAGCCGTCGATGAGCACGCGTCCCGCGGTCGGGTCGTAGAACCGCGTGACGAGCTTGGCCATGGTCGATTTCCCAGCACCCGTGGCGCCGACGAAGGCCACCGTCTCGCCCGGCGAGATGGTCAGGTCGACGTCGTGCAGCACCGGCACCGCGGCGTCGTAGCCGAACGAGACGTGGTCGAAGCGGATCTCGCCCCGGATCTCGGGCAGCTCGACCGCGTCGGGCGCCTCCAGGACGGTGGGCTCGGTCTCGAGCAGGCCACGCAGCTTGAAGACCGACGCCCGGCCCTGCTGGAAGGTGTTGTACTGCTGCACCAGGAGCTGGATCGGTGAGAAGAACCGGTTCACGTACAAGAAGAAGGCCGTCAGCTGCCCCAGGTTGATCTCCTGGGGGTGGTGCAGGTACATGGCGCCACCGATGCCGAGGATGAGCACCTGGCCGAAGACGCTGATGACCTGTGACCCCGGGCCGTAGATGCCGTTGATGCGCCCCGTGTAGTTGTTGGCGTCCCGGTAGGCGCCGACGATGTCGCGGTGGGTCTCCACGTTGTAGCGCTGCCGGTTGTGGGCCGTGACGATGCGCACGCCCTGCAGGCTCTCGGAGAGGTCGGCCAGGACCAGCGCGATGCCGTCGCGCACCTTGTCGTACCCGCGCTCCGATGCGCGCTTGAACCAGACCGACATGATGACCAGGGGTGGCAGCACCGCGAAGACGGTGATGGCAGCCAGCTTGGCGTTGGTGGCGAAGAGGAAGACCGTGATCACGACCATGGTCAGCCCCTGTATGGCGAACTGCGCCAGCCCGTCCTGCAACAGCTGCTGCAGGTTCTCGATGTCGCTCGTCATGCGGCTCATGACGACGCCCGCCTTCTCCTCGGTGAAGAAGTCGAGCGAGAGCCGCTGCAGGTGGCGGAACACCTTGATGCGCAGGTCGTTCATGACCCAGGAGGCGAGGCGGCCGGTCACCCGCGCCTGGCCCCACTGTGCGCTCCCCGACACCACGATCGACACCAGGTACAGCGCCGCCATGGCCACCACGACGCCGTAGTCGTAGTGGGGCGGGGTCAGGCCGTGGTTGATGGCGTAGGAGACCAGGCTCGGACCGAGCTGGGTGAACAGGGCGATCATCCCGACGAGGAACGCGGCGAGCGCGCACATGCCGGGGTACTCCATGAGCAGGCTGGTCAGCGAGAGCTTCTTCTTCTCCTGCTCCGTCGGCAGCTGGGTGAAGACGGCGTCGGACTCGCCGCGCTCGGGCTCCTCCTTCAAGAGCAGGTCGACCCCCGCCTGCAGCTCGTGGGGGATGCCGCCGAAGGGCAGGCCCGCCTGGGCCGCCCCCGGCGCACCCCCGCCGCCCATGGGCGGCCCGACACCGGCGCCGCCGAACATCAGATCGCACCTCCTTCGGGCTCGAGGACGTCGTCGTCCAGCCCGAGATCCTCGACCCCGCCCGACGCCGTCTCCTCGGCCAGCTCCTCGCTGGCCGCCTGCGCCAGGACCTCGGCGTAGAGGGGGGTCGAGGCGAGGAGCTCGGCGTGGGTCCCGTCGGCCACGATGCGGCCCCCGTCGAGCAGCACGACCCGGTCGGCCAGGCTGATGGTCGAGAGGCGGTGGGCGATGATGAGCGTGGTGCGACCCTCCATGAGGACCCGCAGCGCCGAGTGGATGCGTTGCTCGACCTTGACGTCGATGGCGCTGGTGGCGTCGTCGAGGATGAGGATCGGGGGGTTGACGAGGAGGGCGCGGGCGATGGCGATGCGCTGGCGCTGGCCGCCCGAGAGCGTGTAGCCGCGCTCGCCGACCACGGTGTCGTAGCCGTCGGCCAGCCGATTGATGAAGCCGGCTGCGCCGGCCGCCTCGGCCGCGGCGACGACCTCCTCCATGGGGGCGTCCGGCCGCCCGTAGGCGATGTTGTCCCGGATCGACACCGAGAAGAGGAAGGGCTCGTCGAGGACGACACCGATGTTGGCCCGCAGACTGGTGAGCGTGAGGTCGCGTACGTCGTGGCCGTCGACCCGGACGGTCCCGCCGGTGGCGTCGTAGAAGCGCGCCAGCACGCGGGCCACGGTGGACTTGCCGCTGCCGGTCCGCCCGACCAGGGCGATCGTCTCGCCCGGGTGGAGGTGCAGGTTCAGGTTCCGCAGGATCTCGCGTGGTCCGCCGTCCCCGGCCGACTTCGACAGCAGGCTGTCGTCGGCGTAGGCGAAGCTGACGTCGTCGAACTCCACATCACCCTGGCTGTCGACGAGGTCGATCGCTCCGGGCCGGTCGACGATCGTCGGCACCTCGTCGAGGATCTCGTAGATCCGCCCGGCCGACGCCGAGGCGCGTTGGCCCATCATGATCAGCATGCCCAGCATCATGAACGGAGCCTGCATCATCACCAGGTAGAGGTTGAACGACACGATGGAGGCCACCGGCAGGTGGTCGTGGATCACCATCCACCCGCCGACGAGCAGGACGAGGACCAGGCCTACCTGGGAGAGGTTCTGCACGAGCGGCGCGAAGCGGGCGCGCAGGTCGGCGTCCTTGATGTAACCCCACTGCACCCGGTCGGCCGCCGTGGCCAGCTGGCCCAGCTGCTGCTGCTCGGCCGCGAAGCTGCGGACGACGCGCACGCCGTTGACGTTCTCGTCGACCACGGTCGCCACCTCGGCCAGCCGGGCCTGGATGATCCACGACACGGGAAAGAGGGACTGGCGCATCTTCACGCCCACGATGTAGATGAAGGGCATCGACGCCATGGCCACGAACGCCAGCGGCACGCTGATCGACAGCATGAACGCGAAGGCGACCAGCGCGATGGAGCATTGCACGAGGATCATGGGAGCGAACGTGAGGTACATCTGCACGGACCGGATGTCCGAGTTCGCCCTCGAGATCAGCTGGCCCGACTGCACCCGGTCGTAGAAGGGGAACGACATCCGCGTGAAGTGCTCGTAGAGCATGTTGCGCAGGTCGAACTCAATGGCATAGGCCACCTTGAACAGATTCGTGCGTGAGATGTAGCCGAAGAGGCCGGTGAACAGGCCGAGCAGGGCGATCAACTCGACGTAGTTGTGCAGCGGCTGGGTCTTGTTGATCAGGGAGTTGGTGATGCCGTTCTGGAGGATCTTGGGGATCCACACCTGAATGATCAACCCGAGGAACGAGAAGATCAGCGCGCTGAACCACTGCACCTTGTGCGCCATGACGATGGGGGTCGCCCGCTTGATCCACGAGAGCGAGCGGTCCGGGTTGATCGTCGCCTTGGGCTTGGCGTAGCGGCTGGTGACGCCCATGGGCACGTACGCCCCCAACGGGAGCCCGCGCTGCCCCGCGCCGGTGCCCGGCGGCTCGGTGGCGATGCGGCCGTTCCCGGCGGCCTGCTGCTCCGCCGCACCTTCGCGGTCGAGCCGGTCCTCGGTCTTGCTCACCGGGCCCCACCCCCGGGCGGCGCGGCGACGTCTTCCGGCGCCACCGCCTGCCGCGGTCCCTGGCGGGACTCGGTCAGGGCGCGGGCCCACAGCTCGAGGGAGCGCAGGGCCATGGCCTCGTCCTTGTCGTTCAGGTGCCCCGCGATGGAGACCAGGTAGTCGTCGACGGCGCGGTCGGCTGCGGCGAGCGTGCGGGTGCCCTCGTCGGTCAGGCGCAAGGCGACCCGGCGGCGGTCGGCGTCCTCCTGCCGGCGGTCGACCAGGCCGCGGGCCACCAGGCCGTCGATGAGTGCCGTGATGGACGGGCGCCGCACGGCCAGCCGGTCGGCCAGGCCCGAGGCGGCGGCGGAGCCCTCGGCCAGGATCCCGAGCACGCGGTACTGGGGCAGCGTCAGGTCGATCTCCGCCAGGGCCACCTCGACCCGCTTCGAGAGCCAGGCGGCGACGCGGCCGTACGTCCCGAGCACGGGGACGGCGCCACCGGCGGCCTTCTTGGGAGGCGCGGCGGCGCCGGCGGCCGGCTTGCGGCGCGGCGCCTCTGCGGTCGAGGGGGGTGAGGAAACGGACACTTCGACCATCTTACAGTTAGAGGGGCTAACTATGTGCGGGGCGGCGGGGGCCGGAGTTCCCCCGACGTCACCCTTCGCGGGCCTCCCACTCCGGGTCGAGCTGGCGCAGGAACAGGTCGCAGCGCTGCTCCTCGTCGGTCTCCCCGATGGCGCCGGCCGCGAGCCTCAGCGCATTGAGCGAGCGGAGGAACCCCCGGTTCGACTCGTGGCGCCAGCGCACGTACCCCGAGCCACGCCAGCCCGCGGCGCGCAGGGTGTCGAGCCCGCGGTGGTAGCCGACCCGTGCGAAGGCGTAGCGGTCGATCGGGTCGTCGGCGATCTCGGCGAGGTCGGCCCAAGCCTGCAGGCAGCGGGGGTCAGTGGCGGCGACCGCGGCCACTGCCTCCCGCCGCCGGTCTGGTGGGAGGGACGCGGCTGCGTCGAGGGCGGCCGCCAGTTCCGGCGCCAGCGGCTCGAGGACGGTGTCGGGGCTTCCGGACGTGAACTGCACGGAGTGCTCGGGGGTCACCGACCCATGTTAGGAGGGCACGTCCGTGAAACGGTCGGGCCCGGTCCGCCGGGGGTACGTGGAATGTCGGTCCCGAAAGGGCCCGCTGTACTGTTCGCGCCGTGCCGGCGCCCGACACCCCCCCGAGCTCGTACGACGACCATCCCGGGCTGCGCGGCCGCGAGCCCGAGGCGCGGGAGCTGGCCGAGGTGCTGCGCCGCCTCATCCGCCTGTCCGTCAGCACCGCGCCGCCCCCCGGGGAGACGGCGCAGCTGACGGCGCAGCTGGCCGCGGTGGCGGACGAGCTGGAGGTGCACGCGCCGGCGGTCCCACTGCCCCGCTTCATCCCGCCGGACGTGGACCGCCCGCCCCGCCCCGACGTGCCGCCGCTCGGGGGCGCCATGCCCTACGACGTGGTGGTCGGGCCGTTCAACCCGCTGGCGGCGCCGGTCGTGCTCGACTTCGACCCCCCCAAGGCGATCGGCCGGGTCGTCTTCGACGTCGCCTACGAGGGCGCGCCGGGCTGCGTGCACGGCGCGGTGCTGGCGGCGACCTTCGACATCGTCCTCACCGCCGCCAACGCGATCGAAGGCGCGGTGGGGCCGACGGTCAGCCTCGCCTTCAGATTCCTGCGTCCCACGTTGACCGACGAGGAGGCCGTCTTCGAGGGATGGGTCACGGGCGTCACCGACCGTCGCATCTTCAGCAAGGGCCGCATCGTGCAGGACGGGATCGTGACCGTGGAGGCGGACGGTGAGTTCGCCATCTTCAACCAGGACCGGGTGCAGAAGATGGCGTCGAGCCGGCGCCGCACGTTCGACGCCCGCCTGCGCCGGCGCGAGGGCGAGCGGGCGGGCGACGAGGGCGCGTCACCGGCGCCCCCGGAAGGCGCCGACGTGGTCCCGACCGGGGAGTAGGCGGCGCTCCCGTGCGTCAGTCGCTGCAGCCCTCCCGGGACCCGGCCGCCTACTCCTTCGTGCACCGGGTGCGCACGCGCTTCGCCGAGACCGACGCCATGGGGATCGTCCACCACGCGGCGTACCTGCCCTACCTCGAAGAGGCCCGGGTCGAGTACCTGCGCTCCATCGGCCATCCCTACGACGTCGTGCGTAGCGGCGGCGTCGACGTCGCCGTGCTCGAGGTGGGCCTCCGCTACCGCAAGCCCCTGTACTTCGACGACGAGGTCGACGTGTCGCTCGTCGTGGGGGCCGTGACGCGCACCACCTTCCAGATCGCCTACCTGCTGTCCGTGGGCGGCGACGTGCGCGCGACGGCGGTCACGGTGCACGGCTGCGTCGATGCCGACGGCCGACCGACGCGACTGCCGGCCTGGGTGGGGGAGGAGCTCGGGTGAAGGCGGTCGTGCGTCCGTCTGCGCCGTTCTTCGGCGCCTGAACCGGCTCGGTCAGAGGCCAGCGACGACCCGGGCGAACGTCTCCGACATCGCCGCCTTGGCCGCCGGCGGGTCGTCCGCCCGCGCCACAACCATCCCCGCCTGCATGACCGCGCCGACCAGGAGGTGGGACAAGGGCTCGACCGTGGCCTCCGGTATCCGGCCCTGCTCCGCCGCGAGGGACAGCACGGTCTTGATCGTGCCGAACGCGTAGCGCTCGTCGAGCTCGTGCCAGGTGTCCCAGCCGAGGACCGTCGGGCCGTCGAGCATGACGATGCGCTGGACCTCGGGGTGCACGCACTGGTCCAAGAACGCGTCGAACCCGATCCGGAGGACCTCGAGCGGGTCGGTCGCACCGCCGGCGGCGGCGGCCGCCAGGATCTGGGCCGTGAGGTCGTCCTCGACCGCCTCGAACGCGGCCCGGAAGAGGTCGGTCTTCGACGCGAAGTGGTGGTAGAGCGCCCCGCGGCTGACGCCGGCCTCGCCGAGGATCTCCTCCGTCGAGGTCGCGGCGAACCCTTGCTCCGCGAAGAGGCGGCGCGCCGTCGAGACCAGGCGTCCGCGGGTCGCCTCGCTGCGTTCTGCCTGCGTGGGCACGCCGGGATCCTACTTCGTCTTTACAAACAGACAGTTGGTTTGTATAGTGGAGCCCATGAACCCCACTACCCAGACCCCTACCACCCAGAGCCCGGCGACCCTCTTGCCCCGCGCCAGGGCCCGCCTCCCCCACGGCGACGTCGCCTATGTCGACCACGGCGAGCGCGGCGCTCCGGCCGCCCTCTTCGTGCACGGCGTCCTCGTCAACGCCGACCTCTGGCGCAACGTCATCTGGGACGTGGCCGACGTCCGGCGCTGCATCGCCCCGGACCTGCCCGCCCACGGCGCCACGCCCGCTGGTGGGCAGGGTGAAGCGGTCGGCGGCGCGCCCGACCTGTCGCTCAACGGCCTGGCCGCGCTGCTCGATGAGCTCTGCCAGCACCTCGGCCTCGACCAGGTCGACGTCGTCGCCAACGACACGGGCGGCGCCGTGGCGCAGGTCTTCGCGGCGCGCTACGCGCGGCGGGTCCGCACGCTGACGCTGACCAACTGCGACGTGCACGACAACTTCCCGCCCGAGCCCTTCAAGCCGTTCGTCGCGCTGGCCGAGTCGGGCGAGTTCGGACCGATGGTGGCCGCGATGGTCGGCGACCTGGCCCTGGCGCGCTCCGAGGTCGGGTTCGCGCAGGGCTACGCGGAGCCCGACAAGCTCCCCGACGAGTTGCTGACGAGCTATCTCGCCCCCTTCGTCGACGACCTGGGGAAGGGTCTGGAGCGCTTCCTCACCGCCTCGTCGGCGGACGAGCTCATGGCGGTCGCGCCGTTGCTCGGTGAGCTGGACGCGCCCACCCAGGTCGCCTGGGGCACGGCCGACCTCTTCTTCGAGCCGGCCTGGGCCGAGCGCCTGCGAGAGCTCATCCCGGCCACCGAACGGGTGACGCTCGTGCCCGACGCCATGCTCTTCTGGCCCGACGAGAGGGCGGCCGACCTCGTCCCCCTACTCCGGCAGTTCTGGGAGGCGCACCCCTGATCCGCTCCGTACAGGTCCGTCCCGGTGCCGGCGGCCGCCGCGGCTTCAGGCGGGGTGGCCCGGCCGCAGCGGCGGGGTGGCCCGGTAGGTGAGGATCCCGCCGTGGCCGCCCGCCACGGCGCGGACGCCCCGGATCAGGAAGGCCTCGTGGTCGCCCACGGAGAAGTGGCCGAGGACGCGGCCCTCGACGGTCACCGCAGCCTCGACGAGCAGGGGCGCCCCGGTGACGCCGAGGCGCCAGTCGACCGAGGTGAACTTGTCCACCAGGTCGCCGGTCTCCTCGCCGAAGAGGCGGGCGAGGTCGACCTGGTCCGTGCCGAGCAGGTGGAGCCCCATGGCCGACGAGCGCTCGGCGACGTCGATGGTCCGGTTGACCTTGGAGACGCACACGAGGAAGTTCGGCGGATGGATGCTGCACTGGGTCACGAAGCCGGCCAGGCACCCGCTCATCTCCGCGTCGGGCGACCGAACCGTGACCACGTACAAGGGGTAGTCGACACGGTCGAAGAAGGCCCCGAGGTCGCTCGCGCCGTCCTGTGCCCGATCCGCCGTCTGGAACCCCACGCCGGCCCTCCACGTCTTCGAACCGAGCCCACCGGGCATGTCCGGAGGGTGCCGCTCCCGGGCGCGCCCGGTGTCGTGCGCGCCCTGCGGCACCCCGCAGGGTTCCCCTACCCGAGGTGTGGGTAGGCAAAACTCCGATGCGTGACCTCCGTGCCCGGGCATCTAGGAGTCGGATCGCGTCCGGTCACCCGGTGCTGACGGGCAAGACGGGGGGACGAGAGGGGCTCGACGGGGCGCCCCCGGGCTTCGAGATCAAGAAGGGGGGCCTGGGCTCGCCGGCGCAGGCCGTGGCCCTGGCGACCCTGAGCGCCGTCCTCTTCCTGACCTTCCTCGACAACACGATCGTCAGCGTCGGGCTGGCCAACATCCAGAGCGACCTGCACGCCGGGGTCACCTCGCTGCAATGGGTGGTCAACGGCTACGCCCTGACGTTCGCCAGCTTCATGCTCGTGGCCGGGATGCTGGGCGACATCCTCGGGCGCAAGCGCATCATGCTGGCGGGGGTCGCGATCTTCTGTGCCGGTTCCGTGCTGTGCGCGCTGGCGGGGAACGTCGACTGGCTCATCGCCGGCCGCGTCGTGATGGGCGTCGGCGCCGCCGCCAGCGAGCCGGGCACCCTGTCGATCATCCGTCACGTGTACCCCGACCGCGAGACCCGCGCCGACGCGCTGGGGGTGTGGGCGGCCGTGTCGGGCCTCGCGCTCGCGCTCGGTCCGGTGATCGCCGGCGCGCTCGTCGGGTTCTCGAGCTGGCGGGCCATCTTCTGGTTCAACCTGGGCTTCGGCCTCCTCGCCTTCGCCCTCGCCGTCGTGTTCGTGCCGGAGTCGGCCGACCGCCAGGGGCGGCGGATCGACGTGGCCGGGTTCATCTTCGGCGCCGGGTTCCTGGCCTGCCTGTCCTTCGGCGTGATCCAGGGCGAGGAGTCGGGCTACACGTCGCCGCCGATCGTGGCCCTCTTCGTGCTGTGCGCCCTGTCGGGCCTCGCCTTCGTCGTCACCGAGCGGCGAGCCAAGAGCCCGATGCTGGACCTCACGATGTTCCGCCGCCCGCCCTTCGCCGGGTCCACCTTCGTCGCGTTCGTCGCCTACTTCGGCACGTTCTCCATCTTCTTCTTCACCGCGTTGTACCTCCAGGTCGTCGTGAACGTGTCGGCCTACCAGGCCGCCATCGACTTCCTCCCCATGGCCGCCGGCCTGATCCTGGTGTCCGCGCTCACCGGGCCGCTGGTGGCGCGGGTCGGCCCCCGCTGGCCGATGGTGGCGGGCTGCCTGCTGGCCGGCGGGGGGATCCTCCTGGCCAGCCGGGTGCTCGGCCCCCACGTCGACTTCTCGACGTTGGGCTGGGTCCTCCCGATCGCCGGGGTCGGCCTCGGCATGCTGCTGGTGCCCGTCACGTCGGTCCCGCTCTCCGTCGTGCCCCCGGAGCGCTCGGGCATGGCGGCCTCGGCCACCAACACGAGCAGGGAGATGGGCGCGGTGTTCGGCGTGGCCATCCTGGGCTCCATCGTCAACGGCAAGCTGACCGGCGACCTGGCGGCGCGGCTCAAGGCGATCGGCATCCCGCCCAATTTCCAGAGCCTCGTCCTGCACGCCATCCAGACCGGCGGCGCGTCCAGCGGGGGCGCGGCGACGAGCGCCGAGCACTCGAAGAACGCCACCGTCGCCCGCATCGCCGCCAAGGTCGTCAACGCCGCCTACGACGCCTTCGGCTCCGGGCTGCACGAGGCGCTCGTGCTCTCCGGCTGCCTGATCCTGGCCGGGGCGGTGGTGGCCGCCGCCACGGTCCACCCCAGGCCAGGGGAGACCTTCGAGTTCTAGGCCGTCGTTCCCCGGTCCGGGCGCACGGGCTCAGGCACCAGGCCCGAGGTGGGCGCGGTACCAGGCGACCGTCTCGGCCAGCCCCTCGTCGAACTCCGTGGAGGCTTCGAAGCCGAACAGCTCGCGCGCCCGGCCGGTGTCCAGCCGACGGCTCGGCTGGCCGTTGGGCTTGGCGGTGTCCCACGTGATCGTGCCGTCGTAGCCGACGAGCCGGGCGACCTTGCCGGCGAGGTCGCGGATGGAGATCTCCTGTCCCGAGCCGACGTTGACGGGGTCGCCGCCGTCGTAGCGCTCGAGCGCCAGCCGGAAGGCCACGGCGGCGTCGCGGGCATGGATGAACTCGCGGGTCGGGCTGCCGTCGCCCCACAGGACCACCTCGCGCGCGCCGTTGTCCGCGGCGTCGACGAAGCGCCGGATCATGGCCGGGATGACGTGGCTCGTCGCAAGGTCGAAGTTGTCTTCCGGGCCGTAGAGGTTGACCACGAGCAGGTGGACGGCGTTGAACCCGTACTGCTCGCGGTAGGCCTGGGACTGGACGAGCAGCATCTTCTTGGCCAGGCCGTACGGTGCGTTGGTCTCTTCGGGGTACCCGTCCCACAGGTCCTCTTCCCGGAACGGGACCTTCGTGTGCTTCGGGTAGGCACAGACCGTCCCGGCGACGATGACCTTGCCGACACCGCGCCTGCGGCACGCCTCCAGCAGCTCAATGCCCATGATGGCGTTCTCGTAGAAGAACGCACCCGGCTCCGATCGATTGGCGCCGATGCCGCCGGTGACGGCGGCGAGGTGCACGACGGCCTCCGGTTCGGTGTCGTTCAGGAGGCGGTCGATCTCGCCGCGAGAGCGCAGGTCGTAGGCCGAGCGACCGACACCGGTGACCGCGGCCTCCGCGCCCTCGAGCTCGCGCACGACGTTCCGTCCGAGGAACCCGGTGCCTCCGGTGACGAGGACCCTGGCGCCGGCCAGCTCCATCAGGCGGCGTTCCCCGCCGCGCCGGGGGCACCGGCCATCTGCCCCGGCCGGTCGCCGATCCGTCCGTTTCCTTCGGAGTTGCGAGAGGTGGTCATGGGTCCCTCAGTGCTGTGGTCCGTCTGTTGTGCTGCCGAGCTCGGCGCGCCACCGGCGTCCGTCGTCCGCGCCGCAGAACCGGACTTATTTACCAGAGACACCCGGCGCGCGCTCCCACATAATGACCCCAAGGGCAACGGGGGGTCGCGATCCGCAAGGGCCGCGGGGAGGAACGCCATGTTCAACGTGGGGCGCCACCGGGCACGATGGACCCGGGGTGTGCCTCCGGGAACGTCCGGATCGGCTCTCCACCACCACCTCGGCGCCCGGATGGCGGCCGCCGTCGGAGCGGGCTGCCTCCTCTTGTGCGCGGGCCCGGTCGCCGGCGTCCTCGGGGGGGCGCCGGCGGGGGGCGTCACCACCTCGGCGGCGCCGCTCGGCCTCGCCATCGCCTCCTACGACGGGGACGCGGTGACCTCGACACCGAGCGAGTCCGCCCTGGCCGGCACCGACGTCACCGACCAGGTGACCGCCTCGAACTCGACGTCGAGCGCGCAGACCTCGGTGTCGGCCACGATCGACCTGCCCGCGAACTTCACGCTGCACACGGGGTCCGTCACCCCGAGCGCGGGAACGACCGTGCTCTCCAGCGGCGTGCTCACGTGGACCATCCCGAGCCTGGCGGGCGGGGCGTCGGCCACGCTCAGCTACACCGAGACGACCGATGCCCCCGTCATCATGGAGTCCGACCTCACCACGGCGTCGGTCACCAGCGACCAGACGACGACGGCGAGCCCGGCGTCGGCCGCGGTCGAGGTCATCCCGGCCTCCGACCTGACGATCGGCATCACCGACGGCACCGACAGCATCGCCCCCGGCGCGTCGGACACCTACATGATCACGGTCACCAACAACGGCCCCTCGGCGGCCACCAACGCCACCGTGACGGACACCTTCGACGGGGGCTTCGTCGCGGCGTCCGACATCTCCACCATCGGCGGGACCACCTTCACGGACCTCGGCGGCGGCCAGTTCCAATGGACCGGCGTCAACCTGGCCAGTGGGGAGAGCGCCACGTTCGGCCTCATCGGGAACGTGCCGTCGCCGCTCGACGCCGGGAGCTCGTTCGTGAGCATCGCGAGCATCGCCCTGGCCGCGGGGCAGGTCGACACCGACCCGTCCTCCAACGCCTTCGACTCCGATGTCGTGACCGGCACCACCTCGGCGGCGCCGCTCGGCCTCGCCATCGCCTCCTACGACGGGGACGCGGTGACCTCGACAGCGAGCGAGTCCGCCCTGGCCGGCACCGACGTCACCGACCAGGTGACCGTCTCGAACTCGACGTCGAGCGCGCAGACCTCGGTGTCGGCCACGATCGACCTGCCCGCGAACTTCACGCTGCACACGGGGTCCGTCACCTCGAGCGCGGGAACGACCGTGCTCTCCAGCGGCGTGCTCACGTGGACCATCCCGAGCCTGGCGGGCGGGGCGTCGGCCACGCTCAGCTACACCGAGACGACCGATGCCCCCGTCACCATGGAGTCCGACCTCACCACGGCGTCGGTCACCAGCGACCAGACGACGACGGCGAGCCCGGCGTCGGCCGCGGTCGAGGTCATCCCGGCCTCCGACCTGACGATCGGCATCACCGACGGCACCGACAGCATCGCCCCCGGCGCGTCGGACACCTACATGATCACGGTCACCAACAACGGCCCCTCGGCGGCCACCAACGCCACCGTGACGGACACCTTCGACGCCGGGTTCACCCCGATCTCCGCCGTGAGCACGATCAGCGGCACCGGGTTCTCGGACCTCGGCGGCGGCCAGTTCCAATGGAATGCCATCAACCTGGCCAGCGGGGAGAGCGCCACGTTCGGCCTCTTGGGGACGGTGTCCACCGGTCTGACCGCCGGCAGCGCCTTCGTGAGCCTCGCCACGGCATCGCTGCCCCCCGGCGCAGTCGACACCAACGCCGCCTCCAGCGCCGCGGACTCCGACACGGTGATCCTCGCCGCGCAGGCGATCGCCTTCACCCCGCCCGCGCTCGGCGTCGCCGGCCAGTCGGCCCTGCTGTCGGCGACCGGCGGGGCCTCGGGCAACCCGGTCGTCTTCTCGGTGGACCCGTCGAGCGGTGCGGGGGTCTGCAGCGTGTCGGGCACCGACGGCTCCACGCTGTCGTACGCCCAGGCGGGCACTTGTGTCGTCGACGCCAACCAGGCGGGGAATGCCAGCTATGCCGCGGCGCCCACCGTGACCGGCTCGGTCACGGTGGACCAGGCGCCGGCGTTCACGTCGGACGCGCCGCCGACCACGGCGACCGTGGGTCAGCCCTACGCCGCCACGTTCGCGGCCAACGGTGCGCCCGTGCCGACCTATGCGTTGACGTCCGGTGCGCCGTCGTGGCTCACGCTCGACGCGACGACCGGCGCCCTCTCGGGCACTCCGCCGACCGGCACGACGTCGTTCACCTACTCCGTCGTCGCCACCAACGACGTGGGGAGCGCCACGGCCGGCCCCTACGTGGTGGCGGTGTCGGCCGGGACCGGCGGCACGGAGGCCGACATCTCCGTCGCGCTCGCGTGCCCGGCGGCGGTGCCGGTGCGGACCGAGGCCAGCTGCACGCTCACCGTCGCCAACGCGGGGCCGGCCAAGGCCAGGTACGTCGCGGCCGGCATCAGCCTCCCGTTCTGGTTCCGGCGGCTGTCCGCCACTCCCGGGGCGCTGTCGTTCGGTACCACCACGGTGTGGTTCCGCCGATCGCTGCCCGCCGGCGGGTCGGCCTCCTTCACGGTGAGCTTCCGCGCCCGGCGGCCGGGGCACGGCTGGGTCTGGGCGGCCGGCCTGGCGCGCACCCCCGACCCGGACCACGCCAACAACGTGGCGACGGCGACGGTGACCGTCACCGGTTGACCCTGCGCCGCACCTGACCCACGCCGTCGCTCACGCGAACCGGCGCGCCACCGCCTCCGCCCTGGTGCGGTAGCCGCCGCCGAAGAGCACCGCGTGGACGAGCAGGGGTGAGAGCTGGAAGAGGGTGACCCGCTCCTCCCAGCCCGGGCTCAGGGGCCGCACCTCCTGGTAGGCACGGAGGAGGGCGTCGGGCACCGGGCCGAACAGGGCGAGCATGGCCAGGTCCTCCTCGGGATGGCCGCCATGGACCGAGGGGTCGATCACCCACGCGGGCCGTCGGACCCGAAGAGCACGTTGCCCCACCACAGGTCGCCGTGCAGGAGGGCGGGGGCCTCCGGCGGCAGCAGGCGGGGGAGCCGGTCCGCCACGAGGCCCACCGCGCCGTCCAGTCCGCAGCGAGCCGCGAGCGCGCGGAGTCGAGCTCCGTAGAAGCCGGCGCCGTCGGGCCACGGGGACGGGTCGACCCGGCAGGCGCCGATCCACGACGACCCTCCGCCCCAGTGGTCGCACGGTGCCCTGTGCAGGGTCGCGAGCTGCCGGCCGAGCGACTCCTCGTGGGCGTGCTCCCGTGCCACCTGGTCGACCGCAACGGTGACGAGGAGGTCGCCCTCCACCAGGACGACCTCGGGCACCGGCGGCCCGCCGGCGACGCCCCGCAGCCGCCGCAGCCCGTCGGCCTCGTCCTCGGCGCCCGGGCCGGCCTTGACGACCACCGTGCGCGCTCCCGCCCGGACCAGCCAGGCGTTGCCACCGAGCGGCTCGGGCCGCCCCGTCGGCCCGAGGACGGGGCGGAGGCGCTCGAGCCAGGTCGCGGGCGTGTTCACCCCATGGTCCTTCGACCTCCGCGGGCCGGTGGGAACCGGCTTTGCCGCGACGTCGACACGCCACACTCTTCCACGCACCTGGCGCGTCGGGGTGCGGACGACGGCTGCGGGCGTTCGACCAAGATGATGCCGTGACCGGCCCCGGGCCCCTCGGCCTCGTCCTGACCCCCGGTGCCAGCGCCGGGCGCGACCAGCCGTCCCTGGTGGCGATCGATCGGGAGGTCAGCCGCCTCGGGCTGGCGGTGGAGCGCATCGAGTTCCCGGGGCGGGCCGCCGGGAGACGCCGCCCGGACCCGCCGGCGGTGTGCATCGAGACGGTCCGCCGCGCCGCCACCGCGCTGGCCGAGACGCTCGGTGTCCCGACCGACCGGGTCGCCATCGGGGGCCGGTCCATGGGTGGGCGGATGTGCTCTCTCGCGGCGGCCGAATGCCTGCAGGTGGCCGCCCTCGTCCTGGTCAGCTACCCGCTCCATCCGCCGGGAAGACCCGACCGCCTGCGAACGGCCCATTTCGGCCGCCTCCACGTGCCGAGCCTGTTCGTCTCGGGTCGGCGCGACGCCTTCGCGACCCCCGACGAGCTCGAGCGGGAGACCGCCGCCGTCCCCGGGCCCGTCACCCTGGTCACCGTGGAAGGGGACCATGGGCTGCGCAGGCGCGACGACGAGGTCGCCGGCATCGTCGCTGCGTGGTTGGCGGCACTGGCCTGACGCGCCGCCAGCCTCCGCCCGTGCCGGATCGTGCGGACCGGTGTTCAGGCCTCGCCGAGCGCCGCCTCGGCCCCGCCGTGGCGCCCGGTCCGCGGCGCTGACCTGAGATCCCGCACATTGCGAGGGCGCGAGCCGGGCAACGGGAAGGACAGCTCCTCGGCGGGGCTGGGCTCGCCGAGGTAGTAGCCCTGGGCCAGGTCGCAGCCGAGCACCACGAGCGCCTCGTAGGTGGCCGCGTCCTCGACGCCCTCCGCGACCACCCGGAGCCCGAGCGAGTGGCCGAGCTCGATCGTGGTTCGTACGACCGTCTCGCTCTTGTGGTTGTCGGCCGAGACCAAACCGCTGATGAGCTCGCGATCGATCTTCAGCTCGCCCACGGCGAGGTCGCTCACGTAGGCCAGTGAGGAGAACCCGGTGCCGAAGTCGTCGATGGAGACGGTGAGGCCGAGGTCGTGCAGCCGTTGGACGACCTGGCGCGCCCGCGCACGATCGGCCATGAGCGTCGTCTCGGTGATCTCGAGGATCAGGGCCGCGGCACCGAGACGGTGCCGGGCGAGGAGGAACCGGATGCGATTGGGGAGCGCGACGTCGAGGAGGCTGGTGGTCGACAGGTTGACCGAGACCGCGACGTCGTGCCCCTCGGCATGCCAGCGCGCGCTCTGGGCCAACGCCGACTCCAGCACCAGGTCGGTCAGCGGTTTGATCAGCCCCGCCTCCTCGGCCAGCGGGAGGAACTCGGCGGGCCGGATCAAGCCGAGCTCGGGGTGCGGCCACCGCAGCAGCGCCTCGACCGCCGGCACTTCCCCGGTGCGCAGGTCGAATTGCGGCTGGAACCTCAGCTCGAGCGTGCCGCCCTCGATCGCCCGGCGGAGCTGATCGATCCGCTGCATGCGGGTGAGGCCGTCGTCGGCGCCGTGCTCATAGACGTCGAAGGGACGGCGGGCGCCTTTGGCCCGGTACATGGAGACGTCGGCGCAGCGAAACAGCTCGGCGCTGCTGTGCGCATGGTCGGGGGCAACGGCGATGCCCACACTGGCGCTGAGATACAGGCTCGCCACGTCCAGGTTGAAGGACTCCTCCAGTCGCGCGGTGATGCGCTCGGCGACCGTCGTGGCGTAGTCCACGTCGGCATCGGTGAGCACCACGCCGAACTCGTCGCCGCCGAGCCGCGCGAGGACGTCGGAGCTCCGGAGGATTCCCTGGATGCGGGGGCCCAGGCTCGCGAGGATCTCGTCGCCGACCGGGTGCCCGAACGAGTCGTTGATCTCCTTGAAGTGGTTGAGATCGATCAGCAACAGGGCCAGGCGAGGCGCCTCGTCGCCGGTCGCCGGGCCGGCGAAGTAGTCCTCGAGGACGCCCATCAGGTAGCGGCGGTTGCCCAGCCCGGTGAGCTCGTCCGTCAGCGCCTGTCGCCTCCGGGATTCGTTCAGCGCGGTCAGGTCGCGGAAGGAGAGGAGGAGGCGCACCACCACGACGACCAGGGTGACGGCGGCCAGCCCGAGGGCCACCCGGCTGACGTGGTTCAACGAGCCGCGGAAGAGGACGAGCAGCCCGCAGGTGGCGCCGACCGCCGGGAGGACGAAGCGCGACGTGAGCACCGGACGGCTCGAGACGGCCGAGCGTTGCCACATGGCCAGTGACGTGAGGAAGATGGCGGCGGGCCACGTGGCGTCGAGAATCGTGCCGACCGTGTAGGTGTCCGCCGATGCCTGGAACAGATAGACCGTGTCACCGACGGCATCGAGGGCACACCCGAGGGCAAGGATGAGCCACATCGCGTTCCGCCACGTCGGGAGCATGGCCAGCGCGCCGACCACGACGGCGAGGAGGACCAGGTCGGCGATCGGATAGGCGAACAGCGTGGCGACGGTGAGGGGAGGCCCGCTCGCGTCCCGGGCGATCCTGTCGAAGGCAAAGGCGGCGACGAGCGCCGCCGCCCCGAGGCCGGTCATGACGCCGTCGAGCCAGGCGGTGAGGGGCAGCCGCCCCACTTGCGTGCGCATCAAGAGGACGATGGCCACGCACGCGAGCGGGTAGAACAAGAGGTAGAAGATGTCTGCGGGAGACGGTGTCGCGGGGTTGCCGCCGCCGATCGTCTCGATGCTCCAGAGGAGGTCGCCCGTCGTCCAGGCCAGCAGCCCGACGCCCAGGACGAGCGCCACGGACCGGAGCGGGCCGCCGACGACCGCCCGGGCGATGCACAGGCCGGCGGCGGCCACCTCGAAGGCATCCACGCCCCAGTTGTTCACGAAGGCCGACCACGGTGTGTCGACGCGGAGGAGAAGCATCACGATGTAGGCCCCGAGCAGCGCGCCGAGGACCGAGTAGGCGATCAGGAAGGCGCGGCCCACCGGCGCGCTGTCGACATGCCGCCGCCCGGCGGCGGGCACAGTCAGGACGACGCTCTGTCCAGGAGAGTCCACGTTCATGCATCGGCCGATCGGGCCGGTGACTCAAGCGAAACGAGCGTCCCGGGCGTGTCGCGCGGTCAATTGGTGCTTCCGGGCTGGTCGGCGCGGGTTCGCCGCCGCCGTCGTCCGGTACCCTTGACCGACTTCGGCCGGCACAGGGAGCGGGACGTGGAGCCAATCAGAGCGGTCGTGGCAGCCGGCATGGTCGCCGCGGCGACGGTCGTGGTCCCTTCGGCCGCGACGGCCTCCGGCCGCCCCGCGAACCCGCCCGTCGCAGTGGTCGTGACGGGTCGGATGCTCGGACCGGGATGGTCGCCCTTCGTGACGCAGGCGCCCCACAAGCCCGCCGTCGCCGTGGAGACGGCGACCGACGGCCGCCTCGGGGAGGCCTACTTCACGTTCCCGACGGCCCGGGACGCCGTCGCGTTCGAGGCGAACCCCCCTGCGCTCGCCGTGGCCCAAGCACGGGGCGTTCACCCCTCTGCCTACACGCTGGCAGGACAGGACGGGTTCACGAGTCAGAACCTCAACAAGGAGTCGACCGTCTACACGTTCAAGGGCGGCGTCGCCATCTTCCTCCAGCAGGGGACGACCGTCGTCGTCGGGACCTACCTCGGTGCCCCGCCGGCACACCGGGCGGGCTACAACCTGTTGTCGAACGGGTTGAGCAAGGCAACCCGTTCGGCCGCCGCCTTCTTGACGACGAGAGCGGCCAGCACGACGACCTCGTGACCGTCAGTCGCAACTAGCCGCTCGCCGCGACTCCCACTCGGTGCCCCTGGGCATCGGCGAAGACGCCGAAGCTGGTCCCCGGGACCTTCTGCTCGGATTGGACGACGGTCCCGCCCAGCTCTTCGGCCCGCTTCAGCGTGGTGGCCACGTCCTCCACGCCGACGAAGAACAGCACTTCGTCCTCGGTGGCCTGGCGCGGGCTGATGGCCACGTAGGGGCCACCTTCGGCGCCGGTGTCGATGAAGGTGTATCCGGGGAAGGCACCCTCCGACGCCACCTTCCAGCCGAAGAGGTCGGCGAAGAAGCGGCGGGTGGCGTCGGGGTCCTGGGAGCGGATCTCGGCATGAATCACGGGGTGCGGCACGGGGTTCTCCTTGTCCTCTGGTCGGTCGGTCACAGCTACGACGATCGGGCAGACGACAGATCGACACGACCGGCCGAGTTCTCGCGGAGGCTCGGGTCAGGCGAAGAGCGCCTCGCGACGGCGGACGACGGCGCACAGGGTCTCGTTGTAGGGCGCCTCGAGGGCCAGCTCTCGGCTCAGCACCACGACCTGCCCGTTGATGGCGTCGATCTCCGAGCGCCGGCGGGCGAGATGATCGAGGCGCATCGAAGGGCTGGAATTCGGGATCGTGGCCGCGAACTCGGTCACGTAACGCAGCGGGTCGTCGAACGAGAAGTGGATCCCCTTGGCGACGGCGAGGCGGTGGGCCTCCGAGGTGCATCCGAGGGCGACCCTCCGGGCGTCGGGGTCTGCCATCAGCTCGCCGACCGTGACGTCGAAGACCGCGCACGGAGCGCTCAGGGTGACGTTGCAGAGAAACTTCTCCCAGATCATCAGGGTCACGTCGGCGTACGCGCACACGTTGAAGCCGGCGTCGTCCCACACCGCCTCGATGCCCCGGACGCGGTCGGTCATGCCACCGTGCATCTCGCCGATCCGGATCATTCGCATGCCCTCGTGGTGCACGCGCCCCGGCTCGGGAACCGACGACCCGAACCCTTCGGCGATGCCGAGCACGATGTGCTCCGGCGCGATGTGGCGGGCCACCCGCTCGCCCGAGCCGAGCCCGTTCTGAAAGGCCATGACCACGCTGTCGGGCTCGAGCAGCGGTGCGATCTCCGCCGCGGCCTCCTCGACGGCCCAGGCCTTCGTCGCGATCAGCCAGACGTCGCACGGCCCGGCGTCACGCGGCGAACGTCCCACATGGAGGTTGTCGACGACGAAGTTCCCGCTGGCCCCCGAGACGGTCAGCCCGGAGGCGGCGATGGCGTCGATGTGCTCCGGCCAGGTGTCGATGGCCCAGACCTCGTGCCCGGCCTTGGCGAGGAGGCCCGCGTAGACCGAGCCCATGGCGCCGGTCCCCACGACTGCGATCTTCATCTCATCCTCCACGACTCAGGCCTTTGGGGATCGCGTCGGTCGATCCTCCGAGCTCTGGTCACAACTCTGTCGGTGCCTCCGTACCGGGCAGAGGAAGGTCGGTGACGACACGGTCGCCCCGCCTCGAGGAATTCTACAGCGATTGAGAGATCTGTGACATCGTGTGGTTGGTCGCCAGTGAGCACATCTACAACCTGACCAACATCGGGCTGGGCATCGGCTCTGACGGGCTCGCTGAGTTGAATCTTCAGAAAGCCAACCTGTCGCGTCAGATGTCCAGCGAGTAGACCAGACTGGCAACCGTGCGGTAGTAGTCCGGTCCGAGTCCTTCGTCCCGGGCGAAGCAGATGAACACCAGCGGCAGATTGTCCGGGTCCCGTCCCCGGAGCAGTTCCGCTCCGCCGTCTGCGACGGGCTCACGGTGCGTGAAGAGGTCACGGCCGCGCAGCACGGACTCGATCCGGTCCAGCTCGCCGAGCGAGCCGACGTTGAACGTGATGGAGCGGAGACCGAGCGATTGCGGGCCATGTCGAACGGAATGAATGGTCCGCGCCTCACGCAGGATCAGGACAATGGATGCGGGCGATGCTTCACCGATCACCGCCACTGCGTCCTCGCGCGCAATCTCGTCGAAGGGACCGAGATCCCGGTAGAAGGCGACGGATCTCTCGAGGTCGGTGACCGCGACCAGAGCGGAACGGATGGTCCATGGCGGTGCGGCGTGATCAGTGGCCACGGTGTTGCCTTCGTGAGTCGGAGAGGTCATTTCCGGTGGAGAGAGAGTGGATCGCTACGTCAGCCTACGGCGAGCAGAAATGCCCCATCAACTGCCCCAATGCTCTGCGCTCCTCTGGACCGCCATCGGCTCCCGAGGGGTCATCTGGTTCCCCTGGGCCCAGCTGGTTTCGTCTTGCCGACAGCACCGTCGGCCGGAGGTCAATCGACGGGAGCACCGAGCCCGCGCGCCACGAACGAAATCGCAGCCTCGACCAGCTCGTCGTTGGCCACGTCGGGTTGCAGCACACGCAGTTGCCAGATGCCGCGAAAGAGGGTCTGGATGAGCCTTGCCGCGTCAACCGCCGACCCCAATGGCTCTATGCCTTGTCGCTCCCGCTCCGCCTCGATGATGTCGGCCAGGGCCCGTACTCCCTCGTCGTCGATACGCGTCAATTCTTCCCGGGCTGCCGGATTGCGGGCGGCGTAGAGCCAGAACTCCTGGTAGAGCAGTCCCATGCTTCCGGCTCGACGTGTTTCTTCCCGGATCAAGTCGACGAAGTCGGCGATGCGAGCTTCTGGCGGGATCTCCGAGTCTTCGAGCGTTGCTCGAAGTGCCTGCATCTCCCGCTCGTAGTTGGCCCTGAACAAGGCGAGGAAGAGATCCTCCTTGTTCTTGAAGTTCGAGTACACGGCTCCTTTTGTGAAGCCGGCGACCGCAGCCACTTCGTCCAGTGACGCCCCGTGGAACCCCCGCTCGGCGAACACCTCGGCGGCGGCGGCGAGGAGGTGCTCGCGGGTCTGTTGCCGCCGACGCTCCGGGGTGAGGGGTTCGAAAGCCATAGGTTGCGCTACTGATTAGTATAATACATACTAGTTAGTATGAACGATTCTATTCAGTATGGAGCGGTGGAGAACCAGGTCACTCCCGATGACGACGCCGGTGAGGCCGCCGTGCGTACGTCCGGGCTGGTCCGTCGTTTCGGCTCGAACGTCGCCGTCGACGGTCTCGACCTTTGCGTTCGGCGAGGCGAGATCTACGGATTTCTCGGTCCGAACGGCGCCGGCAAGTCGACGGTGGTCCGTGTCCTCTGCACGCTGCTCAAGCCCAGCGCCGGGAGGGCTTTCGTGGCCGGGTTCGATGTGGCGCAGGATCCCGGTTCGGTTCGCGTGCGGATCGGCGTCGCACTCCAGGACGCCGCGATCGACGACCGTCAGACGGGGCGCGAGTTGCTCACGCTTCAGGGCCGGCTCTACGGGTTGAGTGCCGCTCAGATCCGGATGAGGCTCGGTGAGGTCCTCGAGCTCGTCGACATCGGCCCGGCCATCGACCGGCGAATCGGCACCTATTCGGGTGGGATGAAGAGGCGGCTCGACCTTGCCGCCGCCTTGGTCCATCAGCCGAAGGTGTTGTTCCTCGACGAGCCCACCACCGGGCTCGACCCCCACAGCCGGGCGGCCGTCTGGTTCGAGGTTCGCAGGCTCAATCGTGAGCTCGGCATGACGATCTTCCTCACGACGCAGTATCTCGATGAAGCGGACACTCTGGCCGACCGGGTGGGGATCATCTCGTCCGGCCGGCTGGTGGCCGAAGGGTCACCTGCCGCACTCAAGCACTCGGTGGGTCATGACGTGATCGTGGCCGAGGTGGAGGGGGATGGCACGCGGGCACTCGACACGCTCCGCACCATCGAGGGGCTCGAGCCTGCCTGGGGCGACGATGGCAGGATCACCGTCAACACGCCCGACGGACCGGCGGCGCTGGGCACGGTCGCGCTAGCGCTCGGCAAAACGGGGCTGCAGGTGAGAAGCCTCACGATGCGGACGCCGACCCTCGACGACGTCTTCATGGCGATGACCGGTTCTCGGATCGAGCGACCGGAGGTCCACGCGTGACGACGGTCGAACACGTGGGCGTCTTGGGACGCGAGGCAGGATTCGTCCGAGACGTCAGGGCGGTCGCCGGTCGGGCCCTCCGCCAGATCCCGCGGGAACCGGCCGCGGTCATACCGGCCGTGTTCGTCCCGGCCTTCTTCTACAGCGTCAACCTCGGCGCCCTCGAGAAGCTGGCGGGAACCGCTCTCGACTACAAGGCGTTTCTGCTCCCGATGGCGATCGCCTTCGCGGTCACGGGCATGTCAAGAGCTCCGGCGTTGGTGACCGACATTCAAGGCGGGTACTTCGATCGGCTCTGCATGACTCCGATCAGGAGGTCCGCACTCCTGCTCGGCCTCATGGTGGCCGACGTCGCCGTCATCGTCGCGTTGTGCGTGCCGGTGCTGGTCATCGGCGCGGTCGTGGGGGTGCGGTTCGCCACCGGGCTACCGGGCTTGTTGGTGTTCGTCGGATTTTCCGCGCTGTGGGGCTTGGCCTTCACCGGGTTCCCCTATGCGGTCGCCCTCAAGACGGGAAGTCCCGCGGCGGTCAATGCGTGCTACGTCATCTTCTTTCCGTTGTTCTTCCTGACGGATGCGGTGGTTCCCAAGCAACTGCTCACCGGGTGGTTCTCCGTCATCGCCACGTACAACCCAGTGACCTATTTGCTGGGGGCACTTCGTTCTCTCATCACATCGGGCTGGGAGTTCCGACCTCTGTTGGAGGGTTTGGCTGCAGTGGCGGGACTGGCCGTCGTGGGCATCTCACTCGCTCTCGCCGCGCTCCGGGCCAGAATCCGCATGGGGGATTGAGCGGCCCATCAGGACTCGAACGTGCGCCACTCTCGGTCCTGCACGACTGCCCAACCACGCGTCTGCCCAACTAGATGTGAGCGTCCCACACACGGAGGCCATCGAGGCTGAGGCGGGTCGGGATGACTTGGAAGCGTGGATCGGCGCCCTTCAGCAAACGGCCTAGCTCACGTTTGGCGCCGGCGTCTGGCCCGCAGAGGACAGTGATGCTCCCGCCCTCGCCGCCCGCTCCGTTCACCTTCCAGCCCAATGCGCCGCTCGATGCGGCGACTTCGATTGCGGATTCGGCGTCTGCGCACACGAGACCGGGATGGAGTCGGCGTTGTGCCTCGGTGTTATCGGTCATGGCCTGCGCCAGCGCGCCGAAGTCCGCCTCGAGGAGGGCATCGCGAGCCAGCTCCGCGGCGCGGCGCAGCTCAAGGAGCGGGGGAGCATCCGGACCCTCTCGAGCCAGACGGCTGCTGACGCGATCGTGAAGAGCCGATGACACATGCGCACGCCCCAGCGAGACCAGAGCGAGCCGGCGGTCGAGCTCCCACCGTGTCGTGTGGGGTACAGAGATCTGGGCGACCGAGGCGTGGGGGTAGGAGGAGATCTCGATGAAGTTGATACCTCCATACGCGGCGCAGACCTGGTCCTGGACGCCGGACTGGATCCCGAGCCGTTCCGTCTCGACTCGATGCGCCGCCATTGCGAGCTCGTGCGGGGTCAGGCGCCCAGGGGACAGCGCGTCGAGACTTCCGATCAGTGCGACCGTGGCACTGGCCGAGGTTCCCGTCGAGCTGCCCGCGGGCGTCTCGGAAAAGATGGAGATCTCAACGGAGACGTCGTCCGGCAGGCCGATCTCGTCGATGGCGGCTTCGAGGAGCGGGTGGCGACCAGGTCCGGCGCCAGGTTCGAAGGCATAGCGGTCGCCGTAGTTGGCCACGTCGAGGACGACCGGTCCGGGCAGCGTTCCGGCCGGGTGCACCTTGACCTGGACCTCGACGCAGGGAGAGACGCCGATGTTGAACACCTTGCCGTGACGGGCAAACCAGGTGTCGGTCCACCCCCCGATGTCGCAGATGCGGATCGGGGCAGTGGCGTTGACAATCCGTCGAGGGACCGCGTGCTCGTCCATCCCGGCCATCCTGCCCGACGATGTGCGAAGGCGCAGGTGGCCGCCTCGTCCGATGTTCGGGCATGACCGGGTGCAAGGACCGCCTGCCCGCCTCGCGCGCCGATCAGCTCGGCCTCTGAGGGTCCTGGACCTCACCCTGCCGTGTCGAAAAAGCGCACCATGTCTTGCCCGATTAGCCGAAGACCGGGGTCAGGCGGCTTCGGACCGACTTGTATGAACATGTGGCCCATGTTCTGCACCAAGACCAACTGCGTTGGGTCGCCCGCCGCTTTGAGATCCCCATAGAGCTCGATCGCTTGCGACTTCAAGACTTTCGTGTCGTCGTCACCCTGAACGAGCAGGATGGGTGGCGAGTTCGGAGCAACGTAGTGCGTGGGGCTGGCAAGGACGAGCTCCCGGTGGTCTTCGTTGCCGAACACTTGCTGAATACCGGAGGGAGAGAACCCCGATGCTCCCTCCGTGAGGTTTGCCGGGCCGAACATGTCTACGACTGCAAGCAGGTTGCTCGGCTCCGCCGAATACGGTCCGACATCGAATTTCGAATGTGAGCCGGTGAGAGCGGCGAGTGCCACGAGCTGGCCTCCGACACTGGTGCCGAACGCGAACATCTCTGTTCCATTGATGCCGTACTTGGGCGCCTCAGCTCGTAGGTATCTGATTGCGCACTTGACATCTTCGATCTGTGCCGGGAAGTGAGACCCGGGAGCAAGCCGATAGTTCACGCTGGCGACCGCATATCCAGCCGAAGCCAGCCCGTTGAGGAAGATTGGATTGATATCCGACTTGTCTCCTGCGGTCATACCTCCCCCGTGGACGTACATCGCAAGGGGTAGCGGGTGGGTGATGGCAACACGGGGGACGTAGAGATCCAGTTGCTGCGAGTTGCAATAGGTCAGATTCCGATAGGCCGTGCCAAGCGTGAATGCCACTTGGGGCGGCGCGGTGCTGCACCCGGCTATCAATCCAGCCAGGAGCAACCCGGCAAGAAGAGGCCTCGGTCGGCTCATTTCGACCATTCTCGGATCGGCAGTTGAGTGTCGCTAGGGACCTTGGTCATCGGTGCTGGGCTTCTCGCGTGAGGGACCCTCCTGTTCCGGTACCGGGCCGCTCAGGTGACATTGGACCCTTGTGATGCCATGAACCAAAGCACACCCTTGGTGTATGCCGTTCGCACGCAAGATTGCTGGGGTCGCGGGCATGGCAGCGGCCTATGCACTCTGGGTGCGCCCTCGGCTTTGGCGCTGGGGCGCTACTGACGAGGAACTCGCCCGACCGTATCCGGGCGCCGACCTGGTTCCCGACGGCGAGAGGGCGGCGACGATGGCCGTCACGATCGACGCGCCACCGGATCAGGTATGGCCGTGGCTCGTTCAGATGGGCGGCGATCGCGGCGGTTGGTATTCGTGGGACCGACTCGACAACGGGGGACGCCCGAGCGCCCGAGAGGTCCACCTCGAGTGGCAGGATCTGGCCGTGGGCGACCACGTCAAGTATTGGACGCGGAGTGGTCCCGTCGATGCATGGGAGGTGGCCGCTCTTGAGCCGAATCGATTCTTGGGACTGCGAGGGCTCAAAGACTTGCGAGGCCAAGACTTGGATTCGAGCCAGCCACGGCCAGCCGCCTACGTGGAGGGGCTCTGGGGCTTCTGGTTGAGCGAACTGCCTGGCGGACAAACGCGTCTGGTCATCAGTGGCTACCAGACCATCCGCCCCCGATGGCTCGGGCGATTCGTCCTCTATTGGCTCTACATCCCGGTCACCTGGATCATGCAGGCACGGATGTTGGCTGTGCTCAAACGGTTCATCGAGCGAGAAGGCCGGGGCCGACTTCCTGAGGTCGGGGAGAATCCCCCGGTGGACTCCAAGACGGCGGCGGCTCCCGCATGATCAACACCAACGTCTGGTAGTGCTGGCCGTTCACCGACAGACGGAGCGACCCCGGTTGTACCTCTGACGTCTGTTGAACAATTGACGGCTCCGGCAGGACTCGAACAAATTGCGGCTTTCGTGCAAGCGCCGGTCAGTCCGTCGCCGACGACGCTCTCGCGTCCAGGTAGGAGGTGAGTTCAAGAATGAGCTCCTCGGCGTCGGCCCGGGCCCCGTCGATGAAGCTCGACTTGCGCCGGCGCAGAAACGGCGCCCCGACCAAGAACATGCCAGGCGATTCGACGACGCCGCCATCATGACGGATCATCCCCTTCCCATCGAGGACCGAGATGTCGAGCCAGGAGTAGTCCGGCCGAAAGCCTGTCGCCCAGACAATGGTTTCGATCTCGCCGTTGTCAAGATCGAGACCGAGCGGCGGCGATTCGTCCACGACGGTTGGTGGGAACCGGTGAGGCGGTGGCACGGAGTCGTCAAGTCCGTTCGCGGTCGCCCACTCGTCGATGGTATCGAGGAGCCGCCCGAGCTTGAGGTCAGCGAGCTCGCACTTGTTTCGCAACGAGCCGGAGAACTGTGCCCGGCCTTCGTTGATCCCGGCGAGTCGTCCGACCAGCCTGACACCCGTGCACGACAGAGCATTGAGGTCGAACGTGGCGTGCTCGGGCGAGCCAGCGAGCTGCATGGATGGCACGCGCCGCGCCCGGACGATGTCGTCGACCTCGTCGTACCGTTCGTCGAGGACGCCGGCCGCCTCCATCCACCAGTGAATGTCTCGGCCTCGATACACGCGCGGCCCGCGCACGTGCTCGCCGACCGCGAGGGTGACCTGGCGGCCGGAGCGCTGGATCTCGAACGCGATCTGCACTCCAGTCGCCGACGCGCCGACGACGAGCACCCCCCCTTCGCCCAGCTGTTCGGGGTTCCGATACTCCAGCGGGGTCAAGGTCGTCACCGACGACGGCACCGCGCCCGAACATGGCGGCACACGCGGCACGTTGAAGGCTCCGGAGGCCACGACGACCGTGTCGCACTGCCACTCGCCTTGGTTCGTGGTCACGCAGTACGCGCCATTGGCGCGGCGCACTGAGGAAACGGAGGTGCGGGACCGAACGGGAGCGGCAATCAGCGTCGCGTAGTCGGTGATGAATTCGACGACCTCCGGCATCGTCATGAAGCCGTCGGGGTCGCTGCCGTCGTAGGCGTACCCGGGAAGGCGGCATTGCCAGTTCGGCGTGAGCAATCGCAGCGAATCCCACCGTTCGGTCCTCCACGAGTTGGCGACCTCGTTTCGCTCGAGAACGATGTGATCGATCGAGCGCTGTGAGAGGCACTTGCTCATCGCCAAACCGCTGTGACCGGCCCCGATCACGACGCTCGTGGTGCGCATGGCGCCGCCCTACTCCCGAGAGCGCGTTCGCTCAGCGAACCTGGACGCTGACGTTGGTTGGATTCGTGATGATGTCGTACACAGCCGATCGCTTCTGCGACTGCGCGACGAGTGCCTTGATGTCGTCGGGGGACGCGTCGGCGTCGATGTCGTAGGTCACCTTGATGTCGCTGAAGCCATTGCGCACGTCGCTGTCCATACCCAGGATGCCGCGGACGTCCATCCCACCCTCGATCGTCGCCGAGACGCTGCGCAACTGGATCTCCCGGTTCTGTGCCACCGCGGCTACGCCGGCGGTCAGGCAGCTTGCGAGGGCCACGAGAACGTATTCGACAGGAGTGGCGCCATTGTCCTCGGAGGCGAAGATCTGCGGGTGATCGGCGTCAAAGACGTACCGGGTCCGGTGGCTCTGTTCCTCGCCGAGACCGAAGAAGCCCTCGACCGTTGAGCGACTGTGGGTGCCGTTCTGCCACTCACTGGTCGCTCGCCATTGGAACTGCGCCGCCTCGGGCGCTTCGGTGAGCAACCCCCGAGCGCCCAAGAGGAACTCGACGTTGACGCCGTTGTTTACCGGGGTGTCCGTGGTGGTCATCTGCTTGCTCCTTCCTCATATGCCCGCGGAGGACGTCCCCGCGGGGTTACAACACCTGCTCGGGAGGCTATGCGCATTCGCGGCCGTCGACCCCTCAGCGTCTCCCTACCCATGGTCTGTCCCCAGTGGGCGGCCGAAGTCGACCGCGGAGAGAACCTGCGCTGGCGTCGACGTGCCGAGGCGGGAGTCCGGCGCCGCCCCCAACGCGTCATTGACGGTCGAGAAGGCCAGGCGGAGCGCCACGAAGGTCGTGATGGCGAAGATCTGTGTCTCGCCGAAGCCGGCGTCGCGCAGAGCCTGGACATCTCCGGCCTCGATGGCGTTCGGGTCGGCGGCGACGGCTCGAGCCCAATGGGCCAGCGCCCGCTCTTGCGCATCGAGATCGTCGTCTGCACCCCGAATGACTGACGCCGCCATCTCGGGCCCCAACTCCGCCGCGAGCCTCTTGCCCCACGCCAGCGAGCAGTAGGAGTCCCCCAGGGTGGACGCAGCGACCGTCACGAGGACCGCCCGCTGACGGAGGGTGAGCGAGCCGGCCTGTGTCACTTGGCCCATGAGGTCGGACATGGCCTCGAGCGTCGCCGGCATGTACGCCCACAGTCGTGACACGTTCGTCACGTAGCCGACGCCTTCCAAATCGTCGTCGAACAGACGTTGTCCCTCAGGCGTGGGACTCGGCGCTGCGAGGAAGCCCGCGCCTCCTTCGTCAGCTCGGAAGGTCGTCGTGCGCTCACCGGGAGGGACCCGTACGGCGGGCTTGCGGGCGATGTAGCCGACCACTGCAACGGGCGCTCGGAGGGGGAGCCCGGCGCGGACCTTTTCGCGTGCCAACTCGACTGCTGCCTGCAGGAACCCCTCCTCGCCAACGGCCTCCATGGCCTCGAAAGCCGGACCGGTCGACGCCAGGGCTCGTGCATACAACTCTGGGTCGGCGAACTCGAACACGAAGGGGATGTCGATGCGTTCGACATCGATGAAGCCGGCCTCCTGCAGCAACCGCTCGCCGGCGCCCGGCCGGCCGAGCGCCACCATGGCGGCTTGGTTCTCCACCTTGGGGGCCGCGGCGAGAGAGAACGGAGCGAGCGCCCACGCGCCCGGAGACACCTTGATGTGCCCCCATACCGTGAGCCCCACGCGGCCGCCGGGGACCAGGACGCGGTGCACCTCGCTCATCGCGCCCGGGGTCGTCCCCCAGATGCCCCGGAAGCTGGTCACGACGTCGAATGTGTTGTCCGCCCATGGCAGGGCATGCATATCCCCGACCCGCATGTCGGCGTCGGGGTTGCGGTCCCGGGCGATGGCGATCAGGCGCTCCGACGCGTCGATACCTGCGCACCGGGCGCCGCGCACACCGGCGAGCTCGACCGCGAGGCCCGCCCCACAGGCGATGTCCAGCAGCGTGTCGTTCGCGCTCACGCCCAGCCGGTGGTGGAGAGCGACATACTCCCGGCAGTTGGCCGGTTCGCTCAGGGTGGAGAAGTCCACGGCCCGCCGGCCCCACCCCTCGTCGACCCCCTGCCAGCTCTCGTCGCGCTTCGAGGCCGCTGAACCCCCGGTCACGGTCGTGACCTCGGGACGGCCGGGCCGGGGATCACCGGCAACTCCGACAGCCCGCGTAGGACGAGGCCGTCGCCGTGACCCCAGTGCAAGTCTGCCGCCGGTACGGCGAGGGAGAGCTCCGGGAACCTGCGCAAGAGCGACTCCAGGGCGACCTGACCCTCCAGGCGTGCCAGCGGCGCGCCGAGGCAGTGATGGATGCCGTGCCCGAACGCGAGATGACGGGCCTCATCCCTGTCGAGGTCGAGCTCCTCGGCGCCGCCGTATCGGTCCGCGTCCCGGTTCGCCGCGGCCAGGCAGATGATGACCTGTTCACCGGCGGGGATCGTCACGCCGCCGAGAGTCAGCGGCGCGGCCGTGTAGCGGAAGGTCGAGTGAGGGACCGGTGCATCGTAGCGGAGGAACTCCTCTATGGCCTTGGGGATCTTCGCGGGGTCGGCGCGGAGCTGCACGAGCTGAGCAGGATTGCGCAACAGCGCGACGACGCTGTTGCCGATGAGGCTGGCTGTTGTGTCGTGACCGGCGACGATCAGCTGAAAGATCGTCGAGAGCAGCTCTTGGCTGTCGAGGCTCTCTTCTCCGTCGCGGGCGTCGATGAGACCGGAGACGAGATCGTCACCAGGGTCGGACTGCTTGGCCTCGACGAGTGCTCTCAACATGGCCACGACCGTGTCGGACGCCTCCTTGGCCGCTGCATACTCGGCGGGGGTGGTTGTCGGGACCAGTAGCTTGCTGAACCCCTCAGCGAGCGAGGCGCGTTCGCGGTCAGGAACCCCGAGCAGCTCGCAGATGACGGTGAAGGGGAGTGGGAAGGCGAACGCTCCGACCAGGTCGATCGGGCTGTCGGGTCCGTGCCGCGCGATGTCATCGAGGAGATCGTCCGTGATCGCCTGAATTCGGCCGCGCAGCGCGTCGACTCGCCGCACGGAGAAGGCGGCCGAGACGAGCCGCCGCAGCCGGGTGTGATCGGGTGGGTCGACCGTCAACATGTGCCGGGCGAAGGCCGGTCCGGGTAGGCCTTCAGCCACGACGCCGGAGCCGGTTGCCAGGGCCGCGTGCATGTCCTTGGAGAGCCGCGACTCGTTGAGGGCGGCACGGGCCTCCTCGTAGCCGACCACGAGCCAGGCGCCGTGCCCATCGGCCAACGTCACCGCGTGCACCGAGCCTAGGTCGCGGACCTGCGCGAACACCGGGAACGGGTTGTCGAGATCGTACGAACCCCATGCCGCCAATGATTCGGTGATCGTCATCTGTCACCTCCCCGTCGGGGAGCCCGGCTGTGACCGCCTCGCAAGGGCCGTTCCTCATCGCCGAACGGCCGTGGATCCCTCCAGTTGCCGCTGGCGTCCTGACGCTCGAAGCATCCCACGTTTTCAGTCCCTTTCGCTCTTCTGGGACTCTCTGGCCAGGTCGATGCGCCTGGCGTGGCACGGGGAAACGGGATTGAAGTCACTCGACTTGGACTAGTATCTAATACGAATGACTAATCGTCAAGCGGATGTGGGGTCCACTCCGAGGTCATTAGCCCGGCAGGCCGTCTGCTGATGACCAGAGCGATTGAGCAACGGAAGACCTCGGACGCACGCCAACAGGCGACCGTCGCGCTCATGGATGCCGCCGAGGATCTCCTCTACGAGGTTGGCTACGCAGGCGTCACCACCAGGGCCGTGGCGGAAGCGGCGGGAGTCAATCACGGGTTGGTCCACTACTACTTCGGATCGATGGAGGAGTTGCTCACCCAGACCCTCGCCCGCTTCGTGGAGCAACTGGCGCAAGCCCTCGAAGGCCTCTATGCCGACCCGGGTCTGACCTTCGCCGAGAAGTGGCGACTCGGGTCCCGATTCTGGGTCGACGAGCCGACCTCACGCTTCCCCAAGATCCTCCTCGAGCTCTTGGCGATGGGCTGGAACATGCCGGCTCTCCGGACGCGTCTGACCGAGGTCCACGCCCGGTTCCGAACCATCTTCGAACATCACTTCGGGCAGGCCCTTCGGGACTACGGGCTCGACGAATCCGGGTTCCCCCTCAAGGTCATCGTGGCCGCAGTGACGAGCTTTCAACTCGGCCTCATCGTCGAGGGTCTCTCGGGTGTCGAAGAAGGCCATGCGGAGCTGCTCGACTGGATCCAGCAGTGGATCGACGACCTTGAGGCCTCGAGCTCGTCGCGGTGATCCACTCTCGCGATCCGTGGACACGGGCCGGCGAACTACTCGGTAGCGCCAAGTGAATTGCCAAATTCGGATGGCCATTCCGCCCGTAGGCCTCGGTCGTTCTGGTAACCCCTGATCAGGTCACCCGTGGGACGCGCCGGACGTCGATGGCGATTTGACTGACCAACACGATGACCGCCTCAGGGATTCCGCAATTGCGTGTCGGTAGACGTCGACGTACTCATCGACCATGCGGTCACTGCTGAACCGTTGCACGGCCACGTCTCGAACCGTCCGCCGGTCGAGTTGACCGACCCGCGTGATTGCCCTGGCCGCGGAAGCGACGTCCGACACCAGGGAACCCGTCGTGCCGTCAATGATGATCTCCGGCATAGACCCGCGGTCGAAAGCAATCACAGGTGTGCCACACGCCATGGCCTCCACGACCGATAGCCCGAATGGCTCGTCGAAATCGATCAAATGGAGGAGAGCCACGGCACCGCCCAAGAAGGATGAGCGCTCCTCGGCCCGGACGGGCCCGACGAACTGCACTCGGTCGCCATCAAGACGTGGCACAACGTCGCGCTCAAAATACACCTCATCCTGAACGATTCCGGCAATCCGAATTGGTAGCCCTGCCGCCTTGGCGGCATCGATCGCCGTGACCACTCCTTTGTCAGGGTGGATACGTCCGAAGAACGCCAGGTAGCAGCCGGGATCCGGAGCGAAGATGAAAGTATCGATGTCGATCCCGTGATGGATCGTGGTCACATAGTCGAGGGTTGGTTGCCGATCGGCGTCGCTGATCGCGACGTAGAACGTCTTGTCGTTGTACTTGGCGTACACCGGCACGATCTGCGGCGAAGAGAAGCCATGGATCGTCGTGACGACAGGAGTCGAGACCAACCCGGAATAGGTGAGCGGCAGGAAGTCGAAGCTGTTGTGGATGACGTCGAACTCGGATGCCCTCTCGAACACCTCCGAGATGTGCAGGCACTCGGCAACTTTCGGGTCGATGCCCGCGTCCTCCGACCACCCTCGGGGGGTCACGCTGCACAGACGGGCCGAGGTGACCGAATCGCCGGTCGCAAACAGCGTCACGTCGTGGCCTCGGGAAACCAGCCCTTCTGTCAAGAGCGAGGCAAAAAGTTCCCAGGGTCCGTAGTGGTGCGGCGGGGCACGCCACGCAATCGGGGCGAGTACCGCAATGCGCACGCGTCCTCAGCGCCCAGAACCCAGGCGGTCAGCCTTCTTGTCCCGCTCGTCGCGCTTCACTTTCTTCGCTTCCCTCTTCTCCTTGAGGGACCTGCCAGGCTTCTTTCCGGAAGGCTTCTGAGGTGATCTGTCAGGCACGGTGTTCTCCGATCAGTCGGGGATGGATCTGAGGGAAGCGAGGAGCTCGTCCAGAGGCACAGTCGCCACGCCGATGGCGGAGTCGCCGATGCCGTAGGGCATGACAAGGATACCGGCGTGGAGGAGGCTGCCGCAGGAGTAGACGACATTGGGCACGTAGCCGTCCTGCTCGTCATGCGCTGGGCTGAGCAGCGGTTCGCGCAGACGGCCGATGATCCGACTGGGGTCTTCGAGGTCGAGCAAGATGGCCCCGATGTTGTAGGTACGCATCGGACCGACACCGTGGGTGAGCACCAGCCAGCCCGCGTCTGTCTCGATTGGCGACCCGCAGTTGCCGAGTTGCACGACCTCCCACGATGTTGCCGGCGCCTGGCATGCCATTACGTCCTCCCAGCGGCGCGGGTTTTGCGAATAGGCGATGGTGTTCGACTCTCTGTCACTTCGAGACAGAGCGGCGAAGCGGCCACCGATCCGGCGAGGGAACAGAGCCAGGCCCTTGTTGGCCGCGGCGGCGCCCACCATCGGTGAGGAGGTGAAGTGCACGAAGTCGTTGGTCTCGAGCAATTGCTGACCGATGTCGCTGCCGTTGTACGCGGTGTAGGAGGCGTAGAAGGTCACGGTGCCATCGTCTTCGACGAAACGTACGAACCGGGCGTCTTCCATTCCTTTGGATTCGGCACCCATCGCCGGCATGAGCATCTGCTCACCCAGCGGAGTGCCGTCCTCGAACCGGATGCTGTAGCTGCGCTCGGCGATCCTGCGCATGAGTCTGGCCGTCTTCTTCGCCTGTTTGCGGGTGGCAACGTGGGCCTCGAGGATGCTGAGCCTCTTCTCCATCTCGGCTTCGCTGAAACTCGGCCCGAGGTGACCCAGGACGTATTCGGCATCATCGCCACCACCCCGCAGCCGACGCAGTTCCGCCTTGAACAATTCCGCTTCGTAGAGGACCTCGTCCCGCTGACCCCTTGTGGCGAAGGTGGGAGTCGGATCGACGTCCACATCTCCCAACCCGGTGATCGTCCCCGTCCGGAACCCGATAGAGGAGTTGTGGCCCTCGCCAATGGCCCGGACACTCATGACGAACCGCAGACTCCCGGGGACGACCCCGGTCTGGTCTGGATGCATCACCATGCTCGGATTGCAAAGGGCAGCACCCTCAACGGCGTATTCACTCGTGAAGGTGGCGCCCAACAGCAGGCGGCGAGTGTGGGAAAGCAGGTGTCCCGGCTCGAGGCGATCGGAGAGCTCGTCGGCGTGCCGGAGGAATGTCTCGGTCAACCCGTGATGCCTGCCCTCGAACCGCGCGACGACATCGTCATAGCTTCGTTCCACTTCGTCGTCCGATAGCGCCAGGACTCGTTGCAAGACGGCAGAGGACCGGGACTCCTGGTGGTCGAATCCCTCGTGCCCGGGAACGAACAGGCGAGTCACCACGCGCGACCTGTCAGCCGCAATGTGGACCGGGCTGCGACGGGCCAGACTTGGTGCGTGCACACTCATTGCAAGACGCTCAGGAATGACCGCGCGTGCTGCAGAGTCGAAAGGAGGGCCAAAGTGGATTCGGTGCCCTGGTTGAGATTGGCGCCGTCTCTTTGCAGGCCGTCGAAGGCTCCGCCGGTGCTGGGGTCCCACATGAGGACCCCGGCATCATTGTCACCAAGAAACCAATCGGCGGCAGTAGTGACTCCGTCGATCCATCGACGGTCGCCGTCGACAGCTTGAGCGCGGACACAGGCATCGGCGAGTGCGGCGACCTCAATCGGCTGCTGATCGAATGCGGGACCATGTTCGTCGGGGCCACTGCCGCCGACCGGAGTGACGGAGAGGTGGCCCTGTCGCGTCTCGCGGTCGAATAACCATTCCAGGAGGTCCAGCCCCTGCCGCACGAGGACCGGACGTTCCAGAGCGGCACCGGCTGCGATCATTGCCTCGGGGAGCGTGGCGTTTGCGTACGTGAGGCGCTGCTCGGGCCATGGCCATCCGGCAAGTGGGGCCGGTCCGATCATCGCATCAGCCGCATCGGATAGGAGGGCGCGAGCAGACATGTCGTCGGGGTCGACGCTCAGCACCTCGGCTGCACCCAGCGCAGCGAACGCCATGGCTTTCGGCCACGGCGAGCGCTGCCTCATCGCTCGCTCGAGCCCCCTTGCGGCCAGGTGGCGTATCAAGTGGTCGTCGCTATGCGAGGCGGCAGTGCCCAGCCCCCAGATGGTCCGGCCCCAGCAGTCATCGAGTGCCGGTGAATCTTCCCAAGCACCATTGCGGTTCATTCGATTTCGACACCTGCCCTGTGAGTCCAACGCGTCCTGGAGAAAGCTCAGACTGAGCATCGCAAGGTTGCGCATCGCGCGCACAGGTCGCTGCTCCCGGGTGGCCACCACCAGCACGCGGGCCATGTCGTCGCTGCAGTAGCCGTGTTCGGGCCTGGACTCACTGAAGAGGGCGTGCTCGAAGGTGCCGCGGGCGTCCGTCATGGAGATGAGATGGCCGAAGTGCGGCTCGGGTGCCTCCAACGGCGAGCTCACACCAGCGCGAGTCGCTGGGCGAGGAGACCATTGGCCAAGTCAAGGTACTCGCCTGACACAACCGGCCATCCGAGGCTCGGCGCGATCCTGGACGCTTCGGCGGCCATCTTGGCGGCCAGCTCCGGTCTTGTGAGGATCCTCCTCAGGGCGCGCGCCATTGCGTCAGGGTCATCGTGGTCCACCACGACCCCGGCGCCGCTCGAGAGCAACTCAACGGCGTGAGGGAAGGCCGTCGCCACCACCGGTCGCCCCGCCGCGACGGCATCAACGAGGACGCCGGATGTCACCTGCTCCTTGGAGTCATAGGGAAGGACGACCACTTTGCTGGACTGGATCAACGCGGTCAGCGATGCCACATCGCGGTAGCCGGCATCGAAGACGACGGAGGAGGAGATGCCGAGGCGCTCGGCTTGCTCAATCCGCTCCTGACGGTAGGACTCCCCGTGGGCGGCGAGGACCTTGGGGTGGGTCTGGCCGGCCACCAGGTAGCGCGGCCGCATCGGGAGATCCATCAACGCCCGCATGGCCTCTATGGCTCGTTCGATTCCCTTGCCCGGTCCAATGAGTCCCCACGTGAGTATGACGGGCCGACCGGCCCGCTCGGGCACGACACGTCTGGTCGGGATGGCAGCGCCATGGGCGATGATGCTCACTTTGAGAGGGTCGACGTCAAAGCCGTCGCACAGTCGCGTCCGGGCCGCCTCGGTCATGACCACAACATGGTCCGCCAGCGCGGCAACCTCGTTCAACACGGACCGTTGATGCGGCGTCGGGTTGGTGAGAATTGTGTGGGCAATGACGATGGAGGGGACGCGAAGACCGCCCAGAATCTCGAGGACATCGTCACCATCGGTGCCTCCGTAGAGTCCGTACTCGTGGTGCACCACCGCCACATCGAACTTGTTGAGCAGGTCCGAACTCGCGACCAGGGAGGTCGCAGATCCGTTGACCAGCTCGCCGATCACCCTTTCGCTCCTCGCGGTCTGTCCGCCGACGTCTACGACGCGGACCACGCCCACCTGGGCGTCGTGCGCCGACAATCCGGACGCGAGCGCTGCCGTGAACGTAGCCAGACCGCATGCAGTCGGGGGGTAGGAGCCGAGTATCCCGAATGAGCGAGCGCGCCCATCGAGTTCTTCGACGGGCAAATTCGGGACGCGCACAAATGCTCCTCAGGGAGGCTCGGTCGAGGCGTCGAACCTGCACGGGGCGGCGTCGGCCGACATGGCCGTCCTGCCCAAGCGAAGCGACTCTCCCAAGGGGACGAGGGCCCCAGTCTACCGCGAAGACCTGCGAGCTGTTCCGTCGGCCCCACGTCGACCGTTCTGCTCCACCGTTGGGGCCACAGTTGACAACTGAGCACTTCATCTGGAAATTGGCCCGAGCTGGTCAACGGCGGTCGGCGCCCCCGGGGGATAGGAGATATCAGGTCCAAGCGCTCCACCCCCTCGGCGGCACCGCCCAGGTTCGAAGCCCGCCGGCCCCGCACAGCGCCCACCGGTGGGGTCACTTGTGCCCATCAAGCAACGTTTGCGCGCTTTACCAGGTCACGCAGGGTCATGTTCTGAGCGTTGGGGTTGCGCCAGATGATGTAGCGACGGATCATCGAGTTCCGCTCTTCGTGTGAGCGGAGGTCTGTGCCCTTTTCTTTCGCGAGAGGCCAATTCTGCGCGAACCCGAATCAAAGTGGTGGACGCGCCCCGCCAACGCTGCCGGTCACGGTACGAGCCCTCGCCCGGAGCGATGACCCAGCTGTTGACGGTCATCCCGGACCCGCAGGTCGTCGGGCTCGGCGTTGACGCAAGACAGTCGTTCTTGTTGAAGACGCTCGAGAAGTCGTCGTAGGTCACCTGGGCTGAGATCAGGACCTTGCTGCTCAGGCCCCGGGGGGACGCGGTGAAGTTGATAACGCGCGAAGCACTGCTCGCCGCATTGACCGTCGCGGTGCATGCCACGACGATGCTCGCCCCGTCCAGTGCGTATGGGGTTGCCGGACACGTTGTCGCATAGGCGTAGCGCATGATGCTCATCTGCGTCTGGATCGCACCCTCCGCCGCAGTCAGGCTGCTCCTGACCCTCTTGAACACGCCGGTGTTGTTGATGTCGTTGGCCGACGCTGTCGCCAACGCGCCAACGGTCAGACCGACGACCAACATGAACATGAGCGCGAGAATGAGGACGGCCCCCGACTCGTCCCGGACACGCGGTGATCCCTGTCGGCGTGTCATGAGGTCACCACCACCTTGAGTGTCCATGCAGCGCCACTGACGGTGACGGTGGTCGGAGTGTTCTTGCTCGCCAGCGTGGCCGTCACCGCGTTCGGACTCGTGGACGAGGCGGACGCTGGGATCGAGATCGTTGCCGGCGTCGCATTCGTGACGGTTCAACTGGATACTTCTCGGCATTCAGCCGCATTTTTTTCTCAACGGCACCGGGGATGTCGGTCTCCAGTGCATCGAAAGTCCGCACAGGCCGACGGACACCACATCCACGACATTGGCAAGCTTTAGTGACACTCAGCAATGGGCAGGGCAAAGGCGCGGGCCGCTCTAGGACGTCGAGGAACGGAAATGCTCCTCGATCGGAGTTCCAGCGAACTCTTCCGCCAGGAGATGAGCAAAGTAGTTCACCGTAGTCCGTGGCCGGTAGCTCGCTACGAGGTGCTGGGTCTGCCCTGAGTCGTTGAACTTTACAAGAATGATGCAGCCGAGCGGCTTGCCGTGGATCTTCGCAACATACTCCTCGATCCAGGCGTTTTCGTCGTAACGACCAACGGAGACGAAGTCCTGGCGGTCGTACAGCTCCTTGATCTTCAGCACGACGGCCTGGAGACCCTCTCGACCCACGATGACCCCGTCTAACATTGTCCCTTCGAGGGTTGCGTCATCGGCCACGTTCTTGACCCATTCCGGGTAGTAGTCCTGAGATCAGGATCACCGTTGCACGAGTATTGAGCGAGATTGTCTTGGATAGCTGACATGACTAGTTCCTCTCTTTGTCGGGGCCGCTGGCGGAGGGCTTTCCAAAGCCAGGGTTTGTCGGGACATGATCAAGTGTCCGCCGTTGGGCCGGTCGTGGGACCGATATTTTGACCAGTCTCAAGAGACGGCGTGAGCTTCGCCGACGGCCAAGATGCCCGGAGGACTGCTCTGGCCAGGGCAATCTCAGCCTTTGAGATCACGACGGCGAGGCAACGAGCTCAATCCGTCACCGACGTGGCGGCGGTCTCGACGAGCTTCAGCACATCATCAGGATGCGAGACCATGGCGACGTGGTTCGTGGGGATTTCGACGGTCGTTGCGCCCATGCGCTTGGCGAATTGCCGCTCGGCCGCGGGCGGGATCGCTTGATCACCGTCGGCGATGAGGAACCAGGACGGCAGCGACCTCCAGGCCGGGACACCCATGACTTCCTGGAGCGCGCTTCCAGCGAGAGGCTGCTGCACGGCGTGCATGACCTTTGCCTTGACAGGATCGACATCAGCGGCGAAGTGGTTCACGAAGTCGTCCTCGGGTAGCCAGGCGAAGCCCTGCATGTCGACGTCCAGGTGCGCCAGCGCCGGGGTGGGAGGTCCCCCCGCTAGCAGGGAGCCGATCGACTCGCCTTGGTCCAGACCGAACGCGGCGATGTAGACAAGGCCTACGACGTTGGGGGCGTCCGTGCCAAGGGCGGTCATGATCTGGCCACCGTAGGAGTGTCCGACCACGATCGTCGGGCCGTCTTGGCGAGCCAGGACCTGTCGTAGCCGACGAACGTCGTCGGCAAGGGCGGCCATCGGGAACTGCGGAGCGGTGACGTTGTAGTCGTCAGCCTGGAGACGCTCGATCACCGCGCTCCAGCTGGACCCGTCCGCCCAGGCCCCGTGGACGAGGACGATGTTGGGCAGAGCATTCATGTGAGGCTCCTTTCAGTGGTGTTCTCGGTTGGATGTAAGTCGTGTCGTTCCGTGAGTGGTAGCGACTCAAAGTGTGGCGTTGATGGCGTCGCAGATGATCTGGACGTCGATGCCGGTGTCGGCGATCAGACCGAGGTGAGTCCAGGTAAGTCGGAGGTCCCCGCTGGTTGATGCCGAGTCGACTCGGATCTTCCTCATCGTTGGATTGCGATTGAACATCCGAGTCAGTCGATGTCCCTTGGCCAAGAGACATCGGCGGACCGGATTTGAACCTCCTAGTGGGTAGCCCAGACTGCTTGATCGATTACGTTGACCACCGCCCAAGGCTGCGAGATCAGTCCCAGGTGGGGGGCATTGAAGTAGCTGATGTGGGATCCGGCACGTTGAGCCATCATGAGTTGCTGCGATTCAGGAATGAGCTGGTCCTGTGTCCCGATGAGATCCCATGAAGGGATCGTCTTCCAAGCGGGCGATCCCGATAGTTGAGTGATCGCTCCCAAAGTGACTGGCCGCTGTGTCGCCGCCAGCTGGGCCACTTGGTAAGCGGGGAAACCACCTGCAAAGCACTGTCCGAAGCCCGGATACAAAGGCGTGCCTTGGGTCTTCGCGTAGGCGTCGTAATCACCATCGGGCAAACTCGGATCTTGGGCGAAGTTGAATACCTCGGTTGGATTTACCGTAGAACCGGCCAGGCAGGAGTTCGGCCCCACGAGCTGAGCAATGTTCTCACCTTGGGCAGGGAGGAAAGCGTCCACGTAGACAAGCGCCTTGACGTTGGGATTACCGGTGGCAGCGTTTGTGATCACAGCCCCTCCGTACGAATGGCCAACCAAGATGATGGGTCCGGTAATCGTCGTCAGGTAACTGGCCAGATATTCCGAGTCCCCTGACAAGCTCCGTAGCGGATTCGGGGGCACGTCGACGGTAAAGCCCTCGTTCTCAAGCAAGGTGACTTCGCTATTCCAGCTGGAGCTGTCTGCCCATGCTCCGTGCTCCAAGACGATGGTCGGCTTGATGCCGTCGTACCTGCCGAAGCTCGCGAGTCTGGCCGTCTTGATTGGGCTCTTGCTTGCTGAGGCAAACTGACTTGGAAGAGTGATGACTGCGACGAGCGCCAATGCGGCGCCTATCGTGGCCAGCCAAATCCAGCCGCGATGAGGCAAGCGATGCGTGATCATGAATACCGTCCTTTCATTGGTTGCTGCTCTTAGTTCGCGAAAGGCAGTCCCTCGTGTCCTTGTTCCACGACTGGTGTGAACTGCGGACGCTCAACACCTAAAATCGTGCTCAGTTCAGCGTCTCATCGCACCCGCTGGACTTACTGGTCGAGACTCACTGCAGTGACCTGAGCCCCTGAATCGGTCACCTTGACCTGGGCCCCCCAAAAAACAAACTGGCCCGACCCTGCGGGGGGCCGACCGCGATCCGCCGGCTGGTATCAGTTTCCCGACGGCAATGCTTCGCGCAGCTGCCTCCTCGAGACGATTCCTAGCTTTGTGAACACCTTGCGGAGATGCCACTGAACAGTGCGTTCGCTCAGAAAGAGCTTCGTGGCGATCTCAGGGTTGGTATAGCCGGAACTTGCAAGCCTCGCGATCGACGCCTCCTGGGGAGTTAGCTCATCGAAGGACTCGATACTGCGTTTGCGCACCGTCTCGCCGGTTGCCAGAAGTTCTCGCTGTGCGCGCTCGGCAAACACCTCGAGACACATTGCATTGAAGGTCGTGTTGGCGAGCCGGAGCTCCTGACGAGCGTCGGATCGACGACCGGCACGGCGTAACCACTCTCCGTACAGGAGGTGAGCTCGAGCGACTTCCGTGCGGACACCTGTGCGACCAAGGCGCGCAATGGCTTCTCGATAGAGACTTTCGGCTTCGCCTCCTTCGCTAAGCAAGGCTCGACAACGGGCCCTGATACCAAGAGCCCAGTCGCTCCCGCTCTGTAGCGCCACTTCGGAGATCTGGCGGTAGGCGATAGTCGCCTTCTCCATCCGACCGCACCTCACTGCTGCCTCGATCAGCTCTACCAAAGCCCAGGTCCCGAGACCGAGCTCGTCTGGGTATTCACTGCCCTGTTCGGCGGCAGCCAGAGCCTCTTGGTATCGGCAAGAGCCGTTGCTCAGCCATGCGAGGCGTCCATCCAGCGGGGGAGGTCCTTCAATCGCTATCCCACCATGGAGCAGGTAGTTTGTCTTGAAACGCTCACTCACAGGGTCCCCTTTCCATGCCAGACGGCCCGCCGTACAATCACCGTTGTGTCGGACGGGCCTCCGTAGGGAGAAAGTAAGGCGGTTGCCATTCCGTTTTCTTCTGTGATCCCACTAGTCCTGACAGGGCCACTATCTGTGGATGCACGTGTCCAGGGAGGAAAGTCCAGGTGACGGTGCCTGAGTTGCCCTCATTGATCGGTCGGGATAAGGAAACGGCCTTGCTCGAAGACCGATTGGATCGAATACTCGGAGAGGGATGTGGGGTCGTCATCCGGGGCGAAGCCGGTGTCGGGAAGTCTGCAATCCTCGATGTAGCGCGGCGTTACGCAATTGAGCACGGTCTGACCGTCATCGCGACTTCAGGATTCCAATCCGAGGCGGACATCGCTTTCGCGGGCCTACATCAGTTGCTCCGTCCCGTTCTCTCAGATCTCGACAGCCTCCCTTCACCCCAGCAGTCCGCAATACGGGCAGCGCTGGGTCAGTCAGGACCTGAGGCGGCGGATTTCTTTCTCGTCGCCATGGCGACGCTGGACCTGCTTTCCGAGCTAGCAACGACCGCCCCTTTGCTTGTTCTCGTCGATGACGCGCAATGGCTTGATATTGCTACGTCCGACGTCTTGGCCTTCGTTGCGCGCAGGTTGGAGCACGAACCGATCGTCATTGTGTTCGGAATGCTCGATGACTTCGCGAAGCGGGTCGATCTCGCAGGTCTGTTCAGTATCGAGCTGCAGCCCCTTGACGATGCCGATTCCGCAGCATTGCTCGACATGAGTGTCCCCGACCTCGCGATTTCAGTTCGGCAACGAATACTTGCCGAAGCCTGTGGTAATCCCTTGGCATTGATTGAGTTGCCGCGGGTGACAGCGCCGCGCCTTGATTCATCGCTGTCGACGATCCAGCCGCTGACGGAGCGACTGGAGCGAGCGTTTGCGGCCCGCCTGGCACCTCTTTCGTCGGAGACTCGTGCGTTACTTCTCGTCGCCGCTTTGTGTGACGACGGTGACCGTCAGAAGCTGACCTCTGCCGCATCAATCGTGGCAGGGAAGTCCGTTGGAAACACGGAGATCTCCGCGGCCATAACCGTGCGGGCAATCATTGCTGATGACAAAGGACTTCGCTTTGTCCATCCACTAGTTCGATCCGCGATCTACCAGAGCAGCGACGACATTGAACATCGAACCGCGCATAGCGCGCTGGCGATTGCATACAGCGCAGATCGCGACCGATCCATATGGCACCGAGCCGCTGCGCTGACGGGACCGGATGACGAGGTCGTCGCGGAACTCGAAGACGTGGCAGAGCGAGCACAACGGCGCGGCGGAACTGCCGTTGCAGTATCGACACTCCAACGTGCAGCACGACTCAGCACCGACGAATCACAGCGAGCTCAGTTGCTACTTCGAGCAGCTTGGCTCGCGTATGAGCTCGGGCAACTAGACCTCAGCAACAGCCTGGTAACTGAAGCGCAGCAACTTGAACTGGCCCAAGACGAGCGAGCGGTCCTGCTGTACATGCTCGAGGTCATCGGGCAGGATACGACGGGGCTCGGAGGCGTGAGAATTCGCCCCCTGGTCGAAATCGCCGAGAAACTAAAGGCTCTTGGCAACACCGACCGCGCACTGGATGCCCTTGAGATCGCATCAACGCGCTGCTGGTGGGGGAATCCAGATGATGAGGATCTGCGAGATCTGGTCGTGGCAGCGGCAGAGGGATTCCGCCTGCCGGAGAATAGTCCGAAGCTGCTAGCGATCCTCGCCCACGCCGACCCGGTCAAGCAGGGTCATTTCGTCATCGACCGCATTACGCAGATGACACCCGATGCCATGGACCCCACCGGGATGTACCTAGTAGGAACGGCTGCGAGTGCCGTGTGGGCTTACGATTTGGCGCTCATATTTCTCGCCCCTGCCATCGCCGGCCTTCGCTCACAACGTCGAGTGGGCCTACTGGCGCAGGCGCTCGTCGTCCAAGCCTGGGCAGCAGTCCATACGGCGAGAGAACCTCTCGCCGTATCTGCCACGAAAGAAGCAGCGCTTTTGGCGCAAGAGACTGGTCAGTTGCAATTGGCCGTATCCGCGCAACTTGCCATGGCAACGATCGCTGCAGAGCGAGGTGACCTCAAGCTTGCTGACGAAATGGCCCGGCGAGCAGAAGCACAGCTACTACCAGTTGGGGCCACTCCAATGCTGGCACTGGTGCAGTTCGTTCGCGGACGTGGGGCCGTGGCGCATCAACATTACGAAGAAGGTTTTGAGTATCTGCGACGGACTCTTGATGCTGCCGACCCCGCGTATCATCCCTTCATCGGGGCGTGGGGCCTGTCGGACCTTGTTGAGGCCGCAGCACATACGGGCAAGTCCGATGAGGCCGAGGCATATCTCGCACAACTCGAGTCGTTGGCGAACGGTACGTCCGGCCCCCTCTTACGAGCGACCACGGGATATGCGCGTCCAATGGTTGCCAACGACGACACCGCAGAAGCACTCTACCGACAGGCACTCGACACAGATCTTGTTCACTGGCCGTGCTATAGGGGTCGGATGCTTCTTTGGTACGGCAGGTGGCTTCGCCGACAACGACGGGTGTCGGAATCAAGGGCGCCTCTACGGGCGGCGCTGGAGGGCTTTGACGCACTGGCGTTCCCAGAGCTTGGGAACTGTGCGCGGCAGGAGCTTCGCGCTGCAGGGGAAACACCGCGTCAGCGAACGGTTGAGGCGTGGGCCGAGTTGACGCCACGGGAACTCCAGATCGCTCAACTGGCCGCGGTGGGACAGACCAACCGTGAGATCGGACAGAACTTGTTCGTCTCGCACCGTACCGTCGAATATCACCTTCACCGGATCTTTCCAAAACTTGGAATCACGACGCGCGGTCACCTCAGCCGACTTCTCGCAGAACAGGCTTTTGCCTAGGCAGAACAGCCTCAATTCGTTCCGAGCATGACAGCTGGCGGACGGCCCACCCGAGGCGGGGAAGGGGGCGCGGGGGCAAGGGGAGCTTAGGCCCTTGCGGCACTTTCGGTGATCGCTCTCCGTGCCCCACGCGTAAGAGTGGCGGTGCCGGACTCAAAGTCGGCACCGCCACTCTCGGTTTGGGCTGTGATTGAAGTCGGCTACGACAACGGCCCGAAAGCAGCGCCCCACAGCTGGTCATAGGGAACGGTGTGATGATCACCGTCGCTGCTGTCCACCCGGAGGTGGCCGATGACGATCTGCGCCGGCGGCGGGTCCGGATAGGTCATGACATAGGGATGGGTGAAGTCGGTCCCCGCGCCATTCACGAGCGCGAAGTACCCGTCACCACCAGGGACCGTCGTGTCGAGGATCCACACGGTGCTGGCCTGACCGCAGGGCTGGAGCGTGAGGCCTTCGCCCTCATGTGGACCGCCGGGCACACCGGAACAGAGACCGCTCGCCATTCCGAGCGGCGCGTATTCAATTTGTACCGCGCTGAGCGAGCCATAGTGGCTGTTGACGTCCGCTGACACGAGTCCTTCCGCGTAGAAGGCCGGTACGGTCTGCCTCAACGGGAAGAAGTCCTCTGCGGAGTTGGATCCGCTCACTGCGGACAGAATGTTGGGATTACCTACTACCCCAAGGCCGCTTTGAGTGGTTTCGATGAAGTTCGGCTGAGAAGGCGAGCCATAGAGGCGGCTGAAGACCCCGACGCAGTGGGGACCACACTGGGGCGTCGCAGCGTCCGCAGAGATCGTCCCAACCGTGCTGAGCCCGGCCGCCAGTGCGAATATCGCAGCGCCAACTCCGAGCAATGTTTTCTTGATTGAGATGATTGTTTCTCCTTGGTTCGAACCGCGACCGGCGCCCATAACCTGCGTTGTTTTTTCTGACGTGCAGGAGTGACCGACCGTGGTTGGTTATGTAAGTTGTCCCTTCTTTCTGTTCGAAAATCGGCCGCACTCTGCGGCCATTCAACCGAACGGGCGAGCGGTCGATAGACCTCAGATTTGCCATCTTCGACGCGTCTGCACTTGACCCTCAGCTAGCGTCTTCCGTCCCCGAATCGGTCGCACCCATCGAAATGACTTGTCGACTCGGCGGGGCGCCCTTACGCCTCGTCAGTACGCCGGCCATCTGCCCGTCGGCAAAGGGTTTCGTCACGGGACTCGGTCGACCCGGAGTGATGACGCGTGCAGATCGTCTGCGAAAGACGCGACCAGCGATTCCCGCGGGCGCCACGACCCAACAGAACAAACACGCTGCCTCTAGGAGAGATTCTCAGTGAGGGAGGTCACCATGAGTGACGCCAGCACCGACATGAGGACAAAGGTCCCCGAAATGGGGACTTGCGACATGAAGCTCGAGGTCGTGACGTTGCCTGTCAGCAATGTCGATCGGGCGAAACACTTTTACCAATGCCTCGGGTGGCGGCTCGACGCCGACATCGGCGTCGGCGATAGTTTCCGGGCGGTCCAGCTCACGCCCTGGCACTCGCAGTGTTCGATCGCCTTCGGGAAGGGCCTGACCACAGCCGAGCCGGGCTCCGCTCAGCGCTTGTTGATTGTGGTCGACGACATCAATGCGGCGCGAGCGGACCTCATTGGGCGCGGCGTGGAGGTCAGCGAGGTCTTCCACCTCGACGGCGGGCCCGTTCCGGGTCCGGACCCCCAAGGTCGGTCGTACCAGACATATGTCTCGTTCAGCGATCCCGACGAGAACGGGTGGCTGCTCCAGGAAATCAAAACGCGGCTCCCGGGTCGAGAGTGGGATGAGTGAGCCCAGAGCGAGACCCCAGCCGATGGAGGCCTCCATGCCGGTCGAAACGGCTGCCGGTACGTCGAAGGGCGCAAGCTACGGTGACCTCCCGAATCTTTCGGTTCGCGGCGCGAACGGCATCGACTTCGCCTACCGCGACCTCGGTATCGGTGATGTCGCGTTGGTGCTCTTGCAGCACTTCCGTGGCAATCTCGACAACTGGGACCCGGCGCTGGTGGACGCGCTCGCCCGAGAACGGCGAGTCATTTCGTTCGACAACGTCGGTGTCGGGGGATCCTCGGGCTCGCCGGCCGACAAGATCGAGCAGATGGCCCACGACGCGCTCGTGTTCACGGCGGCACTTGAGCTCGACAAGGTCGACCTCTTGGGGTTCTCCATCGGCAGCTTCGTCGCCCAAGAGGTCGCGTTGGTGCGTCCGGACCTCGTCCATCGCCTTGTCCTCGCCTCATCGGCTCCCAAGGGAGCTGCCGATATGCACGGTTGGGCGCCCGAAGTCATCGGCGCGGTCGGCCAACGCATACCAACCCCCAAAGACGTTCTCGACGTCTTCTACGCACCGTCAGCCTCGAGCCGCTCGGCGGGTACACAGTCACTCCAGCGCATCTACGCCAGGACCGAAGACCGGGACACGCCTACGACGTGGGAGACACGCCAGGCACAATACGACGCTGTCTGCGGCTGGGGAGTCCCCAACCACGCTCTGTTGGAAAGGCTACGCGCCATCGAGCTGCCCGTTTTCGTGGCCAATGGGGAAAGCGACCCGATGATCAAACCCCACTACTCGTACCTTTTGGCCGGCCTGTTGCCACACGCTGAGGTCAAGATCTACCCGGATGCCGCGCACGGGTTCCTCTTCCAGCATCACCAAGAGTTCGCAACAGACGTGCACGCGTTTTTGAGCTGAGACCGTCTCGCTGACTTTGTTTGTGACTGAGCCAGCGAACGCCCGAGTTCGCCCAATGGAATCATGCGCACGAACGAAGGCCTAGAGAACATAGGAGCCCTGATGCTGGACAACCCGCAATCTTCGGACACGGTCATCACCAAGGTCAGCAGCAAGTCGGTCGCGGAGACCGTCGACCGACTGAAGCGTCTGATCGACGATCGGGACTTCACGTTGTTCAGGGTCATCGATCACAGCGGCACAGCCGAACGAGTTGGTGTGCAGATGCCCGAGTCGAAACTCGTCATGTTTGGGAAGCCGACCGTGGGGGCGGCGGTAATGCTCGCGGCGCCGCCTGCTGCGTTGGATCTCCCGCTCAAGGTGCTGGTCTGGGAGGACACCAACGGAGTGGTATCAGTCAGTTACAACTCACCGAGGTTCCTAGCAGAGCGGCACCACCTCGAAGGTGCCCTGCGTGCGCCCTTCGACGCAGTTGAGTCGATCGTTGAGGCAGTACTTGGCGCATAACTTGCGCTGATTCGAGCGGGTCACGGCATGGCGGACCGGCGCCGGGGGCTGGCTCATACCGGCTGGACTGAGACAGCCCGGTGCGACCCAGCGAGACCCGCTAAGAAGGCAGCCGGACGTTTTGACCGGCCCTATCACCTATCCCTGGCGCCCCGGCAGTGGCGCCCCCGGCAGGACTCGAACCTGCGCCACCGGCTCCGGAGGCCGGTCTGCGTTGTCCGAACCGTCTTATCCGTCCGCTCCAGTGCTCCTGAACAGTCCCTCTAGTCCAGGGGGTTCACGACCGTCTTCTCCGTAGCGCCCATTTGATTGCCAATTTGGATTGCCAAGATTGGACGGCGGACGGCGGTCATCTCGACGTCGCGATAGTTGCTTGCCCACGTACGGGACAGGACAACGGTGGCAGTCCGCCAGAGCTCGCGGGACGATCGATATCTGGCACTTGCCAGCGGGAGAATCCGCAGCGCCTACGCGAGTCCGCGCCGATGGGCGTACGCAACCGCCTGAGCCCGATCACGACAGGCCGTCTTGGACAAGATGTGGTTGACGTGGGTCTTGACTGTGGCCTCGCTCACGAACAGCTCCTGGGCGATCTGGGCGTTCGACCGACCCGCCGCGATGAGTCGAAGCACCTGCCCTTCACGTTCGGTCAGTCCGTCGGGCAGAGCACTCACACCGGCAGGAGAGGACGGGCTCACGGCCACCTCGACCAGTCGAGCCTGGACCTCTGAGTCCAACACGGCCTGGCCACTGCCGGCTGCTTCTAGCGCACGCCGGATCTCGTCGCGCCCGGCATCTTTCGTGAGATAGCCAATCGCCCCAGCCCGCAGTGCCCCGAAGATCGAGTCGTCGTCGGCATAGGTGGTGAGGACCACAACCTGGGTCGCGGGGTATCCAGAGCGAATGCGCCGTGTTGCCTCGACCCCGTCGACCCTGGGCATGCGCAAGTCCATCAGGACCACGTCGGGGGCCGACTCCTCGACGCGGGCGAGAGCTTCCTCGCCGTCGGCTGCTGCAGCCACGACTTCGATTCCGGGCAGGGTGCTGAGCAAGGTGGTCAGACCCTCTCGAACGACGGTCTGATCGTCCACGACCAAGACCTTCACTCAGGTACCGCCACGTGGACGTTCCAGCCGTTCGGGCCTGGCCCTGCATCGACCTGACCCCCGAGCAGTTCGACACGCTCGCGCATGCCTTGCAGCCCGAACCCGCCCCCCGTATCCCGCAACTCATCGCCTCCCCCAGCTTCCTGACCGTTGGTCACCAGCAGGGTGACCCGTTCCTGCTCGAAGTTGAGCCGAATCGCCACCATCGCACCGGGAGCGTGCTTCCTGGCGTTCGTCAGTGCCTCCTGGGCGGCGCGGTAGAGGGCGAGTCCGGCCTCTGCACGAAGGGACCGAGCGTTCCCCTCGACCGTCAGTTCGGCGGATTCGTGGGCAGCCAATGACGCCAGCTGCTCAGTGAGTTCGACCGGCTCGTCTCGCAAGACATGTACCGCTTGCCGCGTCTCCTCCAGGCCGCGGACGGCGAGGCTCCGGGCTTGCCGGACCAGCTCCCGAGCGCGCTCCGGGTCGTCTCCCTGCTCCAAGACTGCGTCGGCCGCACCGAGTTGAACGGAGAGTGCGCCGAGGGAATGGGCGAGGACGTCATGGAGCTCGCGGCCAAGTCGGTTGCGTTCCGCGAGCGCAGCCGCCTTGTCCCGTTCGGCGTCGGCACGCACACGCTCGGCGAGGAGTTGTTCGGCCTGATGAGCCCGCGCCAGGTATTGACGACGGCTTGCTCCGGCCATGAGCCCTGCGACCGCCGCAAGTGCGCCCTCGGCGATGATCTCGCCCGGCGAGGCAGTGCCAACGGCCAACACCGAGACGGCCACTGCAGCCACACCGAGCGCGCCCACTGCGGCAGCTGGTGCCGTGTCGAACGCAATGCCGGCGCCGAGCGCCCCAACCGCCACGAAAGTGACGGAGAAGGGTGCATACCCGCTGAGGGCCCCGCCCGAAACAGCCAGCACGGCCAGGCACCCCCAGGTGGCCGCCGATGGGGCCTCGAAACGGCGACAAGCCATCCACCCCATCCAGCCCAGCGAGGCGGTCACGGCGAGCAGCGGCACCGCGAGGCCCGCTCCAGAAGCGCCACGCTGAACCTGGTGGGCAACGCCCCACAGCACTCCGGCGAGGGCGCCCAGCCGGGCCACGGTGAGCATCCGGCTCGACCGGCTGCCCCAGGCCAATCGGAGTCTGTCTGGCAGCTCCATGCCCGACATGATCGCGCTCGTCCCTCGGCCGGTCTCGTGGTCTCGGACGAACTCGCCTCAGGCCACTGCCGGGCTGCGACGGAGGCCCCCTCGGGGGATCACGGCGCCGATCCGTCGGGTCTTGAGGTAGAGCACGCCGGTCCGGCTGACCACCTCGGCCAGCGCCATCAGGACGAAAGCAGCCGTCCAGGCGCCGCCGGAGGTGATGTGGTGCGCGGCGCTGAAGCGGGCGACCGAAGCCTGGCCGCCATGAGTCACCCAGATGGCGAACGTCATGCGGGCGCCGACACCGACCACCCACAGGAAGGCTGCGATCACGCCCGCCTTGGCGAAGGCTCCTTCACCCAAGCGGGAGATGTCCGTGGCCATCCCCGCCAAGGCACCAAGGGCGCCTCCCACCAGGGCGAGCGTGGTCACCAGGACCAGGTCGTTGCCGGCGGTGGGCAAGGCGTGGAGGAACTGGGAGCAGGCCCAGGCGGTCATGAGGAGCGGGAACAAGAGGCGGGCGCGGGTGATGTGGTGGCCCCGGATCTGAACCACAACGAGGCTGATCAGGGCGATGTTGAGGGCGTAATCGGTAATGGTCATACCCTCAGTCTCCGCCCAGGCGCGTCCTGGGTCGTCGGCCCACAGGTTGACCCATGGGTTGATTCCCGCCTCCACCCGACCGCTCGCAACGTGCCGGCTCCGGGCAGGTCCAAGGGCGCCGCAGTACGTCGCCGCGACGGTCACGCGTTCTCGAGCGCGCTGAGCCAACACCTCGCTAACTTTGGCAAGTGCAAGGACGATGCCGGTTACCCCGCACATGAGGTGAGCCCTCAGCCGCAACGTGCCCTCCATCCCGTTAGGGGGCAGTGCCGTCGCGGGCCGGACGCAGGGCGCCGGGCTCGGGCACGACCATGAGATCTACTGTAGGCGGCGTTAGGTCTGATTTGGCCGGGGAGGTCCGCGCACATGAGCATCGAGTGGCTGACGGCCATCGACGAAGCCGAGGTTTCCGAGGTGCAGCTGGCGGACGGCTGGCATTTGATCGATGTGCCTAGCTTCGTTGTCAGCCCATCGGACGAGTCCTTCTCTTTCGATGAGACCGTGGCCCACACTCACACGTCACCCCGCACCCGAGTGGTGGTGGGGCCATTGAGTGCCGTGCTTGCTGTCGCGTTTAAGAACTGACCACCCAGTCGTAGGAGAGGGAATCAGCCCGTTCGGGCCGGGCGGGGCCGGGTCGGGTCGGGCAAATCGCACAAGCCGTTGCCGTCTCAGTCCTGAACGGCGTATTGGGGCACATCACCCGAGGCTCTCTCCGCTGATCAGTTCGTCGGCTGATCCTGCCCACCTTGATGCCGAAGGAAGAACCCACGAATACGTGGAAAGGCCTCAGATGGTGGTGCGAGAAATCGACGCCCTTCGGCCGAAGGTGGCCGATACCGCTTTCTGGGAGCAAGAGGAGGAGGTGATGGACGTGGAGGCGTGTCGACCTGCGACACTGATCGAAGCGCTGCTCTGTATCCCGAATGCCGGAGTTGCTCACCAATCAAGGCAAGCAGAGCAAGCAGCAGCACGACGAGCGTCCAGGCGACCAGTACAGCCCACACATTGTGATGCCAGTAGTACAAGTAGGTCTGCTCGGTCATTCCCCACCACAGCTGCAACACGGGCACCTCCTTCGGTGATCGAGGTCAGCGTAGTGAGGGGGGCACCCAGACGTTCGGGGGCGCCCTCCGTCAGGGCTTAGGTGCGAGGAACGTGACCTGTACGCCACCGTCCGCCAAACGGGCCCATCCACCACTCGGGCACTCCGACGCCGAAGTCAAATAGACATATATGCCGTAGTTCTTGACACGCTCAACCTCGATCTGACCAGAGGCCGCCCGCGTCCAGACGTAACCACCGCCGGGACCCACGCGGATGTCTTTGACCGCGCTGCGGACTGGCAACTGCTCGATCCTGTGCGTGAACCCCAAGTAGGGGCCACGCGCCATGTTCTGCGCGACAAATACAACAAAGGGCAAGTCGTTGGTTCGGCTCGCCAGTGCAGGAAGACCATCCGGCGACGTGGCGGGCCCGACACGAGCCGAGCCGGAACACTCTCGGAAGGCATTGTTGTTTGCGATCAAGCCAACCAGCGAGGAAGCGGCCGCAGTTGGAGCGCCCTTTGACGGTCCTCCGCCACTGCTCCAAGAGACACCTGCATAGATACCCAACGCCACGGCGACCACGAGCGCAACGACACAAGCCGTGACCCAGTGACGATGCCGCCTGTGACGCTTGGCCTCTTCTATCAACGCATGCTGGTCTTCGGCCTGGACCGTCGGCTCGGAATCGACGATGGTCATATCTACCTCTCGGACTATGGTGCTACCATACTTAGCATCATGCTAAAGGTCAAGCTGCGCGCCGAAGTCGAGGGGTTTGCCCTCTATGAGCAGGTCGCCAGTGAGATTCGCCGTGCAATCACCGACGGTGAAGCGAAGCCTGGAGAAAGGTTGCCTCCAGCAATAGACCTCGCGGCAGTCCTCGGCGTGAACGCGAACACCGTCTTTCGAGCCTTGCGATTGCTGCGCGACGAAGGCTTGTTGGAGTTCCGGCGAGGACGGGGCGTAACAGTCACCGGCACCGCAGCAGAACGAGGAGCTGTCCTGTCGCGAGCGCGGGACCTTCTGCAGTTCGCCCAACGGCAGGGGTATCACCGAGACGAGCTGATTCGGATCATCGAGGACCTCTAAGCCCCGAGCGTCCAGCTTCACCGTCCATGTGTGCCCCCTAGCCCATAAGTGCCTTGCTTGGGCACCCTCGCCAAAGGTTCGAGGCCTGGCCGGCCGGACACTTGAAGTCGGTCAGGGCTGGTGGCGGACGTTTCAGGCGCACCTATCACCTATCCCCTACGTCCAGACCAGGGCGCCCCCGGCAGTGCGCCCCCGGCAGGACTCGAACCTGCACCACCGCCGGAGGCCCATCTGCTTTGTCCAGCCCGTCTTGCCCGTCCGCCCCAGTGTTCCTGAGCTGCACCGCCGGTCAGTCTCGTATTTCGTTGTCTTCGCGGTGACGCCCATTCGATTGCCAAATCGGATTGCCAAGCTGTGCGCATCGTTGAGACCTTGTCATCAGGGGTGCACTTCGTCTTGGCCCGAGTCAGCAGACCTCCCTCCCTTCACTCCAGCCTGCTGCCCGTGGTTGGAAGGGTGAATGAAACGAGACACGCGGCGATGGATCCGCCGCTCCAGTCGTTCGACGCGGGTGGTCGCACGTCTGGGTGTGTCCGCGTTCGGAGCGCGGTTGCGGTAAAAGGGAATCTTTGCCAGTTCGACCAGGAGCAGGTAGACGACGACCATGCCAAGCAGGGCGAGGAAGAAGGTCCCGGGCAGCGGCGTGAACCCCAAGAGATGGGCCATTCCCGTGTAAGGCAGGATCGCCCCGACCAGTGCCGCCCCGGTCGGAACCGTCAGCATTGGCAGGCTGGGCCGGCTCCTGAAGAACGGGATCCGTCGGGTCCGGATCACGTAGATCACAAGGGTCTGCGTTGCGATCGACTCAACGAACCAGCCCGTCCTGAACTCGACGTGGCCGGCATGGAGCACGGCGAGCATGAACCAGAAGGTGATGAAGTCGAAGATCGAGCTGAGGGGACCGAACACGGTCATGAACCGCCGGATGAACGTCATGTCCCATGCCGCCGGGCGAGCCAATGCCTCGGGGTCGACGCGATCGGTCGGGATCACCATCTGTCCCGTGTTGTAGAGCAGGTTGTTGAGGAGGATCTGCGACGGCAGCATCGGGAGGAACGTCAGGAACGCAGATGCCCCGGCCGCACTGAACATGTTGCCGAAGTTCGAGGACGTGGCCATGAGGACGTACTTCATCGTGTTGGCGAATATGCGGCGACCCTCCATGACACCGTCCGCCAGGACGCCGAGGTCCTTGTCGAGCAGCACTACGTCGGCGGCGTCCTTGGCCACGTCGGTCCCCGAGTCCACCGAGATGCCGACGTCGGCGTGGTGCAGCGCAACGGCGTCGTTGACCCCGTCACCCAAGAAGGCCACGTCCTTCCCGGTCCGGCGGGCCACCTTGATGATCCGGGATTTCTGATCGGGGCTGATCCGGGAGAACACCGTCGTGGTCAGGATCGCCGCCTCGAGTCGGTCGTCGTCGAGAGCCTCGACCTCCTGACCGCTCAGCACCCCGGTGCAATCGACGCCGATCTCCGAGCACACCTTCGCGGCCACCTGGCCGTTGTCCCCGGTGATGATCTTGACCGCCACCCCCAGCCGTTCGAGCTGGGCGATGGACTCGCCGGCGTCGGCCTTCGGCCGGTCGGCGAAGATCAAGAAGCCCTCCAAGACCAGTCCCCGCTCGTCTGCGGCGGTCAGCGCATCGATGCCCTCGGCGGGACGGCTGGCCACGGCAACCACCCGGGCTCCCTCGGAGAACAGCGCGTCCAACGCCGAGCGGGCGCTGTCGGGGACCCCGACGCAGCGGTCGAGGACTACCTCGGGTGCCCCCTTGGTGACCATGAGCGGCCCACCGACAGGGTCGTTGACCAGCACCGAGGCCAGCTGCCGCTCGTGGTCGAAGGGGAGGACGCCTCGTCGCACGCATCGGGAGGCCTCGGTGGCGATGTCCCCTCCCGGCTGGGCGCTGGGGGCTGACCAGAGGGCCTGGTCCAGTGCGTTCCCGCCAACCGGGCCCTTGTCGGTGACCGCCGCCTCGTTGCAGACGAGCCCGAGCAGCAACGGACGATCGCTCTCCTGACCGGCCGCGTCCAGCGCCCGCTGAAAGGTGATCTTCCCCTCGGTGAGGGTGCCCGTCTTGTCGGTGAAGAGGATCTCGATATTGCCCAGGTCCTCGATCGCCACCAACCGCTTGACCAGCACTTTCTTTGCCGCCAGTGCCTTCGAGCCCGACGCGAGGCTGACGGTCACGATGGCCGGCATCATCTCGGGCGCGATGCCCACCGCGATAGCCAGGGAGAAGAGCAGTGCGTCGACGGGCGGTCGATGGAGGGCCACGTTGATGATGAAGATGGCCACGGTCAGGACTCCCGCCACCCCGAACAAGAATCGCGAGAAGCGCGCCAGGCCCACTTCGAAGGCCGTCTGACCCTGATGCTCGGCCAAGCCGGCTGCGATCTGCCCGAAGGCGGTGTGCGTCCCTGTCCGGACCACCACGCTGAGGCCCGATCCCTCGTGGACGATCGTTCCCATGAAGGCGCATCCCGGCTGGTCCTGGGGCGTGCCGCCGGTGACGGGTTCCACGGACTTGGCCGCTGGCATCGACTCCCCGGTCAGGACGCCTTCGTCGCACTCGAGCTCGTCGACCTCGAGGAGACGGAGGTCGGCCGGCACGATGTCCCCGATGCGCAGTGCCACCACGTCACCCGGCACAATGTCCGTGACCGGTACCCGGCACGTCAGCCCGTCCCTCTGGACCTCGGCCTCGTGCCGGATTTGGCGCCTGAGGGAGGCCATGGCCTGCTCCGCCCGATATTCGTTGAAGAAACCCAGGCCGACGCTGAGAGCGACGATCACGGCGATGATCAGGGCATTGGTACTGCTGCCGGTGAGTCCCGACACCAGCGCCGCCGCGAGCAGAAGGATCAGGATCGGGTTGCGCAGTTGTCGGAAGAGGACAGACGTTGCACGAACCCGATGTGTGCCCAGCGCGTTGGGACCGAACCGACGAAGCCTGTCGGCTGCCTCGTCGGAGGTGAGCCCTTCTGGGCCGCTCCCGAGCCGCGAGAGAACTTCCTCAGGTGAGAGGCCAGCTGCTTCGGCCAATTCCAGCTCTTCAGCGGGAGCACGCGTTGCCACCACCATGATGGCAGCTTGGCCCTAGGGTACGGCCGACAACAGGGCCATCTGTCTCAAATGACCCGGCCAGCGAGGTCCCGGCAGTGCCACAGTTCCTTTTGCACCCCTGGGTTCGCCAGGGCCTCGGGGTTCGGCTTGGATCGCGCCGGCCCCGTGGTGCCGGTGGTCAAAGTCCCGTGGGATAGGTCTCCGGGGGCTCTCCCGCGCCCCCGATCGACGCGCGCTCAAGGGGCTCGACCGCCGAGGTGTGATCGAGATGGATGACCGCATCGAACTGCTCCCCGAGACGGGCATGAAAGTAGTGACTCCCACGTTCGGTCTCGGGACGATAGATGACGCCGATTGCCCGCTCCAGGCGCCGAACCACCATTGCGTCATGCACGGTCGGATCGGCCAAGTCCAACCAGAAGCGACCGGCCTGTGCTTCGTGGAGATACGACTCATGACTATCGGTCATCGCGGGACGCACTCGTTTGCGTTCAGATGGACCGCCCCACTCGGAGGAGGCGGTCACGGTGCCGTCGTAGGTGGTGAACCCGATCAGGGCGCACGCACGTCCGTAGCGCTGCCGGGCCAGTTGGCCCACGTTGAGCTCCCCATGAGCACCCATCTCGGTGGAACGCGCGTCGCCGACGTGCGAGTTGTGCTCCCATACCACGATCTTCGCATGGCCAAATTGATGATTGAGGTGCTCAGCGAGCGAATCGAGCGTGGCGGCCATGTGGCGGTCACGGAGGTTCCACGAGGACACGTCGGCTCGATACATCTGCTGGTAGTACTCCTCGGCGTCCCGCACCAGAAGGGCATTCTGCTCGGCGAAGAAGAACTCGTCGTCCGCCACCCAGCCGTCGCGCCGCAAGTATCCCTCTGCTTTTCGGCGCAGCTCGATGAGCTGCGTCACGACCTCGTTCTCGCATGGGATCGCGCCCGAATAAGCGAGGGCGTAGCCGTAGGCCTGTCCTTCGCCACCGACATGGTCGAAGCATGAGTAGCGTGCCCGAGCCCGTGAGGCCTCGTCCGGATCGACTTGGTCGAGGTACCTCACCACCGCTTCCATGGAAGCTCGCAGGCTGTAGAGGTCCAAACCATAGAAGCGCGCCTTGAGCGCCGGATTGACATGGGAGTCGTTACGAGCGCGAAGCCATTGCACAAAGGCCAGGACATCGCGGTTCCGCCACATCCAGGCGGGGAACCGCTGGAAGTCCGAGAGTGCCGTGTCGGCGTCAGCGTCTTTTGAGAGCCCCATGACGTAGCGATTGACCCGGTAGGCGTCGGGCCAGTCGGCCTCGACCGCCACGGCATTGAATCCACATGCATCGATGAGATGACGAGTAATGCGGGCCCGCTCCGCGTAAAAGTCGTGAGTCCCGTGAGTGGCCTCGCCGATGAGGACGAACCTTCGATCGCCCACGAGATCGAAGAGCGAGCGGTAGTCGTTCTGGGCGCCCGTGATCGAATGAAGATGGCCCTCCAGCGTCGCAGAGATCGATGTGTCAGCCATATTGACAAGTCTCGACATTGCCCGGTCGTGGTGACAGGGACGAACGTCACAATCGCCGACGGAGCTGCTCAAAATCTCGGGGCCTCGCGGGGCGAAAGAGCGCCCCCGGCAGAGCGCCCCCGGCAGGACTCGAACCTGCGCCACCGGCTCCGGAGGCCGTTCCGGGTTGTCCAGCCTGTCTTGCCCGTTCGCTCCAGTGCTTCTGAACAGGCCCCTCGATCCATGCGGTTTACCTCCGTCTTCTGGGTCGCACCCATTCGATTGCCAATTTGGATTGCCAAGATCCGCCGGCGGACGCTCATCTCGAGGATCGCGAGTTGCATGATCACTCGGGGTGCGGCGGGGATACGACTGTTGCCGTGTTTGGCGCGCGTTATGGGACGCGTTCTCCTCGCGGTTGGACTGGTGAAATTCGATCTTGCCGGTGCACTCCCCGAAGTCGCCGGGGGCCTCCGTGTGTCGCTTGCCTAGGAGCGGCGCAGGTGAGCTGGTGTTCGTCTGGGAGCGACGGGTGGGAGGGTGTCGGGGACGGCTGCGATCGCGGCGCTGACGGCGGCGAGGGCGTCGAGAAGGGTTCGGAGGGCGTCGCTGTCGATGTTTGCCATGGCACCGGCGACGACGTGTTGGACTTCTGGGAGCATCTTGTCGAGCACGCCTTGGGCGTCGGGCGTGATGTCAACGAGGACGCGGCGGCGGTCGTTGGGGTCGGCGATGCGTTTGATGTAGCCGTTGCGTTCGAGGGTGTCGAGGACGCTGGTCATCGTTCCGGTGGTGATATGCATTCGGGCGCTGATCTCGCCCGTGGGAATCGGGCCGCCGGCACCTTCGATGACGGCGAGCGCGTTGAGCGCTGCATGGGATAGGCCGTAACGCCGGGCGACTGTGGCGACAAGTTCCTCGGCCTGGCCGCCGACGACCTCGAGCTGGCGGATCGCGCGCGAGGCGAGCCACGACGCGCCGGGGTATTCGTACTCGAATGCGTCCGCTTCAGGTGGACGGTCCGAGATGGCGCCCTCGCGGGGGACGCCACTCTTGCGACGTGCGGCGGAGGGGCTCACCTCAGGGCCACCGCTGCGATTTCGATGCGAGGCGGCCCGACCACGTCGCCGCTATGGCCGTGCTGCCCGAGGAGGCCTTCCAGCGTCTTGTCACGGCGCGCCAGGCGCCGGAGTCCTGCACGCGGTGCCGGACGATCAATGTCGTTGTTGTGTCCACAGTCCCTCTGCCTTGCCAGCCGGATGATTGGTGCCTGGAGATTTGATCCCAAGTAATCCTATATCAAGAAGACCATTGACATGTAGCTTGAGATTAAGTATCTTGGGTTCAAGGTATTTGTTAGCGTACAAAGGGGGCAACATGGCCGGTCCGATTGATGCAGTAGTCGCGATCCACAATGCCTTCCGAGCCGACATGGCGATCATCGACGCGGCTGCGCTCGACGCGGCACGGGGGAAGCCGGGGCTCGAGGCGACCGTGGAACGGTTCCGGTTCTTCAATGAGGTGCTGGAGTGGCACGCTCACGGTGAAGAGCTGGCGATCTTCACGGCGCTCGAGGAGGTCGCACCGTCGGTTGCAGAGGCCTACGAGAAGGACCATCGCGGTCTCGATCTTGCCTTCGACGGGTTGAGTAACGCGGTTTCAGCGCGCGATGCGCTGGAAACGGCGCGGGCGACTGCAGCGTTCAAGTTTCACATCGATCTGCACCTGGCCAAAGAAGACGGCCACGTGTACCGCCTCATCCAAGAGCGCGTCTCGGTGCCCGACCAAGCCAATGCCGTGGGAGTCATGGCGGGCCAAGTTCCCCAGGACCGCTTCCCGGAGCTCGTGGCATGGATGTATCCGCTGCTCGGTCATGACGACCGCGAGAACATGACGCGCATTTGGCAGCACGTGATGCCGGCCGACGCGTTTACCGCAGCGGTCCAGCTCGTGCACCAGGCCATCGGAGACGACTTCGCGGAACTCTCTCGACGCATCCCCGACCTCACGCCCGAACCCGAGACCACGGCTGACGTACGGCTGTCGGTGTCAGCCGCGACCGCCGAAGCAGCCGGGGCCCGATCATGAGCGCCGCGGAACATGTGGGAGGCGAGGACACTCGAGCGAGCTGGCAGGGGATCAACCATCTCGCGCTCGTGACCTCCGATATGGACGCTACGGTCCGCTTCTACCACGGAACCCTCGGCGCCCGGCTCGTCGCCACGATCAGCACGCCCGAGTTCCGCCACTACTTCTTCGAGTTCGGTCCCCACTGCACCGTGGCCTTCTTCGAGTACGCCGGCGCGCCTGCCCAGCCGTTCGTGAACCGCGCCGGCGTGCCCAACGAACGCGCCCCACAGTTCGACCATCTGTCCCTGAACCTTCCCGACGAGCAAGCACTCCACGCCCTGCGCCAACGCCTGCAGAGCCACTCTTGGGAGGTCACCGACATCGTCGACCATGAGGTCGTCCGTTCTGTCTACTTCACCGACCCCAACGGCATCGCGCTCGAGGCTTCCTGGTGGGTCCACGATCCCACCAGCCAACTGGCCAACTACCTCGATCCTCAGCTCTTCGCCGACCCAGACCCGGTCCCAGCCGTCGTCGAGCTCCAGACCACGGGCACGCTCTTTGGCATTCAAGACAGCACGTTCGCACGATCTGGGTGACCGGCCGCGAACCCCCTCAGACCTCCCCAGCACCGTCACTGAAGTGAACACAAAGACGACCGCTCAGAACCCTGTAACCATTCCCTAGACCAGCGAGGAGAACCAATGACAACGACCGCAACCGAGCTCACCATGTTCGAGAGCGTCAGCGACTCGATCGCCCGCGCCGTAGACAAGGCCACTCCCGCCCAGCTCTCCGCACCGTCCCCCCTGCGTGGGGTGGTGCGCGCGAGACGTCCTCAACCACATGATCGGGGGCGCTGACCTGTTCGCGGCCTGCGCGCGTGGCGAACAGCAGCCCTTCCCGGACTCGTCCGACATGCCCGACTGGGTCGGCAACGATCCCGCCGCGTCCTACAGCCATGCCGCGACAGGCGTCCTAACCGCATTCAGCCGCCCAGGCGTACTCGAAGGAACCGTGCCCATGCCCTGGGGGGACACACCCGCACCCTTCGCACTCAACCTGATCATGGCCGACCACGCCACCCACGCCTGGGACCTCTCCCGAGCGACCGGACTCAGCATCGAGATTCAGGCCGCCGCGGCCGACACCGCCCTCGCCACGACCCATGCCTCGGTCTCGCCCGAGTTCCGGGCCGCCGGCCTCTACGCGGCCGAGCAACCGGCCCCCGAAGGCGCGTCCACACTCGACCGACTCGCCGCGTTCAGCGGGCGTTCGCTCTAACCACACGGCCGCCTGCTCCCGAGCACTCACGATGCAAGGGCTTCCTCAGCTCGTGCTCGAGCACTCGCTGATTCGTCCAGCGCCATAGAGAGCGCCCCCGGCAGGAGCGCCCCCGGCAGGACTCGAACCTGCGCCCCCGGCTCCGGAGCGCTATCCGGATTGTCCACGCCGTCTCTCTGGTCAGGCTCAGTCTTCCTGAGCTCGGCGGTCATTCCATCCCGTACGTCGATGTATTGCCAGTGGCCCTGGTTTGATTGCCATTATCGGATTGCCAAAAACCGTGGGCGAACGATTTCCACCTCGGCGCTCGTAATAGTTGCCTGCCCACATACGAATCCTCGGGCTACCCGTCGTGAACCCAAGACCTTGGCTATCTGCGAGGAGTGCCAGTGGGATGGGACCTGCGACCCTACCTGCGGAGCGCCCACCTCACATACGCTTGTCGTTGGCAGCCTCGGATGTTTGATTGACGCATTTCGCCGGGTTTGGAACGTGGCGAGATTCCGTCGGGCGGGCCGAGTGCTGAGGACAGAGGACCCATCGAGGCCATGAAGCCGACCAACTCCACAGAGAAGTTCGCAGTCGAATACATCTCCATCCACGGCCACCAGATCGGCTATCGCCGTGCTGGTCAGGGCCCGGTGCTGTTGCTGCTCCACGGCATCGCCGGCAGCTCTCTCACCTGGGTCCCCGCCATGAGGCTGTTAGAGAGCGACTACACGGTGCTGGCCCCCGACTTCCTCGGGCACGGGGCGTCGGAAAAACCTCTGGGCGACTACTCGCTCGGCAACCTCGCCACCGTCATGCGGGACTTCCTCAGCCTCCTCGACATCGACCGGGCCACCGTGGTCGGGCAATCCTTCGGTGGTGGAGTGGCCATGCAGTTCTCCTATCAGTTCCCTGAGCGTTGCGAGCGCCTGGTACTTGTCGACGCCGGGGGCTTGGGCCGCGAGGTGAACTGGATCCTCCGTCTCGCCACCCTGCCAGGGGCCGAGTACGTGATGCCGATTCTCTTCCCGGCCTTCGTGGGGAACTGGGGGGACTCGGTCGTCAAGTTCTTCGGCGGCCGAGGCTTCCGCAACGCCGAGGCGGTCGAAATGTGGCGCTCCTACAAGTCGTTGACGGAAGGTGAGAGCCGCCGTGCCTTCATTCGCACTATGCGGTCCGTGATCGATCCGGGCGGGCAGTCGGTGAGCGCCGCAGACCGCCTCTACCTGGCTGCACACATGCCGACGCTCATCGTTTGGGGCGACCATGACAGGATCATTCCGCTCGACCATGCCTACCTGGCGCACGAGGCCATCCCCAAGAGCCGGTTGGAGGTCATGGAGGGAGTGGGCCACTACCCCCAGGTGGAGGAGCCCGCCCGCTTCGTCGAGATCCTGAAGGACTTCCTTCGTGCAACGGAGCCCAGCACATTCGACCCCGACGAGCTGCTCGGCTTGTTGCGCCAAGGCCCGAAGGACGAGGCGGGGCTTGGGAACACCGCATCTGCTGACACCCAGTTGTGATGTACCTGAGGCGGTTTGCGGTCCTCTTTGCGGACCACAGCAACCGCTCCCGCTCCCACCAAGTCCTTCTCCCATGACGGACTCGTCTTCAACATCCCGAACGACTGTCGATGCCCCTATCTTCCGCCTTGTGGGCGGTTGTGGTCGCGGAACGAGGGCAAGAGGGCCCCGCACGAGCGCAAGTCCCGGCCGCCACCACCCGAGAAGATAAGCGTGAGGGGGGCGCGGGCGGCGGGGCTTGGAGGTGGGGGGCACTTCTGCTGCAGGCGGCCCCCTCTGAGTGCCCGATACCCACGAAAATCCCGCGAACACGATTCAGCATGTCAGGAAGGTTCCTCGTACCACCAGTGGCGCCCCCGGCAGTCTGAGTGGCGCCCCCGGCAGTGGCGCCCCCGGCAGTGGCGCCCCCGGCAGGACTCGAACCTGCGCCACCGGCTCCGGAGGCCGGTCTGAGTTAACCAGACGGTCTTGCCCGTTCGCCCCAGTGCTTCTGAACAGGCGATCGTGTCAACGGGATTCACCACTGTCTTCTCGGTCGCACCCTTTTCGATTGCCAATTTGGATTGCCAAAGATCCGCTGTCAGGCACCGCTCATGTGACGCTCGCGATAGTTGCCTGCCCACGTACGAATCAGGCACTTCGGGGCTAGCGCAGACCGACGATGTGACGGAACATTCGGGGGAAGCCACCCTGATATCTGTCATGGGACACCTATGAGAACTTGCGACAGACTGACGGCCTGTGGATGATCCACCCATTACACGGTACGCCCGGGCGTCAGACGGCGCGCATATCGCCTACCAGGTGATCGGGGACGGGCCTATCGATTTGCTCGAGCCCTCCGGTGGGTCCTACATCTCGATCGAAGTACGGGACGAGGAGCCTCGGTGGTACCAGTTTGAGCGCCGCCTGGCCTCCTTCAGCCGGCTGATCCGCTTCGATCCCCGCGGCATCGGGCTCTCGGACCCCATATCGCTGACCTCGCCACCGAGCATCGAGGACTCTGTCAGCGACGCGGAGGCGGTGCTCGACGCGGCAGGTTCCGACCGAGCCGCCATCCTCGGGCACGGCCGTGGCGGGATGGTCTCGATACTCCTGAGTGCAACCCGCCCGGAGCGGGTCACTGCGCAGGTACTGGCCCATACCTTCGCCCGGCTCACGCAGGCACCCGACTACCCGGAGGGAGTGCCGGCCTCCGTGTTCAGCGATTTTGCCAGTGGGGTATTGCGGATCGAGGGTGGCAGCAAGCCCGTTGACGACGTTGGTCTTCTCTTGCCGAGTCTCGACCACGACACCGCTTTTAGGAAGTGGTGGCAGCGATCGGGCCGTGCTGGGGCAAGCCCCGCAGTGGCACGGGCCCAATATGACATCGCCATGGAGTCGGATCTGCGCGCCGTTCTCCCGACTATTGCCATTCCCACCCTCGTCCTGCACCGAAAGGATACGCGCTATTACCCCGTAACGCTCGGGCGTTATTTGGCGACGCACATCTCGAGCGCCCGTTACGTAGAGCTCGATGGCGCCGACCATTTTCTGTGGGCCGGGGATTCGCATGCTGTCCTTGACGAAATCGAGCAGTTCCTCACGGGTGAACTCGGCAGCCACGACCCGGACCGCATCCTCACCACGGTGCTCTTCACCGACATCGTCGGCTCCACCGCCCGGGCGGCGTCGTTGGGCGACCAGCGTTGGCGCTCGATCCTCGACGCCCACGACAAGGCCGTGCGGGAGCAACTTCGTCGATTCCGGGGCAGGGAGATCAACACCACCGGCGATGGCTTCGTGGCTTCGTTCGACGGTCCGGCCAGGGCCATTCGTTGTGCCCAGGCCATCACCGACGCCACCGGCAAGCTAGGGATCGAACTGCGGGTGGGGCTGCACACCGGCGAGTGCGAGGTCCGGGGCGACGACCTCGGTGGCTTGGCCGTTCACATCGCCGCCCGGGTGGGGGCGCTGGCCGCACCCGGTGAGGTGCTGGTTTCTGGGACCGTCAAGGATCTGGTCGTCGGCTCCGGGATCGAGTTCAGCGAGCGGGGTGAGCACGAACTCAAAGGGGTGCCTGAGTCCTGGAAACTGTTCGCCGTCAAGGAGTGAGCGACCGCACGGTACGTGCCGGTTGCGCACGGTCCGAGAGGGGAGCCCCCATAACGCCTGGACAGTGAGACATCTCAGAGATTCTGCTGTTCTGATCTTGGCGACAGCCTCTTCTACGCGATGTCATAGCCCGCGTTTCTAATCCCTCGCTCCGTCCACATCGCTTTGTGTTATTCGAATCGAACGCGGCCAACCCTGGGCAACTGAGAGTCGGACCCAATATGTGTCCCCGTCGAAGGAGATCCATGAAACCGTAGGCGGTGACCCCTCGGATCCAGCTAGCGCGGTAGAGTTGGACCGGTACTTTGGGTTGACTCGAAAGCCGCGAATCGGGTGATCAACTTCGGCGGTGCAAGTAGCCCCAGAACCCCGAGCCCGCCATGACAAACTCGCCAGTTTCTTCATGGGCCCTTCTTCCGGTTCGGCACCCTTGGTTGTGAGTGTACGCCTTCATCTCAAGATGTCGGGTCCGGGAAGGTTCTGAACCGGTTGCCTCCGAACGCCGGCCAGGAGTCATAGGTCAAGTCGTGGGCTACCTGGGACGATATCTTGCTCATGAATCCCGTGAGTGCTGAGCGGTCGCAGGGGGTGGTGGCCACCGGTTGCATACTGGCTGGCTGCGTGGTGGCCATGCCCACCTCCATACGGACACCACAGACACCTGACGATCGCCTCGTCTACACCGTCGCCGAGGCCAGCGATCTGCTCGGGATCTCCCGGGCCTTCGCCTACGAGCTGGTGGCTCGGGGCGAGCTCCCGGTCATCTGCCTCGGTCGGCCCCGCCTGGTCCCCAAGGTCGCCCTCTTGGACTTAGTCGGCCAGACGTTGGCCGGCGACCAGGAGCAGTGAATCGGTATGACTGGATCAGACTGCCCAAAAGACCACAGACGGTCGAAATGGGTCTCATAACTCGACTGCACTCGTCCAGTGTGCGAACCCTTCGCCATAGGGAAACGCTGTTATCGCCTGGCTATCAGCAAACGCCCAGCCGTTAGAACTGGACCTGTTTGGCGAAGGCGAGAACTTGAGCCTTGTCGGCCTGAAGGATGTATCCCGCCTTGATGTCCTCGTCCGTCGCCGTCGTGTATGCCTTCAGGTAAGACGACTTGGTCCCATACAGGGCTTTGAGCTGCGCTTTGCTGAAGGGACGAGTCGACCCGAACAGGACGCAGAATCCGGCCGATCCGGGGGGTGTTGTGTTCGAATAGGCCGCAATCGGCACCCGTTCCCACGGACTCTGGATGCCACCGATCGCCGTTCCTCTGGTGTTGGTCTGCACGGTAGGCGTGCCGTCAACGACCTGGATCTTCATACGAGGCGCCGACGGCGGCGGCGAACCGGTGACCATCCAGGTATTGACGGCGGAGAGGGCGGCTTCAAAGATGAAATGACTTGGTGCCTCGTCGACCGAGGTGCAGCCAAGAGACTTGAGCGACTGAGGCGTGACGATGTAGGAGTCTGCGTGAGAGGCGCCTGCGACGTCCCAGAGCCTGATGAAGCGCGTATCGGGCTGACGGGCACGGTAGTACCCGCCGAAAGTCTCATCTGTTTCGGTGATCATCATGAGCACCGGGACGCCGATGTCGGTGCGGATGTGGACGTCGCCACCGAAGCTGCCGCTCGGTGATGCACCGGGGATCCCCACTGCTCCCCCGGCCCTACTGTGCACTAAGAAGCCGTCGAACACATGGTAAAGGGGCTGAATGGCGTCGATGTAGGTGGTCAGGTAGAGCGCCGACTGGGACTCACCCACCGCCAACAGCCGCTTGGGGTGCAGTGGGGCCAGGGGGTTCGCGTGGCCACCGACGAGCAGGGCTCGGGCGGCCTGGGTGTAGATGTCGTAGGAATACTGGTCCCCCGGATCCATCAGTGAGCCATAGCGCCCCGGATCCTTTTGGTGCAGGTTGTCGATTCCCACCTGCTGCGCGGAGACGCCCACCCAGGCAAACCCCGCTCGTTCCAACTCTGGTGACAAGTACACCGAGTCGACAGCGCCATCCCCGCCTCCGCTGACGTTCAGCCACTCCACGACGACCGTCCCGTTGAACCGCGATGGATTTGTCGGCATGCGCACCACGATTCGAGTGCGGTAAAGCGCGCTGTTGGCGGGAGCGACCTTCCACGTTCCCGCGTTGTTCTCGGGTCCGGTCGCTTGGTAGGAGTACGCCGTCCCCGACGCGAAATACTCCGCGCTGCTCATAACCTGCGGCCTTGAGGGAGGGTCCCCAGGCTCCGGCGATTAGATACGCGGCGTCAGCGGGCTCGATGGGGCCGCTGAGCTGGGCTGGTTGTCCGCCAATTGGTGGGTCGCCTTGGGTAGAGGTCTCCGCAGAGGCCGGCGCCGACACGATCGAAATCTGGCCGGCCAATCCCGCACCCGTTACTCCAAGTGTCATAGCCAACGCAGTCAGGGCGGCTCGGCATGCCCTGCGTAAAGAGTGTGTCATCCAAGACCCCCAAATACCCCGTAGTTTGCGGCACGTCCTCAGGCCGTCGTCAGCCGCACCTCAGTATGGACCGGAGAGTTTCACCTTTACGGTCAGGACGAGCCTCCCCGGGCATTTTCGCATAATATGAGGCACAACGTCTCACGTCGCACGGGCGCCACTGTCGATACGTTCCGAATCGACGTCGAGACTCGCGAAGGGAGGAAAGTGGGGCCATACCGAGTCGTGCAGTGGGCGACCGGCAAGGTGGGTCGGCGAGCGCTCGCCGCCATCATCGACCACCCAGAGCTCCAACTTGTGGGCGTCTATGTGCACTCGCCGGACAAAGTTGGCGTGGATGCGGGACAGCTCGCCGGGACTGCGGATACCGGAGTTCTCGCGACTGATGACGTCGAGGTGTTGCTCGCACAGCGTCCCGACTGCGTGTCGTTCATGGCAGCAAAGCTCGACGTGGAGATCGTAGAAGCTTTCTTGCGAGGTGGTGCGAATGTCGTCACTACGTCGAACGGCTATCTGACAGGGACCAACTTCGGCCACGGGTGGCGAGAACGGCTGGATGCCGCGGCGCGTGATGGCGGGGCGACCTTCATGGGCACGGGTTTCGATCCCGGGTTCGCGAACCTGCTCGCAGGAATGCTCACTGGAGCCTGTCGCCGAGTCCACTCCGTGAAGCTCGTCGAAACGCTCGACTGCTCGGGCTATCCCGATCCGGACGTATGGCGATCACTGGGCTTCGGAGAGCCGGTTCGTGCGCGACGTCTCGGCCCGCTGGGCGTCGCCCCTGACGGGCGGCCACCTGCGCTCGCGCCCGACCTTCCTGGCTTCTTCGACACCCTCGATCTCGTCGCCGACATGCTGGCAGTCCAGCTGGACCACAAGGAGGCGTTCATCGAGTTAGCAGCGACTCTCACCGATGTCGACCTCGGTTGGATGCACATTGCTGCTGGGACGATGGCTGCCGTCACCCGGACGTATCTGGGCTATGCGCATGGCCGATCGATCGTCGAGCTACGCGTGCGATGGTCGATGAGCCGGTCACTCGACTGCGATTGGTCTGATCCCGACGGCTATTGGATAGAGATCGAGGGCGAACCGCGGGTCGAGGCCGCGGTCTCCTTCCTGCCTCCGGTCACGCTCGGTATGTCCGATGAGCCGGATGTGATGAGCGTCCTGCTCGTTGGCACGGCGATGGCAGCAGTCAACGCCGTGCCGTTCGTGTGCGAGGCGGCGCCGGGTCATACGACGCCGGCACGGCTCCCAGTGTTCGGCGCTCGGCACATGGTCGGAACGGAGCGTTGGATGCAGAATGAGGGGTGAGCGCTCCTCCATGGGTCGTGCCGATCGGTTCGAAACCGAGAACCCGATCGGTTCGGCGATGCGAACATGAAATCGCAGACGGGTGTGACGGTGCACATCGAGCCGTCGAAGGTCCAGATCGATGTGCGCAGCGGCGAGCCCCTAATGCGAGCCGCTGAACGGCTCGGCTACCACTGGCCGACCATTTGTCACGGACAGGCCGAATGCACGCTCTGCTGGATCGAAGTCGACGATGCCGACGCCTTCGACCGTCCCGGGCCTCTCGAGCTCAAGGGGCTCAAGCTCTTCGAGGGGCGCTCGTTCTATGCCGGCAAGAACATCCGGCTCGCCTGCCAGGCCCGCCCGGTCCGCGACACGGTGGTGACCAAACGCGGTGTCACGCCCGAGTCATGAGCCGGGTTCGGCCACGATGCCGGCGATGGCTTGGTCGATGACGCTCCGGACGTAGGCAGAGGTGACGGGCTTGCCGAGGAGGTACGCCCGGTCGGACAGGGCACCGGCGATCATGTCGACGGTGAGATTGACTTTGACACCCTGACGCAGCTCCCCCCGCCGCCGCGCTCGGCGCAAGGCTACGACAGCACCGGATCGGCGACTCACGACGTTGTCAGCCACGAAGGTTCGCATCTGCTGGTCATGCGCGGCCGCCGCGATGAAGGTCGGAGCCAGAAGCGCCAGCGGACCGTCGCCGTATGACAGCTCGGCCAAGGTTTCGAATACGCTCAACAGGTCCTTGCGCAAGTCACCGGTGTCGGCCGGCTCGATGACCTCGACGAGCTGATCGGCGCAGAAGTAGAGCAGAGCGGACTTGTTGGGCCAACGTCGATAGAGCGTCGCCCTGCCGACGCCGGCGCGGAGAGCGATCGCTTCCATGGTGGCGGCCGTCAGCCCCTTCTCGGCGATCTCGGCGACAGCCGCCTCCACCACCGCGGTATCGACACTCTCTTCGCGCGGCCTGCCGCGACTCCGTTTTGTCACGTTCGTCAGTATGCCAAAAGGTTGGCATCATCCGTCATTGGCTCAACCGCAGATCAGCTCGAAACGGTTGGGGCCGCGGATTGGTCCTGGCTTCCACGACACTTCCTCGCGATCGGCGAGGCGGAAGTTGGGAATGGCGGCCAGGAACTCCTCCAGGCCCACTCGCAGCTCCATTCGCGCCACATGCGTTCCAAGGCAGCGATGGACGCCGGCACCAAACGCAATATGCGCGTTGTGCTCTCGATCGAGCACGATGTCCTCGGCATCGCTGAATCGGCGTTCGTCGCGGTTGGCCGATGGGATCGACACGAACACCGGGGTTCCTGCAGGTATCGGGCAGCCAGCCACCTCCGTGTCCATTCGTGTGCCTCGAACCAACGAGACTGGCGCGTAGATGCGAAGGAACTCTTCGACGGCGGTCGTCATCAGCAGGCTGTCACCGGCGAGTCGCTGGCGAGCCTCAGCGTTCTCGGACAGGTAGAGCAGAGCATGCGCCAGGGTGTTGGCGGTTGTGTCTATGCCGGCGATTAGCAGCAGCTGTGCGATGCCGAGACGCTCGGCATCACTGAGTGGCTCGCCGTCGACCTCGGCAGTGAGCAAGAAGGTCAAGAGGTCGTCACGCGGCTCTTGCTGGCGCCGCGCCAAGAGTGCCGTGAGGTACTCGTGCATTTCCGTGCTGGCATCGAGGGCAGAGCCAGGATCGACGCCTTGACCGTCCACGGTTGATGCGATCCAAGTCTCGAACCGTCGATAGTCTGCTGGGTCCATCCCGAGGATCTGGCTGACGACCACCGTGGGCATCGGAAAGCAGTACGCCATGTAGGCCTCGATCGTGCCGGTGCAGGCTGCCGCCAGCCTTCGGGCGGTGTCTCGGGCGACGGCCTCGAGGCTGGCGGCCCGGGCCGGGGTGAAGAAGGGCGAGAGGAGCTGCCGGTAACGGGTGTGCAACGGCGGGTCCTGGTCGAGGGGCGGGACGGCCGGGCGGGCTTCGACCGGTATGGCCGGTGCCGTCATCACGGTGGACGTGAAAGTGGCGTGGTCGCGCAGGACTGCGTTGACGTCCTCATAGCGCGACACGATGAAGTAGCCGTCGAGCTCGTCGCTGCGCGCCACCGGGCAGTCCGCTCGGAGCCGCCGGAGCAGAGGGTACGGATCAGGTGCGAAGACGGGGCTCCAGTAGTCGAACGTCTTTGCGAGGTCACATCCGTCCGCATCATCCGTGCTGGACGTCGCGGGGTTCGTGTTGCCGCCCATATCCGTCATGCCGAGAGGTACCGATCGAGAACGCGCTGGTGATGGATCAGGTTGGCCTCCTGCACAGGATTCAGCATCGCCCCCCGGTACCCCTTGGACTTCATGCCCCGGGTCACTTCGACCATGTTTGCGAAGTCCTGGTTGTTGATGAGGCCCCAGTCCTTCGTGGTCCAATCTTCGTAGAACTTGTGCTCGACGGCCTTGGGTTCGGCGTCCCGCGGCACCCACTGGAGTGCCCAGTAGTCGACCAGCGTGCTGTCGGGGTCGAGGCCGTTGGGCCTGGCCCGGTACAGCGTGGCATTGCCGTGAGTGATAGGTCCGAGGAAGTTCGGAAAGAGGTGAATGGTTCCTGAACCCCGGAGATCCTTGTCCGTTAGGCCCTCCACGTCGATCCCTCCACGGCGCATGGCGTTGAGCCGGAGCTCATCGAAGACCTTGCCGATGGTCTTGCCCGGTGGAGGCCCGTTCTTTTTGAGGTCCTCGAGAACGGCTTGGTCTTCACGTGGGAACAGGCCGGCCACAGCGTCGACACGCTCGGCGAGAACCTCCGCCGGGTCGACGTCCTCCTTCTTGATCCCGAGGCGTGGGCTCGGCCCGCCTTCGCGCTGGCGATCCTCTGGCACGTAGTAGCAGCTGTGCTGGCCCAGTTGTTCGTATGTGAAGAGCGTGTCATTGAACCAGGAGAGCATCTGGGGGTGCAGAGACTGTGGGTGATAGCCCTCGTTGAATGCATCGACGGCGGTCTTCCAGTTGCACTCGAACACGATCGTTCGGTAGGACCGGAAGCGCAGGTTCTCGAAGCGGTAGGTGGCGAAGCGATCAGGAATGTCACCGATGAACGAGTGGAAGGGCTCGCAGTTCGGGTCCATGTTGACGAAGACGAATCCCCCCCATTGACCAACCTGGACATTGCCCAGGCAGATCAAATCGTCGGTCATCGCTTCTGGGAATTCATGGCGGTCCACGACCTCTGCGATCTCACCATCGAAGTGCCAACGCCACCCGTGATATCGACACCGGATCTGGGACGTGGCGAAGCTCCCCACGCCAGAGGCGAGCCGGGTACCGCGATGTGGGCAGGCGTTGAAGTATGCCCTGATCTCCTTGTGATCGCTCCGCACGATCAGAATCGACTGGTCTCCGATGGTGTACTCGAGATAATCGCCCGAATTGGGAACCTCCTCTTCGCGGCAGGCCACCTGCCAGACGCGAGGCCACAGACGCTCCATCTCGAGGTCGAAGAACTCCCGAGACGTGTAGCGGGCGCCGGGGACCACCACCATCCCGACGGCTTGGCGCAATGTGTATCGGTCGTCGGTGATGCTCATCCGCTCCGTCCTCTCCGATCGTGGACCCCGGTCGAGCGTCCGGCCTGGTGCCAAGGCGCAACTCCGAGGACACAATAACGAGTCACTGCGTCTCATGCCCATTCAGTGCCGCTGGCGTGAGACGTGTCGTCTCGTTATTCTGGGGCCAGTGACTGGGGGTCCGCTGAACTCACTGGCTGGAGTGCGGGTGCTCGACCTCTCCGACGATCTGGCCGGGTCGTACTGCACGAAGCTGCTCGCCGACGCCGGAGCCGAGGTACTCAAGGTAGAGCCCTCCTCGGGCCACCCGCTGCGGCACTGGTCCCGAACGGGGTCGCTGGGTCGGGATGGCGACCCGGACGGCGTTCTGTTCCGTTTCCTCGCCGCGGGGCAGCGCAGCACCGTTGCTGACCCCGACGAACCCGCCGGCCACGACCGGCTCCTCGAATTGCTGGCTGCAAGCGACATCGCTGTGAGCAGCTCACCGGCCCAGCAATTGGATGCCCGAGGCCTTCGCTTCACAGATGTCCATGAGGTGAACCACGAGCTCACCATGGTGTCTCTCACACCCTTCGGCCTCACCGGCCCGCGCAGCGCACAGTCGGCGAACGACTTCCTCCTCCAGGCCCTGTCGGGCTCGATGCACAACCACGGTTCGTGGCGTCGCGAGCCTCTGAGCGTCGGCGGCGGCCTCGGGGAATGGATCGCCGGTGCCTACGGTGCAGCGGGCGCCCTGGCCGCGCGTGCCCGCCTCCATCGGACTGGCAGCGGCGAGCTGGTCGATGTGGCGACCCTCGAAGCGCTCGCGGTGACGCTCGTGTGCTACCCGTCGGTGGCTGCCTCGGTTCCCGGGGGTGCCCGCCGGCGGGCCACGGTCGAGATGGTTCCGGGCATCGAGCCTTGCAAGGACGGCTTTGTCGGTTTGACGACCCTCACCGCGCAGCAGTGGCACGACTTACTGGCCATGATCGGACGTCCTGATCTCATCGAGGACAGCCAGCTCGACAGCACACGCGCCCGCGTCGCCCGTGAGGCGGAGTTGCGCCCCGTCATCGACCGGTGGACCGAGCAGCGTGAGGTAGCGGAGATCGTCGAACGGGCAGCCACGTTCCGAGTCCCTGCGGCGCCTGTGCTCAATGGCGCATCCCTGTCGCAATTCGAACCGCTCGCCGATCGCGGACTCTTTGCCAGCAATCCTCGCGGCGGGTTCTCGCACCCGCGCCCGCCATTCCTCAGCTCGGCCACCGAGCCACGCCCGGTGGTTCCCGCTCCGAGCGTGGGTGAGCATGTGGCGGCGCCCTTCCACTCGGATCGAACAGCGTCGCCACAACGTCGTTCTGGTGAGGACAGTTGCCTTCCGCTCGAAGGTGTCAGGGTTCTCGACGTCACAGCGTTCTGGGCCGGTCCTTCGGCGACCCAGTACCTCGCCACCCTCGGCGCAGACGTCATCAAGGTCGAGTCCGTCCAGCGCCCCGACTCGATGCGGTTCAATGTCAGCGTCTCTCCAAAGTCCGACCAGTGGTGGGAGCAGGGGTACCTGTTCCTCTCGGCCAACCTGAACAAGCGCGGCATCACGCTCAACCTCGGTCACGACCAGGGACGCGAGCTCTTCCTGCGGCTAGCCGCCCAATCAGATGTCGTCGTCGAGAACTTCACCCCCCGCGTCATGGAGAATTTCCGACTTACCTACGACGCCATCCGGGAAGTCCGCCCCGACGTCGTGATGGTCAGCATGCCCGGGTGGGGTCTGGAGGGACCCTGGCGCGACCGGCCGGGGTTCGCCACGACCATGGAGCAGGCGTCGGGCATGGCGTTCGTCACCGGCTACGACGACGGGCCACCAATGGCCCCCGGCTTGTGCGACCCCCTCGCCGGCATCCATGGGGCGTTCGCCGTCCTTGCTGCGCTGGAGGAGCGCCGGGAGACGGGTGCCGGCCAGCACGTCGAGGTGCCCATGATCGACCTGGCCGTGAACGTCTCAGTTGAGCAGATCCTCGAGTTCGAGGCCTACGGCGAGCTGATGACCCGGAGCGGGAATCGTTGCCTGCAAGCTGCGCCCCAGGGGGTGTACGCGTGCGCCGGGACCGACGAATGGCTCGCGGTCTCGGTGACCACCGAAGAGCAGTGGAAGGCCTTGTGCGAGGCCATTGGCGCCCGATCGTGGGTCGGTGATCCGGAGCTTGCGACCGTTGATCAGCGGCATGCGGCACACGATCGGATCGATGCGGAGATCGCAGCGTGGTGCGCGAATCGCGAGCTCGCGGCTGCTCTCGGCGCGCTCGGGGTTGCCGGAGCTCAGCCGGTCGTCCCTGCCTATGCCATAGACGAAGACCACCAGATGCAGGCACGCGGCTTTTGGGAACCGGTTGCTCACCCGATCGTGGGTGAGCACCGCTACCCCGGATGGCCGATGCGCCTCTCGGGCTCCACGGGGGGTTGGTACCGATCGCCGGCGCCGCTCCTCGGGGAGCACAACGAGGAGGTGCTCTCCGACTTACTCGGCCTGGCTCCCGACCAGATCGGCGATCTGCAACAGGCGGGCGTGATCGGTGATCGTCCGCTCGGTCTCTGACCAGCTGGCACACATAGTGATCGAGGGAGGGAGCGAAAATGACGACTGCGCGGGACGCTTCGGGCCCGCCGCGGATGCCCGAAAGGTTCTTCATCGGCGGTGTGTGGACTGCGCCATTCTCGACGGCGACTTTTGGAAGTCATCGACTCCAGCAGCGAAGCGGTCTACCTTCGGGTCGCGGCGGCGCGGGAACCAGACATTCGCGCGCGCCCGTCGGGGCGGCCGCCATCTGCCTTGAAGCGATCCCGGTGCACCGCAAGCACATGCAGTAACAGCCACCGATGTTTCTGAGGAGAGCGGGGGCGGGAATGAACAAAAAGACGATGCTGTGAGAGATAGTCGACTGGGTCGTTGTCCGTGCTCATCAGATAGTTCTCGGGATCGATCCTCGACTCACAGGAATTGTGGAATCAACGGCGGTTGCCGGCCGCTAACCGTTGTTCTGATCGCCCACAACTACACGTCTCACGCGTTCTCCAATGCTTTGGCGGCTCCAATGTCTTGAGCGTCTAACAGGTGGCGATACCTGTTGACCATTTCCACCGTCCGCCACCCGTGTCGATCCATGACCTCACCGACGCTTGCACCGCTTTTGAGCAACGTCGTCGCCGAATGGTGCCGGAGGTCGTGCAGCCGCATCGGAGGTACGCCGGCCGCTCGACATGCTTCGACGAAGGTCCTTGTAATCGTGTACGGGTTATAGGGCCGCTGGCTCGCCGGATCCGGCGAGAATATGTAGGCCGAGAGAGCCACCGTCGCACCGCATTTCTTGGCCCGAACGTCAGCCCGCTTGCGGTGCGCCTTCAAGAGCTTCACGGTCTTCGGGCCAACTGCGATTCGGCGGATGTCTCCGGTCTTGGTCCCTTTGACCTGGATCCCACCCGGAACCGCGGCGACCGACCTTCGGATCAAGAGGTTCCCCTCAATGAGATCGACGTCCTCCCAGCGAAGACCGGCGACCTCTCCGCGTCGGCATCCCGTCCAGGCGATGACGGCCACGAGGGTGCCCCAATTAGGGTCCTTTGCCAGCAGGTGATCGATCACAGTTCGGACGTCGGCGGAGGAGGGCGGTTCCATCTCCCTGGCACCGAGCGGGGGCAACTCGATTCCGTCAGTGGCGATGATCGATGAATAGCCACGCCGGTGCGCCCAGGCCAGTGACTGGCGCAATGCCCAATGGATTTTCCGGATGGAGGAACCCGACTGACCCTCGGCGACCAGCGCGCTGTAGAAGTCCTCGATGTGGTGTGGCCGTAGGCGGGCGACGCGCATCGACCCGAGGACCGGCTCGACGTGTTTGATCGCCACCCGATACCTGTCCGTTGTGGCAGGGGACAGCTGAGCCTTCCTGGAGTTCAGCCACTTGTCGAGCGTCTGCGACACGGTGATCGGCTCGGACGCCGATGAGGTACTCCTGTCCTTGGCGACCTCAGTGACGAACGCCGCCAGAGCGATGCCCGCCTCCTTCTTCGTCCCGTGGAAGGTCTTGGAGGTGTACCGCTTGCGTCCGTTGCTGTCCTGCCCGACGAAAGCGTGGAGCCGCCAGGACGATGGTCCTCGCTGTTGCATGTGTCCTGGCATGGCCGCTCCTTGCCACCCAGAATACCGAAGGAGTGGATCGGATTGCCAGGACGGATTGCCAATTCTGTGGTCCGGAAGCCCAGCGCTGTCAGAAATGGGTCTGACCAGCTAGAACACTCGGCGCCCCCGGCAGGACTCGAACCTGCGCCACCGGCTCCGGAGGCCGGTGCTCTATCCGCTGAGCTACGGGGGCGGGCACTGCCCGCGACGGCGCGCGAGCAGGGGACGATCGTAGTCCCCACGCACCCGTGCCGTTCCCGGGGTGAGAGGGGTGCACGGGTGCTGCCGTATCCTGCATCTCCATGCCGACGGATCACGACGTCGCCACCGCGCCGCTGGAGCGCCACCTCCTCCCGCGCACTGCGTCCGTCGACGACCGGGGCCACCTCTACGTCGGTGGCATCGACGTCCTGGAGCTGGCGGAGGAGTTCGGCACGCCCCTCTTCGTCTACGACGAGGACCACCTGCGCCACGCCTGCCGCGAGGCCGTGGCCGCCTGGGGTGACGGGGTGGCCTACGCCACCAAGGCGTTCCTGTGCCGGGCCATGGCCCGCTTGGCGCACGACGAGGGCCTGCACCTCGATGTGGCGTCGGGTGGCGAGCTCCACGTCGCCCTCTCGGCGGGCGTGCCGGCGGAGCGCCTGGTCCTGCACGGCAACAACAAGTCGGCCGAGGAGCTGGCCGCCGCGCTCGCCGCCGGCGTCGGGCGCATCGTCGTCGACTCCTTCGACGAGGTGGCCCGCCTCGGAGGCCTGCTCGAGTCGTCCCAACCGTCCCCGGACCGGCCCAAGGTCCTCGTCCGGGTGACACCCGGCGTCGAGGCGCACACCCACGAGTTCGTGCGCACCGGCCAGGAGGACTCCAAGTTCGGCTTCTCCGTCTCCTCCGGCGCCGCCGCCGAGGCGGTGGCCGCCCTCGAGCTCCTGCCCGGCGCCGAGCTGGTCGGGGTGCACGCCCACATCGGGAGCCAGGTGTTCGACGCCTCGTCCTTCGAGCAGGCGGCCGAGGTGCTCGGCGCGTTCTTCGCTCCGCTCGGCCTGGCGGAGCTGGTCGTGGGCGGCGGGCTCGGCGTGCCCTACGTCAACGGCGAGTCGGCCCCGACCATGGCCGAGTGGGCGGACGCCACCCGCGAGGCCTGCGCCAAGGCGCGCGTCGACCCCGCCACGAGGGTCTCGGCCGAGCCCGGGCGCGCCATCGTGGCCACCGCCGGCATGACGCTCTACACCGTCGGCACCGTGAAGCACCTCCCCGGCATCCGGACCTACGTGAGCGTGGACGGGGGGATGAGCGACAACCCGCGGCCCGTGCTCTACGGCAGCGGCTACGAGGCCTTCCTCCCCCGCTCGGCCGCCGCGCCGCGGCCGCGGCCGGCGCGCATCGTCGGCAAGCACTGCGAGAGCGGCGACCTCGTGGTGCCCGACGCCTACGTGCCCGACGACCTCGAGGTGGGCGACATCATCGCCACGCCGGTCACCGGCGCCTACGGCTACGCCATGGCCTCCAACTACAACAAGGTGCCCCGCCCGGCCGTCGTCTTCGTCTCCGACGGCACGGCCCGCATCACCGTCCGGCGCGAGGACTTCGAGGACCTCACCCGACTCGACGGTTGAGGCTCACTCAGCCTTGAGGAGCGACGCCGCCTTGGCCCGGGACGCCACCAGTGCCGGCCCGACCGCTAACACGTTGGCCACCACCAGCGTCCCGACCGCGATACCCGCGATGACCCACACAGTGACGACGGGTGTCGCATCCACTCCGATGTTGGACGCGAAAGCGTCCCAGACCACGCGCCCGACGGCGATGCCGAGGGGAATGCCAAGCACGATGCCGATCGTCGCCACCGTCGTGGTCTGCCATGAGACGGACAGGGCGATCTGGCGGCGGACGAAGCCGAGCGACTTCAGCAGGGCCATCTCCCGCCGACGCCGGTTCAGGCTGGAGAGCAGCATGTGGAGCAGCGTCGCCACCCCGAAGAGGACGACGATGAGGCCGAGGATCAAGGGGAAATTCACCGCTTCTCCGAAGTTGACGAGATTCGTCGGCGGCTGCGGGAAGTTCACCTGCGAGGCGTAGGCGCGGCTCAGAGCGGCCATCGCCGCCTTGCCCTGCGGTCCGGGCGCCGCGCGCACCAGGAAGGCACCGTTGTTCGCGAGGACCGACGAGGAGATGCAGGCCGCACCGTCCCGGCCAGAGGTGCAGCGGTTTCCCACGAAGCCCGCGAGGGTGAAGATGGCGCCGGTTCCGAGTCCCCCTCGGGGGTTGAAGTCCGGCGGCAGCACGGTCGTGCCGACCACGGTGAAGCGTCGGCTCTGCCCAGGGCCGGACCCCGAGGACGGGAACGTCACCTTGACGGTTGAGCCGAGGTGCGCGCCCAGCTGGTGCATCGTCTTGGTGCCGAGGAGGACCTGGTCGGGGGCGACTGGCGCGACGCCGGAGGTGGTCGTCATGACATAGGGGCCCCGGAGTGTCTGACCGGCCAGGGCGTCGACCAGCGCGCCGTCGATGCTGACCGCGCCGGAGGCCCCGGCCAGGATGGCGGTGATGCCCGGTCGCTGGAGTGCGGCGAGCAACTGCTCGTTCTGCGCCTGGGTTCCCGTGGTGTTGGCCGAGAACCACGCGTCGAACCCCTGCCCGTAGAGCACCGGGGTCGTGGTGAGATGGGTGAGGCTGGAGCCGAAGACGGCGGCCCCGCACAGCGCCGCGACTGCCAGCACAGCGCCCACCAGGGCCGAGCCCACCGGCACTGCGCTGCGACCCCGCCCACGTTCGAGCGCGTTGCGGATTCCGATGAGGACACTCGGCGGCGCACCCGACGCCGACACGGCCCCGACGATCCGCGACGGCCGCATGACGGGCTGGTCGGCGCTGCTCACGGACCGCGACGCCCGGACTGCCGGCCAGATCCCGAGGGCGACGACGACGGCCAGAGCGAGGGCCGCCCCGCCCAAGAGCAGCAACGGATCGAACTGGAACCCCGGACTGGGATCGGCCAACCGGGCCTCGCCGAACGGGGTGAGGACCGACAACGCTGCCGCCAGCATCACGGCCCCGACCACACCGACGGAGGCGAGCAGCACGGTGCGGAGCATGGTGAACGTGAAGAGCTGGCGTCGGGTGGCGCCGACGGCGCGCAGGATGGGGTAGTCCTCCGAGTCGATGGCGTCCTGACGCGCCAGCGCCTGCGCCAGGACGATCACGCCGACCAGCCCGGCCAGGGCGGTCAGGATCCACCAGCCGACCACCTGCGGGGCGATGGAGGTCGAGATGGAGCTGCCGATCGCCGAGAGGTCTTCCGAGCCGGCCACGCCGTCGGCTCTCAGGGCTGCGTCGAACCGCAGGAGGTCGCTCGTCCTGTGCCAGAGGCTGAACGCGTACTCGTCGAACAGCACGGCGTCCGGGTCGTATTTCTGGGCGAAGGCAGTGGTGGCATAGAGGTCATAGGACGGCGTGGCGTTGGAGGGGAACTCGAATTCCGAGATGGACATGCCGACCACGTGCAAGGTGACCGTCGGCCCGAGGGGCCTGATGTTCTCGTTGCTCAACACGCCGGCACGCTGTGCCGACGACGCCAGGGGAGCGTGGAGCACGGTGCCGATGTGGACCCCGAAGGGTGCGAGGCTCTCGGACGCCAGGACCTGGCCCGGGTCGGACTGGTCGGGCATGTGCCCGCTGACGAGCTTGACGAGCCGCGTCAGCTGGGCCGGTGCCACCTGCTGGATGCTGAAATAGTTTCCGTTGATCTGGCCCGTGCACGACGTGCAGGTGGGTGGCCCCGAGGCGGGCGAGCGAATGTGGACGGCGGCGGCCACGCCAGGCACCGCGGCGGGGTCGCTGATGGGGGTCGAGGCATAGGCGAATGTGTCGAAGCCGTGCACGGCCTCGAATCGCGGCCAGGCCGTCGCCGTGCGCCGAGCCGTCTGGGCACCTGCCAGCACGACCCCGACGACGAGCGCGGTGAGTAGCATGAGTGCCAGCCAGGATCGCCACCGTTGGCGCGCTCCGGTGTGAAGCAGCATCCCGAATAACGACAAGGAACCTCCCCGGGGATCAGTGTGGTCGGACTGGCGGGCGTGCTCAAGGGCGCCCACCCCACGGCGCGGTGTCGTGCTAGCACCACCCGGCACCCGATGGAGCAGGACGTCGGTTGGGCACCCTGTACCGTTTGGAGGTGACCGCCGACGAGGCCAGGACCGGGTCGAAGGCCCCGGCGAGCGCCCCCGCCCACCCGCATGCGCACCCGGCCCCAACCGTTCGCGTCGCGCTGCTCGGCTGCGGCAACGTCGGGGGCGCCCTGGCCGAGATACTGCTGACCCGCGCCGACGACGTCGCCGCCCGGACCGGCATCCGCCTCGAGCTCGTCGGCATCGCGGTGGCTAACCCGGACAAGCCCCGCGCCCCGGCCATCGACCCGCGCCTCATCGGTTCCGACGCGGCCGCGCTCGTCGCCCGCGACGACGTCGACGTCGTGGTCGAGCTGATCGGGGGGCTGCACCCCGCCCACGAGCTGGTCGAGAGCGCGCTGCGCAGCGGGAAGCCCGTGGTCACGGGGAACAAGGCGCTCCTGGCCACCGCCGGCGCCGGGCTGGCGGAGGTGGCGGCGGCCGCGGGGGTGGACCTGCTCTACGAGGCGGCGGTGGCGGGCGCCATCCCGGTCATCCGGCCGCTGCGCGAGTCGCTGGCCGGCGAGCAGATCCTGCGCGTGATGGGGATCGTCAACGGCACGACGAATTACATCCTCACCCGCATGGAGGAGCAGGGCGACAGCTACGACGACGTGCTGCGCGAGGCACAGGAGCTCGGCCTGGCCGAGCGCGATCCCACGGCGGACGTCGAGGGGCACGACGCCGCCGCCAAGGCGTCCATCCTGGCCGCGCTCGCGTTCGGATCCGACATCGTGGACGCCGACGTCCACCGCGAGGGCATCAGCGGCATCAGCGCGGCCGACGTCGCCTACGCCAGTCGGCTCGGCTACTCCGTGAAGCTGCTGGCGGTCGCCGAGCTGGTCGACGGCGGCCCCGAGATCTCCGTCCGGGTGCACCCGGCCATGGTCCCCAAGACGCACCCGCTGGCCGCGGTGCGCGGCGCCTTCAACGCGGTGTTCGTCGAGGGCGCGGTCAGCGGCGAGCTCATGCTCTACGGGCGCGGTGCGGGCGGCGGGCCGACCGCCAGCGCCATGCTGGGCGACCTCGTCGACGCGTCGCGCAACCTGTTGGCCGGCGCGCCGGCGCCCGCGCCGAAGCGCGCGCGCAGCATCGTGCGCTCCCAGAGCGACATGCGGGCGGCCTTCTACCTCAGCATGGACGTGGCCGACCGGCCCGGCGTCCTGGCCGCCGTGGCCAAGATATTCGGCGACCACGGCGTCTCCATCCGGGCCATGGAGCAGGTCGGGCTGGCCGAGGAGGCCCGCCTCATCTTCCTCACCCACGTGGCGCGCGAGGGCGACCTGCTCGCCACCATCGACGAGCTGCGACAGCACCAGGCCGTCGACCGGGTCAGCGGCGTGCTGCGCGTGATCGGCGAGGGCGACGAGGACGGCGGCGGGGGAGGAGGCCGGCCGTGATGGCGGGCTGGCGCGGCGTCATGGAGGAGTACCGCGCCCTCCTCCCCATCAGTGAGCGCACGCCGGTCGTGACGCTGCTCGAGGGCGGCACGCCGCTCCTGCCCGCGCCGCGGCTCTCGGACCGGGTCGACGCCGAGGTGTGGCTCAAGGTGGAGGGGGCGAACCCGACGGGCAGCTTCAAGGACCGCGGCATGACCATGGCCATCTCCCTGGCCGTGGAGGAGGGCGCCAAGGCGGTCGTCTGCGCGTCGACGGGGAACACGTCCGCCTCGGCGGCGGCCTACGCGTCGCGGGCGGGCCTCGCCTGCGTCGTCTTGATCCCCGAGGGGCACATCGCGTTGGGCAAGCTGGCCCAGGCCCTCATGCACGGCGCCCGCGTGCTGCAGGTGCGCGGGAACTTCGACCAGCTGCTCAGCATCGTGCGCGACCTCCCGAAGCACGCGCCCGTCACCGTGGTGAACTCGGTCAACCCGCACCGCATCGAGGGCCAGAAGACCGGCGCCTTCGAGATCGTCGATGTCCTCGGCGATGCCCCCGACGTGCACTGCATCCCCGTGGGCAACGCCGGCAACATCTCGGCCTACTGGAAGGGGTACCTGCAGTACAAGGAGGCCGGCCGGTCCACCAGGCTGCCCCGCATGCTGGGCTTCCAGGCCGCCGGGGCGGCCCCGATCGTCCTCGGGCACCCGGTCGAGAACCCCGAGACCATCGCCACCGCGATCCGCATCGGGAACCCGGCCAGCTGGTACTCGGCCACGGCCGCCGCGTCCGAGTCCGGCGGCTCCATCACGGCGGTCACCGACGACGAGATCATGGAGGCCTACACCTTCCTCGCCGACCACGAGTCCGTCTTCTGCGAGGCGGCCTCGTCGGCCTCGGTGGCCGGGCTGATCAAGCAGGGCGTGCCGAAGGGGTCGAAGGTCGTGTGCGTCCTGACCGGTCACGGCCTGAAGGACCCGGACCTGGCCATCAAGGCGATCTCGGTGCCCTCGGTCATCGACCTCGACCTGCATTCGGTCCTGGCCGAGATCTCCCTCTGACGGCCGTCCCGCACCAACAAAGACACAATCTGACCTGCGGGAAGGCCGGGTGTGTTGGCATGGCGCCCCCGATCCCGCTAGAGTGGTCACATCCCCACTGCGCTTCGAAGCGCTCTCCGCGGGTACAAGCGGTCCCGGGAGAGCATCACGCAGAGGTGATCCGGGGCAGGGAATTCACACGCGAATCCCTACTCCTCCCTTAATTTCCTCGCCACGCGCGGACGAACCCCGGGCCTGGCGACAACCCTCGTAGATGAGGAGCCCGATGACTGCGGAACAGCAGCTCGAAAGATCGGTTCTCGAAGGCAAGGAGCGCGACGAGCTCAGTGCCATCGCCCAGGCCATGTCGCTCAAGACGACGAGCCGGACGAAGAAGGCCGACATCATTGACCAGATCCTCGATGCGACCGGGGTGACCTCCGGGGCCCCGGCGGCGAGCAACGGCGACGCCGAGCACGCCGAGGGCAACGGCACCAAGCCGGCCCGGCGCTCCCGGTCCACCGCCGCGACCACCGGGGACGCCGAGGCCGAGGCCGGCACGGGAACGGGGGCCGACACGGCGGCGCCCGCCGGGGCCGAGGCCACCCCGCCCGCCACCGCCACGACCACCGAGGCGGCCGGCGCCGGCGACTCCGGACCGGCGGTCTTCGTGGAGCCGCCCGAGCTGGGCGACGGCGTCGAGCACACGCCGCGCCAGAACGGGCAGAACCAGGGCCAGGGCCAGCAGGGCAACCGGAACCGCCAGAACAACCAGGGCAACCAGGGCAACCAGAACCGCAACCAGCCCGACAGCGACGTCGGCAACCGGCGCAGCCGCCGGCGCCGGGGTCGAGAGCGCGGTGGTCAGGGCGGCGAGCTCCAGGGCGGTGGGCAGGAGCAGCCCTACTCGGGCGAGCTCGTCGAGGTGAAGGGCATGCTCGACCTGCGCGACGAGGGCTACGGCTTCCTGCGCTGTGAGGGTTACCTCCCCTCACCCAAGGACGTCTACGTCTCCATCAGCCAGGCCCGGCGCTTCGCGCTGCGCCGTGGCGACTACGTCGAGGGCGCGTGCCGGCCGGCGTCGAACAACGAGAAGTACCCGGCGCTGCTGCGCATCGACACCGTGTCGGGCCTCGACGCCGAGGCGGCGCGCGGCCGGCCCCGCTTCGAGGACCTGACGCCCCTCTTCCCCGACTCGCGGCTGAACCTCGAGATGCCCGGTGACAAGGACAACCTCACGGCGCGGATCGTGGACCTGCTGTCGCCGATCGGCAAGGGCCAGCGCGGCATGATCGTCTCGCCGCCCAAGGCCGGCAAGACGACGGTGATGAAGCAGATCGCCCACTCCATCGAGGCCAACAACCCCGAGGTCCACCTCATGGTCCTGCTCGTCGACGAGCGACCCGAAGAGGTGACCGACATGCGCCGCTCGGTCAAGGGCGAGGTCATCGCCTCGACCTTCGACCGTCCCGCCGACGAGCACACCCAGGTGGCCGAGCTGGCCATCGAGCGGGCGAAGCGCCTCGTCGAGATGGGCAAGGACGTCGTGATCGTGCTCGACGGCATCACCCGCCTGGCCCGGGCCTACAACCTGGCGGCGCCGGCGACCGGCCGCATCATGTCCGGTGGCGTCGACTCCGGCGCGCTCTACCCGCCCAAGAAGTTCTTCGGCGCGGCGCGCAACGTGGAGGAGGGCGGCTCGCTGACCATCCTCGCCTCGGCACTGGTCGAGACCGGCTCCAAAATGGACGAGGTCATCTTCGAGGAGTTCAAGGGCACCGGCAACATGGAGCTGCGCCTCGACCGCCGGCTGTCGGAGCGCCGCCTCTACCCGGCCATCGACGTCAACGCCAGCTCGACCCGCCACGAGGAGCTCCTCTTCGAGCGTGGCCAGCTCCAGCAGGTCTGGAAGCTGCGCCGGGTGCTCAACGCCTTGGCCAGCGACGGCAAGGAGGCGGCCGGCCTGGAGCTGCTCATGGACAAGATCCGCACCACCGCGAGCAACGACGAGTTCCTGGCCGAGATCGCCAAGGGCCCGGCCACCTGACCCCGCGCTCCCGGTGCCGCGCCGGGCCGACGGCCCGGCGGCGCCCCTAGACTGAACCGACCGATCGACACTGGAGACACCATGAAGCCCGACATCCACCCCGACTACACCGAGGCGACGGTCAAGTGCTCGTGCGGCAACACGTTCGTGACGCACTCGACCAAGGCCGATCTCCACGTCGAGCTGTGCAACGAGTGCCACCCCTTCTTCACCGGCAAGCAGAAGCTGGTCGACTCCGGGGGCCGGGTGGAGCGCTTCCAGCGCCGCTACGGCGAGCGCAAGGGCAGGGCGAAGGCCAAGCCCGCGCCGGCGGCGCAGGACTGAGCGGGCGGCGGCGGGTGCGCCCGCCGCGCCTCCATCGTCACGAGCGCCGCCCATGAGCACGTTCGACGACCGCATGGCCGCGCTCGGGGCGGAGTACGAGACCGTGGAGGCCGACCTGGCCGACCCCGCCGTCCTCTCGGACACCGACCGGCTGCGCGACCTGTCGCGCCGCCACAAGGAGCTCGGCGAGATCGTGCGCGCCTGGCACGACCTGACCGCCGCCCGCGAGGACGTCACCGCCGCCCGCGAGATGCTGACCGAGGCGGCGGGGGACGACCGCGAGCTGATGCGCCAGGAGGTCGACGAGGCCGAGCTCCGGGTCGAGGCGCTCGAGGACGACCTCCAGTCCCTGCTGCTGCCGAAGGACCCCAACGAGGGCCGCAACGTGATCATGGAGATCCGCGGCGCCGTGGGGGGCGACGAGGCGAACTTGTTCGCCCGGAACCTCTACGACATGTACCTGCGCTACGCGGCCGCGCAGAAGTGGAAGGTCGAGGTCCTCGCCGAGGACGCGTCGGACAAAGACGGGATCAATGAGGCCGTCTTCCTCGTGAAGGGCCCCGACGCCTACCTCAGGCTCGAGCACGAAGGCGGCACGCACCGCGTGCAGCGGGTACCGGTCACCGAGGCCAAGGGCCGGATCCACACGTCCACGGCCACCGTCACCGTGCTACCCGAGGCGGCCGAGGTCGAGATCCTGATCGACCCCAACGACCTCAAGGTCGACGTCTACCGGTCCACGGGTCCGGGCGGCCAGTCGGTCAACACGACGGACTCGGCCGTGCGCATCACCCACATCCCCACCGGCACGGTCGTGGCGATGCAGGACGAGAAGAGCCAGATTCAGAACCGGGCCAAGGCCATGGTGGTGCTGCGGTCCCGGCTCCTCAAGGCCGAGCAGGACCGCCAGGCCGCCGAGCTGTCGGCCCAGCGGCGCGGCCAGGTCGGGGCGGGCAGCCGCACCGACAAGATCCGCACCTACAACTTCAAGGAGAACCGCGTCACCGACCACCGGATCAATCTGACCCTCTACAAGCTGGACCAGGTGCTGGCGGGCGACCTGACCGAGCTCACCGACGCGCTGATGGCCGACAAGCGGGCGCGCCAGCTCGGTGGCGAGGACGACGGCCCGGGGTGACCGTGGCGGCGGGCCTCAGCCGCGGCGACCTCGTGGCCGAGCTCACCGCGGTGGTGGGCGCGCCCCACGAGGCGCGCTTCATCGTCGAGGAGGCGCTCGCCCTCGGCCTCGGCCCGGGGGGCGCGCCCCCGCCGGCCGGCCCGCTCCCGCCGGCGGCGGTCTCGGCGGCACGCGCGATGGCGGCGCGCCGGGCGGCCGGGGAGCCCCTCCAGTACGTCTTCGGGCACTGGCCCTTCCGCACGCTCGACCTCCTCGTCGACCCGCGTGTGCTGATCCCGCGGCCCGAGACCGAGCAGGTCGTCGACGTCGCGCTGGCCGAGGCACGGCGCCTGGCCCCCGAGGCGAGGGCCGGGCTCCCTGCGGGCACGCTCGTCGTCGTCGACGCCGGCACGGGCAGCGGTGCCGTCGCGCTGGCGCTGGCGGCCGAGTTGGGGCGGTCCGTGGTGCGCGAGGTGTGGGCCACCGAGGCGAGCGCCGGCGCGCTGGACGTCGCGGCGGCGAACCTCGCTGCGCTGCGCGCCGACCGGGGGGAGGACCTGCCCCGCGTGGAGCTCGTCCGGGGGAGCTGGCTCGAGCCGCTGCCGGCCGACCGGCGCGGTGCGGTCGACCTGGTCGTCTCGAACCCGCCCTACGTGTCCGCCGCCGAGTGGCGCGGGCTGGACGCCGAGGTGCGCGCCGAGCCCCGGCGCGCGCTGGTGGCCGGGCCCGGCAGCGACGGCACCCCGGGTCTGGCCGACGTGGAGGCCGTGCTCGACCAGTCCCTGCGGTGGCTCCGCCGGCCCGGCGCCGTGGTGCTGGAGCTGGCGCCGCACCAGGCCGACGTTGCGTCCGGGCTGGCCCGGCACCTCGGCTACCAGGGCATACGCGTCGAATGCGACCTGGCGGGGCGGCCCCGGGCCTTGGTGGCGCGCGTGGAGGGCCCGGCGCGCTGACAATGGTGGCCATGCACGCCATGGGGGAGGACCACCCGCCGCTCGTCAGCGTGGCGGAAGCGGCGGAGTCCGGGGCCCTGGTGGCGGGCCGGGTCATCGCGGTGCCGGCGGTGGGCGGGTACTGCCTGGCGATGCGGGCCGGCCCGCCCGAGACCGAGGCGCGCCTGATGGAGCTGGCGGCGGACCCGGAGGGCCCGCACTACGCCGTCGGGTACGCCGAGGGCGTCCGCCTGCTCACCTCGGGCTGGAGCGACGAGCTGGGCCAGTTGCTCAATCGCTGCTGGCCGGGCCCGGTCGAGGTGTTCGTGCCCCGGGGATTCTCGGGTGGCGAGACCACCGGGGGTGCCCACGCCGGGGGGTCGGCGGGCACCGCGTCGGGCGGCTGGGCCGTGGTGGTGGGCATGCCGGAGGGACGCGCGCTGCGCAAGCTCTGCCGCGACCAGGGACCGTGGCGGACGGTGCCGCTCAATTTCAGCGAACCGCGCGAGGTGGCCCAGGCCTTCGACGCCGAGGACGTGGTGCTGGTCGTCGACGGCGGCCGGCGCGACGGACCGCCGCCGACCCTGGTCGATGCGACGGTGTCGCCCATCCGCGTGCTGCGCGAGGGCGCGCTGCCGGCCGACTTCGTCGAGGGGACGATGCTGATGAGCGCCCGGCGCCGCTGGTTCTCCCGCAACCGGGCCAAGGGCTCCGACCCCGACTGAGCCCCGCAGCACCCGCCGGGCCGGAAGCCGGGGCCGGTCCGCTCAGCGCGCCGGCACCCGCTCCACGGACGGCAGCGTGCTCACCGAGCGGCGCGCCTCCCAGTGGCTGCGCCGCCCCAGCGCGGCGAAATGGGCCGGGCGGTCGGTCAGCGCGTAGGTGGCCAGCCACAGGCGCTTGAGATGCCGCTTGTAGCCGCGGGCGACGTCGTCCTCGTAGGCCGTGCGACCGTGGAGCACGTGGTAGTTGTTGATGAACTGCATCTCGCCCGGCTGCAGGTCCATGTACACGTTGTAGTCGGGGTCGTTGGCCAGCGCGGAGACCGCCGCGATGGCCTCGCGGGCGGTCGCGCTCAGGCGCGGTGCGTCGGCGTGGCGCTGCGAGGCGAGGATGTACTGGGGGATGAAGCGCACGAACAGCCGCCCCGCGTGCTCGGTGAACCCCGGCACCGAGTAGAACGCGGCCGCGCCATCGGCCTGCTCGCCCCGGGTGTCGTAGGGCAACGCGTCGTACAGCGCGGCCGCCAGGTGGGGCGCCTCCCGCACGAGGTGGTTGTGGATCGCCACCGCGTTGGCGACGCAGGACAGGCCGCCCGTGCGGGCGGTGCGCAGGCACAGCAGCCCCACCAGGTCCGACCCGTCGGTGTGGTAGTCGAGGGCGATGCCGCCGAGCTCGTTGCCGCGCACGGTCGGGTCGTCGATCGTCTTGCCCTGGTCGGTCACGTCGCCCAGCACGTGGCCGTGCTTGTTCTGCGCCCAGGGCTCGCCCAGGTGGAGCCCGATGCCCCAGTAGAGGAGGGTGAGGTCGTCGTCGCCGTAACGGGCTGCGTCCAGGGCGGCGATGCGGGCGAAGCCGCGGCCGTTGAGGAGGACGTCGACGACGCCGTCGAGCTTGGCGGCCAACGCGCCGAGGGGGAAGTCCTCGCGCCCGAGCTCCAACGGGTCGGCGCTCTTCCGCCTCGCCGTGGCCAGCGCGGCGTCGAGCTCGGCGTGGTCGGCGGCGGTGAGCCGCAGCGTCCAGCGCTCCGGGTCGGCCACGTCGGCCGCCCGCCACTCGGCCGCCGGCTCGAGCTCGTGCACGTCGTCGGCGTTCATGCCTGCTCCTTCCCGCCCGCCGCGGTGCGGGCCCTCATGCGGCGCGGACGAGGCGGCCGGGCAGTGCGCCCGTCGGATCCCCGTCCCGGTACGTGATCTGCCCGCCCACGACCGTCGCGCGGTAGCCCGCGCGACCGCTGCAGGAGGCGCTTGCCCCCCGCCGGGAGGTCGTAGGCCATCACGGGCACCTCGCAGCGGAGGTGGTCGAAGTCGATGACGTTGAGGTCGGCCCGCTTGCCCTCGGCCAGCACGCCGCGATCGCGCAGCCCCACGGCCTGCGCGGTCGCGCTCGTGAGCTGCGCCACCACCCAGCCGACGGGCAGGCGCCCGTGGGAGCGGTCGCGGGCCCAGTGCGACAGCGCATAGGTGGGGAAGCTGGCGTCGGCGATGATGCCCACGTGGGCGCCGCCGTCGCCCAGCCCGAAGACGGTGGCGGGGTGCACCAGCATCTCGCGGCAGGCCTCGAGGTTGCCGTCGGCGTAGTTCGAGAACGGCACGAAGAGGAAGTTGCGCCCGCCGTTCTCCGCCAGCAGGTCCAGGGTGAGCACCGCGGGGTCCACGCCGCGCGCCTGGGCCGACCGCTGCACGCTCGTCTCCGGGGCGGGCTCGTAGTCGGGCACGTCGCCGAGCGGGTACATGCGGTCGTAGTCGAGGAGGCGACGCAGCGACCCGTCCGGTCGCTCCCCCTGGAGGAGGCGGGCCCGGAAGGCGGGGTCACGCAGGGCAGCGACCTGCGCCTCGAGGGGCTGCCGGGCGATCTCCCTGTACGCGGGGTGCCCCGAGAAGGGGTGGAACGACGACTGCAGGCCGAGCAGCAACCCGATGGGCCGCGGCGCCACCTGGGCCCGGATGGGCAGCCCGTCTGCCGCGGCGCGGGCGACGTCGGCCAACAGGTCGCGCCAGGCCTCGGGCCGCTGGTGGCTCTGGGCCAGCGACACCGACAGCGGGCACCCGGTGCGCTCGACCAGGCGGCGGATCAGCGCGAACTCCGCCTCCGGATCGGGCCAGAAGTCCGAGATCAGCTCCACCACGCCGTGGCCCGCCTCGGCCACGCCCCGGGCGATCGCCTCGAGCTCGTCCGCCCCGGCCCGCAGCGACGGCGTGGGGTCACCCGTCGACGTGCGGTGGTTCAGGGTCCGGGAGGTGGTGAACCCGATGGCACCCGCCCGCAGCGCCTCGGTGGCCAGCGCGCGCATGGCCGCCGCGTCCTCCGGCGTCGCCTCCTCCAGGCGGGCGGCGCGCTCGCCCATGACGTAGAGGCGGAGCGCCCCGTGGGGGAGTTGCGCGCACAGGTCGATGTCGTGGGGCCGTTGGTCCAGCGCGTCGAGGTACTCCGCGAAGCTCTCCCACGTCCACTCGATCCCCTCGTCGAGCACCGCCCCGGGGATGTCCTCCACGCCCTCCATGAGGGAGATCAGCCGGTCGTGCGCGTCCGGGCGGACGGGCGCGAAGCCGACGCCGCAATTGCCCATCACCGCGGTCGTGACCCCGTGCCAGCTGCTCGGGGTCACCCGCGCGTCCCAGGTCGCCTGCCCGTCGTAGTGGGTGTGGATGTCGACGAACCCGGGCGTCACCAGCAGACCGGTGGCGTCGACCTCCTCGTGCCCCCTCCCGGTGACCGGACCGACGGCCGTGATGGTGGCCCCGTCGATCGCCACGTCGGCGGCCAGGGGCTCGCCGCCCAGGCCGTCGGCCACCAGGCCTCCGCGGACCACCAGGTCGTGTGCCGTGCCTGCCATGTGCGCCCTGCCCCTCACCCCGCCGGGCCGCCCCGGTGGGAATTAGTTAGAGTGATCTAACTATATGTCATGCGGGGGCCCGGCGCAAGGGCCGGCCGCGCCGCTCCTCGTCGGCCCACGTCAGGGGCCCGTTCCGAACACGTTGCCCAGCCGCTCCTCGCGTGTCCCGGCATGGGCGTCGTAGACCTGGCGCAGGAAGGCCCGCATGGCGGCGCGATCGACCCCGGGCACCAGCCGCTCCATCCGGTCGGCCAGTTCCTCCTCGAAGCGGGCCAGCCTCGCCCGCCCGGCCGCCGTGAGCTCCACCCGGGTCACGCGCCCGTCGCCGGTCTCGTCGACGGCGTCGCTGACCCAACCCTGCTGCCGGAGGCCGTTGATCATGGCGGAGACGGTCGGCTTGGTCACCGCGTTGGCGGCGGCCAGCTCGCCCGCCCGCCGCGAGCCTCCCAGGAGGTACAGGAGGGTGCGGTACTGCGCCATGCTCATGTCGCCGCGCCGGGCCACCTGTTCGAACTCCCGGTAGAGCGACACCACGAGGCGCACCCCGGGGACCCGATCGTCCGTCGCCGCGGCCATGCCGCACCCTACGTTCGTCCCCGGGGCCACGTGCGCACACGGCGCCGGCGACCGGCGCGTGCGTGGCGGGTCAGTCGAGCGACAGCGTGCCGTCGGCAGCGAGGACGCCGGTCCGGCCGATGCCCTCCTCGGCGCACAGGAGGGCGAGGGCGTCGGGGTCGCCGACGTTGGCCCAGGCCCGGCTCCCCTCGGCGGTGCGGCAGGCCACGATGCCGCGCTCGGCGCCGCCGTCGCGGTCGAACGTCACCGTGTAGGTCTCGATGCGCACCGGGCCGGTCGCCTCGGCGTCGACCCGGCACCGGGGGAGGGCGTCGACCTCGGGCTGGACGTCGCGCCAGGCGAAGGGCGCCCGGCCGCCGTGCGCCGGGGGGCGCGAGCCGTAGATCCCGACGGAGTGCTTGGTGGCGTACCAGCCCAGCCCCGTCACGAGGGCTGCGGCCCCCGGTTCGGCCCGCAGCGCGCCGACGGCGCACGCGATGCCGTGGGAGGTGTAGTTGTTCCCGGGGCCGCCGCCGAAGGTGAGGCCGCCCGTCAGCGTGAGCGGCCGCGCCGCGTCGTCGACCGCCAGGCCCAGCTCGGCGGCCGCCATCTGCACCACGACGGGGAAGCACGAGTAGAGGTCGACCGCCGCGATGTCGTCGATCCCGAGCCCGGCGAGGGCGAGCGCGGCGTGACCGGCCAGGCGGATGGCGGGGGAGCGGTGCAGCTCGGCCCGGTGCGAGATGTACCAGTGGTCGTTGGCGTCGGCACCGGCCAGCGGGAAGACCCAGCGCTCCTTGGGCACCCCGGCGGCACGGGCCGCCTCCACCGAGCAGACGATGTAGCCGGCGCCCTGGTCCACCTGCATGTTGGCCGTGCACAGCTTGGGATAGGGGAACGAGACCATGCGGTTGTCCGGGCCCGGGGTGACGATGTCGGCGGCCGGGCGCGGCGTGCGGATCCACGCGTGGGGATTGGCGGCCGCCACCTCGCTGAACCGTGACCACAACGCGCCGATGCGGGCGGCGTGCTCCTCGAGCGTCCACCCGTTGGCGGCGCGCCAGGCGTTCTCGAACAGGGGGTAGGCGTGCACCGGGAGCAGCACGCCGCGCTGCATCTCGAGGTCGGTGGCCCCGGGCCTGTCCACGCCGAAGCGGACCGGCTCGGGTGTCGTCTCTGCGGGCTGGCTCGCCCAGGAGAGGGGAGCGCCGGCCGGGTGGCGCCGCGCCCGGGCGCGGGCGTACATGGCCTCGGCCCCGGTGACCAGCACCACCTCGAGGTCGCCGCGGCTGATGGCGCGGCAGGCGTCGTGCATGAGGGCCTGCGGCGTGTTGCCCCCGACGGCCGACAGCATCAGCTCCGCCGGCTCCCCGCCCGGGGCATAGCCGAGACGCGACGCCACGAGCAGGGCCGGGTTCGGCGCCCGCCAACCCAGCGGCAGGACGACCCGGATGCTGTCGGCCCGCCGGAGGAGTGCGTGCCCCGACGGCGCTGCCGCTCCGGGGCCCACCCCGTCGCAGTCCTCGGCCGCCGCCGCGAGCGCGCGCACCATCAGCTCCAGCGGTTCGGGCCGCTCCGCGGGCTCCAGCCCGGCGCCGGGCGGCGTGACGGACTGGCCGACACCGACCACCACCGGGGTGCGCGGGTCGAGGGCCATGGACGGGGCAGCGTACCGGCTCACGCCCCGGGGGCAGCGTGGCACACCGGTAGACTCGCTCCCCATGCGCGTCGCTGTCGGCTCGGATCACGCCGGGTTCGACCTCAAGGAGATCCTGAAGGCCGAACTGGCCGCGCAAGGGCACGACGTGGCCGACCACGGCACCGCCGAGCCCGGCGTCTCGGTGGACTACCCCGACTACGGTGCCGCGGTGGGCCGCGCGGTGGCGGAAGGGCTGGCGGACCTCGGACTCTGCGTCTGCGGCACCGGCAACGGGATCGCCATGGCGGCCAACAAGGTTCCCGGCGTCCGGGCGGCGGTCGTCCACGACGTGACGACGGCCGCGCTGGCCCGGCGCCACAACCATGCCAACGTCGTCTGCCTGGGCGCGCGCATCACCGGTGCGGTGGTCGCCGTGGAGGCGCTCGCCGCGTTCCTCGGCGCACCCGAGGAGGGCGGGCGCCACGACCTCCGGATCGAGAAGCTGGCGGGCCTCGATCGGGAGCTCGTCCATCACACCCACGTCGAAGGGACTCCATGAGCAGCTACGAGACCGCGCTGGCCGCCGATCCCGAGGTGTCGGGCCTCATCGGCAAGGAGCTGACCCGCCAGCAGACCACGCTGCAGCTGACCGCCTCGGAGAACTTCACCTCGCCCGCGGTGCTGGCCGCGTCGGGCTCGGTGCTGACCAACAAGTACAGCGAGGGCTACCCGGGTCGGCGGTACTACGGGGGCAACCAGATCATCGACGAGGTCGAGGACCTGGCCCGCGACCGCGCCACGGCCCTCTTCGGCGCCGAGCACGCCAACGTGCAGCCCCACGCCGGCGCCAACGCCAACCTGGCCGCCTACCAGGCGTTGCTCGAGCCGGGCGCCACGATCCTCGCCATGCGGCTCGACCACGGCGGGCACCTCACTCACGGGTCGCCGGCGTCCATCGTGTCGAAGTTCTGGCGCTTCGTGCATTACCGCGTGACGCCCGAGTCGCACGACGAGGCGAACCCCGGTGAGGTCATCGACTTCGACCAGGTGGCCCACCTGGCGGAGACCGAGAAGCCCGCGCTGATCGTCGCCGGTGCGACGGCCTACCCCCGGGTGATCGACCCCCGACCGTTCCGCGAGATCGCCGACTCGGTGGGGGCGCTGTTCATGTTCGACGCGGCCCACGTGGCCGGGCTCATCGCGGGCGGCGAGCACCCGAGCCCCGTCGGCGTGGCCGACGTCGTCACCTTCACCACGCACAAGACGCTGCGCGGCCCGCGGGGCGGCGCCATCCTCTGCGGGCAGGACCTGGCGAAGAAGATCGACAGCGCGGTGTTCCCCGGGCTGCAGGGTGGTCCGCTCGAGCACGTGATCGCCGCCAAGGCGGTGGCCTTCGGCGAGGCGGCGCAGCCGGCGTTCCGCCTGTACGCCGCTCAGGTCGTCGCCAACGCGGCCGCCCTGGCCGATGCCCTGGCCGGGCACGGCTTCCGCCTGGTCTCCGGGGGCACCGAGAACCACATGCTGCTCGTGGACCTGCGGCCGTTCGACGCGGAGCTCACCGGCAAGGAGGCCCAGGAGGTCCTCGACCGCGCCGGCATCACCTGCAACCGCAACACCATCCCCGACGACCCCCGATCCCCCTTCCTCACCTCTGGGCTCCGCCTCGGGACGGCGGCCGAGACGACGGCGGGCATGGGCCCCGCGCGAGATGCACGTCGTCGCGGACCTGATCGTGCGCACCCTCAAGGCCCGTGGCGACGAGGGCGAGATCGCCGCCCTGCGGTCGGAGGTCGCAGCGCTGTGCGCGGCCTTCACGCCGTATCGCGACCTCGTGAGCTAGCGCGTGCCTGACATCGGGTGGTACGGCCTGGTCCTGGTGATCGCCGCAGGGGCGACCGCCGCCCTGACCGTGCCCGCCAAGCGCATCGCGGTGCGGGTGGGCTACGTCGCCCATCCGGGCGACCGCACGGTGCACACCAGGCCGATGCCCTACGGCGGCGGCGCCGCCATGTTCCTGGGGTTCCTGGCCGCCGTCCTCGGCGCGGCCGCCGTGCCGCAGCTGCGGCCCATCTTCGAGGACTCACCGGAGATGACCGGTGTCGTGCTGGCGGCCGGAGCGATGTTCGCGGTCGGGCTGATCGACGACGTGCGGGACATGTCGGCCCCGGCCAAGATGGCGGGCCAGGTCCTGGCGGCGAGCATCCTGTACTTCAGCGGCGTGACGATGTACGAGCTCAAGATCCCGCTGGCGGGGTTCTTCGTCCTCACCCCGGGCATCATCCCGCTCATCACCGCCGCGTGGGTGATCGCGCTGACCAATGCCGTGAACCTGATCGACGGTCTCGACGGGCTGGCGGCCGGCGTGGTCGCCATCGGCGGGGGTGCCCTGGCGATCTACGGGATCCGGCTGATGGGCCTGGGCCTGCTCCCGAGCGACAACATCGGGCCGCTCGTGGCCGTGATCGCCTGCGGGATCTGCCTCGGCTTCCTGCCCTTCAACTTCAACCCCGCCCGCATCTTCATGGGTGACGCCGGCGCGCACTTCCTCGGGCTGCTCATGGCCGCGTCCACGATGGTGATCGGCGGCCGGGTGCCCACCGCCGTGCCGATCAGCGGCGTGACCTACTTCTTCTTCGCACCCCTCTTCATCCCGCTGCTCATCCTCGGGGTGCCCCTCGTCGACATGGCCTTCGCCTTCGTCCGGCGCACGGCCAAGGGCCGCGGGTTCGACACGCCGGACAAGGAGCACATCCACCACCGGCTGGTGCGCCTCGGGCACGGCCCCCGGCGCAGCGTGATCATCCTGTGGGCCTGGACCGCGGTCCTGTCCAGTTTTCTGCTCTTCCCGCTCTTCGTGCACCAGGTCAACGCCTTCATCCCGATCGGGGCGGCCGCCCTGGGCGTCGGGCTCTACACCTTCTTCCACCCGGGCCTGCGCCGGGACAACGGGGACGAGGAGGACGAGGGGCGTGACCAGGGAGTCCCGGGCCCGACGGAGGAGGTCGCAGCGGTCAGCGAGGTGGTCCGGTTCCCCTCGTGACCGTTTGGACGCCATCTGGGCGCGGATGCGAAGATGTGGCCTGTGTACCCCGTCCACCTCGCCTCGTCCGTCGCCGCCGTCGCGGCCCCGCGGACGACGGACTCCGGCGCGCCACGCACCGCATAAGGGGGCAGCAGTCGCATGCGTGGTCAAGTGAGGCTCGTCGTGCGCGCCCGTTCGGGTGAGCGACCCGGGCGACCCTTCACCTCCGGAGGACCCGAAGGCGCTGCCCGGTGCCATGGCCTTCCTGGGCATGGGTCTCTCGGCCGCCGTCTGCGTGGGGGTCGGCCTGGGCCTCGGGATCCTGGTGGACGGTGCGCTGCACACGGGGCCGGCCTTCCTGCTCGTGGGCCTGGCCCTGGGCCTGGCCGCGGCGGCCCTCAGCATCGTCAAGCAGATCCGCACGTACCTGTAGGGGACGGCGCCTGAGCATGCTCGACGGCCTCTCGGACCTGCAGGGCAACGCGCTGGCCAAGGTGCTCCGCCGCACGATCGTCTCGGCCATCGTCGTGGGCGGGGCAGCCATCGTGGTGGTGCTCCTCCTCTCGGTGCCCTGGGCGGCGCTCGGCCTCGCCCTCGGCCTCGGGATGGCGCTGGTGAACCTCCGCTTCCTCGATGCCGGCGTGGCGAAGCTCCACACCGATGGCGAGACCAACAACAAGGTGCTCCGGCGGGCCATGGGGACCAAGAGCGTGACGCGACTGGGCATCATCACGCTCGTCTGCATCGGACTCATGCTGCTCAACGGCGCGCTCGGCATCGGGGCCGTGGCCGGCCTCGTCATCTTCCAGCTGCTCTTCGTGGTCAACGTCGGGCGCGTGGTGATCTCCCAGGGGATCCAATGAGCAACCACTTCGTGCTCGCCAGCGGCAACATCACGATCGGCGAACACCACGGCGTGGTGCACGTCGCCGGGCTCACCATCTACCTGGACGTGGTGTGGACCACCCTGATCGCGGCGGCCATCGTGCTCGGCCTCGGCCTGCGCATGCGCGCCAAGGTGACCTCGGGGGTGCCGGGCAAGCTGCAGCTCTTCTGGGAGACGCTGGTCGAGCAGGTCTCCGACCTGGCCCAGTCCGCCATCGGTCCCGAGGGGATCCCCTTCGTCGGCCTCGGCGTCACGATCTTCTTCTTCATCCTCATCTGCAACTGGCTCGCCTTCATCCCGAGCGGGGACCCCGGGTTCCTGGCCCCGCCGACCGGCGACGTCAACCTGCCGCTGGCCCTCGCCCTCACCGTCTTCTTCCTCGTGCACTACAACTCGGTGAAGGCGCGCGGCTGGGGCGGGTACTTCAAGCACTACGCCCAGCCCTATGCCGCGCTGACGCCCATCAACATCATCGAGGAGATCACCAAGCCGATCACGCTGACCTTCCGGCTCTTCGGCAACATCTTCTCGGGCGTGCTGATGGTCGCGGTGATCGTGGCCCTGATCCCGCCCTACCTGTCGTGGATCGGTCTCCTCGTCTGGAAGCCCTTCGACGAGCTGTTCATCGGCGCGATCCAGGCCTTCATCTTCGGCCTCCTCACCATCATGTACCTCGGCATGGGCATGAGCCGGGACGCCCACTAGGCGACCCGGAGAGGCGACCCGCACCACCGACCGACAACCCGAACACGATCTCAACAAAGGAGAGGAAACATGGCAGGATCAGTTGAAGCTTCGATACGTGTCGCCGGCGCACTCGTCGGCGGCGGCCTGGCCCTCGGCGGGGGCGCCATCGGTGCCGCCGTCGGTGACGGCCTGGCCGGTTCGCAGACCATCGCGGCCATCGCCCGCCAGCCCGAGATCGAGGCCAAGGCCCGTCAGTACTTCTTCCTGACCGTCGGCCTGGTGGAGGCCATGTACTTCATCAACCTGCTGTTCATGGTGGTGTTCGTCTACGTCTTCGCCGCCAAGAGCATCACGGCGTAGCAGCACCACCCGCCGGAGAGACCCGGAGACCGAGAGCACCATGACCACAGCAGGCATCTTCCTTCTGCCCAACGGGACGTTCTTCATCGAACTGTTCGTCTCCATCATCCTGATCCTCGCCATCTACAAGTGGGTCCTCCCGCCGATCAACAAGGCGATGGAGGAGCGACAGGAGAAGATCAGGGACTCGCTCGAGGCGGCCGACCGCGCCCGCGCCGACGCCGAGGCGGCCGACGACGAGCGGCGGGCCGTTCTCGAGGAGGCCCGGCACCAGGCGCGCGAGATCGTCGCCACGGCCAACCGCACTGCGGAGCAGGTGCGCACCGACGCGCAGGCGCGGGGGCAGGGCGAGTACGAGCGCATCGTGGGCAACGCCGAGATCGAGATCGATCTGGCCCGCCAGCGCGCCATTGAGGAGGCCGCCGCCCGCATGGGTGAGATCGTCATGGAGGTGGTCGAACGGGTCATCGGCCGCGAGGTGAGCTTCGAGGCCCACCGCGACCTGATCGACGAGGCGGTCGCCGCGTTGCGGGCCGACACGCCGGCGGCGCGGCCGCCAACGCCGAGGGCGCGGCAGTGAACCCGACGCTGCAGGGGTACGCCGCAGCCGTCCTCGAGGGGGCCGACGCGTCGGCGCTCCGGACGATCGCGGACGACCTCGCAGCGATTGAGCGCCAGGGCCTGAGCAACGCACCGCTCCGCGCCGCACTGACCGACACCTCGGTGCCGGGGACGGCGCGCCGCGCCGTGGTGCTCGACCTCCTGGAGGGCAGGGTCTCCGGCCAGGCCCGACGACTGGCGGCCTTCGCCTGCTTCGCGGTGCGCGCGCCCGAGGTGCCGGCCGCGCTGGGCTGGCTGGCCACCCGGGCCTGGCACGCCGCCGAGGGACGCACGGACGAGGAGCCGCCGCTCAGCCTGACCGCGGGCGCGCGAGCGTGTGGGCGGCTACGCCACGGCCTTGCACGAGGACATGTCGACGGCGCAGCTCGAGTCGCTCGAAGACGACCTGTTCCGGTTCTCGAGGACCGTCGCCACCGCCGCCGGCCTGCGAGGGGCGCTGACCGACCGCGACCTCGACAGCGCCGCCCGGCAGGGGCTCGTCACCGCGCTCCTCGAGGGCAAGGTGCCCGTGACGACGCAGGCGCTGGTGCGCTACGCCGTGGCCGGCGGCCGGGCCCGCGACTTCGTGGGCACGCTGAACTTCCTGGTCGAGCGGACCGCGGCCGCCCGCGGCTGGCGCATCGCGGAGGTGCGTGCCGCCGCTTCCATCGACGAGGGGCAGCGGACGGAGCTGGCGGACTCGCTGGCCGCGGTGGCGGGACAGCCGGTGGAGCTCCAGGTGGTCATCGACGAGGCGTTGCTGAGCGGTGCGCTGATCCGCATCGGGGACCTGCAGGTCGACGCCACGGCACGGGGCCGCATCGACGCGCTGCGCGAGCACCTCGTCCCCACCGGTTGGCAGGAGACGAGCTTCGGCCGCGCCAACCGGGGGACGACCACGACAGAAGAGACAGAGGGAGCACACTGATGGCAGAGCTGACGATCGACGCCGGTGAGATCACCAGGGCGCTCGAGCGCTACGTCGAGGACTACACCCCGGCCGTGGGGACCGAGCAGATCGGCCACATCGTGGAGGTCGGCGACGGCATCGCCCGGGTGTCGGGGCTTCCCGGTGCCGCCGTCAACGAGCTGCTCGAGTTCGAGGACGGCACGCTCGGCCTGGCCCTGAACCTCGACGAGGACACGATCGGCGCCGTCGTCCTCGGCGAGGTCGACAGCCTCGAGGAGGAGCAGATCGTCCAGCGCGACAGGGCGGATCCAGACCGTGCCGGTGGGTGACGCGCTCCTGGGCCGCGTGGTCAACGCCCTGGGCGAGCCGCTCGACGGCAAGGGACCGGTCAACGCGACCCTGACCCGCCGGATGGAGGTGCAGGCGCCCGGGATCGTCGGCCGCCAGCCGGTGAGCGAGCCGCTGCAGACCGGGATCAAGGCGATCGACGCCATGACGCCCATCGGGCGCGGCCAGCGGGAGCTCATCATCGGGGACCGCAAGACCGGCAAGACCACGGTGACCATCGACACGATCATCAACCAGGCCGGGCAGGGCGTGAAGTGCATCTACGTGGCCATCGGGCAGAAGAACTCGTCGGTCGCCCAGACCGTCGCCACCCTCGAGGAACATCAGGCGCTCGACTACACCGTCGTGGTCGTGGCCTCGGCGGGCGACCCCGCCCCCTACAAGTACCTGGCGCCCTACGCCGGGTGCGCCATGGGCCAGCACTGGATGGAGAACGGCGAGCACGCGCTCATCATCTACGACGACCTCTCCAAGCAGGCCGAGGCCTACCGCGCCGTGTCGCTGCTGCTGCGGCGCCCACCGGGGCGTGAGGCGTACCCCGGCGACGTGTTCTACCTGCACTCGCGCCTGTTGGAGCGCGCAGCCAAGCTGTCCGACGCGCTCGGCGGCGGGTCGCTCACCGCGCTGCCGGTGATCGAGACGAAGGCGGGCGACATCTCCGCCTACATTCCGACCAACGTGATCTCCATCACCGACGGGCAGGTCTTCTTGGAGACGGACCTGTTCAACTCGGGCATCCGCCCGGCCATCAACGTCGGCAACTCGGTGAGCCGGGTGGGGAGCGCGGCCCAGGTGAAGGCCATGAAGCAGGTGTCGGGGACGCTCAAGCTCGACCTGGCGCAGTTCCGCGAGCTGGAGGCCTTCGCCACGTTCGGCTCCGAGCTGGACAAGGTGTCCCAGGCCCAGCTCGACCGCGGCTACCGCCTCACGGAGCTGCTCAAGCAGCCGCAGAACCGGCCGGTCCCCGTCGAGGAGCAGGTCCTGGCGATCTACGCCGGCACCAAGGGCTGGACCGACACGGTCCCCGTCAGCGAGGTGCGCCGGTTCGAGGTCGAGCTCGTCGAGTACTTCAAGGGGAACCACGCCGGCGTGCTGGAGACGATCCGCACCACCGGTGCGCTGCCCGAAGGAGACGAGATCGACAAGGGGCTGACGTCGTTCCTCGAGGGATTCGACACCGGGAAGGTCGATTGACGCATGGCCGGAGGCCAAGAGCGGATCCTGCGCCGCCGCATCCGCAGCGTGCAGTCCACGAGGAAGATCACCAAGGCCATGGAGCTCATCGCCGCCTCGCGCATCGTGCGCGCCCAGAACCGGATCGCGGCGAACCGCCCCTTCCGCGAGGGCATGGCACGCGTGCTGCGGCTCACGGCGGCGGCTGACCCCACCGCGGCCGCGCGGTTGCTCGGGACGCCCGAGTCGCCGCGTCACGTGGGGATCCTCGCCATCGCCGGCGACCGCGGCCTGGCCGGGTCGTACAACTCGGGCGTGCTGCGGACGACCGAGCGGCTGGTGGCGACGCACCTGGGGGCCGGCGCCGACGTCACGGTGTGGTCGGTGGGCAAGAAGGCGCCCCCGTACTTCCGCTACCGCGGGATCGAGACCGCCCAGTCGTTCGCCGGCTTCGCGGACCGGCCCGAGTTCGCCGACGCCCGCCACGTCGCCGCCGTCGTGGCCGCGCCGTTCGTCTCGGGGGAGATCGACCTCGTCCAGATGGTCTCGACCCGGTTCGTCTCCGCCGGGACGCAGCGGGTCGAGCCGCACCAGCTGCTGCCGCTGCCCCTGCCCGAGGAGGCCGAGGAGGCGCCCGAGCCCGAGGAGGCGACGCTCGAGGGCTACACCGAATTCGAGCCCGAGCCCGCGAAGCTGCTGCTCGAGCTCGCCCCCCGGGCGCTGGAGGCGGAGATCTTCGCCGCCCTGCTGGAGGGTGCGGCATCGTTCTTCACCGCCCAGCAGCGCGCCATGGCCGCCGCCACCGACAACGCGGACGAACTGGCCCGCACCCTGACGCGCGTCATGAACCGGGCGCGCCAGGACGCCATCACCACCGAGATCATGGAGATCGTCGGCGGAGCCGAGGCGCTCCGCCAAGCGAAGGGAGCTTGACCCCAATGACCACCACGACCATGCAAGACACTTCACCGGCCGGCTCGCTCGAGGACGGCCGGGTCGTGTCCATCGCGGGGCCCGTGATCGACGTCGAGTTCCCGCCGCACGCCCTGCCCGAGATCAACCACGCCGTGGAGTTCACCATTGAGCTCGACGGGTCGGCCCACACGGTCACGGCCGAAGTGGCCCAGCAGATCGGCGACGGGCGGGTGCGCTGCATCTGCATGCAGCAGACGGACGGGCTGGTGCGCGGGGCGGCGGTGCGCAACCTCGGGCGCGGCATCACCGTGCCGGTCGGCAACGCCGTGCTCGGCCACGTCTTCAACGTGCTGGGTCAACCCCTCGACACCGACAAAATCGAAGGCATCGAGGAGTACTGGGAGATCCATCGCAACGCGCCCGCCTTCGACCAGCTGGAGCCGAGGTCGATCATGTTCGAGACCGGGATCAAGGTCATCGACCTGCTCGAGCCCTACGTGCAGGGTGGCAAGATCGGCCTCTTCGGCGGGGCCGGCGTCGGCAAGACCGTCATCATCCAGGAGATGATCCACCGGGTGGCCCAGCAGCACGGCGGCGTGTCCGTGTTCGCCGGCGTCGGTGAGCGGACCCGCGAGGGCACGGACATGTGGCTCGAGATGCAGGAGTCCGGCGTCATCGACAAGGCGGCCCTCGTGTACGGGCAGATGGACGAGCCGCCGGGCGTCCGCCTGCGGGTCGGCCTGGCCGCACTCACCATGGCCGAGTACTTCCGGGACGTCCAGAACCAGGACGTGCTTCTCTTCATCGACAACATCTTCCGCTTCGTCCAGGCCGGGTCCGAGGTGTCCACGCTGCTCGGCCGCATGCCCTCCGCGGTGGGCTACCAGCCGACGCTCGCCGACGAGATGGGCGAGCTGCAGGAGCGGATCACCTCCACGAAGGGGAAGTCGATCACCTCGCTGCAGGCGGTCTACGTCCCCGCCGACGACTACACCGACCCCGCGCCGTTCACGACGTTCACCCACCTGGACGCGACGACCGAGCTCTCGCGCCAGATCGCCGCCCTCGGCATCTACCCGGCCGTGGACCCGCTGGCCTCGACGTCGAACATCCTGGCGCCCGAGATCGTCGGTGACCGGCACTACGCCGTCACCCGCCGGGTGCAGGAGATCCTGCAGCGCTACAAGGAGCTCCAGGACATCATCGCCATCCTCGGCATGGACGAGCTCTCCGAGGAGGACCGGGTCACCGTGAGCCGGGCCCGCAAGGTGCAGCGCTTCCTCTCCCAGCCGTTCTTCGTGGCCGAGGTCTTCACCGGCGTGCCCGGCATCTTCGTGCCGATCGACGAGACCGTCGAGTCCTTCGAGGCGCTGGCCAACGGCGACCTCGACAACGTCCCCGAGCAGGCGTTCCTCAACGTGGGCGGCGTGGAGTCGGTGCTGGAGAAGGCCAGGACGCTCGAGGCGGAGGCGGGCTAGTGGCCGACGGCGCGTTCGGCGTGGAGATCGTCACGCCCGAGCAGTCCCTCCTCGCCGGCAGCGCGACGGCGGTCGTCCTGGCGACCTCCGACGGCGCCCTGACGGTGCTCGACGGCCACACGCCCCTGGTCGGTGACGTCGTGCCCTGCGAGGTGCGCGTCGAGCAGGGCGACGGGACGCTGCGGCGCCTGGCCGTCCACGGGGGGTTCCTCCAGATCGACACGAGCCCCGGCGCGGCGGCGGGCCTGGCCGAGGGCGACGGCCCCCTGCCGGGGCTCTCGACCCGCGTCACGGTCCTGGCCGGGGTGGCCGAGCTGGCCGAGGACATCGACGTGCCCCGCGCCGAGCTGGCGCGGGAGGCGGCGACCCTGCGCGTCGGCGAGCTGGCCGCGGGCCGGGGACCCGTCGCCGAGGAGGTCGAGACCGACGTCGAGCTGGCCGAGGCCGAGCGGGCGCTGGCCCGCGCCGAGCTGCGGCTGACGGTGGCGGCGGACACCGCCGCGTAGCGGTCCGGCGCCGGCCCGGTGCCGCCTCAGTCGAACGAGATCGAGCTGAACTCGGCCAGCTTCTTGAGCGCGTGGCTGGCGTCGATCTTGCGCAGCGTCCCCGACTTGGAGCGCATGACGAGGGACTGCGTGGTGGCCCCGAACTCGTGGTACTGGACGCCTTGGAGGAGCTCGCCGTCGGTGATGCCGGTGGCGGCGAAGAAGCAGTTGTTCCCCTGGATCAGGTCGTCGGTCGTGAGCACCGCGTCGAGCGAGTAGCCCGCCTGCAGGGCCGCCTGCCGCTCCTCGTCGCTGCGGGGGTAGAGCCTGCCCTGGATCTCGCCGCCCATGCACTTGAGGGCCGCAGCGGCCAGCACGCCCTCGGGCGTGCCGCCGATGCCGAAGAGGATGTCGGTGCCCGCACCCGGCCAGCCGGTGGCGATGGCGCCGGCCACGTCGCCGTCGGTGATCAGGCGGATGCGCGCGCCGGTCGCGCGCACCTCGGTGATGAGGCCGTCGTGCCGGGGCCGGTCCAGGATCACCGCCGTCAGGTCGCGCACCGGAAGCCCCAGGGCGTCGGACAGGGCTCTGAGGTTCTCCGTCGGGGTGCGGCGGATGTCGCAGGCTCCCTTGGCCCGGGGCCCGACGGCGAGCTTCTCCATGTAGACGCACGGGCCGGGATCGAACATGGCGCCGCGCTCGGCCACTGCGATCACCGCCAACGCGCCCCGCGGCCCTGCGCGGTCAGCGTGGTGCCGTCGATGGGGTCCACGGCGATGTCGGTCAGCGGCGGCGTGCCGTCGCCGATCTTCTCGCCGTTGAACAACATCGGCGCGTTGTCCTTCTCGCCCTCGCCGATGACGACGATGCCGTCCATCGGGACGCTCGAGAGCACCGTCCGCATGGCCGCGACGGCGGCGCCGTCCGCGCCCAGCTTGTCGCCGCGGCCCATCCAGCGGCTGGCGGCCATGGCGGCCGCCTCCGTCGTCCGCACCAGGTCCATGGCGAGGTTCCGGTCGGGGGCTTGGCGCGGCATCACCACGAGGCCCGACCCTAGTTGGTGGCGGATCGCCGCCTGCCCGTCGGGCGGGCCCCCAGCGGCGATACTTGAGGTCGTGGACCAGATCGTCGTCGAGCCCAGCGGGCCGCTCCGGGGCAGCGTCAGCGCAGGCGGGGCGAAGAATTCGGCGCTGAAGCTGATGGTGGCCTGCCTGCTCGCCGAGGGTTGCACGGTCCTGTCCAACGTCCCCCGCATCGACGACGTGGACACGATGGCCAACGTGCTGCGCGCCCTCGGGGCGACCGTGGTGCGGTCCGACGACGGGGAGGTCTCGGTCACCACGCCCGTGGCCGGCGACCTCACGCCCGCTGGCCCCTACGAGCTCTTCGAGCGCATGCGCGCCTCGGTGGTCGTGCTCGGCCTCCTCCTGGCCCGGTGCGGCTCGGTCCGCATGCCGCTGCCCGGCGGCGACGACTTCGGCGACCGGCCCATCGACTTCCACATCAACGGGCTCAGCGCCATGGGCGCCCGCTTCGAGTCCTCCCACGGCGAGGTGCGCGGCACGGTGCCGGGCGGGCGGCTGGTCGGGACCCGGGTCGTGCTCGAGTACCCCAGCCACACCGCGACCGACAACCTCCTCATGGCGGCCGTGCTGGCCAAGGGCACGACCGTGATCGAGAACGCGGCCAAGGAGCCCGAGGTGGCGGACCTGGCCGCCATGCTGTGCGACATGGGCGCGGTGGTGCGCGGGGCGGGCACGTCGCGCATCGAGGTCGAGGGCGTCGACGAGCTCCGGCCCACCCGTCATGCGGTCGTGCCCGACCGGGTGGTGGCCGCCACCTTCCTGGCGGCCGTCGGCATGGCGGGCGGCGAGGTCACGATCGCCGACGCGCGCCCCGAGCACATGGAGATGCTGCTGCGCAAGGTCGACCAGATGGGGGTCGCCACCGACATGGGCCCCGAGGGCCTCCGCGCCGCCGCCTCGGGCCGCCTGGTGGCGGCCGACGTCGCCACGCTGCCCTATCCCGGGGTGGCGACCGACTACAGCCCCCTGCTGGTGGCCATGCTGACGGTGGCCGACGGGGTGGGCATCCTGACCGAGAACCTCTTCTCGGGGCGCTTCCGCTACGTCGAGGAGCTGCGGCGCATGGGTGCCGACATCCGCACCGAGGGTCACCACGCCATCGTGCGCGGGATCCCGCGCCTCTCGGGGGCGCCCGTGCGCGCGCCCGACATCCGCGCCGGCGTGGCGCTCGTCCTGGCCGGCCTCGTCGCCGAGGGGGAGACGGTGGTCAGCGGCGCGCACCACATCGGGCGGGGCTACGAGGACCTGGCCGGCGACCTGCGCGCGCTCGGTGCCCGGGTGACGTGCCGGTGAGCCCCGCGCCGGCGGCCGATCCGGCCTCGCTCCTGGCGCAGGCCAGGGACGGCGACCGGGTCGCGCTGGCCCGGCTCCTCTCGTACATCGAGCGGGGCGGCGAGACGGCCATGGAGGTGGCGCAGCTCGCCTACCGGGCGGACGTGCCCTACACGGTCGGGCTGACCGGCGCGCCGGGGGCCGGCAAGTCCACGCTGACCGACGGCCTCATCACCGAGGCGCGGGCCGGCTGGTCCGGGGCGGACGCCGACGCGGTGCCCCAGGTCGGCGTCCTGGCCGTCGACCCCACGTCGCCCTTCAGCGGCGGGGCCATCCTGGGCGACCGCGTCCGGATGAGCCGGCACGCGCTGGACCCGACCGTGTTCATCCGTTCGATGGCGACGCGCGGGCACCTGGGCGGCCTGTCCCTCGCCGTCCCCGACGCCGTCCGGCTGCTCGGCGCGGCGGGCATCGGCGTCGTCATCGTCGAGACCGTCGGCGTGGGGCAGATGGAGGTCGAGATCGCGTCCGCCGCCGACACCACCGTGGTGGTCGTCACGCCCGGGTGGGGCGACTCCATGCAGGCCAGCAAGGCGGGGCTGCTCGAGGTGGCCGACGTCTTCGTGGTCAACAAGGCGGACCGGCCCGGGGTCCGCGAGGCGCGGCGCGACCTCGAGCAGATGCTCGACCTGGCCCGGCCCGGCTCGTGGCGCCCCGAGATCGTCGACACCACGGCCACCGCCGGCGACGGCGTGGCGGAGCTCTGGCGCGCCGTCGCTCGCCACCGCGACCACCTGCGCGGCTCGAACGCCCTGGCCGCGGGCCGCGCCGACCGCCTGGCCCAGGAGCTCCGGCGGGTGCTGTCGGCCCGCGCCGAGGCCCGGCTCGCGGAGCTGGCGGCGGGCGAGGAGTTCGCCAGCGCGGTCAAGGCGCTGGCGGCCGGCGAGCTCGACCCGTACCAGGCCGCCGACCGCCTCCTCGGCCCGTGACCGCCGGCGAGCGGCGTCCGGTACGGTGCGGCGATGGCTGAGCCCTTCGTCACCGTCGAGCGGCGGCCCGACGGCGTCGCGTTGATCCGGCTCGACCGGCCCAAGGCCAACGCGCTCTCGGCCGAGGTGCTGGCACAGCTGCAGGCCGCCGCCGCCGGGCTGTGCGACGACCCGCCGGGCGCGGTCGTGCTGTGGGGCGGCCGGAAGATCTTCGCCGCCGGGGCCGACATCGTCGAGCTCGGCGACTCCGGGGCGGCCGCCGTGGGCGAGAGCTTCGCGGCCGCGCTCGGGGCGCTGGCGGCGATCCCGCGGGCCACCATCGCCGCCGTCAACGGCTACGCCCTCGGGGGCGGGCTGGAGCTGGCGCTGGCCTGCGACTTCCGCGTCTGCGCCGAGAACGCCCACTTCGGACTGCCCGAGGCCCTGCTCGGCGTGATCCCGGGGGGAGGCGGCACGCAGCGGCTGCCGCGGCTCGTCGGGGCGTCGCGCGCCAAGGAGCTGATCTTCACCGGTCGGCAGGTGGACGCCGAGGAGGCGCGGTCGATCGGCCTGGTCAACCGCGTCGTGGCGCCCGACTTCGTGCTCGAGTCCTCCCTGGCCTGGGCGGCCGAGCTGGCCCGGGGCCCGGTCCTCGCCCACGCGCTGGCCAAGGCGGCGGTCGACCGGGGACTGGAGGGCACGCTGGCCGAGGGCCTGGCGATCGAGCGTGCGGCCTTCGTGGCGGCGGCACGGACCGAGGACGCGGCCCGGGGGATCGCCTCCTTCGCCGAGCACGGCCCCGGCAAGGCGACCTTCGTCGGGCGGTGACGCGGTGAGCTCACCTCCCATGCCGGTCAACGCGGGCGAGGGTGCCTTCGACCCCTCGGTGCGCTGGTTCCAGCACGCCGTGTTCTACGAGGTGCTCATCCGGGGCTACTACGACGCCAACAACGACGGCACCGGGGACTTGCGCGGCCTGCGCGAGAAGTTGGACTACATCGAGTGGCTCGGCATCGACTGCATCTGGATGCTGCCCTTCTATCCCTCGCCGTTCCGCGACGGCGGCTACGACATCAGCGACTTCTTCAACGTCCACCCTGACTACGGCAGCATCGGCGACCTGGTGGCCTTCCTGGAGGACGCCCACCGCCGCGGCATCCGCGTGATCGCCGACCTGGTGATGAACCACACCAGCGACGAGCACCCCTGGTTCGTCGAGTCCCGCTCGTCGCGGGACAACGCGAAGGCGGACTGGTACGTGTGGAACGACGACGACCAGAAGTGGCCCGATGCCCGCGTCGTCTTCACCGACGTCGAGCGCTCGAACTGGACCTGGGACGACACCCGCCAGCAGTACTACTGGCACCGCTTCTACCATCACCAGCCCGACCTCAACTACGAGAACCCCGAAGTGGCCGACACCATGACCGACCTCGTCCGCTTCTGGCTCGACCTCGGGTTCGACGGCTTCCGTCTGGACGCCGTGCCGTACCTCTACCAGCGCGACGGGACGTCGGGCGAGCACCTGCCCGAGACGCACACGTTCATCAGGCGCATCCGCAAGCAGTTGGAGGCGGACTACCCGGGTCGCATCCTCCTGGCCGAGGCGAACGGCTGGCCGAGCGACGTGGCGGACTACTTCGGCGACGGCGACGAGTGCCACCTGTGCTTCCACTTCCCCCTGATGCCGCGGCTCTTCATGGCGGTGCGGCGCGAGCAGCGCTACCCGATCACGGAGATCCTGGCCCAGACGCCGGTCATCCACGACGGCTGCCAGTGGGCCATCTTCCTGCGCAACCACGACGAGCTCACGCTGGAGCAGGTCAGCGACGAGGAGCGGGACTACCTCATGGCGGAGTACGCCAAGGACCCGAGGATGAAGCGCCACATGGGCATCGGGCGCCGGCTGGCCCCCCTGCTCGACAACGACCGGCGCACCGCCGAGCTCCTGTACGCCCTGATCCTGTCCCTGCCGGGCAGCCCCGTGATCTACTACGGCGACGAGCTCCTCATGGGTGACAACATCTACCTCGGTGACCGGGACTCGGTGCGCACGCCCATGCAGTGGTCGCCCGACCGGAACGGCGGTTTCTCGGCGGCCGACTTCGCCCAGCTCTACCTGCCCCCCCTCATGGACCCCGTCTACGGCTTCAGCGCCCTCAACGTCGAGGCCCAGCTGCGGAACCAGGGCTCCTTCCTGCACTGGCTCCGGCGGATGCTCACCGAGCGGCGGGCGCTCCCGGTGATGGGGGTTGGCGCCATGGAGGTGCTGCCCTGCGCCAACCCGTCCGTGCTGGCCTACGTCCGCTCGGGGGAGGTCGCCGACATCCTCACCGGCGCCACCTCCACGGGGCCCTCGGTGAGCCCGGCGGCGGACGGCGCACTGGCCTGGGGCCGCTCCACCGTCCTCGCCCGCACGGTCCCGGCCGGCAACGAGAGCGAGGGGGACGAGGTCGTGCGCCGGCACCAGGCCGTGCTGTGCGTGCACAACCTCAGCCGCTTCGCCCAGCCGGCCGAGCTATCGCTGGCCAAGTGGGCCGGCTCCACGCCCTACGAGGTGCTCGGGAGGGTCCCGTTCCCCGTGATCACCGAGGAGCCGTACACGATCACGCTGCCGCCGTACGGGTTCTTGTGGTTCGACCTCGCGCCCGAGGAGCCGGTCCAGGAATGACGGCCGAGCGCGACGGAGCGCTGCGCACGCTGACGGAGGCGTGGCTGGGGCTGCGCCGGGTCGCGCCGGAGGGGGAGATCACCATCCTGCGGGCCGAGGTGCTGTGCCCGGGCCGCCCCGGGCTCCTCGACGTGGTGGCCCGGGTGGGGGAGCGCCGGGCGCACCTCGTGGCGGGCCTGCGCGGGGTGGCGGACGAGCCGCACTTCATGCGCGCCGGCGAGGAGGCGGCACTGGGCCTGCTCGACGACGAGCACGGCCTGGCCGTCTGCACGGACGCGTTGCGCGACGCGCAGCTGGCGCCGCTCCTGCTCGCCACGGTGCGCGGCGTCGCGACGCGTCCCGGGCAGGTGTCGGTCCTGCGCGACGACGACGACGCCACGGTGATCGACTGCGGCGACCGCGGGGACCTCATGGTCTTCCCCTGGCTCGTCGACGGGCCGCGGCCCGACGTGGACTTCATGGTCGCCCTCGACGAGGCCGGGTTCAACCACGTGGCGGCACCGCTGGTGCGCTGGGTCTGGGAGGGCCGCGACCTCGGCGTCGTGCAGGAGCCGCTGGCCGACCGGTCCGGGGGGTGGGCGCTGGCCCTGACGTCGCTGCGGGACTTCTACGCGTCGGGGGGGTCGCCCGAGGCGGCGGGGGGCGACTTCGGCGCCGAGGCGCGGGCGCTGGGCACCATGACGGCACGGATGCACCTCGCCCTCGACCGCGCCTTCCGGCGTGACCACGAGCGCGTCGTGGACTGGGTCGACGCCGCGGAGCGGGCCATCGCCGCCGCGGACGCATCGCTCCTGGAGGCGCCGGGCGTGGACGATCTCGTCAAGTGGATCCGGGAGAGCGACGGGCGGCTCCCGGTGATCCGCACCCACGGCGACTTCCACCTGGGGCGCACGGCGCGGACCGACCAGGGATGGGTCGTCAGCGACTGCTCGCCGGGCGGGGTCCTCGCCGGCGAGCCCGCACCGGGCCGGCGCACGCCGCTGGCCGACGTGGCCGACCTGCTGTGGTCGATGCACCGGGCGAGCGCCGTGGCCGCGGCGGAGCGGGACCCGGCGGGACGGCTCGGGCTGGCGGCACTCGGGCAGGCCTGGGAGGCCAGGAACCGGCGCGCCTTCGTGACGGGGTACCTGGGCACCCCGGGGATCGGGGGGCTGGTCGGGCCGGACCGCGACCTGGTGCGGCGCCTGGTGTCGTTCCTGGAGCTGGCCCGCTCCGTGCGGGAGGCCTGAGCGGGCCTCGACGAAGCGCCTCGACTAAACGGCGAGGGCCGAGACCTTCAGGGTCTCGGCGGCCTCCTCGGGCGAGATCACGTTGATGGCCACACCGGTCCCGAGTTCGAAGCCGGCCGTCGTCGTCGCCTTGGGCCAGATGTGGGCGTGCCAGTGGTAGGGCTCGCCCACCCGGTAGGGGGCCGAGTGGAAGACGATGTTGTAGGCCACGTCGCCGACGGCGTCGGCCAGCTGCTGCAGCACGCGGCGGATCGCCTCCCCGACGGCGATGAGATCCTCGGTCGGGCTGCGGTGCAGGTGCGGGTTGTGCTCCCGGGGCATCACCAGCATTTCGTAGGGAACGGCGCTCCAGAACGGGCACACGACGACGACGCGGTCGTTGGAGTAGATCACGCGCTCAGTGGAGTCCTCCTCCGCCTCGATCGTGGTGCACAGCAGGCACGAGCCGACGAAGCGGGCGAAGCGGGCCTGCTCCTCGGCGAGCTCGCGGGGGATGAAGGACATGCCGAGCAGCTGGCCGTGCGGGTGCTCGAGCGAGGCGCCGGCCTCGCGCCCGGAGTTCACGATGGCCTGGGTGTAGCGCAGGTTGGGCTGCGAGGCGTGCTCCTCGAGCCGGTCGCGCAGGGCGGCCATGACGAGCTCGACCTGCTCCTGGCTCAGCATGCCCAGGGTGGCGTCGTGCTCGGGGGAGAAGATCAGGATCTCGTGGATGCCGCCGGCCGAGGCCTGGGTGAAGACGGGACCCCGGTTGGCGACCACGAAGGGCTCGTCGCCCTCGAAGGCGGGGTAGAGGTTGGGGACCACCCGGACCAGCCAGTGGCCGCTCGGGCCGTAGGTCTCGAGGGCGGGCGGCGTGTCCTCCTCGTTGCCGGGGCAGAAGGGGCAGGGGCGGTCCAGGACGTCGGGCGAGGGGGAGCGGGTCACGAAGGAGTAGGGCCGCTCCGAACGGCCGGGGCTCACGACGACCCAGCGGCCGGACAACGGATCGAGGCGCAGCTGGTTCATCGGTGCACTCTCTCGGGCGCTGCCGGGCCCGCCCACATCGCAATTTGCGTCATCTTCTTTCCCTCCACCTCTACGGTACAGGTTCCGCTCGCCGACTTGGCACCACCATCGCGACGCCGTGACGCACCACCCGGTGCCCATGGGAGAACATGTCGGCCGTGCACCACCAGCCGGACGGAGCGGCCTTCGACGTCGTGCTGCTGCTGCACGTGGGCTGCGCGGTGGCCGGGCTCGTCACCACGGCGGCCGCCGCGGCCACCGCCACCCGCCTGCGCCGCCTGCTGCGGGCCGCGGTCCCGGTGCCCGAGCCGTTGCGGCGCTACTTCCGCCCGGGGGTCAACTGGGCGGGCCGGACCGTCTACGGCGTCCCGGTCTTCGGGTTCGCGCTGGTGGGCATGAGCCAGGGCGCCTACGCCCTCGGGGAGGGCTGGGTGCTCGCCGGCCTGGTCCTCTTCGCCGCGGTCGCCCTCGTGGCCGAGGGAGCCCTGTGGCCGGCCGAGCGCCGCCTCCAGGCCGCCGTCGGCGGGGTGGCGTCCGCGGCGCCGGTCCCCGGGGAGGCCTCAGTGGAGAGGGACGCGCGGTCCATGGCGCGGGCTGCCGGCGTCGCGCTGGTCCTGCTCGTTGCCGCGATGGTCGTCATGGTGGCGCAGCCTTGACGTTCCCACGGGACGGTGCGCTCCCCGCGGGATCGTGGTCCCCCGCAGGCCGCCCGGTCGGCTCAGGGACCGACCGGGCGGTGCGGAGTCGTCAGCGGCTGTGTCGGCAGCCGCAGATTCATCAGCCGCAGTAGAGCCCGCCGCTGCCACATCCACCGCCGCCGCAGCCGCCCCCGCCGCCGCACGGAGGCCGGCAGCCCCCGCCGCAGCCGCCACCGCCGCCGCAGCCGCCGCCGGGGAGGCCACCGCCGCCACCGCCACCGCCGCCACCGCCGCCGCAACCGATCTTCTCGGAGCTCGACGACGAGGACGACTGGTAGTACGTGTTGCCGCCGTAGGAGACGGTCACGAGCGCCGACCCGTAGATCTGGTTGACCTGAATGCTGCACGACGCCACGCCGGACGAGTTGGTGACCGCGGTGCAGCTCTGGGTCGAATTCCCCGTGCCGAGCGTCTCCACCACGGTCTGCCCCGCGATCGGGGCTCCGCTCGAGGTGGTCAGCACCGAGCTCAGGGTCAGCGACTGGCCGGACGACACGCTGGTCTGGCCCGTGTAGGTGACGACGGTCGTGCGCCTTGTTCACGGTGAAGCAGCTGTGGCCACTGCTCGGCAGCAGGGTGGTCGAGCTCGTGCCGCCGCCGAAGGTCCCCGTGACGGTGTAGCCGCCCGAGGGTTCGGTCGGCGTGACGCTGCACGACGCCACGCCCATGGCGTTGGTCGTCGCGGTGCAGGTCTGCGCGCCGTTCACGGTCAGCGTCACCGTCTGCCCGCTGATCGGGGCGCCGGTGACCGAGTTGGTCAGGGTGCCCGAGACCGTCGTGGGCTGGCCGTAGGTGCCGGAGCTGGAGCTCACCGACAAGGTGGTCGGCGTGCTGACGGTGACGCTGCCGGTGGCGGTGGCCGGGACGTAGTAGTTGTCGCCGGCGAACTTGGCCGTCACCGGCGCCGGGCTCGTCGACTGGTTGACCTTGGCGATCACGCAGGAGGCGGCTCCGGTCGAGGAGGTGACGTCGCTGCAGCTCTGGGCCGAGGTCCCCGAGCCGAGCGTGAAGGTCACCGTCCGGCCGGCGATGGGCGTTCCCAGCGCGGGGTCGTCGGTGGTCAGCACGCCCGAGAGGGTGGCCGAGGAGCCGTTGGTCGCGCTGGTGGCACCGGTGTAGGCGAGCGTTGCCTCCTCGTGGGTCACCACGAAGCTGCCGTTCCCGGTGGTCGCCTCGAGGTGCGGCCACGGGGTGGTGTCACCGGCGAACGCCGCGGTCAGCGAGTAGGTGCCGGCCTGCTCGTTCGGCGTGATGGAGCACGAGGCCACGCCGCTGGCGTTCGTCATGACGGGACCGCCCGGGCACGTCTGCGTCCCGTTCAGCGTGATCGTCACCGGTTCATTGGCTGCGGGCAGCCCCGTGTAATTGTCGATCAGGGTCGCCTGCACCGTGGTGGCGTCGTGGTAGTCGCCCGTCGCCGTGGGCACGTTCAGGGTGGTGCTCACCTGTTCCGGTCCGACGGTGATGTTGGGCTGCGTGACGGCCGTCTTGTAGTAGCCGTCGCTGGTGAACGTCACGGTCAGCGGCACCGGCCCGACCGTCTGGTTGACGTTGTCGATGGTGCAGGTCGCCGTCCCCGTGGAGTCCGTGGTGGGGTTGGGGGTGCACGTCTGCGCCGTCGCGCCGCTGCCGAGGACGAAGGTGACCGTCCGTCCGGCGATGGGGGCGCCCGCCGCCGGGTCGTCCGTCGTCAGCACGGCCGACACCGCGAGGTTCTGGCCGTTGTAGACCGACGTCGGCCCCGTGTAGGCGATGGCACTCTCCTCCAAGGTCACGTTGAACGTCGACGCAGCGCTGCTCGGTATCAGCTGGAGCGCCGTCGTCGGGTCGGGCGGGGTGTAGCCCGCGAAGGTCGCCTTCAACGAGTAGGAGCCCGCCTGCTCACTCGGCGTGATGCTGCACGTCGCCAGGCCCGCCGTGTTCGTCGTCCCGGTGCAGGTCTCGGTGCTGTTCATGGTGAACGTCACCGACTGGTTGGCGATGGGCACGTTGTTGCCGTCGGTGAGGATCGCGGCCAGGGCCCCGGGGGCCGGCACCAGGGGGGTGGCGTCCGCGTAGTCACCGGAGGCGGGGACGTTCTGCAGCGTCAGGGTCGTCGGTTCGGTGACGGTGATCGGGGTGGAGGTGCTGGTCGGCGCGTAGTAGTCCGGCGGCGGGGAGACGCTCGTCGTGATCGACACGTTCGTGGCCGGCTGGTTGACGACGATGGGCGTGGTGCAGCTCACCGTGCCGTCCGCCGCGGTCGTGCCGGTGCAGGACTGGGCCGTGGGCCCCGAGCCGACGGTGAAGGTCACGGTCTGCCCCGGGAGCGGCTGCGGGGTGCCCGAGGTCGGGTTGGTGGTCAGGGTGCCGGACGGCGTGATCGGCTGCCCGTTGACCGCCGTCGTCGGCCCGGTGTAGGTCAGGCTCGTCGGCTCGAGGCCTTCCGGTACCGGGTTCGAATACGGGGTCGTGGCCTGGGGGATCGGTGTCGACGACGAGGTGTCGCCGCCGAACGACGCCGTGAGGGTGTAGCTCATCGACGGGCCGCCCGGCGTGATGACGCAGGTGGCCACGCCCTGGCTGTCGGTCGTGCCCGTGCACGAGTCCCCCCCGAGGGTCAAGGTGACCGGTTCGTTGGTGAGGGGTTGGCCACTCGTGTTCGTCAGCGTCGCGGAGACCGGTGTGGGCGTCCCGTAGACGATCGGGGTCGTCGGCGGCGTGACGGTGAGTATCGGCGTCGGGTTGACCGGCGGCGTCGTCTGCGGTGTGGCCGCCTCGAGCTGGTTGTCGATCGAGAGGCCGTAGAGGGTGCCCGATGCCCCGGTGACCGTTTGCATGACGGCGCCCGAGGCGAGGTTGACCTGATAGATGTCCCCCGTGCTCGAGTCGCCGGTCCAGAACGACTGCCCGCTCGGGTCGACGCTCATGGCGAACAGCTGGCCGCCGCATCCCTGCATGGACGAGCAGGCGTACGTCTGAATGACGTTGCCGCTCGGGTCGAGCAGGAGATCGGCGGACGAGTCGGCGACCAGGACGTCACCGTTGGCCAGGGTCTTCAGCTCGAAGGCCTGGTTCTGCGCCGTGCCACCGCCGGCCGCCGGCTGCGTCGACGGGAACGGTACCGCGTTGAAGACGGGACCCTGCGTGGCCGTGCACTTGTTGTAGGTGAAGATCTCGGTGCCCTCGCTGGTGTAGTAGATCGTGCACTCGTCCTTCCCCATGTCGATCCAGTCGGCGCCGGGCGAGTAGTCGTGCGAGAGCTGGCCGATGTCGGGCATGCGCGTCCAGCCGGCCGGCGCGGTCGCTGTCGCGAGCGTCACCGTGGGATCCGGGTGAAACTCGGCGATGTAGTCCGTCGTCTGTTGCCCGACGTACATGTTGCCCAGGTTGTCGAAGGTGATGGAGGTCGGGTTCTGCAGGCCGGGGAACGTCGCGATCTGGGTCCCGTCGGGCGAGAACTCGCTGACCTGGCTCAGGTTGTCCCCGAGGGAGTCGTCGTCGGTGACGTAGAAGTTCCCGTTGCGTGTCGAACGCACTGCCGACGGTGTAGTCGTTCCCGCCGCTGTTGTCGGTCAGCGTGTTGAGGTAGCTGCCGGACAAGGGGTCGAAGATGCGACACCTGCGACCCACCGACGGAGGCGAAGACCTGCCCCGACGCGAACGTCGGGGTGTCGGCCCCGGCCTTGGGGGTGAAGAGGAGCCCGACACAGCCCAGGACCAGGACGGCCGAGAGCCAGAGCGCAATGCGGCGCACGGCGGTGCCATGGACATCCGCCTCGGCACCGCTCCAGTCCGTGCTACCGGACGGGGTGTCGCCACCCGCGGACACGCGACCAATCGACAGTCTCATCAGAATGCCCCCCTCGTGGCTGCACGGCTCCCAGTACCGTGGTCACGGCTCCAGTGCGGCTTCTGCACGGCTCCCAGTGCCGTGCTCGCTGTACGCCTCCGCTGAGGTGCCACAGGCCACGGGTGTGCAGTCACCCGACCGTCCTGGTGCATCGTCACCGTTGGCGCGGTGCTTGCCTTCGACTATGAGGTGCAGTCGGGGGTGCCGACAGGGGCAAAAGACCTAGACGCGCGCTCCGGCGGGACAATTGCGAATGCCTTGTCCCGCGCGTTGCGTAGGAGTTGACCAGCCGATCGCAGACAGGGTGCCCGGCGACGGAGACCGGTGCAGCGCACCGGACGTCGCATCCGGTGCGCTGCCTGGCCCCGTGTCGGTCAACAGATCGTGGCGATGATCTTCCCGTATCCGTCGTGTCCCGGCGCCGGCCCGTACCCCGGTGCGACGGAGACCACGACGAGGTGCTCGATGTTGCCGGATTCGGTGGAGCCCGACTGGTTGATCCAACTGCTCACGACCACGAGCATGTTGACCGGAATGGTCGACGGCGGGTGCGAGCTGTTGCCCGGGTCGGACGTCCACTTGGAGCCGCAGGCGTACGGGTTCGGGGCGTTGTCGATGTAGCCCTTCATGGACGCCGGGGCGTTGTTCACGCCGCTGAACTGGTTCGTCTTCCAGAGCTGGGAGCCCCAGAAGTTCACCTGGGTCCCGTTCGTCGGCGCGCCGGCCGAGACGTCGCCGATGACGAACCCGCCGGCGTCCGGCGGAGCCGCCGCCGTCTCGGTGCCCGAGGCGCTGGCCGGGCGGTAGTAGGCGTCACCGGCGAAGGAGACCGCGATGGGCACCGTGCCCGCCGTCTGGTTCACGACGGCGATGGTGCAACTGGCGTTCCCAGCAACATTGGTGGTGCCGGTGCAGCTCTGGGCGGTGCTGCCCGAGCCGAGCGTCATCAGCACCGACCGGCCGCCCAACGGGACGTTGTCGGTCTCCCCGGGCACGACGCCACGGGTGAGGTTGGCCGACATGGTGAACGGCAGCCCGCTCACGGCGACCGACGGTCCGGTGTAGGCGATGGCCGTCTCCTCGAGCGTCACGACGTAGCTGTTCGTGCCGTTGCTCGCGAGGAGCGCCGGAAGCTGCGGTGCCTTCGAGGAGTCGCCGGCGAACGACGCGCGCAGGGTGTAGGTGCCCGCGGCTTCGCTCGGAGTGACGGAGCACGACGCCAGGCCGGAGGCGTTGGTCGTGCCGGTGCAGACCTCGGTGTTGTTCATCGTGAACGTCACCGGCTCGCCCGGGATCACGGCGCCCGTCGCGCTGTTGGTGAGGACCGCCGAGACGGTGCCGGCGTCGGCGTAATCGCTGGTCCCAGCCTTGACCGTGAGGGTCGTCGGGCTTTGCACCGCGGCTGTCGAGGAAGCGCTGGACGAGCTGTAGTAGTTGTCGGTGCTGTAACTGGCCGAGATGCCCACGGTGCCCGAGCTCTGGTTCACCGAGGCGATGGTGCAGCTCGCCGCCCCACTGGAGTTCGTGGTCGCCGTGCAGCTCTGCTGCGAGCTACCCGAGCCGAGGGTGAAGGTCACCGTCTTGCCCGAGACGTCGGTCCCCGGCGAGGGCGCCGTGCTCGTCAGGACGCCCGACAGGGTGGCCGGCTGCCCGTTGGTGACCGACGTGGTCCCGGCGTAGGTCAGCGTCGTCGGCGCCTGGGTCACGGTCAAGCTGCTCGTGGTCGTGTTCGGCAACAGCTGGGGCATCGATCCCATGTCCCCGGGGAACGTCGTGACCAGCGAGTAGCTGCCCGCAGGCTCGGCCGGCGTGATGGGGCACGATGCCACGCCGCTGGCGTCGGTGTTGACGGTGCACGTCTGTGTGTTGACCGTGAACGTCACGGGCTCGTTCGGCACCGGCTGGTTGGTGGAGGTGTTGACCAGCGTGGCCGAGACGGTCGTGGGCGTCTCATAGGTCCCCGGGGTGACGGGGTTGACGATCAGCTTGGTCCCCTCGGGGATGTTGACGGTCGAGGCCGCGTTGGCCAGCTGGTACCAGGCGTCGCCCGCGAAGCTGGCGGTGACGGGGATCGGCCCGGGCGACTGGCTCACCGTGATGGTGCAGCTCGCGTTGCCCGAAGCGTCGGTGGTGCCGGTGCAGCTCTGGGCGGTGCCGCCCGAACCGAGCGTCATCAGCACCGTCCGGCCCGCCAACGGGACGTTGTCGGTCTCCGGGGACACGACGCCACGGGTGAGGTTGGACGACATGGTGAAGGAGGTGCCGTTCACAGCGGTCGTCGGCCCGGTGTAGGCGAGGGCGGTCTCCTCCAGGGTGACCACGAAGTTGGCCGAGCCGCTGGTCGCCATGAGCTGGAGCGGTTGGCCGGAGTCACCCCCGAACGTCGCCGTCAGGGGGTAGGTGCCCGCCGTCTCGCCAGGGGTGATGCTGCACGACGCCAGACCGTTGACGTCGGTGGTCGCCGGGCAGGTCTCGGTGTTGTTGAGCTTCAACGTCACCGGCTCGTTGGCGATGGGATTGGTGCTCAGCGTGTCGGTGAGGCGCGCCTGCACGGTCACCGCGTCGGCAAAGTCGCTCGTGGCGCTCACCACCGTGAGCGTGGTCGGTTCGGTGACGGTGATCGGGACGGACTGCGTCGGGGCGGCCTGCGTGTAGGGACCGCCGCCGTAGGTGACGGTGACCGTGGTGGCCGAGGTCGGCTGGTTCACGACGATGGGGACAGTGCAGGCATAGGTGCCGTCGAGCTGGATCGAGCCCGGGCAGGTCTGCGCACTGGTCCCCGTGCCGACGGTGAAGTCGACCTGCCCCGGGTTCACCGGGGTGTTCGTCGACGTGTCGGTCAGGGTGGCCGACGGCGTGATCGGCTGGCCGTTGACCGCGGTGGTGGGCCCGGTGTAGGTCAAGGCGGTCGTGTCGGGCGCCACCGGGACGCTGCTCGAGGTGGCGGACGAACCCAGCGGTGCAGTCTGCGACGAGTTGGTCGGGACGAACGACGCGGTGAGGGTGTAGTCCTGCGGCTGCGTCGATTCACCCGGGGTGATGGTGCAGGTCGCGACGCCGTTGCTGTCGGTGGTGGCGGTGCACGTCTCGGTCTGGTTGAGGCTGAAGGTCACCGGCTCGTTCGGGATGGGCGTGCCCGTGGTGTCGGTCAGTGTGGCCGAGACCGGGGTGGGCACGCCGAACGTGAAGGTGCCGGTCACCGTCGGCGTCGAGAGCTCGGTCGGCGTCGCCACGACCGGGTTCGGCGACGTCGCCACCTCGAGCTGGTTGTCGACCGAGAGACCGAACAGGGTGCCCGAGGCGCCCGAGATGGTCTGCATCACGTCGGTCGTTGTGGTGTCTGCGAGGTTGACCTGGTAGATGTTGCCGGAGTTCTCGTCACCGGTCCAGAAGGACGTGCCGCTCGGGTCCACGCTGAGCGCGAAGAGGCCACCGCCGCAGCCGGACATGGCCGAGCAGGGGTAGGTCGCGATGACGCTCCCCGTCGGGCCGAGCTCGAGAACGGCGTCCGAGTCGGCGACCAGCACGTCGCCGTTCCCGAGGATCTTGACCGCGAAGGCTTGGTTCTGCCCCGAGCCGCCGCCGGGCAGCGTCTGCGTCGACGGGAACGGGACCTGGTTGAAGATGGGCCCCTGGGTGTGGGTGCACCTGTTGTAGGTGAAGATGCTCGTGCCCTCGGTCGTGTAGTAGATGGTGCACGAGTCGCTCGACAGGTCGATGGAATCCGCGCCCGGCGAGTAGTCGTGCTGGAGCGGGCCGATGTCGGCAAGTCGTTGGCCCGCCGTGGCGCCCGTCGTCGAGAAGACGGCGATGTTGGGCGTCGTCTGCTGGCCCACGTACATGTTCCCCGAGCCGTCGAAGGCGATGGAGATCGGGTTCTGCAGGCCCGCGTAGGTGGCGATCTGTGTTCCGCTGGAGTTGAACTCGCTGACCTGACTGTTGGTGTCCCCGAGGGTGTCGTCGTCGGTGACGTAGAAGTTGCCGCTGGCGTCGAACGCACTGCCCACGGTGAGGAACCCGTTGGCGTAGTAGTCGGGGTTGGCGTTGGCGATGTCCACGCTGTTGTCGGTCAGCGTGGAGAGATAATTCCCCGACGTCGGGTCGAAGGTGTAGACCTGCGACCCGCCGACAGAGGCGAAGACCTGGCCCGATGCGAAGGTGGTGTCGGCGCCGGCCGGCCTCGCGTTGCGGGCAACCACCACGCCGACGGTGGCCACGAGGATCAACGCCGCCATCACGACGGCAGCGCTTCGCTGCAGGGTGGCGACGAGGGCGGAGCCGTCCTCCATCCCCGGCGCCCCGGCGCCGCCCGACTCTCTCGAGATTCGAAGACCCGACAGTCTCATGTGTCCCCCCTCGGAACGGCCACCGGCGTCCGGAACGCCGACGGCATGCACGTGCACCAGACCAACGTCGGTGCAGGGCCAAATATGTGCCTCGGGCCGCGGGTGCGTAAGGGACGAAAGGACTACCGCGGTTCCACTCCGGCGACAATTGCAGGTGCGTTGTCCCTCCGTCCTGAACTCGCGCGCACGGACCGCGGACCGTTGTGCAGAGGGTCATCGGGTCGTACGGGCTGCGGTCAGAGGTGTTAACACCCTGGCGACGGTGTTAACACCTCTCTGCGGCGGAGCTCTATTTGGAGGGGTGTCCCATGGCCGTCGCGACGAGGGCACGAGCGCGTTCCATGTCGCCGGACTCGACCAGCAGGAGAAGCCCACGGTCGAGCAGACCGGCCCAGTCGACCGAATCGGTGGCCTGCCCGGCGGCGCGCAGTCGCTCACGCGCGTCGCCCAGCAGCTCCGCCAGACGGCCGAGACCCTCGCCGCAGTCTTCCGCGACGCGGTCCCGCAGCCAGGCCGCGAGGGCGGGGCTCAGGCCGCCGGTCGAGACGGCCACGGTCACGGCGCCCTCGCGGTGCACGGCGGGAAGGATGAAGGAGCAACGGGCGGGGTCGTCGGCGCTGTTCACCCAGACGCCGGCCGCCTCGGCGTCGGCGGACACGGCGCCGTCGACCTCGCGTTTGCCGGTCGCCGTGACCACCAGTCGGAAGGTGGACGCGTCACCGGCGCGGTACGGGCGACGTTCGACCGCGCGCAGCACGGGCTCGAGCGACTCCATCTCCTCGCTCAGCGACGGTGCGACCACGGTCACCGCGGCGCCGCATTCGACCAGTGCGCGAGCCTTGCGCGCCGCCACCGGGCCCCCGCCGACCACCAGACACGCGCGATCCGCGACGTCCAGCGACACCGGGTAGAAGGACCGACGGTCGGCGGCAGCCTCAGTCATGGAGGCGGGGTGGCCCGACCATGCCCGCCGCGATGGTGGCGAAGGTGAGCTCGTCGATCAGCACGAAGCTCCCCGTGATGCGGTCCACCTCGTAGGGGTCGACGGCCAGGGGCGTCGCCGTGCGCAGCTTCACCACACCGATCTCGTTCTCGCGGAGCTCGCCGGCCGCGGTGATCCTCAGGTCGTTGACGTCGAAGAGACCGCTGACACCCTCGACGACGACGGGCGTGACCCGCGTCGTGTGCTTGATCCGGAGGCGATCGCCTGCGGCGAGCGGGCGATCCAGGAACCAGCACACCGTGGCCTCGAACGTGTCGGTCACCTCGGGAGGCTCTTCGGCGGCGGCGATCAGGTCGCCGCGGGACACGTCGAGGTGGTCCGCCAGGCGGAGCGACACGGACAGGCCGATCTCGGCGCGTTGGAGCGGCCCGTCCGCCGTCTCGATCCCCCGCAGGGTGGTGCGCGCGCCCTGGGGCAGCACCACGACGGGGTCACCGACGCGGAAGGGCCCGCCGTTCACCATGCCCGCGTAGCTGCGGCCGCCTCCCGGCTGGCGGAGCACCGTCTGCACGGGGAGGCGCGCCCCGCTGCCGCGTCCGGTGCCGTGCTGGGCGGCCCACCCACCGGCCTGCGCCGATTCGAGCGCGTCGAGCACCGTCGGCCCGTCGTACCACGGCGCGGCGTCCGAGCGGGTCACCACGTTGTCGCCGTGCAGGGCCGAGATCGGGATCACCGTGCACGAGGAGATGCCGAGCCGGTGTGCCAGCGCGTCCATCTCGTCGGCGATGCGCTGGTAGGCCGAACGGTCCCAGGCGACCAGGTCCATCTTGTTGGCGCAGATGACCAGCTGGTCGACGCCGAGGAGCGCGGCGATGCAGATGTGGCGCCGTGACTGTTCGCGCAGGCCAGACGTCGCGTCGACGAGGACGAGCGCCAGGTCGGCCGTCGACGCCCCGGTGGCCATGTTGCGGGTGTACTGGATGTGCCCCGGGCAGTCGGCGATGACGAATTTGCGATGCGGGGTCGCCGCGTACCGGTAGGCGACGTCGATCGTGATCCCCTGCTCCCGCTCGGCCCGCAGGCCGTCCGTGACGAACGAGAGATCGACCTCGCCGAGGCCGCGCCGTTCCGAGGCCGTCTCGATGGCGCTGAGCTGATCGTCGAAGAGCTGCCGCGTGTCGAAGAGCAGCCGGCCAATGAGGGTGCTCTTGCCGTCGTCCACCGAACCGATGGTGGCGAACCGCAAGAGGTCCATGGTGTCCGCGCCGAGCTCGGGGCCGCCGGCCGGCGGCGAGCCGGGCAACGTGGTCATGGGCCTAGAAGTACCCCTCGCGCTTGCGATCCTCCATGGCGGTCTCGGAGAAGCGGTCGTCCGCTCGGGTGGCGCCCCGTTCGGAGATCCGTGAGGCGGACACCTCCCGGATGATCTCCTCGAGCGTGTCGGCATGGGAGCGCACGGCGCCGGTGCAGGTGGCGTCGCCGACCGTGCGGAACCGCACCGTCTCCTTGCGCACCTCCTCGCCGGCCTGCGGGGTCACCCACTCGCTCAGCGCCAGCAGCATGCCGTCGCGCTCGACCACCTCTCGCTCGTGCGCGTAGTAGATGGAGGGGAGCTCGATCCGCTCCCGGCGGATGTACTGCCAGATGTCGAGCTCGGTCCAGTCCGACAGCGGGAACGCGCGCAGGTGCTCGCCCGGGCGCACGCTGCCCTGGTACAGCTGCCAGAGCTCGGGGCGCTGTCGCTTGGGGTCCCACTGCCCGAAGGAGTCGCGGAAGGACAGCACCCGCTCCTTGGCCCGTGCCTTGTCCTCGTCGCGGCGAGCCCCGCCGAAGGCGGCGTCGAAGCCGTTGGCGTTGATGGCGTCGAGCAGCGTGGTGGTCTGGAGGCGGTTGCGTGACGCGCCCGCCCCGGGGTCGGCCACCCGGCCCTGGTCGATGGAGTCCTGCACCCTGGCGACCAGGAGGCGGGCGCCCTCGGCCTCCACCTGCGCGTCCCGGTAGTCGAGGACTTCGGGGAAGTTGTGGCCGGTGTCGACGTGGAGCACGGGAAAGGGGATCCGCCCCGGCTTGAAGGCCTTCGAGGCCAGGTGGAGCAGGACGGCCGAGTCCTTGCCCCCGCTGAAGAGCAGGACCGGCCGCTCCGACTCGGCGGCCACCTCGCGGATGATGAAGACGGCCAGGGACTCCAACAGGTCGAGATGCCCGAGCGGATGCTCGACGGGCCTGACCAGGGCGGTCACCGACGCGCCGGCGCGGCCCGTGACCGGGTGGTCCTGCGGGGTGTGAAGGGCGACGGCGGCGATGTCCATGGGGCCTCTCTGAATCATGACCATTTTGGTCATGTATACTAAAGCCTGCATTCGGACGTGCGTCAAGCGCCGGTGGCGGGCCCAGGTGGGGGTCGGATCGCCTCGGGAAGAAGGTGAGGATCGGTGGCCGAGACCTACGTGAGCATCCAGCCGATGAGCGCCGGGGAGCTGGCCGGCGTCAGCGAGCGCCTCGAGTCCGCGCCGCCCAGCGTGGTCATCCGCTGGGCTCTCGACACCTTCGGCGACGCCGTCGTGCTGGCGGCCTCGTTCGAGGACATCGTGCTGATCGACCTGGTCACCAAGCTCGCGCCGTCCATAGAGGTGGTATTCCTCGACACCGAGGCCCACTTCCCCGAGACCCTGACCTTCGTGGAGGAGGTCCGGGCGCGCTACGGATTGAACCTCACCGTGACCAGGCCCGGCCCCGATGCCGGGGCGCACCCGTGCGGTTCCGAGCAGTGCTGCCAGTTCCGCAAGGTGGAGCCGTTGCGCGGCGCCCTCGCCGGCAAGCGCGCCTGGCTCACGTCGCTCAAGCGGTCCGACGGCCCGACCCGGGCCGACGCACCGGTCGTCGGCTGGGACTCCTCGTTCGGCCTGGTGAAGATCAATCCCTTGGTGACGTGGACCGACGACGACATCGCGTCGTATCTCGCCGACCACGGCCTGCCGCAGCACCCACTGGTGCCACGCGGCTACCGCTCCATCGGCTGCGCCCCGACGACCCGTCCGGTGGCCGCGGGAGAGGACCCCCGCGCCGGTCGTTGGTCGGGCATCGACAAGTCCGAGTGCGGCCTGCACGCCTAGTGCCACGTGACCTCGACAATCCCTACGGCATGGAGTTCCGGGGCCGGCGTGACCGGGGGCTCAAGTTCGTCCGTCCGTACCGCAACATCGGCGAGCTCAATTCGGTCGAGCAGCTGAAGCTGGCGCGGCACCCCTTCGAGGTGGCGCAGGCCGTCATCGACACGTACTCCAAGCAGGGCCCGGGCGCCATCGCCGAGGTGCCCGGCGAGCAGGAGCGGCTGAAGTGGGTGGGGATGTACCCGCAGCGCCAGGGTGGCGACGCCTTCATGATGCGGATCAAGGTCCCCGGGGGCGTCATGACAGCGCCCCAGGTCCGCGAGATCGGCGTGGCGGCCGACGCCTTCGCCGAGGGGCCCGAGGACAGCCCGGTCTTCGGCAACCGCTACGCCGACCTCACGACGCGCCAGGACATCCAGCTCCACTGGATCCGCATCGCGGACGTGCCCCGGATTTGGCAGCGCTTCTGGGAGGTCGGGTTGACGACCGTGCAGGCGTGCGGCGACTCGGCCCGCAACGTGTGCTCGTGCCCGGTCTCGGGCATCGACAAGAGCGAAGTCGTGGACGCCTTGCCGGTGGCCCAGGCCATCTCGGCGTTCTTCACCGGGAACCGGGAGTACGCCAACCTGCCCCGCAAATTCAAGATCGCCGTGACCGGCTGCACGGAAGACTGCGCACGGGTGGAGATCAACGACATCGGCCTGTGGCCGGCCGAGCGGCCCGACGGGAGCCTGGGCTTCAACGTGCTCATCGGCGGCGGGCTCTCCGACGGAGAACGCATGGCGTCCGACATCGACCTCTCCATCCGGCCCGACCAGGCGGTGGAGCTCTGCCGCGGTGTCGCCCAGGTGTTCGGCGAGCTGGGCAACCGGGAGAACCGGGGGCTGGCGCGCATGCGCTACCTCGCGCAGGAGCTCGGGCCCGAGGGCTTCCGGTCCGCCTTGGACGAGCGCACGAACTTCACGCTCGAGCCTGCCGGACGGGAGCTGACCACTGCGTTCCGCGGCGACCACGTCGGTGTCCATCCACAGAAGCAGCCGGGCCTCGTCTACGTCGGCTGCTCCGTCCCGGTCGGTCGCATGCACGGACTGGACCTGGTCGAGCTGGCCCGGTTGGCCGAGACCTACGGCGACGGCGGGGTGCGTATCGGCATCGACCAGAACTTCATCGTCTCGGGGGTCGCGGAGGACCGGCTCGAGGACCTGCTGGCCGAGCCCTTGATGCAGACCTACTCCCCCTTCCCCGGCCCCTTCGAGCGGGGCGTGGTCGCCTGTACCGGCTCGGAGTTCTGCCGGTTCGCCGTGGTCGAGACGAAGGAGCGCGCCATCAAGTGGGCCCGGGGCCTGGACGCGCAGCTGTCGGCGGGGACGCGCCAGGGCGACCACGGAGACGCGGGGGTCATCCGCATGCACTTCTCCGGCTGCTCGGCCTCGTGCGCACAGCCGCAGATCGCCGACATCGGCTTCCGCGGGGACATCGCCCACGTCGACGAGCACATCGAGGAGGCCGTGGACATCGGCTTGGGTGGTTCGCTCGGGCCCGATGCCGCGTTCATCGACTGGGTCGCCGGCGCCATGCCCGTCGACCGGGTCCCCGACGCACTGCTCCGGATCGCCACGCGGTACCGGGACGAACGCCGCCCCGACGAGCCCTTCCACCTCTGGGCCCGGCGCAGCCACCCCGACGAGATCCGCTCCACGCTGGCCGGCACGGCCGAGGCGGTGGCGCCGTGAAGCGCTACCGGCTCCGGGACCAGATGAACGGGATCGCCGAGCCGCCCGGCAAGGTGTGGTTCTGGGAGCTCGAAGCCGGTGTGATCCACGCCGATCGGTGTATCCAGTGCGGCACGTGCGTCGCCGTCTGCCCGTCGAACTCCATCGGTGTCGACGAGGACACGAACCTGCCCGAGCTGGTCAAGATGTGCACCGGCTGCTCGCTCTGTTGGGACTTCTGCCCGCGGGGCGGCCTCCGCTACGAGGCGCTGTGGCCACCGTCGTCCGTCGGCTCGGACGAGGAGGCCGTGGTGCAGCCCGCCCAGGTCCGTTCCGACTCCTCGGACACGTATTGGAAGATCAGCGGTGGCCCGCCGGCCGGCGGGCTCGGTGCGGTCGTGGACAGCTACGCCGTCCGCGCGTCGACGCCTCTGGACGACGTGCAGGACGGGGGCGCGGTCAGCGCGCTGTTGATCGGGCTGTTGGCGGCGGGCGAGATCGATGGTGCGCTCGTGTCGAAGCCCAGTGCCGATCCCGACGAGCAGTGGAAGGGCGTCGCCACCGTCGCGACGACGGCCGACGAAATCCGGGCTGCCGCCGGGAGCTTCTACAACCAGACCATGGCCCTCGCCGAGCTCGACCTGTCGGGCTACGCGCTGCCGGCCAAGCCGCGTCTCGCGGTGGTCGGGACACCGTGCGAGGTGCAGGGGCTCCGGGCGATGCAAGCCCGTCGCTGGCCGACCGGCGCCCACCGGGTCGACGCGGTGGTGTTGACCATCGCGTTGATGTGCACGAAGAACTTCGACTACGAGGCGCTGACCCTGCGGGAGCTGCGTGACAAGCGGGGCGTCGACCTGGACCGGGTGTCGAAGATGGACGTGATCCGGGGGCGCATGATCGTCGAGTACCGCGACGGGGAGCTGGCCGTCGACGAGCCGGTCAAGGACTTCCACGGCGCTGCGCTCAAGGGTTGCGACGAATGCGCCGACTTCCTGGGCCGATCGGCCGACATCTCGGTGGGCAGCGTCGGCTCCATGAACGGCTGGACGAGCGTCATCATCCGGACCGAGCGGGGCCGCCTGGCGTTCCAGGCCGCGCGCCCGAAGCTGGACGTGCGCGGGCTGGACGACCCTGCCGCCCTCCTCCGGCTGGACGCCCTGGACAAGAAGATCGCCGACCGCTCGCTGCAGCGCAAGCTCGACCCGGACGCACCCTTGTTCATCGACTTCGAGGAGCACGTCCGCGCCTACGAGGGGACGGACCGACGACCTGTCTACATCCGCCATTGACCGTGGCCGCCGTACCCGTGCTGCACGTGCCCGACGAGCCGGTCGCCAGGGCGGAGCGCTGGCTGGCCGCGGTGCTCGACGGTGCCGACCTCGAGCGCGTCCTGGTGGGCGACGACGGCGTCGCGCCCTGGCTGTGGACCCGCTGGCGGTCCCTGGCCGGGGCCGGCGTGGACGAAGCGGACCTCGGTCGAGTCGTCCTGGGCTACCGGCGCGAGATCTGGCTGTGGTTGGCGGGCGAGCGCACCTGGCCTCAGTGCTGCTCGGGTCTCATCGGCCGCATCACGCGCCGTCTCGCCGACCGCCCCGGGGGGTGACGGACCCGCACGACGCGCCGGCGATCGAGTTGCGCGGCGTGACCGTCCGCCGCGAGGGCGTGCCGGTGCTGGCCGGGGTGGACTGGCGGGTCGACCGGACCGACCGCTGGGTCGTCCTGGGGCCGAACGGCTCGGGGAAGACGACGTTGCTCCAGGTGGCCGCGGCCCGCTTGTGGCCCACTGCCGGCCGGGTCGAGGTCCTCGGCGCCAGGCTCGGAGCCGTGGACGTGCGGACGTTGCGACCCCGTGTGGCGCTCGTCAGCGGAGCGGTGACGCGGCAGCTGCGAGGCGATCTGGCGGCCCGCGACGTCGTCGCGAGCGGGCGGCACGGCGCGCTCGAGACCTGGTGGAACCGGTACACGGACGGGGATTGGGCGAAGGCGGACGCGCTGCTGGCGCGCGTCGGGGTCGCCGAGATACGGGACCGGCCGTTCGGCGTGATCTCCGAGGGGGAGCGCCAACAGGTCCTGCTGGCGCGGGCGCTCATGAGCGATCCCGAGCTCGTCCTGCTCGACGAGCCGTTCGCCGGTCTGGACCTGGGCGCCCGCGAGCGGCTGCTGGTCCGGCTGGCGGCACTGGCCGGCGATCCCGACGGGCCGCCGGTCGTCCTGGTGACGCACCACTGCGAGGAGATCCCCCCGGGGTTCACCCATGGGGGGTTGGTCCGCCGCGGCGCACTGATGGCGGCCGGGCCGCTCCACGACGTCATCACCTCCGCGCGGGTGTCGGCGTGCTTCGGAGTGCCCGTCACCGTCGGGTGCACCGACGGAAGGTGGTGGAGCCGCGCCGCCTGAGCGTCGCGCGTCGTCCATGAGCTGGGTCGCAAGAACGTCCTTGCTTCGCCGCCACGACGCGGGTACAAACGGGACTGAGCGGAGAAGTGTCGACGAGGTCGGCGCTGTGCATTTCCCCACCATCCACCATTTGTAAGAGGCCGTTCACTAGCCTTTTCAGCGGAGAGCGAAGGTAGGTCGTCGGGGAGTGACGATTGTGATCCTGCTGGTCCTCGTAGTTCTGCTGTGGGTGGCGGTCCTGGCGCCGAGCGCGTGGAGGCGGTTCTCCGAGCGTCAAGGTGTCGGCTCCATCGACCACTTCCATCACCAACTGCAGCTCCTCGAGCACGCGGCGCCCAAGACCGTCGCGCCGGCCTATCGACTGCACACCGCGCTGCCCGCCGGTTCGCCCACCGAGGGGACGCAGTCCGCCGTCGACAGTTCCCGACCCAAGCTCATGCTCCTGCGGCCGACGGACGACGCGGCCACCGCCGACGTGGACGACAACGACGGCTGTCATTACGAGAGGGTCGGCGTCCTCGACTCCCCCGAGCCCGTGTGCCTGCCCGAGACGGCAGTGGACCTGCGGGTGTTCCGGCGCGAAGAGGCGCGACGGCGCTGCACCGTGCTGCTGCGCTGTTTGAGCGGGGTCGCGATCTCGACGGCGCTGATCGGCGTGTTCCCGGGGATGCATCTCGCCTGGGTCTTCACCGGGCTCTTCGGGCTGGCCGCCCTCGGGCTGGTGGGCCTGATGGCCTACGCCAAGGAGATCGAAGCAGAGCAGCAGCGTCGCCGGGGCCGCCTCGAGGCGCGGGCTGCGCTCGGGGACGTTGCGGTCTCCGATCCGGCGACGGCCGGCTACCCGGGTGCGTGGGACGACGACGATTTCGAGGAGCCCCGGGTCGTCGCTCGCTGATGTGCAACGGGCGAAACCCGGACTGCACGCCGCCGCGCTCGCTCGGGAAGGCTCAGGGAGGCCGACTATCCTGATCGGTGTTCCGGGGGTGTAGCTCAGCTGGTAGAGCGCTACGTTCGCAATGTAGAGGCCGAGGGTTCGAGTCCCTTCACCTCCACCAAAAGCCCAGGTCAAAGGGCTGAAGTGGGACCCCCTGAAGGTCACGAGGCACTGTTGAGCGCTACGTGGTTTGTCGTAGAGGTCGAAATGGGAGTACACCACACTCGCCAAAGACCCAGGCCACGAGCCGACAGCCAGATCTCCGTCGGCGTGGGAGGTGCGAGTGGGCGCGGCGTGTCTTTAGGTGTCTTTATCGACAGAGTCTGGTTCCCGCGACGTAGAACCGTGGCGCACCGGACCACCGCAAACCACGAAGCGACCGCCGGCGTGCTCCGAGCCTGCCCAGCGCGAACGTAGGCGGGTGACGAACGATCGGAGCGGCCAATACATGACCGGCAGGTCGCGACGTACAACCGTGCCCCTCGGCCGGTTCCTGGCCGCAATCGAGGACCGGATCGCCACCATGCCGGCAGCGGAGCTGCGCGAAGTGGTCTTGGCGTTCGCCGAGTCGCTCGAAGCGTCGGAGCGCCCGGTGTTCCTCCAGCGGTTCGGCGCGAAGCCGCCTCGGCCGGTCGAGCCGATCGACGCCTTGCTGGCGGACGTCGAACTCCTTGAGGAGGAGGCGGAATCTACCGGCGAGCCCGGTTGGGACGACTACGACGACTACCACGACCGCTACGGTTGGTCCTCTGACGACGAGTTCCGCGAGCCCGACTGGAGCCCGAACCTCGTTGAACTGCTGCGCCGCACCGGTGCGGTCTTCTTGAAGGGTGATCCGTCTGCCGCCGCGCAGGCATATGAGCGCCTGTTCACCGTGGCCGAAGGCGCCATGGAGTACGGCTGGTCGGTCGCCGCCGATCCTGATGACACCGACGTCATGAAGGAAGCGGCGGCCAGGTATCTGCGGGCGGTTGGGGAGTCTGGTGAGCGCGACGATCGTCCGGATCGTCTACGGCGAGCGGCGTCCTTGCTGGGTCGGGCTCTCATCGGCGACGCCGTGTCGTACGCCGCCGTGGAGGGTGCCCGGGTGGCGGCGCCGGCGGAGCGCGAGAGGCTGCTTGAGGACTGGGTGTCGGCGCTCGCGCCATTGGCCCAGAAGGACGATCACTACTACGGCGACTGGGCACACAGGCTTCTGCTCGAGGTGGTCGAGCAGCTGGAAGGATTGCCGGGCCTGGCGAAGCTCGCCCGAGGCGGTGGGCAGCGAGCTGGGAGGACCTTTCTCGCCTGGTTCGACGCCGCTCGACGGCAAGGCGACGATCCGATGGCGCTCATCGCTGGGGAAGAAGGGCTGCGCAGCCTGAGGTTCGGCGCGGAACGGGCGGCACTGGCAGAGCGCATGGCCTTGATGGCCGACGGCGCGGAGCAGTTCGAGAACGCGGTCGCCGCCCGGGTGGAGGCATGGGATTCCGTGCCATCTCTCGACCGTCTGTTGAAGGTCGTGAGGGCCGCTCGGAGGGCGGAGGTAGAGAAGGAGACGATCAGCGAGTTGGCGAAGAGCCGTCATCGCTCCGGGATTACTGCGCCGCTGCGAGTCGTGCTTCTCGTGCTAGGGGGTCGGCTCGACACGGCCGTCAAAGAGAACAGAGCAGGTTCAGCTCCGAACACCGACAAGTCGCCTCGTGCCGCCGACGCGTTGCTCGCCGCGGAGGTGCTGATCCCAATCCTCCTCACGGCCGGCGTCGACGCTACCCGGTGCGACGGATTCTCCGAATCGATGATCGCCGAGCTCTTGAACGACGCAGAGGCACTCGTGGACCGACGCAGTGTCGCTTCATCATTCACGTACGGGTTCGACGAGGACGACGGCGATCCGGGATCGCCCCACGACCTCGCACTCGGCGGCCTGCTGGTAATGACGCTTGAGGGCATGGCGATCCCGAAGGCCAAGCGACATCGTTACCTCGACGCCGGCTCGACGCTAGCGGCTGACGCCGTCGCCCGTATTGTCACGAACAAGGAACGACGGCGGTACTCGCAGGCGGCAGCGCTCGCTGTGGCCCATGCCGAGGCGATCGCCATTACAGAGAACCGGGCGGCGGGTGATGCTGCCGCGGACGCAGCCCAATCTAGCTACCCACGACATACCGCGTACCGCTCGGAGCTCGTAAAAGCCCGGACGCGCTCCCCGTTTCTATCCTCGCCCGGACGCGTCCGGTGATCCGGCCATCAGAGCAGGGGCACTTCCTCGTGAAACTGCTCTTCACGAGGAAGGACCTTCACCGTCCTGCCGAGCCGGCACGATTCGAGCGCGCACGGCTGTTCGTCGGCACGATCGAGGATCTCTACAGTTCCCGCCGACAAGCAAGGCATGCCCTGGAATATTCGCTCCCGTAAGCGACGGGCGGCAGGAGCCGGCAGCGATGCGGGCGACGACAACCCGACGACAAGCTTTGTCAGGAAGGCGTCCTCGGCTGCTACGGCGAAAGGGCCTGATACAGCAGCGAGATGCGCACCCGCTCCTGCTCCAAGCGGATGCTCGGTCCGTGCAGTCCCTCTACGAGGTCACGGTAAAGCGATGCCTCGTCGGCAGTGAGGTACGGAAGGGCCCGGCTGGTCGGAGCGGGTTCGACGACCCACTGCTCGGCGTGGGCGAGAAGCGTATCGGCGTCCATGAGCATCGACCGGACGGATTCGAAACGACCTCGAAGGCGGTTGAGGATGTCGAAGCCGTGAGTATCGATGTCCCCCCAGTAGACGATCTCCATGTCGTGCAGCCACGGCAAGTCCCCAAGTGTGGCCAAAGCGAATCCGGAGCCGAAAATGACGATTGAGTCAGCCACCTCAGGGAACGCCAAGTAAGTCACCTCGTTTTCCACCACGAAGGAGGTGGAGACATCGGGCGCCAATTCGGCTAGTTCATCGGTCCGAAGCATCAGCTCGGTGACACCGGATGGAAAACCCGACAGGTTCCGACCGAGCAGCCGGAAGCGGGTGTATCCCGGTTTTGCGAGGAAACCGAAACGACGTGTGAAGTCGGCTCGGGGCCAGGAGTGATCGATGCGATCCGGTGGCAGAACAGCGGTCAGCAGTTCGTCCAGCAGCTTCCGGTGTCCCTCCACAAATTTCGTGTCCACGCCCGGGAGGTCTATCTGGCGCAGGTATAGCCCACGGTTCTCACGGGTCGTGATCCACTCCACGGTGGTGAGCACCTTGTCCCAGACGTCCCGGTAGTTCAGAGCGACTAGTGGATGACCGGCGACCCATGACGAGGCCGACGGGATACGCTGTCGGGTCTGTTCGAGGAGGCTGTCGAGGGCTCGAACCTCGCTGGTCCGGTCCAGCAGATCGCAGAGCTGCTCGAAGGAGTCGATCCGCATCCGGGCCGGTATCCGGTTGACGCCCAGATTGCGGCCTCGGAGTGTCCGGTACTCAAGGGAGAATCGCTCTGACCCGATGTCGTTGACACCGGCATCCCGCTCGAATTCGGCGGCCCACCTCCGGACCTCGTCGAAGAGGTTGAGGAGATCCCCCGCGCTGGGGCCCCTGACAGAGAGGGTGATCGACTCCCATTTCTCACCCGCGGCGTAGGCCCGCAGGTACCGGCCGGTGTCCCACCGCTTCTGCAGTGTCGATACCAGCTGTTCGACGCCAGTCCAGGTCCGAGTCGACGATCTCACGCCCCCAGACCTTGCGCCGCAGGCACGGCTTCCGGCTCGCCACCGTCGCGGTCGAGGCGGCGACGACGGTACTCGGCGATGGTGAGGGATTGCAGCCGGGAATAGTTTCCGTTGGGATTGTCGACGAAACCGACCGCCGCTACGTGTGGTTCGATCACGTGGATCTTCTGCAGGGGTGTCACGATCAGCAGCTGCAGCCCGAGTCGGGTGAAGAGGCTGAGTGCGTAGCGGGTCGACACTTCTGAACCCCGGCTGAACGCCTCGTCTATGACCACGAAGCAGAACGCCTTGGAGCGCTCCGCCCCCCAGTCCAGCTTGAACTGGTATGCAAGTGACGCAGCCAGAATCGTGTACGCCAACTTCTCCTTCTGGCCTCCCGACTTCCCGGCCGAGTCGGTGTAGTGCTCGTACTCGCGGTCGTCGTCGCGCCAGCGCTCGGAGGCGGAGAACACGAACCACTGCCGTACATCAGTGACCCTGCGGGTCCAGTTCCGATCTAGGTCGGCCATGCCTTCGCGGCCCTTGAAGCGGTCGATGATGCGCTTGACTTGTAGGAATTTCTGTTCCGAGTACTGCTCGCTCTGGCCTCCACCGACGACGTCGTCGGTACAGGCCCGCAGCTCGGTCCGAAACTCCCGCACATCGGTGTTTGGAGTGTGGTCGGGAACGATTCGGATGTATCTGCCGTCGTTGTAGTCGATGTCCACCAGCGAGCCGTTGATGGTTTCAATCCGGTCTCGAATGAGCTTCTCCTGCTTGTTGAGCTGCGCGGAGAAGCCGGCGATGTCCCTGATGGTGTTCTGATTGAGGTAGTCCTTGAACTCCTGCTCGAATCGGGGCAGGTCGTCCTCGGCCACGCGCTGGTGGAGCTGGCGGTACTCAGACCCGGCCTCGACAGAGACGTCGAGCTCAGAGGTTTCCTGCGGATACGACGTCCGAAACTCGCCCATCAGGGCAATGATCCGCTGCCCGACCCGATTCTGGGTCGACAGCGCCTTCGACTGCTCATCGCGGAGGTTCGAGCCAACGGCCTGATGAGTGTCAGTCATCGCCGCCGTGTCCGTAGCCATCTGCCCGAGCTGTGACGCCACCAGCACTTCGATCGCCTCGAACGTCTCCGCGGCAATTTCGGCCGCCCGCGGGTCGGACAGAATGTGGTCGACCCGGGCCAGCTCCGCCTCGGCCGCCAACTGCTGCGACTCGGCACCGCCCTTTTGCTTCTGCAGATCTTCCAGTGTTGCGTTGCAGTCGCCGATCTGCTTCCTGACCCGCTGCAACTCCTCGGTGAGGGCCGCCAGCTGGTCGGAGGCGGCCAGGATCCGCTCTCCCTCCGAGTTGAGATCGGCGATCTTGTTGACGAGCGACTCCCAGTCGAGGTCTTCCCATGCGGTGTAGCCGTCGAGGCGGGCGAGCGATTGCAGCCGCCCCGCTACCGCCGACCCGGTCCTTGCCAATTCTTCGACCGTCGCCGATAACTCCGACTGGCGATGGTGGAGCGCTCTGGCATGCTCGATCATGGCGTCGATCTTCTGCTGGTTGCTCCAGCCGAGGACGTACTCCCTGCGGTCGTCGATCCGCCGTCGGTCGTCCTTCTCGTGGCGTTCTCGGTCCTTGATCTGCCCGGCCCGGGTGACCGCCTTGGCCGCGGCGCGGAAGTCGGCGATGGTGTCGACGCAGGCATGGTTGGCCCGGCGGCCCAACTCACCTGACAGCCACGTCCCCAGCCCCGAGTCCGGCTTGATCTCGAGCATGTCCGAGAGCAGCGGGTGGCCCGTCCGGCGGTCCGCCGCGGTGGCCGCTGCCGTCACCGCAGGCACCCGGTAGTAGACGACCCGAGCTCCGAGGTGGCGTTCGTCGATCCACGAGGCGACCGCTTCGTAGTGCCGGTTGGGAACCAGCAGCGAGAGGGCAAAGCTGTGCAGCACCCGCTCGGCGGCGCCCTCCCATTCGGAGGCTTCCGCCCGGACCTGGATCAACTCACCCGCGAAGAGGAGCTCGTCGGGATCGATGTCAAGGTCGGCGCACAGGCCGGCCCGCAGCTCCAGGCTGCTGCTGGGCAGATTCGTGGGGCGGGATTGGAGGCTGCGCAGTTCGGCGTTGATCGCCTTGGCGTCCTCATCGACTTTGCGCAGGTCGAACCGTTCCTCGGTGAGACGGTTCTGGACCTCCGCTTGCTCCCGCTCAATCTCGGTCCGGCGGACCGCCCCCTGCTCCCTGGCGGCGGCGAACTGAACGGCGTTGCCGATCCTGTCGAGGCCCGCCCCCTCCAACGATTGGTTGAAGCGCTCGAGCCTCTCCTGACGGCGGGGTTTCTCCTGCTGGTGTCGCTCGATCTCGTCTCCGATGGCAGCCAACCGGTCGCCGCCGTTACCGGCAATCTGGATGTTGAGGCTGGTCTCATCGGTGCGCAGCGCTGCCAGGACGGAGTTCTGCGCTGCCAGGTCGGTGTCGATCTCCTCGAGCCGCGCCGTGAGCTCAGCGATCCGGCGGCCGTACAGCGAGCGGGTGCGCTCGGCGAAGTAGTAGGGCAGGGCCTCGTGCTGGCGGCCGATTTCGGCGAGGCGGTCGCTCAGCTCGTCATAGGAGTCGAGGGCGACCATCATCGGCTCCAAGAGTTCGAGCTGGTTGCGGGCCCGCACCACGGCCTCATGCGCCTGGGTGAGGTTTTCGAAGTGCTCCACGAGAGAGTCGATATGGGTCCTGGTATCGAATGGTTCGAGCATGTGGCTGCGGACGAAGTCGTTGAGATTGTCCACTGCCTTCATCGACACTGTCTGGTGGAACAGCTCCATGGCCTGTTCGGACTCGATGCCGAGGCGACGCCTGAAGTCCTTGCCGTAGTCGGGGAAGGTGTCGTAGGTCCGTGCCCCGATGTCGCGTAACCGGCGCTTGAGCCCGGTGAGCTCCGTCCCGAAGTCGGAGAAGTTGGCGCTGATGGACAGGGCGCTGTCGGCGACCACGAAGAACCGTTCGGGCTGGCCCTGGCCGGCCTCCCGGGCCCGGAACACCTGGGCCAGGGTGACCGTGGTCCCATAGTCGACATTGGCGAATATGCCGAGTATCACGGAGAAATGGCGGGTGTCACGCAGGCCCACCGGGCGGGACGCTCCGGTGGTCTCGTTTCGCTCCGACTTGTAGTGCCCTTCCACGTAGGACCGTAGGTCCCGCTCACGCGTTTCTGCGCCGGCCGCCCGGTTATAGGAGATCTTGTGGGCGGGTAGCACCAGGGTGGTGATGGCATCGACCAGGGTGGACTTGCCGGATCCGATGTCGCCGGTCAGGAGAGCATTGCGGCTCCCGATGTCGAAGGTCCAAACGTTCTTGTCGAACGTGCCCCAGTTGTATACCTCGAGCCGCCGCAGACGACAGCCGGGCAGGCGGTCCGGCTCCATGCCGTCGAGATCCATGAGGTTGAACAGCGCCGAGGTCATCAGCCTTCGCTCCCCGATACGGCCAGCTCGTCCACGTACTCGTCGAGGCGGGCATCGAAGTCCGCCAGCCACTGCCCGTCGACGTACGCCTTGAGGATGCGGCGAACCTCGAAGAGATCCTCCTGGCCACGCGGGCGGCGCAGGAAGCCCATCTCCACCACCCGGTTGATATTGGCGTCGATGCTGTCCACCAGGCGGACCTCGTTGGTCGACGGTGGCAGGTACAGCCGGAGCATCTCCAGGATCTGCTCGCGGGTCAGCATCAGCCTGGTCTCGGAACTGCTGGCGTCGAACTCGGCCAGCCGCTTGCGCAGCAAAGCCAGGAGCACACTTGTGTGGAAGGACAGGGGCCGCCGGGCGACCAGCCGGGGCAATTCGACCCCGTCGTCGACAGGGAAGCTGCGCAGGTGGGCGTACCCCTCGGACTCGTCCACCACCACTTGGAGGCCCAGCACCGACACGTAGTCACTGACCTGGTTGTGCAGATCGAGCAAGAGGGCCCAAGGCTTCTCATGGGTGTCGCGGTAGACGGGACCCTTCATCAGGTGGATGACCACCACCGACAGGTCCGACGGACCCGCCGAGGCCGTCACGCGTACATCATCGATCACGAGGTCTCCATCCGGTCGCGGCTGAAGCTGACCCTGGGTAGCTCGGCGACACGCTCGACCTCCTCGGCGCTCCAAGCGATCTGCTCCCGCTCCTGGTCATCGAAGACCACCGCCAGCCCCGGCTCGATCAGCGAGAGGTATCCCACCAACTCGGCCAGTCCCTGTTCGAGCGGGGCCCCGGCCACAACCTCCCGGAGTCCGACCTGGTCCCGAGGCCCCAGCGTGTCCCAGACTCGACGGAGCAGGTCGTCGCGGTCGATGTACATCTGGCTTACCAGGGCCGACGAGTCGAAGTCGTCAGAACCCTCCTGCAGCTGAGCGCTGTGGATAGCGGTAACGATCGGGCGACGATACATGGGTCGCTCGGTCGGCAGCCCGACCGACACACTGGTGTCATCCATCTCCATGGTCACCGGGCTGCTGAGGTCTCGGACCTTGAGGGCCTTGGCCTCAATGCTGCGCAGCAGATCGAAGACCCGGCGGTTCTCCAGCCACACCTGGTCGTCGAGAAAGCGGCGAAGCTGCTCGGACAGCAGCCGGACCGTGGCCTGGGTCCGTTCGCTGGCGTCGATCCAGTCGAAATGGATACGAGCCAGCCGATCGTCCTGGTCGATGATCTCGTCGATCTCCCATAGTCGCTCCAGCAGATCGGTCAGCTCGGCCTGGCGTTGGTGGGAGAGCAAGAAGTCGTAGAACGCCTGGAAGCTCTGGCCCTGGTCAGATTCGGCGATGCTGTTGCGGCTGCCCAGCGCCTCGTCGAGGAGGGCGCCCTTGGATCCGTTCCAGCCGGCGATCTGCTGGCGTAGGTTGCGGTCGAGGCGCCGGAAGTTCTCTTCCACCTCGCGGAAATCCGACAGCAGCTCGCGGGCAGTGCGAGAGAACTGCTGGTAGCGGTCGCGCTGGCTCACCGGGTCCAGCACCATCACCTCACCCCGCTCGGCTCGGGCGATTTCCTCGTCCAGCTCGGCCCGGCGACGCCGCAGCTCGATCAACCGGCGATCCGGATCGCTCTCCGCGCCGAAGACCATCTGGCGCAGCAACTCGAAAATTGTGTTCAGGCGGGACTCTGTACCGATGAACTCCCTGGTTCGCAGGTCGTCCACCCATCGCAATGCCTTTTCGACCGCAGGGACCAGGTCGAATCGGGCCTCGTCGGAGCCAGGCGGGTAGAACTTCCGTAACCACCCGCGTTCCGGTGAAGCCCAGTCGTCCAGATACTCGGACGCCGGTTTTGGGAATTTATCCTCACCGAGACGCTGGTTCAATGCGTACAGCTCCTCGTCAAGCTCACTGGCCAATGCCGATGCGGGGACGTCTCCCGCGTTGTCGTCTACGAAGACGCGACCGAGGAAACTCAGAACGAGTGCCGCGTTGTTCGACCGCACGAGTGCCCAGGCCGGATGGTGTGTACGAAGCTGCTCTATCTCGTCATACTTCATGGTTGGGTCCTCGGGGAACCGGGTGGTGACCGGATGCCGTACCGGAGATACGCAGAGACTATGACTCCGGTGTGACACCCAAAGGGACCGCGTCGCTCAAACATGGCCAAGCGAACAGGTGATGGCATGTCGATACCGGTTCATCACGAACCGGGACTCCGGGCGGACCCGAAGAGATCAGCTCGGACCCTCGGCGGTCGGTCACGGCCGGCTGCCGAGCCTGAGCCAGTCGTGTCCGCCCCGCAGCTTGGAGTCCGGCGTTGTGCCGATGCCCGACAAGAAGCCCCTGTCCGGCACGCGCTCTTTACCGTCGTCTCGCCGTCCGGCGCTGGCCACCCCTCAGGTTGCCTGGCGGCGCCCCGGCCTGGACTCCCGGCGAGTGCGTGCCGTGTAGCCGTATCCTTGCATAGTGTACCACGCTGTGGCACAGCGTGGTACACTATGTCACATGGCTGATCACTACACCTTGCGGCTCGCACCCGGCACGAAACAGCGACTCTCCGAGCGGGCCCACCGCGCCCATCTGCCGGAACGGACCCTGGCGCAGCGCTACGTCGAGGAGGGGCTGCGGCACGACGTGCATCCGCTGATTCATTTTCTCGATGGTCCCAGTGGGCGACGCGCCAGCCTGGTCGGCCGTGGGTTGGACGTTTGGGAGGTCATTGCCACCGTCCGAGACAACGAAGGGTCGATCCCACTAGCAGCACAGTATTTACAGGTCCCAGCCGGACTGGTGGAAGCCGCGGCGGCCTACTACGGCGAGTACAGCGACGAGATCGACACTGAGATCGAAACCAATGAGGCCGAGTACGAGCGGGGTCGCGCCGCGGCCGCCGCAGGTGAGCAAGCGCTCCGTGTGTGAAGGCTCTTCTGGACGAGCAGCTCTCACCGCAGATCGCAGTGCTCTTGCGCGGGGCGGGCTATGACGCCGTCGCTGTCGCCGAGCGCGTAGATCTCGTCGGAAGTATCGACTCGACCATCCTCGAGGTGGCGACGGGCGAAGGGCGCGCCGTAGTCACCAACAACATCAAGGACTTTCGGCCCCTCGCCGCCGAGCGGCTTGCGCAGGGACGGACGCATGGGGGCCTGATCTTGGTGCCCTCGACGCGGACCCGCAGTCGCGCTGCCGTCACCGCGCTCGCGGGTGCAATCGAGAGGGTGCTGCACGACCATCCCGACGGGCTGGCAGGCAGCGAGCGCTGGATCGGGCCGCGCTCCTGAGTGGGTGACGCGCGCTGTTTCGGGCTGACCGTTCCGACCGCGAGGTCATTTGAGCGAACGCAGCCGCTGTCCGAGCGTGTCTTTACGTGTCTTTACGATGCGGGAAGGGGAGGGATCGTGGAGGGAACCTGAGGGGATCGCAACGCCGCTCCCAGGAAAGTCCTCGGAAAGGGCCTGGTCAATGCACTGAGAACCGTACGTTCGCAATGTAGAGGCCGAGGGTTCGAGTCCCTTCACCTCCACCAATGTCATGTGTCAGATTTTCTGGGACACGTGAGCCCTCAGACGATAATCCTCTGACCTGACGGGGCGAACGTCCCCGTAAGGCAACATCCATCCAACAATGCAGGTTGGGCTCCGCACCGAGCCGGGCCCAGTCGAGTCAAGTGAGCCGCGTCCACGTGCCGGTCACGTAGGCAAGTTTCGTCTTGCGGTCACGTTGTTTGGCGCGGCTCACGACCCGAGCTTGCGCACCGGCCGGCCACCCTCCCTGCGGCCCTCCGGGCCGGAGGGGTAGAGGGCGAGCGACTGCGCTCGGCGTTTGGCCTGTCCCAGCGATCGCACGGTCTGGGCCGCGTACGCGTCCAGATGGGTGGCAAGTGCGATGAACACCTGGGCAGTGGTGAGGGCGTCGCCCAGGGCATGGTGCGGCCGATGGACGGGGAGATCGAGACTGTGGGCGAGGCCGCTGAGCGAGGTCGGTCCCGCGGTCTGCCCCCGCTCGAGCGCCAACAGCTCCCCGAGGTCGCGGGTGTCGATGATGGGCCGGTGGAGCCTCAGGCCCAAGTGCTTCAGCACCGGTGCGAGGAACGATCGCTCGATCCACGCTGCGTGGGCCACCAGGACCCGCCCGCTCATGACAGAGACCAGGGGAGCGATCGCCTCGTCGAGCGGCGGCGCATCGGCCAGGTCGACGGTGCGGATCCCATGAACCAATACCGACTCCTCGGGCAGCGGGTGGGTATTTCGGCACAGGCCGTAGACGGCGTTGCCGGCGATAACCCGTCCGGCGTCGATCGGCACGGCGGCGAACGAGATGATCTCGTCGTTCCTCGGGTCGAGCCCACTCAGTTCGAGGTCCACGACGCAGAAGTGGGCGAGGCGCCACGGGGTTCGCCCCGAGGGGACCGCGCCCTCGGCGTACTCGGCCGCCGCGTCCGATGCCGCCGTCCGGGCACGGAACGCCGGAGTCACTTGACCAGGGCGAGGTCGTTGGCGATGTGGCGCTGCACCGAGGCCACGGCCCGGAACGCCACCTTCAGGTAGTTTCGGGTCAAGGGGTTCAGCTCGTCCGGGTCGAGGAAATCGTCGGGCGGGACCCCCCGCTCCAACTGGGCGACCTGGTGGTCCAGCCGGAGCTGGCACACGAGCTCGAACGCCTCGCGCAGGGCGAGTGCGTCGAAGGCGGTGAGGATGCCGGCCTCCTCCGCCGCCGCCAGTCGTGCGTTGGTCGAGGCGCACGTGACCCCGGCGGCCAGCCCCGCCCACCGGGCGATGTCCACGATCGGTACCACGCCCCCGCTCTTCAGGTCGAGCCGGTTGCGGTGCTCGCCCGTGGACTCAACGACGAGGCCCCGCAGGAAGCCGGTGGGCGGTCGGTGGGCGAGGGCGAACTCGGCCAGCAGGCGCAGCAGCCGCGGGCGTGCCGGGGCGAGCCGGAACGTCTCTGCGATGAGCGGCTCGGTCTCGTCGCCCCACACCACCCGGCTGTCGACGAGCACTGACACCAGCACCAGGGCCTTTTCCTGGGTGGGGTGGTCGAGGAAAGACCGGGCCGCTTTCTGCCACGACGACAGCGACCGCACGAACAGTGGGTCCGACGCGCTGACCCGGTGTTCGTCGGGGCGGAACCCGCACCGCACCAGCAGGTCGGTCGCGGTGGTGGCGACTTCGCCCAGGTAGCGGCGCACCGCAGTCTCGTCGTGCCGGTCCCCGTCGAACCAGACGATGGCGCTGTCGAGGTCGGAGCTCGGCACCGCCTCCCGTCGGGCCTGGCTGCCGAGCGTCAGCCACGTGAAGCGCGCCGGCGGCTCGCCCGCGCCGGCGACGGTGAGGTCGAGCACCTTGCGGGTGAGTGCGTCGGCCACCACCGAGAAGAGCCGACATCACCTCCTCGGCCGGTACCCCGCCCTGGGTCATGGCGACGACGGTCGGCCGCAACTTGGACGACGCGTCGACCAGCTCGCCGCCGGAGGACGCCCGGGAGATGGCACGGCGCAGGAAGAACGAGGAGCTCCGCTCCACGGCCAGGAGGTCGTGGTCCTCGACGATGCCGAGGACTCGCCCGTTTGCGGACACCACGGGGAAGTGCCGGATCCCCCGGTCGAGCATTTCCACCAGCACGTCGTTGCCCGAGCGGTCGCTGGGGATGGTGAACGCCGGTGCGGTCATGACCGCTGACACCGGTGCTTCGCCGGGCAGGTCGCCGGCGACCACCCGCGAGCGCAGGTCGCTGTCGGTGACGATCCCGACCGAGTCCTCCAGGTCGACGATGAGGGCGGTCGCCCCGGCCTCGGTCATCCGGCGGGCCGCTTCGCGGATCGGGGTCGCCGGCGCGCAGATCACCGGCTCGCTGCGGATGGTGGCGCTCACCGGCTCGCGCAGGCGGTCCCTCGGGACCTCGGAGCCGGGCGCGTGCAGCAGGTGATGGCGGTCCTCGAGCATCGAGCGGGTGAGGTAGCGAAGGCCCTGGGGCTGGGCGAGGATCTCCGAGGCCGCATCGGCCGGGATGCGGTAGGCGAGGGTGTCCTCCGCTGCGCGCGTGGCGAAGCCCGTCGGGAGGCCGGACAACACCGATGCGTGCCCGAACAGCTCGCCCGGGCCCATCAGGTCGAGGACCCGTCCGTCGTCGACGACCTCCACGGCCCCGGCCCGGATCACCCGCAGGAACTCGATGCCCTCGGCACCCTTCGGGAAGATGGTCGTCCCGGCCGGGTGGAATTCGACCTCCACCGACTCCGCCAGTCGCTCGACCGCCGCAGGGTCGGACGCGTCGAAGGGCGGGCACTGAAGGAGAAAGTCAACGATGTCGGGTATCGCTGCCACCGCGCCCAGCAAACCACACACGCATCACCGACCAGAGATCGGACGGAGCCCGACTACGTGAACTGCATTCGAACCTTGAGATCCCCCCAACCGGGCGTGACCACCGATCCGCGAATGGTGCGACCAGGGTCGGTTCGGCGTACCTTCTACGTGTCTTTATCGAGAGGGAAGGAGAGGAAAGGAGAGGGATCGTGAGGGGATCGCAACGCCGCCACCAGGAAGGTGCTCGGAAAACACCTGGTCAAAACACTGAGAGCCACACTTTCGCAATGTAGAGGCCGAGGATTCGAGTCCCTTCACCTCCACCCGAGGCCTCGTGTGCGCGCGTCCCAGGGGCAGGCTCTTCCACCCAGCGGTGAACCGACGACTTGAGGTGTTGGTCTCCCTGGAGCGGACGGCGGCAGGGCACCGTTTGCTGCAACTGCCGTCTAGTTGCAGTCACCGACGGTCGTTGCAGTCCCGACGGCCGCACCCCCTGTAACCGGACGGCACCGACTGCGTCTTGGGGGAGACCACAAATTTCAAGGAGGACTCCATGTCCAGTGACAGCCTGGCCGTTGCCCTGATGGCGCTCGACGACCCCGAAGTGCGTGCCAAGGCGAGGAACGGTGACTTCAGCGGGTTCCACCCCGACGTGGTGCTGAGCTCGAAGGAGGAGTCCCTGGTCAGGGCGGCCGCCGAGGAGGAGCAGGATCCCGAGGTGGCCGGCTATGACGCGGCGTCGTCTGCGCTCTTCCATGCGGCGAGCACCGTCCCGGGCGGCATCGTCAGCGCCCCTGTGGCTCAGGCGTTCCAGGGGTACATGGCCGGGAAGTTCCAGGGCCTGGGATCGGCCATGGCCGGGCCGTGCGCCTGCCCGCCGATGGCCTCCATCGGGTTCGCCGGTTTCGAGTAGGTGGCGGAGAACGACCTCAAAGGGCTTCAGCGCGCCGTCGTCGAGCTCGTGACCGACGACGGCGCGCGGCGGGCCTGGAACGCCGACCCCGTCGGCTTCGCCGCGGCACGCCTGTCCGGGTCGGCCGCGGCGACGGTGGCGACCATCAGCCCGGCCGGCCTGGAGGCCATGACCCTCTCGCACGTCGCCAAGAAGGAGCGCTTCGACCATCTCCATCGGCTGCACCACGAGCTCGAGGCCAAGAAGGCGGCCGAGCGGGACGGGGCGGCGGTCGCCGGGAACGGCCACGAGCACGGGCACGGCGGGAACCATCACTCGCATCACGAGGGGGATCCGTCGTGATCGCCGTGGGCTGCACCTTCCGCGCCGGCCTGATCCCGTTCTTGTGGGACCGACCCGAGTCCGTCGACGTGTTCGAGCACTCCATGGACGCGTTCGTCGGTGCCGGGGCCGACGGGCTGCGCTCGGCGGCCACCTGTGCGGAGATGAAGGACTTCACCCTCCACGCCATCGGCCTCTCGCTCGGGTCGGAAGGGATTCGGGAGCGCGCACAGTTCCTCGGAGAGATCAAGGCCGTGCTCGAGGTGATGGGGGCGACCGAGTTGAGCGACCACCTCGCCTTCAGCCGGGTCGATGAAGTCCGCATGCACGACTTCGCCCCGTTGTGGCGGGTCGAGGAGCAGCTCGAGCTCTTCGTGGACAACGTGGACTTCGTGCAGGATCGCCTGGGCGTCCGCCTCTCGGTCGAGAACGTCGCCACGCTGTTCGACCTGGGCGGGGACATCCGGCCGGCCGAATTCGCCAACGAGGTCAGCCGGCGCACCGGCTGCGGCCTGTTGCTCGACATCTCCAACGTGCTGATCAACGAGGCCAACGGCTTCGGAGACCGCCGCGGCCGAGTTCGCCGAACTGGATCTCGAGCGGGTCACCCAAGTCCACCTGGCCGGCGGCGAGCTGGTGGACGGCCTGATGTGGGATGCGCACTCGAGCCCTGTTGCCATCCCCGACGTGGTGTGGCTCGAGCGCCTGTTGCCGAGGCTCACGAACTGCACCTCCATCATCATCGAGCGCGACGAGCGCCTCCAGGAGGGCCACGAGCTCGTGCAGGATCTCGAGACGGTCCGCCAGGTCGTGGCGCGAGCGGCGAGCGGGGCGGTTCCGATCCCTTCGTGAACCCGACGGCGTTCGACGGCACCCGGGTGCTGGGCGACCGGACCGCCCTTCACGCACTGGTCGGGCTCGCCGACCGCTTGCGGCGTGCGGGCTACAGCAATGCGCCGTCCCGGGTCGACCCCGTCGCAGGAGAACTGGCCCTCGGGTACCCGGTGTCGTGTCCTGCGTTGGGGCAGGCCGAGCTCGTGGCCTTCGTCAGGTCCGGGGCGGGCGACGTCGCGGAGGACCGTTTCGTGCCGCGCTTCACGCTCTTCGCGCTGGGGGAGATCATCACCCTGGTGCCCAAGGATGACGGAAATGATCCGGGCCGGGTCTACTTCGGCCGTGACTCGCTGTGGTTGGCCGACTTCGTGTCCCGCCTGAGGACGCCGGGGGGAGCGGTCGCGGACCTGGGCACGGGCGCCGGCACGGTCGCCGCCGTCGTGGCACCTCGCTTCGACGTGGTGGTGGCCACGGACATCGTGGGGCGCACGGTGGCCTGCGCGGCGGTCACGTTCGCTCTCAACCCGCGCCGCGACGGGACACCGTCGGTGACCGCCGTCGCCACCGACGTCGCCGCCGGCTTGGCCCCCGGAACGTTCGCCCTGGTGACGGGCAACCCGCCCTGGGTCCCCGACCTCGATCACGAGGTGGCGGGGCCGAGCCGCGTCTTCGCCGAGGGAGGGGCGACCGGGTTCGAGCTCCCGCGCCGGTTCATCGTCGAAGGGGCCGCGCTGCTCGCCCCTGGCGGCGTCATGGTGATGCTGGCCCTCGACGCGACCTGGGCCGACGGGGCCCGACCCCTGCGCTCGCTGGCCCGGGGGCTGATGCGGCTCGGCCTGGAGGTGTCCCTGGCGCCGACCGGGCTCTCGGACCTGTGGGACACCCTCGAGCGCGACATGTGCGAGCGGATCCCAAAGCTCAGCTCCGTCTCCCACGTGGCGCTCGTCGCGCACCGGCCCGCTCTGGACCTGGCGCCGGGTGACGCCGGCGCCGGTCAGTCCGCGTCGTCCGGGTCGAGGACGAAGCGGAACAGCGACCCGAACAGTCTGTGGGCGACCAGCTCGGTGTAGACGGCCTCGCCCGGCGACCCGTCGGCGCCGCCGGCTGCGCTTTGGACATAACACCGTGCGTCTTCGGAGAGTGCGCACGCGCCCGGTCGGCCCGAGGTGGCGAGGCGACCGAGCAGCTCGGCCACGAGGTGGCACAGCGCGCGCCGGGGCGTGGCGTCCGGGACGACGGCCTGGAGGACGCCGGTCGCCATGTTCCATTCCGTGCCCGCCGCCACCATGGAGAGCAGCAGCCGATCGTTGGGTTCACCGAGGGCTCGCAGCTCGCTCAGGGCCAGGAAGCCGACGAACAGCTGGCGGGCGTAGCGGGAAACCGCCCGACGCGCCGCCTCGGAGTCTCCGAGCGGGTTGGCCGCGAGCAACGGATCGAGATAGAGCGAGCTGCCGAATTGCCTGACGGCCGCGGCGACGTAGTCGAGGAGCTCGACCGGGCTCGCGTCGGGGAGCACACGTCGCAGGTATTCGCTCCCCGCCTCGGGCCCGATCCGGCAGGACGCGGCGAACCCCTGGAGGCGCATCGTCGTGTCCGGGGATCGCCCCGCGCCGGCGAAGGCGAGCCCGCCGTGGGTGTAGGAACGCTGCGGGTCCCGGGCATCCACCAAGGTCCGGGCCACGAGCGACAACGTGGGAGGCGGCCCGAAGTGCAGGTTCGAGTGGATGAGCGCGGGCCCGGAGGGGATGCACCGGACGTCACCCGGGCCCAGGACCTCCACCTCGGTGCAGCGGAGCCGGCCCACCTCCATTTCCGTTGAGACGTGCTCGGCCGCCTCGAAGCGGTAGACGTTCTGGAGGCTCTGGCCCTCGAGGATGGAGAAGGCCCCGTTGAAACGATGGTCGTGGATGAGGGTCGTCTCGTCGAACCAGAACAACAGGTACACGATGAAGCCGTCGCCGCGGTAGACGGTCACCGCCGGCTGGCCGAAGCCCGACCCCAGGTCGTGCTGGTGCGGCAACGTGGCGCCGGCCAGCCAGGCGAGCGAGGGAAGGGCGAGCCCGGTCGCCGGCGCGGGGTACCGGGTCAGGACACCGGCCGCGATCTCGGGGAAGTCCTCGGGGTGGCGACCCGCAGCGGCCCACCTCGCGCCGACGGCATCCCCGAGCGACGTCCACCACGTGCTCACCAGCGTCACCTCCGGCGGCACCGCAGCGTGGGCGGTCATCCGCCCATCCTTTCATTTCGGGGTGTGCGCACCGGGCGCCAACACGGCGCACCCGCCGTGGCGGGGGACTTCAGCGCGCGAAGAGGTGATAGCCGGCGAACACCCAGGCCGCGACGAGCACGATCCTCGCCGCCATCGAGGCGGAGACGAAGCGGATCAACTCCTCTGCGTTGGCCAACCGGCCGTCGGAGCGCCGCGCCAGCAGATCGAGCAACAAGGCGGCGATGGGGACGGCGACCCAGAACGCAACCCCGACCGGCGGGCTCGAGGGCAGCAGCAGGCTCGGGGCGGCCGGGTGCCCACCGAAGGTCACGAGGCCGGCGCCCAACGCGACCCCCGGCTCGTGGGTCTCGGGATCCTGCGGCCGGCCGATCGCCGGGTCGGGGACGGGCGACCGGGCGAGCGCCACCTCGTAGCCGATCCCGACCAGCATCCACACGAGGAGGAGGGCGGCATTGAGGGGCCGGTACGCCTGTGACAGCGCGCTGATCGTCAGGTGGTAGCGGTGCGGCCCCGTGTCGAGGCCGAGCACGTCCCACGCGAGCACCACCGCGCACAGCGCGAGCCACGGTGCGACGCCCTTCAAGGCCCGCCGGCCGCCGCCGCGACCCGGCCGCGGCCACGGTGCACGAACCGGCTCGAGGCGCCGGCCGAAGCGCATCCCCCGTGTGCCTCCCCAGAAGAGGAGGTCCACCAGGAGCACGGCCCCGAGTGAGCATGCCCACGTGATCTCCGCCGCCGCGGTCGAGCGATGGAAGCCGCTCACCCATCCGCACCACGCACAGAGGGCCACGCCGGCCACGCCGAGACGGACCCCCAGTCCTCGCACGCCACCGGTCTATCGGAGCGCGGGACCGGCCGCACCCTGCCGTTAGGGTCCGCCGATGGCCAAGGGCGCGTTGGCGCGGCACCGCGACTTCCGGCTGCTCTGGGGTGGCCAGACCGTGAGCGAGCTCGGCTCTCAGGTGAGCCTCCTCGCCATCCCCCTCCTGGCGGTGGGGACGTTGCACGCGACCACCTTCGAGATGGGTCTGCTCACTGCGGCATCGACGGCTGCCTTCCTGATCGTCGGGCTCCCGGCCGGGGTGTGGGTCGACCGGATGCGCCGCCGCCGGGTGATGATCGGTGCCGACCTCGGCCGGGTGCTCGCGCTGGGCTCGGTGCCGGTGGCCTACGCCGTCGGCGGGCTGACGCTCGCCCAGCTCTTCGTGGTCACGTTGGCCAGCGGGATCCTCACCGTCTTCTTCGATGTCGCCTACCAGTCGTACCTGCCCGCGCTGGTCGGACGAGAGCACCTCGTCGAGGGCAACGCGAAGCTGACCGGGAGCGCGCAGGTCGCCGCGGTGGCCGGTCCGAGCGTGGCCGGCGGGCTCGTCCAGGCCATCGGCGCCTCGGCCGCCGTGGCCGTCGACTCGGCGAGCTTCCTCGCCTCCGCCGCCACGATCACCGCCATTCGAGCCCCCGAGCCGAGGCCGGACGTTCCCGAAGCAGGGCACCCCAAGCTCTTCCACGACATCGCAGAGGGTCTGCGGTTCGTCTTCGGCAACGAGCTGTTGCGGGCCATCGCGGCGACCACCGCGACGTCAAACCTGTTCAGTGGCATCGCCGCTGCCGTCGAGATCGTCTTCCTCGTGCGCGAGGTGCATGCATCGCCTGGCGTGATCGGCCTCCTCTTCACCCTGGGTGGCGTGGGTGGCGTGCTGGGGGCGCTCGCCGCCGGCCCGATCGCGCGCCGCTTCGGCGGCGTGCGCGCCACCATCATCGGCATCGCGGGCAGTGCCGGCGCGTTGCTCATACCGCTCACCATGCCCGGGGCGGGGCTGCTCTTCTTCGGTGCCGGCATGTTCTGCGTCTCGTTCTCGGCCGTCGTCTACAACGTCAACCAGGTGAGCTTCCGGCAGCGCCTGTGCCCGGACCGGCTGCTCGGCCGCATGAACGCCACGATGCGCTTCGTCGTCTGGGGCGTGCTGCCCATCGGCGCCCTGGTCGGGGGAGTGCTGGGCTCGGTGGCGGGACTGCGGACGACGTTGTGGATCGGCGCCGTGGGGGAGGCGCTGGCCGGGGTCTGGCTGCTCGTCTCTCCCATGCGGGGCATGCGGGACTTCCCCGATGCGCCCGAGGGGCGGCCGAGCCCGAAGTGACCTCCGGCCCTATCAGCCCCGGCGCCGCCGCCCGAAGCTGAAGGAGGGGACGAGCGAAAGGTCCGGCCCGGCCATGCGAGATGCCGCCACGCGGATGATCCGCCTCGTTCGGGGCGTCCCGGACACCGTTGGCCGCGCCCCCGGGGCCCTCCGGCAGGGTGCACGCAGCTGGTGGGGTCGAGCCACGGGTGTCCCGGCCGCGGCGATGCGCCGAACGCGACCCCACAACGGGGATCGGCAGGAGATCGCGGCCGACCTCGCCAAGCTGGAGGACGCTATGTCGAGGCAGGAGTCGCGCCATGCCGAGGACATCGCACTCGTCCACGCGGACCACCGCGCGGACGCCGTCAACCTCACGCACTACCTGGCGCTGCGCCAGAGCGACGAGCGCTCCCTCCAGCGCACGCTGGGGGAGCGCGGCCTGTCGTCCCTCGGCCGCTGCGAGCCGCATGTCCTCGCCACCGTCGAGAGCGTGCGGGTCGCGCTCGACAGCACGCTCCCGGTGGCGGTGCCCCCGGAGCTCAGCTTCGAGGCCGGGCGAGCGGCGCTCGACCGCAACACCGACGCACTGTTCGGCCCCCGCCCGCGCGGCCGGGTGCCGCGGGTCATGGTCACGCTGCCGAGCGAGGCCGCCACTGACTATCAACTCGTCCGGCACCTCGTGTCGTCGGGAATGGACATCGCCAGGATCAACGGCGCCCACGACGGCCCCGACGAGTGGGAGCAGATGGCCCGGAACGTCCGCAAGGCGTCCGATGAAGTGCCTCGCCCGTGCCGGATCTCCATGGACCTGCCCGGGCCCAAGATGCGCACGGGACCCCTCCGCGAGGGCCCGCGCGTGGTTCGGCTCCGGCCCCGGAGGGACGTCAGGGGCGTGGCGGTCGCACCCGACCGGGTCACGCTCGTCGGGGGGCCCGTGGGAGCGGAGGTGTCACCCACGTTGCCGGTGGCGCCCGAGTGGCTGGAGCGCCGGCGACCCGGGGAGACCGTCCACCTGGTCGACACCAGGGGTTCGCTGCGCGAGCTCCGGGTTGGTCGCGTGCGAGCAAGGCCGGGCGACCGCCGAGGCGTGGGACACCACCTACGTCGAGACCGGGGCCGAGCTCGACTGCGCCGGCGACGTCACGACGGTGGGCGCCGTTCCTCCCGTGCTGCAGTACCACGTGTTGTGCCCCGGGGACCGGCTCCGCTTGACTGTCGGGCTGGACCCGGCGGAACCGTGGAGCCACGGGCAGCCCGGTACCGCCCGGATCGGCTGCACGCTGCCCGCCGCCTTCGAGGTGGCACGGCCGGGGCAGCACGTGGTGCTCGACGACGGGCGGCTCACGGGCGTCGTCGAGGATGTCCGACCCGGCGACATCGACGTCAGGATCGTGACGGCTTCGCCGCGGGGCTCGAAGCTCCGGGCCGAGAAGGGGATCAACCTTCCGGAGGCCGACCTTTCCCTCGACGCCGTGACCGACGAGGATCTTGCGCTGCTCCGGGTGGCGGCGGCTCACGCGGACATGGTGGCCCTGTCGTTCCTGCGTCACGAGCGCGACGTGGACATCATGCAGGAGTACCTGCGCTCGGTCGGTGCGCCGGGCCTCGGCCTCATCCTCAAGATCGAGACCGGGGCGGCGTTCAGCCGCCTGCCCGAGATCCTCTTGCATGCCATGCGCTCGCCGCTTGTGGGCGTGATGATCGCCCGGGGCGACCTGGCGGTCGAGATGGGCTATGTGCGGCTCGCGGAGCTCCAGGAGGAGATCCTGTGGCTGTGCGAGGCCGCGCACCTGCCGGTGATCTGGGCGACGGAGGTCCTGGACCACCTGGCCCGCACCGGGCAGCCCTCGCGGGCGGAGGTCACCGACGCCGCCATGGCGCAGCGGGCCGAGTGCGTCATGTTGAACAAGGGACCGCACGTGGACATGGCGATCACCGTCCTCGACGACATCCTGCGCCGCATGTCGGGCCACCAGCGGAAGAAGACGGCGCTGCTCCGGCCGCTGCACAGCTGGGACGACGCCTGACCGATTGCGGGCCCTCTCCGGTCACCTGCGGGCCTGCCCCGGTCAAGCGCGACGGGCTCTAGCCGGCCAAGCCGACCGCCGGGAGCTCCTCGATCTCGCGCTTCGTCAAGTTGACCGTGATGTCCTCCCCGATGCGCTCGACGGCGCCGATCGGGATGGCGACCTGCTTGCGCCCCCAGAGGTGCCCCTCCTGGAGCAGGACGTGGGTCACGTGGCCCTGTCCCGGCTCGACGACGAGTCCCTCGACCTGGCCGATCTCGCCGTCCGTGGCGTGGACGCGCTCCCCGCGCCGCACCCCGACCTCCCCGGGCGGCAGGGTCTCGCGGGTGACCACCCCGCTCGCGTTGGCGGCGAGCGGCCACGCACCCGCGTCGATCCCGAAGAAGGGCCAGTAATAGGCCTCGTGCTGGGCGTAGGCCTCGTAGCCGCTGCCGCCGGGGAGGAAGTCGGTCTCGTCGGCATGGGGTAGCCGCTCGAATTCCTCGAAGCGTGCAGTGCAGGCGCACGTCCCCGCCGCCTCCCTCCACCAGGTCGAGCGGCACGAGCTTGCCGAGGCCGCTGCGGTGTGCCGGCTCGACCACCAGATGGGTCACCGTTCGGGCGACGGGGTCCACGACCACCCTGCGCACCTCGCCGCACGGCCCGTCGCTGCACGCGGCGACGGAGCCGATCGTGAACGTGGCGTCTGCCATGTCGACCTCCTTGATCGGGCCAACCCTAGAGCGGCCTGTCACCAGCCCCGCAGATCGACGTCCCAGCGCTCCACCACCTCGTCCCCGTCGACGACGTGCAGGTACCGGTGGTAGGCCACCGTCGGGTCGACGTGGGCCGGGAGCACGCGGATGCGATCGCCGACCCGGAGCGGGGTGCCCGGGACCAACGTGAGGTGCTCGTCGGAACAGAACCACACCTCCGCCCCCTCGACGGAAGGATTGCCGTGGTCCATGCCGAGGGCCTTGAGGCCGCAGTCGGCGACGACCCAGTCCCGCGCCACCGAGATCACCGTGGACAGCACCGTGAGCGCCTGGGCAAAGGGCAGGCCGAGCTTGGCGTACGCCGTGTCCATCAGGGCGTACGAACCGGCCTGGATCTCGGTGGCCCAGGTGTTGAGGTCGTAGGTGCCCGTGCCGCCCGCGGAGATCACCTCCCCGCCGACGAGGTCGTGGGCCCGCACCAGCTGTGCCATGGACTCCTCGAGCATGGCGGTCCGGGTCCCGCGGTCCTCGAGGCCGACGATGTGGCCCTCGTACCCCATGACCCCGCGCACCGTCAGGCCGGAGCCGCGCGCCCGCTCGGCCAGCCTCCCGGCGTCCCCGGGGGGCAACCGCAGCGGGGCAGCCCGACGTTCACGTCGATCAGCACCTCGCGGACGCCGGCTCGGGCGGCGGCGGCGATGGTCTCCTCCGAGTCCACGGCGACGGTCACCCGCGCGCCCGACCGCGCCAGCACGCCGAGCCTCGTCGCGTCGGCCACCTCGTTGGCCAGGAGGAGGTCTTCGCCGAGCCCGGCCCGGGCCAGGCCCTCCATCTCGGCGGCCGTGGCGCAGGTGAACCCGGTGTTGCCCCGCGCCGCTTGGTGCAGCGCCAGTGCCGTGCACTTGTGCGCCTTCACATGGGGTCGCAGCCTGGTGCCCGGGAGCGCCTGCGCCATGGCGTCGAGGTTGGCCGCCAGCCTCGTCGCGTCGACCAGGAGGGCCGGGGTCGTCAGCTCCGAGGTCCGCACGCGGGCAGGCTACCGACCGGCGGAGCACGGTGACGGGTGCTCGGGTACTCTGCGCGCCATGAGCACCCCGTGGCTGGGAGACGCCTGCGGCCTGGTCGACGCCTTCCGGGCGAAGGAGCTCTCGCCGCTCGAGGCCCTCGACGCCAGCATCGCCGCCATCGAGTCGTCACCTCTGAACGCGTTCAGCTTCACCGACTTCGACGCGGCGCGGGACGCGGCCCGCAACGCCAACGTCACGCTGCCCTTCGGCGGCGTCCCCTGGGGGGTCAAAGAGCTCGAGCGGGTCGAGGGATGGCCCTACACCGAGGCGTCGATGCTCTTCAAGGACCGTGTCTCGGACCACGACGACACCTCCCTGTTCCGCCTGCGCACGGCGGGTGCCGTGCTCGCGGCGCAGACGGCGGCGAGCGAGTTCGGCGGCATCAACTGCACCTCCACCCAGTTGCACGGGACGACGCGCAACCCCTGGGATCCCGCCCGCACGCCGGGTGGCTCGTCGGGCGGCACGGCGGCGGCGGTCGCCGGTGGCCTCCTGCCCATCGCCACAGGCAGCGACGGTGGCGGGTCCATTCGGATACCCGCCGGTTTCACCGGCTTGTTCGGGCTGAAGGCCACCTACGGACGGGTGCCCAAGGGCCCGGCCGCCGGGATCGAGCCGCTCACCTCTGTCCTCGGTTGCCTCACCCGATCGGTGCGCGACACGGCGCGCTATTTCGACTGCTGCAACGGGTTCGACCAACGCGATCCGCTGAGCCTGCCCGTCGTCGGCGGGTGGGAGGCCGCGCTCGGTTCCTACGATCTCTCCGGCAAGACCGCGGCGATCGTGGTCGACCTGGGCATCGCCCAGCGTGCGCGACGAGGTGGCCGACGTGGTCGTCGCCGCGGCGGCCCATCTCTGCTCGGCCGCCAAGTTGCGGCTGGTCACGGTGGCGCCGACGTTGCCCCCGCTGCGCGGCGAGTGGGCCCTGGCCAACCAGCCTGCCTTCGTGGCCGATCTCGGTGACGCCTACCCCGACCGGATCGGTGAGCTCTCACGCGAGATGCGGGCGGGCGTGGAGGCGGCGGAGGAGCGCTTCACCCTCCGACGGGCGGCTTCCATCGAGGGCTACCGGCGCCGGCTCAACGAGGCGATGGCCGACCTCTTCGAGCGGGCGGACTTCGTCTTCTGCTCCACCAACCCCGACGTGGCCTTCGCCGCCGAAGGCCCGCCGCCGTCGACGGTGCCGGGGGCGGACCTGATCCACGAGGTCGGCTTCACGCGCGCCATCATGAACAATGCCGCGCTGACGGCACCTTCGAACCTCAACGGCAGCCCGGCCATGAGCATCCCCGTCGACCTCGTGGACGGCGTGCCGGTCGGCCTCCAGGTCCTCGCCGGGCATCACCGGGAGGAGCTGCTCCTCGACCTGGCCCTGGTGGCAGAGCGCACCAGGCCGTGGCCCCTGGTGGCCCCCGGCTCACCGCACGCGGCGGCCGGCTAGGCGCAGCGCGTCGCGCCACGGCGCCATGTCGAGCCCGGGGTAACGGCCCTGCATGCCGGCGAGCGTCGCCTCGTTCCAGTAGGGGTGGCCGGGCTCGGGCACGCCCATGAGGGCGAGCTGGCGCGGCGTCGCCTGCTGGACGAACTTGCTCAGCTCGACCGAGAAGCCGCGGAAGGGCCAGGCCTGGTATCCACCCCAGCTGGCATCTCGATGCCGGAACGAGACGTGGAGCATGATGCGGTAGCGGGTGGGGTCGGTGAAGTCGACCGAGCGGTGGTAGACGTCGGGCCGGTAGGCCACGACGGACCCGGCCGGTGCCGCCGCGTCCGACGGGTCGTCGTAGAGCTCGGCGTAGTCCACGTAGTTCAAGGTGTGCCGCTCGACGGGGATGTCCTTGGTCTTCTGCCACGAGACGAAGCGGGTGGCACCGTCCTCCCGGGTGACGTCGGTGAGATAGACGAAGAACTCCACCTGCTGGTAGCCGAGCTCGTGGCGTGGCACGACCAGCATGTGGTTGGGGTAGTCGGCGTGGAGCAACTGGTTGTACCCCGAATCCTGGTGCGCGTACTTGGCGGTGGCGCTGCCCATGTAGAGCGCCAGGTCGGCGGTGCCGAGGAGGCCCTCCGCCAACGCGACGACGTTGTCGTGCAGGACCAGCGCGTTGAGGCGCGAGCTGTGGAAGGGGAATTCGGGCCAGGGCGCGTCCCAGGTGTGCCACTTGGCGGCGTCGGGCCTCCGGTCCTCCGCCATCTCGGCCGGCGTCGGGAAGTGGCGGTGCACCGCGTCCTGCGCGGCGGCGAGCGCGTCCGCCGGGATCACACCGGGCACGATGCACCACCCGTCGGTGTCCCAGCGTTCCTTGAGGGCGGGGGTCAGCTCTCCTGCGGACACGACGTCAGGCTAACCAACGCGCCTGCTAACATGGACGGTGCCGCCGGCGATCGCCGTGTGGGGCCCGTTCGAGCAGACCATTCGAGTAGGCCGTCCTTCACTCGATTGGAGTCTCGTCATCACTGCCTTCACAGACCTTGGCGTCCCCGCGCCCGTCACCGAACGCCTCACCCGCTTCGGGATCACCGAGCCCCTCACCATCCAGACTTCCGCCATCCCACCCGCGCTGGCGGGCCGCGACATCTGCGGCAGGGCGCCGACCGGCTCGGGCAAGACGCTCGCCTTCGGGATCCCGCTCGTCGTCACCACCGCGCCGTCACGCCCGCGCCGCCCCAAGGCCCTGGTCCTGGTGCCGACGCGCGAGCTCGCCACGCAGGTGCACGACGTCCTGGCCGGTCTCCTCGGGCCCGATGCGCAAGCGCGTCGTGGCCGTCTTCGGTGGCGTCGGCTACCGCGACCAGGTGCGCGCGCTGCACAAGGGGGTCAACATCGTGGTGGCCTGCCCCGGTCGCCTCGAGGACCTCATCGACCGCGGGGACGTGCGCCTCGACGACGTGACCACCGTCGTGCTCGACGAGGCGGACCGCATGTCCGACATGGGGTTCCTGCCCGTCGTGCGCCGTCTTCTCGACCAGACGGCCGCCAGCCGCCAGGTCCTCCTCTTCTCCGCCACCATCGGCAAGGAGGTGGAGTCGATCATCCGCGCCTATCAGCACGACCCCGTCCGGGTGGCGGTCGAGGCGACGGCGGAGGCGAAGGGTGACGTCGCCCACCACTTCTGGAAGGTCGAGCGGGCCGAGCGGGTGGCCATCACGGCCAAGCTGATCGAGCACCACGGGCAGGCGTTCGTCTTCTGCCGCACCAAGCGGGGCGCCGACCGCGTCGTCCGGCAGCTCCAGGCCCACGGCGTCCGGGCCGTGCCCATGCACGGCGACCGCACGCAGGGGCAGCGGGAACGGGCCCTGGACGCCTTCACCAAGGGCCGCACCGACGCGCTGGTGGCCACCGACGTCGTGGCGCGCGGGATCCACGTCGACGGCCTGCCCTGCGTGGTCCACTTCGACCCTCCGACGGACCACGTCGACTACGTGCACCGGTCGGGCCGCACCGGCCGGGCCGGCCAGACGGGCACCGTGGTGTCGCTGGTCACCGCGGAGCAGGATCAGGACATGCGCGGCGTGCAGCGCGCGCTGGGGCTCGAGCCCGTCCTGCTGGCGCCGTTCTCGCCGCCCGCACCGGCGCCCTCGGGGTCGGGCGGGGGCACGGCGGACGCGCCGAAGCTGACCGGGAGGGTCAAGTTCTTCAACAGCGCACGGGGGTACGGGTTCGTCGAGCGGCCGGACGGTGACGACCTCTTCGTGCACCAGTCACAGGTCCACGGCGATGCGCGCCGCGACCTGGCCCTGGGGTCGACGGTGGAGTTCACCCTCGGCGCGGGACGCAAGGGCGAGGAGGCTCACGACGTCAGGGTCGTGGCGAAGCCGTCGGGGCGGGGTCGGACCGCCTAGCTCCAGGTGACGAGGACGAGCGCCGCGCCGAGGGCCAGGTAGAGCCCGAAGGGCACGGCGGAGCCCCGCTGGGCGCGGTGGGCGGCGATGAGCCCGAACCCGACGACGGCCGCCAGGACGTTGGCGAGGAAGAAGCCCTCCAGGAGCGCCACCGGGCTCACCCAGGCCAGGCCGAAGCCGACCACGAGGGACAGGCGGACGTCGCCGAAGGCCATCCAGCGCGGGTTCATCAGGTTGATGGCGAAGAACAGTGCGAGGAAGGCAAGCCCACCGATCGACGCGACGAGCAGCCGCTGCCACTCGTGCATCACTCCGGCGATCACGACGCCGCTGACGATCACCGCTGCGCTCAGGGCGTACACCAGCGTCTTGGGCAGCAGGCGGCGCGTGAGGTCGCAGTAGGCGAGCTGGACCAGGCCGACGAGCAACAGCAGGGGGGGCAGCGCGATGATCGACCAGCCCACCCGGTGGAGCACGTAGGCGGGGAGCAGCCCGGAGACGGCGGCCAGGGCGAGCCACTGGCCCGCGGAGACGCGCGGTGCCGGGTCGGCCGCGACCGGTGCCGCCCCCGCGGCGGAGCGCGCCACGGAGGCGGCCAGCTCGCGCCGCGTCAGCGGGACGAGCAGCGAGCCGGCGGCCATGCCGAGGGCGGCGCCCCCGAGGAGTGTGAGGGGCGCGCTCACTGCACGAGCGAGACCGCGTCGCACTGGGTGCTCAGGTCGGCCACCTGGGCGCCGCCCACGCTCACCCCGGACGCCTGCAGGACGGGCCCGAGCACGCCGGGCAGGGTGGACGTGAGCAGGGTGAAGACAGGGCTGCTCGGACTGAGACCCGAGTACGAGGGGACCGGGTAGTAGGGCGAGGTCGAGTTGGAGGAGACGGTGATCGGGTTGGTGTCGGCCGCCGCCGTGCTCGCCGTGGGCGGCACGTTGGCCCCGGTGAAGCTGATCTGCGGGCCGCTGTAGCCGCTGAGGGTCAAGGTGGCGATGCTGGTCCCGGCCAGGGTGACGTTGGCGGTGGCCGTCGTGGTGGTGGCGGCGAACTTCGTCGAGGACATGGAGTTGTAGGCGCAGTTGACGGTCTTCGAGGTGGCCGTTCCGCTCGCCGCGGTCAGCGGGATGTCCAGCAGGCCTTGGCCCGCGACCGACAGCTGGAGGTCCGCCTGCACCTGCGCCGTCTTGGCGATCGTGCCGACCGGGCCGTACGCCACCTGGGGTGGCTGCACGAGCGTGAGGTACAGGTTGGACGCGGTCACGCCCGGGATGCTCAACGCCGACGTGACGTTGAGCGCGCTGGTCCCGTTGGCCAGCTCCGCCTCGGTGGTCAGGATCTGCGCCGCGTCGAGGTTGGCCGAGAGGGCGGGCGTCGAGAGCGATCCGTTGGCGCACGACGACCCGTTGACGGAGACCAGCTGGCACAGCTGGGCCGACGTCGAGCTGCTGAAGTCCAGGGCGCTGAGCGCGGTGCTGGCGTTGCAGGGCGGCGGCGTCGGGGACGACCCGCAGTTGAGCAGGCCCACCTGGTTGGCCACGGCATCGCTCCAGATGGCCAGCCACTGGGCGCCGGTCAGCGAGACCGTCATGACGTTGGACGGGGTCAGCAACCCGCCCGACGCCGTGATGAGCTGGTTCACCGTCACATAGGTGTTGGCCAACCCCTGGTAGCCCACGGCCGTCACGTTCGCCGAGGTGCCCAGCTGGCTCAGAATCGTGTTGAGCACCGCGGACTGCTGCGTGTTGAAGTTCGCCAGGAACGACCCGATGGAGAAGCCCGATTCGGGGGTGACGGCCGCGATGGTGGAGCGGGCGGTCAGCGTGTTGGTGCTGCCCCAGAAGAGTTGCGGCACCGCCTGGGTGGCGGTCACCATCACGGCGTTGCACGGATGCAGCGCCGGCGGCGTCAGCGGGGCGCAGCCCAGGGCGGGTATGGACCAGGCGCCGCCCAGCCACAGGCCGTCCGTGACGGTCAGGTTCGCGTTGGAGGCGTTGTCGGTGACGACGTTGGGCAGCTTCCCCTGCAGGTACGCGTTCGGGCTGGCCTGCACGTCGGCGATGTTGATGTAGCGGGCCATGTCGAGCGCACCGGTGTCCGCCATCGCCTGCGCCTCGCGGCTGCCGTAGACGCTGAAGCCCACGTCCACGCCGAGTGCTCCCGCCCCGAGGAGCGCGACCATGCTGATCGCCGTGAAGATGAGTGTCGCCCCGCGCTCGTCACGACGCTGCCCCCACACGAACCGGCGGATCCTGCGCAGTCTCGTCATGATCCCCACCTACGAGCTGGGAGTCGAGATCTGGAGGACGTCGGTCGACGAGATGGTCGACGGCGTGATGACGCCGAGGCCGGGCATCACGGGGAAGAGCGGGGTCGAGGCGTAGTTGTAGGAGACGGTGACCTCGAGGCATTGCGCGGTGGCATTGGACGGGCAGGCCGCCTCGCACGCGAAGACGGTGACCGCGTCGGCGGGATTGGGGCTGAAGGTGCAGGTCGAGGAGTTGTAGGTCGTGGGTGTGCCGCAGCTCTTGTTCATCCAGCCGATGTCGTTGCACGCCTGGCCCTCGGCGGTCGCGACGGCAGTTCCCGAGGAGACGATGCCGGAGCGGGCGGCGTCGGCCGCCGCCTGGGTCACCGTCGCCTGAGCGGCCAGGATCAGGCCGTAGGTGATGATGCCGTAGAGCAGCGCGATCAGCAGGACGACGACGATCGCGAACTCGACCATCTCCGCCCCGTGCTCGTCGTCGCGCCGCCGCCTCAGCCCTTTTGGAACTCTCCACGCATGTGTTCTCAACGTGGGACCCCCTCCTGTATGTGTCCGGCAGCGGCGCCCATTGGACCGGTCCATGACAATTGGTCGTCGCGTGATGCGTCGGGGTTGATTCTGGAGTGCCGGACGGCGCGGGTACATAGGTCATATGGACCATTTGACCCCTCCACCAGGGGCGCTCCCTCGGAGAATGGTCAAAAGGACCTATGTACGTCGCACCCCTCCCGTCGTACCCTCCAACGGAGCCGACGGCGATTCGTGAGCTCGTGACGAGTTCCCGGCCGTTGTTCTTCTGTTGAGAGGGGGAAAGTTCGGTGAAGAAGCAGACGCTCATACTTGTCGTGATCGGGGTGATCTTGTTCATCGCCGGGAGCGCCATCGCCTACGCCAGCGTGGAGGGCGCCAGCAAGCATGCGTCATCCGGTTCGAACGTCGCCGCGCCCGTCACCATGTCGGCGGTCGTGGCCAAGACGAACATCCCGGCCGGCACCACAGGCCAGGCGATGCTCTCGAGCGGGATGGTCGCCATTGAGCTGATCCCGACGAAGAGCTTCACGCCGACAGACCTCGGATCGTTGGCCGGGCTGAGCGACCAGGTGCTGACGTCTGCGGTCACCAAGGGACATGCCATCAGCAGCACGCAGCTCACGGCGAGCACGTCGTCCATCTCCCTGCCGACGGGCCAGGACGGGGTCACCGTCACGCTGACGGGGACGCAAGGCCTGGCCGGTTACCTGCAGCCGGGAAGCCGGGTCGACGTCTACGCCAACATCACCAAGGTCTCGACGGGCGCAGCGAGCACGTCGGCGCTCGCGCTGCCGTGCACCGAGTTGGCCATGGCCAACATCCAGGTGCTCGACGTGGAGAGCACGGTCCCGGCGTATGCCAGCCACAAGACTGCCGCCGGCCGCACCATCCCGGCTTCCGAGACGCTGCTGCTGGCGGTGAACCCCTCCCAGGCGCGGAACCTCGAGTTCCTCTCCCAGAACGAGTCGGTCTCCGTCGTCCAGACCCAGCAGGACACGAACCCGCCGCCGTTGGCGCAATGCATCGGCACCGACCAGACCGCGACGGCGCCATGATCTCGCGCCGGCTCCTCGTCATCAGCCGCTCACCGGCCCTGAGCCGGGCCATCCAGGCCTCACTCGGCCCGGGCTACCAGGTCGTCACGAGCACCAACGTCATCGACGTGGACGACGAAGTGCGCGAGCAGGGCCCGTTCGACGTCCTCGTGGCGGGCCCCGTCTTCGACAGCCATGCCGGCATGACCCGCCTCGCCAACCTGCGGGCGGCGGGCGCGGTGCCGGCCGTCGTCCTGGCCCTCGGGCCGAAGCCCAAGGCCAACCTGAGCGACATCGTCCGGACGGGCGCCGTGGACCTGGTCGAGTACCCGACCAGCAAGCGCCAGCTCGCGGCAGCGCTCAAGCGGGCCTTCGACATCGCCGACGTCTCGGAGTCGGGCGCCGCCCCGACGCTGCCGGTCGTGGCCCATGGAGTCGTGGTCGAGCGACCCCAGTTCGCCGAGGTCTTCACCGTGGCCTCGTCGAGCGGTGGCTGCGGCAAGACCTTCTACGCCACCAACCTGGCCTGTTACCTGGCCGCCCAGACCGGACAGCGGGTGTGCCTGGTGGACCTGGACCTGCAGTTCGGCGAGGTCTCGACGGCGCTGCACCTGCGTCCTCGGTTCACCATTTCGGACCTGCTCTCGCGCGAGCCCGTCGACGAGGACGACCTCGACGAGCACGTCGAGGAGTACCTCGAGGAGCACGAGCTCGGCTTCTCCGTCCTCGCGGCGCCGTTCAGCCCGGCCGACGCCGACATGATCGCGCCCAAGGACGTCTACAAGGTGATGGGTGCCCTGCGCCGGCACTTCGACTACATCGTGGTCGACACCCCGGCCCAGCTCTCCGAGATCGTCCTGGCGGCCTTCGACCACTCCACCCGGGTGCTGTGCATGGTCACGCTGGACCTGCCGAGCATCCGGAACATGCGTGTGTTCCTCAGCACGCTCGAGAAGCTGCGCATCAACAGCGAGAGCATCGGTGTCGTGCTCAACAAGGTGGAGGACGACATCGGGATCGACATCAGCGACGTGCAGGAGGTGCTCGACAACAAGATCATCTCCGTGCTGCCGTACTCCAGAGAGGTCATGAAGTCGATCAACAAGGGCAAGCCGGCGCTGGTGTCGGCTGCCGGCTCCGACATCGGCAAGAAATTGGCGGGCGGCATGCACCAGTTCCTGGGCGGCGAAGTGACGCCCGTCCTCGGGACGAGCGCACACACCCCAGAGATCGGCGAGTCGCGCGGTTTCTGGCGACTGAAGAGGAAGGGTCGCACCGCCAAGGTGCCTGAGCTCGAGAGGGCCTGATCGCCATGAACCTGTCCGAGAAGCTCGCGGCGGCCGACGGGGCGGCCACCCCGCCGGCGGAGGAGGCCAATCCGGCGCAGAACCGACGGGCCGGCGATCCCGGAGGGCCGCCGGAGCGGCGCGGGGGCGGCAGTGTCGGGCCTCCCGGCTCCAAGGGCCACCCCATGCGGCGGGCCTCGGACCGGGTCGCCCTCGACGAGGCCTGGAAGCAGTCCAAGCAGAAGGTCCAGGCCAAGGTGCTGGCCGAGGTCGGCCCGACCTCCGCCGACCTGGCTCCCGACGAGCTGCGCGAGAGGGTCCGATCGACGGTCAACGACATCCTCGAGCGGGAGGACATCGGGGTCTCGCCCATCGAGCGGCAGCGCTTCGTGGAGGAGATCCTCGAGGACTCGCTCGGCTACGGCCCGCTCGAGGCCCTGCTGGCCGACGGGAGCATCACCGAGATCATGTGCAACGCGTTCGACGAGCTCTGGATCGAGCGCAAGGGCAAGATCGAGCGCAGCGACATCGTCTTCACCTCGGCCCACCAGTACCGGCGCATCATCGATCGCATGGTGCACGCCGTCGGCCGCCGGGTCGACGAGTCCTCGCCGATGGTCGACGCCCGCCTCGCCGACGGATCCCGCATCAACGCCATCGTGCCGCCGCTGGCGCTGCGCGGGCCGGTGTTGACGATCCGGAAGTTCCCCGAGCGGGCCCTCGTCATGCAGGACCTCATCGCGCTGGGGTCGCTCACCATGGACGCCGCCGTCTTCCTCGAGGCCCTCGTGCGGGGCAAGATCAGCATGATCGTCGTCGGGGGGACCGGCACCGGTAAGACCACCATGCTGAACGTCCTGTCGAACTTCATTCCCGACGGGGAGCGCCTCATCACCATTGAGGAGTCTGCCGAGCTGCAGATCCAGGGGGCCCACGTCGTCACGTTGGAGACCCGGCCCGCCAACGCGGAGGGCACGGGCGAGGTCCGCATCCGCGACCTCGTGCGCAACTCCCTGCGTATGCGGCCCGACCGGATCATCGTCGGTGAGTGCCGTGGCTCCGAGACGCTCGACATGCTCCAGGCAATGAACACCGGCCACGCCGGGTCGATGACCACGGTGCATGCCAACACGCCCCGCGAGCTGCTCGGCCGTCTGGAGACCATGGTCATGATGGGCGGCGTCGAGCTGCCCCAACGCGCCATCCGGGAGCAGATCGTCATGGCGATCGGGTGCCTGGTCCAGCTGCAGCGCACCGCCGAGGGCCCCCGCGTCGTGCACTCCATCACCGAGATCCAGGGCATGGAGGGTGACACGGTCCTCCTCCAGGACATCTTCCACCGGGTCGACACGGCCGAGGGCATGGGCCGGCTGGTGCCGACCGGCCTGCGGCCGAAGATCCTCGACGAGCTCACGCTTAATGGGGTCGACGTCCCGGCCCAGATCTTCCGCAACGACGGCGACCCCCTGCTCGGTTCGGCGCGTTCGAGCAGCCGCCACCACCGGCCCGCCCGGCCCGGCCGCGTCGTGGAGCCGCCGACGGAGGAGATGTACGAGATCCTGGCCCGCCGTCGAGACGGGAGGTGAGCCCGATCATGCTGGGAGCAGTGCAGCTCGGGGCACATGCCGGGGCGGTCGCCGCCGCCGTCCTGGTCGGAGGCGGCCTCGCGCTCGCCGTCGTGGCCGGCATCATGCGCGTGCGCACCAAGCAGCGCACCCTGGCCCAGATCCTCGACGACACCATGGGCACGGCCAAGGTCCCCGTCGAGGTCGTGAGCGAGTCACCCGAGCGGGGCGAGCTGAGCGCCCTCACGGTCCGGATCTCCGGCATCTTCGGGCGCATGGACACCAGCGGCGCCCTCGAACAGCGCCTCGACCGCGCGGCCATCCCGCTGCGATCGGGCGAGTACATCGTGATCAGCGCGGCCGTCGCGCTCATGCTGGCGGTCGCGGTCGGGGTGATGATCGGCTCGCCCATCGGCTCGCTGGTCGCCATCGTCCTGGTCGCCGCCATCGCCTGGTACCTGCCCTCGCGGCGGGCCGCCAAACGGATCAAGCAGATGCAGGAGCAGCTGCCCGACGCGCTGGCCCTCATGGCGGCTTCGGTCGAGGGCGGCCAGACGTTCCAGCGCTCCATCGACATGTACCGCCGCGACGCCCGGCCGCCGCTGTCGGACGAGCTCGACCGCGTCATGGCCGAGGTGGCCGTCGGCTCCGATCTCGTCATCGCCCTCGAGAACATGGCCGAGCGCTCCGGTGTCGAGGACCTCAAGTGGGCGGTTGAGGCGGTGCGGATTCAGCAGTCGACGGGCGGACGCCTCGCCCCCATCCTCCACACGCTGGCCGACTTCATGCGGACCCGCCAGGAGGTGCGCCGGGAGGTGCAGACGCTCTCGGCCGAGGGTCGCATGTCGGGCTACGTGCTGTTCGCCATCCCGATCTTCCTCGTGATCGCGCTGGAAATGAAGGACCCCGGCTACCTCCAGCCCATGCTGCACGGTGTCGGGCTGGTGGTGCTCATCGGAACGGCGGGTCTGATGGGCCTGGGGTTCTGGATCGTGCGACGCATGGTCAACATCAAGGTCTGAGTCGAGGGGAGCGAGCACATGAACGCGGCATTCTTCGTTCCGCTGGTGGGCATCACGCTGATGGCCGCCGGCCTGGTCGGCGTCGGCGCCGCGGCCTGGCGGACGCACAAGTCCCAGAACAAGCTCGACTTCATCCGCTCCCTCGGCTCGGAGGCCGAGCTCTACGCGGCCGCCGTCCCGGTCATCGAAAGAGTGCAGACACCGCTGCTGAACCGGGTCTTCGGCCCGACCATGCGCGGCCTGCGCCACGGCCTGTCGCGCCTCTACCCCTCGAGCGACATCGACCGGGTGCACGCCGACCTCCTCAAGGCCGGCCTGACGGGCACCGTGCGGGCGGAGGAGTTCGTGGCCGTGCAGGTCGGCTCGGTCATGCTCGGCTTCGCGATCGGGCTCGTCTCCCTCATCAGCGGCGTCGTCAGTGTGAAGGTCGGCCTGGGCATGCTGTTGCTCCTGCCCATCCTCGGCGGCCTGGCGCCGAGCTGGTGGCTGCGCCACCGCATCAAGGCCCGCCGCGAGCAGGTGACCAACGACCTGCCCGACCTGCTCGACCTCATGACGATCTCCGTCGCGGCCGGCCTCGGACTCGAGCAGGCGATGCAGGTCTCCTGCGCGCGCTTCGAGTCGCCGGTGTGCCACGAGCTGCGCCTCACGCTGCGGGAGATGGAGCTCGGCTTGTCGCGCCACGACGCCCTCGAGAACATGAAGTTGCGCACCGACATCGACGACCTCGTCACCTTTGCCGTCGTGCTCTCGCAGGCCGACGCGCTCGGTCTGCCGATCGGCCGGGTGCTGCAGGCCCAGGCCGACGAGATGCGTGACAAGCGGCGCCAACGAGCGCGGGAGAAGGCGGCCAAGGTGCCGGTGAAGATCCTCTTCCCGCTCGCGCTCTGCTTCTTGCCGGCGATCCTGATCGTCGTCCTGGGTCCGATCGTGGGCCCGATCAAGCACGCCTTCCACGGCGCCGGCTGAGCGTCCCTCCGCGCCCGGCGCGGTCGCGGCGGCCGCGCCGCCCTCTGCATGGGGAATTCGGACCATTGCACCCGGGTCGCAACATGGCGGCAACTGTCGTTTGATCCGCGAAGCGTACAATGACCTGGGAGTTTCCACCGCACGCGGTGGGAAAAAGGAGCCGCACCGGACCTCGGTTCGGGGCGGAATGAGGGGGAGTGAATGTCTGACACAGCCTCGGCGATCCTGTGGCCAAGCGCGCCTGCCCCGGCCCTCGAGGTCGGGAACCAGCCCGAATGGATGTTCTACACCCAGGTCTCGGTGTCCGGGCCGGCCGTCAGCACGACGGTGCACAGGAGCAAGAGCCTGCGCGGCGCTCGGGCGACCCTCACACGCGACGAACTTTCGACGGAGTCGTCCGAGCACTACGGCGACCCCGACGTCTCGACGCGCAAGGACGACGACCGGCAATGGGGCCCGTGGTCGCTGACCCAGCGCGAGCTCGAGGTCCTGCAGCTCCTGGCGGAAGGCGCCACGAACGGCGAGATCTCGCAGCGGCTCTACATCAGCCCCAAGACGACCAAGAACCACTTGGCCGCCATCTTCCAGAAGCTGGACGTGACGAACCGCACCCACGCGCTCGTCCGTGCGGTCGTCATGGGCCTCGTCACGATCGAATAGGCCCCGACCGGCCGCAAGAGCCGTGGCAATTGGTCCATAAAGCCTATGGAGTGGGCCTTTGCGAAGGCCGACAATGTCGTGGGAACTCCAAATGGGGTCGGGCAAACGTTCGGGTCCATTGGGGCGAGAGAGGGGAATGAAGGAATGACTGAGCTGTTTGTGAACGCGTTCTTCGCGGTGCGTGGGTTCCACAGCAATCTGCTTGAGCGTGCACGGACCGAGCGGGGCGCCTCCATGGTGGAGTACGCACTGCTCGTCGGCCTGATCGCCGTCGTTGCTGTCGTTGCGGTGGCAGCGCTCGGAGGAGGCATCAAGGGTCTGTTCAACAGCGCCAACACGTGTGTGGGTGGCTTGAACAGCACTTCCTGCTGAGCGGGAGCGGCGTCACGCCGCAACCAGTGAGGCACATGCTTCCCTAAGGGAATATTCCCCCTTCCCCAATGGGATGACGGTTGGGCTGGGTCGGCTTTGGTCGGCCCAGCCCGCTGTCGTTTTGGGGGGGATCCCGCCGGGAAGCCACTGTGCATCAACGTGCTGGGGAGGGCGCCATGGTGTCGTCACCGCATTAGGTCAAAAAGTCCTATGGATCTCGGTCGACGAGGGGCCGATGCTTGAAGAAGGGCAAGCCGTCCACCCGGAGGCTTGCACGGGGCAAGAGGGGAGCTCACATGTTGGGTTTGTTCATGAATGCGTTCGTCGCAGTCCGCACTGCGCATGGAACGCTTTTCGAGCGTGCACGGTCGGAGCGGGGCGCCTCCATGGTGGAGTACGCATTGCTCGTCGGCCTGATCGCCGTCGTGGCCGTCGTGGCCGTGGCCGCACTGGGCACCGGGATCTCCGGTCTGTTCGGTAGTGCCAACACCTGCGTCGGAGGGTTGAACAGCACAAGCTGCTGACTGGCGGCGGGCCGCCGTCGGCAGCGATCGAGCTGCCGCCGGACGGCCAGGGAGCCGGGAGACTGGAGGGCTGGATCGTACGGTCCAGCCCTCCGTCGCGTCCCGGGGACCCTTCGTCGTGCCGCCGTCGCCCGCCGGGCTCGCCCGGGGTCGGGACGGTGGCGGCCCCTTTCTCCTTCCCGCCCGGGTCCCGGTCCGGGTCCGGGCCGCCTGCGGTGCGGCCCTGGGCGGAGGTACCACCGTGCTGGCCTGGGCCGACGTGCCGGACGGACGGGCCGGGCTCGCCCGGGCCGAGTTCATCGTCGGTTCACAAAACCGATACGGCGGCGAAATAGGGTGCGGCCAGACTGAGACAGCACCGGGAGGCCGGGCGACCGGCGCGGCCCGGCACCCGCACCCTGTCCACGGAGAAGAAGGGGAACACAGGAGAGTTCATGAGCTACCAGGCCGAATACATCTGGATCGACGGGACGGAGCCCAGTCCGCTGCTGCGCAGCAAGACGAAGATCGTGGAGGACGGCAAGGAACCCCCGATCTGGGGCTTCGACGGCTCGAGCACGAACCAGGCCGAGGGCAGCGACTCGGACTGCGTCCTGCAGCCGGTGTTCGTCTGTCCCGACCCCCTGCGGGGTGAGAACGACAAGCTGGTGATGTGCGAGGTCCTGCTGACCGACATGTCGCCGCACCCGAGCAACACGCGGCGCGCCTGCGTCGAGGCCGCAGAGAAGTACGCCCGCTTCGAGCCGTGGTTCGGCATCGAGCAGGAGTACACCTTCTTCCAGTACGGGCGGCCCCTGGGGTGGCCCGAGGCCGGTTTCCCCGCGCCGCAGGGCCCGTACTACTGCGGGGTCGGCGGCGACAAGATGCCCGGTCGCCAGATCGTCGAGCGGCACACGGCCGCCTGCATGAAGGCCGGCCTCGGAATCGAGGGCACCAACGCCGAGGTGATGATGGGGCAGTGGGAGTTCCAGATCGGCATCCTCCCGCCGCCGCTGATCGGCGACCAGCTGTGGACCGCCCGCTGGCTGCTCTTCCGGATCGCCGAGGAATTCGACGTGTACGCCACCCTGGAGCCGAAGCCCGTGCTCGGTGACTGGAACGGCGCGGGGGCGCACACCAACTTCTCGACCAAGGCCATGCGCGAAGACGGCGGTTGGGAGGCGATCATCGCGGGCTGCGAGGCGCTCGGGAAGCGCGTCGACGAGCACGTCGCCAACTACGGCATCGGCATCGAGAGCCGGCTGACGGGTGCGCACGAGACGGCGCACTACACGACGTTCACCTACGGCACCTCGGACCGCGGGGCGTCCATCCGCATCCCGTGGCAGACCGCCAAGAACAAGAAGGGATGGATCGAGGACCGCCGGCCCAACGCGAACATGGACCCTTACGTGGTGAGCCGGCTCCTCGTCGAGACCGTCTGCGGGGACGCCGCCGGCGACTGAGCCCACTGGTCGGGAACGCCGCCGGCTCCGGGTCGCACCACCCGCGCCGGCGGCGTTTCTCGTTCCGGGACCGGGCCTGGCTCGGGCTCAGCCGGGAGGAACGGGCTGGTCGGGCGAGCGGCCCGAACTGTCCATCAGGCCGACCAGCTCGGCGTTGCGATGGACGAGCTCGGTCCGGCGTCCCGGGGCAGTAGGGGTTCCCGGGGGCGTACCATGGGGCCGGGCTGCGTGCGGGTCTGTGGTTGAAAGTCGAGGCCAGTCGCAGGCGAAACGACCCACGTAAGGCGACTTGTGGTCGCTGAGCATGGTGCGGCTTAGAGGTAAGCCCTGCCCGTGGCGTCCCCGGCTGTCGGGGACGGGCGGAGACGAGGCGATGCGCGCCACCATGGCGCCGTTGGGTGCGGCGGCGACGCCGTGCCGCCGGTGCCGGCGCGTCACCCTCGCGGCAGGCGAGTGTGGGGTCAAAGACCAGGTCAGCCGCACGCAGCCCGACCATCCCCACGGCGTCGCCTGTCGGCTCACCCTCCCTGGGGACCGGTAGGATCGGCCCTCCATGAGCGTGTTCACGAAGGTCCTGCGCGCCGGCGAGGGCAAGAAGGTCAGGCGACTGGCCGAGCTGGTGCCCCTGATCGGCGCCCTCGAGCCCGAGATGCAGGGCCTGAGCGACGAGGCGCTGGCCCACCGGACGGTCGAGTTCAAGGAGCGCCTCGAGGCCGGCGAGACGCTCGACGACCTGCTCGTCGAGGCCTACGCGGTCGTGCGCGAGGCGGCCTGGCGCGTGCTCGGCCAGCGCCACTTCGACGTGCAGCTCATGGGGGGCATGGCGCTGCACTTCGGCTGGATCGCCGAGATGAAGACGGGTGAAGGCAAGACCCTGGTCTCCACGCTGCCCGCCTACCTCAACGCGCTCGACGGCCGCGGCGTGCACATGGTGACCGTCAACGAGTACCTGGCCACGCGCGACGCCGAGTGGATGGGTCGGGTGCACCGCTGGCTCGGCCTGTCGGTCGGGCGCATCGGGTCCGACATCGACGACCCGTTCCGCAAGCGGGCCGCCTACGGGGCGGACATCACCTACGGCACCAACAACGAGTTCGGCTTCGACTACCTGCGCGACAACATGGCGCGTTCGCGCGAGACCATGGCGCAGCGGGGCCACGTCTTCGCCATCGTCGACGAGGTCGACTCCATCCTGATCGACGAGGCGCGCACCCCGCTCATCATCTCGGGCCCGGCCGACGAGGCGGCTCAGCTCTACTACCAGTTCGCCTCCATCGCCCGGACGCTCACCCGCGACGTCGACTACGAGGTCGACGAGGAGAAGAAGACGGTCGTCCCCCTGGAGGCGGGCATCGAGAAGGTGGAGAAGGCGGTCGGGGTCGACAACATCTACGACGCGGTGTCGGTCAACTACGTCCACCAGCTGACCAAGGCGCTGACCGCCAAGGACCTCTACAAGAGGGACAAGGACTACCTCGTGGCCGACGGCGAGGTGAAGATCATCGACGAGTTCACGGGGCGCACGCTCGAGGGCCGGCGGTGGTCCGACGGTCTCCACCAGGCGGTCGAGGCGAAGGAGCGCGTGGCCATCAAGGAGGAGAACCACACCTGGGCCACGGTGACACTCCAGAACTACTTCCGCATGTACGAGAAGTTGTCCGGCATGACCGGCACGGCCGAGACGGAGGCCGGCGAGTTCGCCTCCACCTACGGGCTGGCGGTGGTGCCCATCCCGACCAACAAGGAGATGATCCGCGACGACCAGCCCGACCTCGTCTTCAAAACCGAGGAGGCGAAGTTCAACGCCGTCGTCGAGGACATCGTCGAGCGCCACGAGCTCGGGCAGCCGATGCTCATCGGGACGGCCTCGGTGGCCAAGTCCGAGCTCTTGTCGCGGCTGCTGGACAAGCGGGGCATCCGGCACAACGTGCTGAACGCGAAGCAGCACTTCAGGGAGGCCGAGATCGTGGCCCAGGCCGGGCGACGCGGCGGGGTGACCGTGGCCACCAACATGGCCGGCCGCGGCGTCGACATCATCCTCGGCGGCAACCCCGAGCTGCTGGCCCAGCACGAGCTCGCCGCCGAGGGCGCCGAGCTCGACTCCGAGGAGGGGCAGGCCGAGCTGGAGCGCCGCGTGCCCGACATCGAGGCCCGCTGCCGGGCCGAGGGCGAGGAGGTGCGCAAGCTGGGCGGGCTCTACGTGCTCGGCAGCGAGCGCCACGAGAGCCGCCGCATCGACAACCAGTTGCGCGGCCGCTCCGGCCGCCAGGGGGACCCGGGCGAGAGCCGCTTCTACCTCAGCCTCGACGACGAGCTGCTGCGCCTGTTCGCCACCGGTGCCATGAGCTGGGTGATGGGCCGCACGCTGCCCGAGGACGTGCCCATCGAGTCCAAGACGGTGGCCAAGGCCATCGAACGGGCGCAGAACACGGTCGAGGCGCGCAACGCGGAGATCCGCAAGGACGCCCTCAAGTACGACGAGGTCATGGACCAGCAGCGCAAGGTGATCTACGAGCGCCGCCTGCAGATCATCGACGGCGACGACCTCGAGGAGCACACCGAGGACCTGCTGGCCGGCGCGGCCGAGAAGCTGGTCGGCGAGCACTGCCCGACCGAGTTCGAGGAGGACTGGGACCTCAAGTCCCTCGTCGACGGGCTGATGCAGTACTACCCGACGAAGTTCACCGTGGCCGACCTCGCCCAGGCGGCGACGACGGAGGACCTGGTCGAGTCCATCGTCGAGGAGGCCCTCGAGTGCTATGAGCAGCACTCCGAGTCGATGCCGGGCGGTGCCGAGATGATGCGCCAGATCGAGCGCGACGTGTACCTCCAGATCATGGACGCACGGTGGCGCGACCACCTGGCGGAGATGGACAACCTCAAGGACGGCATCCACCTGCGTTGGACGGTCCAGGCCGACCCCCTCAATGCCTGGCAGCAGGAGGGCTACTCCATGTTCGGCCAGCTGATGGAGGTCATCGACAACGACTACCTGCGCTACATCCTCCACGTGGAGGCGGTGCAGGCGCCCGCCGCGGAGCCGGACCTGGACCGGGCCGTCTACGCGGCCGCAGAGGATCCCGTCGCGGAGACCGGTGCCCTGGCGACGGCGCTGGCCGTCGAGCAGGGCACCAACGTGGCGCCCCAGTCGGCCGCCCTGAGCCCACCCGCCACCGGCAACGGACGGGCCGGCGGCGGGGCGAAGACACAGATCAAGCGACCGAACGCCCCCGACCCCAATGCACTCGTGCCGATCGTGAAGGAGCAGCACGAGAAGGTCGGGCGCAACGACCCGTGCTGGTGCGGGAGCGGCAAGAAGTTCAAGTTCTGCCATGGCGCCGCCTGACGGGCCGTCGGCCGAGGCTCCCCGCGACTTCTCAACCGAGCTCGAGGCGCTGGGGGACCGGCTGGCCGAGGCCGAGCGCTACCTCGGACGCGAGAAGCTCGAGGTCCGCCGGGCCGAGCTCGAGGCTGCCGTGGCGCGGCCGGACCTGTGGGACGACCCCGACAACGCCCGCTCGGTCAGCCGGGAGCTGGGGCGGGTCTCCGCCGACCTCGACCAGCTCGACGGGCTGCGCGCCGCACTCGACGACGCCCACGCGCTGCTCGAGCTGACCGAGGAGTCCGCCGCCGCCGGCGCCCGGGACGCCGCGCTCGAGGCCGAGCTGGTCGAGACGGTCGACACCCTCGGCGTGCGGCTCGGCGCGCTGGAGCTGCAATCGCTGTTCTCGGGCGACTACGACGAGCTCGACGCCGTCTGCGAGGTCCACGCGGGCGCGGGGGGCACCGACGCGCAGGACTGGGCCGAGATGCTGCTGCGTATGTACCAGCGCTGGGCCGAGCGCCGCGGCTTCACGGTCGAGGTGGACGAGGCCACCGAGGGTCAGGAGGCCGGGCTGCTCTCGGCCACGTTCATCGTCCACGGCCGTTTCGCCTACGGGTTGCTCGCCACCGAGCGCGGCGTGCACCGTCTGGTCCGCATGTCCCCGTTCGACTCGCAACACCGGCGCCAGACGAGCTTCGCGTCCATGGACGTCACGCCCTTCCTCGAGGATGTGTCCGCCGAGGTGGAGATCGACGAGAAGGACCTGCGCGTCGACACCTACCGCTCATCGGGCGCGGGCGGCCAGCACGTCAACAAGACGGACTCGGCGGTCCGCCTCACGCACCTGCCCACGGGCATCGTCGTGTCGTGCCAGAACGAGCGCAGCCAGCACCAGAACAAGGCGAAGGCGCTGCAGATCCTCGGGGCCAAGCTGGCCGAGCGGGCCCGGCTGGAGCGCCGGGCCGAGCTCGACGCCCTGAGCGGCGAGCGGGTGGACAACGCCTGGGGCAACCAGATCCGCTCCTATGTCATGGCGCCCTACCAGCTCGTCAAGGACCTGCGCACGGGCGTCGAGACCGGCAACGTCGATGCGGTGCTCGACGGCGACCTGGACCCGTTCATGGAGGCCGAGCTGCGGCGCCAACGCGAGGCGGGCGCGTAGCCGCACGGGCGCGGCACCCCCGTGGGCGCCGTGGCGGGATCCTGCGCCCGCGTAACCGGGCCCGCCCTCCGGCGTCTACAGAGTGTGGGTTGCGGTGCGCCGCCGGACGGGCCGGCACGCTCCGGGCCCAGCATCGAGAGAAAGGGGCTCCCCATGAGCAAAGACGCGCTCGCCGGCGTGTACGCCAACATGCTGGAGGACGAGGCCTTCCGGGCCAAGGTCGCCGCCGAGCCACAGGTCCTCGAGACCTGGGACCTGACCGGCGAGGAGCGGCAGCTGCTGGCCGAGGAGGCCGACCAGGACGTGTCGGGCTTCTCCATCGGGGGCGGGAGCGTCATGGGCTACCTGGGCAGCGGGCCGCGCCTGTCGCCGGCCGTCGCCTCCGGGCTCGGTGCCGCGCTCAACAATGCCGCCGGCCTCCCGACCGGGGCGTTGCGGGGCCCCGGCTTCGCCGCCGCCGCCGGTTGCTGCCCGTGGGGCGGCGGGTTCGCATCGCTGGGCGACATCAGCGAATGAGCGCGGGGTACTACCCCGACCGTCGAGGGCGGCCGGGCGGGCGCTGGTCCTCGTCCGACCTGGTGGACGACGTGCTCGTGCTCGCCGCCCTGGAGCGGGCCGTGGCCCATGTCGGCGCCGGCTCGGTGCCCAAGCTGGCCGATTTCGACGACAAGCTCGACCTGGCCGGCCGGTCGGAGGCCGCCCTGGGCCGGGCCGCCGAGCTGCGCCGGCACGCCCTCACCCTCTGCGAGCGCGACGAGGGGGCGCTGTCGGCCGACCCGGCCTGGGTGGAGCCGCTGCGCCGCCTGGACTCGGGCGGGGACCCGGCCCGGGTCGCCCGGGCCCTGGCCGGGCCGGTGCCCGCCATGCTCGTGGCCCGCTACGCCGCGCTGCGGGACCGCCTCGACCCCCTCTACGACGCGGGCCTCCTCTCCACGGTGGCCCGGGCGATGGAGGAGCTCGGCGCGTCGCGGGCCGACGGCCCGGCGTGGCCGGTGCCGATCGGCGCGCCGCCGGTCGCCCTCGACGAGGTGCTCTGGGAGCCCGTCGATCGCGTCCGGGTCCCGGCGCGGCCGCCCGGCAGGCCGCAGCTCACCCCGGGGGCGCGCTCGCGCGCCCGCGCCACGTCGCGCCTCGCGGACGAAGACCTCGAGGCCGAGCTCAACGCCAACGTGATGGCCGAGGTGTGCGCCATGGAGCTGATGGCCCGCAGCTCGTACGAGCACCCGTCACTCCCGTGGTCGTTCCACCTCGGGTGTGCGCGTCACGCGGCCGACGAAGCGCGCCACGCCGCGATCTTCCGTCGTCTGCTCGCCGAGCGCGGCTACGACGAGTCGCGTCTGCTGCGGTACGTCTCGAACTACGAGTACGCCTACGAGTTCCCCGAGTGCGAGACCGGGAGCCGGCGCGAGCTGCTGTGGCGGCTGCTCATGCTCTGCACCGTGCTGGAGGCGTTGGCCATCGACAAGCTGCCTCTCGAGATCGCGGTGCGCGACACGATCGGCCAGCACGACTTCGCCCGGGCGCTCGACTACACGTCGCTCGACGAGCTCTTCCACGTCGAGAACGGCCTCGTCTGGACGCGCCGGTTGAGCGACGAGCTGGGCCTCGACCCGATGATCGAGCGGGAGCGGGTGCACGGCCGGTTCTTCGGGTCCCAGCGCGACATGCGGGCCGCCTACCTGGCGGCGGACCCGGACCGCGCCCGGTGGGAGATCGAGGTCTACGAGGAAGGACCCGATCTCGACGGCATGACGTTCCAGTCGCGCACCGAGCGCGAGCTTCGCAAGCGGGCGTCGTTCACCGAGGCGGAGTGCGAGCAGGTCGACCGGTGGGGGTACAACCCCCGCTCGACCCCGGAGGGCGCGGCGGCGAACCCGAGCACCTGGCGGGTGGGCGCACCGGCGTGACCCGGGCGCGGCGCCGCGGCGCAGCCGGCGCGCGACCGGCGTGCAGCGGCTGTGACCTGCGCCGGAGCCTCTGACCCGTAACCGTCGTACGGAGAAAGTAGGATCACCTGGGTGCCCCGGCGCGTTCGCGGGCGACACCTCTCTCACTGATGATCCGATTCGAAAACGTCACCAAGACATACAAGGGCTCGACCGTCGCTCTGCGCGACATCACCGTGGAGATCGAGAAGGGCGAGTTCGTCTTCCTGGTCGGCGCGTCCGGCTCGGGCAAGACGACGTTCATCCGCCTCCTGCTCCGCGAGGAGCTCCCCGACACCGGCCAGATCCTCGAGGCGGGCCGCAACATCGTCGAGCTGCCCAAATGGCGGGTGCCCTACCTGCGCCGCAACATCGGCTGTGTCTTCCAGGACTTCCGCCTCCTGCCCAACAAGACCGTGTTCGAGAACGTGGCCTTCGCCCTCGAGGTGATCGGCCGTCCCCGGCACGTCGTGGCCAACCAGGTCCCCCAGGTCCTCGACCTGGTCGGCCTGGCCAACAAGCGCGACAACCTGCCGGGCGAGCTCTCCGGGGGTGAGCAGCAGCGGGTCGCCGTCGCCCGCGCCTTCGTGAACCGGCCGCTCATCCTGCTGGCCGACGAGCCCACGGGCAACCTCGACCCGCAGACGGGCCAGGGGGTCATGCAGCTGCTCGACCGCATCAACCGGACGGGCACCACCGTCGTGGTGGCGACGCACGACGAGGTGCTGGTCGACAAGATGCGCCGTCGCGTGATTGAGCTCAGCAACGGTGTGATGGTGCGCGACCAGGCGCGCGGTGTCTACGGCTTCGACGGCTCCGCGCAGCAGGCCGTCGAAGTGGCCGCGGGCGGGATGGGCTGACATGGCGGTCTCCGTCGACTACGTCGTCCGCGAGACGGCGTCGAACCTGTGGCGCAACCGGCTCATGACGATCGCCGCCATCCTCACCGTGGCCGTGTCGCTCTCGCTCGTGGGCGCCGCGCTGCTGCTGCGCCAGGGATCGGCCAACGCGACCGGGACCCTCGAGCGTGGCACCAAGGTCACGGTCTGGATGGAGCCCAATGCCAGCCCCCAGCAGATCGCCGCCGTCGGCACGCAGTTGGCCCAGCTGAACTACGTGGTCCAGCCCTGCGAGTACTGGAACAAGGCCCGCAATTTCGCAGAGGCCCGGCAGCTGCTGCCGACCGACGTCTTCCAGGCCACGACCCAGTCCGAGATGCCGACCTCCTACTGGTGCACGCCCGTTGCCCTCTCGGACGCCTCCCAGGTGGTGCGCACGTTCAACGGCGCCGCTGGCGTCCTGTCCGTGACGGAGCCCTCGCAGGCCATCCACAACGAGGAAACGGTGATCAACGTCGTCAAATGGGTGTTCCTCGCCCTCGCCATCGTGCTGATCGTGTCGGCGGCCGTCCTCATCCTCAACACCATCCGCATGGCGATCTTCGCACGCCGGCGTGAGGTGTCCGTGATGAAGCTCGTCGGGGCCACGAACTGGTTCATCCGGGTCCCCTTCATGTCCGAGGGGATGCTCCAGGGCTTCATCGGGTCGTTGCTCGCCGCGGGCGCGGTCTACATCCTCTACGTCCTGATCAACCACTGGGGCGACGGGCGGACCACGAGCAACATCTTCACGGCGATCCACATGACCAGCGGCGAGATGATCTTGACGAACGTCGTGGTGGTGATCACCGGTATGGCGATCGGCTCCATCGGGTCGGCCATCGCCATCCGTCGCTTCCTCGACGTCTAGCGCGGGGCATCCTGCGCCTCATCCGCCGGCGTCGGCGGGTGAGCAGGCGTAGAAGCGCATCGTCCGCCCGGCGATGTGGCTGTCGGGCCCCCGGTAGGGCACGGGCCGACAGTGCGCGATGGCCCAGAGCATGTCGGGGTTGCGGGTGCGTGGCGCCACGGCGGCCAGCACCAGGGACACCCGCCCGGCGCGCACGTCGCCGACGAACTGCGCCAGCGTGGGACTCGGCACCCGTCCACTGAACCCGCCGACCGGGAGGAACTCGCGCCCGGTGTCGAGGATGGGGACGCTCGACCCCGCCGACGTCTCGTTCGTGATGACGCTGACACCCGGGGGGACCCTGGCCGCGGCGCGCTCGAGACCCGCCGCCACGGCGGCCGACCGGGCGTTGGCGGCGGCGGTGCGCGCGGTGAGCGCCGCCGGCTGGTAGGGCGAGTCGAAGGGCCCGAGCCCGGCCACCACGACGGTTCCCGACGCCCACGCCGCGCCGGCGAAGAGCGCGAGGGCCGACAGGGCCACCCCGGCGCCGGTCGCCCAGGCCGGGCGCGCCCGGAGGAGCGACACCGCGGTGGCGGCGACCGCGGCCAGCGCGAGGAGCAGCGTGGTGGCCGCCACCCACGCCCGCACGCCGGCCGTCGCGGGGAGCAGGTAGAGCACGTAGGCGGTGCCGGCGGCGACGGTGCCGAGCAGGACGGCCTGCGTGGCCCGGAGGGCGCGCAGCCGCCAGGCCAGCGCCAGGCCCAGGCCGCACAGCGCGGCAATGGGCGGGGCGAGCGCCGCCAGGTAGTACGAGTTGATGGAGTGGGACGACGCGAAGAAGGACCAGGTGAAGAGCAGCCAGGCCGCCCAGAGGACGGCGGCCGCCCGCAACGGGTCGGTGCGGGGCTCGCGCCGGCGCGCGACGAGGATGCCCCCGAGCGCGACCGCCGCCGGGAGCAGCAACCAGTCGCTGTCCCTCCCGAAGATGCCGTTGAGGAAGCGGCCGGGGCCTTGCGGCACGGCCACCGTGCCAGGATGCGCGCTGGGGGTGTCGCCGACGGGTGCGGGTGCGGGGGCGCACCCCGGCTGGTCGAGCGTGGCGCCGCTGATCCGGTCGGCGCCGTTGTAGAGGAAGACCTGGCTGAAGACCGAGTTGTCGCAGCTGCCGTCCACGTAGGGCCGGTCGTGGGCGGGGACGGCGGTGACGAGCAGCATCCACGACAGGGAGACCCCGAGTGCCACGAGCGCAGAGAGCGCCACGTGGCCGACGCGCCGGGTGAGCTCGGGCGCGGGCGCCGCCAGCAGGTAGGCGAGGTAGAGGGCCGGCAGGACGAGCCAGGCCTGCAACATCTTGGCCTGGAAGGCCAGGCCGACCCAGACGCCGGCGACCAGCAGGTGCGCCAGCCGGCCCGTCGTGAAGGCGGCCGTCGCCGCGTCGGCGGCCAGCACGAGGAGGAGCGTCAGGAGCGAGTCCGAGATGTTCCCCCGGTTGAGGAGGATGGTGACGGGGGTCGCGGCCAGGACGGCCGCCGCCGCGAGCCCGGCGCCGGCCCCGGCGACGCGTCGCACGGCGCGGTACAGCACGAGCACGGTGAGGGTGCCCTCGACGGCCTGGGGCAGCACCACGGACCATGTGTGGAAGCCGAACACGCGGACCGACAGCGCCTGCACCCAGAACGCGCCGGGCAGCTTGTCGACCGTCACCGTCCCCCAGGGGTCGAAGGCCCCGAAGAAGAAGTTGTGCCAGTTCTGCGACATGCTCCGCACGGCCGCGCCGTAGAACGTCTCGAGTGTCGCGTCGTTGATCCCCCACGCGTAGGACAGTGCGGCGAGCGCGCCCACGACGAGGAGCAGCGGGCGGGCCCACACCGGCTGATCGGGAGGCGAGCGCCAGACGCGCCAGCGGGCCGACCGGGGCGTCGGTGCGCCGGGTGGGGGGCCGCCGGCCGCCGCAGGCGTCTGGAGCGTCAGCCCACCGACCGCATCCCCCATACACAGGGCAACCTACCCCGTGCCGGGGCGGTTCAGGGTGCCATCCGGTTGCCGTGCCGGAGCATGCGGGCGTGCAGCACGAGCCCGGGCCCGGAGCGGAAGCCCGCCGTCCTGTGCGTGACGTCCACCAGGCCGCAACGCTCCAAGCGCGGCAGCAGCGCCGTCGTCCATTCCTGAAGTGGTGCCTGCTTCTCAATGGCCCACGCGTGCGTCACGGCCACCAGCGCGCCGCCCGGGGCGAGCACGCGCGCGACCTCGTGCAGCGCGTCGTCCAGCGGCTGCCACAGCTGCATGCTGTTGACCGCGACCACGCCACCGAAGGCGCCGTCGGGCCAGGGGATGGCCTCCGCGCCGGCACGGGCAAGCACGACCCGGCCTTCGTCGATCGCCGCCCGATTGCGCCGCCGCGCCTGCGCCACCATGGTCGGTGAGGGGTCGACACCGGCGACGACGCAGTCGGGCCGACGGGCGACGAGCTCCGCGATCCCGACGCCGGGCCCGAAGCCCACGGCCAGCACGGCGTCGTCGGGCCCGGGAGCCAGCTCGTCGAGCGCCGCCCGCTCCATGTCACGGTTGAGGCGGGCCATCACGGCGCCGGCCAGCCGGCCCGCCGTGCCCTCGAAGGTCGTCGCGGTCGTGTCCATCCAGCCACCCAATCACTTGAAGTAGACTTCAAGTCAATGGGGCAGCTGCTGGACATCGGGGAGGTGGCCGCCCGTTCCGGCATGGCGCCCTCCACGCTGCGCTTCTACGAGGCCCAAGGGATCATCGAGAGCCAGGAGCGCAAGGGCCTGCGCCGGCAGTTCCGCCCGGAGGTGCTCACCACGCTCGCCGTCGTCGCCATGTGTCGCAGGGCGGGGTTCACGCTCGAGGAGATCAAGGTGCTGCTGGCCACCGGTGGGCGATCGACGTGGAAGACCTTCGCGGCGCGCAAGCGCGACGAGCTGCGGGCGGAGGCCGCGCATCTGGCCACGATGGCCGAGCAACTCGATCACGCGTTGCGTTGTCCGAGCGCCAACGTGTTCGACTGCGAGCACTTCCGGGCCCTGCTCGACGACGCCCTCCCGATCGGGGAAGGGGTGCGGGGCGCATCGACAGGAGCCGCGAGTGGCCGGTAGCGTCTCGGGGTCCAACGGCTCGAGACCAGACCGTTCGCAATCGAGGTTCTTCTGCAACCTCCCGCGCAAGCTCTCACTCCTCTTCCTCGCACTCGCCGTGGCGGCCCTGGTGGTCGGTGGCGCGTTCGCGGAGATCAGCTCGAACGGCGCGCCGACCTCCCTCGAGACGGCGATCGTGCGCTACGTCACCGTGGGCGCACTCGTGCTCGGTGCGGTGGCCTACGTCGTCGGGGGCCGCATGCGCGCGGACCGGCGGGGCTAGTGGCCGGACGACGCGTCAGGTCCAGACCTTGACCACCCTGACCGCCCCGTAGGGGCTCGTCGTGCTCTCCTGCGCCTGGCAGGCGGTGCTCCACCAGGGCGTGGCCTGGTCGGGAACGTGGCAGCCGGCGACGGAGTTCACCGCACCGGGGGTGGGACACGCGAAGGGGCCGAGCCCGCCCCAGGCCGCCGCGACCAGAATGCAGACCTGTCCGTTGGGCAGCTGCACGGCCCAAGGTCGCGTCCCCGGCGCGCCGGCGGGTGCCGCCGGCAGGGGGCCGGTGTCGAACTCGACGGCCTCGGGGGCCGAAGGGTCGGCGACGCACTCGAGAGGTCCGCTGGTGGCGCGGGGCGGCGCGAAGCAGGGGTCGTAGATCGTGGAGTGGGGTTGCGCGAAGCAGCGGTACGAGGACGTGCCCGCCACGCCGGGCGCCACACACGTCCCCGCCACCCGGAGCGCGACCCGCTCGGTGGGCAGCAGCGCGCCCTGCGCCCCGTAGGGCTCGAAGCGAACCTCCTGGGTGCCCGCGGCAGTGGTCGTGGTGCGGGCGGTCGTCATGGTCGTCGAGCTGGTGGCGCCCGTGCCGGACGGGGAGCCGGCGCACGCCGAGAGGAGGACGGCGGCCAGTGCGATCAGGCCGCACCAGCCGCGTCGTCCGGGGACGGGAGGGGCAGGCACCGGCGCATGCTTCCACACGCCGCGGCGATGGCCCGCGTCAGGTTGGGCGCTGGGCCAGGATGTCGCCGTGGGTCGAGCAGGTGACAAGCCGAGGAAGCCGAGGCGGCGCCTGGACAAGGTGCCCAAATACGAGGAGCCCAACTCCATCCCCGCCGCCGGCTTGACGGGCAGCAGCGGCGGGTCGTTCGGGTCGCGCTACGGCCACTCCGCCGATCACCACCACCAGAAGCCGCCGAACCGCTTCGGTGCGTTCGTCCTGCGCTGCCTCGGCATGAAGTCCAAGGCCTGACCGGTAGGGGCGTGAGCCGCGGCAAGGCCGCCGGCAAGGTTCTCGGCAAGCGGCGGTCCCCACGCTGGCTCGCGCCCGCCGACGGTGGGCGCGACGAAAGCGAGGAGACACATGGCCAACACCACCACGATCACGGGGAACCTGACCCGCGAGCCGGAGATCCGCTACACGCGGGAGGGGCAGGCGACGGCCCAGCTCGGCGTCGCGGTCAACCGTCGCTGGCAGGACCGGACGACCCAGGAGTGGCAGGAGTCGACGTCCTTCTTCGACGTCATCTGCTGGCGCGACCTGGCCGAGAACGTGGCGCTCAGCCTGACCAAGGGCATGCGGGTCGTCGTCACGGGAAGGCTGGAGCAGCGCACGTGGGAGACCGAGGAGGGCGAGCACCGTTCCAAGGTCGAGATCACGGCGGACGAGGTCGGCCCGAGCCTCCGCTTCGCCACCGCCGACGTGCAGCGCGTGGAGCGCCGGGGCGGCGCGACGCAGGCCGACGCGGGGGAGGAGGCGGCGCCCGATGCCATGAAGGTCGAGGCGTGAGTGTCGCCCTGGCTGATCGTCACGACGGGGTGGCCGGCGGCGGCGAGCACGGTGGCCGGTCTGAGCTCGAGTGCAGCGGCGCACCGGGGCCCCGCCATCGCGGTGGCGGTGGCGGCGGCGTCGGCGCTCGGGGCGGCCGTGCTGATCCTGCGGCGCGTCCGGTCGCGGCCGCGGGGCCGATCGACTTCTTGAGGGACGAGGTCGCCGAGATCTGCGGCGCGCTCGCCCTCGGCGGTTCGCTGCTGCGGCGGCTCGGGCTCGGCCCGGAGGCGGCCCGCCTCGAGGCGTTGTTCCGCGCCGTCGAGGAGCGGCTGGCGGAAGCTCAGCCCCCGGCCGGGTTCTCCCCGGTGTCGCGGTCGTAGGTGAGGGAGAGCGAATTGACGCAGTAGCGCAGCCCGCTGTCGGTGGGGCCGTCGCGGAACACGTGGCCCAGGTGCCCGCCGCAGCGGGCGCACAGGATCTCGGTCCGTGCCATGCCGAATGTGCGCTCGGACCGCTCCAGAACGGTGCCCTCCGAGCGGGCCCGGTCGAAGCTCGGCCATCCCGTCCCCGACTCGAATTTGGCATCTGTGTCGAACAGCTCGGCGCCGCACCCGCCACAGCGGAACACCCCTGTGCCGTCCACGTGGAGCAGCTCACCGGACCAGGCGGGTTCGGTGCCGGCCCGCCGCAGCACCGCGTAGCGGTCGGGGGCGAGCTCGTCGCGCCACTCCTGGTCGGTCTTGGTGACCTCGTACTGCGTGTCTTCCTGCTTGCGCCGGCGCGTGAACATCGTGATCCTCTCTGCGCGCGTCCGAGACCTAGGCGGCGAGGCGGCTTGCCGCCCTGCCCATGAGGAAGAGGAAGTTGTCGGCGTAGAACTGCCGGCGCACGTCCTCGCCCGCGTCACCGAGCGACGCCTCGAAACGCTCCAGCGGCTTGCGGCCACCCTCGACGTGCGGGTAGTCGGAGGAGAACATCACGAGGTCCGGTCCCGCCTCGGCCACGATCCAGCCGACGTCCTCGGTCGGGTAGGGCGTGAAGCGGACCTGCCGGTGCACGTAGTCGCTCGGCCGCAGCGAGAGCGCCTGCAGTCGCTCCTCGTGGCGGTGGAAGGCCTCGAAGGCGGACTCCATCTGGCGCAGCCACGACGGCACCCAGATGGCGCCCTGCTCGATCACGCCGATGCGCAGGTCGTCGAAGCGCTCCAGCACACCGTCGAAGATCAGCGTGGCCAGCGTCTGGGCGGGCGGGACGGGGATCCCCATGTAGTCGACGGAGCGGAAGTTCTCCTCGCCGCCGTGGAAGTCGGGCGGGACCGGCTTGCCGTTGACGAAGTAGTTGGGGTCGACGAGGGTGCCCGTGCCGCCCACGTGGAAGACCACGGGGACGCCGGCCTCCTGGGCCTGGGCCCAGACCCCGAAAAGGTCGGTGTGGCTGGGGGAGAAGCGCGCCGGGCACCCAGACGCCACCAGCAGGGCCGCCGCGCCCTGGTCCAGCGCGTCGCGGGTGGCCACCACCGCCCGCCCGGGGTCCGCGAGGGGGACGTAGAGCGAGGGCAAGAGCCGCGGGTCGACCGAGCAGAACTCGAGCATGCCGCGGTTGTGGGCCCGCGCCGCGGCATAGGCGAGGTCGGGGTCGCGGTGCTCCATGTCGTGCAGGCGCCCGTTGTGGAACGTGTTGAAGACGAGCTGGCTCGAGAAGCCGAGCAGGTCGAGCGCACGGGGCCGGTCGGCGGCGATGAAGGAGCCCGTGGCGGCGAAGTTCTTCCGCGCCATGATCTCCGCCTGCTCGTCGGCCCGGTACTCCGCCGACGCGTGCCGGGCGCGCAGCGCCTCGAAGGCGTGGAGGAGGTCGCGCTGCTGCTCGGCGGGGTCGCCGGTCTGGCGCAGCTCGTTGCCGCCCGGGTAGCTCAGGACCGGGAGCCGCTCCCGGTAGGCGGCCTCGGCGTGGTCCCGCAACCACGTCGGCGTCTCCATGATGTGGGCGTCGGCATCGTGGACGACCCTCCCCTGCGAATACGGCACGGCCACCCCTTTCGCGCTGCGCCTCGTGCGGACGTGCACCCGCGAGTATTCCAGGAGCGGGCGCCGTGCCATCCCCGCCACGGCGAACGGGCCCCCGGCATCTGACGCCCCGTCAGATGCCCTCCGGTGCCTTGGCTACGCTCCCGGGCGATGGATCTGCGAGACCGGCCCGAGGACGTGGGGTTTCGGCAAGAGGTCCGCCGGTTCCTCGAGGAGCACCTGGTGGGGGAGTACGCCGAGCTGGGAGGGCGTGGGGGCTCGGGCGACGAGACGTTCGGCTTCGAGGTGCGCCGGCGCTGGGAGCGCGTGCTGGCCCAGGGGGGGTGGACCTGCCTCGGCTGGCCGGTGGCGCACGGCGGCCGGGGCGCCTCCATGACCGAGCAGGTCATCTTCAACGAGGAGTACGCGCGCGCCGGGGCGCCCGGCCGGGTCAACGTCATGGGCGAGGGGCTGCTCGGGCCCACGCTCATCCACTACGGCACGGCCGAGCAGAAGGCCCGGTTCCTCCCGCCGATCCGGGAGGGCGTCGAGCTGTGGTGCCAGGGCTATTCGGAACCGGATGCGGGCAGCGACCTGGCCAACGTCTCGACGCGGGCGGAGCGCGACGGCGACGAGTGGGTCGTGACGGGCCAGAAGGTCTGGACGTCGCTCGCCCACCAGGCCGACTGGTGCTTCGTGGTCTGCCGCACCGACCCGGGGTCCACCCGGCACAAGGGCCTGTCCTACCTCCTGGTTCCCATGGACCAACCCGGCGTCGAGGTGCGTCCGATCACCCAACTCACCCGGACGAGCGAGTTCAACGAGGTGTTCTTCGACGGCGCCCGGACCCACGCCGACAACGTGGTGGGCGACGTGGGCGACGGCTGGCGCGTGGCGCTGGCCACCCTCGCCTTCGAGCGTGGCGTCGCGTTGCTCGGCCACCAGCTGGGCTTCCGGCGCGAGCTGGACCGCATCGTGGCGCTGGCCGGGGAGAACGGCCGGACGCGCGACCCCCTCGTGCGGCAGCACCTGGCCCAGGCCCACATTGAGCTGTCCATCATGCGCTTCAACACCCTGCGCAGCCTGTCGGGTGTCGACGGGCCGGTGGCTCCCCCCGAAGCCTCGATCGCCAAGCTGTACTGGGGGAGCTGGCACCGGCGCCTCGGCGAGCTGGCCATGGGCATCCTCGGTCCGGCGGCGACAGTGCTCGACGGGGACCCGTTGCCCGAGAACGGCGGCTACGGGCTGGGCGAGCTGCAGCGCTCCTTCCTCTTCGCGCGCGCCGAGACGATTTACGGTGGGTCGAACCAGATCCAGCGCAACATCATCGGCGAGCGGGTGCTCGGCCTCCCGCCGGAACCGAAAGGGGTGGCGTGAGCACCAGCCTCGATGCGTTCTTCGACCCTCCACCACCACCGCCTCCGCCCGGTGGCCACGGTCTGCTGGAGGGCAAGGTGGTCGTCGTCACGGCGGCCGCCGGGACGGGCATCGGCTCCGCCACGGCCCGCCGCTGCCTCGAGGAGGGTGCCGCCGTCGTCCTGTCGGACGCCCACGAGCGCCGCCTCGGCGAGACGGCCGAGCAGCTGGCGTCGGAGGCCGGTGGCGCGGAGCGGGTGCTCGCGCTGGCCTGTGACGTGCGCGACGAGGTGCAGGTCGGCGCGCTCTACGACGGCGCGGTGGCGCGGTTCGGGCGCATCGACGTCGCCGTGCACAATGCGGGGCTGGGCGGGACGGTGCCTCTGGTGGAGATGAGCGACGAGCAGTGGTCGACCGTGCTGGACATCACCCTCACGGGGACGTTCCGCTGCACGCGGGCAGCCTTGCGGCGGATGCTGGCCCAGAGGAACGGCGTCATCGTGAACAACGCGTCGGTGCTCGGGTGGCGGGCCCAGGCGGGCCAGGCGCACTACGCGGCGGCCAAGGCGGGGGTGATGGCCCTGACGCGGTGCGCGGCCGCCGAGGCGGCGCCGTCGGGAGTGCGGGTCAACGCGGTGTCGCCCAGCCTGGCCGAGCACCCGTTCCTCAACCGCGCCATCCCCGACGAGGACCTGGCCGTGCTGCGCCGCCGTGAGCTCTTCGGGCGTGGGGCCGAGACGTGGGAGGTGGCCAACGTGATCGTGTTCCTGGCCAGCGACTACTCGTCCTACCTGTCGGGCGAGGTCATCTCCGTCAGCAGCCAGCACCCGTGAGTGGCGTCGGCGGCGCGCCGCCCGAGCAGGAGGACCCGCGGGCCGACCTGACCTGGGGCACGGTGCCCCGACTGGTCGAGGACGCGGCCCAGCGTCACGGTGCGACAGAAGCGCTGGTCGAGGGGGACCTCCGCCTGACCTACGCCCAGCTGGCGCCGGAGGTGGACCGCTACGCGCGCGGCTTCGTGGCAGCGGGCGTCGGCGCCGGGGAGCGGGTGGCCGATCTGGGCTCCCAACAGCGCCCAATGGATGCTCGCCGCGCTCGGCGCGCTGCGCGCCGGCGCCGTGCTGGTGCCGCTCAACACCCGGTTCAAGGGCGGTGAGGCCGCCTACATCCTGCGCAACGCCGGCGCCACCACGCTGGTGACGGTCCGGGGGTTCCTGGGCGTGGACTACCCCGCCCTGCTGGCGGCGGAGGAGACGGGCGCGCTCGGCCGCGTCGTCGTGCTGCGCGACGAGGGCGACACGGAGGCGGCCGGCCCGGCGGGGGTGCCGCTGGTCGGGCTCCCGGCCTTCTTGGCCGCGGGCGACGGCGTCAGCCCGTCCGAAACAGCCGCCCGCGCCGCGGCGGTTCGGCCGGACGACGTGTCGGACCTCATCTTCACCTCGGGCACCACCGGCCATCCCAAGGGGGCGGCCACGACGCACGCCCAGTCGCTGCGCACGTTCGGCACGTGGTCCTCCATCGTGGGCCTCGGCAGCGGCGACCGCTATCTCGTGGTGAACCCCTTCTTCCACACGTTCGGCTACAAGGCGGGGATCCTGGCCTGTCTCATGGCCGGTGCCACCGTGGTGCCCGAGCCCGTGTTCGACGCGGCGGCGGTCCTGACGCGCATCGCCGCAGAGCGCATCACCGTGCTCCCCGGCCCGCCCACCCTGTACCAGACGCTGCTGGCCGACCCCCGGCGGTCCGCGTACGACCTCTCCTCGCTCCGGCTCGGGGTGACGGGAGCGGCGGTGGTGCCCGTCGAGCTCGTGCAGGCGATGCGCGACGAGCTCGGCTTCGAGACCGTGCTCACCGCCTACGGGCTCACCGAGTCCTGTGGCACCGTCACCATGTGCCGCCGCAGCGACCCGCCCGACGTGGTGTCGGGCACGTCGGGGCGCGCCATCCCCGGCCTCGAGGTGCGGGTGGTGGCGGACGGCACGGACGTGCCGGTGGGCGAGCCGGGCGAGATCGTCGTGCGGGGCTACACGGTGATGTCCGGCTACTGGGGCAACGACGAGGCGACGGCCGAGGCGATCGACGCCGAAGGCTGGCTGCACACCGGCGACGTGGGCGTCATGGATGCGGCGGGCAACGTGACCATCACCGACCGGGTCAAGGACATGTACGTGGTGGGCGGCTTCAACGCGTACCCGGCCGAGATCGAGGCCATCCTGCGCGGTCACGAGGGGGTGGCCCAGGTCGCCGTCGTCGGCATCCCCGACGACCGGATGGGCGAGGTGGGCTGCGCCTACGTCGTCCCGACCGCCTTGTCGGCGGGCACGGCGGACCCCGACGCGCTGGGCCGTGCCCTCCTCAGCTGGTCACGGGGGGCCATGGCCAACTACAAAGTGCCCCGCAGCGTGGTGCTGGTCGACACGCTGCCGGTCAACGCCAGCGGGAAGGTGCTCAAGCGTGAGCTGCGCCTACGCCATGCGGCAGGGGCGGATCACGTCGTCACCAACGAGAGGAGCGAGTAAGTGCGAGGCATCGTCTACACCGGGGAAGGGGTCGAGGTCACCGACGCGCTCGAGGTCCGGGGGCCCGGTCCCAACGAGGTGCAGGTCAAGATGGTGGCGGCCGGCGTGTGCCACTCCGACCTGTCCGTCATCGACGGGACGATCCCGTTCCCCGCCCCCGCCGTGTTGGGTCATGAGGGAGCCGGCGTCGTCGAGGCGGTCGGCGACGCGGTGCGCTCGGTGAAGCCGGGCGACCACGTGGTGATCGCCACCCTGGCCAGCTGCGGCGCCTGCCGGGCCTGCAGCACCGGCCACCCGACGTGGTGCAAGAGCTCGCTCGGGAACATCTCGACGCCGTTCACCTTCAAGGGGGAGCCGGCCTCCAACTTCGCCGCCGCCTCGGTCTTCTCCGAGGTGACGATCGTCAGCGAGGTGCAGGCGGTGCGGATCCCGGAGGAGGTCCCGCTGTCGTCGGCCTGCCTGATCGGGTGCGGCGTGCTCACGGGCGTCGGGACGGTGCTCAACCGGGCCAAGGTCCGGCCGGGCGACACCGCGGCCGTCTTCGGCGTCGGCGGCGTCGGCCTCAACGTGATCCAGGGGCTGCGCATCGCGGGCGCCACCAGGATCGTGGCGGTCGACACGGTGGCCGCCAAGGAGGACCTCGGGCGGCAGTTCGGGGCGACCCACTTCGTCGACGCCACTGCGGGCGACGCCGCCGCGGCGGTGCGCGAGCTGGTGCCGGCCAACCGCGAGTCGGCCGCCGGCGCCCTCTTCCCCCTGGGGGGGGTCACCTGGGCCTTCGACTGCGTGGGGCATCCCGCCGTCTTGCGCAGCGCCCTCGACTGTCTGGACTGGGGCGGCAACGCGGTGGCCATCGGGATCCCGCCGCGCGGCACCGAGGTCCCGGTCGACGTGAACGCGCTCGCCTATGTCGACCGGGGGCTGCTCGGGTGTCGCTACGGGTCGGCGCGCCCGCACCACGACATCCCGCTCATGGTCGACCTGTACCAGGCCGGTCTCTTGATGCTCGACGAGCTCGTGTCGCTGACCCGCCCCCTCGACCGCTTCGGCGAGGTGGTCGACGAGATGCATGCCGGGCGCGTGGCGCGCGGCGTGCTCACGTTCGACTAGGAACGCGGCCATGCCAGCCTTGCGCAGGGCGGGAGCGCGGTCGTGAAGGGCGTGATCCTCGCCGGCGGCACCGGGTCGCGCCTCTACCCGTTGACCCGCATCACCAACAAGCACCTGCTCCCCATTTTCGATCGCCCGATGATCGCCTGGGCGATTGAAGCCGTGGTCTCCAGCGGCATCGACGAGATCATGCTCGTCACCGGCGGGACCCATGCCGGGGAGTTCCTGCGCCTGCTGGGCAACGGGCACGAGTACGGCATCGACCAGCTGTCCTACGCCTACCAGGAGAACGCGGGCGGCATCGCCGAGGCGCTCGGCCTGGCGGCGCACTTCGCCGAGGGCGGGCCGGTGCTCGTCATGCTGGCCGACAACATCGTCGAGCAGTCCATCCGGCCGATGGTCGACGCGTTCCGGGCGGACCCGACCGGCGCGCGCATCCTCTTGTCCAAGGTGGACGAGCCCGAGCACCTGCGCAACCTCGGCGTCCCCGTCTTCGGTGAGGACGGGCGGGTCGCCCACATAGAGGAGAAGCCCGAGCACCCGGCGTCGGACTACTGCGTCACCGGGATCTACTGCTACGAGGCCGGCGTGTTCGACGTCATCGGCCGTCTGGTCCCGTCAGGACGCGGCGAGCTGGAGATCACCGACGTGAACAACCACTACGTCGGCCGGGGCCGGATGGCACACGACATCCAGCAGGGCTTCTGGGGGGACGCCGGCGAATCGATCGAGGCGTACTACGCCGTCAACGACTTCGTACGGCAGCACGGCGCCAACCTGGCCTAGCGCCGGGCGTCGGTCAGTGGTCGCCCTCCGTGGCCGGGACCTCCAACTTGATCCGGCGGACGCTCTCGGCGATGCCGGCACCGTCGAGGCCGAGGCCGGCCAGGATGTCGTCCGCCTTGCCCTGCGCCAGGAACTGGCGCGGGATGCCGAGGATGCGGGTCAACGGGCGGGGGAGGCCGGCGAACTCGACCTCGGCGGACATGGCGTCGACCAGGAAGGCGCCGGCGCCGCCGTGGCGCACACCGTCCTCCACCGTGACGACGAGCTGATGGCGCGCCGCATCCGAGAGCAGGGCCGGGTCGGGCGGCGAGACCACGCGCACGTCCCAGACCGTGGCGTCGATCCCCTCGGCGGCCAGCTCGTCGGCGGCGTCGAGGCAGGCCCCGACCGACTTGCCCACGCCGACGAGGCAGACCGACCCGTCGCCGCCGCGCATCCGGTTCGACTGCAGCCCGCTGCCGACGTCCTCGGGATCGATGTGCCGGGGTGCGCTCTTGGGGAAGCGGATGGTGCAGGGCCCGGGAAGGTCGAGCGCAGCGCGCAGCATCGGCTCGACTTCCTCGGCGGCCGAAGGGGCGAACACCGTCATGCCGGGGATGGACAGTGCGAGGGCGAAGTCGAGGACGCCGTGGTGGCTCGGACCGTCGTCGCCGGTGATGCCGGCCCGGTCCAGGACGAAGACGACGGGGCACCCGTGCAGGCCGACGTCGAGATTGGCCTGGTCGAAGGCCCGGCTCCAGAACGTCGAGTAGACCGCAACGACGGGGCGCAGGCCCGCCATGGCCATGCCCGCGGCCGCGGTCGCCTCGTGCTGCTCGGCGATGCCGACGTCGAAGAAGCGGTCGGGGAACCGGGCCTGAAAGGCCAGCAGCCCGGTGGGCCCCGGCATGGCGGCCGTGAGCGCCACGATGCGCGGGTCGTCGTCCGCCGCGGCGAGCAGTGCGCGCGAGAAGGCATCGGTGTAGGTGGCGGCCCGCTGGGGCGACTCGTCGCCGGCGGCGGACGGGGGGGCCGCGCCCGGTGAGGTGACGCCGCCGCTGTCGGAGCCGGCCGAGCCGCCTACGGCCAGCCCAGCCGAGCTCCCCACCGCGTTCTCCAGGACGATCGGCTTGGTCGCCTTGACGTCGTGCAGGCGCTGGATGTCGTCCTCCTCCGCCGGCGCGTAGCCGCGGCCCTTCTGGGTGAGCACGTGGACGACGATCGGGCCGTCCCACTCCGCGGCGTGGGTGAAGGCCTGCTCCATGTGCTCGATGTCGTGGCCGTCGATGGGCCCGGCGTAGCGGACGCCCAGCGCCTCGAAGAACGTGTGGGGCGCCACCATCTCGCGCAAGGCGCTGGTGAGGGAGTGGACGCCGGTGTAGGCCAGCTCGCCGACGGCGGGCAGCTCGCGCAGCCGCAGGCGCAGGCGCTCCCGGGCAGCGGTGTAGGTCGGGTTGAGCCGCAGCGTCGTCAGGCTCTGGGACAGCTGGGACACCGTGGGGGCATAGGAGCGGCCGTTGTCGTTGAGCACGATCACGACCCGGCGACGGGAGTGGCCCAGGTTGTTGAGGGCCTCGTAGGCCATCCCGCCGGTCAGGGCTCCGTCCCCGACGACGGCCACGACCCGGCGTTCGCCGTCGATTCCGCGCAGCGAGAACCCGCTCGCGATGCCGTGCGCATAGGAGAGCGCGGTCGAGGCGTGGCTGTTCTCGATCCAGTCGTGCTCCGACTCGGCCCGGTTCGGGTAGCCCGACATGCCGCCGGCCTGCTTGAGCGTCTTGAAGCCGAAGCGCCGACCGGTCAGGAGCTTGTGCACGTAGGCCTGGTGGCCGGTGTCCCACAGGAGCACGTCGCGCGGGGAGTCGAACACCCGGTGCAGCGCCACGGTGAGCTCCACGGCGCCCAGGTTCGAGCCGAGGTGGCCGCCGGTGGTGGTCACGGTGTCGACGATGAACGCCCTGATCTCCGCGCACAATTCTGCGAGTTGCTCGTGGTCCAGGCCCTTGACGTCGGCCGGCGTCTCGATGCTGTGCAGGATCATGGCGGTGGCCCCAGGCTACCCGCTGCGATCCGGGGCGGCCTTGCGCTCGGCGCCGAGGAGCGTGCAGCCGGCGACGCCGAAGGAGGCCAGTGCCAGGACCTGGAGCCCTCGGGCGGGCCCGAAGGTCTGGGAGACCCAACCGACGATCGGCGCCCCGGCGACCCAGCCCACGTAGCCCGCGGCGGTGAAGGTGCCGACGGCGCTGACGACCTGGCTGGCCAGCCGGCTGACCGAGCTCATCACGAGCGGCCAGAAGAGCGAGGCTCCGCCCGCGCCCAGGGCCAGACCCAGCGCGGCGACGCCGGCCGCCGGGGACACGGACTCGAGGAGGATGCCGCCGCCGGCCACGCAGCCACCCACGATGAGGGCGCTGCGGGTCGAGAGGCGGCCGAGGAGCGGGCTGCCCGCGCCGCGGGTCGTCGCCGCCACGAGCTGGCCGACGACATAGGCCCCGGCACCGAGCAGCACGCCGGTGGCGAGATGGTTCCGCAGGAACAGCACGCCCCAGGTGTCGACGCCGCCCTCGGTGACCTCGGCCAGAGCGAAGACGGCGAGGAGGACGAGGAGGCCGTCGCGGCGCAGGCGGCGCAACGGATGGCTCGTCGCCGCCACGTGCCCCGTGGGAGCCAGGGCCGTGCCCGGGTCCGTGGTGAGGGCCCAGAGGCCCACGGCCAGCGCCACCAGCGCGATCGCCGGCCAGACCCAGCGCCACGACACCCCGGCGTGGATGACCAGTGCGGCCGCGGCAGCGCCGGACAGCGCGCCCGCGTTGAACAGTGCGTGCAGGCGGACCAGGGCCGACGGGCTCGTCACCAGGCGGTGCGACGCCTCGGCGTTCATGGCGGTGTCGATGGAGCCTCCGGCGACCTCCACCAGCACCAGCACCGTGGCGAAGGCCCACCGCTGGCGGGTCACGGCGAGCAGGCACAGCAGGGCGGCCCAGGCGAACAGTGCGATCCACAGCAGCCGGCGCGCCCCCACCCGGTCGGCCAGGTGCGCCATGACGGCGCTGGACGCGCCCGCCACGGCGATGGCCACCGCCAGCAGGACCCCGAGCTGGGCGTCGTTGAGCGAGAACGCGTGCTGGACGTCGAAGAGCATGACGGCCCAGCTGCCCCAGAAGAGGCCGAACGTCGCAAAGGCCGCCACGACGGGCCCGGCGCCGGCGAGGAGCCCCGGTTCCACGGCGGGCGGGGTCGCGCTCAGGGCTTGTCCGAACCCGCCTTGGCCAGGAAGGCGGCACGGTCGACGACGACCCGGGTGACTCGTCCCGCACCGACCAGGCCGCCGCCTTCGGCCTCCAGCCGGGCGGCCGACACCGTGAAGACGAGGCGCCGCCCCTCGACCTTGACCAGGGTGGCTTCGGCCAGGACCACCGACCCGACCGCCACCGGCGCCAGGTGGTCGAACTGCACCCTGGTGGCGACGCTCGCCTGCGACCCGGTGAGGTGGCCGTCGGTGGCGCGGCAGCTGGCTTCCTCGCAGAGGGCGATGAGGCGGGGCGTGGCGAGGACGGGGACGTCGCCCGAGCGGAATTCCTCCGCGGTGTCCTCGGCGCCGACGGTGAGCTCGAGCTGGGCACTGAGCCCGGCGTGCGGCCCGTGCCCCGCCGCGGTGCGAGTCTCGGGGGGGCCGGCGGGCACGACGATTACGATACCGCCGTGACCGACACCGCCCTCATCGAGCCTGACGTGCTCGAACGCGTCCTGTCCGCTGCGCTCGTGGGGGGTGGGGACATGGCGGAGGTCTTCGCCGAGGACACCGCGACGGGCAGCGCGCTGCTCGACGACCGCAAGGTCGAGGAGCTCTCCTCGGGGCGGTCCCGAGGTGCGGGGATCCGAGTCGTCGACGGCGAGACGACCGGCTTCGCGCACACGGCCGACATGAGCGAGGAGGGTCTGCTGGCCGCCGCCCGGGCCGCCGCCGCGGTGGCCCGGCAGGGGGGCGCGGCGGTGCGGACCGTGGCGCTCGGGCCTGCCTCCATGCACGACCGCGGCGATCGGACCCCGCCCGAGTCGGTGGACAAGGCGCGCAAGCTCGAGCTGCTGACGCGGGCGGACGAGGCGGCCCGGGCCGCCGGCGGCGCCATCTCCCAGGTCCAGGTCGGCTGCGGGGACAGCAGGCGCCGCGTGCTGATCGCCAACTCGGAGGGCCTCTTCGCGGGGGACGAGCAGATCCGCACGCGCTTCAACGTCGTCTGCGTGGCCAACGGCGACACGGGCATGCAGACGGGCTACGAATCGCTGGCTCGCACCGAGGGCTTCGAGATCTTCGAGCGCCACGACGTGGAGGACATCGCGCGCCAAGCCGCGGCGCGGGCACTGGTCAAGCTGTCCGCACGCCCGGCCCCGTCGGGCGAGGTCCCCATCGTCCTCGCAGGCGGGAGCGGCGGCATCCTCTTCCACGAGGCCTGCGGCCACGGGCTCGAGGCCGATCACATCGTCAAGGACGCGTCCGTGTACACGGGCAAGATCGGGCAACTGGTCGCCAGCCCGCTGGTGACCTTGGTGGACGACGGCACGGTGCTCGGGGAGTGGGGCAACTTTGCGGTCGACGACGAGGGGTTCGCCCCGGCCCGCAACGTGCTGATCGAGAACGGCGTCCTCACCGACTACATGTGGGACTGGCTGCGGGCGCGCAAGGAAGGCCGGAAGTCGTCCGGCAACGGCCGCCGCCAGAGCTACCAGCACCTGCCGATGGTGCGCATGACGAACACCTACCTGCTGGCCGGCGCGGAGGACCCCGACGAGATCGTGGCGCAGACGCCGTCGGGCGTGTACGTCAAGAAGCTCGGGGGCGGCCAGGTGAACACCGCCACGGGCGACTTCGTGTTCGGCACGACCGAGGCGTACCTGATCGAAGGCGGCCGTATCACCGAGCCGCTGCGCGACGCCAACCTGATCGGCAACGGTCCCGAGGTCCTGCGGCGGATCGATGCCGTGGCCACCGACTTCGACATGACGCCCGGGACCTGCGGCAAGGACGGGCAGAGCGTGCCGGTCGGGTGCGGGCAGGCCACGCTGCGCATCACCGGCGTCACCCTCGGGGGGACCGCGTGAGCGGCGACCTCCTGGAGCTCGCGACCTCGGTCGTCGGCCAGGCAGGCCCCGGCGAGGGCATCGAGGTCTACGTCACCCGGGGCACCGACACCGAGGTGCGGGCCTACGAGGGCGAGGTCGAGTCCCTGACGTCGGCGGACTCGTCGGGGGTGGGCGTCCGGGTCCTGGTCGACGCGCCCGGCGGCGCGGGCAGCCAGGTGGGCTTCGCCTGGGCGGGCTCGCTCGACCCGACGGTGATCGCCGCCACGCTGGCCGACGCCCGGGACAACGCCCGCTTCGCCACCCCGGACCCCGACGTGGTCCTGGCCGAGCCCGACGGCGTGGCCGCGCCGGAGCTGGACCTGTGGGACGACGGCGTGGCCTCCACGCCCATGGAGAAGAAGGTCGCCCTGGCGGTCGAGCTCGAGCGCGCCACCCGGGCCGCCGACCCGCGGATCCGGCAGGTCTCGTCGGCCGACTATGCCGACAGCCGGGTGGAGGTCGCGCTCGCCTCCACGACCGGCATCTCGTCGCACCGGCGGCGCACGAACGCGTTCCTCTCCGTCGACGCCATCGCCGGGGAGGGCGCCGAGACGCAGACCGGCACCGGGTTCAGCGTCGGGCGCGGGCCGGGCGAGCTCGTGGCCGACGAGGCGATGGACGACGCGGTCCTGCGGGCGACGCGGATGCTCGGTGCCCAGAAGGCGCACTCGGCGCACTGCACCGTCGTCTTCGACCCGCGGGTCGTCTCGACCGTCCTGTCCGTCATGGCGACGGCCCTCTCGGGCGAGGCGGTGGTCAAGGGACGATCCTTCTTCGCCGGCCGGATCGGCGAGTCCGTCGCCACGGGCGGGGTCACCCTGGTCGACGACCCGACCGACCCCCGGGCCTACGGCGCCGGTTCGCACGACGGCGAGGGACTCGCGTCGAGGCGGAACACCCTGATCGCCGGCGGTGTGCTGCGCATGTTCGTGTTCGACACGGTGTCGGCCCGGCGCGCCGGGACGGCGTCGACGGGGTCGGCCGTCCGCGGGGGGTTCGCGGGCACGCCGTCGGCCGGGTGCCGTGCCCTCGTGCTGTTGCCCGGGGCCAAGGGGCACGACGAGATCCTGGCCGGCGTCGGCGAGGGCCTCTACGTGCAGTCGGTCACGGGTGTCCACTCGGGGGTGAACCCCGTCAGCGGGGACTTCTCGGTGGGGGCGGAGGGACTGATGATCCGGGGTGGGGTGCTGGCCGAGCCCGTGCGGGAGGTCACCGTGGCGTCCACGCTGCAGCGGATGCTGCAGTCGGTGGTCGAGATCGGCGGCGACCTGCGCTGGCTCCCCGGGGTGGCGGCGGGTCAGACGCTGGCCATCGCCGACATGTCGCTGAGCGGCGACTGACTCCTCAGGTCGCCGCCGTCGCGGCCGGCTTGGCGTCCTTGCCGTCGCCCGAGGTGGACGCGGTGTCCTTCGTGGTCTCCGGGCTCGACGGCGTGCTCGTGGTCTCGTCCGCCTTCTTCGTGCCCCCTCCGTTGCTGCCCCCCGCGGCGGCCCTCGAATCGGTCTTGTAGAACCCGCTGCCCTTCAACACGATGCCGACCGGCGCGTAGACCTTGCGCAGCTCGCGCCCGCACTCGGGGCACTCGGTCAGGGGGTCGTCCGAGAAGCTCTGGACGGCCTCGAGCCGGTGCCCGCACGAGGTGCACGCATATTCATAGGTGGGCATGGACTCCTCCGATGGCGCTGGTCCGTTGGCACTCGCAGCCTGAGACTGCCAAGTCTACCCGGCGAGCCCGCGTGGCGGCGTCGGACCGGAGTCCCAGGTCGTAGACTGCACCCTCGTGTCCGACCGCATGCTGGCCAATCTCGACCCGCTGGGCGGCGCCCGCATGGTCGACGTCACTCCCCGTGAGCCCACGCACCGCCGTGCCCTCGCCCGTTGCCGTGTCTCGATGCTGCCGGAGACGACCACCAAGGTGGCCAACAACGCCATCACCAAGGGTGACGTGCTCGCGGCCGCCAGGATCGCCGGCATTCAGGCCGCCAAGCGCACCGCCGAGCTGATCCCCATGTGCCACCCCGTGCTGGTCGGCTCCATCGGGGTCAACTTCTCCATCGGGGACGACTACGTGGAGGTCGAGGCCCAGGTCGAGACCGTCGACCGCACCGGTGTCGAGATGGAGGCGATGACCGCCTGCGCCGTCGCCGCCCTCACCGTCTACGACATGTGCAAGTCCTCCGACCGCACGATGACGGTCGAGCACCTGACCTTGTGGGAGAAGTCGGGTGGGCGCTCCGGGCCGTGGCGGCGGGCCGAGGCCAACCGCCTCTAGACGCCACACGGAGGCGAGCCCGCGTCGGCGGCCCGCGGCGCCCGGGGGGTGGTCTACATTCGGCCACGGTGACGACCGCGACCCGACCGGGGGAGGCACCCGAAGTCGGCAAGGGGGTCGTCGGCGCCGTCACCTCGGTAGTGGACCGCATCGGGGGCCGCAACGCCGTGATCGCCCGCTCACTGGGCACCATGCGGCGTGGCGCCATCACCCACGCCGACGGGGTTCGCCTCGCCGAGGCGGCCGACCAGGCGCGCCAGCTCGGCATCCCCTTCGTCTTCTTCGTCGCCTCGAGCGGCGCCGACGTCCTCGACGGCGTGGGGGCGCTGCACGGATGGGGGCGGGCGGCGGCGGCGATCTCGCGCTGCAGCGGCCAGGTGCCGGTGATCGCGGCGGCGACCGGCCCGGTGGTCTCCGGTCCCGCCCTCCTGCTCGGGCTCTCCGATCTGGTCGTCATGAGCTCCGAGGCCGTGGCCTTCGTGTCGGGCCCCCAGATGGTGGCGGAGTTCACGGGCATTGAGATCGGGATCGGCGCGCTCGGCGGCGCCGCGGTCCACGCCACGTCCAGCGGGTTGTGTGCCGTGGAGTCCGACGACGTCGACGGCGCGGTGGCCGAGCTGCTCGAGTACCTGCCCCGACACACCGACGAGGTCCCGCCGCTCGCCCCCGTCAGCGACTCGGTGCTGCGGCCCACCCCGGAGCTGCGCACGGTCATCCCGGACCGCAAGGCCGCGACCTACGACGCGCGCGACGTGCTGCGCTCGCTGTGCGACGACGGGGAGTTCCGCGAGCTGTGGCCCCGTTGGGCGGGGCAGATCGTCACGGCGTTCGCCCGGTTGGGGGGGATGCCGGTCGGCGTCGTGGCGAACCAGCCGCGGATCCTGGCCGGCACCCTCGACATCGCGGCGTCGCAGAAGGGGGCGCGGTTCGTCCGCCTGTGCGACGCCTTCAACCTGCCGATCGTCAGCCTGGTGGACACGCCCGGCTTCCTGCCGGGCAAGGACCTCGAGTGGCGCGGGATGATCCGGCACGGAGCCGAACTGGCCTTCGCCTACGCGCAGGCCACGGTGCCGCGGCTGTGCCTGATCCTGCGCAAGGCGTTCGGCGGGGCCTACATCGTCATGGACTCACGGGGGATCGGCAACGACGTCTGCCTGGCCTGGCCGGGCGCGGAGGTGGCGGTCATGGGGGCTTCGGGCGCGGTGCAGATCCTCCACCGGGGGCTCGGGCCGGGGGAGCGCTCCGACCGGGAGCTGGCCTACGAGGACGCCTACCTCAACCCGTGGCAGGCCGCGGAACGGGGGCTGGTCGACGAGGTGATCGACCCGGCGGACAGCCGGATCGCCCTCTGTGCAGCGCTCCGACAGCTGTGCACGAAACGGGAGATGATGCCGGGGCGGAAGCACGACGCCGGCCCTCAATAGGCATGTAGGCAGGGAAAACACAGATTGTCACCAATTCGTAACGATCCTGAGGCGGATTCGACGCCGAACCCGGTAAAGGATCGGGCATGATCAGCGATGTGGTCCCCCCCGCAGAGGACGCCCTCTTCGTCCTGGAGTCCTGCCACAGCACGTGGATCTTCGACACGGAGCGGCTGCGCTTCCGCCGCGTCCTGAAGGGCCTGGCGCTGGACGCGCACGCCGCCACCACGGCCTGGCGGGCGTACTACGGCCTGGAGATCGACCCCATTTCCGAGTCCTTCGTCGTGCTGCTCAACCCGGAGGGCACGCGCCTGTTGCGGTCGTGGCGCCATGTCGAGCACTGCCCGCAATGCGGCGGGAACCAGACGGCCGAGCTCTCCCTCGACGAGCTGCGGAGCGCCTCGCTCGCCTGACGCGCGGGGCCCCGACGGGCCTCAGAGGCGGAAGACGTGGGCGGCCGAGAGCAGGAGAACCGTCAGTGCGCCCGCCGTCGCCAGCGCGATCGACCACGTGAGCGCGCGGGACACCGGGGGCCGGGGGCGGCGCGTGTGCAGGCCGTGCGCGGCGGCCCGGTCCCGGAGGGAGGCCTCCGTCGCGACCGCGTCCCGGGTGGGCAGCACGAAACGGTGCTGGCGCCGCCGGCTTCGCTCGGTGAGGAGGATCACCACGCCTCCCCCCCGTCGGGCAGCACCGAGCGCTCCACGGGCGACATCTCGCGCAGGTCGGTCCAATGGCAGAACCACACCGATTCGCCGTCCGCTCTGTCCAGCGCGACACCCGACGCGAAGAAGGTCAGCGTGAGGTGCGGCACGGCGACGCGCCCGTGCGGCCCCTCCGTGAGGAGGTAGGCGTCGGGTACGGACCACGCCTCCTCCATCACGGGCACAGGACGCTAGTTCCAGTGGGTGCGCACGAAGGCGCCATAGGCGGGGGCCAGCTGCCGGGGCAGGAGCGGGGGGCGCCGGCGCACCACGCGGAGCACGGCCGCATCGACCGCGGGCGCCGGGCGGAAGGCGGCGGCGGGGATCCGCCGGCCGCCTTCGAAGATCCACCACGGCGCCCAGGCCGCCGACAGCATCGTCGTGGGCGGCGTGGCGGCCCGCTTGCGCGCCACCTCCCACTGGACGATGAGGTCGGCGCGTTCGAGCCCGTTCCCCGGGTCGTCGAGCAGATGGCGGAGCAGCGCCGTCGTGGCCCCGAAGGGGAGTGACCCGAAGGCGCGAAAGGGACGGCGCGGCATGCGATAGCGCCGCGCGTCGCAGCACACGACCCTGACGTTCTCGGCGCCCCGTCGCCGGGCCTCTCGCCGGAGGTGCTCCGCCCACACGGGGTCCTGCTCCAGGGCGATGACGTGGGTGACCTGCTCGGCCAGCCCGAACGTGCACGCACCGCGGCCCGCCCCGATCTCGACCACGAGGTCCCCGCCTTCGAAGGCCGCCTCGGCGACCACCGCAGCCGCGACGTCAGGCCGGAGGAAGTTCTGACCGAGACGGCGGCGTCGCTCGTCCCGGGGCGTCCGCTTGCCCGCGGACACGGAAGTTGACCGTGGTACCCATGGGGATCATTGTGCACTGCGACGGGTCCCGGGCGCCACGGGACCCCGTCACCCCGCCGCGGGGGGGCCTGTCGAGCGTTGCCGGCGCTGCCGCCGTTCGGCGCGTTCGATCTCGCGTTCCACGTCGGACCACATGAGGGGCTCGGCGTCCCGGCCCGTGTCCTCGGCGGCCTGGGCCCGCGTCATGATCACGAAGGCCACCGTCCACAGCACCGCGATCGTGCTCAGCTTGGCCAGGAAGCCGGACAGCTGCTGATCGAGGAGTGGGGACAGGCCCGCGACCGTCCGGGCGTGGGTGAAGGTGGGGTAGAGGGAGTGGCGGGCGAAGATCCACACGATGGAGAGGAAGCTGGGGACGATCGACTGGACGATCAGGTACCCTCCCCGGCCGAGCGCCGACAGTCGGGGTGCCCCCGGCAGCTCGTTCAGCACCGGGGCCCACAGCACGAAACCTGAGCCGAGCACGACGAGCTCGATCGCCACCCGGGCCGCGTCGGAGTTCGCCGCAAGGGTGACGACGCCGGTCGTGAGCGTCCCCACGGCGACGACGGTGACGATCAGGACCGCGGGGACGGGGCGCACGACCACCCGGAGCACGGCATCGACCGCCGCCGGCCGGGTCAGGCGGGCGATCACGGCCCGGGGCGTCCCCAGGACGAGGAGCGGGGGAACGGCCAGGGTCAGCAGCAGGCGCTGCAGGACCAGGGCCAGGAGCAGCCAGTGGGCGGCCAGGTCGCCGAGCGGCCAGGTCACGGCGACCACGAGGACGAGCGCACCGGCGATGAAGAGAGCCTGCTGGCGCCCGGTCGCCCGGCAGCCCTCCCGTCGCGTCGCCCAGGTGTACAGGGCCACCAGGACGGGGAAGGCGAGCAGCCCCAGCAGGTGGAGATGCCAGTCGAAGGGCTGCGCGGCGGCGTTCACCGTGCGGCCGCCGCCGTAGGCTCTCGGCGATGGAGGCGCCCGCGAAGCTCGACCGGCTCGAACGCGTCACGGATCTCGTCCTGGTCCTGCTCGACACCCGTCAGCCGCTGACGCTCGATGCCATCGCGCACCAGGTCCCCGGCTACCCCGCGGAGCACGCGGCACGGCGTCAGGCCTTCGAGCGGGACAAGCGGCTCCTGCGTGACGAGGGCATCCCCGTCCTCACGCAGCGATTGCCGGGGCACGAGCAGTACGGGTACCTGATCGACCGCGAGTCGTTCTACCTGCCCGACCTGGATCTCGAGCCCGACGAGCAGGTCGCGCTCCACCTCGCCGTCGCCGGCGTCCACCTGGGCGATCCTAGCGGTCGGGATGCACTGCTGAAGCTGGGCGCAGCGGGCCTGGGCGACGTCCGTCCCATCGCGTCGATGGTGCCGCCGGCACCGCTGGTGGAGCTGTTCGAGGCGGTGCGCACGCGCGCCGGTGCGGCGTTCGCCTACCGGGGGAGCTCCGCCACGTCGCCCCCGTGGGGCTGTGGTTCCGCTTCGGTCACTGGTATCTCGTGGCATGGGACCTCGACCGCACCGCGGTGCGCACGTTCCGGGTGGACCGGATAGAGGGCGAGGTCTCGCGGGGCGAGGCCGGGGGCGCAGAGGCACCCGAGGAGGTGGACGTCGAGGCGGCCCTGCCCGACGAGCCCTGGGAGGCCGAGGGGGAGGACCGGATTGAGATGCGCATCCGGGTCGACGCGCTCGAGGCGCGCCGGGTCGCCGACGAAGTGGGACAGGACAAGGTGGTGCAGCGGTTCGACGACGGGTCGGTCGAGCTCGCGCTCGGCGTCTCGTCGTTCGCCTCCATCCGCTCCTGGGTGCTCGGCCTCCTCGACCACGCCACGGTGACCGAGCCGCCCGCGTTCCGTTCGGAGCTGGTGGCCTGGCTGGGGGCGCTCGTGGCGCCGCCCGCCCGGGACCCTGCACCGGCCCGCGCCACGGCGCCGGTCGCGGAGGACGCCGCCACCGCGACCGGGACCCGGGGCGCCCCGGGTGCCGACACGAGCCGGCGGCTGCGACGGCTCCTGGCGGTGGTGGGCTGGCTGGCCCAGGTCGGCGAGGCGCCCATCGCGGAGGTGGCGCGCCGGTTCGGCATGGCCGAGAAGGAGCTCGTGGCGGAGCTGGAGCTGGCGGCCTGTTGCGGCACGCCGCCCTACACGCCGGACACGCTCATGGAGATAGAGGTGTCGGAGCGCTCGGTCCGGGCCTTCCTCCCCCCCGAGTTCGGGCGGCCGCGCCGGCTCACCCCGGCCGAGGGCTTCGCCGTGGCCGCATCGGCTCGGCTGCTGCTCGCCGTCCCCGGGTCCGAGGACGATGCGCTGCGCCGCGCCCTGGCCAAGCTCGACGCCGCGCTCGGCTCCCGCGAGGCGGTGGGGCTGGACGTGGACGCGCCGGAGCACCTCGCGGCCGTGCGGGAGGCCGTCGACGGGAGCCGGGTCATCGAGATCGTCTACCACTCCGGCTCGCGTGACGAGCTCACCACCCGCACGGTCGAGCCGGTGCAGGTCGTGACCATCGACGGCCACTGGTACCTGGACGGGTACTGCCACCGGGCGGGGGACATGCGCCGCTTCCGCGTCGACCGGATCGGCGTTGTCCGGGACCTCGCGGAATCCGCGCGCCCGGTCGAGGCGGGGCACCGGCCCCTGGAGGAGATGTTCGTGCCGGGTCCCGGGGCGGTCGAGGTCCATCTGCAGCTCGGCCGCGGAGCCCAGTGGGTGCCCGAGTCCGTCCCGGTGCGGGCGGTGGCGCGGGACGAGGACGGCACGGTGACCGACCTGATCCTCGACGTCTCGGGCATGGCCTGGTTCGAGCGGCTCCTGCTGCAGCTCGGCCCGGCGGCCCGTGTCGTGAGCCCGCCGGAGCTCACCGGGCTGGCCGCCGATGCGGCCCGCCGGGTGCTGGCGCGCTACACACCCTGAGCCCGGCCTCTCCTCGTCGAGCCCGCGGGGACCGCGGAGACGGGCCACCCGACCGTTCACCCGCGCCGGTGCGGGGACGAGCGAGAGGAGCCGGATGCTCGGCATCCACGGCGTCGGTCGGGATCGGGCCGACTATTACCTGGGCGATCTCGCCCGGGAGCTGCCCGTGGCGTCCCCGGGGCGCTGGTCCGGCCCCGCCTCGGCCGGGCTCGGGCTGGCAGGCCCGCTGCAGCCGGAGGCCTTCCGCCGGCTGCTCCGCGGCGAGCATCCGCGGACGGGGCAGCCGATGGGTCCGGGCCGGGTCCGCCTCGCCGGCTTCGACCTGACGTTCAGCGCTCCGAAGTCCGCCAGCGTCGTGTTCGCGCTCGGCGGAGCGGAGGCGGCCGACGCCGTCGTCTCGGCCCACGCCGAGGCCGTCGCGGGCGCGCTCGGCTACCTGGACCGCCACGGCGTCACCGCGGCGAGGCGGGCGGGCTCCGGACGGATCGTCCTCCCGACCACGGGGATGGTCGGCGCGACGTTCACGCACGCCCTCAACCGCAACGGCGACCCCCACCTGCACAGCCACGTCGTCATGGCGAACCTTGTCCACGGTGCGGACGGCCGGTGGAGTGCGTGCGACCGGCGTGGGCTGGACGCGCACCGCCGGGCGGCGGCGTCGGTGTACGGGGCCCACCTGCGGGCGGCCCTGTCGGCGGCGCTCGGCGTGCAGTGGGTCGGGGCGCCGGGGCGGCCGGCGGAGATCGCCGGCGTCGCGCCCGAGCTGATCGGGGCGTTCTCGTCGCGCGCCGCCGACATCCGGCGCCACCGGCACGAGATGGGCGTGCGCTCTCCCCGCGGCGGCCGGGTGGCATGGGCCGCGACGCGCCCCGCCAAGACGAGCGCGGCGTCCTACGGCGAGGTCGCCGACGGGTGGGCCCGGCGCGTCCGTGCCCTGGGGGCCCGGTGGGAGCCCGGCCTCGCACCGCCGTCCCCACGGGCCGCCCCGGACCCGGCGGTTTTCGACGAGCACCGCTTCGCCGGCCAGCTCTCGCTCACCGCGCACGGGGGAGCCCACCGCCGCGACGTGGTGACCGCGTTCGGCGTGGCCGCGGCGGGTGGCATCACGGCCGAGGCGCTCGAACAGGTCGTGGCGCGCTGGGTCCCGGTGCAGGGCGTCGGCGTGGCGGAGCCGCTCCGGCAGCGCCGGTCCGTCGTGCCGGCCGGCCACCTCCTGCGGGCGCTCGGGCCGCGGCCCGTCGATCCCGCCCGTCACGACGTGTGGCTCGACGCCGCCGGGGCGATCGACGCCTACCGTGCCCGCTGGGGGCTGGGCCGCGCCGCCGAGCCGCTCGGGGCGGGGCCCGACGCGAACCTGGCCTCGTTTCCGGCGGCGCGCCTCGTGGACCACCTCCGGTTGGCGCGAGACCTCGAGCTGGCGCGGTCTCGGCTCGGGCGCCGCGAGGTCGCCACGATCGCGCAGGACCGGGGTCGTTGACTCATCGAGCCAGGTGCGGCGGGTCGCCGCGGGCCCGATCGCGCACGGGACCGACGAGCTCGCGCCACGGCGAGCACTCGTGCGCCGGTGTCAGCGAGACCTCCTCCACCTCCTTGTGCGGGCCGAGGACGAGGGCGCGACGGGGAGCACCCCGCGCCACGGCGTCGACGGGCAGCCGGGCCTGGCGCGTGGAGCCGACCGACGTCGAGGGCCGGATGCGGCCCCACGCACCGACGCTGCGGCTCACCGTGGTGGTCGCCACCTCCCGGTCGCCCGCCAGCGCGCTGAGGTCGCGGAGCGTCGCGGTGTCGGCGATCCCCCGCAGCACCACGGTGGTCCCGAACAGCGAGAGGAAGCCGTCGGCCGCCTGGCCCCAGCGGCCGCGTGCCTGGGAGAGGTCCTGCAGGCAGGCGAGGACGAGGAGGCCCTGCCCGGCACCCTCGCTGACCATGGCCGGGAGGTCCGGCAGAGGGGCGATGTTGGCCACCTCGTCGAGTGCGAGAAGGGTGGGCGGCCCGCCCCGCTCGTCGCGGCAGCGGGCATAGGCCGCGTCACGTACGTCGCCGACGGCGGCCACGACGAGCGGGGCGAACTGCCGCTGCCGACGCCCCGTCGAGCAGATGTACAGCGTGTGGGGACCGCCGCAGAAGGCGTCGAAGTCGAGGGGCGGCGTCCGGGTCGACGCCAACGCCCCTTGGGTGCGATACGCGGCGAGCACGCCCGACGCGGTGGACCAGATGCCCGACTGCTCCCGGGGGTCGGTCGCCACGATCCCGGCCAGCAGATCGGTCGCCGGGGCGTCCTCCCCGGCGCTCGAGGCCAGAATTTCGAGGGCAGGAGCTCCCTCGTGACGGTCGATCCAGTGGAGCACGTCCGGCATGGAACGACCCTCCGTCGCCGCGGCGTGCAGGAGGGTCGAGAGGAGCGCGCCTGCCCGCTCGCTCCAATGGTGCTCGCCCGACCGCGGGGCGAGCACGCGGCTGGCGCCGACCATCGCGTCCGCCGTGACGACGGCGGCGTCCCACCGCACCGCGGTCGTCAGGGGGGACCAACCGACACGCTCGACGCCACGCGGGCACTCCACCTCGCCACTCGGGTCGTAGAGGAACACCCAACCGTCGCCGCCGCGAGAGGACGCCGTGGCACGCATGACGTCGGGCTTGGTCGAGGTGGACACGACCGGCCCATCCGACAGCAGGATATTGGGGATGACCAGGGAGGATGTCTTGCCGGAGCGCGGCGGACCCAAGACGAGCGTCGAACGCTCTGCGCCAGCCCACATCCACCCGTGTCGTCCCTGTCCAACATAGATGCTGTGGTGCGCCGAACGGTGGACCCCACGCAGTGCAACAGTCGAATTCAGGCACGAATCGGACAGACCGACATGTGCGTGTGCGTCGTGTTCCATGCGTGCGATGTTTGCGTTGGGAAACAGAAAAATCCAGAGGACATATCGCCCAATGTCGCGACAACGGAGCGCCGCGGCGCTCGCACTGGCGCAGCGTGCACCTCGTTTGCGTGGTGTGAGCGGTGTGAATCGAAGGTCGTCGACGAACGCAAAATGACCGCGCGAACAAAGAATGCTTGACCTGAGCGTGTTCACAACAGAAGAATGTGTGTACTCGAAGTGTGAGGGAGGGTTGATATGTGCTGCGACACAACGATGTGTGGCGCGCAAGGCGAGAGTTGTCGGTTCGCTACGTGCGCGGTTCGCGTCGTGTCGTGGCGGGTCGACGTGACGTCACAGCTCGGGCACTCAAGTCGGTCTGGCGTGGTGCGGGGGCGTCCATGACGTCACCCCAACGGCGTCGACCGTCGTAAGCAAGTGAATCCGGTGCGGCAGTGCGCACGACGTGGGGTTGTCGGCCGCGGCGTGGCGCAGGCTTCACCTCTATTCAGTGACCATGCTCCTAGGGAGGTGCACCTGTGGCAGTAGCCGCGAAGAGAAGGGCCCCGGCCAAGAAGGCCGCCAAGAAACGGGCCCCCGCAAGGAAGGCAGTCAAGCGGGCCCCGGCCAAGAAGGCCGTCAAGCGGGCTCCGGCTCGTAAGGCGACCAAGAAGCGGGCGCCAGCGAGGAAGGCTGTCAAGCGGGCCCCGGCCAAGAAGGCAGCCAAGCGGGCTCCGGCCCGCAAGGCCACCAAGAAGCGGGCCCCGGCCAAGAAGGCAGCCAAGCGGGCCCCGGCCCGCAAGGCCACCAAGAAGCGGGCTCCTGCGAAGAAGGCAGCCAAGCGGGCCCCGGCCCGCAAGGCCACCAAGAAGCGCGCGCCAGCCAAGAAGGCGGCACGTCGTGCGCCCGCCCGCAAGGCGGCACGCCGGCGCTGAAGCGCTCGTTCCATTCGGGACACGTGAGACCGGGGGCCTTCGGGCCCCCGGTTCCGCGCCCGGGCGCCGTTCAGCCCAGCCGCGCGAGCTCGGCGACGTCGGCCGGCCAGTCGACGTCATAGGCGAGGTCCGGGTCCCGCAGGACGCGGACGGGGAGCCCGAGTCGGACCGCTTCGGCCCGGTGGGCCCGGAAGGACCCGGGTCCGTAGGCGAAGTGGAAGTCGCACCCTGCCGGGAGGCGCAGCACGTTGGTCCCGTCGTCGCGGCGGTCCGGGACGAGGGTGGCGCCGGCGAAGGGCTGGAGGGAGCCCAGCCCTCGCGCCCTGGGCAGGTCGCCGTGCGCGATCGTCACCCACTGCGCCCCCGCACGGGCCAAGCGCTCGACGCCGGCACGCACCGCGCCATTGAGGCCCTGTCCGGGCTCCCACACCACGGCGGCGCCGAGCTCCGACGCCCACCGCGCCACGCTCTCGTCGTCGCACACGACGGCCACCGGCAGCGGTGCGCACGCCGACACCACATGGGTCGCCATGGCGCGGACCAGGGCGACGCGTTCGGGATCTGTCAGCGTGGCACCGAGTCGCTTCTTGGCCTGGTGGAACGCCTTGACGGGGACGAGGACGACCTCGGGCCCCAGCCGACCGCCGGCGGGTGCCACCGAGTCCCGGGCTCTCGGCATGGTCGCCCTCGACACCGACCCAGTGTACGGGCGAGGGCCGGAGACGCTCCGTCGCCGTCCTAGTCTCTTGTCATGGCCGAGCGGGTGGCGGTGATCGGAGCGGGGTCCTGGGGCACGGCGGTGGCGTCGCTCGTCGCCGCGGCCAACCCGACGACGCTGTGGGCACGCTCGGAGGAGCTGGCGGGGTCCATGCAGGCCGGCCGCGAGAACGCGACGTATCTGCCGGGTATCGAACTGCCCCCGGGGCTCGCGGTGACCAGTTCGCTCGAAGAGGCGGTCGACGGCGCGGGCATCGTCTTCATGGCGGTGCCCTCGCACGGGTTCCGCGACGTCCTGAACGGGGTGCCGCCGCACGCGGGGGCGATCCAGGCCGTGGTGAGCCTGGCCAAGGGGATCGAGATCGGGACGAACCTGCGCATGTCCCAGGTGGTGGCCGAGGTGCTGCCCGGCGTCCCCGCCGGCGTCCTGACCGGCCCGAACCTCGCACGCGAGGTGGCCCAGGGGCATCCGGCGGCCTGCGTCGTCGCCCTGCCCGACGAGGACCTGGCGCGTCGGGTGCAGGCGCTCGTGCACACGCGCACCTTCCGCGCCTACACCGGCACCGATGTCGTGGGCTGCGAGATCGCCGGCGCCACCAAGAACGTCATGGCGATCGCGGCCGGCATCGGCGACGGGCTCGGGCTCGGGGACAACACCCGCGCCGTCCTCATCACCCGGGGCCTGGCCGAGCTGGGGCGCCTCGGCGTCGCCCTGGGCGGCAAGGTGCTCACCTTCGGCGGCCTCGCCGGGGTGGGGGACCTGGTGGCCACCTGTGCCAGCCCGAAGAGCCGGAACCGGATGGTGGGCTTCGCGCTCGGCGAGGGGCGGCCGCTCGACGACATCGTGAGCGGCATGCACATGGTGGCCGAGGGCGTGAAGAGTGCAGGGCCGTTGGTCGGCCTCGCCCGCGCCCACGGGATCGAGATGCCCATCGCAGAGCAGGTCCAGGCGATCGTGGAGGGGCGCTGCTCGCCCGCCGAGGCGCTGATGAACCTGATGCAGCGCCCCTCACGACCGGAGTGGGACGAGGCCCTGCTGCGGGGGCTGACCGCGTGAGCGGCCTGTTCCACGCCTACGACGCCCTCCCCGAAGCCGGCGACGACGGCCGACGGGAGGCTGCGCTGGCCCACCTCGAGGAGATGCTCCTCATGCGTGGCGCCACCGAGGAGGAGATCGACCAGGCGGTGGCGGACGGCGTGATCGACCTGTTCGTGGCCGAGCGCATGCTCGTCCCGTCGCGCCGCCGTTACTCGCGCAGCGAGGTCGCCGACCTCACCGGCGTCGAGCTCGACAAGCTCGAGCGGTTCTGGCGTGCCCTCGGCTTTGCCAATGTCGACGACGACGACAGGGCGTTCACCGACCTCGACCTCGAGGCGGTACGCCTCTTCCAGGCCATGCAGGCGCTCGGCGCCGCGGAGACCGAGACGGCGCTGCAGCTGGCGCGCGTCATCGGCTCGTCCATGGCACGGATCGCCGAGGCCGAGCTCGTGCCCGGCAACATGGTGAGCGCAGAGGTGGACCCCGTGATGTCCGCCGACGCCTTCGCCAGCGTCGCCGACGAGACCATCCCCGCCATGGCGAAACTCCTCGAGTTCGTGTGGCGACGCCAGGTCGCGGCCGGGATTCAGCGCAGCATGATGCTGCGCAGCCACGGGCTCGCACCAGGCCAGAGCCGGACGCTGGCCGTGGGCTTCGCCGACATGGTCGGGTTCACCCTGCTGAGCCAACACCTGAGTGACGGGGAGCTGGCCGCCGTGGTGCGTCGCTTCGAGGAGATCTCCCACGACATCGTCACGCGCATGCGGGGCAGGGTGGTCAAGATGATCGGCGACGAGGTCATGTTCGTCGTCGACGGCGTCGCCGACGCGGCGGGCATCGGTCTCGGCCTGGCGGACGCCTACGCCGACGACGACCTCCTCTCCGATGTCCGGGTCGGACTGGCCTGCGGGCCCGTCCTCCTGCACGACGGCGACTACTTCGGTCCCACCGTGAACTTGGCCCACCGGATCGTCAACATCGCGAACCCGGGCACCGTCCTCATGTCGGACGAGTTCCACACGGCGCTCATGGAGCAGGCACCGGACGAGTTCACCGCGCAGCCGCTGCGGCCGCGCCTGCTCAAGGACCTCGGCCGCGTGCAGCTGTGGTGGTGCGGCCGGCCGGGCCAGGAGGCCGACGGCGCCGGCGCAGCAGCCGACCGCCGGCGCAACGTGCGCTGGGAGCGCCTGTCGGAGGTGCTGCGCGACCTCGAGGAGCTGCGCGGCGTCGGCGAGCGCCTGCTGACCGCCAACCGGGGCGGCGGCTCAGCCGTCGCGCAGCCGGGCGGTGGCGATGCCGAAGGGTCGTAGCTCGAAAGAGCCCTCGAACGCCTCGCGCGGGTAGCCGCGCAGGTCGACCAGCCAGCCGGCACGACCGGGCAACGAGACCACGGTCGGCTGCGCGCTCGGGTTGAAGACGCGGGCCTCCAGCACGCCCCCCACCCGGTGGAGCGCGCTGACCTCGGCGCCGTGGACCGCCAGCGCGCTGCCCGACGGCGGGCGGGTGCCGCCGCCCAGGCTCACGACGGTCTCGAGCGGCAGGAGCACGTCGTCGGCCAGCCCGTAGGGGTCGTCGCAGTCGAGGGCCATGGCGTAGCGCAGCGAGACGCGCTTGCCCCGCATCTGCAACCCCTCCACGTGCGTGAGGGGGCCGGCCGGGAAGGGCCGGTAGGCCATGCCGAGGCGGGACAGCATCCCGGTCGACCGGAGCACGGTCAGCGCGAGGGTCCTGGCACCGCTGTCGTCGATGTCGACGAGCTCGTACTCGCAGACACCCTCGTGGGCGACGGTCAGCCGTCCCGCCGTCACGAAGCGGTGGGACGGCGCGGTCGGGAGCCCGAACTCGTCGACCCTGCCCTCTGCGGTCAACCCCCGGGTGACCACGGCGAAGGCGCTCTCGGCGTGGGACTGGCGGGCCGCCTCGGGGAGAGGGAGATGGACGCGCAGGCGGTGGTCCCCGCTGGGGTTGACGAAGGAGGTGGTCACCCGCACCGCGGGTTCGTCCGCCCGCAGCTCGATATCGGTGTCGACGGCGACCCGCTGCGCTCCCACCCGCTCCTGGGACGTGCCGTCGACGTGGTCCGGCCACACGTAGGTGGAGGTGATGCGGGCCCGGGCGCGCACGGGACCCCGTTCGTCGACCCGCACGGTGACGGACTCCGGCGTGTCGACCACCGAGTCCCGCTGTGGCGGCGAGTAGTTGTAGGAGTCACCCAGGTCACCACCGTCGACCAGCCGCCCGTACCCGGCGACGCCGTCCAGCGCGAACGTCCCGCCGACCGGGTCGATCTCCACCCGCACGAGGCCGTTGGCGAGCACGGTCGACCCCTCCGTCTCGCCGACCTCGACGGGGTGCTCCAATGCAGCAGGCTCAAAGGCGGTCCAGCCGTAGCCGGCCACCTCGCCGGTGCGGGCCACGATCTTCCTCGTCGACGGTTGCTCCATGGCGACGCGCACCATGACGTCGGGCCGCGCCCCGAGCCTCGTGTAGAGGTCCTGCTTGGCCTCGGCGATGGGGACGTTCCGCCGCTCCTCGGTGCCGACGGCGATGGTGACGTCGATGCCCTCGTCCGTGTCCTCGATCCTGATCTCGTGCACCCAGGCGTCGTCGTCGATCCTGGGCCCTTGCAGCATGCCGAGCACCGTGCGCACCGTGGTGGCGTCCAGCACCATCGACCCGGGGAGGCCCGAACGTTCGGAGAGCACCTGCACCTGTGCCGGCGCCGGGCCGTCGGCGGGGACGATGAGCTCGACGACGCCCGTCCGGGGCCGGGGCGACGGGTTGAGCACCGATGTGCCCGCATCGGCGAGCGAGATGGCGAAGGCCGTGACCGCCCGGTCGGCCAAGCCGGCGGCGATGGCTCGGGCCTCGGCGTAACGGTGCAGCACGGCGTCGACGACGTCGTCGACCGAGCAGGCGCAGATGGAGTCGTGCGCCGAGTTGCGCACCATTTCCCGCCAGGCCAACTCGAACAGCCGCGCCGGGTACACGGACGCCGGCTGGAAGAGTGCGGCCAGCGGTTCGGCCCGTCGTTCCAGCTCGCGTTCGGCCACTGCGCCCTGCCGCTTCACGTCGACGCGGTTCGAGGTGACGCCCATGAGCATGTTGGCCCGGAAGCCCGAACGCAGCTCGCCCTCGACGACCGTCAGGCCCTCGGTGCTGGCGCCGGCCAGGTAGCCCGCCAGTGAGGTCACCTCGAAGTGGAGGTCGTCCTGCAGGTCGTTGGCCTCCGCCACGACGCGGCCGAGCCACGGTTGGGGCATCAGGTGGTCGGAGCCGTTCATGTAGAGGAGGTCACCGGGGACGAGGGCACCGACCTCTTCGAGGTGGTCGTGCGTCCGGCGCACCAGCGCCTTGGCGTCGTCGGGGAGCGCGGCGCCGTTGCTGTAGCCGACGGGCAGGTATTCGGCACGGACCGCCGATCCGTCGGGGGCCTCCCACACGAAGGCGTCCCTGGTCACCGCTGAGGGCACGCCGCGCCAGACGACCGCGTCACCGAAGCCGGCAAGGCGCAGGATCTGCGGCATCTGCGCGATGTGGCCGAACATGTCGGGCAGGTAGCCGACGTCCATGACCCCCCCGAACGCTGCGCCACGCTCGATGCCCATCTGCAGGTTGCGCACGATGGTCTCGCCCGAGGAGAGGAACTCGTCCATGAGGACGTACCACGGGCCCGCGCTGAGCCGGCCGGCGGCGGCCAGGGCTCGCAGGCGCTCCTCGGCTTCGGGGCGCACCTCGAGGTAGTCGTCCACGACGGCCATCTGCCCGTCGAGCATGAAGTGGGGATAGCTGGCGTCGTGCTCGAGGAGTGGGATCAGCGTGTCGATCAGCTCCACCAGCGCCAGGCGGAAGTCCTGGTAGGACTTGTACCATTCCCGGTCCCAGTGCGTGTGCGGAACGATGGCAATCCTGCGGGCGGTCATGACCGCCAGACTATGACCTGCGGTCGCTCGCGGTGAAGGCGCTCGTGCCCCCGGGGCGCTGGCCCCACGAGCGTCGGCTTGCCGGGAGCACCCTGCCCGAGGTGTGGGCGCACCGGTGGGCGACTGCGCCGGGCGCCACGGTGCTGGTGGACGGGTGGGGGGGCGGCTCGGTCGACGGCGCCCGGCTGGAGGAGCGGACCACGCGGGCGGCGTCCGCCCTCGCCCGCCGCGGCGTCGGACCGGGCGACCGGGTCCTGTGGCAGGCGCGCGCGACCCTCGAGTCCGTCGTGGCGCTGCTCGCGGTGCTCCGTGCCGGCGCGGTCCTCGTGCCCCTCAGTCCGTCGGCCCGCGGGCCCGAGGTGGCGCACGTGGTGGACGACGCCGGGCCCGTGCTCGCGCTGGTCCAGGAGCCCGACACCAACGGAGCCCGCGTCCCCGTGCTGCGCCTGGACGAGCTGGCCCGCGAGGCGGAGCAGGCGCGGCCGGGCGCGGTGCCCCGGCCGACGCCGGGCGACGACGCCCTCGTCGTCTACACCTCGGGCACGACCGGGAAGCCCAAGGGCGCGGTCCACACCCATGCGTCCCTGCTGGCGGGTGCCGCCGCGCTGCACACGGCCTGGGGGTGGGGGCCGCAGGACCGGCTGATCCTCTGCCTCCCCCTCTTCCACGTGCACGGGCTCTGCGCCGGGCTCTTCGGCACGCTGGCCGCCGGCGCAGCCGCGGTCGTGTTCGACCGCTTCGAGGAGTCCGCCGTCCTCGGCGCGGCGCCCGGCGGCACGATGTTCTTCGGGGTCCCGACCATGTATCACCGGCTGGCCGCGTCCGGACGGGCGCGCGAGCTGGCCGGGCTGCGGCTGTGCGTCTCGGGCTCGGCACCGCTGGCGGCCGACCTGTGGCACCGCCTCGCCGGCGAGGGGGTGGAGGTGCTCGAGCGGTACGGCATGACCGAGACGCTGTTGACCTTGTCCAACCCGCTCGACGGCGAGCGCCGTCCCGGCTCGGTCGGCGTGCCGCTGCCGGGCGTCGAGGCCGCCGTCGAGGACCCCGACGCCCACGGAGTGGGTGAGCTGATGGTGCGCGGCCCGTCGCTCTGCCGTGGCTACTGGGGCCGGGAAGCGCCGGCCCCCGGCGACTGGTTCGCCACGGGCGACCTCGTCTCGGTCGCCGACGACGGGTACGTGACCGTGCGGGGTCGCCGGACCGAGCTGATCATCACCGGCGGGCACAATGTGTACCCGGCCGAGGTCGAGGCGGTCCTGGCCCGCCACCCCGGTGTGGCCGAGGTGGCCGTCGTCGGGGTGCCGTCGGAGGAGTGGGGCGAGACGGTGGTGGCCTTCGTCGTGGGCGATCCCGACCTGGCGTCGCTCGACCGGCTGGCGGCGGACGAGCTGGCTCCGTTCAAGCGCCCGCGTCAGGTGCGGCTGGTCGACGCGCTGCCCCGCAACGCCCTCGGGAAGGTGGTGCGGGGCGAGCTGCGCTGAGGTGGTGCAGGTCGGAGGCCGGGCACGCCGTCGGGCGGGGTACCGGCCCGGCCCTGCGGTAGCGTGAGCGCATGGCGACGTTCCTCATGCTCTCCACGGTGGGGCCCGACGGGGCGGCGACGCTGACGGAGAACCCCGACCGGCTCAAGGCCGTCAACGCCGAGGTCGAGGCGATGGGCGTGCGGGTGGTCGCGCAGTGGGCGCTGCTCGGGCAGTACGACTTCTGCACCGTCCTGGACGCTCCCGACGAGACCACCATGGCGCGGGTGGCGCTGGTCCTGGGCTCGCGGGGGACGCTCAAGACGCTCACGCTGTCGGCCATCCCGATCGACGACTACATCGACGGCGTGCTCAGGGCCGGAAAGGGCTGACGCCTCAGTGCCACCAGAAGCCCTGGCGCGTCCGCTCCCGGCGGACGTCGTCCCGGGAGAACAGCTCGCCCAGCGTGCTGCCGTCGGACAGCCGGCGGATGCGGTAACCGTCCCCCGTGGCCTCCGCGATCTCGAAGCCGCGCACCCAGGTGCCCTGGAACCGGTTGCGCACGTCGACCTTGGTCCCCGGGGCCAGCGGGGACCGTGCGTTCGGATCGGGTGCGTCCCCCCCGTCGTCGCTCACGCCCCCATGGTATGAGGTGCGCCGCACGGTGAACCTGTGACCGTCTGCACGCCCGACCTCAAGCAGGAGCGCCGCCTGCGCGCCGAGGGGTACGAGTGTGTGGCGGGCCTCGACGAGGTCGGCCGGGGCGCCTGGGCCGGTCCGCTCACCGTCGGCGTCGCCGTGGTGCGCCCACGGGTGACGCGCCGGTCGATGCCGGCGTGGCTGCGGGACTCCAAGATGCTCAGCGAGACCAGGCGCGAGGAGATCTTCGACGCCGTCGCGGCGTGGTGCGAGGACTGGGCCGTCGGGCACGCCACCCCCGCCGAGTGCGACTCGTGGGGGATGACCGAGGCCCTCCGGGTGGCGGCGCGCCGCGCCATCGCCGGGCTGGGCCGGCCGCCCGAGGCGATCCTCGTCGACGGGCCGGTGGACCTGCTGCGGCATCCCGAGGACCCCTTCGCGGGGACCGTGCGGCCCATCGTCGACGGCGACGCCAAGTGCGCCTCGGTGGCCGCGGCGTCGGTCCTGGCCAAGGTGGTGCGGGACCGGCTGATGCGCGGGGAGTCGGGCCACTTCCCGGCCTACGCGTTCGAGCGGAACAAGGGCTACCCCTCTCCCGTCCACCAGACCGCGCTGCGCGGGTACGGCCCCTCGGCCATCCACCGCCGCAGCTGGGCCTTCGTCCGCGACCTTCCCTGGTGCGGACAGGGCGTGCTCGGGACCCGCTCAGACGACGGCGGCGACCTCGGCGAAGTGGCAGGCGACCGGGTGACCCTGGCCGCGGTCGACGAGTGCGGGCTCTTCGACGGCGCAGATCTCCTGGGCCTTCCAGCAGCGGGTGCGGAAGCGGCAGCCCGAGGGGGGTGACTGGGGACTGGGCACGTCACCCTGGAGCACGATGTGCCGGCGCGCCCTCTCCCGCTTGGGGTCGGGGATGGGGACGGCCGAGAGCAGCGCCTGGGTGTAGGGGTGGGCGGGCCGTTCGTAGACGTCCCGTCGGTCGCCCACCTCGACGATCTTGCCCAGGTACATGACGGCGACGCGATCGGAGATGTGGCGGACCACCGACAGGTCGTGTGCGATGAACAGGTACGCCACGCCCAGCTCCTCCTGGAGGTCGTCGAGGAGGTTGACGATGCCGGCCTGAATGGAGACGTCGAGCGCCGAGACGGGTTCGTCGAGCACGAGGAGCTTCGGCTGGAGCGCGAGGGCCCGGGCGATGCCGATCCGTTGGCGCTGACCGCCGGAGAACTCGTTGGGGTAGCGGTTGGCGTGGTACGGCTCGAGGCCGACGAGCCGGAGCATCTCGGCGACCCGGCGCTGGTTGGCGGCGCGGTCGCGCATGCCGTGGATCTGCAGCGGCTCGGCGATGGCCTCGCCGACGGGCAGCCGCGGGTCGAGCGACGCGAACGGGTCCTGGAAGACGACCTGGATGTGCCGGCGCATGCGCCGGAGCTCGCCTCCCTTGAGCTCGGTCATCTCGCGGCCGTCGAAGGTGACCGAGCCCGAGGTGGGCTGGATCAGCTGCAGGATGGCCCGCCCCGTCGTCGACTTGCCGCAGCCGGATTCCCCGACCAGCCCGAGTGTCTCGCCCGCGTCGATGTGCAGCGAGACGCCGCTGACGGCGTGGATCTCGCCCACCCGGTGCCGGACGAACGTCCCGCCCCGCAGAGGGAAGTGCTTGACCAGGTCGGTCACCTGCAGGAGCGGTGGACGGGTGCTCTGCGTCGAGGGCGACCCGTCCGTCCGGGCGAGGGTCATGGCGCCGCCGCGCCGGCGGCTGCGTCGCTGAACAGGGCCCCGTGCTCGCCCGCGGCCACCGACGCCGCGAAGTGGCAGGCCGCCCGGTGGTCGCCTCCGGCGGGGTCGACCGAGGGCACCGGCACCAGTGCGGGCTCGGTCGTCGTGCAGATGTCGGCCGCGCAGCGGGCAGCGCGGCGCGAAGGGGCATCCCGTCGGCTCACCCAGCATGGAGGGGGGAGAGCCGGGGATCTGGCGCAGGCGCTCGGAGCCGTCGCTGTCCAGTCTGGGGAGGGACCCCAGCAGCCCGAGGGTGTAGGGCATGGACGGCTTGTAGAAGACGTCGTCGACCGTCCCGACCTCGACGGGACGCCCCGCGTACATGACGAGCACCCGGTCGGCCAGCCCGGCGATGACGCCGAGGTCGTGCGTGATGAGCAGGAGCGCGGCCCCGGTCTCGGTCAGCGCCGTCTTGAGCGACTCGAGCACCTGCGCCTGCACGGTGACGTCGAGCGCGGTGGTGGGCTCGTCCGCCAGGATCACGTCGGGGTCGTTCGCCATGCCGATGGCGATGACGGCACGCTGGCGCATGCCGCCCGAGAACTCGTGGGGGTAGTTGTCGACGCGCTCCGCCGGGTTCGGGATCCCGACCTTCGACAGCAGCTCGATGGCCCGGGCCTGGGCGGCCTCCTTGCTGACGTCCTGGTGGGCGCGCACCGCCTCGGCGATCTGCCATCCGATCGTGTAGACGGGGTTGAGCGAGGTCATCGGATCCTGGAAGATCATGGCGATGCCCGTGCCCCGCACGTCCGTCAGCTGCTTCTCCTTCAGGCCCAGCAGCTCGCGTCCCTGGAAGCGGATCGACCCCCGGACGGCGGCGCTCTTCGGCAGCAGGCCCATGGTGGCCAATGCCGTGACCGACTTGCCCGATCCGGACTCTCCGACGATGCCCAGCACCTCGCCCGGGGCGATGGAGAAGTCGATGCCGCGCACGGCGTAGACGGTCCCCGCCTTCGTCCGGAACTCGACCTCGAGCCCCTCGACCTGCAGCGCGGGGTCGGCCACCTATGCCCTGACCCGGCTCTTCTTGGGGTCGAACGCCTCGCGGAGGCCGTCCCCGATGAGGAAGATGGAAAGGATGAGGATGACGAGGAAGGCCACGGGGAAGACGAAGAGCCACCATTCGGTGGTCGCCGAGTCCTGCCCCTGCGAGACCAGGAGGCCCAGGGACACGTCGGGCGGCTGCACCCCGAGGCCGAGGTAGGACAGGGTCGACTCGAGCACGATGCTCAGGGCCACGGTCAGGGTCGCGTTGACGATGATGGGCCCGACCGCGTTGGGCAGCATGTGCTTGACGATGATGCGCCGGTTCGTCGCCCCGAGCGCCTTGGCCGCCTCCACGAAGTCACGCTCGCGCAACACGAGGAAGTCGGCCCGGACCAGCCGGGCCACGTAGGTCCACGACAGCGCGCCGATGATGATGGCCAGCCCGAGCCAGTTGTTCGACTCCTTGGACAGCTTGTTGGCCAGCACGATGAGCACGGCGAGGATCGGCACGACCAGCACCAGGTCGACGAAGCGCATGAGCAGGGAGTCGACCCAGCCGCGGTAGAAGCCCGCGATGGCCCCGACCGTCACCCCGATGAGGGTGGCCATGGCGGCCACCGTGAGCGCGATCTGTATGTCCTTCTCCACGCCGCGCATCACCTGGGCGAACATGTCGTTCCCGATGGAGTTGGTGCCGAAGGGGTGGCCCCACGACGGCGGGACGTTGAGGTCGTTGGTGATGTCGGTGTAGCTGTACTTCCAGAAGTGCCCGACCAGCACCGCTGCGATGCCCAGGCCGACGAAGACGCACACCCCGACGATGGCCAGCTTCTGGTCGAAGAACCGCCCCATGACGATGCGCAGCTGGCTCTTGGCCTCCCCCGACAGGCCGTGGGCGTCGAGCGGCTGGGCGAGCTCGAGGCCGGGCGACGCGCTGGCCAGCGTGTGGGAGCCCGACTCAGCCGTGGCGATGTTCGTCGATGTAGCGATGAAGTTCTCCTCCGCGACCGGCTCAGGCATACCGGATCCGCGGGTCGAGGAAGGCGTAGAGGATGTCGGCGACGAGATTGAACAGGATCACGAACGTCGCGGTGATGAGGAGGTAGGCCAGCATGATGTTGACGTCGAGATTGGTCACCCCGTTGAGGTACCACTGCCCGAGACCCTGCCAGCCGAAGACGATCTCGGTGATGATCGCTCCCCCGAGCACCGCCGCGAAGTCCAGTGCCACCACGGTGGTGACGGGGATCAGCGCGTTGCGCAGCACGTGGCGGATCAGCACCCGCCGCGGGCTCAGTCCCTTGGCCCGCGCCAGCCGGACGTGGTCCGCGTCGAGCGTCTCGATCATGGACGAGCGCTGGTAGATGGCCCACGCCGAATAGCTCACGAGGATCAGGCAGATGACCGGGAGGACGGTGTGCTCGGCATAGTCGGGCAGCCGGCTGAGGAAGGAACCGCTGAGGGTCGGGCTCTGCTCCCCGTCGGTGTAGAAGAGCGTCGTGCCGACGTGCTGGTTGACGGGGATGGCCACGAACTCCTTGAGGGCCAGCCCGATCACGAAGACGGGCGTCGCCAGGAGAAGGAAGTTGCTGACGGTGATGGCGTGGTCGGCGAAACGGTTCTGGCGCACCGCGGCCACCACGCCGGCGGTGATGGCCAGGAAGACGGCGATGATCGTCGCGAGGACCACCATGCGCAGCGTGACGAGGAGGTGGGACGACGCCTCGGACCAGACGTTCTGGCCGTTGATGGTGGTCCCGAGGTTGCCCCGGATGGCGTTGGAGAACCAGATCCAGTAGCGCTGCCACAGGGGGTCGTTCAGGTGGAGCAGGTTCTCCCGGGCGATGATGGTCGACTGCGGGATGTGAGGGTTCGCCTTCAACAGCGCCAGTGGGTTCCCCGAGGTCGCCACCAAGAGGAAGACGAAGATGGTCGCGAAGAAGAGGACGACGATGCTGACCAGCAGGCGCCTAATGACGTAGGCGAGCATGACTGAAGTGTACGAGTCGCAGAAGTTGAAGGAGGGACGGACCGATCACGGACCGTCCCTCCTTCGCGTTCCTGTGCGTTCGGCCTAGCCGATGGACCAGTTCTCGGCGTTCCAGGTGACGCCGACGCTCGCCGTGTTCGGCAGCACTCCCTTCAAATTGTTGGACCAGGCCCAGAACTGCGGCTTCTGGTACAGGGGCAGCGTGGCCATCTGCTGCCAGAGGATGGCGTCCGCCTTGTTGTAGTCCGTGGTCTCCTGGGACGCGCTCGGGCGCCGCCGAGCCAGTGGCCAGCAGGTTGTCCACGTCGGAGTTGGCGAAGTGGATCCAGTTCTGCCCGCACTTGGCCGTGTTGGTGTAGGAGCAGTAGATGGACTGGTTGCCCGACACGAACGGCGTCGGCACCCAGGCGAACTCGCCGATCTGGTACGTGCCCTGGACCAGGTTGGTCCCGAAGAACGTCTGTGCGTCGTAGTTCTGGATGTTGATCTTGATCCCGATCGCCTTCATCTGGGCCTGGAAGAGCTCCTCGGTCTGGGCCCGGATGCTGTTGCCCGAGGTCGTCTGGATCGTGAAGGTCAGGTCCTGGCCCTTCTGCGGCCCGTAGTTCGGGCGCCAGTAGCCGTCGGAGCCCTTGGTGAAGCCCTGCTCCTTGAGGAGGTTGGCCGACGTGCTGGGGCTGTAGGCGAAGGAGGTGGCCTTGTACTGGGGCTGCGTGCTCACGTACATCCGGCTGCCGAGCGGCTTGATGCCGCTCGAGATCTCGCCGACCGTGCGGGCGATCAGCGCCTGCCGGTTCACGCCGTGGGCGATGGCCTCGCGGACGCCGACACGGGCCAGGTACGGGTCGGCCTCGTTGAAGTCGAAGTGCTCGAATTCCAGCCCGGGGACGGTGAACTTGGTGGTCCCGGACACCTGGTTGGCCGTCTGGACGATGGAGAGGTTGACCGTCGCTGGGTTGATGATGTTGACCTCCTTGTTCTGCAGGGCCGGCACCAGCTGGGTGTCGTCCGAGAAGAACTGGAAGACGATCTTGTCGAGCTTGCCCGGGGTGCCCCAGTAGGTGGGGTTGCGGGTCAGGACGAGGGACTGGTTCTCGTTGTAGCTGCTGATCGTGTACCAGCTGCCCGAGATCGTCTGGGTCGGGCCGACGAAGCCGGTGTTCCAGCCCACCGTCCGGGCGATGTGCGCCGGGACGATGTCGGTGTAGATGCTCTTCCAGTCGGTGAAGGAGGGCTTGAACGTCACCGTCACGGTGCGCCCGTTCGGGCACAGGCCGACGTTGCGGTCAGCCGTGCTCCCCGGCGCGCAGGCGGCGCCACCGGAGGGGTTGGAGCCCACGACGGACTGGATCTGGTTGTAGCCGGCGGTCGAGGCCGAGTCGTAGGGCGTGCCCCCGACGTCGGTGTAGGCCGGGTTCCCGCTCTGGGCCTGCCAGTTGTAGATGAAGTCGTCGGCCGTGATGGGCGTGCCGTCGGACCAGACCGCCTTGGGGTTGAGGGTGTAGACGACGGTCTGCGGGCTGCTGGCGGTCACCGCGGCGCTGGTGAGCAGCTGGTTGTTCAGGACCGGCTGGAGCTTGTTGTTGATGATGAAGGCCTGGGGCCACACCATGTTCATGATCTCTTGGAGCACGTACTCGGAGGCGGCCGAGGTGTTGATGTTGAACCCGGCCAGGTTCTGGTCGAGCGCCATGGTGGCCGTGCCGCCCGAGGTGGACGACGCCTTCGTCGACGCACCGCTGACCGACGGCGTCACCGCCATGACGGACACGCTCAGCGCCCCTGCCGCCAAGGCGGCGAACGCCGACCGCTTCACTAACCCCTTCAGTCCCATAGCACTCCCTTGTTTACCGACCGCCCCGGTGACGGCCGATGACCCCGCGCTTCCTCCACTGAGTGTCGGAAGGCCACTCCCATCTGTCGGAAGATTGTTCGTAAACGTAACCGAATTGCCACATTCTTTTGGGTCATGCCACCGGGAAATTCTGCAGGAACGCGCTGGAGACAGACCCGATCCGGTGCCCTGCGCCTCCGGGCACATGATTCCTGCGTCGGGGGGTCCGCAGGACGCACGGGATCGAACCTGGGTCCGGGCTGAGTGCGAACTGCGTGGTCCGTGACGAGGACAACTAAATTGACGGAGAGGCGATGGTCTATGTCCTAGCGGTCGCAGCTGCACTGTCCAATGCGCTGACCAGCGTGTTCCAGCGCATGGGAGTAGAGGACGCCCCCGAGGAGTCGACGATGCGGCTCAGCCTCATGGCCCATGCCATCCGCCGGGGCGTCTGGCTCTTGGGCTTCGGCTTCATGATCTGCTCCTTCCTGCTGCAGTCCTTCGCGCTGCACATCGGCCGGCTGTCCGTGGTCCAGCCCATCCTCACCATGGAGCTGTTGTTCCTCGTGGCCATCCTCGGGACCTACTTCCGCTTCTCCATCTCCGTGCGGGAGTGGGTCGGTGCCTCGGCCATCGCGTTCGGGCTCTCGGGCTTCCTCTTCTTCGCCGCGCCGGGCGGCGGCTCGGAGGTGCCCACCAACCTGGGTTGGATCGTGGTCGGCGGGAGCACCACCTTCCTGATCGTCCTTGCGGTCGTGGCCACCCGGTGGGGAGCCCGCTGGTGGAAGGCCGCGATGTTCGGCACCGCGGCGGCCATGGCCTTCGCCTTCACCGCGGCGCTGATCAAGGTGGTCAGCGACTACGCGGCGAACGACTGGGTGACGATCTTCGAGCACTGGCAGACCTACGGGGTCGTCGCCTTCGGCCTGCTCGGGCTCTTCCTCACGCAGAACGCGTTCCACGCCGGTCCCCTGGCGGCGTCGCAGTCGACCCTGGTGCTGGTCGACCCGCTCGTCAGCATCTGCCTCGGCATCGCCCTCTACGGCGACACCCTGCGGACGTACGGCGCCTACGGGCCGCTCGAGGCCTTCTCGCTCCTGGTCATGTTCATGGGCGCCGTGTTCCTCTCCAACTCGCCGCTGGTCACGGGCATGAAGAGCGAGGGCAAGGGCGTCGAGTACGACGAGATGCTGTCCCGGCGGCTCAAGCACCCGTCCGTCTGCGGTCCAGGACGGGGGGCTGCCCTTCTCGTCCGCTTAATTGCTCGGCCCGCTCCATCACGCGCCGGGTCAGCGCCGCGAAGTGGTCCGGGTGCGACAGGTGCGCGCCGTGCTGGGCGCCCTGGATCTCGACCACCTCCGCGCCGGGGACGTGGTCGCCCAGCCAGTGCACGCTGGCGCGGTGATGCGGCTGCGTCGTGGGCCCGCCCATGCCGAAGACGGACGGCACGCCGAGGGCGGCGACGTCGAAGGGCGGGCCCTCGCCCCGCAGGCTGCGGAAGTCGGCCACCAGCGCGGGCCCGTCGGCCCGCCGCTCCGCCCGGCCCTGCTCGCTGAGGCGGGCCCAGGCCGCGGCGCCCACCATCCGGGAGAAGAAGCGCTCGACCTCCTCGCCCGGGTCCCCGGCGATCGGCGGCCAGGGCCGGGCCTCGCCGGGCCCGTCCCGGCGGAAGCCCAGCCAGGGCATCGGCGGCTCGAACGCCCCGATGGCGTCGAAGGCCCGGGGCTCGGCCAGGGCGGCGCCCACCACCACGTCGCCCCCGAGGCTGTGGCCGACGGCGACCACCGCTCCGCCCGCCGTCGCCCGCGCCTCCGCCCCGATCGCGAGCAGATCCTCCATGTGGCCGCCGAGGTCCACCACCCCGCCGCCCCGCGAGCCCTGGTAGCCGCGCCGGTCGTAGGCCACGGTGGTCAGCTCCGGCAGCCGGCGCATGACCCGCCGGAAGCTCTCGCCCCGGTCGAGCGACCCGTGGACGAAGACGACGGTGGCGGCCCCGGGCGCGGTGGCCGGCCGTGAGAGCACGTGGAGGGCCGCCGGATAGCTCATGGGCAGGGGAGACGCTACCAATCCGCCTCCCGGGCCCGACCGCCGCCGGTAGGGTTGACCCATGACCCAGTTCGGTGGCGCGGGAGGCTCCTTCGGCCCCAACGCGTGGCTGGTCGACGACATGTACGACCGGTTCCTCGCCGACCCCGACTCGGTCAGCGACAGCTGGCGGGAGTTCTTCGCCGACTACCGGCCGGCCCCGGTGCCCGCCCCCATTCCGGCCCCGGCCGAGCCGCACGTTGCCGCCCCGGCGCAGGCCCAGGCCGCCGTCCCGGCGGCCGCCGCCCCGGTCCCCGCCCCCGTCGTCGAGGCGGGTGACGAGCGGGCCACCGTCCTGCGGGGCGCCGCCTCGCGGATCGTCGCCAACATGGAGGCCAGCCTGGCCGTGCCCACGGCGACCAGCGTGCGCACGGTGCCGGCGCGCCTGCTCGAGGTCAACCGCCTGGTCCTCAACAACCAGCTGGCCCGCACCACCGGGGCCAAGGTCAGCTTCACCCACATCATCGGGTACGCCGTCGTCCGCGCGCTGAGCGACGTGCCCGCGTTGAACGCCGCCTTCGTCGCGGACGCCGACGGCACGGGCAAGCCCGGCGTCGTCCACCACAAGCACGTCGGGCTGGGCCTGGCGGTCGACCAGGAGAAGAGCGACGGCACCCGCACGCTGCTGGTGCCGTGCATCAAGGACGCGGACACGTTGGACTTCCGCTCGTTCGTGCTGGCCTACGAGGACCTGATCCGCAAGATCCACACCAACAAGATCGGCCCCGACGACTTCAGCGGGACGACGGTGTCGCTCACCAACCCGGGGACCCTGGGCACGGTGCAGTCGGTGCCGCGCCTGATGCCCGGGCAGGGCGCCATCATCGGCGTGGGGGCGCTCGGCTACCCGGCGGGTTACGAGGCGGCCGACCCCCGCGTGCTGGCGCAGCTCGGGCTGGGCAAGGTCGTCACGCTGACGTCCACCTACGACCACCGCATCATCCAGGGGGCCGAGTCGGGGCTCTTCCTGGCCCGGGTCGCGGCGCTGTTGACCGGGGCCGACGGCTTCTACGACCAGGTCTTCGAGTCGATGGGCGTGCCCTACGAGCCCGTGCGGTGGCAGAGCGACAACAACGCCGGCGTGGGCACCGGCGAGAGCGAGCACCAGCGGCTGCTCAAGCAGGTGCGGGTGCAGACGCTCATCAACATGTACCGGGTGCGCGGGCACCTGATCGCCCACCTCGACCCGCTCGACGCCGAGCCGCCGCACATCCACGCCGAGCTCGACCCGCTCACCTACGGCCTCACCATCTGGGACCTGCCCCGCCAGTTCGTGGCGGACGGCCTGGCCGGCCGCGACTCGGCCACGCTCGAGGACATCCTGCACATCCTGCGCGACGCCTACTGCCGCACCCTGGGCATCGAGTACATGCACATCCAGGACCCCGAGCAGAAGCGCTGGATCCAGCAGCACGTCGAGGGCCAGCCCATCTCGCTCAACCCCGACGAGCAGCGCCACATCCTCGACCGCCTCAACGCGGCCGAGGTCTTCGAGCGCTTCCTCCACACCCGCTACGTGGGCCAGAAGCGCTTCGGCCTGGAGGGCGCCGAGTCGACCATCGTCCTCCTCGACAGCCTGCTCGACGCCGCCGCGGGCTCCGGCGTGGCCGAGGTCGTGATGGGGATGGCGCACCGGGGCCGGCTCAACGTCCTGGCCAACATCGTCGGCAAGTCCTACAAGGAGATCTTCGAGGAGTTCGAGGGCAACCTCGACCCCGAGTCGGTGCAGGGCTCGGGTGACGTCAAGTACCACAAGGGCGCCCGCGGCGTCTTCCACGGGAGCGCGGGGGAGGAGCTGCCGATCACCCTGGCGTCGAACCCCTCGCACCTCGAGGCGGTCGACCCGGTGGTCGAGGGCATGACCCGGGCCAAGCAGGACCGCCTCTCGCCGCCCACCGACGGCACGCCGGCCGCGGCCGCCGACGGCACGTTCGGGTTCCCGTGCATGTCCGTCCTCATCCACGGCGACGCCGCCTTCGCCGGCCAGGGCGTGGTGGCCGAGACGCTCAACCTCTCCGGGCCTCTCGGGCTACCGGACCGGGGGCACCGTCCACGTCGTCATCAACAACCAGCTGGGGTTCACGACCGCACCGGCGTCGGCCCGGACGTCGGTGTACCCGACCGACGTGGCCAAGATGGTCCAGGCGCCCATCTTCCACGTCAACGGCGACGACCCCGAGGCCTGCGTGCGGGCGGCCCGCCTGGCCTTCTCCTTCCGCCAGACCTTCCACAAGGACGTGGTCATCGACCTCGTCTGCTACCGCAAGCACGGCCACAACGAGGGCGACGACCCCAGCTACACCCAGCCGCTCATGTACCAGCGGATCGAGGCCAAGCGCTCGGTGCGCAAGCTCTACACCGAGACCCTCGTCCGCCGGGGTGACATCACCCTGGAGGAGGCCGAGTCGGCGCTGGACGACTTCAACGCCAAGCTGCAGGCGGTGCTCGACGAGGTCCGCCAGGAGCCGTCGCTCGCCCCCACCGAGCTGCCGGCGCCCGAGGCCGGACCGGTGGCGTTCCCCACCGTCGAGACCGGCGTGGCCCCCGAGGTGCTGCGCGCGCTCTCGGTCGTGGTGCGCACCGTGCCCGAGGGGTTCACCGTCCACCCCAAGCTCGAGCGCCAGTTCGCCCAGCGCGACGAGCTGGTCGCCGGCGGGCAGGTGGACTGGGCGCTCGCCGAGGCCCTCGCCATCGGGTCCCTGATGTACGAGGGCGTCAACGTGCGCCTCACCGGCCAGGACACCCGCCGCGGCACCTTCAGCCACCGCCATGCCGTGCTGGTGGACTACGCCAACGGCGAGGAGTACGTCCCGCTCGCCCACATCCGCGACGGCCTGCGTCGCATCGGGGCGGCCGAGCTCGAGCCGGCGGGCGAGATGGGCAACTTCACGGTGCGTGACTCGCTGCTGTCCGAGTACGCCGCCGTCGGCTTCGAGTACGGCTACTCGGTCGAGGCGCCCGAGGCGCTGGTGGCCTGGGAGGCCCAGTTCGGCGACTTCGCCAACGGGGCGCAGATCATCATCGACAACTTCCTCGTCGCCGCCGAGAACAAGTGGGGCGCAGTACTCGCGGGCTCGTGCTCCTGCTGCCCCACGGCTACGAGGGGCAGGGCCCCGAGCACTCGTCCTCCCGGTTCGAGCGGTTCCTCTCGCTGTGCGCGCGGGGCAACATGCGCGTCGACCGTCCCCTCCACCTCGGCGCAGTACTTCCACCTGCTGCGCTCCCAGGCGTTGCTGGCCCCGAAGCGGCCCCTCGTCGTGGTCACCCCGAAGTCCCTGCTGCGGGCCCACGCCTCGCGCTCGACCTTCTCGGAGCTGACGTCGGGTTCCTTCCGCCCCGTCATCGACGACGCGGCGGTCGAGGATCCGGCGCGGTCCGTCGCATCGTGCTGTGCAGCGGCAAGAGTCGGCCACGAGGCCGAGCAGCGGCGGGCGGAGCTCGGACCCGAGGAGGCGGCCGGGGTCGCCATCGTCTGGGTGGAGCAGATCTACCCCTGGCCGGTCGAGCAGCTGACCGGCGTCTTCGAGCGCTACACCGAGGCGACCGAGGTGGTGTGGCTGCAGGAGGAGCCCGAGAACATGGGGGCCTGGTCCTTCGTGCACGCCCGGCTCCACGCCTGCCTGCCCGACCGCCTGCGGCTGCGCCACGTGAGCCGGCCCGAGTCGGCCAGCCCCGCCATCGGCAGCGCCGCCCTGCACCAGCTGGAGCAGGCCGATCTCTTGCGACGGTCCATTGGCTGAACCGCATCACGTCGTGGTGGACGGGTCCAACCTGGCCACCGAAGGGCGAACCTCCCCCAGCTTGAAGCAGCTCGACGAGGCCGTGCGGGCCTATGCCGCAGAGGACCCGGGCTCCAGCATCATCGTGGTGGTCGACGCCACGTTCGAGCACCGCGTCTCGGACGCCGAGCGCGAGCAGGTCCGCGAAGCCATGCTGAACGGGGAGATCATCTCCCCGCCGGCCGGCGCCATCGGGCGCGGGGACGCGTTCGTCCTGCGCATCGCCGAGCGGACCGGGGCGATCGTCCTGTCCAACGACTCGTTCCAGGAGTTCCACGGCGAGCACCCGTGGCTGTTCGACGACGGCCGCCTGATCGGCGGCAAGCCCGTGCCGGGGGTGGGGTGGATCTTCACGCCCCGGTTGCCCATCCGGGGCCCCAAGAGCCGGGCGGCCACGGCCGAGGCCAAGGCCAAGAAGGACCCCGAGTCCGCCCCCGCCAAGGCGGCGGAGCTGGCCCGGGCGGCCAAGAAGGCCGCCGGCAAGGCGTCGAAGGCCAAGAAGTCGGCCAAGAAGGCGGCGCCCGTCGACTCGTCCTGGCCGATCTCGCCGTCCACGCCGCCGCCACGGCGGGCCAAGCTCGACCCCGTCTTCTCGAGCGCGGTCGACGAGGCGGTCGAGGAGGCCCTGCACCCGCCGGAGCCCGCCAAGTCCAGGGGGGCCACGAAGAAGCACGCCGCGGCCAAGAAGGCCGCGCCCCAGCGTGGGGCCAAGGCCAAGAAGGAGGACGGGAGGCGCGGGGAGGCGAAGGGCGCCCCGGCCAAGGCCGGGACCGCCGCCGCACCGTCGCCGACCCGGCCCGAGAAGCAGCAGTCGAGCCCGCCGCCGGCCGTGAACGAGCCCCTGGCGTTCATCAACTTCGTCGCCGCGTTCACCGTGGGGAGCACCATTGAGGGCGAGGTGGTCTCCTTCACCTCGCACGGCGCCATGGTCGACGTGGCGCTGCCCGGCGGGGGAGCGCTGCACTGCTACATCCCCCTGACCGCCATGGGGACGCCGCCGCCGACCAAGGCCCGCCAGGTGCTCAAGAAGGGCGAGGTGCGCCCCTTCGTGCTGGCCGGCCTGGACCCGCCGCGCCGCGTCGCCGAGCTGGCGCTGCCGGCGTCCCAACCCGCGGCGCAACGCGCCTCGCGCAAGAAGGCAGCCGGGCCGGCCAAGAAGGCTCCGGCCACGGAGGCGGCCGCGCCTACGAAGGAGGCGGCGGCCAAGAAGGCGGCGGCGCCCGCCAAGAAGGCGACCAAGAAGGCGACCAAGAAGGCGGCCGCCGCCAAGAAGGCGGCCAAGAAGGCGGCCACACCGGTGAAGAAGGCGGCCAAGGCCAAGAAGGTGCCGGCCAAGAAGGCGGCGAAGGCGCGGCCACGATGACGGAGCGACGATGGCCTTGAGGGCGCTCCCGCGCCCCGAGGACGTGCTGCCGCACCGCGCCCCGTTCCTCTTCGTCACCGAGGTGACCGCGGTCGAGCCGGGCGTCTCGGCCCACGGCAGGTGGGAGCTGACCGGCGCGGAGCCCTTCTTCGGCGGGCACTTCCCCGGGCGCCCCACGCTCCCGGGCGTCCTCATGGTCGAGTCGCTCGCGCAGCTCGGCGGCATCGCCGTGCTCCTCGACCCGCGCTACGCCGGCAAGCTCCCCCTCTTCGGCGGCATCGAGCGGGCGCGCTTCCGACGCCAGGTCGTCCCGGGCGAGACCCTCGAGCTCGAGGTGGCGCTGGACCGCCTGTCCGCCCGCGCCGGGAAGGGGCACGGCGCGGCGTCGGTCGGCGGGCAGACCGCCTGCGAGGCAGACCTCCTCTTCGTCATCGTCGACGGGGGTGCGAGCTGATGCGCCTCGCCACGTGGAACGTGAACTCGCTGACGGCCCGCATGCCCCGGGTGACCGAGTGGGTCGAGTCGAACCGGCCCGACGTGCTGTGCATGCAGGAGACCAAACAGGCGGACGACAAGTTCCCGGAGAAGGAGTTCGCTGCCCTGGGCTACGAGTCGGCGCACCACGGCGACGGCCGCTGGAACGGCGTGGCCATCCTGAGCAAGGTCGGGCTCGCGGACCCCGTCCGCGGCTTCGGCACGGCGGACGACGAGCACGGGTCCCGCGTCCTCTCCGCCGTCTGCGCCGGCACGCGGGTGTTCTCCGTCTACGTCCCCAACGGGCGGGCCCTCGACAACGAGTTCTACGCGGTGAAGCTCGCGTGGCTGGCGCGCCTGCGGGCCACCCTGGACGAGACGTGCCCGCCCGGGCTCCTCCGTCGCGGTCTGCGGCGACTTCAACGTGGCCCCCGACGACGGCGACGTGTGGGACCCCGCCGCCTTCGTCGGGGCGACGCATGTCAGCGAGCCCGAGCGGGCGGCGTTGCGCGGCGTCGAGGACTGGGGTCTCGTCGACGTCTTCCGGCGCTTCAACGACCCCGGCACCTTCACCTGGTGGGACTACCGGGCGGGCGACTTCCACGAGGGGCGCGGGATGCGGATCGACCTCGTCCTCGTGAGCGAGGACCTCGACCGGAGGGCGACCGGAGCCTTCCGGGACCGCGACGCGCGCAAGGGGAAGAAGCCCTCGGACCACGCGCCCGTCGTCGTGGACTTCGCCGACCGGTGAATCTCGGCTCTTTCCAGCGCGGCTTGACGGCAACGAGAGCGAATTGAGCAGAAGTTGAGGAGGTCAGATCGGGTCCGAGCACTCGGATCCGAGCGTGATCCATGAGCTCCTGATGGCTTGGAAAGCCCGGCTGGGCTGGACCTTTCGACCGTGGCGGCGGGTTGGACCGGGTCGTGACCCTCGAGGTTCCTCCCTGGCGCAACCGGCCTTCCTATGCAGGGAATTTGAAGGTACATTGCGGACACCACAGTTGGAGTAGATCCGGATGTGGCGAGCGGGGCGGTCCGCTCACAGGAGTGTGACAAAAACTTGGCGAAGTGGCGAATTGGCGAAGCTGCACGGTCGTGCGTCGACCAACGCTGGTTGCATCGCGCCCTCGAATCGTTGAGCCGACGGTCTCCCGCGCGCCGACGGGGTCATGCGCGCCCGGAGCACAGCGGAACGTCCTCTCACCCTGTTGCCATTGCACGCCGTGCGACTCGTCGCCGCGCAGGCCTTCAGCATCCCGTCTATGCGGATGAGCGTGGCTTTACGCTCATTGAGCTAGTCATCGTCACGGCCATCCTTCCGATCGTCATCGGTGCGATCTCCGTAGGGCTGCTCTCGGTATTCGATCTGCAGAACAGTGTGCAGAATCGCGTCGGGGATTCCAATGACGAGCAAGTTTCGGCGGCCAACTTCACCCGTGACGTGCAGAGCGCTGCGCAGATGACCACGCAGTCACCGATCTCCGTGATACGGCTCCGGCGTGCGGAAGTAATGGCCAGATCCGAATTGTTGGGCTTCAACGGAGCCTCAACGGCTCGGCTCAGGGCGGCTACCAGACGGTGGTCTCGTACGTCATCACCTCGGAGCTCAATCCGGGCGGGAACACCACTTACTCATTGGTGCGCCAACAGTGCAATTTGGGGCACGTCGAGCACGCCTTCGACTGTGGTCACGGTTTCCCGAGATTTGGGTAGCAATCCGACGCTCACGATCTACGGGCCTGCGAGCGGAGTTAACACCTTCACCAATATCACCAGCCAGTTCTCAACCTGGCACACGACGCAGGGGGTGACCAAGGTTACGCTCCTCATCACCGAGCCCGGCAGCAGCTTCACTTACACCCTCGTCGGGCTTCCCAGCGCTGGCATCTCGAACGCTACTACGACGCCCACGACGATCCCAACGACCAACAACGACTGCAACTTCGCCAACCCGGGGACCGGCACATACGCCAATCAACTCTGCTTCGTCGACTTCAGCGGATTCAACAACACGACCTACTCCGCCTCGAACCCGAACTAGTGCCAGCAGATGTCCGGGCAGGTCGAGAACTCTCCCTACTCCATCAGCTTCTGCGTGTCGGTCACCCCGAATACGTACAACCCTTCCAACTTCTCGCCGCAGCTTCCGGTCACTGACTGGCCGATCCCAACCTACGACCAATTCGGGCTTCGGGAGCGAGGCCTTCCTCGGGAACAACGGTTTCTACACGGGCATCCCCGGGAACCCGGCGCTGTACCAGAAGCAGACAACTAACGGACTGCGCTCCGGACCCAGTGGCGGCGAATCCCAGATGTCGGTCATCCATATCACCAATTTCCGGGTACTTGACGCTGTGGGGCAGCCGGCAAGCGGCTGGACCCTCGTCACCGGTGACGCGGAGTCGACCGACACGGGCGACTGGACCATCTACCAGAACAATTCCGGTATCAACTGGTCCGTGCTCGACAACAACGGCCCGAACTACCCATTCGGCAATGCCTGTTACGACACCAACGACCCCTCCAACTACGGCTTCATGGGGTACACCGGAAATGGGACGGGGTTGTCGGCGGGGAACCCCATCCCCTCCGGGAAGTCAGTTCTCAACCAGGCCAACTTCCCCGCCACCGGGACGAATTCGGGCTCCTTCTGTGAGGCCTCTGTTCAGCTGAACAAGACGGGAACGCTCATGCTGTCCTCGCAAGAGCCCACGAGTTCCTCATGGCCCCTCAGAGCATCACGATCACCTACCAGGGCCGCGGGTTCGGCCAGGCCATCTTCCTAGGGGTCCTCCTGTGAGGCGGCGCCAGGCCAAGACACCCGAGTACGGGGAGGAGCGGAGGTCCGAGAAGGGTGACACGCTGATCGAGGTACTGGCCGCGCTCACCATCCTGGGCATCGCCGCTCTTGCCCTCCTGACGGCCTTCGCCACCGCCATCACGTCGTCGGGGGAGCACCGGCACCTGGTGACGCTCGACGCTTCCGTAAGGGCCGCCACGAAACGAGGCGATCGCGGAGTCTCCGAGTCATCCGCGGACAACCTCTTTGGCACCTGCCCGATCAGTAGCAGCTACACCCCTAGCTGGAACCTTTCGGGGTCGTTCACGGTTTCCCTCGTGGTCGAATCGAGTACTGGAACGGCACGAACTTTGCGAGCACCAACCCGTGCACTCTCTATGGACCACAAGAGTGGACGATGACCGTTTCCAGCGGGAGCTACAGCACAACAGTGAGTACGGTCATCTACGACCCCAACGCGCCAAATGTGAACGGCGGTACCACTCCTTCCAAGCTCGTGTTCCTCCAGCCGACGTCCGCTGGAACCGGCACCCTCGGCGCGGCACTGAATCCACAGCCGATCCTCGCCATCGAGAACAGCAGCGGTGAGATCGTCTACGGCGATGCGTCTTCGGTGGCGCTGTCGCTGGTCTCGGGCTCCAGGGGACCCTCTCGAGTGGTTGCTCGAGCGTGGAGAACGACGGTGTGTTCGCTTTCGGGGGGCTGCAGTATCAATGGTCCCAGCTCTGATGCCGGTACGTACACGTTGAAGGCAGTGGATTCGGACGGGTTGACTTCAACGACCAACATCTCCTACTCGGTGTCGGTTGCACCCCCTGCGCAGCTGGTCTTCCTCACTCCGGCATCGAAAGGCAGCGGGACGGCGAACTCCAAGGCAACACTGGGTCTCATCACGGTCCAGGAACAGGACTCTCTCGGTAACCCCGTCATCGGCAGGCTGTTACCGTCAACCTCTCGTCCAGCTCTGGGAACGGCATCTTCGCAACGAGTTCCGGAGGTACGCCCATCACCTCGGTCTAATTAGCCCCGCCTCCTCCACTGTGTCGTTCTATTACGGGGATACCACTGCTGGGTCCCCGACAATCACCGCTGCGTCTTCAGGCCTTCTGTCCGCGACCAGACTAAGTCCATCTCGCCGGCAGCCGAGAACAAGACGGCGATCACCGCCAGCCTGTGAGCTCGGTCCAGGCAGGAGTGGGCATCTCGGTGGGCGTGAGCGTCGAGGAACGACGGGAACGTGATAACCAGCCCCATCGCGGGCTACAACGACTCCATCCAGGTGAGCCTGTCCCCGGGCAACTTCGCTCGGGACGACGACCGTGCAGGCCACCAACGGCGTGGCCAGCTTCAGCGGCCTAAAGATCACCGCGGCGGGACCTACACGATCACCGCTGCCGACACGACCCAACCTCGGTCGCCCGGCCTCGACCAATCCCTTCACCGTCACCGCGGCGACCGCGAGCAAGCTCGTGTTCACGTCGACGGCGGCAGGCAACCAGGCGGTGGGCACCAGCGCCAACGTCGGGCCGTTCGTCGTGGCGATCGAGGACCAGTACAACAACTTGGTCACCAACGCGGGCTCCACGGTGAGTCTGCTGCTCTCGAGCACGTCTTCGGGCACCACCATCTTCACCCCGACGTCGGGTGGGTCCTCGAGCGCCGCTGTCACCATTGCCTCCGGCGCCTCGTCGACATCGAACTTCTACTATGCAGACACCAAGGCGGGTTCCCCACGATCACGGCCGCGGTCACGGTCAACGGCCAGCTCGTGAACGGCAGCACCGGCGGCTTCACGATGGTGGCGGGGAACCTCGCCGGCCCTCTCGCTCGGCCAGCGCCGCCGCCGTGTCCATTACCCCGACGCCGGCCTCGGTGGCACACAACGGCAGGACCAACGTGACGCTGAGCTTCCAGCTGGTTGACACCTATGGCAACACCGCCACAGCGGCGGCCGGCGGCGTCACGCTGGCGCTGACGACGACGGGTAACGGCTTCTTCTCGGGAACCCTGAACCACAATGGGGGCTTGACGACCGCCAACGTGTCGATCGCCAGCGGCCAGGGCACGGCCACCGAGTACTACGGCAGTAGCGCAGCAGGCACTCTGACCGTCACAGCCAAGGTGAGCGGCTCAACCTGGGGCACGACAAGCGTGGCGTTCTCATGATGAAGACCCTCATCGGCAACGTGCGGCGCTCGACGAAGCGCCGGACAGCGTCCTGCCGAGGTCCTCGTCCGCCGTGCCCAGCCAACCGTCTTTGTCGGCAGGGCGACGCGGAAGATGAGACCGGCGCCGTGCTCATCCTGGCTCTCATCTTCTTGGTCGCGGTGAGCCTGACCATCCTCAGCCTCTTGTCATGGCTCGGTACGAGCCTGGACGCCTCGGCAATTTCAAGAGCGAGCGATCACTCGAGAACGCCGTGACCAGCGCTGTCAACCTGGCTATCCAGTACACCCGCACCAACTTCGTCAATCAGTCCGTCAACGCAAGCCCGCCGGTTGCCTGCTTGTACTCTGGTCAGAACGGCGCAGGGAGCGCACAGCAGCCGCCCCCGATCGATAGCAACCCAAACGATGTCGTCTCCGTGTGGTGCTCCATGGTGTGGCAGCCATCGAGCCCAAGCACGCACGTCGTCACCTACTCCGCCTGTCAGTCGAGCGTGACAGCGGCAGCGTGCGCCAACGGCCCCCTGCTCCAGGCTGTCGTGACCTTCGATGACTACGAAGTGGGACTCATCGTGCCGTCGCAGACCCCGGTTCCGTGCTCCGAGACCGGTCTGTGCGGCCAGGCTCTGAACCAGAACAGCTGGCAGTGGGGGCCAATCGTGCCATCGGTCAGCTCCATCGCCACGACACCCCCCACCACCCCCCCCACAAGCACGACTGACGGGGGTACGCCCCTGACCATCACCGGGACCGGCTTCGTGCCGGGATCGAGCGTCAACTTCGTCCAGGAGTCTGGCGACCAGCCGACGAGCGCCAACATCGTCATCACCGTCCCGCCCTCGCAGGTCCAGGTCTCGGGCTGCACGAACGGCACCTGCACCACGGCCGCGGTGAGCACGCCAGCGGTGACGTCGGGCACCCAGTACTTCGTCACCGTGACGACGCCTGGCGGTACGAGCGCTTACGTCCCGACCGGAAGCGGCCCCGACCTCGACGTCGTCCAATACTCGGTCGCTCGCCCGCGGTCTACTGCATCTCGGGTCCCGGGGGCATTTCGGGTCCGGGGGCGGCACTTGTCCTGCCAGCACCACTAACCCGGGTGGCACCGTCACCGGTGGTGACTCGATCACCATCACCGGGACCGGCTTCTTCAACGCCTCCAACTTCGCCGCTCAGGTTTGGTTCTGGTCAGGGGCCACGAAGGTCCAGGCATCAAACCCGGTGGTCGTCTCGAACACCGAGATCACCGCTGTTTCACCTCCAGTCGGATCGACGGGAACCTTCTACATCCAGGTCGTCACACTCGGAGGAAAGAGCACGGCCACGACCGCTGACTTTGTCTACAGCGCACTGCCGCCGCTGATCATCAACATCACTCCCGCAAGCGGGGGACCTTCAAGTTCCCCTGCAGTGACTGAAATCGCCATCAGCGGTGAGAACTTCCTGATTGGCTCCACGACCGTCTCGTTCTACCCGATCTCCGACTGGAACCAGAGCACGCAACAGTGGTCTTCAAACAATGGGCGGGTCGACGCATCGGTCTCGGTCACGAGCCCGACGGCCTTGACCGTGACCCTTCCTACCGGAGCAAATGGGCTGGTGAAGGGCACGACCTACTACCCCGAGATCTCTGCGAATGGCCTTGATTCACAGCCGTACAACGAGCCTGCCGACCAATTCGACTACACCGGCTAGCTACTTCGACCTGAAAGAGTCGTCTGAAAATCATCGCTGGCCTGCGCGTTCGCGCCACCGGGTGCTCGCGTTCTGGCCCGAATGAAGCAACGATGGCTCCACACACCCTTCCCGGAGTGAATGGAGCCATCGTGTTGCGCACCAAGGTAGACCCTCAACCCACCCTGTGGGAGACAATCCTCCCGCCGATTTCTTGGCCCTTCCACCTGGGCTCGAACAGGTGGACCGCCTGCTCGACGACCCGGTGTTCTTCGAGCCGTTCGTCGCGTTCTTCGACCCCGAGATCGGTCGGCCCTCGATCCCGATGGAGACGTACCTGCGCATGATGGTCCTGCGCTTCCGCTACCAGCTCGGCTTCGAGACGCTGTACGCCGAGGTCACCGACTCACTGGCGTGGCGGCGCTTCTGTCGGATCCGCTCACGGGTCAGTGTCGCACCCGAGCACGCTGATGAAGATCACCACCCGCTGCGGTGACCAGGCCGTCGGCCAGCTGAACGAGGCGTTGCTCGAAGGCCGCGACGGCAAGGTCATCAAGCTCGACAAGGTGCGCCCCGACACCACCGTCGTTGCCGCCAACGTCGCCTATCCGACGGACTCTTGGCTGCTGGCCAAGGGCGTGGCCAAGCTGACCAAGAGCGTGGCTGCGCTCAAGGCGTTGGGCTGGACCGGCGGACGCGGTTTCGGGACCGCACCCGCTCGGTGCGACGCCGGGCGCATGCGATCGCCGCCTGGTTGCGCCGCCGCAGTGGCGAGGCCAAAGACGAGGTTCTCGTGCTCACCGGCGAGCTGGCCACCATCGCCGAGGCTGCCGTCGCGGACGCACAGGCCATGGCCACAAACGCCCGTCGGGGCTGCGCCGAGCTGGTGCGGGAGCCACAGGTAAGGCCAGACGCACTCGCGGCCGAGCTCGAGCGCACCAGCGCCGTCCTGGACGGGTCATCGCCCAGACCCGCACCCGCCTGGCCGGCGAGGTCCCCGATGGTGCCAGCCGCGTGGTGTCGCTTCACGACACCGACGCCCGGCCCATCGCCAAGGGCCGCCTCGGGCGTCCCGTCGAGTTCGGCTACAAGGCCCAGGTGGCCGACGACATCGACGGGATCGTCCTGGACCATCTCGTCGAGGTGGGCAACCCGCACGACGCACCCACGCTCGCCCCCGCCATCAGGCGGATAAGCCGTCGCTTCGCCTACCAGCTTCGCGCCGAATTTTGGTTCGGCCAATGGGGACACCGAGGTGACCATCGATGGGAGGGGGTTCCTCTCCAATCACAACGGTGACCTCACGACGGTCACGTTCACGGACACAGCGAACTCGATGATCACGAGGACGTCCACGTCCTTGGCGGTCAATTCGTCAGGCACCGTCATCACCGCCACGGTCCCGTCCATCCTCACGGGAACGACGTACGACGTAACCGTGACGACCAAGCCCGGAGGTACCAGCAGCCAAAGCGCGAGCTTCGAGTTCACCTTCCGGCCCTACTACCCCGTGGCTGACAGCATTACTCCGGCCTCGGGAGGCAGTGGCACGGCGGTCACCGTCACGGGGATCGGCTTCCTCAGCAGGGGGACGGCGGTCACCCTCATTCCGACCACCGGAGGTGGCAACCCAACGGTAAGCCTCACAGGCGTCTCGGTTTCGTCACCGACCAGCTTGACCGCGAACGTTCCCAGCAGTATCTCGACCACCACCACGTACTACGTCTCCGTTACCACGACGTGGAACTGGACGCAGTACCAGAGTTGCGCCTACAACGCCAACGGGAACGTGCCGAGCTGCTCGGGTGAGGGAGCTCCCACCTACCAGGGCTGAGTGGGGTCAACGGCATCCAGCATGCCTCCGACAAAGCAACCCTCACGTTCTTCGGAGTTCTCACCGGTATATTGTTGCCCAACTTGACTGCTGAGGTTCCTACCGGCGGCACCAACGGTGCGATGTACTACGTCTCCATCACGACGACGTGGAACGGGACCCAGTATCAGAGTTGCAACGCTAACGGCTCCGGGGGCATCCCAAGCTGCTCGTCAGAGGGAGCTCCGACCTATCAGTACTGAGTTCGGCCCCAGACACAAGCTGTCCCAGCGCGGACACGGGGTGAGTCTGGGGCAACGCTGATCCCGCCGGTATGTCGGGCCGTGGATCACGGCCCTTACGGCGTCCCACGGCGATGCAACAACTCGGCCCTTCACGTGGTGGGATTACCGGCGGCTTTCCACGAGGACCGTGGCCGGCGCAGAAGCCGACTGACCATGTAGCGATCGTGGAGGACGGAGTTCGCCGACACCCAATTCTTGCTCGTGCTCCCAGGTCCGAGCACTAATTGTTCAAGAGTTGCGGCCCGAATGCCGACATCAATCGTGATTCCTTCGCTCCGAAGGACGCGGGGATCCCGGTTGGGCGGGGAACCTCCCGACCTGGGGTGTTGGAGCGAACAAGCCAAGGCTGGACCGGTCAGAGCGGCCGCAATGGCGGAGGCGGTCTGTTCACGGGAGTGTGTGTGAGATTGGCGAAGCAGCGATTTGGCGAAGCTGCAAGGTGGAGGTACGGGCGCCCCCGGTCCCTGCGCGCCCTCGTGCCTGCGGCGCTCCGGGCCCGCATCTCCGCGGCACAGGGGCATGAGAGGTCCAGCAGCGAGAGGTCGAGCGCCGGGTTCACGCTCATCGAGCTGGTGATCGTGATTGGCGTCATGCCGCTGGTGATCGGGGCGATCGCCGTCGGGATCATCTCGGTCTTCTCGCTGCAGAGCACCGTGTCGAAGCGCCTCACCGACTCGGGCGATGCACAGGTGGTGTCGGTCAACTTTCAGAACGATGTGCAGAGCGCGGCCCTCATCACGACCTCTTACGCCGCCACGAACCCGGGCACGTGCGGGACGGGCTTCCAGGTCCTGGGGCTCCAGCTCGGCAACAAGAACCAGATCTCCTACACGACCACCACAGCGAATGGCAACGGCACCACCTATTTGCTCACCCGCAACGTCTGCAGCGGAGGGAGCTTGACGCCGACGTCCTCGCAAGTCATCGCGCGTGACCTCCCCTCCTCGGTGGTTCAGTCAGGCGGTTCGCCGGTCACCGTCACCTGCGCGACCGGTGCGGCAGCCTGCCTGGGAACACCCGCGGCGTATACCACGAGTTGGCAGTCGACTGTCGGGGTCACGGGAGTCACGTTCAACACGAAGACCCCCAACGGTTATCGGTACCAAGTGGTGGCGGTGCCGGCGGCTGGATCGAACACGACGAACCTCGCGACGCCACCGGCTCCGTCGACCGGTTGCGGCTTCGCCACTCCGGGTACCGGCACCTACGCGGCAACCCTGTGCTTCGTCGACTTCACACCGTGGAGCAAGGTGACATCCCCGCCTGCCGCGAACGGCAACTGCCTGAGTGGCCAGTTGAGCATGTCCGCCGGCATCGCCGCCACGCCGTTCACCATCTCGTTCTGTATGAGTGTCACCGGCTCCCTCAACGGCAACCCTATTACCGGACAGTCGTCGGCACCGGCCGCCTGCGGGGTCCTTGCAAGGACGGGTTGGAACGACATCAGCGCGGTCGCCCTGCCGACCTACGCCTGCCCGCCGGGCAGCGAGGCGTTCCTCGGCAACAACGGCTTCTACACCGGCGTCCCCGGCCTCCCCGCGCTCTACACGGTGGCGCAAGGATCCGTGGCCACCGTCACGATCAACCACATCCAGGTGCTCAACTCGAATGGCGCCGCCGCCTCGAACTGGGAGCTGGTGACCGGTGACGCCGAGTCGACCGACCAGAGCGAATCGATCACCTGGACGTCTGACCAGAAGCTGAGCCTGTTGCCCAATTCGCCGAATTCGCCCATCGGGAACGCGTGCGACAGCACGGGGCAGTACGCCCCTCCCGCCTACAACAGCGTGACCGGCCTGACCGGCGTCAACACGACGAGCGTGACCTGCAATGCCACCACCTCCCGTGACCACACCGGCACGACCATGCTCCAGGCGACGACGCCCACGTCGCTCACCGTGACCCTGACGGGTACGGGCCTGCAGGCCATGTTCCTCGGGGTGCTGCTCCCGTGAGGCGCCGGGGACCCGACAGTGAGCGCACGACGCGCTGCGGGGCCGAGGACCGCCGCCGCTCTGAGGCCGGTGACACCCTGGTCGAGATCCTGATCACCCTCACGGTGATCGGCGTCGCCGCGACGGCGATCCTCCTGGCCTTCGCCACGGCTATCTCGGGCTCGGGGGCACACCAGAGGGTGACGACGATGGACACGATGCTGCGCACGGCAGCGGCCGAGGTCACGGCCGACATCCAGAATCAATACGTCCAGGCTGAGGCGCAGCCAACGTCAACGGTAGGAAAAGCGGTCGCGAACTGCGCGGGCGCCAACCTGGTGGGAACCATTGCCCTCCCGACGGCTGGGTACACCGCCGTCATCACGTCCACCTCGTTCTGGCAGGGCACGCAGGGCAATCCCACCCCCGTCGCCAACCCGGTCTTTGCCTTCACGACGGCGCAGGCACCGAGCAGCTACACGTCGTGTCCGCCCAACACGAGCCCGAATGGACCCCAGCAGCTGACGGTCACCGTTTCGTTCAACGGCACGAGTCAGCAGATCACCACCAGCGTGCAAGCCCCCATCGCCCCCTCGAGCGGGACGAACTGCCAGTACCCGGCGTCGCAATTGGCCTGGGTGCAGCAGCCTGACAACGGGAACGCCGGCTCGGCGCTCTTCCCGGCACCGACCGTCGTCGTCGAGGACAAGACGGGCTGCGTCGTCCAGAACGACCTGTCTCAGGTCCAGCTCGCCATCAATACGGGTCCGACCGGCGCAACGCTGAACAACTGCGTGCCCAACCTGGGCTATGGCGAGACGACCTTCCAGAACTGCACGCTCAGTGCGATCGGAACCTACAAGCTGTCGGTCACCGACCCGACGGATGGGATCAACACTGCTGTGGTGGGCAACCCCTTCACGATTGCCGCTGGTGTGCCGGCACAGTTGGTCTTCAAGCAACAGCCCGTCAACGGGACGGGTGGGACGCCGTTCGCCACGACCGGCCAACCGATCACGGTGGCGATCGAAGATGCCCAGGGCAATCCCATCCTGGGCGACACCACCACGGTCACCCTGGCCATCGGTACGAACCCGAACAACAACGGAACACTCTCGGGCTGCACCGGCACGACTTCCAACGGCCTCGCGACCATCACCGGTTGCAAGATCGACAAAGCGGCGAACGGGTACACACTGACGGCGACCGACGCGGCCGACAATCTGACCGTCCCCTCCGTGCCGAGCGCGCCGTTCAACATCGCGGTCGGCCCCGCCTTCCAACTCGGCTTCACGACGTCCCCCGGGACGACCGTGGCCGGAGACCCCTTCGGTACGCAGCCCGTTGTCGCCGTCCAGGACGCCGGTGGCAACACAGTGACCTCGAACACCAGCACGGTCTCGTTGGCCATCGGCACCAACCCGAGCGGCGGGACGCTCTCGGGTTGCACGGGAACGACCACCGCGGGCGTCGCCACGTTCAGTGGCTGCAAGATCGACAAGCCCGGAAACGGCTACACGCTGACGGCGAGCGACGGGACCCTGCAGCCGGGCACGAGCAACGCGTTCAACATCGTGACGCCCGCCCTCACGTCGTTCAAGGTCGTCCCGGCCACCAACACGCCGACCGCCGGCACGGGGTTCAACGTCACCATCACCGCGCTCGACCAGTCCGGCTTCACGTTCCCAGGGACCACCGGCACCCAGACGATCGCTTTCAGCGGCCCGTCGAGCTCGCCCAACGGGACCGCACCTCTCTACCCGGCGACCGTGAGCTTCGCCGCTGGTATCGGCACGGCGAACATCACGCTCTATGACGCCCAGACCACCACTCTGACGGCGACGCAGGGCAGCGTGACGGGTACGTCGGGCAACGTCACGGTCGCCGCACTCGCCACCCCGGTCGCCTTCACGGTGACGAACCCGGGTCCCCAGACGGCCGGCACAGGCTTCAGCGAGACCATCATCGCTGCCGACCAGTACGGCAACCCGGCGACCGGTTACACCGGAAACCACACGCTCACCTTCAGCGGACCTTCAAATGCGCCGAGCGGCAAGGCTCCGACGTATCCGGCGCAGGTGAACTTCAGCAGCGGCACTGGTACCGCGAACATCACCCTCTACGACGCCCAAACGACGACGCTGAAGGCGACCGCAACCGGGCCGAGCCTCACGGGCACCTCGACCAGCTTCACGGTGAGCCCCGGGGCGCCCGGGTTCGTTCTCGGTGACGAACCCGGGCACCCAGACGGCGGGCACGCCTTTCAGTGTCACCGTCACCGCCACCGACTCCTACGGCAACGCTGCGGGCAACTACGCCGGCACGCAGACGCTCAGCTTCTCCGGTCCCTCCAATTCGCCCAACGGGAACCAACCGGTGTACCCGGCGTCAGTCAACTTCACCAACGGCGTGGGCACGGCATCGGGCATCACCCTCTACGATGCCCAGACCACGTCGCTGACGGTCAGCCAGAACAGCGCCAGCGGCAACTCGGGCAACTTCACGGTCAACGGGACGGGGACGATCTCGACCTTCGTGCTGTCCAACATCGGCACCCAGACAGCGGGAGCACCGTTCAACGTCACCATCACCGCGGCCGATCCCTACGGCAACGCCTCGGCAGGGTATTCGGGCGCGAAGACGATCACCTTCAGCGGTCCGTCGAACTCCCCCAATGGGAATGGTCCGACGTACCCAGCGTCGGTGACCTTCGCCGGCGGAGTCGGCACCGCGTCGATCACCCTCTATGACGCTCAGACGACGACGCTGACCGCCAGCGCCACGGGGCCCAGCCTCACCGGCACCTCCAACTCCTTCACGGTCAACGGGAAAGCGGCATCTGCGTTCTCGATCACCAACCCCGGGACGCAGACCGCCGGAACCCAATTCACACTGACCATCACCGCGGTCGACACCTACGGCAACACCGATACCGGCTACAACCCGGGATTCTTCTCGAACCTCAACTTCAGCGGCCCGAGCAACGCACCAGACGGGACCGCGCCGACCTACACAGGCAACGGCTTCTTCGGTACGTATCCATTTACCAACGGCGTGACGACAGCCAACGTCACGCTGTACGACGCCCAGACGACGGCGATCACGGCCACGCAGAACGCGGTCACCGGCACCTCGACGAGCTTCACGGTGAACTCTGGCGGGGTCGTCGACCTCGGGGTCTCGGGCTACCCGAGCCCGGTCACGGCCGGGACGGCCAACAACGTCACGGTCACGGCATTGGACGCCTATGACAACACGGCCACCAGCTACACCGGCACGGTCCACTTCACCAGCAGCGACGGCTACGCCGTGCTGCCGGCCAACTACGCCTTCACCGGCGGCGACGCGGGGACCCATACCTTCTCGGTGACCCTGAAGACGGCCGGCGCCCAGTCCATCACCGCCACCGACACGGTGACCGGTTCGATCACGGGCACCCAGAGCGGCATCTCGGTGCTCTCGGCTGCAGCCACGACTCTGACGGTCTCGGGCTTCCCGAGCCCGACCACGGCCGGGGCGGCTCACAACGTGACCGTCACCGCCAAGGACGCCTTCGGCAACACCGCCACCGGTTACACCGGCACGGTCCACTTCACGAGCAGCGACGGCAACGCCGTGCTGCCGGCCAACTACACCTTCACCGGCGGTGACGCGGGGACCCACACCTTCTCGGTGACCCTGAAGACGGCGGGCACCCAGTCCATCACCGCCACCGACACGGTGACGGGTTCGATCACCGGCACCCAGAGCGGCATCACGGTGCAGATCGGGCCGGCCACCACGCTCGTCGTCTCGGGCTTCCCGAGCCCGACCACGGCCGGGGCGGCCCACAGCGTGACGGTCACGGCCAAGGACGCCGGCGGCAACACGGCCACGGGCTACACCGGGACGGTCCACTTCACGAGCACCGACGGCTGGGCGTCCGCCGGCTCGGGCCTGCCGGCCAACTACACCTTCGTCGCCGGCGACAACGGGGTCCACACCTTCACCAACGGGGTCACCCTCAAGACGGCGGGCACCCAGTCCATCACCGCCACCGACACGGTGACGGGGACCATCACGGGCACCCAGGGCTCCATCACGGTGCAGGCGGCCGGGGCCAGCAAGCTGGCCTTCGCCCAGCAGCCGACGACGACCACGGCCGGCACCGCCATCACCCCGGCCGTGACCGTGCAGGTCCAAGACCTCTACGGCAACGCCGTGGCCGACTCGGGGGCGACGGTGAACATGACCGTCAGCACCGGGCCGGGGAGCTTCACCGGCACCTCGACCACGAGCGCCACGACGAACGGATCGGGGCTGGCGACCTTCGGCAACCTCGTCCTCAACACGTCGGGCACCACCTACAGCCTCCAGGCGGCCTCGTCTGGCCTCACCTCGGGCACCTCGGGCACCTTCACGGTGAACGCCGCCTCGGCGACCACCTTGACGGTCGCCGGCTTCACCAGCCCGACCGCAGCCGGCGCGGCCCACAACGTGACCGTCACCGCCCACGACACCTTCGGCAACGTGGCCACCGGCTACACGGGCACGGTCCACTTCACGAGCACCGACGGCCAGGCCACCGCCGGCGCCGGCCTGCCGGCCAACTACGCCTTCACCGGGGGCGACGCCGGGACGCACACCTTCTCGGCCACCCTCAAGACGGCGGGCACCCAGTCGATCACCGCCACCGACACGGTCACGGGGACCATCACGGGCACCCAGAGCTCCATCACCGTGCTCCCGGGCGTGACGTCCACCCTCGTCGTCTCGGCCTTCCCCAGCCCGACCACGGCGGGCACGGCCCACAGCGTCACGGTCACGGCCCAGGACGCGTTCGGCAACACGACGCCGGGCTACACCGGGACGGTCCACTTCACCAGCAGCGACGGCCAGGCCACGGCGGGCGCCGGCCTGCCGGCCAACTACGCCTTCGTCGCCGGCGACAACGGGGTCCACACCTTCACCAACGGGGTCACCCTCAAGACGGCGGGCACCCAGTCCATCACCGCCACCGACACGGTGACGGGGACCATCACGGGCACCCAGGGCTCCATCTCGGTGCTCTCGAGCAACGCCACCACCCTCGTCGTCTCGGCCTTCCCGAGCCCGACCACGGCCGGGGTGGCCCACAGCGTGACGGTCAGCGCCCATGACGCCTTCGGCAACACGGCCACGGGTTACACCGGCACCGTCCACTTCACCAGCACCGACGGCGTGGCCGTCCTGCCGGCCAACTACGCCTTCGTCGCCGGCGACAACGGGGTCCACACCTTCACCAACGGAGTCACCCTCAAGACGGCGGGCACCCAGTCCATCACCGCCACCGACACGGTGACGGGGACCATCACGGGCACCGAGGGCTCCATCACGGTGAACCCCGCCTCGGCCACCACGCTGGTCGTCTCGGGCTTCCCGAGCCCGACCACGGCCGGGGTGGCCCACAGCGTGACGGTCACGGCCCACGACGCCTTCGGCAACACGGCCACGGGCTACACCGGCACGGTCCACTTCACGAGCACCGACGGCTGGGCGTCCGCCGGCTCGGGCCTGCCGGCCAACTACACCTTCGTCGCCGGCGACAACGGGGTCCACACCTTCACCAACGGGGTCACCCTCAAGACGGCGGGCACCCAGTCCATCACCGCCACCGACACGGTGACGGGGACCATCACGGGCACCGAGGGCTCCATCACGGTGAACCCCGCCGCCGCGGCCACCTTGACGGTCTCGGCCTTCCCGAGCCCGACCACGGCCGGGGTGGCCCACAGCGTGACGGTCACGGCCCAAGACGCGTTCGGCAACACGACGCCGGGCTACACCGGGACCGTCCACTTCACGAGCACCGACGGCCAGGCCACCGCGGGCGCCGGTCTGCCGGCCAACTACACCTTCGTCGCCGGCGACAACGGGGTCCACACCTTCACCAACGGGGTCACCCTCAAGACGGCGGGCACCCAGTCCATCACCGCCACCGACACGGTGACGGGGACCATCACGGGCACCCAGGGCTCCATCACGGTGCTCTCGGCTGCAGCCACGACTCTGACGGTCTCGGGCTTCCCGAGCCCGACCACGGCCGGGGCGGCTCACAACGTGACCGTCACCGCCAAGGACGCCTTCGGCAACACGGCCACGGGCTACACCGGCACCGTCCACTTCACCAGCACCGACGGCGCGCCGGCCTGCCGGCCAACTACGCCTTCGTCGCCGGCGACAACGGGGTCCACACCTTCACCAACGGGGTCACCCTCAAGACGGCGGGCACCCAGTCCATCACCGCCACCGACATGGTGACGGGGACCATCACGGGCACCCAGGGCTCCATCACGGTGAACCCCGCCTCGGCGACCAGCTTGACCGTCTCCGGCTTCCCGAGCCCGACCACGGCCGGGGCGGCCCACAGCGTGACGGTCACGGCCCTCGACGCCTTCGGCAACACGGCCACGGGCTACACCGGGACGGTCCACTTCACGAGCACCGACGGCTGGGCGTCCGCCGGCTCGGGCCTGCCGGCCAACTACACCTTCGTCGCCGGCGACAACGGGGTCCACACCTTCACCAACGGGGTCACCCTCAAGACGGCGGGCACCCAGTCCATCACCGCCACCGACACGGTGACCGGGACCATCACGGGCACCCAGGGCTCCATCACGGTGCAGGCGGCCGGGGCCAGCAAGCTGGCCTTCGCCCAGCAGCCGACGCACGACCACGGCCGGCACCGCCATCACCCCGGCCGTGAACGTGCAGGTCCAAGACCTCTACGGCAACGCCGTGGCCGACTCGGGGGCGACGGTGAACATGACCGTCAGCACCGGGCCGGGGAGCTTCACCGGCACCTCGACCACGAGCGCCACGACGAACGGATCGGGGCTGGCGACCTTCGGCAACCTCGTCCTCAACACGTCGGGCACCACCTACAGCCTCCAGGCGGCCTCGTCCGGCCTCACCTCGGGCACCTCGGGCACCTTCACGGTGAACGCCGCCTCGGCGACCACCTTGACGGTCGCCGGCTTCACCAGCCCGACCGCAGCCGGCGCGGCCCACAACGTGACCGTCACCGCCCACGACACCTTCGGCAACGTGGCCACCGGCTACACGGGCACGGTCCACTTCACGAGCACCGACGGCCAGGCCACCGCCGGCGCCGGCCTGCCGGCCAACTACGCCTTCACCGGGGGCGACGCCGGGACGCACACCTTCTCGGCCACCCTCAAGACGGCGGGCACCCAGTCGATCACCGCCACCGACACGGTCACGGGGACCATCACGGGCACCCAGAGCTCCATCACCGTGCTCCCGGGCGTGACGTCCACCCTCGTCGTCTCGGCCTTCCCCAGCCCGACCACGGCGGGCACGGCCCACAGCGTCACGGTCACGGCCCAGGACGCGTTCGGCAACACGACGCCGGGCTACACCGGGACGGTCCACTTCACCAGCACCGACGGCCAGGCCACGGCGGGTGCGGGCCTGCCGGCCAACTACGCCTTCGTCGCTGGCGACAACGGGGTCCACACCTTCACCAACGGGGTCACCCTCAAGACGGCGGGCACCCAGTCCATCACCGCCACCGACACGGTGACGGGGACCATCACGGGCACCCAGGGCTCCATCTCGGTGCTCTCGAGCAACGCCACCACCCTCGTCGTCTCGGCCTTCCCGAGCCCGACCACGGCCGGGGTGGCCCACAGCGTGACGGTCAGCGCCCACGACGCCTTCGGCAACACGGCCACGGGTTACACCGGCACCGTCCACTTCACCAGCACCGACGGCGAGGCCGTCCTGCCGGCCAACTACGCCTTCGTCGCCGGCGACAACGGGGTCCACACCTTCACCAACGGAGTCACCCTCAAGACGGCGGGCACCCAGTCCATCACCGCCACCGACACGGTGACGGGGACCATCACGGGCACCGAGGGCTCCATCACGGTGAACCCGGCCTCGGCCACCACGCTCGTCGTCTCGGGCTTCCCGAGCCCGACCACGGCCGGGGTGGCCCACAGCGTGACGGTCACGGCCCACGACGCCTTCGGCAACACGGCCACGGGCTACACCGGGCACGGTCCACTTCACGAGCACCGACGGCTGGGCGTCCGCCGGCTCGGGCCTGCCGGCCAACTACACCTTCGTCGCCGGCGACAACGGGGTCCACACCTTCACCAACGGGGTCACCCTCAAGACGGCGGGCACCCAGTCCATCACCGCCACCGACACGGTGACGGGGACCATCACGGGCACCGAGGGCTCCATCACGGTGAACCCCGCCGCCGCGGCCACCTTGACGGTCTCGGCCTTCCCGAGCCCGACCACGGCCGGGGTGGCCCACAGCGTGACGGTCACGGCCCAAGACGCGTTCGGCAACACGACGCCGGGCTACACCGGGACCGTCCACTTCACGAGCACCGACGGCCAGGCCACCGCGGGCGCCGGCCTGCCGGCCAACTACACCTTCGTCGCCGGCGACAACGGGGTCCACACCTTCACCAACGGGGTCACCCTCAAGACGGCGGGCACCCAGTCCATCACCGCCACCGACACGGTGACGGGGACCATCACGGGCACCCAGGGCTCCATCACGGTGCAGGCGGCTGCTGAGGCTGGCATCGGGCTGACGAACATCACCCAGCAGCCGACTCCGAACCTGACGTGCAGCGGGGCCGTGGGGAGCGTGACCTGCACGTCGACGGGCGAAGGCAGCCTGAATGGGAATGGAAACGCTTCCGCTCGGACGGTCACGGCAAGTATCCAGCTGGAGGACCAGTATGGCAACGCCGTGACTAACACCACGGGGAGCGCCATCACGGTCGCCCTGTCGGTCGGCGCATCGAGCGGAACGGTGAACCCGACGTCGTTGACCATTCCAACGAACCAGTCGGTGTCGACGGGCCAGTTCACTCTCGTTCGCTCTTCGGGATCGCCGAAGACGGCCACCATGACCGCAAAGGTCGGTGCCGTCACAGAGCTCACGATCACCCTTTCGAGTTGATGGCGGGCGAGACGAGATGAGGCGGGTTACTGCGATGAGACTGAGACGTTGTGCGGCGCGGAGACTGCGTAGTCATTCGGGTCCGACGGTCGCGCCGCGTCCGTGTGACGAGTCGGGCGCCACGCTCGTCCTGGCGCTCCTCTTCCTGGTCGTCATCGGCCTCATCGTGGGCGGGCTGGCCTCGTGGACGTCCAACGATCTGTCCAACAGCTTGAGGTTCCAGCAGGACCGGTCGGCTCAGTACGCCCTGTCCAGCACCACACAGGTGGCGATCCAGAACATTCGCTACGCGCCGCTCCTGGGCTCGAAGCAGACGCTCAACGCCAGCCCGCCCTCGTACTGTTGGGGCCCGACGCCCGCAGCGGGGACGGGCACGGTCTCCGAGTTGACCGTCCTCAACTATCAGGTGGCTGTCTGGTGCAGCACCGTGTGGACCCCCACCAGCGCGTCGACGCGTGTCGTCACCGTGTCTGCCTGCTTGACCAGCGTCGTTCCGACGCCTGTCAGCGGCAGCTCCCTGGCCTCGGTGCAGGCCGCGGCGCTGCAGTGCGCTGGCAGCCCGGGCCTCCAGACGCTCGTCACTTTCGACGACTACTCGACGGCAAACCCATCGGTCAACCCCGGCGTGTGCATCCCGCCGCCGAACGGAACCTGTGGTCAGGGCATGACCGTCAACAGCTCGACCATCGGCACCCTGAATCCAACGGTGACCTCGCTGTCGACGAACGTGGGTCCTCTCACGGGTGGTACGACCGTGAACCTGACGGGCACCGGCTTCGTGACGGGAGCGACGGTCAACTTCATCGCGACCAACCTCTCGTCGAACATCGTCTTCCCCGGTGTCGGGGTCACGGTGAACTCGTCCACCTCGCTGTCCGTGACGACGCCGCCCGCGACGACGGTGACGACTTACTACGTCATCGTGTCCACCACCGACGGGTCCAGCCAGGCGGGCCCCCAGGCGCAGTTCACCTACCAGCCGGTCATCCCGACCGTCACCTCGATCGCGACCGCGTCCGGAGGGACGTCCGGCTCCGCGGCCGGGGGGACGTCCATCACGATCAGCGGCACGGGTTTCCTCAGCCCCGTCGCCGGCGACAATACGAAGGTGAATTTCATCGACACCGCCAACAACTCCATCGTGCTGCAGGCGCCCTACCTCACCGTCAACGGGTACGTGAACGGTGTGCAGACCATCACCGCCACGACCCCTGGCATCGTCCAGGACACCACGTATTACGTGACCGTCACGACCTTCCCGGCCGGTGGCACCAGCGCGACGGGGCCCACCTTCACGTTTGTGCCACTCACGCCCGTCGTCGCCAGCGTCAGTCCGACCTCGGGCGGTGCGAACACCTCCATCACCGTGACCGGGATCGGCTTCGTGAGTGGCGGGACGACGGTCCAGCTCATCCCGCAGTCGGGCAACGGTTCCACCCTGAACGCAACCAGCGTCACGGTGTCGTCGTCCACGACCCTCACCGCCACCGTTCCTTCCGGCGGGCAGAACAACGCGACCTACTACGTGATGATCACGACCACGAGCGGGGGGCCCAGCTGCCCCGGCTCGAACTGCAGTTCGGGTGGGTCGGCCCCCACCTACACCTACTAGTCCGCTCGCCCTCCGTCCGCCGAGCTGACCCGGCTGTGGCCCACCGGGCCTCGCCGCGCCAGGACTGGGGCGAGAAGGGGACCTTCGGCCCTGGAAGGGCCCGCCGAACGTGGCACCCTGCAAGGAGGGGCATGCGGGTGACGGGACCCGTGTGACGGAGATGGCTTCGAGCCGGACTGCAGATCGGAAGGTGCAGCCATGAGCAGCACGGAGCAGAGACCCGGCGTCGTCGAGACGTCGCCTGCGAACGGAGATGAGGCCGAGCGTCGGCAGGCGGTGCATCGGATCAAGCGCAAGCGGCGCTTCCATGCCGAGTTGGTGTTCACCGCGATCGGGGTGGCCCTCCTGGTCCTCATCTGGGCCACGTCGGAGTACCACAACGCCGGCGGTTGGCCGACCCAGGGGTTCAGCCAGAGCTCGGGGATCCACGACGTCTGGAACTACTGGATCGTCTACCCGCTGATCGCGGTGGCCGCCATCGTCGGTGTGCGCGCTTGGTTCGTGTACGGCCACGGCCACAAGCCCATCTCCGAGAGCGAGATCACGCGGGAGATGGAGCGGCAGTCGGGTCGGCGCTGAGCCGGCGGGCCGGCGAAGCACGACTCATTCCCCAGGCCGTCGACGAGGAGGACCCATGGCAGAGACGGGCACGAGCAACGGAAAGGCGACGAGCAACGCGAAGGCCAAGAACGGCGCCGCCGGAGGGATCTGGTTCCTCGGGTTCGTCGGAGCATTGGTGTATTACATCCACACCCACTCGGGCACCTTCTGGCTCGTGGTCCTGGCCTTCTTGAAGGCCCTGGTCTGGCCGGCCTTCGTCGTGTACCACGTGCTCGGGCTGCATTAGCGCACCGCGGCCGGACAGTACCGACGGTCGCGGCGCTTGGCCCTCGCCATGAGCGGCCGAAGCCGTTCGGCCAAGCGCCCCGAACCATCCTCAGTCGCTTGGCCGTCGCCAAGAGCGGCCGGAGCCGCTCGGCCAAGCGCCCCGAGCCATCCTCAGTCGCTTGGCCGTCGCCAAGAGCGGCCGGAGCCGCTCGGCCAAGCGTCCGAGTCGTCCTCAGCCACTTGGCCGTCGCCAAGAGCGGCAGAGCCGCTCGGCCAAGTGCTGGAGGACTGTGTGGAAACCGGTTCCCTGTGTACCGATCCTTTGCCTAGTGGAGATCCAGCAGGAGGTCCCGGAGCGGGACCCCGTCGCAGATGAGCACGATCTTGTCGAAGTCCGCCTTCGTCAGCGACCGCTGCACCTCGGGCCAGTTGCTGGCGCCGCTGCGCATGTAGGTCATGAAGATCTCCCAGATGGCGAGCCGCTTGCGCATCCGGTCCACCTCGAGCTCGAGGGAGGCGTAGTCGATGGGCTCGGGGCCGGCGGCGATCACGTCCTCCTGGACGGGCGGGTGGCCGAAGAGATCGTGGCGGAGCCGCTCGAGCGCGGCCTCAATGGAGTGCGCGTCGGAGAGGGCACTGTCCGTCTCCGTCCGCATCTGCACCCTCCTCGGTGATCCGACCCCTGGCGTGTCTCCGGGGAGACCACCGCCCTTCCATTGGATGGTGACAGGCCGGTGGTCGGGCGCTATAGAGCCGTTGGAACCTATTCGGGCCGTTGGTCCCACTTTGTTGTTCAGGGGTTGACAACGTTGTTCTTCCGTTGTCAATCGTGAGGGCCGCGGGCCCGCCAGAGGCCGCTACAGCGGCACCTCGATCAGCGCCGGCCCCGGCTCCGCGAAGCCTGCCTCGAGCGCCGTCAGCAGGTCCTCGGCGCGCTCCACCCGCCGGGCCGGCACGCCCATCCCCGCGGCCAGGGCGCAGAAGTCGAGCTCGGGATCGGTGAGGTCGAGCAGCCGTCGCGCCGCCGCGCCGCCGGCGTCGGCGCCCACCCGGTGCAGCTCCATGTTCAAGATGGCGTAGCTCCGGTTGGCCAGGACGACGGTCGTCACGTTCAGTCCCTCGCGGGCCTGCGTCCACAGCGCCTGCAGCGTGTACATGGCGCTCCCGTCGGCCTGCAGGCAGAGCACGGGGCGTTCGGGAGCCGCCACGCCCGCCCCCGTGGCCATGGGCAGACCGATCCCGATGGCGCCGCCCGTCAGCGTCAACCAGTCGTGTCGCGGTGCGCCCGCCGTGGCCCCCGCGACGAAGAGGCCCGACGTGTTGCCCTCGTCGACCACGATCGTGCCCTCGGGCAGGGTCGCCCCGACCGCGGCGGCCAGCGACTCGGCCGAGACGGCCCCGGTCGGGCGCTCGGGCCGGCCGAACGGGGCCGGCGTGCCCGCGTCGGCCGCGGCACCCACCGCCTCGGCGAGGGCCTCGAGGGCGCCGGCGGCATCCTCGCCGGGTCGGGCCAGCGTGTGCACCGTGCAACCCGGCGGGACAAGGTCGCTCGCCTTGCCGGGGTAGGCGAAGAAGGACACCGGGGCCTTGGCGTCCACCAGGACCAGGTGGCGCACGCCGTCCAGCTGCGCCTGGGCCATCTCGGCCAGGTAGGCCAGCCGGTCCACGGCCGGCACGCCCGCCCCGCGTTCGAGGTTGGCCGGGAACGTCTCGCCGAGGAGCGCCGCTCCCGTCGCCGCGGCGACCCGGCCGGCCGCGTGCAGGCCCGTCGCCCGCACCGCGCTGCCACCGAGGAGCAGTGCCGCCCGCTCGCCCGAGCGCAGCGCCTTGGCGACCTCCTCGACCGTGTCCGTCGGCACGCCCGTGGCCCGACCCGGTGCCCGCGGCGGGCAGGGGCCCGTGGTCGACTCCGACCACGAGGAGTCGGCGGGCAGCACCAGGGTCGCCACGCAACCGGGCGGCCCCAGCGCGGCGGCCACGGCGTCGGCGGCGTCGCCCCCCACGTCGTCGGCCCGCGCGCTCGAGCGGTACCACCCCGAGACGGCGCCGGCGATGGACGCGATGTCCGACTGCAGCGGCGCGTCGTAGCGTCCGTGGTACGTCGCGTGGTCCCCGACCACGTTGACGATGGGGGTGCGGGCCCGGCGCGCGTTGTGGAGGTTGGCCAGGCCGTTGCCGAGTCCGGGACCGAGGTGCAACAGGGTGGCCGCCGGGCGCCCGGCGACGCGGCCGTAGCCGTCGGCCGCGCCGGTGACGACCCCCTCGAAGAGGCACAGGACGCCACGCATGGCCGGCACGTCGTCGAGCGCGGCGACGAAGTGCATCTCGGAGGTCCCGGGGTTGGCGAAGCACACGTCGACGCCGGCCCCGACCAAGGTGGACAGCAGCGAGCGGGCGCCGTTCACGCGGGCGCCTCCGTCGGCGCCATGCCGAGGACCCGGTCGGGCCCGAGGATCCCCTGCGGGTCGAACGCCGTCTTGATGCTGCGCATCAGCTCCAACGCCACCGGGTCCTCCATCTCCAGGAAGTACGACAGCTTGGCCGTCCCGATGCCGTGCTCGCCCGAGATGGCGCCCCCCTCGGCGAGCGCCAGCTCGAAGCTGGCGTGCATGAGGGCGTGCCGGCGCTCGTCGTCGGGCTGGAAGACGGTCACGTGCACGTTGCCGTCGCCGATGTGCCCGCACCCCGTGACCAGCGCCCCGTGCTCCTCGGCCAGCTCGGCGACCCGGGCCAGGTAGCCGGGGATGGACGCGCGGGGGAGGACCGCGTCGATCAGGTCGTCGCAGCCGGCCGCTTTGCCGACGAAGAAGGCCCGTTCCCGGGCGGCGATGAGCTGCGCCCCCGAGGTCGGCGGCAGCACGTAGACGTCGCGTGCCCCGAGCTCCGTCAGTAGCGTGCCGAGGTGCTGGACGTCCTCGTCCACCCGGTCGGCCTCCATGCCCTCGAGGACGACCACGAGGTAGGCCAGGGTGGCCGCCTTGACCTCGTCGGGGACGCCGAGGTCCAGCCCGGCGGCCCGGGTGATGCCGGCCATGACCAAGACGTCGACGTACTCGAGGATGGAGGGATCGATCCCGCTCTGCACGATGGGGGGCACGGCGCGCGCCACCTCCGCCAGCGTGCCGAAGGGGGCCAGGACGGTCGCCGTGGCGGTGAAGCGGGGCTGCACCTTGACCGTCACCTCCGTGGTGATGGCGAGTGTCCCCTCCGAGCCGATCAGGAGCTGGGTCAGGTCGTAGCCCGAGGAGCACTTGACGAACTTGCCGCCCGTCCGCAGCACCCGGCCGTCGGCCAGCACCACCTCGAGCCCGAGGACGTGGTGGCGTGTCACCCCGTAGCGGACCGCTCGCATGCCGCCCGCGTTGGTGGCCACGTTCCCGCCGAGGGAGCCGCTCTGCTCACCGGGGGAGACGGGGTAGATGAGGCCGAGCGGGGCGAGCTCGGCGTTGAGCTGTTGGAGCGTGACGCCGGGCTCCACCACGGCGACCTGGTTCTCGGTGTCGATCTCGCGGATGCGCGTCATGCGGTCGAAGGCCAGGAGGATCCCGTCGGCGACCGGGACGGCCGCGCCGGAGAGCCCCGTGCCGCTGCCCCGGGCCACGACCGGCACCCCGTGCTCGCTCGCCACCTCGAGGACCTCGGACACCTCGCCCGTCGTGGCCGGCAGCACGAGGGCCAGCGGGACGACCGGTGCAGTGGTGAGCGCCTCGTCGTGGGTGTAGTCGGCGTGCACGGCGTCGGCGGCCACGACGTGGCTCTCGCCGACGGCTTTGCGCAGCTGTTCCAGGAGTTCCGGCATGCGACGGGCCACTGCCACCTCGGGACGTTCGGGCGGGACCGACCTTACCGGCCCTACTCGCCCTGCGTGGCTCCCTCGGCCGCCTCGGCGAGCCGCCGCCGGAGCTCGGCGACGTGCACCGAGACCTCGTCGGCCGCGGTCGGCGCCGCCTCCGTCTCGAGCTCCGCGATCGCCCGCTCAATGGCGGCGAGCCACGGGCTCGGCCCGCGCGCCGGGTCCGTCGGCACGGCGGCACCGGAGCGCTCCGACCAGCTGCACCACAGCTCCTCCTCGGAGCGGGTCAGCGCCACGTAGAGGAGGCGCAGCTCCTCCTCGACGGCGGCCGCCGTCTGGGCCGAGCCGATGGGCATGAGCCCCTCCCGCAACCCGAGCACCAGCACCGTCGGCCACTGCAGGCCCTTGGCCCGGTGGAAGGTCGTGAGCACCACCCGGTCGCGGTCCTCGGCGTCCTCGCGCCCCGCGTCGGGGGTGTCGTCCTCGCCGCGCCGGCCGCTCTCCGCGCGCAGGTCGGAGGCCGGCCCGAGGTCGGCACCCGCGATCCGGCTCGGCACCCTGGCCGCGTCCATGGCCGCCTGCACCGTGGCCAGCTGCGCGTTCGTGCGCGTCAGCACCGCGATGCTCGACCACCGGCGCCCCGGTGTGCGCGACATCTTCGCCCGGGCCGCGGCCCACGCCGCCTCGTCGGCCTCGGTGGCGTGCACCACGACCTTGGGGACGGGCCCGTCGACCCGTGTCGTGCGCGGCGGCACCACCTCGCTCGCCCCGCCGCCCTCGCGCAGGACGGCGGTCGCCACCGCCACCACCTGGGGCGTGCAGCGGTGGTTCTCGTCCAGTCGGATCACCTTGGTGCCCCGCAGGATCTCGGGCAGCCGGCCCAACAAGGTGGGGTCGGCCCCGTTGAACCCGTACACGGACTGGTTGGGGTCGCCCACGACGAAGAGGTCGGGCTCGTCGGCCAGCATCGTGGTCAGCAGCCGGAACTGGGCCGGGTTGACGTCCTGCATCTCGTCGACGAAGAGGTGGCGCGTGCGCCACCGGATGGAGTCGGCGAACTCGCGGTCGCCGGCCAGGGCGTCGGCGCAGGAGACGATCAGGTCGTCGAAGTCGAGGAGGCGCCTTCGCGCGCGCTCGGCCTCGTAGCGGGCGTAGGCGTCGGCCACCTGGTCGGCGTTGATGCCGCTGCGGCGGCGGTGCCGCCGCGCCTCGGCCTCGTAGTGGTCGGGGGGCACGAGCCGCGCCTTGGCCCAGCCGATCTCGGAGTCGAGGGCCCGTGTCCGGCGGGGGTCACCGGTCGTCACCTCGGCGAGCAGGCGCCGGCGGTCGGGCAGGAGCTGGGGGAGCGGCCGGCCGCGCAGCTCGCGGTGCTCGTGCAGCAGGCCGAGCGCGGTGCGGTGGAACGTGCCGGCCTTGACCCCCGAGACGCCGAGCGACCACAGGCGCGTGCGCAGCTCGTCGGCCGCCTTCCGGCTGAACGTGGTGACCAGCGTGCGGTCGGCCTCGATGGATCCGTCACGCACGCGGCGGGCGACCCGCAGCGTGAGCACCCGGGTCTTGCCGGCGCCGGCCCCGGCCACGACGCACAGCAACGGGTCCTCCGACTCGATGGCCTCCCGCTGGGCGATGGTGAGGCGACTGGCACCGGGGAGGGCCTCCCACGTGTCGCTCTCCAAGCCCTCGAACGTCATGACCACACTCCGCACGGTACAGAAAGGGTGCTCGGGGCACCCCGGGGACCTGCGCCTATGGTGGCCGACCGGGGGCCGCCGGGCCCAGGGAGAGGGTAGGGGACATGGCCGAGACGGTCCGGGAGTGCGAGGTGGTGGTGGTCGGGGCCGGCTACTCCGGCCTCGCCACCGCCCGCCACCTGGCCCGTTCCGGCGTCGACGTGCTGGTGCTCGATGCCCGGCACCGGGTCGGCGGCCGCTCCTTCACCGACGTCACCGCAGCGGGGTTCACCATCGACCGCGGGGGCCAGTGGATCGGCCCGACCCAGGACCATCTCGCCGCCCTGGCGTCCGAGCTGGGGGTGGCCACCTTCCCGACGTACACCACCGGGCAGGGGGTGGAGCTGCGCGAGGGCACGCGCGAGCCCTACGTCGGCCTCATCCCCACCTCGGACCCCCACGGCGCCGCCGACGGCATCGCCGCCATGCTCGACCTCGACCTGGCCGCCTTCGAAGTCCCGACCGAGGCCCCCTGGGACGCGCCGGACGCCGCCGCCCTCGATGCCCGGACCCTGGCCACCTACCTCGACGACCATCTCTCCTCCGCGTCGGCGCGCTCCATCCTGGAGGTGGCGATCAAGGCCATCTTCGGCACGGGGTCGGGCGAGCTGTCGCTCCTCTTCGCCCTCTTCTACCTCCATGCCGGCGGGGGGCTGACCAACCTCGCCCGCACCACCGGCGGCGCGCAGGAGGGCCGCTTCGCCGGAGGGTCCCAGCAACTCGCCGAGGGAATGGCGGCCGAGCTGGGGGACCGCGTCGTGCTCGGCGCCCCCGTCGAGAGCGTGACATACCGCCCCGCCGACGTCGCGATCGGTGCCCGTCTCGTCGCGACCGGGGCCGACCCGGCCGACCCGTCGTCGCCGCACGACCCGTTGCGCGTGCGCGCCCGGCGCGCCGTCTTCGCGATGTCGCCCGTGCTGTGCGGGCGCCTCACCTACACCCCGCCGCTCCCCGGGGGCCGGGACCAGCTCTCCCAGCGCATGCCGATGGGCGCTGTCACCAAGGTCCACGTGCTGTACGACCGCCCGTTCTGGCGCGAGGACGGGCTCAACGGCCAGATCGTCGCCCCCGAGAGCGCGCTGGGCAGCACGTTCGACAACTCCCCCGAGGACGCCTCCCACGGCGCCATCGTCGGCTTCGTCGCCGGAGACGACTGCCGCCGCCTCGAGCGCGCCGGGCCCGAGGTGCGGCGCGAGCTCATGCTGGCCGACCTCGAGCGCGCCTTCGGGCCGCGGGCGCGCCGTCCGATCGAGGTGGTCGAGCAGCACTGGCCGGCCGAGCCCTTCACCCGCGGCGGCCCCGTGGCCGTGAGCGCCCCCGGGGCGCTGACCGCGCTCGGCCCCGCGCTGCGCGAGCCCGTCGGGCCGCTGCACTGGGCCGGGACGGAGACGGCGACGCAGTGGTGCGGCTACCTCGACGGCGCGCTCTCCGCCGGCCGGCGCGCCGCCGACGAGGTGCTGGGCGCGCTCAAAGGGGAGCCGGTTGGCCTCGACCGATGAGCTGCTCGAGGCCTTCGCCGAATGGCGCACGCGCAGCAACGAGAACCCCCGCCTGACCAAAATGGTCAAGGGCTGGGACCGCGTCATCCACTTCGTCACGACCGACACCGCGCAGGCCTACACCATGCGGGTGGAGGGCCAGCGGCTGTCGGAGCTCGCGGTGGGCCACGAGGGGCAACCCGACGTCGTGGTGACCGGCAGCAGCGAGGACTTCTGCGACATGTTCTGGGGCGACCTCAACCCGTCGGAGAAGTACATGTCGGGCGAGATCACGCTGGCGGGGTCGCAGCAGGACGTCATGCGGATCGACGCCATCTCCATGGTGGCCTTCCTCGATACCTGATCCGGCCCGATCGCCATGACCGACGCCGTCCTCGCGTCCCGGGCCACGCTGCGCCGAGCGCTCGGCCTGCGCACGGTCGTCACCACCTCGACCGGCCTGGCCTTCGCCGCCCTGGAGTACCTGGCCGCCGCCGGGCTCGTGGCCTATGTGGGAGGCGACTCCGCCTTCATCCCCATCATCGTCGCCGGAGTCCTCGCGCTCGTGGCCTACGGCTTCTTCGGCGAGCTCAACGGGATGTTCCCCACCGCCGCCGCCATCCGCCTGTACATGAAGCGGGCCATGGACGACCGCGTCGCCCTCACCATCACGTTCACCTACATGACGACCATCGTCCTGGTCATCGCCGCCGACGCCTTCATCGTCGGCAGCGCACTGGCGCGCGCCTTCGGCGAGCCGGCGTGGGTCGCCTCGCTCTGGATCGTCGGGCTGCTGGCGGTCGCCGTCGTCACCAACCTGCGCGGCATCACCGTGGCCGGCCTGCTCCAGGACGTCGCCACCTCAGTGGTCGTGCTGGCCACCCTCGCCGTCGGCATCCTGGCCCTCGTGCGCAGCGGCCACGGGTTGCACGCCCCCTTCCAGCCGCTGCACGGGCACCGGCCCGGGGACCTCCTCGAGGCGGTCGCCCTGGGCGTGTTCCTCTACAGCGCGTTCGAATGGGTGACGACGAGCGCCGAGGAGGTGCGCAAGCCCGCATCCGTCAACCGGGGCATGTTGATCGCCATCGGCATCCTCTGCGTCGTGTGCTCGGTGGCTGCGGTGGCGATGAGCCACACGCTCACGCATCACGAGCTCTCCTCCGCCTACCCGCAGCTCTACCTCGGCATCGCCGCCCTCGGGCACGCCGGGCTGTGGGTGATGGCCGGGGTGACCGCCGTCACCGCCCTGAACACGTTCAACGGCGGCTTCATCACCGCGTCGCGGTTCATCTACGGCACCGCGCGCGAGGGCTCCCTGCCCCGCCAGCTGGCCCGGCTCAACGACCGCGCCGTCCCCTGGGTGCCGGTCGTGGCCCTGGGCGCCGTCTCCGCCGTGGTCGCGTTGCTGGTCGCGGTGACCCAGGCCTGGCAGGTGCTCGTCGCGGTCGGAGCTGCGCTCGAGGCGATGATCTACGGCGTTGCCGGCTTCTGCGCGGTGCGCCTGCGCCGGCGCCATCCCGAGATCCCACGCCCCTTCCGCGTCCGGGGCCTGCGCGTCCTCGGGCCAGTGGGCATGGTCATCTTCGGCCTGCTGGCGCTGACGGCGTCGGTGTCGGTGCAGAACCGGTTCAACCCGGCGCCGCTGCTCGTCATCCTCGCCGCCGGCGGCCTGAGCGCCTCCTACGTGCTGGGGGTCCTCCCCGGTGTGCGCGCCCGCGAGGACGCACGCCGTGCGGCGCGGCCGCGCCGCCGTCCGGGCCGCTGAGCCTCAGGGCGCGCGGTGCGTGCGCAACAGCCGCCGGCGGGCGTGGCGGGCCCGGGCGAGCGTGACCAGCTCCCCGAGCACGGCTCCGAAGGCCACGCCCTCGGCCTCCCACAGCATGGGGAACATGGAGATGGGGGTGAAGCCCGGCATGGTGTTCACCTCGTTCACCACGATCTCGTCGTCGTCCTGGAGGAAGAGGTCGACGCGGGCCAGCCCCTCGACCCGCAGGGCGCGGTAGGCGGCGGTGGCGACGCGCTGCGCGTGGGCCAGCTGCGCCGTCGTCACGTCGGTCGGTGCGATCGTCTCCGCCGCGCCCAGCACGTACTTGTCCTCGTAGTCGTAGAACTCTCGGCTGGCCACGATCTCGCCGGCCCGCGACACCGTCACGTCCTCGTTGCCCTTCAGCGCGAGCTCGAGCTCACGGCCCCGGATGAACTCCTCCAGGATGACGTGGTCGTCGAAGTCGAAGGCGCCGACGACGGCGTCGCCCAGTGCCGCCGCGTCGGCCACCTTGGCCACGCCGATGGAGGACCCGAGGTTGGCGGGCTTCACGAAGATCGGGAGGCCCAGGGCGCCGATCGCCTCCTCCATCACCTCGGCGGACCACGACGCCCGGGCCACCAGCCGCCACGCCGCCACCGGGAGACCGGCGTCGTGCAGGACGGACTTCGCGATGCCCTTGTCCATGCAGATGGCCGAGGACAGCACGCCGGCGCCGACGTAGGGGACGCCCAGCGCCTCGAGATGCCCCTGGATCACCCCGTCCTCCCCGAACGGCCCGTGCAGCGCGGGGAACACGACCGCGTCGGGGGGCAGCCCCGCGTCGAGGCCCGTCAGCTCGGTGCCCGGGTCGTGGTGGAGCAGGTCGTCGGGCGAGGCGAGCGCGACGACCTGGCCGGCGTCGGCCAGGACCCGGTTGGCGTCGACCCAGCGCTTGTCGTGGGTCAGCCCGATCGCCTTGACGGTGAACCCGGCTTCGAGCGCGGTGGCGGTGATCCGACGCGCCGAGATGCACGAGATCTCGTGCTCGGCCGAGGGGCCGCCGTAGACCACGGCCAACGCTCCCGGATCTGGCATCGACCGAGGCTATACAATCGATCGCGAGGGCGATGCGTGCGATTCCCCACATCTGAGCTCGCAGGCCACCTCGGCGGGGAGCTGGTCGGGCCCGATGTGGTGGTCGACGGCGCCAGCACCGACACGCGCACGCTGGCACCGGGCCAGCTCTACGTCCCCATCGTCGCGGAGCGCGACGGGCACGCGTTCGTCGGCGCCGCCCTCGAGGCCGGCGCCCCCGCCTACCTCACGATGGAGGATCCCGTCGGCGGGACGGCCATCAGGGTCGACGACACGTCCCTGGCGCTCATGAACCTCGGCCTGTTGGCCCGCACCCGTGTCGGCGGAGTGATCGGGATCACGGGATCCGTCGGTAAGACGACGACCAAGGACCTTCTGCGAGCCTGCCTGGCTCCCACCTTCCGGACGGCGGCCAGCGCACGCTCCTTCAACAACGAACTGGGCCTGCCGCTGACCCTGCTCAACGCAGCCGACGACGTGCAGTGGGTCGTGCTCGAGATGGGGGCGCGCGGCGTCGGCCACATCCGGCGCCTGGCCCAGGTGGCCCGGCCCACCGTGGGCATCGTCACCAGCGTCGCCATGGCCCACGTCGAGTACTTCGGCGACCTGGAGGGCGTGGCGAGGGCGAAGAGCGAGCTGGTGACCGCGCTGCCCGAGTCCGGCCTCGCCGTCTTGAACTTCGACGACGCCCGGGTCGCCCGCATGGCGGCGCACAGCCCCTGCCCCGTGATCGGCTACGCAGTCCATGGCGACGCCGAGGTGCGCGCCGAGGACGTCGTGCTCGACGCCGAGCTCCGCCCGCGGTTCCGCCTCGTCACCCCCTGGGGCGCGGCCGACGTGGGCCTCGCCCTGCACGGGGTGCAGCAGGTGCCGAACGCCCTGGGTGCGGCGGCGGTGGCGCTGTGGTGCGGCGTCCCCCTCGAGGGCGTGGTGGCCGGCCTCGTCGAGGCGTCCGGCTCGCCCCTGCGCATGGAGGTGCACCGCATCCCCGGTGGCCCCGTGCTCGTCGTGGACTGCTACAACGCCAACCCGGCCTCCACCGAGGCGGCGCTGCGCTCGCTCGCCGCGCTCGGGGCGGGGAGGAAGCTGGCGTTGCTGGGCCTCATGGCCGAACTCGGTGCCGAGAGCGAGGCGGAGCACCGTCGGGTGGCCACGCTGGCGGCCGAACTGGAGATCGAGCTTGCCGGCTACCGGACCGACCTCTACGGCCCGGCCCAGGTGGCCGACGGTGACGACGCGGTGGCCCTGTTGCGCACGTTGGGGCCGGACGACGCCGCCCTCGTGAAGGGCAGCCGGGTGGCGCGCCTCGAGGACGTGGTGCGGGCCTATGGCGCAGCAGCCGGTGATCAGTCGCTGGGCGCCGGCACATGACGCGGCCCGTCCGGCTCCGCAGTCCTCGCGCCCACGAGCACCCGGCGGCTCAGTTCGCCGTAGAGGGTCTCGGTGCGCGTCGACGGCGAGCTGCCGGGATCCGAGCGCGTCGATGCGGCGCTGGCAGTCCCGCCATTCGAGGCGGAGACGGTCTGCATCACCCTCGGCGGCGGCGAGCTGCATGGCGGCGCGGGAGAGCGCCTCGCTGTAGGGCTCGACCAGGCGCGCCTGGTCCAGGCCCCAGCGGGCCAGCGCGAACCGCCCCGCGTCGGCTGCCAGCGTGGCCATGGAGCAGGCGGCGTCGACGAGCGCTGCGGCGATGCGCCCGCCGTGGCCCTCGGCCTCCCACCACGTGTACCCCGCCAGCGCGTTGGCCAGCGGTTCGCCCTCGACGAGACTCGAGCGCGGCGCGGTAGTGCGCGACGGCCGCATCGGGATCGGCCTGTGACCGCCCCGCCGCCACCAGCGCGACGGACCTGAGCACGTCGACCGTCACCTGCGGGGAGACCTGGTAGAGCCCGGTGCGGGTCCCGGTGGGAAGGAGAGGGTCGCCGCGGTCGTCGACGCCCATGGCGCGTCTCGCCGCGTGGGCCGTGTTGAACAGCGTCTTGGAGGCCGCGTCGGCATCGGACGAACCGAGGACGCGGGTGCGGAGCCGGTCGCCCGTGATGCCGTCGGGTTGGTGCAGGGCCAGGTAGGCGACGAGCTCGACCGCCCGCCGGGCGCGATTGGGAGGAAGCTCCTCGCAGAGCCCGTCCAGCCTCGGGGTCATGGTCAGGAGCCGCACCTCGACGGTCCCCGGTGAGAAGGCCGGCGCGCCGACGGCGGCGGGTGCCTGGCCCCGGACCGGGTCGGCGGGGGCCCGTCGACGGTCGCGGGCGCCCGGGGGCGCGAGGAGGTCCGCCAGCGCTTCGGCCGTGTCCTCGGACTGGAGGTGGGGGCGGACGACGCGGCCCAAGGGGTGCAGGGTTGCGCCCATGCGGTCGACGAGCACGGTCAGATCGCTCGCGCCGACCGTGGCCGTGGTGACCACTGCGGTGTGACGCGCCACGTCGGCGGGCAGTGAGGCCGGGTCTCCGAAGTAGAGGCTCCGGCGCGCCATCTGTCCGCCCGCTGCGATCGAGGGGTGTCGAAGGACGGGGTCATCCGGGTCGTCGGTCACGTGGAGCATGTCCGACCACGCCCACACGGGCGCGGTGACGCGCGCCGACCGCAGGAGCGAGGGCGCAGCTTCGCCGAGCACCGGCACCACGGCGCCGGGCCCGAGCGCCACCAGCCAGGTTCCCTCGTCGTCGTCGCCGACCGGGAAGGCGAGCGGGACATAGGGCGTGAAGACGTCGTCCTCTCCGAGAGCCCGATGGTCCACGTGCCAGGCGGTTCCGTCCCTCTGCGCCACGAATCCGTCGGGGGCGTCGTGCCGTGCCTCGGCCAGCCAGAAGGTGACGCCCGACGACGACACGCAGATGGCCCGGATCGCGGGCCCGCCCGGGTCCTCCTGCAGACTCCGGCCCAGAAGGCAGTTGGCCGCCTCGAAGGCCTGGAGGGCGGGGACCCCCGCAAAGCGCTGCAGGAGGGCTGCCGCGTCGACCGCCTCCTCCGACACGCCGCGTCCGAGGGAGAGGTCGACGTCGAAGTCGGACGGGGCGCTCCTGCGTCGTCGCGCCCGGCGGGCCAGGGCGGCACAGGCGAGCGAGCCGAGACCGAGCGCGACCAGTTCGGGCAGGTGGGCGGCGGCGGGCGTCCCTGCGGCCTCGTGACCGGCACGTGGCCGCCGCTCCGCGGGCCGGTGGCGTGCGGAAGGCGGAGCCGCCAGCCCGGTTGGATCTGATCGGGGTCGACGAACCAGGCCCCACCGGTCATCGGGTGCCCCAGATTGAGGGCGGCAATCGCCGTCCAGTCGGCGCCGTCGTCCAGGCGATCGGCCGCGATGCCCCAGAGCGTGTCGCCTGGCTCCACGGCATGTGTGGTCCCGGCTGCGCGCGGCGACCGATCCGGCGCGTGCGGCCCGGAGACCGTGGCCCCGACGTGGCCGGTCGGCACCGGCGTGCTGGCACCGGCACCCGGCGAGAGCGCCAGGGGACCGAAGGTGCCGAGAGCCAGCACGCCGAACGCGATCCGGGCCGCGAGCCGGTCGAGGAGAGACGCGCCCCGCAGGCTCTCGACGTCTCCGCTGCGCACCCGCGCCATCACTGCACGCACGAGCTGGGCGCAACAGGCCACCCACGCCGCCCAGGCCACCAGGACGAGCGCGCACAGCACGTCGCGCGACGCGGGACTCCCGGCGTGGCCCAGCCCGCCGGCCAACGGGTTGCCCACCACGAAGACCAGCACCGCCGGGATCGCCGTGAACGCCAGGACCGCGGCGACCGCCGCGGCGGCGGCGTCGAGGAGCCGTTGCCCGCGCGCCCTGGTGGTGCGCCTAGCCACCGGCCGGACCGATCGTGATCGTGTAGGTCAAGGCGGCCGACTCCGAGGACGGTTCACTCACCGTCGCCCGGCAGCTGCCGCTCGCATCGGGGAGCGAGGCCGCCATGGCCGAGGTCCCGCCCACGCTCTGTCCGCCGCTCGGGCAGCCGACCGTCATCGTGAGGTAGGTGCTGCCCGACCACAGCACCGATATCTGCATCGCGCCGGTGCCGGTGAACCCGTAAACGTTGGACGTCTGCAAAGGCGGGCTCAGGTAGCCCTGGGCCTGCATCCGGTCGGCCGGTTGCGATGCGGGCGCGGCCGTGGTGGTGGTCGTCGTGGCTCCGGTCGTGGTCGTGGTGACGCTCGGGGCCGTGGTCGTCGGCCCGGCACCGACCGCATGCGACGAGAACAGCGTGGTGCCCGACGTGGAGGGCACCGACGTCGGGGGTGGAGCGCCCGCCGTGGTCGTGGTCGTCGTCGTCGTCGTCGTTGCTCGCTTTCCCGCGGGGGATGAGCCGTCGGCCGAGTGTGCCGGGCCGGAGGAGTGCCCCGGACCGACCGCGGCGGTCGGCGTGTGGCCGCGCCCGACGCGGTCCGGTGTGCTCCCCGACGTCGCGACCAACAGCGCCATGAGCGCGAGGGACACGGCCAGGATCACCCACCAGTTGGGGCGGCCCCGAGCCACTCGCGCGCGCGGAGCCTCGGCGGTGTCGGACCCTCCACCAACCACCGGCACACGATATGCACGTGTCACGCAGACCGCGTCGGGTCAGGCGCACAGGCGACTCTGGCCGCGGTCCCGGCGGGCATAGAGGGCGCGGCGATCGCGCCCGGTCAGGGCGGCGAGCTCGGCGATGGAGTAGCCGAGGACATGGTGGGCGTACAGGACCTGGACCTCGTCGGCGCGCATGCCGTCGCGGTGCAGCTCGATGAGGATCCGGGCCAGCTCCTCGAGGTCGGTCTCGGAGGGGGAGGACCGCTCCGCCGCCTCCTCGGGGTCGAGGATGACCGAGCGCCCGCCGAGGTCCTTGGCCCGGAACAGCTGTCGCCGTAACCGACAGCGGATGGCAGAGAGCAGGTCGAGGACCGCATAGGGGCGGTCCTGACCGGCCCATTCCCCCAGGAGGAGCCACGTCGTCGAGAGCAGTTCGCCGAAGAACTCCTCGCCGTCCTGCCAGTCCCCGCCCTTCCCCCAACGCAGCTTCCCGGCCACCGCGATGAGGCCGGGCAGCAGGACCTGCACGAGCATCCGGCACAGGAACGGGTCCGTGGCGGCCTCCCGGAGCAATACCCGCACCAGGCGGGCGGCCTCCTCGCGTTCGGTGCGCCCACGGGCCCGTCGCATGTGGTCGACCAGGTCGCACGGGGTCGGGCAGGGGGCCGGCGCCCCGGCGGTGCCGAAGACCAGGTCCGACAGGCACGGATCGCGTCGGGCCACGACCTCGAGTGCGCGCAGCGCGCTGCGGGACCGGCCGACGGACCGCCACTCGACGCCCATCTGGTCGATGAGGGCCACCCGTTGCTTCGTCTGCGTCGTCGGCATGGGGCCACCGTCGCAACGACCGCTCCCCCGATCCCTCCCCCTGCACCGCGAACGCCGGGGCCCGGCCGAGGGAGCCGTGATCCCCCAGGTCGGCAGTAGTGTGCGGCCGATGGACATCGACGAGTTCTATGAAGCCGACCCCCGCCGCCGAGCCTCCGCGGAGCTCGAGCTGGGCACCGAGTGGATGGACGCGGACGGGGTCCGGCACGAGCTGAACTACGTCGAGGACACGGGCGAGCTCTACGTCCTGCGTGAGCCGGCCCCCCACGTGACCGGCGACCCCTTCGGCGGCCTGCACGTCTCGGCACCGCCCGGGTACGACAACAAGATGACGGTCCACGTCGTGGCCAAGATCCCCACGGTCGACGACGTCCACCGGATCCTCGACGGCTGGCAGGAGGCCATGCAGGGCGACCACGGCGCCGACTGGCTGGGGGAGCGGCTGCGTGCGGCGGGCGTGGTGGTGGGCCCGGGCGACGACGCGATCCCCGACGACGGACCCGATCCCTCGTAGGGCGGTCGCGCCAGGCGCTAGGTGGGCGGCTCGAGGTCGAGCATCTTGGCCAGCAGCTGGGTGGCGATGTTGTTGGTCGCCATGTCCGCCTCCTGCGCCATGTCCTCCCGGCCGAAGACCAGGTCGGAGAGCCGGTACATGACCACCGCGAAGCGGAAGCCAGAGAACACCTCGTAGAAGAAGATGTCGCGCATCGGCCGGCCCATCAGCTTCGAGTAGTGCGCAATGGTGTCCTCGTGGGTCCCGAACCCCGCCGGCCGGGGGACACCCAGGCCCTCCGAGAACTGCCGGTCGAAGTAGAGGTACCAGCCCAGGTCCATCTCGGGCTGGCCCAGGGAGGCCATCTCCCAGTCGATCACCGCGACGCAGCGGAAGTCGTCCCAGATCATGTTGCCGATGCGGCTGTCACCCCAGCTGATGACGACGTCACCCTCCTCGGCCGGCTGGTGGTCCACCAGCCACTGCCAGGTGGACTCGATCACCGGCACCGTGACCCCCTGGGTGGCCCAGTCGAGGAAGTCCCGGTAATACGACATCTGCTGCTCGATCCCCGGCTTGCCGCGGGCGGGCCGGCCCAGCCAGTCGAGGCCCAGGGTCCGCCAGTCGCTGCGGTGCACGGTGGCCAGGGCGTCGATGCCGCTCCACCACATCCGCTCCTGCTGCTCGGGCGTGGCCTCTATGACCCAGCCCTCCATGGTGTAGGGAATGTTGTCGGAGGGGACCCGGCCGTCGATGTGGTCCATGGAGAAGAAGGGCACGCCGAAGTACCCGGGGTCGTCCTCGTACCAGCCGAGGCGCGGGAGGGGGACGGCCGTGCCGCCGTCGGCCAGCGCCCGCATCGCCCGGTACTGGGTCGAGAACTCGGCATCGAGGAACAGCAGGTGCTTGGTCGGCGCCACCCGGACGACCAGGCGCTGCTCGTCGCCGCCGGCGGAGCGGGTGCGGCACAGGATCGTCTCGTTGGAGAAGCCGTTGGCGCCGGGAGCCTGGACGTCGAAGACCTCGGGGCCGCGCCCGTCCTCCGACTTGGTCGCCAGCCAGCGGGAGAGCGTCGCGGCCACCTCGGCCGGGTCGCGCTGGCTGATGTCGGGCACGAGGCGGCACTGTAGCGTCGCAGGCCGTGGTCATCGTGATCGACCTGGCCGAGGAGCGGGTGCATCTGAGCGACCCCGACGACTTCACACGCTTCTCGGTCGCCGTGGAGGGCGACGGCGACCTGGCCGGGATGGTCCTTGCCGCCGGCCTGGGCCGTCTCCGGCCCGACGGGCAGCACCTCGTGGTGGACCCCGTGGCCCTGCGCTCGCTGGCGGGGCCAGCGGCGACCGCCGAGTGGGACGAGGGCTTCTCCGGCATGTGCGCGTACGCCGCCGGGAAGGGCTGGGTGGAGGCTGACGGCGGCGTCGTCGCCCACATCGAGCGACGCCTCGAGCCGGACTGAGCGCCCCGGAGGGGTCCTTCGGGGCTGGGGTCGGCGGGGCGCGGGGCGGGATGTCCGGCCGGCGCGGGGCGCAGCTACCCTGGGGGCGCCGCGGGGCGCAGCCGGCGGCGGGGGCGCGGGCCCCCTGAACTCGAGCTCCGGGAGGGACGCATGGCGATTCGGGACTACGACCGCTTGTTCATCGGCGGCGACTGGGTGGCCCCGGAGGGCACCGACACGATCGCGGTGATCTCGCCGGCGACCGAGGAGGTCGTGGCCCGCGTGCCCGACGGCACCGAGGCGGACATCGACAAGGCCGTGGCGGCGGCGCGCACGGCGTTCGACCACGGCCCCTGGCCGCGCATGACTCCGGGCGAGCGCGCCGCCATCCTCTCCGCGGTGGCGGCGCAGGTGACGGCCGAGATGGGCGACATGGCCGAGATGATCACCACGGAGATGGGTGCGCCCATCTCCTTCTCGGCCATGGGCCAGGTGCTCGCCCCCACCATGATCTTCAACTACTACGCCGACCTGGCGACCACGTACGCCTTCGACGAGGTGCGCACCGGCCTCTTGAACCCACAGGTGCTCGTCACCAAGGAGCCGGTCGGCGTCGTCGGTGCCATCGCGCCGTGGAACGTGCCGCTCTTCATCGCCGCCGCCAAGCTGGCGCCGTCGCTCGTCGCCGGCTGCACGGTCGTCTTCAAGCCCGCTCCCGAGACCCCCGTCGACGCCTTCCGGCTGGCCGAGATCTTCGCCGAGGCCGGGCTGCCCAAGGGCGTGCTCTCCGTCGTCCCGGCCGGGCGCGAGGTGAGCGAGCACCTCGTGACGCACGCGGGCGTGGACAAGATCTCCTTCACCGGGTCCGCCGTCGGCGGCAAGCGGATCGGCGGGCTGTGCGGCGAGCGCCTCAAGCGCTGCACGCTCGAGCTCGGGGGCAAGTCGGCCGCCATCATCCTGGACGACGCCGACCTGGCCACGACGATCCCGACGCTGCTGCCCAACTCCATCATGAACAACGGGCAGGCCTGCATCGCGCAGACGCGCATCCTGGCCCCGCGGGCGCGCTACGCCGAGGTGGTCGACGCCGTCGTCTCCGGCGTGGCCGCCATGCAGGTGGGCGACCCGATGGACCCGGCGACCGAGGTCGGCCCGGTGGTGGCCGAGCGGCAGCGGGCCCGGATCGAGGGGTATCTCGACAGCGGGCGCGAGGAGGGCGCGACCGTGGCGCTAGGCGGCGGCCGGCCCACCGGCTCGGCGTTCGCCAAGGGATGGTACGTCGAACCCACCGTGTTCTCCGACGTCGACAACAAAATGAGGATCGCCCAGGAGGAGATCTTCGGGCCCGTGCTCGTGGTGATCCCCTACGACGGCGACGACAACGCGGTCGAGATCGCCAACGACTCGAGCTACGGGTTGTGCGGTTCGGTGTGGACGGCCGACAACGACCGTGGCCTCGGGGTGGCACGCCAGGTCCGCACCGGCACCTACATGCTCAACGCGCCGGTGCCCATCGACTTCTCCACGCCGTTCGGCGGCTTCAAGGAGTCGGGCGTCGGACGGGAGTTCGGCCCCGAGGGGCTCGAGAGCTTCCTGGAGATGAAGTCGATCGCGCTGCCGGCCGGCTACACGCCGGGGAGCTGAGGACGGGGCCGGCACGGATGCGGGCGCCGCCCGGCGCGGTCAGGAGGAGCTCGACGACGGGGACGACGCCACGGGCGAGACGTAACCCGAGAGCGGGGCGCCGTTCCCCTTCACGTCGGCGTCGGCCTGGGCGGTGCCGGCCTCCACGACGCTGAAGCCGGTGCGGTCACCGTCACCGTTCACGACGTCGGGCGCCGCGGCGTTCCCGTTGTCATTCGTGACGATGGCGACGTGCACGGCGGTGACGGCCGTGGCGTCGAGGCCGTACACGGCGACGTCGCCGGGCTGGGGCCCGTAGCCCGAGCCGGCGGCGTGCCAGGTGCCGTGTCGCACGCCCCACAGGTAGAAGCTGGCCGACGCGGCATTGAGGTAGCCGGGTGCCAGTTGGTAGGCGACGTCGGCTCCCGCCTGCTTCCAGACCCAGGCCGCGAAGTCGGCGCACCACTCCTCGTCGAGGTTGTCGTTGCCGCAGTCGTCGACACCGGCGTTCCAGTAGGCGCTGAACTTGTTGCAGTAGGTGTCGGCCGGATCCGTCTGGTACCCGACCTGGCCCTGGGCGATGGCGACGATCCGGGCCCGGAGCGGGCTCAGCCCCGCGCCGCGGTCCAGCCGGGCGACGACCAGCGCGCTCCCGGCACCGACCACGGCGATCACCAGGAAGAACGCGAGGATGCGGCGGGGCCGGCGCGGGGTGCGGGAGCGGCGGAGCGGCGGGGCCAGGGGGCGGGAAGGGCTCAGGAGGCCTCAGGGTAGCGAGCGGCCGCTGCCCCGGGAGCGCGCGCCGTGTCTGAGACAATGTCTGATCCCCGGACAGCCTTATGGCGGTGCCGGCCTGAGCCGAACGAGGAGGGATGGGCCCGATGCAGGACGACGAGAGCGCGATCTCGCACACTCGTCTGGCCTACCTGCCCGCCCTCGACGGGGTCCGGGCGTGTGCGGTCGTCGCCGTGATGATGTTCCACGGCGGGATCCCGCACATGGACGGCGGGTTCATGGGGGTCGACGCCTTCTTCGTCCTGTCCGGGTTCCTCATCACCTCGCTGCTGGTCGGCGAATGGCGCCAGACCCTGACGATCAAGCTGGGTGCGTTCTGGGCCCGCCGGGCGCGGCGGCTCCTGCCCGCGCTCTTCCTGATGCTCCTCTTCGTGGCCTTCTTCGCGTCGGTCATCGTGCCCAAGGGGACGTACGGGGCGCTCCGGCTGGACGCCCTGTCGACGCTGCTCTACGTCAGCAACTGGCACTTCATCCTCGTGAACTCCAACTACTTCAACGAGACCGCGGCGTCGTCCCCGCTCCTGCACACGTGGTCGCTCGCCGTGGAGGAGCAGTTCTACGTGATCTGGCCGCTGGTGGTCCTGGGCGTCATGCACTTCACCCGGAGCCTGCGGGCGCTCTTCGCGCTGTGCTGCGCGGCGGCGGTGGCGTCGGCGACCTGGATGTACGTGCTGTACGACGGCGGCCAGAACACCAACCGGGCCTACCTGGGCACCGACACCCGCTCGCAGTGCCTCTTCATCGGGTGCGCGCTGGCCGTCGGCCTCGTGCTGCTGGCGCAGCGGAGCCACGAGGAGGGCCGCCTGGCCAAGGGCGAGCTGTGGCAGCCCGCGGGCGGCACCGGGCGGGTGCTCTGCGGCGCGATCGGGCTGGTGGGCGCGGTCGCGGCCGTGGCGCTGTGGGTGGGGACGACCTCGACCACCTCGTTCCCCTACCAGGGCGGGTTCTTCCTCATCGGCCTGGCCGTAGGCGGCGTGATCCTCTCCGCCGTCGCGGCACCGCGCAGCATCGTCCCCCGCGTGCTCTCCGTGACGCCGGTGCGCTACGTGGGCCGCATCTCCTACGGCCTCTACATCTGGCACTGGCCGATCTTCATCTGGCTGGACCACGCCCGCACCGGGCTGAGCGGCTACGAGCTCTTCGCCGTGCGGGTGCTCGTCACCTTCGGCGTGTCGGTCGCGTCCTTCCACCTGGTCGAGCGGCCGATCCGCATGGGCACCTTCGTCAGGACCTGGCGGGCGTGGCTGGCGGTGCCCGTCGGCGTGGGCGCCGTCCTCGTCGCCGTCGTCGCGGCAACGACCGGCACCACGGCCGTCGCCAGCACGGCCTTCGCGCCTGTCAATCCGTCGGGCACGACGTCCACGACGTCGACGGTCCCCGGCGCATCCGCCGCGGCCGCCCCGGTGCGCGTCCTGATGTTCGGCGACTCGGTGGCGCTCACGCTGGGCATCGGGCTGTCCTACCCGCCCGACCAGGCGAAGTACGGCTACGTGCTCTCGGACAAGGGGATCTTGGGCTGCGGCGTCGTCGACGGTCCCGAGGTCGAGCTGATGGGGACCCGGGACGCGACGCCACCGGCCTGCAACGGATCGCCGGTCCAGCCGGGCGAGCCGGCGGACCAGCAGCCGTGGGACTCCCAGTGGCTCGACGCCATGAACGAGGTCAAGCCGAACGTGGTCGTGCTCCTGGCGGGGCGCTGGGAGGTGGTCGACCGCGAGTACCAGGGCAACTGGACCAACATCTTGAACCCGGTCTACGCCGGGTACGTGAAGCAGCAGCTGGAGAAGGCGTCCCAGCTCGTGACGGCCACCGGTGCGCACATGGTGTTCCTGACGGCCCCGTGCACGAACGAAGGGGAGCAGCCGGACGGGTCGCCCTGGCCCGAGGACAACCCGGCGCGGCGGGCGGTCTTCAACACGCTGGTGCGCCAGGTCGCGGCGGAGCACCCCCTGACCGATTCGGTCGTGGACCTCAATGCGGCGGCCTGCCCCGGCGGGAAGTTCGCCACCACCGTGGACGGCGTGGCGCTCCGGCGGAACGACGGTGTCCACTTCACCACGCCCGGCGGCATCTGGCTGGCGCCCAAGCTCATGCCCGCCATCGTGGCCGCCGGCCGGGCACAGGCGGCGAGCAGCACGGCGGCGGCCGGCGGGTAGGTCAGCCGGACGCCGGCCTCGGGTTCACGTTCTGCGGGGTCGTGCCGCCGCCGGGCGATTGCGGGTTGACGTTGGTGTTCGCGTCGGCGACCACGCACTGTGCCCGCAGGCCGGGGATCAGGTGGGCCTCGTCGACGGTGGCGCTCTCGGAGATGGTGGTCATGAGCGCGTTCCACGAGCCGTCGTCCGAGTTGGCCTGCGCGGCCAGGGGGAGCGCAGTGCGCAGCTCCTGATCGGCCTCCTTCTGCAGCAGCGCCACCGTCGCCGGCGGAGTGCCCGCGACGGTGGAGCGCAGGTAGTCCTGGACCGAGCGGTGCACGTGGACGCAGGCCTGGCGGGCCAGGTCCTGCCCGCCTCCGCCTCCGCAAGCACTCAGGCCGAGCGCGCCGCCGGCGACGGCCAGCGCGGTCGCGACGGCCCGGCCGGCACGTCGGCGGCGGGCCCGCCCCACCTCAGGCGAGCCAGCGCTCGGCTGACTCGAGCAGGAAACGGCTCACGGCGAGGGCGCGGTCGAACACGTCGCAGAGGAGCTCCTCGCCGCTCAGGACGCGGGCCAGGGAGACGGGGTGGCGCGCCACGATGCTGAGCCGGCGCTCCGAGCCGTCGGTGGCGTTGGCGAACGAGTCGATGGCCGAGACCTCGAGGGGGAGCTCGATACCGCCGACCCCCGCCAGGTCGATGGCCAGGCGGAGGAGGTCGGGCCCGCTCGGCAAGGGCGGCAGGGCCCAGGTGAAGGTCAGGGGGAAGTGGAACTCGTCCGGCGGCTCTTCGTCCTCGGAGAGCAGGACCACGGCGTCCTCGAAGGAGAGGAGGACGCGGGGGTCCACGTCGAGAGCGAGGTGCAGGTCGAGCGGCCCGCCGCACCCCTCCTCGGGGTGCAGGTCGACCTCCCAGACCTGGCGCAGGGAGTAGGTCTCGACGAAGTGCCGCTCGTCGTGGACGTGGAACCCGTGGTCGACGGAGTGGTCCTTCAGGTCTGCGACGTAGCCGGCGACATCGATGGCAGCCACAACGTGGGGAGCCTAATGGGAGTGGCCCCACACGCGTTGTGGCAGGCCACGGTGCCGCCGGCCGGTAGACCCCATTAGGGTTCGTTCCCCGTGGACGACGTCGCGCTGCTGGAGGTGCTCGACGAGGCAGTCGACGCGGTGCGAGCCGCGCTGGACGCGCTCGAGGACTGGGGACCGGCGGGCACCAGACCGGGCCAGTACCGGCTCGACCTGGCGGCCGACGGCGCCGCGGTGCCGGTGCTCCACGGCGCCGGCCTGGCGGTGCTGTCCGAAGAGTCGGGGGTCACCGGTGACGGGACGTCCGGTTTGCTGGCGGTGGTCGACCCGGTCGACGGCTCGACCAACGCCCACCGGGGCGTGCCGTTCTACGCGACGAGCATCTGCGTGCTCGACCGGGCAGGCCCGCGCGTCGGCGTGGTGGTGAACCTGGCGACCGGCGTGCGCTACGCCGCCGTGCGCGGGGGAGGGGCGGAGCGCGACGGGGAGCGGATCCGGCCGTCGGGGTGTGGGGAGCTGGGGAGGGCCATCGTGGGCATCTCTGGCTTTCCCGGGTATCACCCGGGCTGGGCCCAGTACCGCGCGCTGGGCGCCGCCTCGCTCGAGTGCTGCGCCGTCGCCGAGGGGGTGCTCGACGCGTACCTGGTGGCCGGCCGCAGCACGCTGTACGGCTGGGACTACCTGGCGGGGCTGCTCATCTGCCGCGAGGCGGGTGCGGCGGAGGGGGAGCGGGCGGGGCGGGACCTCGTGGTGCGCGATGCATCGAGCCGCCGGCCCATCGTGGCGGCGACGCCGGCGCTGGCCGATCGCCTGGCGGGGGAGGAGGGGTTGTGAGCGATCAGGCAGGGGTCGCGGACTCGGCGGCCTTGCGGGCGCGCAAGACGTGGCGGACGCTCGAGCCGCTGCACGGGATGATCTACTTCGTGCCCGAGGCGGCCGAGGCGTACGCGCAGCTCGGCATCACGGGCCGGACGGGGTATTTCGCGTCGCGCGCCGCGCCCATGGGGGCGGTCACCGCGGACGTGGTGGTGTCCACGTTCTTCAACTTCGATCCGGAGCTGGTCCACGCGGCGATCCCCGCGGCATGGGCCGTCGCGACGCCGGCGCAGCTGGTCGCCGCCCGCTTCGCCGCGGTCGACGCGGCCTTGCGGCGCCTGCTCGGCGAAATGGTCCTTGCGTCGGAGGAGATGCGCCGGGCCGCGGTGCTTGCCCGGGCGGCCGCCGAGGCGGCATGCCGGGCCGGGACGGAGGGCCGGCCGTTGGCCGCAGCGCACGCGGACGTCGGCTGGCCGATTGAGCCTCACCTGCAGCTGTGGCACGCGCAGTCGATCCTGCGCGAGTTCCGGGGCGACGGTCACGTCGCACTCCTCGTGGTGCACGGGCTCTCGGGCGCCGAAGCGCTGGTCACCCACGCGGCGGCCGGCGACGTACCGGCCCACGTCCTGCGCTCCACGCGGGGATGGTCCTCCGAGGCGTGGCGGGCGGCAATGGACGCACTGCGGGGGCGAGGCTGGCTCGAGATGAGCGACGAGCCCCGATTCACCGAGTGGGGCGCGGCCCAGCGCCGGGCGATCGAGGACGGCACCGACGCGCTGGCGGCGGCGCCATATGCCGAGCTGGGCGACGAGTGCTGCGCCGAGCTGCGGGCGCTGGCGAGGCCGTGGAGCCGCACGCTGGCGAACGTACTGCCTGGTTGAGGGCTCGGCGTCAGGCCGTCACCGGTGGTTGGGCATGCCTGACCAGGTATTTCCTGGGCACTGGCGAGCGTAAGTGGCAAAGCCATCGGCGCTGAGAAGAGTTCTGAGCAAGGACGAAACGGTCGAAATCACAGCGGTGCCGCATCGGACGGTCGACTCGCTCTGACGGCTCTCATGCCGACTGTTGTTGGAATGTTGTGAAAGTCCCCGTCGGCCACACTCTCGCCTGGACCTCAACGCCAGCATGCCGACCGAGGGGCGGTCACGGCTTGACAATGCGGGTGCTGCCGTTGCCGCCCCTCGCCACGGAGCCAGTTGCCACCGGCTCTCGACTCTGACGTGAATGTCATCCGAATGATCCTCTTCGGCCTCGGGCGTTGCCGCGAGGTCGGCCAGACGGCATGACGAAATGGACCTTGGCCTCTGGAAATTGTGCGTCCCTGGTTGCATAGTTGTCCCCTGGTTGTTGCGAGGAGGTCAGCGGTAACTGAGGACACCGAGCGGCGTGATGAGTCAATTCCCCACGTCAGATCCCTCCGATAACCCACCAACTTCCCCCTCAATGATCGCTGCGACGACGCAGCGACGCGAACAAGCAAAGGAGCAAAGAACGAAGCGATTTATGAACAAAGTCATTCAGCTTTGAGGTAACAGGTGGGGCACCTGCCCCACCTGAGCAGCAACCACCAGGCCGATGTCGGACGGTCCTTGTGAGAACAAAGGGCAACGTGATGATCCAGAGGCCGTGAGTGGTCGCCGGGCCTCTGGGGAGCGAATGGCGAAACCGGTGCCCCTTCCAACAGCAACACCAACCAAGAGGGAGCACCAAGTGAACATCAAGAAGCACATCAGCAAGAAGGTGGTCGGCATCGGCCTCGCCGCAGGACTTGTCCTGGGTGCAGGTGGAGCGGCGTTCGCTTTCTTTCGGCAACCGGTAGCGGCAGCGGTGACGCCTCTACGGGGAATGTGGCGAACCTGACCATCAATCAGACCGGCCTCACGGTGAACTCGGGCGACGGGTACTTCTACCCCGGCACAACCAGGCAACCGTGCATCTCACGGTGTCCAACGGCACCGGGGGAAACCAGTACCTCGGCACCGTCTCGTTGGGTAGCTGGACCTCAAGCAGTCCATCGACGTGTAGCTCCACGGTGAACCCTGCCGGTTGGTTCACCATGACTGCCATCCCTGTGAATGCCAACGTCGGTCCAGGAACCACCGACCTGGGGACCACCACGATCTACTTCAATGAGAGTGGTACTGATCAGTCCGCCTGTGCTGGAAAGACCATCCAGTTCAACTACACGGCCTGATCCTCCCTGTTGAACGACTCGGTCGGAAGGCCGGGTCACGGACATCGAGTCCGTGGCCCGGCCAACCGCCGGGAACACCGGCGAGGCCAGCGAGGGCTTTCGGGGGAATCGTCTCCTGAGGTCCCTCGATGGGCTTGCCCATCACAGTGAGAACGAGGAGTAGATGAAGCCGGAGCGGTTCAGGAGGACGAAGTCGGTGGTGGCGTCGAGCGCCATTGCGCTCGTCGTCGCCGCCCTCGTCATGGGCCTCTCGTCGCTCGTCTTCGGCCCAACATCCGCCTCTCCCGAGCACGTCGGGTTTGGTCTGGCCTCTGATCCGTCGAGCTTCACCATCTCAAGCGCCATCTACCCCTCGCCTTCCTGCTCGGGCACGCCCGGACTCCTCTACCCAGGCACGCCTCGCTGCGCCGTCTTCACGGTCAAGAACCTGCTCGACGTCCCCATCACCGTCAGAAGCATCACGACCGCCCTGGACAGTTCCTTCCCAACTCCTCCTGCAAAGTGCAGGGGGACCAACCTGACACGCCCCACGTTCTCCGGATCGTTCGACGTTGGGGGCAGCGCCACCGCCACTCTTCCGGGCGTTCCCATCGAGTTGAACGACAGCGGCACCAACCAGAACGTCTGTGAGAACCTCACCTACCACTTCGTGTACACGGGATCGGCTCGCTACACAGACGCCACCTCGACGAATCTCACCTCGGCACCCAGCCCCTCGACCTCGGGGCAGTCGGTCACCTTCACGGCCACGGTGACCGCCGCCAACCCCGGCACCGACTCCAGTCTCCCGAGCGGCACGGTGCGCTTCTACAAGTGCCCGACCTCGGCCCAGTGCGCCTACGGCTCGGCCAACCACCTCGGGAACGGGACCATCGGGGCCGGTGGCGTGGCCACGTACAGCACTTCGTCCCTTCCGGTCGGCACCACTTACGTCGAGGCCGTCTACCCGCCGTCGGGCACCGACTTCAACGGCTCGGTCTCCAACGTGGTCACCCAGGTGGTGAACCCATGACACGGATCTCGATGACGCATGCCGTTACGCCCTGCTCCCTGGGTGCGGGCAACCTCACCAACGCCTCGGTGATGGCGCCATGAGCCGGGACAGGCACCAGGACCAGCGGGCTAGCCACCCCGTAGCGGCCACGGAGCGTCCGGCCCCGCCGTTGCGACCCGCTGCCGCGGTCTGGACGCCTCCCGAGGTGGCGGTGGCGCCCGTGCCCGGCACCGGGGACCCGGTCGTGATCCCGATGCCGATGACACTCCCTGAGGTGACGTTTGAGGCCACGGCATCGAACGTCGCACCCGCACCGGCACCCAAGCGTCGTGGAGCACATGTCCGCCGGAAGGACCCACTGCTCGGCGGGGTCAGCGGTGTTCATGTGCGCAGCGACGACCCGCTGCTGGCGGGCCTCCACGTCCGGGCGGACGAGCCATTGGCGGCGACCAGCCTGGAGGTTCACGTCACCGAGGCCGACGCCCTCGTCATCGTGGTGAACGGTGCCCACGTCACGGCGAGCGACCCCCTGGCCGTCGAGGTCGTTGCCTCCCATGCCACGATCGACGAGGCGCTGGTCTGGGTGCCCGTTGTCGAGGAGCCGCCGCAGGTCGAGGCCGAACCGGCCCGACCACATACCTCCCCGAGCGAGCCGGTCACGGGTGGCCACGCCGCCCCGGCCAAGGTGCGCCGTCGTCGCTGGCGGTTGGTCCCGGTCGCCGGGGCGGCAGCGGCCCTCGCTGCGGGCCTCGGCGGTGGGGCTGCCTATGCCTACTTCGCCGCGAAGGGGTCGGGCACCGGTCACGCCACGACGGGAAGCCCGATCACGGTCACAGTCAGCGCCACTTCCGGAGCGGCGGACCTGCTTCCGGGTCGCACCGGTGCCGCCTACTTCACGTTGCACAACACCAACCACTTCGCCGCCACCTTTAACGTCGTCTCCACAGGCGCCACGGTCGTTTCCAACAACACCGGCCTTTGTGCCACTAGCAACGTCAGTATCGCCCCGGCGTTGCCCTACGCCTTGTCCCCGGCGCTGACGGTGGGCGCCGGTGCCACGAGCGGCACCGAGTCCATCCCCGGCTTGGTCAAGCTGGCGGCGAACGCACCGAGTTCGTGCCAGGGCGTGACCTTCAAGGTGACCCTCACCCTCACAGGACGCTTGACATGAGCCGGGGACGTCACGCGCCAGGTGCTCGTCACCGACGCAGCGGGTTGCGTCGCTTCTTCAGCCCGATCATCCTGATCGTCTGCGGGTTCCTCTTGGCCTCGGGTACGGCCGCCTTTGCCTACTTCACGACTTCGGCCAGCGGAACCGCCCAGGCCCAGGCCATCACGTTGAACACGCCCGGCTCCGGCAGCGCCACCAGCCCGACGACGACCAGCCTGAACCTGAGCTGGGGGGCCTCGCCGGGGTTGCCAGGCGGCGGCGGCTACCTCGTCTTGCGGAGCACGACCAACGGTGGGCCATACTCCAAGGTCTCCAGCGGGACGTGCAACCAATCCATCACCGTTGTGTCGTCGGCCACGTCGTGCGTCGATACCGGTCTGGCCCCGGCCACGAAGTACTACTACGAGGTCGAGGCCGCCTACTACAACACCAGCACCTTGTGGGTGAGCGGGCCGACCCTGTTCTCGGGCACAACCAGCGCCCCAACCACCAAGGTCACCCCGACCATCACCACGAAGGCCACCCCCGCCAACGTGACCGTCGGCGGGTCGGCCGCCGACCAGGCCATCGTGACCCTCGGGAACGCCCCGACGGGGACCATCACCTGGGCGCTCTACAAGAACGCGTGGTGCAAGGACGAACCGGTCTACGTCACCAGTGGCGGGGGCACGGTGAGCGGCAACGCCACCTACACGTCGAACTCCTACACCACGACCAGCGCGGGGACCTACACCTGGGCCTTCAGCTATAGCGGCGACAAGAACAACAACCCGGTCAGCGCCTGCGGTGGCAGCGCCGAGACGTTGACGGTGTCGGGGTCGGTGTCGGGATCCTTGACCTTGAAGCCCTCGACGCTTCCGGCGGCAACAGTCGGACAGTCCTACCAATGCGGGTCCGACATCACGGCCTCGGGAGGCAAGGCCCCCTACACCTACGCCGTCAGCGCCGGAAGCCTGCCCCCAGGGCTGAGCCTCAACCCCTCGACCGGCGCCATCACGGGCACGCCCACCGCCGGTGGGACCTTCACCTTCACGGTGATGGCCACCGACTCGGCCGGACCGCCGCACAACACCGGTTCGCAGACCTACACGCTCGTCGTGAACCCACCGACGATCACGCTCAGCCCGTCCACCTTGCCGAGCGGAACCGTGGGCACCCCCTACGGCATCCACACCATCAGCGCCTCGAATGGAACGAGTCCTTACACCTTCGCCTGGACAGGGACCCCGCCCGCAGGGCTGATGCTCTCGTCCGCCGGTGTGCTCTCGGGAACACCGACGACAGCCGGACCGTTCAGCTTCACGATCAGGGCCACCGACACCTCGACAGGCACCGGTCCCTACACCGGGTCACGGAACTACAGCGTCACGATCAATCCCATCACCGCCAACCAGGCTCCGGCGATCACGAGCGCCAACTCCGCCTGGTTCAGCGCCGGGAAGGCGGGCAACTTCAGCGTGACCACGACGGGCACTCCGACCCCGGCGCTCTCCAACGCCAACTTCGGCACGTGCTCCAAGTCTGTGCTGCCTACCGGCGTCACCTTCACCGACAACGGCAACGGGACCGCCACCATCGCCAGCACGACGGCTTCTCCGGCGGGCACCACGACCTTCTGCCTCAACGCCACCAACGGGGTGAGTCCCAATGCCACCCAGCAGTTCACCCTCACCATCGGCACCGGAAAATGGTGATCTCCGCACGTGACGACGTAGTCCGCCAGCGCATGACACATCCGTGATGTCGGAACGAGTATGGGAAAAGGAGCAGGTAAAGTTCCCCCTTCTCGGGCGCTTAGCTCAGATGGTTAGAGCAGCTGGCTTACAACCAAAACGGGTTGAACGTTGTGCCTGACCAGGTATTTTCTGGTTAGAGCGGAGCGTGAGAGGCGAAACTATCTGCTCTAAGAGTTTTCTCCTAAAGGCGCCTGACGAGCCGTCTTTCGACCCCGGGACTCGGCGTATATCTGTGACAATTCTGGCGGCGCACCTCGCTGCGCACGGTGTCGGCGCTGAGAGATCGAGTCGACCTCGGCCCAGGATTAGTGCGACGGCGGCCACTCACCGAGGCGTCTTCTCGTTTGAGGACGCCTGCGTTGTGAAGGGAAGATCTGGCAGACTGCCTGGACTAGCGTCCTTTCGTGAGGTGCGGCGATCACGAGTGTGGCTTCGATGGTTCGGGCCTGTGAACGGCCTCACGCCTGCGTCACAGAATCGCTGTCCGCAGCCCAAAGGGCGGAACCTCGATGATGAATTGGCGTAGCGGCATCGGCCGTTGGCGGTGCGTTGTGGGGTCTGAATGGTATTTGTCTCGGTCGGGTGATCTCTACATCCTGCGAGGAGCTGTTCCTACTCTCACCGGTGCTGCATGTCTTTCGTCGGATCCCCGCAATCGATTCCGATGCAGACAATGAATCCGGTTGAACCCGCCAAGAGGGGCATGCCGACGCGGACTCGGAAGGGGCGCACAGTCGATACCCTGCTCGGTCACCTGCCGCAGGGTGACCGCCGTCCGACCGCGCCCCCGACCTCGACTCTGGTCTGCCGGTCCTTCTGGTCCGGGTCGTCGGCCACTACCCGATCGCTCACGGCGTGGTCGGAGTGATCCGCACACTGGGCCGTGCCGGTGTGCCCGTCTACGCCGTTACGGAGGAGGGCGTCACGCCCGCGTCGACCAGTCGGTACCTCACGGGCCAGGTGAAGCTCTCGTCTGGCGGAGAACCGGACCAAGCCGCACTGCTCGACCGTCTCGTCGAGTTGGTCGATCGGCTGCCGGCCAAACCGCTGCTCGTCTGCACCGACGACGAGGCGGCTGTGCTCGTGGCCGAGGGCGCCGGACTGCTGGCGGGCCGAGCGATCTGCCCCGCCGTCCCTCCAGACCTGCCGCGCCAGCTCGCCAGCAAACCCCGGCTCCATGAGATCTGCCGGCGCCTCGGCGTGCCTACGCCTGCCACTTCGTCCGTGAGGACCGGTGACGAGCTGGTGGCAACCCTGGCGAACTTGGCGCTCCCGGTCGTGGTGAAGCAGGCCGATTCGTGGAGCCGGCTGAGCCGCCCGGTCGTCCCGGGCAGCACAGTGGTGCGCACTGCCGAGGAGGTGAGAGAACTGCGGGCGGCGTTCGACCGTTGGCCGGAGGGCTCCGACGTCATCGTGCAGGAGTACCTGCCCGACGACGACGCGGAGGACTGGTTCGCCCACGGATATTGCACGGCCTCGTCGCGTGTGGCCCGGATCTTCACCGGCCGCAAGTTCTGGTCGTGGCCCGCACACGCCGGTGCCACCGCCTATGCCCGAACGGAGAGCAACGAGGAGATCGAGCGCTCCGTCCGCGACCTGTGCCGACGCATCGGCTACTGCGGCATCTTCGACATGGACTGGCGATACGACCGAAGAACCGGGACATATCTCCTAATCGACTTCAATCCTCGCGTCGGGGCCCAATTCCGCATGTTCGAGGACGATGGCGGCGTCGACGTCGTGAGGGCGATGCACCTCGACCTCTCCGGGCGCACGTTGAGCCCAGGTTGCCAGGTCGACGGAGAGCGGTTTGTCGTGGAGAACCTGGCCCTGGCGGCGCGCCGGTATTACCGTGAGGAGCCGCAGCCTCCCCAGATCCCGGGTGCGCCCACCCGTCTTAGGCTCGCGTGGTTCAGCCTGGATGACCTACGGCCCTTCATCACCATGATCGTGCAGCAGGTGGCGGCCTCGGTCCGGGTCCGGCTGAGGGCGCTGCGGTCCCGCTCTTTAGTCGCCCCGTAGACGGGCGGTCACGCCGTCGGCCACCCGTGGACCGGCGAAGCCGGAGCCGCAGACGAAGCGCAGCATCGGGCCGAAGGTGGCCGCCGCCGCCAGTCCGCTGAAGAAGAGGCCCGGCACAGACGACTCGAAACCGCCCGTCAGCCGCGGCGATCCATCCACTGTCGCGAGCGAGCCCGCGAACTCTCCCGAGAGGAGGCCCAGCGAGTGCACGTCGACTCGGTAGCCCGTGGCGGCAATCACGTGATCCACATCGAGGTGCGAGCGCGTGCCGTGCTGGTCGACGAGGTCCAGCCGGACGCCGTCAGCGTGCGGGCCGGCGCCGGCCAGCTTGGTCTGTAGGCGGAGGTCGATCCCCTCGAACCGGCTCTTTAGCCACCACGCGCCCGATGGACCGAGGACCCTCTGCACGCCCGCCAGTCGAAGCCGATCGGGGAGGTGCCGGTAGGTCGCCGCGTAGCGCGTGACGAACAGGTGCGTCCAGCCGTTGCCTAGCTGCGATGGAGGCACCCGCAGCTTGTGCAGGAGGCCAGGGTCGGCCGGGGACGGAGGTGGTCCACCCCAGAGGAGAGCGGGCGATCGGACGAGGAGGTGCACCGCCGCGCCGGCTTCGTGGAGCAGCACGGCGGTCTCGAGGGCCGATTGACCCCGTCCGATCACCGCTACGGTCTCGCCACCGAATCCGGAAAGATCGTGGTGATCGCTCGAATGGCTGATGCGCCCGCACGCCCACTCCGCCTCCCTCCGCGCTGCCTGGAGCTCGGGCGGCACGTAAGCGAACGGCGCCGTGCCGACAGCGACGAGCACCGTTGCTGACCTGAGCCGCTCGCCGGATGCGAGCTCGACCTCGAATCCGGACGCCAGGCGAGCGACGCCGGTGACCTGATCCTGCTCGAGCTCGGACACCTCCCGCTCTTGGAACCACCTGCCGTACTCGATGAAGTCGGCGACCGGGATCGGGATCTCGCCGCCGTCCTTATCGTAAGGCTCGATTTCGGCGGCCGCGCACCAGGCACCGATCCCCATCTTCTGATGCGGCGAACCAATGCTCGAGTCTCGGGCTGTCGACTTGAGGAACATCCCGATCGGCATGTGCTTGAGCCACCCGCTCATCGGGGTGCCGAACGCGCGGTGCTCGACACCGCGTTCTGTCAGGTGCGCGGCGGCGGCGAGGCCATATGGGCCCGCGCCGATCACCACCGCACCCACCGTCTGGGTCGCTGGCACGGGGGGAGAGGCTACGTGCCGGACCGGCCCGGTGGGAAATCGCTTCTCCAGTCGGCGGCGTCCCCCGCGCCCATCGACCCAGTGGACTAGGCGTCGCCCTGGGCACCCTTGTAGTACGTGAGCGTCGGCGATGAACTGTGTCAGCGGGCTTGCATTAGTGTCGAAATTAATGAGGTTCACGTCGTCCGCTTCGAAGAATTCCTCCATCTGGTGGCCCATCGATGACGAGCACGTTCAGGCGAGAGGACGGGCGGCTTCGCGGGATGCGAGATCTGTCGCCAGGTAGGGTATGACGTGGTTCACAGCTGGCGTCGATCTTTGCCAGCGAGATTGGCACCGTCTGGGATCGGACTCGCGGTCTACCCGCTCCGGGAGCGCCCAGCCGAAGCCCGTGCTCTGGTAGCGGGCGTCGCCGAGGAGCGATATGAATCTCAAGCGAGAACTCCGGGGTGTGTTGGCTGATCCCACGGAGTGGGCGATATCCGTGCGTGAACGGTGGGCTGAGCGACACGAGCAGCGGGCGAAGGCGACCCAGCCTCGTGCTTCTCTGCGAGGCATCATGCCTTGGCCTCCTTGTCCGTACGTGACGGATCCTGACTGGGAACGACACCTGCACGAAGGGATCGGCGTGCCGTGGCCCTGCCCGGCCCAACTGCAGTTCCACAGCATGTGGCCCGAGGTCATCCGGATGCTTCAGGAACGGGTCCCCCGGGTGGGACGGGGCAGCTTCGGGGTCGAGGGCTGGGCTGACGGCGACACCGCCTTCGCCCGAACCGTGTACTGCCTGACGCTGCACCTGCGCCCTGAGCGGATCGTGGAAACGGGGGTAGCACGGGGTATCACGAGTCGCTTCATCCTCGAAGCCATCGCCCACAACGGCCAAGGCCACCTATGGAGCATCGATCTACCACCCATCGCCGAGCCAGAAATCCACGACCAAGTTGGCGTAGCCGTCACCGACGACCTTCGTCATAACTGGACCTATGTGCGTGGATCTAGCAGGCGACGACTCTCTCCCCTCCTCTCGGAACTAGGCACGATCGATATGTTCGTCCATGACAGCAAGCACACCGAGCGCAACCTCCTATTCGAACTGAACCGAGCGTGGGATGCGCTCGGCCCGACTGGCGCTGTCGTTGCCGACGATGTCGACCTCAACTGCGGCTTCCACGCCTTCAGTGCGGCACAGCCAGATGCACCCATCTGCATCTGCGTTAGCGAGCCCCTGGAACCCGACACCGTACGACAGGGCAGCACCGGCGTCTTCGCCGTCAGCCTCAAGCTCCACCCGGCGACTCGTACCCAGGAACGGGGGAAGTCGAACAAGGACACGACGAAGTGAGCCAGGCCAGACGAACGGGTGCCGTCTTGGGCGTACTAGCCATGCTCGAGTTAGCTCAAGGCAGACTCGATGACGCCCAAATGCAACTAGAGTGCCGCGTAAGGCCATTTTTGCGCGCCTGGACGTATGCCTTTTCGACGACACCGGCGAGCGCAGTCGCGGAGCGGCTTGAAGTGAACAGCCACCGCTCTACGTGACTAGCTGGTTTGCGCTACGAGTTGTCTCGGACAACCGAGCGCCATGAGGCATTCCCGTCTGCCTGCCACTTATCAGCCCTACCCCAGTTGTGCAATGAATGTCTGAAGGGCTGGTGACGGTCTTCTGGCACGTCCAAAACCGCTCGGCGGTGGTTCCGCTTGGCTTGCCTACCATCGCATCAGTTGTGTGCATCTCGCCTCCGACAGTGCCGATCTTGCGGGTCACCCAGATGTAGTGCCCTGGCACTCTGAGACCAAGGCAATCCATCTGCTCTCGCAGCGTTGTGCCGATTTGCCGTTCGGAGGAGTATGACAAAAAGGCCAGGTAAAGTTGTATTTTCCGGGCGCTTAGCTCAGATGGTTAGAGCAGCTGGCTTACAACCAGCAGGTCGGGGGTTCGAGTCCCTCAGCGCCCACTTTTTTTCGAGGGGAGAGAGAGGGGCCCACGCCCCGAAACGGGCCAGAAGCGCCGCGCACGGGGCAGAGCGGAGGCCGGGAGAGGGAGCCACCGGGAAACGGAGGGGCACCGCGGCGCGGGCGGGGGGCGTTGGCAGTCGGAAAGGTCGGCGGCGACCCTGCCCCATACCAGGCACAACGGGGCTAGGTGCTCGACGGACTATTCCTCGTTGGGAGGGTTCGATCGGCGCAGATGGATGACGTGATGTTCGCCACAGGCAGCGCAGTCAAACTCGAAGAATGGGGGGACGGATGTCCAGTGCCAGGTTGGATTCACCGTGGTCAACCTCCACACCGGCCACGGGACACATAACAGTGACTTCCTTGCGAGTCGGGAACACGAAATCTGGCGAGTCAGCCACCCAACCAGCTTCTCATGAGGGCAGATCACCGTGCCGCCCTGCCCGCGAACGCCGGGACGTAGTCACATTCAGAAACCAGGACTGGAGCCGCCGCTGCCGGGAACTACCGGGTGAACCTCGATGCCCGAACAGTCTGGGAAACCTTGGGTACCTAGGTCGGAGACCTGGATCTGTACCTGCTCGGTGAGGTTCGGAGGTGTGACCAGCAGCGCCGGGTAGTGGGGGCAGGGTTGCGAGCCGAGCGGGTTGTCGGTCCCCTCGACAATGGCTGACGCGGTCTGACCAGGAGCCAAGGCCACCACGGGGAGCGCGGTGACACCGGGCGCCAACCCGCCCATGTAGCCGCCCAATGAACGATGGGCCTGGACCGCTTGCTGTCCCGCTGAATTCAGGCCCGCCACGCCTGGATAGCCCGTCAAGGTACATACAGAACGACTGTCGTTCGTAAAGACGAGCACCTGATTCTCATGACCTGCCGCACCACCTCCCCCGGTGTCCGACACCGCGACTTGTTCGTTGTTGCACCTGGGCGTTCCAGCGGCAGGGACGCTCGGTGGGGCGAACGTAATGGGCGCGAAATAGAACGCTCCACCCACCCCTGCCGTCGCGACGATCACGCACTCACCCGTGCAGGCCTGCACCGTCGGAATGAGGGGTCCTGTGCTCGCTGCGGAACGAACCGTGAAAGGTGTCGATCCGTTTCCATTGGCATCGGTCAGACCGAAGGGTTGGGCAGCCAACTGCGCACCGCAGCCAAGAGCGTTGAGCTCGTTGGGGGCCAGGCATTCTGAGAGGTGGAACTTTCGATTCGGAAGGAAGCCCCTCACAGTCACCGTCACTTGCTGTGCGTCCTGGAGTCTCGCAGAAGGTGTGACGGTGAGCCCCCCAGCCTCCAACTTCACGACATGCCTCGTCGTTGTCGTTGTGGAATTCATTGGGTGGGACGTGGCTGACCTCGTTCCAGCGCCGCAACCCGCCGTAACGAGGAGGATGAGGGCCAGCCCCATTAGGCCCGACAAAGGTCGGATCATGACTGAGCTTGGCATAGGGATTTTGGGCGAGTGGCACCCTCGGCACTCTCGTCGGCCATCAAGCTGGGCTGCGCCCGGACGCTCTGGTTGTCGCTACACCTTCGTGGCGACGATCCGAGTGAATCCAAGGTGCTTACCCTGATCGACCCGGAGCATGGCCACTTCGTCGGTTGCCGCCTTCTTCCAGTGGTCATTTGTTTGGGGCAGCTTGGCCTCGCTGAACGTCAGCCAGTCCTGCCATCCCTCCTCGATGAGATCGGCCAGATCGACGTGGACTTTGCCAGTCTTCTCCCAGTGCTCCTGCCACCATTCGGGACAGTGAAATGAGCAGAAGTCCCAAGCCCAGTATGGCGCCAGTTCCTCGGGGATCTTCGATCCGATCTCACCGACCAGTCCCGGCGACACGACGGCGATCCGGCCCTCCTCTTTGAGGAAGTGCGCCATGTAGCCCAGGTACAGGTCGTCAGTGCCGAAGTAGTGGTAGGCGTCAACACTGACGATGGCATCGAAGAAGCTCCCGGCAAAAGGAAGTGCGTGTGCCTCGGCATGGATCGGGACGACACGACTCTCGACATCGGCGGCGCGGATTCGTTCCTGATTGGCCGATGCCTCAATCCAGAGATCAGTGGCCCACACCTGGGCACCGAACTCCTTAGCCAGAAAGATTGATGTCATGGCGGTGCCACAGCCGAGGTCGAGCAGTCGCATGCCCGGTGTGATCTGCATCACCTCAGTGAGTGCTTCGATCAACCAGAGGGAGTTCGGTCCCATCTGGTTGTCGAGGACCCATTGCGGGTCGTAGGTGTTCGAGCGTGGATAGCGCGGATGATGAAGCGGATTGCTGTTGGGGATGGTCACTGCTGTGGTCTCCTTGGAAGGGTATTCGTACGCGGTTGACGAAGGGGTCGGCGATACGCCGGACACCTTGTTTTCGTTCAGTCCCGGACGGGACTCAGGCCGTGTGAACCGCCCGCATACGCAGCTCCAGGTAGTGGACCAAGCTTTCGATCATGCTACTCGTGGCGTCGTCCTAAATCATCAACTCCGTGTGACAAAAAGGGTGCCCCCGTTCGCCGGGAGTGGGTGACGGAACGACTTGGTCGATCGTGGGGGACTGGAGTCGAAAGGCCAGTAGCGTGATCGTTGTGGAGCAGGACGACCCCGTGGGCGAAGCCGAGCTTGCCGATGCGATCCAAAAGGCGATCGAAGCGTTCGGTGAAGATGCCGACAGCACCGTCACGGACCGTCTCGACCGAGCCATTCGCCTGGCGACTTCCGGGCGAGACGGACCCGATGAAGACGATGGACCGGCCGGCGGAGTGAGAGAACCGAGACGACCTCTACCCGGAAGTGATGGAGACTCGGGACAGCAACTGACGGCCGAGTTCGGTTTCGACTGAGCTATCCCCGTTCGCCGGGTCGAGGTCGCGTTTCCTGGCAATGTGTAGCCGTGGTTGCTCCTCTCCTCATTGGCTACTGGAGTGCTGATTTCTCTCCTTCCGTACTGCCGAAAGAGCAACACAAGATGACAAAGCGGCAAGAAGAATATTGGAAGGAACAGAGAGAGCTGGCAAGTGTTTGGCCCAATGCAAGGAGCCTCGTCGATTCCAATTGGGCCTGGGAGGAGAGAGAGTCGGTCGCCTTCTTCTTGGAGTTGGGGACGTGCGTGAATCAGTACCGGGGCATCTCTCGGTGCCGATTTTGCGGACACGCTAACGGCACGGCGGAGCTGGCCGATGGAGCCTTTTGCTGGCCCGAGGGCCTCGCCCACTACGTGTGGGAACATGACGTACGGCTGCCTCAGTTGTTCGAGTCCCATGTACGATCATCGCCCCAACGCCTTCGCGATGCTCAGCGGCCCAACTTCGGAGAGCTGGGACAACGGGATCGGTCATGGCCCGGGGCACAGTTCGCCCATCTCCTGTGGACACCACCACCCGGCACCTTTGAAGAGTCAGATGGGCTCCCCCGCATCGACACCGATCCCACCTGGTGGCTACAGCAGAAGGTAGAGACCGCCGAATCCTGAGCCGAGGCCGCGTTTGGGGTGTCCCCGACCGCCGGTTCGGGGCCGGTCGTCGAAGCGCGTCGAGATGAATCCGTTCGAGGTCGACGTCTTCAATCGACTCACGGCGGCCGGGCTGAGCATGGAACCCCAATGGGGTGTTGGGGGCTATCGGCTTGACTTTGCCGTGCGGCACCCAGAGAAGCCGGGTCGGTTTGTCCTGGCTATCGAATGTGATGGTGCTATGTACCACTCGGGAATCGTTGCCCGTGAGCGGGACAGGCTACGTCAGCGTCAACTGGAGCGCCATGGTTGGTCCTTCCACCGCATCTGGTCAACCGACTGGTGGATGGACCCAGAGCCGCAGATTCAAGCTGTGTTGGCCGGCTACGCGGCTGCCCTCGTGGAAGATGAGTACGAGATTCAGCCCTCGTCAACTCCCCGCCACGGCGGTTCTGGAGAAAGTGGCGCAGCGGCGACACTCGTTGGATCGACGGTGCTTGAACGCACGGGGCCGAAGCCACATATTCAGCGCGGAGAACCGATCACTTCGTACTCGCACGCCCAGCTGGTGAGACTGATCCTATGGATCAAATCGGACGACGTGGTTCGCACTGATGACGAACTCCTCCTGGAGGCAATGAACGCCCTGGGCTTGAAACGGCGAGGAGCTCGCATAGTGGAGGCACTCACGGCTGCAATCCCGGCGACTAAGTAGCGCAAGGGCGCTATGGGCCCTCGTGTCGGTTCCATGTTAGGTACGTGTCACCCCGGGCGTAGAACTCGTATGCCCCAGTCTCGGCGTTCGGGGCTACCCCGGCCCTCGTTGGAGCCTCGGGCTGATTCGCGTTTCGGATGAGCGTGTTCGTCAGTTCTCGACGATGCCTGTTCGTTCCCGAATCTGGCGTCTACGCCATTCGCCATTGACTCGCACGTAAATGAGTCCGCATAACTCACAACTTGCCATTCCCTGTTGGCCGTCAACGCCGACGGTCAAGAGTCCTCCGCATCCCGGGTAGTCCTCCTCGACAGCGCCCCGCCGGTCCGTGCAGTAGCTCTGCTCGATGATGGCATCGTGTCCAGCCTGTTCTGCGACCTCACGGAGCGTCCGCTCATGGTCACCCGTTTCGGGATCAGGTGGCATCGCTCAAATCCTACGCTCGGAGGTCGCCGCAACGCTGCCTGGACCACCCGTATCCCGCCTCGCGCACCCCTACCCGGCAGCGAGGGTTGGGGCACCCGTTCGGCGCACATGCGAGAATCAGTTAATGGTGGTGTTGGACCTGCAATCACGAACGCCGACGGCGCGCTACTAGCAAGGACCGACGAAGCCGTGACCACCTTCGACGACGGCACCTTGCACGTCGACTTCGCGGACCAGGAGGTTCAAGTCGATGGGAAGCCCATCGACTTGAACGAGGTGCTTTTCCACATGCTCGCCACGCTGGTCCACAAGGCGGGCCAAACGGTCTCCGCCGAGCAGCTGCTCGGGTTGCCCGAAGACGATCCCGTGACTCTTGAGCGGGTGAAACACGTCGTACTGCGACTCCGGGAGAAGATGGGCTGGGAGGGGAAAGACTCGCCGATCCAGATCGTGCAGGGCGGCTACCGGTATCGCTCGCGGAGCGAGTGAGAGAGGACGCTCCCAACCCTCTCCGAAGGATGCTGAATCCGTCTGGGCCCTATCCCGTTGTGCCGCATGGGGGCAGGATTTCTGCGATCACCGCATCAAGCGGTCAAGACTCAGGCTGATAGTGGGCTGCCTCTGCTAGACCAGCAAGATGCTGGCAACGCGCCGGCGGCAGGGAGACGGCGCAATGTGGCGATCCATTTCCGGAGCCGTGACCTTATTGGTGCTTGCGGGCTTGACACTCAGTAGTCCCTCAGCGGCATCCCCTTCTTCCGGTAGCGCTCAAAAGCACGTCCAGAGCGCCCGCTGCACCAGGACGGCCACAGGGCACCAAAAGGTCTCCAAGAACCAGGTGGCTTCATGCAACGCGTCCTCGCTGAAGGTCACGCACCCGTGCCCCAAGGGGTCGAGCACCATCTTGGTGATAGTCCGCGGCCGCACCTACGCGCTTCGGATTGGTCACTCACTCAGCGCCTCGCAAAGCAGTACGGCATGGGGACCACCACCCAGGCGTGTGGGACCTCAACAGGAGCTCCCGCAACGCCGACTACTACCACGACTGCTGCCCCAACTACGACTACCGCACCTCCACCCCCACCAACGACGACGACAACGTCACCCCCACCCCCACCAACCACGGCAGCACCAGCGAGTTGTTATCCACTCACCAGCGGCGGCAATTGCTACGTGCCCGGCGAACTTTGCCGTACCTCAGATCACGGAGCGACGGGCAGAGCTGGTAATGGCGAGGCGATTGTCTGTCAGGACAACAACGGGTGGAGGTGGGAGCCGGCATGACAGGATCGTGGGACGGTTACGCTAGGCCACACTCAGACACCCCGCCGCTATCGATTGGTCCCGCAGGGCAGTACATTTCCCCTCGATGGGGCGGGCAGCGGACTACCGGGCGAACGGCGGCTACGAAGCATGGGAGCGCAGCGCCGACTACGTCCTTGTCCCGCTGGCGTTGATCTTCCTTGCCGTTCTCCTAATCCCGCTGGCCGTCCATCTGACACCGCAGGAGCAGGCTGCATTCCTCGTCGCCAACATCTTGATTTGGGTCGCGTTCGCCGTCGACTACTTCGTCCGCCTCTACCTCGCACCTGCTCGGGGGCGTTTCGTCAGAACCCACGTCCTCGATTTCATCGTGGTGTGCGTCCCATTTCTTCGACCACTTCGTTTGCTGCGAGTGATTGGGATAGCCGGGGAATACGTCGTCCGCTCTCGTCGGCACCTCGCACGACGCGCAATGGCGTTCGTCGGCGTCGTGGCTGTCGTCGCGGTGTTGGCGGGGGCTGCCGTCATCTACAACTCAGAACGCACCCACGCGCACGCGAGCCTTCGCTCGTTTCCTCAGGCATTGTGGTGGTCGGTAGGAGCGATTACCACCGTCGGCACCAACGGCGACCCGACAACGACAACCGGACGGATTGTCGCATCGGTGATGTTCATTACCGGCGTCGCACTGGTCGGGATCTTCACCGCCGCCGTCGCCACGTATTTCATCTCCAGCAACGATGAGAAACCCAAAGTCGAGGAACTAATCGAGGCCGAGTCGTCCAGCGTGGCCCACGATCTGGCAACAATGAAGGCGAGCATCGACGGCTTGTACGCCGAACTCACCTCTCTGCGTGCACACCTCAGCGAGTTGATCGAGCGAGCGCCGACAACGGCGGACGAAGCGGAAAGGAGCGACGGTGCTGTTCATTGAATACGACGTCGGAGACGACGGCATGATAGAGGTCGTGGGACTCATCAATGCCATTGAGGAAAACGACGAGGACCCACTCGGCGAGGATTGGATGAGCTGGCGCCAGTCCTTCGATGACAATGGCCTGGGGTGCGTGGCCGTGTCACCGGAAGACCTCACCTTGATGGAGTCGACCGACGATCCCGAGCAGATCCGGGCCATTGTGGAGCGGGTCATCCTGGCCGACCGAGCGACCAAAGAAGAGGTGCCATCGTGAGCACAACCCGATCGCAGCTCTACAGATTCGCGAGAGACCTCGGCAACGTTGAGGCCGTCGAGCACGGATATAAGCGAGGGGGGCTTTCGGGAGCTGCTTCCGGCGGTGCGCAGCGCGAGGCGCGTCGGGTCATCTACCGGGAAGGCAATCGCCAGATCAACCACTTCGTGCGTGCCGTCGGACTCGGACCGCATCGGCGCTGAGAGAGTCCCCGTCCCGGCACGAGGATTGATGTGGCCGCTGAATGGTCCCCCTCGGTGAATGGTTGGTCAGCGTGTGGGCGGGTGCCAGGCAAGGGCAGACGGCCAGCAACCGGCTGAATCCAACGGGTCGGTCTTTTGATCGTCGGCGGCCCGGTCACCCACTCGACACCTGCCGGTCGGACGGTGTGAACCGCCCCGGGTTCCATGACTGCTCGGGCTATTGGGTGACCGCCTCGAGGGCGGGTTGCGTTTGACGGTAGTAGGTCGGCTTCGAACTCTGCCGGGGTGACGTAGGAGTTGTCGTCGGTGATCTCCCGTGGAGCCGGCGGTGGTTGAACCAGTCGAGGTAGCCGAGGGTGGCGAACTCGACATCGTCGAGACCCCGCCAGGGCCCCTGGGGGTAGATCAGCTCCCACTTGTAGAGGCTGTTGAAGGCCTCGGCGATGGCGTTGTCGTAGCTGTCACCGCGCGATCCGACCGAGGCGACGATGTCGTTCTCGGCGAGACGCTCGGAGTAGCGAATTGCTAGATACTGCACGCCCCTGTCGCTGTGATGGACCAGGCCGTCGAGGACCTGGCCGGCTCGGGTGCGGTTCCACACCGCCATCTCGAGGGCGTCGATGGCCAGGTCGGAGCGCAAGCGAGCTCGGAGATCTGCCAGCCGACCACCATGCGGGAGAACACGTCGATGATGAAGGCGGCGTAGACCCAGCCGGCGTGGGTCTTCACATAGGTCAGGTCGGCCACCCAGAGCCGGTTGGGCCGTCGGCGCTGAATGGCGCTCGACGAGGTCGGCCGGGCGGTGCTGGCGCTCGTCGAAGCGGGTGGTGACCTTGTAGGCCCGGCCCCGCGGGCTCCGGAAAGGCCCAGCTCACGCATCAGGCGCTCGACGGTGCAGCGGGCCACGCGGATGCCCTCCCGGTTGAGCTGGGCCCAGACCTTGTCGGCCCCATAGACCTCGAGGTTCTCGCCCCAGACCCGGGCGATCTCGCTCTTGAGCTACTCGTCGCGAACCGCTCTGGCCGAGGGTGGCCGCTTCTTGGCCACCCAGTAGGTGTTCGGGGCGATCTTGGCAGCCGTGCTCGGTGAGCACCCGGCAGATCGGCTCGACCCCGAAGCGGTCCCGGTGTGCGTCGATGAAGGCGACTATCTCGGCTGTTGGCGGTCGAGCTCCGCCCCGAAGAAAGCCGAGGCCGCCTTCAAGATCTCATTCGCCCGGCGCAGCTCTTTGACCTCCCGTTCCGAGCTCTTCATCCTGGCCCGCTCGTCGGTCGTCAACCCCGGCCGCTGGCCGGCGTCGGTCTCGGCCCGGCGGACCCAGATGCCGCAGGGTCTCGTGGTTGATCGACAGCTTCGCCGAGATCGACTCGATGGCCTTCCACTGCGACGGGTACTCGTCCTGGTGATCGAAGACCATCCGCACCGCCCGCTCCCGGACCTCCGGCGGGTACGGCGGCCGTGGCCCGTTCTTCTTGTTCTCTGACATTGCTCCATCCTCTCAAGGGATGGAGCAGTCACCAATCCCGGGGCGGTTCAGTCAGCCGGTTTGATGGAGTCAGAGCTGTCCTGGGCTCCGACCCACACGCTGATCAAGCCGTTCACAGAAGAGGTGGATCACGCAGCGGCCTTCTCAATCCTCGCTGCCGGGAGGGGAAGCACTCTCGGCGCAGTGACGATCCTCACCCAGGACAGCTCGTCGTCGGATGGCGTAGGGAAGAAGAGGACCGACCGGCCACGCGACTCCTACGAACCTCTTCGGGCTCTTCCGCAATCCGGTGGATGCCCGGTTCAACGAACGCTAAGTGCATTTGGCGCGTTCGGATAGGAGGCGCAGTGAGCCTGCTCATCGACTCCGACACCCACCTCTTTGAGCCGTCTGGATGTGGCAGGAGTACGTCGACCCGGCGGATCGCGACGTTGCGCTACATATGGCAAGCGACGACCGTGGCTACACCTGGTTGATGTTCGGCGATCGTCGCTTGAGCTTGGGAGGCCCGCATCGCCCGGGTGACGTCGACGGTATCGGCGTGTTTCGGCAACGCTTGTTGGACGGCTTGCCCGCGGAGTTCGACCTCGACGAGTTCACGGCGAGCTACTCCGACCCGAAGGCTCGTCTCCTGCAACTCGATAGAGCCGGTTTCGACGCCTCGATCATGTTTCCGAACTACGGGATCGGTTGGGAACGACCTCTGCAGCATGATTTGCGTGCCACCCTGGCCAACATGACCGCGTGGAACCGTTGGATCGTTGACATAGCCGCCAAAGGTGGGGGGCGGCTCTATCCGGTGGCCCACTTGAGTCTTCGGAATTTGGCATGGCTCGAAACTCAGTTGGCGACGCTGGCTGATGGTGGCATCCGTCTGGCATTGATCGCGCCCTCGTTGGTGGACGGGCGGCCCCTGTCGCACCCCGAGCTCGATCGCGCTTGGGCTGCATTCGTGGACCACGGGATCACTCCGGTGTTCCACGTCGCCAATCAACCTCGCCCATTCGACGAGGCGTGGTACGGAGAGGAGATGGAGGGCGGGATCACACCCCTTAGCGTTGTCTTCATATGGACGGGCGCTGCCCTCGCGATAACCGACCTGATCCTGAACGGTGTTCTGGAGCGCTACCCAGATCTTCGGATCGGCATCATGGAACTATCCGCGACGTGGGTTCCGCAGCACCTCCAGATGATGGATGGTGGGTACCGCCACACGGCGCGCTTCAATGGGGAATCCACGGAACTCTCTCTCATGCCAAGCGAATACTTCCGACGTCAGGTGCGGGTTGCAGCCTTTTCGTACGAGCAGCCGCATCGATTGATGGCACGCTCCGGCGACATCTTCATGGCCTGCAGTGACTATCCCCATACCGAGGGGACGTCTACCGCCATCGAGGACTACAAAGCCTCGGGGCTCGTGCCGGAGGAGGGCTCTGCAGGCTTCTTTGGAGGCAACGCCGCCTATCTCTTGAGGGCGCCCTGGCCGAGCTGAGCAGAGAGCAGGCTGCCCCAGTCCACCTGTGTCCTCAAGCGGTCGTTGCAACACCAGCCTGATCGGCGGACAGTGATGTCATCGATCAGGAGGTGTGCGAATGGCACGGTTCTCGGAAGAGGACAGGGCGACGATCTGGGACATGCGCGAGGCGGGGGTGCCCGTGAAGCGCATCGCCAAGCACCTCGGCAGACAGAACTCTTCGTTGCGCAGGTTCATTGCTGACCACGGGGGACGACGCCCGACGGCGCGTGAGCGCTCTGAGCTGCGGCTCTCGCTCGTCGAACGAGAGGAGATCTCGAGAGGGCTGGCAGCCGGCATGTCCATCCGTGCCATCGCCGAGGAGCTCGGGCGGTCGCCCTCGACGGTGTGCCGGGAGGTCAATGCGAACGGCGGGAGGGCCAAGTACCGGGCCCTGGTGGCCGACCGGGCGGCGGCTCGGCGGGCGCTGCGACCCAAGCGGGCCAAGCTGGCCCAGTGCCGGCGCCTCCGAGGGGTCGTCGAGCGCAAGCTCGAGGCCAAGTGGTCGCCCGAGCAGATCTCGGCGTGGTTGGCTTCGCAGTACCGCAATCGCCCGGAGATGCAGGTGTCCCACGAGACCATCTACCAGTCGCTGTTCGTCCAGAGCCGTGGAGCGCTGCGCAAAGAGCTGCACTCGTGCCTGCGCAGCGGCCGGGCCATGCGCCGGGCCAAGGCCTATGTGAAGGCCAACCACATCGGGCAAGGAAAGCTCAAGGACATGGTGATGATCTCCGAGCGTCCCGCCGAGGTGAAAGACCGGGCGGTGCCAGGCCACTGGGAAGGCGACCTGATCTTCGGCAAAAGAATGACCTCGGTCGGGACCTTGGTCGAGCGCCACAGCCGCTACGTGATGTTGCTGAAGCTCCCCAACGGCCACAACGCCGAAGCCGTGCGCAAGGTCATGACCAAGCGCATCCTCACGCTTCCCGCCCAGCTGCGGCGCTCGATCACGTGGGACCAAGGGTGCGAAATGGCCCAGCATGTTCAGTTCACCATCGACACCGGAGTCCAGATCTACTTCTGTGATCCCAAGAGCCCCTGGCAGCGCGGCAGCAACGAGAACACCAACGGACTGCTCCGCCAATACCTTCCGAGGTCGTCGGACCTCTCTCAATGCACGCAGCGAGAGCTCGACGCCATCGCCCGCTCCCTCAATACGAGGCCTCGACAGACGCTCGGCTGGATGACACCATCTCAGGCGTTCGCCGACGCTGTTGCGTTGGCCGCTTGAGGACACACCGGGAAGGGGTGTCACCATTCGAATCAGGCACTTCGGGGCGCCCCTTGGTGGTTCCTGGACTTGACGCAAGACTGAGGCGTGGATAACCCTGAGAAACTATCCAGGTGATGCCATTCCGCTTTCAAAAACAGTGGCGCCATCCGGGATTGACCGGCGAGCACGTCTCGCCAGAGAAGTTTCTTAGGGGCGTCGAAGAGACGATTTCCCACGACGGCTTCTGGCAAGCCACGGCTGAGTTCTACATCGGGGGCCGAGCGATCGTCACCGTCAGGCCGAAGTCGGCGGCGGGCGCTTCGTCGTTCTTGGCAGCGGCGACCTTGGGTGGGCTGGTTTCGACCGGCGAGTACGACAGCCTGGAGCACGCCCTGCGGGCACTAGCTCTCATGTCGTACGGCCTGGTGGACGTGCTTGACGAGGGTGCGGGGAAGGGTCTCATCGGCGGTTAGCTCGTGCCCCCGATCGCCGGGAGGGTGGGACTCTTCGGCACTGGCGGGGATCGGGCGGTTCAGTAATTGAAGACCAAGGCGCCGCCTTGGGTGAACTCGTAGACCGACGGTGCTCCCTTGACTTCGGCACCCTGCACCCAGGTGGCCGACTCGAGATTGCGGGTCTTCACGCAGACTGGACAGGCGAAGAAGCGGCCTCCCTTCTCCACGTACTCCGCGTGAAGATCCTTGATGGACGGTGCTCCGGGCACCGAGAGTCCATCCGAATAGCCCTCGGTAGCGATGTGGATCCCATCTTTGGTGAGCCACATGACGACTTCTTTGCCGGCGCGCAGAGCTTCGACTCCGAGCAAGTAACCGATCAACACCGCTTCGGCGTCGTCGGCACCGTGAGTTTGACCGATCAGGACCTTGTCATCTGCGGCCATGTGGACCCCTTTCCTCGGTGGGAAGAGCCACCGGCTGTCGTCGGGAGGCTACAGCACTCGGTCCCTGAAAGGTGCCGGTTCGCCGTCGCAACGGCGTATCCCCGAACGCCGGGACGGTGCGACAGTTCGAATCCTCTTTGTGTCAAGACCCCAATTTCGGCGTCCAAAGGGCGCGACGAAATCGGCCCGTCACGAGACGGTACAGATGCGTAGGCTTTGAGATGGTCCGGGAGTGACTTCGCCAAAGAGCCGGCCTTCAGGGTGCAGAGCCGACCACGCGGCTATGAGTCGTCCCTAATGTCCTCCCGGGCCGCTCATCCGGCGTCGAGGACGAGCTGTCGGTAGACGGCGTTAGAGATCTGGCGCTTGAGGGAGCGAAGCGCCTCCTTCTTGGTCTTGCCCTCGGCGACCTTGCGCTCGAAGTAAATGCGTCCATTTGTCCCGGGATTGCGGATCTGGGTGATGGCAGCCATGTGGAGAGCGTGGTTGAGCCGTCGGTTCCCGCGCCGCGAGAGCCGGTGCACGACACGGCCACCTGAGGACCATTCGATCGGGGCGGTGCCGTTGTAGGAGGCGAAGACATCCCGGTTGGCAAAGCGTTCGACGTCGCCGGCGTAACCGATGATCTGCGCGGCGAGGATCGGGCCCACGCCATAGACGTCGGTCAGCGTCGTGCCCGATGCCTTGACGGCCACACGGATGCGGCGGTGCGACTCCTTTGTCTGGGCGTCGAGCCGGCGGACGTCGTCGAGAAGCTCGAGGGCCAGGTCGTAGCGGACCTGCTCGGCCGGGGTCTCGGGCGTGATCTTGGTCATGAGCCGCTCGGCGTCTGAAACGTAGAGTTCCTTGGCAATTCCGCCCGGTGCGAGCTCGGCGAGGAGCGCATGAAGACGACAGATCACCCGGGTGCGATGACTGCCGAGGTCCATGTTGCGCTTGGCGAGGAGCCGAAGGACCTGGGAGTGGTCAGCGGGCTGGACGCTGCGCAGATTCGGGGCCCGAAAGGCAGCGATGGCGACCGAGCGGGCGTCGTTGGGGTCGTTCTTGTTCGAGCGCCCGGTGGCGAGCACCCGGATGCGAGAGGCCAAGGTCGCGGGTACGTCGAGGACGTCCTCGCCCCGAGCGACTAGCTGCTGGGCCAACAAGTAGCCCAACCCACCGGCCGACTCGATGGCCCAGGTGCGCTTCTCGAACGGTTCGGCCCAGCTCACCAACTGGTCCACTTGGCGCCGGGTGGCCCGCACCTTGACGCTGGAGAGCTCGTCCTCGCCCTCGTCGATGGCCACCGCTGTGTGCGATGCCTTGTGCGGATCGACGCCGATCACTACATGCATGACTACCTCCTTGGTCGTGATGGAACCACGGAGGGCACTCCTGCTATTCGGACGTTCGTGCTCGATCCTCTTTTGAGCCACTCCATGGCGAAGCCCTGGCGGGAGGCTCTTCGAACGAAAGCCAACCGGCTGCACCGGCGGCAGGCACTTTGTGAGCGACCCCACCAGGACCTCTAAACGCTACGGATCAGCCGCAGTGTCTGCACCAAGTCTCAAGCAGGCACCATGGGGGCAGGCTTAACGGCGACTGGGGCATCCGGTATCTGTCCGGCGGCCCATCATTCGAAGAGCAAGAATACGGACCATGCCGAATACGTCGCTCGAAGGGACTCCTCTCGGGGCACTCTTCGACACCCTACGGTCGCGGCTTCCGGCAGTTGAGATTGAGCGATCGCAGGCCGACGACACCATTTGGGACATCCGTTCGGACGGAAGAGAAGTTGGGATCCGGTGCCATCCTGGCGGTCGGCTACCGTTCCTGATTGAACGCGATACCCCCTATGCCGACTGGCGGGTATCCAGGGGCAACGAAGAACGAGCCGTCGATTTGATCATCAGGCTGCTTTCCAACTCCTGAGGGATAGCACGATCCGCCGCTCAAACGGAGCGTATGGCCGTTATCGCACCCCGGTCGATTCTCGACTTTGAGCAGCGTCGCCGGTGCCCCAGTACGCCGGGACTGGGTGCCACTGTGCCGCATCATTTTCGGGCTAGTCCCCATGCCCGCTGGCGCGGCCGCCCACAACGGATGAAAACTCTGGTGGGGTCGCCCGGGCGACGTCGGAAGTTCCTTGGTGTGCGCGAGCCCGTGGGCTAGTCGGACGCGGGAGCCTCGGGAGCACCGAACTGTTGCCATAGAGCACGAGGGTCAGAATCCATCTAGATGAGGCTCCTCCCGGGCGCCCCCGTTTACCGACGTCGAACAACGGGGGCCGGAGAGGAAGAGCCATGGACATTGTCGTGGAGCGCTGTTGCGGTCTCGACGTCCATAAAGACACCGTCGTCGCCTGCGTGCGCACGCCGGGGAAAGGAGGTAAGCGAGCTCAAGAGACGCGCACGTTCGGGACCATGACGACCGACCTGTTGGCTCTGCGCGACTGGCTGGTGGAGATGAAAGTGACCCTGGTCGGGATGGAGTCGACTGGCGTCTACTGGAAATGTGTCTTTTATGTTCTCGAGGACGCGATGGAGTGCTGGGTGCTCAACGCCCGGCACTTGCGCAACGTCCCGGGAAGGAAGACCGATGTGGCCGATGCCGAATGGGTTTGCCAGCTGGTCGAGCACGGGCTGGTGCGGCCCTCCTTCGTGCCACCCAAAGAGATCAGAGAGCTACGCGACCTCACCCGCTACCGCAAGGCGCAGATCGAGGAACGCAGCCGCGAGGCGCAACGCCTCGACAAAGTGCTCCAGGACGCCGGCGTCAAGCTCTCGAGCGTGGCCACCGACATCTTGGGCAAGTCCGGCCGCGACATGCTCGAGGCACTCGTGGCCGGCACCCGGGACCCCGAGGTCCTCGCCGAGCTGGCCCGCGGGGCGATGCGCAAGAAAATCCCCCAGCTGCGCCGGGCGCTCGAAGGGCGGTTCAGCACGCACCACGCGCTGATCGTCGGACAGATCCTGGCCAAGCTCGACTTCTTGGACGAGGCCATCGGCACGCTCTCGGGCGAGATCGACCGGGTGATCGCCCCTTTCGAGGCTGAGGTCGCGCTCTTGGACACCATCCCGGGCGTCGACCGCCGCATCGCCGAGTGCCTCATCGCCGAGATCGGGACCGACATGGGTCGCTTCGAGACCTCGGCTCGGCTGGCCAGCTGGGCTGGGATGTGCCCGGGGAACCACGAGTCGGGCGGCAAGCGCAAGTCCGGTCGGACGCGCAAGGGCTCCAAGTGGCTCGCCGCCAACCTGGCTCAGGCGGCAGAAGCCGCCGGACGCTCCAAGGACACCTACCTCGGCGCGCAGTTCACCCGGTTACGAGGCCGCATCGGCCATCCCAAGGCGAGGAAGGCCGTCGAGCACTCCATCCTGGTCGCCGCCTTCCACGTCCTCGCCGGCGGCGTGCCCTACGCCGACCTGGGCGCCGACTGGTTCCAACGGCGTCGCCCCGAGGCCCATGCTCGGCGTCTGGCCCACCAGATTGAAGCCCTCGGTTATCGCGTCACGATCGAAGCGGCTGAAGCGGCCTGACCACAACTGAAGTCGGGACTTCGTCCCGAGCAGGGCTCCGCCCCGCACCCCGACCCCGCGCGCCCGTGTTACAAAGTTTTCGGGTCAGACGTTCACACCCCAATCCGCCGGGATCGCTCACAAGAATGGACCGCCTTCAGCTCTTCTCTGAGAGCCTTCGGCCTTCCTTGTCCGCCTCGCCCAAAGCGTCCTGACTCGCCTTGACGATCTTCTCCGCAAGCTGGGTCGACGCGCCGACAAGCTCCTCGGTCATCTTGAACGCCGAATCAATGATCTGCTGGCGCGGGCCATTGTCCGCACGCACGTCGGGAAAGACCGCATTTACGATGTCAAGGAACTTGCGCACCGATTCAAGCGCCGTGTTCCCGGCATCATGAAACGACTCAATGATCCGATCAGCGCTGCCGGACCCAGTCTCTGTGCTGGTCATAGGGTCCTCCTCGTCTTGGGCCTCGATTCGCCACTGTGTGGCTACTCCGATTCTCTTCACCACGACAAGACGTGAAGTAGAGGCCTTCGGCAGGTTCTCGTCGCACGAGGCTGTCCCCAAGAACGCCGTACATGATAGGCCCGACAATTGTCGAGAGGGAAGACGATCAAAGCGAGTCCACCTACGCGAAAGCGCCCGTCCCGCGAACTCACGGGATCGGGCGCTTTTCTCACCTGTACTCCGAGAACGGATTGCTTGGGGAATAGCTACCAGTAGGGCATCCGTGCCCCTGCCGTCGCAACGCTCCGATTTTCGAGCTGCTTGCCGTTGGTCTAACTGGGCCTCCCAGGATCTCTCCCGGTCAATCCCCTTTCCATCCGTTCTCAGGATGGCCCTTCATGCATACACCGCATAAGCGCCTCCTTCCGGAACCCTCTCGGATCCCGCACCGTCAGTATGCGCTCGGTGCTCCGCGACTTCCAGAGTCCAATGACCCTTCTGGGCCGGTACGGTGCCGCTGGTTCCGCCGGCATTCCTCTGATCTTTGCCAGTGGGGTACATCGGTCGAAGTCCAGGGTTGATCCGGGCGACCAGGTGCCCCCGAACGCCCCTTCATGAACGGCGTACTGGGGCAGGGTTGGCCAGCAGGGTTGACCGTGGATAGCCGATTGGCTACCTTGGCCAACGGCCGACCGGCCAAGTCACCGCGTCAGGGGGTTCCGTCATGTCAGACATCGACGACCACGTGAAAGAAACGTTGTCCGAGGTTCGGAAGGTGGGCGCCAACTACGAGGATCATCAGCAGGAAGTGGGACTCGACATTCCGGTCGATCTCATCCATTTCAAGAAGTTCCCGGTAGTCGATCCACCGGGCAAGTACATGAAGGTCGGTCACGACACCCGATCCGACATCAGTCGTGACGACAGTCCAGAGCTGCCGGACTACAGCGGCCCCTTCAATGGGAACCTCAGGTTCTCGGATTTCTCGAAAGACGCGCTCATCAACATGCTGAAGATGAGCGACGAGTACTACCGGGTCTGCATCGAAGGCTGGGCGGACTCCGTCGCAGAGCGATATGGACGCGACGACATGCAACGCATCCAGGCAGAAGCGTGGCGAGACACCATTCTTCCCCAACTGCGGGGGATGATCGACAACTGGATGGAACTCACCGACGACGAGGCCGAGGCCTTGATCACTGAGACGCAGAAAGAAGTGGAGGCAGAGGTCGCCCGAGGCGGTGCGATTCTCGTCAACCCCTACAAGCCCAAGCCAGAGTGGGTGCAGTACTCCAAAGAACGCCTGGTGAAGCTCGCGCTCGGCAGCCATGAATTCCTGCTTGCTGCCATCGAGTCGTGGGCGCTGGTGATCGTTATGAGAGACGGTCTGGACGAGATGTTCGCCTTCCAGTGGACTCTGTGGAGTGAGAAGTTGCTGCCAGCCGCGAAGGACATCAAGGCGCGGTGGATGAAGATCTCCGGGGACCCGGTCGAGTCCTTCATGAAGGACATTCAGGTGGACGCAACCTCGTTCCCCGGCAAGGCCTTCGAGATGACGTTCGAGATGCCCGAGAAGGAGGTCGGGGTCTTCACGTTCAACAAGTGCGTCTCGGTGGACCAATGGGAAGCGTTGGGTCGGCCGGACATTGCCGAGAAGGCGTCCCATACCTCGTGTCCCGCCGCCATCATCGAGACGGCCAAGATGTACGACCCGAATATGAAGGTTGAGATTCTGGCGATCCCACCCCGTGTGAGCAAGGACGAGGTCTGCTGCAAATGGCGGCTGTCCATTCGGGATGAATCAGACCCCGAATACGTTCGTCCTGAATCAGGACGGCGGAGAAACTCCTTAGCTTCGGGTTGCCGACTGGGACTGCCTGGGCTTCGTATTCATGGCCGGGAGAATTCGTTCGGCGAGTCGTTGTAGCTGGGATCGAAGAACTTCGTCGTCAAGTCCGGCTACGAGAGGGTGCATGACTGTGCCGCTGATCGCAGCGGTCAGCATTGCCGTCGAGACGCGCGCTTCGTGTCCCGTGCCGTCGCCCATCAGGACACGACTCATCCGGTCCATGACGGGGCGGAACGATTCGTGCTCGGCAAAGAAGCGGACGATGACCGGGTCGTTCAGGACGGTACTCACAGTGCGGCGGTGAGCGACGGCGAGGTCGACCATCCCTCTGACCAGCGTCCTACGAGCCTGCGTTCGCGTTGGCTCAGCCTCGGCGGCACGAACAACCGCGTCAACCCTTTCCAGCTCAGCCTGGGCGGCGGCGAGCACGATCTCGTCCTTGGTGTTGTACTGGTGATAGACCGCAGCCTTCGTCACACCGATTGCGTCGGCAATCATCTGCAGGGAGGTTCCTCCAACACCGTTCTCAGCGAACAGCTCCAAGGCGGCGCTAATGATTCGAGCTTGAGCGGTGCTGGGCATAGCTTGCATCACAGCTTGGCCGCCGCCCCCTGGTTGTCCATCAAGCGAGAGTAGTTGATCGGCTATCCCCGTTGTGCTGTGGCCTCAAGCGGTCAACGCTTGAGGCCACAGCCGGTATGGGGCAGGTACACCGCCCTTCGACTTGGACCCAAGCCCCCCCGCCCCGCGCCGCCTCCCCTCCGTTTCTCGGGTGGCGCCGGCCGCTTGCCCTCGCCCCGCCGTGCGCGGTCCTTTTGCCCCCGTTTCGGTGCCCGCGCTCCTCTCTCCCCACTTTTTTCGAGGCGACGTTCGGAGAGCACTCAGCTTGGCGCGTGAGGAGGTCGGACGCGGAGCTGGGAGCATGCTCTGGATCTTCGATTGGAACGAGTGGGACAGTGGCCGACTGCTCTGGTGGAGGATCGGTCCGCTCGATGGTCCCGTTGCCCGGACGAGAGCGGTGGGAGAACCGCTCGAGAACCAACGAGCTTGGTGTCGACCGTACGGGTCTTGGAACCACCCTTCTGCCACGGAGACCTCCGACGCTGTGGTTGGCAGCATCGTATTCAGCAGGATCGGGCAGGCGCCGAGAGGCGTATCAGTGGTGCCAAGCGGGAAGACCCGCAGCATTGACGTCCGGACAGGCACGCCACCCGGGCCGGCTACGACGACTTGGGCGCCAGCGGCCCGACGGCCCTGAAGTCGATCGACGCGCCCTGAGGCACCACATCGCCGGTGTTGGTAGTGGTGCAGGTCGTCTTGCCCGTCAGCAGGGGCGCTGCGCCGAGAATCGTGATGCCGTAGCTCCCGTTGCCGGTGGCTCCGGCGAACTTCCCGGTGCTCTGGGACCCGTCCACCAGGTAGTTGCCGCTCCTGGCATTCTGGCTGAACGTGCACAGGCCGTTGTGCTCGCCGGTCCATGTTCGCTGCGTGACGGGTTTGTTCCTGAGCCTGAGGGTGACAGCGAAGATCCCGGCCGACGTCTCGATCGTCTGCGTTGTCGAGGTGTCGATCGTTGCGTTCGCGGCCGAGGCAGTGACCGGGCCGGTGAAGGCCAGCGATGGGAACGTCAGCGGGCCCTCACTGTTGCTGTTGATCAGGTCAGCGGCGGCGGAACCGCTGATCGACCCGGTCACCGTCTGTGTGCCCGATGCAGGGCCACTTCCCGACGAGCACCCGGCGAGCCCCAAGGCCAAGAAGGTGGCTCCGGCGAGAGCCGCAGGCACCCTCACCCGATCTTGGTGCGGCCGTACCGAGACGGTATGGGCCAACCGCAGCACCGGCCACATCAGGACTCTCCTGCGTCAGGGGACATCATCATGCGGTCGATCTTGTCCCTCGTCATCGGCTGCTTCAGGGTATCGCGGTCCAACCCGCCTTGCGCCGCGTCGTCCCGAAGGGTTGTCGACCTGGCTACAGCGGGCGCGGGTGGAGGGAACAGGCGCATTGATAGTCTGCCCGGCTTGCCATCCAACGCCAACCTCCACGCGCACCACCCATCAATCGTCCGCAGGCGCGACGGACGATGGGAAATCCACTGCCCCGAATGTCAGCGCGCCCCACGCGATGCCGTCCCATTGGGCGTGGGAATGCCGATCTCTGATGAGGTCGAGGCTCGTCACATACAAGAGAACCACTCACGGGTGAAGGGTCGTTTGTTCTAGCGAACACCTGATCACAGGTCGATTCAAGCGGTCCCTCGCGTGGGCCGGGTAAGTCCCATGTCGCCCATCATGGCGGGGGTGAAGAGAAGGGGCACGGGGATGCCGTGACGTTCGCGTGACGGTCGCGTTCTGTTCGCGATCTGTTCGGACGATGCACGCGTGCACTCCCCGAGCGACGTTCCGTGTCACGTCGTCCGAAGGCGTGACCCAGACAACATCCGACGTCCTCGTCCATTGCCGCCCGGTGGTGACAACGGTGATGCTCGTGCGATCGCGCGATGAACGTTGTGTGATCCGAAGAACGCATCGCCTGAAACACCATTGTCGACCCTCCTCCGTCTGGTTACAACCGCAACACCAGTTTTCTAAGAAAAGGGGAAGATCGACATGCTCTCGCGGGTTCGCCGGAAGAGACTGAAGCCGCTCTCGCTCACACTCGGCGCGTCGGCGTTGGTTGCCCTGTCCGCGGTCTTGCCCCTCGGGAGCAACGGCGCCGCGGACGCATCCGGTCCGACCACCGTCGGCGGGCTGACCGCCGGTGCCATCCACCACGTCTGGTTGATCATCCTCGAGAACAAGTCCTACGACGAGACCTTCACCGGCCTCAACAGCAACTCGTACCTCTGGCAGACCCTCCCGTCCGAGGGCGTCCTGCTGAAGAACTACTACGGGACCGGCCACACCAGCCAGGACAACTACATCGCCATGGCCGCGGGCCAGGGTCCGGAGGCGGACACCCAGAACGACTGCAGCTACGCCGACACTCCCTTCGGCTCCAACTCCTCCATCGTCACGACCGGCTCGGTCGGCTCCGCCAGCCCCAACTGGAACTACGGCCAGGTCGCGTCATCCCTCGGCCCGAACGCCCCGACCGGCACGACGTACAACAACACCACGAGTCCACCCACCATCAGCGCCACCAACGGCTGCATTTACCCGACCCAGACGCCCACCCTCTTCGACCAGTTCAACGCGGCCGGCGTGAGCTGGAAGGGCTACGCCCAGGACCTGGGCGGCGCCCAGCCCATCGGCTCGACCTCCTGGGTGGCTGACAGCGTGCCCGGTCGTGAGGACGGTGCGTGCGGTGCTCCGGGGTCGTCCTCGAACAACCCGGTGTCGAACCCGACGCTCATGAGCGACACCGCCACGTTCCCCGCGGACGTCAGCAACCTCACCTCGGCTTCCCTGGTCAAGGGGACCGGGACCACGAACAATCCCCAGTACTCGGACCAGTACGTGGCCAAGCACTTCCCCTTCTCGTGGTTCGCGTCGCTCACCGGTGGCGGGTCGGGTGACCCGATCGGGACGCCGCTCACCGAGCCGCAGGCCTCCGCCGGTGGCGGCACCAACTGCGACGGCAACCACATCGCCAATCTGGACGACCCGAACACCGGTCTGATCCACGACCTCAACGCCAACACCGTCCCGCAGTTCAGCTGGATCACCCCGGACAACTGCAGTGACGCCCACGACACCACCTGCAAGGGCAACAACCTGTCGGGAGCCTTCGGCCTGTACGCGAGCGGGCCCCACGCCGGCCAGGTCAACCTGAACGACCCCATCTACAACCCGCCTGGCCTGCCCGCCGACGACCCGGAGGCGACCACGCCGCGGAACTTCACCGGCGGGCTGTACGCCTCGGACCTGTTCCTGGCGTACTACCTGCCGCTCATCGAGCAGTCGTCCGCTTACGCCAACGGTGGGCTCATCGACGTCACCTTCGACGAAGGAGAGCCCTCGTTCACCTACTCGGGCAACAGCTTCAACAACGTGCTGACCAACAGCAGCGTGGTCTCCGGTACGCCGGCGATGCCCGCCGGCCAGGGGACCTCCTCGCCGTTGTCCTCGGCCACCCCCGACGCTCCGAGCTACGGGAGCGGCGGTACCTACCCGGGGGCCGACTCCATCTTCGGTGCGTACAGCATCTCCGCCGACTCCGCCGGCGAGAACATCGGCGGCACCAACGTCACCGTCGAGCCGACCGGCCCCAACTCACCGTTGCTGACAGACGGCTCCGGCCGCCAGCTCTACCCGGGTCCGGGGTTCAACCTCTTCGTCAACCGGCCGCCCACCTGCACGCAGACGACGCCGACGCTCGTGCCGGCCGACTGCGTGCCGGGGATCGTCCGTGGTGACTCGGGGAGCAGCCCGGGTCCCCGCACCGACACCGTGACCGGCGGTGGCGGGTCGAGCACCATCTCGTACCCGACGCCCGCCAGCGGCAACCCTCCTCTGGTCGGTGACGACACCGGTCGGGAGGTCACGTCCATCACCATCGGCGGCACGGCCGTCGCCATCGGGTCGCCGACCTATGCCGCCGACTTCCCCAGCGGGTTGTTCGTCGGGACGGTGTCGGACTCCGGCGAGCTCTACCCGGCCAACAGTGGTGGCCCGACGGTCGCCGCCTCGTTCCAGGCCGTTGACGACGCGGGCAATCCCGTGGCCATCACCGGATCCGTCTCGAGCGTCACGCTGAGCGGCGAGGGCGACCCGGCGCTCCTCTCCAGCCTGTCGACGCCGACGGCACCCGTGACGGCGGACCCGCTGTTCGACGCCACGGACCCGACCAACGGGGGCGGCGACACAGGCAGCGTCCTCATCAGTCCCTACATCGCCCCGGGCTCGGTGTCCTCCACGTTCTACAACCACTACAGCTGGTTGCGGACCATTGAGGACCTCTTCGACGTGTCCAGCTGCACCGGGACCGCGACCGATGTCAGCCTCCCCACCGGTTCCGTGTGCGGGGGCCTCGACGGGCAGGGCCACATCGGCTACGCCGCCCAGACCGGGCTCGAGCCGTTCGGCACCGACGTCTTCACTGCTCCTGGCGGGAACGGCTTCATGCCCCCCATCCCCACCAACCCAGGGGAAGGGCTCCCGGAGTCGCCCCTCGTCGTGGCCATACCGGCCATCGGCCTGCTCCTCATGGGCGGCTACCTGGTGGGGCGTCACCGTAGGAATCAGGCCATCTCAGGATGACCACTGCGGTCGCGCCGCCGGCCGACGCTCCGACGGACCGGGCCCCACGGCCCGGTCCGTCGAGCATCCGGCGGGTCTTGTTCTGGATCGTCTTTGCCGGGCTCGCGGCCGCGGCGGCGTGGGGCATCCACGGGCTGACGACGTCCCCTGCGGGCCTGCACACGACGGACCCGCAGTCGTGGCTCCCCGAGCAACAGCTCGACCATTCGATCGACCAGACCGTCGTCGGCACGGTGGCCCACCCCGCCCTCACCGTCGAGGGTGACTTCGTGCAGGTGCGGACGCCCACGTTCTCGGCGCTCGCGGTGGTCAACGGCCCCGTCGTGCCGGGCGAAGGGCTGCCCTTCCAGCAGCGCTTCACCACCTGCACGTGGACGATCTCGCTCAGCCATGTGCACGGCACGGTCCCCGTCGACGTGGCCGACTTCGATTCCATCGACCATCTGCAAACGGTCTACGAGCCCGCCCTCGTGCCGGGAGAGCCACCGCTGCCCTCCAGCGTGCATACCGGCCAGAGCCTGAGCTTCAAGCTCCGCTCCGTCATGCCCGTGGGCGAGGGCCTCTTCCGTTGGGCGCCCGACGGCGATCACATCGTGGCCAAGTGGGACTATCAGGTGGAGAACGACTGAGGGTCGCTCCGGGGTCCCGGGGTCCGGCGCGGAACGTTGTCCGGGATGGAATGAAAGGCGAGTGGACTCGTGGTGAATGGTGTGCAGCGCCGATGGGCCGGCGTCGTCTTCCTCGTCGTGCTGGTCGCCGCGAGCGGTGCACGTGGTGGGATCGCCGAGGCCGCAACGGCCACCCCAGGTCACCCCGCGAATCCGCTGCGCGCCCCGAGGACCACCCCGGTGGAGGACGCCACCTACCTCACCGACGTCGCCAAGGCCGACGCCGACCTGGCCACCTATGTCCACCAGGACGGCAACGTGGCGCTCCGGGCCATGCTGACCGACGGCGCCGCCTTCTGCGCGTTTCTGCGCCGAGGCGGCGGGATCGACACGGCCCTGGAGAACGTCGCCGTCGGTGCCCACAGCGTGGAGAGCGAGACCCACCTGCCCGCCTCCGTCCACACGTTCAACACCCTCGAGTCGGTGGCCATGATCGACCTGTGCCCCGGCGAGCTGCACCTGGTCCCGGCCTCCGTGCGGACCAGGCTGCACCGGCTTGCCTCGTCGTTGAGGTCCTCCGGCGCGCGGCAGTCCCCGTCGAACTGATTCGGCGCCGCCCGGGTCCGAGGTGGTTGTGGCCGTGTGTCCGACCGCGGTCCAACCGGCCTGAAGGCACGTGGTTGGACCGGTCACCCCCAGCCGGGACCTTTGGCGATGGTCGCGGTGACCCGGCGATTTCAGCGCAAACCGGGACGGTGCGCAAGGCAATCGGGACGGGTCCGCAATCCGGTTCAGGCCCAGATGATCCGCACCACGTGACGCCGGCCGCACATGACGCCGGCGACGGTCCGATGGATGGCCTCCTGGAGCTGGTTGCCCACCTGGTGTTCGCTCATCCCGGAGCAGATGCTGACGAGATGTGTCGTTCCCCGACCGGAGGAGACCTCGACGTGGTCGACCAGAGGAAGGCCCTCTTGCGGGAGCCCCTCTTGGAGCGCGGCGAGAACCTCGGCCGAGAGATCTCGGAGAGCCGCCGAGGTCAACACGCCTGATCCACGCTCGTCTCCAGTCCGGGTCGAGGGTCGCCACCGACGCGATCGATGTCGGGGGCGCGGCGCCTCACCAAGACCCTCCCCGGTCACCGCACCCCCTCGACGATCGTGGCACCGGGCCTCAGCCCGCGATAGGGCCGACCGGACCGAAGCACGCACAACGTTCTGACAACGATGGGTCCCACTGAGGACGTCCGGACGCCAAACCTGGCCGCGCTCGGGCGCAGGGTGAGGCTCTCGGGCCGCGGTATGATACTTACGTGCTGAAAGCAACTATCGAGACGGCGGCCGGAGCCGGCCCGGCGGCCGGTCACGTCGACCGGTTCGACGAGGCCTTGCAGACCGTCGCCCGCTCCATCACCCAGGTCCGCCTGCACGAGCGGCTGCTCCGGTTGGCGGGGGTCCGACTCGACCGGGCCGGAGCGACGCTGCTGTTCAAGCTCTCCGCCAAGGGCGACTCGCTCCGCGTCACCGACCTCGCCGAGATACTGGGCGTCGACACCCCGACGGTGACCCGGAAGGTCCAGCAGCTCGAGCGCGACGGGTTGGTCGTCCGCCAGACAGACCCCGACGACCGCCGCGCCTCGAGGATCCGGCTCACCCCTGCCGGGCGCCGCACCATCGAACGGGTGCGGCGGGCCCGCCGGGCCTGGCTCGAGCAGCTCTTGCGCGAGTGGGGCGACGACGACCTGTCCGTCCTGGCCGACCTGCTCGGTCGCTTCGCGGAGGACCTCGAGCGAGACCTGGACGACGCCCGTGACTGACCTGACGACGGCCCCGGTCGTGGAGCTCGACGAAGAGGCCGCCGGCGCCGAGCACCGCCGGATCCTGGTGATCCTCGGCGCGCTCATGATGGGCATGGCCCTGGCCGCCCTCGACCAGACCATCGTGGCCACTGCGCTCCCCACCATCGCCGGCGACCTGCACGGGCTCAACCACCTCTCGTGGGTGGTGACCGCGTACCTCCTGACCACCTGCATCTCCACGCCGCTGTGGGGCAAGCTGGGCGACCTCTACGGCCGCAAGGCGCTCTTCCAGCTGGCCATCGTGATCTTCCTGGTCGGTTCCATGCTGTCCGGGCTGTCCCAGTCCATGTCCGAGCTCATCGCGTTCCGGGCGATCCAGGGGATCGGGGCCGGGGGGCTGATGGTCGGGTCCCAGGCCATCATGGGCGACGTCGTCTCGGCCCGGCAGCGCGGCAAGTACATGGGCTACTTCGGCGTCGTCTTCGGGGTCACCAACGTGGCCGGCCCATTGCTCGGCGGCTTCTTCACCGAACACCTCTCCTGGCGCTGGATCTTCTACATCAACTTGCCACTGGGCATCGTCGCCCTGTTCGTCGTGGCCGCCGTCCTCCACCTCCCCGTCAAGCGGGTCCCGCACAAGATCGACTGGGCCGGCACGGCCTTCCTCTCCGTCGGCGTCACCTGCATCATCTTGATCACCACCTGGGCCGGCTCCGAGTATGCCTGGGGCTCACCCGTCATCCTCGGTGCCGGACTGGTCGCCCTGGTCTCGCTGGGCATCTTCTGCGTCATCGAGACGAAGGCCTCCGAGCCCATCATCCCGCTGTGGCTCTTCAAGAACCGCACCTTCACCGCCTCCTCGGCCGTCGGGTTCATCATCGGCTTCTCCATGTTCGGGGCCATCATCTACCTGCCCCTGTACCTCCAGGTGGTCCACGGTGTGTCACCGACGCTCTCGGGCCTCGAGCTCCTGCCGATGATCGGCGGGATGCTGCTCACCTTCATCTCGAGCGGGCGCATCGTGACGCGCACCGGGCGCTACAAGGTGTTCCCGATCGTGGGCACGGGTGTCCTCACCCTCGGCCTGCTCCTGCTCACCCAGCTCGGACCGCACACTCCCTACGGGGAGGTGGCGGTCTTCATGTTCGTCACCGGGCTCGGCATCGGCCTGGTCATGCAGGTGCTGGTCGTCGCCGTGCAGAACGCGGTGCCGCACTCAGCGCTGGGGGTGGCCACGGCCACGGCGACGTTCTTCCGGACCATCGGGGGGGCCTTCGGCGTGGCCGTCCTCGGTGCCGTCTTCGCCAACCGCCTGATCTCCCAACTGAAGGTGCACGCGTCGTCGGCCGAGCTGAAGCTGGTCAGCGGTTCGAACGTGACCGCCAACCCTGCCCAGATCGACCATCTCCCCGCCGCCCAGCGCACCTTCGTCGTCAGCGCGTTCAGCCACTCGGTCGAGACGGCCTTCTTGGTCGCCGTGCCCTTCGTCGTTGTCGGCTTCGTCCTGAGCTGGCTCATCAAGGAGATCCCGCTGCGCACGACTGCGTTCGTCGCCACCTCGCGGGCCGACGCTCGTCCGACCGCAGGATGGACACGGGGGCGGGGATGCTCTCGCCGAACCGCCCATGCCGGAGCCGGTGACCGGCCCCGGCTGGGAGAGCCTGTAGCGCCCTCCGCCACCCGGAGCGGCCGGCCGGCCCGTACCATTTCCCCGATGACGGGCCCGCAGCACAGCGCGCACGTGCCCGCGCCCTCGCGGATGGAGCAACGAACGGATCGCGCCCGGCTCGCCGCGGAGCGCCGGCGCCGGAAGCGGCGGCGCCGACTCCTGCCCCTCGTCCTGATCCTCCTGGCCGCGGTCGGGGCCGGTGCCTGGGCGTTCTCGCGCCGATCGGGCGGGACACCGCCGTCGCGGTCCGCCCTGTCGACGACGACGTCGTCGACGACCACGACCACGGCTCCTCCCTACGTCCCCCCTGCGGTCGCGCCGGTCGTCGCGCCGGCCGAGTCCGGCGAGGGCGTGTGGACGGCCCAGGACACCTGGAGCGGGTCGCCGCCGTCCATCATGACGACGTCGTTCCGGCCCGATCCGGCCAACCCGGGCATCGTGGCCTACGCCACCTGGATCCGGACGTCGACCACCCAGCTCGCGCTCTACCCCGGCTACGAGGGTCCAGGGCCGTCGACGCTCGATCGCGGGCCCGAGATGGTGCCCGTGACGGCGCGCCAGACACTGCTGGCCACGTTCAACTCGGGCTTCTACGAGAAGGACGCCGCGGCCGGCTTCTACGTCGACAACACCCTGTACTTCCCCATGGTCGACGGTCTGGCGACCGTCGTCGAGTACACCGACGGCACGCTCGACATCGTGGACTGGCAGGGAGGACCGTCCCCGGGACCGAACATCGAGATGGCACGTCAGAACCTGGCGCTGCTGGTCGACAACAACGCGGCGACACCGGGGACCGCCGTGGGGAGCGACTGGGGCATCACGCTCGGGGGGGTCCCGGCGGTGTGGCGCACGGGCCTCGGGGTCGACGACAAGGGCAACCTGATGTACGTGGCCGCCCCGGACCAGACTGCCGCCACCCTGGCGCAGATCCTGGTAAAGCTGGGCGCCGTGCGCGCCATGCAGCTCGACATCAATCCCGAGTGGCCGATCTTCGTGACCTACGGCGGTCCGGGCGCCGCCGCCCCGGCGCTCTTCGTGCCCAACCCCAACCAGGTGTCCGACCGGTTCCTGTACTCGAGCACCAAGGACTTCTTCGCCGTGTACCAGCGCCCGCCCGTCCCGACGCCACAGCCGTGGTAGGAGTCGGGACCACGTGAGCCCGGCACACGCCCGCCGGAGGTGGCAGAGCTCCCGGACCTATTTCTGGCGCCGTGTCGTCGTCGGTCTTTGTGCTCTCGTGCTGATCGGGGCGGCCGCCTTTGCCATCGTGGCGTTGGCGGCCCCGAACCACGACGCCGGCGGGAGCCATGCGGCCGGATCCACCACGACGAGCCATGCCGGGCACCCCGTGACCACCACGACGCAGGCCCTCGCACCGATCACGATCTCGGCGGTCGGCGACACGGACCTGGGGAACACGCCGGACCTCCCGCCCGACCCGACCGCGTATCTCGAACCGGTCAAGAGCGCACTGGAGGGCCCCATCGTGTTCGCCAACCTCGAGGGGACGCTCACCGACGCGACGACGTCGAAGTGCGCGCCCACGTCGACCGAGTGCTATGCGTTCCGGAACCCGCCCTCGGACGCGGGCGTGCTCAAGTCGACCGGGTTCACCGTCATCAACAGCGCCAACAACCACTCGCACGACTTCGGGGCCCAGGGGGTTGCCGACACGACGGCCGCCCTCCAGGGCGCCGGCCTCGTCCAGGCGGGGCTCCCCGGACAGATCGGCCTGGTCAGCGTCGGCAACACCAAGGTCGCGTTCGTGGACTTCGCTCCCTACCCCAACACCAACAACATGTTGGACTTCCCGACGGCGAAGGCGTTGATCACCCAGGCGAAGGCGGAGGCGAACGTCGTGGTCGTGTACATGCACGCCGGTGCCGAGGGGTCCGACGCCGATCATGTGACGGGCGAGGAGGAGACCTACGTCGGCGAGGACAGGGGCAACGCCAAGGCCTTCGCGCACGCCGCCATCGACGACGGGGCCGACCTGGTGATCGCCAGTGGCCCCCACGTCCTGCGGGGAATGGAGGAGTACGACGGCCACCTGATCGACTACAGCCTCGGGAATTTCTGTGGCTACAACAACTTCGCCACCGGCGGGAACCTGAGCCTGTCCGGCATCCTGACCGTGACGATGACCGGCACCGGAGTGTTCACCGCGGGCCATTTCACGTCGCTCCTCCTCGAGGGAGTCGGGCAACCATCCATCGACCCCGCCGGGCAGGCGGCGTCCTTCGTCAACGGCCTGTCCAGCGCGGACTTCGGCCCGTCCGCCGTCACCATCGGTCCGTCCGGGCAGATCTCCCTCCCCGCGCCGCCCGCCTGAGCTCGACGGGTCAGCAGCCCCCCGGCGGCCCGTCGACGCCCGGGCCGACGGCCGGTTGGTCGACGGTTCCGATGTCCTGGCTCCGGGGGTTCGGGCCCAGGTGCACGACGTACCAGACCCCGCGCCACGAGATCAGCGACGCCACGGCGAAGGACTCGACGCTGCCCCCGACCTGGTAGACGAACCGGGCACCGGGCAGGTGCCAGTAGCCGATCAGGTTCTCACATGACCCCGGGGGGATGTACGCCGCGTCGGCAGCGGCTGCGCTCACCGAGAGCAGCTTCGCCGAGGACGCGTCCGCTCCCAGGGCCTGGTGATACGCGGCGATGTCCAACCGGTAGAACGCGATGAGTCGATCCGCGTAGTCGGACGCCGGGTCCGGCAGCATCCCCGTCTTCATCTGCAGGTAGGCCGTCTGGGGGAAGAACGCGCTCAGCGCGGGGTCGGCGGAACCAGTGACGATGGCCGTCCACAGCGGAGCCAGCGTCGTCTGCAGCGATGCGTCGACGGGGGGCTCCGTCGCAGTCTGGGGGAGGAGCCCGGGGTCCGTCGTGGTCGTGGTCGGGGCGAGCGTCGTCGTGGTGGTCGTCGACGTGGTCGTGCTCGTGGCCGGAGCGAGCGCGACGGGCGCCTTGGCGGAAGCGCAGCCGGTGAGGATGGCCGCCGCCAGCACGGCCCCGGCGGCGGCCCCGGGCCATCGCCCGCCGCGTGGTCGTTGGCGTCCCGGCTGGTCGCGCGTCGGCACGGGGGTGGAGGCTATCGCCACGACACGCTCGCCCGGCGGCGACGCGCCCGGCCCAGGACGAACGCCGGCTACACGGCGCCGTCGGCGGAGAGGGCGGCGATGTCGTCCCAGGAATAGCCGACTTCGAGGAGCACCTGCTCGGTGTGCTCGCCCAACTCCGGGACGTGCGCGTCGACTGCCGCGTCGGAGCCCGAGAACTCGACCGGTACCCGCACGACTCGCGTGACGGCCCCGGCAGTGTCCGGGCTCTCGACCGGCGCGATGTACCCGTTGGCCGTCACGCCCGGGTCGGCGGCCACTTCGGCGTGGTCGCGGACAGGAGCGAAGCGCAGGCCGGCGGCACCCAGGAGCTCGCACCACTCGGCCGTTGTCTTGGTGGCGAACACCTCGTCGAGGATGGGCCACAGCTCCGCCTTGTCGTTCTCGAAGTACAGGAGGTGATGGAAGCGCTCAATGAGGTCGGGCCGCCCGATCGTCTCGTAGAAGCGATCGCGTGCGGGTCCGGCGGTGCCGACGATGGCGATCCACCCGTCTGCGGTCCCGAACATGCCGTAGATGCCCGGGATCATGGGGTGGCTGCGTCCGCCCGCTCCCGAGGGCCGTCCCGACATGAGGTACCGGGTGTATTCCCCCGCCTGGGCCCAGATCTGGCCCCCGAGCAGCGAGGTCTCGACCATCTGCCCCCGGCCGGTGTGCTCCCTCGCGTAGAGCGCGGCCAAAATGCCGGCGAGCAGGTTCTGGCCGGCGATGTGGTCGGCGATCGTCGCCCCGACGGGACTCGGGTCGTTGCCGTTCCCGCCCGTCGTGCTGATCAGACCGCCCGCCGCCTGCCCGCTGAGATCGGCGCCCTCGCGATCGGCGTCGGGCCCGTGCCGCCCGAAGGACGAGCTCACGGCGTACACGATCCGCGGGTTGCGGGCGGCCGCCTCCGCGTACCCGAGACCCCAGCCCTCCATCGTGCCCGGTTTGAAGTTCGACACGACGACGTCCGCGGTCTCGACCAGCCGCAGGAAGACCTCGCGGCCTCGCGGGACGCGCAGGTCGACCGTGACGCTGCGCTTGCCGCGGTTGTAGGCGTTGAAGAAGGCCGATCGCCGGTCGTCCCGGTCGATCGGGAGCCAGCGACTCTGGTCGCCGAAGCCGGGGAGCTCCACCTTGATCACGTCGGCGCCCCACTCGAGCATCGTCAGCGAGGCTTGCGGTCCCTGGACGAGGAGGCCCGCCTCCACCACCCGTACGCCGTCGAGCGATCCCATCTTCTGGTCAGTCCCGCGCCCGATGGCGGCCCGATGTCGGGCGCGGACCATCCGCTGATCCGCGGGTCAGGCGTGCAACCATTGTTCCATGATCGCGCGTCGCGCACTCGCGCACGTCGGCCACGCGCGGACGTCTGCCTCGGCCCGGCGTCTGACCCTGGCTGCCTGCCTCCCGGCCCTCCTCGTCGCGACCGTCGTGATGGCGTGGCCGGCGGGCAGCGGCGCATCGCCCTCGGGCTGGTACGTGGCGACCACGCCGGGGACGGGCGCCGACGACATCGTGCTGGGGTCGGCCTGTCCCAACGCGCTCCAGTGCGTCGGGGTGGGGATCTCCATCCGGAACATCAACTCCAACGGGACCTTCTCCCCGCTGGTCGAGAACTGGAACGGCACGTCGTGGGCGCTGGCGGCACAACCTCCATTGCCCGCCGGTGCGGGCGGCGGCTTCTTCGCCGTCTCGTGCGTGACGGGGTCCGACTGCTGGGCCGTGGGGGCCATCGTGGGCGCCATGGGGAGCGGAGGGCCGTCCGCGACCCTGGTCGAGAACTGGAACGGCACGGCGTGGTCCATCGTGCCGAGCCCGAACCCGAGCGGGCCCGGCGTGGTGGGTGCGCTCCTCCAGGGTGTCAGCTGCGCGTCGGCGTCGAGCTGCATGGCCGTCGGCTATGCCGCCGATGCCAACGGCGAGAACCTCAACTCGGTGGTTGAGCAGTGGAACGGCACGGCGTGGAGCATCGTCCCCGCCGCCCCGACCGGCCAGCCCTTCGACCAGCTCTCGGCGGTGCGGTGCGCCGCCGCCGACGACTGCTGGGCGGTGGGGAATGCCGGTCCTCAGCAGCAGAACCCCAACTTCCTGCCGATCTTCCCGGGCGGCGCCACCGGTGACCAGGGGCTGATCGAGCACTGGAACGGCCTGTCGTGGTCGCTGACACCGAGCGCCGTCTACCCGAGCCCGGGCGGCGGGTACCTGTCCGGATTGGCGTGCGCCGACGCGACCGACTGCTGGGCCTCGGGCTCGACGACCGACCCCACTGGGCAACCCGCCGGCGTGCTCATGGAGCACTGGGACGGGTCCGCCTGGACCGATGTGTCGTCGGCCGTGCCCAACTCCTCGACCCCCGCCATCTTGAGCGGCATCTCCTGTCTCAGCGCGGTGCAGTGCTGGGCGGCGGGGTCGTCGGGACGTTTCGGGGGAGGCGGAGGGGGCAACTTCCAACCGCAGGCCTTCATTGAGAATTGGAACGGCTCCGCGTGGTCCGTCGACCCCAGCCCGAATGTGGCCGCGCTGAGCCTCCTCTCCTCGATCTCCTGCCTCAGCGCGGTCGGGTGCGTCGCAGTGGGGAGCGCCGCCACGCAGGCCTCGCAGAACGACCCCGGGCTCCGCCCGTTCGTCGAGCAGATCGCGTTCCCCCCGGCTTCGAACCAGGGGATCGTCGTGGCCGCACTCGACGGGGGAGTCTTCAACTACGGCACGACGCCATTCCACGGCTCCATGGGCGGGCAACACCTCGACGCACCCGTCGTCGGCGTTGCGGCGACGCCCGATGGTGCCGGTTACTGGTTGGCCTCCTCGGACGGCGGAGTGTTCGCCTTCGGCAGCGCGCGCTTCTACGGCTCCATGGGCGGCCGACATCTCGACCGGCCCATCGTGGGGATCGCGGCCACCCCCGACGGTAAGGGTTACTGGCTCGTGGCCAGCGACGGCGGCGTGTTCAACTTCGGCGACGCCCAGTTCCACGGTTCCATGGGGGGTCTCCCCCTGAACGCGCCCGTCGTCGGCATCGCCTCGGCCGACGACGGCGGCTACTGGCTGGCCGCATCCGATGGCGGCGTGTTCGACTTCGGCGACGCCGCGTTCTTCGGGTCGGCCGGCGCGTTGCACCTGAACCGCCCCGTGGCCGGCATCGCCGCCGCTCCCGACGGCATGGGCTACTGGATGGTCGGGACCGACGGGGGAGTCTTCACCTACGGCGACGCCGGGTATTTCGGCTCGGTGCCGGGCCAAGGCATCGCCGGTCAGCCGCCGGTCGACGGCATCGCCAGGACGCCCACCGGGTCGGGGTACTGGCTGGTCGGCGCGACCGGCGCCGTCTACAGCTACGGCGACGCGACCTTCTTGGGCGCGCCCAACCCGAGCACCCTCGCCGCCTTCATCGTCTCGGTGGCCTCCGGGTAGCGTCGCCGCCCGTCACGCGAAGTCGGAGCCCCCGTCGGCGTTGACGCACGCGCCGGTGACGTAGCCGTTGCGCCGTGAGACGAGGTACGCGGTCAGCGAGGCCACCTCGTCGGGCAGGCCGGCGCGGCCCAGGTCGGCCGGCTGGTGGAAGGTCCGCTCGATCCACGTCATGACGTCGCGCGGGTCGGCCGGGTCGAGCTCCGCGGCGGCGAAGATGTCCTTCAGGTTCTCGGTGAAGCTGGCCGTCACGATGGAGCCGGGGCACACGGCGTTGACCAAGATGCCCTCGGGCGCCAGCGTCTTGGCCAGGTTCTTGGCGATGCTGGTCACCGCGGCCTTCGATGCGGTGTAGGCGACGAGGATCGGGCTCTGGCGCTTGATCGAGTGCGCCGAGAAGAACACCATCCGCCCCCAGTCGGCGGCCCGCATGAGGGGGAGCGCGCCGCGCACGCTCCGGACCGCCGACATGGTGCCCAGGGCGAAGGCCGCGTCCCAGGCACGGTCGTCGAGGTCCTCGAAGCGCCCGGCGCCCGGTCCGATCGTGTGCACGAGCATGTTGAGCGATCCCCATCGGTCCGCGACCTCGGCGAAGCCGCGGTCGATGGACTGGGCATCGGTCATGTCGACACTGATGCCGACGGCATCGGGGCTCCCGGAGGACCGCAGGGAGGCCACGGTCTCGTCCAGGGCCTCGCGTCCGCGCGCCATGACGGCGACGCGGGCACCGTCGGCGGCGAGCACCTCGGCCACCGCCCGGCCCATGCCCTTGCTCCCGCCGGTGACCACCGCGGTGGCGTCAGCGATTCCGAGATCCATGCACCTCATCCTTCCCTTGCCACGGGCCTCGCGCGCTCACGCGACGGCGTCGAACGACTGCAGATAGGGCGCGAAGCGCTCGCGCACCTGTTCGGGGTCCAGCCCGAAGTCGGCCAGGTCGTAGGCGTGACGGCCGTGCGACCCGGGCTCGTGTTTCGCGGCCCAGCCCGCCACGGCGTCGCGCGACGCGTCGGAGAACTCCACCCCGATCCGGTCGTAGGCCGCCTCCAGCGCGCCGACGGGGTCCACCTGCAGGTCGGTGAACGAGAGGTCGGCGAAGCGGTCGTCGCCGACGCGGTCCCGGAAGTCCATGGCCCGGGACACGGCCAACCACCAGCGCTCCAGTTGCTCGGCGCCGAGCCCGCGGGCGTCGTCGCGGTCGCTGGCCCAGCTCCGGACGTAGTGGATGAGGCTGCACACCGACCCCAGCACCTTGGCCGGATCGCGGTGGCTCCAGAGGAATTTGGCGTCCGGGTAGGCCTCGAGGAGATCGTCGAGGGCGAACATGTGCACCGGGGTCTTGAGGTGCCACAAGCTGGGTGGGCAGTGCCACTGCAGCAGGCGGAGCACGCGCCGGTGGTAGCGGTAGGTGGCGCCCATGTCGCAATCGGTGACCCAGGCGAGGTACGACGGGACCCGCCCGAAGCCGTCGAAGTGGACCGTCCGGAAGCTCATGCCGAGCAGGTCCTGGCACTCGGTCGGGGTGGTCGCCTCCTCGTGGTGCATCGACTGCATGAGGGGGAACATCTGGTTCATCATCTCCAGGCCCGCCTCCGTCTCCGCGATGCGCGGGTCGCTGTGCTGCGTCGCCGACTCGGGCGGCGGGCACGGGGATGAGGACTCCCACAGCCGCAGTGAGCGGAATTGGGGGTCGGCGGCCACCAACTGGCTCAGGGCGGTCGTACCCGTGCGCGGCAGGCCGATGACGAAGACGGGTCCCTCGATCTGCTCGGCGTCGATCGACGGGTGGGCCCGGTAGGTGTCCTCGATGCGCAGTCGGGACGTGAGCAGCGAGACCAGGCGCATCCGCAACATGACCTCGCCGGCCTCGGTCAGGTCGGCCTCCTCGTTGAGAGACCGCACCAGGCGCTCGAGACCCTCGCGGTGTGAGCCGTCGCCGAAGTCCTCCAGCGCCGTCTGGTCCCGCGCCTCTGCTTCCAGCGCGTCGGCGTCGAGGGTCATCGGCAGAACCGCTTGCTCACGGCGAGCCGCCGGGCGGCGATGGTCTCCTCGCGTGCGTGCGCCGAGACGTGCGGGGTCTGTGGGGGCAGCGCGTCCCGAACGGCGGTGAACGGGAGCACCCTCGTCGTCGGCACCGGAGCCGTCTCCGTGCGGACACAGCGCAGGATCACGGGGCCTGCGCTGTGTCCTGCCGTATCGAGCCAATTGGGGACGCCCGGGTCGTCGTGCGCGATCACCGCTCGCATGATCCCGTCGTCGTCCACCAGCGACTGGTGCCCGTTGAGGCTGCTCTGGTGCCCGGCGTAGTCGATCGTCTCCCACCAGGGGTTCCCCAGGGAGTAGCTCCAGTAGAGCCCCTCGGGGGGCGTGACCTCGACGAGGAGGGCCTCGTCGGGCCCCAGCTCCCAGGATCCGATCACGGGCCGGTTCTCGGCCGCGGCCCCCATCGCCGTGCCGTCGAGCGGCGGGAGGAACGTGTTGGGCGCCTCGGGCCGGGAGAACTGCAGGAAGAAGTCGAGGTTGCCGACCACGAAGTCCCCCAGCGCGACCAGCTGCCGGGCGACCACCGCGCGCGGGTCTTCGGTGGGGCGGGGGGTGCTCGCCTTGCCCCGGCCGACCCGCTCGATGTGCAGCGAGGAGGCCACCTCGGTGTCCCAGTCGTAGAAGAAATGCCGCACCACCAGCCCCGTGGCGTCCTCGGCGATGGGCAGCCAGTTGCCCTCGTGAGGCTCCGCCGAGAGCAGCAGCTCCACCTCGCCCGTGGGCCCCAGGTCGAGCTCGTCGAGCAGCACGTTGGCCGACGACGCCATCCCGGCCATCGACTGCAGCCCGACGTAGCGCGCCGACCCGCGGTTGCCCGTCAGGCGGTAGGTCTCGCCGCCGCGCAGCGGCGCGCCGGTGTAGATGCAGTCGGGGCAGTCCATGCCCCACTTGTAGACCGAGTCCATGCCGGAGGGCTTGACCGCCAGGACCCCGTCCGGCTCGGCCCGCAGCGCGTGGTCCGCCCCGGTGCCCAACAGCCCGAGCAGGTGGCGGAAGCCGGCGGCCATGTCGGCCGGGTTCCGGGGGACGTCGTCGGACAGCACGACGTCCGCTGCCTTGCGCATTCCGTCGAGCAGGTGGGACCACGCCCGCCCCGAGACGAGATCGTCGACGGTCGCGTCTCCGGCCCGTGCCGCCTCACCGACCGAGTGCGGCATCCACGACGGGTTGATGAACGAGCTCGTCACGGCTCGCTCCGTGCACGCGTCCGAACGACTGGCAGTAACCCCATGACCGACCCCCATCGCGACTAGGCGGGCCATGCTTCCCTACGGCGCTGGGGCCGTCAACCCGCGACGGTCTTCGAGATCACCCTCTTCCACAGGCGCCGCGCGTAGCGTGGTCGCCCAGGAGGTGGCGAAGCGGTGCCACGATCGGCGGTCGGGAGGCGAGCTGTAGGCGCATGATCGAAGACGCCGTTCCCACGCTCGTCCTGATCGGCGTCGCCGCAGTCCTGGCCCCCATCATCGCCGAGGGGACGCGGCGCTTCCTGCCCGTTCCGGAAGTCGTGATCCAGATCCTGCTGGGGATCCTCATCGGGCCGTACGTGCTCGCGCTCGCCCACCCGGACACCCTCGTCACGGCGTTGTCCGACTTCGGCCTCACCTATCTGATGTTCCTGGCTGGGACCGAGCTCGACCTCGAGATCATGCGGCAGGGGCACCTGGGGCTCGCCGGCGGATCGTGGCTCGTCTCCGTGGTCCTGGCCCTCGGCGTCGGGGCCGCGCTGCACGCGACGGGATTGGTCCTCGACTCGGTGGTCGTCGCGCTCTGCCTGACGACCACCGCACTCGGGACCCTGCTCCCGATCCTGCGCGACGCCGGCGTCCTGAGGACGGCGATCGGTCCCTCCGTCCTGTCGGTCGGTGCCATCGGCGAGTTCGGCCCCATCGTGGCCGTCGCCCTCCTGCTGACGGACCGCGACGCAGGCCTGACGTTCCTGCTGCTGGCCCTGTTCGTGGCCGTGGCCGTGGTCGCCGCGCTGCTGGCCATGCAGGTGCACCCGCCCCGGTTCGTCGCCCTGCTGCGCCGGCATCTCCACTCCACCGCACAGCTGCCGGTCCGGATCTCGGTCCTGCTCGTCATCCTGCTGGTCTACCTGGCGATCAAGCTGAGCCTCGATGTGTTGCTGGGCGCCTTCGCCGCCGGTGTGGTGGTGCGCCTGTTCATCAAGGGCGAGGACAGCGAGCCCATCACGAGCAAGCTCGAGGCCATCGGCTTCGGCTTCCTCATCCCGATCTTCTTCATTGAGAGCGGCATCACGTTCGACCTGCACGCCTTGGTGCACCAACCGAAGGTGCTGCTGCTCGTGCCGATGTTCACCGCCGCCTTCCTCTTCACCCGCGGCGTGCCGACCTGGGCCTTCTTCCGGCGCGCCGTGTCGAAGGCGGAGGCGGGCGCCCTCGCCGTGCTCTCGGCGACGGGGCTGCCGCTGATCGTCGTCATCACGACCCTGGGGGTCGACGAGCACAAGATGAAGCCGCAGAACGCGGCCGCCCTGGTGGCCGCGGGGATGCTCTCGGTCATGGCCTACCCGATCATCGGGCTCCGGCAACTGTCCGGCTCCCGGAAGGAGGCCGGGACCTCGACCGCGGAGCAGACCGCGGACGGGGACACGTTCTCGTCCTAGCCGCCCTTGAACGGGCTGGGGTGCGGGCGGGCCGGAGGCGTGGCGAAGAACGGGTGGACGAGCGTCTCCATCATCTCCTCGACGAGCGGTGCGGCGTCCGGGTCGGGAAGCAGGTCGTGATCCTCCGCCGGATCCTCGTGGAGGTCGAACAACTGGCACGCGGCAAGGGCGTCCTCGTCGACGACGAGCTTGTGCCGGAGGGTCTCGAACACGGCGAAGCCCCAGTTCTCGCTGACCGTCGCCGCTCGCGGCTCGACGTCCTCGCCGCGTACGGCCGCCAGGAGGGAGCGACCCTCGCCGTGCGGGATATCGGGTGCACCGGCGATCGCACGCACCGTCGCGGGCACGTCGAGATGTTCCACCAGCGCGTCGACGACCCGTGCCGCACCGCCGCCCGGGGGGCGGACGACCAGGGGCACCCGCACCGCCCCCTCGTAGAGCACGCACTTGGACATGAGCCCGTGGCTCCCGGCCATCTCGCCGTGGTCGCTCGTGTAGATGATCCACGTGTCGTCCAGAATTCCCTTGCGCTCCAGCGCGTCGACCATGCACCCGACCGCATGGTCGATGACCGAGATGTCGGCGGCGTAGGAGCGGCGCATGCCGCGGATGGCGTCGTCGGTCATCGTCTCGGAGTCCGACATCCAGAGGAACCCGTTGAGCAGGGCGCCGTAGCGCCCCGTCCCCTCGACTGTGGGCCGTCGGGTCGAGCGCGGCATGGAGATGTCGACGTCGCGGTAACGCCCGACCGCCTCTGCGGGCGCGTCCCAGGGGTCGTGGGGCCCGGGGAACCCCACGAAGAGGAAGAACGGCTCGGCGCGGTCGTAGCGTTCGATCCACTGCACGGCCTCGTGGCCGTGCCAGGTGTCGACGTACGCATCGAGCGGCAGGGGCATCGGTGTCGAGTCCCACATCGGCACGCACTTGGTCGCGTTCTGGCCGTCCTCGTTCTCGCCCTGGTAGCTGCGGTCGGCGATGTGTTTCTTGTAGGTGTCGAGCAGGCCCCGTGCCGCCAGGAAGTCGGTGTAGCGGGTCGGGATCTTGCCGAGGAACTTGTCACCCGTCTCGAAGACCTCTGCGAAACCGAGCGCCTCGAGGCGCGTCGCCGCGTCGTCGGTGTGCGGCACCGTGAGCTTCTCGTCGAGATACAGGTGCGCCTTGCCCAGCAGCGACGTGTGGTAGCCCGCTTCGCGAAGGGCCCAGGCGTACGTCGGGCTGTCGGTCCCGATCTCCGCCCAATTGGTGTAGACGCCGTGGTCGCGGACGTAGTGCTCGGTCATGAAGGAGGCTCTCGAGGGCATGCAGAGCGGCCCCTGGCACGCCACCCGCGAGAACCGCGTGCCCTGCCCCGCCAGGGCGTCGAGCGAGGGCGTGAGGACGCTGGGATCGCCTGCGCAGCCCATCATGTCGGCCCGGTGCTGGTCCGACATGACGAGCAGGATGTTGGGGACGCTGGTGGTCAATCGATCGGCCTTCCTCTCTCCGGGGCTCCCCGCCACAGCCCTCCCTCCCTGCGATCCTGGCACGAACCGGAAGGACCGGCTCGGTGCCGGGTCCCGGGTGCTCACCACTAACCTGTCGCCACCGCTCGGAGATCGACCCCTGGAGCCCACGGCATGCCCTTTGACCTGAAGAAGGTGTTGGACGAGCGCACGGGCCAGAACTTCATCCTCCACTCGAAGTACGTCAACCCCCAGTTACCCCGGGTGCTGGGCACGCTCGAGTTCGACCGCTTCTACGTCAAGGGTGAGGGCTGCTACCTGATCGACGACAAGGGCGACCGCTACCTCGACTTTCTGTCCGGGTTCGGGGTCTTCGCCCTCGGCCGGGGCCATCTCGGCATCGCGCAGGCGCTGCACGACGCTCTCGATGCCGACCTGCCCAACCTCGTCCAGATGGACTGCGCCCTCCTGCCCGGGGTCCTGGCCGAGCAGCTCGTGGCGCGCTCCCACCCCGGGATCGAACGGGTCTTCTTCACCAACTCGGGAGCCGAGGCGGTCGAGAGCGCGATCAAATTCGCGCGGGCAGCCACCAAGCGGACGCGCATCCTCTATTGCGACCACGCCTTCCACGGGCTGACCACCGGGGCGTTGGCCCTCAACGGTGGGCGTGAGTTCCGCAGCGGGTTCGGGCCCCTCCTGCCCGGGTGCGACATGATCCCCTTCGGCGACGCCTCCGCGCTCGCCCGGGAGCTGCGGCGGGGAGACGTGGCCGCCTTCGTCGTGGAGCCGATCCAGGGCAAGGGCGTCAACCTGGCCTCGGAGGACTTCTGGCAGGAGGCCCAGTCGCTCTGCCGGCGGCACAAGGCGCTCATGGTCCTCGACGAGGTGCAGGCGGGCCTCGGCCGGACGGGGACCTTCTTCTGTCACGAGCAGCTCGGGATCAGGCCCGACATCATCACCGTCTCGAAGGCGCTCTCGGGTGGCTACGTGCCCGTCGGGGCCATGCTGTGCTCGGCGGCGGTGTCGGACAGCGTGTTCAGCTCCATGGACCGGGCGGTCGTGCACTCGTCGACCTTCAGCGCCAACCAGCTGGCCATGGTGGCCGGACTGGCCACCCTGGCGGCCTTCGACGACGAGGACATCCTCGACCGGGTGCGCCGGACCGGCAAGGCCTTCACCAAGGCGCTCCAGCCCCTGGTCGAACGCTACGAGTGCCTGCACGAGGTCCGCGGGATGGGACTGATGATCGGGCTGGTCTTCGGCGAGCCCACCTCACCCGGCCCGCGGCGCCGGTACCGGATGATCGAAGCCCTGCGCCCCGCTCTCTTCTCGCAGATGGTCGTCGTCCCGCTGTTCCACCGGCACCGGATCCTCACCCAGGTGGCGGCGGACAACATGAACGTGGTGAAGCTCCTCCCGCCGCTGATCGCGGGTGACGACGAGGTCGAGCTCTTCGCCGACGCGCTCGACGACGTGCTGGCCAGCGCGCAGCAGGGGTCGGGCCTGATCTTCGAGTTCGCGAGGACCATGGCCAAGGGCACGCTCCACCGGGCCCGGCTGTGAACCTGGGGTCCGGCGACAGGGTCCTGGTGACGGGGGCGAGCGGCTTCATCGGCTCGGCCGTCACCCGGCAGCTGGTGGCGAGGGAGCAGGAGGTGGTCGCGCTCGTGGAGCCCGGAGCGGACACGGGGAACCTCGAGGGGTCCGACGTCAAGCAGGTGGTCGGGGACCTGCGGAACCCCGAGAGCGCGCGCAAGGCCGTGAGCGGCTGCCGTGCCGTGTTCCACGTGGCGGCGCTCTACCGGTTCTGGGCCCGCGACCCGAACGCGTTCTACGACGTCAACGTCGGGGGGACGAGGAACGTGCTCGGGGCCGCGTCGGAGGCGGGTGTCGAGCGGATGGTCTACACGAGCACGGTGGGGACGCTGGGCCTCGAGCAGGTGGCGGGAGCCGGGTCGTCGGCGGACGAGCGGTCCTTTCCCGACGTCCGGCACCTCTATGGCTCGTACAAGCGCTCCAAGTACGTGGCCGAGCACGAGGTGCTGCGTGCCATCGCAGAGGGCCTGCCCGCCTCGCTCGTGCTCCCGACTTTCCCGCTCGGTCCGGGTGACCGTGCCCCGACGCCGACGGGAAGGCTCGTCCTGGATTACCTGAACGGGCGGATACCCGGGTACGTCGACACGATGCTGAACGTGGCCCACGTCGACGACGTCGCTGCGGGGCACGTCCTTGCGCTCGAGCGTGGCCGCAACGGTCGCAGCTACATCCTGGGCGGGGAGAACCTCACGCTCCAGGGCATGCTGGGGCAGCTGGCGGCCATCACGGGCCTCCCGGTCCCCAGGATCAAGGTCCCCCGCCCGCTCTCTCTCGCGGTGGCCGCGGTCTCCGAGACGGTCGAGGGCAAGCTGCTGCGCCGGCACCCGTCCGTGCCGCTCGAGGCGGCCCGCATGTCGACCTCCCAGATGGCCTTCGACGACACCCGGGCACGCACAGAGCTGGGCTATGCACCGCGGCCGGCCGCCGAGGCGCTGGAGGCGTCGGCGCGCTGGTTCGCCGGCACCGGCCGGGTCGGCGGGCGCCGGCTTCGCAGCATCCGCTGGTCGTCCGCCGCCGGGTAGCGGTCGACCCACGGCCATGGGGCACACTGGTCGCCGTGGCGCCCCAGTTCATCTACACCATGCGCGGCCTCAAGCGCTTCTACCCGCCCGACCGCGAGGTCCTCAAGGGCATCAACCTGTCGTTCTATCCGGGGGCGAAGATCGGTGTCATCGGGTCCAACGGCTCGGGCAAGTCCTCCTTGCTGCAGATCATGGCGGGGGTGGACGACGGCTTCACCGGTGAGGCGCGCCTGACCCCCGGCTTCACGGTCGGATTCCTCCCCCAGGAGCCCCGGCTCAACCCGTCCAAGGACGTCGCCGGCAACGTCGCCGAAGGAGTCGGCGAGCTGAAGGCGCTGGTGGACCGGTTCAACGAGGTCTGCGAGGCCTTCGGTGCCCCCGACGCGGACATCGACGCGCTGCTCGCCGAGCAGGCCGACCTCCAGGCCCGGATCGACGCCGCCGGCGCCTGGGACCTCGAGCGCACCTTCGAGATCGCCATGGACGCGCTGCGGCTCCCGCCGGGCGATGCCGACGTCGGGACCCTGTCGGGCGGCGAGCGGCGGCGGGTCGCCCTGTGCCGGCTGCTCCTCTCCAAGCCCGACCTCCTCCTCCTCGACGAGCCGACCAACCACCTCGACGCGGAGTCGGTCGCCTGGCTCGAGCGGACGTTGCAGGAGTACCCGGGCACCGTCGTCGCGGTGACACACGACCGCTACTTCTTGGACAACGTGGCTGGCTGGATCCTCGAGCTCGACCGCGGCGCGGGCATCCCCTGGGAGGGCAATTACTCGTCGTGGCTGGAGCAGAAGCAGGCGCGGCTCGCCGCCGAGGAGAAGGCCGACCGCGCCCGCCAGGCCTCGCTCGAGCGCGAGCTCGAGTGGATCCGCATGTCGCCCCGGGCGCGCCAGAGCAAGGGGAAGGCCCGCATCACCGCCTACAACGACCTCGTGGCCGAGGCCGAGGCGTCCGAGCGCCGGGCCGACCGGGTGGAGCTGGTCATCCCCCCGGGGCCGCGGCTGGGCGACCAGGTGGTCGAGGCGGTGGGCGTGGTGAAGGCGTACGGCGACCGACTGCTCGTCGACGGCCTGTCGTTCATCCTCCCTCCCGGTGGCATCGTCGGCGTCATCGGGCCCAACGGCGCCGGCAAGACGACCCTCTTCCGGATGATCGTGGGGGAGGAGCAGCCCGACGCGGGCACGTTGACGCTCGGTGCGTCGGTGCACCTGGCCTACGTCGACCAGTCACGCGAGGCGCTGGCACCCGACGCCACCGTGTACGAGGAGATCACCGGAGGGGCGGACCGCCTGGTCGTCGGCGGGCGGGAGCTGCACGGCCGTGCCTACGTGGCCGGCTTCGGTTTCAAGGGCAGCGACCAGCAGAAGAAGGTCGGCCAGTTGTCCGGGGGCGAGCGGAACCGCGTGCTCCTGGCCAAGGTCTTGCGTGGGGGCGGCAACGTCCTGCTGCTGGACGAGCCGACCAACGACCTCGACGTCGACACGCTGCGCGCCCTGGAGGACGCACTCGTCGCGTTCCCCGGCTGCGCGGTGGTCATCAGCCATGATCGCTGGTTCCTCGACCGGATCTCCACCCATGTGCTCGCCTTCGAGGGGGACTCCGAAGTCCGTTGGTTCGAGGGCAACTTCAGCGACTACGAGGCCGACCGGCACACGCGGCTCGGTTTGGAGGCCGACCAGCCCCACCGCCTGCGCTACAAGCCGCTCGTCCGCGACTGAGCCCCGGTGACGTCGGCGCGCCCCCACAGGTCGGCCACCTCGACGTAGGGCGTGGCGCACGGGGGGCCGTCGGCGACCGAGAGCCGGGGCAGGCCGCTCCCCGCGGGCACGCGCACGATGCACGACGAGCGCGTGCCGAAGCCCTCGAGGTGGACGCAGTTGGCCGCGTTGGCGCGCTCGTCGCCGGGGGGGATGCGATGGTCGGCCAGGACGCGACGGAAGGCGGCGTCCACCTCGTCGCCGTCGGCCGGCGTGCCGAGCGTCTCGCGGACCAGGTCGACCTTGCGTGAAGGTTCCCCGAGGGCCCGGTTCTCGAGGATGTGGATCCCCGGCTCGAGCGGGACGGCAACCGGGTCCACCAGCCCGGTGAAGTCGATGAACAGGAGAGCGTCCCGATCGCCCACCAGCAGCCAGGAGCCGTTGTAGTCGCCGGGCCGGGAGGTCGCCAGGAGGGAATCGGCGGCTCCGCGGGCGCTGGTGGTGCCCGCCAATGCGAGGGGCAGCTCGCCGCGTGACCTCCGGGTCGGGTCCTTGGCGTCGCCCAACGGCTGGTTGGTCAGCCCGGCGCACACGCCGTGCTCGTTGACCGCCAGCCAGGTCCCTCCCGAGAGCTCGTCACGCCCGCCGAGGATCCGGGGCGGACCGGCGTCGAGCACGGTGACGGGGGTCGACGGGCGCTCCAGGACCTCGTCACGGTTTGCGCCCACGATCAGGGGCTCACCCGCCACGAGCTGCCATGCCACCACGAGGAGACACACGCCGTGCACCCTACCGACGCCCCGACCGTTGCCGTCTCCGCCCGCGTGCGGGATGCACCTCCGTGGTCGGGCGAGGGATAGCGTTCCGACATGCGAACCCGCGGCAAGAGTGGCAAGTACTGCGTGACCAAGCAGGGGATCCTCTCCTATTCGGGCTCGTCGTCCTCGAGCTACTTCGAGCTGACCAAGTACTCCTCGAGCCCGCCCTCCAGCCTGTTCAGCCTTCCCGCCGGCGCGACCACCCAGACACTGCCGGTGGGCTCCTCCATCCCGTAGCCGACCCGTGGTCCGCCCGTGGCACGAGAGCGACGTTCCCCGCGGGGCCGCCTACGACCGTCGCTTCGAGGACCTCGCCTCGTCGGGGATGGACGTGCACGGCGAGGCGGCCCTCGTCGACTCCTACGGCCCCGGTGCCGTGCTCGATGCGGGGTGCGGGACGGGCCGGGTGGCGATCGAGCTCGGTCGGCGCGGCCACCCGGTCGTGGGGGTCGACGTCGATCGGGCCATGCTCGAGGCGGCAAGGGCCAAGGCACCCGGCCTGACGTGGATCGAGGGGGACCTGGCCGACCCCGGGCTCGAGCTCGGGCGCACGTTCGACGTCGTGGTCATGGCCGGCAACGTCTTGATCTTCGTGGACCCCGGCACCGAGGGCGGGGTGCTCGCCAACGCAGCCCGCTGGCTGGCACCCGGGGGTCGCCTCGTGGCCGGCTACTCGGTCCAGCCGGGAGGCTTCGGGCCCGCGGCGCACGATGCCCTGGCCGCCCGGGCCGGCCTCGTGCTCGAGGACCGCTGGTCGACGTGGGACCGCCAACCCTTCGCAGCGCCAGGGCGCTACGCCGTGTCGGTCCATCGCCGCGTTCCCTGACGCCTGGCACAACGAACGCGCAACGGAGGCGAGGGCGACGGGCCTTTTGGTGCACTGAACGTGCGGGTGAATCCGCTTTCGTTAGGCTTCCCTCCATGGGAACTGAGGAACTGGATCCGATCGATCACCACATCATCGAGTTGCTGTCACAGAACGCACGCCGGACGATGGCCGACATCGGCGAGCAGGTCTCGCTGTCGGCCTCCGCAGTCACCCGGCGCATCGAGCGCCTGGAGCGCACCGGCGTCATCGCCGGCTACACGGTCGTCGTCGACCATCGCAAGGCCGGCCGCCCGATCCAGGCCTTCACCGAGGTCCGCTTTGCCGGAACCGCCGACCTGCAGGAGATCAAGGAGACGGCGATGCAGCTCTCCGAGGTGCAGGCCGTGTTCACGACGGCCGGCGACCCCGACGCGCTCGTGTGGCTCCAGGTGCCCGACGTCGAGCGCCTCGGCCAGGTGATCGAGCAGTTGCGCCGCCGGGGCCGGGTCACCGGCACCAAGACGCTCATCGTCCTCGACACGTGGTCGCGGCACCGGGCCCTCGAGTCGAGCGGCCTGCCCGTTTCCAAGTAGTGCGGCGCGCGTAGGTGCGGTCGCGGGCGGGACCGTTGGCGGCGGCGCTGGCCTGCGCCCTGCTCTCGCCGCTTGCGGTCGGCTGCAGCACCAGCCCCGCCGGCTCGAGCGCGTCGACCACGACGACCGCGCACCCGACGACCTCGACGACGGCCGCACCGGCGGGCACCTGGTCGAAGCCGCTACGGGTGGCGCCCGGCGCCAACCTGACGGCCCTGTCGTGCCCGGCGGCCGGCGCCTGCATGGCGGGGAGCACGACCGGCCTGACCTTCCGCCTCTCCTTCGAGAAGGTCACCGCGCTCGGGCCCGCCCTGCCGTCTCCCTCCCCCCAGGGCGTCTCCTACCTGTCGTGTGCCGGCGTCGGCTTCTGCGCCGCCGCGCCGAGCACGAACCAGGTCGCCTTCTTCAACGGGTCGTCCTGGCAACCCCCGGCCACACTTCCGGCCGCCCAGGGCATCACGGCCATCGACTGCACGGCCCCGACGTTCTGCATGACGATCGACGGCGAGGGCAACGCCTTCGCGTTCGACGGCCGGGGGTGGTCGGGCAACCTCGGGGCATGGGGTGCCGCCAACCAGGTCTCGTGCGTGTCCCCGACGTTCTGCGTCGCCGCGGAGGGCGGCCCGTCGGTGTGGAACGGGCACACCTGGACCCAGCCCGACAACCTCGATGCCCAGGGCCAGCTCAACGCCGTCTCCTGCGCGACGACCTCGTTCTGTGTCCTGGTCGACAGCAGCGGGAGCGAGCTGACCTGGAACGGGCTGGGTTTCGCCGCCCCGGCCCCCATCGCGTCGGAGCCGCCCGTCACCGGCACCGACGCATCGGGGCTCACCGGGGTGTCCTGCCCCACGCCCACGTTCTGCCGCGCCGTGGACTCCCTCGGGCGCGTCTTCGGCTGGAACGGGGCGTCATGGAGCAGCGGCACCCTGATCGACAACGGGCATGCCCTCACCGCGGTCTCGTGCCCGACGACCACCTACTGCGTGGCCGTGGACCGGGCCGGCAACGCGTTCGTCTCGAGCTAGACATCCCGCGTCCGGGCTGCCGGCGGCCGCTACCAGTCCGCCAGCACCGGCGGGTCGCCCCGCCCGACGATCCACCGCAGAAGGCGGGCGGGATCGGTTCGCTCGGGCAGTCGGGCCAGCTCCCGCGGCAGCCAAGCCTCGACCAGCGCGGGCGGGAGCGGCACCGGACCGAGGCCGAGGTCGCCGTGGTGGACCACCACCTCGCGCCAGCGTGAGAGGACGGCGTCGCGCGAGCTCTCCACCAGGCCACGCGACGTCCGCGACGGGGCGTCCCAGGCCGCCGCGGGGAGCCGGGCCATTGCGTGGTCGACGGCGGCCGAGGTCCGCCGCACGTCGTCGGCGAGCGCCGCCGCGGGACGCCCCGCGCCGGCCTCTATGTCCGTCCGGCGCTGCGCCAGACCACCCGGGTACTGGTCGCGCACCTCGCCGCGAGCAGCGCCCTCCAGGCGCCGGACCACGGAGTCGGCGTTGCGGGCGATGTGGGTGAGGACGTGCCCGACGCTCCAGCCCGGCAGCAGGCTGGGCCGGCGCGCGGCGGTGTCGTCCAGTCCGACCAGCGCGGCGTCGAGCCGCACCTGCGCCGACGCGCATCCTGCGACCCACTCGGTGGGCGGGCCGCTCCCGGATGCCGTCACTTCAGGGGTAGGGCGGACTGCCCGTCGAGCATGTCGGCCATGACGGCACGGATGAACTCGTCCGCCTCCTCCGTCATGCCGCCGGCCACCCCGCCGTAGATGGCACCCGACTTCGGGGCCTCGCCCGCGTGCTCCTTGGCATAGGCGATCGCATCGGCGAGGTCCGTGGCGAACTGCGGGACGACCTGGGGCTGGGTCTGGGGCCGCGTCACCGCCATGTGGAGCGCGTTGGGGTACTGCTGCCCGTTGAAGCGCCACCCTCTCGTCCGCATGAAGTCGTTCACGTGGTAGATGTCGAACTCGTCGGAGGTGAAGGAGAACAGGAAGGTGGGCCGGCCCATCAGCCGCAGCTCCGGATGCGACGTCACCGCCTTCTGCATCGCGAAGGAGGTCTCGAAGATCTGCCGCGCGTAGCCGAGGTACCCCTCGTGCCCGAGCTGCACCATGGACGCCCAGGTGGCGGCGATGAGACCGCCGGAGCGCGAGCCCTCCATGCCCGGAGAGGTGTACTTCCCCCCGCTCCAGTCGGTCAGGTAGAAGTACTGCGCGTTGCGCAGGGTCTTGGACCGGAAGCTGACGACGGATGAGCCCTTGAAGGCGTAGCCGTACTTGTGCGTGTCGGCGGACATGGAGGTGACGCCCGGGATCGCGAAGTCGAAGGCGGGGATGTCATGACCCAGCTCGCGGCCGAAGGGGAGGATGAAACCACCCAGGCAGGAGTCGACGTGCAGCCCCACACCGTGCTCGAGCGCGATGTCGGAGAGCTCCGCGATGGGGTCGACGGTCCCATAGCCGTAGTTGCAGGCCGAGCCGATGAGCGCGACCGTCTGGTCGTCGACGTGCTCGCGCACCCAGCCCAGGTCGACCTGGGTCGTGACCGGGTCCACCGGCGCCCGGCGCAGCTCGACGCCGAAGAGATGGCAGGCCTTGTCGAACGCGGGGTGGGCCGTCTCCGGTTTGACGATGTTGGGCCGGGTGACGCCGCGCGTCGCGGCGGCATCCTCGCGATAGGCGAGGACCGCGTGCAGGATGCTGCCCGTGCCGCCGGTGGTCACCAGGCCGCACGGGTCGTCCCCGGCAGCAAGGGCCGCGTCGCCCGACTGCAGGCTCAGGGTCATGGCGATGATCTCCGCCTCGAACTTGGTGGCGCTCGGGCACATGTCGCGTTGGAGGACGTTGACGTGCGCGAACAGGCCGAAGGCGTCGTTCATGAAGTGGTAGTGGTCGTGGTCCCCGCAGTACATCGTGCCCGAGCACTTGCCGGTCTCCCAGAACGCGTCCTCCTCGGTCGCCATCGTGTGGAGCTGTGCCAGGACCTCCTCACGAGGAGTGCCCTGCCGGGGGAGCGAGCGATGGACGGGGAAGCGGTCGGCATAGGGGTAGTCGCTCATGGTGCGGGCCTCCTTCGGGCGTGGGCACGGGACGCCTTCCGCCGCAGCCTCGGGCGTCCAACCCGAGACTATTCAATTGGGTCAATCTGGCGGACCGGCCGGTGGGCGATGATGTCGCGGTGCGACGGCCGCTCGTGCTCTCCTCGCTCCACGGATACCGGCGCTCCTGGGCCGGTGCGGACCTCGCGGCCGGCCTCACGCTCCTCGTCATCGCCGTGCCCGAGCAGCTGGCGACCTCTCGCCTGGCCGGCATGCCGCCCATCACGGGCTTCTATGCCTTCATCGCGGGGAGCGTGCTCTTCGCCCTCCTGGGCTCCAACCCGCAGATGTCGGTGGGGGCGGACTCCACCATTGCGCCGCTGTTCGCCGCGGGGGTGGCGACGCTGGCGCTGACCGGGTCGCCGCGCTACGTCGACCTGGTCGGGATCCTGGCGGTGATGGTCGGGCTCATCGTGCTGCTGGTCGGCGTCCTGCGCCTGGGGTGGATCGCGGAATTCCTCTCGATCCCCATCGTCACCGGGTTTCTCTCCGGCGTGGCCGTCATCATCATCGCCCATCAGCTGCCCGAATTCTTCGGCCTGCCCGCCCCGAGCGGCAGCAACCAGCACGATGTGGCCTATGTGGTCACGCACCTCGACCAGGTCAACGGCTGGTCGCTCGCCCTCGGCACCGGGGTGCTGGCCGTCATGCTGGTCAGCCAGCGCGTCAATCGGCGCATCCCGGCCGCGCTCATCGGCCTCGTCGTTTCCACGGCACTCGTCGGCCTCCTCGACCTCCAGGCCCACGGCGTGGCCGTCCTGGGTCCGGTCGAGGCCGTGGCGCCACACGTCGGCCTGACGGGCCTGTCGTGGTCGTCGCTGCGGAGTCTGGCGCCGCTGGCCGCCGTGGTCGCGCTCGTGGTGGTGACCCAGACCGCCGCCACGACGCGTGTGTTCTCGGAGCGGGGCGGCTACGACGTCGACGCGGGGCGCGACTTCGTCGGCGTGGGCGCCGGCAGCGTCGTGGCGGGTTTCGTGGGCGCGTTCCCGGTGAACGCCAGCCCGCCGCGCACCGGGGCCGTCGCCGCGGCGGGGGGCCGGACCCAGGCGGCCGCCCTCGGCGCTGCCGCCGTCGTCCTCGTCCTCATCCCCTTCGCGGGCCTCCTGAAGGACGTGCCCCTGGCCACGTTGGCCGCCATCCTGATCTTCGTCGCGTTGCGGCTGTTCAACGGGCGCGAGCTGGTCGCCATCGCCCGCTTCAACCGCTTCGAGTTCGTGCTGGCGGCGGTGACCCTCGTCACCGTGGTGCTCGTCGGCGTGGAGCAGGGCATCGCGGTCGCCCTGGGCCTGGCCATCCTCGACCGCATCCGCCTGAGCGCCCGCCCGGAACTGCACGTGCTGGGGCGCATCCCCGGCTCGACCAGCTGGCAGCGGAAAGAGCTCGACCCGACCGCCGAGCCGGTGCCCGGCGTGCTGGTCGCGCTCTTCGCCACGCCGATCTGGTACGCCAACGCCATACGCTTCCGCGACGAGGCCCTGCACGCGCTCCGGCATGCAGGCGGACCCGTGCGGGTGTTCGTGCTGGACACCGTCGGCGAGTCGGACATCGATTTCACGGGGACGCAGGCGCTGCGCCAGGTCGTCGATCGGTGCGAGCGCGACGGGGTCGCCTTCGGGATCGCGGCGGGCCGGGGTGCACCTGCACGAGAGCTTGCGCCGTGCCGGCCTGGCGGCGCGCATCGGCGAGGACCACTTCTTCTCGACCGTCGACGAGGCGGTCAACGCGTTGGCCGGAGGGCCACCCGCCGTGGCCTGAACGGGCGGCGGAGCCCGCTCAGGCCTGGTCGCCGACCACGAGCTCGACCCGAATGGGCCGGTGGTCCGAGCCGGCATGGGGGAGCACCACGCCGGCGACGGGGCGCAGCGCGCCGCGCACGAGGATGTGGTCGATCTGGCTGTGGGGCCGCCAGGTCGGCCAGGTGGGCCCGACGACCGTGCGGCGCCAGCCCGGCATGAACACGTGGTGCACCAGCGGGCCCCAGGCGTTCATGTCCCCCGCCAGCACCGCGTCGGGCCGGGCCGCCGCGTGCAGCTGGCGGCGCAGCTCGGACCAGTTGCGGTGCGAGCCGAAGAGGAGGTGGGACATGTGGGTGCCGGCGACCGAGATGGGCGTCCCGTCCACCGTGAGGTCGACCACCAGCGCGGCGCGGCGGAGCCGGTCGGCCCGCAGCGCGCTCATGTGCACCCGCCGCGTCGCCTCCATCGGGAGGTGGGGCCGCACCAGCACGCCGATCCCGACGGTCCCCGGTTCGGCCTCCTGCCAGCGCGGCATCGAACGGACGCGTTGGGACACGGGCCGCACGCCGTCCATGTAGAGGGCCTTGTTGCCGTCGAGCCACACCGGCCGCGCCCTCCAGCTTTCCGGGGCGCCGGGCTGGGGACGGATGCGGCGCCCGTGCCCGAGGGTCTCGGTGACGACCTGCACGCCCAGGGCGCGGGCCGCCTCGCCGGCCTGCCCCCCGCCGGTGTCGCCCTCGCTCGTCCAGGCCTCCTCCAGGACGATCACGTCGGCGTCGAGAGCCGCGATGGCGCCGACGAAGTCGTAGGGCCTGCCCCACCCGTCCATCCCGCAGTGCATGTTGTAGTTGGCGATGCTGAGCACGTTCCGCCCAGACCATAGGCGCCCGTCATCCTGGTTGGTACGATCGTTGCGGTGGCAGCGCGGGACGGGTACCTGACCCAGCGGCTGCGTCCGTTCACGACGACGATCTTCGCCACCATGTCGGATCTGGCCGCCGCGACGGGGTCGGTCAACCTGGGCCAGGGCTTCCCCGACACCGACGGCCCCGACGAGCTGCGCGAGGTCGCGGTCGGGGCGATCCGGGCGGGGCGCAACCAGTACCCGCCGAGCGCGGGGATCCCCGAGCTCCGGCGCGCCGTCGCCGCGCACCAGCTCGCCTGGTACGGGATGGAGCTGGACCCCGAGACCGACGTGCTCGTCACCGTGGGTGCCACCGAGGCCATCGCGGCCGCGTTCCTCGCGCTGTGCGAGCCCGGCGACGAGGTCGTGATGTTCGAGCCGTCGTACGACTCCTATGCCGCCTGCGCCGCCATGGCCGGCGCCGTGCCGCGGCTGGTCCGCCTGCACCCGCCCGACTGGTCCTTCGACCCCGAGGATCTCGCCAGGGCAGCCGCCGGGCCGCGCGCCAAGCTGCTGCTGCTCAACACGCCGCACAACCCGACCGGCAAGGTGTTCACGCCCGACGAGCTGGCGCAGGTCGCCGCGCTCTGTGCCGCCCACGACCTCCTGGCGGTGACCGACGAGGTCTACGAGCACCTCGTCTTCGACGGGACGCACGTCCCGCTGGCCACGCTGCCCGGCATGCGCGACCGCACGGTGACGATCTCCTCGGGCGGCAAGACCTTCTCCTTCACGGGCTGGAAGGTGGGCTGGGTGACCGCCGCCGCGCCGTTGGTCGCCGCCGTGCGGGCCGCGAAGCAATTCCTGACCTACACCAGCCCGGCGGCGTTCCAGCTCGCCATCGCCCACGGCCTGGGGTACGCGCCGGGGGTGCTGCAGGGCTTCGCGGCCGAGCTGTCGGCCAAGCGGGACCTCCTCTGCGACGGGCTCGATGCGCTGGGCTTCGAGGTCTACCGCCCCGCCGCCACCTACTTCGCCACGACGGACATCGCGCCCGTCGCGCCGGGGACCGGCGCCACGGACTACTGCCTGGCGCTGCCCGAGCGCTGCGGCGTGGTCGCCATCCCCTCCTCCGTCTTCTACGACCAGGCCGACCCCGCCGCGGGCCGGACGCTGGTGCGCTGGGCCTTCTGCAAGCAAGAGGGCGTCCTGCGCGACGCGCTGGCCCGCTTAGCATCGTGGGCACCATGAAGAAGCTGCCGACGGCACCGTGAGCATCCCGATCACCTGGGTCGACGCCTTCAGCGAGGTCGCTTTCGGCGGGAACCCGGCCGCGGTCTGCCTGCTCTCGGGGCCGCTCGACGACGAGCGGATGCAGTCGATCGCGTTCGAGCTCGGCATCGCCGAGACGGCCTACCTCACGCCCACCGACGACCCGGTGACCTTCGGCTTGCGCTGGTTCTCGCCCGCCACCGAGATCGACCTGTGCGGCCACGCCACCCTGGCCTCGGCCCATGCGCTGCGGGAGGGCGGGGTCGTCGACGGCACGGCGCCGCTCACCTTCCACACCCGCAGCGGCCCGCTCCGGGCCTCCTTCGTCGGGGACCGCATCGCGTTGGACTTCCCGGCCGATCCCGTCACGCCGGCCCCGCTGCCCGGCTCCGTGGCGTCGCAGTGGCCGGGCGTCGTCGCCAGCGGGCAGACCTCCTTCTTCACCTTCGTCGTCCTCTCCGACGCCGGGGCCGTGCGCGGCTACGACCCGGACCTGGCCGCCATCGCGGCCACCGGGGCCAAGGCGCTCCTGCTCACGGCGCCGGCCGACCCGGGGTCGGGAGCCGACTACGTGCTGCGGGTCTTCGGGCCCAACGTCGGGATCGACGAGGACCCGGCCACCGGGTCGGCCCACTGCTCGGTCGGCCCGTACTGGGCCGCCGAACTGGGCCGCGCCACCCTCGTGGCCCGGCAGCTGTCGCAGCGCGGCGCCGAGTTCCACGTGCGCCCCGACGGGGACCGGGTCCACATCGCGGGGCACGCCACCACGGTCCTGACGGGCAACCTGTGCTAGGGATTCGCGTGATGGGGAGTCCCCCGATGGGCGCCTCCACGGAGGACCTGCGCACCCTCGTCGAGGGCCACGAGCCCACCTCGCCGCGCGAGACCGCGGCCCGCGAGCGCTTCCTGTCCGAGCTGGCTCGCCTCACGGACCCCTGCGACGAGCACGCGGGGCCCATCCACGTCACGGCGTCGGGCATCGTCGTCGGGCGCCGCGGCACCGTGCTGCACCTGCACAAGCGCCTGGGCATCTGGATGCAGCCCGGTGGCCACATCGACCCGGGCGAGACCCCGCCGGCCGCGGCCAGGCGCGAAGCCACCGAGGAGCTGGGTCTCGCGGTCGGGCACCCCACCCCGGGCCCGCGCCTGATCCACGTGGACGTCCACGACGCGGCGCTCGGCCACACGCACCTCGACCTGCGCTACCTGCTGCTCGGGGCGGACGACGACCCGCACCCGCCGCCGGGCGAGAGCCCCGACGCCCGCTGGTGCGGGTGGGACGAGGCCATGGGCATGGCCGACGCCGCGCTGGTGGACGCGCTGCCCGTCGCCCGTGCGGCCTACGAGAGCCTGCCGTGACCGACACGCTCGCCCACCTGCTGGCCGTCCAGGACCTCGACACGTCGATCACCCAGCTGCAGCACCGGCGCGACGCGCTCGCCGAGGCGTCGGGCCTCGCCGCCGTGGAGGAGGAGCTGGCCGGGCTCCGGGCCGAGAGGGCGGAGATCGCGGCCCGCGGCGCCGCGCTGGCCGCCACCCAGAAGGAGCTCGAGGAGCAGATCGGGGGCATCAGCGAGCGGCGCAACGCCATTGAGCAGCGCCTGTACGCGGCCACCAGCTCTTCGGGACGCGACCTGCAGGCCATGAGCGACGAGGTGCGCCATCTCACCGAGCGCCGGGCCGATCTGGAGGAGCTGGAGCTGGTGGCGATGCTCGACCAGGACCGCGTCGACGCCGAGCTGCGGGTGCTCCAGGAGCGCACCGCGCCGCTGGAGGCGCGGGCCGAAGAGCTGCGGGCGCAGGTGGTGGGCGACGCGCTCGAAATCGACGGCGCGCTGGCGACGGCCGTCGGGTCGCGGGCCGCCGAGGCGGCATCGCTGCCCACCGCGCTGGCCGACCGCTACGAGACGCTGCGGAAGCGCCTCAAGGGCACCGGCGCGGCCCGTCTCATCAAGAACCGCTGTGACGGCTGCCACCTCGAGCTCTCCTCGGTCGAGGTCGAGAAGATCCGCGCCCTGCCGCCCGGCGAGGTCGCCACCTGCGAGCAGTGCGGGCGCATCCTGGTCCCGGTCTGACCCGCCGCGTGCCGCTCCGATGTTGATCCTGGTGCGCCACGGCGAGTCCGTGGCCAACGCGCAGGGGCTGCTGCTCGGACGGACCGACGCCGAGCTGACCGAGTGGGGCCGGGCGCAAGCCGCCGCGGCCCGCTCGCTCCTGACCGCGCCCGTCGCCGAGGTGCGCACGAGCCCGCTCCTCCGGGCGCGCGACACGGCAGACCTGCTCGGCCTCGGGCTCCCGGTCACCGTGGACGAGCGCTGGGTCGAGGTCGACTACGGCGAGTTCGAGTGCCAGCCCCTGGGTGGGATCCCCGCCGCGGTGTGGCGGAAGTGGCAGGGCGACCGCGACTTCCGCCCCGAAGGCGGAGAGACGCTGGCCGAGGTGGACGCTCGGATCGGGGCCGCCTGCGCGGAGCTGTTCGCGGCAGACGGCGCCGGCGCCCGCCGACCCGACGGCGACGTGGTCGTGGTGAGCCACGTGACGCCGATCAAGGCGGCGGTGGCCTGGGCCCTCGGGGCCGTCGACCTGTACTGGCGCCTCCACCTGCGGACGGCGTCGGTGACGCGCATCGGCTGGAACCGCGACGCCCCCATCCTGCACGGCTTCAACGAGGTGGCGTTGGCGTCCGGGAGCGGCGGGACGCCACAATCACCCGGTGCCTGAGCCCACGCCGACGCTCGCCGCGCTCCGCCCGGACCCCGGGTCCGGAGAGGACCCGGTCCACCGGCGCACCATCGCCATGGAGGTGTTCACCCGCGGCGAGTACTTCGCGGTGGTGGGGACCCTGCACGACGAGCGCCCCTGGGCCGGCGGCTCCCTCGGGCCCCGCGACCTGCATTTCATGGAGCTGGGCATCGTGGTCCGCCGCGCCGACCTCGCCATCGTCGACGCGGCGGCCGACATGCGGACCTATCCGCATGCGGAGTGCACCGACATCGAGGGGAGCTTCCGCGACCTGATCGGCCTCTCCGTGGCGCGGGGCTACACCAGTGCCGTCCAGGAGCGCTTCGGCCGCCAGCGCGGCTGCAGCCATCTCGAGTTCCTCGCCCGCGCCATCGGGCCCGTGGTGGTGCAGGGCGTCACCTCCTCGGCGGCCTGGCAGGCCGAGAAGGGGGACGGCACGCACCCGATGGGCGAGCGCGACTTCACCTTCCTGGCCGACACCTGCCACATCTGGACCGAGGACGGTCCCGGGCCACAGAAGATCGCCACGGGGTGGCGGCCCGGCCGGTTCGAGTACCCGGCGCCGAGCGCGGTCGAGATCCGGCGGCGGCTCGCCGAGGAGCCGGAGGCCGGGCCGCCGAGCTGACCGTGGCCGCTCAGGCGCCTCGCCCCGGGGCAGGGGTGGCGACGGCGGCGCGCCTCCGCCCGGCGGCCGTCGGCGCCGGGCAGTGCGCCGCCAGCATGCGGGCGACGACCCGCTTGGCCGGGCGCACGCCGAGACCCGACGTCGCGGCGCAGCCGCTCCCAGGCCTCCCACGACGAGGCGGTGTCGAGGGCGGCCACGGACTCGTGCCGGTCGGTCGGCGCCAGCGCGTCCAGCTCGGGCCCGAAGGTCGCCTTGAGGTGCTCGAGCAGCAGGCCGTCGGCCGCCGCCAGGGCGTCGCGCACACCGGGTGAGGTCGCGGTCCGGCGCACCAGGGCCCGACGGACCGGCGCGATCTCCTCGTAGAGCGCGGCGCGCTGGCTCACGAACCGCTCGATCCACCGGTCGGTGCCGAGGCGGGGAGGCCGCGGCGGCAGCTCCGACCACAACCGGCGCAGCTGCAGCGCGGCGACGAAGTAGTACAGGTCGTCCATGTCGGAGAAGTGGTGGAACACGAGGCGGAGCGAGACACCGGCCCGCTGCGCCACCGCCCGCGCCGTGGGGTCCGGGTCGCCGGCGCGCAGCAGGTCCATCAGGGCCTCGGCGACGTTGCGGCGGGTGCGCTGTCCCCGGGCGCGCCGACCGTCGGCGGCCGGCTCGTCGCTGGGCCCCGCGACGTCGGGGTCCAGCGAATCGTGTCGTAGGCCGAGGACACCGGTCGGAGCGAGGCCCAAGCGGGCGTCCGTCTCACCCGCTCCACCGGCCGTCTCCGAGGAGTCGCGGGTCACTGGCAATTCCTTCCTTCTCAATGAGGGAATCGAAGGACCCGCTGATACTTGCGTCGGTCGCCGCCGCGGCGGCCCGCAAGGGGCCGATCGTGCCTGTCGGAGGACCGCTTCCCCAACGCAGGCACAACGCCGGCCCGTCGCGCCACGGATCGGAGGACTAGGTTCACCCCCGGGGGTCGAACCGGCGTTGGCCTCCGGGCGATCCACCCACGGGGAGGGACCATGGCACGAGCGGCACAAGGCGCGCGGCGTGCGGCGCTGTTCGGCGCCGCCCTCCTGGCCGGGTCGGTGCTGGCCTCGTGCTCGTCGGGGGGCGGTTCGCCGGCCGTGCTTCTGGTCGGCACGTTCCACGGCCAGGCCGGGCAGTACCGCTCCATCCAGGCGGCCGTGAACGCCGCGCAGCAGGGCGACTACATCCTGATCGCGCCCGGCGACTACCACGAGACGGACGACGCCCACGTGACCTCGGCCAGCGTGCTCAGCACGGGCGACCACGGCGGCGTCGTCGTGCACACCCCAGACCTCCACATCCGCGGCATGAACCGCGACACGGTCGTCGTCGACGGGACGAAGGCCGGCGCGCCCACGGCGTGCAGCTCCGATCCGCAGTACCAGAACTTCGGCCCCGTCGTCGACGGCAAGGCCCAGGGCCGCAACGGGATCGTCGTGTGGAAGGCGAACGGCGTGAGCATCGAGAACCTGACCGCGTGCAACTTCCTCGGCGGCGCGGGCGACTCGGGGAACCAGGTCTGGTGGAACGGCGGCGACGGCTCGGGGAAGGTCGGCCTGAAGGGCTACGTCGGCAACTACCTGACCGGCACGTCCTCCTTCTTCAGCAACGAGACGTCGGCGGCGCAGTACGGGATCTTCTCGTCCAACGCGCAGGGACCCGCCAGCTGGAACCAGATCTACGGCTCCAACATGAACGACTCGGGCATGTACGTCGGCGCCTGTCTCCAGGTCTGCGACGTCACGATCGACCACGCCTGGATGGAGAACAACGCCCTCGGGTACTCGGGCACCAACTCGGGTGGCGCCATCGTGATCGAGAACTCGCAGTTCGACGACAACCAGGACGGCATCGACACCGACACGCAGATCGCCGGCGACCCGCCGCCGCCCCAGAACGGCGCCTGTCCAGACGGGGGAACCAGTGCCATCACGCACACGCACTCGTGCTGGGTCTTCATCCACAACAACGTGCACGACAACAACAACGGCGACACGCCCGAGGCGGGCGACGCCGCCGCCGGCCCCATCGGGACGGGCATGACGCTCTCGGGTGGGCGCAACGACACCGTGATGGACAACACGTTCTCGAACAACGGTGCCTGGGGCATCTTGTTCGTCCCCTACCCCGACAGCGGGACACCGTCGCTCAACCAGAAGTGTGCCAATTACGGCGGGTTCCAGATCACCGGGCTCGGCTGTGTCTTCGAGCCCGAAGGCGACGCGCTGAAAGGGAACACGTTCGTCAACGACGGCTACTTGAAGAATCCGTCCAATGCGGACTTCGGGCAGATCCTGCTGCACTCGGGCCTCCCGTCCAACTGCTACGCCGACAACACGGCGCCCCTCGGCAGCGCCCCGCCCAACCTGGAGCAGTTGCAGCCCACCTGCGGCGTGACGACCACGACGACGAACTCCGACAGCACGCTGCTGGCCCAGGTCGAGTGTGACTCCCGCCTCGCCCCCTGCCCCGCGGGCGCGAACTACCCGGCCCAGACCGGCGTGCGCCTGGCGCCGCTGCCGGCGGGCTTGCCCACCATGGCGGACCCCTGTGCCGGCGTGCCCTCGAACGCCTGGTGCTCCAGCGCCTCCGCGCTCGGCCCGCCGGGGCCCGCCCACAACCGGGGCGCTTCCCTGCACGCTACGACGGCGGTGGCGGCCGCCTACCAGCGCTCGGGCGGCTGAGCTCAGGGAGGCGCAGGCACGACGCGCCCCGCCTCCAGCGCGACCGTCGTGTCACAGCGCGCCGCCTCGGCGGCCCGATGGGTGATGACGAGCACGCTGCGCGCGCCCGCCGCGGCGAGCACACCCTCCATGAGCGCGTCGGCCAGCCCGTGGTCGAGGCCGCTCGTCGGCTCGTCGAGGATCACCACGGGGCCTGGCGCGAGCAGGGCCCGGGCGACGGCCAGGCGCCGCCGCTCGCCGCCCGACAGCGCCACGCCGTCCTCGCCGACGGGCGTGTCGAGCCCCTCGGGCAGCCCGGCCACCCAGGCGTCGAGCCGGGCCGCCCGCAGCGCCGCGGCAACGTCCTCGTCGGCGGCGTCGGGCCGGCCCAGCGTCAGGTTCGACCGCACGGTGCCCGCGAACATCTGCGCCCGCTGGTCCGCCAGGGCGCAGGCGGCGCGGGCGTCGCGCTCGCGGAGCAGCGTCACGTCGGTCCCGCCCAGCGAGAGGCGGCCGCCCTCGAGCGGCCAGAAGCGCAACAGCGCCGCCACCAGGCTCGACTTGCCGGCGCCGCTCGAGCCGGTCACGGCCACCCGGCCGCCCGGCGGCAGGACGAGGCTCACGCCGTCGAGGGCCCGGGGCAGGTCCGGTGCGTAGCGAAGGGCCGCGTCCTCGAAGGCCACCTCCGGCACGCCGGGGGCCGGCGGCGCGGGTGCCGCGGGGTCGCGCACCGGCACGGAGACGTCCTCGAGCGCAAAGAGGCGATCGGCCGAGGCCCGCACGGTCAGCGAGCGGGCCACCGCCACCGGGACCCCGGGGACGGTCTCGAACGTCGCGAGCACGGCGAGCGGCAGCACGGCCACCATGACCTGCCCCAGCTGATGGGCGTGGACCGCGGCCACCCCGAGCGCAAGCACACCCGTGACCGCCGCCGCGAGGCAGAGCGCACCGACGAGGGTCCCCGCCGTGGCCAGGCGCGCGTGGTGGCGCTCGAGCGCGTCGGAGCGCGCGCCCAGCGCCTCGACCGCGCCCAGCGCCGTCTCGTCGGCGCCGAAGGCGAGCAGCTCGGGTGCGCCCGCCAGGGCGTCGACGACCTGCGCCGACAGCGTGCCGGCGAGCGCCGCCATCTCGTCGTCCCCGCTGCGCCGCCAGGTGAGCAGCGCCGGCACGACCAGCGCGACGGCGAGCGGGATCCCGAGCGCCAGCGCGGCCCAGGGCAGGATGAGGCCGACGGCCACGGTGCCGATGGCGCAGGCGCCGACGGCGATCGCGATCGGCAGCAGGGTGCGCAGGTACAGGTCCTGCAGGGCGTCGACGTCGTCGACGGCGCGGGCCAGGAGGTCGCCGCTGCGCCAGCCGGCCAGCGCGGCCGGCACGCGCGGGGTGAGGCAGTCGTAGAGCCACACCCGCCACCGGGTCAGCGCGCGCAACGCGGCGTCATGGCCGACGAGGCGCTCCTCGTAGCGCAGCGGCCCGCGCAGGAAGGCGAGCACCTCGACGACGGCCAGGATGCCCACGATCGCATCGAGCCCCGGCCGCAGCGCCGCCCGGCCCACGACGTACCCCGAACCGGCGAGCAGGCCGATCGTCGCGGCGGCCGACGCCAGGCCGAGGAGCCCCGCGACGGCGAACCGGCCGTAGGGCGTGCCGGGTGTGGCGAGGACACGGCGCAGGGAGCGACGGCCGCGGTCGCCGCTCACGGCGCCACCGCCAGGGGGAGCGCGGCCACCGGCAGGGTGACCACGGCGTCGAAGCGGGGGAGCAGGACGGCGTCGTGCGCCGCCACCACGACCGTGCGCCCCTCGAGCCAGGGTGCGATCGCCGGCGCGAGGCGGGCCACGGTGGGCGGGTCGAGCGAGGCGGTCGGCTCGTCGAGCAGCAGGATGGGCGCGGGGCACAGCAGGGCGCGGGCCAGGGCGACCCGTTGGCGCTCGCCCGCGCTCAGGGTGAGGCCGTCGTGCCCGAGCGCGGTCTGCAGTCCAAAGGGCAGGTTGGCCAGCAGCTCGGACAGGCCGACGGCCGCCAGCACTCGTTCCAGGTCGCCCTCCGCGGCGTCGGGCGCCCCCAGCCGGAGGTTCTCCGCCATGGTCGTGTTGAACAGGTGGGGTCGTTGCGGGAGCCAGGAGAAACAGCGGCGCCACGCCGTGGGCGACAGGGCCGATGACGGGTGGCCGTCGAGCGCGAGCGTGCCCGCGACTGGCTCGACGAAGCGCAGCAGGGCGGCCAGCACCGTCGACTTGCCCGAGCCGGAGGGACCGGTCAGGGCCACCCGCGTACCCCCCTCGGCGTGGAGGGAGAAGGACGCCAGCGCCGGGCGCTCACGGTGCTCGTATTGGACCCGGAGGGCGTCCACGTCGAGCCGGATTCGGCCTGGGGGTGGTGCGGCCGGTGGCGAGGCCGCGGGCGCCGCCGCCGGGGGTGCGGGCGTGGCCAGCACCTCGAGCACGCGGGTGGCGGCGGCCTGGCCCTCGGTGCTGGCGTGGAACTCGGCGCCGGCACGGCGCAGCGGGATGAAGATCTCCGGCGCCACCAGCAGCACCGCCATGGCCGTCTCCAGGCTGAGCTCCCCCCAGAGGAGGCGCAGGCCGAGGACCATGGCCACGAACCCGACCCCGAAGCCGGCGATCATGTCCATGGAGAGGGCGGAGAGGAAGGCGACGCGCAGCGTGCGCATGGTGGCGATGCGCACCCCTTCGGTGGCCGCCGCCACCTCCCGGCGCCCCTGCTCCTCGCGGCGGAAGGCGCGCAGTGTCGGCAGTCCCTCGACGAGTTGGAGGAAGCGGCTGGCGAGGGAGCCGAGGCGCCGCCACTGGCGCTCGGACCGTCGCGTGGCCTCGCGCCCGAAGTAGATCATGGTGAGCGGCACCGCGATCACGAGCGCGATCACGACGAGGAACGACAGCCAGTCCTGGGTGGCCATCCAGGCCAGGAGCAGCACCGGCACCACGGCGGCCGACGCAGCCTGGGGCAGGTAGCGCGCGAAGTAGGTGTGGAGCGAGCGCAACCCCCGCGTGGCGGTCAGGGAGAGCTCGCCCGCCCGCTCGCCGGCCAGCCAGCCCGGCCCGAGCGTCAGCGCGTGCCGCAACAACGCGCGCCGCAGCCCCGAGACGACGCGGTCGGCGGCGCCGTGCGCCGAGAGGTCGCCCGCCCCGTGCAGCACGGCTCGCGCCACGATGGCCAGCCCGACCACGACGATGGCCGGCGCCACGCTGGCCAGTGACGCGTGCCCCAGCAGCGAACGGTCGACGGCGTGAGCGAGCGCGACGGCCTGCACGACGACGATGACGGCGCTCACCGCGCCCACCGCGAGGGCGACCCCGGCGACCCGGCGCAGGCCGGGCACCCGGGCAGCGAGCTCGGGGTCGACCAGGCGGGGTCGGCCGGGGCGAGGGGGTGGTGCGCTCACAGGCTGAATGTCGTGTCCTTCACCTCGACCGCCCGCCCGATGAGGCCCTCGGCCACGGCGAGGCGGGCGGTCCGTGCATCTTCGCAGGTGGCGGCCGTGCGCACCCCATCGGGCAGGTCCGCCACGATGGCCGTGCGCACCGGATCGAGCCCGCCGGCGCCCCCGTAGGTGACCGTGAAGGACGCCACCGTGGCCGGCGTGGCCGCCGTCGGTCCGGCCTCGGCGACCGGGAGCACCGCCGTGGCCGCCGTCGCCTCGGCAGCCAGGTCGCAGAGGAGGGGCCGGCCGCCCTGGCGGCGGGGCGGGGTCGCCGACCACACGGCCAGTCCGGGCTTGGAGAGCATGCCCGACACGGTCGTGACCAGGCCGAGCTGGTCGGCCTCGGCGCGCAGGCGCCGGCCGAGCGCGACGAGGGACTGGAGGACGAAGTGGTTGAACGGGCCGCCGGCGAAGGTCATACCGCCGGTGAGCGTGGGCGTGCCGTCCGCACCGAGGCCGAGGGCGCGCTGTTGGACCCGCACCGCGGCGGGGAAGCAGGAGTAGACCTCGGCGAGCCCGATGTCGCGCAACGGCCGACCGAGGTGGCGCTCCGCGGCGCGGCCGAGGACCCCCATCGCGGGCCAGGCGGACAGCTCTCGCCGGGCGGTCAGGGTCGCCGCCCCCGAGCAGTGCAGGGCGACGTGCGGGAACAGCCACCGATCCGGCGGGACGCCGGCCGCCCGCGCCTGCGCAGCCGAGCAGATCACGAGTGCGGACGACTGGTCCACCGTCCACTGGCTGGCGTGCCAGCGGTTGTAGGGGTACGCCAGCGGGCGGTTGCCAGGCCCGGGTGTGGCGATCGCGTCGGCGTCCCGGGCCTCCCCGAAGGCGGCGTCGGGGTTGTGCCCGGCCACGACGTTGAAGCGCGCCCACAGGCGTGCGACCTCGTCGCGCTGCTCGTCGGGTGACAGATGGGCGGCCGCCGCCAGCGCGTTCTCAATCAGTGCGTACTGCTGCACCGGCGGCAGGACGATGCCGGCCGCCCGCTCAATGGGCGCCACGATTTCGGGCGGTCGGGTGACCACCTCGTCGGGCGGTGCGCTCTCTTCGTCGATCTCCGCGCCGCCGGCGCGGGTCCAGGCGCGGGCTTCACCTCCCACCAGCACCACGGTGCGGTGGTCGCCCGCGGCCACCGCCGAGAGGGCACGGTTGATCACCTCCTGCTGTGACACCCCGACCTCACAGCGCAGCGTGCGTGCCCGCGGCGACCCGATGCGCCGGGCGACGGTGCGGGCCGGGTCGGTGAGCGACCACGTGCCCTGGGGCACGGCGATGCAGTCGACCGCAGCGAGCAGACCGGGTGCGCCCGCATCGGCCGCCGCGGCACGCACCGCGGCGGTCATGAGGTCCACGGCGGGCGCACTCTCGCTCGTGGCGCCGAGTCCGACCAGGACGGGCGTCTGCGGGTCGAGGGAGCGGGCGGGTCCGGCCACGACGCTCGATGCTACGGTCCGGCCATGGCGAGCGGCGATGTGGGCAGGTGGGAGGCGGCGCTCGAGGGCTTCGCCGAGGAGACCTTCGAGTCCGGCGGCAAGGTGCGGGAGGTCTACCGCATGGGCGAGGGCCCGGCGGTGATCGTCATCAGCGAGATGCCGGGCATCACGCCGCAGGTGGCCGAGTTCGGCCGCCGCGTGGTCGCGGCGGGGTGTACGGCGGTGCTGCCCAGCCTGTTCGGCCAGCCGGGGCGCCCGGCCTCGGTCGGGTACGCCCTGCGGTCGATGGGGCCCGCCTGCATTTCGCGCGAGTTCTCCGCCTTCGCGCTGCGGCGGACCAGTCCCGTCACGGTGTGGCTGCGGGCGTTGGCGGCGGCCGAGCACGAGCGCTGCGGCGGCCCGGGGGTGGGCGTGGTCGGCATGTGCTTCACGGGCGGGTTCGCGCTGGCCATGATGGTCGACGACGTCGTCCTCGCTCCGGTGCTGAGCCAGCCGTCGCTGCCCTTCCCGCTCTCCAAGAAGTACAAGGCCGACGTCGGGATCTCCGACGCCGATCTCGCCCGCGTCAAGGAGCGCACCGCTGCGGGCACCTGCCTGCTGGGGCTGCGCTTCACCAACGACCCCTTCTGCTTCGAGCAGCGCTTCGAGACGCTGCGGCGCGAGCTCGGCGATGCGTTCATCGCGGTCGAAATCGACTCCGCGCCCGGCAACCCCTACGGGCACCCGAAGAGCGCGCACTCCGTGCTGACCGAGCACCTGGTGGACACGCAGGGCACGCCCACGCGCGCCGCGCTCGACCAGACGCTCACGTTCTTCCGGGAGAAGCTCGGGGTGGGGGAGGGTCCGGGGCCGCGCCCGGAGGGCATGGCGCCGTAGCCTCAGCAGTCTGCGCCGAGGATCTCCTCGCAGACGCGCTCGCCCGAGCGCACTGCACCGTCCATCGCTCCGTACGACGTCGTCGCGGTCTCGGTGCCGGCCCAGTGCAGCCGGCCGACGGGCTCGCGCAGCCGGCGCCCGTACTGCGTCAGGACACCGGTGGGGAAGTGGCCCATGGAGCAGCCCCGCGTCCACTGCTCCTCGGCCCAGTTCTGCTCGAGCACCTCGACGGGCGACGCCGCCTTGCGCCCGAGGCGAGTCGTCAGCATCCGGACGAACACGGCGCGGCGTTCCGCCTCGGGCAGCGCGGAGAGGGCCCGCGCCCGCGGCCCGGCGCAGTAGCCGGCGACCACCCCCTGGGCGTGGCCCGGCTGGCAGGTGTCGAGCGTCACCTCGATGGCGTCGTCGGTGGCCACCGTGGCCCCCGACACGCCGTCGCCGCGCCAGAACGGCTCGTCGTAGACGGCGACCAACTTGACCTCCGTCCCGGCGGGCACCTGGTGGATGAGCAGGGCGTGGTCTGCGGGCAGGACGGGGTCGAAGCGGATGCCCGCCGCCAGCGCCCGGGGGAGGGCCAGGACGACGCGCCGTGCGGTCACCGACGCGCCCGAGCCGAGCACCTGCACCCGGTCGTCGTGCTGGCGCACGGCCGTCACGGGAGACCCCAGCACGACGGCGTCGCCCAGCTCGGCCGCCATGGCGTCGGGCACCTGCCCCACGCCGCCCTCGAACTGGGCGTCCTGGTAGCCCCCCGCGATGTTCATCAGCGACTCCACTCCGCCGGCCGAGCGGGCGAGGAAGAGCCAGTTGAGCAGCGAGACCTCGGAGAGCTCCGCGGCGAAGCAGGCCCGCACGGTCGCCTCCACCAGGTCCCGGGCCAACTTCGTCGGGACATGGGTCGCGGAGAGCCAGGCCCGCACCGAGAGTGAGTCCCACTCGACCGCCTTCGGCGCGTCCCACGGCGCCTCGACCGGGACCTTCCTGGCCATGGCGTTCATGCGCGCGATGGCCTGGGCTGCGCTGAGGAGGGCCACCGGGCTGATGCGCGGGATGTCGCCCCGGTAGCGGCGGACCTTCCCGCCGGTGGCCAGGACGTTGTCGCCGGCGACGAACGTCGGGAAGGTGGCGACGCCCATCTCCTTGGCCAGCGCGTGCATGCGCTCGTGGCCCGGCCCGACGAAGCATGCGCCCATGTCGACCGGGACGCCGCAGCGGGCGGTCTTGGTCCACACGCGGCCCCCGACCCGGTCACGCGCCTCCAGGACGACGACCGACCGGCCCGCCTGGGACAGACGCCGAGCCGCCGTGAGCCCGGCCAGGCCGGCGCCCACGATGCAGACGTCGGCCTCCCTCGATGGACGCGTCCGGGCGTCGGTGGTCGTGCTCATGACACCTCCCTGGTCCGCGGTGATGCTAACATGCGTGCAGCCCGCATGTAAATCAGGATGGAGGTTGCGGTGGCCATGACGACGCGCAGGGCGCGGGAGACCCAGGCCGTCCGTTCGGCCCGCACCCGGGCGGCCCTCCTGGAGGCGGCCCGGCAGCTCTTCGCCGAGAGGGGGTTCGCCGCCACGGGACGCGAGGAGATCGCCGAGCGCGCCGGCGTCACCCGCGGCGCGCTGTACCACCACTTCGCATCCAAGACCGAGGTGGCCGCCGCCGTGGTCGAAGAGCTCGAGGCCGAACTGGTCGAGCGGGTGGTCGCCGCGGCGCGGAAGGGCGCCGGCGTGCGCGACCAGCTCCGGCGCGGCTGCCGGGCCTACATGGAGGCCTGCGCCGACCCCACCATGGCCCGGATCCTGGCCGACGCGCCGGCCGTGCTCGGGATGGAGGCCTGCCGGGCCCTCGATTCGGTCGCGTGCGCCCCGCTGCTCGCCGAGGCCTTCGCCCGGGCCGAGGCGGAGGGCATCGCGGTGCCGGGGGACCCCGAGGTGGCCGCCGCGCTGCTCCTCGGTTTCCTCAACGAGGCGGCCGGACTCATCGCCGCCGCACCGGCTGATCTCAAATTGCGCCGCCGGGTCGGTGGCACGGTCGACGAGTTCCTCACCAGGCTCTTCGGCTGAGGCCGCAACGTCAACACGGCGACGCTGGTCTCGTCGGGGCGGCCGGGCCCGCTCACCGAGGGCCGGCCTGCTGCGCCTCAGGCGGTCGTCGTCGTGCCGGGATGGGCCTGTCGCGCAGAGCCCGATCCCGCCGCGCCGGCGCCTGACGTCGTCGCTCCCCGCAGCACCTGGCGGATGTCCTGCACGTCCGTCCGCCCCTTCTGGAGGGCCGAGTCGGTCGTCTGGTCCGACGACTTGGCCTGCGAGAGCAGGTCGTTGTTCGCGTTCCACTGTGCCGGCGTGAAGGCGAGCACCGTGGCCGCCAGTCCGTTGGTGGCGCCGGTGGCGGTCGCGATCTGCGCATTGAGGTCGTTGATGAGCGGCTCGAGGGATTCCTGGTTGCGGGGATTCACGTGTTGCTGGGCCCTGGCAGAAACCGCGGTCAGGTCGGGGATCGCGGTGCTCGTGGCGCGGTCGGCGTCGCCGGCGATGCGCGCCGCGGGAAGCACGAGGACATGGACGCGGTAGCCCGTGAAGATAACGGAGAAGTCCTGCGCCGCCTGCTTCACGGTGGTGTCGCCCTGGATCTTCTGGTCCAACTGCTGCAGCGGCGCGATGTCGGTGCCCAGGTAGACCACGAGTGTCGCCCGGCCCGAGCCGAGCCCCTTGGCGGCGTTGACCTTGGCGATCGCCGCGTTGAGGTCGTCGACCCGGTCGGTGATGTCGGTGTGGGCCTTGGCCCTGATCCCGTCCAGCGTGGCCGGGACGGCGCTCGAGCCGCTGTTGCCGGCGGTGGCCGCTCCGGTGCCCGAGGCCGAGGCGGCGCCGGCCGCACCGGCGGCTCCGCCCAGGACGGCGGCCGACGCCGCGACAGCAACCCCGAGACGGATGATGTGACTGCGCGCACTCGACATCGTGCTCCTCTCGTTCGGGCCCTCTCCCCGCAGGGCGCCTGAGGTCATGCTGCGCGCGGCCCGTGAACCAGGTGTTCGGCAAACGTGAGGGTTCTGTAAGGGAAGCCGGCAATCCGGTAATTCGGGGTGCGGGAGGTGCGAGGCTAGGTGGGTGAGCGCGGAGAACGGAACGGTGATCGTCGTCGAGGACGACCCGCACATCGCCGACCTGGTCGACCTCTACCTGCGGCGTGAGGGGTACCGCGTCCTGCTGGCGGGCGACGGCGAGGCGGGCCTCGAGGTCTTCAAGCGGGAGGATCCCTGGATCGTCATCCTCGACGTCGGGTTGCCCGGCACGAGGGACGGCTTCGACGTGTGCCGCGAGATCCGCTCCCAGAGCAGCGTCCCGGTCCTCTTCTTGACGGCGCGGGAGGACGAGGTGGACCGCGTCTTGGGGCTGGAGCTCGGCGCGGACGACTACATCGTGAAGCCCTTCTCGCCACGCGAGCTCGTGGCGCGCGTGCGTGCGATCCTGCGCCGCACCCGGGAGGGCCCCGCACCGCAGGAAGTGGTCGTCGCGGGCAACCTCGAGGTCGACCTCCGGCGCCGCGAGGCGCGCCGGGCCGGCGACGTCGTGCCCCTCACCACACGGGAATTCGACCTACTCGCGTTCCTGGCCAACAACGTCGGCCTGGCCCTGTCGCGCCAGCAGCTCCTCGACGGCGTCTGGGGCACCGACTGGTACGGCGACGAGCGCACCGTCGACGTCCACGTAGCCCAGCTCCGTAAGAAACTCGGGTCCGACCTCCCGTTGGCCACGGTGTGGGGCGTGGGCTACCGGTTCGGCTGAGTCATGCGCCGCCGCCTCATGCTGGCCACGGTCGGCCTGGTCGCCGTCGTCCTCGTGATCGCCGGCGCCGGCAGCCTGATCCTGACCCGCAACGCGGCCCGCGACCAGGCGCAGCAGCAGCTGGTCGCGCAAGCCAACTCGCTCACGTCACCCAACGGCGAGACGCGCTCGCTCGCGGTGCTGCGGGTCCTGCAGAAGACGCTCAAGCTCGAGGACGCGGGGATCATCCGGATCGACACGGCCGGCACCATCGTGTCCTCGCTCCCCACGGGCCTCAGTGCGGAGGACATCGACGCGGCGGCGGTGCAGTCGGGGCAGACCGTGTCGGGCCGCGAGGGCAACCTGGTCTACGCCGTGGCGCCGATCAATTTGACCGAGACCGAGCGCCTGCGCCTGGAGCGACTGCACCGCGGCGGCGGCACGTTCGCCATCCTGCTCACCCGCGACGTCGGCGGGCTCGGGCCCAGCTGGGGCTACTTCATCATCGCCGGCGGTGCCGCCCTGTTCGTCGCCGCGTTGGTGGCCTGGCAGATGAGCCGGCGCATGGCGCGGCCGCTCGTCGAGGCGATGGAGGTGACCGGCCGCATCGCGTCGGGCGAGCTCTCCTCCCGCGTGCCCGTGCGGCCCGGCGACTACCCCGAGTTCACCTCACTGGCCGGTTCCATCAATGACATGGCCCAGAGCCTCGAGGACGGTCGTACGCGTGAACGCCATCTGCTGTTGGCGGTGTCGCACGACCTGCGCACCCCGCTCACGTCGATCCGCGGCTTCGCCGAGGCCATTCAGGACGGGGCGATCGACGACGACGGGCGAGCCGCCGACGTGATCATCGCCGAGTCACGCCGGCTGGAGCGACTCGTCGGCGACCTGCTCGACCTGACCAAGCTCGAAGGGGGCCAGATGTCGATCGCGCTGCGCCCCACCGACGCCGTCGAGGTGGTGACGACGACGGCAGAGGGGTTCCGGCCGGCGGCGGCCAAGTCCGGGCTGCACATCGCCCTGCACGTGCCCGGGTCCGACGACGGGCCACCGGGTGCAGCGGCGCCGTCGGCGATCTCCGGCGCCCCTGTGGCGGCGGACCCGGACAGGCTGGCGCAGCTGCTCGCCAACCTCTTGGAGAACGCCATCACGTTCGCCCGGACCACCGTGACGGTCGCAGTGTCGGACGACCCGGGGTCGGGAGCCTGCGTGATCACCGTCGACGACGACGGACCGGGCATCGCCGCGGGCGATCTCGACCGGGTGTTCGAGCGCTTCTACCGGGCCGACAGAGGGCCCAACCGGCGGATGGGGTCGGGGCTCGGGCTGGCGATCGTGGCCGAGCTGGCCGCCGCCATGGGCGCCAGGGTGCGGGCGGAGTCGCCGGTCGGGAGCGATGGCGGGTCGCGTTTCGTGGTGACGCTCGGGCACTGGCAGGGCGTGGCGCCGGAGGTCGTGCGCGCGTAGCCGGCGGCGCCTGCGCCCGTGTGCGGGCGGCCCGAGACGTGTACCGTTCGACCATGGACGTCCAGGATGCGATCAAGAACGCTCCCTTGTTCTCCCGGCTCTCCAAGAAGGACATCAAGCAGCTCGCAGCCACGCTGGCGCAGCGGTCGTTCCCTGCGGGCACCGTCATCACCGAGAAGGGCAAACCGGGAGTCGGGTTCTTCGTCATCGCCAGCGGGTCCGCCTCGGTGGTGGTCGCGGGGCAGCCCGTGCGGACGTTGAAGGCGGGGGACCACTTCGGCGAGATCGCACTGATCGACGAAGGTCCGCGGATGGCGGAGGTGACGGCCGAGACCGACCTCGAGTGCTACGCGCTCGCGGCCTGGCAGTTCCGGCCGTTCGTCCAGGACCACCCCGACGTGGCCTGGGCCCTGATGCAGTCGCTGGTCAAGCGCATCGTGCGTGACTCCGATTCCGACGGCGAGCTCTGACCGGCGTTCCGCGGGCGGCGCCCTCGCCCGGACGCGTCAGGGAACCGGGTTGACGGCCGGCGGCGTCGTAGTGTGCAACGGACCGGGTCGAGGGCTCTGCGGCGCCACCGGGGCCGCCGCCGATGGCTCGGACACGAGCACGAGGGTCCGGTAGGTCACCGTGTAGGCCCCCACGCCGGCGAGGACGCTGAACGCTGCCGCGGCCACCACCTTGGCCTGGCGCAGTCGCAGCGACTCGCGCCTGAGCCCTGTTCCGTCCTGTGCGTCCACATGGGAACTTCGGAAGGTCTGCGATCCACCTTGAGCGCTGCGGGCCTGCTCGGATGCCGAATTGTGCCGGCGCGGACGCTCGAGACGGAAAGACGACGGGCCACCGCCTCTCCCTCGTCGTCGGCGATCTCGGCGGGGCGGAGCGCGCTGACGACGCCGCCGACGGGTCCTCGGGGTCCGAGGGGTCGGTCGAGCACTGCCGTGATGTGATCGAGCGAGCGCAGGGCCGCGGCGTCGCTGACCGCAGGCGAAATGCGCTCGTGGCCGATCTGGCAAGCTTCCCCGCACTCGAGCACCATGGAGCAGTCGTCACAGAGAGGGCCGGGTCAATGGGACGTCTCACCGACAGGGTCGCCGTCGTCACCGGCGGAGGGGGAGGCATCGGCGGCGCGACAGCGCGCGCCCTGGCGCACGAGGGTGCGTCGGTGCTCGTCGTCGACATCGACGAAGAAGCGGCGGCACGGGTGGTGCTCGGGATCGAGCAGGCCGGCGACTCCGCGGCGGCGTTCCGGGCCGACCTGTCGGACGAGGCCGACGTGGTCGCCACCATCGCGGCCGCCACGGCGGCCTTCGGCCGCGTCGACGTGGTCCACAACAACGCGGCCCTCACCGAATCGGACTTCCTCACGCTCGACACCGCCGTGACGGACCTGGCCCTCGATGTGTGGGAACGCACGATGGCGGTGAACCTCCGCAGTCAGATGCTCATGTGCAAACACGCCATTCCCGCGATGGTGCGCGGCGGAGGAGGCTCCATCATCAACATGTCGTCGGGCGCCTCGCTCAAGGGTGACCGGACCCGGACCGCCTACGGCGCCTCGAAGGCGGGCGTGAACGCGCTCTCCATGTACGTGGCGACCAGTCACGGCAAGCAGGGCATCAGGGTGAACACGATCGTGCCGGGGCTCATCATCACCGACGCGGTGCGCGCCCATCTGGACGAGCGGATGTTGGCGGGGCTCGGGAGGGCGACACTGACGCCGTATCTCGGTCAGCCCGAGGACATCGCCGACCTGGTGGTGTTCCTGGCCTCGGACCAGTCCCGCTACATCACGGGGCAGATGATCGTCATCGATGGAGGGATGTCGGCCCACGTCGGGCTCGGGGGCGACGACTGAGGCGCCGCCTGGCGGGAGGTGGCGGGTGAGGCGCGCTACGACGGGCCGAGGACGTACGCGCCCGTCTCGGGATGGTGGTACCAGCCGCTCGCGGCCTGGGTACCGCCGTCCACGTGGATGGTCTGTCCCGTGACATAGCTGGACAGCGCCGACGCCAGGAAGATGGCCGCGCCCGCCATTTCGTCGACGTGCCCGGCTCGTCCCATGGGCACCGTGAGCCCGAACCCCGCTTCGGCACCCTGCGGCGCCACCGCAGCCAGACCCTCGGTCATGGTGATGTCCGGCGCCAGCGCGTTCACTCGGATGCCGTACGGGGCCAGCTCCAGGGCGGCCGTCTTGGTGTAGTTGATGACGCCGGCCTTCGCTGCCGCATAGGCGGCATACCCGGGCGCGGCCCGCACGCCCTCAATCGACGTGACGCTGATGATGCTGCCGCCCGTCCCGTTCTCCACCATGATCCGGGCGACCCGTTGGGTGCAGAGGATGACGTGCTTGAGGTTGGAGCGGTAGAGCGCGTCCCAGCCGTTCTCCGACGTCTCGAGGAGCGGCGAGTTGAAGACGCCGCCGGCATTGTTCACCAGGATGCTCACCGGGCCCAGCTCGGCCACGGTCCGCTCGAGCGCGTGATCCACTTCCGCGGAATCGCGCACGTCGGTGGGCAGCCCGAGTCCGCCGACCTCGGCCGCGGCGGCCGCCGCGGTGTCGTGGTCGCGCTCCCAGATGGCGACCTTCGCCCCGAAGGCGGCAAAGCCGCGGGCGATGCCGCGGCCGATCCCCGACCCGCCACCGGTCACCACGGCGACCCGGTCCGTCAGCAGAATGGACGAGGGGTCGACCGGCACGACCGTGACAGTACAGTAGGTGCGTCGACGCCGGATGGCGATCGGTGCCGGCCATGCCGGGGAGAGTCTGGGGGTGTGCGTGCCGAGAATCGAGCCCATTCCGTTGGAGGAACTGGCGCCGGAGCCACGGCGGATCATCGAAGAGGGCGTGGCCGACGGCACCTATGCCACGCCGATCCCTCTCCAGATCTTCGCCTACAAGACGTCCCAGATCCTGATGACCAACGCGGCACGCCAGACATGGGGACAGCAGTCGCTCCTCGGGGGCAGGATCCTGGAGCTGCTGCGGATCCGCAGCGCCCAACTCGGGGAGTGTCAGCCCTGCATGCAGTCGAGGAAGCACGACTCCATCACCGACGAGGACGTCGCCTGCCTCCTGGCCCCCGGCGGCTCCGAGCTGACCGAGCAGGAGCGGCTCGCCGTGGAATTCCTCGATCTGCTCTCGGCCGACCACCACGCCATCGACGACGAGGTCTACCGGAAGCTCGGGGAGGTCTTCACGTCGGCACAGATCGTCGAGCTCGGGTTCGCCTGCGCGAATTCGATGGGCCTGCACCGGTTCATCCATACGCTCGACGTGTTCGGCCAGGGTGCGCCGGTCATCCCGTACAGCCCCGACCAGGTCGACTCGTCGATGGCAGATCCCTCGGTCGTCGCCTCGGCGTGACCGGTGCCCTCATGACGGCGCCCTCATGACCCGGATGGTCCTCGTGACGGGCGCCACCGGGCTCGCCGGAGCCAACGTCTGCAAGTTGCTGATCGAGCGGGGCGACGCCGTGCGGGCGCTCGCCCGTGAGACGGCCGACACCGCCCCGCTCGCCGCCCTCGGTGTCGAGATCGTCACGGGCGACGTCACGGATCCCGCCGCGGTGCTGCGGGCCGCCGACGGCAGCGACGCCGCCATCCACTGCGCTGCGCTCCTGGGGGGCGCAAGCCAGAACCTGGCCGACTTCGAGGCGGTGAACGTCCTCGGCACCAAGAACGTGCTCGACGCGGCAGAGGCAGTCGACCTGGAGCGTGTCGTCGCGGTCAGCACAGGCACCTTTTTCGACACCGACGGGGGGCTCGACCGGGAGGACGCGCCGGTCACCCGCGAGCCGAGCTCGGATCCGTACACCATTACCAAGATGGCCGCGTTCCTCGACGCCATGTCCCGTGCCGCCGAGGGCCGCGACGTCGTCAGCACACACCCCGGCGCCATCTTCGGGCCGTCGCCGGTCGTCAGCAACGCCCTCGGCATGACGAGCTTCAACCGGGTGCTGCTCTCGGCGGCGCGCGGGCGGATCGAGCGCTACCTGAAGTTCCCGGTGAGCTGGGTCTTCGCCGAGGACATCGCTCGGGGTTGCATCCTCGCGCTCGACAAGGGCGTGAGCGGGGAGCGCTACATGCTCGACGGGCAGCCGGAGGACGTGGTCAGCATCGCGAACGCCGCAACCAGGATGTGCCGGCTGGCCGGACTCGACCACGAGGTCGTCGACATCGAGCCATCCGACGACCCCGAACTGCTCGAGGTCTTCGGGCCGACCCTCGTGGCCATCGCGAAGAGGGCGGCGCAGGAGCGTCCGGAGCGGAGGGCCCTGGACGACACCAAGACCTACAAGCGCCTCGGCTACGACCCCATCAGCCTCGACGAGGGACTCGCGCTGACGCTCGAGTGGTTCCGGAGCGTCGGCCGTCTCGACGCCCGCTAGGGCAATCGTCTCCGCGGGGTCGATCGTGTTCGTGACGAACCATGTCCTCTCCGGCGTCGTGCTCGGCCGGCTCCTGAGTGGGCGTCCGCTCACGGCCTTCGTCGTCGGCGTCGGATCTCATCTCGCGTTGGACATGGTGCCGCATTGGGGCTGCGACAAGCGCACCCCGGACGGCAGGCAGCTCTTCCTTCGCTACGCGAAGCGCGACGGCGTGGTCGGCCTCTCCGTGATGCTGGCCGCTGCGGGCGCCGTGGACCGGCGGGACCGCAGCGCCACCATCGCGGCGATGCTGGGGGCGTCGGTTCTCGACGCCGACAAGCCGTGCCTGCACTTTTTCGGGCGCAATCCATTCCCCAAGGTCGTCAGTCGGGTCCATGCGCGTGCCCAGAACGAGTCTCCGGACGGGCTGCGCAACGAGCTGGTCGTCGGACTCGTTGCTGCAATCGCCGATGCGTTCGTCGTCCGGAACGGACGGCGTTTCCCCCGAACGCGTAGCGCAACGCTCGGGTAGGTTCCTGCCGGGGTTCTCACGCTCATCGATCGTGCCGGAACGAGCGAACATTCGTTGTGACTTCGTTGATATTCGCGTGCCTGCAAGGACGGTTTTGAACCTGCTCGGTCTGGGTACACCTTTGCGCAGCGCGCCTCAAGTATCGTTGAGGCAGGACCGATACGACTCTTATGGGGTTGGAAGCTGCCACCTTGAATGCGACGTTCATGAGCAGACGGGGAACCAACGGGGGCATGCGCAAACAGCGACCGGGCGTCTGCCACCGCTGCGGGTGGGCCGGGCCGGTGTCGAAGGTCGCGCGGGCGGACCGCCGGCAGATGAAGACCGGGAAAGAGTTTGGCCGGCTGTGCGCTGAGTGCGTGGAGTATCTCGTCGGCCGGCCGGACGATGTGCACGTGCACACGAACGTTCCGCGGAGGAGCAGATTGCACCGCCGCGACGTCGCGTGACCGTCGGACGTCGACGGAACTCCTAGGACAAACCCGACCTTCTGTTCAATGCCGCGACTGCGGCGATGTCAGCCGGCTTCCTCGTTCACCGTCGACAGCAGTCCCCACGACGTGCCCGTGTCGCGCTCGATCCACGCCGCGTCGATGGCATGGACGCGTGCGGCACCCTTGCGCTCGGATTGGATCGTCCGCAGGACGCGCCAGCCGTCAGAGAAGGCGTTGAGGTTGCTGGCGCCGAAGTGACGGACCTTTTCGAAGCTCGGGACTTCCGTCACTCGGAGCCCAGCTTTTGCGATCCGCACGTTGATCAACGTCTCCACCTCGAAACCGTCTCCCCACAGGACGGCCCCGGACTCACAGTCGTCGATCTCGGTCGCGTTGAGTGTCATCACATCGAGGCACTCTCGCCGGAAGGCGTTGTAGCCGTAGCACAGGTCCGTGTAGCGAGTTCCGTACAGCACGTTGACGATCTTGTTCAGCCAGAAGTTGCCGATTCTCCGGATCACGCTGATGTCTTGGCTTCCTCCACCGGGGAGGAACCGGGATCCCTTGGCAAAGTCTGCGCCGTCCTTCAGGGCAGCGACGAAGGCAGCGATCTCGGCCGGGTCGTTCGAACCGTCTGCGTCGATCATGACGATGAAGTCGCCGGTGGCTGCGGCGAAACCGCAGGCCAGAGCATTTCCCTTCCCGGCACGGCTCTGGCTGATGACGGTGATGTCCGGTCGCAGCCGGTGCGTGATGCTCACGGTGTCGTCGGTCGAATTGCCGTCGACGAGGATCACCTCGCAGTCGGTCGGGAGCTTCTCGAAGACATGCGGCAGGTTGCGCGCCTCGTTCTTGGCGGGGATCACGATGCTGACGGTCGGCTCCGTCTCGCGCGAACCGGCCATCGGCCAGACCTGAGCCATCTCGTGCGACGCCACCTCGGACTCCACCGCCGGGTCCACCTTCCGGTTAGAACGCACGTCGCCTGCCCCGACTCTTGTCCAGGGGTACGTGAGACGACGACGCTTGGATTGATCTGTGCGGGTCGACGGACCGGACGGCAACCAGCGGTGACCGATCGGTGACTTCCGCCTGGGTCGGAGCTGAGCGCGAACTCGACGCAACTCTCGGAGGGAGCGCAAGGCGATCCGTCGCCGTGACCCGATGCGTGCAACAGACTCGGCGCTCAATGTGATCCCCTCGTAGTCATGGTGGCCCGCCCGCCGGTCCCCACCCCGACAGTGGTCCATGTTGCCGACGTCCTTCGCCTCGAAATAGAGCCGATCGAACTTATCTGTTCACAATTCTTGGACAACATTCGCTCGCGGGTCTACGCTGCGGAAAAGTCCTTGGTCGCGCGCGCGACGACGCGCGGTACTCGTCTTGTCGCCGTGGCAGGTCCGTCCGCATTGGCCGCTTCGACCGGACCGCCGGACGTGCCGGTTGCGGACCGCCGTCGTGCCGGCCAACCGTGCCACCGTCGAGACGTTGAGGCCCGGGGCCGTCACGGGGATCGTCGAGGCCCGGCGTGGCGGGAGCCCGCGAGCCGACGATCTAGCCTCGGGTCCTCCGCGGGCCACCTCGCTTCGAGAAGGGGCAAACACCGGCCATGCCGAAAGCGCTGATCATCGGATCCGGTCCCGCGGCCGCGGGCGTCGCCATGGCGCTGGCCGCCGATCCGGCGCATCAGATCACCGTGATCGACGTCGGTGGCACGCTGGAACCGGAGCTGCGGACGACGTTGGACCGCCTCTCCGGCTCCGGGGAGGAGCTCTGGGCCAGGGCTGACGTCGACGAGATCAGCCACCAGCCCGTTCCGTTGCCCCGCGGGGTGCTCCCCCAGAAGCGGAGTTATGGCTCCGATTTTCCCTTCCGCGACCTCGGGCAACTGGAGGGGATCGAGGCGCTCGGACCGACGAACGCCTCGGTGGTCTCCGGCGCCTACGGGGGCTTCTCGAACATCTGGGGTGCCCAGATCATGCCGTTCTCGGAACGCACGTTCGACCGGTGGCCCGTCACTCGGGCGGACATGGAGCCCCACTACCGCACCGCCCTGGGTGAGATGACCCTCGCGGGTGAGGACGACGACCTCGCCGAGACCTTTCCCCTCATGGCTCCGGCTCGACCGTTGCCCCCACCGGCCGACCGGACCCATCGCGTCCTGGGTCGCTACCGGGCGCACCGGGCCCTGGTCCAGTCGCACGGCATCACGGTCGGCCGGGCCCGCCTGGCCTTCAGGGGCGAGGACTGCACGCGCTGTGGCCTGTGCATGACGGGCTGCCCGCATGAGCTCATCTACTCGAGCTCCCAGACGTTCGACCGTCTGCGGGCCGCAGGGCGCATCGGCTATCGACCCGACCTGCTCGCCGTCCGCCTCGACGAGGTCGAGGGTCGACCTCGGGTGCTCGTCCGGAGCACGAGGACGGACGAGGTCGAACTGGTCGGAGCTGACCGTATCTTCGTGGCCTGCGGCGGGATCGGGACGACGCGGCTCGTGCTGGGCTCCCTCGGCCTCTTCGATCGGGTCGTCCACCTCCAGGAGTCCGTCCAGTTCGTGTTGCCCGCCCTCTCGATCCGCCCCGTTCCCGACCCCCGTCTGTCACGGAACTTCACCCTCAACCAGTTCAACCTGCTCTACGACGACACCGGCGAAGGCCTCGATCTGGGTCTGGTCCACTTCTACGAGTACAACCCGGCCTTCCTCGGCTCCATCCCCGGACCGATCAGGGGCCCGATCGCACGACCCGCCCTCACGGCGCTCCTGCGGCGGGTGTCGGTGGGTCTGGGCTACGTCCCCGGCTGGGCCTCCCCGAGGGTGAAGATCGTGGCGCACCCGGTCCCCGGCGGCACGGACCGGTTGCCAATCCTGGAGATCGACCGGGAGCCCGGCGACGAAGGGCCGCCGATGCTGGGGCGCCTGGTGCGGTCGATGCTGCGGGTCGCTCCGGCGTTGGACCTGTGGCCCGTGGTCCCCAGGATCTCCGTCTCTGCCGCGGCGAAGAGCTATCACTTCGGCGCGAGCTTCCCCCATGCCCGGGAGAGGACGGCGACGACGACCGACCGGACGGGGCGTCTGGCCGCGTGGGACCGCATCCACCTGGCGGACGCTTCGGTCTTTCCCAACGTCCCCGCCACGACGTTCACCCTGACGATCATGGCCAACGCGCACCGGATCGCCAGCGAGACCCTCCGCCAGCCGTGGTGACGATCGCGGAGGGGTCGGAGACCCCGGGGCGGAGCGGGCCGTCCGTGGTCGCCGTCACGGGCGCCAACGGCTACCTGGGATCGGTCCTGGTCGAAGCGTTCGGATCGGCGGGGTTCGAGGTCCGGCGCCTGGTCCGGTCGCCGGCCCCGGGGAGCAGCGACCGGCCCTTCGACCTGGCCTCGGGCTGTCCGGCCGATGCCCTGGACCGCGTCGCTCTGCTCGTCCACTGTGCGTACGACCTCACGCTGACCCGCAGGGCGGACATCTGGCGTTCGAACGTGTTCGGGAGCGTCTCGCTGTTCGACGCGGCCGTCGCCGGCGGCGTTCCGCGGACCATCGTGCTGTCCTCCATGTCGGCCTACCCGGGGACTCGCCAACTGTACGGCCGGGCCAAGCTGGCGACGGAGGCGGCGGCACGGGCCCGCGGACTGTGCGTCGTCAGGCCCGGTTTGGTCTACGGGCCCGGCGGAGGGGGCATGGCGGGGACGCTGCGCCGCTTGGCCCGCCTTCCCGTACTCCCCGATTTCGGGCCGCGAGCACGCCAAATTCATGGTCTCCGAGGGCGACTTCGCGGCCACCATCGTCGCCCTGGCGCGGTCAGAGCGATTGCCCGACGTCCCGGTGGGCATCGCCCATCCCGAGCCGGTCCCGTTCACCGAGCTGCTGACGAGCTTCGCCGCCGGCCAGGGCAGACGCCCGCCCCGGTTCGTGCCCACGCCGCCGATGGCGGTGTACGGGGCCCTCCGCGTGGCCGAGCTCCTCCCGGTCGGGCTGCCGGTCCGGGCCGACTCCCTCCTCGGGCTGATCCGTCCGGCGCCGGAGGTGCCGAACGTCGAGGTCCTGAACCAGCTCCGCATCGTCCCGAGGCCGTTCACCCCGGTGGCCGCAGGCGCTCCCGGGGCCGACCCGGAGACCTGAGCCCGGTCCGACCGGACCGCGACTCCGGGTGGGAAGGCGCGTCAGCCGTCGACCGCGCGCAGCGTGTGCCCGCCGGAGACCAGCAGCACGCGCGAACCCTTCCGGAGCAGGGCGGGGGGGAGGTCGACGCGCTGGGGGCCAGTGGTCCGCGCCAAGGGGGGCAGCGACACCGTCTTCCGGCCGGTCGCGACGTCGATCCGTGCGGCGATGGGCCCGGCCGAGCCGAGCTGCACCTCCGCGACCGGGTGGCCCGAGGTGCTCGTCACGATGGAGAGCTCGGGGGGAGGCGTGTACTCCTTGAAGGCTGCCACCGTGGCCAGCAGGGCACCACATGCGAAGAGCGCCAGACCGAGCGCACCGAGGAGGACGTCGCGTGCGCGGCGGCCTCCAGCCGGTGCGGGCGCCGTGTCGGCTTCGTCGGCGCCGGAAGGCGCACCGGTCGGGTCCTCGTCGCCCGCCCGGCCGGCGCGCGGGTCGGCGACGGAGGTCGGCGCCGACGACGTCGGCCGGGGCCCCAGGCGTGCTCGTCGCCGGACGGCCGCCGCGGCCCGGCGAAGGAGGACCGCGAAATCGCTCGGGCGCCTGTCGGAGCGGAGGCTCAGCACCAGGAACACGAGCAGCACGACGAGCGCGACCGTGTCCGGCGGCACCCCCGCCAGCCGGACGAGCAAGGCGCCGAAGACGGCGACCACCAGCGCGCCCACCACACCGCAGATCGCTGCATGCGCCATGTCGTGGACCTGCGTCACGCGGCGACGCAGCCGGCGGGCCCACAATGCCGCGACCGCGACGGCCAGGACGAAGATGCCCGGGTTCAGACCGGTCCCTCCCACCGGAGCGCCGGCGGGCGCGGTCCGAGCGAACGGGTGGAGCAGGCTGGTCACGTCGTAGACCTGGATCGGACCGTTGTCGTAGATGCGCTTCATGAACGGGTACCGGTTGAACTTGTTGAGCTGCTCCCGGGTGAGATGGGTGCTGGGCTCGCCGTCGGCGATGTACGTGCCGTACAGCGGGGCCCCCTGGGCGAGGCGATCGTCCACGACGATGTAGCGAATGTCCGCCTTGCGGATGAGGTAGATGTCGAACAGGGTGACGGAGTGGTCGAAGAAGAGGAGTTCCGGGTTGACGAGCCCGGATTCCGCCGTCACCGGTTCGACTCCGCCGATCGCGTTCAGCAGCACCCCGTTGTCCTTGTCGACCGCAACGTGGGCGCCGGCGGGGAGATGGGTGTCGGCCCAGTGGGCCACCGCCAAAGAGGGGGAGCCCAGGGACAGCTCGTCTGCGCCGACGCGGTACGGCCCCGGCAGCAGGCTGGGCAGCGGGCCGAAACCGAAGAGCGTGCTGCCCAGGAAGACGATGGTGGCCACGAGGATCGTTCCGACGCGCTCGATCATCCGGCGTCGTCGTGCGATCCGAACGCCCAGCCACGCGCCGACGACCACCGCGACGCCGAAAAAGATGAACGTGGTCGCCCGCTCGGCCACCAGCTTGCTGCTCGAGGAGATATTCGCCAGCACCGTGAGCGGATAGACGGCGGCGATGACAGCCGGAAGATAGCGGAGTGCTCCACCACGGACCGTCCGCTTGAAGACCACGCTGTAGAGCGAGGGGAGGAGGACCGCGCACCAGGTTGCTGCCGCCACGAGGATGAGGAGGATCTCCCAGCCGGGGGACCCGCCGCCCGCGGCACTCTTGAAGAGGGTTCGGTCCCCGTGACCGGTGCCCAGCGCCGCACTGATGTCGGCGGATGCAGCTTCGAACACCGGTCCGACGTATTGGGTGAGGAGTCGGCCCACGAACAGGGTCCAGAACCCGCCCACCAGAAGGCTGAAAGCGGCGGCGACACCGACGACGACGGTCTGGACCCTCCTCCTGCTGACGAAGGCGCGCCGCGTCGTCATCCCGATGGTTTCCGGACCGTTCCCGGATGGCGCCGACACGTCGGCGAGGGAACGAGGTGGCCAGTGCGTGGTGAGGTACAGGCCGACGGCCCACACCACGAGGAAGCCCATGGTGATCCAACCGGTCACGTGGTGCGTGATGACCACGGCCCCGATGCAGCAGAGTGCGAGGGCGAACGATCTCCCGATCCTCGGTCGTGCGGCATCGATGGAGACCAGGAGCAGATACACCACCGCGGCCGCAAAAGCCAGGGCAAGCGTCTCGTAGGCGTACTGCGCGTCGAACCCGTAGAACTGAGGACTGGCAGCGTAGACGAGTGCGCCGATCCCGCCGGCACACGACGATCGGCAGGCGCGCTCTACGACGAGGAAGACGGCGAGCACGAGGACGATACGGACCGCGGCGAGCACGATGAGCTGGTCCACCACCAAGGGGAGGCCGGTGAGCCATCTAGTGGCCGCGGTCGCCAGTTCGAGCCCGGGGTAGTAGGGGCTCACCGGCAAGATGCTGTTGGTCGGGAACACGGCATGGCTGTCGAGAAGCCGTGTGAGCGTTCCGACGTGGGCCAGCTCGTCGAAGCTGTCCAACAGGAGCGGGTGGTGCATCGCGTACGAGGCCAACAACCCGAGGCCCAGAACGATCGACACCCAGATCCGTTCTCCCCGTGCCGCTTGGGCGCCCGTCAGGCGCCAGCGCGCACGCCGCGAACAGGAGCGAGATGCCGAACAGGAAGAGCGGCAATGCGAGCGACACATGGTCGGATCGCGCGAGGGCGTCGGCCACCCCCTGGACCAGGAGCCCGGCACCGGCCGCCGCGAGGACGACCCCGAGGCGAGATCGGCCCCCGGGGAGCGTCACGGGCGTGGTCGACGGCTCAGGGGTCGGCGCTTCGGGGCGGGTGGCGGATGCGTCGACGAGGGGGCCGGCCGCAACCCGGTCGGATTCGGCGAGACTAGGGCGAATTCGCTGTGACATCGGTGTGCCCTGGCACTTTGCCTCTCATTGTGTAGGCCCGCTCCAGGGCTCAACATCCCGGTCTTCTCAGACGAGCCGCCGCGCCTCGACACCCCAAAGGCCGCCTCCAAGTATGACATGGGCACCGCTGCGTCGCCGTGCCGGGTCGGCCGTCCGATCGTGACCAACCGGCTCCGGGTCGCCCGACCCCCGGGACCACCGGGTCGGGGCCGACGGTTGACGCTCCCTTGTCGGAATGCGGGACCCGAGCGAAAACGTCAGGGTTAGGATCACCCCGTGAAACGCGGGGATTCACACGTGTGGCTTCGGGTGTCCGCAGTTTCAGCTCGGAATGGGCGGCACCGAAGGCCTTCGTCGCGCCCCGGCGGCGGGAACGCGAAGATGAATTGGTTCCGCAAGGGAGCTCCGAAACCGGTGTCGGAGCGACGACGCCTCTTCACGACCTTCGGGTATCTGGTGGCCAAGCAGGGTGCGGTTGCCGTGTTCGGGCTGGTCTACTGGGCCGTGGCGACGCACCTCTTCTCGGCTCGGGACGTCGGACTGGCCGCCGCCGCCGCCTCCACCGCCCTCCTCCTGTCCGCAATAGGGGCGCTCGGGATCCCGCTCCTCCTCCTGGCGGAGATCGAACCGCTCGAGGCAAGGGAGCGGCGGGTCTTCCTCACCACCGGGTTGGCGATCTCGGGGCTCGTCGTCCTTGTCTTGTCGATCGGCACGATGGGACTGTCCTCCTTCTTCGGGCCGAGCCTGACGCTCATCGGTGGAGACCCGGTGACGGCCGCCCTGTTCGTCGTGGGGTCGGTCGCGACCATGGCCGGGCTCACGCTGGAGGGGGCAGCGATAGGACTCCACCGGAACGGGGCGCAGCTGTGGCGAGGCAGCCTGAGCGCGATCTTGAAGCTCGCCGTCGTGGGTGTTCTGGTCCTGGCGTCGGTTCGCACCAGCGCCGGCCTCATCTTTGCCTGGGCGCTGGCCCTCGTCGTCTCCTTCGTCGTGTGCATGCCGATGCTCGAGTTGGCCCGGACTCCCCCCGGAGAGCGGATACTGCACCATCGCGTGGATCTGGTCCGCCGCTTCGGGGCACTCTCCCTGCAGCACCACGTGCTCAATCTCTCCATCAGCTCGGTCTCGTACATCGTGCCCATGCTGGCCACGCTGCTCATCTCGCCGCAGCAGGTCGCTTACTTCTCGGCTGCCTACCTCCTTGCGTCCACCCTGCTCATCATCCCGTACCTCCTGGCACTGTCCCTCTTCGCCGAGCGGTCGGGTGACCCCGGTCTCCTCCACCGTCACGTCCGCCGGACGCTGCCCTTCGGACTCGCACTCATCAGCGCCATCGTGCTCGTCGTCGAGATCGCCGCTCCGTACGCGCTGCGCCTCTTCGGCCCGGCCTATGCGGCGAACGGGACCACCGCGCTGCGCATCTTGATCCTCGTCGGACCGGCCTACGTCATCAAGGACCACTACGTGTCGATCTGCCGGGCCCAGGGTCGTTTGGGCCATGGTTCGAGGATGATGGCGATCGGGACCATGGTGGAGGTCGCCGGCTCGGCGTTGGGCGGGGTCTGGTGGGGTCTCACCGGGATCTGTGTCGGCTGGGTAATCTCCGCTTCGTGCGAGGCCCTCTTCGTACTTCCGGCCGTCCTCCGCGTGTACCACCGCGTGCCCCTCCCCGAGCGCGAGGTCAGCGGGGTGCCCGACTGAGCGCGTCGGTGGTCAGCGTGCCGCCGGCCGCCCTGCGCCGACCTCTCCGTAGAGCGCTTCGACCCGCCCCACGACGGCCGACGCCGTGAACGACCGAGCCCTCCGGAGCGCGCGCCGACCCATCGCCGCCGCGGTCTCCGGGTCGTCGACGACCGCCGAAAGGGCGGTCGCGAGAGCGACCGGGTCTCCCGGTGGCACGAGGAGCCCGGTCACGCCGTCCTCCACCAGGTCGACGATGCCCCCGCTCGCGGCCGCGACGACGGGACGGCCGAGGGCCATTGCCTCGAGGACGACCGTCGGGCAGCAGTCGGGCACGATGGACGGGACGGCCAGGACGCAGGCGGTCTGCATCAGCTCCATGACCGATGCGTGGTCCAGCAGCCCGCGCAGCTCGATCTGACCCGAGAGGTCGAGCGGCGTGTGTTCGAGCACCCGTCCTGCCAGCACGAGGGCGGGACTGCCGCCGAGCCGCCGGTGTGCCTCGAGCAGCACTTCGATGCCCTTGTCCCGGCTGAGATCACCCACGAACACGATCGGCCCGCCCGGGCTCGGGCGCGCCTCGTCGCCGAGGAGGTCATCGGGGATGAAGTTCGGGATCACCGTGTAGGCGCTACGACCTGGGAGTCTCGTACTGACCGCGACGACGGAGCTGACGGGGATGAACATGTCCACGTGTCGGGTACGGCTCCGGCGGCCGAGGGCGTTCGCCAGAGCCACACCCGGACCTACCACGGGCCCGTGCCACGACGATGCACACCGGACACAGGCGACGGGCGCCGGCCCCGGACAGACCTCGGTGCCCCGCATCAGCCTCTTGGTGGCGCAGACATGGCTGTAATCGTGCTGGGTCAGCACCACGGGCACCCCCGAGCGGCGGGCCGGGCCCAGGGCCGAGGCGACACTCCAGTCATGGGCGTGCAGGACGTCGAACCGGCCAGCGGCGAGCAGCGACCCGATGGCGCGCCGGAACGCAGGGTCGATGACCGGCATGGCATGGGGCCGGTCGGGATCGCTGTACAGCTGGGGCAAGCGTTGGGCGCTCGTCCGGATGCGGTGCACCGGAACGGTCTCGTCGAGGGTCGTCCCCGCCGGAGCGCTCGCCGCGATCGTGACGACCTCGACGCCGTGGCCCCGCCCGGACAATGCGTGCGCCAGGTTGCGGACGTACTGCTCCTGCCCGCCGGCCACTGGGGGGTAGAACTGGGACACCATCAGCACTCGCATGCTGGGGCGTAACCTACGCCGCTCCGGAGCGACGCCACGACACGCCGGGCGCCCGCGGCCCGGAGCCCGGCGCCGCGGGGACGTCAACCAGATTTGCCGAAGCGTTGTCCATTCCGCCGCCACTCGACGGCTGTCATGGCCGATCCTCTATTGTCTGTCCCGCCAAGGCGTGTGAGTTGGCGGGTCGTGACCCATCTGCAGCCAGCTCCAGGGACGGCGAGAACGGGATCGAGAGGACAGTGCCAACTGGTGGTTGACGCAGCTTCAAAGTCGCTGCGAACTCAAGGCAAGCCGGGGGACGGCGAGCCACTGGTCCGGCGCCGGGCGCTCTCCGTGGCGAAGTACCTTGCTCGATCGGTCGTCCGCGCCCCGCGCGACCAGCGCAGGCTCGTCCTCATCTTCGGATGCCAGCGTTCCGGGACCACCATGCTCCAGCAGACATTTCTCAATCGGTCGTGGCGCGTTCTGATCATCGAGGAACACGACCGTCGCCTGGTGGGCAGGAACCCGCGGCACGGGGAGACGGTGTGGCAGGCCTATCCCACGGTGATCGAGCGATTGGGTCGCATCCCCTTCGAGGTGGTGGCGGCGAAGCCCCTGGTCGAGAGCGACCGGGCCATTGAGCTCATGGACGCAGCGGACCCGGTCAAGGCGATCTGGATGTTGCGTGACTACCGGGGGGTGGCACAGTCCAGCCTCCGTCGCTTCGGCGATGAAAATCCGTATCGGGACCTGCGGCCGTTCTGCACTGCCGACCGGTCGGACTGGCGGTGCCGGGGAGCGTCCGAGGAGACTTGCGAGACGGTTGTCGGTTTGATGAACCGGGGATTGACGCCGCTCGACGCGGCTGCCCTCTTTTGGTGGGCTCGGAACCAGCTCTACTTCGACCAGCAGCTCTGGCGTGACGAGCGGGTTCGGGTCATCCGTTACGAGCGAGCCTGCAACAGCCCGGGCGAAGTGGTCGAGGCACTCTCGGAGTTCGTCGGGGTCGCCTTGCCCTCGCCGTCCATCGTGTCGAGGATACGTCCACACCCGGACGGCCCGGGAGCGAACGAGCTCCACCCAGACGTCGAGATGCTCTGCCGGAACATGTGGGACTCCTTCGCGGGCAGCCCGGAGCTGTAGAGCAGATGGGATCCCGACAGCCGTGAAGCGACGTGACTCCCTGATTCTCTGCTACCACCGGGTCGCCGAGGGTGTGGACGATCCGTTCCAGCTCTGCGTCACCCCGGCCAACTTTGCGGCGCACCTCGACGAGATCGCGCGCCATGGCGAGCCCTCGACCCTGGACGAGCTGTCGCTCCCATCGCGACGGCCACGGGTGGTGGTGACGCTCGACGACGGGTACGTCGACAACCTGACCAACGCATTGCCGATCGCAGAGGCCAAGGGGTGTCCCATCACCGTCTTCGTCACGAGCGGCGTCCTTGGCGCCGGCGCGGGGTTCTGGTGGGACCGCCTCGGGGCGCTGCTGCGACGCCGCCCGCCCGGGACCGGTGAGATCAGTCTGCCGACGAGCGAAGGAACCGTCCGCATCGGGCTCGGTTCGTCGAGCGCACGCGACGACCTCCAATCGGTTCGTCGCCATCTCCTGCCGCTCCCCGTGGCTGAGATCCACCGTCTGATCGCCGAAGCGGCGGAGCAGTGGGCCACCTCCGCGGAGCCCCCCGCCGACGCTCGCGCCATGACCCCGTCCGAACTTGCTCAGTTGGCGGGCTCCGACGTGGTCACGATCGGTGCCCATACCGTCGACCACGTGCGCCTCCGCGGCCTTCCGGCACAGGACCAGCTCCACACCATCTCGGCGTCGAGGGAGGAACTGCAGCGGCTGTGCGATCGGCGGATCTCCCATTTCGCCTACCCCTATGGGGGGCCGGACAGCTACGACGACGGCTCGGTCGATGCGGCGCGTGGGGCGGGTTTCGACACGGCGTGCACGACCATTCCGGGCAACGCGAAGCTCTCGTCCGATCCGTTTCGTCTCCCGCGCCGCGTGGTCATGAACTGGAGCCGGCTGCCCTTCAGGGCCGGTTTGCTCCGCTGGCGACTCGTCCCCCAACACTGATCTCACGGCACCTCCCCCCGGAATGACGAGTCCGCGGCGTGTCGCCATGGTGTCCTCTCGTTACCCGCCTCACCTGGGCGGGATCGAGACTCACGTGCACGAGGTGGCACGGAGAATGGCCACCCGAGGTCTCGATGTCACTGTGCTCACGACGGACCTCACGGGCGAACTGCCTCCCGTGGAGCACCACGAAGGGCTGACCGTGCGACGGTACCCCGCATGGCCCTCCCGGGCCGACCTGTACGTCTCGCCATCACTGGCCCGACAGATCCGCCGGGGTGGGTACGACCTCGTCCATGTGCAGGGGGTGAACAACTTCCTGCCCCCCATGGCGCTCGCTGCCGCCCAGCGGTCGGGGATCCCCACGGTGGCGACGTTCCACACCGGTGGGCATTCGAGTCGGCTGCGGACGATGGTGAGGGGGGCCCAGTGGCAGGTTCTCCGGCCCCTGCTCCGCCGGACGAAGGCACTCGTCGCGGTGTGCCAGTTCGAGGTGGACGTCTTCGCCCGACGGCTCGGGCTCGAACCCGAGCGCATCCGGCTCATCCGTAACGGCGCGGAGCCCCTCCCGGTCGGCAACGGGTCGCCCGCGGTCTCCGGCGACCCGTTGGTGTCATCGGTGGCCCGGCTCGAGCGGTACAAGGGGCACCACCGCCTCATCGCTGCGATGCCCGCCCTCCTCGAGATTGCACCCGGGGCCCACCTGGCCGTGATCGGCCGCGGCAGCTTCGAGCACCAGCTCCGCCGTCTCGCCTCCCGGTTGGGGGTGGAGCATGCGGTGACGTTCACCTCGTTCGACGCCACGCAGCGGGAGGCACTGGGCGCCCTCTTGCGATCGAGCGACGTCGTCGCCCTGATGAGCGAGTACGAGGCCAACCCGGTTGCCGTCATGGAGGCCCTGGCTCTCGGCCGGAAGGTGGTCGTCGCCGACACGTCCGGGCTGTCGGAGCTGGCGTCCGAGGGGTTGGCGACCTCGGTCGCCCTGGACGAATCTCCTCGGGTGCTCGCCGGCGTGCTCGCCCGGGTGGCCGCGGGTCCCGATCCCGCCGCCGTCGACCTGCCGACCTGGGACGGCTGTGCCGACCGGCTGTGTGCGCTCTACGAGGAGATCGTGCCGACCACGTCCGCCGGCTGACCGCGCGCGTGGCAGCCCCGCAGGGACCTGCCGTTTGCGGAATTGGGTGGGCCTTGTGCGATGCCTCCCCGTATCCGCGCACCGGCCCCGGTGGCCGCGCGTCCTGGCCCGAGCCCGGGTTCCGGACGGGACGGACGTGATGAGCGCCGTGTAAAGTGAACGCCGAGCGAGGCGGTTGGCGTTGAGGATCGGCACGGGTACAACGGAATCAGGTGAGGCCGGGTTGTCGTCGGTCACCCCTGCGCGCGGGCCGCTCGACCGATCGGGCTCGGAGCGGACGCCCTTGTCGGTGTCCGTCGTCATCTGCGCGTACACGGAGGATCGCTGGTCCCTGCTCCAGCGCTCGGTGGCGTCGGCGCAAACGCAGAGCCGGGTCCCCGTCGAGGTCATCGTCTGCGTGGATCACAACGACGCCCTCTACGAGCGATGCCGCGCGCATTGGGCCGGTCCGGCCGAGGGTCTCTCGGCCCCGGTGGTGGTCCTGGCCAACAAGTATCAGGGCCGTCTCGGTTCGGCTCGGAACACAGCCGCCGAGGTCGCCCGCGGTGACATCGTCGCCTTTCTCGACGACGACGCCTGGGCGGATCCGGACTGGCTTGTCCGTCTCGTGGCCCCGTACGCCGATGGATCCGTCGTTGCGGTCGGGGGAGCCCCACTCCCCGAGTTCGAGGCCGCACGGCCACGCTGGTTCCCCTTCGAGTTCGACTGGGTCTTCGGCTGCGCGTATGCCGGACTTCCCGAGGAGCCCGCACCGGTGGAGCGACTCATCGGTGCCAACATGTCGGTGCGACGGCCTGCGCTCGCCGAAATCGGGGGATTCCACTCCGACAACCATGACGACATGGACATGTGCCATCGCCTGCGGTACCTCCGACCGCAGGATCACCTCGTCTACGAGCCGATGGCAAGGGTCCATCACTTCGTTCCGGCGGCCCGGACGACCTGGGGTTATTTCTGGCGACGCTGCTTCTTCGTCAACAAGGGCAAGGTGGCGGCCTTCCGGCAGATGGAGGGAGCGGCCGATCTGTCCGCCGATATCGGGTTCGTCGCCCGCGCCTTGTCCCAAGGCGTCTCGAAGGGTCTGCGCCAAGCGTTGAAGGGTGACGCCTGGGGCGGAGTCCGCGCGGCCGCCATCTTGGCCGGCATCGCCCTGGCGGGGTGTGGCCATGCGGCGGGCACGTGGCAGTCGATCACGACGGGAACACGGTGGTCCTCACGGGTCGGCGCGTCCAGGTTTCCCGGTCCCGGCGCGCCGGCGGCGGGCGAACCGACCGCTGGAATGCCCGTTGACAGCCCCACCACAGGGGAGCAATATCGGAAACTCAGCATTTGGAGGCAGGCGTGGTCGCAGAACCGGTAGAGCAGGTCCTCCCCACCGTCGATCAAATCCCGCTCTTCGGATATCCGGATCGACCGTTGGAATTCGTGCACGACATGCACCTCGACGAGCGCTTGTCCAACGAGGCCCTGGCGGAGCTCGCCGACCGCTTGCCGCGTGAGTCGGTGTGCTTCGAAAACTCCGCGCAGGACCTGGTGGTGCCCGAGTGCGGACCGCCCCGGGGTGCTCTGGAGAGTCCGGGCGACGTCATCCGCAATCTGGACACCGCCAACGCCTGGATGTCACTGCTCAACGCGGAAGAGGACCCGGCCATCGCCGCATTCATGATGAGCGTGCTCGACCAGCTCCAACCGGGGATCCTGGCCACACAGGGCAAGATGCGCAACCGCGGGGCCTTCTTCTTCATCGCCTCCCCGAATTCGGTCACGCCCGTCCACATCGACATCGAATTCAGCCTGTTGCTGCAGTTCAGGGGCACCAAGACCGTGAGCTTCGGGCGATGGGAGAGCGACGCCGTCAAGCGGCACGAGGTGAACCGGTACTGGGAGGGCTCCCATGGCCGGATCGAGGCCATGCCCGAGGAAATGGTCTCGTTTCATCTGTCGCCCGGGCAGGGGGTCTACATCCCTCCGTGCACACCGCACTGGGTGACGTACGGGCCCGAGACATCCATGTCGGTCACCCTCGCCTACCACACCGCCGCCTCGGTGCGGGAGCGGCGGGTCGAGGACTTCAATTCGCTGGCGCGGCGGGTGCACCTGCACCCCCGCGAGCCGGGGCGTTCCTCGATTGTCGACTCGGCCAAGATCGGCGCCATGGCGATCTGGGCCGCCGGGAGGAAGATCCGAGGCGCCCCGAGGGCCCTCGGCACCAAGTAAGCGGCGTCACTTCCTCCATCGGGCAACGGCGGACCGCCCGGAGCGCACAGCCCGGACAGCAGCCCGTTCGCCGTGCAGCCTGGCCGCCCGTGCCGCACCGCCGACCCGCCCCAAAGCGCCCTTGCCTGCCACGAGCCTGAACATCTCTCGACGGTCCGGGGTAAAGCGACCCTTGTACGGCTCTTCGCCCCGAAGGAAGTCGACTTCGCTGAAGCCACGGTCGCAGGCGTCATCGACGATGGCAGCGAGGAGGGCGGTCGTGACGTCTCTCCAGCGCGCATCGGTGAGCCGGGCGCTCTGGTACAGGCTGACGCGGCCGGCCACCTCGAACGTCACCACGATGGCGACCACCAGGGTCTCGGTCCCCAATTCGTGGACGACCACCTCGTCGACTTTGGCGCCACCGGCGCATCCGGCGACGAAGCGGTCGAAGGCCGGCAAAAAGCGGGAGCGGCCGCCCCATTGTGCCTGGTGGAGGTCGCGCAGCGTGGCGAGGCGGGGGAGGACGCCCGGGCCCCGGATCACCCGGTGCGCCACCCCTTCGTCGGCGAGGCGGCCGGCGGACTTGCGGAGGTTCCGACGGAACTGCGACGGCAAGGTGGCGCGGTAGGCCTCCGCGCTGCCGGGCAAGGACACATACGGGGCGACCGCCATCGGCTCTCGGCGGACGGCGCCCGGGAGGGCCTCGGACAGCCGCGACCCGGCGCCGATCCCAGCCAGGTCCATGAGGCGTCCGCCGGATCGACCGAACCAGTCGCCGAGGAGGCCGATCACGGCGGCCTCGGCACCGGGGGTCGCCAACAGGTCGAGATGATCCGGGCACAGCGGCCCGTCCCCCATCATGTGGATGCTCGACAGCCCGTGGCGCTGCTCCAGAGCGACGCCACCGAGCAGCTGCGCGTCGTCGACGACCAGGAGGTGGTGGCGGCCGCTCCCACCGGTGCCGTCCAGCCACCACGATCTGAGGAATGGTGAGGGGAGGGGGGCGGCATCGACCAATTGGTCCCATTGCGCGGCCCACGCGTCGAGTCGTGGGACGTCGAGCAGGCAGGGTGGCGCCACTAGCGACGCTCTCGCGGCGCCACCGTCTCGGACGGCGAGTGAACGCGTCCTCCCGGTGTACGTCGGCGCATGCCCAGGCTCCCTCCGCCGGCCGCCGGCGGTCGTCGCCGGTGCGTCCGCACACCTTATGGAGTCATGGTCGCCGCCAACCACATGCCCACTGCTTCCGGTTCTCTGCCCGGACCCAGAGGATCTAGGAGTACGCCTGCACCTCGGCGATGTCCATGGAGGCCGAGCGCGTCGTCCCGGTCGGCTCGGTGTGGGACCCGGCGATCTGCTGCGTGGCCACCTGGAGCTCGAGCATGATCTCGTAGGGCTTCCCGGTGATGGTGATGCCGCTCGACGCCGTGACCTGCCACACCTGGCGCCCGTCGAAGTAGGCGGTGATCGACCGGCCCGGGATGAAGCGGAACCCGTAGACGTGGTAGCCCGAGGTGACGTCGGTGCCGACGTTGTAGGCCTGTTGCTGTTGTCCCTGGTCGGCGAAGTAGTCCGAGTGCATGATCTCGTTGGGGTCTGTGCCGAGCCAGCCGCCTTCGTAGCCGTCGAATTCGGTGTCGTCGGTGCAGCTGGTGCCGCAGAGGAACCAGATGGCGGGCCACATGCCCTGGGACTGATCGGGCATCTTGGCCTTGACCTGGACGTACCAGCCGGTCGTGGGCAGCGAGAACTTCCCCTCCGTCGTGACGACACCGCTCAACCACGGGTAGAGGCGGGCTATCTGGCCTGTGTTGCGCTGCGCCGTCAGGGTGAGCCCATTGTCCACCGAGACCTGGCTCGGCCCGAACATGGCCGCCTCGTTCCCCACGTTGGGCCCCGAGTAGGGCGCCGGGAGGCTGCCGTTGTTGTCCCATCGTTGCCCTTCGGCCCCCAGGTACGTGACCCACTTGGACGGGTCGAGGGTGGTGCCCGAGAACCGGTCGTCGAAGATCAGGTGCCCGCTGGCATAGCCGGCGGGCACCGCCATGCCTCCGCGCACGGGCGTGGTTCCGGGGGAGGCCGCGAGGAGATGGTCGGTGACCACCGCCAGGAGCGCCGCCAGACACCCCGCCGCGACGACGATGGTCACGGCTCGGGTCCGTCTCGCTGGGGGTCCCTGTTGCTCCGACGTCATGGCCGCCGGGAGCGCCCGACGGGGGAAGGCGGGATCGCCGAATCCTGCACGCCGGTCACTCTAGGATCGACAGTCGGGCCAGCGGTCGCGCGGTCGCGGGTCGTCAGGAGTACGCCTGCACTTCGGCGATGTTCATCGCCGCCGACTGGGTCGACCCGGTCGGCTCGGTGTGGGACCCGGCGAACTGCTGCGAGGCGACCTGCAGCTCCAGCATGATCTCGTAGGGCTCGCCGGTGATGGAGATCCCGGCCGACGTCGTCACCTGCCACACCTGGCGCCCGTCGAAGAAGGCGGTGACGGACTGCCCCGGGATGAAGCGGAACCCGTAGACGTGGTAACCGGCGGTGACGTCAGTGCCGACGTTGTAGGTCTGTTGCTGTTGTCCCTCGTCGGCGAAGTAGTCCGAGTGCATGACCTCGTTGGGGTCACCGGAGAGCCAGCCGCCTTCGTAGCCGTCGAACTCGTTCACCTGGCCGCCGTAGACGCCCGGTAGGAACCAGATGGCCGGCCACATGCCCTGGGACTGGTCCGGCATCTTGGCCTTCACCTGCACGTACCAGCCGCTCGTGGGCAGAGAGAACTTCCCCTCCGTTGTGACGACACCGCTCAACCACGGATAGCTGCCGTCGTACTGGTTGGTGTTGTGCTGTGCCGTCAGGGTGAGCCCGTTGTCCACCGAGACCTGGCTCGGCCCGAACATCGCCGCCTCGTCGCCGATGGGGGTGTTGGGTCCCGAGAACGGCGCCGGCAGCTGGCCGAAGTTGTCCCACACGGCCCCGCCGGCTCCCAGGTACGTGTTCCACTTCGAGCCGTCGAGTTCGGTGCCGGCGAAATGGTCGTCGAAGATCAGTTGCGCGCTCGGTGTACCCGGCAGGAGGCGGCAGGCCGCCGCCGTCGGTCGCGACCCAGTAGCCCCTGCCTGTGGGTGTGGATGCCATCCCGACGACGCTCCCGCTGACGGGGGTGTTGCCGGCCGACCCGTAGAAGGATGCGTCCCCATAGGTGAAGATGCCCCCGTCACTGGCGACGAGCCAGTACCCGTTCCCGGAGGGGGTGCCGGCCATCGCCACCACGGGCTTGTTCAGGACCAGGCCACCGGTGGAGCCGGCGAAGACGGCGTCCCCGTAGCTGAAGATGCCCCCGTCACTGGCGACGAGCCAGTACCCGTTCCCGGAGGGGGTGGCCGCCATGCCCACCACGGGCCGGTTCAGCGCCATGCTGCCGGTCGAGCCGTAGAAGTGGGCGTCCCCGTAGCTGAAGATGCCCCCGTCGCTCGCCACGAGCCAGTAGCCCTTGCCGCTGGACGTGGCCGCCATGCCCACCACGGGCAGGTTCAGCGCCATACTGCCGGTCGAGCCGTAGAAGTGGGCGTCCCCGTAGCTGAAGATGCCCCCGTCGCTCGCCACGAGCCAGTAGCCCTTGCCGCTGGGCGTGGCCGCCATCCCGACGATGGGCCTGTTGAGGGCGAGGCCGCCCGCCGAACCGTAGAAGGCCGCGTCCCCGTAGCTGAAGATGCCCCCGTCACTGGCGACCTCCCAGTAGCCCTTGCCCGTCGGCGTGGCGGCCAACCCGACCGTGGGTTCGTTGAGGGCCAGGGTCGCGGTCGAGCCGTAGAAGGTGGCGTCCCCGTAGGTGTAGATGCCCCCGTCGTTGGCCCCGGCTCCCGACGCCGTCGTGGAGGCCAGCGCGACGGGCGCACACGAGAGGATGCCCATGATCGCAAGCGCGCGAGCGGCGCGCCGGCCGAAGGCACGCACTTTGGGCATCATGACGATTGCGGGTCCGCGCTGGGTCGCCGCGGGCTCCCCAAACCGTGCACGGGGATCAACTCTAGGGCGAGAGAGGTCGCTCCAGGCATCACACGGAGGTCCAGGGATGGCGGGCGATCGCCGCGTTCCCGGCCCCCGTTCCCAGGTCGCTCCCCGGATCCGGGGGCGAGCAGGACCCTCGCCGTCCAGCTAGGAGTGCGCCTGCACCTCGGCACCGTGTGCCATCCGGAGGTCTGCTGCCCGGCCACCTGGAGCTCGAGCATGATCTCGTAGGGCTCCCCGGTGATGGTGATGCCGCTCGACGCGGTCACCTGCCAGACCTGCTTCCCGTCGAAGAAGGCCGCGAACGACTGGCCCGGTACGAACTGGAACCCGTAGACGTGGTAGCCGGCGGGATCGGGGCCGCGCTACTTTCCGACGGCGACCGTCGCGGTGATGTCCTTGTGCCCACTGCCGGGGCCGTCGTGCGTGCTGATGGACGTCACGGTGAGGTCGCCGCCGGTGAGCACATGGTCGATGCGTATGAACGGGGGAAGCACAGGCAGGCGCTGCGTCCAGGTGAAGTCGAAGGGTTGACCCCGTGCCGCGGCGGCATCCGTCAGGCCCGTCGCCAGAATCGCCCTGAACCCGCGGTTTCCCCAGGAGGCATTGAAGTCGCCCACCATGAGCAGGGGCCGAGGATGGAACCTCTCGAGTTGTGCGTGCACGCCGTCCAGCTCGAGGTTCCAGTTGTTCCAGTCGGGATTGACCGGCGCGGTCGTGTGCACGACCCAGAGCGGCACGGTTCGTCCGCGAAACGAGAGGCTGAAGCGGATCATGTAGGCGAGGCCGTACACGGAGGACACCGTCGCGTGGCCGAGTGGATAGCGACTGGCAACGATGAACCCCCTCGATCCCGTGTCGGAGATCGTGAACCTGTAGGGCAGGTGGTCGAACACGCCGGAGGCCAGGAACTGGTCGTAGTCCCATGAATGTGTCTCTTCGAGCGTGACGACATCGGGCCGGACGCTTCGCAACTGCTCGATGTAGCCCGCCATGGAGTAATTGTCCTGCTGCACGTTCGCGTCGAAGAGGTGGATCGTGGGCTCGGTCCGAACGGCCGCCGGAAGAGAGGAATAGGCCATGACCTCCGGGGCCACGTAGATCACCTGCGCGACGCACAGCAGTGCGGCGGCCCCGGCCATCCACCACTTCCTTCCGACGAGTGCGCCCACGAGGACGAGCCATGCCGGCAGGAACAGGACCTCGGTGGCGGCATCCACGTCTGCGAACAAGCGCCACTGGTCCCACGCGACGGCCCGAGCCAGGACGACCAGCGCCAAGACCGCGACGATGATCCACCCGGCGCCCTGGAGCGTCACGCTGACGAGCCGCCTCCATTCGACGTCACCGGGCAACTCGCCGGGTGCCTCGTCGGGTTGCGACACCTGCGGAGACTAGTGGGAGCACCCGGGACCGCATCGGCAGGTGGCCACCGAAGTCCCTGCCCGTGCTGCCGGCCACCGGGCCGCAGCTCGGGCGCGGAGCCCGACGACCTCCCGGCCGGTATGACAAGCTTCCGCTGCATCGGGGACCCCGGGGAGGCAGAGCGCACCATCATGAGCGCACCATCGTGAAGGGACGAGGGACCCGCGTCGCTCGGCTGTGGGGGAGATCACTCCTCGCGCTCGGCGCGGCATCGGTGGTGGTCGCCGGCGGGCTGCAGACCTGGAAGCCCCTGCCGACGGGCCGATGACGCGCGTGGTGCTCGACGCGGACCAGGCCCAATGGGAGGAGGACGGCTGGTGCCTGCTGCAGGGGCTTTTCCCCGCCGAGGCCGTGGCGGCCGCCCAGGCCGCGTTGCCGGCGCTGTTCCCGACTGCAGAGGAATTCGCGGCGGACACGGACCCGGGGCGGAACCAGCCCTTTCGCGTCGACTCGCACGCGGTGATGCCGCGCTTTCCCTTCGACGACAGCGCGCTCAACGACCTCGTCGTGCACGATCGCATGATCGACCTGGCGGAGCGGTTGCTCGGCGTCGCAGACCTCCGGCTCTACCAGGCCATGGTGAGCGCCAAGTACGCTGGCGCGGCACCAAGTGACGAGCAACTCCTTCACGCCGACTTCGGCAACCACACCTTGGTGGTGCCCCGTCACGAGCCCGGCTACCAGCAGCTCGAGACGTTCGTCTACCTGAGCGATGTCACCCCCGAGACGGCCGCCACCAGGATGGTGTCGCGCCGCCTGAGCGCAGGCATTCCGGTGGAGCGGACCTACCTACACCCGGTCGAGTACGCCGACCTTTACGCAGCGGAGGTCCCGGCGTCGGGCCCCGCCGGCTCCGTCCTGGCCTACCGCCCCGACGTCTACCACCGCGGCGTGCGCCTGAGCGCACCCGGGGCCGCGCGCTTCATGCTGCACGTCTCCTACAAGCCCGCCGGCACCGACTGGCTGGGCTCCTTCGGATTGCCCAATGCCGGTGAGGACATGGCGTGGCACCGTTTCGTGCCGCTGGCCACCGAGCGTCAGCTGACCGTGCTGGGCTTCCCGGCCCCGGGCCATCCGTACTGGACGGAGCAGACGCTGGCTGGGGTGGCCGCCCGCTACCCGCTGCTCGACCTCTCACCCTGGCGGGATGCCCTCCCCGGTGCGGCGTCGCCGGCGTGACCCTCTGGACGAGCCCGGTTAGCCGTGTGGTGTCGGTGATCGTTGTACATGTGCAGCCTGGTGTCCAAGCCTGAGTCGTACCCTGCAACCACCGACTCGACATCGAGCCCAATGGGAACGCCCGCCGTTACGTCGATGCTGGCCGGAATGCGCGGCTTGCTTGCCCGCTTGGCCAACCACCGTGTCAGGTGTCCGTAGCACTCACGTCGCTCGACCGATGTCAGGGGAGCGCGGTGGATTGCCGTCACGTAACCCCAGAGGTACTCCCCGTACAAGCGGGCCACCGGGTGCCGCAATCGGCTCGCACGCCGCGGGTCCATGTTGGCGCAGCGGGCGCGCATCGACGTGCATGATCGCTCGGCTTGCTGGGGGTGGTCACGGCGGAAGTAGAGCCAGTCCGGCACGTGGACGAACCGACCGTACAGGCTGAGCGCGGCAACCACCGGATTTTCTGCATGGTGATAGCTGTCCTGCGGCAAAATTCGTCGGAGGATGCTCGTGCGGATCACGGCGTAGATATCGTCGCCGCCGCTCCCGAAGAGGATGCTCCGAAAGCGCTCGGGAGCCCTTCCCGCATCCGTTGCGAGCGGGTACTCCGGTGCGGCGAAGACAGCGTCCGTTTCGTCGATGTTGGCCGTCCAGGAGTGCGCGAGCACAGCGTCGGGGTGCTCGTCGAGCGCGTCCACACAACGCTCAAGAAGCTCTCGAGCGTAGAGGTCGTCGTAGGACGCCCACTTGAAGAGCTCCCCTCGGGCTGCCTCGACGACGAAGTTGTGGTTTGGCGACGAGCCGATGTTATGAGGTTGGCGGCGGTAGCGAATCCTTGCGTCCTGGCTCTCGTAGTCCCGACAGATCTCGGAGGTGTCATCGGTAGACGCGTTGTCCGAGATGATCAGCTCGAAGTCCTCGTAGCTCTGCCCGAGAAGGGCATTGAGGGACTTGGCCAGGTAGCGGTCACCGTTGTAGACGGGGAGCCCGATGCTCAGCCGAGGCGCTGCGGTCATCGGGCCCGCGTTCCCATGCGCCACTCATGCGCCCGGACGCCGCGAGCGGCGCTGACATCCGTCGCGTCTACCTGGTATGGCGCCCCCACGACGGAGATGGACGCACGCTGACTGAGAACGGAAATGGTCATATTTGGGTTTGGCAGTCGAGGATCGGACGCTGGACGGGCACAACGTGTAGGAGCTACGTCGGCCGAACGGTGATACGCGGACGCCGGTCCAAGGTGGGACTGTTGGTGCCCTGGATCAATCGGTCATGGGTCCGGACGAGTCCAAACGGTCACCGCAGAGCCTCGAGGGCGTCTTCCAGGGAGAGGGCATGTTGGTCCCGCCGGGACACGATCCCGACTGGAATAGGCCATGGAATGGCCAAGGCCGGGTCATCGAAGCGCACGGCGACGTCCTCCGACGGATCATGAGGGCGGTCGATGCGATAGGAGACATCAGCAACGCTGGTGAGTGCTTGGAATCCATGGGCGCACCCGTTGGGGATGTACAGCGACCTTTGCTCGTGCCCCTGCAGTTCGAAGCTCTCCCAGTTCCGATAGGTAGGCGAGCTCGGGCGGAGGTCGACGATGACATCGAAGACCGCCCCATAGGAGCATCGGACCAGTTTCGTCTCCCCGAGCCCTCGCCGGACGTGGAGACCTCGCACCACCCCACGCAGAGATCGGGAGAGGCTGTCCTGAGCGAAGCCGTTGGGATCGATTCCCGCTTCGCGCGCAACTGCGGCGTCAAAGGTCCGGCAGAAGAAGCCCCGATCATCGACGACCGGTCTTGGCTCGAACAGCAGCACACCAGCGACTCGCTCGACTTGGTGTACCTTCATCGCCGAAACTTCGCGCTCATGTTCGGTCGACCCGCCGCCGCAGGTCGGGCTTTGCAACATCAGATGCTTGGTCTGGCCGAGCACACGAAGAAGTACTCGACTGCCAGCTTGGTCGTCACGACAGGAATGGTGAGATTGAAGCCCGTGTTCATGGCTTTCGTCAGCGGCCGGACTGGTTGGGAGTGGCTCCAGTTGAGCGCAGTCGGCAGTTGTCGTTCGACGATGAACAACTGCTCGAGGCTCTCGCGAAACGCTGCCGGCTTCTGTACATTGGAGTAGGCCCAGTAAATTGATGGCCGGCGGTGGTCAAAATTCTGGTACGTGACGATGAATTTTCCGCGCGGACTGAGGATCTGCGCGATTTCGCGAAACTTGTCCTCTTGAGCCTCTCCGAGGTACTCGAACAGTCCCTGGGCGACGACGAAGTCGAAATGATGACTGTCGAATTCGATGGAGTTCTCGAGGATGTCGACTTCACGGAGATATGGCGCAGGCTTATCGATCGAGATGTCGATCCCGAAGTACTCAATGTTCGGATTGAGCAGTTGTTTGAGTGAGGAACGGGCGCAGCCGACGTCGAGCAACGTGCATGGGCCCGACGGTGCCATGGTGTTGATGAGCCGGGCTGACTTCTGAAGTCGAAAATGCGGAGATTCGAACTTGTGGTGCTCTTGGCCCCAGAAGTCCTTTGTCGACTGGTTGACTTCGTTCTGCGGGGTCATGTCCCCACGCTCTGCTCCGCCGAGCGCTGGTGCTGAGCGCTTCCACGCGCTATGGAGTTGCTGGTATGTGATCCATTACCGCCGACGTCGAGGAGCCCGGTCAGATCCTCGAATTGTCGTTCGAGCACCTGTTGCTTGAGCTGCCGGTGTATCTCGATCGTCGCCTGCAACTCGCTGGACCGGCTCTGCAGCTCAGTGAAGCGCTCGATGAGTTGCGGCGCGCTGATCGAGCGAGCCGAAAGAGCGAACTCAGGTACGCCCATGTCGGCCATGAGGGCTTCGTGCTTCAACGAGTACCCAACTGAGATGGTCGGCTTGGAGAGCCGCAGGCCTGAAACGACATTGTGATAGCGGGCTCCTACCACCGAGCCGACTGGTTCGATCTCCCCCAAGAGTTCACCCAGCGACGATACGGGATTCGCCACGACCTGTCCGGACGGAAGGCCGGGTCGGAGCGTCAGGACGTCTGCGATGACGGAGGCGATGACGTCGTCGTCCTTCGAATCATCCCCCGAAAGCAGTCGAACGCCGTAACCGTGATCCACCAACCAGCAGATGAACTGCGTCATCGCGTCGATGTAACGCTTGTGAATGCGCTGGCCGTCGCGACGATCGTCGCTGCCTCCGAAGAAGGACATGATGCCGACGCCCACCAGCCGTGGATCGCCGACCGTCGACGGAGGTGCCGGCAACGAGAAGACGAGGTCGGTGTAGACGGGGTCGTGTTTTGCGAAGGTTCCCGACTGCTGCATGACATCCCAGGAGACCCTGTCACGATAGGAGCGGTAGTGGGCGAGGTGCGCGGCGCCGTTTCGCAACCATCGAGTCGGACGTTGCATGATCTTGGTGGCCCCGACGGACAGCAGCGCGACCTTGGTACCCGCGACCCTGCCGGACGCGCAAAGCAAGAACATCGAATACGGCACGCCCGTTGCCCGCAGAGGAAGTGAGTTCTCGAGTACTCCGGCGCCTGCGACCACCACGAGATCGTGTCGTCGCACCCACGAGAACGTCCGCCAGGCATCCATGCCCTTGCCCAGTGCCCAGACAATCCTGGCTCTCAGCCCACCGGTACGACCCGCGTGGGTTGTGGACCAATACAGGGGGATGGCAGGGATGCCGTATTGACTGCTCAGTCGCTCCGGCCCCATGCACATCGCGTCGACGACGGCTTCGGGATGGTCTGTTCGGAGACGTGTGAGGACAGCTTCGAACGACCCGTCGTTGCCGAGATTGCCGGAGCCCAACAGTCCGAAGAAGCCCACTTTGGGCCCACGAGGGCTGGTATCTCGAGGGTCGAGAGTGGCGCGCATGCTCATACGGGGCCCCGAACCCTCATCGCGTCAGGCCCGGGCGCAGGTTTCTTCGCAACGACCGGCGACCACCCGTCTCGGAGTTGAGCCACACAGTCCGATGGTCGAATGCTTCGATTACTGCGTCCATCCCTGTGTTGGACTCCTTCACCTCTTGTCGGGCAGCGTGGAGAGACCGCGCAAAGCGTGCATCCAGCGGTCCAACTGCGCGACCGGCGAGTTGCGCCGCCTTCAAGAGAGCGCGAAGGGGTGCTGCTGATACAGCGTGGCGGGAGAGGACACGACCACTGACCAGCCGATCCACGGAGCCGTCACTGGTCGCTCGGGCGGACTCTCCGGGCGGGAACGGCGGCCAACATATCGATCACTGCGTTCCGGTCTCGCATGGGAGTTCTCTCGGTCGTGCGGCTTTGGGATTCGCTCAGGAGTCGGAGGCGGTCAGTACTCCGCTCGGCTGGAGACGCAGCATGTCGTCGATGACACCCGCCGAGAGCAACTCCTGAATCCGCCGAAGTCGAACAAAGCTCGACGACACGAAATCGTCATGGCTGAAGTTGTAGTCGGTGTAGGCCTGGACGAGCTCGTTCACCCCTGCGGGCACGCTCCAGCGAAGGTTCAGATCCGGGAAGACCGCAGTTAGCTTCGAGAAGTCCACGCGGTAGTCGCGCAGGTCCGGCCCGGCCTCGGTGGCAAAGGTCACCCTCGATCCGGGGACCGCCTCACGGACGAGCTCGGCAATATCGCGGACTTGCACATTATCCTCGGCGCGACCCACGTTGAAGGCCTCGTCGTGCACCAACTCGCGCGGTGCCTCGAGCATGGCGAGGAAAGAGCGACAAATGTCCTCGACGTGTACCAGTGGCCTCCAGGGCGACCCATCGCTCTGGAGGCATACCTCACCGGTCGTCATGGCAACGGCAGTCAAGTTGTTCACGACGATGTCGAGACGCAACCGTGGCGAGAAACCATACGCAGTGGCATTGCGCAGGTAGGTCGGGCTGAACGAATCGTCGGCAAGCCGAGAGAGCTCTCGCTCGGCTTGGGCCTTGGTCTCGCCGTAGGGCGTGACGGGGGACAGTTCTGCTTCCTCGGTGACGGCTTGCGAACCAGCCGAACCGTAGAGGCTGCATGAGGACGCGAACAGGAATCGCTCGACTTCGGCCTTCTTGGCAGCCTGAGCGAGCCGCAGGGTCCCGTCGAGATTGATGGAATAGGTCGCAGCAGGATTCAGGTGGCCGACCGGGTCGTTGGACAACGCAGCTAGGCAGATGACTGCGTCGTAGCCGGAACAGTGCCGAGGCTCGACATCCCTGAGGTCGAGTCTCGCGCGGGAACTGGTGTCCTCTGGTCCCGGACCGAGGTCGCAACCCTCGTAGAGTCCGAGGTCGAGACCATCCACGTTGTGTCCCGCCGCACGCAAGAACGGGACCAGAACCGCTCCTATGTAGCCACGATCACCTGCCACGAGGACCTTCATTGCCACCCCTACGTTCTGGAGTTCGGATGAGCTGCAACGCAGCCCGTTGACCGTTGGAGCGGGCCGATCCGCCGCTGATACCGCGTGACCGAATCCCGGCGGGCAGGTCCCACTCGCGAGATTGGTTGGCGATGCGCACGGGTCGGCCTCGAGGTGACGAGCCACCCTCATCCTGGACAGGTTTGTGCGCTTTCCCCCGGCCCCGGCCCGAGAAGCGCCCCGGGTCCCTGGTTTGTCGTTCTACCAGTAATGAGTGGAAGTTAATTGTGCATTTGTTGTGATCGAAGCGATAACCAGGTTGAACACCACTCGGGTGATCTCGACGAGCCAAACGGGCGGAGCAGGTCCTTGCCGGGACGTGGACTTGTCCGAGTTAGGTCGTTGCTTACGTCACGCCCCGCTCGCGGTTGGCACGCCTGCTTGTGAGCTCTCCAACTCCTCCATGAACGGCGGAGTGAAGACCAGCGTGGATCCGGGGGGAGGAGTTCCGAACAGTCGGGTGACCGAATCCTCATCAAAGGGAGCGTTGTCAGCGACTCTGCGGAAATCGCGAATGGACGTGCCTGTGCAGTGGACGTCGACGGTCGGTGCACCATGGCCGGCATTCAGGTCGGCAACATCGACTGTGCGAAAGTCGACGCTGAAGCGGGCACCTCCCGACGTGTTCGGGATGGAGGCGTGCAGCTGCGTTCCCGAGAACAGCATGGCGGCCCCGGGTGGCGGAACCACGATGAGGCTGTTCCGCGGAGTGTGGTTCAGCGCCGCTGGCCGTGCCTGCTGTTCCCCCGAGGTTTGCGAAGCGGTGTTCAAACGAGCAGTGTTGATCTGGTAGTAGTCGAACTCAGCGGAGCTGTTCGTGACGGATTGGTCGAACTTCTCAAGATCGAATCGCATGGCATTGTCCTCGCGTACGTTGAGCACGGGCAACCACCAGTTGATTTGTTGCGCCGGTGCGCTGTACCAGACGTCGCGGTGCCACGGGAAGGCGTATGCGATACCAGTCGTCAAGTGGCCCACGGGAAAAGACGTGCGAGGCTTCGGAACGTCGTAGTGAGTCCCCTGTGCGGAGAAGCCTGCCTCGCGGATCACGTTGCAGACGAGGTCCTTCGACCTGGGAGCATGGATGAAACGAGGCTTCCACGAGCCCAGCAGGCTCGCCATCTCAGTCTTGTCGATGTGCTGGTGGGCACGCTCCGGGTCGAAGGGTCGGAAGAGATCGACAAGCTGCTCACGCGTGTAATCGACGAGATCTGCGACCGAGCGCAGATTCGTGAGAATCACGATGTCTCCATCGTAGATGTGCTGTCGCAGGAGCGGAGCCGGTAGTTCGGGGTCGACGAACACGGTCATGTCTTGAGCGCTTCCGTGGAGGTGCGAACGGTTCGCCGGGCAACCGTGCCCTCCGATCGAGTCAAGGGCTGCACCACGGTCTTCGTTGAGATGAAAGCCTCGGAGTAAGGCGCCCGGCATTCCATGCCCCTGAGGCGGGCCAAGCCCAGGAAGACCTCGTCGTCCCACCAGTCGCGGCTGGCCTGCGACGGGAAGCACTTATGCAACAGCTCTACCTTGCGATGCGCTACATCTGCGGTCAGCGGGACATACATGGTCGGGCGCCCGAGGTCACCGTCCCACTTCGGAATCTCGTAGGACAGGGAGAGCTGATCTCGAAAGACTGTCGGCACGACCTCGCCGATCGTCCGATGGTCCTGATGGGCATCGTGGCACGATGGCGCCAGAATGAGGTCCGGCGTCCACGTGTGCGCGATGTGCTCGAGGATGTCCTTCACGCGATCCCAGACCGCGGGAAGCCGGCCTTCGGGCAGCTGATGGAGGTCAACCGTGAGATCGGCTTGGGGGATGAAGGCGGCCGCGGCGTGTCGTGCCTCGGCATGACGTTCTTCGGTCCCAGTGAGGACTACATATCGAGCACACAGTCCGGGGCAGCTCTCGGCCAGCGTGATCAAGGTCCCACCTGCTCCGATCTCGATGTCATCCGGGTGGGCGCCTATCGCCAGGACTGCCAAAGGCCTTTCTGCCGGCAACTCGAACTGCAGGGAGAGCACGAACCTGGTCAGATCTTCATTCGCTGGGATGGCGGAGAAGCGTCGCAGGTCGGGACTGCGTCAGCGGAGACGTCGAAGCTCTGAGCAGGGAGTCCTGACCGCTCCGGATCCCAGATCATCCATGGGCAGTCAGCGCGGTGGTAGCGCTCATCGAGCTGTGCCCGCTCCTTCACGGTGTCGGCTGGGGACCAATAGCCCTTGTACGGGTAGGCCATGACGCGTCCTCGACGCACCAATCGGACGATCGCGTTCTCAACCAGGTCCTCGTCCTCGTGGAGCTCGTCGAAGATCTCGGGTCGGAAGAGGAAGTAACCGCCGTTCTCCCAATGACGCAAATCCCGCATCGGCGTGACGCCGGTGATCAAGCCGTCATCGGCGATGTCCACTGCGTGATGAGAAGACTGCGGGGGGACGGCCAGAAGGCTCGCCACAGCATTGCTGGAGGCGAAGCGGTCGATCATGTCCGGCAGGGGAGCGTCCGTGAGGACGTCTGCAGTAATTCGCCATGAATATCGGCTCGTCCTCGACGAAGCGACGGACTCGGCGAAGCCGCTCTCCGATCTGGGAATTCAGACCGGTGTCGACCAACGTGATCTGCCAATCGGAGATGTCGGTTCTGAACAACCTCGGCTCATGGGTACCTCGCTCCAGGACGAAATCATTTGAGCGGGTTTCGTCGTAATTGAGGAAGAAATCCTTGACGGCAGACGCGCCATAGCCGAGGCAGAGGACGAAATCAGTATGCCCAAAATGGGCGTAGTACCGCATGACATGCCAGACCAGTGGGCGCTCACCGACGAGGGCCATGGGCTTGGGACCGGTCGTGACGCCATCGCGCATCCGCATCCCGAGTCCGCCACAGAAGAGAACTACCTTCACGTCGTCACCTCACTCACACGATTTCGAGTTCCGGAATCGGAAACACGAGGCGTGCTCCCCACGACCGGACGTAGTCCAGCTGCACAGAAATCTCTTCACGCAGGTTCCACGGGAGGACGAGGACGTAATCCGGCCGAGTCTCGGCCAGACGCTCCGGCGCATAAATCGGGATATGAGTACCCGGCAAGTACTTTCCCTGTTTCACGGGACTGCGGTCAACGGTGTACTGAAGAAGGTCTTCCCGAATGCCGCAGTGGTTGAGCAGCGTGTTCCCCTTACCAGGAGCGCCGTATCCGGCCACCGACCGTCCCTCCCTTGCGGCGGAGACGAGAAACTCGAGCAGCTCAGCCTTGATCCTCAGCACCTCGGTGGCGAATCCGGCATGTCCGGCCGGCGTGTGCAACCCCGCGAGATCTTCCTCGTCGAGTAGGGCCTTCACTCGTGCCGTGGGCTCACCCGGGTGCTCCTCGGGCCGGGCGTACACGCGCAGCGATCCGCCGTGGGTGTCCAGCTCATCAACATCGACGACTCGTAGGCCCGCAGTGGCCAGCGCTCGAGATGCCGTCAGGAGGGAGAGATACGAGTAGTGCTCGTGATAGATGGTGTCGAATTGACGCCGTTGCATCAGGCGAAGGAGGTGCGGGAACTCCAGGGAGATCACGCCCGAGTCCTTCACAAGTGCGCGTAGACCTGCCGCGAAGTCCTGAATGTCGGGAACGTGCGGAAAGACATTGTTTGCCACAACCAGATCGGCCAGCCCGTAACGCTCGGCGATACTGGTGCCGGTCGAGGAGCCCAGGAACTGCACGACGGTTTCAATACCGAGGGACTGGGCGACCTCGGCGACGTTCTTCGCCGGCTCGACACCCAGGACAGGGATGCCCTGCGCTAAGAAGTGCTGCAGAAGGTATCCGTCGTTGCTCGCAACTTCGACGACAAGGTTGTCCGCCGAAAGTTCGAGTCGTTCGACCATCGAATCGGCGAACCTTTTGGCGTGGGCGACCCATGAATCCGAATATGACGAGAAGTACGCATAGTCGGAGAAGATCTCCTCACCAGATACGTACGCCGGTAACTGCACGAGAAGGCAGGATGAACAAAGGCGCACGTGCAGGGGATAGAAGGTCTCAGGTTGGTCGAGCCGGTCCGCCGAGACATAACTCTCGCAAAGCGGTGACATACCCAGGTCGACGAAGGTCTGAGTAAGGCGCTGGCCGCACAGGCGACATACACACTGGGACGACATGACTCCCCGTTTCACACGAGAGCGAACGAATTGAGAAGAGATGCAGACCTCCACCTTGATACGCAGGTAGGGAACCCGAAAGGGAGTATTCGGGGGGCACCAGCCAGCGCCGATCGTCCTTCGTGATTTGGACCGACTCCCATGCCTCCACGGGTATCACGGGTCTGAGGGGTCGCTCTGTAGCGAATGTCGTGGTGGGTCGCGATGACGCGACGCCAAGCTGGCCGGCGTCCCGGTCGAGAGGAGACCTGGTGGGCAGTCACGCCTGTCGCTCGTGTTCAGGGCAGTCGGGCGACCTGGTGCTCGACCTTGGCAACCAGCCCGCCTGCGATCATTTTCCGGCGGTCCATGGCCAGGAGCCCGACCCGACCTATCCGCTCCAGATGTGGCTGTGTTCGACCTGCGGCTTGGCGCAACTTGTCGGGGAACCCATTGTGGCCGAGGAACCGCTCGGCTCTGAGCCGGAAGCACTCGTCGCACAGGCCGTCGACGCCGTCGAGCGCCTCGCCGCAACCGGGTGGCTCTCCGGCCGAAGTCGGGTGGTCGAGTTCGCCAGTCCCCATGGAGGGTCGTGGCTGGGCCTACTGGTCAACCAGGGCTTGACGCCCGTACTCGACGGCGGGTCCGGGGATCTGGTCATCGACTCCTTCGGCATGATGCATGACCCTGATCAGGCTGCGGCCCTGGCTGAGAGGATTGCCCGGGTCGCTCCAGGGGGCGTCCTTTTGCTTCAGTACCACTCGCTGGACACGATCATCCGGCTGGGCCAGTGGAATGCCCTCCGCCATGGGCACTTCGCGTACTATTCGACCAGCGCGCTGGTGGGCATGTTGGAAGCCAACGGCTTCAGTCCACAGGTGGCATGGCGCTTTGAGCTCTACGGTGGCACGATCCTGCTGGCGGCCTGCCGGGAATCCGATGGATGCCCACAAGTCAACGGCTCAGTAGCTGCGCTCTTGTCGGTCGACACCTGCCGGGGTGTTCGAGATCCCGTGGCAGTCGGGTGCCTGCAAGACAGAGCGGAGGCCCATGCCCAGGGACTGCGCGACTGGCTCGTGGCGGAGCAGAACGATGGAAGAAGCGTCATCGGATATGGCGCCGCTTCGCGTGCGGTCGCGCTCGTGAGTAGAGCCGGGGTGGACCGGCGACTTCTGCCAGCGATCGTTGACATGTCGGCCTCAAAGCATGGGCTTCGCATGCCAGGGACAGATATTCCCATCGTCAGCCCGGCCGCGCTTGCAAGCTCTGGTCCGCACGACGTTCTCCTCTTCGTACCCGATCTGCTCACCGAGGTCCGAAGGACCTTTCCTGAGGTCGAGGACTCCGGGGGCAAGTGGGTGGATGCCGAAGCGTTGCGCGGATGAGGGTGAGAGACGGACGGGCAGGCATCGACGAGCCGGATCATCTATCCGCCGACGGGAGCCTCCATCTCGGCCAATATCTGTCGCAGGTGGTCGAGACAGCGTCCCCTTGTCGGCCCGATACTCCCGATTGGCATGCTCAATTGCTCGGCGATCTCCTTGTATGGGAGATCGTCGTCGCCCATCAAAAGACCGAGAAGACGCTGGCAGCGAGGCGATAGCCGTTCTGCCGCCATTCGAATAGCTCGCTCCTGCTCCTCCCGGAGGAGGCCCGCGTCGAGAGGGTCTGCCTTGTCATCGGCAATGAAGTACACCAGATCGTTCGCGGAGACGGCGACTTGTCGGGTGGCGATCCTTAGGCTCTCGCGCCGCGAAGTGGTCGCCAGCCATGCACCGATACGTTCCGGTTGTTCGATTCGGTCCAGGTTCTCCACAAGTCGCAGCCAAGTGGTTTGGCAAACTTCTGCAACGTCGGCATCACTCAACCGACACTGTCTGGCGATTGCAGCAACCAACCCGCCAAAGCGACCGATGAGGGCTTCCCAGGCCGCGGCGACCCCGTCGCGTGCCTGTGCCACGATCAGGACGAGATCGGCATCATCGGTTGATGTCGCCGTCGGCTTCCATGAACCGTTGCGGCGAGGCTCCGCCATTTGATTGATCGATACCACGACTCACTCCATCTCATTGCTGGGACATTCGACCCTTCAGACAGGGTCAACCGACTCGGCCCCTCGTCCCGGATCGGCAATGTCACACCAATAGTCCCGAACGAACCGGGACTCGTCATCCCCCATGTTGGGGATCCGTCGTCCCTCAATTGGGGAAACAACGTCTTGTACGGAGGCAGTCGGCAACCTTCAAGGGTGAGTCCGTGGGCGAGATCACGTGGCAGCAATGTGCTGCATGTGCACACAGGTCTCGGTTGCCGGCTTTGCCGGCAGGGGGGACAGGAGGGGCGCACTTGTGGAAGAGACGCCGCGGCGGCTAACGAGCTTCGGAGGCCGCCTGTCGGGGTTCCCGCTCTTGGCGGTAGCTGTTCAAGATTTGGGCGATCACCATGGGCACCGTCGCCAGAAGGATGTACAGATCGAGCCCGATGGACCAGTTGTCGACGTACAAGAGGTCCAGCCGGCGATAGGCGTGGAACGATGGGTTGTCTCGAGCCTCGAGCTGCCAGAGGCCGGTGATCCCCGGTTTGACGTCATGGCGACGCAGCAATTCGGAGTCGAATTGGGCGACCTCCTGGGGGAGGGCGGGACGGGGTCCCACCAGGCTCATCGTCCCGGTGAGGACATTGAAGAGCTGGGGAAGTTCGTCGATGCTCAGCGCGCGCACGACTGCTCCGACTCTCGTAACCCTCGGGTCGTGAGCCGCCTTGAAAAGGGGTCCATCGGTGCGTTCGTTGATTGCCGCAAGGTCGGTGCCTCTGTCAGAACCGGGTGCCATGGTACGCAGCTTGTAGACCTGGAAGGGGCGGCCGTTCAATCCGATTCTCACCTGCCGGTAGAGGGCGGGACCACGGTCTTCGAGGCGAATGGCGATCCCAGCCAGCACAAGGACGGGCGCAGTGATCAGCAACCCGACGGTCGCTCCGAGCACATCGAGAACCCGCTTGGCAGCGAGCTGCCACCTGGGATGTCGCTGCGGTTCGACGTACAGGAACGTTTCGCCGCTCATCGGTGACCACTGGACCCGACGCGCTCTCAATCCCCGGAAGCCCGGCCAGACCTGCACATGAAGTCCCTGTGCCGCACCGAGATCTATTGCATCGCGAACTTCGGATGCGGAAAGCGCATTGGCCACCAGCAAGACACCGGTGGCCTGGGTCTGCCGGGCTATCTCAGGAAGCTCCGTGAGAGTTCGTCCGTTGCACAGGTGTTCCCATTCCGGGCGGCGCCGGAGTGTGCCGATGACACCCCGCACTTCGTAGCCCAGCTCAGGCTGCGTGTTCAGCATGGTAGAGACCGCGATGGCGTCGTCATTTGTCCCGATCATGATGAGCCCACGTTGGTGACGGCCCACGGCACGCTCAGAACGTAGCCAGTGGCCGTACATCCCTCGCAGGGCTATCAGGGCCAGTGCGCATGATCCAGCTGCGATGATGGTCATCGCGTCGCTGCGGCCCCAGTCCTCCCGGACCGCCTCGAGCGCGACGGCACCCACGGCAACCGCAGCGGCGATTCGGGCGACCTCCTGCCCTCGCTGCACGCACAGGCGCGATCGGTACAGCCTGAGCATCTTCATTGTGACAATCGTCACGACCAACGCGGCAAGTGCCGCGCCCCACTGACGGCCTTCCGTCTCGGCCGGCATGTTGACAGTGCCCAAGACGAGCCACGTGCCGCCGGCGGCGACGATGTCGACCGTGAGGAGCCGAACTTTCAGCCCGCTCCTTGTTTGACCGATCGTCGGTCGGTGAGCGGCTTCTTGGTCGGCCTGACGACCACGAGCCTGAATCCGGAGAACCTGCGCATCCGCGACTTCGTCGAGTGGCTCGGTGGGGAGATCCTCCAAGACCTCCTCAACAGAGGGAGCCCACCAGCCCGTGGTCAGTTCTGACGACACGGCTTCAACTACCCGAGAGCCGTCATGTCGTATTTCGCCACTTGTCCCATTCGTCTGCTACTCCCCTGAGAACCCGGTTCACAGGAAATGCATCACACTTCAGCCACCTGCTCGCCCTGAGGAAATGCGCCAATCGCGTTTGTGTGCCCTGTGTCCGAGGTCAATGCACCAGCCCTGATACGTGACACGTATGGACCAAAGGGATCCCGGCGGACGAGATGCCGACCGCATTGCTGAGAAAAGTTGTGTATCAGGACCCCCGCTGCAGCCGCTCTGTCACCACAGAAGGCACACGGTCGAATGTGACTCGTTTGAGGGGGATTCACATGGATATTGACCACGGTCTCTCGCGGCTTCCTGTCCTACGAGCCAGGCTCAAAGAGCGATGCGGGTCCTGCGCCACGGCGCAGCAGGCAGCCGACCCGCGTTCGCGACGTCCGACTGAGCATGTTGACGAGGGCTTTTTTCTCATGAGCGGACCCGAACTCGACGGTTGGGTCGTCGTGCCCCGCCCTCACATCAGTGGCCTCGAGGAGCTGTCAATCCCTCATCGCGCAAGCGTTCTCGCCGCTCTCCGACGTGCGACGCGCTCGGTGGGGAAACGAAATCCGTGGACAATGCCAACGATCGTCGTGCGGACCGACCTACCGGCATCGGAAGGCCATGTCTGTTTTCAAGTGCTGCCCTGGGTCCCGGACTACACAATGGATTCAAGAACGCGATCTGGTTGCGCGGCGGCTCAACCCCAAGACCCATGCCAGCGAAATCCTGGCTGTTCCGGAATCCCGAGGGTCGCCGTCGCAGGGGCCGTACAACAACAACAAACGAACAAAAGGACTCGCCTGACGGCGTCGCGTCACAACGGAGAGACAACAAACCTAAAGAGCTAGAGAGGTTCAGCAACAGAACGCGATCTTGACCCGGCCCATTTCGGCTGCGCAACCCCGTATCTCGCAATCGCAATGCGACGTTCATGCAGCGACTAGTCCTTCACCAAACACCGGTTGACCCTCCAGAAAGCCCCCGTTATCATCCGCGGTACGAGTCGGCGTGATGATCTACGGACCAAATTGGCGTGGTCCGTAGGGAGCAAAGGTTGACCGTCTCGCTTTGATAGGCGGTAGGGCAACGGTGAAATTCACCAGTGGTGGAAATGCAGCCACCAACAAGAGCGATGCGGCAGACGTCTTGGCACCGTCGCGGAGTTGGGACGGGCGCAAGAGCCCACGAGGCGGACAGAAGGCATGACCGCCGTGATCCAACGTCGGCCAATTCCGTCGGGGATTCCTGCACGAATCCTGGTCGCCGGCAGCGATCTCCTTGCTGATGCCTTAGCCAGCGCGCTGGAGACATACGGCTTCGCCACGATGAACATCGTGGCCAGCAAACCAGCGATCGAAGGCGGGATCAGCTGGCGCCCGGATCTGATGCTTCTTGATGCCCGATCGCTCGATGTCGCGGCTGGATCTGCACTGATCGGCGGAGTGTGCCAAGAGGGCGTCCAGGTATGTGTCATCGACGCGGCGGGCAACACCGATCGGTCGAATGCCTGGTTGAGGGCCGGAACCTCGGCGCTCATCGATAATGGCGAGCCTTTCGACGAACTCTTCCGGACTATCACAGTTCTTCTGAGGAGCCGCTTTCTTTCGGAGCTCGCGCAAAGGCACTCAGCCTCTCTGGCTGTGGCGCCGGCAGAGGAACGCAGGCGGGAACGGCTTGAGCTCTTTCCCGCGCTCACTGAGCGCGAACAGGTCGTCCTCGCCGAGCTGATCGAGGGTCATTGCGCCGAGGACATCGCAAAAAGGGCTTTCGTATCGATATCGACCGTGCGCTCACAGATCAAGTCGATACTCCAGAAGCTTGGCGTCAACTCTCAGTTGGCCGCGGTTGCTCTGGCGCGGCGTGCCGGCTGGTCTCTAGAGAGCCCCCGAGAGACTCCTCCCGAACCCACGAGCAGTCGACGCCGTCAAGTCTCCTGACCGACCACTATCGGGCCCTCCTTATTGGAGGGCGACGCCCGATGAGCAAAACCGCCTGACCAAAGGCATGGGCGGTGTATCTCACCGCCTTCCCCTCGCTCGTCTTGAGGTATGGCGCCACAAACCGGGGGGTTCGCACCCCCAACGACCACTCGTGACGAAATGAAGGTCGCAATCTTCGGCCTCGGCTATGTCGGCACCGTCACCGCTGCCTGTCTTGCTGCCAATGGTCATGACGTCTGGGGTGTCGATCCTGATGAATTAAAGGTTACCGCCCTTTCAGGCGGGATCAGTCCGGTCGTTGAGCCAGGCTTACAAGCCCTGGTAACCCAATCGGTCGCGTCGGGCAAGCTTCACGCCAGCGTTCTGCCCGCAGATGCGCTGGACCATGCCGAGATCTCACTCTTGTGCGTTGGCACTCCATCCGCCACGAGCGGCGAAACCAACCTCGCCTACATCTACCGCGTCGTGGAAGATCTCGTGCAGGCGCTCACGGAGTCGGCGTCGACACGGCCATTTCACACTGTCGTGATCCGGAGCACGGTTCCACCTGGCACGGTTGAGGATGTCAACGCGATATTGCAGGCCGCCTTTCAGGACTCCGGACCAGATGTCAGCGTTGCGATGTGCCCCGAGTTTCTTCGGGAAGGTACCGGGGTAGCAGACTTCTTCGCACCCCCATACACCGTTATCGGTGCCTCAGATCTGCGAGCAATCGACGCGGTCTCGCGTCTCTTCTCTTTTCTCGGATCGCCACTGCGAGTCGTGCACCCCCGTACCGCTGAATCTCTGAAGTACGCATGCAATGCGTTTCACGCGACGAAGATTTCCTTCGCGAACGACATGGGACGGATTTTCGGCCGTCTGGGTGTCGACACCCGAGAAGTCATGGAGCTGTTTTGCGAAGACACATCTCTCAACATCTCCCCCAAGTACCTACGGCCTGGCTTTGCCTTCGGCGGATCCTGCCTTCCGAAGGACCTTCGCTCTCTGCTTCATCTCGCCCGCTCCGAGAGCGTTGACATACCGCTGTTGTCAGGCGTTCTGGCTAGCAACCGCTTGTCGATTGACGAAGCCATCGACCGCGTCGTTGCCGGTGAGGGCAATAGGGTTGCCCTGCTGGGGCTGAGTTTCAAACCGGACAGCGACGATCTCCGTGAGAGCCCTTACGTCGACCTTGCAGAGACGCTGCTGGGCAAGGGCTACGAAGTCCGCATCCACGATCCCGTCCTGAACCCCTCATCGCTCGTCGGCTCTAATCGCCAGTATGTGGAGTCCAGGCTTCCTCACCTCAGGCGTATTCTCACCGATGGTCCCGAGGAGGCTCTTGCCGATGCTGACATCGCGATTGTCTCGCATTCGACTGATCATGTCATCGAGGCGTTGCTCGCGTCACCGCCCCTGCGGATTCTTGACCTCGATGGCCGTCTCGGGCCGGAGCTCGAGGCTCTGGACGGCTACGAGGGGTTCGCCTGGTGACCCAGGATCGTCAGAGGGTCGAATCGCGGTCTGCTCGGCGGGCGTCCGAGGAGCAGCAGCATCCCACAAACGAACCCGTGCCTCCTGGAGGGCGCCGGAGGGTGCTCATACTGGTGCAGAACCTGTCGGTGCCGTTCGATCGTCGCGTCTGGCTCGAGTGCCAGTCACTTGTCGGTGCGGGCTTCGAGGTTGCAGTGGTCTGTCCGAAGGCCCCTGGGGACCCGACCCATTCCAGGCTCAACGGAGTCGACCTATTCAAGTACCGGCCCTATGCACCAGGTGGATCGAGCACCTCCTTCGTTATCGAGTACGCCTATTCGTTCTTGGCCACCTTCCTGTTGAGCCTGAGAGCGAGTTGGAGCGGTCGATTCACAGTGGTTCAAAGCTGCAACCCACCAGATCTCTTCTGGCCGATCGGGATCATCTTTCGGCTGCTCCACGGATCGGCTTTCGTCTTCGACCATCACGACCTCTGTCCGGAGCTCTACCAATCTCGCTTCCCGGACGGAAACAAGCTCGTCTACCGGGCGCTGCGGCTGATGGAGCGCCGCACCATGCGGACTGCAGACCACGTGATTGCCACCAACGACTCCTACCGTCAGATCGCGCTGGAGCGTGACGGCGTCGCCCAAGCGCGCGTGACGGTCGTCCGGACGGGGCCGGATCTGACTCGACTCAGTCGTACCGCGGCGGAACCAGGCCTCCGGCGGGCCAGGCCCCATCTCGCTGCATACCTCGGCGTCATGGGACCGCAGGATGGCGTGGACCTTTTACTGGAGATCGTTGATCACGTCGTGCACCGACTTGGGCGTCGCGATATCAGCTTCACCCTTATCGGATCCGGCGATTGCTTCGATGACCTGGTTGAGCAGAGCCACCGGCTCAAGCTCACCGACTTTGTCACGTTCACTGGACGCATCCCGGACGGTGATGTTTCTGCGATCCTCTCCAGCGCCGATGTCGGTATTTCGCCCGATCCCAAGAATCCGTTGAACGACGTCTCCACCATGAACAAGACCATGGAATACATGGCCTTCGCATTGCCGGTTGTCGCGTTTGATCTGCGCGAGACGCGCATCTCGGCGGGCGATGCAGCGGTCTATGCAACTCCCAACGACGTCGGCGAATTCGCACAGCTGCTGGTTGACTTGGTCGATGACGAATCGCGACGCTTCACGATGGGCCTGGCGGGACGCGCTCGGATCGAGCACGCGCTGGCCTGGAAGCATCAGGCTCCTCGCTACGTCGAGGTCTATGAGATGCTCACGCGGGACTCCCGCCGTCGCATTCCGGCGACTGCGGGGAACTGACCCGTGTGTGGTATTGCCGGCGCCTATCAACAGGTTGACGGACGCTCGGCTACGGAGAAGATGGGCCGATGCCTCGATCACCGAGGTCCCGACGAAGAGGGATCGTTTTCGTACGCGGACGAGCGGATCGATGTCCACTTCGCGCACCGTCGCCTTTCGATCATCGATCTTCAACATGGTCAGCAGCCTTTGGTCAAGCATCCATTCGTCCTCTGCTACAACGGCGAGCTGTACAACTTCAAAGAAATTAGAGCTGAACTGATCGCGAGTGGCGCCCGCTTCTTGACGACTTCGGACACTGAAGTCGTTCTTGAGGCGTGGCGGCGGTGGGGGCCGGCGTGCCTGCGACGGTTTCGAGGCATGTTCGCCTTCGCCCTGCTCGATCAGGCTTCAGGATCTCTGTTTCTCGCCCGCGATCATTTTGGGATCAAGCCCCTGCACTTCATTCGTCGCAAAGACGGTGTCGTATTCGCTTCCGAACTCAAGGCGCTGGTGAACACCTTCGGCTCTGAGCTGCACATGCTTCCGCGGGCACTGGTGGCATCCATGCTCTATTACTGGGTGCCCGACCAGATGTGCTCAGTGAAGGGAGTCGAAAAGCTCCAGCCGGGAACGTGGGCTGAGTTCCTTCCAGACGGCTCGCATCGCGTCGAACGGTATTGGGACATCGTCGAGGAGGCATCTGCGGCCCAGGAATCCCACTATGACCTCAGGGAGGTCGTAGAGGACTCGGTGAGGGCTCACCTGGTCGCTGACGTGCCGGTTTCAAGCTTTCTCTCCGGCGGCCTCGACTCGAGCATCGTGACCGTGCTGGCGAAGCAGGCGAATCCTCAGATCGACGCGTACACCATCACATTCCGGGCTCAGGACAATCGCCTCGAAGCCATGCCGGATGACGCTTTCTACGCCCGTAAGGTCGCGGAACGCCACGGCATCGATCTGCACGAGATTGAGATTCAGCCAGATGTGGTCGGATTGCTGCCGAGGATGGTCGACATCCTCGACGAGCCCATCGGCGATCCGGCGGCGATCAATACGCTCCTGATGTCGGAGGCAGCGCGCGCCGCTGGCGTCAAAGTACTTCTGTCGGGCATGGGCGCAGATGAGCTGTTCGGAGGCTACCGCAAGCACGTCGCGTGTGTATTGGCCGGTCGATATCGAGAGTTTCCGGCCTTCGTCCATCGCTCGACCAACGGCGTCGTCGAGCGCCTACCCGTAACCGCCGGCGGCCGCGGCCTTCGTCATGCCCGGTGGGCCAAGCGTTTCGTGACCTTCGCGGAGCTGCCGGAAGAGGCAGCATTTCGAAGAAGTTACAGCCTGTACGCCCCAGCTGAGCTGAGCGCGTTCCTCAGCCCCGAGTTGCAGCGGGACGTCGACGATGTCGTTGAGCAGCACCACCAAGTCTACGAGGACAATCGGCTATCGGATGGAGTCAATCGCATGTGTTTGGCCGATACCCGGTTGTTTCTCCCTGGGCTCAATCTTGCTTATACGGACCGTGCCAGCATGGCTGCATCAACCGAAGTACGCGTTCCGTTCGTCGATCCCATAGTGTTTCGGGCCGCCTTCTCCCTGTCCGGCAAGGACAAGGTTTCCGGGAAGACGGGAAAAGTCGCATTGAAGCGTGCAGCTGAGGCGTGGCTCCCCAAGGAGATCATCCGCCGACCGAAGGCGTCTTTTTCTGCTCCGCTCCGAGCGTGGGTGTCTCGAGACCTGAGCGAAGTCATCGACGACTCCTTGCTCGGAGGCGAACTCGTCAGCACGGGGTTTCTCCACCGGCCAGCCGTCTCTGCGCTTGTCGAGGAGCACCGGGCGGGCCGAGAGGACCGATCGAAGCAGATCTGGCAGCTGCTGACCCTCGAGACGTGGTATCGCAAGACGCGTCGAGCGGGCGTCGGACTGTGACCCGAACACCGAGAAGGGAGTCGGACGACCGGTGAAGCAAGTCGCACAGAACTACCGCTCAGGGGCGCTTGCTGTGATAGATGCGCCCGCTCCTTCGTGTGCCCCCGGTGGGGTGCTCGTGCGCTCGCTCTACTCCCTGATTTCGACGGGGACAGAGTTGATGAAGGTGGGGGAGTCCAAGCTGTCTCTGGTCGGGAAGGCGCGAGCCCGGCCGGACCAAGTGAAGAAGGTGCTCGAGAACGTCCAGCAGCAGGGCGCGCTCACCACCTACAAGAAGGCCATGAACCGCCTGGACTCCTACTCGCCACTGGGCTATTCGCTCGCGGGCGTCGTGCAGGAGGTCGGCAGAGGGGCGGAGGAGTTTGCTGTCGGTCAGCTCGTTGCTTGCGCGGGTAACGAGTTTGCCCTCCATGCAGAACTCAACTGGGTACCGACCAACCTCTGTGTCGCGGTGCCCGACGGCGTGTCGCCACAGCTGGCTGCCTTCGCCACCGTCGGTTCCATCGCGTTACAAGGTGTTCGTCAGGGCAACGTCCAGATCGGGGATACAGCTTGCGTCATCGGCCTGGGACTGGTCGGGCAGTTGGTAGTCCAGCTGCTCGTGGCCTCCGGAGTCCTCGTGGTCGGCCTCGACCCCGACCACGACCGCTGCCGGCTGGCCGAGAAAGCGGGCGCTCTGCTGTGCACGGCGCCGGACGACGAGGGCTCTGCTGCAGTGGAGCAGGCCTTGTCCAAGGCCTCGGGAGGGATCGGTGCCGACCGGGTCTTTCTTGTCGCCGGCGGCTCTTCGAACCAGCCGGTGGAAATGGCTGCTCGCCTGGCACGCGACCGGGCGACGATCGTCGACATCGGCAAGTGCAGGCTTGATCTGCCCTGGAACGACTACTACGAGAAGGAACTCGAGCTTCGGTTTTCCCGCTCATACGGACCCGGCCGCTATGACCCCAGATACGAACTTGACGGAGTCGACTACCCGGCCGGCTACGTGCGCTGGACGGAGCGACGCAATCTCCACTGTTTCGTCAACGCCGTGGCTAGAAAGGAGATCGATCCCGAACCGCTCATCGCCGGGATCTTTCCTCTTGGCGACGCACCGAACGTCTACGAGCAGCTCGGCTCTGGCGTGTTGCAGGGCGTCGGCTTCCTCTTTGAGTATGACGTGCCAGACGAGGCCGATCCTGACGCTCCGACCTGCGGTCAGGTGAATGCGCAAGCGGTAGCTCGTCAGCAGACCACGACTGCACCACCGCGTGCGATTCGGAGTCACAGTGAGGGATCCCGGGACGGCAACATGGGGGTCGGGTTCGTCGGTGCCGGGAACTACGCGTCGTCCATGCTGCTTCCCCATCTCGTGAAGCAGCCGGGGATCGAGCTGGCCCGCGTTGCTACCCGCCGTTCACTCTCAGCTGTCAACGCCCAGCGCAAGTTCCGGTTTCGCGATGCCGGCACCGATCCGGAAGCCATTTTTGAAGACCCACGTATTGATGCAGTCTTCATTGTCACACGGCACAGCGCGCATGCGGACCTGACGTGCCGCGCACTCGAGGCAGGAAAAGCCGTGTTCGTCGAAAAGCCACTTGCTCTGACAAATGACGAGCTCGAACGCATTCTCGCCACGGTCGACGAGACTGGCAACGACAGAGTCATGGTCGGTTTCAATCGTCGATTCTCCCCACTCCTCGTGGAGATGCGAGACCGCTTCGGTCAGACGGCCGAGCCGACCAACGCCCGTTACCTGGTCAACGCAGGACGTCTGGCGTCGGACAGCTGGTATCGGGACAACGAACTCGAAGGCTCTCGTTTCGTTGGAGAGGGTGGGCACTTCGTCGACACGATGAGTTGGTGGATCGGTAGCGATCCCGTCCAGTTCATGACGGTGGCGGCTGGCGGCTCCGACGAAGTGCAGCTGAGCCTTCGTTATAGCGATGGGTCGTTGGCGACGATCACCTATCTGACGAGTGCGCACCGGCGATTTCCCAAAGAGACCTTTGAAGTCTCGAGTGCTGGGCGGACAGCGCGGCTTGACAATTTCAGGCGGACCTCTGTCTGGGCGGGTTCGCGCGCTCGAGTCCGTCGACACTTCGGGCCTCCGGACAAGGGTCAGTCCGGCGAAATCAAGGCTTTCCTGGAAGCCGTGCGTGTCGGTGGACCGATGCCCATTCCAATGGAATCGCTGGCCATCACTACCCGTGCCACTCTGGCTGTTGCGACGTCGACTGTCGCAAGCTGCACGCCGCAACAGTTATGACAGTCGGGTGTCCGCCCTTGAAGGGCGTCGGCATCGCTCGATCATGAACTCGGTCGAGCTCGAATGGCGGCTCCTGCGATTGTCGAAGATGTCCGTCTCCGAGGTGCGATGGCGGATCTCCGACCACGTGAGGCGCAAACGGTGGGCGTCCCAGCAGATCGCGCCCGAGTTCTCCCCCCAGTCGTGGACGCTCGATCCCTCCACGCGCCACGCGGCACCCTGGGATTCGGCACTGGACGGGTCGTTTCGGACTTTTGCATCCGAAGAAGTGCTGCAGGCTGTTCCGGACGATGCGCGTCGAAGCGTCATTGAAGCGGCCGACGAGATATTGGCCGGGCAGTGGGAACTCCTCGGTTCTGTACGGCGGGACATGGAGGACCCGGACTGGTTTTTCGATCCAGTGAGCGGAAGGCGGGCACCTCAGGTCGACTATTGCTTCAAGGTCGATCATCGATCCGAAGACGTTACGGGAAATGTGAAACAGATCTGGGAACTCTCGCGCATGCACCACCTGACGGTGCTTGCGGCAGCCTTCAGCCTCTCCGGCGACGAGCGCTATGCCACACGCGCAGCATCTCATCTCCGCTCCTGGTGGGCTCAGAACCCTTTCCTCTCCGGCGTGCACTGGACGAGCGGAATCGAGGCAGCGTTACGACTGGTCAGCTGGGTCTGGATAAGACGACTGCTCGATGGATGGGCGGGCGCCGCCGAGCTCTTCGAACGAAACGAAGTGGCATGTGCTCAAATCTGGTGGCACCAGCACTATCTTGCGTCATTCCGCAGTCGAGGCTCGTCTGCGAACAATCACGTCATCGCCGAGGCTGTCGGCCTGCTGGTTGGTGCGCTTGCCTTTGACCTGTTCGCGGAGAGTCCCCGCTGGGCCGAAGAGGCCGCACAAGTTCTCGAGCACGAGCTGAAGAGCAACACATTCCCGAGCGGCGTCAATCGAGAGATGGCCTTTGACTACCACGGCTTCGTCGCCGAGTTGGCAGTGGTTGCGGCAGCCGAGGCGAGCTGGGCCGGGCGTCCTCTGTCGCGAGATCTCTGGGCCCAGCTCTACCGCATCTTCGACGTCGTTGCGGCCACGGTAGATGTGAAGCTGCGCGCTCCGCGCCATGGCGACGGGGACAACGGTAGGGCTCTGGTCCTCGATCCTCCCACTGCTGAACGCTGGTCGGGCCTGCTTGCCATCGGCGAGGCCCTGTTCGACTCTCCGGGATGGTGGCCGAGGGTGGGACCGACGGTGACGAGCACCTTCCTGGCGTCCATGGCTGGCCGTCGTCGCGCCGTTGGCCCGAGCCGTCGTCCGAGCCATTTTGACGACGCCGGCCTGACCATTTTGCGGAGTTCACCATCCGACGGCGAAGAGATTTGGTGCCGATGCGATGCAGGCCCACACGGCTTTCTGTCGATCGCTGCCCACGCTCACGCTGATGCGCTCGCGGTCGAGGTGCGCTACGACGGGGTGGACGTCCTGGCCGATCCGGGTACCTACTGCTACCACGGTGAACCCCGCTGGCGCAGCTATTTTCGATCGACTTTGGCTCACAACACGATGGAGGTGGGCGGCAACGACCAGTCGACCCAGGGCGGTCCCTTTCTTTGGACACGTCAGGCTCGGAGTCGATTGATCGAGTTGGAGAGCGAAGCCGGCGGGGAAGTCGTCGCGTGGTCCGCAGAGCACGACGGCTACCGATCGCTCACCCCACCTGTGCACCACCGCAGATCGGTCCATCTGGCGAGCCGACTTCGGAAGCTCGAGATCATCGATCGTCTCGAGACGACAGGAGGGCACGGCCTTCGGCTGGCGTTCCACCTCGGCCCCGACATCGATGCCCGGATGATCGGGCAGAGCACGGAGCTCAGCTGGCGAGATGACGGTTCCACGCGAAACGCCACGCTCTTCTTGCCAGACGGACTGTCGTGGTCGCTCCACAGAGGTGAGACCGACCCCGTCCTCGGATGGTATTCCCCGCATTTCGGTGCGAAGCAACCAGCCTGGGCTGTCATTGGACAGGGAACATGTACTGGTACCGGCTTGGACACTTATACCACGGCGCTCCAGTTCCATGCGTGAGTTGAGAGACCCTTCTCCTGCTGCGCTGAAGGGTCGTGCTCGTCCAAGTATCTGTACCACCCAGGCCTGCTCTAACTGAAGGTGACGCACCTGGTGAAGACGCTCTGATGGCCATGCGTGCGGGAATCGCTCGCTCTTTGGGCTCCGGCCATCCCTTGCCTTCAGCGAGGGCAGACGTCCAGACCCACTTGCGCATGGCCCTGAATCTCCTCACCGATGACCCCGGTCAGCCGTCCGGAGCTCACTGGTGCTGGACGCGAATTGTGCCGGAGATGGCCAACCGGCTGCTACCGGGTGAAGAGCTCCACCTGATGCTGAGCCCATCCGCTCGGCGTTATTTCCCTGATTACGGGGATGCCGTTCGCTATATCACCTTCCCCTGGTCGAACGAGCGTCGTATCTTGCGAACGGCGAGCGAACATCTCGTCACACCCTTTCGGCTTCCCGTCCGTCACATCGACCTGCTCAGCACTGCTATCGCCCCTCTGGTGAACCCTACGCGTTCATTGGTCATCCACATGAAAACAATGCACGCGTTCACAGTTCCGGAGACCCTCGGTATCGGTCCTCGGACGTACCGCCGCCTGAACTACCAAAGGTCGGTCCGCCTGGCTGACGCGGTCATCGTGAATTCCAACAGTCTGCGTACCGAGATCGACCAATATCTACAGGTCGATGCCCGAAAGGTCAGTTTGATCTACGAGGCGGTCGATCACGACATCTTCAAACCAGACGACCGTGATGCAGCTCGCGCGCGCGTGGCGGCGTTCGGGATTTCTCGGCCATTCGTGTTGTTCGTATCGTCCTTATGGCGCTACAAGAACGGTGACGGCCTGCTGCGTGCTTGGAAACTTGTCCGCCACGAGCTCGCGGGCCGCCAACTTGTCATAGTCGGAGCTGAGCGCGACCAAAAGTACTCGGCCGAGTTGCACCAGCTGGCCGCCGAGCTCGGCATCGCCGACGACGTCGTCTTCGTCGGTGCTGTCCCGAACGAGGAGACGGTCCACTTCTACCGAGCAGCGGACCTCTTGGTGTACCCCTCGTTCAATGAGACCTTCGGGTTGCCGATTCTCGAGGCGATGGCGTGCGGCTGCCCGGTCGTCACATCCAACGTCAGCTCTATGCCCGAGATAGCCGGTGGGGCAGCCGTTCTCACGGACCCACACGATCCGAGCGCAATCGCCCGATCGATCCTTGAGGCCACGGGTTCCGAAGTACCTAGGCTTCGAACCGAGGGGCTCCGTCGGGCCCAGCAGTTCACCTGGGGTGCAACCGCCGAGGCGACTCTGAACGTCTACCGTCAAGCCGCCGAGCGGCGACAGCGATAAGGAACCTACCAACGCTGCTCGGGCGATTCGTTCAGCGGACGCCAGGGGGATGAGTGGGGTGACACCATGAGCAGGAACTCGGTATTTCTGATGAGTCGCCTCCGAACAGCGCCTACGGCAGGTCCGTGGTGCGTTCCCTCAACCGATCGGCGAGTCCAGGACACCAATAGCACTATGGCAGTCGTTGCGACGGCGCTTGTCAGCACGTCCGCGGCCGCAGCACCTGTGACCCCGTAGGCAGCGGCCAACACACTCACGGCTGCGACGGCGAAGGCCAGCCTACCGAGCTGGACAATGAACAGCGGCCGGACTCGTCGCGTGGCGGTCAAGGTGATGATCGGCCCAACCGCCAATGCAGAGATCACAATGGAGATTGCAAACAGTCGTGCGCACGGCGCGTACTTGACGAAATCGGGACCATAGAGCAGCTTAAGAAGAATCGGCGCGGCTACGAGGACTGCGATACCACAGGCGACTGAAGCCGTAAGCCCAGCCCCGGTTACGAATCTGGACACCCTGGCCATACCTGCCCAACCGCGTTCGGCAAGCTGTCGGGTCGCTTCAGGCAAGCCGAAGCTCCCCCCGGCATTGACGACCAGCGACGTCGGCCCGAGTACCAGTCCCTGCGCCGCCTTCAAACCTCCGAGGGCGGCCGGGCCAAGCATGACGCCCGCAACGATGAGATAGAGCTGGCTTGCCCCCCAACTGGCGGCACGCTCGCTGGCCAACCACCGACTCATGGGCCAACGGGACCGGAGAAAGGCTGCACCCCCACGTATCGACGGGCGCACCGAGAATTGCCGGAGACCATAGAGAGCGGCAATCGCCGCTCCCAGGCCCCAGGCTGAGACGACGGCGAACACCGAGTGCAGACCTGCCAGGAAGACCACCCCGAACGCCAACGCCTGGACGGCGTTGAACAGGAGGTCGTTCATGAGAGACTTCCTCGGCTCTCCCTGCATGAAGCCGATCCATCGCCAGTAATCCTGCAGATCAAGCACGACTATCCAGGGAGCCACCGCAAGCATGCCCACTCCGAACGTGTGTTGACCGATAACGAAGAGAGCCGAGCCCACGGCGGCGATGATGCAAGCGGCCATCACACCGAGCGTTACATCTGCTGCAAACCCACGCCGAACGAACTCCTCCTTGTCATCCCCGCGCATTTCACCCCCGATCGCCATCGGGTCGGTAATCAGTGACCGATGTATCGACGTCAACAGGATCCAGACCGTGTAAGCAAGGGCGAAGGCTCCCAGACCGGCGGGACCGCTGATCCGCGCCACGACGATCCCGACCGCAAAATTTGATGCCGACGCCACGCACTGGTCCGCCATAGTCGTCGTGGCACGACTGGCCGCGCTACCGCGGAGGGGCAATCGGGTTCCCAACCGCGTGGCGGACATGCTCGTTACCGGTCTTGTTCTGCGCGAGCAAGGCGCTCGCTAGCACGGGTACGAGTCATGAGGTGTCGACCGAGGCGATTCAGGGAACGCCCGCAAGACACAGAGCGCGGCGCCTTCACGCAGATACAGCAAGCATGAGCATCCCCTGGTCACGTGGGTGAATCCTGCGAGATCGTCCCGGCCGAAATGTCTGAACCCACTTTCTGGGCAAGAGAGAATGCGTCCTGCTCCTGGGAGCGTCCCCAATGGCCGTATCTTCTGCACCTCTCGGACCTCCATAGAGATGTCAGTTTCAAATGCTGTCAGGCGAGGATCACGTCAGCCGATCCGGACTCGTCGGCTCATAACACTCATCCCAGGACTCCGACTCAGTGCTCAACGACAACCTCCATCAGCCTCTCGAAGGAACCCGCTCCTCAGACGGTGCGCTGTTGATCGGTCCAAAGATCTCCGTTGTCGTCGTTGCGGCCGAACGGCTTTTCGCGCTCGGGTTGGCTCGTCTTCTCGGCGAGGACGAGTCGCTCGATGTCATCGGCGTGTCCGATGGTGAGCCGGAGGTTGTCGGGCTCTGTATTGCCAACTCCGTCGATGTTGCCTTGATAGACCTGGAGCTTTCACGACCGAACGGCATCGACCTTGTTCGGTTGCTTGCTTTCGAGTGCCCCGCCACCAGGACACTGGTCTTGACCTCCAATCCGGACTGGCGCGTCCGCCCTGCCATGCTCGCGGGAGCAGCCGGCGTTCTCTTGAAGGACGCGTCCCCCGAAGCAACCAGGGCTGCGGTCGTTTCCGTCCACCTGGGTGATCAAGTTCTCTGCAGCGAGGCGGCCCGATGGATCCTGGGTGAAGATCCCTCCGCCCATTTGACCCAGCGGGAGTCGGATGTACTCCGCATCATGGCCCAAGGTGCCAATAACGCGGAGATCGCTCGGCAGCTGGAACTCGGCGAGAAAACCGTACGCAACTACGTGAGTCGGCTCTATCGCAAGCTCGACCTCCACAATCGAGCTCAACTTGCCACGTACTTGGCCCACACCGACATCGCGTTCATAGCCCGCCGGGGTGATTCGATCTCGGATCCCAAAGTCGGTGGCAAACCCTGGCCGGTTTCGACAGCAACAGAGCGGAGATGAACAGCCGTCGCTTGGGGGGTTTTCCCGGTGGCCGCCCTCTTGAGGCCAAGAATCGGGGAGGCTCGACAACTACTGAGAGTGTTTTCACTTCCGGGCCAGAGGGGTCCACGCCCGATGTATCAGAGGTCGTACCGGTCACTCCCTCATTGCGGGTGCAGGGCCCGCGATCGCGACGCCGAGGAGGGCGCTCAATTGTCTGAGCAAACGTTGGATGTGGGGCGAGTGCTCTGGCTCTTGCGCCGCCAGCGCTCGATCGTCGCTGCCTGTGTTCTGGTTGGTGCTCTGATCCCCACGGTCGTGCTGCTTTGGCGCCCGACGTCGTACACTTCGACGTCCCTCGTTCTCGTGCCAGCTTCCGCCGGCAATGGCACGTCGGGGGGGTCCAGTGGAGCCTCGGCCAATAGCAACATCACTGATAGGGCGATCGCGGTGAGCTCAGCCGTGCTCGCCGCGGCGGGATCGAGGGTCACTCCTCACGTGACACTCCAGACGGTTCAGAATCAAGTGAGTGCTACCGCCGTCGCGACGAATCTTGTGCAGATCACGGCAACGGGTTCATCCCCTCGTGCGGCTGAAGCATTGGCCAACGCTGTGGCCAATCGACTGGTCGCCTTCGTCACGTCGTCTGATGGGGCAAATGGATCGAGTGCCCTCTCAGGGCTCGAGGCCCAGGCTTCGGAGTTGACCAACCAGGTGAACAAGTACAAGCAGGAGATGGCCGTCTTACAAGCCGCGATCGTTTCCAATGGTCCGAAGTCGACTGTCGCGCAGCAGGACACTCAGCTTCTGGCCTCGCTGACTACCGCCCAGTCGGACGCGTCGTTGCAGCTTCAGAGCATGAATAGCCAGATTGCCGCGGCGAAGCTCAATAGCGCCGCCACGAATGGTGGCACCGAGGTCATTCAGCAGCGCGTCAACAGCGACTGCTCCTTCGCTACTCAGCCGACTGATCCCGATCGCCCTTGGCGGCGTTCTTGGGCTCTTAGTCGCCGGTGCGTACATCATCATCCGGCAACGGGAATCAAACCTCACGACTCGCGACGAGATCGCCGCAGTTGCTGGCGTTCCTGTCGTGCTCTCTTTCACGGTCGGGAATTTGACCAGATCCCCAGAGTGGCTAACGCTGCTGCGTGAACGTGAACCAGCCGTGACGGAGTTGTGGGGCGTCCGCAAAGTGCTCAGCCACTTGGACGTTCCCGAGGGTGGGCGCCGGGTATTGACCATCATCACCCTGGCCGATGACAGTGCGAGTATGGCTGCGGTCGCCCATTTTGCCGTGGCTTCCTCGGCTATGGAAATTCCAACCTCCCTCGTCCTCACATCGGACGACTCGGGATCACGCGGGCTGAGCGATGCATGTGATCTTCTCACTGCCCGCAAGGAGGCGGCGAGACCGAATCTGCGGCTGCTTAAGGGCTCGTCTCCGGTCGACGAAGCCGAGAGCGCGCTCACGGTCATTTCGATCGTGCTCAACCCCGATCAACCCAAGCTGCCCGCATTTGTGGCGCGCGGCATGGTCATGTTGGCCATCTCAGCGGGCTTCGTGAACCAGGAGCAGCTCGTCCGAGTTCTGATCGCCATCGGGCAGGAAGGCCTGTCTATCGAGGGTCTGTTCGTGACGAATCCAATGAGCGGTGATCGGACGCTCGGCTCGTTGCCCAATGCAAACGAGCAGGTGACTCAGTTTCTACAGTCGCGTACCTTGGAGCCTTGGACCGGAAGTGCCGACGTACGGTGACAACCATGCGAGAAGGACCCTTCTTTCCGGATATGGGAGCGACCACCACGGAGCCTGAGGCCATCGTCGCTCCGTCCAACCGCTCCTCGGAGTCTCAGCCGCCTGTCGTACTCGTCGGCCGGCTGGTGAGTCTTCGCTTCGTGCTGGGCACTCTTCGTCGGCGTCGCAAACTCTGGCTGAGTTGCGCGGCTCTGGGTCTCGTGGTGGGACTCGGCTACCACCTCGTCGTGCCGCGGAGTTACAACGCGTATGCGACTCTCTACCTCGCTCAGGCTCCCGGGACCGATCCCGCCGCGGGCATCGCAAACGACCTGGCGCTGTTGCAGACCACTGCTGTTGGACAGCGAGCGGCCGCGCTATTGGGCGAGAAGTCCCTCAATCCTTCAACGCTCCTGGGCAAGACGCCCGGCGTCGTTGAGAGCGACAACGTTCTCACGCTCAATGTCGCCGGGCCTACGCAGGCCGAAGCCGAGCGAAGGGCAAGCGCATTGGCAAAGGCGTTCCTCGGGTTTCGTTCAGAGAGGATTCAGCAACAGACCGCCTCCGCTAACAAAGCACTCGAAAATGAGATTAGTTCTCTGCAGCAGCAGATTGGCCAGTTGAGCGCCACAATCAACGGTCTGGGTTCGTCGCAGGGCCAGGAGCTCACCACCCTTGTGGGCGAGCAGTCGTCAGACACAAGCGAACTCACCACTCTCGAACAGTCTGTCCAGCAGAATCAGCTCGCCAGCATCGGGGTTACCAGTGGGAGCAGGATTGTCACGCCCGGCACTTTGGTGCGAGCTTCCTCTGCGAAGCTCTTCGGGCTCGACGGCATCGCCGGCCTGATCGGCGGTCTGGTGATCGGCGTCGCCTATGTCGCCGTGCAGGCTGTTGTTTCGGACCGACTCCGCCGTCGGGACGAGGTGGCATCGTTGCTCGGCGCGCCAGTCGAGCTGAGCCTGATGCCAGTGCACCATCCTCGGAGGCATCCCGAGTCGTGGGTAAGACAATCAGCTCTTGAACCCCAAGAGGAGGTGAGTGCGCTCGCCGGCTATCTGAGTCGACGCGGGGTACGCCAAGGAGGCCGAACGACGCTGCTCATGGTCGCAGCGGACGACTTGACCGTCCCGGCGGCAGCCCTGGCGGTGCTCGCCAAGCGCCTGGCGGAGGAGGGCGAATCCGTGCTGGTAGCGGATCTCACGAACGAGAGCCTCCTGGCCCGGGGCGTCGAGAATCTCCGGATCGACGGTCCATCGTTGGTAGATCGACCGGGCGGGAGCTTGCACGTGTTCATGCCCTCAGAAGACGACATCGGCGAGGTTGCTGAACCACCATGGAGTGCGACTGACGGAGCGAATGCCGTACTCGTACTCACCACGGTCGATCCTGCCAAGGGCGCATGGCATCTCAGCTGGGCGAAGCAAGCCATCGTCTCGGTGACCGCGGGTCGCTCGAGCGCCCAGCGGGTCAATTCGACGGCCGTCCTGCTCCGCGCGGCAGGGATTACGATTCGATCCGCGGTTCTGATGGGGGCGGATGCCCAAGACGAGTCGATCGGCCTCCTCCAGCCGGGATCCCCATTGGTCGGGTTGCCGGTGGCCGACGGCGTCATTTCCGCATGACCCTTCCGGGGGGTTACGTCTCGGGCGCTCGTCCGATTTCGGCGTTATCCCCGGAACTCGCCCGTGACTGGGGCCTGCTGGCCGGTCCGAACGAGCGGTCGCTGCGTCGACGGATCGCCTGGGTGTGGGGCCTTCTGTTCTTCAACGTCATGACATACACGACGGGTTCGACGAATCTGATCCCCCTTCCGCATCAGGTGGGCAAGGCCCTTCCGGAGCTGGCGCTGGGAGTGGCTGTCCTCCTCATCCTGACGGCAAATAAGAAGCTCCTGGTAAGGCCCAACATCTTGCTCATTCTGTTTACGGCGATGTGTCTGTTCGCGGCAATCATGAGCTTTCGCGGATACTTCGGTTTCGGTTCGATGATCCGTTGGGTCAGATTCGCAGTGTTTGTCGGCGCGCTCTGGCTCACGACGCCCTGGTGGGGGCGCCGTGACTTGATGATCCTCCACTTTCAACGACGAGCGCTCATGGTGGTCATCGGCACCGTCATTGTCGGAATGGCATTCTCGCCGACCAAGGCATTCGCCAACGCCACCGGCGGACGGTTAGGGGGGATTGTCTGGCCGATTCAGCCGACCCAGGTGGCGCACTATGCGGCGGTACTCGTCGGGATAACGGTCGTGTTGTGGCTGGCGGGAGAGTCGAAGTCAAAGTGGACTGGGGTTGTCATTGCCGCGGCTTTCGGTGCTCTGATCCTCACGCACTCCCGGATTGCGCTGGTCGCCATGCTGGCGGGAATACTCGTTGGCAGTTTGAGCCTCTTCCTCAGCCGGAAGCGAGTTCGGCGGGCCTTCGTAGTGGCGATCGTCGTGGTGGGAATCGGCGCGCTCAGCTTTGCTCCGCTCATTACCGGGTGGTTCGCAAGAGGCGAGAACTCCCAGGCGCTGACCAGCCTCACGGGACGCACCAACATCTGGTCTGCTGTCTTGGACCAGCCGCGGACTGAGGCCAACACCCTCTTTGGGTACGGGATGTCAAATGACGGATACGATGGAATTCCAATCGATTCCAGCTGGGTCGCGACCTATCAAGATCAAGGTCTCGTGGGCGACGTCCTTGATGGGCTGGTGTTGGTCTCCCTTCTCGTCGTTGCGCTGATAAGCCCGCGCGGTCCCGGACGAGCCGTGGCTCTCTTTCTGGTTGTCTACTGCGGCGTCGAATCCTTCACGCAGACAGGTCTCGGGCAACCGTCGACCGATATCTTGGACTTGGCTGTAGCTATGTCATTACTGATGCCGCCCTTGCTGTCGTCGGCTAGGTCAAAGAACGCAAGGCTCCTGGACCGATTGGTCTGACCGCATTTTCGAGCTTGTCCGGGATGACCTGGCCTCCAAGCTCGGACAACGCGTAAGGCTCAAGAGTTGGACGCTATTAGCGGCAGCTATGGCTTGAGAGCCACTCCGAACATCCCCGCTTTGTCCGCCTTGGGAGCGGTGAACCATTTCTCGACACGGCGCGACTTGACGAAATCAACGAAGGCAGAATTACCCTCCACGTCGTCGGAAATCAGTAGCCCGCCGGCACGCATGAATGGCCATGCTTTCTCGAACTCGTACTTCATCGTCTGCGGCGTATGGAGACTGTCATGAATGAATATGTCGATCGACTCCATGGATGCACACGTTGACGCCATCGTCCTTCTGCTCGAACCTCGTATATAGGTCCAGTCCGGCCAGGCGATCTCATCCACCAATACCTTCGACTGTTCATGCCAGCCGGACATCATTGGTGGCAGATCGATGCTCCAGAGGCGACCGAGGCCGCCGTTGGACTGAGCCATGGCGCCGAGAGCGAGCACGCTCGTCACGCCTCGAGCCACCCCAGTCTCAAGAACTCGCTGCGGGTCCATGTGACGTATGGCGCACCAGACGACACGCGCCAGGTTCGCATCGGCATCGTGTCCCTCGCCGACCTTGAGGCCCGATGACGCCATGTGTCGCCCAAGGTCGCTCCACGCCTCATTGAAGCTCTCTTCCAGAGGACACGGCCAATCAACGTCGAGCAGTTCATGAAGGTTCTTCACGGGTTCCGCCGTCGTCGCAGAAGGTCTTTGACCCGCCACGGAGGAAAGACGTTCACAGAGAACGATCTCGGTTCTGCCGCGGATCCGGTCCAATCCTTCCAATGGATGGGTGGCCACAACGAGGGCCGCTCGTCCGACATAAGCGACCCGTTCCTGCAGGTTCCTTCCACTCTTCATTGCTTGATCCGCCATTGCAAGATCATACAGATTGATGTTCATTGGTCATCAACCTCGGCGCCGCCGTGGCGAACAGAATATCGTCCAGTCCCGCGCCTTGATCGTGTGACGTCACTGCCGGTTCGCGCACCGTGTGAACTCGAGAATCTTCTGATGATGACCGGGCACCCAATCCATTCCTTTCGACCACAGCTCGTCACGGGGCGACCTCACCCCGTCGCTCCGAGACTGCAGGAAGGCTCTTCCGGTGCTGGGGGTCGCTGTGCATAGTCCGGGCTGCATGTTCTCCGAGGGACCCGGCCGAACTCATGCACCCTGTGAAACGGCTGAACCCGTTGTTGGGAAATTGTGAACCCACGGCGAATGCGCTTAGGCGCGATTTGCCAGAAAGTTCGTCGGTCCACGTATCACCACGTATCCCTGAGCCCTCCTGGTTCAGGATGTCCTTGGAGAATCGAGGTAGAGACCCGAAGGGAACGCGCTCGCCGACCCAGGTAGTTGAAGCGTCAAGCAGGTCTCCCTCTCGTTTGGAAGCCCTGGCCTGAGGTGCGCCTCCACTGTGCGGGTCCGGTGTTGAGAATGCTCGTCGGTGGTTTCCACGGAGAGAGAGATAGCCCGTTGACAGTGCGCACCCCGACACTCCATGCGCTCGCACTGTCCTTGCGAGCCATGGTCCTCGGTTCTCTCGTCGTCTCATTGCTCGTACTGGCGATGCCGCAGCGATCATTCGCTGCCACCATTGCCTCGGACAACTTCAACAGGGCGAACGGAAGCCTCGGTGCGAACTGGACCGACATGACCGTCGGGGGACTGGCGATCTCCAATGACGCGGTCATCGGCACCAAAGCTGGCGGAAACTCCGGTGACATCTACACGGGAACGGCCTTCGGCAGTGACCAGTCTTCCCAGGTTCAGGTCACTTCCACTCCGATCGGTGGTGGCCAATGGATTGGTCCCGCGGTGAGAGCCCAGAACGGTGGCCAGAGTCTCTATGTCGGCATCTACTGGGGGAACAACGGCAACCCCGAACTGCAGCTGTTCAAGCTGATCAATGGCGGCTGGACGCAACTCGGCTCCACCTTCGCATCAGGAACCCTGGCTGCCGGGACCGAGTTGAGCCTGAGCGTCACTGGCTCCACACTCTCGTTCTCAGAGAACGGTGTCGTGGAGATCACGGCCACCGACACCAGCTTGACGGGAGGGGCCCCGGCCATCATGGCCTACGGCACCTCGACCGCAGGGGACTGGGTCGGTGGCACCAACGGTGCCAGCAGTGGCCCCTATTCGATCGGGGGCACCGTCTCGGGTCTTTCGGGGACGGTCGGCCTCGAGAACAATGGCGGGGACCCTCTGAGTATCAGCGCCAACGGCAGCTTCACCTTCGATTCCCCCTTGGCCCAGGGCGCCTCGTACTCCGTCACCGTGACGACCGAACCCTCCGGTCAGGTCTGCAGCGTCGCCAACGGATCGGGCGTCGTGGGCTCGGGCAACGTCACCAACGTCTCTGTCGCCTGTGGAACCCCGGGGGGGACGGGCACCGCCTCCGACAACTTCAACAGGGCGAACGGAAGCCTCGGTGCGAACTGGACCGACATGACCGTCGGGGGACTGGCGATCTCCAATGACGCGGTCATCGGCACCAAAGCTGGCGGAAACTCCGGTGACATCTACACGGGAACGGCCTTCGGCAGTGACCAGTCTTCCCAGGTTCAGGTCACTTCCACTCCGATCGGTGGTGGCCAATGGATTGGTCCCGCGGTGAGAGCCCAGAACGGTGGCCAGAGTCTCTATGTCGGCATCTACTGGGGGAACAACGGCAACCCCGAACTGCAGCTGTTCAAGCTGATCAATGGCGGCTGGACGCAACTCGGCTCCACCTTCGCATCAGGAACCCTGGCTGCCGGGACCGAGTTGAGCCTGAGCGTCACTGGCTCCACACTCTCGTTCTCAGAGAACGGTGTCGTGGAGATCACGGCCACCGACACCAGCTTGACGGGAGGGGCCCCGGCCATCATGGCCTACGGCACCTCGACCGCAGGGGACTGGGTCGGTGGCACCAACGGTGCCAGCAGTGGCCCCTATTCGATCGGGGGCACCGTCTCGGGTCTTTCGGGGACGGTCGGCCTCGAGAACAATGGCGGGGACCCTCTGAGTATCAGCGCCAACGGCAGCTTCACCTTCGATTCCCCCTTGGCCCAGGGCGCCTCGTACTCCGTCACCGTGACGACCGAACCCTCCGGTCAGGTCTGCAGCGTCGCCAACGGATCGGGCGTCGTGGGCTCGGGCAACGTCACCAACGTCTCTGTCGCCTGTGGAACCCCGGGGGGGACGGGCACCGGCCCGTATTCGATCGGGGGCACCGTCTCGGGCCTTTCGGGGACAGCAATCCTTGAGGACAACGGCGGGAACCCTCTGAGTATCGGCGCCAATGGCAGCTTCACGTTCAGTTCCCTCTTGGCCCAGAGCAGCCCCTACGCCGTCACGGTGCAGACCGATCCATCGGGTCAGGCTTGCACGGTCGTCAACGGATCGGGCACCGTGGGTTCCGCCAACGTCACCAACGTCTCGGTCACCTGTGGAAGCGGCGCCTTCTCCGTTCAGTATCAGAGCACGGGTGCTAACAACATTCAGTACTACTCCTTTACCTCCGCGAACGATGGAGACGGTCCTCAGACTCTTCGCGTGCTGCAACCGACTCACCCAGCAACAGGGGTCGCGCACAATTTCCTCTACGTGCTTCCTGTCGAGGCGGGACTGGGAAGCGTCTTTGGTGATGGGCTCGAAACGATGGCTGCGGTCGATGCTGAGGACAAATACAACCTGACGATCATCGAACCCACATTCGCCATTGACCCGTGGTACGCGAACGATCCCAACGACGCCAACCTGCAATACGAGACTTTCATGACAACAGACCTCGAGCCGTGGGTGAAGGCGAACCTTGCGACCACCGGCACTGAGCAGAATTGGTTGATCGGGTTCTCAAAGTCGGGGCTCGGAGCACAGGACCTCATCCTGAAGCATCCGGATCTCTTTCAATTGGCTGCTACATGGGATTTCCCGGCCGACATGACGTCGTACGACCAGCTGGGTTCTGACCCTGCTGCCAATTACGGTACCGATGCGAACTACCAAGCCAACTACACGCTGACCAACGCCTTCCTCAACGCCCATAAGGCACCATTCCTCACGAGCAGCCGGATTTGGATCGGCGGCTATTTCTATTACCAATGGGACGTAAACGACTACGACTCCCGTTTGACCTCAGAAGGATTCCTTCACACGACTGGCATGTCGCAGGCGACGGCCCATAGCTGGGATAGCGGTTGGGTGCCCGGGGCCTTGGCTGCTCTGTATCAGGACAGCACCCAGTTCGTGAACAGCGGTACGACCGACACTGTCACCTTCAATTCAGAGGGTGGCAGCGCAGTGAGTTCGCAGAGCGGCCTCGACGGGACCACGGTCACCTTGCCCGGCGCCCCCACCCGGGCCGGTTACACCTTCAACGGCTGGTTCGCCGCGCCGAGCGGGGGCAGTGCCCTGACCTCTCCTTACACCTTGGCCGGCTCGGTGACCCTCTACGCCCAGTGGAGCGCCAACGCCACCGACGCCTACTCCTACCTCGCGAACGGGGGGAGCGGCACCGCCCCGGCCCCGGGGGCCGGCCTCGACGGCACCACCATCACCTTGGCCGCCAACCCCTTCACCTACCCGGGCCACACCTTCACCGGCTGGAGTGACAGCACCCTGTCCTACCCGGCCGGCTCGACCTACCTGCTCTCGAGCGTCGGGGCCCCCATCGTCTTTAGCGCCCAGTGGAGCGCCAACGCCACCGACACGCTGACCTTCAACACAGAGGGCGGCAGCGCGGTGAGCTCGCAGAGCGGCCTCGACGGGACCACGGTCACCTTGCCCGGCGCCCCCACCCGGGCCGGTTACACCTTCAACGGCTGGTTCGCCGCGCCGAGCGGGGGCAGTGCCCTGACCTCTCCTTACACCTTGGCCGGCTCGGTGACCCTCTACGCCCAGTGGAGCGCCAACGCCACCGACGCCTACTCCTACCTCGCGAACGGGGGGAGCGGCACCGCCCCGGCCCCGGGGGCCGGCCTCGACGGCACCACCATCACCTTGGCCGCCAACCCCTTCACCTACCCGGGCCACACCTTCACCGGCTGGAGTGACAGCACCCTGTCCTACCCGGCCGGCTCGACCTACCTGCTCTCGAGCGTCGGGGCCCCCATCGTCTTTAGCGCCCAGTGGAGCGCCAACGCCACCGACACGCTGACCTTCAACACAGAGGGCGGCAGCGCGGTGAGCTCGCAGAGCGGCCTCGACGGGACCACGGTCACCTTGCCCGGCGCCCCCACCCGGGCCGGTTACACCTTCAACGGCTGGTTCGCCGCGCCGAGCGGGGGCAGTGCCCTGACCTCTCCTTACACCTTGGCCGGCTCGGTGACCCTCTACGCCCAGTGGAGCGCCAACGCCACCGACGCCTACTCCTACCTCGCGAACGGGGGGAGCGGCACCGCCCCGGCCCCGGGGGCCGGCCTCGACGGCACCACCATCACCTTGGCCGCCAACCCCTTCACCTACCCGGGCCACACCTTCACCGGCTGGAGTGACAGCACCCTGTCCTACCCGGCCGGCTCGACCTACCTGCTCTCGAGCGTCGGGGCCCCCATCGTCTTTAGCGCCCAGTGGAGCGCCAACGCCACCGACACGCTGACCTTCAACACAGAGGGCGGCAGCGCGGTGAGCTCGCAGAGCGGCCTCGACGGGACCACGGTCACCTTGCCCGGCGCCCCCACCCGGGCCGGTTACACCTTCAACGGCTGGTTCGCCGCGCCGAGCGGGGGCAGTGCCCTGACCTCTCCTTACACCTTGGCCGGCTCGGTGACCCTCTACGCCCAGTGGAGCGCCAACGCCACCGACGCCTACTCCTACCTCGCGAACGGGGGGAGCGGCACCGCCCCGGCCCCGGGGGCCGGCCTCGACGGCACCACCATCACCTTGGCCGCCAACCCCTTCACCTACCCGGGCCACACCTTCACCGGCTGGAGTGACAGCACCCTGTCCTACCCGGCCGGCTCGACCTACCTGCTCTCGAGCGTCGGGGCCCCCATCGTCTTTAGCGCCCAGTGGAGCGCCAACGCCACCGACACGCTGACCTTCAACACAGAGGGCGGCAGCGCGGTGAGCTCGCAGAGCGGCCTCGACGGGACCACGGTCACCTTGCCCGGCGCCCCCACCCGGGCCGGTTACACCTTCAACGGCTGGTTCGCCGCGCCGAGCGGGGGCAGTGCCCTGACCTCTCCTTACACCTTGGCCGGCTCGGTGACCCTCTACGCCCAGTGGAGCGCCAACGCCACCGACGCCTACTCCTACCTCGCGAACGGGGGGAGCGGCACCGCCCCGGCCCCGGGGGCCGGCCTCGACGGCACCACCATCACCTTGGCCGCCAACCCCTTCACCTACCCGGGCCACACCTTCACCGGCTGGAGTGACAGCACCCTGTCCTACCCGGCCGGCTCGACCTACCTGCTCTCGAGCGTCGGGGCCCCCATCGTCTTTAGCGCCCAGTGGAGCGCCAACGCCACCGACACGCTGACCTTCAACACAGAGGGCGGCAGCGCGGTGAGCTCGCAGAGCGGCCTCGACGGGACCACGGTCACCTTGCCCGGCGCCCCCACCCGGGCCGGTTACACCTTCAACGGCTGGTTCGCCGCGCCGAGCGGGGGCAGTGCCCTGACCTCTCCTTACACCTTGGCCGGCTCGGTGACCCTCTACGCCCAGTGGAGCGCCAACGCCACCGACGCCTACTCCTACCTCGCGAACGGGGGGAGCGGCACCGCCCCGGCCCCGGGGGCCGGCCTCGACGGCACCACCATCACCTTGGCCGCCAACCCCTTCACCTACCCGGGCCACACCTTCACCGGCTGGAGTGACAGCACCCTGTCCTACCCGGCCGGCTCGACCTACCTGCTCTCGAGCGTCGGGGCCCCCATCGTCTTTAGCGCCCAGTGGAGCGCCAACGCCACCGACACGCTGACCTTCAACACAGAGGGCGGCAGCGCGGTGAGCTCGCAGAGCGGCCTCGACGGGACCACGGTCACCTTGCCCGGCGCCCCCACCCGGGCCGGTTACACCTTCAACGGCTGGTTCGCCGCGCCGAGCGGGGGCAGTGCCCTGACCTCTCCTTACACCTTGGCCGGCTCGGTGACCCTCTACGCCCAGTGGAGCGCCAACGCCACCGACGCCTACTCCTACCTCGCGAACGGGGGGAGCGGCACCGCCCCGGCCCCGGGGGCCGGCCTCGACGGCACCACCATCACCTTGGCCGCCAACCCCTTCACCTACCCGGGCCACACCTTCACCGGCTGGAGTGACAGCACCCTGTCCTACCCGGCCGGCTCGACCTACCTGCTCTCGAGCGTCGGGGCCCCCATCGTCTTTAGCGCCCAGTGGAGCGCCAACGCCACCGACACGCTGACCTTCAACACAGAGGGCGGCAGCGCGGTGAGCTCGCAGAGCGGCCTCGACGGGACCACGGTCACCTTGCCCGGCGCCCCCACCCGGGCCGGTTACACCTTCAACGGCTGGTTCGCCGCGCCGAGCGGGGGCAGTGCCCTGACCTCTCCTTACACCTTGGCCGGCTCGGTGACCCTCTACGCCCAGTGGAGCGCCAACGCCACCGACGCCTACTCCTACCTCGCGAACGGGGGGAGCGGCACCGCCCCGGCCCCGGGGGCCGGCCTCGACGGCACCACCATCACCTTGGCCGCCAACCCCTTCACCTACCCGGGCCACACCTTCACCGGCTGGAGTGACAGCACCCTGTCCTACCCGGCCGGCTCGACCTACCTGCTCTCGAGCGTCGGGGCCCCCATCGTCTTTAGCGCCCAGTGGAGCGCCAACGCCACCGACACGCTGACCTTCAACACAGAGGGCGGCAGCGCGGTGAGCTCGCAGAGCGGCCTCGACGGGACCACGGTCACCTTGCCCGGCGCCCCCACCCGGGCCGGTTACACCTTCAACGGCTGGAACAGTGCGGCTGCAGGGAGTGGGTTCGACTACAGCGCCGGGGCCACCTACACCCTGGCCGGCTCGGTCACCCTCTACGCCCAGTGGATCCCCAACGCCACCGACACGCTGACCTTCAACACAGAGGGCGGCAGCGCGGTGAGCTCGCAGAGCGGCCTCGACGGGACCACGGTCACCTTGCCCGGCGCCCCCACCCGGGCCGGTTACACCTTCAACGGCTGGTTCGCCGCGCCGAGCGGGGGCAGTGCCCTGACCTCTCCTTACACCCTGGCCGGCTCGGTGACCCTCTATGCCCAGTGGACGCCCGTGGTGCCCGTCACCGTTCAGGTCTCGGGGACCCAGACCTACGGCGGAGGTCCGAGCTTCACCTACGCGACCACGCCCTCGGGAGTGAGCGTCACCTCGCTCGTCTGCACCACTGTCGGATCCTCGACCCCGATCAATTCATCGCTCGGCGCAGGAACCTACACGATCCTCGGTTCGTCCTGTTCGGGGAGCGCTGGCGCGAATTACTCCCTCACGTTCACCGGCGTCAGCACGGGCTTCGTTGTCTCCAAGGCTCCCGTGACCGTCCTGGTCTCGGGGACCCAGACCTATGGCGGAGGCTCTAGCTTCACCTACACGACCACACCCTCGGGAGTGAGCGTCACCTCGCTCAAGTGCACGACGGTCGGGTCCTCGACGCTGATCAACTCTTCACTCGCGGCAGGGACCTACACGATCCTGGGCTCGACTTGTTCGGGGAGCGCAGGCGCGAATTACACTCCTAGCTTTACGGGGATGACCAATGGCTATGTCGTCTCCATGGCGACACAGACCGTCAAGTTCACCTCAACCGCACCGACCAAGGCGGTTGTAGGTGGAGCGACCTACACGCCGATTGCCTCGGCGACCTCGAAGCTCACGGTGGCCATTACCGTCGACTCCTCTGCGTCGGCGGTGTGCTCCATCAGTCCGGCCGGGGTCGTGAGCTTCCAGGCGGCAGGGACCTGTCGCCTCGATGCCAATCAGGCTGGCAACGTCGACTACAACGCGGCAACCCAGGTCCAGCAGTCCTTCGCCGTGAGCCAGGTGCCGGTGTTCGCGCTCGATGCGCCGCCCACGACCGCCACGGTGGGACAGAGGTACAGCTACACGTTCAGCGCCAACGGGACTCCGGTCCCCACGTACGCCCTGAACTTATCGGCTCCGACCTGGTTGTCGATCAACTCGGCCACGGGAGTGGTAACGGGAACCCCGCCGTCGGGCACCAAGACCTTCAGCTATTCGGTGATCGCCTCGAACTCGGCAGGCAAGGCCACCGCCGGACCCTTCAAGGTCACGGTCAGCACGTAGCTCCGGCCCACGACGCCAAGAGAAATTCGAGAGGCGATGGGACCTTCTTCGAGAACGGCTGCTCCCGAATTGGCAGAAGAGATATCCGCTCGCTCAACAGAGGGACCAGACCCAGGACGAGCGACATCCCGCTCGCGTCGGCGACGGCGGCTGTTGCTCGGAAGCCTCGGGGTAGTTTTCGTTCTGGTCGTGATGTTTGCGGCGGCGACCTTGCGGCTCTTCGTCTTTCCTCCAGCGGACCAGCCGACGCACGTCGACGGTATCTTGAGTCTCAATGGCAGTGACGAAGGAGCCCGAGCAGCACTGGCCGTGTCTCTCGCTGAGAAGGGATACGCCCCTGTACTCCTGTTTTCTCAGGGTGGGCAGAGCGCTGACACGTCATGCCCCAAAGTGCCTCGGGTCACGGTGGTGTGCTTCGTGGACGCCAGCAACAACACGCGTGGCGAAGCAGAATGGGCAGGGCGATACGCCACACGTCACAACTGGCACAGCCTCTTGATCGTTCCGGGTCGAGCCCAGGTTACGCGCGCCCGCCTGCTTACGGAACGGTGTTTTGCGGGACGGGTGACCGTCGTTCCCGTCGCAGAGCCACGCCCTGCTCTTTCGGAAATCATTCACCAGTGGGGCGGTCTGCTCGATGCCCTCCTTGTCGATCGAGGATGTTGAGCAGTTCCGAACTCGTGAGGCGCACGTACGGCCGCTACCCGAGGCCTGCAAGAATCTCTGCTAACGCACCCGGCGAGCGAACGAGGCATCGTTGTCTGCCATTTCGCCAACGATGTGCTCGGCGATGGCCAGTGATGCCGTCGCTGCGGGCGATGGCGCATTACGCACGAGGGTTACGCGCGGCTGATGGTCAATGACGAAGTCATCAACAAGGGTTCCGTCGCGGTGAAGAGCTTGAGCGCGCACGCCCGCCCCTGAACGGACAAGGTCAGCCCGCGACAGTTCAGGTACGTATGCACGGGCACGACCAAAGAAGAGTGACTTGCTCACCGAACCGAATATCTCCCGAGCGCCCATTCGCCAGTGCTGGCGTGCCATTTTGCGCATTCCCGGATACCGCACTGTGCGCCATAGGTCTCGAAGCCGTACATCGCCCCACCGATATCCTTCCTGGGACATGGCCAGGACGGCGTTGGGTCCGACATGGACGTGGCCGCCAAGGCCTCGAGTGAAATGCACTCCGAGGAAGGGAAATCGAGGGTCTGGAACTGGATAGACGAGACCGCGAATGAGATCTGTGCGCTCTGGCGCGATCTCGTAATACTCCCCTCGGAAGGGGATGATCTCTGGGTCCGAAGCGGCACCGGCCAGCCGAGCAAGAAGCGATGACTGGAGACCGCCGCACACGACGAGATAGTCAAAGGCCCGTTCGTGCGCATCGGTGGTGATGTGTACCGCCGAGGAACGCACATCGATCTCCATGACTGGCTGTCCCAAAATCACCTGGCCTCCCTCCAGAACGATGTCGGCGGCCAGCTGTTCGGCAATGACGCGGAAGTCCACGACCGCCGTTCCCGGAATCAACAACGCCGAGAGTCCCTGAACATGTGGCTCGCGGTCACGAAGCTCTGAGGCGTCGATCAACCGTGATCCGGGAATACCGTTGGCCTCCGCCCGACTGGCCAGGTCGAACAAACGGGGCATCTCGTCATCGCGAAGGGCGACGATCACTTTGCCGACCTCTTCGTAGGGGAGCTCCCGTTCGGCACAGTAGGCGCGTAGGAGCTGACCACCGCGCCGACACAACATGGCCTTGAGTGACCCAGGTGGGTAGTAGACACCGGAATGCACAACGTTGCTGCTGTGACTGGTCTGGTGGGCAGCGACCGTGCCCTCCTTGTCGATCACTGTGACTTCGACGTTCATCGCGAGCTGCAGACGGCGAGCCACTGAGAGTCCGACAATGCCGGCGCCGACCACCCCGATTCTTGCTGTGGTCACCCTGCTGTCTGTCATTCGTTGACCTGACTTGGGCCCAATTGGCCATCTTCGCAACGGGCGCCGGTATCTCCGCAGCCCTCCAACTGATTGGCGACATGTTCGATTTGATGCATCGGTCGATCTGTTGACCATTCTTGGGCAGCAGCTGTCGCCAATTACGGCTCTGTCCCACAGTGGTTAGGGACAATGTCCCACAGTAGTGAGGACAACGTGAGGACGAAGACCAACATCGCCGAGATTCTGAACCAAGCCCGGGAATGGTGGTGTGTCGGGTCTCGAGAGCAACTTCAAGGGATGGGCAGATTTGGCCGAGTGATCACTATGGACGTGTGCGTCCCTCGACGGGAACACGCGAGCAGGACGAAGGTCCTCGCTGGCTACGCCGCAGCCGTCACACTGCTCGCCGCCGGCCTGGCGGTGGTCGGGTTTGCCGACCCCTCCCTGCTCAAGACGGCGCCCGCGTCGGGGTCCACGGCACCGTCGTCACCGCCGGTGACCGTGTGCGGCAATTCGTCCCTGCTCACCGGCCCCTCCTCCGCTCCGGCGGGCGCGGTGAGCGTCCCGGCAGGGGACAACAGTGCGGCTCTTCGCCGGCACGCTGGGAGCGAGCACGACCTACTGGTTCGCTCCGGGCACGCACACGCTCGGATCAGGTGAGTTCGCCCAGATCGACGCCGCCAACAACGACACGCTCATGGGCGGCCCCGGAGCGGTCCTCGACGGCCAGGACAAGAACGACTTCGCCATCGCCGGCTCGGGCACCAACGTCACCATCGAGTACCTCACCATCGAGAACTTCACCGCTCCCCAGTCACAGGGGGCGGTCAACCAAAACCTGAGCAGCGGCTGGGTGATCGAGAACTCGACCATCGAGAACAACCCCAACGGCGCCGGTGTGATGGTGGACTCCAACGGCGTGCTCAATGACGACTGCCTGACCAAGAACGGCCAGTACGGGTTCCAGACCTATTCGGGGTCCGACTCGGTCCCGGTCACCAACTTGACCATCACCAACAACGAGATTAGCGACAACGACACGCAGAACTACGACACCGACGGGACCGGGGCCTGCGGCTGCACCGGTGGAGCGAAGTTCTGGAACGATCTGGGGGCCACGGTGACGGGGAACTACATCCACGACAACGAGTCGGTCGGGCTGTGGATGGACACCAACAACACCGGCTTCAACGTGAGCGACAACTACTTCTCCCACAACTGGGACGTGGCCATCCAATACGAGATCTCCTACAACGTCTCGATCACCGACAACACCTTCGTCGACAACGGCTGGATCGCCGGTCCCAACAACCCCGGCACCGGGGCCATCGAGATCAACAACGCGGGAAGCGACGCCAATGTCCACGGTGCCTATGACACCGAATCGGTGATTTCGGGCAACGTGCTGACCGACAACTGGGGCGGCGTCGACATCTACGACGACTCCGGCCGCTTCTGTGGGACCCAGTCGGACAACACCTCGAGCGACTACTGCACGCTCGACAATCCGAGCGTCTACTCGGTCTCTTCGTGCACAGTCAACGACTCGGCCTCGGCCAACCCGAGCCAGAACCCCGACTACTACGACAACTGCCGCTGGAAGAGCCAGAACATCTTGGTCACCGACAACACGTTCAACTTCACGCCGTCGAACATCGGGTCCAATTGCACGGCGGCCAAGGGCTGTGGGTTCATCGGCCTCTATTCGGAGTGGGGCACCATCGCGCCCTACGACGGCTACGCCGTGCCGCTGAACCTGGTCGACAAGCAGAACGTCACCTTCAGCGACAACACCTACAACGGACCGTTCGTGTTCGACTCCATGTACCAGGGCGACACCGTGAGCTGGGCCCAGTGGAGCGGCGGCTACACCGACCCCAACTCCAATGCCGCGGTCGTGGCCCAAGACGCCGGGTCGACGTTCAACGGGTCGGCCACGAATCCGACGACCACGACGACGACGGTGGCTCCGACCACCACCACGACGGTGGCTCCGACCACGACGACGACGGTGGCTCCGACCACAACGACGACCCGGCCCACCACAACGACCCGGCCGACCACAACGACGACTCGGCCACCCCCAAAAGGCTCGGGAGGGTCAAACGGGGCGACTCGCGCCGGCGGCTACTGGATAGCCCACTCCGACGGCGCCGTCGATCCCCACGGTGACGCGGCGAACCTCGGAGGTTTGCTGGCACCGAGCCTGAACGCACCGATCACCCATATCGTCGCCACACCCGACGGCGTCGGCTATTGGCTGGTGAGCTCCGACGGCGGAATCTTCAGCTTCGGCGACGCCGCGTTTCATGGGTCAACGAGCGGCCTGCGACTGAATCGCCCCATCGTGGGTATGGCGCCGACGCCAGACGGTGGCGGCTACCGGCTGGTGGCGTCAGATGGCGGGATCTTCAGCTTCGGCGACGCCCGGTTCCTCGGGTCCACCGGCGGTATGCATCTCAACGAGCCCATCGTTGGCATGGCGTCGACGCCCGACGGTGGCGGCTACTGGTTGGTGGCCTCCGATGGCGGGATCTTCAGCTTCGGCGATGCACGGTTCCTCGGGTCCACCGGCGGAATCCACCTCAACGAGCCCATCGTGAGTATGGCTTCGACATCTGACGGTGGCGGCTACTGGCTGGTGGCCTCCGATGGCGGGATCTTCAGCTTCGGGGATGCAGGGTTCCTCGGGTCCACCGGCGGAATCCACCTCAACGAGCCCATCGTGAGCATGGCTCTGACGCCAGACGGCGGCGGATACTGGCTGGTGGCCTCGGATGGCGGGATCTTCTCTTATGGCGACGCACGATTCTTCGGTTCCAGTGGTGCCCACCTCACGCCGGTCGTTGGAATGGCGACCTGACGGAAACATCGACGCCACAAGCTCCTGATCGCCGCAGAGAACGCTGCGCCCCACGATCTGAAGCTTCGGATCGCTCGGCGTGACCTGTTTGACGGTTGCCACGCAGCGGAGGGCCACCAGGCCGATGGTCGCCTTTGGGGAGTCCTGACCAGCCCCCGGTCATTCGGCCCGCAGGAGCAGCGAGGTGCGCGTCCTGGCCGCCACGCGCCCCGGGATGAGAGCGACAAGGTTCGCGAACACGAGCGCCCCGAGAGCGACCAGCGCCACCGACAGGACGGGTACCGTCGGGTGCAGCACAGCTGAGATGCCCTCGGCGAACAGCGTCCACATCCAGCGTCCCAGGGCGATCCCGATCGGGACTCCCAGCACCACCCCGACCACGGCCGCCACCGAGGACTGCCAGGCCACCGAGGCGGCAAGCTGCCGCTGGGTGAACCCCAGCGTCTTCAGGAGGGCGAACTGGCGCCGGCGCTGGCGGACCGAGGCGACGAGGGTGAGCCCCAGCGCGCCGATCGCGCCGACGGCCAGGACCGCGGCGAGGAGCGCCGGCGTCGCGCCGATGGTGCGGTAGTTCGCGATCTCCGCCGGGCGCAGCGCGCTGACCACTCCGCCGACCGGCGCATCGGGATCCGAGGGCCGGTCGAGCACGGCCGCAATGTGGTCGAGCGAGCGCAGCGCGGCGTCGTCGCTCACGCCGGGCCGGACGGCGACGAAGACAGCCATGGGGCCGGGCACCGGGCTGCCCTGCTGGTTGAGATCGGTGGCCGAGAAGAGCGATGTGGCCATCACCGCCCCGGTCCCCATCTGCAGAGCGGGATCTCCCGACCCGCCGATCGTCGGCAGGGTCGCCGTCCCGACGATGCGCAGGCGGACCTTCGTGTGACCGTCCGTCTGCGCCATGACCGTGCCGCCGACGTGTGCGTGCAGCGACGCCAGAGTCGCCGGTCCGAGCATGACCTCTGACGGCTCCGTCAGCGCGTGGCCGGAGAGCAAGGAGGGGCTCACCACCGCGCCCGGCCTCATGGCCAGGACGGGCACGGAGTGCCCGTCGAGGCTGGCGCTCTCGAAGTAGACGCCGGCCCAGCGGGCGACATCGGGGTCGTGGTCGAGCAGTGCGGTCGTCTCCGCCGCCGGCAGGTTCTCGGCGGCGGAGAAGCCGGCCAGCAGGGCGTAGTCCCAGTTCCATCCGTACAGAGGTGGTTGGGACACGAGGGCGTTGAGACTCGATGCGAACGTGAGCGAGGTCACGATCACCGTGATCGCGACCACCGCGCCGAGGAGCGCTGAGCGCACCGGTGCGGCGTCGCGTCCGGCACGCCCGCCCATCGCCGATCGGATGCCCAGCACCGCGCTCGGCGGAAGCGCGGCCGCGACGGCCCGGATCCACCCGGGGTCCCGGTGTGGGGTGTCCGGCCTTAGCGCCAAACGGTGTGGCGCGACCCTGAAGGCGACGAACAGCGCGGTCGCCGCGAGCGCCACGACGAACAAGAGGAACCCGAGACCGAGAACGGTCCAATCGAAGGTCACGCCGACGTCGGGGTAGACGGGCCGGACCGGGCCGATCGGGGCCAGCGGGGACAGCCCAACGGCGACCCCCACCGCCAGGAGCGATCCGGCCGCGATCGCGCCGACGACGCCGGCGAGCCCGTCGGCCATCGCCATGGCGGGCCCGGCCCCCAGGGCTCGCACGATCGCGCCCTCCTCGGCGTTGCGCCGGATTAGGCGGCTGATCACCTGACCATTGATCACCAGCGCGGCGAGGGCGGCGACGAGCCCGAACACCCCTAGGGCGATGGCTTCGGGGCGGATGGCGCGCTCGGCCTTCGCGACGTACGGGGCGTTCGTTGTCTCTCCCCCAACGGGGCCCAAGTTGGGGATGACCTCGTTCACGGCGGAGACGACGGCCGCTTCGTGCGCCAGTCCGCCGTCGAGATGGAACGAGACGTACGAGTAGTAGGCGCAGCACGTCTCGAGCTCCCTGGTCAGCGCGGGGGTGATGACCGCGATCTGGTTGCCGAGCGCGGCATCGTCATCCTGGACGACCTGGGTAGTCCACTCCACGATGCCGACGAGCTTGAACGGGACGATGAGGTGGGGCTTGTCATGTGGGTAACCGCTGAAGTTCGGCTGGCCCGCCTGGGCGTCGGTGAAGAAGGCCACGGGCAGGGTGGACCCGATGTGCAGCCCGTACTGGGCGGCGGCCCCAGCGGACATGACGATCTCGTCCGGCCGGGTGGGGTCGGCCATGCGGCCCTGCAGAACGGTGACCCGGTCCGAGGAGAAGTACGCGGCGTCGGGGCCCGTGCTGCCCTCGACTGCGGGTGGTGCCTCGCCCGGCACGCCCGTTCCAGCGTGATGTCCCAGAACTTGCAAGGTGCCGTCGAAGCCGACGACGTCTACCGCTCGCTCGACGTAGGGGACCCGGGCCACGGCCTCGTCCACCTTCTCCGAGTACCCCGTGTTCGTGATGGGACCGAACTCGGTGAACATCCCCAGATCCGAGGGTTTGGTGCTCGCCAGGTAGGTCGGGAAGGAGGACTGCGTGCGGCGCGCCCCGGCCACCGCCGCCATGGCGACGCCCCCCACGAGGCCGATGAGTACGACCAGCGTGAGGTACCCGGCCCAGCGCCGGCGGAAGGTGGCCCGGAACCGGTAGGAGGACTCGCGCGCGACCGCTCGGATCACCCCTGACCCTCCTGCTCCTCATGTACGGCCCCGGAGGACCGGATACCAGCGCCGCCTGCCGCCACCGCTCCAGTGTTGCCGAGCAGCAGGACAACACCAAGGTTGCTAGCGCGCCGACGGTACCTCGTGCTAGCACCCGGGCGGATGAAGGCGCGCCGCCGGCTCCAGGCCTTGCTACCTCGACCGGCCGAGCGTGCCCGGCGCGGGGCTGATGTGTTGACGGTGAGCCGGCCTGTTGGCGGGAATCTGTGAAGTGTCGGACCGCTCACCAGGGACGATTCCTACCGGGAGATCCCTGAGCTGGGGTCTTGATGTCGGTCACTTCTCATCGTTGACCGACGATACGCATCGTTGTGAGGACCGATTGCGGACCGATCCTGGGGGTCGTCTCTGAGGTCGAGCTTCTTGGTCTGAAGCGCAAGCTGAGCGGCGGCGATGAGGACCCTCTCGGGATCGTCCATCTGGACCCCGGTCGAGCCGTTTGATCTGAGGCATGTGTCGATACGTCGACCGTCATGGGCGGCCCCTGCCGACGCTGATCACCTGGTGTTGGGACGATGTCCCATGACAGTGAGGACAATGTGGGACAAGCGCGAATGCTCCCTTAGGAACGTTGGTACAAGACGCCCAGCGGGGATCTTGACGGGTCGGAGGTGGCAAGCTGTCGCAGTCGTATGACGAGGCGAAGAGGGGGGATCCCGAATGACGAAAGCCGCGGCGCTCACACTTCACGGCATCCGGGGAAGACGAATGGTCCTCTCGGTGGCCGTACTCACAGTCCTGTATCTGTTTGCTGCGGCAATGACGCCTGCCAAATCTGCGACCTCGAAGCCACAGGCGGCCGGCGCTTCATGCTTCCAGACTGCGGGGCTTCCTAACGGAAGCGCCGTCGTCGGTATAGCAGTGACACCCGACGACGGCGGCTATTGGGTAGTCGCCAACGACGGATACGTTGCCGCGTGTGGCGATGCCTCATACCTGGGTGAACAGACCACCCTCAATGCTCCGATCGTCGGCATTGCCGCAACACCTGATGGAGGCGGCTACTACCTCGTCGCCTCCGATGGTGGCATCTTCGCCTTCGGCGACGCTCAGTTCCAGGGTTCGACCGGCTCGATCAAGCTCAACAGGCCAGTCGTGGGCATGACGGTCGATCCGGTCACTGGCGGCTATCGGCTCGTGGCGTCTGATGGCGGGATTTTCAGTTACGACGCTCCCTTCCTCGGATCGACGGGTTCCATGACTCTCAATAAGCCGGTTGTGGGTATGGCTGATTCAGGCAATGGGAGCGGATATTGGCTCGTCGCCGCTGATGGAGGGATCTTTGCGTACGGCGTTCCCTTCTGGGGATCCACTGGATCCATGCACCTCAACAAGCCCGTGGTCGGAATGGCCGCGGACGCAGCATCGGGCGGTTATTGGCTGGTCGCATCCGACGGTGGGATCTTCGCGTACCACGCCCCGTTCTACGGATCCACCGGCAGCATCACCTTGAACAAACCAATCGTCGGAATGGAAGCCAACGCAACCGCGAGCGGATACCGATTCGTTGCTGCTGACGGCGGGGTATTCAGCTATGGCTCTTCGAAGTTCTACGGAACGCCGACGTCCGGTTCAGCGCCAGGATCAGGGCCAGCGTCCAGCGCCAACTGCACGAACCCCTCCTTCTCAACGTCAGAGGCATCGGGAACTGAGAACACCGACCCCGCCGATGGCGAGTTCTGGTGGGTGGACAACGACGCCTGGTCGGGATCGCACGGCCCTCAGACCATCTACGTCTGCAATCAGTCTTCCTGGTACGCCACGTCGAACCAGACCAACAACGGCGGTCAGGTGGAGACCTACCCCGACACTGAGTACGACGTGGGTGGTCGCGACAACCCGTCCACGAAGCCGATCTCGGGCTGGAACTCGATTTCCTCGACGTTCTCCGAGGCGTACCCCACCACTGGCACCAGCTTCGATGCGGCCTACGACCTGTGGACCGACAACTGGACCAACGAAACCATGATCTGGAATCAATGGGACGGGACGGACGACTACTGGGGCCAGTGTGCCGAGCCGGGAACCGACCAGAACGACTGCGTGGGCAGCGGCGGCGCCGAGAAGGACTCGGTGGCGGTCACCCTCGGCGGGGTGGCCTACCACTTCCTCGCACTGGGCTCGAACTGCAGCCCCTCGACCGAGGCCAACTGCGAGTACATCTTCTTCCGTGACAGTCAGGTCGCGTCTGGCTCGGTCAACATCTTGGCTGCCTGGCAGTGGGAGGTGGCCAACGGCTACGCCAGCGCCAGTGACGTGCCGACGCAGCTGTGCTACGGAGTCGAGATCATCGCCACTACCGGCACGCAGACGTTCCCGACGACGGGTCTGACGTTCGACGTTTCGTGACCCTCGTCCTGCTTCTTTCTCGCCGAGAGGTGATCTGTCGGGTTCCATGGGTGCTCACCGAAAGGGATCGGGGTTCGACGAACCTTCGCTGAGGTAATGGCCAGCGAAGCCCACGCCGCCGCGATGAGTTGACGGTGAGCCGGCCTGTAGGCGGGATTCTGTGACCCACGAGCGCCCTACCAGGGAGAACTCCTGATTCAGGCGCTCTGACATGCGGTTTTGTTGACGGTCGTGACGCACTGTTTGCCGTTGGTGACCATCGCTTTGAGGACTGATTGAGGACCAAGCGCGACGTTCATACAGCGAAGGTCGGATCCATGGGTGTTGTCGCCACGTCGGGTTCCATGGGTCACCGGAAGATGTAGGGAGGAATCACGGCGTCAGGGGTCGGTCGGGCTGAGCTCGAGGCGCACTGCCGCCGTCGCACAATGCCGCCCGAGATCCAAAGGCTCGGTCGCACCATGAGGGCCTGGTTCGACAAGATCGCCAACTTCCACCTGGCCCGGGTCTCGAACGGTCCGACCGAAGCGCTCAACAACCTGATCAAGCGCATCAAGCGGATCGGCTTCGGGTTCCGCAACTTCGAGAACTACCGCATCCGAGCCCTGCTCTACGCCGGCAAGCCGAACTGGCGTGTGCTCGGTTCGATCGTCGTCCAGTGAGGTCGGTGACCCCGCCAGATTCCGAAGAACCTGCAATGGCTCTGTTCAGTCTCACGCGCCACGCCGGGGGAACGATCCCCGGTACGCCGACCGTGGCGGCACTGCTAGCTCAGGTTGAACGTCAGTCCGTTCAACGGGAACACCTGGCTCCCGGTGGTGGAACATATCTCGATGCCGTACTCCAACTGTGTCGGAGCGTCGCTCGACTTGGCCCAACCCATCATCACTTCAAAGTTGTAGGCGGCGAGGATGTCGACCGACCCCGATGCCACCTGGGTGTCGCGCAGAAAGATGACCTCTCCCCCCAGATTGAGGGCGTGGTAGGGGACACCGCTGAGGGTGACGGCGTAGGACTGGTACCCACAGTCGGCCACCGAACTCGCAGGGGCTTCGGCGCAACTGCTCCAGAAGGTCTGCGTGCCACCGTACTGGTTCCAGATCATCGTCTCGTTCGACCAGTTGTCGGTCCACAGGTCGTAGCCCGAATCGAAGCTGTCGCCCGTTGTCGGGAACGCTTCACTGAACGTCGAGGTGATGGATGAGTACGCCGAGATGGCCTTGGTCGCCACCCCGTTGTCTCTCCCACCGATGTCGTACTCGGTGTTGGGATAGGTGTCGACGCCGTTGCCGGACTGCGCTGGCTGGTTCGTTGTGACGGTCCAAGATGATGGCGAACAGACGGCCATCGACTGGGGAGCGCTCGACGACCACTCGTCCTGATCGACCCACCACGTACCGTTGGAGTCCGTCGAGGTGGTGTCCTCGCCGCCGGTCAGCGTGACGTACGGGCTGGTGCAACTCCCTCCGCTCCCACTGACCGGGGCGGGCGGGGGCGTCGAGCCGGACGCGCCGACGGTGAAGGACTGCTGGACCTGGGGGGCGGCCTCGTAGCTGGCGTTGCCGGCCTGGTTGGCGTCGATGACGCAGGTCCCGACAGCGACGAGGGTGACGGTCGCACCCGAGATGCTGCAGCTTCCATCCGCGGACGGGTCGACCGAGAAGGTGACCGGGTTACCACTTGCCCCGCCGCTCGCAGTGGGGGAGTAGGTGCCCCCCACGACCGCGGGGCTGGGCGGGGTCGAGGTGAAGGTGATGCGCTGGGTGCCGACGACGGCGAAGGACTGCTGGACCTGGGTCGCGGCCTCGTAGCTGGCGTTGCCAGCCTGGTTGGCGTCGATGACGCAGGTCCCGACGGCGACGAAGTGACGGTGGCCACCCGAGATGGCTGCAGCTTCCTTGCGCGGAGGGGTCGACCGAGAAGGTGACCGGGTTGCCACTCGCCCCGCCTCTCGCCGTGCACTGGGTAGGTGCCTCCGACGACCGCCGGGCTTGGGCGGGGTCGAGGTGAAGGTGATGCTCTGGGTGCCGACGACGGCGAAGGACTGCTGGACCTGGGTCGCGGCCTCGTAGCTGGCGCTCCCCGCCTGGTTGGCGTCGATGACGCAGGTCCCGACGGCGACGAAGGTGACGTGGCCACCCGAGATGCTGCAGCTTCCCTTGGCGGAGGGGTCGACCGAGAAGGTGACCGGGTTGCCACTCGCCCCGCCTTTCGCCGTGGGCGTGTAGGTGCCTCCGACGACCGCGGGGCTGGGCGAGGTCGTGGTGAAGGTGATGCTCTGGGTGCCGACGACGGCGAAGGACTGCTGGACCTGGGTCGCGGCCTCGTAGCCGGCGTTGCCGGCCTGGTTGGCGTCGATGACGCAGGTCCCGACGGCGACGAGAGTGACGGTCGCACCCGAGATGCTGCAGCTTCCATTCGCCGAGGGGTCGACCGAGAAGGTGACCGGGTTGCCACTCGCCCCGCCGCTCGCCGTCACTGGGTAGGTGCCTTCGATGACTGCCGGCTTGGGCGGGGTCGAGGTGAAGGTGATGCTCTGCGCGACGGAGTCCGGATCGAAGGACTGCTGGACCTGGGTTGCAGCTTCATAGTTGGCGTTGCCGGCCTGGTTGGCGTCGATGACGCAGGTCCCGACGGCGACGAAGGTGACGGTCGCACCCGAGATGCTGCAGCTTCCATTCGCCGACGGGTCGACCGAGAAGGTGACCGGGTTGCCGCTACCCCCACCCGTCGCCGTTGGGGTGTAGGTGCTCCCCACGACCGCCGACTTGGGCGGGGTCGAGGTGAAGGTGATGGTCTGGGTACCAGGGTCCAACTCGAAGGACTGCTGGACCTGGGTTGCCGCTTCGTAACTGGGGCTCCCCGCCTGGTTGGCGTCGATGACGCAGGTCCCGACGGCGACGAAGGTGACGATCGCACCCGAGATGCTGCAGCTTCCATTCGCCGAGGGGTCGACCGAGAAGGTGACCGGGTTGCCACTCGCCCCGCCGCTCGCCGTCACCGGGTAGGTGCCTCCGATGACCGCGGAGCTGGGCGGGGTCGAGGTGAAGGTGATGCCCTGGGTACCGGAGTCCGGATCGAAGGACTGCTGGACCTGGGGGGCGGCCTCGTAGCTGGCGTTGCCGGCCTGGTTGGCGTCGATGACGCAGGTCCCGACAGCGACGAAGGTGACGGTCGCACCCGAGATGCTGCAGCTTCCATCCGCGGACGGGTCGACCGAGAAGGTGACCGGGTTACCACTTGCCCCGCCGCTCGCAGTGGGGGAGTAGGTGCCCCCCACGACCGCGGGGCTGGACGGGGTCGAGGTGAAGGTGATGCGCTGGGTGCCGACGACGGCGAAGGACTGCTGGATCTGGGTCGCGGCTTCGTAGCTGGGGCTCCCCGCCTGGTTGGCGTCGATGACGCAGGTCCCGACGGCGACGAAAGTGACGGTCGCACCCGAGATGCTGCAGCTTCCGTGCGCCGAGGGGTCGACCGAGAAGGTGACCGGGTTGTCACTCGCCCCGCCACTCGCCGTCACTGGGTAGGTGCCTCCGATGACCGCGGGGTTGGGCGGGGTCGAGGTGAATGTCATGCTCTGGGTGCCGACGACGGCAAAGGACTGCTGGACCCGGGTCGCAGCCTCGTAGCTGGCGTTGCCAGCCTGGTTGGCGTCGATGACGCAGGTCCCGACGGCGACGAAGCTGACGCGGCCGCCCGAGATGGCGCAGCTTCCCTTGGCGGACGGGTCGACCGAGAAGATGACCGGGTTGCCACTTGCCCCGCCTTTCGCCGTGGGCGTGTAGGTGCCTCCCACGACTGCGGGGCTGGGCGGGGTCGAGGTGAAGGTGATGCGCTGGGTCGTGATGGACTTCGATATCCGCCCCGGCGGCGGCGTCCTCCAATGGGTGCTCGCCGCGCTCTCTGCGCCGATCCCGACAACTCCCATGACCAAGAGGCCCGCAACGGCCGAACGGCAAAGAATGCCCATGCGGTGCCGCTCGAAATGACCTCGAACGTCTCCTCGCATCTCGTGCTCCCGCCTGCGTGCTCCGAGCAGTCGGGAAGCCTTCGACGAAGAGGAACAGGTGCGCTTTGCGCTTCCCTGCACCCCTGGTCCGATTCGGCAACCCGGCTAACTCGGAGAGTCCCGTGGCTTTGCGTCCCCTCCTTGCGAAGGGTTTGCCATTTGTCGTCGGCCCGCGAAGTTCGGCACCGAACAACCGTCAAGGTAGACCTGTTGCATGGTCGTTGCAAGGTGCGCACGTGGTGTTAACGCGCCAGTTCGTGGTGTTAACACTCCAATTGTTGAACCATTGCTCGAGGAACCGGGAAATCCGAGCACTTGTTCTCATGCAGAGAGCGACAAACCTTATGTGCTCCCACGGTGTACTCGGCGTGTCGTAGAAGATCCGCGTTTCGCATCGGTTCCCTTTGATCTGCCTACGAGTACTCCGATCATCACGAACCTCCCGGCGGGTGGCAGGGTCGGAGGGAGCTTCACAGCGGTCATCGGCACCAATGGCGACGGCATCAAGTCGTTGACGACCGGCACCCCGTTCGTCTGCACGGTCGGCGCCAGCGGGCTGACGGTTCACTTTGTCCACGTCGGTTCTTGCTCGCTTGCCGCGCACGTTTCGGCTGGGGTCGATTTTCTCGGCGCGACCGGCAACGTGCAGTCGTTCACGGTCAGGCACCGCCGCTTCCTCTGATCACGCCTCCGCCGGATCTGACCCTGGGGCCAACACGTGGGTGACGGTGAGCCGGCCTGTAGGCGGGATTCTGTGAGGCTCCCTGCGGAGCCCCGGTGGCCATCCATCTGAGCGGCCTACCTGGGGAGCGCCCCCTTTCGGGGACCGGGCGAGCAACCCGTCTCCCACGCTTGGCCTTGCTCCGGGTGGGGTTTACCGAGCCATCGAGGTCACCCTCGATGCTGGTGCGCTCTTACCGCACCTTTTCACCCTTACCTGTGCGGGCCCGGAGGCCCGCCATCGGCGGTTTCCTTTCTGTGGCACTGTCCTGCGGGTCACCCCGACTGGCCGTTAGCCAGCACCCTGCTCTGCGGAGTCCCGACCTTCCTCGACACGGTCCCGCAGTGCGGTCCGTGCCGCGGCCACCCGGCCGACTCACCGTCGCCTCCAGTGTGCCACTCCGGGTGACGGGCTCCCGCACAGCGCCTCGGTAGGGTGTCTCCGATGTCCGGTGGTGCCCATCAGCTCTTCGATCCCGAGGCCCTGCCGTTGTCCGCCCCGGAGGAGGCCGCCGACCCGGTCCACCGGGCCGATTCCGGCGGCACCGACCCCGCCCCCGGGGCCGAGCCCGGCGGGCGCAGCGGGGTCCTCTCCATCGGCAGCCTCTACGACCAGGTCGAGGGTGCGCTGCGCAGCGCCCTGCCACGGAACCGCCCGCTGTGGGTGCGCGGCGAGATCCAGCACCTCTCGGACCACCGGTCGGGCCATCTCTACCTGGACCTGGTGGACCCCGGGGACGAGGCGGCGCCGGGTCCACGGCCCCGGGGCGGCGAGCCCACGCTCAAGGTCAAGTGCTGGCGCAGCTCGTGGGCGCCGCTGCGCCACAACCTGGCCAAGGAGGGCATCGAGCTCGCCGAGGGGATGGTGGTGGTGCTGCGGGGCACGCTCGACCTGTATCGAGCCAAGGGCGAGATCAGCCTCGTCCTCGTCGAGGTCGACGTCACCGCGCTGCTCGGCCGAATGGCGGCCCAGCGCGCCAAGCTGCTGCGCACCCTCGAGGCCGAGGGTCTCCTCGGGCGCAACGCCTCGCTGCCGGTGCCCGACCCGACCATGCACGTCGGCCTGGTCGCCAGCCCCGGGACCGAGGGGTTCGGGGACTTCATGGGGCAGCTGACGGGCTCGGGGTTCGGCTTCCGTGTCTCGCTGGTGAAGACCGCCGTGCAGGGTCCCGGTGCCCCGGCGGCCATCGCCCGGGCTCTCAAGGTGCTCAGCCGCAGCGACTGCGACGTCATCGCCGTGGTCCGCGGCGGGGGGCGCGGGCCGACCTGGCCGCGTTCGAGACCGAGATGGTGGCGCGGGCGGTGGCCGAGGCGACGAAGCCCGTCTTCACCGGGATCGGCCACAGTGGCGACGAGACCGTGGCCGACATCGCCGCGGCCCGCGCCTGCATCACGCCGACCGAGTGCGGGCACCAGATCGTGGTGGCCACCCGCCGGTGGTGGGCGGCCCACGTGGCCGAACCGGCCGACCGGCTGGCCCGTCGCGTCCCCTCCTTCCTGGGCGACGCCGAGGCCCGGGACGCCCGCGCCCGGGCCCGCCTGACCGCGGCGGCGCGCCACTCGGTGCGCACGCACCGCGAGCGGCTCGGGCGCAAGGCGGCCTCCGTCGCCCGTGTCGCGCCGCAACGCCTGGAGGCGCAGGAGAAGGGCGTGCGCGCCCACGCGGCCCGGCTCGGGCCGCTGACCCTCGGGCACCTCGGGCGCCAGGACGAGCGGTTGCACTCCTGGCGCCGGCTGCTGGCGGCGTACGACGTCGAGCGCCAGCTCGAACGCGGCTACAGCCTGACCCTGACCACGGAGGGCGCCCTCGTGCGCAGCGCCCGTGGCCTGGCCGAGCGGCAGGAGATCCTGACGCGGTTCGCGGACGGGACCGTCCGCAGCCGGGTCGAGGGGGTGGACGTGGCGCAGGCACGGGAGCCGGATCCGGCCCAGGAACGCAATTAGCCCAGGAAGGCAATTCAGGAGGACTCGGTGACCGACCCTGACGACCCCGTCCCCGTGGGGGAGCTGAGCTACACCGAGGCGAGCCGCGAGCTCGATGCGATCGTGGACTTCTTCGAACAGCGTGAGGTCGACGTCGACGTGCTGGTGGCCCGCCTGGAACGGGCGACGGCGCTGATCGACGAGCTCGATCGCCGGCTCCGTCGGACCCGGTCCCAGGTGGAGGAGCTGGTGCCCCGGCTCGACGCGCTGGCGGCCGAGGCCGCCGGCGGGGAGGCGGGAGGAGCGGCAGATGAGTGAGGGCACCGTGCCCGGCCCGGGCGATCGGCTCTATTTCCGCCAGTTGCTCTCCGGCCGCGACTTCGCCCGAAGAGACCAGATGGCCCGCGGGATGGTCAACTTCGTCTATCTGATCGGCGACCGGGAGACGGGCGAGACGGTCATCGTCGACCCCGCCTACGCGGTGCAGGACCTGCTCGACATCATCGAGGCCGACGGGATGCGCCTGACCGGCGTGCTGGGCACGCACTACCACCCCGACCACGTCGGCGGGCAGATGGGCGGGTGGTCGGTCGAGGGGATCGGCACGCTCCTCGAGAGGGTGCAGGTGCCGATCCACGTCCAGGCGGACGAGGCGCCCTGGGTCGAGCGCACCACCGGGGTAGGCGGGGGCGACCTCGTCGGGCACCACAGCGGCGACGTGCTCCAGGTCGGCTCGGTCGGGATCGAGCTGATCCACACGCCCGGCCACACGCCGGGCAGCCAGTGCTTCCTCGTCGACGGGAAGCTCGTGGCGGGCGACACGCTCTTCCTCGAGGGGTGCGGGCGGACGGACCTCCCCGGTGCCGACCCGCTCGCCATGTACGAGTCGATCCACACGCGGCTCGCCCGCATCCCCGACGACGCCATCCTGTTCCCCGGCCACCTCTACTCGGCCGAGCCCTCCCAGAGCATGGGGGAGACCAGGCGGTGGAACTACGTGTTCCGGCCGCGCTCCGCCGACGAGTGGATGACCATGTTCGGCCAGTGACGGTTGCGGAGCCGCTGACCGAGGACAGCACCGTCGTCGTGGTCGGCGCGTCACTGGCGGGATGGCGCGCGGTCGAGACGCTGCGTGCCGAGGGCTTCGAGGGCGCGCTCACGCTCGTCGGCGAGGAGCAACACCTTCCCTACGACCGACCGCCGCTGTCCAAACAGGTGCTGGCCGGGACGTGGCCGCCCGAGAGGGCGGTGCTGGCGGACAGGCGACGTTCCAGTGAGCTGCGTGTGCACGAGGTGCTCGGTCGCCGGGCCGTGCGGCTCGACGTCGAGGGGCGCAAGGTCGAGCTCCAGGACGGGACCGTGCTCAATGGTGACGGGCTGGTCATCACCACTGGTGCCGTCCCACGCCGGCTCCCCGGGACAGAGGAGCTCGGTCCGGAGGACGGCCTGTTCACGTTGCGCACCCTCGACGACGCGGTCGGCCTGCGGGCCGCCGTGACGGCGGCCGACGCGCCCGCTCGCGTGGTCGTCATCGGGGCGGGGTTCATCGGGGCCGAAGTCGCGTCGACCTGCGCGGGGTTGGGCGCCCGGGTGACCGTGCTCGAAGTGCTCGACATCCCGTTGCGCAACGTCCTCGGTCCCCTGCTCGGGTCGCACTGCGCGTCGCTGCACGAGGCCAACGGCGTGGACCTGCGCACCGGGGCGGCGGTGCGCGGCATCCACCGGGGCGAGAGCGCTGCGTTGGTGGTCGAGCTGGGAGAGGGCGAGCCGGTGCCGGCCGACGTCGTGGTCGTGGGCATCGGCGTCGCGCCCTCGACCGACTGGCTCGCCGACTCGGGCCTCGAGTTGGAGAACGGGGTCGTCTGTGACGACCGGCTCTATGCCGCCGCCGGCGTCGTGGCCGCGGGGGACGTCGCCCGCTGGCAGTGGCGACACGACGGGGGCGAGGAGCTGATCCGGATAGAGCACTGGCAGGTGGCGGCGGAGGCGGGTGTCGCCGCGGCGCGCAGCCTGCTGGCGGGACGGGCCGACGCGCCCCCCTTCGTGCCGATCCCGTATTTCTGGTCGGACCAGTTCGGCATCCGCTTCCAGGTGCTGGGCAACCCGGGCGGGGACGACGACGTGGAGGTCGTCGAGGGATCGCTGAGCGAGGGAAAGTTCGTCGCGCTGTTCGGCCGGGCGGGGCGCCTGCGCGCGGTGATGGCGATCGGCAAGCCCCGCCAGCTGATGGGCTTCCGACCGCTCCTCCAGTCGGGGTGCAGCTGGGACGAGGCACTGGCGCACGGCCGGTCGTAGCGGCCGGCCGCGGCGATCGACCGCCCCGACGGCTCCCCGTCCCGGAGGCGTCGCGCGGTGACCCGGTTGTGTGTCGCGCGGTCGCCCGCAGAGCCGATTCAGGTGTTAACACCAGAACGTCAGACCGTTAACACCACCGTGCGCAGGGGCTTCTCACGAGCGCCGGCCTCGACGCGTCGGTGCTCCGCTGGAGTCGGCGGGCCCATCCGGGCGTTCGTGTGCAGGGTTCGCTCGAGCACCGGTTGTCCAGAATGCGCCGAACGGCTCTACCGCGTCGCTCGTGCCGGGAGTTAGCTAGCGACATCGGTCGTTGCGCGGGGGCGATTGTCGGCCTCCGCGGCCGGCGACAGCACCCGGAGCCGCGGCTGAAAATGCGGCCGCAAAGTGTCGGAACGGACGTCGAATTGCTTGAGGGCAATTGTCGTTCCGTTGTCGGAATGGCGCGACACGCATGCTTACAATCGGCGAGTCGGCAGCTGCACCGCCCACCGAAGGAGCACGGTGGGCGGGCCGGCACGACTTGGCGAAACAGAACGAGAGTGCGCCCCCGGGGTCACCGTGTCATTGCAGCGGCGAGCGTCGTCGCGATTCGTGCGGATGCCCCACGGTGTTCGCATCTCACCCTTGATTGGCGACGACGAAGGGAACAGGCGGTATGCGACGAGTGGCTCGGCTGAATCGGAATTCTGTACGTCGAGGGTCGCGCCGGCCGCCTCGTGTGCGCAGCGCCATCAGCGGCGGCTTGGCCGCCGCCATCTCCGTCGTGGGGCTCGTCGCGTTCGCCACGCCGGCCTTTGCGGCGCCCACCGCAGCGCCGGGCGACAGCATCACGTCCACCGCCTCGTGCATCACTCCGCTCGGCAGCGGCATGCAGGTCAAATGGACCATCGCCAACGACGTCGACGCCTCCGAGACGGGGTCGGTCACCTCGCTCACCGGCGGCCTCGGTTCGCTGAGCTCGTCCAGCTATGCCATCGCGGCATCATCCTGGCGGGCCACGCAGGTATCCACACTGGTCCAGACCCTGCCCGCCGGCGCGACGGGGATCGTCAGCCTCGGCGCGTCGAGCACGTGGTCGAACGGTCTGTCGCTCGCCGACGCCGGCACCTTCAACCCCTCGACGCTGAATTGCGCCGCGCCCGCACCACCGCCGGCAGCTGCACCCGCAGCACCGCCGGCAGCTGCACCCGCAGCACCGCCGGCAGCTGCACCCGCACCACCGCCGGCAGCTGCACCCGCACCACCGCCGGCAGCTGCACCCGCACCCGTGTCCGCAGCCGTGCAGACGATCGCCGGCCACATCTACCTGTGCACCGACGGCCACCCGACCGCGACCGAAGTGACCGGTGGGACGCTGGCGGCGGGTGGGACCGGGCTCACCGCGGTGGCACCGGGGCCCAACCCGCTCGCGCCGTCCGACGTGACCGCGGGGACCTACGCAGTCACGGCCACCAGCCCGCGGGGCTTCCAACTCGTCGCCTGCGGCGGCGCGTCGGCGCCGAACGCTGCGGGCACCTCGGCGACCGAATCGGTGACCGTGCCGAAGTCGGGCACCGGCGTCGGCCTCTTCTACGTGAGCGCGTCGTCGTCCACCGGCATCGACCAGTCGGGCGGCACCAACCCCGCCTCCTCCTCGACCTCGACACCGACGCCGCCGGCGTCCTCCTCCTCTTCCTCCGCCTCCTCGCCCTCGGGCACACCGGTCACCGGCAGCACGGCAGGGACAGCGTCGCCCGATCCGCTCGGCGTCACCGGCTCGCAGGGGTTGACCGGCATCTCGTGCCCGGAGACGGTCGGGGCCCTCTGGAATTCGGGGTGCCAGCAGAATCCGGGCATCGCGCTGAAGAAGTCGGCCAGCGTCGGCTCGTTCTCGGCCCCCGGCACCCGGATCACCTACTTCTACAAGGTGACCAACACCGGCAACGTGACGCTGGACCCGGTCACGGTGACCGACCCCATGGTGGGCCTCTCGGCCATCGCGTGCCCGCACTCGTCGCTGGCGCCCAGCGCCACCGAGACCTGCACCGCCACCTACACGACCACCCAGGCCGACGTGGACCGCGGCGTCCTGCGCAACACGGGCACGGCCCACGGCACCCCGCCCCAGGGCCCCGACGTCACGGCCACGGCGTCGCTGTGCATCCCGGCCTGCCAGTCCCCGTCCATCGCGCTCAAGAAGACGGCCAGCGTCGGCTCGTTCTCGGCCCCCGGCACGCTGATCACCTACTTCTACAAGGTGACCAACACCGGCAACGTGACGCTGGACCCCGTGACGGTGACCGACCCCATGGTGGGCTTGTCCGCCATCTCGTGCCCTGAGACCTCGCTGGCGCCCAGCGCCAGTGAGACCTGCACGGCCACCTACACGACGACCCAGGCCGACGTGGACCGCGGCGTCCTGCGCAACACGGGCACCGCCCACGGCACCCCGCCCAAGGGGCCCGACGTCACGGCCACGTCGTCGCTGTGCATCCCGGCCTGCCAACACCCGGCCATCAAGCTCAAGAAGACGGCCAGCGTCGGCTCGTTCTCGGCCCCCGGCACGCTGATCACCTATTCCTACAAGGTGACCAACACCGGCAACGTGACCTTGGACCCCGTGACGGTGACCGACCCCATGGTGGGCTTGTCCGCCATCTCGTGCCCTGAGACCTCGCTGGCGCCCGCAGCCAGTGAGACCTGCACGGCCACCTACACGACGACCCAGGCCGACGTGGACCGCGGCGTCCTGCGCAACACGGGCACCGCCCACGGCACCCCGCCCAAGGGGCCCGTCGTCACGGCCATGTCATCGGTGTGCATCCCGGCCCAGCAGAGTCCGGCCATCACGATCAAGAAGACGGCCAGCGTCAGCAGCTTCTCGGCCCCCGGCACGCTGATCACCTACTCCTACCTGGTCACCAACACCGGCAACGTGACGCTGGACCCGGTGACGGTGACCGACCCCATGGTGGGTCTCTCGGCCCTCTCGTGCCCCGACAGCTCGCTGGCGCCCGCCGCGAACGAGACCTGCACGGCCACCTACACGACGACCCAGGCCGACGTGGACAACGGCTCCATCTGCAACACGGGCACCGCGACGGGCACCCCACCCCAGGGCCAGGGCGTGACCGACCAGTCGTCGCTGTGCGTCCCCGCAGAGCAGAGCCCGTCGATCTCGGTGGTGAAGACGGCAGACGTGCCCACGGTGAGCGTGGTCGGCCAGGTGGTGACCTATTCCTTCCTGATCACGAACACCGGGAACGTCACGCTGCACGACGTCGATCTCACCGACGCGCAGGTGGCTCCGTCGCTCGACTCGAGTCTCGGGCCGATCACCTGCACGACGGGAACCAACGGGTCGATCACCCTGGCTCCGCAGGCGACGGACACGTGCTCCGCGACCTACACCGTGACCCAAGCCGACCTGACCAACGGCTCCATCAAGGACACGGCCACGGTCACCGGTCAACCGCCGAGCGGGCCCCCGGTGACGGGCGTGTCGAGCCTGTCCCTGACGGTGACGAGCGTCGGCGTCGTCAAGGCGGCCGGCCCGAGCGGCGGCGTGGTCGCCGGTTCGACCACCCCGATCGTCTACACGCTCACGGTCACCAACACCGGCACCGCGACCACGACGGCACCGATCGTGGTCACCGACGCGGCCCCGACGGGCACCTCGTTGATCTCGAGCTCGCCGATGTGCCTCACGGGCGGACCGCCTGCCTGCACGGTCGCCGTCAGCAGTTCCGGGACGATCACCTGGACCATTCCTGCCGGCGTGGCGCCCGGTGCGTCCTACACGCTCACGTACTCGGTGACGGCCAATTCGAACGCGCCGAACCCCGTGACGAACACGGCGACGTGGAGCGGTCCGAGCTGCGGCCCGCCGACCGCCACGACCACGACGTGCACGACCAACACGGTCAAGACGCCGATCACGTACCCGCCGACCGAGACGAAGACCGCGACGTTCACGCCGCCGGCACCGGCTCCACCGGCCCCGGCACCGGCGCCAGCACCGACGCCGGTCATCGCCTTCACGGGCGCGCTCTTGTCCCAGGAATGGATGATCGGGATGTCGGCGCTCGCGCTCGGCGCGGGATTGGTGGTCATGGCACGGTGGCGCCGGCGCAGCCCGAAGCACACCCGGCCGTAGACCCTCGGGAGCCGCTCCTCCGGGGAGACGCGCCGCTCGGACTGCAGCGGGAGCGAGCTCCCTTCGGCGGCGCACTGCCGTCCGCGGTGGAGGGCGGAAGGAGCCCGCGCGATCGGCCTCGGCGAGCCGGCGTCGCGCTGGGGGGGCCGAAGGCCTCAAATAGGGTCGAAGGCCGCAAATAGGGCCGAACAGCCCATGCGAAGTGGAGCCGATCAGCCCTTACGACGGCTCACGCCCCCGGGTTACCTTGCCAGGGCCAGGACGAATGCAGACACCGGCAGGGTTCACACGGCTTCGGCCGCCACGGGGCGCCGCATATCGGCATAACCCGGGGTGAGCTTGAGCGTAATTGTGGTTTTGTTGTGTCTTGATGTCTACAATCGCAAACTGGCGGGGCTCCACCCCTCGAGGCGGTCCCGATTGGCGTCCGAGTTTGGCGATTTACGGAAGGAAGAGGCGGTATGCGACCCCCAAGGTTGAATAGGAAGTCTGCACGTCGTGACGCACGGGCGGGGCACCAGCCCCGCAAGCTGCGCGCGGTCCTTCAGGGCGGACTCGCCTCGGTGCTGGCCATTGCGGGGCTCGTGGTGTTCGCCACCGAGGCCTCGGCTCACAACAACTACTTCGAGTCCGTGACCGGGGCGTGCAACAGTGCGCCCGGCACCGGGGCCACGCTCACCTGGACCCTCTACAACGACTGGAACCAGGCCGAGACGGGCACCTTCTCGACGGCGCTGGGGACCCTCAGCACCACCGCCCTCTCCATCGCGGCGTCCCCGACGACGAGCGCAACGCCGCCCGCCGCCGCACACCAGACCTTCACCCAGACGCTGTCCGCCGCGCAGTTGGCGTCGCTCTCGCCCAGCTCGACGATCAGCGTGAGCTGGACCGCCAAGTGGACCGACGGGACGACCGTGAGCGGGACCCTGTCGACCACGCTCTCCGCCCTCGATCTGCCGAACGGGTGCGTCCCGCCGAAGAAGACGCCGACCATCGCGACGTCGCTCGTGCCGCCAGGCAGCACGGCGGTCGGTCACAGCTGGAGCGACAGCGCCACGGTTACCGGCAGCGCTGGCGGCGCCGCCCCGGTGGGATCGGTCAAGTTCTACGTGTGCCAGGCGTCCGCCTCGTCCCCGTCGAGCGCCACCTGTGCCTCCGGCGGCTCCCTCGTGGGCACGGTGGCCAGCCCCTCGTCCTCGAGCGGGAGCGCCTCGACCTACAACCTGGCGCCCACGTCCTACACGCCACCGAGCGTCGGCACCTACTGCTTCTACACGACCTACACGCCGACGAGCAGTGAGTACTACCTCGCGGCGTCGGGACCCGCCGAGTGCTTCGGCGTGACCCCGGCCTATCCCGGGATCATGACGACCCTCGTGACGCCCGGCAGCACGACGGTGGGCAACGCCTGGAGCGACTCGGCCACCGTCAACGGCGAATTCGGCGCCGGCACGCCCTTTGGCTCGGTCAAGTTCTACGTGTGCCAGGCATCGACGTCGCCCTCGTCCTCTTCGACGTGCGCCGACCCCACCGGCACCCTCGTGGGCACGGTGAGCAGCCCGTCCACGCACACGTCGGTCTCGGCGACCTACGACCTCGAGCCCACCACGTACACCCCGACCAGCGTCGGCACCTACTGCTTCTACACGCTGTACGCACCCACGAACACCAACTACTTCACCGTGTGGGGGCCCAGCGAGTGCTTCGGGGTCTACCCGGCCGGCACCAAGACGACGACCCACACCTCGGCCGACGTCATCGTGGTCGGCGGGACGGCCTTCGACACGGCAACCGTGACGGGCGACAGCACGCACGGCGTCCCGACGGGCACCGTCACCTTCTACAGCTGCGCGGCAACGAGCTCGGCCGGCTGCACCGGCGGCTCCGAGATCCCCGGCACCTCGGGGACGCCGAATCCCGCTCCCCTCTCGGGCAGCGGCTCCTTCACGGCGACCGCGAGCTCCCCGACGATCACGCCCGGCGCGACGGGCACCTACTGCTTCGGGGCCGTGTTCAACCCCGACGGGACCAAGTACTCGACCTCCAGCGACAACATGAGCGGTGACGTCGTGACGGACGAGTGCTTCAGCGTCGGCCCGGCCACCCCGACCATCGTGACGACCCTCGTGCCGCCGACGAGCCCCACGGTGGGCAACGCCTGGAGCGACTCGGCCACGGTCACGGGCAACACGACGGGCGGGAACCCGCTCGGCTCGGTCACCTTCCACGTGTGCCAGGCGTCCTCGTCGGCTTCGTCGACCTCGACCTGTGACACCGGTGGCTCCGTGGTGGGCACGGTGTCGAGCCCCTCGTCCTCGAGCGGTGACGCCTCGACCTACAACCTGGCGCCCACCACCTACACGCCGCCGAACGTCGGCACGTACTGCTTCTACACGAGCTACACGCCGGCCGAGGTGGACAACTACACCGCGGCGTCGGGACCCGCCGAGTGCTTCTCGGTCACCCCGGCCACCCCGACCATCGTGACGACCCTCGTGCCGCCGACGAGCCCCACGGTGGGCAACGCCTGGAGCGACTCGGCCACGGTCACGGGCAACACGACGGGCGGGAACCCGCTCGGCTCGGTCACCTTCCACGTGTGCCAGGCGTCCTCGTCGGCTTCGTCGACCTCGACCTGTGACACCGGTGGCTCCGTGGTGGGCACGGTGTCGAGCCCCTCGTCCTCGAGCGGTGACGCCTCGACCTACAACCTGGCGCCCACCACCTACACGCCGCCGAACGTCGGCACGTACTGCTTCTACACGAGCTACACGCCGGCCGAGGTGGACAACTACACCGCGGCGTCGGGACCCGCCGAGTGCTTCTCGGTCACCCCGGCCACCCCGACCATCGTGACGACCCTCGTGCCGCCGACGAGCCCCACGGTGGGCAACGCCTGGAGCGACTCGGCCACGGTCACGGGCAACACGACGGGCGGGAACCCGCTCGGCTCGGTCACCTTCCACGTGTGCCAGGCGTCCTCGTCGGCTTCGTCGACCTCGACCTGTGACACCGGTGGCTCCGTGGTGGGCACGGTGTCGAGCCCCTCGTCCTCGAGCGGTGACGCCTCGACCTACAACCTGGCGCCCACCACCTACACGCCGCCGAACGTCGGCACGTACTGCTTCTACACGAGCTACACGCCGGCCGAGGTGGACAACTACACCGCGGCGTCGGGACCCGCCGAGTGCTTCTCGGTCACCCCGGCGGACCCGCAGCTCTCGACGCAGCAGTCGGGGTCGCACACCGGTTCGGGCACGATCACCCTGGGTGGCTCGGTGACCGACACGGCGACGGTGGTGGGCAACGCCATCGGTGGGGCCCCGACCGGGACGGTCACCTTCACCCAGTGCGCAACCGGCTCCTCGCCCGCCGTGTGCCCGAGCGGCACTGCCGTGGGCTCCCCGGTGACGCTCAGCGGCTCGGGTGACAGCGCGACCGCCACGTCGGCCGGGTTCACACCGTCCGCCGCCGGCACGTACTGCTTCGCTGCGGTCTACACCCCGGACGCGAGCTCGAACTACGCGGCCGCCCACGACAACCAGAGCGGTACCGTCTCGGTCAACGAGTGCCTCTCGGTCACGGCCGTCGTCACCGCGGCGACGACGGTGACCCCGACCACCAGCACCACCGTGCCGCCGAAGACGACGCCTGCGACGACGCCCGCCATCGCCTTCACGGGTGCGCTGTTGTCCCAGGAGTGGCTGATCGGCCTGGGAGCGCTGCTCCTCGGCGCAGGTCTGGTCGTCGCCGCCCGCTGGCGCCGGCGTATCCCCAAGCACGCCGCGAAGTAAGGCAGTCGGACCCAGTCACAGGGTCGCTCGGGAGGCAGCGATCTCCTTCTGAGCGGGAGTGATCCCGCTCAGAAGGAGATGCCCGAGAGCTCCGGAATGGTGGCCTCGGCCTTGGCCCGCGCGGCCAACCAGCGTTGGCGGGCCCCGGCTCGCTCGGCGTCGCCGGCCGCAGGTTCGACGATGCGACGGGGGCTGAAGGTGGCGGCCAACTCCTCGGTGGACCCATAGGTCCCGACCGCGAGCCCGGCCAGGAGTCCCGCGCCGAGCGTGGTGGCCTCGAGGACCGGGGAGACCTCCACCGGGCGCCCGATGGCGTCGGCCAAGGCTCCGACGAACACCGCGTTCCGCGACATGCCCCCGTCGATTCGCAGGGAGGCGACGGGGTGGCCGCTGTCGGTCTCGGATGCCTCGACGAGGTCGGCGCCGCGATGGGCCACCCCCTCCAGGACCGCACGGACGATCTCCGGTCGGCCCGATCCTCTCGTGAGGCCGACGAGCGTGCCACGGGCCCCGAAGTCCCAGACCGGCGTGCCCAGGCCGAGGAGCGCCGGGACGAACCAGACGTCGCCCGTGCGTCTCGCACTGCGCGGCGACCGCGGCGGACTCGTCGGAGCTGGCGAGGATCCCGAGGTCGTCGCGCAGCCACTCGACACAGGTGCCCGCGGAGAGCATGACCGCCTCGGTGCCCCACGTGGCCTCCCCGCGCACGCGGAAGGCGACGATCGGAAAGGTGCCGGCACCACCCCGGCTGGCCCGCGTCGGCCCCGGGCCCGCTCCCGTGCACTGATCGAGCATCCCGCCGGTGCCGAAGGTGGCCTTGGCCAGACCGGCCAAGGTACAGCCCTGGCCCACGAGGGAGGCCTGCTGGTCACCGGCGATACCGCAGATGGGCGGCGCGCCGGGCAAGACCGAGGCAACGCCGACCTCGCCGGACGAATCCACCACGGTCGGCAGCATGGGACGCGGGATCCGCAGCCTCTGGAGCAACGACTCGTCCCAGTCGATGGTGGCGGGGTCGACGAGGGCCGTCACGGCTGCGTTGGTGGCGTCGGTGACGTGCAGCGGGCCCGACCCCGACGCGCCCCCCGAGAGCGTCCAGGCCACCCAGCTGTCCACGGTCCCGAAACACAGCTCTCCACCCTCGGCCCGGGCGCGTTCGGGGTCGACGTCGTCGAGAATGGCCATGACCTTGGTGGCCGAGGCGTTGGGGGCGAGACGGATGCCCTCGGCCTGCAGCACGAGGCAGGTGCCGACCGTCCGTAGGTCCTGCCAGCCGATGCCCGGGGCGAGAGGTCTCCCGGTGGCGCGCTCCCACACGATGCTCGAGGCCCGCTGATTGGCGATGCCCACGGCGGAGACGGGCCCGCCCTCGGCCAGCGCGGCGCTCGCCACGAGGAGGACGGCGTCGGCCATCCGCGCTGCGTCGAACTCCACCAGGCCGGGCGCCGGCGTGTCGGGCAGGAGGGGAACGTGATGCTCGTGCTCGACGGTGGCGTCAGGTCGCACGACGGCGGCGCGCACACCCGACGTGCCGACGTCGACGACGAGGATGCTGCCCCCGGGGCGGCTCATGCCCAGGGCGGAGGCCCGAAGGGGCTCGGGAGACCGAACTTTCCGGGGTTCAGGATGCCCGCCGGGTCGAACGTCGCCTTGAGGCCCTGGAGGACCTCGAAGCCGGATCCGAGGGCGCGTGGCAAGAAGCGGGAGCGGTTCAGGCCGATGCCGTGGTGGTGGCTGATGGCGGCGCCGTGGGCGATGGTGGCGTCGGTCACGGCGTCCCAGGCCCGGCGGTAGTAGCGCTCCCGCCATTCGGCGTCACCCTCGGGCCCGCGCCCCCGAACGTGAAATAGAGGCACGCCCCGTCGATGTAGGCGTGGGACTGGTGCGCGGATGCGGCGAGCGTGCCCTCCATCGCCGTGAGCGCCGAGACGACCTCGTCGAAGAGGGCGGGCAGGGCCGCCCAGGGGCCCGACACCTCGGCCGTGTCCACGACGATGCCGGCACGCCAGAGCGGTGCCAGCGCCGAGACGTCGTTGCGGTGACCGAGCCAGCGCTCCACCAGTTCGCGGTCGAGCGGCTGTGCCCCGGACTCGGTGCCGCACTCGGCGTCGACCACCGCGAGCGTGCCGGACAGGATGTCGGGGTCGGCCTCGTCGAGGACGATGAGGACGTTGGTGTCGGGCCGGTCGAAGTTGCGCTCGGACTCCGTCCGGTCGTAGAGGCGCAGGACGGCAGGCGTCGCCCCTCGGCGCAGGATCCGGCGACACGCATGAAGACCGTCGGCGAAGGTGGAGAACCCGAAGGCGCGACGCTCCTGTCCGACCGGCAGGGGGTGCAGCCGGAGCCGGGCCTCGGTGATGACGCCGAGCGTGCCCTCGCTGCCCACGAAGAGCTGGGTGAGGTTGGGCCCGGTGGCGGCGCGAGGGGCCTTGCCCTCGGTCTGCACGATGCGGCCGTCGGCCAGGACGACCTCGAGGCCGACGACCATGTCCTCGATCTTCCCGTAGCGGGTCGAATACTGACCCGCTCCCCGACAGGCGAGCCATCCGCCGACGGTCGAGAGGTCCATCGACTGCGGCCAATGCCCCAGGGTGTAGCCGGCCCCGACCCCTCCGAGCGCGGCCTCGAGGTCCGGCCCGAAGGTGCCGGCGCGCACGTCGGCGGTGAGGGATGTCTCGTCGACCTTCACCACGCCCGCCAGGGCCGTCATGTCGAGGGACACGCCGCCGTGCACCGGGATCGACCCACCGCAGACGCCGCTGCGCCCGGCGGCGGCGGTGACGGGCACCTTGGCGTCGTTGCAGGTGGCGAGCACCTCGGCCACCTGTGCCGTCGTGGCTGGACGGACCACGACGGCCGGGCGCTGGGGCACGGCGCCCTCGGCCGCCCAGCCGATGGCGATCGGCCACCAGTCGCGCCCGGCTTCCGCCCGGGATTCGTCGTCGGTGAGCACCGCGGCGCCGCTGGCGGCGATGCGGTCGACGACGGCCGGTGGCACCTCGGCCGTCGGGGCGCCCAGTCGGTCCAGGACGTCTGCCGCCGCGGCATCGATGGGGGTGGCCGGTGTCGGTTCCGTCACGGCAGGTCCAGACCCGCGGTCAGGAGCTCCTTCTGGCAGGACTCGGAGAACCGGGCCGCCTCGTCGGCCGCCTCCTTCGCGTCCCACCCCATGTCAGGCGCGATCAGCGCTGCGGCCTTGGCCGCGGTGCTCATGGTGGCGTGGGCAAGTTGAATCACGGCCCGGGTCCGGCGCGAGAGCACGTCGTCCAGCGTCCGGGCCATCTCCTCGCGGGCCGCGTAGACGAGCTCGGCGCCGGTGTAGGGCAACCCGGGCACGACCGGTTCGAGCAACTCGGGGCGGTCCCGGGCCAGGTCCAGCACTGCCGCCGCCTCGGTGCCGTAACGACCGAGGAGCCGGCCATGTGGTTGGGCGAGGGCCACGGGATCGCGGGTCTTCGTGGTGGCCCCGATCAGCGGGAGGGACTTGGTCACGCAGCGCCGGCGCCGCGGAGACTCGCCGAGGCGGCCGACCACGGCGTCGACGGTGTCCTGCGCCATCTTGCGGTACGTGGTGAGCTTCCCACCGGTGACGGTGACCACACCGTGATGCGACACGCGTGACGGTGTGGCGCCGCGAGAGGTCCGCGGTGCGTTCGGAGACGTGCCCGCCCTTCGCCGGGGCCAGAAGCGGTCGCAGGCCGGCCCACACGCCGGTCACGTCGGCCCGGGTCAGCTGTGAAGTGGTGACGTTGTTGGCCGCCTCCAGCAGGTAGTCGACGTCCTCGGGTGTGCATGCCGGGTCGTCGAGCGGTCCCCGGTAGTCCGTATCGGTCGTGCCGAGATAGACGAGGTCGGTCCCCGGCCAGGACACGACGAAGATGGAGCGTTTGTCCTTGGGCACCGGGATGACGGCGGCGATGTCGCAGGGCAGCCGGTCGCGAGGCACCGTGACGTGGACGCCCTTGGCGGGGCGGATGGCGTGGGGGTCGTAACCCTCGTCGAGCGTGCGCACCTCGTCGGCCCACACTCCGGTCGCGTTGACCACCACCTTGGCCCGCACCGCCAGGTCGCCCGACTCGCCGCCGTCGTCCGGTCGCACGATGGCCCCGTTGACGGCCCCGTCTCCTCCCGTCGTGAGGCGGACGACCGGCGTGTAGTTGGCGACGGCGGCGCCGTACTCGAAGGCTGCCGTGCGCAGAACGGTCAGGGTCAGCCGGGCGTCGTCCGCCCGCGCGTCGAAATAGAGGAAGCCGGCGACGAGGTGGTCGGTCGTCAGCGTCGGGAGATGGGCGAGCGCCTCGTCCCGGCCGACTTCCCTGTGCCGTTCTCCGATGCGCCAGCCGCCGGTGATGTCGTACATCCAAAGGGCCGACGAATAGGACCTGGCCACCGTCTTGGACACGACGCCGTCGCGGCCGAAGAGCGGGATCAGGAACGGGAGGGGCGTGACCAGGTGCGGGGCGTTGTCCAAGAGGCGTTGGCGCTCGGCCAGGTTCTCGTAGACCAGCCGGAACTCACGTTGCTGGAGGTAGCGGATACCGCCGTGGACCATCTTGGAGGATTTCGACGACGTGCCCGATGCGAAGTCCCCTTTTTCGACCAGCGCCGACCGCAGACCCCGGCTCGCTGCATCGAGCGCGACGCCCGCGCCGGTGATCCCACCACCGATGACCAGCACGTCGAACTCCTCGTCGGCGAGGCGGCGCAACGCGTCGTCGCGATGAAAAGGGTGCATCGATCCAGCCTGCCACATCCGCCGGAGGGGTCCCCTTGGGGTTTCTCAGCTGCCGTCGGGAAAACCGCCGCGGTGGAGCACCATCGGGTTCGGGCGCACGCGTCGTGCGGTGGGGGAGCCGGTGCTCCGCCTCGTTGTCGAGCTCGATGGTGGGGGCAGTCAGCACCTGTGACAACGGAGTCGGGAGGGGAGCACCGTCGGCACCGCCTCCATGATGGTGTCGCGCCTACGTTGCTGTCATGCCTCTGATGCCGGGGGACTCGTGGGCGCGCTACGCACGGACGGTGGTCGAGATCGCCCGGCCGGCCGAGGGGGACCTCGTGGTCTGCTCGGCGCCACCCGGGGAAGTCGGGGAGTGGCCCTGGCGGACGGCCGACCCCGTGCATCTCCTCACCGCGTGGGACCCGGGCCGCGAGCGACCGCCTGCGGTGGAGAATCGACGACGCCAAGCCGAGCTGGAGGCGGTGCTGCGCCCCCTGGCGGGTGGCACCTGGATGGCGGTGGGGGTGGATCCCGTCTCAGGCCATCGTGAAGAAGGGGTGGCCGTCGTCGGGGTGTCGCAGGCCGACGCGCTGGCGCTGGGACTCCGTTACGGCCAGGACGCGATCTTCGCCTGGACCCCGGCGGAGTGGGTCGTCGTCGGGTGCGCGGACGGGCGTCGGATGGCGTCGGGATGGACCTGCACCTTCCGTGGGGTGATGACCTGAGCCGCTCTGTCGTTACTACGTCAGACGTAGTAGAGTGCCGGCATGCCACGTCGTTCCCCGACCTCGAAGGAGGGCCTCGGACGCAGCAACGAGCCCCCCGTCCTGATCTTGACCAGCCTGGCCGCCGGTCCGAAGCACGGGTACGCCCTGACCAAGGACATCGAGCAGTTCGCGGGTGTCACCCTCGGCCCCGGGACGCTCTACGGCGCCATCACCCGGCTCGAGGAGCGGGGGCTCATTGAGCCTGCCACCGTCGCCCACGACGAGCGGCGGCGCCCGTACCGCATCACGGGCACCGGCAGGATGGCCCTCGAGGGGGCCGTGCGCGACATGCGGCGGTTGGCCGACGAGGGTGCGCTCCGGCTCGGCATCGGGCCCGTGGTGCCGGCGTTCGGACTGCCCTCGTGACGGCGCCTCGGCGCGAGCGCCTTCTGCGCTGGTATCCGCCCCAATGGCGGTCGCGCTACGGCGACGAGCTGACGGCACTCCTGGAGGACCGCTATGGGCCGGCGGGCGGGGTGCCCGTCGGAGACCGCATCGGCCTCGTCCGCGCCGGGCTGACCGAACGGGCGCGGGAAGGGGGCTTTGTCGGTTCGACCCATGGCCCTGCGGCGCGCCTGCGCGCCGGATCGGTGCTCGTCCTGTGCGGGTGGACGCTCTTCCTGGTCGCCGGGGCCATGTTCGCCAAGTTCAGCGACAACTGGCTGGCGGGGACGCCCCGGGCCGACCGCTCGGTCGCGACTTGGAGCTACGACGTGGTCGCCGTCGCGGGCATGCTCGGATGCGCCGTGACCCTCCTGGCCGCCTTCGTCGCCGTTCCCGCCTTCGCCCGGTTCGTCCGTCACCGCGGCTGGGCGCCGGTACGCCGGCCGGTGCTGCGCGCGGTCGTCGGCGTCGCCGTGGCTGCGGTGGCCCTCGGCGCGGTCCTGTTCTGGGCGCACCACTTGAGCAGCCATGACCGCAACGGTGGCCTTCCCCTCTACGGTGCCCTCTTCGTCGTGGCCTCGGTGGCCGCGGTCGCGGCACTCGCATGGAGCACGGCCGCATCGGTGACCGTGGTGCGCCGCATCGATTGGCCGGCACGCACCCTGGGGGTGCTCGCAGCCTTGGCGGTCGGCATCTCCGGGCTGATGCTGGTGACCTTCGCCGGGATCGTGACGTGGTGGGTCTCGGAGGTGCTGCACGCACCGGGCGTCCTCCTCGACGGGATCGGTGGCGGTGTCCCGTTCGACTCGAGGTTCGTGCCACCCACGTTGCTCGTCGTGGGGTCCCTGATGGTCGCCGGGCTCGCGCTCGGGCTCGGTGGCACGCTGCGCATCGCCCGCGCCGCCAGGCAGGGTGGCTCGGCCGCCTGATCGCCCGGCGGTATCTCCAGACGCTCAATTCCTCTTCAGGCAGCCCGGCATCGAGCCGATTCGATTGCCCGCAGGGCACTTCGGGAAGGAAGGCGATGGACCGCTTCGACGACGGCTGGGAGTACGACGCAGAGTACGAGTCCGACTTCGACTCTGTGTTCGACCCGGACGACGTCGAAGAGCTCTACCTGAGCCTGATCCCGGACGAGGAACGGCAGCGCTTCTGGTCCGAGCGGGTCTCGACGGAGGCGCCGGAGGAGGAGTTCGACCCCGACTGGCTGCTGTTCGCAGATCGTCGCGCCGAGGCGGAGCTCGGCAAGGAGATCCGCCTCTCCGAGCTCTGGGGCAACTGCCAGGACAGGCCGTTCACCATGGATGAGTTTCTGGAGCTGTCCATGCTCGTCACCGAGGTCCAGGGCATCCGTGGCTCGCTCTGTACCGACTGCGCCATGCTGGACCGCCCCAGCATCAGTGCGAACTGGGCGCTGGCCACCACCGCGCTGTGCCGCGGTCACCTCCGCTTCCGCCTCGGTCACGCCGAGATCGACGGCGGCGGCACCCACCACACCTCGTAGACCTCGACCGCGCCGACCAACCAACCGCCCCGCGCCGCGGGAACGGTGCAGAATGGGGGCGTGACGTTGGCCGACCGCGTCTACGCCGCATCGCACCTGACGGGCTCCTTCGTCCTGCGATCAGGCCGCACCGCCGATCGCTACTTCGACAAGTACCGCTTCGAGTCCGACCCCGTCCTGTTGGCCGACATCGCCGAGGCCCTCCTCCCGCTCGTGCCCCCTGGCATCGAAGGCCTGGCCGGGCTGGAGCTGGGCGGGGTGCCGCTGGCCGTCATGCTCTCCTCGAAGACCGGGTTGCCCGCCTACTTCGTGCGCAAGCAGCCGAAGAAGTACGGCACCGAGCAGGTGTGCGAGGGTGGCGACATCTCGGGGCGAAACCTCCTCATCGTCGAGGACGTGGTGACCACGGGCGGACAGGTCGTCCTCTCGGCGCAGGACCTGCGCTCCGAGGGCGGGATCGTCGAGCATGCCCTCTGCGTCATCGACCGCCAAGGGGGCGGGGCAGACGTCGTCGGCGCCGAGAGAATTTCGCTGCGGGCCCTGTTCACGATGTCCGAGCTCGAAGCAGCCGTCTAGGGGCCGCCTCGGGCGAGCTCACGCGTGCGGATTGCGGTGGGCCGGCAGAAGACGCTTCTCGTCGCGCTGGCTCTCCAGAATCGACTTCATCGTGCTGAGCATCGCCGCGTCGTCGCCGGCACGATTGTGGCGCTCCTCGGGGTCGGCACTCAAGTTGTGCAGCTCGAAGAGCGGGTCGGCCGCGGGGGCGGCGAAGGGGTTCGGGGCGATGCCCCGGTCGGCGTACCAGTCGTCGAGGCGCTCGTAGTAGTGGTTGAGCTTCCAGAGCTCATCGGTCCCGCCGGGGCCCGTCGGACGGCTGGCGACGACCGACTCGATGTTCGACGGCGCTCCGACCGGCTCGAACGGAGTGCCGTTCAAGATGTTGACCTGGGTCAGACCCCTCGAGGGATTGTCCTCCGTCATGAAGTACACGGGGCTCGCGACGGGGGCGGCGCCGGACTTCCCGGTCACCAGGTCGCTCAGGTCCCGACCGGGCAGGGCGTGCGCCTCGGCGTGGTGGGCGGCGACGCCGACCCACGCCAACTCGAGGTCGATGCCGGCCAAGCCGAGCAGTGTCGGGACGAGGTCGACGTGGCTCGTCGGGACCGAGATCCCCCCGTCGACCCGGGCCACGCCCGGACCGGACACGAGCAGCGGGACGCGCGTCGCCTCGTCGAAGACGTTGAACCACTTCTGGACCAAGCCCCCGTGCGCACCGATCAGGTCGCCGTGGTCCGAGGTGAACACCACGATCGTGTCGTCGAACATCCCCGAGGCCCGGAGCGACTCGAGAATCCGCCCGATGGACTCGTCGACCACCTTCTGCAGGTAGTAGTAGAGGCGGCGGTAGGCGAGGTCGGCGGCCGACTCGAAGATCATCTTCGGCCACAGCGCCTTGAACGCCTCCTGGCACGGGGGCCGTCCCGCGAAGCTGTCGCTCTGGGATGGCGCCTCGGGAATCTCGGGCACGGTGTCGTCCGGTGGGCCGAATCCGAGCAACTGCTCCCAACCGAAGCCGCTGAAGGCGATGTCGTGCGGGTTGACGAACGACGCCACGGCCAGCCACGGGCCGTCCCGGCGCGCCCGGGCAAGCCCGTCGAACAACTCGACCACCTGCTCGGCGAAGACGCCGTCCCTGACAGTGCCGCAATCGGACTTCTCGGCACCGTGCGGCTCCCGTCCGATCCATCCCGAGAAACCGAACGGGTCGAGCCGGTCGGCCCTCTCGTAGGCCTCGACGGCCTCGGGAATCGGCTTGCCGGCGTCGTCGGACGCCATCAGTCCTTCGTGCGTCCCGGGGATGACGAGGTCGGCGTGCGAGACGTGCCACTTGCCGCGGTAGTGCGTGTGATAGCCGCCGGCGCGGAACCAGTCGCCCAGCGTCGGCACCGAATTGGGATCGAGCCACGTCATCTCCGGGTCGGTGCTCTGCTTGGCGGCGCCGTCGGTGGAGGACACCCCGTGGAGCGAGGGGTACTGGCCGGTGAAGAGGGTGGCCCGGCTCGGCGTGCACGCAGTCGAGCCGGTGTAGTGGCGGTGGAACTCGACACCCGATGACCGGATCGATTCGCGCGCCGTCATGTACTTCGTGCGGAACGACGTGACCGCGTCGGACTCGTAGGGAGGAGGGTAGCGCTCCTCGTCGGTCATGATCACCAGGATGTTGGGGGAGTTCCCGGTGGCCATCTACAACCCTTTCTCGGCCGTGATGCGGCCCTCGGCCACGGCCTTCTGCAGCTGGCCGTAGTCCCTCTCGTTCTGGTCGGCGTACGCTTCGGCGAATTCGACGAGGGCATCGTCGAAGACGCTGCTGTTCCCGAGATAGGTCGCGATGGCGATGCGGTCGCCCGAGCGTGCATGCGCCCGCGCCAGCGCCTGGGCACACACGCCCGAGTAGACGGCGAGGCCCGCGGGCAGCGCACCCTCGATCTCGAAGGAGCCCTTCCAGTCGCGAAGTTGGCGCAGGTAGAAGTCGCGGTTCACACCGTCGAGGCCCTCGACGCGCTGCCAGCCCAGGAAGATGTCGCTCGCGGCCTGCATCAGGTGCTGCCCGGCCACGACGCGCTCGCCGTGGTTGGCATAGTGGCTCTTGCCCACGAACGCCTCGAGGACGGAGGCTTCGGCCTCCTTGGCCTGGAGAAACAGCGGATCACTGCTGTCACGACCCTCGAAGAGCAGGATCCAGGCCCGGGTTCCCACACTGCCGACACCGACCACCTTGCGGGCCACGTCGACGAGCTGGTATCCCTCCAGGAGGTGACGACGGTCGGTCTGCAGGGTACGCCGGTAGCTGCGCACCAGCTCGTGCAGCGATTCGAACAGGGCATCGGGCTGCTGCTCGGCGTCCAGCTCCGTAAGGGGGACGATGAGCGGGGGGCTGCTGACGATGCGCCGGCGTCCGTCGACGACCTCGGTGAGTTTGGCCTGGGCCTGGAGCGAGTCCTTCGTGCGCGACTTGGCCACGATGGACGAGGCCTTCGTCGCCATCTGCTCGTCCCGCTTGGCCTTGTCCTTTTTGGCCTGACTGGCCGCCCGGGCCGTGAGGCCGGCGATGACTGCGTCGATGTCCACCCGTGAGTACCACACGTCGAGGTTGCTCGAGTCGGCCAGCTGATGCATCTCCTCCCGGTACGTCGACCCGACCTCGCGCGCTGCGGTGGCGCACTCCTTCGTGGAGAACTTCTGGTCCCGTCCGGCGATGACGACGCTGGCCGCCAGCCGCTTGAGGTCCCACTCCCACGGTCCCGGCAGCGTCTCGTCGAAGTCGTTGACGTCGAACATCATGGCCCGTTCGGGTGACGCGAACAGCCCGAAGTTGCTGAGGTGGGCGTCGCCGCAGATCTGCGCCATCAGGCCCGAGCGCGGCGTCGTGGCCAGGTCGGAGGCCATGACGAGGGCGGCGCCACGGAAGAAGGTGAACGGCGAGACGAGCATGCGCCCGTAGCGGATCGGCACGAGCTCGGGCACCCGCGTCGTCGCTTGCCGCTCCAGCAGGCTGACAGGGTCGGGCCGTGACGAGGAGGCCTCGAAGGTGGCCTGGGAGCCCCGCGGCACCCGCGCCCGTGCCTCCTTCCCGAGGACCACCCGTTCCTTCGGCGACAAGTGGACGACCTTCTTGGTCGTTCTCGAGGGGGCTTTCGTCTGTTGATCCGTCATCTTTCCTCCATGGGCGCGGACAACCACGCAGCGTGCCAACGCCCGCCACCACCCTGCCCTCCCGGAACAGCGTTGCCTAGGGCCATTCGTCCTGCTTGGCGGTCGACCGCAGCCGGTCGCCGCCGCAGGTCCGGGAGATTTCGACAACGATTGTCAAAATAGGGGTCGGGACCGCTAGTGTGAGTTTGCCATGCAGTCACCCGACGCCCTGACCGATCTCTTCCGGGCCCACGGCGGCAAGATCACCGCACAGCGGCAGTGCATCTTCCGCGCCCTGGAAGGGGACGTGACCCACCCGTCGGCCGAGCGTGTGCACGAGCGGGTCCGGCGCGAGATGCCCAACGTCTCGCTGAAGACGGTGTACCAGACCCTGAACGACCTGACCGAGCTGGGCGCCATCTCCGTCCTCGACGTGGGAACGGGCTCGGCACGCTTCGACCCCAACGTCGAGAAGGCCCACCACCACCTGGTCTGCCGGTCCTGCGGCAAGGTGCGCGACCTGTCCGCCGACTTCCCGGGGCTCAAGGTGCCCCGAAGGGCCGCACAGGGCTTCGACGTGGACAGCGCCGAGGTCGTCTTCCGGGGCCTGTGTGACGAGTGCCGGGGGAGACGTCCGGCGAGCGCGGGCCGAGGGACCACATGATCACGAACAACCAAGAGAAAGGGAAGTAACGCCATGCCAGCACTGCAAGGTACGCAGACCGAGGCCAACCTCAAGACGGCGTTTGCCGGCGAGAGCCAGGCCAACCGCCGGTACCTCTACTTCGCCCAGAAGGCCGACGTCGAGGGCTACCCCGACGTGGCGGCGTTGTTCCGCTCCGTGGCCGAGGGCGAGACCGGCCACACGTTCGGGCACTTCGACTACCTCAGGGAAGTGGGCGACCCGGTGACGGGAGTGCCGGTCGGCGCGACCGAGGACAACCTCAAGTCCGCCATTGAAGGCGAGACCTACGAGTACACGGAGATGTACCCCGGCTTCGCCAGGACGGCCCGCGACGAGGGCTTCGAGGAGATCGCCGAGTGGCTCGAGACGCTGGCCAAGGCCGAGAAGTCGCACGCCGGCCGCTTCACCCAGGGGCTCGAGTCAGTCTCATAGGTCGCGGCCGGTGACCGCAACCTACGACCCGACCGATCCCAGGTACTTCGACCCGGCCGCGCTCCGGGAGGAGGTGGACCGCGTCTTCGACCTGTGCCACGGGTGCCGGCTGTGCTTCAACCTGTGCCCGTCGTTCCCGACCATGTTCAGGTTCATCGACGCCAACGACGGCAACGCCTCGGCGCTGAACGACGCGGAACGGGATCAGGTGGTCGACGAGTGCTACCAGTGCAAGCTGTGCTACGTGAAGTGCCCCTACGTGCCACCGCACGAATGGGAGCTCGACTTCCCGCGGCTCATGAGCCGGGTGCACGCCGTCCGGCAGAAGCAGGGCGTCGGGGTCAAGGAACAGCTGACGGACCAGTTCCTGGCGCGCACCGACCTGCTGGGCCGCGTCTCGGTCCCGGCGGCGCCGGTCGTCAATTGGGCGACCGGTTCCCCCGGCTCATGGCCACGCCGCGTGATGGAGAAGACGGTGGGCCTGGCGTCCGAACGGCTGCTCCCGCCCTACGCGAGGCAACGCTTCACGACGTGGTTCAAGAGGCGCGACGACCGTGCCGCCCCATCGGCAGAGGGTGGTGCGGTGTCGGTGTTCCCCACGTGCTTCGTGGAGTACATGGAGCCTGACGTGGGCCGCGCCATCGTCGGGGTGTACGAGCACAACGGCGTGGTCTGCACCCTCCCTCAGGGCACGAAGTGCTGCGGCGCCCCCTGGCTGCACTCGGGCCACGTCGACGAGTTCGTCAAGGCCGCCCGCCGCAACGTGGCGGCCCTGGCTTCCGAGGTGCGCGCCGGGCGCGACGTGGTCGTGGCCCAGCCGACGTGCGCGTACGTGATCAAGCGTGACTATCCCATGTACGCCGCAGGCCCCGACGCGGACCTCGCCGCCGCGCACACGTTCGACCCGGCTGAGTACCTGGTGCGGCGCCACCGCGACGCCGGGGACCCGTTCACCTTGCGCGACGAGTTCCCCGGCCGCGACGACGGGTCGGTGCCCGACGCGGTGACCTACCACGTGGCCTGCCACCTCCAGGCCCAGAATGCCGGGCTGCGAAGCCGCGACCTCCTCAAGGCCGCCGGCGTGCAGTGCACGCTCGTCCAGCGCTGCTCGGGGATCGACGGAACCTGGGGGTACCGGGCCGAGAACTACGAGCTGGCCCGCAAGGTGGCCGCACCACTCGGGCGCGAGGTCGAGGCGACCGGCAACGAGGTCGTCTGCGGCGACTGCCACCTGGCCAACGGTTCCATCCTCCAAGAGACCGGGACCCATCCGGTGCACCCGCTCCAGCTGCTGGCGCGCGCCTACGGCCTCGGCGATGGGGCCGGCGGGGACCGGTGAGCGAGCGGGCCGGGCCGGCGGCGCGGGAGCTGACCCTCGACGACGTCCTCGACCTGCGGGCCTACGAGCGTGTCCGCGAGGACTACCGGGCCCGGGTCATCGCCCGCAAGCGCAACCGACGCGTCGGCCTGGGGCCGATCATGACCCTGGTCTTCGAGTCCGTCGACACCGTGCGGTTCCAGGTCCAGGAGATGGCGCGGGCCGAGAAGATCATCAGTGACGAGGCGATGCAGGTGGAGCTCGACATCTACAACCGCCTCCTGCCCGGGGAGCGCGAGCTCTCGGCCACGCTCTTCATCGAGCTGACCTCGGACGCCGAGCTCCGGGGATGGCTGCCGCGCCTCGTCGGGATCGAGCAGCACATCGGGCTCACCATGGAGGGCGAGGTCGTGGCGAGCGCCCCCGAGGCCCAGCACGCCGCCGCCCTGACGAGGGACTCCATCACCCCGGCCGTGCACTACATCCGCTTCGCCTTCACGGAGGCCCAGGTGGAGGCGTTCCAGCATGCCGACGAGGTCGCCCTGGTGGCCTCTCATCCCGCCTATGAGGCCCGGACCGTGCTGCCACCCGGCGTCCGGGAGGAGCTCCTCGGTGACCTCCGCGGGACAACAAAGCCTCTACCTATCGCCTGACCAGGGACAATTCTGTGCGCGAGTCTTTACAGAAGCTCAAGTCGTAAGCCATACTCTCCGTTCGTCTAATTCGGGGGCGGTGCCATCGGTCGTTGCACCGAAGAGGCCCCCGAGCAGGGCGAATGCACATATCCATCGAAATTGTCCCTACAAGGAAGTGTTTCCCATGATCGCCACCACGTGGCGCAAGCAAGCAGCCTGCCGGGGCCTCGACGTCGAGGCGTTCTACCCGGTGACCGAGGACGAGGCCGACGCGGCCGAAGCCAAGGCTGTGTGCGCGGTCTGCCCGGTCCGCCAGGCGTGCCTGGAGCACGCCCTGGCCTACCGCGAGCGTGAGGGCATCTGGGGCGGCACGACCGAGCGGGAGCGCCGCCGGATCGTGCGGCAGCGGCGCAAGTCTGCCTGACCCGCCACCCGCCACCCGCTACCCGCCACCCGGCGCCCGCCGGGCGGGGCTGAGGGCCGCGCCGACGCCCGGTTATTTCTTGGCTTTCGCCGTCGTGGAGGTCCGCGGTGACGCCTGCGTCGACTGGCCGAGGGTGCAGGGGACCGGGTTCCAGGGCTCGGGCTGGGCGTTCGTGTAGACGTCGGCGGGGATCGTCGTCGTGGTGGTCGTCGTCGGGCCGGTGGTGGTCGTCGGGCCGGACGGGGCACCGGCCGACGGCGCCCCGGTCACGGTCAACTGGGACCCGGCGACCAGCAGCGAGACGGTCTGGCCGCTGAGGCTCGCGTCGGGCAGCAGGATGACGGGCCCGCCCAGCACCGACTGGAGGGTGAGCGCCGCCTCGTGCCCGGAGGGTCCGTAGAGGATCTCCGAGGGGCCGCCCGCGGCCAGCGGCGACGAGGCGTCGCCGATCTGATCCACCCGGAAACCCTGTGCGGTGAGCGCGGTCGCCGTCGTGTGCGCGATGCCGTTCACGGCCGACGCGTTGAGGACGTCGACGCCAACCAGCGCGTGCGCCTCCGGGGGCGTCGTGGTGGTCGTCGCGGGGCCGCCCTTCGTCTTGACCGTGCCCGTGGCGCTCGGGGCCGGGGTCTCGCCGATCAGGTTGAACGCGTTGATCATGTTCTGCGCGTAGGGCTGGGCCAGCTTGAGGACCGATGCCCCGCCGTCGGTCGTGAACCCGATCGTGGGCAGCGTCTCGGTGACCAGGTGCGACGAGGGGAGGCCGCGGAAGTCGTTGGCGAGGTGGAAGAGGTCGCCCTGGCTGAACTTGTCGTCGATGGTCAGGTTGCCGACGGTTGCCCCGATGAACGAATTGATGGCCAGGGGGTTGGTGATGGATGCGTTCACCTTGGCGAGAACGGCCCGGAAGAAGGCATCCTGGCGTTGGATGCGGCTGAAGTCCGACTCGCCGTCGTACTCCCAGTACCCGTTCTGGCCCATGTAGTAGAGGTGGCGGCTGCGGACCAGCTGGAGCGCCACCGTCCCGTTCACGACCTGGCAACCCGTCGTGGTCACGTCGAGGCCCGTGTATTGGTCCTTGACTTCTGTCGGGAAGTCCATCGTGATGCCACCGAGCGCGTTGACCATGCCGGAGAAGCCGGGAAAGTCGACCGACATGTAGTGGTTGACGGGGATGCCGAGGTCCGTCTCGATGGTCTGGACGAGGAGGTCCGGTCCCGTGTTGAACGCGGCATTGATGCGGTTCATGCCGGAGATGTTCGACGGGTTGGACGGGATGTCCACCCAGAGGTCGCGTGGGATCGACAGGACGGTCACCCTCTTGGCCGCCGGGTCGAAGCGGGCCACCATGGTCACGTCGCTGCGCTGGCCGCCCGCATTGGCTTCGTTGCCGAACGCGTTGTTCTGGGTGGCGTTGGACACGAAGGCGCGGGTGTCCGAGCCCACGAGAAGCACGTTGAAGGGCTGGCCCGCAGGCACCGCGGCCACCAGGTGCTTGGCGTGGATCTTCTTGATCTGGTCGAAGCGGTAGGTGGCATAGACGTAGAGGCCCCCGACTCCGATGGCGGCGATGAGCACGATGGAGGTCAGGGCGTAGAGGGCGCGCCGCCGCCAGCGATGCCGGCGCCGCTGCTCCTTCTTCCGTGACCGGCGCAGCTCGGACTGGAGGTCGGCCCGCGACGGGACGGAGGCCGTGGCGGCCTGATCGGGATCGGGCAGAGCGGGGGACTCGGGGTCGGCGGGTGTCAGGATCCAGAAAATACCTGGCTGGACGGTCCGGTAGCCTGCGCCCCGTGCAGTTCGACCTCCCCGACGAACTGCTCGAGCTGCGTCAGAGCGTGCGGCGCCTCGCGCAGGAGAAGGTGAAGCCCCGCGCCCGGTCGATCGACAAGGACGGTGCGTACCCGACCGACCTCTTCGAGGCGTACCGGGACGCGGGCCTCCTCGGGCTGTGCATCCCGGTCGAGTACGGCGGCTCGGGGGCGGGGATCCTGGGTCTCGCCATCGCCATCGAGGAGGTGGCCAAGTACTCGAACACCGCAGCCCTGATGCTGCTGCTGACGAGGCTGCCGACCGGCCCGGTCATGATCGCCGGCACCGAGGAGCAGAAGGCGCGCTATCTCCCGGGCATCTGCGAGGGCACGCTGCGTGCAGCCTTCGGGCTCTCGGAGCCCCAGGCGGGCAGCGACGTCATGGGGATGCGGACGCGGGGTGTCCCCGATCCTGGCTCGCCGGGCGGATGGGTGCTCAACGGCACCAAGTGCTGGATGTCCGGCGTCCGGGAGGCCGACTGGTACACCGTGTTCGCCAAGACGAGTGACCCCGCGAGCAGGGCCCACGACTCGGTCACCGCGTTCATCGTCGAGCGCGCCTGGGAGGGCGTGGAGGTCGGGCGCACCGACCACAAGATGGGCGTGCGCGGCGTCGACACCGGCGAGCTCCTCCTGACCGACGTCCAGGTGCCTGCTGAGAACGTGATCGGCGAGGTGGGCGGCTTCCGCCTGGCCATGCTCGGGTTGAACGCCATGCGCCCGGTCGTGGCGGCCCGCGGCATCGGGCTGGCCGAGGGTGCACTGATGTACGCGACCGAGTACGTGCAGCAGCGGGAGGCCTTCGGCAAGACGATCGCCGATTTCCAGGGGATCCAGTGGGAGATCGCCAAGTGCGCCGTCGACATCGAGGCCGCCCGGCTGCTCACCTACAGGGCGGCGGTCCTCGCCGATGCCGGGAAGTTCACCAAGGCGTACGTCCCCTACCTCTCCATGGCCAAGTACCACGCCACGGAATTGGCGGTGCGCGCCTCCTCGCTCGCCGTCCAGCTGCTGGGGGCCGCCGGCTACATGGAGGACCATCCCACCGAGCAGTGGTACCGCGATGCGAAGCAGCTGACCATCGTCGAGGGGACGTCGCAGGTCCAGCTGGGACTGATCGCCCGCGGCGTCCTGGACCGGGACCTGTGGTGGGACTGAGCTGGCCCGAGATCCTGGCGCGGCTGTCGCGAGGTGAGTCGCTCAGCGCGCCCGAGTCCGAGGACGCGCTGGGCGTGGTCCTGGCCGGCGAGGCCACGCCCGCACAGGTCGGAGCCTTCCTCGCCTTGCTGCACGCCAAGGGAGAGACCGCCGAAGAGGTGACCGGTCTCGCCCGGGCCATGGTGGCGGCCTCCGTGCCCTGCCCCCTCGACGCCGACGACGCCGTCGTGGTCGACCTCGTGGGGACGGGAGGTGACCGGCTGGCCAGCATCAACGTGACCACGTTGGCCGCCTTCATCACGGCGGGCAGCGGTGTGCCGGTGTGCAAACACGGCAACCGGGCCGCGTCGTCGTCGGTGGGCACCGCCGACGTGCTCGAGGCGTTGGGGGTAGCCATTGAGATCGGACCGGTGGGGGTGGCGCGGTGTGTGCGGGAGGCCGGCATGGGGTTCTGCTTCGCGCAGCGCTTCCACCCGGCCATGCGCTTCGTGGGTCCGGTCCGCAAGGAGCTCGGTGTCCCGACCGTGTTCAACTTCCTCGGCCCGCTCATCAACCCGGCGCGGACGCGCTACCAGCTCGTCGGCGTGAGCGACGCAACGATGGGACCGATCATGGCCGGCGTGTTCGGGGCGACCGGCAGCCGGCACGCCATGATCGTGCACGCCGACGACGGGCTCGACGAGCTGAGCGTGACGTCATCGTCGAGTGTGTTGGAGGTGTGTGGCGACGGGTCGGGGGAGTTCGAAGTGCGCGACTGGCGGATCGATCCCGCATCGCTCGGTTTCCCCAGGGCGACGATGGCGGACCTGCGGGGTGGCGACGCCGCGTTCAACGCCGGCGTCATCCGCTCGGTGCTGGAGGGCGAACCAGGTGCCCGGCGCGACATCGGGGTGCTCAACGCCGCCGCCGCGCTGATGGTGGCCGGTCGGGTCGCCGACCTGGCCGAAGGCGTGGAGGTGGCCACGGAGTCGATCGACAGCGGCCGGGCGGTCGGCGTGCTCGACGCGCTGGTCGCTACGTCCCAAGCAGCGCTGCGCCGGCAGACGGACTGACCCGCCAGGCGCGGCGCGGCGTGTGGGCCGCCGGGTCCAGGGCCGGCGAGTCGGGCAGGCAGAGCGCGATGACACAGCCACCGAAACCACCACCGGTCATACGGGCACCGAGGACGCCCGGCAGAGCGAGCAGGTGCTCCACCAGCTCGTCAACGGCAGCCGTCGAGACCCGGTAGTCGGTGGCCAGGCTGCGGTGGCCCTCGGACATCAATGCGCCGAGGCCGGTCAGGTCGTCCTGCAACAGCAGCCGCTCGGCCTCCCTCACCCGGGCGCACTCGGTGACCACGTGGCGGGCCCTCCGGCGCAACACAGGATCGGCGAGCGCGCTCAGGTCGCCGAGCTTGCAGGTGCCCAGCGGCCGGCCCAGCAGGTGGGCGGCCTGCTCGCATTCGGCGCGCCGGGTGGCGTAGGGGGTCGCGGTCAACAGGCGCGGGCTCTCGCTGTGCACGACCACGAACGCGGCGTCGGCAGGGATGGCGACCGGGCGGGTCTCGAGCGTCGAGAAGTCGATGCGCAAAGCGTGGTCCGCCCGGGCGCCAGCGATGGCGAGCGGATCGAGCAGACCGACATGGGCGCCGGCGCTGCGTTCGGCCTCCTGGCTGGAGCGGGCCAGCGCCAGGGGGTCGGGGTCGTGCCCGAGAGCGAGCAACAGCGCAACCGCGAAGGCGGCACTCGAGGAAAGGCCGGCTCCGACCGGGATGGTGCTGGTCACCCGGATGCGGCCGCCCGAGGGCGGAGGCTGCAGCCGGAGGAGCCCGGCCGCCAGGAGGGCCTCGGGCGGAACCGGGGCGGTGTCGCCCAGCGCGATCTCGAGCGGCTGGTTCGGGAACTGGTCCGAGTCGATGCCGACGAGGAAGCTGCCCGGCTTCAGTGTGACGGTGACCTCGGTGGCCAGGTCGATGGCCATCGGCAGCGAGAGCCCGCCGTTGTAGTCGGTGTGATCGCCGATGACGGTGACACGTCCTGGGGCGCGGGCCGTGGGCACGGCTCCAGCTTGGCCCAGCGCGGGCCGGCTTGACCGTCGTGGGCGCTCCGGGTCACGATCCTGCGATGGCCGACCGGGGTGGACCGCTGCAGGGGATCAAGATCATCGAGCTGGCGGGGATCGGACCGGCGCCCTACACCTGCATGATGCTGGCGGACGCCGGAGCCCAGGTGCTGCGCCTCGAGCGGGCCGCACCCGGGGCGGTCGAGCGCGGCGAAGCGCTCCGTTCGGCCGGGTCGGGGCCGTACTGGGACCTGCTCAACCGGTCGCGGCCGTCCGTCGGGATAGACCTGAAGAACCCCGACGCCGTCGAACTGGTCCTGAGCCTCGTCGAGCAGGCGGACGGGCTCGTCGAGGGGTTCCGGCCCGGCGTGGCCGAGCGGCTGGGGGTGGGGCCCGACGCGTGCTTCGCACGGAACCGCCGGCTCGTCTACGGGCGCATGACCGGGTGGGGCCAGCATGGTCCCATGGCGTCGATGGCGGGGCACGACATCGACTACATCGCGATCGGCGGCGCGCTGTGGTCGCTCGGGCGGGCCGGTTCGGCCCCGGTGCCGCCGCTCAACCTGGTCGGGGACTTCGGCGGCGGCGGGATGATGCTGGCCTTCGGCATGGTGGCCGCCCTGCTCGAGTCGGCTCGATCGGGCGAGGGGCAGGTCGTGGACGCCGCCATGACGGACGGCTCCGCGTCGCTGATGACGATCATCCACGCGTTCCACCTGAACGGCCTGTGGAACGAGCAGCGGGGCGACAACATGCTCGACACCGGCGCCCCCTTCTACGAGGTCTACGAGACGTCCGACGGGCAGTGGATGGCTGTGGGGGCCATCGAGTCGCAGTTCTACGCCGCGCTGCTCGAGGGGCTCGGGTTGGCCGGGGACTCTTCGTTGCCGGCGCAGATGTCGCGGCCGGACTGGCCGGCGCTGAAGGAGCGCTTCGCCGCCGTGTTCCGCACCAAAACGCGCGATGAATGGACCGCCGTCTTCGACGGGACGGACGCCTGCGTGGCCCCCGTCCTCTCCCCGTGGGAGGCCCACCGGCACCCGCACAACGTGGCGCGCTCGACCTACATCGAGGTGGACGGTGTCGTCCAACCCGGTCCGGCACCGCGGTTCACGCGGACCCCGTCCGCCGTCTCGAAGCCACCGTCGCCACCGGGTGCCGACACCGTGTCGGGGCTCGTCGAGTGGGGGGTGCCCGAGGACGTGGTGTCGAAGCTGCGCGAGTCGGGGGCGTTGAGCTAGCAGCGAGAGCTGTCGACGGTCTCGCGCCGAGGAGATGGGCCCGCCGCGGGAAGAGGGCCCCGTGAGGGGCCCTCTTCCCGCGTCATACGTTTCGGCACTCAGATGCCGAGGGAGATCCCTGCCGCATCGTTGACACCGGTGCCGCCGAGGCTGCCCGAGAACCCGGCGGAGCCGTAGTTGAACACGCCGCCGTCGGAAGCGACGAACCAGTACCCGTTGCCGTTGGGGGCCGCCGCCATGCCGACGATGGGCGAGTTCAGGTGGATGCTCCCCGTCGAGCCCCAGAACCCTGCATCCCCATAGGAGAAGATCCCGCCGTCGGAGGCCACGAACCAGTAGCCGTGACCCGAGGGCGTCGGCGCCATGCCGACCACCGGCTTGTTCAGGTGCAGGTTGCCCGTCGAGCCCCAGAACCCGGCGTCGCCGTAGGCGAAGATGCCGCCGTCGGAGGCCACCAGCCAGTACCCGTGACCCGAGGGCGTCGGCGCCATGCCGACGATGGGCTTGTTGAGGTGCAGGCTGCCGGCCGAGCCGTAGAAGCCGGCCGAGCCGTAGTTGAACACCCCTCCGTCGGAGGCCACGAACCAGTAACCCTTGCCGTCGGGTGCGGCCGCCATGCCGACGACCGGCTTGTTCAGGTGGAGGCTGCCGGTCGAGCCGTAGAAGCCGGCATCGCCACTGGCGTACACGCCACCATCGCCTCCGACCATCCAGTAGCCGCCGCCGTCAGGGGACGGGGCCATGCCGACGATGTTGGCGTTCAGGTTGTAGTACTGGGCGCCATCGAGGTACGAGAGGTAGTTGTCGTTCCCGAACCCGGTGATCTCGCCCTGCTGGCCGAACAGGTAGTACCCGCTCGACGGGTTGGTCGGGACGATGTTGTACGCGATCGTGCCGGAGATGTCGACGGATGAGTTCGTGCAGTCGAATTGCACGCCCACGGTCTTCACCGGGCTCGGGCCCGGCGTGAAGACATACTGGTCCACCTCGATAGCGCTGGTCGCCGAGTTGTCACCGTTGTTGTACGTCCCCGTGCCGCACTTGGCGCTGTCCGCCGACACGCCCATCGTCGCCGAGAACAACTGCCCTCCCGCCAGGGCTCCCGGCGGGACCATCTGGAACGAACCGCCGTTTCCTCCCGGACCCTCGCCGTAGTTCAGGCAGAGCACGTCCGTCGGGCCGGTATTGCAGTTGATGTTGGTCGGATAGACGGGCGCCGGGTTGTCCCACGAGTACACGGTGCTCTGGTTGGACGACAGATCGGTCACCACGATGTTGGCGAGCGTCAGGGGTGCCACGGCATGGGGGTGCTGCACCGCAGGCATCTGCGTCCCGACCACCGGCACGCCCGGGTCGTGCGGCCCGAAGGGCTTTGCCGCTCCCGCCGGCGCGCTGAGGACGAGGCCGAGGACGATCATGGATGACGTGGCCAGCAGGACCACGGCGCTGCGCTGCAGTGTGCGCCCCGGTGGACGCGCACGGTGCCAGTTGATTGTGTTCATTTTGCTCCCTCTCCTGGTGCTGTCGCCGGACCTGTCGAGACCGTTTCGATCTCTCAGGACGGCGCGGCTGCGGATTTCGCAGCTGTCTCGTCCCCAACTCGATCTTCGGTGCTCCGTTTCTCGGCGGCCTCCGCTTCGACACGTCGCACCCGAACCGTAGGAACCACCGGTAAGGGCGCAGTAAGGCGGCGCACCGTAGCGGACGGTGACCTAATTGGCAATGAGTAGCTCGATCCCGACATGTATCGCTCGATCCCGACATGTATCGGCGGCTGCCAGCATCCGACGTGCAGCGCCAAGATCTCGCCGACGCCCGTCGACGTCGCGGTGACCGGGCGGGCCGGGGGCCCCGACGTCACCGCTGCCGCGGCAGGTGCCGGCGTTGTCGGGATGTTGGTCTTCAGTCTTTGCTGAAACATGGTGATCATCGGGGCCTCCTCTCGTCGTTGTTCGGTCCCGTGTCAGTGGTCTACCGACCGCCGGTAACGCCGAAGTAAGGCGAGGAGGTGGACGAGCCCCGTCGGGCCGGAAGCCCGCCCTCCGCGGCGGCCCTTACCGGGCGCTTACCGGGGATCCCTACGGTCAGCCGGCATGAAAGGGCGCGACGGCGGGACCGCGATCACACCTCGGCGCAGGCTTCGGATATCGTGCGGGGGCCTTGGGGTGAGGTGTTCGACCGATCCGCGGTCAGTGTGGCGCAGGATGTGGCGACACGAGGAGGGCTCAAGGTGACGACGACGGCTCCGCCGCTTCGGGCGACCCGCTCTGCAGGCGCCCCGCTCGGCCTGTCGCGCCGCACGACTCCTGTGCGGCTCCGCGTCGCCGCGGTCTCCATTGCGCTTCTTTCCCTCGTGGCCGGTCTCGTGGCGGCCCTCGCCGTGTCCGAGCGGCAGTCGGCGACGTCGTCGGCGTGGACGAGCTCGGAGCCCCTCCTCGTGACGGCCCAGGACATCGACACGTCGTTGTCCGACGCCGACACGACGGCGGCCGTGGCCCTCCAGGGGCGAATCGAGCCGGCCGCGCTGCAGAGCCGGTACCAGACGGACCTGGCGCGGGCGTCGTCCGACCTCGCGGTGGCCGCCCAGGAGGCGGGATCCGACCCGACCCTCGCCACTTCGCTCCGGACGCTCTCGACGGCACTGCCCGTGTACGCCGGCATCGTCCAGCAAGCGAACTTCAACGAGCGCCAGGCGTCCTATCCACTCGCCGCGGCGTACCTCGCCGAGGCCAACAACCTGATGCGGATCACCATGTTGCCGGCTGCCGCCCAGGTGTACGGCACCGAGGTGCGGCGGCTCCAGGGCGACCAGAACCAGGCCGTGTCACCCTGGCTGACGGCGTTGGCGGTCGTCGCCTCGGTGGGGCTCCTCGTTGCGCTGGTACTGGCGCAGCGGTCGCTGAGCCGCCGCTTCCACCGCACGTGGAACGTGCCCTTGACGGCCGCCACACTCATTCTGGTCGTACTCGGGATCTGGGGCATCGTCGCCCTGGCGACCCAGAGCTCGGGAGTCAGTACGGCCATGGCCAACGGCTCACACCCGGTGTCCGTCTTCACCGACGCCCGGATCCTGGCCCTCCGGGCACGGGCCGACGACGAGCTGACGCTGTTGACCCGCGACTCGGACCCCTCGTACCAAGAGGACTACACCAGCACGGCGGCCGCGCTGAGCGCCCTGCTGGCTCCGGGCGGGTCGACGGGCGACACGGCGGAGCAGAACCAGCTGGCGCAGGCGCGCGCCGAGTTCGCGAGATACCGCTCGGTGCACGCGCAGATCCGCCAGGCGGACGAGACCGGCGACCTCGGCGGTGCGGTCAAGTTGGCCTCCGAGAGCGGTGCCCACGGATTGCCTGCGGTCTCGTCGCAGCTGAATAGCACGCTCTCGGCCGGCATCGACAGCTCGCAGGCCACCTTCGTGGACACCACGTCCGGCGCCGCCTCGGACCTCGACGGCCTCGTGTGGGGCCTCGCCATCGGCGCGGTCCTGATCGCCGTGCTCGTGCTCGTCGGCTTCCAGCCCCGGATCGAGGAGTACCGGTGAGGGGCACGCGCCGCGGCCAGACGCGGGCCGGGATCCGGCGGCGCGTCGTGGCGGGACTGGTCCTCGTCGCATCGCTGGCGCTGGCGGCCTGCGGGACGTCGACGCCCGCCACGACGAGCTCGGTGCCGGCGCTCGACGTGCTGCCCAAGGGCGCGGTCGTCGTGCACCCGACGCCACCGACCCCACCGACGTGCGACCCCACGGCCAGCCTGGCCCCGCCCCCCACGATGCCGGCGCCCGGGAACATGCCGGCGGGCTCGTACATGGCACAGATCCAGGCCCGTGGCTACCTGAAGGTCGGGGTGGACCAGAACACCTACCTGTGGGGCTACCGCGATCCCGTCTCGGGTGATCTGAGTGGCTTCGACATCGACATGCTGCGCCAGGTCAGCCAGGCCATCTTCGGGTCTCCCGACGCCATCCGCTTCACGATCGTCCCCAACGCAGACCGCATGCAGGCCGTCGAGTCCGGCGAGGTGGACATCGTGGCCGAGACGATGACGATGACGTGCGACCGCGAGAAGTCGGTCGACTTCTCCAGCGTCTACTACGAGGCCAACCAAAAGATCCTCGTGCCCGACAATTCCCCGATCACCGGGCCCCAGGACCTGGGCGGCAAGCGGGTGTGCGGGCCCGCCGATTCGACCTCGGTGCAGAACCTCGTCAAGCCGGGCATGCCGCGGCACATCCAGATCTGGGCCGTCCAGGACATGACGGACTGCCTGGTCATGCTGCAGCAGAACCAGGTCGACGCCATCAGCACCGACGACGCCATCCTGGTCGGGCTCCAGGCGCAGGACCCCAACACGATGATCGTCAATGTCCCCTTCAGCAGCGAGCCGTACGGGATGGCCATCAGCAAGGCCCACCCCGACTTCACGAGGTTCGTGAACGGGGTGCTGGCCCAGGTGCGCGCCGACAGCGCCTGGACGCAGATCTACACGCATTGGCTGGCGCCACACATTGCCGGGCCGATCCCGGCGCCGCCAAAGGCGAACTACAAGTGAGCACGATGGCGCGGCTCTCCCTTTCCGAGGCTGACCGGCGCGTGGCCGCGTTGCGCACCACGGTGGAGCGCGTCACCGCCAACCTCGTCGCGCTCGACGACGACGTCACGCGGCGACTGCTCGACTCCTCGCACATGCTCTCGGGGGCGACGGCGTCGGCCTGGGCCGATGCCTCCGGTCGGTTGGCCCGCCTCTGGGGAGGCCAGCTGGCGCTGCAGGCCGTCCTGGACCGGGTCGATCACCTGCGCGGTACGAGGCGCTCGCTGCCGCCGGCAGCGTTGCAGGCCGTCGGCGAGGTCCTCGATGGGATGACCGTGCAGATGCCACGCCTCGCGGGTGAGGGCCGGCGGGCGCTGACCGAGGGTCCCGAACCGGCCGACCCCTGCACGATCGACGCGGCGGTCGCGACCATGTCGAAGGACTACGACGTCGTGTCCGAGGTCGTCACCGCGGTCGCACGTGTCTGGGGCGACGCCATGAGCCGCATCGAAGAGCTCGCAGCCACCCTGGCACGCCTCGAGGAGCCCGCGGGCCGGCAGCGCGTCACCCAGCCCAACGAGCTGCGCGCGCTCCGACAGCGTCTCGACGAGGCGACCCGGACCGCACGGTCGGATCCCCTCGCGCTCGACCTCGGCGGCGTCGACGACCTGGCGACGAGGGTCGAGCGGGTGGAGGAGGCCGCGGCCATCGCGGCGCGGGCGCAGGAGGACGCCGACCGGGACCTCGACGACCTCGACACGGCGCTCGGCGAAGCGCGCGCCCTCCTCGAGGACTGCCGCAGCGCGATCGGCCGGTCGCAGGAGAAGATCGTCGTGCCGGAGACCCTGCGCTCCGCGCTCGATCGGGATACGGTGGCGCTCGAGCGGTTGGAGGAGGAGAGCCGGCTGACGCGCCACTCCGAACAGGGAGGTTCGCCGCGCGCCCTCCGGGGCGAGGCCGACGCCCTCCTGGGGGACCTACGGCACCTGGCGGGGCTTACCGCCGCCGGCCTCGAGCGGCGGGACGAACTGCGCGGGCTGCTCGGCGCCTACCGGGCCAAGGCCCAGGCCATGGGCCTGGCCGAGGACGCCGAGCTCGAGGCGCTCTACGGCAGGGCGAAAGACTCGCTGTACACGGCGCCGTGCGATGTCGAAGAGGCGGAGCGCAATGTGACGCTCTACCGCAGGGGCATCCCCGCCCGAGAGGCCGGCCCGGCATGACGAGCTGCGCGCAGCCCGGCTGTACGGGCCAGATCGAATCCGGCTACTGCGACGTGTGCGGTCGTCGACACACCGCGTCGTCCCCGCCGGTGGCGCCCGATCAGGGGACCGCCGGCCCGGGCCCCGGGCCGTGCCCGCGACCCGGGTGCCACGGAACCCTCGGGGAGGACGGTTACTGCGACACCTGCGGCAAGGCGCCGCCCGGTGCCTCGGCCCGGGTCCCCGCCGCGGCGATCGTGAGGGAACCCGTCAGCGTCCCCGTGTCGTCCAACTCGAACGAGACGCAGGAGACCGGCACGGTCCGCCGGCTGGCGGCCTCGACCGGCCGCACGAGCGCGGCGACGGGCACCGGCGGTCGGCGACGGAACCTTGGTGCCGGCATGGTCGACATGCCGCCGGTGCCCGAGCGTGACCCGCACGAGGCGGTCCTCGACGACCCCGAGGTGCCCGAGCGCAAGCGGTTCTGTGGCCGGTGCAACCACGGCGTCGGCCGCGGCCGCGGGCCCCGCCCGGCCCGAAGCGAGGGGTTCTGCCCACACTGCGGCGCTCGCTACTCCTTCACGCCGAAACTGCACGCGGGCGACCTCGTCGCCGGCCAGTACCTGGTGGCCGGCTGCATCGCCCACGGTGGCCTGGGCTGGATCTACCTCGCCCAGGACATGAATCTCGACGGCGCCTGGAGGGTCCTCAAGGGGCTGCTCGACTCCGGTGACGAGTCGGCCATGTTGGCGGCCACGGCCGAGAAGCAGTTCCTGATCAAGGTCCGGCACCCCAACATCGTGCGGATCTACAACTTCGTGCAGCACGACGGGGCCGACTACATCGTCATGGAGTACGTCGGCGGGCTCTCGCTGCGTGACCTCCGGCTGAGTCACCGCGAGGAGACGGGGGAGCCCCTGCCCGTGGAGCACGCGATCGGGTACGTGCTGGGCATCCTCCCCGCGCTCGAGTACCTGCACGAGAACGACCTCCTCTTCTGCGACTTCAAGCCCGACAACGTGATCCACACCGACGACCAGCTCACGCTGATCGACCTCGGGGGCGTGCGGAGGATCGACGACCGGGACAGCGACCTTTACGGGACCATCGGCTACCAGGCCCCCGAGGCCTCCCCCGACCACGTGAGCGTCGCTTCCGACCTGTACACGGTCGGCCGGACCCTGGCCGTGCTCAGCCTGGACTTCAGCGGCTTCCAGGACGAGCGGCGGTATGCGACGAAGCTGCCGGCGGTCCAGGACGTGCCGCTGTTCCAGAAGTACGAGTCCTTCCACCGCTTCCTCCAGAAGGCGACCGCGACCGATCCGGCCGCCCGCTTCCAGACGGCGTCGGACATGGCGGAGCAGCTCCACGGGGTGCTGCGTCAGGTGGTGGCGCTGGACGGGGGCAGCCCGGTGGCCGCTCCGAGCACGTTGTTCAGCGCGGAGCTCGGGGCGTCTCCGGACTCGCTGCGATGGCAATTCCTGCCGGTGCCCGCCGTCGACCCGGCCGACCCTGCGGCCGGCGTCCTGGCCACCCTGGCGCTGCTCGGCGCCGACCAGCGCCAGGCCCTGATCGCGTCGACCCCGCGCTCGCCCGAGCTCAGCCTCGCCATCGCGCGCTTCGCCATCGACGACCGTGACTTCGAGGCGGCGGCGCAAGAGCTCGACACGCCGGAGGCCAGGGACAGCGCGTGGCGCGCCGCCTGGTGGCACGGGGTCCTCCTCGTCGCACAGGGTCGCCCGGCCGACGCGCAGGAGTACTTCGCCGCGGTGTCCGCCGAGCTCCCGGGAGAGCTGGCACCGAAGCTGGCGCTGGCGGCGACCTTCGAGCTCTGCGCCGGACCGGGCGCGCCGGAGCACACCAACGGGTCGGCCGGGCGCGGCAGGACCGAGCAGCTCAACGCCGCCGTGCGGTACTACCAGCTGGTGTCGGTCACCGACGCCGGCTACGCCAGTGCGTCCTTCGGCCTCGCTCGGGCGTACACCGCGCTCGGGGACCGCGAGGCCGCCGTGGCCGCGTTGGGCAGGGTCCCCACCTCCTCGAACGCCTACCGTGCCGCCCAGGTCGCCTTGTGCAAGGTGCGCTGCGCCCCGCTGTCCGACGACCTGCCGAGCCTGGAGGACCTCACCGCGACGTCGAACGCGCTCGAGGGGTTGGACCTGGAGAGCTCGACGCGGCTGCCCCTGGCCCGGGAGCTCCACACACAAGCGCTGGCGATGCTCCTGGACGGCCGGGCGGCCCCCGACGAGCACCGGGCGCTCGGTGGGGAGGAACTGACCGAGTTCGGCCAACGAACGGCGCTCGAGCGCACGTACCGCCATTTGGCGAAGCTGGCGTCGCTCGAGGAAGAACGCTGCGACCTGATCGACCAGGCCAACGACCTACGGCCCCGGACCCTGACGTGAGCGCGAGGGACAGATGAGCATCGACACCGAGACCGACACTGATGTCACCCCCTGCCGCGCGTGCCGGTCGCCCGTCTTCGACGACGAGCAGTACTGCGAGGCGTGCGGCACGCGGGTGGCGGCGAGCGAGACCACGGAGGAACGCGCCGCCGTGCCGCGGCCGGCCGCCCACCGCGACGAACAGGACCTGGGAGACATTGCGTTCGTGTCCGACGTGGGACACCGCCGCAACCGCAACGAAGACGCCGCCGCCGTCGCCGTGGCCGACGGCCGCTTCGTGGCCGTCGTCTGCGACGGGGTGGCGACGACCGCCAACGGTGACCAGGCGGCCCGGTCCGCGGCCGACGCCGCGCTCGGTGTCCTCCAGCCGTTGCTCGTCGCCCCGTCGTGGCCAGACGAGGGCGGGTTGCAGGAGGTCCTCGGACGGGCGTTCGCGGCGGCCCAGCGCGCGGTGATGCAGGTGGATGCCGGCGAGCCGGGTGGGAAAGAGCTCTCGCCGTCGACGACGATGGTCGCCGCGATCGTCACTCCTCAGTGCATCGTGGTCGGCAACGTCGGGGACAGTCGGGCCTACTGGCTGAGCTCCGGTCCTGCAGAGAGCCAGGTGCTCACGGTGGACGATTCGTGGGCCCAGGAGCGCATTGCCGAGGGAGCTCCTCCCGACGAGGCCTACGCCGATCCCGATGCGCACATCATCACGCGGTGGATCGGTGGCGACGCGGACTCGGTCGTGCCCCGGGTGACCGAGCTCGAGGTGAAGGGGCCGGGCTACCTGCTCGTCTGCTCCGACGGCCTGTGGCACTACTTCGACGATCCCGTGCGTCTCGCGGACCTGGTCCCACCCGGCGCGCCCACCCCGATGCAGATCGCCCGCGAACTGACCGATGCCGCCCTCGATGCGGGGGGCCAGGACAACATCACTGCGGCCGTCGTCACGTTGCGGGGCTCGCCGAACCCGACACGCCCAGAGCAGGAGTAGCCGCTGATGCCCGAGTTCCACATCGAATGCTTCGAGAACGAGTACCTTCCCCAGGCGGGCGGGGTGATGCACGCCGTCCTCACCGTCACCGCGGCGGGGACCGGCGACGCCGGCCCCTCGGCCGGCGCCCAGGAGCGCTCCGAGCTCTTGATCGTCGACGTCTCGGGTTCGATGAACGGAAAGAAGCTGCGCGCCGCGAAGCAGGCCGTCGCCACTGCCATCGACTGCATCCCCGACGGGGTCCGGTTCGGGGTCATCGCCGGCAACCACGAAGCCCACGTGGTGTACCCCCTGTCCACGCCCCTGGCGGTGTCGTCCCCCGCCACCCGCGTGGAGGCCAAGGCGGCCGTCAAGGACCTCGAGGCGGGCGGCGGCACGGCCATGGGGCAATGGGTCTGGTTGGCCGCTGCCGTGTTCGGCGACGCACCCGGCATCAGGCACGCCATCTTGCTCACCGACGGCAAGAACGAGAGCGAGGAGCCGGGCGCGCTCGACCAGGCGCTGTCCGAGCTCGAAGGCTCCTTCCAGTGCGACTGCCGGGGGGTGGGTGACCAATGGGAGGTCGCCGAGGTGCGCAAGGTGGCGACGGCACTGGTGGGGACCGTCGACGTGGTGGCGACGCCGGAGGAGCTCGAGGCGGACTTCACCGGCATGATGCGCGATGCGCTGCGCAAGCAGGTCGCCGACGTGGCCCTGCGGGTCTGGACGCCACAGGGTGCCGAGCTGGTCAGCCTGAAGCAGATAGAGCCGCCGCTCGAGCTCACTCCGAGCCGTATCGACGCGGGGCCCCTGGCGGGCGACTATGCCACGGGGTCGTGGGGAGACGAGGCGCGCGACTTCTACCTGAGCGTGCGGGTCCCGCGCGGGGAGGTCGACGAGGAGATGCTGGCCGCTCGGGTGACGCTGCTGCTCGCCGGCGAGCCGTCCGGGCAGGCTCTCGTGCGGGCGGTCTGGACCGACGACGACGTCAAGTCGGCCAAAATGAACAAGCAGGTGGCGGACGCGATGGGGGTCACGGAGATGGCCGACGCCGTGCAGGTGGGAGTGGACGCGTTGCGCGTCGGCGACGACAGCGCGGCGAGCGAACATCTCGGCAAGGCCTTCCAAATGGCGAAAGTGGCGGGCAACGAAGACGTCATCGAGCGCCTCGAGCGGGTCGTCGAGGAGGACCCCGTGACGGGCCGCATCCGCCCCAAGAAGCACCGGGAGGAGATCGACATGATGATCCTCGAGGCGCGGTCGACGCGCACCTCCAAGACGTCCGGGCCGCACGACTTCGTGCAGGGGGCCGACCCGTTGCGTTGCGCCACCTGTGGCAAGGCGGCGGGCGACGGGCCGCACCGGCGCGATTGAGCACGATGGCCGCGGTCTGCCCGAGGGGTCATGCCAGCGAGTCGACCGACTACTGCAGCGTGTGCGGTGCTGCCGTGGTGGTCCCTGCCGAGGCGAGGGGCGGCGCCCGACCGGCTCGTTGCCCGAACTGCGGGTCGCCCCTCGAGTCGGGGTCCGCCTGCGCCGAGTGCGGCCACCTGCTCGAGCGCGCCCGACACGGCCACCCCGTGGGAGGAGCAACTCTGGGAGGTCGTCGTGCGCCCCGACCGTGCGTTCTACGACCTGCAGGACCAGGACGACATGGAGTTCCCCGAGAAGCCGTACGCGCGCCGGATCCCGCTCGTCGGCGACCACGTCCGGGTCGGCCGGCGGAGCGCCAGCCGCAACATCACACCGGAGATCGACCTGTCGGGCAGTCTCGAGGACACCGGCGTCTCTCACCGTCACGCCGTCCTCATGCGCCAGCCGGATGGGAACTGGGCCCTGGTGGACCGGGGCTCCACGAACGGCACCTTTCTCAACGCGGATCCCGAGCCCGTCACCCCGCACCAGCCGTTCCCGCTGGCCCACGGCGACCAGGTCCATCTCGGGGCATGGACGACGCTGACGATCGAGCAGGTCGACCCCGCGGACTCCGTGCAGTCCGACCAGGTGAGCCGGCCGTCGAAGGACACGCGTAACCTCGTGCGGGGCAAGAAGCTCATGGAGGTCGACCTCCTCGGGCCGCTCCGCCTGCGCGTCCTCGGCAACGACCGCCCGATCGGGGCGCACAAGACCCGCGCCGTGCTGGCGTACCTGGCGCTCCGCATCGGCTCGACCGTCTCGGTGGGGGACCTGTCGTTCGCCCTCTGGGGAGAGAGCGAACCCAAGACGGCCGGGAAGGCGCTGCAGGGCTACATCGCCTCCCTCCGTGCTCTGCTCCCCGAGAAGGACAGCATCGAGACGACCCCGCAGGGCTACCGGCTGGTCGGGCCGAAGGACTGCGTCGACGTCTTCCGTTTCGAGCGCCGCTGCGACTACGGGAGGCAGGTGCTGGCGTCCGGCCACCCGGCGGCAGCGGTCGCCGCCCTCGACCGGGCGCTCGACCTCTGGCAAGGCGAGCCCTTGCTCGATCTGGCCGACGGGACCATGGGGCCGGCCGAGTCGGTCGGGCTCAAGGAGCGCAAGGCACGCGCCGAAGAGGACCGGTTCGAGGGCCGGCTCCAACTCGGCGATCACGAGGCGCTCGTGGCCGACCTGTGGCCGGCGGTCGAGGCCGAGCCCTTGCGCCAGCGCCGCTGGGCGCAGCTCATGCTTGCGCTGTATCGCAGCGGCCGGCATCTCGAGGCCACGCGCGCCTACCGGCGACTCAAGGACTCGCTGACGGACTGCGGCCTCGAGCCGTCGGCCGAGCTCGTCGAGCTGGAGCAGGCGATCGTCATGAAGCGGCCCGAGCTCGACTGGACTGCTCCGGACGAGGCCGGCCCCCAGCCGTCGCCGGCCGGGTAGGCCGAGGAGCCGCACGGACGCGGCTCGGGGACGGAGCCCGACTGCTCAGATCTTCACCACCGGGCAGGTGATGGTGCGGGTGATGCCCTCGATCCGCTGGATGTCGCGCACGACCATGCGCCCGAGGTCGTTCATGGAGGGTGACTCGGCGCGGGCGATCACGTCGTAGGGCCCCGTCACGCCCTCGGCGACGACGACGCCGTCGATGGCGCTGACCTGCTGGGCGACCTGGGCCGCCTTGCCGACGTCTGTTTGGATCAGGACGTACGCATGGACGGTCACGGCACACCGTACATTGGCGTGGTGGCGATGTCGCCCAAGATCGAGCAGTTCAAGGACCTGGCCCGCCAGGCCCAGAAGGACCTGTTCGACCAGTCCCACCCGATCGGGCGGCTCTCGCTGGTGCAATGCGCGATGCTCGGCGGCGGCACGGTCGTGACCATCTCGCTGGCCGGCTCGCTCTTCTTCTCCATCTCGCCGACCGCCGCCGACCACAAGGTGCTCCTGTACCTGCTCTTCACGATCGCGCCCTTCGCCATCGTGTCACCGCTGCTGGGCCCGCTCATCGACCGCAGCCGTGGCGCCCGACGCCTCATGGTGGTGGCGTCGGCCGTGGGGCAGGTGGTGCTGTGCCCGCTGATGGCCACCCACATCCACAGCCTGCTCCTCTTCCCGCTCGCGTTCCTCGTGCTGGTGTGCCAGAAGCTCTACCTCGTCACCAAGGGTGCCCTCGTGCCCGAGATGGCCGCGCTGACCGCCCCCGACGAGCACGGTGAGCAGGCGGGCTACGCCCCCATCAACGCGCGTCTCACCCTGCTCGGCACCTTGGCCGGCTTCGTTGCCTCCGTCCCCGCCGTGATCCTCTACAAGCTCGGGGGCTCCCCGGCCGTGCTCGTCTTCGCGACGATCGTGTTCGCCGGGGCCGCCGTCGCCGGCGCCCGGCTGCCGGTGCTGACCGGCCGCGCCGGCGACCGGCTCTGGACCGACGAGGCGACGCGGGTGCGCGAGTACGGCCAGGCCGGGGAGGCGCACGCACGTGAGCAGGACCTGATGCGGCTGCAACCCATGGCCAACCCGGAGGTGATGCTCGGGTTGACCGCCATGTGCATCGTGCGGGGGCTCACCGGCTTCATGACCTTCATGCTGGCCTTCGGGCTGCGCCGCATGAAGGGCGTCGGGCTGTGGTGGTACGGCCTGGTGCTGGCGGGCAGCGGCGTCGGGGCGATCGTCGGTCTCATGCTGGTGGGTCGCCTCCGCAAGCGCATGACCGAGCAACAATTGCTGCTGAGCTCCCTCTGGCTGATCGCGGCCACCGCTGCCGGTTGCGCCGTCTGGGGCACGCTCCTCGCCCAGGTCGTGCTCGCCTTCATGGTCGGGCTGTGCGGGGCGGTGGCGCAGCCGTCCTTCGACGCCATGACGCAACGCTTCATCCCGCTGTCCGCGCAGGGGCGCGCGTTCGCTCGCTTCGGCATGCGCCAGCAGCTGGTCTGGGTGGTGGGCTCGCTGATCCCGGTGATCATCGCGTTCACGCTCCCGCAGGGTGACGCGACCATGGCCGTGCTGGCGGCGCTCGGCGGGCTCTCCTACGTCTCGGGTCGGCGCGCCGCCCATGCGCCGCGCATGGTGCGCGGCATCCGTGACATCGGCGACCTGAGGGACCTCGGGGACGTGGGGGAAGCCGGGCGCTGAGCGCCGCGGCCGGCGCGTCAGCCCAGCCGCTGCTCGAGCGTGTCGGCCTGGTCGGTGAGACCCTGCGGGAGCCGGTCGCCGAACTGGGCGTAGTACTCCCTGATGAGCGGCACCTCGGCTCGCCAGCCTTCGATGTCGACGCGAAGGAGCTCCGCCATGTGCTCCTCCGTCACCTCGAGGCCGGCGGTGTCGATGGCGTCGAGGGTCGGGACCGCACCGATGGGCGTCTCCACGGCGGAGGCCTTGTCGGTGACGCGGTGGAAGATCCACTCGAGCACGCGTGAGTTCTCGCCGTACCCGGGCCACAGGAATTTGCCGTCGGCGTCCTTGCGGAACCAGTTGACGTAGAAGATCTTCGGCAGCGCGTCGCGGTCGGGTGCTTCCGCGCCGATGCGGAGCCAATGCGCGAAGTAGTCGGCCATGTTGTAGCCGCAGAAGGGCAGCATGGCGAAGGGGTCGCGGCGCAGGTTGCCCACGGCGCCGGCCGCCGCCGCCGTCGTCTCCGACGCCATGATGGAGCCGAGGAACACGCCGTGCTCCCAGTCGTGGGACTGGAACACGAGCGGCACGACCGAGGCGCGACGGCCGCCGAAGAGGATGGCGCTGATCGGGACCCCCTTGGGGTCCTCCCATTCGGGAGCGATGGCCGGGTCCTGGGCGGCGGGCGTCGTGAAGCGGGCGTTCGGGTGGGCCGCCGTGGTCCCCTTGTCGGGCGTCCAGTCCTCGCCGCGCCAGTCGGTCATGTGCGCCGGCGGCTCGTCGGACATGCCCTCCCACCAGATGTCGCCGTCGTCGGTCAGGGCGGTGTTGGTGAAGATGCAGTTCCCGTCGAGCATCAAGATGGCGTTCGGGTTCGTGTGCGTGTTGGTCCCGGGTGCCACGCCGAAGAAGCCGGCCTCGGGGTTGATGGCGTAGAGACGGCCGTCGGCGCCGAACTTCATCCAGCAGATGTCGTCGCCGATGGTCTCGACCTTCCATCCCTCGATCGAGGGGATGAGCATGGCGAGGTTCGTCTTGCCGCAGGCCGACGGGAAAGCGCCCGTGACGTAGCGGGTCTCGCCCTCGGGGGAGGTGAGCTTGAGGATCAGCATGTGCTCGGCCATCCAGCCGTGGTCCCGCGCCATGACCGAGGCGATGCGCAACGCGAAGCACTTCTTGCCGAGCAGCGCGTTGCCGCCGTAGCCGGAGCCGTACGACACGATCTCGCGCGTCTCGGGGAAGTGGACGATGTACTTGTTCTCGGCGTTGCAGGGCCAGGGGACGTCGGCCTCGCCCGCCTCGAGGGGGGCACCCACGGAGTGCAGACAGGGGACGAACACCCCGTCGTCGCCGAGGACCTCGAGGGCGCCCGTGCCCATGCGGGTCATGATGCGCATGGAGACCGCCACGTAGGCCGAGTCGGTCACTTGGACCCCGATGTGGGCGATGTCCGAGCCGAGCGGGCCCATGGAGAAGGGGACGACGTACATCGTGCGGCCCTTCATGGCGCCCTTGAAGAGGCCGTCGAGCTTCTGGCGCATCTCCGCCGGGTCACACCAGTTGTTGGTCGGGCCGGCGTCGACCTCCTCCTGCGAGCAGATGAAGGTGCGGTCCTCGACGCGAGCCACGTCGCCGGGGTCGGAGTGCGACCAGTAGCTGTTCGGCCGCTTGGCGTCGCTCAGCCGGGTGAAGGTTCCGGCGTCGACGAGCTCCTGGCACATCCGGTCGTACTCGTCGGCTGAACCGTCGCACCAGTGGATCCGGTCCGGGGTGGTCAACGCAGCCACCTCGTCGACCCACGCCAGGAGTTTCGCGTTCTTGGTAGGCGCCATTTCGGGGGGATCTGCTCCTTCGTCCGGCTGGTTTCGGTGGGGTCCAATGCTAGGCATGTGACGTGGGATCCCCCAAACCTCGGCACACGACACCTCTCGTCAAGGAAGACGAGGTCCTAGAGCGTATCCGAGGCATGCTGGGAAACGGAATCGACGTGTTCGGCCTGCGCGACGACGCCGCCACGCTGGGCGTTCCCGGGGGCGGTCCGCTTGTCGTGTCGGTCGACAGCGTGGTCGAGGGGGTCCACGTCGATCTGTCCGTCTGCAGCCCGAGCGACGTCGGCTGGAAGGCGCTGATGGGCGCGCTGAGCGACCTGGCCGCCATGGGCGCGGCGCCGCTGGGTGCGCTGGTGGCGCTGTGCGTCCCGGGCGGCTCTGGCGAGGGCACCCTCGCCCTGGGGGTGATGGCCGGCGTGGCGGAGGCGGCGATGGCGACGGGGTGCCCGGTGGTCGGCGGCGACGTGTCGGGAGCCGCGCAGCTCGTGGTCGCGGTGACGGTGCTCGGGACGATGGAGGGGGGCGGGGAGCCGGTGCCGCGGGCGGGCGCGCGGGCCGGGGACGTGGTGCTCGTCACGGGGCCGTGCGGGGGCTCTGCGGCGGGGCTGCGGGAGCTTCGGGCCCGGGCGTCGGGAGGTGAGGCCTACCGGCGACCGAGGGCCCGGCTCGTCGAGGGGCAGATGGCGCGACGCCACGGGGCTCACGCGATGATCGACGTCTCCGACGGGCTGGCGCTGGACCTGCACCGGCTCGCCGACGCCTCCGGCGTCGGCTTCGCGCTGGACGAGGTTCCGGTCGCCCGGGGGGCGACGCTGGAGGAGGCGCTCGGCGGTGGGGAGGACTACGAGCTGCTCGTCGCCCTCGAGGAAGAGGGGAGCGCCGCCCTGGCCGACGAGTTGGTCGAGCACGGGCTGCGGCGCCCGGTCAGGATCGGATCGGTGATCGGCGACCCCGGCACACGGGTCCTCGGCGGCGCCGAGCTTGCCCGTCTGGGCTGGCAGCACCGGCTGGGCTGAAACGTTCCCTCGGCACCGCTGTGAGGGCGGTCAGGTGGTCAGGCGGTCGGGCTGGCCTCGTGGGTCCGGCGCAGGGGCTTGGTCACCTTGCCGGCCCGGATGCACGAGGTGCACACGTGCAGCCGCTTGGGCGCCCCGTCGACGAGGGCCCGGACCCGCTGCACGTTGGGGTTCCACCGCCGCTTGGTGCGCCGGTGCGAGTGGCTCACGTTCATGCCGAACGAGGGCTTCTTGCCGCAGATGTCGCACACAGATGCCATGGGGGTGAGACCTTCCTGAGGGAGGCCGCGGTCACGGAGCACGCAGGCCTTCACGAACGGCCAAAAGGTTAGCATCCCCTGCCATGACCTCCCCGGCGGCGCTCGGCGCCGACGACCTCCGCGCCGTGATGGGGGGGTACCGGGACGCGCTCCGGCTGCACCAGACCGACATCAACCGCCTGAACGTCTACCCGGTGCCCGACGGGGACACGGGGACCAACATGGCGCTGACCCTGGAGGCGGTGATCACCGAGCTCGACGGGGTGGAGGCGGGGGCCGGGCTGGCGGCCGTCTGCAAGGCGATCGGGCACGGCTCGCTGATGGGGGCGCGGGGGAACTCCGGCGTGATCCTCTCCCAGCTCCTGCGGGGGATGAGTGAGCGCATGGCGCCTGCCGGTGGGTCCGGGGTGGGCCCCGACCTCCTCGTCGACGCCATGACCCACGCCTCCGACCTGGCCCGGCGGGCGGTCGTCCGGCCGGTCGAGGGGACGATCTTGACCGTGGCCTCGGCGGCGGCGGCGGGAGCGGCGAACGGGTCCGGCCTGGTCGGTGTCGTCGAGAGCGCCCGGGCCGGGGCGGCCGACGCCCTGGCCCGCACGCCCGAGATGCTGCCCGTACTGGCCCAGGCCGGGGTCGTCGACGCCGGCGGCGCCGGGTTCCTGCTCCTGCTCGACGCGTTCCTCCTCGTGCTCGACGGGCGGCCGCTGCCCGAGCCCTCGGGCGTCGAGGCGCCGGACCTCTCGGCGCTGAACGGCGGCTCCGTGGCCGGCTCGGAGGGCAACGGCTCGACGGAAGGGGAGCACGCCGTGGGCGACCTGCGCTACGAGGTCATGTACCTGCTCCACGCCCCCGACGACTCCGTCGAGGCGTTCAAGGAGGTGTGGGCGGGCATCGGCGACTCCATCGTCGTCGTCGGCGGCGACGGGCTCTGGAACTGCCACATCCACACGAACGACGTCGGGGCGGCGATCGAGGCGGGCGTCGATGCGGGCCGGCCGCACCGGATCCGGGTGACCGACCTCGACGAACAGGTCGAGGAGGAGCGGTGGGTCCGCGAGAGCGTGGGCGCGCCCGGGGCCGGTCCCAGCGTGGAGGGAACCGGCCCGCCGCCGACGACGGGCGTGGTGGCGGTCGTCTCGGGCGACGGGATCGGGCGCATCTTCCGCTCCCTCGGCGTCCACCACCTGGTGGTCGGCGGGCAGACGATGAACCCGGCCACCGCCGATCTCGTCAAAGCCGTCGAGGCGGTCCCCTCCGACGAGGTGGTGATCCTGCCCAACAACAAGAACATCCGGCCGGTCGCCGAGCAGGTCGACGCGCTGTGCACCAAGACGGTGCGGGTGGTCGCCACCGGATCGATCGTCGAGGGCTTTGCCGCCTTGCTGGCCTACGACCCGGCGGCGGGCGCCGAGGCGAACGTGGCCTCCATGGCCGAGTCGGCCGCCCGGGTCGTGCCCGCCGAAGTCACCCGGGCCGTACGCGACTCGGTGACCGACGCCGGCGAGGTGCACGAGGGCGATTTCATCGGGATCTCGCGCGACGGTGTCGTCGCCATCGCCGACAACCCGGTCGTCTGCACCCGTCTCCTCCTCAGCCGCTTGCTGGAACCGACGCACGAGCTGGTGACGCTCATTGAGGGCCAGGGCGCTCGGGTGGCCGACACCCGGCTGATAGAGGAGTGGCTCACCGAGGAGTACCCCGACGTCGCACTGGAGGTACACCAGGGCGGGCAGCCCCTCTACCCGTACCTGTTGGGGATTGAGTAGCGGCCGCACCCTCCGCGACCTGAGCACGCGACCGGTGTCGGTGCTCGAGTCGGTGTCGGAGCGCCGGGCAGGGCGCCTGGCCGAGTTCGGCGTCGAGTCCGTGCTCGATCTCGTGACCACCTATCCGCGCCGCTACATCGACCGCACCCGTCAGGCCGACGTGTCCGATCTGCAGGTCGGCGACGAGGCCGCCGTGCTGGCGAGCGTGCAGACGGCGCGGTCGCGACGAGCCCGCAACGGGCGCGCCGTGGTCGACGTCGTGGTGCGGGACGACACGGGCCGGCTGGCCGTGGTGTTCTTCAACCAGCCCTGGCGGGCGAAGCAGCTCGAAGCCGGCACCGAAGCGATCTTCTTCGGGAAGGTCGGCGAGTACCGGGGCACGCGCCAGATGGTCAACCCCGTGGTCGACGTGGTGGCCGGCGTGACCCCGGGCCGCCGGACCCTGCGCATCCTCCCGGTGTACCCCGCCTCGGCCAAGGCCGGGCTGACGTCGTGGGAGATCGGCGAGTGCGTGGCGGAGGCACTCGGCCGGGCGGGCGAATTCGTGGACCCGCTGCCTCCCGAGCGGCGATCGTCGCTCGACCTCTGGGACCGCACCGACGCCTTCCGGGCCATCCACGAGCCCGAGTCCCTCTCCGTCGTCGAGCCGGCCCGGCGCCGCCTGGTGTTCGACGAGCTCTTCCGGCTGCAGCTCGCGTTGGTGCTCCGGCGCCGTGCCTTCGAGGTCAACGCCCGCGCCCTGCGCCACGACGTCTCGCCCCGCGAGATCACCGGCGCCGTGAGCGACACGCTCGTCGCGCGCTTCTTGGCCCGCCTGCCCTACGAGCTGACGAAGGCACAGCGCCGCGCCCTGGCCGTCATCGTGGCCGACATGGCGGGGCCCTTTCCCATGCACCGCCTGCTCCAGGGAGACGTGGGCTCCGGCAAGACCGTGGTTGCCCTCGCGGCGCTCCTCGGGGCGGTGCAGAGCGGGCACCAGGGAGCGCTCATGGTGCCCACCGAGGTGCTGGCTGAGCAGCACTTCTCGGCTGTCCGCGCGCTGCTGGGCGAGCTCGAGGGGCCGGGCGGCATGGGCGGCGGCGAGGTGCGCGTGGAGCTGCTGACCAGCCGGGTCAAGGGCAAGCAGCGGACAGCGGTGCTGGCGGGGCTGGCCTCGGGCGACGTGGGCATGGTGGTGGGGACGCACGCGCTGTTGACCGAGGAGGTCGAGTTCGCCTCACTCGGCGTGGTCGTGATCGACGAGCAGCACCGGTTCGGCGTGGAGCAGCGGGCGACGCTGCGCGCCAAGGGCGCCGACGGCGACCCGGACCTCCTGGTCATGACGGCGACGCCCATCCCGCGCACCGCGGCCATGGTGATCTTCGGCGACCTCGACCTGACCACCCTCGACGAGCTGCCGCCGGGCCGGACCGCGATCGAGACCGTCTGGCTGCCCGGCGAGGGTCATGCCAGGCAGGACGAGGCGTGGGACCGGGTGCGCGCCGAGGTGGCACGGGGACGCCGGGCCTTCGTCGTGTGCCCTCTCGTGTCGGACTCGCCGCGGGTCGAGGCGAGGTCCGCCACCGAGGAGTACGAGCGCCTGGCGTCGGGGGAGCTGGCCGGGCTGCGGGTCGGGCTCATGCACGGGCAAATGGCCTCGGCCGCTCGCGAGGAGGTGATGGGCGGCTTCCGTTCGGGCGAGCTCGACGTGCTGGTGGCGACGACGGTCATCGAGGTCGGCGTGGACGTACCCGAGGCGACCGTGATGGTGGTGGAGAGCGCGGACCGCTTCGGGATCGCGCAGCTGCACCAGCTGCGGGGCCGGGTGGGCCGGGGTTCGGACCCGAGCTGGTGCTACCTGCTCGGGGGGGAGGAGGGCAACGAGCGGCTGGCGGCGGTGGCGGCCTCGACCGACGGCTTCGCCCTGGCGGAGGCCGACCTGCGGCTGCGGGGAGAGGGCACGCTCCTCGGCGCTCGCCAGAAGGGGCAGAGCGACCTCCGGCTGGCCTCGCTCAGCGACCCCCGCGACATCGCCCTGCTCGGCGACGCGCGCACGGTGGCCGAGGCGGTGGTCGGCGAGGACCCCCAGCTCGGGGCACATCCCGACCTGGCCGACGAGGTCCGCCTGCTGCTGAGCGAGGACGAGGGCGAGTACCTCTTCAAGAGCTAGCGCGCCGTAGGGTGGGACGGATGCGGGTCATCGGAGGCCGGAGCCGCGGGCGACGGCTGGCCGCCAAGCTGCCCCGCTCCGTCCGGCCGACCTCGGACCGCGTGCGCGAGTCGATCTTCGACATCCTGGGCTCGCAGGGCGGCGTGGAGGGCCTACGTGTCGTCGACCTGTTCTGCGGGAGCGGCGCGCTCGGTGTCGAGGCACTCTCCCGGGGGGCGGCCTCGGCCACCTTCGTGGACCTCGACCCCGAGGCGCTGGCCGCCGTGCGCCAGAATCTCGACGGGGTGGGGCTGGCCGGCGAGCCGGCGACCCTCGTGCGGGCGTCGCTGCCCGCCTGGCTCGAGGGCGGCGCAGCGGGCAGCTTCGACCTCGCCTTCTGCGACCCGCCGTACGACTACGTGGATTGGCCGGGGCTGCTCGGTGCGCTCCGGGCCGGGGCCGTCGTCATGGAATCGTCTTCGCAGATCCCGCTCCCGCAGGGCTGGGTGGTCACGAGAGAACGGCGATACGGCGGTACGCTCGTCACCGTGGCTCACCCCAGCAGCGCCGGCTCGTGAAGGTCGGCCTCTTCCCGGGGTCGTTCGACCCCTTCCACAACGGGCACCTCGAGATCGTCGAACGGGCCAGCCGGCTGTTCGACGAGGTCGTCGTCGCGGCCTTGCGCAACCCGCAGAAGAGCGCGCCGCTCTTCGACCTCGAAGAGCGGGAGGCCATGCTCGAGCAGGTGGTGGCGCACCTGCCGTCCGTGCGGATCGTCTCGGTCTCGACGTTGCTCGTCAACGTGGCCCGCGACGTGGGGGCCTCGGCGATCGTGCGGGGGCTCCGGGCCGTGTCGGACTTCGAGACCGAGATGCAGATGGCCCAGATGAACAACCACCTCTCCGGAGTCGAGACCATCTTCATCCCGACCAGTTCCAAGTACTCGTTCGTCGCCTCGAAGCTCGTGCGCGAGGTGGCGCGCTTCGGGGGTGACGTGTCGGCCTTCGTCCCGCCGGTCGTGGCCAAGCACCTCGTGGCCAAGTTCGAGGAGGAGCAGGGGAAGCGAGGCGGAGAGGGGTGAGCGACCAGTTCCTCGACATCGACCCGGAGCAGCCGGTCGAGGAGGTCGGCATCGACTCGATCCTCCACCAGCTGCTCGACCTCATGGCGACAGCCAAGTCCATGCCGCTGTCCTCCTCGGTCATGGTCTCGCGGGACGAGGTGACCTCGCTGGTGCAGGCCGCGCTCGAGTGCCTCCCCGACGAGCTGCGCCAGGCCCGCTGGCTGTTGCGCGAGCGGGAGGAGTTCATGGCAGAGCGGACCCGCGAGGCGGAGGCGCTGATGGACGAGGTCCGCGCCCAGGCCGAGCACATGGTGCAGCGGACCGAGATCGTGCGGCAGGCGAACGCGGTGGCGCAGCGGATCCTCGACGATGCCAACGAGGAGGCGCGTGCGCTGCGTCACCAGGCCGAGGACTTCGTCGACACCAAGCTGGCCGGCATGGAGATCGTGCTGGACCGTCTCACCCGGACCGTGCAGGCGGGACGGGCCAGGCTGGCCGCCCCGCTCGTCGAGGCCGCCACGGAGGACGAGGGAACCGGGACCGAGGTGGACGGCTTCTTCGACCAGGACCAGGCGTAGTGGCCGCCGATCCCTTCGTCGTCCACGTGGCACGCCTGCGCCGCCCTCCCCGCCACGAGGCGCACGAGGTGCGCCGCGGCGAGGTCGCCCTCGCCGGTCCCCTCGACGAGGCCGGCATCGACCCCGGCCGGAGCGTGGTGCCGGCGGGCGCCGAAGCCGTGTGCGACGTCACGCTGGTCCCCTTCACCGGGGGGATCGACGTCGACGGGACAGTCACCGCGCCATGGACCGGGATCTGCCGCCGCTGCGCGGAGCCGGTGTCGGGGGAACTGGACATCCACGTGCACGAGCGCTACGCCGACGCCCCGTTGGCGGGACCCTCCGACGAGGAGCTCTACCCGATCGTGGACGACGACCTCGACCTGGGACCCCTGGTGCGCGACGCCGTGGTGCTCGAGCTGCCCATGGCCCCGCTGTGCCGCCCGGACTGCGCCGGACTCTGCCCCCGGTGCGGGGCGAACCTCAACGAGGGCGCCTGCGGCTGCGTTGCCCCACGCGACCCCCGGTGGGCTAACCTCGACGTGCTCCGGTAGCCCGTCCCGGCCCGCCGGCGCCGTCTGCGAGCGCCCAGGGCGCCCCGACCCGATCGTTGGAGACCCTCCATGGCTGTCCCGAAGAAGAAGAAGTCCAAGGCCAAGGGCCGCAGCCACCAGGCCGCGGCGTGGCGGCTCGGCCGTCCGGCCCGCAGCGTGTGCCCCCACTGCCAGGCCTCCAAGACGCCGCACGTCGTGTGCCCCAGCTGCGGCTGGTACAAGGGGCGCCAAGCGGTCGAGGTCGACTGACTTGAGCCGGCGGGGCGAGCGTCCGTCGCCCGAGACGCTGGCCACCCTCCCCGTCGCCGTGGACGCGATGGGCGGCGACAAGGCACCGGGCGAGATCGTCGAGGGTGCGCGGCGGGCCGCCACCGAGCACGGCGTGCGGGTGGTGCTGGTCGGTCCGCCCGAGCAGGTGGGCGACCCGCAGGGCCTGGACCTGGTCGCGTGCAGCGAGGTCATCGGCATGGACGAGGACCCGGCCGGCGGGGTCCGCCGCAAGAAGGACTCCTCGCTCGTGCGGGCGGCGGAGCTGGTGCGTGACGGGAAGGCCTCGGCCATGGTCTCGGCGGGCAACACCGGGGCGACCATGGCATCGGCCCTGCTCCGCATGGGCCGCCTGCCGGGTGTCGTGCGGCCCTGCATCGCCACGCCCCTGCCCCGCCTGGGCCGTACGCCGGCGGTGCTCGTGGACGCCGGGGCCAACGCCGAGTGCACCGCCGCCATGCTGGTGCAGTTCGCGCAGATGGGTGCCGCCTACGTCTCGGCCCGGTTCGGCACCGAGTCGCCCTCGGTCGGCCTCCTCTCCATCGGCGAGGAGCCCACCAAGGGCACGCCCATGGTCAAGGAGGCCCACGGCCTGCTGGTGGACGAGGCCGGGCGCGGGGCGGGGTTCGACTTCGTCGGGAACCTCGAGGGCCGGGACCTGCTCCCCTCACCCGCCGACGTCATCGTCACGGACGGCTTCACCGGCAACGTCACCCTCAAGGCCCTGGAGGGCTCGCTGCGGTTCCTCTTCGACACGATGCTGGGTGTGTTCGGGACCGACGACGCCACCAGGGAGGCGGCCGGGGCGTTGCTGCCGCACCTCCTCCCGCTGGCGGCCCAGTTCGAGCCGGAGAACACCGGCGGCGCCATGCTGCTCGGGATCGACGGCGTCTGCGTGATCAGCCACGGCTCCTCCAATGCAACCGCCATGATGAACGCGGTGCTCGTGGGCCACGAGTGCGCGACGCGCGGCCTCGTCGACCATGTGGCGGCCGCTGTGCGGTCCGCCGAAGACGCCTGAAAAGTCCAGTTCAGAGCGCATAAACGGGCGGTTACGGCCCCGCAACACCTACACTGGTCGCGTGCCAGCAGAAACCCATACGAACCAGGGCCCGCTCGACCGCAACGGGGTGTTCGAGCTGATCAGGGACCAGTTGGCGGACATCTTGGAGACGGACCCGTCGTCGATCACCGAGGGCGCGTCCTTCGTCGAGGACCTCGATGCCGACTCCCTGGCCCTGATCGAGCTGGTCGAAGCCCTGGAAGAGGAGCTGGGGGAGCGCACCGTCGGGTTCCGCATCGACGACGAGGACCTCGAGGACCTGCGCACGGTCCGGGACGCCGTTGACTACGTCTACGCCAAGCTCGAGGCGGGTTGACCCCGGCGCTGAGGGTGCGGCCGTCATGGCCGAGCGACTTGGCCTCACCTTCGGCGACCTGAGCCTCCTGCAGCACGCCCTGGCGCACCGGAGCTGGTGCGGCGAACAGGACGGCGGAGCGCCGTCCAACGAGCGCCTGGAGTTCCTCGGCGACGCCGTGCTCGGTCTCGTCGTGGCGGGCTACACCTACGAGCGCTTCCCCGAGTTCGCCGAGGGGAAGCTGGCCAAGGTCCGCTCCGCCGTGGTCAACGCCCGCGTGCTGGCCGAGGTGGCGGCCCGGCTCGGCGTGGGCGAGGTCCTCCTCCTGGGCCGGGGCGAGGAGGGTTCGGGCGGCCGCACCAAGGCCTCGATCCTGGCCGACGCCTTCGAGGCCGTCCTCGGGGCGGTCTACCTCGACGCCGGCTGGGAGGCGGCGCAGGCGCTGGTGGTGCGGGAGCTCGGAGAGGCCATTGAGCGGGCGGGCGAGGAGCCGGACGACTTCGACCACAAGAGCCGGCTGCAGGAGAAGGCGGTGCGGGACGGCGACGGGACACCCCGCTACGTGGTGGTGGGCTCGGGGCCGGACCACGACCGGGCCTACGTGGCCGAGGTGTTCCTGGGCGGGAGGCTGTGGGGGACCGGGATCGGGCGGTCCAAGAAGGACGCTGAACAGCAGGCTGCCCGTGCGGCCTGGGAGGAGATCACCGGTGCCTGAGCTTCCCGAGGTCGAGACCCTGCGCCAGGACCTGGCGCGCGAGGTGGTCGGCCGCAAGATCAAGGCCGTCTCGGTGGCCAACGGCCGCTCCGTGCGGCGCCACCCGTCGGCCAAGCACTTCCGGGCACTGTTGGAGGGGCACACCATCAAGTCGATCGGGCGGTTGGGCAAGTATCTGCTCCTGACCCTCGACAGCGGCGACACCCTGGTCGTGCACCTCGGGATGAGCGGCCAGCTGCTGCGGGTCAAGTCGGCCAAGGACCCCAAGCCCAAGCACACCCACGTCGTGATCACCTTCACCCAGGGGGGCGAGCTGCGCTACGTCGACCCGCGCACCTTCGGCGAGCTGTTCGTCTCCACGCCGCCCCTCAAAGCCGACGGGACGCCGCTCAGCCCCGTCTCGGGGACGGCGGGCGGAGACGGCGCGGCGATCCGCAAGGCGATCCCCGAGTTGGCCCACCTCGGCTTCGACCCCATCGAGGACCTCATGAGCTGGGACCGCTTCGGCGCGCTGCTGCACCAGCACCACGGCGGCATCAAGGCGCTCCTGATGGACCAGAGCTTCACGGCCGGCATCGGGAACCTGTACTCCGACGAGATGCTCTACCAGGCGGGCCTTCGTTACGACCGCACGGCGGACTCGCTCACCGCCACCGAGGTCCGTCGGCTGTACCGAGCAATCGTGGAGACCCTGGCCGACGCCATCAAGCACCGGGGCTCCTCGCTGGCGGACGAGCAGTACCGCGACCTGTTCGGCGAGCTCGGGGACTTCCAGGGCTCACACCAGGTCTACGACCGCGAGGGCCAGCCGTGCCGCCGCTGCCGCAACACGATCGTGCGGGTCAAGGCCGGCGGGCGCTCGACCTTCTTCTGCGAGCACTGCCAGGTTTAGGCCCCCGCACCGCGTAGGCACCCAGTAGGGTCGCCCTGAATGTTCCTGAAGTCGCTCAGCATGAAGGGCTTCAAGTCCTTCGCGGACCCGACGGTGTTGGAATTCGAGCCGGGGATCACCGTGGTCGTGGGGCCCAACGGGAGCGGCAAGTCCAACGTCGTCGACGCCGTGACCTGGGTGCTCGGCGCCCAGGGTCCCCGCTCGCTGCGGTCCGCCAAAATGGAGGACGTCATTTTCGCGGGGACGTCGTCGCGACCCCAGCTGGGCCGGGCCGAGGTGTCGCTCACCATCGACAACTCGTCGGGCAAGCTCCCGGTCGACCTCTCCGAGGTCACCATCACCAGGACCCTGTTCCGCTCGGGCGACAGCGAGTACGCCATCAACGGAGCGCCCTGCCGGCTGCTCGACATCCAGGAGCTGCTGGGCGACTCGGGGGTGGGACGCCAGCAGCACATGATCATCGGCCAGGGCCAGCTGGACACCGTGCTCAACGCCCGCCCCGAGGACCGGCGGGCCATCATCGAGGAGGCGGCCGGGGTGCTCAAGCACCGGCGCCGCCGGGAGCGGGCGGAACGTCGCCTCGCCGCCACGGCCGAGAACCTCGAGCGCCTGGGGGACCTGGTGCGCGAGGTGCGGCGCCAGATCCGCCCCCTCGAGCGCCAGGCCGCGGCCGCCCGTTCGCACGACACGGTCGCCTCCGAGCTGCTCGCCGTGCGCCGCTACCTGGCCGGGGCCGAACTGGCCGACCTGACGGCCCGCCGCCGGGCCGCGACGCAGAGCCTCGCGGTGTGCCGTGACGAGGAGCGAGAGCTCCACGAGGCCCTCGAGCAGCTCGACGCCGAGGCCACCTCCACCAGTGCCGAGCTGTCGTCGCGCCGGGAGGAGGACCTGGCCAACGCCCTGGGGCGGGTGCAGGGCCTGGTCGAACGGGCCCGGGGCACCTCCGCCCTGCTGCGGGAGCGGGGACGGGCCGTCGTCGCGGCGCTCGACGCCGCCGCCGACGTCGACGTGGTCTCGACCCTCGAGGCGGAGGGGGCCCGCCTGGCGACCGAGCTCTCGACGGCCGAGGCGGAGGAGGCCGCCGACGGCGCCGAGGAACGGGCGGAGCTCGACGACCTCTCGGAGGCCCTCGAGGGGGAGGAGGCGGCGTTGCGGGACCGCTGGTCGGCCGCGTTGGGCGGTGACGCGCCGGACGAGGCCATCACCCGGGTCCAGGCCCGTACCGAGCTGGTGGCCCGCGCCGCGGCCCGCGAGCAGCAGGACATCGAGACGCGGAGTGCCCGGGTGGGTGCGCTCGAGCAGCGCGCGGCCGCCGCAGCGGTGCGCGCCGACCTGCTGGCCAAGGCGTTCGACGAGCTCGAGCAGGCGACCGCGGCGCTGGACGTGGAGTTGGCCGACCGCGCCGCGCGGATGGAGGCCGCGGCTCGCGCGACCGAGGCGGCCCAGGTCTCCGCCGACGAGGCGGCGGACGCGCAGCACCGGCAGGCGGCCCGCGCCGAGGCGCTCGAGCGGGCGTTGGCCGAACTCCAGGGCGCGGGGGGACGCGAGCTGCTGCGCGACGTCGACGGCGTCGTGGGATCGCTCGTCGACCTCGTCGAGATCGACGACGGTTGGGACGCCGCCTTCGAGGCCGCCGCCGGAGCCGGGGTGTCCACGGTCGTCGTCGACGGCCGGCGATCGGCCCAGGCCGCGCTGGCCACGCTGCGCGAGCGGGGGGTCACCGGTGCCGTGCTGGCACCCCGCCGGCCCGGGACGGTCGCGACGGACTCGCTGCCCCCCGGCAGCAGCGCCGAGCGGGTACGCCGCCACGTGCGGGCCCGTCAGGGCGGCGAGATCGCCGAGTCCGTGCTCGACGCCCTCGTCGGCCGGGCCGTGCGGGTCGACGGCTGGGAGGAGGCGATCGACCTCTCGCTCGCCCGCGACGACCTGGTCGTCGTCACACCGGAGGGCGACCGCTTCGCCGCCACGGGGTGGCGGGTGCGCTCGTCCACCGGGGTGGTGACCGCGACGGCCGTCGAGGAGGCGCGGCGGAAGGCCGAGGAGGCCGCCGTGGCGGCCGAGCTGGCCCGGGCACATCTCACCGAATCGCGCATCGCGCTGGCGCGGGCGCGCGACGCGCGCGCCGCGGCCGAGCGGTCGGCCGACCGGCACGCCTCGGCCTGCGAGTCCGCACGGGCCGACACGGAGCGGGCGGCCGAGGAGCAACGCCGACTCGGCGGCGAGCTCGACGAGGCGTTGGCGGGGGTCATGGAGGCGCAACGGCGACTGTCCGAGGTGACGGCCGAGCAGGCCCAGCTCGAGCGGTCCCTTCCCGAGCTCACCGAAGCGCTCGGCGCGTGGCGCGCGCTGCAGGAGCGGCGGGCCGAGACGACGCGGCGCCGCCAGGCGCTCGCGGTGCGGGTGGCGGGCATCGGTGAGCGGCGGCGCGTCCTGGCAGAGCGCCAGGCCGAGGTGGAGCGGCGCCTGCAGGGTCACGCCGAGGAGCGCGCCACGGCGGCGACCCGCCGGCGCCGGCTGGAGGCAGAGGGTGCCGCGCTGGCGCGGCTCGAGGCGCTCGTGCAGCAGGAGCACGCGCGGCTCGACGGGATCTTCGAGTCCCTCCGCCACGACTACCAGGACCAGGTCGACGCGGTGCGGGCGGGCGGGGAGAAGCTGGAGCGGCTGCGCCAGGACCGCCACACCACCGAGCAGCGGCTCGACGCCGTCCGCACCCGCACCCGCACGCTCGACCTCGAGGCCAACGAGGTCGACCTGCGGACCGAGACGCTGCGCGAGCACGTCCAGCGCGACCTCGGCGCGCTCCCCGACGACCTGATCGGGTTGCCGGAGCCGGAGGCGCCCGAGGAGACGACACTGGTGCAGCACGCCGAGGAGCTCGAGCGCAAGCTCGTCGCGCTCGGCCCGGTCAACCCATTGGCTCTCGAGGAGCTCTCGACGCTGGAGGAGCGGCACAAGGAGCTCGAGGCCCAGGTCGACGACGTGCGTGGCGCGAGGCGTGAGCTGCACGAGGTCGTGCGGGTCCTCGACCACGAGATCATGACCTCCTTCGCCGCCGCCGCCGCCGACGTCAACGAGCACTTCTCGGCGCTCGTCGCCATGCTGTTCCCCGGCGGGACCGGCCGCCTCGTGCTGCTCGATCCCGACGACCTGCTCAACACCGGCGTCGAGATCGAGGTCCGCCCGGCCGGCCGCAACGTCCGGCGGGTCTCGCTCCTTTCGGGTGGGGAGCGCTCCATGGCGGCGCTGGCCTTCCTCTTCGCGGTCTTCCGCAGCCGGCCCTCGCCCTTCTACATGATGGACGAGGTGGAGGCCGCGCTCGACGACGTCAACCTGAGCCGCTTCCTCGCCCTCGTCCACGAGTTCCGCGACGAGGCGCAGCTGCTCATCGTGAGCCACCAGAAGCGCACCATGGAGACGGGTGACGCGCTCTACGGTGTCACCATGGCACCGGGCGGCTCCTCCCAGGTCGTCAGCCAGAAGGTGGAGAAGGAGCCGTCCCCGGCATGATCGCGGTCACGGTGGGGTTCTACATAATCCTGGTCGTGGTGGTGGCTGTCCTGGCGCTGGCCGCCGGTGGCATCGCCCTGACGCGCTCTCGGCGCCGCAGCGGCGGCGCGACGGCAGCGCCGCCCACCGCACCGCCGGCGCGCCCTTCGACCGGGCCGGCCCCCGCCGCGCCGGCCCCGACCGCACCGCCCGCGGAGGCGCCCGCCCCGACCGGTCCGGTCGAGGTCGCGGCACCGCCCTCCTACCGGAGCCGCCTCGGAGGGGTGCGCGGGGTGTTCAGCGGCGCGGTCTCGGCGTTGCGCTCGGGCCGTATCGACGCGGCGACCTGGGACTCGCTCGAAGAGGCGCTCATCCGGGCCGACGTCGGCGTCGGCACGACGAACGCGTTGTTGGACGAGCTGCGCGCCAAGGTGGACGCCAAGGAGATCAGGGGCGGCGACGAGCTGCTCGAGGCGCTGGCCGCGTCCATCCGCCACCTCCTCGACGGCGCGGGGTCGCGGGCGCTGCGCTTCGACGGCCGGGAAGGCTCGCCCGACGTGTGGCTCTTCGTCGGGGTGAACGGCGTGGGCAAGACGACGACGATCGGCAAGCTGGCCCGGCGCCAGTCGGCCGCCGGTCACTCCGTCCTGCTGGCGGCGGGCGACACCTTCCGCGCTGCGGCCGCCGACCAGCTCGCGCTGTGGGGCGAACGGACCGGCGCCGAGATCGTCCGCGGCGCCGAGGGCGCCGACCCCAGCGCCATCGTGTTCGACGCCGTGCAGCGGGCCGCGGCGCGGGGCAACGACCTCGTGCTGGCCGACACCGCAGGCCGTCTGCACACGAAGGTCAACCTGGTCGAGGAGCTGAAGAAGATCCGCCGGGTCGCCGACCGCGATCCGGGGAACGTCACCGAGGTCCTGCTCGTCCTCGATGCCACGACGGGTCAGAACGGGCTCGCCCAGGCGCGTCAGTTCGCGGATGCCGTCGACGTCACCGGGATCGTGCTCACCAAGCTCGACGGCACCGCCAAGGGCGGGATCGTCGTCGCCGTCCAGCGCGAGTTGTTCGTGCCGGTCAAACTCGTCGGCCTGGGCGAGGGCCCCGACGACCTGGTCGACTTCGACCCCGACGAGTTCGTCGACGCACTGCTCGCCACCGACTGAGAGGAGCTGCCGTGGCACCGCCGCCCGCGGGGCGACCGCTCACCGACCGTCAGAAGAAGGTGCTGGCGACCTCTCTCAGGGCGTGAAGGCGTAGGGCGTGGTGCCGAAGGCGAGCGTCGCCACCACCGCCATGAGGACCCCGGAGGTGGCGATGACGGGGACGGCCCAGCGCTGGGGGAGCCGGGCGCCGGCCACCACGATCAGCGGGAAGGCCCGGAGCGCGAGCCGGGGTGACCAGGCGATCACGCCGGAGGAGGCCCCGAGGAGGAGCACGGGGATCACATAGGCGAGATAGAGCCGGTCGGCTCGGACCTTGACGAACCAGACGAGCAGGCCGAGCACGACGAGCGTGCTCAGCGCCTTGATGTCCGGGTTCGGGTTTTGCAGGTGCTCCCGCACCGCCTCGACGAAGGAGCGCGGGATGCCCCAGAACGGCGATCCGTACTGCCAGCCGCGCTTCTGGGCGGTGTACCAGGCGAAGGGCGTGCCCGCCCAGCTCCACAGGAACCCCATGAAGGCCACGATCCCGACCGGAGCGATCAGCGGTGCGGCCAGCGAGGACCAGTCACGACGTTCGCGGACGGCGACCCATGCCGCGTAGGCGCACAGGACGATCACCGCGAGCCCGACCGGGTCGGTGATGGTGACGAGCGTGGCGAGGCATCCGGCGAGCACCCAGCGCTGCCGGCGCAGCGCCAGGAACGTCCCGGCCACGAGCGTGATGAGCAGGCCCTCGGTGTAGACCATGGCCAGCACGAAGGCCGCCGGCATGAACAGCATGAAGGTGGTGCCCTGGCGGGCGGGCTCGTCTCCTTCCCCCTCACGGAGCATGAGCCAGACCAGCACCGCCGCCGACAGCGTGGTCAGCGTGGTCACGATCTGGCCCGCGACGCCGGTGCCGACGCGAAGCACCTCGGCCGTGATCCAGATGAGCATCGGCAGGAAGGGCAGGAAGCCGAGGTCGGACTGCGCGGCGTCGCCCTGCCCGGGCGGGATGACGTGCACATAGCCCGAGTGGGCGATCGTCAGGTACCAGTGGCCGTCCCACCCGTAGAGCGCGTTCTGCAACGGGGTGTGCGAGTCGTACGAGGCCGCGACGGCGACCAGGAGCACCAGGGCGTGGGCGACGAGCGCGATGCCGAGGACCGGGAGGGCCGGCCGGCAGGCAGAGGCGAGACGGCGGACCCGCCCTCTGGGTTCGGGCCGAGGAGCGCCCGCTTCGGTCGCCGGCGGGAGGACCAGAAGCGGGCCTCGGCGTTCCTGGCCGCCCTCGCACCGCGCCGTGTCCACCAGCGCATCGGAGTCCTCACGCATGGCCGGGGGAGCCTACCGACCCCAGCTGGGGCAGCGCTGAGTCGTCGTCGGGGACCTGCTCCGACGAGCTGCCGGCCGCCACGGACAGCGGCGCCGGCTGCGCCTGCCGGGAGGCCAACCGCCATTCCGCCCACGTCCATCCCAGGAGCACCAGGCCGCCCAGCAGGACGAGCGAGTTGGACATCGGGAACCACCAGCCGTCGTGGGTCGCCTTCCAATAGGGCTGCCAGACCGCCAGAGCCAGGAGCGCCACCAGGGCCACGGAGAGCGCCGGGAGCCGGCGCCGTTCGGACCAGGCCACCGCGGGCGCGAGCACGAGCCAGGACCAGTGGTGGGTCCACGAGATCGGGCTGATCAGCAGCTCCCCGAGGGCGAGGGCGAACAGAGCGGGGATCATCCGGCCGTCGGCGAGGAGGGAGCGGGCGAGCACGACGGCCGCGGCCAGGGTGACCAGGGCGGCCAGGAGCCACAGCCCCGAGGCCACCCCCGACGGGATGCTCAACCGGGCGATCAGGCCGCGCCAGCTCTGGTTGCCGACGTAGAAGAGGTTGCCGATGTGGCTCGTCTGCCTGATCTGGGTGAGCCAGTACCACCGCGAGCCCGAGGGCAGGACGATCCACCCCGCGGCCATGGCGGCAACGAACGTGGCGAGACTGGTCAGGGCCGCCCGCCGGTCCCGCTGCAGCAGGAAGAACGCCACGAAGACGATCGGTGTGAGCTTGATCGCCGCCGCGACGCCGACCAGGACGCCGCGCCATCGGCCCCGGATGCAGGTCGTGTCGAGCAGGACGGCGAGGATGAGGAGCGTGTTGATCTGGCCGAAGTCGGCGTTGCTGCGGACGGGTTCGACGAACCACAGGGCGAGCCCCGCCACCAGCGCGGTGATCACGTACAGCCGGAATCCCTTCAGCGCCGACACCTGCCGCCACGACAGGCCCACCACGAGCAGCAACGACACCGCGTTCACGGCCCACCAGATCTCGTCGACCACAGCTGCGGGGATCAACGAGAGCGGGCTCACGGCGAACAGCCCGAACGGCGGATAGGTGAAGGGCAGCAGGGCGTAGTTCCCGTACAGGTGCTGGTACGAGAACGTGCCGGCGTAGAGCGCGTGGCCAGCCGTCCGGTACACCTGCAGGTCGACGTTCAGTCGGGCCGGGGCGCCATGGGCACCCCAGGTGGCGATCAGGTAGGCCCAGAGTGCGCCGGCCCCGAGCGCGCCGAGGGCCCAGACCGGCGTGCGGTCCAACCACCGGACGGCGCGACCCGCACGTACGTCGGGCAGGGTGGACGGCGGCCGCCTCTGCATCCGGTCACGTTACCGTTGGATGACGAGGGCCCCCCGGCACCCGACGGGCCGCGCGGAGGCAGGTCCGTCAAGCCCAGCGCACCTGGACCTGGTCGAGGAACAGGCCCAGCACGCCCCGGTCGCCCTCGACGACGAGCGCTTCGGCCCCGGTACGGTTCCACAGCGCGAGGTAGAGATCGCCGGCCGCACCGCGCACCGAGCAGTCGGCGCGTGCCTGCGCGTCCGCGTCCGGCGCGGCGTCGGTCCTCACGCCGTCGGACTCGATGCGCAGCAGCCAGGCCCCGTCCGCTTCCGCATCCGTGCAGCGCACCGCCAACGAGGCGGGCGTCTCGGACCGCAGCGCCGTGGAGCGGCGCGGCACGAAGCACGACAGCAGCTCGTCGACGCCGTCGGCGGCGAAGGGTGCGGCAATCGGGCTGAGCCCGGTTCCGGCCGCCAGCTCGGCGTCCACCCGATGGACGGCCGTCTCGTGGGCCTGCCGGCGGGCCCACATCGCGAGCGGCGACGGGGCGCGGAGGAAGGTCCAGCACGCGAGGTCGGGCGGCGCCGCCGCCAACGCGTCGGCCAGGCCCGTGCACCCGCGACGCAGCCAGTCCGCCAGCTCGGTGTCGTCGGGCCACGTCCCCACCACTTCGTCGAGCCCGACGTCCCACACCTCGGTGCGGCCCCCGGCCACGTAGCCGGTCGCCCAGCGGTGGACGCCTCCCATGTGCCGGACGAGGTCGCGCACGGCCCACTCGGGGCAGGTGGGCACCGCGGCGCCGGGGCCGGCGGCCGCCACCGCGCCCGCCATGAGCTCCCCCTCGGACCGGAGCGCGGCGACATGCTCGGCGACATTCACGAGAGGCCAGTGTGCCATTCGGCGGGGTCCCAGCCCGGAATCACCACCGGTGGCCCAGGGCGAGGGAGAGGGGCTGGGCGGTCCCCGACGACTGCGCAGCATGCGCCGCCAGGCAGCGGGTCGTGTGCGTCGCTCCGTCGCGGTGCCGGGGGCCCCCGTGACTAACCTGAGACCCCATGTTCGACGCCCTGTCCGACCGCCTCGAGCGGATCTCGACCCGCCTGCGCGGCAAGGGGCGCGTCAGCGACGCCGACCTCGACGAGGCGCTCGGGGAGATCCGGACCGCGCTGCTCGAGGCCGACGTCGAGCTCACCGTGGCCCGACGGTTCTGCGACGGCATCCGCCTGCGGGTCAGCACCGAGGCGCTCTCCAAGAGCCTGACGCCGGGGCAGCAGGTGGTCCGCGCCGTGCACGAGGAGCTCGTCGACGTCCTCGGCGGCGAGACACTCAGGCTCACCTACGCCTCCCGGCCGCCCACGGTCGTCCTCATGGCGGGGCTGCAGGGCTCCGGCAAGACGACGAACTCGGCCAAGCTCGCCCTGTGGTGGAAGCAGCAGGGGCGCAACCCGCTCCTCGTCGGGGCCGACCTCCAGCGGCCCGCCGCCGTCGAGCAGCTGCGCGTCCTCGGGCAGCAGGCCGGGGTGACCGTCTTCTCGGAGCCGACCGATCCGGTCCGCTGCGCGAAGGCCGGGTTGGAAGAGGCGCGGCGGCTCGGCAAGGACATCTGCATCATCGACACGGCGGGTCGCCTGACCATCGACGCCGAGCTCATGGAGCAGATCCGCGACATCTCGGCCGCGACCGAGCCGCACTACACGTTCCTGGTCATCGACGCCATGATCGGCCAGGACGCCGTGGCAACGGCCAAGGCCTTCCACGACGCCCTCGAGCTGAGCGGGGTCATCCTGACCAAGCTCGACGGCGACGCCCGCGGCGGCGCCGCGCTGTCCGTCAAGGGGGTGGTCGGCAAGCCGATCGCGTTCGCCAGCACGGGCGAGCGCCTGGGTGACTTCGACCTCTTCCACCCCGACCGCATGGCCGACCGCATCCTCGGGATGGGCGACGTGCTCAGCCTCATCGAGCAGGCCGAGCGCACCATGGACTCCGACGAGGTGGCCAAGAGCGCCAGCCGCCTCATGCAGGGCCAGTTCACCCTCGACGACTTCCTCTCCCAGCTTCGCCAGGTCAAGAAGATGGGATCGCTCGGTGGCCTCATGCGCCTCATGCCCGGCATGTCCAAGGAGATGCGCCAGGCCGCCGGGCAGATCGACGACGGCGAGGTGGCCAAGGTTGAGGCCATCGTCTGCTCCATGACGCCGGCCGAGCGCAACGACACCGCCCTCCTCGACGGCTCGCGCCGCAGCCGGGTGGCCCGGGGCTCCGGGACCACCGTCTCGGACGTGAACACGCTGCTCAAGCAGTTCAAGGAGATGCAGAAGATGATGAAGGGGATGGCCTCGGGCAACATGCCCAACCTCCCCGGGATGCCCAACATGGGCGGGATGAGCCCCCGGGCCGCCAAGAGGCTCGCCAAGCAGGCGGGGGCGGGTGGCGGCCTCCCCGGACTGGGGACCGGGACCGACGGGCAGCCCGACTTCGACATGCTGTCCCAGCTGATGGGCGACGGCGGCGAGCTGCCCTCCGACTTCCCCGGCCTGCCTGCCCCGGCTCCCGCCCGGCCCGTGGTCAGCGTGAACAAAGGGACCAAGAAAAAGAAGAAGGGCGGGCGGGTGACGCCGCCGAAAGGCCGATAGTCCCGCCATCTGCCAGAATGGACGGCCAACACGTCCAGATCCAGTGGAGGAACCACCTCGTGGCAGTCAAGCTCCGCCTCGTGCGGATGGGTAAGAAGAAGCAGCCGACCTACCGGGTCGTGGCCGCCGACAGCCGGTCGCCGCGTGACGGCCGCTTCCTCGAGATCGTGGGGACGTACGCACCCCGCGGCTCGTCGACGGCCGAGCCCGACGCCGTCATCCAGATCGACAATGCGAAGGCAGTCAAGTGGCTGGTCAACGGCGCCAAGCCGACGGAGCGCGTCGAGCGTCTCCTGAAGACCTCCGGGGCCTGGGACGAGTTCGCGGCGGCGAGGGCGAAGTGACCAACCTCTACGAAGCGGGCGACATCAACCAGACCGACGGCCCGGGCGGCGGGGACGAGCTGGACGACGTCGACGACGAACTGGACGACGACGTCGAGGACGAGCTGGACGACGACGTCGACGACGATCGACGGGGTCGACGAGGTCGGCGAGGGCAACGAGCTGCGGGCGGTCGACGGCGGCACACCGCTCAGCGTGCTCACGTATCTCGCCCGCTCGCTGTCCAACGAGCCCGACGCGGTCGCCATCGACACCGAGGAGCGCCGCAACGGGGTGCGCCTCAACCTGCACGTCGCGCCGGAGGACATGGGACGGGTGATCGGGCGCCGGGGCCGGACCGCCCAGGCGATCCGGACCCTGGTCAACGTGGCCGGCGCCAAGGACGGCGTGCAGGCCAGCGTGGACATCGTCGACGACTGAGCTCCTCAAGATCGGCCGGGTCGCCAAGGCCCACGGCCTGCGCGGCGAGGTCGTCGTCCACCTCTGGACGGACCAGACGCAGCGGCTGAGCCCGGGGACGGTGCTGGCCTCCACCCGCGGCGCCCTCCGCGTCGTGTCGTCCAAGCCGTTCGGCCGGGATCGCTTCATCGTGCAATTCGAGGACGTCACGGACCGGGGCGCGGCCGAGCGCCTGCACGGGGTGGACCTCGAGGCGGAGCCGGTCGAGGTGCCCGGCACCCTGTGGGTCCACGAGCTCGTGGGCGCCACGGTGCACGACGCCGCCGGCACCGCGCTCGGACGGGTCGCCGCCGTCGAGGCCAACCCGGCCAGCGACCTCCTCGTGCTCGACTCCGGCGGCCTGATCCCCATCCGCTTCGTGACGGCCCACGACGCCTCGGCCGGGACGGTGGCGGTCGACATCCCCGACGGCCTCTTGGACGTGTGAGGCACCCGTCGTGAGGACAGGGCCGTGAGGATCGACGTCTTCACCATCTTCCCCGACGTGGTGGCCGGCTACTGCGGCACCTCCATCCTCGGGCGCGCCGCCGAGGCGGGTGCGCTCGACGTGCGCGTCCACGACCTCCGCCAGGGCGCCGACGACCCCCGCCGCTCCGTCGACGACAGCCCCTTCGGGGGCGGCGCGGGCATGGTGCTCATGGCCGAGCCCGTCTTCCGCTGCGTGGAGGCGGTGCCCGACCTGCCGCGTCCGCTGTACCTGCTCGCACCGGGCGGGCGTCGCTTCGACCAGGACGTGGCGGCCGAGCTGGCGGGCGCACCGGCAGGCTTCTCCCTCCTCTGCGGGCGCTACGAGGGGGTCGACCAGCGCGTCGCCGACCACCTCGTCGACGGCGAGCTGTCCGTGGGCGACTACGTGCTGGCCGGCGGAGAGCTGGCCGCCCTCGTGGTCGTCGAGGCCGTGGCCCGCCTGCTGCCCGACGTCCTCGGCAACGAGCAGTCGGCGCTCGACGAGAGCTTCACCCAGGGGCTGCTGGAGTACCCCCAGTACACCCGCCCGGCCGACTTCCGGGGGTGGCCCGTGCCCGAGGTGCTGCGTTCGGGCGACCATGGCGCCGTGGCCGCCTGGCGCCGCACACAGGCTCTGTTGCGGACGGCCGAGCGCCGTCCCGACCTTCTCGAGCGCCTGGTCAGGGCGTCGGCGCTCAGCGCGAGCGACGTGCAGGCCCTGGCCCAGCACGGCTACGATGTTCCGTCCGGCGCTGAGCCGGAGTGACCGAAGGACGCCTCTCATGCACCCCACCGAGCTCATCGATCGCGACAGCCTGCGCGACGACATCCCCGACTTCCGCCCCGGCGACACCGTCAAGGTCCACGTCCGGGTGGTGGAGGGGAACCGGGAGCGGGTCCAGGTCTTCCAGGGTGCGGTCATGCGGCGCCAGGGTGGCGGCGTCCAGGAGACCTTCACCGTGCGCAAGGTCAGCTTCGGCGTGGGGGTGGAGCGCACCTTCCCGGTGCACTCGCCCACCATCGCCAAGATCGAGGTGGCGACGCTGGGCGACGTCCGGCGGGCCAAGCTCTACTACCTGCGGGAGCGGCACGGGAAGGCCGCCAAGATCAAGGAGCGGCGGGTCGCCCGGGGCGGGAAGGCGGCGGTCGAGGACGTCGCCGACGAGGTCGAGGAGCTGGAGGACGACGAGGAGCTCGACGTCGAGGAGCTCGAGGCGGTCGACGAGGTGGAGGTGGTCGACGAGGTCGAGCCCGCCGAGGGTGAGGAGGCGGACGAGGCCGTCGAGGAGGCCGCCCACGAGTAGGACCGGCGCCGGGTGAGCGAGGAGGACCTCGAGCGCTACGAGTCCGAGATCGAGCTCGGGCTCGTCCAGGAGTACAGGGCCGTCCTCCCTGTCTTCGCGTACGTGATCGAGACGGAGCGGCGCTTCTACCTCGCCAACGAGGTGTCCCTCAACGTCCGGTCCGACACGACGCCGGCGTGCATCGAGCTCGAGCTGCGGGACGCCTGGGTGTGGGACATGTACCGCCCCGCCCGCTTCGTGCCCGAAGTGCGCGTCGTGACCTTCCGCGACGTCAACATCGAGCGCCTGCCCGAACAAGAGCTCTGACCGACCGTTCCCCGCCGTGGGGGACGGCGACCGCCGCAAGGCCGCACTCGGCCGCTTCGGCGAGGATCGGGCCGCCGCGCGACTACCGCGGCGCACGGCTATGCCGTCCTGGAGCGGAACTGGCGGAGCGCGGCCGGCGAGCTCGACCTGGTCTGCGCCCGCGGCGGCACCCTGGTGGTCTGCGAGGTGAAGGCCCGCAGCCGCACCACCCAGGGGCACCCTCTCGAGGCCGTGACCCGGGCCAAGCAGCAGCGACTGCGCCGTCTCGCCGCGGCCTACCTGCGCAGCCAGGACCGCCACTGGACCGAGGTGCGCTTCGACGTCGTGACCCTGCTGGGCCCCGCACTGCACGTCGTCGAAGGTGCGTTCTGAGACGGCGCGGCCTAGGGTCGACGGCCATGGAGACCCTCATTGTCGAGCGCACGGACGGTGTCGTCACGGTCACGATGAACCGTCCGGAGCGCAAGAACGCCGCCAACAACAAGATGCTCAACGAGTTGAAGCAGATCTTCGCCGAGGTCGAGGACAGCGACTCGGACCGGGTCCTGGTCCTCACCGGAGCCGGCGGTGCGTTCTGCTCGGGCGCCGACCTCTCGGACCCCGACGGCCCGGCCACCGACCGCTCGCGCTCGGGGCTCGCCCGCATGCGCAGACTGGGCGACGTCGCGCTCGGGGCTGCACCGGGTGACCAAGCCCACCATCGCCAAGGTCGACGGCGTGGCCGTCGGCGCCGGGCTGTCGCTCGCGCTCGGCTGCGACCTCGTCGTGTGCAGCGACCGTGCCCGGCTGTCCATGATCTTCTCCCGGCGCGGCCTGGCGCTCGACAACGGGGCCTCCTGGCTCCTGCCCCGGCTCGTGGGCCTCGCCCGGGCCAAGGAGATCGCGCTCTTCGGCGGCATGTGGAGCGGCGAGGAGGCGGCGGCCATCGGGCTGGTGAACCGTGCCCTCCCGCTCGACGAGCTCGATGCCTTCGTGGCCGACTGGGCCGCCACGCTGGCCGCCGGGCCGCCCCTGGCGCTGTCGATGACCAAGACCATGCTGAACGCATCGTCCATGGCCTCCATGGAGCAGGCGGTGGAGGACGAGGCCCGCTGCCAGGCACTGAACTTCTCGACCAAGGACACGGCGGAGGCCATGGCCGCCTACAGCGAGAAGCGAGAGCCTTCCTACACCGGCCGCTAATAGACTGGGAACCGTGCTCAATGGCGTCCAAGGAATGGTCGGCGACACGGCGTTGGTGACCAAGGCGATAGAGGGCGCGCACCACCCCGGACGGATCCGGGCCAGGGGTGAGGAGTGGCTGGCAATCCCGCTCGACCCCGACGCCACCATCCCTGTCGGGACCGACGTCGTCGTGGCCGACGTCGAGCGCGGCCTGCTCGTCGTCTACGCCAGCGACTCCTAGTCACCCACAACCAGAAGAGAGGTACCCCATGGTCGCATCGGCCGGAGAAGTGGTGGGGATCATCATCGTCGCCGCGCTGGCGGGACTCGGGGTCGTGTCGCTCTTCGCGTCACGGTTCATCAAGATCGTCCAGCAGGGGAGCGTCGGCGTCGTCAAGCGGTTCGGCGAGTTCAAGGCCGTCGACCAGCCCGGCCTGCACATCCTCACGCCCTTCATCGACAAGATGGAGAAGGTCGACGTGCGCGAATTCCCGATGACGGGAGACCAGCAGGCCGTGATCACCAAGGACAACGTGTCGCTGCAGGTGAGCGCGACCATCTTCTGCCAGGTGATCGACGTGAAGTCGGCCCTCTTCGAGATCAACGACTTCCAGCTGGCCGTCGACCAGCTCTCCCGCACGGCGCTCCGGGCGGTGTTCGGCGAGCTCTCCCTCGACCAGGCACTTTCCGAGCGGGAGACGATCAACAGCCGCATGCAGGACCACATGGCCGACGCCACCGCCAAGTGGGGCGTCCGGCTCAACCGGATCGAGATCCTCGACATCACCCCTCCGATGAACGTGGTGCAGGCGATGTCCGAGCAGAAGGAGGCCGAGCAGCACAAGCGGGCCGCCATTCTCAAGTCGGAGGGTGAGCAGCAGGCCGCCATCAACAGCGCGGGAGGGCGCAAGCAAGCGGCGGTGCTCGAGGCCGAGGGTGCCAAGCAGTCGGCCATCCTGCGCGCCGAGGCGGAGATGAAGGTGCTGGAGCTGCAGGCGGAAGGCGAGAAGAAGGCGCTCGTGCTCCGGGGCCAGGGCGAGGCGTCCCGCCTCACCTCCATCGACACCGTCGCCATCAACCCGCACACGCTTGCCGTGCTGCAGCTGCGGGCGCTCCAGGACATCGCAGCGGCGGACAACGCCAAGGTCGTGGTGCCCTACGAGGCGGCCAGCCTCATGGGGGCGGCCGAGGTCCTGCTCTCCACGCTGCGCAACGAGAACATGGGCGACGCCAGCACGAACGGCGCGACGCCGCCCCCGGTGGCCACGCCGGCCCGGCCGCCGACCCAGGAGCTGCCTCCTCAGAACGGCTGAGACCGGGGGAGGGGTTCAACGCGGACCGGTGCCGGGCGGGGTCTCCTGCCATTCGAGACCGGGCAGCGGTCTGATCTCGAAGGTGGAGGGCCGGAACTCCTCGTCGAACGCGACGTCGGTCATCTCCAGGACCCGGTAGGCAGAGCCCCGGAACCAGCTCTCCGCACGGAGGAGGACGCCCCGTTCGCGGTCGATCGCGAGGACGATCTCGTCGGCCTCCCCGATCACGAGGCCGTGCAGCCCCCTGCCTCGCCTGCGCTCGGTGCCGCGGCGAATGCGGGCCTCGACATCGAGCGTGGGGCGGCCCAGCCGGGAGCCTGACGTCACGTTGCCGATGTCGATCAGCGTCGGATAGTCGGGCGTGCGGACCAGGTCCGCGCCGGGCCCCTCACCGTGCCGGGAGTTCCGGGCGCCGCCGTTGGTGCGTGACCTGCCATGGCCATTGCTCCACCAGGTCGACTCGTGAAAGACCACGTCCACGTCCTGTCGGCCCGCGACGAAACGGGCCCGCTTCCAGCGCCCTGCGATCCAGAGGCGCCAGGCCTCGTCGGTCTCGTCCGGCGCCGGGAGCGTCGATCGCGACGAGATCGAGCTGAAGGTCCGACCCTCGGATCGCATCCGGTCGATCCGTGCCTGCCACGCCTGAGAGGCGAGAGCCGTGCTGCGCCATTCTCGGCCGGCGGCCCGCAAGGTGCGCCAACGGGATCCCGCCGTCGAGAGGAGGTGGAGGGCCTCGTCGGCCAAACCCGGCACGCCCAAAACCTAGGGTCGCGGTGCCACCACCACCACCCCGCGCACGCCAGTTCACGGCATCGTCGCGTGCGACCTGGGCCTCCGTGCTCCCCTGGAGGTCGCTCTCGTGTCCTCGGTAGGGTCGGCCCAGACATGGGGCCGGAGAGTCAGGGAGCTGGGGACAGATGCGAAGGGTGCACCATCCGAAAATCGTGCAACGCGGCGATCGTCGCTGGTTGGTTGTCTGCGACGACTGCGAGCGGGACCACCAATCCGCGACGCCGATCGGCATCAACACGCCCGTCGAATCGCTGGAGAAGGCACAACTGCTCTGGGAGAACCACTGCGAACGGCGTCCTCGTCCGATTCCCCGGGGAGCATGAAGGCCGCCACCGGCCCCACGGCCAAGACGCACGACCCGTACCACGTCGACTGGGCCGAGGTCGCCGCCAGGGCCCGCGCCGCACTCGGTGACGAGTCCGTGACCCGTGTCAGCGACCGCCTGCGGATGACCATGATGGCCACCGCGGGCACACTTCGCCCCGGCGACACGGCCGGACGCCCGTTCGGGACGCCGGCGCCGGGAGCATGGGACGATCCCGGGCTCCCCGCCCGCCAGGATCAGAGCCGGGTGTAGGTGATGTCGAAATCGTGCTCCCAGGCGACCCCGTCGAACGACTTCTCCCAGTGCGCCACGATCGTCCTCCGATCGGGAGAAACGCGGCCTTCGAAGCGCTGCGAGAACCCTGGGTTGTCACGCCACAGCTTCCAGAGCCCGTCGGAGAGGCTCATCTCGTAGATCCGCGACACCCCACGGTCGTCGGCGTAGAGGACCTTGTAGTCGGGGCGGGATTCGTCCCGCCCGACGACCCATCGTGCCGAGGGAGGTGCGCCGGACTGCTCGCTCTGGCGCATCACCAGGAGCGCTCCGTCTTCTGTCCACTCGAACGTGACGCGGCCGTGCACGCTTTCCTCGCGGCTCGGGAGGAAGGGCGCATTGGACAGTTCCATGTCCCACTCGCCCCCGAGGAATTCGAGATCCACCAGTGCCGGGTTGTGTTCGGGTTGGCCCATGACCGACTCCATCGCTTCGTTGGCACCGGACAAGGTACCGTCACCTGCGCTCGCTGACGGTCAGCGGGTCTGCCGCACCTCGGCGATCATGTCGTTGAAGGACGGCTCACCCACGGTGTCCCACCACTCGCGCCACGCGGGCGTCAGGTTGTCGAGCATCGCGGCCCGCTGTTCAGGCGTGCGGTTCTCGAGGTCCAAGCCCACGATCAACCAGAGCTTGTCCCCTTCGAAATGTGCCACGCCATGTGCGGGGACCGTCGCCCACTCCTCAGCAGTGACGTGCTCGATTGCGAGCGGCACGATCGTTCCTTCTTCGTGGTCGAGGTGGGCTGACAGCGCCCTCTCGAGGACCCCGAGCGCGCCAACCAACTCCTGAGCTTCGGCGTCACCCTTCGACTCCCAGCCGGCATTGGCGGTCTTGGCCGTGGCCAACAGTGCCAGCACCTGCTGATGCTCATGCATGCCGAGCTCGACGACGTCGCGCTGCTCGGGTGCCCGCTCAATGAGGAGAGGGAACAGGCATTCCTCCTCCCCACCATGGTGCGACGCAACGCTGGCCAGGATGTTGGCGTAGTAGTTGGCGACAAGGGCCCGGCGATGCTCATCCCCGACGGCACTCTCGATGAACGCGGGGGCCGACGACAACGAGGATCGGTAGATCTTGTGGACGGCCATTCCGTACTCGTACGGGTGAATCGAGCGTGCCTCGGTCACGACGCCTCCTGAATGCTGGGCGGCTGGAGGGTCACTGTAACCAGTAGCTTCCGCCTTCGACGGCCATTTCGACCGGAGACCGTGATGAGCGGTTGACCCCTTCACGGAACCGTTCGGACGGTGTGTGTAGTCGTGGCGGTCGCGCCGTGGGTGGAGGGGCGGTCGGATGGCCGTCGGCTGACACAGAAGGGAGAATGAAGAGATGTCGGCGACTCTCAAGCTGACGCACAAAGCGATCGGGGCGGAGGTCCGTCGTGGCACGTACGATGTCGTGGTCGACCGTGAGCGTGTCGGGTCGGTCGAAATGAACGACACGATAGAGATACCAATCGAAGCTGGACATCACACTCTGCAGGTCCGCAACGGCCGAAACTCGAGCCGCACCCTGACCTTCGAAGCGGCCGAGGGCCAGGTCGTCGCCTTCCGATGCACCGGAAAGAGGTTCTTGCCGATCTTTCTCGCTTCGTTCGTCGTGCCACGCCTGGCGCTGGCGCTCCGTCCGGAGTAGCCGGGTCCCACCATCGCCGAGTGTCGTGCGCAGGCACGAGTCACCTACCCGGCGCTCGGGGGCAGGTGTGGATCACCGTCAGTGAGGGAGAAACCAGCACTGGCGTTTCGGGCCGACCCGCCTTTCGGGGATTACGCCTCGGTTGCCGAGTTGGCGAAGTCCAACACGTTCTTGGCCGGATCGTAGGTGACCACGATGACGGGACCAAGCGGGTAGGACCGGCCGGGGCCGAACGAAACCGATGACGCGGCCCCCGGGATCGTCGCGTTGCGCAGCCCGTAGCCGGCTCTCTCGAAGCTGGCTACGGAGAGGTTCTTGCCGGCGGCCTTGGCGATGGTGGTGAAGAGCGCCATGTTGATGCACGCCGACTCGACGGAATAGAAGGTCTGGTTCGAACCGCTGATCGGGTTGGTGGGTGGCGTGATCTTGTCGGACGGGTACGCCTTGCGGACGACTTGGTCGCAATGCTGGACGAACGGCGTGTGCCAGATCTCGTAGTTGGACGGGACCGGGCTCGAGGTCAGCACGCCGCGCAGGTACGTAGGGGAGATGGATGCGGCGAGCACCGCCGTCTCTATCGTGCCCTCGTTCGTGGCGACGAAGGGCGGGTGGTAGGTGCTCTGGTTGGCCTGGAGCGCGTCCGGCCATACGAGAGAACCCTCGCCGACTGCCACCACCTCGTCGACTCCGGATGACTGGAAGTGCTGCGCAATGATGTTCGCCTGCTGGTTGATGGCGACCTGGTCACCCGGGGCGCCTGCGTCGACCGCTGTCGCGACGACCGAGACGTGAAGGGAGCTCAAGGCCGATTCCACGACGTGGAGCTCGTCTTCGTCCGTGGTCTGTCCCGCGAAGATCCCGACCTTCTTTCCCTTGAACACACCCTCGTGCGCGAACGCCTTGAGCTGCACGGGGTCGTAGGCCACCTGCGGCGGCGTCAACGTGAAGTTCGGCGCGACGCCGGAGGCCGGGCCGCCCTGGTACGACCCCGCGATGGTCGGCACGCCTTGCTGCAGGAAACAGGCGGGCTCGAAGGGCGCGATCGCGACGAAGACCTTGTCGTCCCCATCGAGCTGGGTGCACGCCGTCGCCGCCGGCGCCGTGCCGACCGGGCTGACCGCCAGCAGGTAGGGCACCAGCTTGCGGCCGTCCACGCCGCCGTGCGCGTTGAGGTCGGCGATGACGGCGTTGTAGGCGTCGGGGTAGTTGCCCTGATCGAGCGTGATGCCGAACTTCCTGATCGCCGAGAGATCGATGTAGGGGATGCCGATCCGGATCGTCGTGGCCGTGACGCCCTGACCCGGAGGCCCCGCCGCTCCCGCCGCCAGACCGGTGCCAATGAAGGCGCCGCTCACCAGAATCGTGCTCACCACGAGCAACAGGGTGACCCTTCGCACATGCACCTCCTCCATCGGCGGCCCGAAAGACCGCCCCATCATGCCCCCTACGAGTGTCCCGGTCGCGGTCTTACCGAGTGGGACTTCTTGGCTCCAGGGCTGTCCCGGTGGTGCCTGCCCCACACACCGGGTGTACTGGGGCACCGGGCAAACTAAATCAGTGAGTGCCTTTGAGGATCGGTTACGAGCCGCCCTGAAGGAAGCGATGAAGTCCAGAGATGAGGTAGCAAGGTCGGCGATCCGTTCCGCCCTCGGCGCCATCGACGACGCTGGGTCCGTCGGCGTGAACAACAACCCAGACCTGCCAAGCAGTTCTGGCCACATTGCTGGCAGCGTTCAGGGGCTCGGAGCCGGCGATACCCCTCGAAGGGAAATGGACGAGGGACAGATCATTCAGATTGTGCGAGCCGAGGTGACGAGCCGAAAAATGGCCGCCAAGGAATATGAAGATTTGGGCAGGATCCATGAGGATGATCGCCTTCGCTCCGAATGCGACGTTCTGCTCCGCCTACTCCCGAACGATATTGCCGGGTGGAGCGAGGAGTGATCTAAAGGTGGAGCAGCCCCGGACATTCGAGGCGGCTTCGAGCGGATGACCGAGGACGGCCATCCCTCATAGGACTAGACCCAGGTCGAGTGGGAAGGCTCCTCGTGGGTTTCGAAAGCCATTTTCGAAATGTCTTCGGATGAGCTGTCGTCCCCCGCATCGCCCTTCTTGGTCTCCCGGTCCTGATGCGGCGCAGTCCGTGGCGAGCCGTCACGCTGGCCCCGGGTCTCCATCCAGTCACCGAACTCCTGCCAGCTCACCTTGCGGGGGTTCCGCGCCTTGGCCGGGGTCCAGTCCATGGTGGTCTGGGTGACCTCGAGCTTGCCGAGGAGTTTGCCGCCCCTCCGCACCTCGAACTCGACGCCGACATTGCCGACGGTCAGCGGATGCTCTACCTTCAATTTGACTGAGTGCGCTGCCATTTGCGCAGCCTAAGCGACCAATGCAGAGGGCGCTCCAGTGGCGCGCTTCCGGCATGTCCCACCCACCGGGCGCGCGACCGTTCACCCACGTGCTCGCCGCGGTCGCCTCCGCCACCCTGAGCGGCGCGGTCGGACGCGCCGTCTCCGTTGAGGTCCACGTCTCCAACGGGCTGCCCGGCTTCACCATCGTCGGCCTGCCCGACGCCGCCGTGCGCGAGGCACGGGACCGGGTGCGTGCCGCCATCCTGTCCAGCGGCCTGTCCTGGCCGCTGCGGAGGGTCACGGTCAACCTTGCGCCGTCGGGCATCCGCAAGGGCGGCGCAGGGTTGGACCTGCCCATCGCGGTCGGCCTCCTCGGCGCCACGGGCGAGGTGGACCTCGCGTCCATCGCGGGCCTCGCCTTCTGCGGCGAGCTCGGGCTCAACGGCTCGTTGCGGCACGTGCCCGGCATGATCGCGCTGGCCGACGCCACGACACCCCTCGGCCTCGTCGTGCCGCTCTGCGACGTGCAGGAGGCGGCGCTCGTGCGGGGCGGCGCCGTCCATGGCGCCGCGACGCTCGGGGAGCTCACGTCCGTGCTGCGCGGCCGGGCCCGGTGGCCCGATCCGCCGTCCCCGCCCGCGTTCCCCGCCACCGCCCACGCCCCGGACCTGTCCGATGTCCGCGGTCAGGCCTTGGGTCGCCGGGCACTCGAGGTGGCCGCAGCCGGGCGCCACCACCTCCTCATGGTGGGCCCGCCGGGCTCGGGCAAGACGATGCTGGCCGAGCGCCTCGGAGGCCTGCTCCCGCCGCTCACCCCCTCCGAGGCATTGGCGGTGACCCGCATCCATTCGGCCGCCGGATGCACCCTGCCCCACGGCGCCCTCTTCGATCGCCCGCCCTTCCGGGCGCCGCACCACCAGGCGTCCATCGTCTCGCTGGTCGGGGGTGGCAGCTGGTCGCTGCGGCCCGGCGAGGTGAGCGTCGCCACCCCCAGAGTTGTGGAATGTCCCTGGACAAGATGCCACTGACGAGCTTTGTCGGGGTTCTGGTCAGTGGGGAGATGCCCACAACTCCGACTGGCGGATTGTGCTTTGGGCAGGACGCTAAGACGGCGTGGCCAGGCGCTGTTCAGGCCGAGCCGACAGGCTCGCCGGAAGGGCATCCTCTTGCGGACGGTCATTCAGGGCCCTGCGGGTGCCTCCAAATGTTCGTGGGTCAGGACTCCTGAGGTCGCGCCGAAGTGCCGGGCGCATGAAACGTCGCCAGCGCCGGTGCCGTGAGGGATGAAGCATTGATCCCAGCGGTACGGAACGGCCACTGAGCCATGGGCCATGGGCCATCCTCCGTCGCCATCCCCTCGGTCCTGAGGTTCCTCAGCATTCAGCTAACCCATGTCTTGAGGCGGCGTCCGAAACGTGGTTTCTGGCCGTGAACCCGCTGACTGCGAGCGCCCTCCCTAAGTTCGTGTTGATCGTGAATAGCGCCTCCGACGACGTCGCCTACGGGACGTCATCGGCCACCTTCGGCTGACGCTGTTCGCTGGGTTTTCCACCTGTCCCGAAGTGAATGTCCCACCTATCAGGGCGTCGTGGAAGATCGGCCTCGAGGATTTTTACAACGGGCCAGCGCCCGATCTCGCGTCAGCCCGGCGAGCCAAGTGCCACGAGCGGCGCCAACTGCTCCTGGGTGGGCTCACTGCAACAGAACCAGGGTTCGCTAAGCCGGGCTCGCTTTCCCGCCGGTCCCTTTGAGACAGATCCAGGAGGAGGGGGAGAGGAGACGGGTCTTACCCTGGCACGGATCATCGCGTCGATCTTGCTGAACGTGAGGGCAGCGGTCTGTCCGACGCGCTCTTCGACCAAGGTTGCCACGTCTGCTTGGAGTTGGTCGACGGCGGGATCTGGGTGCGACCAGGTCCACCCCAGCCGAGCCTGGTCATAGTGCCTGAGGTGAGGTGACAGGGCGTCGTCGGCGAGCAGCAGCGAACCCTCGGGTAACAACAGACGAACGCTGTACTGCACCGGGTCTATGTTCGCCACGAGGTCATGGGCTATCACGAAGTCAAGAAGGTCCCTCAAGTCCTCAAATGTCGTCCAGGGCGTGAACGGCAACCACGACGGGCGCACCTCGATGCCATGCTCCCGGAGAATTGCCACCGCCTGGGAAGCTTCCGCAACGCTATGACCCTTGTCGAGGTGCCGAAGAATCGTGTCGCATCGCCGACTCGAACGCGGACACGACGAACACACAACCCGCCGCTGCTAGCTCGGGCCAGACATTCGGGTGGCGCAGGATGTGCTCCACCTTGGTCGTGCAGTCGAAGGTCAGGTGCGGGTGACGCTGATGAATGGCGGCAATGATGCGGCGGGAGTGGTGCGGGGCATTCAGGAAGTCGGGGTCGGCGAAGGTCACGTGGCGGATGCCGGCGTCGACCAACTGATCGACATCGGCCAGGACTATTGACTCGTCGACAACGCGGACCCGACCGTCGTAGACAACCGGCACCGGACAGTGCCGGCAGCGGTGCGAACAGCCCCGGCTGGCCGAAACCGACCCCACCAGACGTTCCTCATCGCCGACCACCAATTGGGTATAGCGATCGAGGGGCGGTAGAAGATGACGAGCAGGCACGCGTGCTTCGACACGGGTCAACTGGATCGCAGGCCCCGGGTCCATCCCACCCACCCACGCCACCAGCCCCGACTCGTACTCCCCGGCGATAACTGCATCGGCGGTCGACTGGACGGAAAGATCCCGGCTCACCGCCGCGTAGAGCCCAAAGAAGCACAAGGGGATCTCGGGTCGGCGAGCCCGCACCGTGTCTGCGACCAGCAAGGCCAAGCGCATTGCAGTGTGCATCGGCACGGAGAATGCGATCCGGTCGGCCCAATCGACCGCGGCGCCATCGAGCGAGTCGACGGCGACGTCGATACAGCGGACGTCATTCCCAGCGGCCAACAGTGCGCTGGCGGCGGTGGCCACGCCGAGGGGCTGGTGTCCCAGCTCGTAGGTGGACACCAGCAGGACTCGCACGACCGTGATCCTACCGGCGGGTCGTCCTTTCGAGTCGCGAGTCAGACGACCGCGACGTCGAGACATACCTCTGCCTGACGGAGAGCGTCTTCGACATCGTAGGGCGTCGGTCCGCGGGCAAAGATGAATCCGAGATAGCGATCACCCTCGGGAAGTGGCACGACCGGGTGGCCGACGGGAATGGTGATCTCGACACTGACAACTCCTTCGATGCCGCGGGCCTCCTCCTGACCCGACACCCGGGCCAGTATCCCCCCCGATCGGATCGGCAGCATCATGACGCCCGAGGACTGGGATTCACGGGTGAGCCCGTCCAGCCCGAGCCCGAGGACGTGACGGATGATGACCTCTTCGAGGCTTACCCCGGCCCCGAAATTCAAGGCCCGCGAGCACAGACCGCCGATGGAGCGAGCGGCAAGCTCGAGCATCGTGACCGTCCCCGTCGCGCCGACGCGCAGTTCGGCGTGTACCGGTCCTTCGGTCAACCCCATCGCTGCGGCCGCTCGAGCGGCCGTGGCCTCGAGCGCGGCGAGGATCGCTGGCGGTAGACGAGACGGGGTCACATACATGGTCTCCTCGAAGAAGGGCCCATCCATGGCATCTGGTTTGTCGAACACCGCCAGCACCTTCAATTGCCCCCCGACGAGAAGGCCCTCGAGCGCCGCCTCGGCCCCCGCCACGAAGGACTCGACGAGCAGGGGCTCCACACAGGGTCCCAACATGGCGCGGATGCGGACCCCGGCCGCTTGGGCCTCGTCCTCATTATCGACGCGGATCACCCCCTGGCTGGCCGCCCGGGAGACGGGCTTGACCACGCACGGATACCCGATCTCGGTCGCCGCCGAGGCGATGTCGGCGTTGTGAGCAACAATTCGAAACACCGGCTGGGGGAGTGAGGTGGCGGCCAGGCACTCGCGCATTTGAGCCTTGTCCCTGGTGAGGGCGACTGAGGCCGGCGGACTGTGGCGCAACCCCAGACGCTCGGCCGCCGCGGCGGCCACCGTGACTCCCTGGTCATCGACTGCGAGGACGGCGTCGAGAGGTGTTCGACCATGGAGGGTCACGATGGCCTCAACCGCGGCGTCGCTTCGAGCGAGCGGCACGACGACGGCTCGGTCGCCCATGGATCCGGCCAGGGCCTGGCGATGCTCGGATCCGACCACGACGTCGACACCCAGGCGAGCGGCCGCACTCAAGAAGTCCGAGGCCCTGTAGGTGGTCGTCGGCAGCAACAAGAGGATCCGGGGCATGGCCCTAGGATGGTAGCGAGCACCCAGAAGATGAGACGAAGGCAACACACGTGATCGATAGCAGCGGGCTGCCAGTCCTGCGAGCAACCGAAGCGGCCCTGGCCAAGGTCCTCGAGCTACGGGCCGCTGAGGACCAAGAGGAGTCCCTCGCTCTTTGGGTTGAGATCAGCGGTTCGAGCGGTGGCTCCTACACCTACGAGATGTACTTTCAGGCGACTTCGGACGCCCAGAAAGAAGACTGGTTACACGACCAGGGCGGCTTGGCACTTGTGGTGCCCGCCGACAGCATCGCTCAGGTGCGCGGGGCTGTCCTCGACCTGAGTGGGGACGGGATGGTGATCGAGAACCCGAACCAGCCTCCGGTCGCCGCTAGCCCGGCGATGTCGGGCCCACCGGTCGACTTGAGCGGCGATGTGGCGCAGCGCGTTCTCCAGGTGCTCGAGCAGCAGATCAACCCTTCCATTGCGGCCCATGGCGGTCGTGCTGACCTCGTGGCGGTGGAGGACGACGCCGCCTATCTCCGCTTGAGCGGCGGCTGCGCGGGCTGCGGGATGGCGACGGTGACTTTGAGCCAGGGGATCGAAGTAGCTCTGCGCGAGTCGGTCCCAGAGATCACTCGGGTGATCGACGTGACCGACCACGCGGCCGGCACCAACCCGTACTACGAGGCGGCCAAGAAGTAGGTCCTAGTGGCCGACGAAGCGGCGGGCGTCCTTTGCCGCCCACGACGCCACGATGGCGTCGGTTGCGGCCGTCGCTCGCACCCGCTCGACCACTTCGTGGAGCCGGCGGGCGGGAATGGCGCACGTCATCTCCGTGTTGGGCATTGCGGTTCGGGTACGACTCAGCATGCAACCGACGCTCACCGCCACTTTTCCGTGTTCCTTGGCCACGGCCACGATATGGCACTGAGGCTTGCCGTCAATTCTCAAGTCATCGAGCGCGTCGAAAAGCAGCATGAGCTGCTTGGCGTTTATGCGGATCATCACCACGTCCGGATCGACCGAGGCTTCTGCCAGCGGGCCATAGGTCACGACTTCGGGTCGATCCGCCACGACCGGGATGGTGGGGGCCATGTCCATCGTCACCCATCCAGACTCGACCAGGGCGGCGACGTCACTGCGACCAGCAACCTCGTCGAGAGTCACGAACCCGTGGGTGAGACTTCCGACGCTGCAGTTGCCGTGGTCTTGAGCAACGGTGCTGAACGTTCGTTCGACTGCCTTGGTCCAAAAAACACACCCTGCGGGAACCCGACCGGTCCGACCGTCAGGAGTGGGCTGAGGCAGGGGGGAGTCGAACGGCGCCACCCCGGCCGGAGCCGATTCGGAGAACGTGATGGCGATCGGGGGCGTTGCGAGATGCAACGCTTCGGTGAGAGCTGTAGCAGCGTCTGACCACGATGTGTCATGCGACATATCAGCAGCCTTGCCGAGCGGTAGCGAGCAGCCAAATCGCAACGTGATGCGCCGCACGGTCCTTACTAAACACCGACGCGAATCCGCGTTGCCCTCTTCTATGACTCAATGAAGATGCACTCCCCAGGGCATTCCTCGGCCGCTTCGGTGACCGCCTCCTCGAGGTCCTCGGGCACAAGCGCCATGCCCGCGGCACCGCCCGGTTCGGTTCGAACCTGATCGCTCTCCTTCACGTAGGCGAGACCGTCGTCGAGCAGCGTAAAGACGACCGGCGCGATCTCCTCACACAGCCCATCACCGGTGCATAGATCCTGATCGATCCACACCTTCACGGATTCACCTCTTCGAGCTGGGAGAACGCGCCCTTCAATTTGGGTAGTAACGACATCGGCTTCTCAATTGTACGTCGTCGAAGTGGTGGGGCCGTCACGACCAGATTTGTTCGGATCTCGACCGCCGGGCCAGAGCGTCGGCTGACGCCCCTTATCCGCCCCTCCATGGGGAGCGTCAGAGATCGAGCTTGCCCTTCGCTACGCAGATCACCAAATGAGCCTCTAGGACTGCGTCCCGTGTAGCCGGTGACGCGCCAGGGTCAGCCTCCGCTGCTGCTTTGGCGCTGTCGCCCGCCTGCTCGAGTTCGATTACGGCCACACGTTCGTCGGCCGACAGGGCCGCCTTGCCCGCCTTTTTGGCGAACTCGTTGACCACCGCGACAAGTACTGGTGACGCTCCCTCGTCGCCCTGTACCGCGTCGCGCGCTGCATCTATCTTGATCCGAGCTTCCTGAAGCCGCTCTGCCATTGTCGTCATGCGAGAAGGCTATGTCGGGCAGCAGGGCGTCCCTCGCCAGATCCCGCTCGGGGCCGCCGGTCGGACAGACCGCGTCGGTACCGAAAACCTCGTCCGTGACATGGCCCAGCTGGTTTGTACTCGTGCATCGGACTGCCGAGCCTGTCCGATCTTCGCAGTTGCGTTCGATCGGTACGCCAGATGGACCTCAAGCGCCCCGAGGCGCCAACTGACGTGCGGTGGTCAAAGGACACCGCCTCGAGCTCGTCGCCGCGGGCTGGCGGAAGCGGAGGGCAGCCTGATCCCTGAGACGAGGGAAGGATGGACAGCGGCCCTGTCAACGCCGGCACGTGGCCAGCACCGGATGACAGCATGGCTGTATGGAAGTCTTGTCTAGCCGCACCATCATCGCCACGGAGGACTTCGACCGGTCCAGGGCTTTCTACGAGGAGACCCTCGGACTCAGCGTCTACCGCGAGTACGGCTCGGCCGGAGCCGTGACCGGGGTCGTGTTCTTCCTCGGTGGCGGCTTCTTAGAAGTAACGCAAGGGTCGGCGCACAGCGTGGGGGACGCCGTCACGCTGTGGCTCCAGGTGGCCGACCTGGCCGCCGAGGAGCGTCGGTTGCGCCAGGCCGGTGTCACGGTGAAGAAACCGGCCGGACGGATGGCATGGGGGCTCGACGAAATGTGGATCGAGGATCCCCACGGCATCGAACTTCGTCTGATTGAAGTTCCTCCCGAGCATCCCCTTCGGTATCGGCTCAGCTGACGGGCCAGTCTCGCCACCTCCTCCTTCCCCTCCACCGACGAAGGAAGCCCTCTGCGCTCTTGCTTCGGGCGGCTTTGGACCTGTGGGTGCCGTAAACTCATCCGCCCAGCTCATGCGACGAGGCTGGGAAGTCCGCCAGACCTACGCTCGGCGACGATGGAAGTTCGCTGCGCCCGGTGTGGATGCGTGTTCGATGCCGGATCCCGTGCCTCGGTTTGCGGTCGAGTCGATTGCTGCTGTCAAGACGAGCCGATACTGGATGACCAGGCGAGTGAGTGGTCGTGTGCCGAAGATCGACGAAGGGAATGACCCAAGCGGCGCTCAGGTACCCCTAAGGATTGTTCACCATGGCTGAGATGCTCTTCACACCGAAGGTCTTGGTAGTTCCCTGCGCCGAGTCGGAGATGAAGTGGTACCGCCGCCCACCGCCACCGTGGGCCCATATGATCCGACCCGCCGAGGGAGGGAGCAACGATGGCGGGCGTTCACTCTGGCCGACCAGCACGGGCGGGTTGCCGGGCTCGAGGACTTCATCGCCTGCTCGGTCCCGGTGTTCTTCTATGTCGAGGCTGGGACCCCGACTGCACGGTGCAGATCTGCTCACTGCGCGACGTCGCCGCCGAGCTCGGCGACGTCGCGATCGTCGGGATGAACCCCGACCCGGTGGAGCGCCTCGCCGATGACTGAGCCAGGTGGGTCAGACGGCTCCCTGGTGCTGGCGTCGCCGATTTCGCTCACTGGCCGCTACGCACACCTGGGCCGGCTGGCCGCCGCCGGGCTCCATCAGGCCGTCGAGGATGTGGCCCATCGCGGTGGTGTGCGCGTCGGCGGGCGGACGCTCACGCCCGAGGTGGTGGTGTTCGACGACGGCGGCACCCGGGCTGGCGTGCGCCACGCCCTCGACGTGCTCGCGCGCGCCGACCTCGTGATCGGACCGTACGGCAGCGACCTCGTGGCCGAGGCCGCCCGGTGGTCGGCAGAGCGGGCCCGGGTGCTGTGGAACCATGGTGGCAGCGCCGACGACGCGCAACGGATGTCTGGCGTGGTGTCGGTGCCAGCCCCGGCAAGCCGCTACCTCGTCGCCGTCCTCGAGGCGGTAGCCGACCGGGTGCCGGGCGCCCGGGTGCTCGTCGCCGCTGGCCGGGGCGCCTTCGGGAGCTCGGCGGGCCGTGGGGCGGGCGAGGCCGCGGCCCGGCTGGGCATGGGGGTCGTGGCGATCGCTCATCTCGCGGCGGACCGTGCGACCAGTCGAGAGATCGCCGAACAGCTCTACATCAGTGCGAATACAGTTGAGTACCACTTGCGTAAGGTGTTTCAGAAGCTGGGCATCGATTCACGGCGCGATCTGGCGGGCCGGCTCCAAGACGAAGGCCTTGACTAGGTAGCCGAACCACTCGGTTCGGTCCATCCTGGCCGCCCCCATGGCTAAGGCCATTCCACAGAAGGTTCTATAACTCGAGCAGTCGTCTGCGCTGACGACATCAAGTCTTCCAATTCTCGTGTGGCGCCGAACAGCATTATTGACTCCAATGGCACTCAGCGTCCTTGGGTTCGTTGGGCGCTGAGGAGTTCGGCACCGGCTTATCCGAGAGTTCTGTTCATGGTCTAGGAGACTGTTGAACAAACCCGGTCTCGGGCGTAGGTTTGGCGTTCGCAAGCTCGGGACATGTCCGACCGAAGCGCCGACATGAAGAGGGTTGAAGTCGGCCACCCAGGTGGGCAATGCCCGAAGAGCGGTCCCTCTTTGACGACCCGGGCTTGCGCGGATCGGGTCAGGCGGTGCCGAGCCGCCACCCTCCGTCGTGGTCGAGCCCGAGGTTGACCAACCGTCTGAGGTTGATGGCGGCGATGCGAAGCGAGAGACCGAGTTGGTTCCTCTCGACGCCGCGGAATCGGACTCGTCGGTGATTGTCGGCCACCAGCCAGGCGATGGAGCGCTCGACCATCGGGCGCCATCGTCGGTAGTCCTCGGCGAAGTCGCCGTCTCGCCAAGCCCGACGCGACTCGACGAGCTCGTCGTCATGGGCAGTGCAGCTGGAGTGTGCGACCGTCTTGGGCCTTGGTGCAGCGTGTCTCGGAGCGGGCAGCCGCGGCAGCGGATCGCCGAACACGGCGGCAAGACCTTCGGTGATCGTGACGGTGTGACCGGCCGGGCAGGTGGCCGTCCCGGCCACGTGGTCGACGACGAAGTCGTCTCGGTCGAAGCCACCGGGAACCGCCGTGTTCATGGGCCAGGGTTTGATGGCCTTGCGATGGCCGGCTGCGCTCAGAGCGGCCAGCATCTCGCCCGATCCATAGGCGCCGTCGGCCAGGACCTGGAGACCGGGCGTCTTCGCCTTCCAACAGCTCGACGCCGGTCTGCCCGTCGGGGGCGTTGGCCGGGGTGAGGGCTGGCGGCGGTGACGAGCCCGGTCTCGGGCTCGATGGCGATGTGGGCCTTGTAGCCGTCGCGGTACTCCGAGCGGGACTTGTGCATGTGGCGGGCTTCGGGGTCGACGGTCGAGATGACCCGGTCAGGGGCCACTTTCCGGGCGATCTGCCAGGTGCCGTCGTCGTCTTGTTCGACGTCTTGGCCGGCCACCAGGGCCAGCAGCCCGAGGGCCGAGTTGGCCTCGGCGTCCTCGGTCCTCGTCTTCGAAGGCGGCCGAGCAGGGCCAGGGCATCGTGGACCAGCCCGTCGACCAGGGCCGCCTTGGCCACCGGGTCGTCCCAGGCGATGAGCGGCTTGCCCGAGGACTCGTAGTCATGGGCACCGAGGGCGGACATCTGTCGCCCCGGGGACGACCCGGCGCACCCGACGGATGGCGGCGATCAGCTGGGTGACGGTGTCCTGGGTGGCCACCGCGTCGTCGAGCAGCGTCGAGTCGAGGGCCCGGCGGGTCTTGCCCTTCAGGACCCCGGTGGCATCGATGACCGAGCGCACGGCGTCGAAGATCCGCTCGGGGCGCTCGGACTTGCGCAGCCGGGTGCGCCAATAGGTGAGCACCGAGAAGTCGAACCCCTCGTCGTCGAGGGCCAGCCCACAGGCCACCTTCCAGCTGATCCGGTCCCGCAGCGCCCGGGCGGCGTCCCGGTCCGAGAGCCCTTCGAGGGCCTGGAGGACCATGACCGACGCCACCACGTCGGCGGGGATCGACGGCCGGCCGCGGTCCGGAGGGGAACAGGTCCTCGAACATCTCGTCGGGGAACAGCTCGTGGCGGTGATCGGCCAGGAACGCCTCGACGCTTCCCTCGGGGACGAGCTGGCGACACAGCGCCGCCGCGTCGAGCAGCTCACGGTTGGGTTCGCTATGTCCTTGCACCTGCCAATTCTCGACGATCGGCGCCCAAATCGCGAGCACCGAACGCCGATTTGTTCAACAGTCTCCTAGGTGGCGTTGAAACTGCTTAGGACGTCGAAATATCACCTTAGATGGAGAACCTAGAACGGTGTGGGTCCAGGACAGACTGAGGTCCGAGTTCAGACCTGTGGCAGAACGCGGGGGGAAATCTGAGCCAGTGATGTGGGGCGTTGTTTGCCCATTCGATTAGCCAATGGTCGAGCCACGCCCGACTTGAGGCACTGTGAGTGAATCTCGGTTTGAGTCTCCTCGTGGGGGCCTCCCAAAGGGCCGTCCAAAAATGACTCGAAGATTGCCCGAAGGTCCGTGGGATCCCACGAAAATCCCACGGATTCAGAATTTGATGTCAGGAGTCCGTATCCTGCTCAACCTGGGCGGTGTTACATAACCCCAGGTAGAGGTCTAAATCGGTCCAGCTCGATCGGTCCGTAAAGTCCAGTTAGACGGAACGGATAGGTCTCATAACCCGAAGGTCGAGGTAATGAGCCGACTAGCGCGGAGTTGTTTGGAGCTGTGGATAGAGGGCGGGAACGCCGCCAGCAAGTGCGGCCTGCATCTCACGGCTGACATCGTCTGCAACTATTTCGAAGAGATCCTGCTCGACACCGTCGATGGCGATCTTGGCGATATCCGCGGGGTTTGACTTGGGTGCGGTTATCGAAGCGGTCATGTCTGTATCCATGTAACCGACATGGAGCCCAGCCACCCGGATGTTCTGCTCTGCCAGCTGCACGCGCAGTGCGTTGGTCATCGACCATTCTGCCGACTTCGCGGCGCAGTAAGCGCCGCTCCTGGGGAAGCTGACCCACGAGAGTACGGAAAGGATGTTGAGGATCGACCCTCCGCCGTTCGTCGAGATCTTCGGGGCGAAGGCTCGGATCACCGACAGTGTCCCGAAGAAGTGGGTGTCCATCTCGAAGCGGATCTGCGCTGGGTCTCCATTGAGAAGGTCTGAGCCGGTGGATGAGCCGGCGTTGTTGATCAGGAGGGTGACGTCGCCGGCGATCTCGACGGCGCTGGCTACCGACGCCGGGTCGGTGATGTCGAGAGCTACCACCTTGGCGCCTGGCAGGTCGACAGCGTCGGGGTTGCGTGCCCCGGCGTACACGGTGGCGCCCCGGCTGAGCAGCTCGTTAGCGAGGTGGCGGCCGAGCCCTCGGTTAGCTCCAGTGACGAGGGCGGTCGATCGGGCGATATTCATGACGTCTCCTTATGTCTCGGATGAGCGGGTCAGGTTGTGGCTGTGGCTGTGGCTGGCGTGCGGGGCGCCGGAGCAGGCTGAGGGCGGGAACGATGCCGACGAAGGAGATCGCGGCAGAGACCCACCAACCATGGCGAAAGGCGTCGAGTGCGGCGCTGTCGTGACCGGCTGCGGTGCCGAGCACTGCCACGAGCACGGCCACGCCGAGGGCGAGGCCGGTCTGGCGGATCATGTTGATGACCGCAGAGCCGGTGGCAAATGACTGCGGTGGGAGCGAGGAGGCGGCCGTGGCCATCATGGTCGGAAGGGTGAGGCCCACTCCGACACCGGTCAAGATCATCCCGCCGAGTACCCCCGAGAGGTAGTTGGGTTGGACCGTGATCGCAAGCGCCCACCACGACACTCCGACGCCGAAGACCAGGCTGCCCAGCGCCATCGTTCGGGCTGGGCCGTAGCGGGCGATGAGCCGGCCGGCCACGACGAACGACATGAAGGGGACCATGATCGGTCCGGGTGCGATGGCCAGCCCGGATCGCAGCGCCGACCATCCCCAGGCGCCCTGCTCCCAGAGAACGATCGAGAGAAGCATCGCCGCGAACGATGCGGAGAAGAAGATGGCGACCAGCGACGCCGCGGTGAAGCTCCGGGAGCGAAACAGCGACGGATGGATGAGCGGAGTGCGGCTCCGAAGGCAGTGGAGCACGAAGAGCGCGATGAGCGCCGCAGACGCGGCGAGTGTCCAGGCGATGGCGTGTGAGCCCCAGCCCCAGTCGCTGCCCTTCACGAGCCCGAAGGTGAGGGCCGCCACGCCCGTGGTGGCCAGCACGACCCCGAGCGCGTTGGGCCGTTCGCTGGGGTGACCGGGTACATGCGGCAGTCGGCGCCAGCCGACGATGAGGGCGGTGATCCCGACCGGCACGTTGACCAGGAAGACCCACCGCCAACTCGCTGCGACCAGCAGGCCGCCGACGACTGGGCCCACGGCGGCGGACATGCCACCGACCGCCGTCCAGGCGCGAACGGCACCTTGCCTGCGCTCTGGCGGGTAGGAGGCGAGGACCAACCCGAGGGAGGTCGGGGTCAGTAGGGCCGCCCCGGCCGCCTGGACGAGGCGGAAGCCGATGAGCATGCCGACACTGGTGGAGGCGGCACAGGCGGCCGACGCCGCGGTGAAGACGGCCACGCCGAGGAGAAAGGCGCGGTCGCGGCGGTAACGGTCGGCGAGGCGTCCGAAGAAGACCAGCAGCGACGCGTAGACGATGGCGTACCCGTTGAGGACCCAGGACAGCTCGCCCAGGTTCGAGGCCTTGAGGTCCCGGGCGATCTGGGGCAGGGCCACGTTGACGATGAAGAGGTCGAGGCTGGCCAAGACCACTCCGGCGCAAGTGATGACGAGCACCTGGCGGGGGGCTGCCTTGGCCTTGGTGGGGGAGGGTCCGGGACGCTCTAGCAGCTGAGTGAGTTCCGTCATGGGACTCACTCTAAGGGATTGCGTTCCATCATGCAACCCACTATTCTGGATTCTGTGGAACGCAAGAGCTTCGCCGACATGCACTGCTCAGTGGCCCAGTGCCTCGAGGTCGTGGGCGAGTGGTGGTCGATGCTGATCCTGCGAGACGTGTTCTTGGGCGTGACCCGCTTCGACGACTTCCAAGAGCGCCTGGGAATCTCGCGCAACATCTTGAACCAGCGGCTCAATCACCTTGTCGAAACCGACGTCCTTGAGAAGGTGCGCTACAGCGATCACCCGCCCCGCTACGACTATCGGCTCACCGACAAGGGCCGTGACCTGTGGCCGGTCCTCACCGCCATGCGCCAGTGGGGCGACCGCTACGCCGCACCCGACGGGCCACCTCTCCAGGTGACCCACAAGGCCTGCGGCCACATCTCCAACGCGGTCTTGGTGTGCTCTGCGTGTGGCGAGCGCCTCGAAGCCAGAGACGTCCGCGCCGCCCCCGGCCCAGGAGCGGTCGAGCCTCTCGTCGGGACAACGAAGCCATGACGGTCGCCGTTCCCCGCGCCGGACCGGCGCGCATTCAGCGAGGTGAGCGAGTTACAGCCCATCGGGCCGGGTCGTTTTGATGCCGAGGTCGACCCGTGGGGATCGCATTCGTCGCTGTCCAGATTTGTCTTCGGGCTTCGAACCCGAATGTGAAAAGCACTGCCACCCAGGATTAGGAAACGTCCCGGCGGGTCACCTTGTGGGCATGGACGACAGGTCGTCGACCGGCTGCTGGCGGAGAGGAACGTTGGCGTTCCGTCGTCTGCCAGGCAACAAGCACTGCCGCCGTCAGGGCCGAAGATGTCCTGTCGCTCGCCGAGGAACGTGATCCTCGTTAACAAGGAACAGACGCCTTCGCTCCGCATTACGAGAGCCTGCGGATCGGACCTGGCAGCGATCCGTTCTCGGGCCTCACGAGGGGCCGTCCGAGCGTGTCTTTACGTGTCTTTGTCGAGAGGGAAGGAGATGGATCGTGAGGGAACCTGGGGGGATCGAAACGCCGCTGCCAGGAAAGTCCTCGAAAAGGGCCTGGTCAGAAAGCCGAGAACCCTACTTTCGCATCGTAGAAGTCGGCGGTTCGAGTCCGCTCACCTCCACAAAGAAAAGGCCCAGGTCAGAGGCTAAAAGGAGATTCCTAAACAGTCACGAAACGCCTTGAGCGCTACAGCTCGAGCAGCAAAGCAACAGTCAACCGAATCGCTGGTCGAGCTCCAAGGAGCAGCGTCCTTCAGCTCTGACGTGTTTACTTTCTGGCGGTTCTCCTGGCGGTAGGAGATGATCCTCGACCCTGTCGCGTGCTCTGTCGTCGGCTGTTGGGCTCGTCGGGGGCAAGACTCCATCGACCCTCACTCAAGGTTTGCTCGATGAGAGACTCGATCCAGGCGTAGTCGCGATCAAGTTCGGCCTGTGAGTGGCCGCGAAAGCGTCCAGTCGCCTCGCTCATGGCAAATCCGAATATCAAAGTGGTCAGTATCCGTTCGGCACTCGGGACGAGCTCCTCTGCGACTCCAGCTTCGCGCAACCAGGCATGGATCCCCTCTCGCACCCGCGTGCCACGGGGGTGTTCGCCGGCACCTTGAGCAGCAATGCAAACACGTCGGGGTGGCGTTTTGCGACGCTCCGCACAGAGCGAACCGTGGCCGAGAGACGATCGCGCAAAGGCATATCCGGTGGTGGGAGCTCGAACTCGGTGATCAGGCTCTCGAGCACGCCGTCGAGCAGGTCGGTTTTGTCGGTGACGTGTCGATAGAGCGCCATTGGAGTGACGCCGAGGCGCTCTCCCACCGCCTTCATGGTGACGGCATCAAGTCCACGTTCGTCGGCGATGTCGAGGCTGGCGCCAATGATCGCTGCTCGGTCGATCTGTGCGGGCCGGCCCACGGCCCTAGTTTGCCACGAATTCGTATACGCCATATGCTTATAGGAATATACTGACTCTGCTAGGAGACCCCATGGCCACAGAAGTTGAGACGCTGCCGACATGGCCCTATTCAGGCTGCGTGTCGGTGGAGGACGAACGACGGCACCGCAAGGAGCCCACGCGGCCGCCTTCCGACTCTTCGCTCGCTATGGGTTCGACGAGGGTGTGGCCGGCCACATCACCGTCCGCGAACCGGCCGAACCCGATCATTTCTGGGTCAACCCCTTCGGCCATGCCTTCCGCCGGATGCGGGTGTCCGACCTTCAACTGGTCAACTCGGGCCGGAGAGGTCATCGAGGGTGGCAAGGGAATCAACCGATCGGCCTTTGCCATCCATTCACAGATCCATGCGGCTCGCCCCGACGTGATGGCGGCCGCCCACTCGCACTCCGTTTACGGCAAAGCCTGGGCGTCACTTCCGCGTCCACTCGACATGATCACCCAGGACCACTGTGACTTCTTCAAGGACCACAATGTCTACGACTCTTTCGACGGAGTTGTGCTTGACACTGCCGAAGGCAGGCGCATCGCAGCCGCCCTGGGTGAGACAAAAGCGGTCATCCTTCGCAATCACGGCATCCTCAGCGTGGGTCATTCGGTGGACGAAGCCGCCTGGTGGTTCATTCGCATGGAAGCCTGCTGTCGTGTTCAGTTACTCGCCGAAGCCGCCGGCACTCCGACGATCATCGACGACGCCGCCGCCGCCCAGGTCCATGCCGAGCAAGGCAGCCACCTAGCAGGATGGTTCACCTTTCAGCCGCTGTTTGATCAGATCGCCGAAGAGGAGCCGAGCCTCTTCGATTGACGGGACAAGAATCCTTGAGTCGAGATGGCATGGAACGCACGTTCTCCTGGAAGTCTTCGGAACCCCCGGCGCATGCGATTCTCCTCGGCCGGACCGTCAAGTTCCGTAGAGCGCAGAAGCCCAGATGTGAACCAGGATGTCGACGACGGCGTCCTGGTCATCGAAGGGCGGGGTATCAGTCGCGGCCAGGTAGTAGACGCGCTCACTGAGCCAAGTCAGCGAGCTGGCCAGCGCGATCACGTTGACGCCAGCAAGCCGCTTGACAGTTTCTGGGTCGGCGTTGATCTGTGCGATGGCGGCGTCGGCAAAGGTCTGCATCTGCTCCAACCAAAGAGCGGTCAGCCGAGGATCGGTGCGCCAGTTCTCGACGATCGCCCGCAGGATTGGGGCGTTGGCCAGCCACAGCTGGGCGCCGGCAGCGGTTCCGGTTCGGAGTGCGGCCACCTTGTCAGGAGGATTGGCCAGCCAGGGACTGGCCGCATCGTGGCCTTGAGCCACAGCCCGCCTCACCAGTTCGGCCAGCACGTCGTGCTTGCTGTCGAAGTAGAAGTAGAAGGTGCCCCGCGATACCCCGGCCGCGCTCAGGATGTCACCGACGGTGAGATCGGCGAACTGCTCGTTCGCCAGCAAGCTGGCGGTGGCCGCGAGGATCTCTTCGCGCAATTCCGGTTTGTTGTTCGATGCCGGCCGGTCCCGGCGACCCTGAGACCTTCGGGCAGCGTTCCCAGGACTTGAAGCTTTCGGCATGGTCAGCGAGGCTATCACCACCCTGTCTATACATCTACTCTAGACGGACTGTATAGTAGCCTTCATGAGCACACTGACCAGCCATCTGGTGACCCGAGACCCCAACGCGGCCTCAGCCTGGTACTGCTCCGTGCTGGGGGCGGTCGAGACGAGTCGGATCACTCTGCCCAGCGGGCAGGTGATGACCATCGAGCTGCGCTTCGGTGATAGTGAGCTGCACATCGCCGACGAGTTCCCCGACATGGGCATCGTCTCGCCGCTCACCCTCGGCGGCACCTACGGCGCCCTGCACCTTGCGGTCGACGACGTCGACAGCGTGTGGGCGAAGGCGCTCGAGGCTGGCGCCACCGAGCACGAGCCGCTCCATGATGCGTTCTGGGGCGACCGGACCGGTCAGTTCATCGACCCGTTCGGGCACCGCTGGGCGGTCGACCAACACCTTCGGGACGTGCCTCACGAAGAAGTGGTCCGACTTGCCGCCGAAGCGTTTGGCGGGGGGCCTCAGACATGATGAAGTACCGCAGGTTCGGGAACACTGGGCTGCGAGTGTCCGAGCTGTTTCTCGGGGCCATGACCTTCGGCGAGCAGGGCGGCGTTGGGGCGCCGCTCGAGGAGTGCCGCCGGATCGTCGACGCCTATTCCGAAGCGGGCGGCAACGTCGTCGACACTGCCATCAACTATCGCGGCGGGGCGAGCGAGGAGATCCTCGGGGAGTTGCTCGTCGGTCGCCGGGATCGGTTCGTGCTGGCCACGAAGTACACGGTGTCCCGCGATCGAGATGACCCCAATGGTGCGGGCAACCACCGCAAGAACCTGCGGCTTTCGCTGGACACGAGCCTACGGCGACTCCGCACCGACTACCTAGATATCTACTGGGTCCACATGTGGGACCGTCACACCCCGATCGAGGAGACCATGCGAGCCCTCGACGACGAGGTCCGCGCTGGGCGGGTCCTCTACGTCGGCGTCTCCGACACCCCAGCCTGGATCGTTTCCCAAGCCAACACGCTCGCCGACTGGCGCGATTGGACCGCATTCGCCGGCCTGCAAGTGCCCTACAGCCTCTTGCAACGTGACATCGAACGTGAACTGCTTCCCATGGCGGAATCGTTCGGCATGACCGTGGCGGTCTGGAGCCCGCTGGCCGGCGGGATCCTCTCGGGAAAGTTCACCCGAGAACAGGGTCCCGAATCGGGAACTCGGATCGATCCGTCATCGATCACCGAGCAGCAACACAAGGTGGCAACAACCGTGCAATCCGTCGCCAATGAACTCGGAGCCACGCCTTCACAAGTAGCCATCGCGTGGACACGAACACGATCGCACAACATCCATCCAATCATCGGCGCACGCCGGCTCGACCAGCTTCTCGACAACCTCGGCGCTGTGGACATCGATCTTCCAAGCGATGCCGTTGCACAACTCGAAGTAGCGACGGACATTGACCTCGGATTCCCCACCACGTTCATCAGCGAGACGAGCCCCTGGGTCTTCGGCGCATCCTCCCTCCCGAGCGAATGACCATCTTCGGATGTGGAAACCCCAACGTCGGAAGCTCGACGGCCGAAATTGGGGACGCCCGCTTGAGGTGCAACTAGCCGCCAACGAAAGGAAGGACATCATGAGCAAGGTCTGGTTCGTGACCGGCTCGTCCCGCGGCTTCGGCCGCAACTTCGTCGAGGCCGCCCTGTCCCGCGGCGACAAGGTGGCCGCAACGGCCCGGAATACCGGACACCTTGATGAGCTAGTCGCCGCCTATGGCGACTCCGTGCTTCCGCTTGAGCTGGACGTGACCGACAAGGCCACGGTGTTCGAGAGCGTGACGCGGGCCAAGGAGCACTTCGGCCGTCTCGACGTCATCGTGAACAACGCTGGCTACGGCCTGTTCGGCGCGATCGAGGAGCTGACCGAGCAGCAACTGCGAGACGAGCTGGAGACCAACGTGTTCGGCGCGGTGTGGGTCATTCAGGCCGCGCTGCCCCACCTGCGCGAGCAGGGCGCAGGGCACATCATCCAGATGTCCTCGATCGCCGGGCTCATCGCAATGCCGATCGGCGGCGGATACCACATCGCCAAGTGGGCCCTCGAAGCCCTGAATGAGTCCCTCGCCCAAGAGGTCGCCGGCTTCGGCATCAGGGTGACCCTGGTCGAGCCCAGCGCCTTCGCCACCAGGTCCGGCGGCGAGATACCAGACCCACTCTCTGATGGCGTCCAGGCCGAGGCCAATCCGATCTACGACGGTTTTCGCCAGAGCATCGCCGGGTTCATGAAGAAGAAGATGGACGCCGGTGACCCGGTTGCCGCGGCCCAGGCACTCCTCAAGATCGTCGACTCCGAAAACCCGCCCCTGCGGGTGTTCTTCGGCGCCGAGGGCTACCAGATAGTCCAGCAGGTCTACGCGAACCGGCTCAAGACCTGGGCCGATTGGCAGGACCTTTCGGCAGAGGCGCACGGCAAGCTCGATCAAAAGACCCGGTGACCCCTCGGTCTTAGCTTTTGAAGGTCTGAGCCCGTCAACTGTCTCGAGCCGCCATTCCGAGTCCTTCCCAATCCCGGCCGATCCCAGCCAGAGCCTCCTCACCTACACCGCCGAACCAGGGTCGCCCTCACAAGGCGCCCTGAATCTGCTTGCCAGCCGGGCGGCGACCACCGCCGACCAGACCGATGACCGGGCTGTGCGGACCAGCGACTCCAAAGAGCAGGGGGCGTTCGGACCGGCTGACTGATCGGATCGGCACTGCAACACCGGCGACAAGCAGCAGATGTCCTCAAGGCGCTCGCTGTCCGAATCGACCCCGATCGTCGGGTGCCCAACCCGAAGGTGACGGTCGTAGTCGTCAACACCGATATGAACCGACGACCATGGGTAGTCCCGGGCGACCGGGGCGATGACAGACGTTCGTCCGGATCGCGTCCGGTCGCTATGGGCGGGCCGGCCGGAGAACATCGACCCAGGTCACCGTCCAGCCACAGCACGGTATCTACCGGCTCGGTGACGGATTCGGTAGTAGCTATCGCGTAAATCGGGCCGGGGCCACCTCGGGCGATCCGTGCAGATACCTGCCTTTACCTGGGGCTATGTGAGGCGAGTTCGTGCCGCGTTTCGCACATTCGGCGATTTGCACCTACGACCTCGACCTCCGGCTCGCACCCGAGATATTGCCGATGCTCAGGAGTCTCGGCGTCAGATTCGACCCAGGCGAAAATCGAGACCGCAATACGTCGAGCCGACGGGCCCTTATGAAGTACGCAACGACGAGCCGGTCTCCAGCAGGGTCTTCAGACTCGACAGGACGGCGGGCCACCCCTCGGAAAATGCAGGTAGCACCGCGCTTCCTGACGCGAAGCCACCGTCGGTGACCGTCAGCCTGGCCGTGCCGTGCCCGACATCCTCGATGTCGAATGCCACCTTCGATCGGGGCTCGGCGCGCCAGATGGCGGCGGTTGCCTCGTCCATGCCGACCGCGGCGGCCCACTCGGGCGTGATGGTGTGCCAGGTATAGGCCAGTCGGTTGTAGGGATCAGACTCGAGGATGACCTGGTCAGAGCCACTCACGACCAGCCCGACTTCTTCGTGGGTCATCTCGTAGGTGGAGCCCTTCTTCCAGTCCGAGAGGAATGCCTTCGGACCAGCCCTCTGGTGCCGCCAATAGCGCTCCATCAAGTCGGGGTCGGTCAAGCCCTGCCAGACACACTCGGGGCTCGCCAAAATGTAAGTCGTGTAGATGAAGGCGTTCTCGTTGGCCTTAACGTTCATGGTGGACTCCGTCACTCACGTTTGTTCCCTCCTCATTTGGGATTTTCAATTGCTAAGTGGTATCGCCGCGCCCGGACACTCAGATGTTCACTTGAGGGGTGAGGACGATGAACGGGATCACACGCTCGGTCTTCCGCGACGCCTCGAGGAGCTGCGGGTAGTGGTCCGTCGCCTTCGCAAAGAGCCGCTCACGCTCTGCGCCGGTCGCCTCCTGCGCTTCGACGTCGATGGTTTCGCCATCAACCTCGATCGTGGTCCGCGGATTCGCCTTGAGGTTGTGGTACCAGTCCAGGCTTCGGGGCGCTCCGCCGTTGGCGGCCCAGACCAGATAGCCTTCGCCTTCGGGGAGGTATGCGACCGGGTTGACTCGGCGCACGCCTGACTGTCCACCGGAGTGGTGGAGAAGCAGGAGGGGGATTCCTTCCCATTCGCCCCCAGCGTGTCCTTCGTTGGCGCGCAGCTCCGAGACGATCCTGGCGTTGTACTCCGTTGGTGCTTCAGGCATTGGGATTCCTTTCGTCGACGGCGACCCGTCATCGGTAGCTGGCCTCGTACTGGTCATGGCGACGGAACCACGACATGTCCGCCCTCGTTGCGGCCCGAGCGGGGCCCGGTCGAGCCACTGCCACATGTTCCAGAGGGCGTCGACGCCCCGTGAGTAGGCGGAGTAGGTGTGGTACACGACGCCGTCCTCGAGCGCGAACGCGCTCATGCCGGGTCCCTCGTACGGCAGATGCGCGGGATCGAGCTGCCAACCTTCGAGCGGCCGGAAGTTGTACGACCCGCCCTTCGCGACCGACTCCTCGGTGAACGAGACGTTGAAGTCGAAGTTGAAGTCGCTCCGTCCCGACGACGCCCACGGGAAGCGCCATCCCATCCGGTCCCGGTACGCAAGCAGCTTCTCGAGCGGTGCACGGGACACGGCGGTGAACGCGACGTCGTGGTTCTGGAGATGGAGATGGGTCTCGTCGAATCCGTCAGCGACCGACGAGCAGCTCGGGCAGCCTTCGTCCCAGTCGGGGCCGAACATGAAGTGGTAGACGATCAACTGCGAACGCCCGCGGAACAGGTCGGCGAGCGTGGCTTCGCCGTCCTCGGTGTCGAAGAGGTAGTCCTTGTCGATGCGCACCCACGGCAGCTCCCGCCGCTGGCGGGCCAACGTCGTCGTTCAGGCGGGTCAGCTCCTTCTCGGCCTTGAGCAGCTCAAGCCGGGCTTCGAGCCACTCGTCAGGGGTTCCGGTGCGGTGATTCGTCATCGATCGATCCTCCTCTTGTCGTTGGACAGTTGCTATGTGAACACGAACTGCGCCATCAGGCCCAGGGCGGGGTGGCCGGACCTTCGCCGGTCGTTATCAATCGCTTGAGGCTGCCGTTGATGTAGAAGCCCCAGGCGCTCGAGCACGAGTCGAAGCACTGGAACTGGGGGACCAGGCCGTGGTGCGAGAACCGGAGCTCGGTCTTGGCTTCCTGGCGGCTGATCTCGAAGGTGATCTGGGTGCCGGTCCATTCCTCCGGGTCGTCGTTGCCCGGCAGGTGCAACTCCACGACCTGCCATACGATCCTGTGGCCGGGTTCGAGGTCGGTGACCTTCTGCTTGGAGTAGTGGACGTCCCCGTAGCGGTAGGAGAACTCGTCGCCGATTTCGTGCGCTGTCCCGTCGATGTCGCCGGTCCACCATTTCTCAGGGTCGGTGATGGCTGCGAACACCTCCTCGGGCGGCTGGGGGACGGTGAAGGTGCTGTGGAAATCCTGGGTGGCCATGTTTCCTACCTTTCTTGTTAAGTGTTGGGAGGGGGTCGTTCCCCGGTGCGCCAGTCATGCAGCGCACCGGGACTTCGACCCAAGTGCCTTTTGTCGACCTACGAGGCGACGGCGGCCGGCGCGACGAAGCTGGCGAACTGGCGCTCGAGGGACTTGACCTCACCGGTGTTCCAGCTTTTGGCGACGGCGTCGAGCATGGGGTGCGGGAAGATCTCCTCGTCTCCGGCTTCCACGCCGTCGAAGATGGCGGTGGCCGCGTACTGCGGAGAGACCTTGGGTACCTCGAAACCCCGGGACATGTCGGTGTCGGTCGGACCGACCAGTACCGCATGGACGCTGATGCCGCCGCGGGCGAGCAGGGGGCGCAGATTCTGGGTCAGCGAGAACGCCGCCGCCTTCGACACCGGGTAGGAGGGGATGATCGGCGGCACGCGGCCAGCGAGGCGATCGACAGCACGTTGACGACCGAACCGCTGCGGGCGGCGAGTGCTGGGAGGAAGGCCTCGACCATGTCGTAGGGGCCGAACAGGTTGACGGCCAGGTGCTCCTCGAGGGCCGCCCGGTTGCTCAGGTCGTCGTAGAGGCCGGTCCCGGCGTTGTTAACGAGCATGTCCAGTCCTTCGACTACCTCGGCGGCCGCTTCGATCTGCGCCCGGTTGGTGATGTCGAGGACGAGAGGGACAACCCGCTCGTCGGTGTGGGCCATGAGCTGGCGGGTCCCGGCATAGACGCGCCGGGCGCCGCGGCCGGAGGGCTTCGGCGACGAGCGCTTGGCCGATGCCGCGGTTTGCGCCGGTTACGAGGAT
>CAVQCO010000003.1:0-373550 GCA_963711065.1 uncultured Acidimicrobiaceae bacterium
GCCGAAACGCTCCTCGAAGTCCTTCAGCAACTCGCTCAGCTGGATCACCGACAGCTCGGCGATCCCGTCGAGGATCTCTTCCTTGGTCAGGGTTGCCATCTGGATGGCCTTCCTTTCTTTCCTACGGTCTGGTGTGGTTCGGTCCGGATGTTCGATCGGGTGCTACTCGGATGCCTCTTCTACCGTGCCCGCCGACTCGGTCTCGCCGGACACGTCGGCGGCGGCCTCCATCGGCTCCGCCTCGGCCGGGGCCTCCTCGGCCTGTGCGGCCGGGGCCTCCTCCGCCTGTGCGGCCAAGGCCTCTTCGGCCTGTGCGGCCGGGGCCTCTCTCGGCCTGTGCGGCCGGGGCCTCTTCGGCGGGAGCCGCGGCGGTCCCCTCGGGGGTGTCCTCCTCGGGTGTGGGCAGCTTCTCGCCGCCGGCCTCGCGCTGCTCGATCAGCGCCGAGATCCCGTAGGCCAGGTTGCGCGGCAGCGCCTGGAGGAGCCCGGCCATCTGCTGCATGGGGGCGGCGAGGGCGCCGGCCAGACGGGCCAGCAGGACCTCCCGCGGCGGCAGTTCGGCCAGCGCGGCCAGGTCGGCGGGGGTGAGCAACGACCCGTCGGCCAGGCCGCCCTTGATCACGAGGTGCGGGTTGGCCCGGGAGAAGTCCCGCAGCGCCTTGGCCACCGCGCTGACGTCGCCCTGCACGAAGGTCAGCGCGCTCGGCCCGCTCAGGTACTCCGACAGCGGCTGGTAGTCGCCGCCGTCGATCGCGCGGCGCACCAGCGTGTTCTTGAAGATCTTGTAGTCACCGCCGACGGCGGACAGCGCGGTGCGGAGCTCGGCCAGCTCGGCCACGCTCAGGCCGCGGTACTCGCTGACGATGGAGGCGGACGCCGCCTCCATGCGCGTCTTGACCTCCGCGACCACCTCGACCTTGCGGGCCATCTGTGCGTTCTGCGTTGCCATCGTCGTCCTCCACCGGGTTCGACCGGCCGGATGTGGCCAGGATCTCCGGTGTGCGACGGCACGAGCCGGGCGGGCCGGCGTGCACGGTGTCGCCTCGTCGGGCCGGCCCTACGGGCCGCTTCGGCACCCTGGGGTGCACCGGAGGTCTCTGGCGTTCGGATTCAGTGTCCGCTCACCAGGGGTGGGCGAACTGTCCGGGTAAGCGTAGTACGTCCCGCGAGCCTGCTCAGGCCGGGACGGCGAGCTCTTCCTCGCTGAAGCGGGCCTTGACCGGGTCGATGTGGACCCCGGGGCCCATCGTGGTCGACACGGTGACCGAGAGGAAGTAGCGGCCCTTGGCCCCCGGCGGCTTGGCCCGCTGGAGCTCGTCGAGGACGGCCCGGATGTTGGACACCAGCTGGTCCCGGCCGAACGAGGCCTTGCCCACCCGGATGTGGATGTTGCCCACCTTGTCCGTGCGGTACTCGACCCGGCCGCCCTTGAACTCCACGACCGCCTTGCTGACGTCCGTGGTGACCGTGCCCGTCTTGGGGTTGGGCATGAGGCCGCGGGGTCCGAGGACCCGTCCGAGCGTCCCCACCTGGCCCATCAGGTCCGGTGTGGCGATGGCCACGTCGAAGTCGAGGAAGCCCCCGTTGATCTTGGCCACCAGGTCGTCGGCGCCCACCACGTCGGCGCCGGCGTTGCGGGCCTCGGTCGCAGCCTCACCGGCGGCGAACACGGCCACCCGCACGGTGCGGCCCGTGCCCTCGGGGAGCGAGATCGTGCCCCGCACGATCTGGTCGGCCTTGCGGGGGTCGACGCCGAGGCGGACGGCCAGCTCCACCGTCTCGTCGAACTTCGCGCTGGCGAGCGACTTCACGAGGTCGACCGCCTCGGCGACGCCGTAGAGCGCCTCCCGGTCGACCTTGCTCAGGCTCTCGGTGTACTTCTTGCCGTGCTGGGTCATTCGCTTCTCCTCTGCGCGTCCGTCGGCCTAGCCGGCGACCTTGATCCCCATGGACCGTGCCGTGCCGGCGACCTGCTGCTTGGCCGCCTCGAGGTCGTTGGTGTTGAGATCCTTCATCTTCGTCGTGGCGATCTCGGCCAGCTGGGCGTCGGTGATGGTGCCGACCTGCTCACGCCCCGGGGTCGCGGCGCCCTTGGCCAGCCCTGCCGCCTGGCGCAGCAGCACCGGGGTGGGCGAGGTCTTCAGCACGAAACTGAACGTGCGGTCCTCGTAGATCGTGATGTCGACCGGCACCACCGTGCCCCGCATGCTCTCGGTGGCGGCGTTGTACTGCTTGCAGAACTCCATGGTCTGGACGCCGTGGGGGCCGAGCGCCGTGCCGACCGGCGGCGCGGGGGTGGCCGAGCCAGCCTCGAGCTGGATCTTCACCAGGGCGAGCACCTTCTTCTTCGGCGCCATCGTCTGTGTCTCCTTCTTCGTTCTTCGGGGGGTGTTTCCGGTCGCCTAGAGCTTGGCGACCTGGCTGAACTCGAGCTCGACCGGGGTCTCCCGGCCGAAGATGTTGACCAGCACCTTGAGCTTGAGCTGGTCCTCGTTGATCTCGGCGATCTGGCCGGAGAAGTCCGCGAAGGGACCCTCCTTGACGCGCACCGTCTCGTCGACCTCGTACTCGAGCCGGGGGCGGCTGCGCTTGGGGCTGGCCTCGGTGCCCTCGACCTTCACCTGCAGGATGTTCTCGACCTCGCGGCGCGACAGCGGTGTCGGCTTGGTCCCCGGCCCCACGAAACCGGTCACGCCAGGGGTGTTGCGGATGGCGCCCCAGGTGTCGTCGTCGAGGTCGCAGCGGACGAGCAGGTACCCCGGGAAGACCTTCTTCTGGACGGTGACCTTCTTGCCGCCCTTGAACTCGACGACATCCTCCATCGGGATGACGACCTCGAAGACCCGGTCCTCGATGCCGCGGGAGGCCACCACGTTGCCCATGTTGGAGCGGACCTTGTTCTCGTAGCCCGAGTAGGTGTGCACCACGTACCACCGGCCGGGCCGATCGTAGGGGCTCTCGACCGGGACGATCTCCTCTTCCTCTTCGTCCTCGCCCCAGCCGCCGAGCTCGACCTCGGCCACGGCCTCCTGGCCGTCGGTCGCGTCGAGCACGAGGTCGGGCGCGCCGGCCCGGGCCGCCGTCTCTTCGGCGACCTCTTCGGCGACCTCTTGTGCGATCTCCTCGACGACCGCCTCTTCGATCGCCTCGAGCACTGCCTCCTCGACGATCTCTTCCACTCTTTCTTCCACGATCTCCTCTGCGGCCTCCTCGGCCACGACCTCGGCGATCGCCTCTGCGACCTCCTCGACGGCGGCGTCGTCGGCGATTGCCTCGAGCTCCGCCTCGTCCTCGGCGGCGGCCTCGTCCATCACGTCCTCCGTCGACGCCGCGTGCATCGCCGCCTCTTCCGGCGCGGCCTCGGTCTCTTCACGCTCGGCGGCCACGGCCTCCGCGACGTCCTCCTCGTCGCCGGTCACCAGTGCCTCCTCTGCCTCTGAATGGGTCAAGTCGCTCACGTGCGCCTACTTCGTGAACATGAGCGTGATGAGCTTGCCGAAGGCGAGGTTCAGCACGAAGATCAGGCTGATCATGATGATCAGCGTCGTCAGCACCACCGACGTGTAGTTGATGAGCTCGGAGCGGGACGGCCAGGCCACCTGGCGCATCTCGTCGCGCACCTCGCGGACGAACTGGACCGGCGACGTCCGCTTGCGCCCCGAGGGACCCTTCTGCGTGCGTGGCTGCCGCGTCTGGGTGCCCGCGGGCGCGCGCCGGGTGGCAGGAGACCCGTCGGCCTCCATCTGCCCTTGGCGCTGCATCATGCGCTTGGTCTCGCGATTCACGGGTCTCGCCTCACATACATGGTTCTCGGGTGGACTGGGTCCGGGCAGGGCAGGAGGGACTCGAACCCCCAACCGCCGGTTTTGGAGACCGGTGCTCTACCAGTTGAGCTACTGCCCTCGGTGGGGTTGCCTTCGATTGCCGTCGGGCAGGTGGTTCTTCCCCCTGACCTGGGGATCGGCCTGCCAGAGTAGCACCGGCCGGCCCGGAGTGGCTCAGCGGGTCTCCTTGTGCAGGGTGTGCTGGCGGTCCCAGCGGCAGAACTTCTTCATCTCGATCCGCTCGCGGTCGTTGAGCTTGTTCTTGGTCGTGATGTAGTTGCGTCGCTTGCACACCTCGCAGGCCAGGGTGACCTGGACCCTCTTCTCGTTCTTCGGCATCTCCAATCCTTCCTGGTCGCTGCCCGGATCGCGGCCCCGGGCCTGGTAGCGGCGGCGGGACTCGAACCCGCGACAACACGATTATGAGCCGTGTGCTCTGACCAACTGAGCTACGCCGCCATGGGCGAGCCCCCTGTCGGAATCGAACCGACGACACCAGCCTTACCATGGCTGTGCTCTGCCGACTGAGCTAAGGGGGCGCCGCGGCTACCTTCCGCGAATCGTCAATGATAGCCAGGGCACGGCACGGACTGCCTCCGCTTCCCCGGTTTCGGCACGTCAACAGTACCATCGGCGGATGCGGATCCGGTTGGCCGAGGTGGCCGACGCCGAGGCCATCCTCGCCATCTACAACGTCGAGGTGCTCGAGACGACGAACACCTTCGACATGGTCCCCCGGACCAGGGCCGAGCAAGAGGCTTGGATCCTGGAGCACAGCGGCGTCCACCCGGCGCTGGTGGCCACCGAGGAGCACGGTTCGGGGGTGGACGGACCGGTCGGGGCCAACGGGGAGATCGTCCTCGGCTTCGGCTCCCTCTCCGCCTTCCGCGACCGGTCGGGCTATTCGGCCACCGCCGAGAACTCGGTCTACGTCGACCGCTCCCAGCGGGGCACGGGCGTCGGGCGGGCCCTCCTGGCCGAGCTCCTGGTCCTGGCGTCGGCGCACGGCTTCCACTCGGTCATCGCCCGCATCGCGGGCCACAACGAGACCTCCATCGGGTTGCACCAGGCCGCCGGGTTCGAGCTCGTCGGCGTCGAGCGCGAGGTGGGGCGCAAGCACCGCCAGTGGCTCGACGTGGTCGAGCTGCAGCGCCTCCTCTGATCCGGGCGGCCCGCCGGGACCCCGGGCTCAGGATTCGAGCGCTGCGCCCTGGCCGTGGGAACCCGACAGCGCGGGCAGGCCGGACCGGTCGAGTCGCCACGAGGTCGTCCAGGTGCCGAGCGGGACGATCGCCACGGCCCACAGCACCAGCACGGCGAGCACCATTCGGGTCGGATCCGTGTGCATCAGCTCGTTCAGCAGTTCGGAGCCGCCGGTCAGCCCGATGAAGGGTGCCACCGTCGAGAGGCCGAGCACGACGTAGAGCATCCGCCCGGTCACGACCGGCGCCACGATGATGATCCCCCACGTCAGGTACCAGGGCTGGACGACCGGCCCGAGGAGCACGAAGGCCATCATGGTGATGCCCAGGGCGTTGAGCATCCCCATGCGCTCGCGGTTGACCAGGCAGTAGACGGCGATCACGGCCGCAGCCAGCAGGCCGATCGCCCGGGTGAGCGTCAGCACGCCACCCAGGCCGACGCCGATGCCGACGACATGGGCCGACCCGCTGACGAGGAGCCCGAAGCCGGTTGCCGGGGCCATCCACGAGCGGACGGTGCCGGGCGTGCCCAGGTTGGCCAGCCACCCCCAACCCAACCCGGACGCGAAGGAGAGGGCCCCCATCACCGCCACGGTGATCAGTCCGGAGCGGAGAACGATGCGGGCCCGCCGTCGCCAGTCCGCGATCGGGCCGGCCCAGTCCCACGCCACATAGACGATGCCGATGGCGGCGGGCACCTTGATGGATGCCGCCAGCGCGCACAGGACGACGCCCCACACCGGATGCCGGGCGCGGGCCGCCGTGACGCCGGCCAGCAACAGGCCCACCATGATGGCGTCGTTGTGCGCCCCGCCCACGAGGGCCAGCAGGGTGAGGGGATTGAGCACGGCCAACACGAAGGCCGGCCCGGCGTCGCGGCCGTAGGAACGGGCCAGCTTGGGGATGCAGTAGGCGATCAGCGCGATCCCGACGACGGACTGCAGCCGCAGCAAGAGGACCGTGAAGAGCGCGTGGTGCAGGCTCAAGGACGCCGACCACCCGGCCAGCATCAAGAAGAGCGGCCCGTAGGGGGCCGGGGTGTTCGCCCAGAGAGGGTCGACCCCCGGTGCGTACGGGCCCCAGCCGAGGGTGCCGGGACCGTAGTGATAGGGGTTGATGGCGTGGCTCATCATCTCGCCCTGCGCGGCGTAGGAGAACACGTCGCGGCTGAAGAGCGGCGCCACCGCAAGCAGCGGCAGCAGCCAGAGGGCGAGCATGTAGGCCAGCCGCCGGATCGGCACGCCGGGGCGAGCGCGCAGCGTCTGGTACAGCCCGAACCACACACGGACAAAGAGGATCATTCCGCCGTAGACGGCGACGACCCCGGGCAGCATCAGCGTCGTCGTCGGCCAGCTCGACGTGCCGAAGAACCAGGTGCCCCCCGTCCAGAGCTTGAAGGGTGAGCTCGGCACCGACGCGCCCAGGCAGATGGAGACGATGGCGACGAAACCGAGCAGCGCGGGGCGACGGAGGAAGGACCAGTCACCCGGGTCGCCCGCTGCGGCCTCGACACGCCGTGTCAGCGCGACGCGAGGTGTCAGACGGAGGCGCACCGCTTCGGCCCGCATGGACAGGCGGCGGAGGCGCGTGCTCATCCGTTCCAGGACCGTTGCTGAGGGAGACGTTCGCGCTCTTGTCCACGGGGGTTGTCGATCTCACTTGTCGTGTCCGGGCGCTACGACCCGGGGGAGGGGGAGGGCCCACGCCCGGGGAGCATGCACCCGCAATCGATCCGAAACAGCATTGTAACGGCAGGCTGGACACCCGCAAGGGTCAAAGGCCCAAATAGGCAGCGCCCCCAGGCTGCGTGGGCCGGGAAGGATTCGAACCTCCGTAGGTGTTAACCGGCAGGTTTACAGCCTGCTTCCTTTGGCCACTCGGACACCGACCCGCAGCGGGTGAGGTTAGCCGCGGCCGGCCCCGCCCAGGGGCAGGTGGCCCCGGTACGCTGCGCTCATGCCCACGTTTGACATCGTCTCGGAAGTCGACATGCAGGAGGTGCGCAACGCGGTCGATCAGGCCAACCGGGAGGCCGCCACCCGCTTCGACTTCAAGAACACCGACTCGGCCATTGAGCTGGGCGATTCCGAGCTGGTGCTGCGCTCCTCGACCGAGGACCGGCTACGCGCCCTGCACCAGGTGCTGGACGAGAAGCTGGTCAAGCGTCAGGTCTCGCTGAAGGCATTCGAGGACGCGAAGGTCGAGGAGGCCCAGAAGGGCACGGCCCGACAGAAGGTCGCGATCAGGGCCGGCATCTCCTCGGACCACGCCAAGCGGTTGAACAAGTTCATCAAGGACCTGGGCCTGAAGGGCGTGTCCTCCCAGACACAGGGCGAGCAGGTCAGGGTCTCGGGCAAGAAGCGCGACGACCTCCAAGAGGTGATCGCGAAGTGCAAGGCCGAGGACTTCGGGATCCCACTGCAGTTCAACAACTTCCGGGACTAGGGACCCGGCCGCCAGGCGGCCGGCTCAGCGTTTTGTGGTGGGCGACGCCTCTTCCTGCTCCTCGTGCGTGAGGTGCTCGTCGAACTCCTCGAGCTCAATCCGGAACAGCCGGTTGAACAGCAACAGCTTGGCGACCCAGAAGATGCCGAACGACAGCACGTTGGCCAGGAGCACGAGCAGCGTCGTCTCGAAGTGGTCGAGGTTGTACTTGATCGCGACGTGGCGGGCGGCGGCCGCGCCGACGATGGAGAAGGCGATACCGATGGCCGCGAGGGTCCAGAACGGCACCACCTCCTTCAAGAAGTGCGACCGACCGTGCTTGCCCCAGGCCCACTTGCGGTTGAGCCAATAGGAGGGGAACGTGGCGACGATGTTGCCGAAGACCGTGCTCGGCACCTCGCTCCAGAGGTGCAGCGCCCCGTAGACGATGGCGATGACGACGAGGGAGACGCAGGTCGAGATGACCGAGACCATGGTGTAGCGGAAGATCTTCCGCCCCTCATGGGTGTGCAACCAGTCGTCGAGGGCCCGCAGCCGGGAGCGCACCAGGTCACCCTAGCGTGGCCGCCAATTGCCCTCCTGGCAGCCCGCTACCGACCAGCTGTGAGCAGTCGGTTGGCCCGGGCGACCTGGCCGAACCAGTGGGCGCTGGGCTTGGGGCGGCGCTCGAAGGTGTCCGGCGCGACGGCGACCAGCCCGAATTTCGGTCCGTACCCCAGGTGCCACTCGAAGTTGTCCAGGAGGCTCCACACGAAATAGCCCCGCAGGTCGATGCCCTCGGTGATGCAGCGGTGGGCGCTCGCAATGGCATCGGAGAGGAACGCAATGCGTTCGGAGTCGTCGGCGGTGGCGATCCCGTTCTCGGTGACCACCACCGGCCTGCCGCTCACGGACGCGGCCCGGCGCACGGTGTGCTCGACCGCCTGGGGCCAGCGCTCGTCGCCCATCTGGGTCACCGGGACGGCCGGATCGTTCGGCGCCACTCCGTCGGCGTCGAAGTGCATCCGGGTGTAGCACTGCACGCCGACGAAGTCGTCGTCGCCGGTGGCGCGCAGGAAGACGTTCTCCAGCATCTCCTCGGCGGCGTCGCGCAGCGTCTCCCCGCCCTCCTCGGCGGTGATCTCGGCCATGGACAGGGTGAGCCCCACCGGGAAGTCCCCGGGCCCGGCCCGCAGGGCCTCCACCGCCAGGCGGTGGGCCCGCACCATCGCCTCGTTGACGGCGGCGTACCGGACGAAGTCCTCCTTGACGCCGGGCGGGTACTCACCCTGGAAGTACCCCATGACCGCCACCACGTTGGGCTCGTTGATCGTGCAGGCCCATCCGATGAGGTCTCCGAGGTGGCCCGCCGCCCGGGTCACGAACCGGGCGAAGAGCTCCGGGGCGTCCGGTGCCTCCCAGCCCCCGCGCCGGGCCAGCCACAGCGGCGTCGTGAAATGGTGGAACGTGACCACGGGGACGATCCCGTGCCCGTGGCACGCCGCACAGACGCGCCGGTAGTGCTCCAGCGCCGCGGTCGAGAACTCCCCCTCGGCGGGCTCGATGCGACTCCACTCGAGCGAGAAGCGGTACGCACCGAGCCCCATGTCGGCCACCAGTTGCAGGTCCTCACGCCAGCGGTGGAACGAGTCGCAGGCGTCCCCGCTCGGTTCGAGCGTGCCCGAGGTCGGCTCGTGCTCCCAGGCCCACCAGTCGTTGTTGACGTTGCCGCCCTCGATCTGGTGCGCCGCCGTGGCGACCCCCCAGGTGAACCCATCGGGGAAGGTGAGCTCGCCGGCCGGGGCAGCAGGTGTCATGCCGCCGCAGGGTAGCGGGGGCCGCGCCGACGTGCCCGTGCGCCGCCGATTCGCCCGCCTGCGAACATGGGCGGATGAGCACGTCCCTGGACTTCCTCGTCGACCTGCTTGACCTCGAACCCATAGAGGTCAACATCTTCCGCGGCATCCAGCCCAACGAGGAGCGCCAGCGCGTGTTCGGGGGGCAGGTGGCCGGGCAGGCGCTGATGGCGGCGGGACGCACCGTCGAGCACGGCAGGGTCCACTCGCTGCACTCGTACTTCCTGCGACCGGGCGACCCGACGGTGCCGATCCTCTACGAGGTCGACCGGATCCGCGACGGCAGGTCCTTCACCACCCGCCGCGTCGTCGCCGTGCAGCACGGCCGCGCCATCTTCAACCTCTCGGCCTCCTTCCACGACCCCGAGGAAGGCCTGGAGCACCAATTCCCGATGCCCGACGTGCCGCCGCCCGAGAGCCTCCCGCCGCTCTTCGAGCGGCTCGAGCCCTGGAAAGACGAGATGGTCGACTGGTTCGAGCGGCCCCACCCGATCGACCAGCGCTACATCGGGGACCTCCCCTGGCACCACGCGGGCCCGGGCGAGCCCTACCAGCGGCTGTGGATCCGGGCCGACGGGGAGCTGCCCGATGATCCCCTCCTGCACGCCTGCGTGGCGACCTACGCCTCGGACATGTCGCTCGTCGACACCATCCTGGCCTCGCACGACGTGCGGTGGGACGACCCGGACTTCATGGGTGCCAGCCTCGACCACTGCATGTGGTTCCACCGGCCGTTCCGTGCCGACGACTGGCTGCTCTACGACATGGACTCGCCCGTGGCCGCCGGTGGCCGGGGCTTGGCCCGCGGCTTCCTCTACGACCGGGCGGGCAGCCTGTGCGTCTCGCTCGCCCAGGAGGGCCTGGTGCGGATGCGACGGCCGGCGCCGACGTCCTACCGGACCGCCATCGGGACGTAGGCGCGGGCCTCCGGGCCGATGTAGAGCTGGCGCGGGCGGGCGATCTTGGAGTCCTGGTCGAGCATCTCCTGCCAGTGCGAGAGCCAGCCTGCCGTACGCGGGATGGCGAACAGGACGGGGAACATCTCGAGCGGGAATCCCATGGCCTGGTAGATCAGACCGGAGTAGAAGTCCACGTTCGGGTAGAGCCGCCGCGACGTGAAGTACTCGTCACTCAGCGCGATCTCCTCGAGCTTCAGTGCGATGTCCAGCAACGGGTTCTTGCCGGTGACCGCGAAGACCTCGTCGGCCGTCCGCTTGATGATCTTGGCCCGCGGGTCGTAGCTCTTGTAGACGCGGTGCCCGAAGCCCTGCAGACGCTGCCCTCCGGTGCCGGCCTTGACGGTCGCGATGAAGTCGGGCACGTTCTCGATGCTGCCGATGTCGGTCAGCATGCGGATCACCGCCTCGTTGGCCCCGCCGTGGCGAGGCCCGTACAGCGCTGCGGCTGCGGCGGCGGTGGCGGAGTAGGGATCCGAGTGCGACGAGCCGACGACCCGCATGGCCGTGGTCGAGCAGTTCTGCTCGTGGTCGGCGTGGAGGATGAACAGGATGTCGAGGGCCCGGGCCAGGACGGGGTCGGCTTCGAACCGGGGCTCGGCGACCTTCCAGAGCATGGAGAGGAAATTCGGGGTGAAGTCGAGAGAGTTGTCGGGGTAGACGAAGGGCATCCCGACGCTGAAGCGGTGGGCGGCGGCGGCCAGCGTGGGCATCTTGGCGATCAGGCGGATGATCTGCTTGTTGCGGGACTCCGGATCGAAGATGTCCTTGGCGTCGAGGTAGAAGGTCGACAGCGCGGCGACCGCCGAGACGAGCATGCCCATGGGATGCGCGTCGTAGTGGAAGCCCTCGAGGAAGCGCTTGCGGACGTTCTCGTGGATGAAGGTGTGGTACGTGACGTCGTGGCGCCAGGCGGCGAACTGCTCCTCGGTGGGCAACTCCCCGCGCAGGAGGAGGTACGCCACCTCGAGGTAGGTCGAGTTCTCGGCCAGCTCCTCGATGGGATAGCCGCGGTAGCGCAGGATCCCCGCATCGCCGTCGAGATACGTGATGGCGCTCTCGCACGCCGCCGTCGACAAGAAGCCGGGATCGTAGAACCAGACCCCGGGCAGCAGCTTCGCCCACTCCTCGGCCGATACCCCGCCGTTGACGAGCGGAATCTCAATGGACTCGCCATTGCGATTGTCCGTGATCGTGATGCTCTCGGCCACTGAAGAGCCCTCCAATTCCTGAATTCGGTGCGATCCGATCCTATGACCACCGTGCGACGCCGGTCGACACGCGGTCAGCCGGCGTGGCGGGCCCGTGGTTCGGTGCCCGGAGCGACCTGGAGCACCTGCTGGAGGACCGTGCCCACCGTCGCGCCTTGACCCGTCGGCAGGACGACAGCGACCGTGAGCGCATAGCTCGTCCCCGGCGTGACGCCGAAGACCACCGTGGGCAGCGTCACCGAGGCTCCCAGCATCAGGCCGGCCGATTCGACCCGGGTGACGGTGGTCCCCGACGACTGGTTGGCCAACGTGAAACGGACCGAGGCGTGCGGCTCGTCGGCCGAGCCGTTGTTGGCGAGCACCGCGGTGATGCCGACCTGTGAGGTGGGGCTGAGGACCGAGACGCCCGCCGGCGTGCCCTGCGGCGCGGGGAGCGCAGGCGGGTCGAGGCGCACCGTGCGCAGCAAGAGGTAGTGCGTCGTGATCAGTGTCGGCGAGGTGGCGAGCAGATCGACGTCCGACGCGACGCTTCCCGGCTGCCACAGCTGCGCGTCGGTCACCCAGACCGACGCAGGGAGCCTGCCGTGGCCGGGTGCGGCGGCGAGCGAGCGTCGCGCCGACCGGTAGAGACTGTCCGATCGCGCCAGCATGGCGCCGACCGCGGCGATGCGGTTCGTCGCCTGGTCGGCGGACAGCAACACGGTCCCCGCCGCCGCCGAGTTGGTGGCGTCGGTCGACGGCGCGCCCGCAGGCTGCGTGGGTCGCATCCCGAGGAACCCGTCGATGGTCGTCCGGAGCTGGGCCAACGACTGGGCCCGCTCGGCGAAGGCGGCGGCGAACTGGGCGGCACCCGATCCGGGCGCGGCCGAACCGGCCGCCAGCGCCGCGCGGTCCGCCTGGCCGGCTGTCTGCTCCACGGCGCTGTCGAGCCCGGCCTGGATCGTCTGGCGGGTCTGCGTCGACAAGTCGGCGAGGAGACGGCGCACCTGCGACGCGGTCGCATTGGACTGGGTGGCGACGACGCCGCCCTGGGCGGCCAGCGACCGGTCGGAATTGGCGTGGTAGCCCTGCGACTGCGTCGACTCCTGGGTGAGCCCTCCCACGAGGAGTGCGAGCAGGACCACCACCGCCACGAGCAGGATGACCGGTCGGGCGGACGATCGACGGCGCGCGCGTCGGCGTGGCCAGCGTGGCGACATCGCCACAGAAAATACAGCCCGAGGTGCTGACTTACACCGCGAGGAAGGAAGAACCGGGCGTTTCGCCCACCGTGGTCAGCGTGCTGGCGCTGGAGCGCCACTGCACGGTCGGCGCGATCGCCCGCACGTCCACCCGGTCCCTGTGGCGCTCCACCAGGTCGAGGATGTCTCGGATCACCTCGTCGGTGAGGAGGTGCGGCTTGAGGCCGAGGTCCAGAAGCTTGGTGTTGGCGGCCTTGAAATAGTGCTCCTCGCGCTCGACCCGCGGATTGCTCAACCCCTCTGCGATGTCGACCCGCGTCGGGCACACCCGCTTGACCATTTCCGCCATGTCGCGCACCGAGAAGGACTCGGTGAATTGGTTGAAGACACGGAACTCGCCGCGCTCGGCCGGGTTCTCGAGGGCCAAGGCGACACAGGCCAACGTGTCGCGGATGTTCAGCATGCCGCGGGTCTGGCCACCGGCCCCGTACACGGTCAGGGGGTGCCCCGTGACCGCCTGGACGCAGAAGCGGTTGAGCACGGTTCCGAAGACGCCGTCGTAGTCGAAGCGGGTCGCCAGGACCGGGTCGAGGTCGGTCTCCTCGGTCGACTGTCCGTACACGATGCCCTGGTTGAGGTCCGTCGAGCGCAGCCCCCAGACCCTGCAGGCGAACATGATGTTGTGGCTGTCATGCACCTTGGACAGGTGGTAGAAGGAGCCCGGCTGCTTGGGGTACGGCAAGACGTCGGTCCGACCCTTGTGGGTGATCTCGATGAACCCTTCCTCGATGTCGATGTCGGGATAGCCGTACTCCCCCATCGTGCCGAGCTTGACCAGGTGGATGGACGGGTCGGTCTCCGCGATGGCGTACATCAGGTTGAGGGTGCCGACGACGTTGTTCACCTGCGTGTAGACCGCGTGCTCGCGGTCGATCATGGAGTAGGGCGCCGAACGCTGTTCGCCGAAGTGCACGACGGCATCGGGCTTCGACTCGGCGACCACGCCGTAGGTGAAGGCGGCGTCGGTGAGATTGCCGACGCGGACGTTGACCGAGTGTCCCGACAGTTGCTCCCAACGTGTCACGCGATCGTGAAGGGAGGCGATCGGCGTCAGGCTGTCCACGCCCATCTCGCGGTCGTACTCCCGGCGAACGAGGTTGTCGACGACGGTGATCTCGTGTCCCCGGGCCGACAGGTGCAGCGCGGTCGGCCAACCGAGATAGCCGTCCCCACCGAGAACCAGAATCTTCATCCTCACCCTTTGTGCTCGCTCGGGCTCCGCAATTGTTACGGAGTCATGTCGATTCATCATGGGACAAAATCCTGAATTCAACCTGTGTGGAGCCTGTAATTGGTGTGAGTTCAGGGGTTTTCCCTGGGGCGGCAGCTTAATTAGGCGGAAATCACTCCTCGGGGATGGTCGGCTCGGCTTCCCCCCACAGCGCCCGCCGTAGTCCCGACGCCCGGGTGATCGGCCGTTCGATCGCCGTGCGAAGAAGATCCTCGGTCCCGACGAGGATCAACCTCTCCCGGGCGCGGGTGGCGGCCGTATAGAGCAGCTCGCGGGTCAGAACCCGCGAATCGGCGCTCGGCAGCAGGAAGGCGACGACGTCGAACTGTGAGCCCTGGCTCTTGTGGACCGTCATCGCGTAGACCGTGTCCACGGCGGCCAGCCGGGCGGGACTCACCTCGGCCACGCCGTCACCGCGCTGGAAGGCCGCCACCAACCGGTCGCCGGCGGAGACGACGACCCCGGTGTCCCCGTTGTAGAGCTCCAACCCGTAGTCGTTCTCCGTCACGATGAGCGGCCGCCCCACGTACCAAGCCGAACCAGTGGCGAACCCCGGGACCTCGGCCCGGAGCCAGTTCTCGACGTGTGCCATCCACGCGGCCACGCCCTCGGGTCCCCGGCGGTGCGCGCACAGGAGTCGGAAGCGGCCGAGCGCCGCGATGGACTCCCGCGCCTCACCCGCTCGCGCCGCCTGAATGACCTGGCGGCCGCACTCGACCGCGAGGCTGCGTACGGCATCGACGACTGCCGCGGAAGGCGCCTGGCCCGCGTCCTCGGGAATCCAATGCAGTTTCGGGTCACCCCTCCGGAGCACGCCCAGCGCGCCCGTGGCGTCGCCACGCTGGATCGCTTCGGCGAACTCGGCGATCGCGCCTCCGAAGCGGTGCACGCGGCGGAGAAGGACGATGCCGTTCCCGATACCCGAGGACGAGATCGCACCGGCAACGGGGAATGGAACGGTGTCCGCGGTCACTGCGGCGAGGCGTCTTCGCGTCTCGGCGTCCATGCAGAACCCGTCGGCGGCCGGGCCGACGATGTCGCCCAACACGGCGCCGGCCTCGACCGAGGCCAGCTGCTCGGGATCTCCGACGAGAATGAGGCGGGCCCCGGGGCGAACCGCCTCGGTCACCCGCGCCATCATGGTGAGCGACACCATCGATGTCTCGTCGATCACCACGACGTCATGGGGCAGATGGTTGTTGCGGTTGTGGCGGAACCGGGTGCGGTTGCCCGGGTTGAAACCGAGGAGTCGGTGCAGCGTGGTCCCCTCGAGCGTGCCGAGATGTGCACGGACCCCTTCTTCGGTCTCCATCACCGACGCCTCGCCACGCACGGCTTCCTCGAGTCGTGCCGCCGCCTTGCCGGTCGGCGCCGCCAAGGCGATCCGCGGCGGCCGGGCACCGGCTCCCGCGTGTTGCTCGAGGATGAGCGCCAGGACCCGGGCCACGGTCGTGGTCTTGCCTGTGCCCGGTCCGCCGGCGATCACCGACACGTTCCGCAAAACCGCGGTCGCCGCCGCCATCCGCTGGAGGTCCGGGATCTCCGTGTTGACGAACAGCCGGGCCAGTCCGGCCCTCAACACCGCGTCGTCGACGCCGTCGACGGGTGCGGCGGCGCGTCGTCGCAGATCGGTAGCGACAGACTTCTCGTCCGTCCACAGCCGGTTCAGGTAGAGGTTCGCTCCCTCGAGCTGGAGCGGCAGGTCCGGCCCCACGACGGCGGACTCGGACATGCGCCTCACCCAGTCGTCCGGCTCGGCCCAGGGCAGCACGCCGAGATCGGAGGGCGAGTCGCTGTCCGAGCTCGCGGTGTCGCGGATGGTCTGCAGATCGACGCATACGTGACCCAGGCGCGGTGCGCGGGCGGCAAACGCCACGCCGAGCTGCACGACATCGTCCACCGTGCCGCTCAGGCGACACAGGCGGAGGGCGACGTGCAGGTCGGACGTCGCCAGGACCCCGGCCTGGTTGAACGCCTGCAGCAACCCACCGGCGCCCTGGGCGTGTGCCACGTCGAAGCGGTCCAACCCGTCGAGGGCCGTCACGTCCCGGCTCCCCGATCGAAGAGATCGCTGAGCGATACCACGACGTGCGGTGGGGACTTCCAGGACCACACCCCACACGGCCAGTCGCCCACGCGGACCGGCTCGACTGCGCTCATCCCCCGCACGAACAGATAGAGGACACCGCCGAGGTGCCGCTCCGGCTCGTACCCGCGCAGCCGCCAGCGCAGGTACCGATGCAGCGCCACCGAGTAGAGCAGCGCCTGCAAGGGGTAATGCGCCGCTTCCATCGCGTCCTGCACGGCATCGGGACGGTAGTGCCACGCCGTCAGGGAATCCTCGGGCGGGCCGAGCCGGTTCGTCTTGTAGTCGGCCAGCATGAAGCGTCCCTCGGCGTCCCGGAACACGAGGTCCAAGCTGCCCGTGAGATAGCCCCGCATCGCTCCTCGCAGGGCGGGGTCGCGCAGCCGTCCCGCGTAGTGGCCAACCGGATCGTCTTCCGGAAGCTGTTCCTCGAGGAGGTCGGCCAGGGCACGCACGTGCAGCGTCCCCGTGGGATCGTCCCCGCCGACGAGCGGGATCTCGAAACTCAGTTCATCGAGCCGGTCGTGCCGCTCGACGTCGCGGAGCCTCTGTTCGCCGACCAGAGGGCCCAACGGACACTCGATGGCCGCGCACAGCCCCGCGACCACGGCCTCCCGACTGCCGAGATCAGCGTTGCGCCAGGCGACCTGGCGATCGAACGCCGAAGCGACCTCGGCTTCGAGGTCGGGCGTGGCGAAGTCCACCTGCTCCAGGATGGAGTGGATCACCGTGCCGGTCAGCGCTCCTCCGGGCAGGTCGGCCAATCGGAGCGTGAGCGAACGCAGGCGGTCGAGCCCGGGGTCGGCCGTCACGTCGGGACCGCCCGGCGCCACCACCTCCTCGTCCGTAGTGAGGGGCTGCTCCGGTTCGCTTCCGACCGGAGGCAATCCGTGCAGGGGGCTAGTGATGCCCGAATAGGACACCCGGCGCCATCCGACGTCGAGGTCACGGTCGAAGCGGGCCGCGTCCAGCCGCGGGGTCGCGCCCGCTTCGTGGTGCCACGTGACGGCCTCCGGCTCGGAGACTCTCTCGACCGAGACGTGGTCGCCGAGCGCCTCGAAGGCGTCGACCATCTCACCGTCGGTGTGCCGACCCGCGCCGTACGCCGCGACGAGCCCGGAGGGGTCACGGTCGAACAGAAGACGCGCCAAGGGCGAATGCTGGCAGTCCTGCACGCCGACCCACCAGAGCACCGCCTGGTGCTGGGCCCGGGTGAGGGCCACGTAGAGCAGACGAAGATCCTCACCGCGACTCTCGTCGAGCTCCATCTTCTGGTGGATGGCGAAGTCTCTCCCGTCGTGGCCGACGTCGATCGTGCGCTTGCCACTCACGGGCTCGTGGAAGAGTGGGACGTCGCTCGGGTTCGGCCGCCCGTCCCACATGAAGGGGCAGAAGACGACGGGGAACTCCAGACCCTTGCTGCGGTGGATCGTGATGACCTGCACCGCGTCGGCATCCGACTCGAGCCGGCGGGCGCGCTCCTCGTTATCCGTGTCGCGCGACGCGTCGCGGATCCGTCGGCCCAGCCAGGTGGCCATCGCGGTCGGGCCGAGCCCCTCTGACACACCCGCCTCGTGGAGCAACTGCGCGATGTGGCGCAGGTCCGTCATGAAGCGCTCCCCCGAAGTCCCGGCCAGCACGCGACCCGGCACGCCGTGAGTGCGGCACACGGTCTCGAAGAGCGATGCGACGCCCTGGTCACGCAGCAGGGCCGCCCACTGATGCAGCGACCAGTGCAGGTCCTCCCACTGGGCTTCTTCCGCCGAGGCGACGTCCTCGGCGGACCACCCGACGAAACTGGTGAGCGCGGCCAAGGAGGCCCGGTCGCGGGCCGTCGGGCGCTCGAGGGCCTCGAGCAGCCGAAGCCACTCGAGCGCCGGACGGGTACCGAACACGGAGCCGCTGCCCCCGATGACAGCGGGCACCCCGACCCGTTGCAGTGCGTCGCGCACCAGCACGGCGTGGCTGTTGACCCGCACGAGCACGGCGATGTGGCCGGGATGCAAGGGCGTCGACGACGCGTCGCCCCCGTCACGTCGCCGGGTGATCACGGAGGGGCGTGCCTCGAGAAGCTCGACGATCTCGGCGGCGACGTCGCGAGCGATGAACGCGCGGGCGTCACCGGCCTGCGGCAAGCCCTTCGACGGCGTGAGTGCGACCAGCCCGTCGTCTGCGTGTACGACTCGCACACGCATGGGCGCCGGATTCGGTGCGCCGACGAGTCGGGGTGCCAGGTTCGGCGGTGCCGCCTTGACGCTGCGGTATCCAATGCCCGCGAAGCCCAGTTGCGAGTCGTTGAAGAGCGCGTCGTAGGCCCGGAGCAACCCCTCGTCGCTCCGCCAGTTCACGTCCAGCGTCCATTCCGTCTGCACGACCTCGCTCGCCTCGAGATAGGCGTGCACGTCCGCACCGCGGAAGGCGTAGATGGCCTGCTTGGGGTCGCCGATCAGCACCAAGGTCGCGCCGCCGCGCCCGAACGCCTCGTGCATGATGTCCCATTGCACGGGGTCGGTGTCCTGGAACTCGTCGACGAGGACGACGTCGTAGCGCTCGCGCAGTCGGGAACAGGCCGCGCGTCCTCGCTCGGGGTCGACCAACGTGTCGCGCAATCGCAGGAGGATGTCGTCGTAGGTCAGGATCTTCAGGTTGCGCTTCCGGCGATCCATCTCCGTTCGGACCGCGTCGGCGAAGCGACGACGGATGGAGGGCGTGTCGAGCGCCTCGGACCTCGGCGGCACGATTTCGGCGTCAGGATGGTCGAGCACGTATTTGGCGATCTCCATCGCGTTGGCGCGGGTGAAGCCGAGGGGGTTGGGGCTGGCGGCGAACCGGCGCAGGTAGAGGTCGTCCACGACCTCCTCCATGAGGTCACGCACGTCCTCGACGAGCGTGACCTCGCGGTCGACGTCCCCGGCCGTGCCCAACCCGTAGAGCACCTGGAGACAGAACCCATGCGTCGTCTCGATGGTGGCCGCGTCGAAGTCGGCGATGGCCTTGGCGAGCCGGTCCCGGCGGGCGCAGACCTCACCACGCGATGCCTCCGTCAGGAGCTGGACGAGCTCGTCGTCCTCGTGGCCACCGGACCCGTCCAGCACATCGACGAGCCCGTCATGGGAGCGCACCAGGCGATCACGGACCCGCTCGCGCAGCTCGCCGGTGGCCATGCGGGTGAAGGTGATGACGAGAAGCCGATCGATGGGCAGGATCCCCTCGGCGACGTAGCGCGTCGTCAGCGCCGCAATGGTGAACGTCTTGCCCGTCCCGGCGCTCGCCTGCAGCAACGTCATCCCGCGAGGGAGGTCGCCTCGCACCACGAACGGCTGAGGCTCCAGCGGGCCCAGCGCGCCATCGGTCACCGGTCGACGACCTGTTCGTGGGCCAAGAGCTGGTCCCACAGCCGCGCCGCGTAGCGACCAAAGCGCGAGGGATCACTGCCGTCCCAACCATCGCCCGTCTCGTCGGCGCGGGCTGGTCCCGCCCCGTCGAACATGGCCTCGAAGGACGGGGACCCACCCAGGACGAGCTCGTGTTCGGGGTTCTTGTCCTCGTTGTTCCCACCAAAGCCCGATTCCCACGCCCGCGCCGCCGGTCGGTGCCCGTCCTTGCCCAGCGCGACCGCCTCCGCCCAGGCAGCCGACGTCTTGCAAAACAGCGGCAGCGGCTCGCGCATGCCGCGGGCGAACAGGTCGACCAGCGTGCGCAGGTGGCGCTCGGCTCCGGCTCTCCGGCTCGCGGCATCGGGCCCGAGTGGTGCGATCGTGGCGGTCGAGATGGTGTGACGATTGCTGCGGGCGCGTCCGATTGTGCGTGCTTCGAAGGGGCGGTCGGGCCACGACGCCGTCAGGGCGAGCAGACGCAACCACGCGATGAGTCGCGCCGCGGGGCCCAATTTGGAGTAGGTCACCGTGAGGATGGTGTCCCCGTGCACTCCGGCCACGGTGCCGACCACGCCGGGCGCGCCGGAGAGTTCGACAGAGGCGTCGACGGACACAGGTGCCGTCGGCGTACGCCCGGCGTCGACGAGATCGGCGAGCGGTCCGGTGATCGTCGACAGGACGTCGTCGGCCAGCATGCCCGGGGGCAGGGCGCCACGGGCGCTCTCAGCGGCCAGGCACGCGGCCTCGTCGGACCCGCCGAGCATGGCGGTCAGCACCCTGTCGGCGATCTGCCATTGCTCGAGTGCGTCGAGGTCGATCGGGATGGCGTCCTCGAGGTCGCGCGTCTTGTCGCGCAGTGAGACACGGAGGCGCTCGCGCAGGAAGGCCCGGACCGGGTGGCGAAGGAAGCGCTCGAGCTGGTCGATCCCGAGGGTGTCGAGCGCCAGGGCCGGCAGAGGCTCGGCAAGGAAGGGGGCTGCTTCGCGGCGGGGGCTGAGGCCGGCCTCCGCGCCCGCCAGGTGCAACGTGTCGAAACTCCACGGGCCTTCACGTCCGAGCTCCCCGTCCTCGTAATTGCGAGCATCGAACGGTTGCAGCGGATGGGCGACGACGACGCCGTCGCGCGCTCGACCGCTCTTCGTGCGGACGGAGTGATCCACGACGTCGAGCAGTTCTCCGACAGGGACCGCCGGGGGTCGGTGCGCGTTGGTGCGCTCGTCGCGACCGGAGTAGGTGATGACGAGATGCTCCTGCGCGGCCAGGACCGCGTCGAGCAGGAGCTGGCGATCCTCGCTCCGGACGTCCCGGTCTCCCAGGCGCGGATTCGCGCGCGGTCAGATCATCGCCGTCTCGTTCCCTGTGGCGAGGGAAGCTGCCGTCGTCCAACCCCAACAGGCAGACCACGCGGTGCGGGATCGACCGCATGGGCACCAGCGTGCAGACCGTGAGTTGGCCGGTGCAGAAATTTGCCCGCGTCGGCTTTCCCTTGAGCCGCTGCGTGAGGATCGACCGGACGTCATCGCAGGCCAGCGCCACCGGGCTCACCCCGTCGGCCGTGGTCGCCTCGGCGACGAGGCCGTCGAGCAGCGTCGTCAGCTCGGCCCGTTGCCACGCGTCGCGGGGCAACGTCGCCGTCAAGGAGTCGGCGAAGCGGGCGAGGGTGCCGGCCCAGACGTCCACGGTCGCGCTGCCCTCGAGCACATCGAGCGCGGACTGGAGCCGGTCCACGAACTCGGCGAGTCGTCCCGCCAATTCGATGTCCGCGCCGTCGACCTCGTCGAGCGGGAGCGTGTCACAGAACAGTCGCTGCCCCTCCTCCGCCATCGCGACACCGAGGAGGACCCGATCGAGGCCGGTCTGCCAGGTGTTGTTGGCAATCCCTTCGAGCTGGAAGGACCTCCGGTGCACTGCGTCGAAGCCCCACCGGACGAATGCCTTGTCCACCCACTCCTCGAGACGGAACAGATCCTCGTCGCCGAACTCGAAGCGGCGCCGGACCGGCTCGCGGCCGGCAAGGTCGAGCACCTCGGTCGCACTGACCCGCGACGTTGCGAGCTCGAGGACCTCGGCCAGCACGCCCATCACCGGATTGGTCTGGCGGAGAGAGCGGTCGGCCAATCGGATCTCGAGCAGGCGCTCCTCGTCCTCCGACCTGTCGCCGAGTGCTTGTTGCCCGAACGTCGCCTGGATCAGCGGCGCAAACGTCTCGATGTCGGGGCACATGACGATGATGTCGCGAGGTTCGAGGGTGGAATCGTCCTCGAGCAGGTGCAGCACTGCGTCGCGCAGCACCTCGACCTGTCGGCCCCTCCCGTGACAGGAGTGGATGCGGATGCTGTCGTCCTCGGGCCCGAGCACCGCACGGGCGTCGTCGTCGTGGACGACGCCCACCGGAGCGCGGTCGGCACGTACGTCGTCCTGGATCCGCTGCAAGAGGGTGCGCTCTCCCTCCGGCGCCGGGGCGGGCTCCCCCGGCGGATCGGCCTGTGACGCGCCACCCAGCACGAGCTGCATCTCCCGAGCGTCCCGCCCCCACGACGCGAGCAGCGGGTTGTTCGGCGCCGCGGCCGTCGGGTCCTCGCTCCGCAAGACGGCGCGCGAGGACGCGCCGACGGAGGGCCGGAGGCGGTCCCAGAGGGCGGGCGACGGGTGGAGGAGGAAGAGGTGGACGTCGCGCCGCGCCCCGATCGCCTCGAGCACGTCGAGATAGCTGGCGGGCAGCCTGGTCAGGCCGAACAGCGCCACCCGCTGCGGCAGGTCCAGCAGCCTCGGCTCAGCGCGCAATCGTCTGCAGGCCTCGATGAGCCGCTCGGCCGGACTGGGGTGCCCGATGCGCTCGCGCAGGAGCCGCCAGAGATCCACCTGCCAGGACGACTCCTCGAGTTGTGGGGAGCCCGCCGCCCAGCGCTGCAGCATGTCGGGGCGGTGGACGGCGTAGCGATCGAAGAGATCGGCGACATGGCGGATGCCGGAGAAGCGACGCGACCCTTCGGCGGTGGCGGACTTGCGCATGTGCTCGGCCAATGGCGCGAGCCAGGGCTCATCGAAGTGCTCCTCCACCACCTCGATGAGTGGCCACACGGCCCGCTCCGGTGCCCAGGGGTCGGCGTCGGGGTCGGCGTCGGCCGCCCGCGCGAGCGCACCGCCCACCAGCGTCCCCGGAAACGGGAAGTCGACGTTGGCGCAGACGCCGTCGTCGTGTCCCTCCCGTGCCCCGAGCTGCTTCGAAAGCCGTTGCGTCAGCCACCGCTCGATGCCGCGCGTGGGTACCGAGATCACCTCGGGCGTCATGGGGTCCGGGAGCGGATCCGCGATGAGGTCACCCAGCTTCGACACCAGGGTGTCGGTGCGATCGGACCGGTGAACGTACAGCATCCCGGCAGAGTACGTCGCCGTTGTCGCCGGGTGACCGGGGCGGGCGAAGGCTCAGGCAGGCGTGCCGGTGTTGGCACCACCGTCGGGGAGGGCCAGGATGTTCTGCTCGCCCGCACCCTCCACCTCGTCGTCATCTCCCACCAGCTCGACCGCCTGGAGGTGGCGCGGCGCGGCGTCGATCGGCGACAGCTCGGCGATCGCGGGCGCTTCGCTCCCGACGACACCCAGCCCGGGGAACTTGCGGGCCGACACCAACACACGAGACTCCAGCGATCCGACCGCCTTGTTGTACGCGTCCACGCTCGCCGTGAGACTGCGCTGGAGCGTCTGCATGTGGCTCGTCATCGTGCGTAGCCGGTCGTACAGCTCGGCCCCGAGGTTCTTCACCTCCCGGGCGCTCTCGGCCAGCGTCTCCTGCTGCCACGACAGCGCGACGGTGCGCAGCAGCGCGATCAGGGTGACGGGTGTGGTCAGGAGCACGCCGTTGGACATCGCGTGCTCCTGCAGGGCCGGGTCGGCGTCGAACGCCGCCGCCAGCAGCTGGTCCCCGGGGATGAAGGCCACCACCATCTGAGGTGAGCGATCGAACTGCTTCCAGTACTCCTTCTTGGCCAGCTGGTCCACGTGCGCGCGCAGCTGCCGGGCGTGCTTGGCCTGGCAGAGCGCTCGCGTCTCGTCGTCGTCCGCGTCGAGGAGCTGCAAGAAGGCGTCGAGAGGGACCTTGGCGTCGACCACGACATCGCCCCCACCGGGCATGTGCACGACCATGTCGGGCCGCAGGCGGCCCTCGTCGGTCGACGTCGTCACCTGCTCGCTGAAGTCGCAATGGTGCAGCATGCCGGCCATCTCGGCCACCCGCCGCAGCTGGACCTCTCCCCACCGCCCCCGGGTCTGGGGCGACCGCAGCGCCGTCACCAGGTTGCGGGTCTCTCTGCGCAGCTGCTCGTGCCCGGTGTGCAGCTGCGCCACCTTCTCGTTCAGCCCTTCGTAGGCACCCTTGCGCTCGAGCTCCATCTCCTGCAGCCCGCGCTCGTACCGGGCCAGGGTCTCGCTGAGGGGGTCGAGCAACCGGGCGATCGCCTGCTGGCGCTGGTCCAGGTCGCCCTGCGCCGCCGTGCGGGCCTCGCTGAGCTTCGTGTCGGCGAGGACCAGGAACTGCTCGTTGTTCTTGGCCAACGCCTGCGAGGAGAGGTCGGCGAAGATCCCGGCCAACCTGGTGCGCTCGTCGTCCCAACGCTCCTGCGCCTCGCGCTCGGTGCTCTTCACGAGCTGCAACTCGGACAGCGCGACCGCCCGAGCCGTGTCGGCGGCCGCCACGGCCTCCGACGCCGCCTTCAGCTGCGCCGCCTGCTCGGCCCCCACGGCCTGCGCGTCCGCGAGCCGGCTCTCGGCGATGCGTGCGGCACCGACCAGGCGGGCGCTGCGCACCAGGTACCAGACGACGCCGATCGCCAGTCCGACGGCGAGGCCGAGGACCGCTCCGATGACCATGGGGCCAATGTAACGACGGGGTGTATCGAGCTCGGGGACCGCTGCCCACCTGCCCCGCCAGCCCCCGATCGGGTCCTCGGGGTTGCCGAGAATTGGGGGTCGTCACGCCGTGCCGGAACCGGTAGCGTGACTCGGATGCCGTTCAAACTCGGCGCAAGCACGAAAACCGCTCCCGACCACGAGCAGGAGGGCGAGGACCTCCCAGCACAGATCGGCCCCCTCGTGATGGAGCAGCCGCTGTGGCCGCGCACGCTCCCGGAGCCGCACGAGGTCGACCGGCTCTTCGCACAGGTCTTCGCGCTCGTCGGCGAGGGGATCGCCGGCGCGACGCACGCCCTGCTGGCCGGCGACCGCGACGCCGCCAAGGAGCTCGTCAAGCGGGACGAGGTCATCGACAAGCTGATCGGCCAGATCTCGACGACGGTGCAGCATCAGCTGGTCCACGGCGAGACGTCACCCGACGAGCGCCGCGAGTTCGTCGCCATCCTGCGCATGCTGCCCGACATGGAACGCAACGGCGACCTGGCCGAGCACATCGCCCGCCGCGCCGCCCGCGGGCTGGGCGCGGAGATGTCGGCCCGCAGCCGCGGCCTCGTCGAGCGCATGGGCGAGGTGGCCACCACCATCTGGCGCGAGACGGCCGACGCCTTCGCCGAACGGTCCGCCGAAGCCGCGTCGTCCATCGACGACCTCGACGACGAGCTCGACGACCTCCACGTGACCCTGACGGCCGAGCTCGTGGCCGGCACCATGCCGCTCCCGGTCGCGATCGAGCTCGCCATGGTGGCCCGCTTCTACGAGCGCTTCGGAGACCACGCCGTCAACCTGGCCCGCCGCATGGCGACCCTGGTGGTGGGCGGTCCCGAGCCGGTGTCCGCCGGGCCCGACTGATCCCCGCCGGGCTCAGCCGCCCAGGGCGACCAGCTCCTCGGCGATCTGCACCACGTTGAGCGCGGCGCCCTTGCGCAGGTTGTCGCCGGAGACGAACAGGGCCAGGGCGTTGGGAGCACCCTGGGCCCGCCGGATGCGGCCGACATAGGAGACGTCGCGGCCGGCCGCCATCAACGGCGTCGGGATCTCCGCCAGCTCGACCCCGGGCGCGGTGCGCAACACCTCGGTGGCGCGTTCGGGCGTGAGCGGGCGCTCGAACTCACAGACGACGGCCGCCGAGTGCCCAGTGAAGACCGGCACCCGCACGCAGGTGGTGGTGACGGCAAGGTCCGGGATCCCGAGGATCTTGCGGGCCTCGTTGCGGTACTTCTGCTCCTCGTCCGTCTCGAGGGAGCCGTCGTCGACGATCTTGAACTGCAGCGGGATCACGTTGTGGGCGATCGGCACGGGATAGACGCTGCGGGGCGGGTAGTCGACCGCGGCGCCGTCGAAGGTGAGGTCCGCGGCGCGGTCGACCGTCTTGGAGAGCTGCTCGGCCAGCTCCCGCACGGCCTCGACGCCGCCGCCGGACACGGCCTGGTACGACGACACGATGAGCCGGGTGAGGCCGGCTTCGTCGTGCAGGGGCTTGAGCACCGGGATCGCCACCATCGTGGTGCAATTCGGGTTGGCCACGATGCCCTTGGGGATGGCGCGCAGCGCCTCGGCGTTGGCCTCGGGCACCACGAGCGGGACGTCGGGATCCATGCGCCAGGCCGAGGAGTTGTCGATGACCGTCGCGCCGGCGGCAGCCAGGCGGGGAGCGAGCATGCGCGACACGGAGGACGGGGCCGAGCACAGGGCCAGGTCGATGCCCGAGAGGTCGGCGGTCTCCGCGTCCTCGACGACGACGTCGGCCGCACCCCACGGGAGCGTCGAGCCGGCGGAGCGCGCCGAGGCGAGGTAGCGCATGGACTCCACCGGGAAGTTGCGCTCGGCCAGGATGGCGCGCAGGACGACGCCCACCTGCCCTGTCGCACCGACGATGGCGATCCGCATCGGGCAATTCTACGGGACGCCGGGCGGGACCGATGCTCGCCGCCCGATCCTCGATGTGCTCAGACCTCGAGCGGTCGCCGACCCTCGAGGGCACGCCCGAGCGTCAACTCGTCGGCGTACTCCAGGTCGCCGCCCACCGGGAGCCCGCTCGCCAGGCGGGAGACGGTGACCCCGAGCGGGGTCACCTCTCGCGCCACCAGCATGGCCGTCGCCTCACCCTCGATGGTCGGGTTCGTGCAGACGATGGCTTCGCGGATGACGCCGAGCTCGACGCGACTCAGGAGCTCGCGCAGGCGGAGTTGCTCCCGACCGATCCCGTCCAGCGGGCTCAGCGCGCCGCCCAGGACGTGATAGCGGCCCCTGAACCCGGCGCGCTCCACGGCCACGATGTCGCGCGGGTCCTCGACCACGCAGATGACCTCGGGGTCGCGCCGGTCGTCGCCGCAGACGGCGCAGAGCGCGCCGCCCTCGGCCACGTTGAAGCAGATCTCGCACAGGGTCGTGCGCTCCTTGACCGCGACGATGGCGTCCGCCAGCCGGCGCGCGTCCTCGTCGGGCACCTTCAAGATGTGGAACGCGATCCGCTGGGCCGACTTCGGCCCGATGCCTGGCAGGCGGCCGAGCTCGTCGATGAGGGAACGGAGGGGCCCCGTGTACATCCCTAGCCGGCCACCTCGCTGGCGCCGGGGAAGGCCTCGAGGAGGCGGGCCTCGGCCGCCGACGCCGGGTCGGTGTCCGCCGCGGGCGCGTCGTCCATGAGGTCTGCAGGGTCGACGTGGTCGAGGTCGTCGTCGCCCGCCACCCGACCGGGTGCGGCCGCGTCGGGGGCTGCGGGCCGGCCGGCCGCGCCGCCGCCGTCGTCCACATCGAGCACGAGGATCACCGGGGTGCCGAAGTGCGCGGCCAGCGCCGCCTCCACCGTCGGCAGGTGCTCGACGCACTGCTCGCGGTGCGCCGCGTTGGGCAGTGCGAAGTGCGCGCCGTGTTCGTCGACGGCCACGAAGCGCCCGCTGGCGAACCGCGCCTTGGCCCGGGCAGGCAGGGCCTGCAGGATCCCGTCGCCCCAGGCCTCCGTCAGGCCGTCACGATCGACCGAGCGCGCCGACGCCGCGGACGGGGCTGCCGCCGACGCTGTCGCCGGGATGTTCTCCGTCGGGACCGGCTGCGCTGCGGGCGCGGCGGCCGGCGCCTCCGGCGCCGCTGTGGCACTGCCGGCTTGTTGGCTCCGCCGCACGGCTCCGATGGAGGGGCGGCGCCCCACGTCGGCCGGCGGTGGCGGTGATGCGGGCGGCGCGGGCGACGCCGGTCCTGCGGACTCCGGAGGCGGGGCAGGGAGACGCTCGGCCGCCGCGCCCGGGCGCGGGAAGGCGGCGCCCCCCGACACGGCGCGTTCGAGCAGGCTGACCCGCTCCGTCAGCGCTTCCATCCCCGAGTCGAGGTCGGGCCGCACGGCGCGCACGACGGCGATCTCGAGCACCACCTGCGCGTCTGGTGCCTCGCGCATGTCGACCAGTGCGTGACCCAGGATCTCGAGGCTGCGCACGACGCGCGGCAGCCCCATCGTCTCGGCAACTGCGGTGAAGCGAACGAGCGACGAACCCGATGCGGCACACAGCTCGGGTGCCAGCGCCGAGAGGAACACCTGGCGCAGGTCGTCGATGAGCTCGGTCGCCAGTTGCTGCGGACCCCAGCCGCCGGCCAGCAGGGCGCCGAGCGCCACCAGGACCTGGTTCACGTCACCGTCGGCCAGTGCGTCGAGCACCTGGGAGAGCTCGGGCCGGGCCGCGTCGGCCGACCCCGCGGCGGCCACCTGGTCCAGCGCGGAGAGTGCGTCGCGGGCGGAGCCGCGCCCGCGCCGGACGGCGGCCTCGAGCGCGTCGGCATCGAGGCCGAGCGCCGCCTCCTCGTTGACGGACTCGAGTAGGTCGTGGAGGGTCTCCGCCCCGAGGAGCCGGAACTCGAGGTGCTGGGTCCGGCTCCGGATCGTCGGCGGCACCTTCTGGGGGTCCGTGGTGGCGAGGACGAAGACGACGTGGCTCGGGGGTTCTTCGAGCGTCTTCAACAGCGCGTTGGCCGCCGCCGTCGAGAGCATGTGCACCTCGTCGACGATGTACACCTTCCAGCGTCCGGGTGTGCCGAGGCTGGCGTGGGCCACCAGGTCGCGCATGGCATCGACACCGTTGTTGGACGCCGCATCGAGCTCGTGCACGTTGAGCGAGCTCCCCTGGGTGATCTCGACGCACGAGGTGCAGATCCCGCACGGTTCGCCGTCGACCGGCGCCTCGCAATTGAGCGCCTTGGCCAGGATGCGCGCCGAGGACGTCTTGCCCGTGCCCCGCGGCCCGCTGAAGAGATAGGCGTGCGAGACGCGGTCGTCGCGCACTGCGCTGCGCAGCGCCCGCACGACGTGGTCCTGGCCCCTGATCTCGTCGAATCGCCCCGGCCGGAAGCGGCGGTAGAGCGAGACGAAGGGGGTGTCGGCCATGCGGGCCGAGCCTACCCATGCGGTCAGACACGCCGGCCCGAGGCGGGCCCCCGATGCTCGGTGCGGCGGCCAGGTTGGCTACGGCACCCGGCCATACCCGCTGAGAGCTGCTGCCTTCCGACCCTGACTCGATTCACGAGCGGCCGTTGCGCAGGACCCGGCCACCGCACCCAGCATCGGGACGGCGCGATCGTCCAGGCTAGCGGGTCGCCTCGCCGATCCCCATCGCCCGCGCCGGGCGCCCGGGGGCGGCACTCCCCCTGATGCCGCCGCGCCTCCTTCGGGGGGCGGCTCGGCCGGGCCGCGGCGCGTCGTCGGGCCGATCCGCCTCACCCGGTTGATCCACGGTTGCTCAATTCCTCAGAGGTGAACGTTCGGTGAACTGACGCGACCTCCACCGGCCTCCCGGACGGACCGGGGTCTGCTCCGTGCGGACGGATCCGCCGTTCCACCGCTCATGCAGGGCCGTCGCGGCCGTTAGCCTGACCAGGCTGCAGTCCCGGAGGAGTGCGAGAGCGGCCGAATCGGCACGACTGGAAATCGTGTGTTGGGCAACCAACCGTGGGTTCAAATCCCACCTCCTCCGCTTCGGAAGAAGGCTCAATTCCTTCGGGCTCCGGTCCGATAGGTCAACGTGGGTTCAATTCCAGGCCGGGCGGCCGACCATCCCCTCGCGGGTCTTCGGCAGGATCGAGTGGCTGTGCCGGCCGTGCCCGCCACTCGCCGATCTCGTCCGCAACGCATCGCGAGCGTCGGGCGATGAGCACGGACCTCTTCGACGAGTCCGAGCTGGACGCCGAAGAAGCCGACTTCCCGTGGGACGACTTCCTTCCGGACCCTGACGAGCCCGAAGAGGACGAGAGCCTCGAAGCCGACGAGACCGAGCTCGGCGCCGACGACTCCGACCTCGACTGGGAAGGCAAGCTCAGGGAAGATCCCGAGCTCGACACGGAAGAAGCGGCCCTGGCGACCGCACGCATCGAGGCGGCATTCGACCGAATCGTGGACACGGTGCGCCGCTCGTACGAGCCGGACTCCGAACCGGACCCCGAGCAGGATCCCGAACTCGATGCCGAGCTGGCGGCCGAAGCCGAGCTGGCGGCCGAAGCTGAATTGGCGGCCGAAGCCGAGCTGGCGGCCGAAGCTGAATTGGCGGCCGAGGTGCGGGAGGCCGAGGTGCAGGAGGCCGCGGTGCGGGAGGCCGCGGAGCGGGAGGCCGCGGAGCTGCGGGCGCCCGAGGCAGCCGAAGAGCTCGAGCTCGATGCCGAGCTCGAAGGCGAAGACGAAGACGAAGACGAGCTGTACGCCCTGGCAGCGACGGAGGAGCCCGAGCTCGAGGCCGAAGACGCGCCGGCGCTCGAGGCAGAAGAAGAGCTCGAGCTCGAGGCTGAGTTGGACGCCGAGGACGAGTTGCACGCAGAGGCAGAGCTCGACGCCGAGGACGAATTGCACGCAGAGGCAGAGCTGCACGAGGCCGAGCTCGAGGAGGAGCAGGAGCCGGAAGAGGAGCTCGCGCCCGTCGCGGAAGGTGGCGACACCGACGTGGAGCCGGCCGTCACGGCGGAAGCAGAGGAGCGCCCGGTGCTGCCTGTGGTCGCCCTGACCCCGGAGGTCGAGCCTGAGCCCGACACGGACCTGCCAGGCGTAGGCGGGTGGGCGTCGACCGCGGTGTTCGTCGCGTCTGAAGAACCCGAGCCCGAGCCGGGACCCCATGAGCAGTTCTTCGCCGATTGGAAGCGCGAGCTGGAGTCGGCGCCGCTCGAGGAGTTCGACCCCGATTGGGAGCCCGAACCCGAGATGGCGCCGCACGCTGAGTTCGACCCCGATTGGGAACCCGAACCCGAGACGGCACCGCACGCGGAGTTCGACCCGGACTGGGAGCCGGAGGGTGACGTGGAAGCGCCCGCTCCAGGCCCTCTGCACGCCCGGACGCGCATGGCGGCAGCGACCGGGCGCCGGAGCCCGGTCTTCATGGCGACCGCGATCCTGGCGTGCGCGTTCCTCCTCGTCGTCGGTATCGCGGCCATAGCGCACTCGCTCCACCACTCGGCGACGCCGCCCGCTGCGCCGCCCGCGAGCACGGCGCCGTCAGCGGCGCCCGTCTCGCCAGAGGCGGCCCGGATCCAGTCGGCGACCGACGCGGTGGACTCGGCCAGCACCGCCGCCGGCGCCGGCTTGGCCTCCGTGACCAACTTCCCCACTCCGGCCAACATCGCCACCGTCATCAACCCATACGTCGCGTCGCTCCAGCTCTATGACACGTTCATGTCCGGGGCTTCCGTACCGGCCTCGGCGAGCTCTGCCGCCGCCGCCGCGGAGGCCCAGGTGCGAAGCGACATCACGTTCTTCGGCACCATCGACGGTCTGCCCCCGATCCGCCTGGGCGCCTACCTCAAGTCGTTCACCACGGACGTGTCGCGGCTGCAGGCGAGCCTGAGCGCGCTCGAGCAGGCATTGCGCGGCTGAGCCCCGACCGAGCGCCACCCGCTGCCATCGGCGGACTTCCCTCCCCCGGCCGCACCTCGCATACTGGGGCATCGCCACCGCCGACACACCGACACCGCTGAGCGACGAGGCCGCCATGGCACTCGCCCTCGGCGAAGCACGCGCCGCAGCCCGTGAGGGCGAGGTGCCCGTGGGCGCGGTCACGCTGGTCGATGGGCGTGTGGTGGCGGCCCGGCACAACGAGCGCGAACGCTCGGCTGACCCCACCGCACACGCGGAGATGCTGGCGTTGCGCGACACGGCGGCAGCCATCGGGAATTGGCGGCTCTCGGACGTCACCGTGGTCGTGACGCTCGAACCCTGCCCCATGTGTGCAGGTGCCTTGGTCGCATCGAGGGTGAGTCGGCTCGTCTTCGGCGCGACCGACCCCCGCGCCGGAGCCTGCGGCACGCTCTACAACCTCTGCGTCGACCCCCGGCTCAACCACGAGCTGGCCGTGACGGCCGGTGTGCGGGCCGACGAATGCGGTGCGCTCCTGACCTCGTTCTTCGCCGCGAAACGGGGCGATCGGGCGGGCGCGGGCTGAGGACCCCCGCTCGGGTCGGTCCCCGCGGAGGCGCGCAGCCGTCCCCTGGGGTCGACGGGTCGACCGTCGCGCGCGACACGTTCCTGACCTCCCGCTTCGCGCCGAAGCAGGGGAGCGGAGCGCCTCGCCGAGCTTCCGGACCAGGTCAGAGCGACTAACATGCCCTGCGGAGGAGTGCGAGAGCGGCCGAATCGGACGGTCTCGAAAACCGTTGTGCCTCATGGGTACCGTGGGTTCAAATCCCACCTCCTCCGCTCGGGGCCCCAAGGCCCGTCGCATGAGGCGAATGCGACAGCAACAGCGGCAGGGCAGTCGCCTTGCCGGCAGCACCTGGTCGTCCCCCGGCGGCCGGAAAGGAGTGATCCGTGGCACGCGCACGTTCGACATTTGGAAAATTGCAGCGCGACCAGGCCAAGAAGGACAGAGCCAAGGCGAAGATGGATGACCGCCTGTCGCGCCGCGAGGACAAAGCCGCCGCGAGCGAACAGCCGGCGAGCGGCCCGTCGGCCGACGAGGTCGACCAGACCCAGCTGCTCGAGCAGTTCGCGGCCCTGCACGAGGACCTCGCCGAGGGCCGTATCTCACTCGACGACTTCGAGGTGCGCCAGGAGGAGCTGCGCGCCAAGCTCGTCGTCTGAACCGGTTCCGGGCGATGGAGTGATGCTCGGCTGCGCTCGCCGCTTCCTCTAGGCGGTCCCGGCGGCGTCTCGACCTTCGAGCCAGCGGCGGAACCCCGCTGCGTTGGAGTGGACGCCGTTCATGATGTCGAGTTTCTCCTTGTGGGCGGCGTCGATGTCCCCGAGCAACGGATCGAAGCGGTCGGCCAGGGCGCGCGCGATGTCGGCGCCCTCCCGGTAGGCCTTCTCCGCGGTCTCGGCCCACAACCGCAGCGTCTCGTCCGCCTCGGCCAGCAGCTCCTCGGGCTGTTCCAACAGCCCGTAGTGCGCCAACGCGATGCCCGAGGGCCGGCGGGCGGCGAACTTGCGCAGGGAGTTGAGCGCCTGGTCGAGGTCGAAGTCCGGGGGTGGGGTCGCGGGCCGCAAGACGCCCCCGTCGGGCAGCTTGACGCCCACCGCGTCGCCGGCGAACAGGACGCCGCTCAGCGAGTCGTGCAACCCGACGTGGTGCTTCGCGTGCCCGGGTGAGTCGACGGCGACCAGGGAGCGGCCAGGGCCCACTTCGATCTCCTCCCCGTCCGCGAGCACGTGGAGCCGCTCGGGGGGCGTCGGGTCGAGGCGGCCGTAGAGGGAGTCGAGCAACGGCCCGTAGACGCGTGCGGCCGAGTCGATGAGGCGCGTCGGGTCGGCCAGGTGCCGAGCCCCCTTCTCGTGCACGTAGACGGTGGCAGAGGGAAACGCCCGGGCCACGTCGCCCACGCCGCCTGCGTGGTCGAGGTGGATGTGGGTCACGGCCACCCCGGCCAGCTCGGCGGGTCCCACCCCGATCTGCCCGAGCGCGGCCAGCAGCACCGGCACCGAGGTCTGGCTTCCCGTCTCCACCAGCACGGGAGCGGGCCCTTCGATCAGGTAGCCGGCCGTGACCCGCTCCCAGCCGCCCAGCATGGTGTCGATCTCGAGCACGCCGGCGGCGATGGGCCGCGGCGGCGGGATGGCAGGGACGGCGTCACCGCTCTCGGGGTCGTGCACGTGCAGGCCCGCGTCGGCATGGCGGTGCGCCTGACCGCCGTGCGAATGCGACCCGCTCACCGCACCGCGTTCTCGCGCCGCTTCCCCCCCAGGCGGCCGAGTCTCCTGATCCGCTGCAGGTTGGGCGGTGTGTGGTCGGTCACCAGGCGAGCCCCTTCGTAGACCAGGGCGAGCGGGTCGGACCCGCTCAGCCGGAACGCCGAGTTGATCAGCGACACGTGTGAGAAGGCCTGCGGGAAGTTGCCCACCAGCCGGCCGGCGAGGGGGTCGTACTCCTCGGAGAGCAGGCCCAAGTCGTTGCGCAGGGTCAGCAGCCGCTCGAAGAGCTCCTGGGCGTCCTCCTTGCGACCGATCATGTGGAGGCAGTCGACCATCCAGAACGAGCAGGCGAGGAACGCCCCCTCCCGGCCGGTCAGCCCGTCGACGCTCCCGCTTTCGTCGGTGCGGTACCGCAGGACGAACCCGTGGTCCATCAGGTCGCGCTCAATGGCCTCCACCGTGCTGACCACCCGGGGGTCGCTCGGGGGGAGGAACCCGACGAGGGGGATCATGAGGACGCTGGCGTCGAGCTTGTCCGAACCGTAGTACTGCGTGAACGCGCCAAGGTCCTGGTTGTAGCCCTTTTCGCAGACCTCGGTGAAGATCTCGTCGCGCATCGCGCGCCACTTGTCGATCGGCCCCTCGAGGTCGGACCACTCCTCGATGGTCCGCACGGCGCGGTCGACGGCCACCCACGCCATCACCTTGGAGTGCGTGAAGTGCCGGCGCGGGCCACGTACCTCCCAGATGCCGTCGTCGGGTTGCCGCCACCCATCCTCCAGAAACCCGATCAGTTGGGTCTGGAGGGCCCAGGCCGCCCTGCTGTGCAAGCCCTCGGACCGCGCTCGACGCGTAGAGCGCCGACATCACCTCGCCGTACACGTCGAGCTGGAACTGCTCCGAGGCCGCGTTGCCGATCCGGACCGGGACCGAACCCTCGAAGCCGGGCAACCAGGGCGCCTCCCACTCCTCGAGACGCCGTTCGCCGGCGAGCCCGTACATGATCTGCAGTTTCGTGACGTCGCCCGCCACCGCGCGCAGCAGCCAGTCGCGCCACGCCATCGCCTCGTTGTAGTAGCCGCCGCGCATCAGCGACTCCAGTGTGAGCGTGGCGTCGCGCAACCAGCAGTAGCGGTAGTCCCAGTTGCGGTTGCCTCCCAGCGCCTCGGGCAGCGAGGTGGTGGCGGCGGCCACGATGCCGCCGGTCGGCTCGTACGTCAGCGCCTTGAGCGTGATGAGGGACCGCACGACCGCGTCCTTGTAGGGCCCGTCGTAGCAACATTGCTGTGCCCACTCCGCCCAGAAGGCTTCGGTGAGGGTCACCGCGTAGTGACTGTCGAGAGGTGCCGGGGGTTCCTCGTGCGAGGGGTACCACACCAGTGTGAAGGGGTAGCGCTGCTTCTCGGTGACGGTGAAGTCGGCCACCGTGCGGAGGTCCTTGCCCACCGCTTCGACCCGGTGCCACAACGCAACCGAGTCCGGGCCGGCCGTCAAGCGGGTGAGGCCCTCGTGCGACGTGACCCACGGGACGACCTCGCCGTAGTCGAAGCGCACCGTGAGGTCCATGTGCATGTCGACAGTGCCGCTCACACCTTCGACCGATCGCACCAGATGCGGATGGTTGTCACGCACCGGCATGCAGTCGGTGACGCGCACGGTGCCGGTCGGGGTGTCGAACTCCGTCTCCAGCACGAGGGAGTCCGCCCGGTACCAACGCCGCGTCGCCAGGACGGTGTCGGGGGCCCCGGCCGGCGCGATCTTCCAGGCACCGTGGGACGCGTGCCCGAGCAGCCGGGAGAAGCACGAAGGTGAGTCGAAATGCGGCAGGCACAACCAGTCGACCGAGCCGTCCTTCCCCACCAGGGCGGCGGTGTGCAGATCGCCGATGACGGCGTAGTCCTCGATTGGCTGGCTCATGGCCTCATTCTTGCCTCAGCCACTGATGCACGGCCCGGTGCTGACTGCCGAGTGGTGTTGCCTGGCCGCCAGCACGCGGGCCAGGACCCCGGGCGAGGTCAGCGCGTAGCCGACGTTCGAGTACACCGTGGAGCGGGAGAACACCACGCCGATGACCTGCCCACCGGGTCCCAGGAGGGGGCCGCCCGAGTTGCCCGGCTCGACGTTGGCATCGAGTGCGTAGACGGTCCGGGTGACGGACCCGTTGTTGTAGATGTCCTTCCCGGTGGCCGTGATCTCGTCGGTGACACCCGCCGCGCCAACATTGAGACCCTGGTTCTCGGGGTAACCGAGCAATGCCGCCGGCGTCCCCCGGAGCACCAGGTGTGGATCGACGGTCAGGGCCGGGCCAAGAGGCGCATCCGTGCGGAGGACGGCCAGGTCGAAGGAAGGGTCGAACAGGACGGGTGTTGCGTTGTAGGCGTTGCTCCCGATGAGCACCTGTGTGTCCCCGTTGCCCTCGCCCGCCACCACGTGCGCGTTGGTGACGACGAGCCCGGGTCCGACCACGAAGCCCGAGCCCTCCTGCTCGTTGGTGCACGCCGTGCCGAGGATCTTGACGGTGGAGAAGACCGCGGGGTCGGCCAGCGTCCGGGTCTCGGCGTCGCTCGGTGTCGAGACCGAGGGCGACGACGGCGGGGTGAGCGTCGAGAAGACCTGGGGGAAGCCCTGGTTGTTCAAGAAGGTCTGCAGGTCGTTGAAGAGGGAGGGGGCTTGGGGCAGCACCCGGTCGATCGAATGGAGGATGTCCGAACGGGCGACCGCGGCGTCGAGCGAAGTGAACCGGCTGTTCGGTGAGGTGAAGACCGCCGCCACCAGCCAGACGGACAGGAGGACGGCGAGCACCGCGACCCCGACGCCGAGGACTGCGTCGACGTGGCCGAGATGGTGGCGCCGCACAGTCACGTTGCTCCAGGTGCCGAGGACGCGGCCGGCGTAGCCCACCACGCAGGCGGTGAGCATCACCATTGACACGACGAGGACCGAGCGGGTCACGTCCCGGTGGCCGGTGCCGAGCAGGGGGACCCACACCAGCGTCCCGAGCGCGAAGCCGAGGAAGAAGCCACCGAAGGTCAGCAGCTGCACGAGGGCACCGAGCCGCAGTCCGTGGACGGCGGCCAGGAGCATCAGCCCGATGATCAGCAGGTCCACCCAATCCACCGGAGCGAGGGTACCCAACGGTGCACCGGAATTTGTGCCCCCCACCGCTAGTGTCGTCCTGCCGTGTTTTCACGCTCCGTGCCTCGACACCGGCGTGCCCGGCGACGCGGGGGGCTGCCTCTCCTTCTTGGCGTACTGGCGCTGACCGCCTCGGGCTGCTCGCTGGCCGGGCACCCGACCTCCCCCCCGAGCCCACGTGTCCTCGGTCAACCCGAGGGGACGCCCCTGGTGACGGGACAACCGGCACCGGTCGGGACGGGCGAGCTGGGCGCCGTGTCCTGCGCCTCGGCCCGGCGCTGCTGGGCGGTCGGGGTGGCCGGCCCGAACCCGCCCGCCTCCGGCGCGACCGTGATCGTCGCCACCAAGGACGGTGGCGCGCGCTGGAAGCCGGAACGGGTGGCGGGAGGGAGCACCCCCCAATTGAGCGGAGTTTCGTGCCCGACGGAGACTGCGTGCATGGCGGTCGGCTCGAACGGTGCGTCGCTGCCGGGGAGCGGCGTCGTTGTCACGACGCAGGACGCCGGCGCCACGTGGTCGCCCGCCACCTCGCCCACGAACGCGCTGACCGTGACGAGTGTGCTCTGCACGAGCGTCTCCGACTGCACCGCCATCGTGAGCGACGGGAACTCGACCTCGTCCGCCCACAGCGCCGACTTCGGGCAGAGTTGGCAACAGGAGGGCAACCTTCCCTCGTCGTTCCTCGGTGGCAACGACCTCTCGTGCACGGCGGGTGGCTCGTGTCTCGTCGCCGGGTACGTGCCCACGAGCAACGGGCACGGAGAGGGGGCCGTCTCGGTCAGCGCGGACGGCGGACAGACGTGGGCGCTGGCGACGGTCCCCCAGGGTACCGGCGTGCTCCAGAGCGCCGCCTGCCTGAGCGCCACGCTCTGCCTCGCGGCGGGCACCACGTCGACCACGGTGAGCGACATCGTCCCGGCCAAGGGCGAGCTCCTCCGCAGCGCCGACGGCGGGCACACCTGGGTTCCGTCGACGGGCGCGCTGCCCGTCGACGACGTTTACGCAGTCGCCTGCCCGTCGACCCGGCAGTGCGCCATGGTGGGGACCAAGTGGGTGGGCTTCCCCGCCGTCGCCACGGGGGCGGTGGCCGAGAGCCGCAACGGTGCACAGACCTTCCGAGCCGCCTCGGCGGCCTACGTGCCCATCACCCTGACCGCGCTCTCCTGCGCCGGGACGAACGCCTGCATCGCCGTCGGCGGGAGCACGCTGGCCCGTATCACCCTCCTCCAACCACCGGTCCACCATCCGGCGCCGGCCCGGCCCCGCCACGGCCCGTCCCGGTAGGGACCGGGCAGGTCAAGGGGGAGGCGTAACCGGGGGGCCCGGTGGGCGTCAGTAGAAAGGATCCCTCGTCAGAGGGGGCACACCCCCGTAGTATTTGACCTGCTGGACCCAAGCAGTACCGAAGCGTGCGGGGGGTACGCGGACTCCGCTCGCCCGAAAGATGGAGGACCGTCATGCCGCAGACCTGCCCCCAGTGTCAGAGCGAGGCCGCAGACGACGCCGCCGCCTGTCCCAGTTGCGGAGCGGCACTGGACGACCACGACCGCCACCCAGGCTGCTCCCGCGGTGAGCGCGGCCGGCCCCGCTGCCGCACCGGCCGCCCCCGCACCGGCCGCCCCCGCACCGGCAGGCGCGGTGTCCGGCTCCTCGATGCCGGCCTACAACTTCGATGCCGCGCGCTGGTCGCTGGCGGACCGGATCGCCGGCGGTGCCACCATCGTGCTGTTCATCTCACTGTTCCTCTCCTGGTTCAGCGCCTCGGTCGGCACCCTGTCCGCCTCGGAGAGTGGCGTCTCGGCCCACGGCTGGCTCTACATCGTGATGATCCTGTGCATCCTGATCGTCGCCTACCTCGTGCTGCGCGCCGGGTGGGAGGAGCTGCCCTTCGGCCCCGGCGTCCCGCATCTCCGGGTGATGATGATCGCGACGATCGTCAACCTGGTGCTCGTCTTCCTGGCTTTCATCTTCAAGCCGAGCGGCGGCGGTTTCGTCAACGTCGGGTGGTCGTTCGGCGCCTTCCTGGCGCTCATCGCCGCCATCGCCGCGGCGGCGCCCTACGCCATCCCGCAGCTGCGCGCGAAGACGATGGGCTGAACCTCGACCGTCGCGGCTAGCGCCGCACGGCGGCGAGCAGCAGGCCCGGGATCCGGGCCGCCGACGGCTCGGCCTCGAAGGCGACGAACCGGCGCATGACGTCGTAGGAATCCGGGGCGGTGGCGAACCACGGAGGCTTGGGCCGGGAGCGGAACGGGCCCCGCACGACCGATTTCTGCGGACGGTCGAACATGGCGGTGTTGCCGACGACGCCGGTCCCCGACTGGATGTCCGTGCGGGGGTGCCCCGGGAAGGCACCCCATGTCGTGGAGCCCATGGCGAACGACAGGCCGTGCCACACGTTGACGCCGATGGAGCCGTAGCGCAGGTCCGCCACGGCGCGCTCGACGGCCTCCGCCACCGCATGCTCCTTCATGGAGGAAGGGCTCACGATCAGGGTCGCCCCCAAGGTGCCCCAGACCACGTCGTTGCAGAAGGCGGTGGCGGCGTCGACGAATACGGCCGCCGACGGCGCGGTCAGCGCGGTCTCGGCCACCTGGCCGCAGAAGGACTCGACGTTGAAGCAGATGTCCTCGGTGTGCCCGGGCGGCACGCCGCGGATGAAGGTCCAGGGCAACGCGTCGTCGGGACCGGACCCGTACGCCTCGGCCTCGGGGTGGGCGGCCACGAAGGCGTCGCGCCGCTCCGCGGCTCCGGGGTAGTAGGCGCGCCGCGTCGTGATCCCCGCCAGAGTCTGGGTCAGCGCGCCCAGGAACGCGTCGCGCTGCGGCCAGGCGGTGTGCGTCACGACCACCCGGGCCGAGATGCAGTTGAAGCCTGCGTTGTTCACCAGCATCGTGGCCACGTGCTCGGCTTGGTAGCGCAGCTCGCCGATCGACCACCGGCCCGGCACCACGATCACCGGTGACACGTTGCCCAGCTCGGCCGACACGGGCTTGGCCAGCACCGGGTCGTCGGTCTCCTTGCGCCGGGCACTCTCCGGGCCGGTGCCGAACACGACCGCGTCGTAGGTCTTGTCCGACCCGGTGATGTGCACCTCGTCGATGCGTTCGTGCTCGGTCAGGTACCGCCCGACCGCCGCACCGCCCGCGACGATGCGCAGCACGCCGGCGTCGATGAGCGAGGCCAGGGCGCGGCGCCAATGCGGGACGAGGTAGTCGTTGACCGGGTTGGCCTTCATCACGACGACCTTGCCCTCGACGAAGAGCTTGGACAGGACGTCGCGGGGACCCAGCGACGCCACGTTGCCGGCGGCGAGCACGAGCGCCGTGCCGGCGTGCCCCGTCGGGTCGGCGTAGGCGGCAGCCTGGCCCAGAGTGAGCGACTCCCGGGTGACGCCGGGCTGCATCCAGACCTCCGCTGTGGTCTGGGGGAACGTGATGCGGTCGAAGGCGCCGTCGGGGAACACCTGGACCCGCAGCCGCCCGTCGGGTGCCTCGCGCACCGGCCCGGCGAATGAAGGCCGGCCGTCCTTGACGATGTCCTGCAGGGACTCGCGGAGGAGGCGTGCCATGCGCACGAACGTCCCGACGCCGGCGAAGAGCTCCTCCCCCGCCTCGGTCGACCGCGCGGCCAGTCCCTTGGCGCGGCAGGCGGCCTCCAGCCAGTCGTCCTGGGCCGCCATGGTGTCGGTGACGACGCGGTGCAGGAGATCGGCGCGCCCGGCGGCGCCGGTCCTCGCCCACGAGGCAGCGTGGTCGGCGACCTCGGTCACGACCGCGTCGAGCGCGGCCGACTCGTCGGCGCCCAGCCCCGTCGGGTCGCTCGTCGGTGCCACCGCTCCCCGGTTCGTCACGGTCATGGTGCTGCCCTCCCTAGTCGTCGCGTCGTGTCCCGGTCCGATCGCACGCCCGTCTACGCGACCCGCGGCAGCACGTCCGAAGCCAGGAGCTCGATGTGCCCCAGGTCGTCGAGGTCGAGCACCTGGAGATATGCCGTCTCGGCCCCGATGCTGGCGAACGCCTCCAGCCGGGCCACCACCTCCTCGGGGGTGCCGGCCACGCCGTTGGCGCGCAGCTCGTCGGGCTTGCGGCCGATGTTGGCGGCCCGCCGCTCCACTTCGGCCTCGTCGGCGCCGCAGCACACCACCTGGGCCACCGACAGGCGCAGCGTCCCGGGGTCGCGGCCGCGGTCCCGGCACGCGGCGGTCACCCGACCGAACTGGGCCTCGGTGTCGGCGAGCGTCGAGAAGGGGAGGTTGAACTCGTCGGCGTAGGTGGCGGCGAGACGCGGCGTCCGCTTCGCGCCGCCGCCGCCGACGATGAGCGGCGGGTGCGGGCGCTGGACGGGCCTGGGCAGGGCGGGGCAGTCGCGCAGGTGGTAGTGGCGCCCGTCGAAGCTGAACGTCTCGCCCACCGGCGTGCCCCACAGCCCGGTGAGGACGGCGAACTGTTCCTCCAGGCGCTCGAAGCGCTCGCCGAGCGGCGGGAAGGGCACGCCGTAGGCCGTGTGCTCGGCGTCGTACCACCCGGACCCGAGGCCGAGCTCGACCCGGCCCCCGCTCATGGCGTCGACCTGTGCCACCTGGACGGCCAACATCCCCGGCAACCGGAAGGTCGCGGAGGTGACGAGCGTGCCGAGCCGGATGCGCTCGGTCTCCCGGGCGATGGCGCCCAGCGTGACCCAGGAGTCGGTCGGCCCGGGCAGGCCGTCTCCGCCCATGGTGAGGAAGTGGTCGGAGCGGAAGAACGCGTCGAAGCCCGCCCCTTCCGCCGCCTGTGCCATCCGCACCTGTTGGTCGTAGCTGGCACCCATCTGGGGCTCCACGAAGATTCGGAGTTTCACGGCGGCCACGCTATCCGGGTCGTCCCGATCGCGAACCGGCGACGCGCGGCGGCCGACGACCGGGGCAGACTGCGCCCATGGACATCGGTGTGATCTTCCCCCAGACCGAGGTCGGCGGGGACCGGGGTGCCGTGCGCGCCCTGGGGCAGGCCGCCTCGGACCTCGGCTACACCCACCTGGCGGCGTACGACCACGTGCTCGGCGGCGACACCGCCGTGCTGGGCGACCTCGGCGGGCCCTACACGATCGACGACACCTTCCGCGAGCCGCTCACCATGTTCGCCTACCTGGCCGGCTGCACCGGCCTGGCCTTCGCCACGTCCATCATGATCGGGCCCCAGCGCCAGACGGCGCTGCTGGCCAAGCAGGCGGCCGAGGTCGACCTGCTCAGCGGCGGGCGCTTCCGGCTCGGCCTCGGGATCGGCTGGAACAAGCTGGAGTACGACGCGCTCGGCATGCCGTTCGAACAGCGGGGGGCGGTCCTGGAGGAGCAGATCGCGGTGCTGCGCGCGCTGTGGACCACCAAGAGCGTCACGGTCGAGGGGCGCTTCCACCACATCCGGGCGGCGGGATTGGCGCCGCTGCCGGTGCAGCGCCCGATCCCGATCTGGGTCGGCGCCCACGCGCCGGCGGCCCTGCGCCGGGTGGGCCGGGTGGCCGACGGCTGGTTCCCCATGGTGCGTCCGGGTGGCGGCCTGGAGCGGGCGCTCGAGATCATCCGCGAGGGGGCAGCGGAGGCGGGGCGTGACATGTCGCACTTCGAGTTCGAGGGCAGGTTGGAGTACGCGACCCGCGACCACGACACGATCGCCGAGCACGCACGCCGCTGGCGCGCGGCGGGGGCGAGCCACCTCTCCCTCAACACGATGCACGCGGGCCTGCACGGCGTCGACGCCCACATCGCCGCGCTCGCCGAGCTGGTCCCGGTGCTCCTGTCACCCTGACCGGAGCCCGCGGGCATGCCAACATGAGGCATGCCGGACGAGCCGGACGAGCCCTCTCCGACTGAGCCCGCTCCGGACGCCCGCCCGGACGTCTCCCTCGGCACGATCGCGGCGCAGTGGGGACGCATCGGCTGCACCGGGTTCGGCGGGCCGCCCACCCACATCGCGATGCTGCGCGCCCTGACCGTCGAGCGCGAGGGCTGGCTGGGCGAGACCGAGTTCGAGGACGCCATCGCGGCGACGAACCTCCTTCCGGGGCCGGCGTCGACACAACTCGCCATCTTCTGCGCCTGGCGCCTGCGCGGCACGCCGGGCGCGTTGGTGGGCGGCGCCTGCTTCATCTGCCCGGGGCTCGCGCTCATCATCGGCCTGGCCGCGCTGTTCCTCGCGTCCAACCCGCCCACCTGGGTCAAGGGTGCCGCGCTCGGGTGCCGGCGCCGCGGTGGCGCCCGTGGCGGTCAATGCGGCCTTCGGGCTCGTCCCGGCCAGCTGGCGCCGGGCCGGGACCCAGAGGGCCCGGCGGGCCCGCTGGGTCGTCTACGCGCTGGCGGGCGGCGTCGCCGCGGCGACGGTCGGCACCTTCCTCGTGCTCGTGCTGCTCGCCTGCGGGCTGGTGGAGGTCGCCGTCACGGGTGGCATCCGGCCACCGCGGCGCCTGCACGGCTTCGTCGTGGCCCCGCTCGGTGTCGTCGTCACGGGAGGGCTCGGCGCGCTGAGCTGGGTGGCCCTGAAGGTGGGGGCGCTGTCGTTCGGGGGCGGCTTCGTCATCATCCCGCTGATGCAGGCCGACGCGGTCCACCACTACCACTGGATGACCAACGCGCAATTCCTCAACGCCGTGGCACTCGGGCAGATCACGCCGGGTCCGGTGGTGCAGACCGTCGCCGTGGTCGGCTACGCCGCGGCGGGCGTGGGTGGCGCGCTGCTGGCGGCGCTCGTCGCCTTCGCACCGTCGTTCGTCTTCATCCTCGTCGGGGCCCGTCACTTCGGCGCGCTGCGGACGAACGCCGGCGCGCAGTCGTTCCTCGGCGGTGCCGGACCCGCCGCCATCGGCGCCATCGCGGGCGCCTCGATCCCGCTCGCGCTCGGGATCGCCCACGTGTGGCAGGCGGTGGTCCTCGTCGGCGCGCTGGTGGTGATCGTGGGGTTGCGGCGCAGCGTCGTGCTCACGCTCCTCGGTGCGGGCGTCCTCGGCGCGGTCGGGGCGGTACTGGGGCTGTCGGTCGGCGGCTGATCAGTTTCGGCTGCAGGTGCTGATCGCGAACGCGCCACCGAGCAGGCACCAGGGCAGCAGACGGCGCATCCGGGAATTGTGCCGCATCGGTCCTGCAGCGGAGGGTGCGGGTTCTAGGCCGCCTGCAACACCGCCGGCAGCCCGACGTGCCAGTCGGGGTAGCGCGGCGACCAGCCGAGCTCGCGGCGAGCCCGGGCGTTGGAGACGGCGGGCTGGTCGCACATCAGGTAGGCCAGGAACCTCCCCGCGCCGACCCGGGCCAGTGCCTCGGGCACGTGGCGGGGTGGTTTCGCCCCGAGCAGCCGTGCCGCGAGGGGGATCCACTCCGACGCGGGTGCCGGCACGTCGTCGACCACGTTGAACACGCCGACGGGACCCTCGAGCGCCGCCAGCGTGGCCGCGACGGCGTCGTCGAGGTGCACCAGCCCGAAGAGCCCTCCGCCGGCGCCGGGGACGGGGAGGCGGCGCTTGGCGATCATGGAGGCGTAGAGGCCGCCGGGCGCGAAGTAGGTGCCGGGGCCGTAGAAGGAGCCGTAGCGCAGCACGACGCCCTCGACCCCGGCGGTGCCGAGGGTGGCCGACTCGAGGGCGGCGAGCGAACCGGTGAGGTGTCCGATCTGTCCCGCCGCGCCCGTCCACAGCGGGTCGGACTCGGTGCGCACCCCCGGGCCCGGGCGGTAGGCGAACGAGATGCTCTGGGCGACGACGCGCCGGGCTCCCGCCGCGAGGGCCGCCCCGACCAGCGTGCCGGAGACCTCGCGGCGCAACCGGCTCGTCGCGTCGAACCCGCGCTTCACGGCAACCGGGTTGGCGGACCGGGCCAGGCTCGTCAGCTGGTTCACGACGACCTCGGGCTTCGCCGACTGCACGGCGCGGGTGAGGGTGCCGGCGTCGAAGGCGTCGCCGACCGCCGGGACGACGCCGGCCACACCCAGGGCGGCGACCCGTGCCTCGCTGCGGGAGAAGACGGTGACGTCGTGCCCCGCCCCGGCCAGCGCGACGACCAGCGGGCCGTCCGATGGCACCCGTGCCCCCGGCCACGAAGATCCGCATCCGGCCGAGGCTACGCGCGCGCCGTTAGCCGCGTGCGGCGGTGCAGCGTGGGCCCCGGCCTTTGGCAGGATGGCGGGGTGAGCGAGCACACCGGCTACCCGGGGGCACCTCCGGGGTGGTACCCGGACCCCGCCGGCGGCCCGGGACAGCGCTGGTGGGACGGCTATGCGTGGAGCGAGGCGACCGTGTTGCCCGCGCTGCCACCGCCGCCGCCCTGGGCCATGGCCGGCCCGCCACAGGGACCGCCGTCACAGGTGGCGCCGTGGGCGGTCGCGACGGAGCGCCTCACCTCGTTCACCACGAGCGGGTTGGTGGACGACGAGCTGCGGATGGTCCCGGTGGCGCGCGTCGCCGTCGTCATGCCGGCCGTGTACTACCTCGTGAACCTCATTGTGCAGCGGGCCAACGCGGACCAGCTGCGCGCGCTGGGCCATCACTTGCGCATCGTCTGGGACGACGCACAGCACGGCGTCACGGCGCCGCCGTACCACGGCCCCAGCGGCCTCAGTCCGGTCAACCTCATCGTGGGCCTGATCACGGTGGCTGCCGTCGTCGTGGCGTGCGTCTGGCAGCACCGGGCCGCCTCGGCCGCCCGGGCCCTCGGCATCCCGTCGCGCCGTTCCCCGGCGTGGGGCGTCGGCTCGTGGTTCGTGCCGGTGGTCAGCCTGTGGGTGCCCTACAGCGCCATCCGTGACTGTCTCCCGCCCGACGACCTCCACCGGCCGCGGGTGCTGCATTGGTGGATCGCCTGGCTCGTGGCCGCCTTCGGCGGCAGCGCGACCGCCGTGTGCGCGCTGTTCTCCACCGGGACGGCCCTCGTGCTGTCCATCCCCGTCGCGCTGGCCTGCCTGGCCGTCATCGCCTGGGCGCCGGGCATCGTTTCGGCGATCAGCGCCGCGCACCGGACGTTGATGGCGCAGCAGTCGCAGGCGTCCGGGGCGCTCCGGGCCTGACCGGCGGCGGCGCGGCCGGCGCGAGCGGCCAGTCGGCGGGCTTCGGGCACCGCCCCCCGTCTTCGCGAACCTTATTGAACTGTTCACCCGGCGATTGCGTTGTTGTTGCCCGGCGTTTACCTGACGCCGCTACGTTCCAGGTAGTGCCTGACGGTGAATCGACCGAGCTTCGTAACGATCCCGTTACGACCGGCGTGCGGTCCGGTATCGACGAGGCGCTGCAGTCCCTCGATCCCGACGCGTCGCGCCCCGAAGACGTCATGCAGTCGATCGACCTGAAGCTCGGCTTCTCCGGGCGCGTGGTCCTCTCGGACATCAACGTCGCGCTCAAGCGGGGCTCCATCACCGCGCTGATCGGTCCGACCGGCTCGGGGAAGTCGACCTTCCTGCGCACGCTGAACCGGATGAACGACCGGGTGCCCGGGTTCATGCGCGAGGGCGACGTGATGTTCGACACGCAGAGCCTGTGGGGGCAGAACGTCGACCTGCTCACGCTGCGCCGCCGGATCGGCATGCTCTTCCAGCGCCCCAACCCGTTCCCGATGTCGATCAAGGACAACGTCGTCGCCGGGGTGAAGGCCCACCGCATCGCCAAGGGCAAGCAGCTCGACGTCGTCTGCGAGCGCCGGCTGACCGAGGTCGGCCTGTGGGACGCCGTCAAGGACCGCCTCAACGACTCGCCGTTCCGTCTCTCGGGTGGGCAGCAACAGCTGCTCTGCCTCGCCCGGGCGCTGGCCGTCGGTCCCGAGGTGCTCCTGCTCGACGAGCCGACGTCCGCCCTCGACCCGGTGACGACGGAGTCGATCGAGTCGCTGCTCAGGACGCTGGCGCCGGCGCTCACCCTGATCGTGGTGACCCACAACCTCGGCCAGGCGATGCGGGTGTCGCACCACACGATGTTCTTCTATCAAGGGCAGCTCATGGAGCACGGCCCGACCGACGAGCTGTTCAACCGGCCCAAGCACCCCGACACCGAACGCTACGTCACGGGACGGATGGGCTAGGAACCAGCCGAGACCCATGGCGATGGCGCACCTCGCGACTGGTCACCAAGGGCAACACCGAAGCACCACACCCACACACCTCACAAGGAGAGAACCTGTGAAGACACTGATGCGCGCGACCCGGCTCACACGGGGAGCGATCGTCGTCGCTGCAGCCGGGCTCGCACTGAGCTCGGTCGTGATCGGCTCGGCCGCCTCGGCCAGCGTCAAGCTACCGAGCGGCGGCGTGGAGACGCCGTCCGGCGGGACGGTCAGCGAGACCGGAAGCACACTGATGTACCCGCTCTTCAACCTCTGGGCGGGCGGGTACAACACCAAGTACCCCAGCATGACGATCCAGACGGCGGCGACCGGCTCGGGCACCGGAATCTCGGAGGCCGAGAACGGCACCATCGACATCGGCGCCTCGGACGCCTACCTGTCGCCGAGCGTGGTGGCGGCCAACCCGGACCTGAAGAACATCCCGACGGCGATCTCGGCCCAGATGGTGGCCTACAACGTGCCGGGCGTCCTGTCGCACCTCAAGCTGAGCGGCAAGGTCGTCTCGGAGATCTACCAGGGCCAGATCACCAAGTGGAACGCCTCGGCCATCGCCAGCGCCAACCCGGGCGTCACGCTGCCGGCCACACCGATCGTCACCCTGCACCGCTCGGACAGCAGCGGCGACACGTTCATCTTCACCCAGTACCTCTCGAAGGCCGATCCCTCGGGCTGGGGCGCCAAGATCAGCTACAACACCACCGTCCCCTGGCCGGCCGCGCCCGGCGCGCTCGGCGAGAACGGGAACTCGGGCATGGTGTCGGGCTGCAAGGCGACCCCGGGCTGCATCGCCTACATCGGCATCAGCTACCTCACACAGACGCTGCAGGCCGGTCTCGGGTACGCCGCGCTGGGCAACGGCCACGGCCAGGACGTGGTGCCGACGCAGGCGACGATCGCCGCCGAGGCGGCCGGCTTCGTGAAGAAGACCCCGGCCAACGGCACGATCTCCCTGATCTACGGCAACATCAACAACGGGTACCCGATCGTCAACTACGAGTACGCCATCGTGTCGGACAAGCAGGCGAGCTCGAGCACGGCCAAGAACATCCGCTCCGTGCTGGAGTGGGCCAGCAACCCGAAGTACGGCAACAACTCGTCGTACCTGTCCCAGGTCAACTTCCAGCCGTTGCCCTCCAAGGTCGAGGCGCAGACGGTGAAGCAAGTCCTGAGCATCAAGTAGTGGCTTCCGTCGGCGGCGTGGCGGGGAGCATCCCCGCCACGCCGCACACGGAGTCGATGGGCAAGCCCCCGCTGCCGCGGCGGTTCGCGGGCTTCGCCCGCCGCAACGAGGAGCACGCCTGGCGGGGCGCGGCGTGGGTCGCCGTGGTGCTGCCGCTGGCGGCATTGGTGTGGGCGGTCACCGTGCTGGCGGTGAAGGCGTGGCCGGCGGTCCGGGTCAACGGCTGGTACTTCCTCTACGGGCGGAACTGGACCTACGGCAACGGCTACGGAGCCGTCGTGCACACCGACGGGGTGGCCCACCCCATGGGGGCCCAGTTCGGTGCCTGGGCCATCCTGTGGGGCACGATCGCGTCGTCGGTGATCGCCATCGTGATCGCCCTCCCCCTCTCCATCGGCGCGGCCTTCGCGCTGACCGAGCGCCTGCCGGGCTGGATCTCGCGGCCGCTCGGCTTCGCCGTCGAGATCCTCGCCGGCATCCCCAGCGTCGTCATCGGCCTGTGGGGGATCCTCACCTTCGGCCCCTGGCTGGCCCACCACGTGTACCCGATCATCGCCGACCACGCGCCGAACGTCCCCGTGCTCCGGTACTTCCGCAATCCGGTGGGCTCGGGCGAGGGGCTCCTCTCGGCCAGCATCGTGCTCGCCCTCATGATCGTGCCCATCATCACCTCGACCACCCGCGACCTCTTCATGCAGGTGCCGCCGCTCCCGAAGGAGGGGGCGTCGGCCCTGGGCATGACCGACTGGGAGGTGGCCAACAAGGTCACCCTCCCGTGGGTGCGCTCCGGGATCATCGGCGCCACCGTCCTCGGCCTCGGGCGGGCGCTGGGCGAGACGATCGCCATCTTCATGGTCGGCGGGGCGGCCCTGCGCATCCCCAACAACATCTACGGGCCGTTCACCACGGTGGCGGCCACCATCCTGTCCCAGCTCGACGGCGCGTTGACCGACGGGACCGGCTTCGCCGTCGCCACCCTCGCCGAGCTGGCCCTGGTGCTGGCGGTCATCTCGGTCGCGGTCAACCTGGTGGCCCGGCTCATCATCTCCCGCACGAGCCGCATCGGCGCGCCGGTCGGGGGCGCCTGATGGCGACCACCACCTCGCTGTCCGCCGGGCCCGCGACGAGGCGACGCCGCGTCTCGACGATCACCTGGCGGGTGCTCACCTACCTCGCGCTCGTCCTGATCATGGCGCCGGCCGCCTGGCTCCTCATCGGAGTGCTGGCTCGCGCCGCGCCGCACTGGCAATGGAGCGTCCTGTGGACGAAGCTCACGCCGACCGGGGGCGGGCTGCGGGACCAGATCCTGGGCACGCTGATCCTGATGCTCGGCGTCTTCATCATCGCGGGCACCATCGGCGTGCTCGCCGGCATCCACCTGGCCGAGCTCGCCCGACCCCACAGGCGCAGCGGGAAGGCCAGCGGCGGCTTCCTGCGGACCGCGTCGGACGTCCTGTCCGGGTTCCCCTCCATCGTACTCGGCTACGTGGGCTACACGGCACTCGTCGTGGGCCTGCACTGGCACTTCTCGCTGCTCGCCGCGCTGATCATCCTGTCCATCATGGTGATCCCCTACATCGCCAAGACGACGGAGAACTCGCTGCGCCAGGTCCCGACCGGCTACCGAGAGGGTGCCGAGGCGCTCGGGATGTCGATGGGCTACGGATTGCGCAAGGTGGTCCTGAAGAGCGCGCTGCCCGGCATCGTCACCGGGCTCCTCCTGGCGCTCGCCATCGCGTGCGGCGAGACGGCGCCCCTCATCTACACGGCCGGGTTCTCGTACACCCTGCCGCACTCCCTGACCAACGCGCAGTTCCCCTACCTGACCTATGTCGTCTTCGCCTATTACAACGCCCCCGAGACGCAGTACCACTACCTCGCCTACGACGCCGCCCTCCTCCTCGTCGTGATCGTCCTGATCCTCCTCGTCTCCAGCCGCATCATCGTGTCCCGCACCCAGCGGCACTCGGAAGGCTCCCGCGGGACCGGGCGGAGACGGCGTTGGCGGCGCCAGCCATTGGACCTGACTGACCTGCCTCGCTGATCGGCGCACACGGTCAGCCGGGTGCCGCCCGCCTAGGGTTGGGCGCCAGACACAGGTGGACCCGACCCAAGGAGGAACGCTGAGCGCAGGACCGGAGTGGGGGCCGCTGGCCCGGCTGGCGGGTATCTGGGAAGGCGATCGGGGCGAGGACGTCGCCTACGCCAACGAGAAGGGTGAGGTCGGCCTCACCCCCTACCGCGAGCACATCGACTTCAAGCCCTTCGGGCCGGTGGAGAACGGGAGCCAGGTGCTCTACGGCCTCGACTACCGCATGGCCGCCTGGCGGGGGACCGAGGACAACCCCTTTCACACCGAGGTGGGCTACTGGATGTGGGACGCCCGGGACAGCGAGGTGGTCCGCTGCTTCCTCATCCCCCGCGGCTCGGCCATCGTGGCCGGTGGCATCGTGGCCGCCGACGCCACGACGTTCACGCTGGAGGCCAACGTCGGCAGCCAGACCTACGGCATCCTCTCGAACAATTGGCTCGACAAGAACGCCCGAGCCATCCGCTACGAGGTGACCATCGACACGAGCGTGGACGGTGAGTTCACCTACACCGAGACGACCGTCATCCATCACGCCCGGATGCCCGAACAAGTCGTCCACACCGACGGGAACACCCTGCGGCTGATCGCCGAGGCCTGAGGCAGCCCTGTAGGGTCGGGCCGGCGGGGGCCCGCCGAGGCCGCAGGGAGGCACGACATGTACGAGTGGTCCGAGGAGCAGCTGGCGATCCGCGACGCGGTGCGGCGGTTCGTCGAGGAAGAGGTCACGCCGAACGTCGAGGAGCTCGAGCACGGGGAGACGCCGCCCTACGAGGTGATCCGCAAGCTCTACCGGACCTTCGGGCTCGACGCCATGGCCCGGGACTCGTTCAAGCGCGCGCTCGAGCGCAAGACGTCCGGTGCCTCGGTGCCCGAGCGCCCCGAGGGTGGGGGCAACGCCGCCGTGATGCTGATCCCCATCATCGAGCTGTGCCACTACTGCCCGGGCATCGTGACCGCGCTCGGGGTCAGCACCGGTCTGGCGGGCGGCACCATCATGAAGAGCGGCACGCCGGCGCAGATGGAGCGCTGGGGACTCGACCTGCTCACGCTGGACAAGGTGGGTGCCTGGGCCATCACGGAGCCGGACTCGGGCTCCGACGCCCTGGGCGGCATGAAGTCGACCGCCGTGCGCGACGGCGACGAGTACGTGATCAACGGCAACAAGACCTTCATCACCAACGGCCCCTATGCCGACACCATCGTCTTCTACGCCAAGCTCGACGACGGGAGCGACACCCCGTTGCGCCAGCGCCCGGTCCTCACCTTCGTCCTCGACCGCGGCATGCCCGGACTGGAGCAGTCCAAGCCCCTGCGCAAGATGGGCCTGCATTCGTCGCCGACGGGCGAGCTGTTCCTCACCGACGTGCGGGCAGGCCGGGACCGGCTGCTCGGGGAGAGCGAGGGGACGCCGGGCGGGAGCGAAGGGCGCGACAGCGCCAAGGGGAACTTCGTCACCGAGCGGGCCGGCGTGGCGGCGATGTCGCTCGGCCTCATTGAGGAGTGTCTCAGGCTCTCGGTCCAGTACGCCAAGGACCGTCTGCTGTGGGAGCGCCCCATCGGCGAGTTCCAACTCATCCAGCTGAAGCTGGCCCGCATGGAGATCGCCCGGCTCAACGTGGAGAACCTCGTGTTCCGCCACATCGAGATGAGCTCGGCGGGCAAGAGCCTGACGCTGGCCGAGGCCTCCGCCATGAAGCTGTACTCGGCCCAGGCCGCCTCCGAGGTCGCGATGGAGGCCGTGCAGCTCTTCGGCGGCAACGGCTACATGTCGGAGTTCCGGGTGGAGCAGCTGGCACGCGACGCCAAGGTGTTCCAGATCTACGCGGGCACGGACGAGATCCAGGTGACCCACATCGCCCGGGACCTCCTCGGGCGCTGACGTGCTCGACCTCTTCGGGCCCGCGCCCGGCGACACCGTCTACGACGAGATGGTCGACCTGCGCCGCGAGGTCCACCGCCTGCCCGAGCTGGCCTTCGCCGAGCACCACACGACGGGGGTCATCCGGGACCACATGGGCGCGCTCGGCATCGGCGAGGCCGTGCGGGTCACCGAGACGGGCGGGATCTTCGTCATGGAAGGGGGACGGCCTGGCCGCAGCGTCGTGCTGCGCGCGGACATCGACGCGCTGCCGGTGCAGGAGGACGAGACGCGGGACGTCCACTCCGGGGTCGAGGGCGTCATGCACGCCTGTGGCCACGACGTCCACGTCGCCGCGCTCCTCGGGGCGGCCTCCGTGCTGGCCTCGCGGCGAGAGGACCTCCCCGGCCGCTTCGTGTTCGTCTTCCAGCCCGCCGAAGAGGCGTTGTGCGGCGCCAAGTCGATGGTCGAGGGGGGCGCGCTCGCGGTCATGGAGGGGTCGCACCTCGTGGGCTTCCACGTGACCTCCCAGATCCCCACCGGCCTGGTGGCGCTGCGCGGCGGGGTGACCATGTCCGAGGCCCACTCCCTCCAGGTCACGCTGGCCGGACCGGGGGGCCACGGCGCCATGCCGACCGGGCGGGGCGACGTCATCGTGGCCACGGCGGAGCTGGTGGACCGCCTGCGCGAGGTGGCCGACGGGTTGTCCTTCGAGGGCGCCGACTGCGTGTGCAGCGCGGGCACACTCAAGGCGGGCACGGCCGTCAACGTCGTGCCCACGACCGCGAGGGTCACGGGCACCCTACGGACCTTCACCACGGCGCAGCGAGACGAGACGGTCGCCCGGCTGCGCGCGCTGTGCGCCGCGGTGGGCGACGCGCAGGGGGTCACGGTCACGCTCGAGCTGCCCGAGCACACGCCGGCCGTGGTGAACGACCCGGTGGTGACGGACCTGGTCGAGCAGGAGGCCGGCATCGTGCTCGGCCCCGATCACGTGTTCCGCATGCCGCCCACGTCCACCAGCGACGACGTGAGCGAGTTCCTGAACCACCTGCCGGGTTGCTACTTCTTCGTCGGGGGCGCGGCGCCCGACGGATCGAGCGGCATGCACCACAGCCCCACCTTCTCGGTGGAGGACGGCTCGCTGCGGGTCGGGGCGGGCGTCATGGTGCGCAGCGCGCTCGCGCTGGCCGCGCCCTAGCCGCCGACCGGTGCCGGGCCGTCGGCCCGCTCGGGGCGTGGTCGGTGTCGCCGTACTGTGCCTCGCCCTCCTGGCCGCCGCCTGCAGCTCGTCCCCGTCCCGCAGCCCGCACGGCGCGGCCTCCGGGCGGGCACCGAGCACGGCCCCGTCGTCCTCGCCCCCGACGAGCACGACGAGCACGACGAGCACGACGACGACGCTGCCGCCCACGACCACCACGACAGCACCGCAACGGCTCCCCGTCCCGGCCTCGCTGACCCCCTTCGCGTCGCCCGCCGCGGCCGGTGCGGGCGCCTGGATGCCGGCCGGGCGCAGCGTGGACGGTGTCCCCGCGGTCTACGAGACCGCGCTCGTGCCACCCGGCGGCGTCGTCGCAGCCGGGATCGCGTGGATGGACACCCGCCTCCTCTCGGCGCAGCTCTACTCGGGCTCGAAGAGCCCGGGGGGCGGGCCCTACCAATTCACCGCCCCGATCGCGCCCGCCCAGGCGGCCACCCTTGTCGCCGCGTTCAACGGCGGGTTCCTCATGAACGCCGCCAAGGGCGGGTACTACACGGAGGGGCGCACCGTGGACCCGCTGGTGGGCGGGGCGGCCTCCCTGGTGATCGACGCGGACGGCACGGTCACCGTCGGGGCGTGGGGCAGCGACGTGTCCATGACACCGAGCGTCGCCGCCGTGCGCCAGAACCTCGTCCTTCTCGTGGCGGGGGGGCAGCCGACCGCCCTGGCGACGAGCCCGGACTGGCAGGCCTGGGGCGACACCTGCGGGGCGACGTCGTGCGCGTCGAGCGTCCCGGGCGTCGAGAACCAGTGGCGTTCGGGCGCCGGCGTCACCGCCGACGGCGCGCTCGTCTACGCGGCCGGGCCCGACCTGGCCCCCCAGCAGCTGGCCGAGCTCCTGGTGCGGGCGGGCGTGATCCGCGGCATGGAGCTCGACATCAACCCGGACTGGCCCGTGCTCGCCACCTACGCCCCGCCGGGCCCGGGCGGGCTCGCCGCGCCGTCGAACGGGAGCAGCCTGCAACCGGCCAGCGTGCAGGGCCCGGCCACGTTCTTCAATCCGTCCTGGGCGCGCGACTTCGTCACCATGTCGGCCCGGCCTCCCGGCTGAGGTGCCCGACGGCCGCCGATCGGCCACAATGGGCGTGTGACCGCTTCCGACCTCTTCTCCATCGCGGGCAAGACCGCGCTCGTCACCGGGGGGAGCCGGGGCATCGGCCGGATGATCGCCGAGGGGTTCGTGGAAGCCGGCGCGACCGTCTACATCTCGTCGCGCAAGGCGGACGTCTGCACCGAGGTGGCCGCCGAGCTCTCGAAGAAGGGCACCTGCACCGCGATCCCGGCCGACCTCTCGCGGGAGGAGGAGTGCCGGCGTCTGGCCGACGAGATGGCGGCGCGGGTGGACAAGCTCGACATCCTGGTGAACAACGCCGGCGCGACCTGGGGGACGCCGCTGGCCGACTTCGACGAGGCGGCGTTCGAACGCGTGCTCGCCCTCAACGTCAAGGGCGTCTTCCACCTGACCAAGTTCCTGGTCCCGCTCCTGGAGAAGGCGGGCACCGAGGAGGAGCCGGCGCGCGTGATCAACATCGGGTCCATCGACGGCATCGGGGTACCCGCCCTCGAGACCTACTCCTACTCGGCGTCCAAGGCGGCGGTGCACCAGATGACCCGCCACCTGGCCAAGCGCCTGGCCCCGACCATCACCGTCAACGCCATCGCGCCGGGACCCTTCGAATCCAAGATGATGGCGGCCACGCTCGAGGCCTTCCGGGACCAGATCGAGGCGGGTGCGCCCCTGAAGCGGATCGGGCGTCCCGACGACATGGCCGGCACCGCCATCTTCCTGGCGTCGCGGGCCGGTGCCTACCTCACCGGGGCCATCATCCCGGTCGACGGCGGGATCTCCACCACCCGATAGAGAGGACACAGGGGGTACACCGTGCTACTGCTCCATGAGGTGCACCGGGTCGCCGGGGCGCAGGAGGAGAGGTTCGAGGCCGCCTACCGGGACGAGTACCTCCCGGCACTGGCGACGTCGGACGGAAGCAGGCTGCTGTGGTACCTGCACCTGGCCCATGGCAGCGGCCAGGCCTACACCGTGGTCACCATCACCGGCTGTCGGGATGCGGCGGCGTGGGCGGAGCTGGCCGAGCGCGTGCGCGGCGGAGACCTCGCGGCGTGGTCGGCCAAGGTCGACGCCATGCGGCACGCGTGTGAGGCCAAGATCGTCCAGCCGGTGTCGTGGTCACCCCTGCAGGAGATCGACCTCAGCACGGTGCCGGTGGCGGCGGAGACCCACAAGAACTCCCTGTTCATGGAGGACACCGCATGGCCCTTCGCCGGCGGGCTGCGGGCCTACCTGCAAAAGGCGGGCACGCTCTACGACCACACGTTGAGCAGCCAGAAGGAGGAGGGCACGGGGATGATCGAGCTCGAGGCCGCCTTCCAGCCCGTCTTCGGGACCCACATGACGACCGAGGTGATCCTCTGGCAGCGCGTCGTCAACGCGAAAGCCGTCATGTGGATGCTGGGCCACGACCTCCCGCCGGAGGCGTCGGCGCCCGGGACGTGGCTGCACGACGCCCTCGAGGTGCGCGACCGTTGGGAGAGCCGGCTGCTGCGCAGCGCCGCCTGGTCGCCGCTCTACTGAGCGTCGACGGCCGACACGCTGCCGGGCGTGACGCCGAACGGCTGCGCCGACTCACGCTGCTGCGCCATCAGCGTGCCCTGGATCCGCTGGCCCAGATCGGCCGCAGCCGACTGGGTGACGAAGTCCTGGAACGACGAGCGGTTGACCGCCATCACCACCGTCTTGGCCACGGCGACGAACGTGGCCGTCTGAGGAGCGCCGGTCAGCGCGCCGACCTCGCCGAAGAGTTGTCCCGGTCCGTGCCGGGTCACGATGACATCCTGACCGTGCCCCTCGCGCCGGACCTCGACCTCGCCGTCGACGATGATGAAGAAGCGCTCGGAGCGCTCTCCCTGCCGGACGATCACCTGCCCCGGTTCGAGGATGAGGTGCTCGAGCTGCGTGCTGAAGGGAGCGGGCACGGCGGCAGAGTCGGTGGAGGCGTACACCTTGGTCGACTCCATGGGTACGGCGACGCCGGCGGTGTACTCGAAGTCCACGAAGTGCAATTCGAGCGGCCTGATCAGATGCATGTTGCCGAGGGACTCCGTGGGCATTTCCGACATCTTGTCGGCGAAGAGCGCCATGGCCCGCGCCGTCGCGAGGTCGTCGGCCGCGCCACAGCGCCCGACGCCCCGCAGCTCGCGCACCTTCCGGAAGTCCGGCGTGTAGTCGTCGATGGTGAACGACGCCCACTTGTTGGCGGCGACGTTCTTCAACGTGATCTCGCTCTCCGGCATGGCGAAGTACACGCCGCTCTGATCGCTGACGTACGCGATGGTGGCCGCGTGCGGCATGCCGGTGAACGACGACGTGCCGAGCGTGATGATGTGATGCAGGCCCAGATAGTTGAGGACCTCGCTCGGCATCTCGGCAGAGTTCTGTGGAGCCATGGGCCACTCTCCTGTGCGATCTCCGACCGATCACACGGGCGTCAGCGTACCGACGTCCCGCCGTCGCTGTCGACGGCGTATTCCCAGGTGACCGAGCGAATTTGTCGAAAACGGGCGCGCAACGCACCGTTCACTCACCCGTCGCGCGTTGTTCACGTCGGACCTTCGGCACGGCGGCCGCCGGCCTGGGAGCATGGTCAGGTGGACGAAGGCTTCGATCTCGCGAGCACGTTCGTCCACCTCGGGCGCGGTGGGACGGCGACGCCGCTCCCCGAATTCGCCTGGTCGCCAGGGTACCTGGAGGCCTACGAGGCACGCTTCCGGGCGGACGGGGACGAGGGACGACTGGTATGCGTCACGGAGGAGCAGGCCACGTGGGACTCCTGGGAGCGTCACCCGTCCGGCGACGAGGTCGTCGTCCTCCTCTCGGGCCGCGTCGACGTGATCCAGGAGATCGACGGGGCGGAACGGGTGGTCGAGCTGCGGGCCGGACACGCCATGGTCAACCCGCACAACGTCTGGCACACCACCCGGGTGCACGAGCCGGGGACGGCGCTCTTCATCACGCCGGGGGCCGGCACGGAGCACCGGCCGCTCGGCTGACCGCCCGGGTCAGCGCACCGGCGCCAGGTCGTGCGGGCCCTGCGGAGGGTAGCCGCCGGCGGAGCGCACGGCCGCGCCCCACTCGCCCAGCAGCTCGATGAGCTCGTCGAAACCGTCGCCCAGCGCGTGGACCATCACCTCGCACTGGGCATCGGTCGCCACCTCGACCGACTCCCGCAGGGCCCGGCCGTCGCCGGTCAGCGCACCGTCGGCCACCAGGCCCCGCGCCGACAGCCGGGCCTCCGCCTCGTCGAGCTGGTCGTCCGACCACGCGCGCGTGCGGATGTAGGTGCGCATCGGAAGGCCCCAGTAGAGCTCCGTCAGCAGGCCCACTTCCGTCGCGTCGAGACCGGCCGACGTCCAGGCGGCGGTGTGGGCGTCACCCCGGTACTCGCGCAACAGGTCGGCCAGGCGCCACATGTCACCCATCGGATCGCCCGGCAACCCCAGGCTGAGAAGCCCGGCGAACAGGGGCTTGCCTTCGGGCCGCAGCGGCGCCGCGGCCTGGGAGAGCAGCCCCGTCGCCCGGTCGAGCCCCTCCGGCTCGGCGCCGAGGACGCGCGCCAACTGGCTCACGGCGCCGATCGTCCGGGCGGTGCAGATGGTGGGCGCGTCCACCTTGCCCCAACCGAGCTCGACCGCAGGCACCACGACTTCGGGATTGAACACGGCGAAGGCGGCCGCCACCACCTGCCCAGGCACCTGCCCCATCACCGAGCCGCGGCTCGTGAAGTAGGCCGGGCCGTCGGGCAACTGCACGCCACCGGCCAGCGTCCCCGGACTCGGCGCGAACCCGAGCCCCGCGTAGGCCGCATGGCACTCGGGTGCGAAGTAGACCTGGCCGGCCACCGGCTCGAGAGCCATGGCGAGCTGTCTCGTCTCGGGGCCACGCAACCCGGGCACAATTGCACCCTAGGCCGGGTGCGCTCCCCGTAACGTCTTGTCCGTGAGCGCGCTCGAGGACCAGGACGCCTGGCTCCGCCCCTCGCCGGGGCTGTGGCGCATGCGCAGGGCCGAACTGGCCACGTTCACCGTCTTGCTGGCCGCCGTCTTCGGGCTCGTGTTCCTTGCCGCGCTGGGCTCGCTGGCCGCGGCGATCAGCGTCGCCGTCGTGGTGGTGCTCGGGGCGGGCTCCTCGTGGTTCGTGCGGCGCCGCTACCGCGCCTGGCGCTACCAGGAGCGCCACGAGGACCTGATCGTGGCGCGGGGCGTCATGGTGCAGCGCCTGTCGGTGGTGCCCTACGGACGGATGCAATTCGTCGAGGTCACGGCCGGGCCGATCGAACGCCTGTTCCATCTCTCGACGGTGAAGCTGCACACGGCGGCCGCGGCCAGCGACGCCCGCATCCCCGGCCTGGAGAAGGACGAGGCGGCGCGGCTCCGGGACCGGCTGACCGAGCTGGGCGAGTCGATGGCGGCAGGGATGTGACGCCCGACCCGCCCGACCCCACACCACCCCACGACGGGTGGCGCCGCCTCCACCCCCTCTCGCCGGTGGCGCGCGTCGGCCGGCTCCTGCCGGCGCTCGTGTTCCTGTTCCTCGTCTCCACCATCCACTCGAAGGCGGAGAACGGCACGGTCGAGACCGACTACCTCGTCGTGATCACCCTGGTCTCCGCGCTCTACGGCTACATCCACTGGATGGTCACCCGCTGGCGCTTCGAGGGCGACACGCTGCGGATTGAGACGGGCCTGATCCGGAAGGACTCGCGCCGCCTCCCGCTCGCCCGCATCCAGGCGGTCGACATCGTCCGGCCCCTGCTCGCCCGGATGCTCGGCGTGTCCGAGGTGCGCATCCGCCTGGCCGGGTCGGGCTCGACCGACGGCAAGCTGGCCTACCTCGCCGAGGCCGAGGCGGCCGAGCTGCGGCTCGTGCTGCTCGCCGGGCACCACGAGACCGCTGCCGCGGCGACGAGCAACACGGGGCTCCCCATGGCCAGCGTGACGACGGGCCGCCTGCTCGGATCGGTCCTGCTCTCCCTCGTCACCATCGTCCTCGTGGGCACGGTCGCCACGCTGGCGGTCCTGGACCAGTTCGAACCGAGGACGGCGGCTGCGGTGGCGGGCTTCCTCGCCGTCTATCTCCTCAGCTTCGCCGGCGTCGTGTGGCGCCGGCTCTCGGGACAGTACGGGTTCATCGCGGTGGAGGGGCCCGAAGGCGTGCGCATCCGGCGCGGCCTGCTGCAGACGATCTCGGAGACCGTGCCCTACGGCAGGATCCAGGCGGTCCGCCAGGTGGAGCCGCTGCTCTGGCGACCCTTCGGGTGGTGCCGGCTGGAGGTCGACATCGCGGGGGCGACGGCGCGCAACCAGCGCGGCGAGGGCACCAGCGTCGTGCGCAAGGCCCTCCTCCCGGTCGGCTCGCAACAGGACGCCTGGCACCTGCTGGCCCGCCTGCTCGGCGGCCCCGACCCGACGCGCACGCCGCCGCCGTGGCGGGCCCGGTTCAAGGCACCGCTGAGCTTCCACTTCCTCTCCGCCGGGCACGACGACGCGCACGCCGTCTGCGTGACGGGGCGGCTCAACCGCGCCACGACCTGGGTGCCGCTCGAGAAGTCGCAGAGCATCCGCCGGGTGCAGGGCCCGGCGCAGCGGCCACTCGGGTTGGCGACCGTCCACGTCGACGTGGCCGGCAAGCGGACGCGGGCCGAGTTCAGGGACCGGGAGGTGGCCGAGGCGGACCGGCTCGTCGAGGAGCTGTCCGAGCTGAGCCGCCTGGCCCGGCTGCACCGCCGCCCGGCACCTGCCGCGTCGAACGGCACCGGGGAGGGCGATGCCGCTCCCTCAGGCTGGTACCCCGACCCGTCGGGCCGGCACGAGCACCGCTACTGGCACGAGGGCCGCTGGACCGAGCACGTCGCCGACGGCGGGCGGCGCAGATCGGAGGTCACGCCGTCGCGGTGAACCGCATGGGGAAGTGGTCGATGGACCGGATGCCCGACGTGTAGACCAGCGTGTGGCCGGGCTCGACCTCGTAGTCGGGGATCCGCTTGTGCCACTCGCGCAACGCGACCCGCAGCTCGAGCCGGGCCAGGTTCGACCCCAGGCAGCGGTGGATGCCGCCGCCGAAGGCGATGTGGCGGTTCACCTCGCGGTCGAACCGCACCTGGTCGGCATCGGGGAACTCGGCCTCGTCGGTGTTCGCCGAGCCGATCATGATCATGATCTGGTCGCCCGCGTGGACGGGGCACCCGGCGAGCTCGGTGTCCGCCACGGCCACCCGGGCCACGCCCATGACCGGCGTCTCCCAGCGCAGCAGCTCCTCGATCGCGTTGGGGACCAGCGAAGGGTCCTCGACGAGCTGCCGTCGCTGCTCGGGGTTCTGCGCCAGGAAGGAGAACATGCAGTCGAGCGTGGCCGTGACCGTGTCGAGGCCGGCGATGAGGAAGAGGAAGCAGATGTCGAGGATGTCCTCGCGGGTCAGGCGGTCGCCCTCGACCTCGGCGTCGAGGAACAGTGAGAGCAGGTCGCCACGCCGCTCCACCTCTCGCTCGTCGAGGATCTCGTTGAAGTAGTCGTAGACCGAGTCGGCGATCTTCTGCTGGTAGTCCCTCGCCTCCTTCGATCCGTAGAGTGTGCCCGTCACGTGGTCGGGGCGGATGATGCCGTCCTTCATGGTGAGGAAGCGGTCGAGCTCGTCGAGGGGCAGGCCCAGGAGGGTCAGGAACACCTGCGAGGGGAAGGGGATGGAGAACTCCTTGGCGAAGTCCACCTCGCCCCGGTCGACAAATCCGTCGATGAGCTGGTTCACGAGGGCGGAGACCTCCTCGTCCATCGGCGCCATCTTGTGCGGGGAGAAGAGCGGGTCGAGGAGTTTGCGGTACTTCTTGTGCTCGGGCGGGTCGATCTGCAGCGGGATCATGGGCCGCTTGTTCCGCAGGTCCACCGCGTCCATGTTCGACGAGAAGATCTCCGGGTGGCGGAGCGCCTCGTCGATCTCGGCCTTGCGCGACAGGAGCACGCCACGGCCCGCCGTCAGGTCGATGGGCATGACCGGAACCTCGCGCATCGCTTTGAAAATCGGCTGTGGGTTCGCCGCCATCTCCGGATCCATTGCGGCAAACGGACTGGCGTCGTCAGCGGCCGTGTCGGGCTCGGTCTCGGTCTCCATGTGCCTCTCCTTGTGTCAGGCGGGTGCGATCTGCAGGATGCGATTGACGGACTGCACGAGCGAGACCTCGTCGGACTCGGGGATGATCCAGCTGGCGGCGAAGAGGCGGACGATCACGTCGACCAGCTGTTCGCGATCGATCGCCCCGGCGGCCACGGCGGGCACCGTCCCGAGGGCGTCCCCGAGCCGGTGCACGAGCTCCGCCCGCAAGGACGGGAGGTGCTCGAGGAGGTACCCCATGACGAACCCGGACTCGGACTCGAAGAGAGGGCGGCAGGGGTGGGTGCGGATGAACTCGAAGGAGTACGCCATGAACGCCCCGATCTGCTCTTCCGGCGCGCGCGTCGTGGCGAGCACCTGGTCGAGGCCGAGGCTGAAACGGCGCTCGTCGAAGTCGGCCGCAGCCGAGAGCACGTGGTCCTTGCTCGGGAAATAGCGGTAGAGGGTGCCCGCGCGAGACACCGGCCGACTCGGCGATCTCCAGCATGCCGAGCCGACGGACGCCACGCCGGCCGATGAGGCCCAGCGCGGCCGTGAGAATCCGCTCTTCAGTCGGGCTGAATTCGCGGAGGGCGGCGGTGCCCAGCTCCGCGCCGGACTGCGGCAGGACGACCGTCATTGCAGGACATATTAGACACTTTGTGTCCCTTTTGTCTCATCGCCTGAGGCGCGCCTCCAGCGCCGCACCGACGGCACCACGAACATGACGATGAGGGCGACCAGCCCGACCAGCGTCGCCAGCTGACCGAGGTCGTCGGCCGTCGACCGTCGGTAGGTGAGCGTCACGTCGTGGCTGGTCGGCACCACGACCATGAGGTTGGGCGTCACCCGCCACGGTCCCTCGGCGCCGCTGGCGTGCCAGTTGGGGAAGTAGGAGACCTTGACGAGCACGGGTGTGCCGACGCGCGAGACGTGAAAGCTGATCGACGAGTCGCCCTGCGTCACCGCGGTGACGCGGGTCGTCCCGACGTGCTTGACGCTCGCGTGGATGTCGCTGACCGACGTCCGCGGCCACGAGGCCGGACCGCTCTGCGCGAGCTCCACGTCCCACCGGGTCGGATCGTCGTACCAGGCCACGGACGGGCTGAGCCAGCCGGCCGGCGACGGGCTCACGCCGGAGAGCACGACGGGATCGTTGGCCAGTGGCGAGACCAGGGGCGAGTTGCGCACGAGATAGATGTCCCACGTGATGCTCGGCGCGGTGCCGCCGGCGCTCGACGACCAGGGCCCGGTCGTGGCCACCAGCTTCAGCGCCGGGTCCGCATTGGCCTCCTTCTCCACCTGCGCCGTCTCGGCCATGAAGTACTTCACGCCGAGCAGCTGGAGGTGTTGGACCCCCAGCGTCACGTCGAGCGGGCCGTAGGGCAACCCCACCTCGGGATCGGAGGGCCCCGCCGAGAGCTCGGCCTGGTTGATGAAGTGGTACGGCGTCGTCGTCGAGGACTCGAAGAGGAGGCCCTCCATGGAGTCGACGCAGCCGTTGGTCCAGTACGGGAGGAGCATGAGGGACTCGGGCGTGCCGAAGCGCTGCTCGGTGTCGCTGTACTCCCACATGGCGCGCCCGCAGCCATAGCGCCTGCTCACCGCCTCCATGGTCTGAATCACCGAGCGGTACTCGGGATAGGCGGGCTGGCCCTCGTAGCCGGCGTAATTCAGGACGGACCAGTTGGTGACCTCGTTGGGCCCGGCGTGCACCAGGGACGACGGCTGGACCACGAAGGGAGCGGCGACGATCACCATCACGGCGACGAGACCCAGCACCGCGCCGCTCACCGCGGCCGGGGCCCAGCGGGGGGCCGGCTCACGCCGGGGCACGAAGACGTAGCCGACGTCGGCGGTGACCTCGCCCAGCGTCCGCGGCTCCTCCCACGGTCGGTCGCCCTCCGCCCACGGTGCCGCGTTCGCCTGCGCCGTCCAGAGCCGGGTGCGCCACCGCCGCCACCACTGCGCGACGGCGATGCAGCCGGTCCCGAAGGCCCAGGCCGCCATGAGGTAGACGGAGATGAACCAGAGGGGCAGCAAACGGACGTTGTAGAGGCTGCCCTGGGGGTCGAGCGCCGTGGCGAGGGCCGACGCGATCCCGAGCACGGTCAGGGTGATGCCGAAGCGGCTGCGCACGAGGAACGCCGTGATGGCCCCGAGGCCGGCGAGGACGAGCGCCCACGTGTCGGCCTCGCGGAAGTACTGGGCCCAGCCCTCCACGTTCGTGTACCCCATGGAGGTCGTATACGCGTGCTCGAGCCCGAAGGGGACGAGCCACCAACCCGAGAGCAGCAGCCCGATGCCCACCGTCGAGCCCGCCCACCACAGGGTGCGGGTCCACGGGACCCCTTCGGTGGTGTCGTCGTCGCGCCACAGCAGGAGCCGCGAGTCGGCGATCCCCCAGCGCGCGGGCAGCAGCTCCAGGATGGTGAGGATGAGCGCCCCACCCAGGGCGTACATGCCCGGGATGATGTGCGACAGCACGCAGCCGGCCAGCACGACCGCAGCCCAGCCGCGGTACTTCCCCTCCCGCACGGCACAGGCGAAGAGCCCGAGGAACAGCACGGCCAGCGACAGGCTGAAGGAGAACGAGTACTCCCCCGCCAAGGTGGAGAAGAGGTTGCCGCCGTAAATGGTGAACGTGTAGTCGAAGAGGAATGGCAGGGTGGCGGCCGCCAGGATGGTCGGGATCGGCGGGCGCAACCGGAAGAAGCGGCCACACGCCCAGGCGCAGACCGGCAACAACACCGATCCGAGGATCGTGCCCAACTTGAACGCGACGTCGTAGGGGATGACCCAGCCCGCCATGGCGATGAAGACGTCGGGGAGCGTGAAGTAGAAGGTGTAGAGCGGCATGCCGTCGTACCAGCCGGGGTACCAGCCGGTGAGGTGTCCGTGGCTGAGCAGCGTCTCGAGGTACTTGGGCATGGCGATGTGCGCGCCCGTGTCGCCACCGGTCGTCGTCGTGTCCGTGAGCAGCATGGACGGATGGAGCTGGGACAGCGTCACCACGATGACGCCGGCGATCGTGAGCACGGTGATCGCCCCCGGCACCCACCACCAGCGGGTCCGAGCCCCCCCGGGGTCCCGAACGGGCGCCGGCTCCGTCTCGGTCAGCGGCGGGTCCTGCACACCGACGGCGTCGGGAGCGAGGTCGTCAGACACGCGCAACCGAGAACGCGCCAGGGCGGTTCGGGACGTCCCCGCCACCGGTGTCGGTCGGCCACATCCGGCTTACGTTACCGGCGGGGCCTCCGATCGAGGGCTCGGGCCGACTCGGCCGATGCCCCTGGTCGAGCCCGGAATTGCGTCCCCACCAGGACCCGACTGCGCTCGGGTCCGGCCGGGAGCCGCGTCGAGCGCGCCGCGGCCTCGACGCGTTCGGGCCCCGGCGACGCGGCCTCCATCCCCCGCAGGCCTCGCATCAGGGGAGAGAAGACAGGCGGCGGGGCCCCGACTTCGGACGTCAACACGGAGTCGGCGTTGTGGGGGGGTGGCCACAAGGTGCTCGCTGCCGGGACGCGGGCCGAGGCCGGCACAACCTGCCGTTGGTCAGGACATCTCGGCCAGGATCTTCGCCTTCTGGTCGCTGAACTCCGCCTCCGTCAGGATGCCCTGGTCCTTCAGGTTGGCCAGCTCCTTGAGCTTGCTGATCAGCTCGTCCGAGTCCGGCGCGGCGGGAGCCGCCTCCGGCGCGGGGGCCTGCTGGGCCTGCTGGGCCTGCGCGGCCGCATCCTGCTGGGCGTACTTGTTCTGCTGGTGGCGGTTCACCCCGCCGGCGACGACCGTCGCCGTGCCGGCGATCACGGCCGTCCTCCCCACCGTCCGCATGACCGGACGTCGCCTCATTGGCATGGTGGTGCTCCTTTCCCTTTCGGTCTCTCGGTCCTCAGCTCTTCAGGGCCTGCGCCAGCTCCGCGAACGCCTCCTCGACCAGGTCGGCCGGGATGCGGGCGCTGTCGACCAGCACCCCGCCGGAGCCTCGCAGCGCCTCTGCCAGGGGCACGGCCCACAGGTCCTCCCACACGATGACCAGGGCGGAGTTGCCCTCCGGCAGACCGGCGGCGACGTGGTCGAGGTCCTCCTCGTTCACGAGGCCACCGACCTCGCCCTCGATGTCGCCGAAGGCGGCCAGCTCGTCCATCTGGTCGAACTCGAGGCTGATGGTGTCGCCCTTCTCGTCCTTCATGACGAACACGAGGTCGAGGATCCTGACCACGTCGTTGGCCACGAGCTTCTCGATCTCGGGGATGATGTTCCCGTTGAAGCGGTTGCCCGGGAAGGCGATCACCGTGTAGCTCACTGGTCCAAGGGTCATGGGGGGCTCCTCCGCTCTCTTAGTCAGTCTGTCTCTCTGGCCAATCGTAAGCCTGGAGGCGGTTCAGCTGGCCAGGATCTTCGACTTCTGCGCCTCGAACTCGGCATCGGTGATGACGCCCTGCGACTTGAGGTCGGCGAGCTTCGAGAGCTGGTCGGCGCTGCTCGGGGCAGAGGCCGCCTGCTTGACGTAGTCGTCGAAGGCCTTCTGCTGCTGGGCCGCCTCGGCCGCGGCATGCTCGTGCATCTTGCCGCCCCGGGCGATCAGGTACACGAACACCCCGAGGAAGGGCAGGATGATGACGAAGATCACCCAGAGCGCCTTGGCGACGCCGCCCATGTCGTGGCTGCGGAAGATGTCGACGAACACCGTGATCAGCAGCCAGATCCAGATGATGAACAGGAAGAAGTACAGCATCGTCAGGAAGAAATCGAGAATCGGGTATTGGTAGCTGCTGGCAAGCATTCGGACTCCTTACGTCGTTGTCATTTGCGATGAGCCCAGCCTGCGGCCAGGTCTTCCCCCTTTACCATTGCATCGCTCACAGGTCGGCACAAGCTCGATTGTCGCAAGACACGTCCCTTTCGTGACGTTTCGAAAGTCGTCGCTGCGCGATTCCGGCATCACCCACAGGCTCGCCACAGGATTCGTGCATGGGAACCGGGGGCAGGCCGCCGCCGTCACATCCCCTCTTCGGCGTGGAGCCGACCGCTCCGGCAGGCGGCGGCGAACGCCTCGTAGTCCCGCTCGTTCTGGTCGGCGTAGGACTCGGCGAACTTGGCCAGCGCCTTCTCGAAGGCGGCGTTGTTGCCCAGGTACGACGCCATGGCGATCCGGTCCCCCGAGCGGGCGTGGGCCCGGGCCAGCGTGTGGGCGCACAGCTCGCCGTAGAGCGTCATTCCCTGCGCGATGGCGTTGTCGGGGTCGACCGATCCCTTCCAGTCCTGCAGCTGGCGGATGTAGTAGTCACGGCTCACGCCGTCGATGCCGTCCGCGCGCTGCCAGCCCAGGAAGATGTCGCTGCTGGCTTGCATGAGCCGCTGCCCTGCGACGACACGGGCACCGTGGTTCGGGTACGCGCTCTTCTTGGTGAACCGCTCGAGGACCGACGCCTCGGCCTCCTTCGCCTGGAGGAACAGGACGTCCTCGTGGCGCGGGCCGTGCAGGAGGACGATCCAGGCCCGGGTCCCCACGCTGCCCACGCCGACGACCTTGCGGGCCATCTGGCTGAATTGGTACTTCTCGAGCAGGTGCCGGCGGTCGGTCGGCAGGCTCTGGCGGTACTTGCGGATGACGCCGTGGAACAGCTCCACCATGGCCTCGCTCTCCACCTCCGGGAACAGGTCGGCGACCGGCACGATGAGGGGCGGGTCGCTGATGATCCGCCGCTCCCCGTCGACGACGTAGGTGAGCTTGTCCAGGGCCTTCATGGAGTCCTTGGTGTGAGCCTTCTCGGTCAGCCTGGTGGCGGTGGCCGCCACGTGCGCCTCGGCCTTGGAGCCGCTGGCGACGGCCCGCTGCTGGAGGAGGGACACCATTCCCTCGATCTCGACCCTGCTGTACCAGACCTCGAGGTTGGTCATGGCGGCCATCTGCCGCATGGCCTCCCGGTACACCCGCCCGAGGCCGACCACCGCCTCGGTGCGGACACCCTTGGAGAACCCGCGCTGGCGGCCGGCGACGACGATGCTCGCCGCCAGGCGCTTCACATCCCACTCCCAGGGTCCCGGGAGCGTCTCGTCGAAGTCGTTGCAGTCGAAGACGAGCTGGCGCTCGGGCGAGCCGAACACCCCGAAGTTGGAGAGGTGGGCATCGCCGCAGATCTGGGCGGTCAGTCCCGAGCGCGGCGTCGTGGAGAGGTCCGACGCCATGATCAAGGCCGCCCCGCGGAAGAACGTGAAGGGGGAGACGAGCATCCTCCCGTAGCGGATGGGGACGAGCTCGGGCACCCGCGTCGTGGCCTGCTCCTCGAGGAGCGCGACCGGATCGGGGCGCTCGGGTGGCAGAAGGAGCCCCGCGTGGCTGTCCCGCGGCACCTTGGTTCGCGCCGCCCTGCCCTTCGCCCTGCTCTCCGCCTCGCTCATGTGAGGGAGCGCCCGGGGCGCCGGATTGTCCGCCAGGCGGATCCCCTTGTCCATCGCCATCGTCGGCCACCTCCCTGGACTCGCCACCGGGCGCAGTCGTGCCGCGTAGGAGGCTACGCAGGTTGGGGGCCGTCGGCAGGCCCGCGTAAGCTTCGACCCTTCCCCCCACCCCTGGTAGCGGCCACAATGGCGGGGGACCCGACGGCCGGCGACGGTGAGGAACGACCAGTGACGGTGGACCACGAGAGCGCGAGCGCCATCGGCGACGACGACGCGGCGGCCGTTGGACCCGAGCCGCCCGGCGCTCCCGCCAAACGGAGGACGCGGGTCGCGGCGGGCATCGGCGCGCTGATCGAGGCCATCAACAAGAGCGACGACAAGGCCGTCGAGCAGGCCGTGCTCCAGCTCAGCAACCGCAGCCGCTGGCTGGCGCCCCTGGCCCTGATCGTGGGTGCCTTCCTCATGTTGTTCCAGGGCCTGAAGCTCCTCGTCACCAACTGGCGGCTCACGCTGGTGCAGATCGTGCCCGCCATGTGGATCTGGCTGGCCCTCTTGGACATCAAGGTCCACATGCTTCACGGCAAGCAATTCCACGTGCTGCGCGGACCGATCCTGATCCCGTGCGTCCTGGGGGTCATCGCGCTGACCGCGGCCAGCTTCTACCTCAACGGCGTCTTCGCCTTCGCCATCTCCAAGCCGGGCCAACCCGAGATCCGGCCGGCCTTCGGACAGGCCAACCACCACCTCCGGGTGATCCTGTCCTGGGGCGGGCTGATCGGCTTCGCCCTCGCGTTCTCGTCGCTCATCGTGACCCGCTGGGGCCACTGGCCCTTCGCTATCAGCCAGAGCATCGTCGTCGGCCTGATGATGCTCCTCTACGTCGCCGTGCCCGCGCGCATCGTAGGGATCGAGAAGTCCAAGAACACCCGGGACAAGCTCGCCGCCACCGCGGTCGGCGGCGCGGTCGGGGCGGTCGTGTGCTCGCCGCCCTACATGCTCGGCCGGCTCGGCATCCTCATGCTCGGGTGGCACTACCTCTTCTGGCTGGGCATCATCCTCATCGTCATCGGGGCCACGCTGCAGACGGCCGCCACGAGCGCCGTCAAGGCGGTCAAGTTCTCCGCGAAGCTCGTCGGCACGCCGGGCAAGCTCCCCGAGCCCTCGGCCTGATCAGCGGCGGCCCGCCGACTCCACGAGTCGACCGGGATCGCCGGCCGCCGCGGCATCGGCCGCCCGCCAGGTCTCGTAACCCCCGTCGAGGTTCCGTGCCGGGAGCCCCAACTCGTGCAGCAGCATCGTCGCCGTGTGGCCCCGCTGGCCGACCTGGCAATAGACCACGAACGGACCACCGCCCAGCGCGCCGAGCTCCTGGCGCAGGGCGTCGAGGGGTGCGTTGACGCTGCCCGGAATGGAGCCGCGCGCGTGCTCGTCCCGTGTCCGCACGTCGAGCAGCCTCCACCCCGTCGCCACGAGGCCGCCCAGCTCGTCCGTCTCGACGACGTCGCACTCGCCCGACATCAGGTTCTCGGCCATGTAGCCCAGCATGTTGACGGGATCCTTGGCCGAGGAGAACGGCGGCGCGTAGGCGAGCTCGAGGTCCGCGAGCGCGTCGGCGCGCAGCCCCGCCGCCATGGCCGTGGCCAGGACATCGATCCGCTTGTCGACACCGGACCCGCCCACCGCCTGCGCGCCCAGGATGGCCCCGTCGTCGGGGTCGAAGAGCAATTTGAGCGCCATCGGCTCGGCCCCGGGGTAGTAGCCGGCGTGGCTCATCGGGTGGGAGTGCATCGCCCGGTAGCGCCGCCCGGCCGCCCGCAGCCGGCGCTCGTTCCACCCCGTCATGGCGGCGGTCACCCCGAACACCTTGACGATGGCGGTGCCCTGCGACGGGGCGGGTCGCACGGGGAGGCCGCAGATGGCGTCGGCGACGCGGCGTCCCTGCCGGTTGGCGATGTTGGCGAGCGCGATCAGGGACGATCCCCCTCCGACCGAGTCCGCCTTCTCGACGGCGTCGCCGACCGCATAGACGTCGGCGGCACTGGTGCGGCCGTCCGCGTCGACCGCGATGCCCCCCTGGGGCCCGAGGGCCAGCCCCGCCATCTCCGCGAGGCCCGCGTCGGGTCGCACGCCGATGGCGGCGACCACGAGGTCGCCCCGGACGGTCGTGCCGTCGGCCAGCACGACCCCGCTCCCGGTCACCTCGGCGACACCCACCCCGGTCTTGACCACGACGCCGTGTGCCACGAGCTCGGCCGCCACCAGGACGGCCATCTCGGGGTCGAGCGGGGTGAGCACTTGTCCGGCCGCCTCGACCACGGTGGTCTCGATGCCGCGGTGGGCCAGGTTCTCCGCCGTCTCGAGCCCCACGAACCCCGCTCCGATGACGACGGCCGTCCGCGGCATGCCCCGCGCGTCGTCGGCCAGCAGCTCGGCGTCCTCGACGGTGCGCAGGACGCGCACCCGGTCGAACCCGGGCAACGGAGGCCGCACCGGTGCCGCCCCCGGGCTGAGGACGAGCGCGTCGTAGGGGACCTCCGACGTGGCGCCGTCGCCCGTCGCCCGCACCGTGACCGCGTGCCGGGCCGGGTCGATGGCGACCACCTCGCAGCCCACCCTGACGTCGAGGCGGAACCGGTCGAACAGGCGCTCCGGCGTCTGCAGCAGCAGGTCCTCCTCGTCCTCGATCACACCGCCGACGAAGTACGGGAGACCGCAGTTGGCGTAGGACACGTGTCCGGAGCGCTCGAGCACGACGATCGACGCCTCCTCGTCGAGCCGCCGGAGCCGGGTGGCGGCGGACATCCCCCCGGCCACCCCGCCAACGATCACGATCCGGCGCCCGGCCATCGTCAGGCCAGCTTCATGAACATGCGCTGGACCTCTTCGAGGGGGTAGCCGTCGGTCTCGGCCTCCTCGGGATTGGCCAGGCAGTAGGTGAGCCCCGCGGCGACGAGGCGGAAGCCCGCCTGCTCGAGTGCCTTGGTCGCCGCGGAAATCTGGGTCACGACGTCCCGGCACTCGCGGCCCTCGTCCAGCATGCGCTCGATGCCCTCGAGCTGTCCCGCCACCCGGTGCAGGCGCTTCCGGACGTCGTGCGTGACTTCGTCGGGCAGCTGCATTTCTCGCTCCTTCGATCGCGATGTCGCCTCTTCATCATATACCCCTACCGGTATATGGACAACCGTGCTACGATACCCATAGGGGTATACCGGCGAGACCGAGGAGGGCCAGGAATGGCATCGACGATGGAGCACCCGGCCGTAGCAGTGGCGGCGGCCACGCCCGGAGCGCCCGACGACCGCAAGAACGCCGGCACGACGAGTCGTCCCGGGCCGCTCGCCCGGCTGGGGCGCTGGACGGCGACCCACCTTCGAGCCGTCCTGTTGATCTGGCTCGTGGTGATCGGCACCTTCGGCGTGTTCGCCGTGCGGGCCGAGCACGCCCTCGCCGGAGCGGGGTGGCAGGACTCGACCAGCCAGTCCGTGCGCGCCCGCGCCATCGTGCAGCGCGACTTCGCCGGCCTCGGCTCGACCGCGCTGCAGGTGGTGGTCGTGGACCACCACGGTCCCCTCGCGTCCGATCCGGCGGCGCAGCAGGTCGTCGCCCGCGTCACCCGGATGCTCCGGTCGAACCCGAGCGTCTCCGCGGTGGTCCCGCCCGAGGCGGGGCTCTCGCTCTCGCGGGATGGCCGCACGGGCATCGTCACCGCCGGCGCGGCCGCCGACCCCAACGCCATGGTGAAGGCGGCCGGTGCCCTTGCGCGGCCGTTGCAGGAGCTCGCCCTCCCGGGGATCTCGGTCACCCTGACCGGTGACAGCGCACTCTGGGCCAACTTCAACGACGCCAACCGGTCGGCCATGCTGCGCTCCGAGATGCTCTCGTGGCCGGTCACGATCGCCATCCTCGTCATCGTGTTCGGGAGCCTCGTGGCGGCCGGACTGCCCCTCCTCCTGACGATGGTGGGCCTGTTGGTCGCCGCCGGCGCTCTGGTGCTCTTCACCGAGGTGACGCCGGTCTCCATCTGGGCCCTCAACTTCGCCCTCATGTTCGCGCTGGCGCTCGGCATCGACTACGCGCTGTTCCTGGTGGTGCGCTTCCGGTCCGCCTTGGCACGGCGCGGTGCGCAACCGGGTGACCGGGAGGTGGTCGCGGCCGCCGTGGCCGAGACACTGGACACGGCGGGCAAGGCGGTCGCCTTCAGCGCCCTGACCGTGTTGGGCGCGCTGGCGGCCATCCTCATCGTCCCCAGCCCCGCCTTCCGCAGCATGGCGCTCGGCATCATGCTGGCCGTCGTCGCGGTGCTGGCCGCCACCTTAACGCTGCTGCCCGCAGTGCTCGGTCGCCTCGGGACACGGGTCAACGCAGGCCGGATCCGCCTGCGCCGCGGCGCGCCGCCCACGCCGGAGGGCGAGGGACGGCTCGACCGGACGATGCACGCGTGGGGCCGGTTCCTCTGGCGCCACCCCGTCTGGAGCGGCCTGGCCGCGCTCGGCATCCTTCTCCTGGCCGCGCTGCCGGTACTCGGGTTACGCACCAACATGCCCTCGATCACCATCGTGCCGCCGACGTCCAACGCGCCGCGTCGGCTACGACCAGGTCGTGTCGTCCTTCGGGCCCGGCGCGCCCGGGACCCTGCAGATCCTCGTCCCGCAGGCCCGCCAGGCGGCGGCGCTCGGCACCCTGGCCCACGACCCGGGGGTGGCGGCGGTGATGCCGGGTGGGTCGCGCGGCGGCTGGGCGCTCGACCAGGCGGTGCCGACCACGGGGCCGTCCACCACGGCCACGGGCGCCACCATCGACCGCCTCCGTCAGGAGCTCCCGGCCGGCTCGCTCGTGGGCGGTGCCGCCGCGGAGAACCACGACCTGCAGCAGTCCCTCACCCGCGCCGCGCCCGTCGTGGTCGCCATCCTCCTGGCCATGGGCTTCCTGCTGCTCCTCATCGCGCTGGGAGCGCCCCTGATCGCCGCCGCCGGCGTCGCCATCACCGCGCTCTCGGTGGCCGGCGCGTTCGGCATCGCTCGCCTCATCTTTCAGAACGGGTTCCTCGACGGGCCGCTCGGCTTCCACCCGCAGGGATTCGTCGATGCGTGGGGCCCCATCTTCTTCGGCGCCATGGTGTTCGGCGTAGCGATGGACTACACGCTGTTCCTCTTGTCGGCGGCGAAGGAGCGCTACGAGACCCACACCGATCCCGAGCACGCGATGGTCGGCTCCGTCGCCACATCGGGCCGTGTCGTGCTCTCCGCCGCGGCGGTCATGATCGCCGTCTTCCTCACCTTCGCCCTCTCCGGTCCGCTCGCCCCCAAGGAGATGGGTGTCATCCTCGCGGTGGCGGTCGCGCTCGATGCGCTCCTGGTCCGGCTCGTCCTGCTCCCCGTCCTGCTCCGCCTCGGCGGGCACGGGATCTGGCACCGGCCCCGCGCCCTCGGGCGGGTCCTGCCGACGGTGCGCTTCTCGCATTGAGGGACCCGCTCCCACCCCGACGGGATCAACCCCGGCGTGCCCCGAACCGGTGACGATCGACCCCTATGACTGGGGGTCTCGGGACCCCATAATGGAGGGGTGCCGGGAGCGGAGGTCACCAAGCGGGTCCTGCAGGCCCTGGGCGATGCGCACCCCGACGACGGGGACTTCACCGTGACCAGGGTGGACATCGACCGCGGCTGGGGTGGCGTCGTGAACGTCACCATCTTCGCCGCGTTCCATCCGGGTGACGGCGGCGGCCGGGCGCTGCGCGAGTCGGTCGAGCAATCGCTCGGGGCCGAGCGCTTCCGCGTGCGCCTCCACGATGCGGGGTTCGGGCTGAGGACCTGAGCCGCCCCGCCCGTCAGGGGGCGACGAGCGCGTCGGTCAGCCCGTGGATGCCCTCGAGGGGCGCCACCACGTCGGTGCCGAGCCCGTAGCGGGCCGCCAGGGCCGACGGGTCCGCGTAGCTCACCTGCGTGGCGCCCGATCCGTCGGACCAGACGAGCACCTTGAGCGGCAGGTCGAGCGCCGCCAGCGGTGCCGCATCCATGACGCCGGTCCCGGCGGCCGGGTTCCCGAAGAGGACGAGCGTGGTCTCCCGCAGGTCCAGACCAACCGCCTGGGCCTCGGCGCGCTGGTCGATGACGGCGAAGACCTTCAGGCCCTTCGACTCGAGCAGGGCGAGGTAGCGCGCGACAGTGTCGCCCACCGATCGGGGGCTCGCCTTCGTGACGACACCGGCGGCGGCCGGCGAAGGTGCACCCGGCGCCGACATCACGGCGGGGGACTCGGCGCGGCCCGTCGTCGGCCGGCTCCTACGAGGCCGCCGCCCGCACGGGCCGTGCGGCGTGGTTGTCCCGGAGCCGCTCCGCCGTCTCCCGGTCTCGCAGAGGCATCCCGATCCCGATCGGCACCGCCGACGTCAGGTCGTTGCGGCACTGCGCGCATTCCACCACCCACGTCCGGTCGGGACGCTGGGTGATCGTGGGATGGTGGTTCTGCATCTCCGAGCTCCTGCGCGTTCCCCTGGGCTGGACGCCACCATAGCGACGACGGGGGAAGGGCGACAATGCGCCCACGCTCGCCTGCGATCGAACGATCGTTCGCCGAGACCGGCCTGCCGGAGGGCCGTTAGCCTCTCCCCCGGTGCCCCCGCTCACCTCCGTCACGGCCTATCTGGAGCGCATAGGGCTGGCGGGCCGGGACGACCCCGGCCTGGCCGAGGTGCACCGCGCCCACGCCACCACCATCGCGTTCGAGAACTTCGACTCGTTCTCGGGCACGCCTGTCTCCCTCGAGCTGCCTGACCTGGAGGAGAAGATGGTCGAGCGGGGGCGCGGCGGCTACTGCTTCGAGCACAACCTGCTCCTCGCCGCCGCCCTCGAGTCCCTCGGGGGCAGGGAGGTCCACCCCATGTTGGCCCGGGTACGCCTGGGCCCGGAGGGCTCGCCCCGCCCGTTGAACCATCTCCTGCTGCGGGTGTCGGACCGGGACGGCTCCACCTGGCTGGCCGACGTCGGCTTCGGCGGGGGCGGCCTGCTCGACCCCGTCCCCTTCGAGGCCGGCACCGAGACCGAGCAGGAGGGCTGGCGCTACCGCCTCGTCGAGGACGGTCCCGAGCTGGTCCTCCAGGGGTTCTTGGACGGCGACTGGACCGACATGTACGGCTTCGTCCCGGAGCCGGCCGAGCAGGTCGACATCGTGGTGAACAACTGGTTCACCGCCACCCACCCGGATTCACCGTTCGTCACGGGGATCATGGCGGGGCTCCGCAGCCCCGAGCGCTGCCTCACCGTCTTCGTCAACGAGCAGGCCGTCGTGATCGAGCGGCCGGTGGGCGGGGAGTCCACCGTGACCGAGGTCCCGCTCCAAGAGGTGCCCGCCCTGCTCGCCGAGCGCGTGGGCGTCGAGGGCGTCGTCGTGGACGGGGGGCGCCTGCGGCTCGCCGAGGGACCGGCCGCGGCGGGACGCTGACGCCCTCCCCTTCGGGGTCGCCGCGTCCTGCCGGCGCGCGTCAGCTGGTGAGGACCGCGTCGGGCGGCCGGGCGATGATGTAGACGAGCGCGCCGATGACCGGCACGAAGATGATGAAGATCGCCCACCCCGCCTTGGCGAGGCCGTGGTGGTCGCGACGGCGAAAGTTGTCGACGAAGCACCAGATGATGAAGAACAGGAGCAGGAACACCCCCGCGAACATCAGGAACGTCCAGAACAGGCTCAACAAGGGCCACGTGTAGGCGAGCATCGGAACTCCTTCTCGTGTGATCGGTCACAGCGTTGCGCCCACGACCACCGGCGGCTAGAGCCGAAAGTCCCGAGGACGTCGGCCTTGTACGTGGCGCCTCAGCCGGCGGTCACCAGCTCGTAGATGCTCTTGGCCATGAGGTAGAGGCCGAGCCCGAGCGAGAGGAACACGATCGCCTGGTCCCGGTGCGTGTTGATCCACGCGAGCATCGCGTCGAGCTTGGACTTGACCTGCTCGGGGCGCAGCACGGCGTACGTCTCCAGGACGAGATAGCTGGCCGTGCACCAGAGGCAGAAGGCGAACACGCCGAAGTACTCGAGGCCCGAGGAGAGCTTGGCCTGCGTGATCGTCGCCACGCCCGCCGCGACGAGGACCCACGGCTGGAGCAGGAAGCCGAGCCCGGCCGCCGCCAGCGGGTTGATGCGGTCGATGCCGGCCATCCACTTGGGCTGCTTGGTCTCGCCCGATGCGGGCTTGCCCCAGCGCCGGTACCCGATGAACACGAGCACGAGGCCGATGGCGAGCTTCACCACGAGGCTCGCGGTCGACGGTGCGGTGTGCGGGATCAACGGCTTCCCGCCGGTGACGAGCACCGTGATGGCGACGATGCCGACCAGGGTGAACATCCATCCGAGCGTGAACCCCAGGCCCTTCATGACGCCCCGCTCGGCCGCGAGGAGCAGGATCATCGCCGAGAGCGGGATCGGTTCCAGGGTGACGACGAGGCCGATCAGGAACAGATCAAGAATCATGCGGCCTCCCCTGGTTCGCCAAGCAGGGCCGAACGTACTCGCGCAAGTGGTCGGGCGCCTCTGAGCCGGGCCATTCGCCGCCCAGCGCTAGCCGCGTCCGCCCAGCGATGCGAAGCGGCCCGTGGGGTCGGCTCTCCGGCGCAAGGCGAAGATGGACGAGTGGTCGCCGGGGGCACGGGTCCCCGTTCCGCCAACGAAACGACGCTTCCCGGTGAGGGATCGCGCCGAATCTGCCGACGGTGAACTGCAGCGCCGGCAACCCTCGTCCACGCGTCGATCATGCCGGGTGGCACGGCCTGCGACTAGGGCCAATGGTCCCTCCCCCGCGCTCGGTAGCCTCCGATCGGTGACTGCGGGAGACGCATCCGACTCGGCGCATCAGATGGACGACGACCGGCTGCGCGACCTCATGCCGCTGTTGAAGACGCTCGGGGCAGTCTTTTCCCGTTACACGAAGCAGGAGGTGCGCGCCCGGCTCCATTGGGCGCCCCACCTCTGCACGTCCGGTGGCTTGCTGCACGGAGGAGCCGTCATGGCCCTCGCCGACAGCACCGGCGCCGCGTGCGCCTTTCTCAACCTGCCGGCGGGCGCGGCGGGCACGACGACGATCGAGTCGAAGACCAACTTCCTCCGCGGCGTGCGCGACGGGTACGTCGAAGCGACGTCGCGGCCGCTCCATGTCGGCCGCACCGTGATCGTAGTCGAGACCGACGTGCGCGACCAGTCCGATTGGCTCGTCGCGCGGGTGCTGCAGACCCAGCTCGTGCTCGGCGGCTGACCGCAGGAGCGTTATCGGGTCCGGCCCAGCCGGGCCCGGACCTCGCTTCCGAGGTCCAGCGCGGTGACCGCCGTGTCGGGCAGCTGCTCGGGAAGGGTCACCGTGAGCTCGCCGTTGTCGACGGAGAAGTCGAGCAGCTCGTCCGCCCCGACCAGGCGGACCCGCCGCACCCGCGACCCGTCGACCGCGGGCATGGTGACCGTTCTGGAGTCGGGCATCCCCAGCACGAGGACGTAGACACCCTCTCCGCTCTTGGTAAAGCGCAGCGGAGTCCCCCCGGTGGTGGTGGACTCGGTGATCACCCAGGGACGGCTGCCGTAGATCGCCTCCCCGTTGGCTTCCAGCCAGGTCCCCAGGCCGCGCAACGGCGCCTGCTGCTCGTCGGGGATGGTCCCGTCCGGTCGTGGGCCCACACCGATGAGCAGGTTGCCGTTCTTCGAGACCACGTCACAGAACATCTGGACCAGTTCGGTTTCGGCGATGATGTCCCCGGGCAACTCGTGGCGGTTGGCCCCGAAGGAGTGCCCGACGCCACGCGCCAGTTCCCACTTGCGCTCGGAGACGGTGTGCAGGACGTCGTACTCCGGCGTGCGGAAGTCACAGTGCTTGGGACTGGAGAACGTCAGGCGCTTGCGGCGGGCGGGAATGAGCGGCCACAGCATCTGCAGCAAGGCGCCTGCGCCGCGCACGATGCCGTCGGTGAAGCCGTTGCGAGGCAGGTTCGGTTCGACCCAGCGGTCGTTGACGACTCCCTCCTCGACGGTGTTGTAGTAGTACGCGAAGAGCTCGGCGAGGTTGCCTCCGGCCGGCCACGAGATGTCGTTCCACAGGACGGCCGGACGGTAGCGGTCGATCAACTCCCGCCAGTGCGCCGTGACGTAGTCCACGTAGCGCCGCCCATGGGGCACGGCGAGGACCGCATCGGCCGGCTTGGCGAGCACGGCGTCGTTGTAGGGCCAGTCGTAGCCACCCGAGTAGTAGAGGCCCATGCGCATCCGCCTGGCGCGCACCGCCTCGCTGAGACCCCCGACGAGGTCACGATCCGAGTGGTACGCGCCCTTGACGGGGTGGGGCACCGAGGACGGCCACAGGGCGAAGCCGTCGTGGTGCTTGGTGGTGAGGACCACGTACCGCGCCCCGGCCGCTTGGCACATGGCCGCGATGGCGTCGAGATTCGCCCCGTCGGAGGCGTCGTTGAAGGTCTTGACGAAGTTGTCGTAGGGGTAGTCGTCGCCGTAGACCTCGGCATGGTGCCGCTGGGTCGGGCTGCCGTCGATCTGCATGGAGTTGAGGTACCACTCGGCGTACGGGTTGTCCCGCAGCATGCGCCGGGGCCCGCTCTTGACGAGCAGCTCCTGGATGTCGGGCACGCGTGGTGCCCAGCCCGGGACCGAGTAGAGGCCCCAATGGAGGAAGACCCCCAACTTGGCGTCGTCGTACCACACCGGTACCCGGTGGGTGCCGACCGATTCCCATGTCCCCTCATACATGGTGACTGCTTTCGTGCATGTGCTCGCCCCGCCTACGCAACGTCTGGCGTGCAATGTAACCACGCGTCGCGACACTGATGACAATGCGGATGCCCGACGCCGCCGGTAGGCGCCCACGAGGGCCTATCGGCACGCGCTCGATCGCGGTTGAACTCCCTGGCGCGTGGCACGGCTCGGCACCCTTCATAGGGCTTGCCGGAGGCAGCACCCGGCCGCGCAGCACCCAGCGCCTCCTTGGGGAGCAACGTCGGGCAGCTCATCGGACCGGGCTGAGCATGCGGGTGGCCGTGGAGTGCTCTGCCTCTCGCTACCCCTTGGGCGTCATCGTGCCTGCGGGACCGGTCCAGCCCGTCCGATAGGGCCTTCGGGCCCTACAGGCTTCGAGCCTCGACCGCCATTCTGGGCTGATGGGCCAGGTCGCACTTCGGGACGTCACGAAGCGGTTCGGTGACGTACAGGCCGTGCGCGACGTCACCCTCGAGGTCGAGGACCGTGAGTTCCTCGTTCTTCTCGGCCCGTCCGGTTGCGGCAAATCGACCGTGCTGCGACTGATCGCCGGCCTCGAGGCCCCGACGGAGGGGACGATCGAGATAGGGGACCGGGTCGTGAATGACATCGAGCCGAAGGAGCGAGATGTGGCCATGGTCTTCCAGAGCTACGCGCTCTACCCCCAGATGACCGCCCGTCGCAACATCGAATTCCCGCTCAAGAACCAGCGGATGCCGAAGGACGAGCGAGAGCGGAGAGTCCAGGACGTGGCCGAGGCGCTGGAGCTGACAGAGGTGCTCGATCGGCGGCCGGCACAGATGTCGGGCGGCCAGCGCCAGCGGGTCGCCCTGGCGCGGGCAATCGTCCGTCGACCCGAGGCCTTCCTGATGGACGAGCCCCTGTCCAACCTCGACGCCAAGTTGCGCACCCAGACGCGCACCGAGCTCATAGAACTCCAACGGCGGCTGGCCACGACGGTCGTCTATGTGACGCACGACCAGGTCGAAGGGATGACGATGGGCCACCGGGTGGCCGTGATGGACAAGGGAGTCATCCAACAGGTGGCGCCACCGACGGAGATCTACGACCACCCGGCCAATCTCTTCGTGGCGGGCTTCATCGGCAACCCACCGATGAACACTGTCACAGGCTCTCCGTCCCGCCGCGACGGGACTCTCGTGATCGAGACGCCGAGTGGCGACATCCCGCTCACACCTCGCCAACAGCATGCCGTGGGCCGGTGCAACGTGGCCGAGGTCGTGGCAGGCGTTCGTCCCGAGCACGTCCTCATCGAGCCCGAGGGTCCGCTCCGAGCATCGGTCGCGGTCATCGAGGCGCTCGGTTACGAAAACCATGTCGTCTGCCGTCTGGAGGACGGTCAGCAGATCATCATCCGGCTTCCCGCCGAGCGGATCGTCCCCCGCGAGGGAGAGAGCGTGTTCTTGAGCGCCGACCCCGACCGCCTCCATCTCTTCGACGCGTCGACAGGTCACGGAATCAGCTGATGAGCGTCACCGCGCCGCTCGAACAGCTCGGTCCCGAACCCGCGGACAGAGTCGTCTCCGCCCGCGGTCGACGCACCGGCCCGGCCCGGTCACCTCGCCGACGCCGGCTGATGGAGATCATGCTCGCGCTCGGACTTCTGCTGCCGTCCCTCGTCATCTTCGGCGTCTTCGTCTTCTATCCGCTGCTCCGGCAGATCTACCTGTCCTTCTTCCTCACCCCGCCGTTCCCCGGTGAGCCCAAGCACTATGTCGGGTTCTCGCAGATCCAGCAGGTGCTGAGCTCGCACGACTTCCTGAACAGCCTCTGGGTGACGTTCTTGTTCGTCCTCTTCACCGTGCCCGCCGGACTGATCCTCGGCCTCCTGCTGGCCGTGCTGGCCCATCAACAGCTGTCCGGCATACGGTTCTTCCGGACCGTCTTTTCGTCCACCGTGGCCACGTCTGTCGCGGTGGCCTCGGTGATCTTCTTCACCCTCCTCAACCCCCAGATCGGGCTCTTCAGCTATTGGTTCGGTCGCACGGGCCAGCTCTCGGTGCTCGACGACCCCAAGTGGGCGCTCCTGGCCGTCTCTGTCGTCACCATCTGGCAGAACCTCGGGCTGTCCTTCATCGTGATGTCCGCCGGCTTGCAGGCCGTGCCCGATGATCTCCTCGAGGCGTCACGCGTGGACGGTGCGGGGGCATGGACGCGGATGCGTCACGTGATCCTGCCGATGCTCTCCCCGACGCTCTTCTTCGCCATCGTCGTCGGCACCATCCTGTCCCTCGAAGCGTTCGGGCAGATCGACATCCTGACGGCTGGTGGCCCGTTGCAGCACACCAACGTGCTCGTCTACGCGATCTATGACCAGGTCTTCAACCAGAACAACCAGGGTCGTGCCGCCGTAATGACGGTCGCGCTGTTCGTCATCACCCTGATCTTCACTTTGGTGCAGATCCGGCTGCTCGAGCGGCGGGTCACCTATGAGCGCTGACGTGGGGCTCGTGACGATGCTGGGCGCGCTGGCTCCCGGGTTCCGGATGTTTCTCCTCGTCGCCATCGGCGTCGTTCTCGCCGGTGTCGGACTCCTGATTGCCAGCCGACGCGGCACCCCGGCCCGCCGGCGCCGCGTCGCGCTGATCGGTCGCTACATGTTGCTCATCGTGCTGGCGGTGATCGTGCTCTTCCCGATCTACATCACCGTCGTGGACTCGCTCCTCAGACCCGATCAGGTAGTGGCAAAGCCACCCATCCTCTTCCCGGTCCACCCCCAGTGGTCCAGCTACTCCACGGCGTGGACCCAGGGTCACCTCGGCCGGTACCTCCTGAACAGCTTCATCGTGACGACCGTCATCGTGGTCGGCGAGGTGGCCACGTCGATCGCTGCCGCCTACGCCTTCGCCTTCCTCCATTTCCCGCTCAAGAAGACGCTCTTCGTCGTGTTCCTCGCAACCATGATGGTGCCGCTGGAGGTCACTTTCCTCACCAATCTCGACACGGTGGTGAGCCTCGGCTGGTACAACTCCTACTTCGGTCTGACGGTTCCGTTCCTCGCCACCGGCTTCGGCGCGTTCCTACTCCGGCAGGCCTTTCTGGGGCTGCCCGGCGACCTCCGCGACGCGTCCAAGCTCGATGGTGCGGGACACTGGCAGTTCCTCCGCCACGTCGCGCTCCCCGTCGCACGACCTGCCGTTGCCGCGCTCGGCATCTTCAGCTTCTTCTGGGCCTGGGGCCAGTACCTGTGGCCGCTGATCGTCACCAAGGACGACCGGCTGCGGACCGTGCAGATCGGCCTGAAATTCCTCGCCAACAGCCAATTGAACAACTTCAACGTCATCTTCGCCGGCACGGTGCTGGCCGCCCTCCCGCTCTTCCTCCTGCTGATCCTCTTCGAGAAGCAGCTGGTGCGGGGACTGACCGCCGGAGCCGTAAAGGGATGACCCAGCAAGGAGAACAACGATGACGTACACGAATGACCACGCACGTCGAGGAGGCTGGGGGAGGCGCCGGCGACACGCGCGGCGGGGTACGGCCGCCATGGGCGGCGCGGCGCTCGTGGTTGCCTCCGCCCTGGCCACCATGGGCGGCAGTGCGGCTACGACGGCCGACGCGGCGGCGCCATCGTCGACCAGCGTCGTCTCGTCGGCCTGCGGCCTCTCTGCGTTGGCCAAGTCGTCGACCCCTGTCCAGATCACCATGTGGCACACCATGACCCAGACCAACAACACGTGGCTGCAGAACTCGGTCGCGCAGTTCAACGCCTCGCAGCGAAAAGTCAAGGTCACGTTGGTACAGCAACCCGATTACCCGTCCGAGTTCGTCAAGTACAAGGCAGGGCTCTCAAGCGGCGACCTTCCCGACGTCGCGCAATTCGAGGACACGACGGTGCAGCAGCTCGTCGACAGCCACTCCACCGTCCCGGTACAGGACTGCATCGCTGCCTCCCACTACGCATTGAGCGACTACTTGCCGCGAGCCCTGGCGTTCTACCGCTACCACGGCATCCAGCAGTCGATGCCTTGGTCCGTGTCCAACGTGATCATGTACTACAACCCTTTGGCCTTCCAGAAAGCCGGACTTGACCCCAACGTCCCGCCCGTGACGTTCGGACAGGTCACCGCCGACTCGCAGAAGATCGTCGCGGCACATGCGGCCACCCATGGCGTCGCGCTGCCTGCGAAGCCCTATGTCTTCGAGTTCTTGCTCGCCAAGAGTGGCGGCCAGTACGTGAACAACGGAAACGGGCACGCGGCGCGGGCGACCCAGGCGGATCTGACGAGCCCGACGGCGCTCAAGGTCTGGAGATGGTGGAACCAGATGCTCAAGTCGCACCTGGCCCTGGCGACCGGCTCGGACCCCAACAACATCGACCACCTGATCGCGATCGCCACCGGCAATGCCGCAATGACGTTCGAAGCCTCGGGTGTCATAGGGCCCGCCGAGGCAGTGCTCGCCTCGGGCCAGTACCCCGGCGTGCAGATCCGTACCGCGGTGCTACCAGCGCTCACCGCCGGAGGCGGCGTGCCGGTGGGAGACGGCTCGTTGTGGATCTCTGCGCACGCATCGCTGGCCAAGCGAGCGGCGGCCTGGCAGCTGATTCAGTACCTCGACTCCCCCGCCCAACAGGCATCCCTGGCCGCTGAAAGCGGGTACGTGCCGATCCGGGTCTCGGCGACCAAATTCCCCTCCCTTGAGGCCAAGTGGGCGCACGACCCCAACTACAGGGTCGGCTACACCCAGCTGACGTCGGGCTCGTTGAGCTTTGCCAACATCGGCTCGCTCATCGGCGACTATCAGGGCGTGAGGAATGCCGTGGCGGACGGGCTCGAGCAGATGGTGGCCAACGGGATGTCGCCTCAGGCCGCTGCGTCCTTCGCCGAGAACGAGGCCAACACCGCCATCCAGAACTACAACAGCCGCATCGGCAGCGGCTGACTCCGGGCGAGCACCCGAATCGACCGTCGAGCCGGTCCCCGACAGACCGGTCGAGCCGGCCGTCGCGTCCGGTCAACGTCCCCTCGAGCGGCCGACGGCTCCTTTTCACCGGTTCGCAACGCGATGCGCTGCAACGCGATGGTGCAGGCAAAATGCGCCACCTGGAGGATGACCGCGAAGGCGAACCAGACCGGGTCCAGTGAGGTCCGCTTGGGCCAGCAGGCGAAGACCTCGGTCAGGCTCGGGAACACGAGCTAGATCGTGATGCCGGCCACCACGACCATGACCGTCTTCTTGGCGATGGACCGCCACGGGCATCCCGTGATCTCGCACCCGTTCGACCAGCAGACGCCGGCCGTGGAACGTCAATCGAGCATTACGGTGACCCATGAAGACCTCCGGTAGGTGAAGACGGACATCTCCACTGCACCGGAGGTCTTCTCTTAGATCAACCCGTCACGACCTCCTGGCTGAGTACATCTAGCTGGCCAGGATCTTGGCCTTCTGCGCGTCGAACTCCGCGTCGGTGATGACGCCCTGCGACTTGAGGTCAGCCAGCTTCGACAGCTGCGAGGCCGAGTCGGTCCCCGCCGACCCCGCGGTTTGACGCACGTACTCGTCGAAGGCCTTCTGCTGCTGCGCCGCCTGCTGCGCCGCCCTCTCGTGCATCTTCCCGCCGCGTGCGATGAGGTAGACGAAGACGCCCAGGAACGGGAGGATGATGATGAAGATCACCCACAGCGCCTTGGCCAGCCCACCCATGTCGTGGCTGCGGAAGATGTCCATGAAGACCATGATGAGCAGCCAGATCCAGATGATGAAGAGGAAGAAGTACAGCATGGTCAGGAAGGCATCGAGCACCGGGTAAGTGGAGGCAAGCATCTACGACACTCCTTGTGATGGTCCGTGGTCGGCAAGTACCCCGCCCTGCATCCCAATGTCTAGCCCGCTCGCTCGACCGACGCGGGGATGGACTCCCGGCCACCCGAGAAGATCCCCCGACCCTCGGGCCGGCGCGACGCGCCACACAGACTCGGAGGCGGGGTCGTGACCTTGGACCCTGACCCGGCGCGATGCTGCCAACCAGAATGACCACACGGGATCCATGACCCACGACCTCAACCTCACGACGCTGGCCGTCGTCTCCGCCTGCGTCATCGTCTGGGGCCTTGTGTCCGCCCGCCTCGAGCGCTGGGACGTCTCCGCCCCCATGGCGTTCGTCGTCCTCGGCGTCGTCGTGACGCACGGGCCGACGACGATCGTGCACTTCGGTCTGCACTCGTCGACCATCCGGTCGCTGGCCGAGGTGACGCTGGCCCTGGTGCTCTTCGCCGACGCCTCCCGGGTCAACATGCGCGCCCTCCGGGCGGATGCCGCCCTCCCGGCGCGGCTGTTGGGCATCGGCTTGCCGCTGACCATCGGGGCCGGCGCGGCCGCCGCCACGCTCCTGTTCGGCGGCAGCGGGCTCTGGGTGGCCGCCGCCATCGGCGCCATCGTGGCCCCGACCGACGCCGCGCTCGGCGCGTCCATCATGGGGGACGAGCGGGTGCCCTCGGCCGTGCGCCGGCTCCTCAACGTGGAGAGCGGCCTCAACGATGGCATCGCCACTCCCTTCGTCAATCTCTTCATCGCCGGGGCGGTCACCACCGAGGCCGTGAGCGGCGCCACCCATCTGAGCACGGCGGTCGCCGAGCTCGCCGGCGGCGCTGCGCTGGGGATCGCGATCGGTGTCGTTGGTGCGGTGCTCCTCGCGCTGGCCCGCCGTCACGACTGGAGCTCGCCGAGCGTCCGGCCCCTGGCCATCTTCGGCCTGGCGTTGTTCGCCTACTCGACGTCCGTCCTGGCGGGCACGAACGGATTCATCGCCGCCTTCGTGGCCGGCCTTGCCTTCGGCACCTTGGACCACCACAACGACGCGGCCATGCTCCGCTTCACCGAGGAGGCAGGCACCCTGTTGTCGCTGCTGGTGTGGTTCATCTTCGGGGCCGTCATGCTCGTCCCCGGCCTGGAGGACCTGACGTGGCGCGATGCGGTCTTCGCTCTCCTGGCGCTCACGCTTCTCCGGATGGTGCCCGTGGCCATCGCCCTCGCCGGCACCGGGCTGGACCGCGCCACGGTGGCATTCGTGGGCTGGTTCGGCCCCCGCGGACTGGCCTCGGTGGTCTTCGGTCTGATCGCCGTCGACGCCCTGGCGCCGTCACAGGCGAAGGTGGTCCTCGCCGCCGTCACCCTGACCGTGGCTCTCAGCGTCCTGCTCCACGGGGTCAGCGCCTCCCCGCTCGCCGCACGCTACGGCGCCCATGCAGCCGGGCTCCGACCGGAGGGCCCGGAGCACACCGACGCCGTGCCGATCGCCACCCGCTCCCTCGACGCAGCCCGGCGGCCGCTCGGTCGCCGGGGCCCCGAACCCGACGACACGCGAGGCGCACGATGAGGGTGGCGGTCGTGGTCGGGAACCCCAAGGCGGGTTCGAGGACGCTGCAGGTTGCCCTCGCCGTCGCCCGCGGGCTGCAGGACGACCCGCGGAGCGGGGCGGACACGCTCGTCGTCGACCTGGCCGAGCACGCCTCCGAACTGTTCGCCGCCGATGCCCCCGCGGTCGACGAGTTGCTCGACGCCGTCGCCGCGAGTGACGTCGTGGTGGTGGCCTCGCCCACGTACAAGGCGACCTACACGGGCCTCTTGAAGTCCTTCTTCGACCGCTACGGAAACGATGCCCTGGCCCGGACGATTTGCATTCCCGTCATGACGGGTGCGGCACCGATCCACGCCCTCGCGCCCGAGGTCCACCTCCGACCGCTCCTGGTCGAGCTCGGCGCATCCGTTCCGACTCGTGGCCTCTTCGTCACCGAGCAGCAATTCGAGGCCCTGGACGAGGTGGTCGGGTCCTGGGTCTCGAGCGTCCGGCCGCGGGTGGAGGCCGCTCTGAGTCGGCCGACGGCGTAGGAGGTCAGCCCGGACCCGCGCCGAGCGCCAGCGGCGGATTCCGCCGCTCGAGCAGCTTCTCGATCTCCGCCGCGTCGGCGGGCCGGGAGAAGATGAATCCCTGGCCCTGTTCGCACTGCTCGCTCCGCAGGCCCTCCAGCTGGTTCTGCTCCTCAATGCCCTCGGCCAGCGTCACCAGCCCCAGCGTGCGGCCGAGATCGACGAGCGCGTGGATCAGGGCCGCGGCATCGGGTGAACGGCTCATCTCGGCGACGAACGACCGGTCGATCTTCAGCACGTCCACCGGGAACTGGCGGAGATAGGCGAGCGAGGAGTAGCCGGTGCCGAAGTCGTCGATCGCCACCATGACGCCCAGCCGCTTGAGCCGATTGAGCCGGGCGACGGTCGCCTCGGCATCCTTCATCAGGACGGACTCCGTGACCTCGAGGATCAGCATGCCGGGATCGAGCTCGCTGGCGAGGAGGGCGGCGCGGACGTCGTCGACGAGCCGATCGGACTCGAGATGCCGCATGGAGACGTTGACGGAGATGCTCGTGCTGTGTCCGCGCTTGTGCCAGGCACTGGCCTGGCGGCAGGCCTCGTCCAGCACCCACCGGCCCACCTCGACGATGAGGCCGCTCTCCTCCAGCACGGGGATGAAGACGTCAGGCATGATCGTCCCCCTGGTCGGATGCTGCCAGCGAAGCAGCGCCTCGACCCCCTGAAGCTGCACCCGGTCGAGGTCGAAGATCGGGTGATAGAGCAGGAAGAACTCGTGACGGTCGAGCGCGGACTCCAGGTCGGACTTGAGCATCAGCCGCTCGCGTGCTGCGTTCTGCATGGCGAGCTCGAAGAGGACGGACTGGTCGCGACCGGCGCCTTTGGCCCGGTACAGGGCGATGTCGGCATCCCGGAGCAGGTCTTCCGCGGTCGGACGATCTCCCGACGCGATGCCGATGCTCGCCGAGATGGAGATGGACATGCCTTCGATCCCCGGAATGTGGAACGGGGGCTTGAGCACCTGGTGCACCCGCTCGGCGATCGCCTCGGGCCCGCCGGCCAGGGACACACCGTCGGCCAGGATCACGAACTCGTCCCCACCGAGGCGCCCGACGGTGTCGCTGGCCCGCAGGATCCCGAGGAGCCGGCCGGCGACCATCTGGAGCAGTTGGTCACCGGCACCGTGCCCGAGGGAGTCATTGGAGTCCTTGAAGTTGTCCAGGTCGATGAACAGGGCCGACACCGGAGCCCCGGTGCGCCGCGCCCGGATCAGCATCTGCTCGGCCCGATCGAGGATCAGCTGGCGGTTCGCCAGACCCGTCAACGGGTCATGCAGAGCCCGGTGGGCGAGGAGCGCCTCGAACTTCTTGCGTTCGGTGATGTCGCGGATGTTCGACACGTACCCCGCGACCGAGGGCCTGTCCGTCTGGTTGCAGACCACCGCCTCGACGTCGCGGGTCGTGCCGTCCCTGCGCACCATGCGGAACTCGAGCGTTGCGGTGCCGGGCCCCGACTGAAAGTCGGCGCCCAGGATCCGTCGGACCTGATCGAGATCGACCGGGTGGACATAGTCGGTCGCTCGGTGGCCGACGAGCTCCGCCGGCTCGTACTGCAAGAGATCCTTGATCGCAGGGGAGACGTAGCGGAAGTCCCCCGCGTCGTCGAGGATCATCGTGACGTCGGAGGAGTTCTGGATCAGGGAACGGAAGCGGTCCTCGCTGAGACGCAGCGTCGCCTCCGCCTCCTCCTTCTGGTCCATGAGCGTTTCCTTCTGCTCCATGGTGGCTCCGGCCATCCGGATTACGAAGAAGAGGACGAAGCCTCCCATGAGGGTCAGCGCGGTGGACTGCGCACGGGTCAACTCGGACGGCAACCAGCCCTGGGTGAGGGCGAACTGGCCGATGGCCATCCCGATCAGGCTCCAGATGGCGGTGGTGCGCCACACCCGGGATCCACCTTGGGCCACGTTCTCCAGCGCGATGAATGCGTACGCGCCCCACAGGACCGGGCCCCAGCCCGTCAGGTAGATGACGGCGGTCACGGCGGCGACCTGGCTGGCGACGCGCAGGTTGAGGGTCAGCGTGCCCGGCCGCGCCGCGTAGAACGCGTCGACGAGCAGATTGACCCCCACGATCGCGACGAAGATCCCGAGCCAGACCCACGGCGACTCGCGCGCGATGTAGCCCGCGTGCATGAGCAGCAGGATGACCAGGAACGCGGCCGGACCGATGAGATAGGCGAGCATCCTCGGGTTGAGCCGGCCGTCAACGGCCCACGCCGCAGGGACGGGCGCGACGAGCTGGGAGCGGCCAGCATCGTCTGCGTCACCCTGCGGTGGCATCGCCCATCCCCCTCACCCTCGATCCGAGGTTCTTCCCACTGTCTTCGTCAGTTCAGCGGCTGAACTTGATCGCGGGGCGGCGTGAGGACGGGTCGAGCGCTCTCGAGAAAAGGGCCGTTGACGAGGGAGTTTCGGTCCCAACTCTTTTGTCGACACCGGCGGGACCGGGAGGAAATCGCCTCAGCCGACCTCGACGACGACCTTGCCGACGGCGTGCCCGTCGGCCACGAAGCGCAGCGCGGCAGCGGCCTCCGTCAATGGGAACGACGCGCCGATGTGCGGCGTCACCCGCCCGCTCGCGAGCAACGCCATCAGCTCCGCCTCGTTGCGCACGAGCTCGTCTCGCTGCCGCGTGCCGAAGTCACGCATCTGGAACCCGGTGACCCAGATCCCCTTGAGCAGGACGAGGTTGAGCGGGATGCGGGGGATCTCGCCGGCAGCGAAGCCCACCGTGACGAATCGGCCCCCGTAGCGGAGCGCACGCAGCGCGGGCTCCGACAGCGTGCCGCCCACGGGGTCGATGACGGCGTCCGCACCATCGGGGAGGAGATCCTTCAGCGCCGCCCGGAGGTCGCCCGCCGTGTGGTCCACCAGCTTGCTGGCGCCGTTGGCCTTCGCCACCTCGAGCTTCTCGGCCGAGGAGGCCACGGCGGTCACGGTGGCGCCCAGCACGGCGCCGATCTGCACGGCCGCCAGGCCGACGCCTCCCCCGGCGCCGAGCACGATGAGCTCGTCCCCCACCTCGACCCGGGCGAAGGAACGCAGCGCGTGATAGGCGGTGCGGTGGGCCACCCCGAACGCGGCGGCCAGGCGCGCGTCGACGCCGTCCGGGATGCGGGTCAGGGATCTCGTGGAGACGACGACCTCCTCGGCGAAGGCCCCCACCAATGTGCTCCCGAAGACGCGGTCGCCGACCGCGACCGGTGCGGCGGTGTCGGCGACCTCGACGACCTCACCCGCGAATTCGCTGCCGGGTATGAAGGGCGGAGGGACGGAGAGCTGGTACGTGTCGGCGACCAGCAGGACGTCGGGGAAGTTCACCGCGGCAGCCACCACCCGGACCCGCGCCGTCCCCGCCTCGAGGTCCGGGGAGGGGACGTCCCGCAGCACGATGACCTCCGGCGGGCCGTAGCCCGGACAGACGGCGGCGTGCACCCTCAGCTCACTGGCCGTAGTCGGTCGTCTCGGCCAGTTCGGCCGCCCCTTTCATGAGGTCGACGATGATCGGGCCGAACGCGAGAAGCTTCTCGTCGTCTCCGGCCCGCGCGAAACCCCGCTCCAGCACGATGGCGAGCTTCCACTTGGCCAGGATGACGTAATAGTCGATGTCGTCGACTTGGCGACCGGACACCTGCGCGTAGTGGGCGAGCACCTGCGAGCGGTTCGGCATTCCCCGCAGGTCGACGTAGCTCGATTCCGAGGCCTCCGCCGCCATGGTGTCGGTCGGCCAGCTCTGGATCATCCAGCCGAGGTCGAGCTTGGGATCGCCGACCGTCCCCATCTCCCAGTCGACGATGGCCGCCAGCGTCGCCGGTGCGCCGTCCTTGTACATGACGTTGGCGAACTGGTAGTCGCCGTGCATGATCCCGGGGATGTAGTCGATCGGCTTGTGCGCCCGCAGCCATGCCGACGCCACGTCCATGCCGTCGAGATCCCTGGTCTTCACCCGCTCGAAGAAGTTCGTCCACCGCTCCACCTGGCGCTCGTGGAATCCGTCGGGGCGCCCGAGGCCTTCGAGGCCCCGGGCCCGCCAGTCGACCTTCGACAGCAGGGCGATGCCCTCGGCCAGCTGGTACCCGAGGCCGGCGCGTGCCTCGAGATCGGTGTCGAAGGGGGCCGGCCACGTGTCACGGCCCATGGGCGACCACCCGTCGACGAAACCCATCAGGTAGAAGGGCCTGCCCAGGACGGAGGCGTCCTCGCAGGCGGCGATGGCGGGCGTGTGCGGGACCTCGGTGCCGTCGAGGGCCTCGACGATCCGCCATTCGCGCAGGATCCCCTCGTCGCGATCCGCCGGCGCGAAGTCCGGCGGGATCCGGATGACGCAGCGCTCCTCCCCGCGGCGGATCTCGTAGATCTCGTTCTGGCTGCCTCCGGAGAGGAACCGCTCCTCGATCGGCTCGCCCTTGCCCGGCAGGCCTCTCTCGTCCATCCACGCCGCGAGCCGCTCAAAATCGATCACAGGTTCCCCACTTCCAGTTCGAGGTAGTCGGCGAATTTCGCCTTGGCTGCTTCCAATTTTCCAGGTATCCACTCGGTCGGCCACATGCCGGCAGTGCTGTTGTGGTCGCGCAGCACCTGGCGGGCGACGGTCGCCTTGTGGACCTCGGTCGGGCCGTCGGCCAGGCCAAGGACCCCTGCTGCGTGGATCATCGAGAAGAAGGGCACCTCGTTGGTCGTCCCGAGCGCGCCGTGCACCTGCATCGCCCGCCACGCGATGTCGTGCAGCACGGTCGGCATGACAACCTTGGCCGTCGAGACGTCCTTGCGGACCCGTTTGTAGTCGTTGTACTTGTCGATCTCCCACGCCGTGTACAAGACGAAGAGCCGGAACTGCACCAGCTGCGCGTACGAGTCCGCGATGTAGCCCTGCACGAACTGCTTCTCGGCCAGGATCCCGTCGGCCGTCTGCCGGCTGAGCGCCCGCTCGCACATCATGTCGAGCGCCTTTTGGGCCATCCCGATGGTCCGCATGGCGTGATGGATCCGACCTCCTCCGAGTCGCGTCTGTGCCACGACGAAGGCCTGTCCTTCGCCGCCGAGCAGCGCCTCGCCCGGCACCCGGGCGTCCTCGTAGTGGATCAAGGCGTGGAACCCTTCGTTGAGCGGCTCGCCGTAGAGTCCGACGTTCCGCACGATGTCGACCCCCGGGGTGTCGGTCGGCACCAGGAACATCGACATGCCCTGGTACGGGCTGATGTCGGGGTTCGTCACCGCCATCACGATCAGGAACGACGACGTCTTGGCATTCGAGGAAAAGTACTTCCACCCGTTGATGACCCACTCGTCGCCGTCCTTGACCGCCCTCGTCGTGAACAGCGTCGGGTCCGCGCCGGCGTGGGGCTCGGTCATGGAAAAGCTCGAGAACATCTCGCCGTCGAGCAGAGGCTGCAGATAGCGCTCCTTCTGCACCGGCGTGCCGTAATGGGCGATGATCTCGGCGTTGCCGGTGTCAGGCGCCTGGGTGCCGAAGACGACGGAAGCCCACGGCGACCGGCCGAGGAGCTCGTTCAGCAGCGCCAACTTCAGCTGGCCGAAACCCTGACCGCCGAGCTCGGGTCCCAGGTGGGTCGCCCACAACCCCTGGCGGCGCACCTCGTCCTTGAGGGGGTCGATGATGGCGCGCCGCGCTCCGTCGAGGGGCACGAACTGCTCGTGGGGGAACAGGTGGTCGAGAGGTTCGACCTCCTGTCGGATGAACTCATCCGCCCAGTCCAGCTTCTCCTGGTAGTCGGGGTCGGTCTCGAAGTCCCATCCCATGGTGTCCCCTTCCTGAGCGGGTCCAGAATATCATTCTGGCAGATGAGAACATAGTTACTGACCCCAGACGGCCGGATCAACGGGACGCCTACGAGGACAGCCGACGTCCACGGGCCGTGACATCGGCGCGGCGGGCGCTGACCTCGCTCGTCCCCGGGCGCCAGGTCTCGGCCATGTAGCCCTCCAGGAGGTGGGCCTCGTCCAAGGTCGCCGCGTTGGCGATCTCGCGATAGTGCTGCATCAGCCGGCGGACGCTGCGCTGGTCGTTGCTGACGACGTCGGCGGCCAGACGCAGCGCGAAGGGAAGCAGCTCGTCGTGCGCCACGACATGGTTGACCAGCCCGAAGCGGAGGGCCTCGTCGGCCGTCAAAAAGTTGCCCGTCAACGACAGCTCCATGGCGCGCCGCAGCCCGACGGACTGCGCCATCAGGACGGTGACCCCGCCGCCCGGCATCACCCCGAGACGTGCGTGGGTGTCGGCGAACCGTGCCCGCTCGGAGGCGACCAGGAACGTGCACTGCAAGGCCAGCTCGAGCCCGCCCGTCACGGCGACGCCGTTGACGGCGCCGATGATCGGCTTGTCGATGACGGGGAGGAACCGGTACAGCCCGTTCGTGTCGCGCTCGGGCCCCGCGCCGGGCTCCCGTCGGGCGGCTGAGGGCGGCGCCTCGCCGGTGACCTCCTTCAGGTCGACACCGGCACAGAACGCCGGATCGCTCCCGGTCAGGACCACGGCAGCCACCTCGGGGTCCTCCCCTGCAGCCGCCACGGCATCCCACAGGGCGTGCGTCACTGCCAGGCTGAGCGCGTTGCGCGCCTCAGGACGGTTCAGCGTGACGACCATGACCTCGTCGAGCGTTTCGACGAGCACCACCGGAGCCCCGTTCCCCACCGCACGCTCGGCCGACACGGTCAAGCCGTCACGCCGCGGCGCTCGGCCGGGCGACCTTGAGGCAGAACTCGACGATGTGCTGGAGCTCCTCGCGGGTGGGCCGCTGCCCGGCCCACAGGTAGTCCGCCATCTTGCCGAGGGTCGCATGGGCGACGAGCGAGGCGTCCAACTCGGGGGTCGTGCTCCCGAGCGCAGCGAAGGGCTCGTGGAGCAGGGCGGCGAGGGGAACGCTCGCGTTGTGGCGGCCGGCCGTGCCGCCGATGCCGACGCTGCTCCCGTTCCAGAGGACGGCGAGCGTCGTTGCTGCGACCTCCTGGCGCGTCTGCGACAACACCCCGTCGACCCAGCGCTGCACCTTGCGCTCCGGGGCGGAATCCTTTCCCATCTGGTGCGACACGTAGCTGGCGAGCCGATCGGTGCCGTCCTCGAGGAGTGCCACCACCAACGAGTCCTTCGAGGCGAAGTGCCGGTAGAACGTGTCGTTGGACACCCCGGCGGCGGTCACGATGTCGGCCACCCGCGCCCGCGCCGTGGTGCCGTTCTTCCCCATGATCTCGAGGGCGGCATCGAGGAGGCGCCGCACTTCGTCCGTGTAGTCGGTGCCCCTCTTGGCCAGCGTGTCCGCGGCGATCCGGGCGGCGACATCCTTCACCGGTGGAATGGTGTTCTCCGACAACAGAACCTAATTCTGGCACATTCCGTTGCGCCGCACAACGGGCGAGGAGCGGCGCAGCGCGGCCTCCGGGCCCGGCCACCGGACCGCCCGGACGTCGAGACCACGACGACGGCGCCCCGGGTGACCGGGGCGCCGTTCGCCAGGGGACTCGCTGTGCAGAGGAAGGTTAGAAGGCGACGATCCCCTCGCCCCCGACCGCGCCGGCAACCGTCACCGAACCGACACCGGTCAGTGCGCCTCCCGGGTTGACGCGGAACTCGTCGACGATCCCGTTGCCCCCCGTCTGGACGTAGAGGTACTGCCCGTCCGCCGAGGCGGCGGCATCAACCGTGCCCGGGTCGGTCGCGGTCTGCCCGCCCAGGGTCAGCGTCCCGCCGGTCGACACGGAGAACCGGCTGACCGACGCACTCCCGGCGTTGGAAACGTAGAAGAACCCCTGCGCCGGGGCGACCCAGCACGTCGCCGACTGACCGGTGCCCACTGCGCTCACGGGGGACACCGTGCCACCCGGGCTCAAGGTAAACGTGGCCAGCGCGTTGGTTCCCGCCTCGGCGATGAGGAGGTGGCCCGCGGAGTCGAAGGAGATCGCGAACGGCACCGTGCCCGGCTCCGCGTTCACCACCGGCGTCGCGGACAGGTACCCGAACCATCCGACCCGGAAGACGTCGATGGCATTTCCGTTGGCCTTGGTCGTCACGATCAACTGCGAGCCGTCAGGTGAGAACGCCACCTGGCCCGGCGTGTTGACGAATTGCGGTGTCGCCGCCGGATTGAGATCGAGGGCCCGCGCGGACCTGGGGAGCGGGAAGAGGTGGCCGAAAAGACCCACGAATCCCTGGACCGATGCTCCGTTCTCGGCGTTCAGGACGTAGACGAGGCTCCCGTGCACCGCGATGCTCACGGGAAACGTGCCCCCGGAACCCACGACCTGGCGCAGGAAGAGGCGATCACCCCTGACGGCGAAGACGGACACGGTGTTGCTGCCGGCATTGACCGCATATAGGGACCCGTTGTGCGGGTCGTACGCGAGCGAGCCCTGCGATGCCAGATGGTCGACGACCGAACCCGTCAACTGACCACCCAGGCCACCGGTGTCGTAGGTTCCGGCCAGGTGGAGACTGCCGTCGGCGCCACGGTCGTAGGCCACCACCTGGTTGCCCGCCGTGTCGTCCGTCTGGACGAAGACGACGTGGCTGGGACCGAACGTGAATCCGGGGTACGCCGGAGCGTCCGCACCAGCAAGGGCGGGAGCAGCCAAAGTGGTCAGCCCGAGGACGGCGCTGGCACCGATGGCCAGCCGAACGAGTGCCTTCATTCCGTTTCCTCCGTGTCTCGACGAGTACGTCAACAGAGCACAGTCCTCCTCGGTTCCCGAAGCGTTACGCGGGGGATTGACCGATGCCTCGGGCCGTAACGCCCGTGTCCACTCCGAGGACGGAGTGGGGTGTGCGCGGATCGAGGACCACTCCACTCATGCCACCGACACAGGGCCGCGCCGAGCAACCACGCTTCCGGACCTACGCTGCCGTTCGTGGACAGCGACCTCGAGTTGCTCAGCCGACTGCGCGACGGCGACGAGGCGGCTTTCGTGACGTTGGTCACGCGGTACCAACAGCCCCTGCTCCGACTTGCGCGTGCCTACGTGCCCAGTCGAGCTGTCGCGGAGGAGGCCGTCCAGGAGACCTGGATGGGCGTGGTCAAGGGTGTCGACCGGTTCGAGGGCCGCTCCACCTTCAAGACGTGGCTCTTCCGTATCCTGGTCAACCGAGCACGATCTGCCGGCTCCCGCGAGGATCGACACTCGGCGCTCGAGCCGCACCATGCCGTCGACCCCGTCCGATTCGACGCCACCGGCCAATGGGCGGATCCGGTGGAGCGCTGGGCCGAGGAGAGCGACGACCGACTCGAAGCCGCCGCATGGGGGCCGGTTCTCCGCGTGGGCCTCGACGACCTTCCCGGCCGTCAACGCGAGGTTGTGGTCTTGCGCGACGTGGAGGGGCTCTCCAGCGACGAGGTGTGCATCGTGCTCGACATCAGCGCGGGCAATCAACGGGTGCTGCTACACAGGGGTCGGACTCGCCTGCGCGAGATCCTCGAAGCCCAGAGAGCGAAGGCGTGACCATGTTGTCACTGCGACGAAAGGATCTCGTCTGCCAGGAAGCGGTCGAGCTGGTGACGGACTACCTCGAGGGTGTGCTCTCCCGGCGTCAACGGCGACGCTTCGAGGCCCACCTCCGGGCCTGTCCCAACTGCGCGAACTATCTGGACCAGATCCGGGCGACGATCGCTCTTACCGGCAGCATCGAACCGGACGAGCTCTCACCCGAGGCCCGGGCGGACCTGACGGAGCTGTACCGCCGCTGGCGATCGGAGTAGCTGCGAGCCTCATCCCATGCCCTCACCGGTCGGTTCGAGCCGCTCGAGCACGTCCTGCACGAACGTGAGCGTGGCGTCGTGCCCCGCGGTGACCCCGAGCGCCCGCTCGAGCGAGAGCACCTGTGAGAGACCGGTCATCAGGAGCAAGGCGACGATGGGAGGCACGCGATCAGGAGCGACGCCGTCGGCTTTCAGCGCGGCGGCGAGAGCCTCCAGCTGTGCGGCACGGGAGCGTTCGGCGTAGCGGGCGATCTCGGCACGGATGGCCTTGCGGTGGTTCGCCAGTGCCACCAATTCGATCGTGAAGGCAGCGCCGCGCGGATCGGTGTTGAGTTTCCAGAGGGATCGCAACGAGTGATCCGCGGCCACGGCACGCTCGAAGGCCGCCAGGTTCTGGTCGGCGCGTCTCCGGAAGACCTCAATGAAGAGGTCGTCCATGGTGCGGAAGTAGTAGTGCACGAGCTGCGGCTTGAGGCCAGCCCGGGCCCCCACCCGCCGGGAGGTGACGGCCGCGTAGCCCTCCTCGACCAGCAGGTGTTCGGCGGCGTCGAGGAGCCGGGCCCGCGTCTTGGAGTCGGCGGCGCCGATGCGCCGTGGGGCGGAGGAGGTCGCCATCCCGAACAACTTGCCACATCCGACCAGGGCTGCTAAGCAACTGCCAAAATATGCTGTGCGACTGCACAGCATGGGAGCCGGTCCCCCGCACCGGCGACAACGAAGGGAGACCGGGTTGAGCGACTGGGAACGCATCGACTTCTTCAGTGACGCATCACTCCTCGAGGACCCGTACCCATATTTCGACGAGCTCCGCGCCGTGTGCCCCGTGCTGCCCCTGCCCCATCACGGGGTCGTCGCGGTGACCGGCTACGAGGAGGTGGGCGAGGTCTACCGCGACGTCGACACGTTCTCCTCGTGCAACTCCGTCATCGGACCGTTCGCGACCTTTCCCGTCCCCCTGGAGGGTGACGACGTCGGCGACATCATCGACCGGCACCGGGACCAACTGCCGATGAACGAGCACATGGTCACCATGGACCCACCCGAGCACACGCGGGAGCGGGCGCTGCTCATGCGTCTGATCACCTCGAAGCGCCTCAAGGAGAACGAGGCCTTCATGATGCGCCTCTCCGATCGACTGCTGGACGAGTTCGTAGCCGACGGGAGCTGCGAATTCATCGCCGCGTACTCGCAACCCTTCGCCATGCTCGTCGTGGCGGACCTCCTCGGGGTGCCCGAGGAGGACCACCAACGCTTCCGCGAGGGCTTCGGACTCAGCCACGCCCCGGGCGAGCTCGGTGCCGGGGAAGATGCGGTCGGGGACCTCAACGCCCTCTCCTGGCTCGACGGCTGGTTCGCGCACTACATCGAGGACCGGCGGCGCCAGCCGCGCCAGGACGTCCTGACGGACCTGGCCCTGGCGACGTACCCGGACGGCACCATGCCCGACGTGACGTCAGTGGTTCGCACGGCCACCTTCCTGTTCGCCGCCGGCCAGGAGACGACCGCCCGTCTGCTGGCCATCGCCTTGAAGTACCTGGCCGAGAACCCCGAGCTCCAAGACGAGCTCCGGTCGCACAAGGACCTGATCAACAGCTTCATCGAAGAGGCGCTCCGCATCGAGAGCCCCGTGAAGGCCGACTTCCGGCTAGCCCGCCGCTCCACGACGATCGGCGGCGTGGACATCGCGGCCGGGACGCCGGTCATGCTCCTGAACGGAGCCGCCAACCGCGACCCCCGGCGCTTCGACGATCCGGCGGCGTTCCACGTCGACCGGCCCAACGCACGGGCGCACATGGCCTTCGGCCGGGGCGCCCACACGTGCCCGGGTGGACCCCTGGCGCGCGCCGAGGGGCGCATCAGCCTCGACCGAATCCTCGACCGGATGCGCGACATCCGGCTCGACGAGACGTACCACGGACCCCCGTCGGACCGTCACTTCAACTACGTACCGACGTGGGTCCTGCGCGGCCTGAGCGATCTGCATCTGCAGTTCACACCCGTCGAGGGCGGCCGATGAGCCGCGTCGCGGTCGTCACCGGCGGCGCGTCGGGCATCGGCCTGGGCGTGGCCCGCCAATTCGCCGCCGACGGCTACGACGTCGCCGTTCTCGACCGCGACGCCCCGGGAGCCGAGGCTGCCTCGGCCGGGATCAGGGCCGAAGGAGCCCGGGGAGTGGGCGTCGAGGTCGACGTCGCCGATCGGGAGTCCGTCGGGGTCGCGTTCGCCAAGGTGCGCGCGGAGCTCGGTCCCGTCGCCATCCTGGTGACCAGCGCCGGCATCGAGTCCTTCGACCCTCTGCTGGAGATCACGGGCGAGAAATGGGACCGCATCCTCGCGGTCAACCTGACCGGCACGTTCAGCTGCGTCCAGGCCGCCGTGCCCGACATGCTCGCGGCCGGGTGGGGCCGCATCGTCACCATCTCGTCGTCCAGCGCCCAGTCGGGGGCTCCCAACATGGCCCACTACGTGGCTTCGAAGGGAGGCGTGATCGCGTTGACCAAGGCACTGGCGGTCGACCTCGCGCGCAACGGCATCACCGTCAACACCATCCCGCCCAGCCTCGTCGACACCCCGATGGCCCGGGCCGCCGAGGCCGTCGGCGACTTCCCCGGGGTCGACGTGGTCGGGCCGATGGTGCCGCTCGGCCGGGCGGGGACGCCCGCCGACATCGCCGCCGCCTGCTCGTTCCTCTGCTCCGAGGGCGGCAGCTACATCACGGGCCAGATCATCGGCGTCAACGGCGGCATGCACATCTGAGGTCGGGCCGTCCTCGGTCATGAAGGCCTTTTCGGGCGCCTGAGCGGTAGTCTGCGCGGCAGGTAGAACCGGCGCTGGTCCCGATGGGGCTTCGGAACCGGCCGCGTCGGCTCCAGGGACGGGGGTCATGATGAGAACGATCGGGATGCGAGCGCTGGGTTTGGGGCTGGCACTTGCGATGACCACAGCGGGTGTCGTCGTTGCCACGACAGCGTCGGGTGCGTCGGCAGCCAGCTCCTCCACCACGTTCGGCACGCTGTCCTCGCCGTGCGGCAAGGGCCACGCCACGGGCGCCACCGACCAGGGGGTCACGAACTCGACGATCAACATCGCCTACGGCGACGACCGGGGCTTCGCGGGCAGCCCCGGACTCGACCAGGAGATGGGCGACGCGGTGAAAGCCATGGTCGCCTGGTGCGACGCCCAGGGCGGCATCGACGGCCGCAAGATCGTCGGTGACTACTACGACGCCGCCGTCACCAACGTGGGCGCCGTCATGACGCAGGCCTGCAAGCAGGACTTCATGCTCGTCGGCGAGGGCTTCGCGCTCGACGGGCTCGCGGAGCAGACTCGGCTCGGCTGCAACCTCGCGGCCGTCCCGGGCTTCACGGTCTCGCCCGTCGTGGCCAACGCCTACGAGATGTACCAGGCGTCGCCCAACCCGGCCAACTATTCCCCGGCAGCGATCGCGTTCGAAGGCGAGAAGCTCTTCGGGTCCAAGACCCAGCACGTGGGCCAGTACGACTCCACCCTCTCGACCCAGCAGGCGTCGATGGCCAAGGACGTGCAGGGCTACACGGAGGTCGGCTGGAAGTTCCTCAACTGCCCCTTCCTCGTGAACTACAACGGCGAGGCCAACTACACGCCGTTCATGCAGAAGCTCCAGAGCTGCGGGGCCCAGATCGTCTTCGACAATGCGACGCCCGGGCCGACCCTCTACGGTGCCCTCCAGGCGGAGAACCAGATCGGCTACAACCCGATCTGGATGATGGACGCCGCCGAATACACGGAGGGCTTCGCCAAGTGGAACACGTCCGGACTCGGCAACAACGTCTACGTGCGCATCGGCTACGAGCCGCTGGAGGCGGCGAAGGTCGTCCCGGCAGTGGCGCAGTACCTCTCGATCGTCAAGAAGTACGGCGGCCTCACGTCGGCGCTCGGCGAGCAGTCGACGTCCTCGTTCCTGCTCTGGGCCACCGAGGCCAAGGCGTGCGGTTCGACCCTCACCCGCCAGTGCATGATCAACCACCTGGCCAAGGTCACGAACTGGACCGGCGGCGGCCTCAACGCGCCTTCCGACCCGGCCAAGAACCTGCCACCGTCGTGTGGGCTCGTGATGCGGCTGCACAACACGAGCTGGGTGCAGGCGTACCCGAAGACGCTGGGCATGTTCGACTGCTCACCGAAGTACATCGTCCCGAACTCGGGGTCCGTGATCGGCACCACCCTCAACGCGCAGGGCTACTCGACGCAGTACGCGACCGCGTCGGTGATCAAACCGCAGGGCTGAGCCCGCCAAACAGCGCTCTGCCCTGAGCCATGCAGCCGGGGCGGTACTCAGCCGTCCTGAATCAGCCCCAGGACGTTCCCGTCGGGATCGGTGAACGACGCCACCAGGCGGCCGCCACCGACGTCACGCGTGGGATCCTTGATGATGCCGCCCGCCGCGGTCACCTCGGCCAACTTCTTCTCGATGTCCGCCACGTGCCAGTACGCCACCGGCGAGGTGATGTCCTGCGGCCCACCGCGCGGCACCAGCCCGATCTGCTGGCCCTCGGCCTCGTAGCCCACGTAATAGGACTCGTCGGTCTGCGGCGGCATGCCCAGCAAGGCGGTGTACACGGCCTTGGACTTCTCCAAGTCGGAGACGGGATGGAGCACCGTCTTGATTCCCTGGGTGGAAGAGTCGGTCATCGTCACTCCTCAAATCGTGGGTCACTTCGACCCGGCGTGTCTGGTCCGTAGTATGACGACAGCCAGCCGGAGAATGTGACCGAGGGACCGGATAGCAGCTCACCGAGCGTCGAAAGGGCCGTGCGGCCGTGCCCCCAAGGTCGCGCCCGACGCTCCCGGTGCCGCCGAACCGGCCTTGCAACGGGCGGAGCAGGTGGCGTCTTGCCGTCGATGAACCCGTCACATCGGCGGCGTTCGAAACGTCACACTTGTGCCGGAACCCGACGAAGGACTGCGATGAACCAAGACGACTGGATGTCCGAGCGGTTCGAGGCCAACCGCCGCCACCTCCGGGCGGTGGCCTACCGCATGCTCGGTTCACCGAGCGCGGCCGATGACGCCGTGCAGGAAGCCTGGTTGCGGTTCAGCCGCTCGGACCCGAGCGGCGTGGAGAACATCGGCGGGTGGCTCACCACCGTGGTCGCCCGGGTGTGCCTGGACACGCTCCGCTCCCGCCGGTCGCGCCGGGAAGACGCCGCCGGTTCGAGCCTGCCCGAACCAGGCTCGAACCGCTGCGACCGCGTCGGCCCCGAGGAGGAGGTGCTGCTGGCCGACTCGGTCGGGCCGGCGCTCCTTGTCGTGCTCGAGACCCTGAGCCCGGCCGAACGGGTCGCCTTCGTGTTGCACGACATCTTCGACGTGCCGTTTGCCGAGATCGGCGACATCCTCGAGCGCTCGCCCGACGCGGCACGCCAGCTGGCGAGCCGGGCCCGGCGCCGGGTGCAAGGCGCCGACGCGCCAGCCGTCGACGTCCCTCGCCAGCGCAAAGTCGTGGACGCCTTCCTGGCCGCCACACGACGGGGCGACTTCGAGGCGCTGCTCGGCATTCTCGATCCCGACATCGTGCTACGGGCCGACGACGCGGCGGTGGAGATGGGCACGTCGCGCGAGCTGCGCGGCGTGACGGCGATCGGCCAGCGCTTCTCCGGTGCCGCCGCTCTTCGGCTCGCCCTCCTCGACGGCGCGGTCGGACTTGTCTGGGCTCCCGGCCGGCGGGTGCGCGGTCGCGTTCGTTCTCACGTTCGGCGCTCACGACCGCATCGTCCACATCGACCAGACGGCCGATCCCGAGCGACTCCGTCAGCTGCAGGTCGAGCTCCTCGAGCGTGATCGCTGAACCGCGCGCCTCGCGTGGCGATCCGAGAAGTTCGCGCAATCGTCACATACGCAGGTCTGCACCAGCGTTCGACGCCCAGGCGCAGGTCATCGCCCTCTGATGACTCGAGGTGTGGGGTCGTCGCCACCTCACCTCATGGCTCCTGAGAAGTCCCCTGAGCATGGCTCGGGGGCACGACGTAGGTTCGGGGCACGCGCATTCGAGGAGACGCCGAGGGGGGATCGGACCAGGGCCATGGAAGCTCAGCCAGCGCCACAGAGGAAGAACCGGAAGCGGGCCTTGGTGCTCCTCGCGATCGGCGGACTGCTTGTTCTGTCCGGCTGCCAGGGCTACACCACGCCGGCGACCAGCGTCGGCACCACGACCGCGACCCTCAATGCCCAAGCGAGTTGCGCCGGCGGCAATCCCACTCCGTGTTCGTGGTATTGGCAATGGGGTACCAACGGCAGCTACCAGTACTCGTCGCCGGTGTCGGGTCCGGAGACAATCAAGTGGTCGGGGACGCTGAGCTACACCGTCACCGGCCTCTCACCGGGCACCACGTACAACTTCCAACTCTGTGGCAGGGGGGACAGCATTCCTTCGTACGCGTGCGTCAACTCGAACAGCGGAACCGTTGAACAATTCACGACGGCAGCCAACACTTCCAGCGGAATGTCCGCTCCTCCGGGATACAGCAACAAGATCTTCGAGGACTCCTTCACGGGCTCGAGCCTCGACTCCTCGAAGTGGGTCACCTATCTCGGCGCGCAGGGCGCAGTGTGGAACAACCGGGGTCAGCTCCCGCTCCCGTACTCAGGCCCCAACGTCACCGAATCGGGCAACAACCTGGAGATGTACGGCCCTGCACAAGTGAGCGTCTCGAACGGGCTCACCCTCACGGCGCAGCACAACACCAACCAGTGGGCGAGTCAATATCCCTGGATATCGGGCGTGGTCTCCACCGAGGGAAAGTTCTCTCTTCCCACGAACACTCCTTGGTACGTGCAGGTGAAGGCGAAGATGCCCGACCAGTCACAGGGCATGTGGCCCGCGATTTGGTTCATGCCCGGCGTCAGTGGCACGGCCAGCAACGAGCTCGATGGTTACGAAGGCGGCTGGTCGGGATCGAGCCCGAACGAGATCATGCACTCAGGCTTCTTCGCCCCGCAGGGTGAGCCACAAGCCGCCTACAACGTCGGGGCCGATGTGACGGCGGGTTATCACGTCTACGGATTCGAGTTCAAGCCGGGAGTGTCGATCACCGCCTACTTCGACGGCAAGCAGGTCTGGCAAGTGCTCGCGTCGAACGGCTACACCATCGCCGGGGAGCCCTACGAGATATTGCTCGAGCTCCAGGTTGCCAGCCAGCAGGCATCGGGATGGCACACCGTCACCAATGCGAACACCCCCACCACATCGATGAGCATCGCTGAGGTGCAGGCGTACGACTGATCGCTGCCGCCGGCGGTGCAGGAAGGTGCGGTCCACCCAACGGGTCAAACCCATTCGGCGCTCGAGTAGCAACCGAGTAGCAGGATTCCTCGAGTTGGCGAACCGGTGAGCGTTACCGCCAAGCCAGTGTGAGATCCTTCACGTGTCGGAGCCCGGGCGGGTACTCGAGGTGCTCGTGGCCTGCCTTGAGCCAGTAGTCAGGTATGCGTCGGTGCCACTCGGTCAACGTGACCCGTAGCTCTCTCCGGGCGAGGTGTGAGCCCAGGCAACGATGCACTCCGCCTCCGAATGCGATGTGGCGGTTGGAGTCACGGTCGAAGAGCACATCGAACGGCATCGGACACTGGCTCGCGTCGACGTTGGCGGCGCCGTACATGACGATGACGGCGGTTCCCTGCTTGATCGGGCAGCCATTGGGCAGTTCGGTGTCCTCCGTTGCAACACGGGGGACACCGAATGGCACCGGCGACTCCCAGCGAAGCAGCTCTTCGACCGCGCCGGCGACGCAATTGGAGTCCTGGGCGATCTGGCGGCGATGTTCGGGGTGGTTGGCCAGGAAGGCGTACATGCAGGTGAGCGAATCGCTCACCGTGTCGAGTCCCGCAATGAGCATGAGGTAGCAAATATCGACGATATCGTCCCGAGACAGTCGCTGACCATCAACCTCGGACACGACGAACTTCGACATCACATCATCGGACGGTTTCCTCGTCCGCTCATCGGCAAGAGCGCCGAAGTATTCGTAGATCTCTTGGCCGGTCCTGGCCATCACCGCCGCTCGCTTCTCTGGATCGACGAGCGCGCCCGGGTCGATCTTCTCGGGGTGCAAGATCCCGTCACGCATGCGCAGGAACATACGGAGCTCTTCTTCGGGAAGACCCATCAATCCGAGGAAGACCGAGCTCGGGAAGATCTCGGCAAAGTCCTCCGTGAAGTTGCATTCCCCTGCATCAATGAATCCGTCGATAAGTCCAATGACCCGCCGAGTGATGTCTTCCTCCTGTTCGTTCATGCGCTTCGGAGCGAACAATGGATCGAGGATCCTGCGGTACTTCGAGTGCAGCGGCGGATCGACGTTGAGCGGGATCAGCGGACGTACGTTGCCTAACCCCATCTCGACCCGGGAAGAGAAGAGCTCGTGGTGGCGGAGCACGTGTTCGGTCAATGCACGGTCGAAGGTCAGCACGAGACCTTCGGCTGGCTGAACGAGACCGGGGCCGTCAATCACCGCCTTGTAGTTCGCCTGAGGCGACGACAGGTCGAGCATCGCCGCCATGACCTCGGCTCCTGCCGCCTCGGGTCCGGCCGCGACGTCATCGGCCATGAGTGATCCGACTTCTCTTACCCCCGTGGATCGAACCGGCCATGGCCGGCTCGGGACTTTGGGTCACTTTCGACCTCCGTTGCATTTGGCAGATTCTGCCAATCTAACCCCGGAACCGAGGTCAGCTGGGGAGCAGCGACGTGACGTCCTCGCCGCCCATCAATCTGCCTGTCAGCGCCATGTCGAAATAGTCACGCCACTGAACGATTCGACCGTCTCTGATCTCGAACGTGCCCATGACCGGCACCGGGGCCATCACGCCGTTGGCCGTCACCTCGTCGACCCGCTCCGTGAGCACCGTGTCGCCGTCCTCCGCGATGTTCCGAATACGGAACGAGATCGGGTCAAACATGTCGAACTGGAACTTCACCGCGGCGAGCGACGCTTCCCGGCCTACGGCAGGCTCAGAGCCGATGTTGTGATACACGACTTTCGGATCGAGGAGGGATTCGACCTTGGCGAGATCCTTCCGGTCGATCGCCGCACAAAAATCTCTGACCACATCACCAGCCGTCGCCATTCCGTTCTCCTCTGACTCGACAACCTACAGGCTGTATGTAACTAACATACAGAGTGTATGTCAAGGCCCGATCGCCCGAATCCCGAACAACTGCCGCGAGGTGAAGCGACCAAGGCCGCACTGATCGCCGCGGCCCGAGAACTGTTCGTCACCAAGGGTTACTTCGCCACTGGGACGGAAGAGATCGTCGCCAAGGCCGAAGTCGGCACCCGTGGTGCGCTCTATCACCACTTCGCCGACAAGGAAGACCTGTTTCGGGCCGTGTTCGATCAGGTCCAAGCTGACCTCGCTGCCGCGTCGATCGTGAACGAACGAGACGACGCGCTCGATCTGCTCACCGCTGCACTCCAGCAATTCCTCGACGCATCGGCTGACAATGCCGACGTACAACAGATCCTGCTCATCGACGGTCCCGCGGTGCTCGGGTGGGACCAGTGGCGCAGCCTTGAGGCCGAGTACGGGCTCGGCGTGATCACGGCAATGCTGGACGCAGCAGTGGCGCAGAAGGTCATTGCCCGACAGCCCACGGCACCCCTCGCCCACATGCTGCTCGCAGCCGTTGATGAGGCGGCTCTCTACATTGCCAATGCTCTCGACCGCCGGCGGGCGCACACGGAGGCACGCCAGTCACTCATGCGCCTCCTGGGAGGCCTGCGGACATCTCCATGACAACGAAGGTGTGAGTCGACTGGAATCAGGGCCCAGGCGTTGCTCCTCTGAACAGCTCCTTGAGTACTCAGGGGGCGCGAACGATCAGCCGGCTGCCACGCTCACCCCCGCCAGCGGAGCTCGAAACCGAAGAGCGAGAGCAACCGAGTCCCAGCAGCCTGGACCGGCCCACCCTCCGCCTCACCGGAGGTCAGCAGACAGCGGCTCGCCATCGCCACGGTACGGGCAACGGAATTCATGAGGAGATCCTCGACGGTCGTGACATTCCGACATCGCCATAGGGCCAGTGCCGTGTCCCAGGCGACGTCCCGCGCGGAGTTGATGCTCCAATTTCCGATCAGGTCGAGCACGGATTGTGCATGGCGATCGACATCGAGGACCACGCTCGACTCGAAGGACTGGCGGATCGACTGCTCAGCGGCGTCGAGCAGCACGTCGACCTTCTGGTAGTCGGTGTGATGGGTTCCGTCGTCGGGAGCGGTGTCCATTCTGGTGCACGTGTTGACGAGGGCGATGGGAAGGTCGTGGTTGATGTGTGCGTTCATGCCGGCCAACGCGGAACTGGATCGGATAGATGTCGACCCTGGAGCGTGCGTCGAACAAGGGCTGCCAGGCGGCGGGAACATCGGTCGGTTCATTGGCCAGCATGTCGACGGCCGCGAAATAGATGTTGGCGAAGGAGGTATCGAAGGAGCTCATGAACGCAGGATCCGCGAAAAGCCCCTGCGAGATCTGGTCGTCGATCCGCTGGGTGACTTCCAAGTACATGCGGTTGAAGCAGGCGATGCCGTCCCCGGCCGGCAGAGCCGCCTCGATGTGCTTCATCCGAGTGATGGCTTCAGCGACGGACGTGACCGGTGGTCCACCGGGAGGCGAATCGTTCCCCATGGTCAGGCGACGTTAACCGGCAGGCGATCACAGCGTAAGGCGACAGTCGACCACTAAGCCGCCCTTGCGGTTCTCCTCCAGCCGGCGCTCGCACCCGACGGGGTCGTCCGAATGGCTCTCCCGGTAACTGGTGGAGCGAGACCTGTCCCAGCTCGGTGCGCGGCCGATGGAGGTACGGACCCGGAATCAGCGGGCCGAACACGACCTCGTTCCTCGACTCCCCCTCGCTGGCGGTGCTACAAGACCCGGCGTCGGCCGGTCCTCATGAGAAAATGTGTTGCGACGCTCGGCGCGGACCTGCAAGATGAAGGTTGGGCAGGGCTCTTCAAGAACCTGGGGCCGCAGTCAGAGTGGAGGGGGGTTCATATGTCGCTTTCGGGCGCCGTCGATGTGGCGGTGGGCCTCGTCTTCACGTACTTCGTGTTCAGTTCCGTGTGCTCGGGGCTCAACGAGGGCTTTGCACGCGTCGTGAACTCCCGGGGTACGCAACTGTTCAAGTCTATTAACGCCCTGATCGGTGACGTCGAGCTGGCTAAGGCTTTCTGGGAGCACGAGCTCATCGCCGGCCTCTCGAGATCACGCTCGAAAGTCGGAGCGCAACAAGCCTCCCGAGCCACGCTCACTGCGGGGATCCAAAAGAAGGACGACGGCTCAATCGACAGCATCGTGAGCCGGAACTCCCGGAAGGTGCTCCCTTCGTACATCTCGCCGACGACGGTCGTGACCGTCATGAAGGCGGTGGTTGCGACCGCCCCGGCCGCCCCCCTGCACCCTGTTGATCCGTCGGCTCCGGCACCAAAGGCGACCGGGATCCGGGCGGTGCTGGCCTCGATCGCGGCCGATGCAGGCAACGATGAGCAGCGGTTCCAAGCGGACCTGGAGAAGTGGTTCAACGACGCCATGGACCGGCTGAGCGGGTGGTACAAGCGCTATGTCCAGGTCATCCTGCTGATCCTGGCGATCGTCGTCACAATCAGTTTCAACGTGAACACCTTCCGCATCGCCCAGGAGCTGTGGCGCCAGCCGACACTCCAAGCTGTGATCAGCCAGGAGGCCACCAAGGCCACGACGTCCCAGAGCCAGGGTCAAAGCACTCAGCCGCCACAGTCACTCACGACTGACATCAACGAGGCGAGCACCTTGCCGGTGGGCTGGGGATCGGCCAACCAGCCCCAGGGCGGCGGAGAGTGGGGCCTGACGATCCTCGGCTGGCTGCTCACCATCGGGGCGCTCACGTTCGGGGCGCCTTTCTGGTTCGACCTGCTCACCCGGATGAACTCGCTGCGGGCGACCGGGCCACCAGCCAAGACCTAGGAGGGTCATGCCCAGACTGCTCCCGCGGGGCCGGCGATGGAAGCAGCGGCGCGGGAGCGCAACGGCCCAAACCAGCCAAGCCGTCCAAACGTGGGATAACAGCACGAGTAATTGAAGGAGGAACTATGGACCAACCGATCATCGACCAGATCACGATTGATCCTGCAGCATCGACAGGGTACGCGCGAGGCCCAGAACTCCAGACCCGGTTCGACGACGCTGCCAAGCGGCTGCTCGATGGCGATCATTGGAAGGCCGAAGACGGAGACACACCCCCAGGGTCACCGGAACTGCGCTGCGATCTCGCGCTCGAAGGCGGTGGCGTCAAGGGCATTGCGCTCGTTGGGGCTGTCTTGGTGCTTGACGAGGCGGGCTACAAGATCCAGCGAGTGGCCGGCACCAGCGCCGGTGCCATTGCTGCCTCCTTGATCTCAGCCATCGTCCAGCGCGAGAGGCCGATGATCGACCTCAAGCGCTACCTCGACACCATGGAGTTCGCCAAGTTCATGCCCGAGGGCAAGATCCACGAATTCCTGGACCGGATCGGTCGCCGGGCTGGTGAGCTCACCGCCGACTTCTCGATCCTGCTGAGCTCGCATGGGGCTCTACCCTGGGACCTATCTCTACGACTGGCTCGGACCCATCTTGAAGGAGCTCAATACCGAGACCTTCGGCCAGCTCCGGATCAGCCAAGCGGACGATCCGGGAATGAGCCTCCCGCTCGAGCGCCAGTACCGGCTCCTTGTGCACACCTCTGACGTCACCCGGCGTGTTCTGGCGCGCCTCCCCTGGGACTGCAACCGCTACGGCAAGGACCCTGACGACATGGCAGTCGTGGACGCAGTGAGAGCTTCGATGTCCATCCCGTTCTTCTTTGAGCCCTTTGAATTGGACGCGTTGGCGGCGACGGTGAACGTGCCCATGCCCGGCGGCCGCACGGCGGCGCAACGCTATGCCAGCGGCACGGTCACGTGGGTCGACGGCGGAATGCTTCGAAACTTCCCCATCACTGCCTTCGACCGTATCGACGGCAAGCCACCCCGCTGGCCGACCATCGGCATCAAGCTCAACAGCTTCGACGCTGATCCGGAACCGAGGACCGCCTGTGCCCACACGTTTGGACTGGCCGCCGATTGCGTGGAGACCATGATGAACGAATGGGACGTCAACGCCATCGAGTCGGCCACGGCAGATCGGACGATCTTCATCGACAACGACGGGATCACGGCCACACAGTTCGACCTCAGCAAGGCTCAACAGGACAGCCTGTTCAAGAACGGTGTTGCCGCGGCAACTGAATTCATCATCGATATGGGGCAGCTCGGCTACGTGCCCCAGGATCCCGCCCAAGGCCTCCAATTCGCACGGCTGCGCGAGGCTCTGACGGCTGAGGCACCACCTCCGCCCTCATGATGCGATTGCGACTCCCGGTCCAGCGATCAACGCGGTGAATGACTTGTTCTGGGCAAACCAGTAGCAGCTGAGATACGGCATTGGCGGGAGAGGACATTCACGATCTTCACTTGGGCCGTTAACGCGGCCGACGCCGCGTTCGCCAGTTGGCGCCGCACACCGCCGGAGGAGCGGCGGTGACCGCCGCTGCGGTTGGCCGACCTCATCGAGGCCAGCGCCGAGTAGTTCGGGCGGCTCGGGACTATGGACACCAGGACACCCGCATCTGTGCCCTTCCGGACGAGGGGAAGGACGACGCGATCGCTCAATCAGCGGTCCGCCAATGCTGCAGTGCCGATCGCGTTCCCAAGCTCGTCGAGAGCAGCGTGGAGTGCGTCGACGATCAACCAGGGGTCGGGAACGCTGACCGGAGAACCAAGCAGGGACACACCCAGCGTTTGCTCGTAGCTCCAGGCAGTGATGTTGAGGCCGATCCCTTCGAGAATGGGACCCACCGAGTAGAGAGCTTCCAGCGCAATGGGACCGAAGAAGATCCGCTCCCGCGGTCCGGCGACGTTGGACAGGACCACGTTGAGGGGTGGGTGGACTCGGTCCGCAACATGGGACCGGGTCCAGAGCCGCACGGCCGAATGGTAGATCTGGGGCGGTACAAAATCGGCGCGCTGCGCAAAGAGATCGTGGCCGAGCACGGCGCGAACTTCCTTGGAGGCTGCCGTCATGCTCCGGATGTGCCCAAGGCGCCGCACTGGGTCGGCGATGTCCGTTCCGATGCCCACATAGAGGTTGTCGACTCGGTTGCCCGACATGCGGGCCACATTCGGGTCCGTCGAGACCGGGACACTGGCGACGAGGGGGCGTGCGGGCAGTTCACCGCGCTCCAGCAGGTAGCGTCGCAACGCCCCCGCGCACACACACAGATAGACATCGTTGAGAGTCGTTCCCGCGCTGCGCCGGATGGACTTGAGATCCTCGAGTGGGAGTTTGGTCATTGCAAACGTGCGCTCTGAGGTGAGCGACACGTTGAACGACGTCTTGGGTATGTGGTGAAGTGGGAGAGGCGGCTTGACCGCGAAGCTGCGACGCCGCGCTTCCGACGCTCGGCCCCTTCGCGCCGATTGCACCACAAACCGCGGCAGGCCTTTCCACCGGAGGACATGGTCGTGTGCCGCCATCCTCAACAATTCGCGACGCGTTGGCAACGGCTCAGGACGCCACGCATCGACATTGGGTGTTGCTGACAGCTCAACACCGGAGCCCTGCACCACGTTCTGGAGCAGGGCCACGACGGCGGACCCGTCGGCCACCGCATGGTGGATCTTCGCCACGACCGCGATGCGGCCGCCGTCGAGCCCCTCGACGACCACCAATTCCCAAAGCGGCCGATCGCGTGCCAATGGGGTGCTTGCGAACTCGGCCACCACGGTCGCGAGCTCTCGATCGCCCGCCGGGCCGGCGAGCACCCGGCGGCTGAGGTGGCGCTTCAGGTCGAACTCGGGGTCTTCGACCCATACGGGATGTCCCAGCCCCCACGGGACCGGCACCACCCGGCGGCGGAACGGCGGGAGCCGGCAAAGCTGGGCCGCGAGGATTCCGGTCAGGGCGTCGAAGGAGAATTCACCGTTCAGCGCAGAAACGTCGGCCACGACGACCTTGACCGTGTGCATGTGGGCGGTCGGTGTCTCCGAATAGAGGAATTTCGCGTCCAGCCCGGTCATCGTCTCCATGCGTCAGCCTCGGAACTCGGGGGAATGGCTGGTCGAGACGTGACGCAGCGAGCTGATGAGAAAGTCGGTCACCTGTTTCGACCACAGGTAGCCCACGTGGCCTCCCGAATACCACGAGATGCGGGGCTGCTCCCAGTGCTCCCAGAGACGTTGGGCCTGATCCGGGAGGGCAAGCCGGTCGCCGTAACCGGCGAAGATGAACCGGGCGTGCCTGGGCACCTTGGCCTCGAGGGAGAGGGGCGACACCACGCGGTAGACGCTCTCCGCGGGGCCACCCATGATCTTGTGCTCGATCGATCGCGCGCGGATGTCGTGGGGACTGTGTCGGTGGAACAAACCTGGGAAATCCGATACCGGGATGCCCGCTACGACGCCGTCGACGTCCTGTTCCAGACCGGCGAGGAGGGACACTGCGTACGCGCCCAGTGAGACTCCGTACAGGCTGATGGAGGTGGCTCCCTGCTGACGGATGAGAGTGATGAGGCGCCGGATGTCCCACACCGCCTGCGTCAGGCCGTGCACGGCGTTCATCAGCTCGAAGGAGAGGAACGGCTCCCCACTCACCAGAGTGACGCGGCGGGGCCCATGGAGGGGCAACGCCGGGAGCGCCACGTTCATCCCCAGCTCATGGTGGAGCCGGTTCATCTGGAGCCCCTGAAAGTCCATGAACGGGAACCCCATGCAGAAGCCGTGCACGGCGATCACCCAGGGGCGGGGTCCGTCCGGGTGGCGCACGACGACGGCCGAGGCCGTCCGGTTCGGCTCGAACGCCATCCAGCGATCGGCCCCCGGCTCGCCCGGATGGGGGGCGAACCCGCTGTCCCAGTCCCACCGGTCGTAGTGCATTCCCGTGGCCCATCCCCGGCTCGTCGTCACCCGGGATTCGACGAGCGGCGGCGGGGTGCGGTGATAGGAACTGGGCTCCGCGATCCAACCCTCTCTTGCGTACAGGGATTCGGCCTCGGCGAGCTCGTTCGACACCCTCGCGTAGTCCCTGGCCAGCGGGAACCGTCGGGGCGTCATGGCCATGGCCAGCAGCGCCTCGTCCATCGCCACCTGCGCCGCGAGGCCGAGCGAGAGGTGCGGGGCTGGCACCGAGTCGCTCACTTCCCCGCTCAGCAACGCCGAACTCATGTAGTGCAGCGTGCGAGGGAGGGCGCGGGTCGCCCGAATGAGCGCGCGCCGGTTCAAGAAGCTCGAAGCCGCTCGAAAGAGTCCGGCGACTCGATCGATCCCCGGCACCGAGATACCCGGCTTCACGTTCGCAGACACGCTCTCGGCAGGGTTGACTCCGCTCGCGGGGTTGATCCGTTCGCCGGTGGGATCGTGCGCAACCTCCCCCATCCGGCCTCCTTGCGTACCGTGGCGCCTCGGTCCCGAAGAGAAACCACGGCTACCGACTGTGATACTACGTCTGGCATCTTCATCGATGGCAGAGGCTGATGTCCCAAATATGGACCGGGGAGCGCCGTGGAGTTCAACCTTGCCGATCTTTTCGAGAGCGTGGTCGACCGGGTCGGGGATCAGACGGCGATGGTGTCGGGTTCCCGACGTCTCAGCTACACCGAGCTGGACCGGCGGGCCAACCGGCTCGCCCACCACCTGGAGAGCGCCGGCGTCGGGTCCCGTGACACGGTAGGGCTGCAGCTGGTCAACGGCACCGAGTACATCGAGAGCATGCTGGCGTGCTTCAAGATTCGTGCCGTGCCGGTCAACGTCAACTACCGCTATCTGGGGAGCGAGTTGGAGTACCTGTACGGGGACGCCGCGCTCGTGGGCCTCATCGCTCATGGCCGTTTTGCCCCAGCCGTGAAAGGGGCTCTGCACGCCATGCCCGAGTGCCGGGTCGTGCTGCAGGTATGTGAGCCGATGGGTCATCGCCCGAACATGGGTGAGGACTACGAGCGTGCCCTCGCATCAGCCCCCGACTCCCGCGGGTTCCGCCAGCGCCACAGCGATGACCTCTACTGCGTCTACACGGGCGGCACGACCGGCATGCCCAAAGGCGTGCTCTGGCGACACGACGACATCTTCTTCGCGGCCATGGGTGGCGGTGACCCATTTTCCTCGGGCAACCACATCGCCACCCCTGGCGAGCTTGTCATGCGGCTCCTGCATCCGGGCATCACTGCGCTTGCCATACCTCCGTTCATGCACGCGGCCGGACACTGGTTGGCGTTCTCGACGCTGTTCGGTGGCGGGACGGTCGTGACGACCGATGGAGGCGGCTTCGACGCAACCGAGGTCTGGAGTCTGGTGGAGGCAGAGCGGGTCAACGCGATCGCCGTGGTGGGCGACGCCATGGTACGGCCGCTGCTCGATGTACTGGCCGCGCAACCCGATCGCTATGACCTCTCGTCGTTGATGGCGGTGGGATCCGGAGGAGCGGTGCTCTCACCGTCCACAAAGGCACAGCTGGCCGAGCTCCTCCCCGGTCGGATCGTCGCCGACAGATTCGGCTCGTCCGAGACCGGACAGGTCGGTGGTGAGATGCCGCCGGACGACCCGTTCGGGCCGCCACGACTGCGAGTTGACGACCGTACCGACGTGCTCGACGACGATCTCCGGCCTGTCGCACCCGGATCCGGGGTGATCGGACATCTCGCCAGGGGCGGCCATGTCCCGATCGGCTACCTGGGCGATCCGCCCAAGTCCGCGGCCACCTTCGTGGAGGCACGGGGCCAACGCTGGGCGCTGCCCGGTGACCTGGCGACGGTGGGCGCCGACGGGAGCATCGTTGTCCTCGGGCGAGGTTCGCTCTGCATCAACACGGGCGGGGAGAAGGTCTTCCCCGACGAGGTGGAGGCCGCCCTGAAGGACGACCCCGCCGTCCGCGACGCCGTCGTCGTCGGCGCGCCCGACCCTCGCTTCGGTGAGCGTGTCGTCGCTCTGGTACTGGCCCGGGCCGGGCACGAGATCGATCCGGAGGCTGTCCGCCAGCACGTCCATTCCAGGCTGAGCGGCTTCAAGGTGCCCCGAGACATACTCGTCGTCGATCACATCGTTCGTTCACCCAGCGGAAAGCCGGACTATCCCTGGGCCCAAGCGGTCGCGGAAGCGGCGCTACGAGACCGGGACGAGACGTGAAGAGATCGCCTAACCGAGAATCGGGAAGCGCCGTTCAGCTGCCAATCGATCGAGCGTCGTCTGCATCGTCTCGGTGAGCTCCCTGTAGCAGTCTCGAACGATCATTTCGTCGTCAGCCGCGTCCGGCGCGTACTGACGACCAGTCCAGCGGAGGACCCAGTTCCACGGTGATCTTCGCGGGAAGCGGGAACGTGGGAATGCCCCCTGGGACGACACCAAAGGGGGGTCCCAGCACCAGGGGCATGACTTTGATGCGGAACATGCGATCGAGCCTGAGCCACTTTGCGACCCGCTCACCTCGGGCGAGGACGACGAGTGCCTCGTGGGCGCCGACGGAGACGGAGGGGATCACGGGGACCCCTGTTCGCAGTGCCAGACGCACCACCCCGACGTGACCGCCGAACTCGATGCGGTTTCGCTCCCACCAAGGGCGGAAGACCTCTGAGTCGCCACCCGGGTAGTCGATCAGGATCGCTCCGCTGCGAAGAATCGCCTCCGCCGCGGCCGGCCCGGCTTCGATGGCACCGGCACGCTTCATGACAGGGCCCACTCCTGGAAGACCCAGGAAGAACGAGTGGAAGAGTGCGTAGACCGGCTCGTCTTCGCCTCGCTCACGCCACCACGCCGTCAGCAGGACCGGTAGATCGGGGGGTGTCTGGCCACCAGAATGGTTCCCGACAACAAGGAAGGGTCCGCGTCGGGGCAAATGCTCAAACCCCCGCACCTCTGGCCGGAAGTAGGACGCGTAGCGCTCCAGGACGGGTCGAACGGTACGGAGGAACGAGGGGTCGCGGGCAGACCCGAGGGGGGCCGGCGCGACGCTGTGGTCCTCCACCATGCCTCAACTATGCACGTGATGCGGGTCGAAGTCGGCTCGAAGGTGGCAGCTGCCTCTCTCCGGTACGCCGGGGATGGCCATGCACGCCTGCCAGTTTGCGCGCTCGGAGGGATTCGAACCCCCAACCTTCTGATCCGTAGACCGGTTCCGATCGTCCACGGCATGCGGCTGGGTCCACTTGGCCAGCTCAACTCGAGTTCAGCGTCCAGCTCGTGGCACGCAGGATCGTTCAGTCCACCGATTTGAGTAGCAACGTAGTAGCAGGGGACCAGACTGGATTGGCTTCCAGGAGAAACTGCGCCTGCGGTGTCGGTGGGAAGTTCTGATATCAGAGATCGATGGGGACGGTTCCGCGTCTGAATTGGTGGGGACTCCGCAGTTGTAGAGGAGTTCAATCGACCCAGACGTGCGTTCATGCCCGGCGTCCATGGTCACCAGCACCTTGCCGCAATCCCTCGAACCCTCAAGTACGGCGAGGGCATCACCGAATTGCTGGAGCGGGAAGCGATGCGTGATAAGCCCAGCAAGGTCGCGGCGAACGAGCAGATCGATGGCATCACTGAATCGGGGCGGATACTCCATCGATCCGCGGATGGTGAACTGCTTCATCAGCAGAGTGAGGTAGTTGGTCGGGATCGGCGCGTAGTGGAGTGCGACGACCGCGAGCCGACCCCCAACGGGGCCGCGGTTCAAAACGTCGGTGATGACCCGGGGCGACCCGGAAGCCTCGATGAAGGCCGCGGTGGACGTGGTCGTGCCGAACATGCCGGACCGCGTCCCGTGCAGGCACTTGAGTTCGTCCCATACGTCCGTCGTCGCCGGGTCGAGCGCGGCCTCTGCGCCGAGTCCGAGGGCGAGTTCCCGTCGGGTCGGACTGAGGTCGATAGCGACGACCCGTTCGTGGCCACGGTCAACCAGGGCAGCGACGGCAGCAAGCCCTATCGGGCCACAACCGAACACCGCGACACCCTCGCCGATCCTGACCTCGGCCTGATCAGCAGCGTGCATGCCGACGGCGAGGGGCTCTGCGAAGGCGGCCACGTCGAGAGGTAGTTCGGCCGGAACCTGATGGAGCCGATCCCGGTCGGCCTCCGTGACGAGCAAAAAGGGGGTGAGTCCGCCTTCCGGTGCTCCGTTACCGATCCGGCCGATCTCGTCGTCGCCGGGTTTGACGACGACCCGGTCGCCGACGCGCACAGACGCCACGTCAGGTCCGACCCAGTCGACGACGCCCGCCATCTCGTGGCCAAGGCACATGGGGGCGCTGCCCGGCCCGGCCAGGCCACCCATGGCGATGTAAGAGAGGTCGCTGCCACAGACGCCGCAGGCAACCACCCGGACGACGACATCGCGCCGTCCGGGGTCGGGTTCGGGGACCTCGTCGACCCGAACGTCAGCCGGCCCATGGACTCGCACCTGCAACACCTGGAACCTCGCTCAGCTCTCGTCGGGTCGGAACAAGAACGCCATGGCCTCGCGCATGGTGGCGTCGACGACCTCTATGCGGATGCCGAGGTCGTTGCGGTGGTAAGCGAATGAGACCGGGGTCTGTGTGCCGGCGCGGCCACACAGCTGGAGGGGGCAACCGGAGCTGGCCAGACGGGTGCTCTCGTGCGGCAGATCGTCGGACCAGAAGCCGATGTGATGCAGGTTCGAATCCTCGTTGCACACCCAGATGGACCCGGGAACCTCCTCAATGAGCTCGATGTGCGGGTTCTCGACCGAGTAGCACATCGAGGTTGGCAGCGTGATGTCGTCACCGGACCCGTCGCGGTACTCGACAGCATCGAGGCGAAGAACCGCACCCCAGATGATACCGAGCTGATCACTCAGCTCAACCTGTGCGGCGGCGAGATCTGGGACGACGATCCCGACGTGGTAGTGCGGCGACAGCACTCGAAGGCTCACGGTAGGAGGTAGCCGCCGTCGACGACGAGGACATGGCCGGTGATGAAGCCGGCGGCGGAGCTGGCCAGGAACTGCACCGCAGGGGCGACCTCGACCGGGATGCCCAGCCGTCCCATGGGTGTATGGGCCAGCTCGACGTCGAGGAGCTCGCTGAATTGCTTCATGGGCGCCGTCATCGGGGTGTCGATGACTCCGGGGGCCACCGCGTTGACTCGGATGCCGTCATCAACCCAGTGGCGCGCCAAGTTCTGCGTGAGCGTCACCAATCCGGCCTTGGCCGAGCCGTAGCCGGGGACGATGGGCATGGAGCGGAAGGCCGACATCGACGCCATGTTGATCACGCTCGCCCCGCCGTCCATCGTGCTGGCCCGTAGGCGGTCCCGACAGCCGATCGTGAGACGCATCGGGCCGGCGAGGTTCAGCGTCAGGGCGGCGGCGAAGGCCTGAGGTTCCCACTCGTCTCGGCCACCGGGGAAGTTGGCTCCGGCGTTGTTCACCAGGACATCGAGCGCGCCGAGCGAGCCCACCAGCGCGTCGACCGAGCTCGGATCGCCCAACTCGACCTGGCGGTACGTGAAACGGCCGAGATCGGCCTCGTAGCTGTCCGGCGATGCGCGCCTCCCCGTGATGGTGACAGTGGCCCCAACATCCACGAAGGCACGGGCCACCGCGTGGCCAATCCCGCTCGTGCCGCCTGTGACCACGATGGCCGCGCCGGTGAAATCGAAGATGGTCCGGTTCGTCATGCTCCCTCCAGGCGCTCGAGCGATTGCCGGAGCCAGGCGCGCTCCCAGAAGTTCGCGCTCGCCCCCAGCAGCGCTCGGGTGGCATCGGCGGCGACGGCACGCGCCGCTGCGTCCTCGGATTGCGCGTGGAGAACGATGTCGCACAGGTGCAGCGCCATCACGGGCTCTTCGGCATTGAGGTGTGCCCGAGCCGCGGCGATCAGCGCAGCGGCTCCGGCCGCGGCCACCAGGTCGTGCGCCACCGCCGCCGGCGGCACACCGTAGAGCTCGGTGGTAGAGCGATGGTGGAACCAGCCAGCGTAATTCTCCCAGATGGCACGCACGTTCCAGCTGGTTTTTCCGTAGCCCTCGCCGAGATCGAAGCGCTCGGGCAACGTGACTTCCCTCATGAGGGTGTGCACATCCCTTCCGGCGTTCATTCCCTCGACTGTGCGGTCGTGCACCCATTGGGTCGCGTCCCGCATCGCCACGACCTCGGCCACGATCCGGTCCGCGCCCTCGATCGGGTCGAAGTGACCGGTGATCAGGCGTTCGGGCGCGAGGTCGAGCACCACGTCGAGAGACGCGACATAGGTGAGCGCATCGCGGTAGCGGTCGCCGCGCATCGTCACCAAGTTGGGCACGTGACCGAACAGCGGGCCGAAGAGGTTGCCGCTCAACAGTGTCTTGGAGTCGGGGAGCCACACGACCAGGGCGTCGGTGGTCTCACCTCCGGGCGTGGACAAGAGCACCATCTCCCGGCCACCAATTCGGAGGTCCAGTCGATCGGTGAAAGTCCTGGTCGGAACCGGTCGGGCCTGGGTGCTGACACCCATGGGTGCGTCGGCCGCGTAGGAGCGCGCTGCCGCGATGGCGTCGATCCACGCGAACGCGGCGTTGCGCACTCGGAAGGCCTCGAGCCGCTCATTGTCGTCCCGCCAGGTCGCAAAGTTGGCGTGGGCGATCACCTCGGTGCCCTCCTCGCGCAGACAGTCGACACCACCAACATGGTCGTAATGGCCTTGCGTGAACACCACCGCGTGGATTGACCTGGCCTCTACCGCAACAAAGGCCGCCCGGTGCCGCGGTCCTTCGAATCCCATGCCGGTATTTACGATGATCCGACCGTCTTCGTCGCGCAGCATGTAGCTGTTGGAGAGCCCCGGCGACATGAAGATACCGTCTCCCAGGTCAACGGCGGGTGCGCTGCTTGCTGCGGCGATCGCCTCGGCTCCCGGACGCTCGCGGTGGATCCCCGGCACTGTCATTGCACCTCCCTGGCGATCTGGGGGAAGGCCTCGTAGTAGAAGGCGAAGCGCTCGTGGAGCACGGCGGGTTCGAGGCCGAAGTCCCCGCGCAAGTCGTAAACCACACGCCCCTCCTTTCCTCGTGGGTTGCCGGCAAGATATGCGGTCAACTCCGCTCTCGCCCGCTCGGTGATCTCGAGGCCGGCGACCGAGAGGATCTTGGAGGCCATCGCCAGGTCATCGACAATGAACTCGGAGAACTCGACGTCCACCCGCCGCTCAGCGGGGATCAGATGCGCGTCGCCGACGCCCGCTCGCAGCAGGCGCTCGATCCGATCGACCCAGTACTCGGCTAGGCCGTCGGGCTCAATCTGCACACGCCGTACCCGGTCGCCGTAGGCAAGCATGGTGAGCGCCGATTGCAACACCGCGACCGGATCGCGTAGGGTGAACGCGATCGTCGCGTCGGGGAACGTCCGAAGCAGCGGTCCCAGCTGCTCGAGGTGCTGGGGGGTCTTGAGCACCCAGCGGTTCGGGCCCCTCAGGTAGCTCAGCACCTGAAGCTCCTTGCGCAAGAAGGCGTAGTGCACCCCTTGGTCGAGGCCGAGATAGTGGTCGCGCCACGCTGGGACCCGCGCGTGCCATTCGAGCGTGTAGGAGCACAGATCGAGATCCACCAGCTCGCAGTCCTCCTCGATACTCCACGGAGGCCGATCGTGCATGAGCGCCACCAGCGGCGAGACCGATGCCGTCTTCTCGTAGGCGTCCAGACACCGTGCGAAACGGGGGTCGATGCCTTCACGGCCGGGGCCATCCCCCATGATCGGGACCGGCTCGACGACCTCCCACCACGGCATGGATCGGAACCGGGAATCGGCAGCCAAGAGATTCACCAGGTGTGTCGTACCCGATCGGGGCAGGCCGACCACGACGATCGGCGGCGCAAGCTCGATCTCAAGCGCTTCGGGGTGGCGATACACGAAATCCTCGAGGCGCAACCGTGCCTTGAGCAGACCGACCAACCGCTCCCGAACAATGTAGCGGCCCAGTCCCGACAGCCCCACGTCGGACTCGATGGCTCCCACCTGCACGGCGAGCCGGTCGAACAGGCTCGGGTCTCCGAACTCGCTCAGCCCTGTTGAACTCTGCGCATCGACGACGATGCCTTCGACCGCCAGATCGACCTCCATCCCGAGCGCGAACTCGTAGAAGGCTTGCTCTTCCGCCGTGCGCCGCGGTTCACGCAGGTCCTCGATCCGCACCTCTCTCATCATGGGGTACGCGTTCTCCCGGCTCGTCACGGAGTCCAGCTCGGTCGTCCCCACGTCGGGATGATCAGGTCGTGGACATGCCGGACTGTAGCGGCCGAGAGGTGTCCCCATCGCCTCCTCCCTCGCGGCGCCGCTCGGCGTGGAAGCGGTCGAGCTGCCCCGTCCTGACTTGGGAAACGGCACACCCCCGAGTACCGCGGAGATGACCTTGACCCTCGTCGGAGACCCGGGCGATGCGAGCTCGGCCTACTTGCCGACCAGATCACCAACACTCGTACTCTGCGAGCGGTGTCAACCCCCGACATGGCGGTGTCAGACCGAGCCGGCGTTTCGTGCGCATCGCACTTCCCGTCCCGAGGAATACCTCGGACGGGGCCTACGGAGGCTATCGGGGCGGAACTTCGCGCCAAGAAGTCCTCGGCGCGCTCGGAGGGATTCGAACCCCCAACCTTCTGATCCGTAGTGGCCTCCGGCCCGTCCAAACCGTCTTAGCCAGTTACATACTCCCAGTTCAAATAGGGTGCAATTTCTACTGAATGCAACGCCTGTCTGTCCAGTCTTGCACGAAAGATTGCCAAAAGGATTGCCAAGCCGACGACCAGAAAATGGGTCAGAAGGTCGCTCCATGACCACACTCCGCGGGCTGGCCGCGTTCTGCGATCCGCGACCCCGTGAGTCGTGATCACCTTCGATGCGGGTTTTGGGTTCGAGTCCCATAGCGCCCACTGCTTGGGCTCTGTGCTGACACCAAGGAAGGCAGAGAGGCCCGAAGCAGCCGGAGGCCGGACACAGGAGGGAGGGCGACCCCACAGGGAGTCCGACCGACCGGCTTGGGGGGTAGGCAGATGAGGGCCTACGAGCAGCAGGACGGCTCGGACCGAACGGCAGCAACATGGCAGTGCTATACGTAGCAATCCTCCCCACCAATACCTGCGGGTCAGCCCGAAACAGCTGCAAAGCTTCATCCGACGTGTCTGGTGTCAACGAGACGCTTGAGCGCTTGTTCCTGCTCGATCAACCAGCCCGAGATGGCTCGCCGATCTCTGAATCCCCGGGGAAACTCACGTCGGCGTGCATCTCCGATCCGAACTCTCCCCCGTTTTCGTACTTTGGAAGAGCGATGCCTGAGTCGGAGATTCAAGGACCACGGAGCAACTCAGTCGGTCGAGTTATCCCCAGTGCGAGATGCTCACACATCTGGCACCGATCGGAGCACGTTTAGTCCGAGCTCCACGGCGTCGGTCGCATTGAGTCTTCTTCCGGCTTGAATCGCGCGCTCAAAAGCGTCGCCCATTGACGAATGGAGCTGGCTGATCACTTCGTCGCGGAGCTCGGCGTCGACGTCTTCCCATCGGATCTCAAGCGAATTACGAGCGACATCGCTCGCGCCCAGTAGCGCCGCCGCCTCCTCGTAGGCATTGGCCCGAGCTGCCCACAAGCTGGTGGACAGCAAGGCGTACGTCAGGGACCGCGACGTAGTCGTTTCAACGTGTGACATTGCCAATAGGAGATGCTCACGAGCTTCAGACTGGTTCCCGCGCATGAGTTGTATCACTGCCAAGTTGAGGTGCACTTGAAACTTCCTGTCGCTGTCACCCAACTCTTCACCGATGACCAGGCAATCGCGCCAGTGTTCTTCGGCATCTGCATAGTTCTTGGCGTACATCTCGGTGACCCCGAGGTTTCCGTGTACCAGCCCCTCTTCATTTCGATCACCTGACTCGCGGGTCAAGTGCAACGCTTCGGTGAGGTGAGTGCGTGCTTCGGGAAGTCGCAGATGGTCAATATCGGCCCAGGCCTTGCACACCAAGGCGCGCGCGACGAGATGTCCATCTCCAGTCTTCCTCGAGAGGTCGAGTGCCTCATCGGAGACGGCATCCACCGTCTTCAGGTCACCGGTTTGCGTGGCTTCCCATGCATACAGCGTGAGCGCCTCAGCCCTCAGCTCGATCGAGTGCACCTCGTCGGCGATCGTCAGCGCTTGGTCGAGGTGGGGTCTTGCTCCTCTATCCAACGTGACGCGACTCATTACGATCAGAGCGGAGCCCAGGAGGAGCCGGTCCACGTCGGATCGCGCTGTCCTTTCGAGGAGTTCGGCGAGCGTCTCGGAACCCTCGCGCGGATGCCGGATGTCCCAAAACCAACCCAGGGCAACAGCAAGCCTGAGAGCGCCATCAGGGGAAGCGTCGCCACCGAGGGTGTCCATCGCTACCCGGAGGTTGTCGTGTTCGGCGTCGAGTCGGTCGAGCCACTCAAGCTGGTCGTGACCGTGCAGATGGGTCGCCGCGTTCGCGGCGAAGCCGAGAAAGTAATGGGCATGGGCGGAACTGACGTCACGCTCTGCGTCTCCGGGGCGCGATGCGAGCCGCTCACTCGCATACGCACGGATGGTTTCGAGCAGCCCGTAGCGGAGCCCGGTGGGCGAGTACTCAGGCTGCACCAGGCTCTTGTCCACCAAGGAACCCAGGATCTCGCCCACGTCAAAGGCGTCGATCTCCTCGGTTTCCACCACGGCTTCGGCTGCACCGAGGTCGAAGCTTCCGGCGAACACCGAGAGCCGTTCCAAGACGACGCGTTCGGGTTCACTGAGCAGGTCGTAGGACCAGTCGATGAGGGCGTGCAAGGTTTGCTGTCGGGGCAGAGCGGTTCGGCTTCCGCCCGTGAGGAGTCGGAAGCGCTGGTCGAGGCGCGTCTGAATGTTCTCGAGGGCCATCGATCGTAGACGTGCGCAGGCCAGCTCGATGGCCAGGGGCATCCCGTCGAGACGTCGGCAGAGCTCGGCCACGACCCCTGCGTTCGCGTCGTCGAGGAGGAACTCCGGCTGTTGGTCCCGAGCACGTTCGACGAACAGGGAGACAGCTTCTGAGGAACGAACACCGTCTCCATCCTTTGGGAGGGCGAGAGGCGGTACCCGGTAGAGCCGCTCACCTCCGAGAGCCAGGGCCTCTCGGCTTGTGGCGAGAACATGGATATCGGGGCACCAGTTAAGGAGCTGGTCGATCAGCTTGACGCAGGCATCGATCAGATGCTCGCAGTTGTCGAGGACGATGAGGAGTCGTCGAAGGCGTAGCGTCTCGAGGAGAGTGTCGACGATCGGATGGCCGGGCTCATCGCGCACGCCGAGGGCTGCGGCGACCACTCCGGGCACGAGGTGGGAATCCGTCAGGGGGGCAAGGTCCACGAACCAGACGCCGTCCCTCGATCCGTCGATCAATTCGGCTGCCACGGCGAGAGCCAGGCGGGTCTTACCCGCCCCACCAGCGCCCGTGAGGGTAACCAGGCGGTTCGCCTCAACGAGATCGCACACCTCGGCAACTTCGCGTTGACGACCTACGAAGCTGGTGAGCTGGATCGGGAGGTTGTTGTCCAGCTCCGGGTTGTCGAGTGAGCGCAGCGGTGGGAACTCGGTCTCGAGTCCTGGAATCACGAGCTGGAAGATGTGCTCGGGTTGGCTTAGGTCCTTGAGTCGGTGCAGGCCGAGATCGCGCAGCGCGACTATTTCACCGAGCAACTCACGGGTGACATTGGACACGACCACCTGGCCGCCGTGGGCCGTAGTGTTGAGGCGGGCGGTGCGGTTGACCGTCGGCCCGAAGTAATCGCCGTCGCGCTCCTCGCAAGAGCCCGTGTGCACAGCCATTCGCACCCGGATTTCGACGGGAGACGGCCATGCCTCGGCTCGCAGTTCCCGTTGCGCCTTAGCGGCTGCTGTCACAGCGTCTCCGGCAGTCGGGAAGGTGGCGCAGAACCCGTCCCCGACGGCCTTGAACACGTAGCCACCGCTTTCCTCGATCGCTCCACGAACGAGCTCGTCGTGGCGGCGTAGCGCCATCGCCATGGATTCGGAGTGTTCCTCCCAGAGCCGGGTCGATCCCTCGACGTCGGTGATGAGGAGCGTGAGGGTCCCAGAAGGCGGCAGGGCGGTGGCCAGAACGGCCGCTCGATCGGGTGGCGCACCTATGTCAGGGTCCTGGTTCAAGATCGCCAGCTCGAGGGCTTGGAGCTCGGCCCCAGGATCGATGCCGAGCTCCTCGGCGAGGAACTCCCGTGCCTCCCGGTAAGTGGCGAGAGCGTCGGCCTGGCGCCCCGAGCGGTAAAGAGCGAGCATCAGCTGGCGCCGCGGACCTTCGCGCAGGGGGTCGGCCTGGACGAGACCCTCGAGTTCGCCGACGAGTTCTGCGTGGCGACCCAGGGCCAGGTCGGCGTCGATCCGTTTCTCGAGGGCAAGGAGACGGAACTCTTCGAGGCGTGTCTTCTCCCCAGCGAGCAGGTCGGAGGAGACATCGGCCAAAGCCGGGCCCTGCCACAGGGCCAATGCCTTACCCAGATTCTTCGATACCCCGGCCGGGTCGGCGGCCGCGGCACCCACCAGCTGCTCGAACTCGTCGAGGTCTACGTCACCTGGCCCGGTCTGAAGCACGTAGCCCTGAGCGGCCCGGGTGATCACATCTCCGGCACCGGCTTCGGCCAGTTTCTTGCGCAGCTTCGAGACGTGGACCTGCAACGCGTTGGCGGCCGTGGCCGGTGGTTCCTCCCCCCACAGAGCATCGACCAGCCGGTCGGTTGACACCACCTGGTTGGCCCCGAGGACCAAGGTCGCAAGCAGGACCCGCTCGCGGCCGCCAGCGAGCGTCACGGAACTCCCGTCGTCCCCGATCACCTCGAGTGGGCCCAAGAGCCGATAGCGCATCCACAGCTCCCGTCGGTCGGGCTTGGTGCGTACGTGCCCGAAGATAGCCGCCTCACCAGGCCATTTCTATTTTGCAGTGCTCTGAACTGGGACTTCAGCGTCCGGTCAGGAGGCTTTCAGGGGCTCCCCGCATCCTGGCAACAAGACCGACAAGGGGTCGGTGAATGGCCAAGGAGGAACCAAGTGTCTCGTTCGTTTCAATGGGGTGGTTGCTCCTTAGGTCGGCCCTGGGGCCTCGAGTTGAACACCGCGACTGCGGGATCACAACCAGTTCGCGCGGCTCGAGCAAGGCACATGCACCAAGCCGAGCCGCGTCCCCGGCGCCACCGCCGCCTCAAGCGCATCCTGGTCGCCACCGGGTCCGGCCTCTTCGCCCTCATCCTCTTGGTGGCGGGCTGGGTCGGCATCAGCCTCTACCGCATCGACCACGCCGTGCACCACGTCGGGGTCCCGGCCTCCCTGCTGGCCAAGGGCAAGAACGACCTGCTGGCCATCGTCAAGGGCCCGAACCACAGCGAGCAGATCTTCGTCTTCCATGCCACCGGCGGGCACACCCACGTCCTCAAGATCCCCAATGGTCTGGGGCTGCCGCGGCGCGGCGGCGGCTCGGTCCCGATCCAGACGCTGAGCCTGCGCGCGCCGAGCACCATCATCGCCGGGCTGGGCCGTCTCGGCATCCCCGTCAGCCACTACGTCGGCGTCGACCTGCACATGGTCAGCCCGAATTCGAGCCTGGGCCAGCTGGCCACGGGGAGGCTCTCGGTCACCTCCCTCCTCTCGGACCCGACGGGCACCACCTCGCTGCTCGAACAGGTGGCGTCGCACATCTATCTCGGCCCCGGGACCCCGGTCTCGGCCGTCCTCTCCCTCATGAACGTGCCCACCGCCAACCCCGTCAACGTCCCGACCAACCGGGACGGCCACGGCACGGTCGTCCTCGCCCTGGGCTTCTCGACCATCATCCGCGGCTTCCTGTAGTGGCGAAATGAGCACTTGGATAGTCACGTGCGCGATTGTGCGCCGATCAGGCGTTGGATCGCCTGTTCGGCAAGTCCGATCGCCTCTGACGAACTGAGATGGCGGCCAACGGCGTAGGCCGCATCGAACGCTTTATCTCCCATGGCCTCCCGGAGGCGGGAACGATCTCCCTCGCGTAGCTCTTCCTCGAGGGGGAAGAATGACTGATGCATTTGCTCTATGCGTCCATCGGCGGCGCCGTGGAGAGTGATTGCCAGTTCCCGGTCGCCGCTAACAGTCAGGCAGAGCGCGACACCCACGAGATTGTGATGAAGGTCGCCGAGGTCGCCGTTCTCCAGGCAAAGTTGAAGGGATTCGTCCGAGTGGTGCAGGGCGTTCGCAATATCTTCCTGCATGATCGCCGCCACGCTGAGGTAGCTGAGAGCTGTCCCGAGCACGCTTGGGCTGCTCAAATGACCTCGACCGATCGACACGCACTCCTCTAAACAGCCGCGACCGTCGTCGATGTTGCCAAGTAAGAGTTCGAGGAGTCCTTGGGCCAATAGGGCGAGTTCCAATGTGTTGTGGTCGCCAATCGCCCGTGAAATGGACAAGGCCTCGCGAAGGTCAGCTCGTGCCCGATCGGGGTCGAGCGACGGGGTGATCAACCCGCGATGGGTCAGGGTCAAGGCAATGAGCCACGCTCCCCCGCCCTGTCTGGCCAAGGCCACCGATTCATCGATGTTGCTGGAAGCGGTTTCGTAGTCGCCGGCAAGAAAATCGATCAAGGCGGACATGTCCAGCACGTCGGCCGTGAGTGCAGAATCATCGACCCTTCTGGCGATCAGGAGTCCGTCTTCGACAAAAGCACGGGCCGACGAGAGGTCCCCGCCGGGCAGATGCATCTGTGCCAGTCCGGTAAGGCCCCGTGCCCGCAGCGCTGTCGGCTCTTTGGCACCCGGTCGCTCGATCGCTTCGCGCAGGAGATTCAGACCCTCGCTGTAGTAGCCCCTCCGGTACCAGAATAAGTCCAGCGCGACCCCGAGGCGGAGTGCTTTGTCCGACCCATCGTGGTCCTCGAGCAGGTATGCCATGGCTACACGCATGTTGTCGTGCTCGGTCTCGAGTCGGGCCAACCACTCGGTCTGCTGTGGGCCATGGAAATGAGCCGCCCCACCTTCGGCAAGCGCGAGGAAGACCTCTGCATGGCGAGCACTGGCCAAAGATGGTTCCTCGAAGCGCTCGTCCAGCCTCTCGGCGGCGTACTGGCGGATCGTCTCGAGCAGCCGGTACCGGACACTGTTCTCGCTGGGGTCCGCTTGCACCAGGCTTTTGTCCACCAGCGAGCCGATCGCATCCATGACCTCGAAGGATTCGACTTCCTCGGTCGCACAGACCTCCTGAGCAGCGTCGATATCAAAACCACCGGCGAAGACCGCCAGGCGATCGAACACGACACGGTCCCGGGAGTTGAGCGACTCATAGGACCAGTCGATGAGGGCCCGCAGTGTCTGCTGGCGAGGAAGGGCGGTGCGGCTTCCGCCCGTCAGGAGGCGAAAGCGGTCCCCAAGGCGATCCTCGATGTCGGCAATCGAAAACGAACGCAGCCGGGCCGCGGCCAGTTCAATGGCCAGTGGGATGCCGTCGAGGTGCCCGCAGAGCGACACCACCTGAGCAGCGTTGACGTTATTGAGAGCGAAGTCGGGGTTGTGTGAATTTGCCCGGTCAACAAAGAGCTGGACCGCCTCGAAGCCGAGCGCATCGGTTCGATCGAGTATCGCCGTGCCCGGGGGCGGAAGCGAAAGCGTGGGGACCCGGAAGACACGTTCGCCATCGAGCCCGAGCGGCTCACGGCTGGTAGCCATCACGTGCACCTCGGGACAGCTCCGCAACATGGCGTCGGTGAGCTTGGCGCAGGCGTCGACGAGGTGCTCACAGTTGTCCAGCAAGACGAGGAGATTGCGCTCCCGAAGTGCATCGACGAGTGTCGCCGCCACGGGACGCCCCGGCTCCTCGCGCACGCCGATGGCCGTGGCCACTGAATCCGCAACGAGGTCCGGATCGGCAAGGGGAGCGAGGTCCACGAACCACACTCCGTTCCCTGATCCGTCCAACAGCTCGGCGGCAGCCTGAAGCGCGAGGCGCGTTTTGCCAGAGCCCCCAGGTCCGGTCAGCGTGACCAACCGCGATTCCTGCACGAGCGCGCGCACCTGAGCAAGCTCATGCTCACGCCCGATGAAACTCGAGACGAACTCTGGCAGGTTGTTCAACAGCACCGGGTTCTCGAGTGAGCGCAGCGGTGGATATTTGGTCGACAGCCCGTCGATGTCGAGTTGGAACACCACCTCGGGGCGACTGAGGTCCTTCAAGCGATGGGTTCCCATGTCGCGCAGGCTCAGGCCAGAGGGGAGGTGGTCCCGCACGACCTCGGCGGTCGACCGAGACACCACCACCTGACCGCCATAGCCGATGGCAGCGAGACGAGCCACCCTGTTGACGGCAGGACCGAAGTAGTCGCCGTCTCGCTCTTCGGACTCGCCGGTATGAAGCGCCATGCGCACCCGCACGATGGCACCCTCGGGCCATGACTCCGCGATGAGGGTGCGTTGGGCCACTTCGGCTGCTTGCAAGGCATTCGCCGCGGTGGGAAACGCGGCGCAGAAGGCATCCCCCACGGTCTTGAACACGTAGCCACCCGAGCGTTCGATGGCCGTCCGCATCAGTTCGTCGTGGCGACGGAGGGCGGCCGACATGGCCTCGGGATGCTCCTCCCACAAGCGGGTGGAGCCTTCGATGTCGGTCATGAGGAGCGTGAGGGTCCCAGATGGCGGCAGGGCGGTGGCATGAGCGCGCGTTCCATCCACTGGCGCGGCAATTCCGGGGTCCTGATTCAAGATGGCGAGCTCGAGGGCCTGGAGCTCTGGTCCCGGATCGATGCCAAGCTCCTCGGCGAGGACCTCACGTGCCGCTTTGTAGGAAGCGAGTGCGTCGGCCTGGCGCCCCGAGCGGTAGAGGGCGAGCATGAGCTGGCGCCGCGGACCTTCGCGGAGCGGATCGACCCGGACGAGACCCTCGAGTTCGCCGACGAGTTCGGCGTGGCGGCCCAGGGCCAGATCGGCCTCGATCCGTCGCTCGAGGGCAAGGAGACGAAGCTCTTCGAGGCGGGTCGTCTCCCCGGCGAGCAGGTCGGAGGAGACATCGGCCAGAGCCAGGCCCCGCCATAGGGCCAGGGCCCTACCCAGACTCTTCGAGACCTCGGCCGGGTCGGAGGCCGCGGCGCCCACCAGCTGCTCGAACTCTTCGAGGTCTACGTCACCCGGCCCCGTCTGAAGCACGTAGCCCTCAGGGGCCCGGGTGATGACATCTCCAGCACCGGCTTCGGCCAGCTTCTTGCGCAGCTTGGAGACGTGGACCTGCAGGGCGTTGGCGGCGGTGACCGGTGGGTCCTCCCCCCACAGTGCATCGACCAGGCGGCTGGTGGACACCACCTGGTTGGCGCCGAGGACCAGGGTGGCCAGCAAGACCCGCTCGCGGCCGCCCGTGAGCGCCACGGTCTCGCCGTCGTCCCCGATCACCTCGAGTGGGCCCAAGAGCTGATAGCGCATCCAGTGCTCCCGTTGGTCGGGCTCGGTGCCCAGTTGGTCGAAGATAGTCGCTTCACCAGGGAATGTCTCTTGTGCAGTGCTCTGAGCTGGGACTTCAGCGCCGCGTCAGGTTGCGATCAGCGCCCTCCCGCATGTTCAAACCAGCGGGCATGTTGCCCGTGGGTCAGATCAGGAGGTGTGACATGTTCTTTACGACGAAGTTGGATCACCGGTGCGCGGATCGGCAAGCCCGCCGACGACTGAGGTTCCTAGGACGAGCGCCATGTCTCTTCATCGCCGGAGCACTTGCTGCCGGTGGGCTGGTTCCGGCACTTCTCGCACCGACGAGCGCGCAAGCCGCTGCTGCACCCCAGTGTGGAACAGTCCTGGTCTCAGGCTCTGATTGGTTGGGGGGCTCCGGCGTCGACGTGCACAGCAATGGTTGGGCGCAGTCCACCGGGTACTCATGCGCAAACTCCGACAGCACTTCAAATGTGTCTGTTCAGGATGGGTGGGCGTGGCAGTGCGTCGAGCTGGCAGCTCGACTCTACGCCGTAAAGGGCTGGGGTCAGGTGCACGGCAATGCGTATCAAATCCCGCAAGACGCCGGGCTGATCCCGCATCCCAACGGGTCGACGTATTTCCCGGTACCCGGTGACCTGATCATCGAGGGAAGTACCTCGTACGAACCCTATGGACATGTCGCGGTCGTCGATTCGATTGTCGGATCGACAATCCACGCGGTTGAAGAGAACGCGAGCGTGACGGGTCGGCACGACTACACGATGAGTGGGTCCACGATCACCGGAGGCTACGCGCCGGTTGTCGACATCATGCACTCACCGGCCAACACGTACACGGCGAACGTCGGTGTCGTCTTGCGCCACACCGGAGCAGGTGGGTATGCCCTTCACGCCGATGGGAGTGTGGTGCCGTTCGGCGGCGCGCCGTCATTGTCGGTCTCGGCGTTGTGGCCTGGCGGTGACGTCGCCAGGGGGATCGTGCTTCGCAGCGACGACCAAGGTGGATACGTCCTGGACCTCTACGGTGGTATCCACCCCTTCGGGAATGCACCCGGGCTGGCCACCAGCGCCTACTGGCCCGGCTGGGACATAGCCAGGGGGATCGTGCTGCGCTCCGACAACGCGGGCGGGTACGTGCTCGACGGCTGGGGCGGAATCCACCCGTTCGGGAATGCACCCGGGCTAGCCAGCAGCGCCTACTGGCCCGGCTGGGACATCGCCAGGGGCATCGTGCTGCGCTCCGACAACGCTGGCGGGTACGTGCTCGACGGCTGGGGCGGGATCCACCCGTTCGGGAATGCACCCGGGCTGGCCGTCAGCGCCTACTGGAACGGTTGGGACATCGCCAGGAGCATTGCCCTCCTCGGTAACGACGCCGGTGGGTACGTGCTCGACGGCTGGGGCGGGATCCACCCGTTCGGTGCCGCCAATCCGATGGCTGACTCGGCTTACTGGCCGAATTGGAATGTTGCTCGAGGCCTCGCAATCAACTACAGCGGTTCGTCAGGCATGGTGGTCGACGCCCTGAACGGTCTGCATGCGGCGAGTGCCCAGCCCTTGGGTTGCGTCACCTGCAGTTAGCACGGCTTCACGCAAAGGAGTGGGCGGGCCGCTTTGGGCCTGCCCACTCCTTTCGTCCGCCGCGATCCGGACTCGGTCGGCTAGCGCCGGGTCGCGAAGAGGTTATGAGCGTCGGCGGCGCCACGCTACTTGACATCTTCATCAACGCCGTGCCCCTCCTCAAGCTCGACGGCTACTGGTTCCTCGCCGACGCACACGACCGACCTACGCTGCAACGTGACGCTCGTCAGGCGGTGGCCGCGACTCTCCGCCGGCAGCGGGCGAGCCTCGGGCTGGCCGCCCACGCGGCAGCCAGCCTTGTCTTCGGGATGGCCATAATGGTTCTTGGGTTCGCGGCATGGTGGGGCCTCTTCGGCGGGCTCTTTCTCACCCTTTGGCATGGCGGCGTTGGTTACAAGATCCTGGCGGCCTATCTGCTCCTGCCCTTCGTGCCAATCGTCGTCCACCTCTTCGCGCAGCCTTGCGCTATTTCCACAATTAGGCGCGCTCATCAGAGCTCGCTGGGGCTTCCTGAGACTCTCCCCGGCAGCGAGCCGCTCGTCGATGTCGTCGGCCACGGCTTCGTCTTCGAGCGGCAGGGCGTGCGCGTAGTTGCGCAGGGTGGTCGAAGGGTCCCGATGTCCGAGGCGCTGCTGGGCCCGGAGAAGCTCACCGCGCCCGACGAGGAACGTGGCCACGCTGTGGCGGAGGCGGTGCAGCGTGGCCCCGGGAACCTCGGCTGTGCGGGCGAGCTCGGCGAACCAGTGCCCGAGGGCGCCCGCCGTCAGCCGGATGTGGTGGGTGGGCTCGGGCGAGAAGAGCCAGGGGCCGAGGGCGTCGTGGTCAGGGAGACGATCGGCCCAAGTCACGGCGCTCGATCGCCATAGCTCGGCCGTCCGCCGGCCGAGAGTGAGCCGCCGGGTGCGCACCGTCTTGGTGGGCCCGAGCACGTCGGCCGAGACGCCGCGCTCGATGGTGAGCACCCGCCCCTCGAGGTCGTCGAAAAGTAGCGAGACGAGCTCGCCCCGGCGTGCCCCCGAATCAGCGGCCAAGCGGACCAGCAGGCGGATCTGTTCGGCCTTGTGCAGGCGCTCGGCGTCGCGCAACACAGCGGCGGCGACGAGCAGGTCGGCTGTCTCGAGCAGGCGGAGCACCTCTTCGGGGCCCAGATGCAGCCTGGTACCCGGGCGCTGGGGTCCCCGCATGCCGCTCAGCGGATTGACGTCGATGATGCGCTCCACATGCGCCCAACCGATCGCCGAGCGCAGTACGCGGAAGCGCCCCGAGACCACGGCCACCGAGGCGCCGGCGGCACTCCAACCCGCCAAGGCCGCCCGGACGTGCTCGGGCTTGAGGGTCGAAACCCGGCGAGCCGCCAGTCCGCTAGCAAGGAGTGCCTTGGCATTGGAGCGTGCCGAGATCCAGGTGGCCGGCCGCCAGTCGTGGTGCGCGCAGAGCCAACGCTCAAGCAGTTCGCCGACGCTCAGGAACGGCGCGGCCCGCCGGACGGCGCGCCGCTCGGCCCACTCGGCGGCGAGCTCCTTGCGGCGAACCTCGGCCTCCTCGGCGCAGCCGCGGAAAGCGAAGGAGCGCTGCACCGTCCGTCCCGAGACGGAATCGACCCCGACCGCGACACGGATCTCCCATGTGCCAGGGCTGCGCTCGCGCATCGTGCCGGTCCCCCACGCCATGCGCGCAAAAGTAGGGACGAATGTAGGGACACGGCGCGGATCCCCGATCCCCTCGCTCAGAGGTATAAAGTCACTACGCTGGGCTTACGTGGCGCGCGCTCGGAGGGATTCGAACCCCCAACCTTCTGATCCGTAGATCGGGCTGAGACGAATGACGCGACATGCGAGAAGCGGCCACGAGTTGCCGATTCTTCCCTGTGAACAGGATGTTCGGTGGTTCGCCGATGGCCATCGATTGCCAGCAAGCGACACGGGTTTCCACGGTTCCATCGGCCTTGGTTCTCACGGCCGTTCTCACACAGCGGGATCGCACAGACTTCGCTCGCCCGTGGCCGCACGTCTCTCTGCCGCCGAGTGCGCCTCACCTGCGACTACCCGTTAGTTGTCTTGGAGTGTTGCCACGGATTCGCAATCGCTAGGCCAACATGGTGAGGACCGCATCCGTTCCAGCTATCGCCCAGTCGCTACCGAGCATGATTGGCCATGTCCAGTGCGACCCGCGTGTGGCTTCTCCGAAATTGGAGGGACCACTCAGGAGCCGAATCAATTCGTGCTGTTTGCTTTCTCCTTCGCCATACGAGCGACGAGTTGGCGCGAGTTTCCCCACATTTGGGCAAGTTTCCCCAGGCTGAGTCCTTCGGAGACGCCGAGCGCGATGATTTCACGCCGGGCCTCATGGCGCGCGTGCTCCAGGGCGTTCAATCTGTCCGTCAGTTCTTGGCGGACTCTTGGGATCTCCAGCCCGGGAAAGGCATCGGCGACCGATGACCCCTGCTCTATATGCCGCCGAAAATAACGCTACGTCGTCTCCGTTCGACGAAGCGTTCGCTGGTCCCTCACCCCTGTCCAACAGAATGGGCCAGGCCGATTGTGATCGGAGGACCTCCGGCGTTCGCCCCGACTTACGGCAGTTTCGGTAGATCCGTAACCCGGCCGGCCCCCACTCCTCCCGGAGTGGCTGCGGGCTCAAGTCAACAGGGTCGCGGCGTGGAAGGATCGAGCGATGAGCCGAGTCCCATCGCCATGAGTGCCACGGACAGTCCCGTCACGGTCTACTGGCGGCCGGGTTGCCCCTATTGCTTCCTACTCCGCTTCAAGCTCCGGCGATCCGGGATCTCGGTACGCGAGGTCAACATCTGGGAGGACCCCAGCGGCGCAGCCGCTGTCCGGACAATCGCTAACGGGAACGAAACGGTTCCGACGGTCACCGTCGGGAACTTTGCCATGGTCAATCCGTCAGCGCACCGGGTGATCGACGAGCTCGTCCGTGTGGCACCCGAACTCGCTGGCGAGTCTTCCAGGGCGAGATCGGGCCGGGCGAGATTCCGGTGGAACACTCGGCGTTCTAGGTAGGCGAACCCAGCCCGTCAGAACGTGGCGGCTTCAGCATTCTTCTGTCCGGGCAGGTCACGAGGTCGGACGCGCGGGCTGGAAATGGACGACGTCCATCACAAGATCGCCGAACAGGCTGCCGTGTCAGCGTGATGCCAGGCCGAAACCGCCGACCCGCTACCGGGGATTGGTGGCGATCCCGGCGCTGAACCAGCTCCAGGGCTTCGGTCCTTTGGCGTAACGCTCCTCGACGTGATCGATGGTGAAACCCGACTCGCGTAACAGCACCACCGGTTCGCGCGTCAGATGACAGCCGTCGGCGATCCGCCGTTGCCATGGCTCAAGTCGCCGTTGCCACGCGGCAATACCCGGGTCCGGAGCGAGACCGTGCTCGAGGAAGTGAACCCGGGCGCCCGGGCGCATCACCCGGCGTAGCTCGGCCAGTGCCTGGGGAGCGTCGGGAATGGTGCACAAGGTGAAGGTTGACAGCGCGCTGTCGCAGCTGTCGTCCTCGAGGGGGATGGACTGCCCGTCGAGACCGATGTGCTCGACCGCCACCCCGGACTGCGTGACCCGTTTGTCGGCCAGCTTCCGGGCAACGGCCGCAGGCTCGACGGCCAAGACCAGTTCGACATTCGGCGGGTAGAAGTCGACGTTCAAGCCGGAGCCGAAGCCGATCTCGACGACCCGTCCCACCAGACCCTCGGTCACCGTGGCGCGCCAGCGATGCAAGCCGCTGGAACCGCAGGCCCGGTCGACCAGGCGGGGCAGGACCTGCTCACGGTAGAAACCCACGTCGCGCAGCGTAATCGCCTATCGATTCAGGGGCGCTGGCTGGCTTGGTAAAGGGTCGTGGTTTGGAAGGCTCCAGCCGGAGCTCAGTAGGAGAAGCGGGTCCTCGCATGCCTCGGTGGAGCTTCCTTGGTCTCTTGGCCGGGTACAAGGCGATGTGCCGAGTGGTGCGATCCTGCGGGGTTTCCGCGTATCCCGCGCAATCGACAAGTCCCAGATAGGCGACCGGTTCACTGCAGCGGTCTCCCCTCAAGCCGACGTGGCTCAGAACGATAATGCCGAGCGGACGAGCGTGTAGGTGGCGACGGCAACGAGCAGCACGGCGAACCAGCGCAGCAGGGTCGGTGCGCGGGCTCGGCTCGCCAGGTGGTTGCCGGCGACCGCGCCCACCAGCCCGGCGGCGGTGAACGGCAGTGCGACCCGCCAGTCGACGCCGGTGGTCGCCAGTCTCGAGGTCAGCGAAACGCCGCAGTTGACGGCAATGACCAGGAGCGACGTGCCGACGGCGATGGGCATTTCGAAGCCCAAGGCGAGTACGAGGGCCGGGACGATGATGAACCCGCCGCCGACGCCGAAGAACCCGGTCATGAATCCGACCACCGTTCCAGCCGCCACCACCTTGGTCACCGTCGATATCCGAAGGCCAACCCCGGGTGGGAGACCCGGGGTGATGGTCGGGTGGTCGTCGACCGCAGTGGTGTCCGAATGGCTCGCGGGGCCCGGATCCCGGCTGGTCTGGTCGGCTTGGGTGGTCGGGCCGGAGGACCAACTCATCGCAGCCGCCGCTGCTGCGAAGCGGTCCTGCGATCGCGCCGTCACCCACATACGCCATGCGGCGATCATCATGACCACGGCAAACGCGGTGAGCAGGACATCGGGGTTGACCGACCGGTTCAGGCGTGAGCCAAGCAGAGATCCGGCCACACCGGCCAGGCTGAACCACAGGCCGGCGGCCACCCGAACGCGTCCCGCGCGCCGGTGACCGACCATGCCCCCGAGGGCGGCGACGCCAACGATGACGAGCGACGTCGTGATCGCTTCTTTGGCCCCGAGACCAACGACATAGACGAGAGCGGGCACGGCCAGGATCGAACCTCCCCCGCCGAGGGCGCCGAGCGCGAGCCCGACGAGCAGCCCCAGGGGCAGAGTGAGGAGGAGCCTCACACCACCGTGCCCGGCCGCGCGTCGCCGGTCTCTACGGGCAGTCCGGCTGAGGACCAGGCCTGCATCCCACCACGGAGATTCACGGCATCGAAGCCCGAGCGGACGAGGAGGGACGTCGCCGTGGCCGAGCGGTTCCCCGACCGGCAGATGACCACCACTCGTCGGTCCCGGGGGAGCGCTGCGAGCCTGCCCTCGAGCTCTCCTAGGGGGACATGGAAGGCACCAGCGACGTGACCGGCCTGCCACTCGGCCGGTTCACGGACATCGAGGAGCGCCGCACCTCCACGCACGAGAGCGTCGGCCTCCCGCGGGCCGACGTCGCCCCGGTCCCCGTCCCCATGCTTCCCTTGCAGCCAGCCCACGCGACCTCCCGACGTCCAAGCATCCCTTTCGGATGCCCGGGGATATGTCCGTCTGCGGAATATACCCCCTTGGGTATTTTGTTTATACTGCGTGACCGACGAAGTGTGGCCGGTCCCGAGCCACGGAGGATCGAAGCGATGTACCGAGACGCCGAACCGGCCGAGTTGGCCGCCCGACTGGGCACGTCAGACGAGCCCTTCGTGGTGGATGTGCGCGAGCCGGTCGAGTTTGCCGCCTGGGCAATCCCATCCGCCGTCAACATCCCTCTGGGCGAGCTCGCCGGGCGCGTCTCGGAGGTTCCGGCCGATCGTGACGTGGTCACCGTGTGCGCCACGGGGAGTCGTTCGTCGTCAGCGGCCGAGATACTGAGCCGCACCGGGAGGAAGGTGGCAAACCTCGCCGGCGGCATGGCCGGGTGGGCCACGACCTACGACGCGGTGACCCTCGAGCTCGACGACGTGCGGGTCGTCCAGGTGCGCCGGCGCGGCAAAGGGTGCTTGTCCTATCTGGTCGGGGCCGGGGACCAGGCGTTCGTCGTCGACCCGTCCGTCGACGCGGAGGTGTACTCCCGACTGGCCGACGAGCACGGGTGGCGGATCACCCGCGTGTTCGACACCCACCTCCATGCTGATCACCTGAGTGGCGCCCGCCAACTGGCCGAGGCCGCGGATGCGTACTTGCATCTGAACCCGGCCGATCCGTTCGAGTTCGCCTACGAGCCGCTCGGCGAAGAGGACCGCTTCGAGCTCCCCGGCGGTGTCACGTTCCAAGTGGCGGCCATCCACACCCCGGGCCACACCCGTGGTTCGTCGATCTACGTCGTCGCCGACCGTTTCGTGCTGTCGGGTGACACCCTGTTCGTCGACAGTGTCGGTCGGCCGGACCTCGCCGAACGCGCCGAGGAGTTTGCCCACAACCTGTACCGCTCGCTCCACGAGAAGGTCCTGGCCCTGGCCGACGACGTTCTGGTCCTCCCCGGCCACTACGGCGACCACGTCGTCGTCCGGCCGGACCAGCCGGTTGGCGCGACCCTGGGCGAGCTGCGGCAGGCACTTGCGCCTCTCTCATACGACGAGGAGAAGTTCGTCTCCTGGGCAACAGCCCGATCCGCGCCGCGTCCACCGAACTACGAGGAGATTATCCGGGCGAATATGGGCCAGTCGGTGGTGCCGCTCACTGCCTTGCGTCAACTCGAGCTCGGCCCCAACCGTTGCTCGGTCTCGGCATAATCACCAGCAAAAGAAGAGGAGAGGACATGGAGCTTCCCGAGGACGTCGTTGAGGACGTACGCAAGCGCCTGCATCGTGTGGTTGGGCAGGTCCAAGGCGTCGAGCGCATGCTCGACGAGGGTCGGGAATGCCGCGACGTGGTGACCCAAATCTCGGCTGCCACCAAGGCGCTGGAGCAGGCCGGGTTCCGGCTGGTCGCGGCTGGTCTCACCTACTGCCTCCAGAACCCGGACGAGGCCGAGGCCGACGGCTACCCGATCGACACCGTCCAGAAGATGTTTATGAAGCTGGCCTGAGGCGAGGACCGACGATGCGTCGCTGGGCGACAATGCCCCACGCAGCGGCGTGATCGGCGCTTCAGCTGGCGAGGCCGTGCGCCCGCAGGAACGCTCGCTGTTCGTCGTGCATCTCGTCGGGGAGCTGCCGAAACCAGTCGAGGCGACCCTGCACGGTTGTCAGCGTCTCGTCTGGAAGTAGGTGGGTGCGGAACGCCAGACCCACGGGCGAGTCGATGCCCTGTCGGGTGTGGCTCGGGTACTCGATGTAGCCCTGGAATTCGTCGATGACGACATCGGCGTTGATCTCGTCGAGCGCGACCCGGTGGACAGCAGCGACCAATGGCTCCGCGAACCGGACCGTTCCCCCTGGGAGACTCCACAGGCCATCGCACGGGCCACCGACCCGGCGGGCCAAGAGCACGCCGAGCTCCGAGCAGATGACAACCTCCACGGTGAGGCGGGGAACCTTCTGGAAGATCGCCCGGTACTCGGCCTCTGGAAGTGGACCCGTCAGGTCGCCCGCTCTCACCGGGCCTACTTCCATCGCATCACCACGGGGGCGACTCCGAGTATTGCAGGCCCAAGAGGCGCATCAAGTCGTGCAATACCTCGCCGTGCGCCTCTCTGGCGACGGCCAGGGCCCGTGGGAGGTCCAGGTTCTCGAACATGGCTCGCTGCACTTCCTCGAACGCGGCGGAGGATCCTCCCGGCTTTGTCTCGAGGACCCGAAGTTCCTCGAGCTCGTGCTCGGCCCGGTCGAGTTCGGACTCGTCGAACTCCCAGGACACGTGCCATGGCCGCGACAGGATGATGAATCGGATGGCGGCCGCAGACCAGCGTTCGAGAAGGTCATGGACGAACACCAGGTTGCCGGTGGACTTTGCCATCTTCTGGCCACCCGCCATCACGGATCCGACATGCATCCAGGATCGGGCGAAGGGCCGCACCCCCGTGAATACCTCTGCCTGAGCGGCTTCATAGGCGTGGTGCGGGAAGACCAGGTCGGCGCCCCCGGCGTGCAGGTCTACCGTGGCGCCAAACGTCGTGAGCGCCATGGCCGTGCACTCCGCGTGCCAACCCGGCCGCCCCGGACCCCACGGGCTCGGCCAGGCCGGCTCGTCACCGATCGAGCGCACCCATAACGCGGCATCGAGCGAATCGTCCTTGTTCGGATCGTCGGGGTGGCCGCCGCGCTCGGCCGCCAGCGACATTGCCTCTTCGCGGCTGAGTCCCACGGTCTCGTGGACCGCACCGCCGCGGAAGTAGACAGATCCATTGCGCTCGTAGGCGACCCCGCGGGCCAGGAGCTCGATGGCCAGGGCGATGACGCCGTCGACGTGGTCATGGCTGCGGGGCTCGAACGCCGGTCGAGAGATGCCCAAGAGATCCATGTCGCGCTCGAAGCGGTAGGACTGTTGGGTCGCCAACGACTTCCATGGCACGCCCCGCTCTTTGGCCTGGACGAGTAGATGGTCGTCGACGTCGGTGATGTTGCGGCACACCTCGACCGGGTGCCCGGTCAGGCGGAGGACCCGGGCGGCCATATCGGCCCACACGAAGGTGGCGGCATGACCCAGGTGTGTGGTGTCGTACGGGGTAATGCCGCAGATGTAGATCCGTCCCGTGCCCATGAGGGGCAACCGGACGCCGCCGATCTGCACGACGCCCGGCGCCTCCTTGTCTTCCCATTCCATGGTGTTCACAGAGCCTTTCTCCATGGGCGTCAAACTATCTTGATCATCCCAAGCAACTGTTCGGGTGTCAGGCTTGGTAATCAGCAGCTGATCGTTGCGCGGCAGATGCCACTGGGGACGCAAACTTCTCGAAGGCGGCCCAGGCCCAGGGGCTCCAACGGCTATGGGTCCGACGCTGGCACGGTTCTGGCAGATACCCCCGTGGTGCTGACAGGCATCGATGTCGCACGAGGAAATCGTGTCTCTCCGAACGCCGACAGGAATGGATCCGCCTCGACCATCTGGGCTTGATACCTAGGGGGGTATCATGTTAAGGTCACAGATACCCCCCTAGGTATCTGTGCATCGCTCCTCCTTCCGGGTGCGGGTGCCGGTCTGATCAAAGGATGCGTCCCATGACAGCGACCCGAGGAACCGATCTCGACTCACCGCACGTGTCGGCGGGAACCGAGGTGGCGGACCTGCCGGCCGAGATCCGGGACAGCGTTCGTGGAGACGACAACCCAGTCAGCTCGGGCCGTCCCGGCCCGTTCGCCCGACTTGGCGCGTGGGCCGCCACCCATTTCCGGAGGGTGCTCATCGCATGGCTTCTCGTGCTCCTCGTGTTCGGGATCTTTGCCGTCCATGTGGAGAACGCGCTGGCCGGTGCGGGGTGGCAGGCATCGAACAGCCAGTCCGTCGCGGCCCGGGCCGTCATCGAGAAGGACTTCTCCGGGCTCGGGGCCACCGCCCTGCAGGTCGTCATCGTCGACCACCACGGCGCGATCGCGTCGGACCCTCAGGCTCAGGCCGTGGTGGTGAGGGCGACCAATGTGCTCCGCAGCGATCCCCGGGTATCCACCGTCGTCCCGCCTCAAGCCGGGGTCTCGTTGTCGCGGGACGGCCGGACCGCCATCATCACCGCCGGATCGGCTGCCAACTCCAACAAGATGGTGCAGGCGGCCGACTCGGTGGAGCCGAAGCTGGCGGCTCTGTCCTCGTCCGGCGTCACCGTGACCCTGACCGGCGACAGCGCCCTGTGGGCCGACTTCAACACCGCCAACCGCTCGGCCATGCTGCGCTCCGAGATGCTGTCGTGGCCGGTGACAATCATCATCCTGATCATCGCCTTCGGGAGCCTGGTGGCCGCCGGACTGCCGCTGCTCTTGACCATGGCCGGTCTGCTGGTGGCTGCCGGCGCCCTGGTCATCACCACCAAGTTCATGCCCGTCTCCATTTGGGCGCTCAACTTCGCGTTGATGTTCGCCCTCGCCCTGGGCATCGACTACGCCCTCTTCCTGGTCATGCGCTTCCGCGCCGCCCTCAAACGCCGTGGAGCCGAACCGGACGACCACGAGGCAATCGTTGCGTCCGTAGCCGAGACGGTGGACACCGCCGGCAAGGCGGTTGCGTTCAGCGCGCTGACCGTGCTCGCATCACTGGCCGCCATCATGGTCGTGCCGAGCCCGGCCTTCCGGTCGATGGCCTTCGGCATCATGCTGTCCGTCGTCGCCGTGCTGGCTGCCACCCTCACACTCCTGCCCGCCGTGCTCGGCAAGCTCGGGACCAACATCAACAAGGGCAAGATCCGGCTGCGTCGAGGCCCGCGGCCCGAGGGTGAGGGCCCGCTCGACCGGATCCTGCACCGCTGGGGCAAGTTCCTGTGGCGTCATCCGTTCCCGGCGGGTGCGGCAGCTCTGGTCTTGCTGCTCCTGGCCGCCGCGCCGATCATCGGGATGCGGACCAACATGCCCTCGATCACCATCGTGCCGGCCAGCGCCAACGCCCGAGTCGGCTACTACCAGGTGACGAGCGCCTTCGGCCCGGGCGCTCCCGGCACCCTGCAGGTGGTGGTCCCCGAGGCCGAACAGGCCCGCGCCCTTTCCACCCTCGCCCACACAACCGGGAGTGGCTGGCGTTGTCCCGGGGCCGACCAACGCCGGGTGGACCCTCGACCAGGTGGTCCCGACCACCGGGCCTTCGACGACCACCACCGGTGCGACCATCGACCACCTCCGCCAGGTGCTGCCGGCCGGGACGCTGATCGGCGGGGCGGCGGCGGAGAACCACGACCTCCAGCAGTCGCTGGCGTCGTACACGCCGACTCGTCCTCGCCATCCTGGGCGTCCTCGGGTTCCTGCTGCTGCTGATCGCCCTCGGTGCCCCGCTGATCGCCGCCCTCGGTGTGCTGATCACGGCCCTGTCGGTGGCCGGCGCCTTCGGCATCGGCCGTCTCATCTTCCAGAACGGCTACCTGTCCGGCCTGCTCGGGTTCCAGCCCCAGGGCTTCATCGACGCCTGGGCCCCGCTGTTCTTCGGGGCCATGGTCTTCGGGGTGGCCATGGACTACACGCTGTTCATGCTGTCGGCGGCCAAGGAGCGCTACGAGACGCACCCCGATCCCGAGCACGCCATGGTCGGGTCGATGCGCACGTCGGGACGGGTCGTGCTCTCGGCGGCCGCGGTCATGATCGCCGTGTTCTTGACCTTCGCCCTGTCGGGACCCCTGGCCCCCAAGGAGATGGGTGTGATCCTGGCCATCGCCGTGGCGCTCGACGCCCTGGTGGTGCGCCTGGTCGTGCTGCCGGTCGTGCTGCGGTTGGGTGGGCACGGGGCCTGGCACCAGCCGAAGGTGGCTCGGGCGGATCCTGCCCAAGGTGAAGTTCTCGCACTGACCCGGGGGTCCCGCGAGATGACGAGGTCACCGACAACGACGACGAAGGAGGAGTGACCATGCAACTACCCGACGAGGTGGTCGATGATCTTCGCCTGCGGCTCAAGCGTGCGGGGGGACAGGTGCAGGCGGTTGAGACGATGCTCGCCGAAGGCCGTGAGTGTCGCGACATCGTGACGCAGCTGAGTGCGGCGACCAAGGCACTCGAGCAGGTCGGCTTTCGACTGATCGCCGGCGGGCTGACCTACTGCCTCCAGCATCCCGAGGAGGCCGCGGAGTCCGGCTATCCCCTCGACGAGGTCCAACGGATGTTCACGAAGCTGGCGTGAGAGCAGCGAATCGCAAACACCAGATGAAGTAATCGAAGAGAAGGAGCAGTGAATCATGGGATTCTCCAAGTTCATGGCATCAAAGGCAGGCCGGGCCGTCAGGGTCATCGCCGGTGTGGCGCTGATCGTCGTCGGTGGGATCCTTGGTGGAGGTTGGTGGGCCCTCGCCGTGGTCGGCCTGGTCCCACTCGCCGCCGGCGCACTCGACATCTGCCTGTTCAACGTCCTCTTCGGGCAGCCACTCAGCGGCAAGGCTGTTCGGGCGGCCTGACCTGACCAGCAAAGGGCGCGACGGGGCAAGATCCCTGGACGCGCCGTCGCTCACTGATTCGAGAGGCGGCAGCATGAACACAACGCCGGGTCCGACCATCGAGGTCTTCGCGGACATCTGGTGTCCCTTCACCCACGTCGGACTGCGGACGATCGAAGAGCAGCGGGCCCGGACCGGTCGGACCGACGTGGCGATCTGGGTCCGAGCGTGGCCGCTCGAACTGGTGAACGGCGCGCCGCTCGACCCGACGGTCACCTGGGAACACGCCGACGACCTGCGAGACGCAGGTCGCCCCGAACCTGTTCCGGCACCTCGACGTCGACCGGTTCCCGAGCTCCACCCTCGATGCCCTCGCACTGGCCAACCGGGCCTACCGGACCGACCTCCAGGTTGGCGAGCGGGTCAGCTTCGCGCTCAGGGACGCCCTCTTCGAACAAGGCCGGGACATCTCGGACCGTGTCACGCTCGAATCCCTGGCGCGCGATCTGGGCGTCGTCATGCCCGACGAGTCCGATCGCGCCGGCGTGCTGGCGGACTGGCACGAAGGAGGGCGGCGCGGCGTCCTCGGCTCGCCACACTTCTTCTGTGGTGACACCGACGTGTTCTGCCCTTCACTCGACATCACGAAGGACCCCATGGAGGGCGTGTCGATCGTCAGGGACGCGTCGCGTCTGACGGAGTTCCTGGCGCACTGCTTGGCCCAGCCCGGACCGGCATGAGACGTGGCCCGACGTTGCAGATCGGTGGCGCTTGATACCCCCAGGGGTATCTGCTAACCTGGGGTCAGAGAGACAGATGGAGGTCTGACATGGCACGAGTCGTCGTCCTGGGCGGAGGCATCGCCGGCCATACGGCGGCACTCCATCTCACCCGGATGCTCAAGCGCTCCGACGAGGTCGTGGTGGTCACCCCGAACTCCAACTGGAACTGGATTCCGTCGAACATCTGGGTCGGGGTGGGCAAGATGAAGACCGACCAGGTGACCTTCAAGCTCGGACCGATCTACAAGCGCAAGGGGATCGAGTTCCATCAGGCTCTGGCGACGGCGATCCACCCGGGCGGCGGACCGGGGCGGCCAAGGCCGTACGTCGAGGTCACCTATACCGACCCGGCCCGAGCCGGCGAGCACGGCGAGCTGGACTACGACTACCTGGTCAACGCCACCGGCCCGAAGCTCAACTTCGGCGCCACTCCCGGACTCGGACCCGACGGCCACTCCTACTCGGTGTGCACCGCGGGCCATGCAGTCGACGCGTCGGCGGCCCTCCAGGGATCGATCCAGAGGATGAAGGAGGGTGAACGCCAGGTCCTCGTCGTCGGGATGGGGCACGGGACCTGCACTTGCGAGGGAGCGGCCTTCGAGTACGCGTTCAACGTGGAGCACGAGGTGCGCCAGGCCGGTGTCCGCGACCTGGCCGACATCGTCTACCTGACCAACGAGTACGAGCTCGGGGACTTCGGCGTCGGCGGGCTGACCTTCACCCAACAGGGGATTCCAGACGACGTCCAAGCTGTGGACCGAGTCGCTCTTCCGAGAGCGGGGGATCCGGGCGATCACCGGAGCCCACGTCACGAGCGTCGAGGAGGGCGTCGTCCACTACGAGCAAGCTGGATGGTTCGGCGAACTCGCTGTTCTTCGACTTCGCCATGCTGCTGCCGCCGTTCCGCGGCGTTGATCTCCAGGCGTACGACGCCGACGGAGCGGACATCACCGACGAGCTCTTCGCCCCCAATGGGTTCATGAAGGTCGACGCGGACTACTCGGGCAAACCGTTCGAGGAATGGCGGGCCGAGGACTGGCCGAGTACCTACCAGGTACCCCGCTACCCGAACATCTTCGCCGTCGGCATCGCCTTCGCCCCGCCCCACCAGATCTCACGACCGAGGAAGTCACCCAGCGGCACCGTCATCGCCCCGTCACCCCCTCGGACCGGAATGCCGTCGGGGATCATGGGCAAGCTGGCCGCCACGAACATCGCCGCAGATGATCCAACACGGGGACTCGGCGCAGATCCGCACGGCGCTCGATGGCGGACATGGGGGCAGCATGCGTCGCCTCGGCCGGTTCCGGGCTGCGCCAGGGGAGCGCGGCGTCGATGACCATGTACCCGGTCGTGCCGGACCTGGTGAAGTACCCGAACACGGGCCGGAGCCTGAAGGACACGTTCGGCGAGATCGGCCTGAGCCGGGCACTGGATCAAGCTGCTGCTCCACTACATGTTCATCTACAAGGCCAAGGCCCGCCCGGGCTGGCACCTGATCCCCGAGTAGGAGAGGAGATCTCGATGGACGACACCGAAGCCAACATCGCGAGCGCACCGCTCCCGACGGACAAGACCCTTGCGAGCCCGCAAGAACCTGTTCATCCAGTTCGGACGGTTCCTGGCCATCAACACCGAAGATGTTCAAGATCATCCGCAAGAGAACATCGCTGAGCGGGTCGTCGCTCAGCCTCAAGGAGGAACGACGTATGTGCGTTGAAGTGACATGCAAGCAATGCGGCCGCCCGTCCTGGAAGGGGTGCGGCAAGCACGTGGATCAGGTGCTGGGCCACGTTGCTCGAGAGATCGGTGCCAGTGCCCTGCTCGCACGCCGACGAAGCGCCGACGTTGGTTCGGACGACGACTACCCACGTCGAAGGAGCGGTCGGAGTCGAATGCTGACCGCTCGTACGGATGGGGCCTCGGCGACGCCACCTTGCGCACCGTTGTTCCCTTCAGCGGTCCTCCGTCTCAGTAGGACGTAGCCGTGAGCAGCCAGCAGTGGGACGAGCGCTACAGCGGGGACGAGCTGGTGTGGACGAGCACGCCCAACCAATTCCTCGTCGCCGGGGTCGACGGCCTTCCCGCCGGGCGGGCGGTGGACCTCGCCTGTGGCGAGGGTCGCAACTCGATCTGGCTCGCCGAACACGGTTGGCAGGTGACCGGCGTGGACTTTTCGCCGGTCGGCCTGGCCGAAAGCTAAGCAGTTCGCTAACCTCCAGGGCGTCGAGGTCACCTGGGTCGAGTCCGCCGTAGAGAACTGGACACCACCCCCTGACGGATTCGACCTCGTCGCCGTGCTCTATCTCCAGCTTCCTCAGCCCGCTCGCTCGGCGGCCCTCGCGGTCGGCCGCGTCGGCGGTGGCCCCAGGCGGCACGCTGCTCGTCATCGCTCACGATCTGGACAACCTGACCCGGGGGTACGGGGGTCCGCCGGTTCCCGACGTGCTCTATCGGGTCAGTGACGTGACGGAGGCGGCGGTCATCGCCGGCCTGACCGTGGAGCACGCGGAGCAGGCCGTCCGAGTGGTCGACACCGAAGATGGCCCGAGGGAGGCGATCGACGCATTCGTCCGCGCCAAGCGACCTGTGTAGCGCCCCCTGTGTTCTGACAATTGAGCCGGAAAATGATTGCAACTAGACGTCGGCCAGATCCGGTCCACTGCGGGGGCCTACACCGAGCATCGGGATGGGGATCGCCCACCCGCGGTGCCAATTCCGCCCCGTCATCAGGCTGTTTGATGATTCACCGATGGCCAGTGATGGACATCGAATGACACCGGTTTCCGCGGTTACATCGGCTTTGGTTCTCACGGCGATTCTCACCCCACCCACAATGGATGTGGCCGCCCGTCCGGGCCGGCCTGATGCGCCTTGTCCTCTTCCACGGCCGGATATGAACCAGAGCCGCCGCCCAGGACAGGGCCGGCGAAACGGCGTGGTTGGCCTCCCCCACCGTGGTGGAACTGTGTCTCCATTTGCGGACACTGTCTGGCAGGACATGGGCGCTTCCGATTGGCCGCTCGCGCACACGGACAAAGGGCTGGCCTTGTGAGACGATGGATTCTCGTTCAGGGCAGGGAGGGAGTGAATGGGGGCGATCCGTCGAATGGTGTCGCTGGGCGCGGTTACCTTTAGCCTTCTGCTCTCCGCCATGGCACTCCCATTGGTCGGCGCCCCGACTGTTGCCGCTGCGGCCGGATCGACTTTGGTGGCAACCACGACAATGACCTTCGTCGACGCCTCTCGCTCGACGCCGCCGTGGGACGGGATGCCGGGCAAGCCCTCCCGGACACTCGTGACGACCATCTGGTATCCGGCGCGGGCATCCGGCTCGGTCGCCGCATCTGGCGACGGTCCATACCCACTCATCGTCTTCGCCCACGGCCTGGGAGGCTCACCTCAGGACTACCAGCAGCTGCTGACCGCCTGGGCGGCCGCGGGGTATGTGGTGGCCGCGCCCTTGTTCCCGCTGTCAAGCAGTCAGACGCCTGGTGGTCCTGATGGTGGGGACATCGGCAACCAGCCTGGTGACATGAGCTTCGTCCTCGACCAGGTGCTCAGTGCATCGGCCGCCCCGAACGGACCGCTGTCGGGCCTGGTCGCCCCGAACGAGATTGGGGCCGCCGGCCACTCCAACGGTGCCATCACGACCCTGGGCCTCGTCGCCAACAGCTGCTGCCGTGACACCCGGGTCAAAGCAGCGGTTGTCATGGCAGGCACCACCGAGGGTCTCGGTCGCGGCTCATACGAGTTGGCCAAGGCTCCACCGCTCCTCGTCGTATCGGACGTTCACGACGGGCTCGTCCCCTATGCCGATGCTGTTGCGGTCTTCAATCAGGCACGGGGACCAAAGGCGCTGCTTGCGCTCGATTGGGACAGTTCCTCTGACAGCACAGGTTCGACCGCTCACATGGCCGCGTCTGGGGTCGTCGGTCCGACGTCAGTTCCGGTCATCGAGTCAACGACGGCCTTCTTCAATGCCTTCCTCAAGCACGAACCCGGGGCGCTCCAGGCCGTCTCGGCCGACGGTCGCTCCTCACTGTCGGCGGTGCACACCGCCTGGACTTCGGGCTCCCAGGCAACCTTGCCTGTACCCAAGCAAGCGGCGGTCCACTTGCACGCCACCGTCACTCCAAACACAGGCTTGAATGACGGCCAGGCCGTCACCGTTCGGTGGAGTGGCTACACGCCTGGCAAGGTCGTCAATATCCTCGAGTGTTCCCAAGTAGACATCACCACGGCCAGCTCGGCCGGCTGCAGCTTCTCTCATGCAGCGATCCTGCACGCTGACCCAACGGGATCGGGCTCGGTGGTTCTCCACGTTGGCACCGGTACCATCGGCAACGGAGTCTGCGACGTAGTGCACAGCTGCTACGTCATAGTGAACAACGCCAGCTCGACCAACCCGGCCGACACCAAAGCGCTCCCCATCCGCTTCGCCTCCTGACCCGTGCGAATGCCAGGAGGCCGATTCGTCTACGTCGGTCTGAACCGTTGGGGTGTGTTCGTAGATCACTGATGGGTCTGACAAACAGCCGCTCCGTTCCACGCCAGGGTATGGGCCTGTGCAGCTCAATGACCGGCGCTCACAGCCAGCGGCTCATAACCTGCAAGTCCAGTGCCGCGTGATCCTTTTGGTTCTCACGGCGTTCCCGGCAACTATCGGTGAGAATGAAAAGGGCTTTCTGATCTGGCGAAATGGCGCGCTCGGAGGGATTCGAACCCCCAACCTTCTGATCCGTAGTCAGATGCTCTAGTCCGTTGAGCTACGAGCGCCGGGTGAGTTGGCCAGTGTACCGGACGAGCCGTCCGGGCCCGCTGGCGCGGCCGGGCTGGTCAGACGTCGATCGGCAGCTTGGTGTAGCCGCGCACCGTGCTCGTGAACAGCGGGACGGCCTTGGCGCGGTCCACCGACCACTCGGGGAAGCGCTTCAGGGTCTCCTCCAGGGCGATCCTGCCCTCTGTCCGGGCGAGCGCAGCCCCCAGACAGAAGTGGATGCCGTACCCGAAGGACAGGTGGTGATCGATCTTGCGGTGGATGTCGAAGCGGTCGGCGTCAGGGAACGCCCGCTCGTCCCGCCCGGCCGACCCCGTGACCATCACGACCTTGGAGTTGGCCGGGATGGTCTGCCCGTGCACGGCGACGTCGGCCGTGCACCAGCGGCTCTGCACGGGTGACGGTGCCTCGTAGCGCAGCAGCTCCTCCACCGCGTTGGGAATGAGGCCGGCATCGGCCGCCAGCTCGGCCCGCTGGCCCGGGTTGTCGTCGAGCGTCAGCGCCGCCCAGCCCAAGAGCCGCGCGACGGTCTCGGTGCCGGCGCTCCCGATCAGGAGCGCGAAGTTGACCGCCTGGTCCGTGGTGAGCCGGCGCAGCTCACCGTCCTCGTCGACGATCTCGCCGTTGAGGAGGTCGCTGAACATGTCGTCGCGCGGTTCCTTCTCGCGCTCGCGCAGGACGGAGGCCACGTACCCCTGGAGCTTCCCCATTGCCTCCGCCGACACCTCGTTGTACATCCCCTTCTCGGGGTCGAGATGGAAGGTCTCGTCGATCCACCCCCGGACCATGTCGCGGTCCTCCGGCGGCACGCCGAGCAGCGCGGCGATCACGTACGCCGGGACCCGCGCCCCGAAGTCCTGCACGTAGTCGAACGAGCTCCGGCCGGCGAGGCCGTCGAGCAGCCCGGCGCAGAGGCGCCGGATGTCGTCCTCGAGGAGGGCCATGCGGCGGGGCGTGAACGCCTTGGAGACGAGGCGGCGGTAGCGGGTGTGCTCGGGCGGGTCCATGAAGATCATGATCTCCATGTCGGTCGGCTCCGGGGCGATCATCTCCATCACGGTGCCGTGGGAGGAGCAGAAGGTCACGGGGTCGCGGCTGAAGGCGTCGACGTCGGCGAAGCGGCTCACCGCGTAGAAGTCGAATTCCTCGTTGTAGTAGAGCGGCGCCTCGTCACGCAGGCGGCGCCAGATCGGATGCGGGTCGACCTTGTACTTCTCGTTGAGCGGGTCCCAGGCCAACGGCTCGGTGTCGACAGCGGTCATGTGCTCCCTCTATATCGCGATGTGGTGCTCTTCCCAGAGCTTGATCCCGCCGAAGATGCCCGCCGCATTGTCCACCACGGTGATGCGCTCGAGCACGTCGCCCAGGTCGCGACGGTTGATCCGCTGCCCGTTGCCGCCGCCGATGAAGAGGTGGTCGAAGAACGTCATCGCATCGAAGTAGGCGATGGCCCGCTGCACCCGCTTGTTCCACCGCTTGTCCCCGATCTTCTTGCGGACCGGCTCGCCCAGCTGCTGGTTGAACGTCTCGCCCTTGCGGAACTCCAGGTGAGAGAACTCGAGGTGCGGCAGCAGGCGGCCGTCCATGAAGAAGGCCGTGCCGACGCCGGTGCCCAGCGTGAGCACCGCTTCGAAGCCCTTCCCCCCCACCACCGCGGCGCCCTGGACGTCGGCGTCGTTGGCGACGCGGCACGGCCTACCGACGGACGCGGCGAGGGCGGAGGCCAGGTCGAAGTCGGACCACGCCTGGACGAGCCCGGGGACGATCTCGGTGCCCGGGCCCCCCGTGGTCACGAAGTGCGGCGCACTGAGCACGTGGCCGTTGCGCACCATGCCCGGGAACCCGCACGACGTGCGGTCGGCCCCGGGGAGCTTGCCCGCCAGGCCCGTCAGCTTCTCGACGAGGGCGTCCGGCGGCATCGGGTAGCTCGTGGGGATCTTGACCCGGTCGGCGACGATCGTCCCGGCCGCGTCGAGCACGTTGGCCTTGAGCCCCGTCCCGCCGACGTCGAAGCACAGCGTGTAGGGGTGCTCATAGGCCGTGTCCGCGGTCGTTGCCTCCACGGGGGTGACTGTAGCGAAGCCCGGTTCCGGGTGGTCCGGCGGAACCGGTCCCGTCATCCCTTGAGGACGTCCTTGACGATCTCGCGGAGCAGCCCACCCAATTCCTCGTTGGAGGAGTCCGCGAACGCGTCGCCCGAGAGGAGCAGCCCCGAGAACACGATGCCGACCGAGGCGGCCATCTGCACCCGGTCGCGCAGGGGCACCCGGGAGTCCGCCAGCACCCGGCGGAACTGGTTCTGGATGTCCTCGTGCTCGGCGTCGTGGTCCTTGCGGTGGAGCTTCTCGAGTGCGGCCTGGTTCCGCTCGTGCATCAGGAAGAGCTTGCGCTGGGCCAGCATCTGGTCGACGACGATGTCGAGCAGCGCGCCCCACTGCGCCAGGGTCACCGGCTCCTCCCCCATCTGCATGAGGGCCTCGCGCCCCACCTCGTGCAGCCGCATGTGCAACGCCAGGAGGATGTCGTCCTTCGACGTGAAGTGGTAGTAGAGCGCCGCCTTGGTCACCCCGAGGTTCTCGGCGATCTGCCGCAGGCTGGTGCCGTCGAACCCCTGCTCGATGAAGAGGTCGAGCGACACATCGAGGATGCGCTCCCTGGTGTTGCCCGAGGCCACGTCGGGGACCGGGAGGTCCTCGGCGGCGTGGGGTGCGGTCTGGGTCATCTCGTTGAGTACTCTACTTGACGACCGGTTAGGCGGCCCGTACGGTGACGCGCCTGATCCGTGGATTACTGACCGACAGGTAAGGAAGCTGCCGACCATGGCTGACGAGGCGATGATCCAGGCCGAGGGGCTCGAGAAGCGCTACGGCGACACCCAGGCCCTGGCGGGCGTCGACTTCTCGGTCTCGGCGGGCACCATCCTCGGCCTGCTCGGGCCCAACGGGGCGGGCAAGACGACGGCGGTGCGGATCCTGACCACGCTCGCCCTCCCCGACGCCGGGCGGGCGACGGTGGCCGGCATCGACGTGGTGCAGCAGCCGGGCGAGGTGCGCCGCCACATCGGCGTCGCCGCACAGGACGCCACGCTCGACCCGCTGCTGACGGGCCGGCAGAACCTCGTCCTCGTGGGCGAGCTGTCGGACATGGGCCGGGCGGCGTCACGGTCCCGGGCCGCCGAGCTGCTCGCCCAGTTCGAGATCTCCGACGCAGCCGACCGGGTCCTCAAGGGCTACTCGGGCGGCATGCGCCGGCGCCTGGACCTGGCGGCGTCGCTGATGACGCGGCCGCCGGTGCTGTTCCTCGACGAGCCGACGACGGGGCTCGACCCGACCAGCCGCCAGCGCGTGTGGGAGGCCATCCGGGAGCTGCTGGGCGAGGGGGTCACCGTGCTGCTGACGACGCAGTATCTCGACGAGGCCGACGCCCTGGCCCACCGCATCGTCGTGGTCGACCACGGACGCGTCATCGCGGACGGGACACCGCTGGAGCTCAAGCAGGCCAGCCGCAGCGCCCACCTGGAGGTGACGCTGGCGGCGGCGCACCCCGACGCGGTGGCCGCGATCGCGCCGCTGGTGGCCGGACGCGTCCACGTGGACGAGGACGGCTTCCGGCTGAGCGCCGGCGTCGACGCGGCGCCCGGGCTGGCGACGGCGGTGGTGCGGGCGCTCGACGCGGCCGGGGTGCTGGTGGACAACATCGAGGTGCGCCAGCCGTCGCTCGACGACGTGTTCTTCTCGCTCACGGGCGGGCACCTCGAGACCGACGAGGAGCCGAGGGCGCCGAGGACGGCGACGGCGGGGCCGGCCGGAGCGACGCTGCGACAGGACGCGACGGCGACGGCGACGGCCGGCACGAGCTGGAGGGAGCGCGCGCATGACGACGACCACGCTGGCCCCGACGAGGACGACTGCCCGCGGGCCGCGATCCTCCGGACGACTGCTCGGCCCGGTGGCCGACACCTGGGCGATGACACGGCGCAACCTCGTCCACATCTCGCGCGAGCCCATGCAGCTCTCGGACGTGACGCTCCAGCCCCTGCTCTTCACCGTGCTCTTCGTCTTCATCTTCGGCGGCGCCATCCCGATCCCCGGCGGCGGGAGCTACGTCGACTTCCTGCTGGCCGGCATCCTGGCGCTGAACCTCGTCACCTCGACCATGGGCACCGCGGTCGGTCTCAGCACCGACCTGCACGAGGGCATGATCGACCGCTTCCGCACGCTGCCCATGTGGCGCTCCGCCGTGCTGGTCGGGCGGTCGATGGCGGACCTCCTGACCTCGTTCCTGTGCGCCCTCATCGTGGGCGTGACCGGTCTCGCCGTCGGGTGGCGGCCCGGGGCCTCGTACGTCTCGATCGTCGGTGGCTTCGCCTTGGTCCTCTTCTTCGCCTACGCCATCTCGTGGGTGGTCGCCTGCGTCGGCATGAACTCGAAGAGCCCCGAGTCGGCCGCCTCGTTCGGCTTCATCGTGCTGTTCCCGATGACCTTCGTCTCCAACGCCATGGTCCCCACCCAGCACATGCCCGGGTGGCTGCAGGCGATCGCCACCTGGAACCCGGTCAGCGCGGTGGTGGCCGGCACCCGCGTCCTGTGGGGCAACCCGAACCCGTCGGGGACGATCCAGGCCTGGCCGATGCAGCACCCGATTGAGGCGGCGCTGATCTGGTCGGTGGCGATCCTGGCCCTGGCCGCCCCGTTGGCGGCGCACTTCTTCAAGCGGCGCACGACGGAGTAGCGCCCCGAGGACCACCCACGGGACCCGTCGGCCGACTCCGACCGGCTCGTGCGCAAGACTGCATGCCGTGGTCGATGTCCAGACCCGCTACACGCGCCGCGACGGCGTCAACATCGCCTACCGGGTGGTCGGCAGCGGCGACGTGGACCTGCTCTGGTACTCCGGAGCGCCCCTCCTGCCGATGGAGAGCATCGAGGACGAGCCGCACTACGCGCGGTTCCTGGACGGGCTCGCCTCGTTCACGCGCGTGGTCCAGTTCGATGCCCGCGGCATCGGGCTCTCGGACCCCACCTCGCCGTCGGACCCCCCCACGCTGGAGCAGTGGGTGGACGACGCCGTCGCCGTGCTCGACGCCGTCGGATGTCGCGACGTCGCCGTGCTGGCGCCGCGGGACGCCACGTTGACGGCCGTCATTCTGGCCACGCGGCATCCCGAACGGGTCGCCCGCCTGATCGTCATCAACGGGTTCGCGCGGACCCGCCGCGCCGACGACTACCCGTTCGGCATCCCGGACCGGGTGGTGGACGCCTTCCTGGCCTCCAACACCGATCCCACCAGGGAGCGCGAGGAGGGGCCGACGGATCCTTTCCTCAGTTACGCCGCCCCCAGCGTCGCCGGCAATGCCGAGTTCCGGCGCTGGTGGGAACGCTCCGGCCGGCAGGGAGCGAGCCCGGCCACCGCCCAGGCGATCCTGACCATCGGCTTGAACACCGACGTCCGGCCGCTCCTCGACCTGGTCCGGGCACCGACCCTGGTCCTGCAGAACCGCGACACCTTCATGTACCGGGCCGACCACGGTCGCTACCTGGCCGAGCACATCGCCGGCGCCCGCTACGCCGAGGTCCCCGGCGTCGACACGTTCTTCTGGGTCGGCGACACGACCGGAATGCTCGACGAGATCGAGAGGTTTCTCGGCGCCCGGCGGGCGCCGACCCTCGACCGGACCCTCGCCACCGTCGTGTTCACCGACATCGTCCGGTCGACCGAGTCGCTGGCCGACGTCGGAGATCGACGCTGGCGCGAGCTCCTCGATCGCCACGATGCGCTGGTACGCCGCGAGATCGAACGCGTCCGGGGGCGCCTGGTCAAGGCCACCGGTGACGGCGCGCTCGCCGTGTTCGACGGACCGGCGCGCGCCGTGGCGTGCGCCTGCGCCATCCGGGACGGCGCGGCCCAACTCGGCCTCGGCATCCGGGCCGGCGTCCACACGGGCGAGATCGAGCGGCGCGGCGACGACGTCGCCGGGATGGCCGTGCACATCGCGGCCCGGGTCGAGGCGCTGGCGCAACCGGGGGAGGTCCTGGTCTCGCGGACGGTGGCCGACCTGGTCGTCGGCTCGGGCCTCGAGTTCGCAGACCGTGGCGCACACGAGCTGAAGGGGGTGCCCGGCACCTGGCAGCTCTTCGCCGTCGTGACCTGAGCGGTAGCGTGCGTAGCCGTGACGGGAGAACCTTGGCTTGGTGACGCCTGCTCCCTGGTCGACGCCTTGCGGGCCGGGACGATCTCGCCGACCGAGGCGCTCGAGGGCTCGCTCGGCGCTATCGCCGCGTCGCAGCTCAACGCGGTGTGCTTCCTCGACGAGGAGGGGGCGCGGGAGGCCGCCGCGTCGGCCGACGTGCGGCTGCCCTTCGGCGGGGTGCCCATGGGCGTCAAGGAGCTCGACCCGGTGCGGGGCTGGCCCCTGACGGAGGCGTCGCTGGTGCATGCGGACCGCGTCTCGGACCACGACGGGACCATGACGGCGCGGCTGCGCGAGGCCGGTGCCGTGCTGGTCGGGCAGACCACCGCCTCGGAGTTCGGCGGCATCAACTGCACCTTCACGCGTCTGCACGGCGCCACCTCGAACCCCTACGACCTGGCGCGCACGCCGGGCGGGTCGTCAGGCGGGTCGGCCGCGTCGGTGGCGGGGGGCCTCCTCCCCATCTGCACGGGCGGCGACGGGGGCGGGTCCATCCGGATCCCGGCCGGGTTCACGGGGCTCTTCGGCCTCAAGGCCACGTTCGGGCGCATCCCCAAGGGACCGCACACCGAGATCGAGCCGCTGACCGCGGTCATCGGCTGCCTGTCCCGGTCGGTGCGCGACACCGCGCGCTGGTACGACGTCTGCAACGGGCACGACGAGTACGACCCGTTCTCGCTGCCCCGGGTGGAGGGGTGGGAGGCCGGGCTCGGCCACCAGGACCTCCGGGGCCGGCGCGTGGCGGTCTCCCCCGACCTCGGTGCAGCGGTGATCGCGTCGGGCGTGCGGGAGAAGGTCGAGGAGGCGGCGGGCCTCCTGATCGAGGACGCCGGCCTCGAGCGGGTCGACGTCCCCATTGCGCTGCCCCGCGGGGGTCTCGAGTGGGCGCTCGCCGGCACGGCGAGCCTGCTGGTGGGCCTCGGCGACCTCTACCCCGCCTGCGAGCCCGAGCTGACGCCCGAGATCATGCTGGCGGCCAACATCGCCACCAACCACTTCAACGTCGAGACCGCGAAGAACATCGAGGCGTTCCGGCGTTCCCTCATCGTGCAGATGGCGCAGATCTTCGAGCAGGTGGACTTCGTGGTGTGCGCGACGAACCCCGACGTCGCCTTCGGCGCGCAGGGACCGATGCCGACCACGGTCGATGGCGTCGACCTCATCGCCGAGCACGGGTTCGAGACGGCGGTGGGGAACAACGGGGCGCTGACCATCCCCGCCAACACCACCGGGCACCCGGCCGTGGCCATCCCGGCGGGCCTGGTCGACGGGCTGCCCGTGTCCTTGCAGGTCATCGGCCGCCGCCACGCGGAGCAGCTCCTGCTCGACCTCGCCCGGACCGTCGAGCGGGAGCGCCCCTGGCCCCTGGTGGCACCGGCGGCGCCGGTCTGAGGAAGACGCGAGCACCCGATCTGACCACGGATTTTGTTGATGCGTTGAGACTTTCTGTGACTTTCGGTTCCTGTGTTTCAACGAGCGTTTGACCTATCTTGAATCGACACATGGGGGAGGAGATGCTCTTCACAGTTGCCGGCTCTGTCGTCATGCCGGCGCAGATGATCTCGCTCGAGGAAGCGGGCCTCGAGGAGCGCGCTGATCTTCAGGAGTGGGTCCTCTCCAACCCCGCCATCCTGGGCGCCGCCGTGAAGGTCGTCACGTTCGAGCTCGAAGGACTGCCGGCCGCCGTCGGCACGTCCCGCGACCGCATCTCGGTGCTCGGGCTGGGGGCCGACGGCCGCCTCGTCGTCGCCGAGCTCAAGAGCGGCCGCGCACCCGACTCCGAGGTCGCCGCCATCAAGTACGCCGCCATGGCCAGTCGCACCCTCCCCGAGTCCCTGGCCGACCACTACGCCCGGTTCCAGTCGCGGCGGCAGTCCCCCATGACGGCCGACGAGGCCCTCGCCGAGCTCCAGGCCCATGCCCCCGACCTCTCGCAGGAGACGCTGCGCCGGCCCCGCATCGTGCTGCTGGCCAGGGACTTCTCGCCCATGCTCACCGCCAGCGTCGTCTGGCTGAGCGAGATGGGCCTCGACATCGCCCTCGTGCAGATCAGCGCCTTCCGGTCCTACGTCTACGGCCAGGCCGGCAGCGGCAACGTGCCCATGATCTCGGTCGGCCAGCTCTACCCGCTGCGCGAGGTCGAGGAGTTCACCATCAGCCCGGAGCGCCAGCTGGCCAAGGAGATGGCCGACTCGAAGCGGCGCGTCCAGGACGCCAGCACCGTGCGGCGCCTCGTCACCTCGGAGTCGGTGGCCGAGGGCACGATCTTCACCTTCGCCCCCCGCAGCGACATCAGCTTCGAGCTGCGGACCCAGCTCGACGATTGGCTGAACGCCGACCCGGCCCGGCGGACGGCGCACTGGCAGAACAGCCTGAGCGCGCCGCTGGTGTGGGACGCCGACAAGGCGTCGTACACGCCGGTGGGGCTGGTGCGCCACATCGTCGAGCTGGCCACCGGGGTCAGCGGCGACTTCTTCGGCTCGCAGTGGTGGCGCGACTCGGCCGGATGGACCATGGCCGAGCTGGCCGGACCCCTGAGCGGCGGCAAGGGAGCGCTCTACCGCGAGTTCTGGTCGCGCTGGCTCGACCGCGTGCGGATCGACCACGGCCACTGGACCCAGATGTCGACGCTGCCGGCGCAGAACTTCATCACCCTGCCGTCGCCGATCAAGGGCACGCACTACGGGCTCGCGTTCGCGGCCGGTGGCCGGCTGCGCTCCGAGCTCTACATCGACCTCGGCTCCCAGGAGGCGAGCACGGCGCAGTTCGAGATGATCCACTCCCAGCGCGAGATGATGGAGGCGGAGTACGGCGGGACGCTCTCGTGGGAGCGCCTGCCCGACCGGGCCGCCTTCCGCATCGCCGACTACAGCGAGGGCGAGGTGACCACCGTCGAGGACCACGCCTTCTACATCGACTGGATGATCGACTCCCAGGAGCGGTTGCGCCAGGCGGTCGACAGCTTCCTGCGCAGCGGCCAGCCCTGGCCCGACGGCTTCGACCGGCGCTGACGCCGGCGGCCGGCGGCGGTCCCCGTCACGACCGCTTGAGCTTCGACACGGCGAGCGGCGCGAACAGCGCGATCAGTCCCGCCGACCACAGGAGCGAGGGCACCAGGTAGTACGACAGCGAGTGGCCGAGCAGCTGCTGCGCGGCCGGGCCGCCGGTCAGGAGGCGCACCGTGTTGACCATCTGCGTCATCGGCTGGTTCGTGGCGAAGCCCTGCATCCAGCCCGGCATCGTGGCCACCGGCACGTAGGCCGACGAGACGAAGCTGAGCGGGAACACGAGGAACGAGAGCCCCTGGGCCGCCTGGGGGCTGCCCGCCGCCAGGCCCATGAAGATGAACATCCAGACGAAGGCGAAGCCGTAGAGGATGGTCAGGCCGAGCGCGGCCAGCGCGTCGGCCGTGCTGCCCCCGATCCGGAAGCCGACCGCGAAGCCGACCACCGTCATGACGAGCACGCCCCACGCGACGAGCGCGGTGTCGGCGCTCACCCGCCCCGTGATGATGGACAGCAGCCGGATGGGCAGGCTGCGCAGGCGGTCGAAGAGCCCGCCCTCCAGGTCGTCGGCCACGCCGCTCGCGGCGCCCATTCCCTGGAAGAGCACGCCGGTCACGACGAAGCCGGGCACGAGGAAGTCGACGTAGGTGAGGTTCCCGGTGTGGGCCACCGCGCCGCCGAAGACGTAGCGGAAGATGAGCAGGAAGAGCACCCCCTGCGCGGTGCCGGCGACGATCAGGGCCGGTGTGCGGACGAACTTCTTGAGCGTCCGGGCCGCCACCTGGCTCGAGGCGGCGAGATACGACGCCCCGCGGTTCCCCCGTGGCCGGGGGAGCGCCTGGCGGGGCGGGTCGAGTGTGATGTCCATCGTCATGCTGCGTCCTCCTTCGGACCGTCGGGGCTGGTGGGTGCCGGTGGGTCGGCGGTGGTGTGCCCGGTGAGGGCCAGGAACACCTCGTCGAGGGTGGGCCGGCGCAGCGCGATGTCCTCCACCTGGACCTGTGCCTCGTCGAGCGCGCGCACGACGACGGGCAACAGCCGCGAGCCGCCCGGCGCTGCGATGGAGCACCGGCGCGTCGCCGGGTCGGTGGCGGGCTCGGCCAGGCCGAGCGAGGCGAGCACGTCGGCGGCGAGGTGCATGGTGGGGACGTCGAGCGTGTGGAGCTCGACCATGTCGGCGCCGACACGCGACTTGAGCGCGTCCGGCGTGCCCTGGGCGATGACGCGCCCGCCGTCGATGATGACGACGTAGGCCGCCAGGTGGTCGGCCTCGTCGAGGTACTGCGTCGTGAGCAGGATGTCGGTGCCGGCCCAGCTCATCTCGCGAATGCCGTCCCACACCTCGTTGCGGCTACCCGGGTCGAGCCCGGTCGTCGGCTCGTCGAGCAGCAGCAACCGTGGATGGCCCACGAGGCTGGCCCCGAGGTCGAGGCGCCGGCGCATGCCCCCCGAGTACGTCTTCACCCGCCGGTCGGCCGCGTCGACCAGGTCCATCTGCTCGAGGATCCGCTCGGCCGAGGCCACCGCCTCGTTCCGGCCCTGCCCGTACAGGCGGGCCACCATCACCAGGTTCTCCCGCCCGGTCATCATCTCCTCGACCGCCGCCGACTGGCCGGCGAGGCCGATCATGCGGCGGACCGCCATGGGCTCGCGGACCACGTCGTGCCCGTCGACCCGAAGCGTCCCGCCGTCGGGCTCGATGAGCGTGGCCACCATGCGGATGAAGGTGGTCTTGCCGGCCCCGTTGGGGCCGAGGATGGCGACCGGTTGGCCGGCCGGCAGTGTGAGGGTGAGCTCGGTCAGGGCCTGGACCTTCCCGAACCTCTTGGTGAGGCCGTCGGCCTCGATCAGGGCGTGCATCGTCGCGCGCCTCCTTTCGTCGTGCGGTGGAGCCCCGACGGAGGTCGCCTACGCTGCGGAGTGCTGCCTCGGGCGAAGGTCCCTCGTGGATCGGGCTCGTGGTCGTGTGGGCTCGGGGCCGCGTGGTGCAACACGCGGCCCCGGGTCATTCAGGGTTGGTGTCGAAGGTGAAGTGCACCTCCTCGGGGTTGAAGCCTTCGGTGTGGAACATCCGCCACATGTCGAGACCCTCGAGCGTGCCCGCGACGATCTCCTCGATCAGGTCGTTGACGAACTTCAGCTCGGCGACGAGCTGCCGCTCCTCGTACTCGGTCTCGAGCTCGAACAGGCGGGGCAGGCCCGCCGCCTTGGCCGCCTTCATGGCGCCCCGCATGCCGGCCAGCTTGACCTTGAGGCCCTCGGCGCGGCCCCGCAGCGCCATGAGGGCGTCGTCGGGGTCGAGCGAGGGGAGGAAGGAGAGGCCCGCCATGAAGGCCGGGTACTCCTTGGCCGGCACGCCGATCAGCTCGGTCATCCAGTCGTCCATCTCCCGCGCGCCGTCGTCGGTGATGGCGTACACGGTCCGCTCCGGCCGCTTGCCCTCGCGGACGGTGCCGGTGGCCTTGATGAAGCCCCGCTTCTCGAGCGCCTCGACCACCGCGTAGAGCGAGCCGTAGTTGAGGCGGACGCTCTCCTGCTTGGCCCGCTGCCGCAGCGTCTGGGCCACCTCGTAGGGGTGCATGGGCCGCTCGTAGAGGCTGACGAGCACCGCGAGGGCGAGGGGGTTGGAGCGGGACCATCTCGGCATCGTCGTTCATAGTATTCTATTCAGAGTAATCGGTAAAGAGTGTTCTGAGAGATGGCGGTGCGACCTCGGGGTTTGGCGACCCGGACCCCGGCGTAACCTGCGCCGTGGTGGCTCCTTCGGTCCTCCACGTCGCACCGCACCCCGACGACGAGGCGGTCGGCTGCCCCGGCGCGCTCCTCCACCTGCGCGACCGGGGCTGGACGGTGGTGAGCGTCGTCGCCAGCCTGGGCTTCGAGGCGCAGTGGGCCCGCCGGCGGGCCGAGTCGGAGGAGGCGGCGGGCCGCGCCGGCTTCGAGCCGGTCTTCCTCGACCCGCCCCTGAACCTCGACCTCGACGGCGACCTCGCCGAGGCGGTCCGCAGGGTCGCCACCGAGGTCCCCCCGCTCGTGCGGGAGCACGGTGCGTCCATCGTGGTGTCACCCTCGCCGCACGACGTGCACCACGGCCACGAGGCGATCGGCCGCGGCGTCCAGCGCGCCCTGGCGGTGCTGCCCCCGACGGTGCGCTGGTGGATGTGGGGGGTGTGGGGCGACCTGCCGGCACCCAACGTCTTCTACGCCTTCGACCAGAAGGTGATGGACCGCGCCCTGCACATCCTCGATGCCTACGCCGGCGAGCTGGAGCGCAACGACTACCGCCCCTCGTTGTCCGGCCGGGCCGCCGCCAACGCCGTCATGGGCTCCGAGCGCGTCTTCGGCTTCGGGTCGCCGGCCGCCACGACGCACCCCTATGCCGAGCTGCTCACCGAGGTACGGCTCATGGACGGGCGCTTCCGGGCCTCCGAGCCCCACCACCTCGACGAGGGGCCCGAGCCGGCCGACGCGTACGACCTCGACCTCACCCCGTGGCTCGACTCGCCCAGCGTGCACGAGCTCGTCGGGCACATCCGCGAGGTGCGCGCCGAGACGTGACGACGCCGGCCCCCCTCGCCCCGCCGCTCGTCGAGCGGTTCCGGCAGGACGGCTTCGTCGTCGTGCCCGGCCTGCTCGACGCCGGTGAGCTCGCCCGCTTCGGTGCCGCCGTCGACGCCGGGGTGGCCCGGCGCAGCCGCGGCGACTCGCGCCCGCTGGCGCAGAAGTCGCGCTACGAGCAGAGCTTCACCCAGTGCCAGAACCTCTGGGAGGACTGCCCCGACGTCCGCCCGCTGACGTTCCACCCGCGCATCGCCGAGACGGCCGCCCGCCTGCTCGGCGTGGACGCGGTGCGGCTCTGGCACGACCAGGCGCTCTACAAGGAGGCGGGCGGGCGCCAGACGGATCCGCACCAGGACCAGCCCTACTGGCCGATCGTCGAGACCGACACCATCACCGCGTGGATCCCCTTCGACGGCTCGACCACGGCAAACGGCGCCATGGGCTACCTGCCGGGCAGCCACCGGCTCGGGTTGCGCGAGTTCGTCGACATCTTCAGCGGGCGGGGCGAGGACCCCCTGGCACGGCACGAGCTGGAGGACCTGGCGCCGGTCTGGGTCGAAGTGCCCGCCGGCGCCGTCGCCTTCCACCACGGCCTCACCTTCCACTTGGCCCGCCCCAACACGACGGGTACGGTCCGTCGCGTGCACACGGCGATCTACTTCGCGGACGGGTCGACGCGCGGCGAGGGCCGCTTCCCGCACCCCGCGGTCGAGCGCGCCGGGATCGCGCTGGGCGCGGTGATCGCGAGCGACGTGACGCCGATCGCCTGGCCGCTCCCCGGGGGACGTCTGCCCGAGGCGCCCGCCGTATGAGCGGCGCGCTCGACGGCCGAGCAGCGGGCGTCCTGGGACGAGCGCGGCTACTTCCGCATCGCCGGCTTCGCCGCGCCCGAGGTGTGCGAGGCCATGCTGCGCCGCGTCACGCGGATCGTGCGCGAGCCGGAGCTGGCGGACGCGGTCGGCGTGAAGCTGGTGCCGGAGAGCAACAAGGCGGGCCTGGCGGTGGCCAACCCCGAGGACGCCATGTCCAAGATCTTCAAGCTCCACCGCGACGGCGTCTTCGCCCACTTCGCCCACTCCCCCGCCGTGGTCGACCCGGTGGCGGAGCTGATCGCCCCCGACATCGACGTCTTCTTGTCCCAGTTCATCTTCAAGACGGCCGGCGCCTGGGGGCAACCCTGGCACCAGGACTCCTTCTACTTCCCCTTCGAGCCGGCGCGGCCCGTCGTCGGCGTCTGGCTCGCCGTCACGGAGGCGACGCTGACCAACGGCTGCCTGCACGTGCTGCCCGGGTCACACACCGAGCCCGTGCACACCCACGTGCCCGACCGCAGGCCCGGGGCGAACTACGGCTACTTCGAGATCGTCGACCACGACATGGCCGGGTCGGAGCCGGTGCTGATGGCGCCGGGCGACCTCTTGGTCTTCGACAGCCATGTGATGCACTGCTCCACGGACAACGGGTCCCAGGGCATGCGGGCGGCCATGGTGTACCACTACGCGGCCTCGGGCACGGTCGACCACACCGAGGAGTACTTCCCCACGGTCAACGACTGGGTGCCGGCGCGCCGCGGCGGGCGGGCGGCCGTGCCGCAGCCGGCCTGATGGCGCTGAAATTCGACGCCATGCTGCCGGCGCAGCCGCTGCGCCAGGCCGGCAAGCTCGGGGCCCGGGCGGCCCGCGCCGGCCTCTCGGGCCTGGTCGTCACCGAGGCGGGCCGGACGGCGTACCTCACCTGCGGCGCGCTGGCCGTGGCGGCCGACATCGACATCCTGACCGGCATCGCCGTCGCCTTCCCGCGCAGCCCGATGGTGACGGCCGCGGCGGCGTGGGAGCTGGCGGAGGCCAGCGGCGGCCGTTTCCGTCTCGGCCTGGGCGCCCAGGTGCGCGCGCACATCGAGCGGCGCTACGGGTCCGAGTTCGACCCCCCGGGTCCCCGACTGCGCGAATACGTCCTGGCGGTCAAGCAGATCTTCGAGTCCTTCCGCACGGGGGCGCCGCTGGACGATTGAGGGCGAGTTCTACGCGCTGTCGCTCCTGCCGCCCATGTGGGCGCCGGGGCCCATCGACGTCCCGCCCCCGCCCGTCGACGTGGCCGCGGTCAACCCCTGGATGCTGCGCATGGCCGGGCAGGTGGCCGACGGCGTCCACGTGCACCCGCTCAACCACGCGACGTACCTGCGCGAGACGGTGCTGCCCGAGCTCGGCGCCGGCGCGGCGCGGGCCGGGCGCAGCGTCGACGACCTCGAGGTGATCGTGCCCGCCTTCCTGTGCGTGGGTGACACCGAGCAGGAGCGCCACGACTGGCGGGAGCGGGCGCGGGTCCAGATCGCCTTCTACGGGTCCACGCCCAACTACGCGTTCATCTTCGAACAGCTGGACCGGGAGGGGACGACCGAGCGGATCCGCGAGCGCCAGCGCGCCGGCGACGTCGAGGGCATGGCCAAGGTGATCGACGACGACCTGCTCGAGCAATTCACCACCACGGGCGCCTGGGACGACATCGCCGACGCCGTCGTGGCCAAGTACGGCGGCATGGCGACCAGGGTCGTCAGCTACTTCACCGGGTCCGACGTCATGCGCGACCCCGGGGTCATGGAGCGCTGGGGCGAGCTGGCCCGCCGGGTCACCGCGCTCGGGTAGGCGCGATCAGGGGCGGCGGCGGAACAAGCGGCGCTTGGGCTTCTCGTCCTCGTCGGGCTCCCCGGCGTCGGCGGGTTCCTCTGACGCCGAGCGCGGCGTCGAGCTCGGTGAAGGCCGCGTCGTCCTCGTCCGACGGCTCGGCGAGCTCGCGATGGATCGTCGGCCGCGGCGTGCCGCGGTTCGATCCGGCCGCGGGTGCCGATACGGCCGGCGCGGCGGCCGGCCGGGCCGGCGCGTCGGTGCGCTCGAAGAGGTTGGAGAGCCGGTCCTCGACGGCGTCGATGTCGGCGGTGGCGGCGGCGAGGGCCCGCTGGAGCTCCGGCACATGCTCCGGCATGCGGAGCGAGCCGCCCCGGCCCGCCGGGCGCACCCGGTCGGTCCACTCGGACCCGCTCCAGTAGCGTTCCCGGCTCTCGTCCTCGGGGTCGGGCAGCCACCCGGGGCCGTTGTCCATAGGTCCCTCCTCCGATCCACTAGGGATCCCCCGCGCGCCAGTTTCGCACGGGACAGGGGAAATGTCCCCTCGGTGTGCGGCGGGCCTCCCGGCGGCGGTAGAAATGACGGTCCGCCGGTGCCGTGAGGGCAGCAGCGGGCGGCCGAATAGCCTGGGTTGCCCCACGGGGGCCGGGCAAGCACTCGAGAGAGCGAGGTAGGACTGCGGTGGCGATGCAATTGAAGGCAGGGACGAGGCTGCGCAGCGCAACCGACGCCTGCGAGGTCGTCGTGGTCAAGGCACCGGCCGGAGTGGTCGACCTGCGCTGCGGGGGGCATCCCCTGCTCCCCGTCGACGCCGAGGTCACGCCCCAGGGCATGCAGGCGGGCTTCGACCAGGGGACGCAGCTCGGCAAGCGCTACAGCGACGACGAGCTCGGCCTCGAGGTGCTGTGCACCAAGGCCGGCGAGGGATCGATCTCGGTGGGCGAGACCATCCTCGAGGTCAAGGGCGCCAAACCCCTCCCCGCGTCGGACTGACCGAATGAACATCGCCATGCTGCTCGAGATGGCGGCCGAGGGAGAGCCCGAGCGCATCGTGCTCGGGTCGCGCGACGGTGGCCTGACCGCTGCGGGCCTCCTCGAGCGGGCCCGGCGGGCCGCCGTCTACTTCGAGAAGAGCGGCGCAGCGGTCGTCGGCTACTTCGGGGTGAACTCCGACGTGCTACCGGTGGCGCTGTTCGGCGCGGCGCTGGCGGGCCTCCCGTTCGCGCCCATCAACTACCGGGCCCCCGACGAGCAGCTGGCGGGCATCCTCCGACGCGTGGCGGGTGGCTTGATGATCGCCGACGACGAGGAGGTGGACCGGCTCCGGGCCTGCGGTGCGGAGGAGGTCGTCACGAAGGGAGAGCTCGCGACCGCCCTGGCCGAGCCGACGGCGGGTGAGCACCCCTTCGTCGACCCCGAGGAGATCGCCGTGCTGCTGTTCACGAGCGGGACGACGTCGGAGCCCAAGGCGGCGGTGCTGCGCCACCGGCATCTCGTCTCCTACATCATCTCGAGCGTCGAGTTCCTCGGGTGCGAGGCGGGCGAGGCGCAGCTGATCTGCGTCCCGCCGTACCACATCGCCGGGATCGCGGCCGTGCTGAGCTCGCTCTACGCCGGCCGGCGCATCATGTACCTGCCGGCCTTCGACGCCGCGGCGTGGGTGCGCCTGGCGGCCGAGGAGCGGATCACGCACGCCATGGTGGTGCCGACGATGCTCGGGCGCATCCTGGCGGCCGTCGAGGAGGCCGGCACCGAACCGCCGGCCCTGCGCCACCTCTCCTACGGCGGCGGGCCCATGCCGCGCGAGCTCGTCGAGCGCACGCTGCGCGACATGCCCCACGTCGACCTCGTCAACGCCTACGGGCTCACCGAGACCAGCTCGACCATCGCCATGCTGACCCCCGACGACCACCGCGAGGCCTTCGCCAGCGACGACCCGGCGGTGCGGGCGCGGCTCGGCTCGGTCGGGCGCCCCCTCCCCTCCCTGGAGGTGGAGGTGCGCGGCGTGGACGACGAGGTGCTGCCGCCGGGCGAGAAGGGCGAGATCTGGGTCCGCGGCGAGCAGGTGGCCGGTGAGTACGTCGGGAACAGCGTGCTGACCGAGGACGGGTGGTTCCGCACCCGCGACGCGGGATGGTTCGACCGCGAGGGCTTCTTGTACGTCGACGGCCGGCTGGACGACGTGATCGTGCGGGGCGGGGAGAACATCTCGCCCGGCGAGGTGGAGGACGTGCTCATGGCCCACCCGGCCGTGCACGAGGTGGCCGTCATCGGCATCCCCGACGCCGAGTGGGGGGAGGCGGTGGCGGCCGTCGTCGTCCTGCACGGGGGCGCCGCGGCCACCGAGCCCGAGCTGCAGGACTGGGTGCGGTCCCGGCTGCGCTCGACCAAGATGCCCTGTGTGGTGGAGTTCCGGGACGAGCTGCCCTACTCGCCGACGGGGAAGCTGCTGCGGCGTGTCCTACGCGACGAGCTGGCGGAGGCGGCGGGCGGAACGCCGTCGTTCGGCGAGCCCGGGGTGCGAGAGGGCGCCTGACCGCACATTCTTCTTCGATGGTGATGTGACCGACGGCCCACTAGCGCCACGTGCGCGGAGGAGCGGCCGTCGCACTAACCCCTGGTCGTGTGCTGCCTCGAGGCGTGGTCACGGTTGAGGCACGAACCGGATTAGAGTATCCTAAATCCGATGACCTGCTCCGGGGGGAGTCGCGTAGCCGGCGGCCGAGGACGATGAGTCGGCAAGTCCCGACACCGTGAGCACCTACTTCCAATTCCTCTTTCTCGGACTCGGGAACGGCGGCGTCTACGCCGCCCTCGCCATGGCGCTCGTCGTCACCTACCGCTCGTCGGGGGTCCTCAACTTCGCGACGGGCGCCCAGGCCCTGTACGCGGCGTACACCTACTCGCTGCTGCGCAACGGGCAGCTCCTGCAGCCCATACCCGGGCTGAGCCCCACCATCAACCTCGGGACGAGCCTGAGCTTCTGGCCGGCGCTGCTCATCACGCTGGCCATTCAGGCGGTGCTCGGCGCGCTGGCGTACCTGCTCATCTTCCGGCCACTGCGCAACCACCGTCCCGTCGCGAAGGCGGTCGCCTCCATCGGGCTCATGGGCTTGCTCACCGCCGTCGTCACCTACCAGGTCGGCACACAGGTCGTCCTCGTCAATCCCATCTTCCCCCAGAATCACGTCAGCTTCCTCGGCGTCGACATCTCCGTCGACCGCCTGCTGCTGGCCGGCACCATCATCGGTCTCGGCATCGTGCTGACCGTCCTCTTCCGCTACACGCGCTTCGGCCTGGCCACGCGGGCGTCGGCCGAGACGGAGGTGGGCGCCCTGGTGAGCGGCCTCTCGCCCGACCGCATCGCACTGGTCAACTGGATCATCAGCTTCGTCGTCTGCGGGCTGGCCGGGATCCTCATCGCCCCGCTGGTCCCGCTCCAACCGGGCACGTACACGCTGTTCATCGTGCCGGCGTTGGCCGCCGCCGTGGTCGGACGGTTCCACTCCCTGGGGTGGGCCATCGCCGCCGGCCTCGGCATCGGCATGCTCGAGTCGCTCTCCGTCTACCTCAACGGCGTGCACTCGTGGTTCCCGGCCGGAGCGGGCCAGCTCATCCCGCTGGTCCTCGTGCTGGCGGTCCTTGCCTTCCGGGGGCAGACGATGCCGAGCCGGGGCACGCTGGTGCAGGTCACCCTCGGCCGCGCGCCCCGGCCCCACTGGCGGCTCCCTACTGCCGTCGTCGGCACTGCGGTCGGGATCGGCGCGATCTACTTCTTCACCGGCAACGAGCGGGCGGCCCTGTACTCCAGCATGATCACGGGGGTCATCACCCTCTCGCTGGTGGTCGTCACGGGGTACACCGGTCAGATCTCCCTGGCCCAGCTCACCTTCGCCGGCGTGTCGGCCTACATCCTGAGCACCTTCGCCTCCTCGTGGGGCATCCCGTTCCCCATCGCCCCGATCATGGCCGCGCTGGTGGCAGCCGCCGCAGGCGTGCTGATCGGCATTCCGGCGCTGCGAGTACGCGGCCTGATGCTGGGCGTCGTGACGTTGACGTTCGCGGCCGGCGTGGAGGCGATCTGGTTCAACAACAACTCCGTCGACGGCGGTGCGAGCGGGCTCGCCATCCCGACACCGAGGCTGTTCGGCATGGACCTCGGCATCGGGTCGGGCAAGGACTTCCCGCGCCCGGCGTTCGGCATCCTGTGCCTCGTCGTCCTCGTGCTCGTTGCGCTGGGCGTCAGCTGGCTCCGCACGAGCCGCCTGGGCTCGGCCATGCTGGCGGTCCGGGCGGACGAGCGGTCGGCGGCGGCGGCCGGGATCAACGTGGTCCTGATCAAGCTGATCGCCTTCGCCATTGCGGCCTTCATCGCCGGATTGGGCGGGTCCCTGCTCGCGTACCAGCTGAGCAACGTCACCTTCCAGGACTTCGATGCGTACCTGGGGCTCGTCACGTTCTCCGTCGTGGTCGTGGCCGGCATCACCTCCGTGAGCGGCGGCATCCTCGCCGGGATCATCTCCTCCGGCGGCATCCTGGTGGCACTGATCTCGTCGGGTGTCGGGAGCGGCGGCGTCGACAACTGGTACGGCGTCGTCGCGGGCATCGGTGTGATCCTCACGGTGATCTTCAACCCCGATGGCATCGTGGGTCCGACCCATCTCTTCCTGGAGCAGCGGCGGGTGCGCGGCGTGATGGCCCGACCCGAGGGTGCGCTGGTGCCGTCCTTGCGGACGACGTCCGGAACGCACGTCTCCGAGCCGGCTCCCGCGTCGACGCTGGCACCGGTGGCGGCCGAACCGGGCGAGCTGGTCGGGAGCGGCGCGGGCGTCGGGACCAACGGTCATTCGCGTGTGTCGGGGCCGGGCAGCGAGAGCCCGGTGCCCCTCCTCGACGTCAGGAACCTGACGGTTCGCTATGGCGGCGTCGTCGCCGTGGACGACGTGAGCTTCTGTGTGAAGGAGGGCCAGATCGTCGGACTGATCGGTCCCAACGGGGCGGGCAAGACGACCACCATCGATGCACTGTGCGGCTTCCACGCCTACGAGGGCTCCGTCGCGCTGGGCGGGCTGGACGTCGCGGGCTACTCACCACACCGGCGGGCGGCGCTCGGTCTCGCCCGCACCTTCCAGCTGGCTGGCGTCTCCGACGACCTCACCGTCGAGGAGAACATCCAGGTGGGACAGCACCGGGCGACGGCCCATGACCCCGCAGCCCTGACACGGATCCTCGACGAGCTCGGCCTGGCAGAGATGCGTGACCTGCAGGTGTCGATGCTCTCGCAAGGCCAGCGGCAGCTCGTCTCGGTCGCACGTGCGCTGGCGGGAGAACCCCGCCTCCTCCTGCTCGACGAGCCGGCGGCCGGGCTCGACAGCACCGAGAGCCTGTGGCTGGCCGAACGGCTGCGGGGCGTCCGCGACACCGGTGTCACCATCCTCCTGGTCGACCATGACATGAGCCTGGTGCTGAACCTGTGCGATGCGATCGATGTCCTCGACTTCGGTGCGTTGATCGCAACCGGGACCCCGGACCAGATCCGGGAGAACGGAGACGTGTCCACGGCCTACCTGGGCACGACCCATCAACGCCTGGTCGCCTCGTGAACGACACCATCCCGATCGGTGCCGAGCCGCCTCCCCGTAGCGCGCCGGCGAGCAACGTCCCGGTGCTGGCGTGCCAGGGGCTCGGGGTCGGCTACGGCAAGCTCACCGTCGCACGGGACATCACGTTCACCCTGGAGCACGAGAAGGTCCTCGCCATCCTGGGGCCAAACGGTGCCGGCAAGACCACGCTCCTGATGACGCTGGCGGGCTTCCTGCCGCCCCGGGCCGGCACCATCACCCTGAACGGAGAACCGGTCAAGGGGTCCTCACCGCGTCGCATGAACCAGGCCGGCATGATCCTGATCCCCGACTTCCGCGCCCTGTTCACGGAGCTGACACCGATCCAGAACCTCAAGCTGGCCGCTCCACGCGGGGCCGACCTCGACCCCGTGCTGGAGCTCTTCCCCGCGCTGCAGCGGCGGGAGAAGCTCCGGGTCGGGGAACTCTCCGGAGGCGAGCAGCAGATGCTGGCCATCGCGCGGGCGCTCGTGCAGTCGCCGAAGCTGCTGCTGATCGACGAGATGTCGATGGGGCTGGCGCCGGTCGCGGTGGAATCGTTGATGCCGGTCATCCGGCGCGTGGCCGACGAGCACGGCGCTTCGGTGGTCATGGTGGAGCAGCATGTCCACCTGGCACTCGAGGTGGCCGACGAGGCCATGGTGATGGTGCACGGCAGCGTCGTGCTCTCCGGGTCGGCGCAGGATCTCCGCGACGACACCAGCGCCGTCGAGTCGGCCTATATGAGGGGGTCCGTGGCGTCGGGCACCAGGGGCTGATCGGCTGCGGCCGACCATCCGACCAGCGCCTGCACATCGAAGAGAATCAACTCGGCAAAGTCCGTGTCCCGGTACTGGACGTACCTTTCACGCAGCGCCGTTTCGCACTGCTCCCTCAACGTCGCGCTCGACGTCGTGACCCGAACGATGCACCAGGTGGGCCCGCACCCACCACAGCCGTGACCACTCGCTCAGGTCCCAGTGGTCGCAGAGCAGCGTGGCGTTGGCATTGCGCTGGAGGTTCTTGAGACGGCCGAGCTCGGTCGTCTCCTTGGGTTTGACCCGGTCGATCGGCGTCACGATCGATCGGAGGACGACGGCGAAGCATACCGGCACGGCATCGATCCGCTCCTGGGCACCTGCCGTGCAGAGGACCCCGTGGTCTGCGGCCCCCAGGAGCCTCCAGCAGTCGTCGTTCGTGAGGCGCACCGGGTACTACTCCTCCGCCGCGAAGCGTTCCCAGGCCGACTGTCGCGTGATGCCGAGCGCGTCGCCGACCTGGGCCCACGTCGCCCCGAGTACGCGGGCACGCCGCACCCAACCCAGAAGGCTCTCCTCGACCTGGGCCTGCGCCCGGGCCACGTTGGGGAGGTTCGAAAGCGCGGCATCGAGCGAGTCGGTCAGCTCCCAGGGGAGGAGCCGCGGCGAGCGATCGGGGGCGTCGGCGATGATCTGGCAGCACAGATCGACGCATTCGTCGCAGACGAACACGGCGGGGCCGGCCACGAGCGCCCGTACCTCGGTGTTGGGCTTCAGGCAGAACGAGCAGCAGGCGATGACGTCTTCTCGCGCTTCGGCCTCGGTGGGCATCGATCACCTCCGGAACGGGTGTCAGGTTTGACCTTACATTGGTCAGGGTGAGCCTGACAACGGTCGGCCTCCCGAGCTGTCCCGGCTTTGCCCTTGCTGGTCACCGTGACGCGTCACGGCGTGGCCTTCAGAGGGCCACGCCGTGACACTTGCGTTGGGAGCCGACTCACAGGCTCCCCCGGACGGTCGCCCTAGAACAACGGCGTCGGGTTGTAGACCTTGACGCCCGTGATCTTGCCTGCCTTTCCGGCCTGGATCACGCCGATGGCCGCCGCCGACGAGCAGACCGACTTGAGCAGCGGGATAGCCGTCCCGTTGCAGGTGAACGTCAGTCCACCCGACAGCGGGATGATCACGTTCTTCGCCGTCTCGGTCTGCGTCTTGACACCGGCAGCCGTGACGGGCTGGGTGGAGCCCTTCATGATGGCCGCCAGCGCCAGAACCGGGGTGACGCCGGACGCCTGGTTGCTGCTGACGTTGGGGTTGGGATTCACCTTCGGCGCGAACTTCTTCATCATGGCCCCGTACAGAGCGTTGTCAGCGGCGGACGATTTCGTGGTCGTCGTGATGTACGAACCCGCCAACGCCTTGTCGAGGGTCGCCGAGTTGAGGATGCTCGGGTCCTGACACGTCGAGAGCACGTACTTCGGCAGTTTGAGGCCGAGTGTGTTGTAGGCCTGCAGGAACGAGCCACACAGCGTCACGTCACCGACCATTCCCACAGCTTGGGCCCCGCCCGAGACCGCCGACTGCATCTGGGGCGAGATGTCGGCCGTGCCCGGGTTGATGGGGATCACGGTGAAGCCGATGCCAGCCGCCTTGTACACCAGGCCGCCGAGCGCCTGGGCGCCCTGGATGGCGGCCGGCACGTTCTCCACCAGGAAGGCGACCTTCGTGATGTTGTGCTGCTTGGCGCTCAGGGCCATCGCACCCAGGTAGGCCGGGAAACCACCCTCGAGGGCGAAGGAGCCCGGTGACGTGAGCTCGGCCGTGGACGCGCCACTGATCGTGATGTAGGGGATGCCCGCACCGACGATCGTCGGCACCTCGGTCTGGCCTTGCCCCGTGAAGGGCTCCACGACGGCCACGACGCCGTGCTGGACCATGTCGTTGGCGCAGGTCTGGCCGCCGGCCGGGGTCGACTGGTTCTCGCAGATGTAGAGGTCGATCTTGTGGCCCTCGAGTCCGTCACCGTACGCGTTCTCGTAGGCCACCGCCGCTTTGGCGCCTTGCTCCACCAGTGCTGCGGTGCCGATTGAGCTGCTGCCGCCACCATCGCTGATGAGGCCGATCGTGACCGGTGTCAGCGTGGCGGCGTGGGGGGCGCCGAGCGCGCTGGCACCGGCCGGGCCGGCACCGGCGATCGCTGCCGACACGGAAGCGGCGGCGAGGACGCCGGCCGCCAGCATCCCCCTGGTGAAGGCCTTCCGGGATCGTTCGCCATAGCGCCTGATCGCACCTGATGTGAGCACTGTTTCCTCCTTGGGGTCAGGGGGCGACGTCGGGTGCTCGTGACCAACCGCAACAGCCCCCCGGCTGCGGCTGGAAAAGAGGATACCATTTAGCCCCTCCCGGGGCCAAGGTATCGCAACACTTCTGAAATATTTCGTCACCCCCGTTCAGCCCTGCCAGCAGGGCTTCCAACTCCTCGGGCGAGCTCGGGTGTCCGGTGTTGTCATCCGAGGGCATGCGCGTCCTCCAGGGCCCGGGCCAGGTTGCGCTGCGCCCGGAAGTGGGCGTCGAGGCCCGAATGGGCCGTGACGAGGTCACGCTTGGAGCCGGTGCGGAAGAGGTGGCCACCCGTCCGGCTGGACATGCACGCACCCAGGGCGAAGAAGACCCGGTAGTACGTGACGGCATGGTCGTCGGTAGCCGCGGGCGGACCGCCGGCAGCGACGTAGGCCTCGACGAATTCCGGCCAGCCGCTCAGGGCGGTGGCGGCCGGCCAGGCGGCGGCGAGCTCGCGGGACGGAGGCCCGATGGTCGCGGCCTCCCAGTCGACCAGGGCCGTGATGTGGTCGCCGTCGACCAGCATGTTGTGCAATCCGACGTCGCCCTGAAGGAGGCTGAGCGGGCCGGACGGCACCACGTCGTCGAGGTGGTCGAGCAGCCACTGGCGGGCCAGCGGGACGGCCGCGATGGGGGGGCCGCCGAGCTCGCCGATGCGGGCGGACATCCCCTCGACCGCCGCGGTGATGGTCGCCGTCGTCACCCCGGCGTCGAGGTCGAGACCCGTGTCCCCCAGATCGTCGAGCGGGACCGCGTGCAGGTGGGCCAGGGCCACGGCGAACTGACGGCCGAGCGTGCGCCGGTGCTCGGTCGGAGCGGCCAGTTCCGGGAAGTACTCGCCCGCCTTGCTCCCGCTGACCCGCTCCATCACGAGCAGGGTGCCGGGGCCGAGCTCGCCGTCGGGCTCGTCGGCGAAGAACGGTCGGGGGACGGGGATGCCCCCGTGGGCGTGCACGGCCTCCAGGACGGCGAACTCCTCGGCGGCGCGCGTCTGGAGCACACCGACCGGACGGTCCTTGCGGACGATGACCTCGCCCGGGAGCTCGGTCGTGCCGGCGAGTGACACCAGGATGGTCTCCTTGGAACGGCCTCCGGGCACCGCCTCCAGAGAGGTCACGACCAGCTCCGGCGATCGCGGGAGCTTGTGGCGGAGGTAACCGGTCAGCTGCTCCGCCGACAGGGAGCACGCATCGGAGGACGCTTCGACCTCGGTGCCGGCCTCGGCGACCTCGGACAGCACCGCGCGCCGGAGCTCGTCGACCCGCTCGAGGAAGCGGCGCTCGACGTCGACAAGCTGCCGGCACCGCTCGCGTGCGCGGCGCGTCCGCGCTCGCCGCGTCCCGCGCCACGACCTCGGCGGCCTGGCGGCGGAGCTCGACGAAACGCTCGGGCGCGCGAGCGGCGCTCACCTGGACGTGGTCCGCCGGTTGCCCCAGCAGCGCCTCGAAGTCGGCGCCGAACTCTGCGCTGAGCGTCTCGGCCCACTCCTCCTCGACGATGAGCTCGGCCAGGATCCGGTCGACGAGCCCTGCGGCGTCGATCGCCGACGCGCTGGACAGCTCGGGCAGGAACGTGGTCGAGACGGTGGCACGCAGTTGCCGGAGATACAGGGCGCGATCGTCGGCCGGCTGCCTCACGAGACGCCGGCCTCGGTCACGGTCCTGGTCGCGTGACGCCGTTGGTCAGGGCGTCGGCCAGGACGAAGGCGGGCGGGCTCTGCCCGTTGCGGGCGTTGAGGTTGGTCTCGAGGAAGCCCCACCCCCCTGATTCCCCGTCCACGCTCACGTCGCCCACCGACTCCCAGCCGTAGCGCTGGGCGGTCACGCCGAGCATGCCCCCGATGGTCTCGATCCGCACGCGCGTCGTCCCCCCGTCCTCCAGCCGGTAGCAAACCTCGGCGGACGGGCAGCGCACGGAGTCGTCGTCGACGTGGACCAGCATCTCGGCCCCCGCGATCGGCACGGGCGCCCCGTCACGCTCGAGCGAGCCGTAGCGGAAGAAGCTGCCGTTCACGCCGACCATCGACGCGAAGCGGAAATGCAGGGCGCCCTCACCCTCGCCATGGGTTCCCCCAAAGCTGCGGCTCGACACGAAGCTGTCCCAGCGCCGCGCCCCCCACGAGTGGTCGCGCCACCCCGGGGCGTCGACGGTCGCCGCGACACCGTCGAGCTCCACGGTGCCGCGGACCCGGCAGAAGACATGGAAGTTGTTCGAGAAGATGGTCCCCGCCGTCCCTGCCGTCCCGGCGAACGACTGGGCGTTGGCGAAGGACCGGGACCCCTCGTCGGTGATCTCGAAGTCGGCCCGGCAGCCGTCGCCGTCGAGGACGAAACGCAGGCCCGCTCCGTCGTGGAAGAGGCGCTGCGACCCGGCGCACAGACCCTTCTCCTCCAGGCGGACGAGCGGGAGCGCCTCGCCGTTGCAGCGGAAGCGCGTCCCGTTCTCGTGGTAGACGCCGCACCACAGGTTGGCCGTCCCCCGGTTCAGCTCGTTGCCGATGCGGTGGTTGCCACCCAACCCGCTGACCGGGTCCCGCCAGGCCAGGTACACGCTCTCCTGCCAGTCGGGGTCGTCACCCGCCGGGTGCAGCCCTTCGTCCTTGTCCTCGTCGGTCGTGTTCGGCACCGGCGCTCAGGATAGGGACGTCACGCGTCGCTGACCTTCTCCGTCCCCTCGGAGGCCGGGATGTCGGGATTGCAGATGTAGCGGACGTTGGCGATCGTCATGTCGCAGGCCGCGAAGCTGGCCGAGACACGGATGTCGGGCACGAGGCGGGCGTCGCCCCACGCTGCGGGGTCGAAGATGGTCAGCTCGGGCCGGCCGCGGTCGGCGCGGCGGAACTCGTACTCGGTGTCCACCTGCACGATGCGCGGCTTGCTCACGCCGTCCCTGGTCACGCGGGCCAGATGCATGCCCGGCGGGTACTGGACGTCGTGCCCGGTGACGGGGAAGGGGTCCACGAGCGACAACTGGAGAATGGTCGGGCCGCCGGTCTCGCCGTCACGCACGGTGCAGTCCACCCGGTCGTGGAAGCGGCGCAGCGCGATCTCCCCGGGCGCCACCCGGAACCCCCACGTCCCCGCCAGCACCTCGGACAGGGACGGATTGTCGCAGCGGGCGGAGACGAGGAACGCCCGGGGGCGCACGCCGGAGCGAGCGGTCAGACGCACCTGGGCCAGGGCGAAGGGGCCGAAGGCGCTGTCCTTGGCCCGGTAGACGAGGAAGCTGACCACCGGGGGGATGGTCGGGTTGAGGGCGGGCGGGACGAGCGCCTCACGGTCGGCCACCCGCACCTCGTAGAGGACCTGGAGGATGTCGACGTCGTCGACCTTCAGCTCGCGGTCGTCCAGGACGACCTCGGGAGCCGCGCCGAGCAGCGGGCGGATGTCGAGGGAGCCGGCGAGGGGCATCAGGCCACCCCCGCCGCGACCGGACGCGGCGCCGCAGTCCCCGTCGCCGCCCCCGTCTTGAACCGGGGCATGACCTCCTCGGCGAAGAGCCGCATGCTGTCGAGCACGTACTGCTGGGGCACCACCTCCATGAACTGGTGGATGAAGTTGATGCCGTCGAACCCGACGTTCTCCCAGGCGGCGATGGCGTCCGCCACGTCGTCCGGGGTGCCCATCGTCACGCCCTTGAACGACTTGGCCGCGTCCCCCGGGCTCCCCGACTCCCGCCGCAGGGCCGGCAGGAGGCCCTCGGAGGGATAGGAGTGCGTGGGCAGGACCTCCTTGGCCGAGAGCAGCTGCGACGCCATGTAGCTGAACATGGAGGCGACCTTGAGCCCGTTGCGCCGGCCCAGGTCACCGTCCTCACAACAGGACAGGAAGTTCACCGTCAGCACCTTGTCGTTGACGAACGCCCCGACCGGGTCGCACACCTCGATACGCCGCCGGTAGTTCTGCACCTTCTTCTCCGAGTCCGCGAACCCGCCCGGCGACAACCCCAGGCAGCCGAGCCCGCGGTCCGCCGCGTCGAGCTCGGTCCCCGGCGACGTCACCGCCACCCACATCGGCGGGTGCGGCTTCTGGAGGGGCTTGGGCAGGATGGCCCGCTCCGGCATGGAGAACATGCGCCCGTTCCAGGAGAAGCGCTCCTGCATCCACATCTGCGGGATCACCCGCACGAACTCGTCCCACGTCTTCTTCGTCTCGTCGGGGTCGGCACCGAAGCCGCTCAGCTCGGGCCACGTGGCCGACCTCCCGGTCCCCAGCTCCAACCGCCCGCCCGAGATGATGTCCAAAACGGCGGCGCGCTCCGCCACCCGGATGGGGCTCTGGTACTGCGGCACACAGGCCACCACCCCGTGGCCGACCCGGATGCGCGACGTCTGCGCCGCACACGCCGCCAGGAAGACGTCGGGCCCCGAGCAGTGCGAGTACTCCTCGAGGAAGTGGTGCTCCACCGCCCACACGTAATCGAAGCCGAGCTCGTCGGCGAGGCGGACCTGCTCGAGCGCGTTCTCGTAGACCTGCCGCTCGGAGTCCGCCGTCCACGGGCGCGGCACCGACAGCTCCATGAACAACCCGAACTCCATGAGCGTCCCTCCCCGGCCTTTCACTTTTTCCAGCCTTGCACTTTTGTTAATCAGCATTAAAATCTAAGCATGGGTTCAGCCCGGAGTCAACGAGATCGGGCTGCTTTTGTGACCCGTGGCTAACATCCGGACCACCATGGATGTGGCCACCCCGCCTTCCCGTACCAAGGGTGAGCGCACGCGGGAGGCGATCATGGCGGCCGCCACCGAGCTCTTCAGAACCCGGGGGTTCCGCGAGACGAGCCTGGGCGACATCGGGGCCGCCGCCGGGGTGAGCGGGCCGGCCATCTACCGCTACTTCAAGAGCAAGGGCGAGCTCCTCTCGGTCCTGATCGAGGAGGCGGCCGTCGTCTGGCGCGAGACGGTCGACGACGTGCTGAACGAGGACACGCCGCCGATGGTCACCCTCGAACGCCTGATCGACGCCGCCATCGTGCTGCAGCTCAAGAACGGCAACCTGCGCGACGTGTTCGTCAAGGAGTACCGCTCGCTCGACGACGACGCGCGCCGGCGCGTGGCCCGGATCGAGCGGGTCCGCATGGCCGAGTGGGTGCACCTGCTGTCCGAAGTCCGCCCCGGCCTCACCGACGAGGAGGCGCGCGCCGCCGTGACGATGGTCGACGGCATGCTCCGCTCCATCACCTCGCTCAGCGGCGTGGACCAGGAGCAGCTGGCGCGGGTGATGAAGGACATGGTCTTCGGCGGGCTGCTCGCCGTCGGTTCGCCGTGACCGACGAACGGGCCTTCCGGCGGGAGGTGCTGGCCTTCCTCCAGGCCACGCTGCCACTCAAGGGCACCACGACCGGCACCGACGGTGGAGCGAGCGGCCTGTCGCGCGCCGTGGCCTACCAGCGCGCGCTGGCCGAGGCGGGCCTGGCCGGCATCACGTGGCCGACCGAGTACGGAGGTCGCGGGCTGCCCGGCCGCTTCCAGCGCATCTTCGAGAGCGAGGCCAAGGCCTTCCAGGTCCCGCCGCGTGCCCTCGAGATCGGGCTCGGGATGTGCGGCCCCACCCTGCTGGTGCACGCCAACGAGGAGCAGAAGCGCGCGCTGGTCCCACCGCTGCTGCGGGGCGAGCACGTCTGGTGCGAGCTCTTCAGCGAGCCCGGCGCCGGTTCCGACCTCTCGAGCGTGCAGACCCGGGCCCGGCTCGACGGCAGCGAGTTCGTCGTCGACGGGCAGAAGGTCTGGACCTCGGGCGCGCAGCACAGTGACTTCGCCGCCTGCCTCACCCGCACCGACCCCGAGCGCCCCAAGCGCGAGGGGATCACCATGCTCATCGTCGACATGCACGCGCCCGGCATCACGGTGCGCCCGCTGCGCCAGATGACGGGCGACGCCCACTTCAACGAGGTGTTCCTCGAGGGTGTGCGCGTGCCGGCGGCCAACGTCCTGGGCGACGTCAACGACGGCTGGCGCGTGGCGAGGACGATGCTGGCCTTCGAGCGCCAGGCATTGGGCGGCCTGGGCTCGGGCGGTGGCGGCAAGGGGGGCTTCGCCGCGTTGACGGCCGAGGCCAGGCGCCGCGATCTCTCGTCCCGTCCCGTCCTGCGCGACCGCCTGGTCCAGCTGCGCATCCGGCAGATGGTGCTGGGTCATCTGGGCGGCTACCTCCGGTCCAAGGCGAGGGAGGGCGACGCCGCGGTGCTGAAGCTGGCGATGGCCCAGCTCGTGCAGGAGTCCGCGCTGGTCGCGGTCGAGGTGGCGGGGATGCACGCCGTGGCCTGGGACCCCGAGGACCCCGAGGGCGGGCGCTGGTGCGACCAGCTCCTCAGCTCGCGCTCGGCGTCCATCGGCGGCGGCACCGACGAGGTGGTGCGCAACGTCATCGCCGAGCGGGTGCTCGGGTTGCCCCGCGACGTCGAGGGGGACCTGACGGTCCCGTGAGCACCGAACGCGTCCTCGAGGGTTTGAAGGTCGTCGAGATCGGCCAGTACGTCGCCGCACCACTCGCGGCCACGATCTTCGCCGACCTGGGAGCGCAGGTGGTGAAGGTGGAGCGGCCCGGTGGCGACCCGCTGCGACGGACCCGGCCCGCTTCGCGGCCTGGAACCGGGGCAAGGAATCGGTGCGGTTGGATCTGGCCACCCCGAGCGGTCACGAAGAGGCACTGGAACTGGTGGACGAGGCCGACCTGCTGGTGGAGAACCTGCGCCCCGGCGCGCTGGGGCGGCTCGGCCTGGATCCGGGAACGCTCCGGGCGACACGGCCCGGCCTGGTCACCTGCTCCATCAGCGCCTGGGGCAGCACGGGTCCGTCGAGAGACGAGCCGGGCTGGGAGCCCCTCGTCCACGCCCGGGCCGGCGCGCAGCAGGGACTCTTCACGGGGGACGACCCCATCTGGCTCCCCTTCCCGGTCGCCAGCGTGGCCGCCGCCCTCCTGGCGGTCCTCGGGGCGGGCGCGGCGCTCGTCAAGCGCACCTCCACCGGCTACGGGCAGCACGTCGAGACGTCGTTGCTCGACGGCCTGCTCTTCCTCAACGCGGCACCGATCTTCCACCGCGAGGGGCGCCGTCCCCGGATCGTGCGCCAGACCAAGTCGCCCATCCTGCGCGTGTTCGACACGTCCGACGGGCGCGCCGTGATGGTGAACCTGAGCGGCACGGAGCGCTGGCGCGAGCTGTGCCGCCTGCTCGACATGGACGACGGTGGGCTCGACTACTCGACCCCCGAGGGCCTGTCGAGACTGTCCGACCGGGAGTGGAACAAGGCGGTGCTGCAGCGGGTCATCGAAGGATTCGCCGGCCGGACGGCGGACGAGTGGGAGGCCGCGCTCCTCGAACAGCCGGCCGCGGTCGCCAAGTGCAACACGCTGGCCGAATGGCTCGCCCACGACCAGACGCGGAGCGAGGGGCTGGTCGTCGACGGGCGTCTCGTCGGACCGCCCGTTCGTATCGGGGTCGCCCGAGGGGGGCAGAGGCGGTCCGGCCGCCGGCACGGCTCGGAGCAGGGCGCGCTCGGCGGCCACCGCATCGTCGACCTCTCGAGCTTCTGGGCCGGTCCCCTGGCGGCGCGCCTGCTGGCCGAGCTCGGGGCCGACGTCGTGAAGGTGGAGCCGCCGGGCGGCGAGGGGGGGTTCCAGCTCATGCCGGTGCTCCCCAACATCTATGTCGACGGGAACCGGTCGAAGCGCGGGCTGGTCCTCGATCTCAAGGCCGCCGAGGACCGGGCCCGGCTGCTCGACCTGGTCGCCGCGTCCGATGTCGTGGTGGAGAACGCGATGGCGGGGGCGTGGGAGCGGCTCGGGCTGGACGAGGCGCAGCTGCGGGTGGTGAACCCCGCGCTCGTCTACGCCCGGGCCAAGGGCTTCGGTGTGGCGGGGCCCCTCGCGACGAGGCCCTGCTTCGACTACGTGGTCCAGGCGGCCACTGGCATGGAGATGACCCAGGGCGGCGGGTCGCGACCGGTGCCCGTGAACTTCACGGCCAACGACTACGGGACGGGGCTGCTGCTGGCGGCGGGGATCGTGTGCGCGCTGCTCGGACGGGCCCGCGGGGCGGCGGTGACGACGGTGGAGGCGTCGCTGGCGTTGACGTCGACGCTGTTCCAGTCCGAGGACGTGGCGTCGCTGGCGACCCGGGGCTCGGTACCCGACCAGGTGGGCGACGACCTCCTCGGGCCGGCGGCGGGGTGCCGCCTGTACCGGGCGAAGGACGGGTGGGTGACGGTGTGCTGCGTGACGGACGGGCAGCGGGCGGCGCTGGCCAGGGCGCTGGGTACGGGCTCGCCGTCGGCCGAGGGTCTGGCGGAGGCGGTCGGGTCGCTGACGACTGCGGAGGCGCTGCGCCTGCTGGGGGCCGAAGGCGTCCCCGCCGCACCGAGCGTGCACCCCTCCGCCGTTCCCGACGACCCGCAGGTCGTGGCGCGTGACGTGCTGCGCCACTACCGCCACCCCGCAGCCGGGCGCTTCGTCCAGGTCGGGATCCCGCTCTCGCTGTCGGTGGACGCGCCGGCCGTGAAGGGTCCGGCTCCGACGCCGGCGCCGGTGCGGCGCCGGGTGAAGACGTGAAGATCGACAGCGGCCTCGGCGCCGAGTTGCCCAAGGTGGCCGCTCGGGTCGGCGCCGCCGAGGCGGCCGGGCTCGACTGCCTGTGGGCCGCCGAGACGACCAACGACCCCTTCCTGTCGCTGACCCTGGCGGCCGAGCACTCGACGCGGGTGGCGTTGGGGACGGGGGTGGCCATCGCCTTCGCCCGCAACCCGATGAGCCTCGCCTATACGACGAACCAGCTGCAGGAGTACTCGGGCGGGCGCGTCGTGCTGGGGATGGGGTCGCAGGTGCGACGGCATATCGAGCAGCGCTTCAGCTCGACGTGGTCGCACCCGGCGGCACGGATGCGCGAGTTCGTGCTCGCGCTGCGGGCGATCTGGTCGTCGTGGAACGACGGCGCCCGCTGGTCGGGCTTCGAAGGCGAGTTCTACACCCACACCCTGATGACGCCCGTCTTCGCCCCACGGCCTCACGCGTTCGGGCCGCCCCGGGTGTTCCTGGCTGCGGTGGGACCCCTCATGAACGAGGTGGCGGGCGAAGTGGCCGACGGCGTGCTGACACACGGGATCTGTACTTCGCGGTATCTGCGCGAGGTGATCCTGCCCGCGCTGGACCGGGGCCTGGCGACCTCGGGGCGCACCCGTGATGCGTTCGAGATCACCTGCCCGGGCTTCATCTCGGTGGTGGAGGACGAGTCGAAGCTGGGTCCGGCCCGCGACGCCATGCGCCGCCAGGTCGGGTACTACGCGTCGACCCCGGCCTACCGGCCGGTGCTGGACCTGCACGGCTGGGGGGAACTGCAACGCGAGCTCTACGCGTGCTCGAAGAACGGTCGCTGGGACGACATGGGTCACCTCGTCGACGACGAGGTGCTCGACACGCTCACGATCGTGTGCACCCCGGACAAGTTGGCCGGAGAGGTCGGGGCCCGTTACGGGGGCCTGGTCGACCGCATCAACGTGTCGTGGTGGCGCAAGGAATGGTGGCCCGACGTCGAGAGGGAGCTGCGCGCCCTGTGAGCCGCGACGTCTCGGGATACGCGGCGCCCGGCTTCGAACGGGTCCCGGAGGTGCTCGCCGAGGGGGCGTCCGTCACGGTGGGCCAGCGCCAGCGGCGAGCCGACCTCGGCGACGGTGGCGGCGCGTTCTGCGCCTACGTCGACGGCGAGTGCGTGGTCGACGTGTGGGCCGGTCGGGCCGCTCCGGGCCGAGCCTGGGAGCGGGAGACCCGGGCGGTGGTCATGTCCTCGACGAAGGGCTTGACGACATTGTGCGCCCACCTGCTCGAGGACCGGGGCCAGCTCGACCTCGATGCGCCCGTCGTGCGGTACTGGCCCGAGTTCGGCCGCCTCGGCAAGTCGTCGACCACGGTGCGCCAACTGCTGAGCCACCAGTCCGGCGCCATCGGGCTCCCCGGGTCCGACGAGCTGTTGTCGTGGGACGGCCGCGGCTGGAGCGACACGGTGGTCATCGCGGCGGGGGTGGCGGCGGGTGCGCCCGCGTGGGAGCCGGGGACGCGCCACGGGTATCACGGGGTGACGTTCGGGTGGCTGGTCGGCGAGCTCGTGCAACGGATCAGCGGGGCGAGCCTCGGGACGTTCTTCGGCGCGGAGGTGGCCCGGCCGCTCGACCTCGCGTGCGCCATCGGGACGCCGGTCTCCGAGCAAGGGTCGGTGGCCACGGTCATGGAGTTCCCCGTCAGGGACAGTGCGCTGCGAACGATCGATCCCGAGTCCAAGTCGGGGCGCTCGGTGCTGGCCGGTGCGCACGGGAACCTCTTCGCCGACGAGGAGGGCCGGCCCCGCTTCGCCGACTTCATGAACACCCCGGCCGTCCTGGAGGCCGAGATCGGCGCGCTCGGCGCCACGGCCACCGCCCGGGCCCTGGCCCGCGTCTACGCCACCCTGGCGACGGGCGAGGAGCTGGTGTCGCGCGCCTCGGTGGATCGGTTCGCAGTGGAACAGGTGTGCGGCCGCGACGCCGTGATGGGGGTGCCGACGCGATGGGCCGTGGGGTACTCACTCGAGCCACCCGCTCTCGTCCCCGGGATCCCACCGATGCACGGCCCCGACGAAGGGGCGTTCGGGCACATGGGCGCCGGCGGGCAGATCGGCTTCGCCGATCCGCTCGCCCGCGTCTCGTGCGGCTTCGTGCGCAACCACCTGGAGAACCAGGCGCTCCCCCTCATGGGCGCCAGCCTGGTGGACGTGCTCTACTCGTGCCTGGGGTCGCGCAAAGGGGGAGACGGTGTACGCAGCTGAGCACGCGGCAGAAAGTCCGGACCAGCCGGCGATCGTCATGGCGCCCTCGGGCCGGACGTTGACCTTCGCCGAATACGAGGCCTCGGCGAACCAGGTGGCCCACCTGTTGCGAGAGACGGGTCTGCGCCGCCGGGACCACATGGCGATCTTCATGGAGAACCACCCCGCCATGCTCCTCACCGAGGCGGGCGCCGAGCGCACCGGGCTGTACTTCACCCCGGTCAATTCCTACCTCTCGGCCGAAGAGGTCGCCTACGTCGTCAACGACTCGCAGTCCCGTGTCGTGGTCACGTCGACGGCGAAGGCGGAGGTGGCGGAGCAGCTGCCGGCACTGTGCCCCGAGGTTGAGCGCTGGATCATGGTCGGCGACCCCGCCGGTCCCTACGAGTCGTGGGAAGAGGCGGTGGGCACCCAGAGCACCGGACCCGTCGCCGACGAGCAGTTGGGCGCACCGATGATGTACTCGTCGGGAACGACGGGACGACCCAAGGGGATCCTTCGCCCGATGTACGACATCCACCCGTCGGAAACGAGCATCGCCGTCCTCGGCATCGCGATGCTGTGGAAGTTCCGCGAGAACATGGTGTACCTGTCGCCGGCACCGCTGTACCACACGGCCCCGCAGGTGAGCGTCGCCATCGCGCTGCGCATGAAGTCGACGGCCGTGGTCATGGAGCATTTCGACCCGGCGCTGTACCTCGACCTCGTCGGGACGTACGGCGTCACCCACTCCCAGGTGGTTCCCACCATGTTCAGCCGCATGCTCAAGCTGCCGGACGAGGTCCGGGCGGCGGCCGACCTGTCCTCGCTCGAGGTCATCATCCACGCCGCCGCGCCCTGCCCGGTGCCCGTCAAGCAGCAGATGATCGAGTGGTTCGGTCCGATCCTGTTGGAGTACTACGCGGCCACCGAGGGCAACGGCTGCACGTTCATCACGTCCGAGGACTGGCTGGCGCACCCGGGCAGCGTGGGCCGGGCCGTCCTGAGCGACATCCAGATCCTCGACGACGAGGGGAACCAGTGCCCGACCGGCACGTCCGGGACCGTGTGGTTCGCCGGCGCCACCGACTTCGAGTACTTCGGTGACCCGGAGAAGACGTCGAGCAACCGCAGAGACGGCGGCACGACCAGCACGGTCGGTGACGTGGGGTACCTGGACGAGGACGGCTACCTGTTCCTCACCGACCGCAAGGCCCACATGATCATCTCGGGCGGGGTGAACATCTACCCCCAGGAGACGGAGAACCTCCTCGTCACCCATCCCAAGGTGCTCGATGCGGCGGTCATCGGCGTCCCCAACGAGGACCTCGGGGAAGAGGTCAAGGCGGTCGTCCAGCTCGTCGAGGGCGGGGCGGGGGACGACACGGTCGAGCGGGAGCTGATCGCGTTCTGCCGGGAGCACCTGGCCCACTTCAAGTGCCCCCGCAGCGTCGATTTCGTCGACGAGCTGCCCCGCCTGCCCACGGGAAAGCTCTACAAGGGCGTGCTACGCGAACGGTACTGGGCCGACCACGCCACTCGCATCGTGTGAGCAGGACGGGCGCCGTCGCCCTGCCCGACGACCTGGTCTCATGGGTCGAGGAGGTAGGTGGTGGCCGCGTGACTGCGGCCGACCGCAGGCCGGGCGGTGCACGCAAGGAGGCCTGGTACGTCGACCTGGAACGCCCCGACGGCACCGTCGGCCACCTCTTCCTCCGCTATGACCGCTCGGACCCCGCTCTCACCAAGGACCCCTGGACGCTGCATCGAGAAGCCACCGTCTACGTGGCCCTCCAGGACAGTCCGGTGCCCGTCCCCCGCGTCCTCGGGGTGCACCCGGTGCACCAGGCCATGCTGTCGGAGCGGGTCGCCGGCGAGAACTGGTTCTCCCGCATCGCCGACCCCGCCGAGCAGGAGGAGACGGCGCGCGACTTCATGGTCAAGCTGGCGGCGCTCCACGCCCTCGATGCGGGTTCGCTGGACCTGCCCGCCTTCCCCCCGGTCGAGACCGTCGCCGACGCGGTGCACGCCGAGCTCGACGAGTGGGAACGGGTGCTGGTCGAGCGGGGTGGGTCCGTGGACCCCGCGCTCGCCTTCTCGTTACGATGGTTGCGCCGGAACGTCCCTGGCTACGACGGCCCTCCCGTCCTGGTGCAGGGCGACACGGGGCCCGGGAACTTCATGTACACGGGCGGGCGGGTCACGGCCGTGGTCGACTGGGAGCTGGCGCATCTCGGCGACCCCATGGACGACATCGCCTGGCTGTCGCTGCGGGCGACCCAGGAGCCCTTCACCGACTTCCCGACCAGGTTGCGCGAGTACGAGGCGCTCTCGGGGAACGCCATCGACGAAAGACGGGTGCACTACTACCAGGTGATGGCCGAGACCAAGCTCCAGGTGATGGGTCACCGGCCGGATGCCGCCGGAACCGGTGGCGGCGGGGGCGACGTCGGAAACGGCTTCATCTACCAGATGCTGCACCGACGACTGTGGCTCGAGGCGCTCGCCGCTGCCACCGGATCGGAAATGACGCCGGCGGAAGGGCTGCGGGCCCGGGGCCGGCGCGAGCACGACTGGATGTACGAGGCCGTGCTCTCCCAGTTGCGGGACGTGATCGTGCCGCGCACGTCCGACCCACTGGCTGCGGCTCGGGCCAAGGGGATCGCCCGCATCATCAAGTACCTGGCGCAAGTCGACGTGTACGGCGCCTCCTGTGAGGCCCACGAGCTCGACGACCTCGAAGCGCTGCTCGGCCGCCGCCCCGAATCGGTCGCGACGGGGCGGGTGGCGGCGGCGGACGCGGTCGGTGCCGGGGCCGTGAGCGACGGGGACTACCTGCGCCTCCTGTGGCAGCGGGTGGCCCGCGAGACAGAGCTGGCCCGGCCCTCCATGGGGGCCTTGGCCGACAGGCACTGGCCGGAGCTGCGGTGAGATCGTGAGTGCAGCTCTTCGGTGTGGACCTCGACCGACGGCGGGCCGAGCGCACGTACCGGACGTTCGGGCCCGAGGACGACGACTTCCACGACGAAGAAATGACGGACCGGTGGTGGGAGACCGAGACGAATTGGTTCTCGTGGAACGTCCCCGAGCGCAATCTCGGAGGCTGGACCTACTGCCAGGCCCGCCCCAACGCCGGACTCTGCAACGGCGGTGCCTGGGTATGGGACGAGAGCGCGGCCTACCCGTGGGAGTTGCTCTATCGGGCCGAGTACTCGGGCCTGCAGCTGCCGCCTCGCTCGGAACGCGACATGCGTGACTTCGAGTGGCCCAACGGCGTGCGCGTCCGCGTGGTGGAGCCCCTGCGGCGCTACGCGGTGTCGTATTCGGATCCGGGAGGACTGGAGCTGGACATCGAGTTCGAGGCGATCATGGCGCCCAACCCGCATCCGACGGGAGTGATTCCTTTCATGAAGGGGGTCCACTTCGACCAGGCCGGCCATGTCACCGGGAGAATGGTCGTGCGAGATGAGGAAATTCCCCTCGACTGCTACTCGGTGCGCGACCGATCGTGGGGACCTCGGCCGCAGGGCCGACCCAGGCGTCCGACCCCGTCGCAGGCGGGCAATTTCGGCGGCGTCGGCTATTCGTTCTGCGCAGCGGGACCGGGGGAGGCTTGGCTCATCTACGCCGTGCCCGGCCCCGAGGTGGACCCCGTCACGTGCGGGTTCTTGCTCCGCGACGGCGAGTACGGGCACATCCTGGCGGGCGAACGCCACCTGAATTTCGACGGAGGAACCGGGTGGCCGCTCAGCTTCGAGATCGAGGCAGTGGACGAGTTCGATCGCCGGCTGTCGGTCCACGGCGAGGCGGTCAGCCGGCATTGGCGGGGACATGGGGGGGACTCGCTCGTCCACTGGCGCTGGGACGGAGGGGTGGAAGGTTGGGGCGAGGACCAGAGCTACTTCAGTCGGGCTCAGTGGGAGGCCAACCGCCGGCGGGCCCACGATGGCGGCGGCTAATACCGACGTACGCGTCGCGATACCGGGGACCGTTCCTCCCCGATGGCAGACGCCCCCGGCTCAACCGTCACCCACGCCGAGCCTGCGCCCCTGGCGGCCTCCTCGCTGGCCGCACTCTCGAGCCAGGAGCTCATGCAGTCCGCCGCCGAGGCGGCCCACCGGGTAGGGGCACTGCTGGGCCACTTCGTCGAACTGGTAGGCGAGCTCGACCGGCGACAGGGTTGGCGCGACGAAGGTGCGACCTCGCTCGAAGCATGGATCGTCGAGCGGTGCGGAGTATCGGTCCCCACTGCCCGTGCCTGGGCACACGTGGCCGGACGTCTCTTCGACCTACCCCAGCTGGCCACCGCACTGAGCGCCGGGGAGATCTCCTTCGACAAGGTGCGCGCCGTCGTCGACGTGGCAACGCCAGAGACCGACCAGGAGTTGCGCGAGCGGGCCTCCGAATGCTCGGTGCGCCAGCTGGCCGAATTGGCGCGGTCGGCCAAGGGCCGGAACGCTGCGCAGACGGGGTCCGAGGATGATCGCCGGTCCCTGCGCTTCAACGACACGTTCCGTACCCTGAGCGTCCAGCTCCCGCCCGAGTCTTATGCCGAGGCCAAGACGTGCCTGGAGGCAAGGGCCCGACGAATACCGTCCGACGGCGCGACGCCGTGGGACCAACGCCTCTGCGACGGCTTCTTGGAGTTGCTGCACTCGGCGGACCCGAACGGCTCGAGCCCCTACTTCGTGGTCGCGCACGTACCGTTGGCCTCGCTCGTAGACGACGAGTCCACGTTGTCCGGCGAGCTCGAGGGAGCCGGTTTCATCAGCACGGCGACGGTACGACGCATCGCGTGCGACTCGACCTTCGCTGTCGCCGTCGATGACGATGTCGGCCACACCATGTACGAGGGTCGGGCCCGTCGTCTCCCGAGCGATGCCCAGCGCCGCGAGGTGAACCGGCGGGACCGGACCTGCCGCTTCCCGGGCTGTACGAATTCGACTTTCACCAACGTTCACCACGTCAAACCGTGGAAGCCGGACGGACGCACCGATCTCGACAACCTGGCTCTCCTGTGCGAGTACCACCACCGACGCGTGCACTCCCGTGAATGGACGATGTCGGGGGACGCCAATGGCGAACTGACCTTCGTCGGTCCGACGGGCCGGCCCATGACGTCGCGCCCATCGCCGATGTGGACCGCCGCCACCCGCATGCACCCGGAGACAGGCGGGCGGCAGCAGGCTTAGCGGAGCTGCATGGGCAGGCTCCGGAAGCCACGCAACGCCTGCACCGGCTTGTAACGGAGGACCTCTTGCGGCACGGCCAGGCGCATATCGGGAAAGCGCCGGACCAGCTCGCCGATGGCGATCTGTCCCTCCAGACGCGCCAGCTGGTTGCCCAGGCAGAAGTGCTTCCCGAATGCGAACGTGAGATGCCGGTTCGGATCACGGCCGAGATCGAGGTCATCAGGCCGATCGAAGACGCCCTCGTCCCGGTTGGCCGAGATGATCATGCCCAACACCTTGCTCCCCTTGGCCATCGTCCTCCCGTCGATCTCGACGTGATCGAGCAAGGTGCGAGCCGCGCCGCAGGGGACGGGCGTGGTGTAGCGGAGAAGCTCCTCGACCGCACTCGGCATCAAGGAGGGCTCCGTCCTCAGCCGCTCCGCCTGCTCGGGGTGCTCGATCAGTGCCACCGCGGAGCTGCCGATCAGGTTGGCGGTCGTGTCGTGGCCGGCCAGCATGAGCAGGAAGATCATTGCGATGACCTCGTCGGGGCTGAGCGAGTCGCCGTCTTCGCTCGCGCCCAACAGGGCGGAGATCAGCCCGTCGTCCGGCTCGGCACGGCGTTGCTCGGCCAACCGCTCGAGGACCGCGTACAGCTTGCGCGCCGTCGGGACCGCCCTCATGGCGTCTGCGGCCGAGCCGCTACCCAGGCGCACGACGAAACGCTCCATGAGCACATGGAACTCGTCGCGGTCCTCATCTCCCACGCCGAGCATCGTCGAAATGACGGTGAGCGGTAACGGGACTGCGACGTCATTGACGAGGTCGATGGTCTCGCTCCCCCGTTGCTCCACCTTGTCCAGCAGTTCGGTCACGATGCGTTCGATTTCCCCGGTCATCTGTTGTACTCGGCGCGGCGTAAACGCCTTGTTCACGAGCCGCCGCAGACGTGCATGGTCGGGGTCGTCCTTGTAGACCATGCTGCTCATCAGCAGCCTGAACATCCGCGGCAGGTGCCGCATCAAGAACGTGGAGCCCTGGCTCGTAGGGTCGCTCGAGAACCTCACGTCGTTGTGGAGCAGCAGGACGTGCTCGTGCCGCGTGAGCATGTAGCCGGCACCGCCGAGCAGCTGCTTGGAATAGGCCCGGGACACCGGCGAGGTGCGTCGCAGCTCGGCGTAGCGCGGGTAGGGGTCGGAGAACATCATGGGGTCGCCAAGGTCCGTGCTCTCGAGCTTTCCTGCCGCTGCGGTGTCGACCACCACGTCCCCCGTCCGTCACTCCACGAGGGGTTCTCGGCGCTCCTCGTCAATTCAGGATACCGATTTTGTCAAGGACGAGCACCTCCGAACGTGGTCCGTCGCTCAGGTGGTCGAGTTGACCTTGCGCGAGTAGTACCAGACGGCGAAGGCGCTCAGCACCACGGCGAAGAGGGCGAGCGCACCGATCTGGGGGAGCGTGTCGGTGAAGGTGGCGTGATCGGAGATGAGCTTGACGAAGGCATCCATGGCCCACGCTTGGGGCACGATGTGACCGGCGTTCTTGACCGTGGTGCTGACGGTGTCGAGCTGGTAGACGCAACCGCCGAGCATGCCGGCGATGATGGCGACGATCACGGCCGTCGCGATGGCCTGCTCCTGGGAGCGTGCCCATGTTCCGATGATCACCGCCAGGGCTGCGACGCTGATACCGAGCAGCGCGACGACGAGGAACACGCTGAACGGATTGCCCCAGTGCACGTTGAAGAGCACGATGCCGACGAAGACCAGGCCGATCGCCATTGTGATCGCGGTCACCATCATGCTCGCCATCTGCCCGAACACGATGTCCCGCTTGTGCACCGGGGCGGCCGAGATGCGTTTGAGAACACCGAGCCGCCGCGTCTCGACCATTCCGGCCGAGAGGACGAGCACGGCGATCCCCATGAACAGGACGAGATTGGCCGGAGCGACGTACCAGAAGGGGCTGAGCGGCGCCTCGGTCTGCGTCACCTTCAGCGTCGCGTCGGTGAACTTGGTATCCGATCCCTCCGCTGCCATCAGGTCCATCAGCGCGACGACGTCCGTTCGGGCCTGCACGGCATCGGTCGTGGCCGACTCGATCATGAAGTCGACCCGCACGTGGTTTCCGTGCGACGGCAGCTGGACGATCCCAGCGACTACACGACCGCGCAGGATGTCGTCAGTGAGTTCCGTCCGGTTGCTCTCGACTCGGACCTTGATCCCATCGGTGCTCTGCGCCAGATGCAAGAGCCGAGGCGAGGGGTGCAGGAGCCCGATGGGTTCTTTGGGGCTGCCCTCGAGGAGACCAGTGATGAGGATGATGACGACGGGTACCAGTGTGCCGATGATGAGCAGCCGACGGTCGCCCATGGCTCGGCGCAGGTTGACCCAGATGACGGCGATCACGGCTCGACCATCTTGCGCACCCGTGTCATGGCCAGCCCTCCCGCCACCAGGGCGATGGCCAGGAGTACGAGGAAGGGTCCGATGATGCTGGTCGCCGGTTCACGGAGCTGGTCGAGGCGGCCGAACCCGACCAGGGCCCACCCGTTCGGCGTGCCCAGGGCGAGTACCTGAAAGACGTCGGGGAGCGAACCCGACGGGAGCAGATTGCCGCCGAGCAGGGCGAGGAACAGTCCGACCAGCAACGTGATGCCGAATGCCTGCTGCTCGGTCTTGGCCAACGACGTGAGGAACACGCCGATTCCGCACATCGCCACCGTCGCGCCGACGCACATCAAGAGGACACCCAGAGGATTTCCCCAGTCCGCGCCAAAGGCGAACGTGGTCACGGCCCAGATCACGAAGATGGTGGCCAGACCCGTGACGAAGATGGCGAGCAGCTTGCCCAGGACGATCTGGGTCGGCCGGAGCGGAGCGGCCGTGATCCTGGCAAGCGTACCGGCGGCCCGCTCCATGAGCAGCGAGCGCATGCCGAGACCGCTCCCGATGAAGAGGAACACGACCGCGATGTTGGGCGCAAAGAAGTTGAGGTTGACCTCGCCTCCGTGACCGACGTTCTGGGTCGTGATCATGACGGCCGCCGAGTCGACTGCCGCACCGCGTGGCACCCGTCTCGCGTAGAGGACGCTCGAGATCCCGGCGGCGACGGATTCGGCGTATTCGTGCCCGAGCTGCGAGGTTCCCTTCGTCACCACGTCATACCCCGGTGTGTGCGTCGCGCCCGGGTCGACGATCGGGATGAGCAGGCTGGACAGTTGCAGCTGCCCGGGTAGCACTGCCACCCCGCTGTCGAGGCGCCCGTCTGCAACGGCGTTCTTCACTGCCTGCTCACTCGGCATGGGCACGACGATGACGCCCGGCGGCAGCTGACTGGCGTGCACGGCGGCAGCCACGAGCCGGGGTGACGCGCCCGAGACGCCGACGTGCACGGCGACCGTGCCGCCGCTGCCGGCAAATGACAGCCCGAGGACGGCGGCCATGAGGAGCGGCGCTGCCAGGCAGCCGATGAGGACGGAACGATCACGCAGGCGACGCCGGAGCTCGTTCAGCGCAATGACGCGGATCAATCGCGCAGCTCTTTCCCCGTCAGGCTCAAGAAGACATCCTCGAGGTTGGGGGTCCGCACCTCGACGCCGGTGAGGTCGATGCCGTGCCGTGCGGCGGCGCCCACGACGGCCGGCAGGACGGCCGGGCCATGGTCGGTGGTCAGCTCGAGATTCCCGTCCACCTCCCGTATGTCGTGAATGTTGTCGAGCTCACGGCAGGCGGCGGCCAGCCGGACGAGATCGGCCGGGTCACACGCCAGATGTACCTTGTCCCGCCCGCCATAACCGCCGATCAGGGTGTCGGCCGTTCCTTCCGCGATGAGGTGACCGTCATCGATGATTCCGATGCGATCGCAGAGTTTGGCTGCTTCCTCCATGTAGTGCGTCGTGTAGAGCACCGCGATGCCCAGTCGCCCGACCGTCTCGAGGATGGCGTTTCGGCTCTGCGGGTCCACTCCTACCGTTGGCTCATCGAGCACGAGCAGCTTGGGCCGGTGCAGCAGGCCGGCAGCCATGTTCGCCCGCCGTTTCATGCCGCCGGAGTAGGTGCCGATGCGGTCCTTGGCCCGGTCGGCCAGCCCGACGAGTTCGAGGGTCTCGCCGATGCGCCCGTGAAGTTCCTTGCCCGTCAACCCGTAGAGCTGGCCGAAGAAGGTGAGGTTCTCGACCGCGGTGAGGTCGGGATAGAGGGCGAGGTCCTGGGGCACATAGCCGATGGCGGCCTTGGCCTCGAGGCTGCCGCCCACGAAGCCGTCGACGGTGATCTCGCCTTCGTCGTGCTCCGTGAGCCCGCACAGCATGGAGATGGTCGTGGTCTTGCCCGCGCCGTTGGGCCCGAGCAGGCCATAGCACTCGCGCTCGGCGATGGAGAACGACACCCCGTCGACCGCCGTGCGGTCGCCATACCTCTTGCGGAGACCCCGGCACCGCACCATCGGGGGTGACCCGCACTCCGTCGCGCTCGCCTCGCCGCTGCCGACCGCCTGTTGCATGCACCCTCCCGAGGGAAAAAAGGACCCTCTTTTGGCAAGTTAGCAGACGGGTATGGCAGCTCCGGAGCTACGCATCCGCCACGACCAGGGGATAGGACGCCGCGGCCACGCCAAGGATCTCCTCGCGATCGTCGGCGAGGAGGAAGCCGGCGGCGATCGCAGCGTCGAGCGAGGCAGTGAAGCGCTCCAGGTACTCGGACGCGCCCCCCGGATACAACGCGGACAGGGTGGCGGCGTCGAAGGGCTCCGTGCGCCCGAACAGCATGGCGAAGGACTCCCCGCTCTGACCAAGACCCGACATCACGGCCGCCGGCACGTCCACCCAGGGGGTCCGGATGCCGCCGCACGCGAGGCCGTGCTCGTCCAGGCGGAAGCCCGTGCCGGCCGCGTCGAGCTCGAGCCGGGCCGCTTCGGGGGGCGGCTCCCCGCCGGCCGCCCACCGCGCCAGGTGGGCCAGCGCCGCCTGGGCGACATAGTGCTGCTGGGGACCGGCGTTGATCGGGGTGTCCGTGGTCCCCGTGAACAGGTCGCAGGTCGGGCGCAGCAGCTCGGCCAGGCGTCCCGGGCTCAGGGTGCCGTCGTCATGGCGACCCGCGCGTACGGTGTAGGTGTCGGCGTGCGCCGCGCCCGCCATCTCCCATACCCGGACGTGCTCGTGGTCGGGCTGCCCGGCGAGCCCACCCCCGAGGAGGATGACATCGGTCTCGCTCTGCAGCACCAGCACGGGCACGCGCGCGTCGTCACGGATGCGCTCGCCCTTGGACGAGATGATGCGGCGGGTCGCCTCCATTCCCTGGCCACGTGCCGCCGGAATGAACACGCCGTCGATGGAGACGCCGGCACCGGGGCGCCCGTGGACGAAGAAGGCGTCGAAGAGCCGCACCTCGGGGTCGATGGCGTTGATGTAGGTCACCAGACAGGCGGCGGATTGCGACTCGCCGGCCGCGATCAGCCGATCGGGCACCAGACCGCCGAGCGGGTTCTCGACACCGGGCACCCGGAGCAAGGCCGCGACCTGCCCGAAGATGTCGAAGGACCACGCGTCCCCCGGGTGGTCGAGCTCGCCGTAGCGCTCGGGCGCCAGGAGCTTCAGGTGGATGCTCTCGACGAAGCCCCCGCCCTCGATGCCCACCTTCTGCGCCGAGACGCCGACCCAGACATGACCGCGGGCGGCGAGGTGGCGGTGGAAGAAACCCCAGTCAGGCGCGGCGTCGATGCCCGCCGAGACGTTGTGCCACTCGACGACGGCCGTGCCGCTGAACCGATCCGGATCGGCCGGCCGCCGCACGACGAAGCGCGTCCGGAAGGGCGCCACGGGCCCAGGTGCGACGTCCCATCGTCCGTCGGCGCCGCGCTCACCCCGCGACTCGAAGGAGGCGGCCGTCCCCTCGACACTGAACTCGGTCTCCGTGTAGCCGAGCGTGGCCAGGTCGTAGTCCCGCATGACGTCCGGCGCCGTGCCCGGTATCTCCCTGAACGTTGCCTGTCGTGCGCTGGCCACCGTCATCCTCCCCCGTCGGGCCACCGTGCCCGACTCGATCTGCCTGTAAATATTTGGGATACTCTTTCCCCCCAGACCCTCATCGGGGCCGGCACGCCCGGACGGCGCAGAGAAACGAGGATACGACGTGACCGAGGCATGGATCATCGACGCCTGCCGGACCCCACGGGGAATTGGGAAAGTCGGCAAGGGTGCGCTCGCCGAACTGCATCCGCAGGTGCTCGGGGCGACCGTTCTCCGGGCCCTGGCCGACCGCAACGGACTCGACACCGCGGACGTCGACGACATCGTCTGGGGTACGTCGATGCAAGTCGGCTCCCAGGGCGGCGACCTCGGCCGGATGGCCGCGCTCGATGCGGGCTACGCCGTCACCGCCAGCGGCGTCACGCTGGACCGGTTCTGCGGTTCGGGCATCTCCTCGGTGAACTTCGCCGCCGCCTCGATCTTGGCGGGCATGGAGGACGTGGTCATTGCGGGCGGGACCGAGATGATGTCCTCCTACGCCGCCAACGCCAGCCGGTCGCGATCACCCTTCCTCGACAGCGGGAACGACCATTTGCGGGCCATCCACCCGCAGACCAACCAGGGCGTCGCGGCCGACGCCATCGCCACGCTGGAGAAGATCGACCGCCGTGCCGTCGACGAGCTGGCCGCGGAGTCTCAGCGCCGGGCCGAGATCGCCATCAAGGAGGGTCGCTTCGAGAGGTCCCTGGTGCCGGTCCATCACCTGGACGGATCGGTCGCGCTGGACCGAGAGGAGTACCCCCGCCCGGGCACGACCGCCGACTCCCTGGCCTCCCTCCCGTCCTCCTTCGCCGCGCTGGCCGACGTCGCCCTGGACGAGCAGGGGACGACGTACCGCTCCCTCGTCCTGCAGAAGTTCCCGGGACTGGAGATCGACCACGTCCACCACGCGGGCAACTCATCGGGCGTCGTCGACGGCGCGGCGGCGCTGCTATTGACCAGCCCCGGCTACGCCACCGCCCATGGCATGAAACCCCGGGCGAGGATCGTGGCCACCGCGAACATCGGCGACGACCCGACGTTGATGCTCAACGCCCCGGTCCCCGCGACGAGGAAGGTCCTCGCCAAGGCGGGCATGGCACTCGGCGACATCGACCTGTTCGAGGTCAACGAGGCCTTCGCCGTCGTGCCCGAGAAGTTCATCCGCGACCTCGACATCGACCGCGAGCGGATCAACGTCAACGGTGGCGCCATCGCCCTGGGACACCCGATCGGTGCCACCGGCTCCCTCCTCGTCGGAACGGCCCTGGACGAGCTCGAGCGCCGGGACAAGCAGGTCGCGCTGATCACCATGTGCGCCGGTGGAGGGATGGCGCCGGCGGTGATCATCGAGCGCATCTAGGCGGCGGTCCGTTGGCGTCGCTGCAGGACACGCTGGAGTCCGACGACTACGACGAGTTCGGGCTGCTGCGCGAGAACGCCGCCGAGTGGAACATTGCCTTCGGTCGCCAGCCGTCCGTCTCCCGCAGCTCACTCGCCCTGACCTCGGGCCAGACGCTGTCCTACCTGCGCTGGGGTGAAGACGACCCGGAGCTTGTGTTGCTCCATGGCGGCGCGCAGAACGCCCACACCTGGGACACGCTGATGCTGGCGCTCGGCTGCCCGGCCGTCGCCATCGACCTGCCCGGGCACGGGCATTCGGACCGGCGCCCGGATCGGAACTACGGACCCTGGCGCAACGCCGAGGCGGTCGCGGCGGTGATGGAATCGGTGGCGCCCGCCGCCCGGTGCGTCGTCGGCATGTCTCTCGGCGGGGCCACGACCATCCGCCTGGCCGCCCAGCGTCCGGATCTGTGTCGCCGGGCTGTGCTGGTCGACGTCACGCCGCAGATCAACGACCCGTCCCGGCAGCTGGGCACCGCCGAGCGCGGCACCGTCTCGCTCATCGCCGGTCCCCCCGTCTACGACAGCTTCGAGGAGATGGCGGACGCGGCGGTGGCGCTCAGCCCGTACCGCGCTGCCTCCGGCGTGCGCCGCGGCGTGCGCCACAACGCCCGCCGCTTGGACGACGGTCGGTGGACGTGGCGCTACGACCTCTTCGGGCGTCCGCCGCGAGAGCAGAGTTGGGTCGACTTCACCCCTCTGTGGGAGGACGTGAGCGCCATCACGGTCCCGGTCCTCTTCGTCCGCGGCGGCCTGTCCCCCTTCGTGCGGGACGAGGACATCGCAGAGATGCGGCGGCGGCTGCCCTCGCTCGACGTGGCGGTCGTCGACGGTGCGGGCCACGCCGTCCAGAGCGACCGGCCCCTGGTGCTGGCCGAGCTCATCCGCGCCTTCGTCAGGTGACCCCCGCTGACGAACGGCGCGACCGTGACGCCCTCCGGGCCACGTGGCGTGCGGCCGGCCTCTACCCCGACCTGACGGTCGGCCAGGCCATCGCGGCCGGCGGCGTCGCTCATGGGACTGATCGCATCGTGTTCGCCAGCGTGGACGGCGACACCACGACAACGACCTTGGCCGAACTGGTGGATCGCGCCCAGGCGTGCGCCCGACGGCTGGCCGGTACGGGGGTGCGGGCCGGCGACGCAGTGGTCGTGCAGACACCCGCGGACTTGTCGGGGACGGAGGTCCTGGCGGCCGTCTGGTTCCTGGGTGCGGTGGCCGTGCCGATCGCCATGACCGCGACGGCCGCCGAGGTGGCCCACGCAGTGCGCCAGACGAGCGCGGTCAGCATCGTGGCCGCGCCGGAGTGGCGTGGGCGCGACCTCATCACGCCTCTCGTCACCGACGACCTTGCCCGGGTGATCGTTCTCGGTCAGCAGGCCGTCGACGGCGCCGTTGCGCTCAGCTCCGTCGAGCCCGTTCCCGTGTCGGACCGGCACCGGCCGCACCCGTCGTCGGTGGCGTGCGTCCTCTACACCTCGGGCTCCACCGCCGAGCCCAAGGGCGTGCAGCACAGCCACGAAACGCTGTTGTGCGGTCTGACCGCCGTGCCGGTCGACGCGACGAGCCGGATGCTCGGCACCTTTCCCGCCGGCCACGTGGCCGCCCTGCTCGGCCTGCTGCGCCCGCTCACCGCCGGGGGGACGACGGTGGTGATGGACCGTTGGAGCGCCCGCGCCGCGACCGAGCTCATCGAGGAGCACCGCATCACCGCCAGTGCGGGCACCCCGTTCTTCCTCTCCACGTTGCTCGACGAGGCGGAGCGCTCGGGGCGGGACATCTCTTCACTCAACCGCTTCCTGTGCGGAGCGGCGGCGGTGCCGCCGGAACTCGTCGCCCGCAGCGAGGCGGCAGGCATCGTGACCTGGCGGACGTACGGCTCGACCGAGCACCCCGCCATCAGCTCGGGCGGCCCCACCGACCCACCCGACAAGCGGCGCCTGACCGACGGCCGGGTGACACCGGGCAACGAGGTGCGCCTGCTCGACCGCGACGGAATCGACGTTGCACCCGGAGCGGAGGGCGAGATCGTCGCCCGCGGCCCCAAGCAGTTCCTCGGGTACCAGGACCCGGCGGCGGACCTCGGCGCATTCACCCATGCCACGTGGTTCCGCACCGGCGATCTGGGCCGCTTCGACGAGGACGGGTACCTGGTGGTCACCGATCGGGTCAAGGACATCATCATCCGGGGCGGGGAGAACATCTCGGCCCGCGAGGTCGAGGAGGTGCTGGCTCGTCATCCCGCGCTCGCCGAGGTGGCGGTCTGCGCCACCCCCGACGAGATGTGGGGCGAGTCGGTGTGCGCGGTCGTCGTGCCACGGGAGGGCGCGCAGGCACCGACGCTCCACCAGCTCCGGGACGTGGCGGCAGCCGCGGGACTGGCCGCTCACAAATGGCCCGAGAAGGTCGTGGTCACCGAGGCACTCCCCCGGACGGCGGCGGGCAAGGTGCGAAAGCGCGACCTGTTCTGAGCGACCGCATTTGAGCCTGCCACTCGGCAGGTGTCACCATCGGCCATGTTCTTGATGCGATACGCCATGCGGGCGGACACGACCGAACCCGAGGCGCGCGCCGCGCTCTATGCGGCGGCGATCGACATGTGCGAGTGGGCCGAGGGCCGCGGTGCGGTCGCAGCCGTCTTCAGCCAGCACCATGGTGCGGACGACGGCTACCTCCCGTCGCCGATCCCTCTGGCGGCAGCCGCCGCCGCACGGACGAAGGAGCTGCCCATTTCGGTGGCGGCGCTCCTCCTGGCCCTGTACGAGCCGGTCAAGCTCGCCGAGGATCTCGCCGTCGTCGACCTGATCAGCCGCGGCCGTGTCTCCTACGTGATCGGGATCGGGTACCGGCCCGAGGAATTCGCCATGTTCGGCGTCGACCGGAGTCGGCGGGCGGCTGTCGTGGAGGACCGCATCGAGCTCTTGCAGCGCTTGTGGCGTGGCGAGACGGTCGATCTCGACGGGCGCCTCGTTCGGGTCACGCCGCCCCCGTTCACACCGGGCGGGCCCGTGCTGGCGTACGGCGGCGGCAGCGAGGCGGCGGCGCGCCGTGCGGGACGGCTCGGTCTGATGTTCCTGGCCGAGACCCACGACTCGACACTCGAGGAGGCCTACCGGGCGGAGGGAGGACCATCGGCCCCGGGCTGCTTCTTCCCACCCACGGGCATCCCGCTGACCGTCTTCGTCGCCGACGATCCCGAACGGGCGTGGGCGGACATAGGGAAGTACCTGCTGCTCGACGCCGTGAGCTACGCCGGCTGGAACGTCGGCCGCAGCGGCACGGCGTCACTCTCCCAGGCGTCGACGGTGACCGACCTGGCCGCGGAGAAGGGCGCCTACCAGATCGTGACGCCGGACGAGGCGCGTGAGCTGGTGCGAACGGGGTTCCCCCTCAACCTGCAGCCGCTGGCCGGCGGGCTCCCGCCGGACGCGGCGTGGCCGTACCTCGAAGCGGCCGTGGCCGCACTCTCGTCCTAGCGGTACTGGGTCTCCTTCTTGTCCCGCGGCTTGGGCGGCGCCGGGGGGAAGTTGCCGATCGTCGTGTAGGACAGCCCATTGTGCAGGGCCGTGGTACGCGGCATCTCCAGCGAGTCCCAGATGGCCCGCACGGTCCCCTGGATCGCCTTCGGGTTGCGCTGCGCGATCGACAGTGCGATCTCCCGCGCCCGTTCCCTCAGCTGGTCGCGTGCGACCACCTCGGTCACCAGGCCGATCCGCAGGGCGGTCTCCGCCGTGATGCGCTCCTCGTTGCCCATGAGCGCCCAACGCAGGACCTCCCCGAGGGGCACGCCTCGCTGCAGCATGCCCATCGGCTCGAGGGCCGACACTATGCCCACGTTGGCGTGCGGGTCGAAGAAGGCGGCGTCGTCGGAGCAGATGATGATGTCCGCCTCGTTGATGAAGTACTGCCCGCCGCCGGCACACATGCCGTGGACGGCCGCCACCACCGGCTTCCACACCCGGTGGTATGTCTTGGGGGCGAGCGTCAGGCCCGGGTCGAAGCTGTTCCACACGTTGTCCTTCTCGAACCACCGATCGCCCACTTCCTTGATGTCCAGCCCGGTGCAAAAGGCGCGCTCACCGTTGGCCTGCACGACCGCGCAGTGGATGTCGTCGGTGTCCCGCACCGTCTCCCAGGCCCATGTCATGTCGGCCGCCATGGCGTTGGTGAACGAGTTCAACTGGTCGGGCCGGTTGAGGGTGATCGTCGCCACGTTGTCGGCGACGTCGAACAAGATGGCTTCGCGTTCCATTGTTCCTCTTCCTCCTTGCGGGCCGGGACAAAATGGTACACTCTTTTCCCCACCGGTCCTCGGGCGGTGCGGTCAGCGTCTGGCACGAGCGCCCGAGTACGCGCCAGAGTAACGAGAACGAACCAGAGAGGATCACGCCGTGGAGATCAAGGGGAAGAAGGCCGTCATCGCGGGCGGCGCGTCCGGCATGGCGAAGGCCACCGCCGAGCTGTTGCGTCAGAAGGGTGCCGACATCGCCATCCTCGACCTGCCGACGTCGGCCGGGGCCGAGGTCGCCAAGGAGCTCGGCGGCACGTTCCACGAGGTCGACATCCTCGACGAGAACCAGACGGAGTCGGCGCTGGCCGACGCCGTGTCCGCACTCGGAGGGCTGCACATCGCGGTCAACACGGCGGGGGGTGGCACGGCCAAGCGGACGTTGTCCAAGGACGGCCCCCACCCGCTCGACGACTTCCGCCGGACCATCGAGCTGAACCTCATCGGCACCTTCAACCTCAACCGCCTGCAGGCCTTCCACATGTCGTCCAACGAGCCGGAGGACGGTGAGCGCGGCGTCATCATCGACACCGCGTCGATCGCCGCCTTCGAGGGGCAGATCGGCCAGGTCGCGTACACGGCGGCCAAGGCCGGGATCGTCGGCATGACCCTCACCATGGCCCGTGACCTGGGCAGCCTGGGCATCCGGGTCCTCACCATCGCGCCCAGCCTGTTCAACACGGGCCTCACCAAAGGAGTCCCAGAAGAGTTCGCCGACGTGCTGACGAAGGACGCCGCCTTCCCCAAGCGGATGGGCCGCCCCGAGGAGTACGCCAAGCTGGCCGTGGCCATCGTCGAGAACCCGATGCTCAACGGCAGCTGTATCCGCCTCGACGGCGGCCAACGCTTCGCTCCAAAGTAGACGTCGGCCGCCGCAGGTGCGATCGATCGACCTCCACGTCGACGTCACCGAGGCAACGGGCCTGGGTGAGCCGACCCACGTTGCCCTCACCGTGACCGTGCCCGACGAGCTCCTCCCGGAACCCGTCGTGTGCTTCGCCAAGCCGGGCGGGGGCTACTCGCGGCGCTACTTCACGGAGGACCTCCCGGGACCGGCCAGCGGTGCGCAGGCGGACTGGCACGCGGCGCGGGGCTGGGTGTTCGTGTCGGTCGACCACCTGGGGGTGGGTGACAGCTCGCAGCACGAACCCCAGCGGCTGGCGTACACACCGGTCACCGCCGCGAGTCAGGCCGCCGAAGCCGACGTGCTGCAGAAGTTGGCGGCGGGCAGCCTCGTCGACGGTCTGGACGCGATCGAGAACCCGGTGAGGATCGGTATCGGGCAGTCGATGGGCGGGAGCCTGACCGTGGTGCAACAGGGTCGGTACCACTGCTACGACGGGATCGCTGTCCTCGGCTACAGCGCCGTGCACACCCATCCGCCGACCGCACCCGGCACGCCGCCGCTGGTCCTGCCCTGGGTCCCCCGCGACGTGCTGCCGTCGGACGGCATCTTCACCAACGGGCCGGCGTTGGCCGACAACGCCGCCGGACCGGGGGCCATGGCCTGGGGGTTCCACTACGACGACGTCGACCCGGCCGTCGTGCAGCGCGACCTCGGGGACTTCCCGGCCCGCGGCGGGGACCTCCCCCCATGGGCGTCGGCCACCGTCCCGGCGACCGTCGCCCTGTGGTGCCTGGCTCCGGGTGGCGTCGCCCCCGAGGCGGCGGCGGTGCGTTGCCCCGTGCTGGTGGCGATGGGCGAACGTGACGTCCTGGTCGACCCGCGGGGCGAGGCACGGGCGTACGCGTCGGCTGGGAGCGTGGACATGTTCGTCTGCCCGAGAATGGGGCACATGCACAACTTCGCCGGGACCCGCGAGCTGTTCTGGCGCCGTATCGAGACGTGGGCGGACTGGGTGCGGGCGGCGCGGGTGTGACGGAGCTCGACCTCGCCGAGGACCTGCTCTCGTTGCTGACCCTCGAGCGGGTCGACCGCGACCTCTTCCGAGGTCGCAACGCCAACTACGGACCGCGGCAGACCCTCTACGGCGGTCAGGTGGCCGCGCAGTGCCTGCTGGCCGCCGCCGCCACGGTCGAGCCGGGCCGCCTGCCGCACTCGCTGCACGGCTACTTCCTCCGGCCGGGGCGCAGCGACCTTCCCGTGGTCCTGGAGGTCGACCGGGATCGCGACGGGCGGTCGTTCTCGGCCCGCCACGTCATCGCGGTGCAGGAGGGTGAGGTCATCTTCTCGATGATCACCTCCTTCCACGTCGAGGGCGATGGCGGGGTGTTCGACGACGCTCCCCGCCGGACCGCGACCGAGCCGGAGGACCTCCCCTTGCGTGGTTGGAGCACGCTGATCGACGTGCGCGAGGTGACACCCACCGACTTCCTCAAGGGCGTGTTCACCGACTGCGTGTGGGTGCGCTCGGTGGCCTCGCTCGGTGACGACCCGCTGCTGCACCGGGCCGGCCTGACCTACCTGTCGGACCTCGGCACGGGGTTCGGGCAGCAGCATCGGTCACTCATCGGCCGGGGCGGCCCGAGCATCGACCACTCGCTGTGGTTCCACGAGAACATCAGGGCCGACGACTGGGTGCTCGTCGACCTGCGTCCGGTCAAGGCCCGCAGCGCCCGGGGTGCATACCACGGCTCACTGCGGGACCGGCACGGCACGCTCGGGGCGACCGTCTACCAGGAGCAACTGCTGCTGCCCGGATCGATCAGCGACACGGCCCAGACGGAGGCGGTGCGGGCAGGCGGCGATCCCGAGCCGCCCGATCTCGCGGCGCAACGTGCGGCCCAGGACGAGCACCCCGCCGGACGGTAAGCGCGCTCTCAGGCCACCCAGCCCGCGACCGTCTCGACATCCTTCAGCCCGTTGGGCCCGATCGGCTGCACGTTCAGAACCGTGACGCCCGACTCGCGGTAGGCGGCGATGCGGTCCTTCACGTAGCCGGCGTCACCGACGAGCGACATCCCTGCCACCAGCTCGGACGGGATCAGCGCGGCCGCCCGCTTGCGGTCGCCGCCGAGGTAGGCGTCCTGGATCTCCTCGGCCTCCCTCTCGTAGCCGTACCGCCTCAGGACGTCGTTGTAGAAGTTCTTGCCCCGGGCGCCCATGCCCCCGTAGTAGAGGGCGAGCATCGGCCGGTCGCGGTCACGCAGCGCCTCGACGTCGTCCCCGATCGCCAGCGAGCCCCCGGCCACGACCTCGAGGGGTGGGAGGTCGGATGACCGCTTGGACGTGCCGGCCTGGAGGGGCGCGCGCCAGAGCTCGCCGGCCCGCTCGGGCCAGTAGTGCAGCGGGAGCCACCCCTCGGCCAGCTCGGCCGTCATCTCGACGTTCTTCGGACCGAGGGAGGCCACGTAGATGGGGATCCGTTCGCGGACCGGGTGGTCCATGATCTTGAGCGCCTTCCCGAGGCCCGTGCCCTTGCCCTCACCGAGGGGCACCTCGTAGTTGGCGCCGTGGTGCACGACGCGGTCCCGCCGCCACACCGAGCGGCAGATGTCGATGATCTCGCGGGTTCGGGCGAGCGGCGCGTCGTACGGAAGGCCATGGAATCCCTCGATCACCTGGGGCCCGGACGCGCCCAGACCCAGGATGCACCGCCCCCCCGAGAGCTTGTCGATGCCGACCGCCGTCATGGCCAGGACCGTCGGGGTGCGCGTGTAGAGCGGCAGGATGCTGGAGCCGATCTGCGCCTTCTGGGTGACCGCGGCGAGGAACCCCATGGTGGAGACGGCGTCGGCCGAGTAGGCCTCCCCGGTCCAGAGGAAGTCCACACCGGCGTCCTCGAGCCGCTTGGCCCGGGCGGCGAACGCGGCCGGGTCGTCGCGCATGCCGACCATCGCGCCGAGCTTCATCGTCGACTCCTCTCCAGGAGACACGGGCGGAATGGCCCGCCTCCATAATAGAGGGTACTATTTAGCCATGCCGATTGCGATCACCGAAGACCACCGCGCCCTGGGTCAGACGGCCTCGGACTTCCTCGCCAAGCACGACTCCCGCGGAGCCGCCCGCGCCCTGTTGGATTCCGACTCCGAGGTGCTGCCACCGTTCTGGGGCGACCTGGTCTCGCTCGGCTGGCTCGGCCTCCATCTCCCCGAGGAGCGGGGTGGCTCGGGCTTCGGGCTGCCCGAACTCGTCGTGGTCGTGGAGGAGTTGGGCAGGGCCGTCACCTCGGGCCCCTTCCTGCCGACCGTGATCGCCAGCGCGTGCATCGACGCTGCCGACGTGGCCGCCCATGTCCTGCCCGGCCTCGCCGATGGCTCGCTCTTCGGCGGCGTGGCGCTCGTCTCGAACATCACGGTGTCCGGGGGCAAGGCCGCCGGGACGGCTCCGGCGGTCCTGGGCGGTGGCCTCGCCCATGTCCTGGTCCTCCCCGCGGGCGACGACGCCATCGTCGTCGATGCCACCGCGAGCGGGGTCAGGGTCTCGGTGCCGGCGAACCTGGACCCCACGCGGCGCAGCGCCCGCGTGGACCTGGAGGGCGTGGCAGTCGAGGTCATACCGGGCGGGCGGCGGTTGCTCGTCGACCTGGCCCGCCTGCTCACCGCCGCCGAGGCCACCGGCGTCGCGTCCGAGTGCACCGAACAGGCCGCCGCCTACGCCAAGGTCCGCGTGCAGTTCGGCCGGCCCATCGCCACCTTCCAGGCCGTCAAGCACCATTGCGCGAACATGCTCGTGTTGGCTGAGCTCGCGACGGCGGCGGTGTGGGACGCCGCACGGGCAGTCGAGGACGGGGGCGACCAACTGTCGCTCGCCGCAGCGATGGCGGCGGCACTGGCGCTGGCGGCCGCCGACGAGTGCGCGCAGCTCAACATCCAGGTGCACGGCGGCATCGGCTTCACGTGGGAGCACGACGCGCACCTGTATCTCCGGCGGGCGACCGCGCTGGAGGCGCTGGTCGATGCCGAGGCGGCGGCGCTGGACGTGACCGACCTGGTGCGTGGGGGGACACGTCGGGTGCGGACCATCGACCTGCCGCCCGAGGCCGACTCGGTGCAGGTCGAGGTGCGGGCCTTCGCCGAGCGGGTCAAGGGGTTGGATGCGGCGGGACAACGTGAGGCGATGATCGAGACGGGCTACGTCATGCCGCACTGGCCCCGGCCCTGGGGGCGTGACGCGGGTGCCGTCGAGCAGCTTGTGATCGAGCAGGAGTTCGGGGCAGCCGGCGTGGCGCGCCCGCAGTACGGGATCACCGGGTGGGTGATCCTGACGCTCATTCAGCACGCGACCGAGGACCAGGTGGCCCGCTGGGTGCTGCCCGCCCTACGCCAGGACGTCATCTGGTGCCAACTCTTCAGCGAGCCGGACGCAGGGAGCGACGCCGCCGGGGTCAAGACGAGGGCCACCCGGGTCGACGGCGGCTGGCTCGTCAACGGCCAGAAGGTGTGGACGAGCGGCGCGCATCTCGCTGCCTTCGGTCTGGCCACCATCCGCACCGATCCCGACGTGCCCAAGCACGAGGGCATCACCACGATGGTCATCGACATGCACGCCGAGGGGGTCGAGGTGCGCCCGCTCAAGATGGTCACGGGGCACTCGGAGTTCAACGAGGTCTTCTTCAACGACGTCTTCGTCCCCGACGACGACGTGGTGGGGCCCGTCAACGGCGGCTGGACCGTCGCGCGGGCGACACTCGGAAACGAGAGCGTGTCGATCGGTGGCGGCCAGGGCGGCGGGTCCATGCCGGTCGACATGGCGATCGGGCCGTTCGACGCCCACCCTGAGCGCCTGGCCGGCGGTGCGGGGCGGATCGGCCGGGCCATCGCGCAGCGCGAGGCGATGGCGGCGCTCAACATGCGCAGCGCCCACCGGGCCGTCGCCGGTGGAGGGCCCGGGCCCGAGGGCAACGTGACCAAGCTCGTGCTCTCCGAGATCGGGCACGAGACGGCGGCGATCATGGCTGCGCTCGGTGGTCCCGAGACGGCCTACTCGGACGGCACGGGTGCGATGACGTCGATGATGGTGCTGATGCATCGAGGCATGTCGATCGCCGGCGGGACGTCGGAGATCAAGCGCAACCAGATCGGCGAGCGCATCCTCGGGCTGCCCCGGGACCCGCTCATCAACTGACGAGTCCTGCGTGAACGGCTCGACGCCGAGACGCCGAGCCGTTCACAGTGTCCGGGCTGCCGCCGACGCGTCGTTCAGCCTGCCGCGGCCATCCCGACCACGGGCGCGTTCAGGTGCTTCCCGCCCATGGAGCCGAGGAACGGCGCATCGCCGTAGTTGAACAGACCTCCGTCGGACGCGACGAGCCAATAGCCTCCGCCGTCCGGGGACGAGCCCATGCCGACCACGGGCTTGTTGAGGTGGAGGGACCCGGCCGAGCCGTGGAAGCCGGCATTGCCGTAGTCGAAGATGCCCCCGTCGGAGGCGACGAGCCAGTAGCCCGCGCCGTTGGGGGTGGCGGCGATGCCCACGACGGGCTTGTTGAGGTGGATGGAGCCGGCAGAGCCGAAGAACTTGGCACTCCCGAACCCGAACACGCCGCCGTCGGTGGCGACGAGCCAGTACCCCTGTCCGTCGGGGGCGGCCGCGATGCCGACGATCGGCTTGTTCAGCGTGATGCCGCCCATGGAGCCGTGGAACTTCGCGTCACCAAAGCCGAACACCCCCCCGTCGGCGGCGACCAGCCAGTAGCCGAGGCCACTGGGCGTCGCCGCCATGCCCACGATCGGGGAGTTGAGCGGGGTGCCGCCCATGGACCCGAAGAACCCGGCATCCCCGTAGTTGAAGATGCCGCCATCGGTGGCGACGAGCCAGTACCCCCCGGCATCGGGCGTGGACGCCATGCCGACAATGGGCTTGTTCAGGTGGAGCGACCCCGCCGATCCATGGAACTTGGCGGTGCCGAAGTTGAAGATGCCGCCGTCGGAACCAGCCATGAAGTAGCCGGCGGTTCCCTCCGTCACCTGCACCGCCCCGCTGGTGCAGCCGGACGTGGGACGGGGCACTTCGCGCTGGTCGAGGGACGGGCAATTCGGGCCGCCGTTGCCGACGGCCGGGCTCGTGAGCGCGGGCAGCAGCGTGGCGGTCGCGCCGCCGTTGTTCTGCAGGGCCCCGAGCTGCGCGTTCGCGCTGCTCTGGTCGCCGACATTGGCGAGGCCGCAGCTCGAATCGCCGGCGACGTTCCACCCGGCAGAGGTGATGCTCCCGCTGACCGAGGAGACGCTCCCGACGGCGCAGTCGGCCTCGGCGCCACCGCTGGTGGTGTTGCCGCTGACGACGGAGCTCCCGAGCGACACGTTGCCCGGCGTCGGTGGGTCGACGAAGATCCCGGCCCCGCTGTCGGACACGTTGTCCGCCACCGTCGTGAACCGGATGGTGGTGCTGTCGCCCGCCGCGACGTAAATGCCGCCGCCCGCGTTGCCGGCACCCACCGCCGTGTTGCCGGCCACGGTGGAGTTCGTCAGGGTGCCCGTGGAACTTTCGTAGTAACCCCCGCCGAGGTTGGCCGAATTGCCGCTGATGGTGGATTCGATGAAGTTGGCATCGCCCCCCTGGTCGACGCCACCACCGACTCCGTCGGAGCTGTTCCCGGAGATGGAGACCCTCGTCACCGTGGCCGATGCCGTCCTCAGACCACCCCCGTTGTCGTTGGCCGGGTCACCGGACACCGAGTTGCCGGTCACAGTGTCGTCCGTCAACGTCGCGAACGACGCGTTCAGCCCGCCACCCGAGGCGGTTCCGGTCGTCGAGGAGATGGCCTGGTTCCCCGAGATGGCGCTGTTGACCATGCGGAAGAAGTCGCCGTCACCCGCGAACCCGCCACCTGAGGCTGCGGTCGCCGTGGCACCTCCGGCGGGGGCGATGACGTTGTTGGCGAGCGTGATCCCGACGGCCACGAAGTCGGCGTTGGCGACGATGCCGCCGCCGCTTCCGCTCTCGCTACTGGGCACCGTGACGGTGTTGTTGCTGAAGGTGCCCCCGTTGAGGGCGTCCGTGCCGTCGGCGGCAAGCCCGCCACCGGACGAGCTGAAGGCACCGGTCGTGGTGACGGAGTTACCGGTCACGGCGTCGTTCGTCAGCACCGCGCTGCCGGCGAGCTCGAGCCCGCCACCGTTTGCACCCGCCGTCGCGCTGCTGGCGGAGTTCCCGGTCACGGTGGAGTTGGTGAGCCAGAACACAGCCGGGGAGATGGCCTCGACCCCGCCGCCGTTGGCGCAACTGGTGGTCGAGTTGCTGATGGTGACCGAAGTGAGCGCAACGGAGCCCGATCCGTCGACGAGGAGTCCGCCGCCGCCCGCACAGCCCACGCCGGTGGGGGCGGAACCGCCGGTGAGGGTGAAGCCGCCTCCGTTCAGGGCGCTGCCGCCGGCCACCTCGACGACGCGGCTGCTGCCGGCGGCGTCCACCGAGGTCGAGGACTGCCCGGCGCCGTTGAGCACGATGCCCGCGGTGTCGCTCACAAGCAGCTCACCGAGCGTCAGGACGTAGTGTCCCGCCGGCAGGGTGATCTGGGTCGCTGACCCGGTGGCGTTGGCGTCCTCGATGGCAGCCCGGAGCGAGCAGTTGCCTCCCGCATCGGCGCAGGCGCCCGGCGCGACGTTGTGGCTGTCCGCGGTGGTGTTCACGGTGAGGCTCGTGACGGGCACGATGACCCGGGGCGAGGCCTCGTTCGGCGTCGCCGCTCCACCGGGACCGGATGCGGCGACCATGGCACCGGCCCCGCTCAGCGTGCCCGCAAAGAGCACCAGGCCGAGCGCAAGACCGCGCGACGTCGTCCAACCGTTTGCCTTTGTCATGACCCCTCACCTTCCTGTAGCGAAACCGGAGTCCCGCGGCCGTGGGGATCGAAACGGACGGCGCCGCCGTCGGCCCACCCCGTGATGCGGTGCTGCGGGACGGTTGGACACTACGGCAACGACCGAGCGATGTCTACGGTATTACCCGCGCCTCACTCGAGAATCTCAGCCGAATCCAAGGTGTCAACGGATCTCGGGTGACTTCGTCGAAAGACGACCATTACCCGGATCGGAACACCGAGTCGGGTGCGTGCCAGTCGGTGGAGACGAACCGGTGCGCGATCAGCCATCGGTCGCCCACGGGCACCATCCGGTCGCGGTAGCGCCCCATGTGGTCGAGGCCGACCTCCGTGAAGACGGTGAAGTAGCTCGCCACGGTGGCCTCCGAGAGCGACACGGACTCGAACCTGACGTTGGCGACGTTGTGCCGGACCACCCGCCTGGCGGTCTCCTCTCCCGGGGCGGCGGCCGCCTGGTGCCCCCGGAGCGATCCTGTGGCACCGGCGAAGCGCTGCATGATCGCGCGGCGTCCCTGCAGGGGAGCGCTGCCGCGGATCTCGAGGACGCCGTCCTCGCAGAAGGCCGCCGCGAACTCCTCGAGCAGGTAGCGGTCGCCGGCGTGGGTGTACTGCGCCAACGTGTCCCGGCACGCCTCACGGGCGACGAGTTCCCAGAGCTCCATCGCCTCAGACTGCCACGCGCCGCCCTCCGCTCGTGCCCGCCGACCTACTCGTAGAGTGCCGGTCATGGCAGACCCGCACCCTGGCAGGGCCACCGCCGTCTGGCACCTGCTGGTGGGGCCGCCGCGTACGGCCCGGGGCAGCGGGAAGGAAAAGATCACCCCCGTCCAGGGCCTCTCGGCCCTCTCGCTCGACGCCCTGACCTCGGTGGCCTACGGGCCCGAGGCGATCATCCTCGTGCTCGCAGTGGCGGGCGCCGGTGCCCTGCACCTCGTCCTCCCCATCACGATCGCCATCGTCGCCCTCTTGGCCATCCTCGTGTTCTCCTACCGGCAGGTCATCGACGCCTACCCGATGGGTGGCGGGGCCTACGCCGTCGCCCGGGCGAACTTCGGCGCCAACACGAGCCTGGTTGCCGCGGCGGCACTGGTCGTCGACTACACGCTGACCGTCGCCGTCTCCATCGCCGCCGGCGTCGCCGGGCTCCAGTCCGCCTTCCCGGCCCTCGACGGGGCCACCGTGCCGCTCTGCCTCGGGATCCTCCTCTTCATCACCGTGCTCAACCTGCGGGGCCTCGGTGAGACGGCGCGCGCCTTCCTGCTGCCGACGATGATCTTCATCTTCGGGCTCCTGGCCATCATCGCCATCGGGCTCATCCATCCCCTCGGGCTCAACGAGCCGCTGCCGGGAACCTCACAGCTGCCGACGTCCGGACTCAAGGCGGTCACGATCCTGCTGGTCCTCAAGGCGTTCTCCGCCGGCTGCAGCGCGCTCACCGGCGTGGAGGCGATCGCCAACGGCGTGCCGCTCTTCCGGGAGCCCCGGGTCGTCCGGGCCAAGCGGACGGAGACGCTGCTGGGGCTCATCCTCGGAACGATGCTGCTCGGTCTCGCCGTCCTGGCCAAACGCTGGCAGATCGGTCCCCGGTCGGGCCAGACGGTGCTGAGCCAGATCATGGCCATGGCGGTGGGACGGGGCTGGGCCTACTACGTCGTATCCATCACGATCACCATCGTGCTCGCCTTGGCGGCCAACACCTCCTTCGGCGGGCTCCCCGTGCTGGCCAGCCTCGTGGCACGGGACAACTATCTCCCCCACTTGTTCAGTATCCGGGGGGACCGCCAGACCTTCGCGAACGGCATCGTGGTGCTCGCCGTCATGGCGGGCGCGCTCCTCGTCGCGGTCCGCGGCAACACGAACACGTTGATCCCGCTCTTCGCCATCGGGGTCTTCATCGGATTCACGCTGTCGCAGGCCGGGCTTGTCGTGCACTGGCGCAAGACGCGTCCGCCCCATTGGCGCCGGCGGGCAACCATCAACGGGATCGGCGCGTGCATCACCGCCATCGCCACCATCGTCTTCCTCATCTCGAAGTTCACGGAGGGGGCGTGGGTGGTCGTCATCGCCATTCCGGCGTTCGTCTTCCTCTTCCTGCGCATCCACGCCTACTACGAGCGGGCCAGGAAGGAGCTCCGGATGGACGAAATCCCCGACAAGCCCAGACCGAAGTACACCATCGTCATCGTGCCGGTCAACCGGATCTCGCGCCTCACCGAGCACGCGCTGTGTGAGGCGGAGTCGCTCGGGCAGGAAGTGGTCGCCGTGACGGTCGTCCTGCGAGGCGAGGACGAGGGCACCCACGACGCCGACGTGCTCGAGCACCAGTGGCACTCGTGGGACCCAGGGGTGCCACTGCGCGTCCTCTACAACGAGTACGCCTCCGTCGTGCAGCCGATCGTCGGCTTCATCGACGACGTGAGAGCGGAGCACCCCGACGATCAGATCGTCGTGCTCATCCCGGTCGTACGGCCCGAGAAGGTGCGCTATCGGATCCTGCACAACCAGATCGACTTGCTCCTCTCGAACGCATTGCGCGGACGCGAGGACATCGTCGTCGCCCGGGTCACCGTGCCGCTCGAGCCCGAAACACCGGAGGAGGCAACGGCGGCGGCCTCACTGCGCGTGGCGACGGATTCGGCCCCCGGGACGCCGCCGCCGGCGTCGACTTCTCCCTGACCCGGGCCCGGGGTTCGACCCCCTCAGCGCCCCTTCCACACGGGCTCGCGCTTCTCGATGAATGCCGTCGCACCCTCCTTGGCGTCCTCGCTACCGAACACCTTGGGCTGCCACTCCGCCGCCAGCGATCGCGCCTTGTCGAGGTCCGTCGCCGCCGTCCGCACGAGCTCCTTGGTGGCCTTCAGCGCCAGCGGGCCGTTGCGAGCGATGCGCTCGGCAAACGCGACCGCGGCGTCGAGCACCTCCGCGGCGGGCACCACCTGGTTGATCAACCCCAACGACAGGGCGCGCTGCGCGTCGACGAGGTCACCCGTCAGCGTCAGCTCCAGCGCCATGGCGAGGGGGATCCGCGTGCTCAGGAACACGCCGCCACCCGCGGCGAACAAACCGCGCTTGACCTCGGGCAAGCCGAACGAGGCCGCATCGGACGCCACCACCACGTCGCAGCCGAGCAGCAGCTCGAAGCCCCCAGCCACGGCGGTCGCGTTGGCCGCACCGACGATCGGCACCCCGATTTCGCCCTGGGTGAAGCGCGCGAAGCCCTGCATGCCCTCGCGACTTCCGCCGACACCGCCGCCCTCGGCGAAGGCGCGGAGGTCCATGCCCGCGCAGAACGCCTTTTCACCCGTGCCGGTCAGGACCACGGCGCGCACCTCGGGGTCGTTCTCGGCCTCCACCATGCCGAGCCCGATCGCCGTGAGGAGCTCCGGGTTCAACGAGTTGCGAGCCTCGGGTCGGTTGAGCCGGAGCACACACACCGCGCCGCGTCGCTCGGTCACCAGATACCGGTTCGGACTTCGTCTCGGAGTCAGCTCATCAGGCGACGACCTTCCTCTCTCTCAGATCTGCGATCGCTGCGGCAGAGTAACCGAGCTCGGTCAGGATGGCGTCGGTGTGCTGCCCGGCCAACGAACCCGGCTCGGCCACGGTCTCGCTCCGGGAGAACGCTATGTAGGGTCTGAGCCGCAGGTGCTGTCCGAACGTCGGGTGCTCCACCTCGACGAGAAGATCTGCCGCCTCGGCGAACTCGACGGACTGCAGCACGCTCTCGGGTGGCGCACGATGGGCCACCACGCACCCGACGTCGGCGGCCAGCAGCCGGTCTTCCCAGTACTGGGCCGGCTTGCCGGCGAACGCCTCCGCCAGGACCTCGGCCAGCGCGGCATCGTTGGAGCTCCGAGCTTCCTCGTCCGTGAACCGAGCGTCACCGGCCAGGTCCACTTCCTCCGCCAGGGCGCCGCACAGGGCGGTCCACTCGTCGGCGTAGGGAGCGGCGAGGTACACCCACTCGTCGGCGGCCTGGTAGAGCCGGTAACGGGCCGAGTAGCCGAGTAGCTCGGAATCGGCCGCCTGCGTGGGCGGCCGGTCCTTGTACTCGACCATGTCGTCGGCCAACGCATGCGCCGTCGAGGTCAGCATCGTGGTGAGCATTTCCTGTGCGGTCCCTGTCCGGTCGCGCACGAGCAGGCCGAGCGTCATGGCGCTGGCCGCGGTCAGCGCCGAGATCCCGTCTGCCTGTGCGTACTCGGTCGTCCCTGCGCCGGACAGGTGCATGGCGTCGGCCCGGATCTCCTGCAACGACAGACCCGGGCGCTCCTCAATGGCCGAGCCGATGTTGCGCATGACGAGGCCGCTGCCGGCACCGATGGTCGGGGCGTAGGCGGGCCGGTCCCCGCAAGGGCCGTCGATCCCGTAGCCAGGCGCGTTGAGGTAGACGAGGTCGGGATTGATCCCCCGCAGGGTGCCCGCGTCGACGCCCTGGCGCTCTGCCACACCGGCGCGGAACGACTGCAGCACGATGTCGGACTTCTGGGCCAGTGCATGGACGATCTTTCGTCCCTCGTCGGTCGACAGGTCGACGCAGATGGACTCCTTTCCCTGCATGCACTTCGCCGCCCCAACCTCCGGGAACGGCAGCAGTCCCCGCATGGGCTCGCCCTCAACGGGTTCGACCTTGATGACGCGGGCCCCCACCTCACGCAGCACCGTGCCACCGAACGGCGCCGCGAAGAAAGTCCCGAGCTCGAGCACCGTGACGTCGCCGAGCGCAGGGTGCTGCGGCGGTGACTGAGCGATGGGCGCGAGGTCGGACGCGTCCCAGGGTGCGGCGCGCAGTCCCTCACCGTCCCCGTCGAGCACCGGTGCGCCCCGTCCGAATACGGCCGGCGTTTCCGACATCTTGAGGATGGGTCCCGGCTGCCGCACGAGGCCGCGCTCGGCGTCGTCGATCTCGACGACCGCGCCGAGATGCTGCATCTGCGGGTGGTCGAGGAGCTCGCTCCCACGTCGCATCGTCTCCGCCCAGACATTGTGATCGGCGTCGAAGATCTCGTTCCACTCGGCCAACGTCTTGGACTGGACCGCCTCGTAGAGCTTGTCCCAGAACTCACCGGTCTTGGGCGTGTCGGCCGCCCACACGGCTTCCTTCCATTCCTCGTCCTGGAGCATCCAGTCCAGGCCCATGACCTTGAGCATCTCCATGTAGAGGTGCAGTTGGACCTGGGAGAATTGCAGCCAGCGCCCGTCCTTGCTGAGCGCGATGAGCAGCATGAAGACCATCGGCGAGAGCGGCAGGCCGTGTTTGCCGAAGGGCGACGACGGCGTGAAGGCATCGGGGAACTTCGACGTGATCACGTTGAGGTACCAGTTCCACGTCCCGAGCGATGCGAGGCCGTTGACGAGCGTGGCCTCGACGTGCTGGCCCCGCCCACTGCGCCCGCGCTCGTACAATGCCGAGCAGATGCCGGTCAGGAGCTGCTGGCTGGCCCCGTAGCTGCAGTAGGGCACCGAGACGTGCGCCGGCCCCTGGCGCGCCACCATGCCCTGCGACGCCCACAGCGCACCCACCCGGGCCATGACGAGCGCCTCATAGGCCTTGGCGTTGGCGTAGGGCCCTTTCCGCCCGAAGCCCGTCACCGACCCGTACACCAGGCGCGGGTTGGCGGCGGACAGGTCCTCGTAGCCCAGACCCAGCCGCTCCACGATGCCGGGACGGAACGTCTCGATGAGGACGTCGGCCCCGAGGGCCATGTCCCACGCGAGTGCAGCGTCTCCGGCGTCGTGCAGGTCGAGCACCATGGATTTCTTGCCCCGGCAGATCAGGGGGTAGGACGGGAGGCCCCGCAGCGCGCTCCCGCCCGGCGGCTCCACCAGCACCACCTCCGCCCCGAAGTCCGCCAACGTCTGGCTGGCCTGCGCCCCGGCCGGACTGTTCGACAGATCGAGCACGCGCAGGCCCGAGAGCGGGCCTGCCGGTGCTCCGGCGGTCGGATCGTCTTCCATCGTTGGTCTCCCCGGCTCGAGTCCTCCGTGATTAGAGTATACTGAATAGGGCTCAGGCAGACGACTCAGGAGAGCGTGGCGACCGTGACAGAACCCTCCGTTGAGACCACCGGCGACAAGGAGCCCGTGATCGTCACGGAGGTCGTGGACCGGGTCGGGACCATCACACTGAACCGGCCGGCGCGCCGCAACGCCCTGAACGGCGAGCTGATCGCAGCCCTCGACGATGCCGTGCGCCACATGGCGGAGGACCCCGGGGCCAAGGTGATCGTGCTGACCGGGGCCGCGCCCGAGGGGGGACACGGCGGGTTCTGCTCCGGTGGCGACGTGAAGAGCGGCGGCCGCGGCTCGCCGGGGAGCGAGAAAGGCGTTCCTGCGAACGCGCTGTCGGGCGACCTCGCCCGCCACGACCTGCACGCGGCCATGCTGCTGCATCTCATGCCGAAGCCGACCATCGCCATGGTGGGAGGTCCGGCCGTCGGGGCCGGCTGCAGCCTCGCCGCCGCCTGCGACCTGCGCTTCGCCTCCGATGATTCCGTGTTCGCCACCAACTTCTCGCCGAACGGGCTCTCGGGTGACTACGGGGGGTCCTTCTTCTGGACGCGCATCGGAGGCACCGCACTGGCCCGACGGCTCTACCTGCTCAACGAGAAGATCCCTGCGGAGCAGGCGCTCTCGCTCGGCATGGTGCACGCCGTGCGCCCGGCCGCCGAGCTCCGGACCTACACCTACGAGATTGCCAACCAGCTCGTGCGCACCCCGGCCACCCTGCTGGCGCTCGTCAAGGACAACCTCAACGAGGCCGAGGACGAGGTCGAACGCAGGCGTTGGCTCTTCGCCCACGAGGCAGAGAATCAGGGGGAGTCGGCCCGGGCGACGATGGAACGCCTGGCGCAGAAGGAGACGTAGCGCGACCGGCCGTCAGGGGTGCGAGGGTGTGGTCTGGACCTGGGCCTGCGTCCCCGAGTGCAGGGCCCCGGAGGCCGACGCCAGCGCCCCACTCCAGAGGCCGATCGTGGCGGCGACGGAGCACAGGAACCCGACGGCGATGGCGCGACCCGGGTGATTCCTCATAGGGGAACTCTCGTCCCCAAATGTTTGAGGAGTGCGCGAGAAACCTAAGAAGATTCGCAGAATCCGAGGGGGTCGGACCTAGCGCTCCGGCTGCGTCCCCACCCTGAGGTCCCGATAAGGGACGTCTTTGTCGACGCTGGGATCCCGGGGCAGGCCCAGGGCCCGCTCGCCGAGGACGTTGAGCTGGATCTCGTCGGAACCGCCCCCGAGGCGGTTGCCCGGGCTGGCCAGGTTCACCGTCTGCAGGTCTCCCTCCAGCGGCGACGACCTGCCCGTCAGCATCCCCCACGCACCGACGATCCGGTAGGAGAGGTCGCGGGACTGCTGGCAGATGCGCGCCGTGGTCAGCTTGGCGATGGAGCCGTCGGCCCCGGTGAGCTTCCCGCCCGCGGCGCCGCTGCGGCGCATCGTCCACCCGTTGACTCGGATCTGGGAGACATAGCGGGCCAGGTCCTGACGGATGACGGGGTCACTCGAGGCGCCGAACGACTGAGCCAGTTCGACCATCACCTTGGCCGGGACCGCCCCGGCCGAGATCGGGCTCTTGCGCGCCCGTGCGGCTTCGCGGGCCCGGTCGAGCACCTCGCCCACCTTGCGGTCGAGGTCGCCTTCCGATCCCGAGCGGGCCATGACCAGGCCGAACAGGCCTCCGCCGGCGACGGAGTTGCGCTCGTTGAGCAGCGTCGTCTGCGCGACCCGCCACCCGTCGTTGACGTCGCCGATGACGCGGTCGATCCGGACCCGGGCCGCGGTCAGGAAGACCTCGCAGAAGTTGGATGCGCCGTTCATCTGCTTGAGAGGGCGTACCTCGATTCCCGGCTGCTTCATGTCGATGGCGAAGTACGTGATACCGGCGTGCTTGGGCACGTCGACGTCGGTCCGGGCCAGCAGCATGCCGAGGTCCGCCGAGTCGGCCGCCGAGTTCCAGACCTTCTGACCCGTGACGACCCACTCGTCGCCGTCGAGTACAGCGCGCGTCCCGATGCTGGCCAGGTCCGATCCCGACCCGGGCTCGCTGAACAGCTGGCACCAGGCTGCCTCACCGGTCGCGATGGGCCGCACCAACTCGTGCTGGAGGGCCTCGGTGGCGTGCTCGAGCACGGTCGGTGCCGCCAGCCGTGCGGCCATCGCCCCGACCGGCGGGCCGATGACCTTGTTCTCGGCCAGCACGCCGGAAATGGTCGCGGCGTCGCGCCGCGAGAGGCCCCGGCCACCGAGTCCGGCGGGCCACGCGGGGTAGGCATATCCGGCATCGGCGAGACGCAGCCACCACTCGCGCACGGTGATAGACGTGTCCCAGTTGGCGTCGACCCAGGCCTGGACCTCGGCGGCCAGGCCGCCCTCGCTCACCCCTCGCCCTTGGCCTTGCGCTCGGCGACGATCTCGTGGTGCCGCTCGAGCATGGCGATCGCCTGGGCGGCCAGTTCGGCCGGGGGCTCGGGCAAGCGGACCGGGCCGTGCTCGCGGCTGGGCAGGGCGACGGTGGCCTTCGCGGGACAGGTGACCGTGTCGCGCTGGTTGGTGCCGCGCATCTCGACGTCGACCACGCACCGTCCGTCCTCGTGGCGCTTGTCGACGACCTCACCGGTGAGGATGTGCGTGTCGCCGATGTAGTTGAACTTGCGGATCTCGGAGCTCTGGGTGACGAGCCAGCCGTCGTCGCCCATGAAGTCGGTCATGTAGTGGCTGAGCCAGCAGTCGCGCATCACCCCGTAGTCGTACGCCATCGGATTCCCGATGGCCTGGGCCCAGGCCGAGTCCCAGTGGACCCGTTGCGCGACGTCGGGGACGCCGTACTCGTTCTTCACGTAGAAGGGTGCGATGCGCTGCCGGTTCTTGTAGGCGATGCGGTTGGTGCAGGGCTCGTAGGGGACGAACCCGTAGCCGCCCGCGTGGAAGACGATCATGTCGGTCGTCGTCAACGGCCCCTTGGCCATGGGGTTGAGCACGTCGCCGACGTGGACGTCCTCCCAGTATCGAGGCAGCGGTCCGCGGACCTCTTCCGCTTCGTAGACGGCGTCGATCTCGGCGATGTCCTCGTCGGTGTAGGTCGCCGGCTCGAGGGCCGAGTACTTGCCCTTCTCCCGCGCCGTCTTTCGCTCCGTGTGGATGGCCAGCGTCCGCGAGATGGCGACGATCTCGGCGCGTTGGTTCATCTTCACGCTGGCGTAGGTGACGAGGATGGAGCGCTCGGCGAATTCCGACTTTTTCTCCACGACGGACTCGGTACCGCCGAAGCTGTAGAGGGAGTCGCCCTGGAGGAGCGGGCGGAACCACTGCCAGGTGCTGCCCGACACGAAGACGTGGATGCCACGGAACGACGGCCGCTTGATCCGCTCCTTCGGCGGGTCGCCGTAGAGGGGCCGGTTGAGGGCGATCGGGATCATGGGCGGTGCGATCTGGCCGCCCCAGCGCGTCGTCGTGCCGTAGTCCTCGGAGGCGAAGAGCGGGTTGTCGTCGCCGTAGCTGCGGGCGAAGTTGCGCATGGAGTCGGGCGTGGCCGTCGTGAGGAACTCACGCGCCCCCGAAGGCGCCCACCGGCCGACCAGCGCCTTGGCCCGTTCGATGTCGTCTTCCTTGAACTGGAAGTCGGTGGCCTTCTCGAACTCTTCGGATGTCGTCGTCGCCATGGCTCCCCTTGGCCTCGCTCCGGTCGCTCGCATCGGCTAAAGAGTATACTAAAAGCCGGACGGGACCACCCGCCGGGAGCTCCCGTCGTCGGGACGCGGGCTCAGTCCTGCGGTGGCGCCGGCACGCTCGGGAAGAGCTCCTGGAAGGCACCCACCCGGATGCGCCGGCTGACGGCGGCGTCGACCCCGTCGAAGAGCTCGTGCAGCGTCTTCTGGGTGTGGCCGAACGTTCCTTCGAAGTGCGGGTAGTCGCTCCCCCACATCACGTTCTGCCATCCCATCGCCGAGTTGGCCGCGACCGCGGAGAGGTCGTGCTGGAAGGACGCGTAGACCTGGTCGTAGAGGAAGCGGCTCGGGAGCTTGGACAGCGTCGGCTTCACCGCGGCACCGTGCTGGCGGTAGCCCTCGTCCATGCGGTCGGCGATGAAGGGACCCCATGTCGCCCCGCCCTCGGACACGAGGACCCTGAGCTCGGGGTGGCGGTCGAGTGCCCCGCACGCGATGAGCTGGGTGACCGCCCGCTGGCCGCCGTACGTCGTCTCGACATAGTTGAGGACGGCGCCGCCTCGACCCCGGTAGTAGATCCCCGTGCGCTCCGTCGGGTCGTGCGGCTCGGTGCCGATGTGGAAGCCGACGACCATGCCGGTCTCGGCGAAGGCGGCCCAGAGCGGGTCCCACTCCTCGTCGTTCCACTCCGGCCGGCCGAACGGAGGCCGGACCGGCAGGAAGCCGCACATGAAGCCGCCCGCGTGGGCACGCTTGACCTCGGCGACGGCGTCGTCGATGTCGATGAGGGGAATGGATGCCACGCACACGAAACGGGGCGAGTGGTTCTGGAACCCGAGCGCCCAGTCGTTCAAGGCGCGGCAGCCTTCCTTCACGACGCGGGGAGTCCGCACGTTGAAGGTCCAAATGCCGAGCGAGGGGTACATGACCTCGCCCCACACGCCCTCGTCGTCGAGGTCCCTGATCCGCGCCACGGGGTCGTTGCCCCCGATCACCCGGTTGATGAAGTCGTCCTCCTGCGTGCCGATAGGCCGGGCGTTGATGCCGAGTCCCTTCTTCGGCTTGTCCCCCTTCGGGAGGTCGCGCCGGAACTCCTGCCCGTCGATGTAGATGGTCTCGAAGTCGCCGCTGGGGTCCTTGACGCTGCGGGGCAGGCGCTCCCTGATGTCCTCGGGCAGCGAGGCGAACAGGTCCGGTGGCTCCATCAGGTGCGAGTCACCCGAGTTCGCCCACAATTTCTTCTCTGCCAGGTCGCCCATGCGCCCTCCCGTGATCCCGACGCTCAATATGCAAATAGTGTTCTCATATATGCCGCCGCTGTCAAGCGAGGAGGGAACGACCAGGTCAGCTCAGCGCATCAGGGCGCCGAGCGCCTCGAGGTGCCGGCGCATGCGGTGACGGGCCAGCTCGCGGTCGCCATCCTCGATGGCCCGCGCGATGCCCTCGTGGGTGCGCAGCACCTCGGCCGTGATCTGCTTCTGCGCCTTCGGGGCGAGCCGCTCGATCTGGTGCAGGCGACTGAGTCGGATCAGCACCAGGGCGACCAGTTGGAGCACCCGGTTGTGCGCCGCGGCCGCGACGGCGGCATGCAGGTCGTGCACCGCCTCCGCCCGCTCGGCGTCGGAGGCGTGCTCTTCGCGGGTGAGCGCCTCCCGCAGCCCGGCCGTCCCCACGTCGTCGATGCGCGCCGCCGCCAGGTCCGTGATGGCGACCTCGACACCGGTGCGCAGCTCGGCCAGCTCGGCCAGCTGCATGCCGCGTCGCGCCAGGTAGATGGCGGCCATCTCCGTGACCGCGTTGGTGCTCGGCGCCATGACGAAGAGGCCGCCGCCCGGTCCCCGGCGCATGCGGGCGATCTGATGGTGCTCGAGCAGCCGCACCGCCTCGCGCAGCAGGGCGCGGCTGACGCCCTCGCGCTCGATCAGCTCGGGCTCGGTCCCCACCAGCTCGCCGGGCTGCATCCCCTCGGTGACGATGACCTGGGTGATGTTGCGCGCCACCGTCTCGGCCCCCTTGCCCTGACTGGACTGGGTCAGGACCACCGAGTCGGGCAGGAGCTGACGGGTCGATCGGCGGCGGCGGAAGAAGTCGGCCTCGGCCTGCAGGTGCTTGCGCATGCGGTTGCGGGCGAGCCCGCCGTCGCCGGCCATGATCGCCTCGGCGACCATGGCGTGAGCATGCCTCGTCTCCTTGGCGATGCTGCTGCCGAAGCCCTGCCAGTCGGGCGAGTACAGCTGTGCCACACGATTGAAGACGTCGACGAAGAGCTCGAGGCCCGCATTGCGGCTGATGGCGCCGACCAGTGCGTGGAGCTCACGGGGGTCGCTCCCGGGCTCGACCGGATCGTTCTCCGCGAAATGGCGGAGCTCCGCCAGGTCGTTCTCGTCGGTCCGCTCGGACGCCAGCTGGCAGGCGATCTCCTCCAGGATGATGCGGGCCTCGAAGATCTCGTCGAGACGGGCGTCGACCCGGTGCAGGTACAACACCACCGCATCGATCACCGCCCCGACCGTCGGCTCCGTGATGACCAGCCCGCCACCGGGCCCGCGGCGGGTCCGGGCGACCTGTTGGTGCTCCACCAGCCGCACCGCCTCACGGAACACGGCCCGGCTCACCTGGTAACGCTCGAGCAGGTCGGACTCGGACCCGAGCACCTCGCCGACCGGCCACCCGAGGGCCATCACGTCCTCGACGATGAGATCGGCCACCTTGGCCGCCCGCTTGGCGTTCGAATCGGCACCCGGACGTGGCATGTCGCGGGTCGCCGTCGAGGTCGTCATCGGCCAATCCTACCGGGGTCCGATGGCCGGTCTCACGTTTTGACCTGCACCTTCGGCAAAAGAGTGTTCCCAAAAGGCGACCCTGTTGGATCGGTGCCTAGAATGCAAACATGGTTTGCGAAGAGGGGGCCGGGTCGTGAGCGACCCGGCCATTCCGCCTTCGGATCCCGTGGTCGCGCCCCCTCCGAGACGGCCCGGCTCCATCCGCCGGACCTCGACGGTGCAGATGTCCTGGCCGGGTGGCCTCGGCACCCCCGAGCTGTACCTGCAGGGTCGGGCCCGCGACCTGTGCACGCCGATGGACGGCGCGCCCCACGTCCTGGCGGCGGCGGACCTCACTGCCGTCACCGGACACGAGCGCGACATCCAGTCCATCGACGCCGATCCACCGGTCGCCGGGCTGCAGCGCCTCGTCGGCGTCCGCGCCGGATCCGGCCTGCGCGGCGCCATCGCGCGGGAGCTGCCCGAGCAGGTCGAGGGCGGGACGCCCCTGTACCTCCTCCTCGACGACCTGGGCGGAGCGACCTTGATCGCCGGGTACACCTACTTCCGCTGGGCCGACGTCTATCCCGAGATGAGCGCCCGCATCGCGAACGGTCCGCAGCGCGTCATGCAGGGCACCTGCTCGGGGTTCCGCCCCGGATCGATCGCGCTCAAGGACGACGGGACCCTCTCGCACGTCCGGCAGAACACGGCACGCACGGCGTCGCTGGTGGATCCTTCCGACCCGATCGGCTGGCACGAACTGCACGAGCACCCGGTGATCGGCATGCGCCGCGCCCGGCGCATCGACGTCTGGGCGAACGAGGGGCTGATCGAGGTCGACGCCTGGTTCCGCGACAGCGTCTGGGTGCCCGAAGGGCACGAGGAGGCCATCCACGAGTACCAGATGCTCGGCCAGGCCGACCGGGAGACCGGGACGTTGCTCTCGGTCACGGCGCACCCGCGCGTGCTGCCCTACGCCGAGTGCCCGGGCGCCGCGCCCAACGCGTCGTGGATGGCCGGGACCGACCTGCGGGCGATGCGCACCGAGGTGCTCCAGCGGCTGCGCGCGACCGACTGCTGCACCCATCTCAACGACGGGTTGCGTTCCCTGGCCGAGGTGCCGGTGCTCGCCGCCTCGCTGCCGTCATAGGAAGGACTCCCATGACCGGGACGCTCAAGGACAAGACCGCCATCGTCGGCATCGGGGCGACGCCCTACTACAAGAGGGGCGAGTCGTTGCCCCAGTCCGAGCTCGAGCTGGCCGGCAAGGCGATCCTCGGCGCGCTCGACGACGCCGGCCTCACCATCGAGGACCTCGACGGGTTCACCATCTACTCGAGCTCGTGCGACCCGGCCCAGGTGGCCTCGGTCCTCGGTGTGCCCGAAGTGAGGTTCGCCGCCTCACTGACGTCCGGCGGCGGCGGCTCGGCCGGCTCCCTCGGACTGGCAGCGGCGGCCGTCGCGTCGGGACAGGCCGAGGTGTGCGTGACCCTGATGACGCTGCAACAGGCCAAGCGCAGGTTGGGCGGCAGTGCCGTCGGCGGCGGAGGGCCGGGGCTCGGCGGGGGCGGCGGCAGCCCCTATGGCGGCGGCGGCGTGCCGAACTACGCCGCCTTCATCGCCGGCGCGGGGCTCATGGCGCCCGGGCACAGCTTCGCCCTGCTCACCCGGCGGCACATGGAGCTCTACGGGACCAAGCGCGAGCACCTGGCCGAGGTGTGCATCTCGCAGCGCGAGAACGCGATCCGGCGCCCGACCGCCATCCGCAAGGACCCGCTCACGCTCGACGAGTACTTCGACGCGCGGATGATCAGCGACCCGCTCTGCCTGTTCGACTACACGATGGAGACCGACGGCGCCGTGGCCGCCGTCGTCACCTCGGCGGAGCGCGCCAAGGACCTGCGCCAGAAACCCGTCTACATCGGTGGCACCGCGCACGGGGGCGCGGGCCGCTGGGGATCGGCGATCTTCACCTACTTCCAGATGCCCGACGAGTACTTCGCCTCCTCGGGGAACCGTCCCGTCGCCAAGCGGATGTACGAGATGGCGGGCATGGGACCCCACGACGTCGACGTCGCGCTGTTCTACGACCACTTCTCCCCGATGGTGATCATGCAGCTCGAGGACTACGGGTTCTGCCCGATCGGCGAGGGCGGACCCTTCGTGGCGGACGGGAACATCCGCTGGAAAGGTGGTTCCATCCCCGTCAACACGCACGGCGGGCACCTCTCCGAGGCGTACATCATCGGCATGACCCACATCCGCGAGGCGGTCGAGCAGCTGCGGGGCGTCGCGGTCAACCAGGTCGACGGCGCCGAGGTGGCGGTCGTCACCGGCGGACCGTCGGGGCTGCCGGTCAGCGGCACGCTGCTGCACAACTGATCGTCGAGAGAGAGGATCCGAGAACGATGACCGACCTCAAGCAGGGGACCTTCCCCGCCATGATGAAGGACCCCTTCGCCGACGACCTGACGCAGCCCTTCTGGGACGCCGCGTCCGAGGGCCGGCTCACCGCCCCGAAGTGCACCGCGTGCGGCACCTTCGTGTTACCCCCTCAGCCGTTCTGCTTCGCGTGCCAGAGCCAGGCCTTCGAGTGGGTCGACCTGCCCGGCACCGGCACCATCTACACCTACACGGTGGTCCGGCACCCTCTGGCGCCGCACCTGGCCGAGGTGGTGCCGTACGTGTCGGGGGTGATCGAGCTGGACGGGACGCAGGGGGCGGGGGCGCGACTGCTGCTCAACATCACCGACGCCGACCCGGACACGGTCAAGATCGGCGACAAGGTGCGGATCTGGTTCGACCAGGTCAGCGACACCTTTCCCCTCCCCCGCGCCCGGATGGCCTGAGGCCGGCGTGGGGGCGTCCACGCGGGCCGGGCGTCCCCGGCGCTTCGAGGCAGAAGACGAGCTGCGCATCCTTCTCGACAGCGCTCTCGTGGTCATGGAGCGCAACGGGTACGTCGATGCGGCCGTGGCCGATATCTTGCGCGAGGCCGACCTGTCGACGCGCTCGTTCTACCGCCACTTCGAGTCGAAGGACCAGCTGCTGTGCGCGCTCTACCGGCGGGAGGCGGAGGCCGCCGCCGCACGCCTGCAGGCCAAGGTCGACGCTGCCCCCAACCCGCGGGCGGCGCTCGACGCCTGGATCGACGAGATCCTGAGCTTCGGCCACCACCGGACCAAGGCGGCCCGCGTCGCGGTGCTGGGGTCCCCCGGCGCCATGCGGGCCGAGGGCTACGCCGAGGAGACGCGCCGCGCCGCCGCGCGCCTGATGGCACCGCTGCAGACCCTGCTCGCCGACGGGGTCTCGGACGGCACCTTCCCGCTGACCGACCCCGCTGCCGACGCACCGCTCGTGCAGTCGGTCGTCTGGGCCGCCGCCGGGCTCAACCCGACGCGGGAGAAGCTCCCACGTGCCGAGGCGTCACGGCAGGTGCGCTCGTTCTGCGAACGTGCGTTGGGAGCGACCCCGGGAGACTGACGCCGCGTCCGTCGACCCGCCGGGTCAACCGGCGGCCCGCTCCGCCACCGACCAGTGCGCCGGCTCCCCGTCCTCGAAATGGACGGCCCCGTCGATCTCGAGCACCCGCAGGTGCGAGACGGTCTCGCCCACCGCCGCACGGCGCATGAAGCCGGCGATGTCGTCCCACGGCCGCGACCACCGCATGTGGGAGGCGATGTACCAGGCGGTCCGGGGTCCCCCGCGCAGGATCTCGATCACCTCGGCGAAGCGGTCCCGGTGGTGTTGGCGCAACTCCTCGAGCCGCGTGTGGAGGTCGTCGAAGCGGTACTCGTGCGCGGGCAGGACCTCGTTGACCTGGTACGGCTCGAGCTTGTCGAGCGACTGCAGGAAGTCGCCCAGCGGGTTCGCCCCCGCCTGCGGATGGAACGGGATGTTCGGGGTGATGCGCGGGAGGACGTGGTCACCCGAGAGCATCAGCTCGTTGCGGGACTCGTAGAAGCACAGGTGGCCGGGTGAGTGCCCGGGCGTCCAGATGGCCTGCAGCTCCCATCCCGGCACCTCGGGCCGTGCCCCGTCCTCGAGCAGCACGTCGGGGACCACCGGGTCGACGAGCATCCGCACCGGCATGGCCGCGTTGCGCAGCGGCTCGAGCTCCTCGGGGGGCGCCCCCATCTTGCGCAGCGCGGCGGCGACGCGGTCGAGCAAGTCGTCGGGCTCGTCGTAGCGGTCGTGGATGAGCTCGGCGTCGGCCGGGTGCAGCGAGATCCACGCGCCCGACGCCTCGCGGATCCTCCCCGCCAGCCCGTAGTGGTCGGGGTGGATGTGGGTGACCATCACGCCCTGGACGTCGGCGATGTCGCAGCCGGCCTCCTGCATGCCGGTCGACAGTGCGCCGAACGCGTCGTCGGTGTTCCAGCCGGCGTCCATGAGGTAGGGCCCGCGGTCGGTCTCGAAGAGGTAGACGAGGACGTACCGCAACGAGTTGTTGGGCAGGGGCACCGGGATGCTCCACAGCCCCGGCCGGACCTTCTCGACACCGGGGAAGGGGTCGTTGGCCGCGGCGGCGCCGCGGGCGCGCTGCGCGTGCGGCGGGCTCGGGTGGGTGTGCGACGTCGAGGTCACGACTGGCCCCGCGGTTCCCTGGGGAGCCCCAGGCCACGCTCGGCGATGAGGTTGCGCATGATCTCGTTCGATCCTCCTGCGATGGTCCAGGCACGAGCGTAAAGGAAGGCGTCCTGCCAGCGCCCATCCTCGAATGCGAGCTCGTCACCCTCGGCCGCCATGGAGCGGGCACCCTGGAGGGCCAGCGCCGCCTCGTCGATCTCGAGGTTGAGCTCGCTGAACCAGATCTTGGCCATCGGGGCGTCGGCCGGCGTGGTCTGCCCCCGGGCCGCCTTCGTCGCCATGCGCTGCCCCAGGTGGCGCTGGATGCGGGCGCGGGCGGCGAGCGCGCCGATCAACTGGCGCACCGCGCCGTCCTCGATGGCGGGGAGGCCGCCTCGGTTGGTCCGCCGGGCCACCTCCAGGAGGCGGGTCACCGGATCCTGGCCGCCGCCGGCGCCGCCGACGCCCGTGCGCTCCTCGGCCAGGCTGGCGCCGGCCACCCTCCAGCCCTCTCCCGCTGCACCGATCATGTTGGCCGCCGGGACCCGCACCTCGTCGAAGAAGACCTCGTTGAAGTCGGTCGTCCCGGTCATCTCGCGCAGCGGGCGCACGTCGACCCCCGGGCTGCGCATGTCGAGGACGAAGGCGGAGATGCCGGCGGGGCCGTCCACCGGCTCGGTGCGCGCCAGCAGGTAGCCGTAGTCGGACCACTGGGCCCAGGTGCTCCACACCTTCTGGCCGACCACGACGAAGTCACTCCCGTCCCTGGTGGCCCGGGTCTGCAGCGAGGTCAGGTCGCTGCCGGCGTCGGGCTCGCTGAAGAGCTGGGTCCAGATGTGGTCACCCCGCGCCATCGGCGGCAGGTAGGCGCTGCGCTGCTCGTCGGTCCCGAAGTGCTTGAGCGCCCCCGCGACGAGCGGGTTGCCGAGCACGTGCGGGATGCCGGCCGCGCCGAGCTCCTGCTCCAGGACACGCTGCTCGTGCGGGTCGCCGCGCTCCGTCGAGAAGCGGTCGAGGCGGTATCCGGCGTCGTAGAGCGCGCGGGTGTACTCCCGCAGGAGCTCGACGTCGGCGGAGCTCTCGGGCACGCGCAGGCCGGTGCGCTGCTTCCACTCCAGCGCCGGCTTGTGCTCGGCGATGAAGGCACGCAGGGTGGCGCGGTAGTCGTCGTACTCGGGTGGGACGGGCGGGACGTTCACATCCATGGGCTCACCCCGCCTCTCGCTGCGTCAACAGGCGGGTCAGGCGCTCCCGGTGCCAGGCCCCGTCGCCGTAGAGCACCTGGTTGACCTTGGCCCGTCGCACGAACAGATGCACATCGTGCTCCCAGGTGAACCCGATGCCGCCGTGCAGCTGCAGAGCCTCGCCACTGAGATGGGCGAACGCGTCGTCGACGTACGCGCCGGCGGTCGCCACGGCCTCGGCAGCGTCGGGGAGCCCGTCACCGAGCGCCAGGGCGGCGTAGTGGGCGGCGGCGCGCATCCCTTCGAGCTCCATCAGCAGGTCGGCCAGCCGGTGCTTGATCGCCTGGAAGCTCCCGATGGCGCGGCCGAACTGGACCCGCTTCTTGGCGTAGTCGACCGTCGCGGCGAACAGGTTGTCGGCGGCGCCGACGGATTCGGCCGACTGCACGACGGTGGCCACAGCGAGGCATCGCTCGACCACGTCCCACCCACCGACCAGCTCGGCACTGCCGGGCACCGTCACGCCGTCGAAGCGGACCTCCGCGAAGCGGCGGGTCAGGTCGAGACCGGCGAGCACGCGATCGGACAGGCCGGCGGCGGGGCGCGGCACCAGCAGGTTGACGATGCCGCCCTCGGCTGCCTCGGCGGTGACGAGCAGCACGGCGGCGTCACCCGCGGCGTGGACGTAGCGGGCCACGCCGTCGAGCCGCCAGCCGTCGCCGCTGCGCGTCGACCGCACCTCCACGGCGGGGCGCTCGGGAGCCCCGTCGCCGCTCAGGCACCAGGCGCACGACGTCTCGCCCCGCGCGATGCGCGGCAGGTGCTCCTTGCCCTGCAGCTCCGTGCCGAAGCGGGCGATGGCGTCCGCCACGACGTTGCAGGGGACGAGCGGACCCGGGTTGAGCTCCCGCCCGAGCTCCTCGGCCAGGACCACCAGGTCGACCAGGGGCTGCGCGGTCACGCTGCCACCCTCGTGCTCGGCGGGGACGAGCATGGCGGTCCATCCCAGCTCGGCCCCCTGGCGCCAGATCGCGGGGTCGAAGAGAGCGGGTTCCTCCATGGACCGCCGCACCTCGGCGAGCGGCTGGTGCTCGGCGAGGAAGCGGCGCGTCGTCGAGCGCAGCAGATCCTGGTCTTCGCCGAACTCGAAATCCATGACCTAGCGGTGTCCTCTCACACGCTGCGCTCGGCGGCGGCCCAGTACTCGTCGCGCAAGAGGCGCTTGTAGAGCTTGCCACCGTCGGTGCGCGGCAGGTGCTCGCGGAAATCGACGCTGCGGGGGCACTTGTAACGGGCGATCCGCTCCTGGCACCAGGCGATCAGCTCCGCGGCCAGCTCCTCACTCGGTTGGATGCCGTCGATCGGCTCGACCACGGCCTTGACCTGCTCGCCCCACTCGCTGTCGGGGATCCCGATGACGGCGACGTCGCCCACCGCAGGGTGCGCGGACAGCGCGCCTTCCACCTCGGCCGGATAGATGTTGACGCCGCCGCTGATGATCATGTCCTTGGCGCGGTCGTTGATGAACAGGTAGCCGTCCTCGTCCATGTACCCGACGTCACCCAGCGTGAACGCCTTGCCCCGGCTCACCGAAGCAGTGAGCTCGGGATCGCCCTTGTAGGTGAACGAGGCGCCGCTGTCGGGTTCCAGGTAGACGTGGCCCACTTCGCCGCGCGGGAGCTCGTTCCCGTCCTCGTCGAGGATCTTCACCGTCATGCCGGCCACGGAGCGACCCACCGTGCCCGGCTTCTCGAGCCAGCGGTAGGGCTTGGCGATCGTGGCGGCGCCCTCCATGCCCCCGTAGGTCTCCCAGATGACCGGTCCCCACCACTCCATCATCTGCTTCTTGACCTCGAGCGGGCAGGGCGCGGCGGAGTGGACGACGACCTCCAGACTCGAGACGTCGTACCGATCCTTGACCTCCTGGGGCAGGCGGAGGAGCCGGACGAACTGGGTCGGCACCATGTACGCCGTGGTGACCCGGTGACGCTCGATGGCGGCCAACGTCCGCTCCGGGTCGAATTTGCCCAGGATGGCGAGCGCCTGGCCGACGTTCAGCGCCCCGAGGTAGAAGCCCTGGCACCCCCCGTGGTGCATGCCGGCCGACACCAGGTGCACCCCGGTGAAGGGCTGGAACCGGAACGCGTGCCCGAAGCTCTTCATGGCGTCGGCGGCCACCGTCGGGTCCACCCTTCGTGGTCTCGCCCGCACGACCGCCTTGGGCTGGCCGGTCGTGCCCGAGGAGTACGTGATGGGGAGGCCCAGACTGCGGTCGGGGGGATCGGTGGTCGGCTGGCCCTCGACGAGCGTCTCGTAGCTCGTGAAGCCCGACAGGTCGCCGCCGACCGAGATCCGGTGCGCGATGGACCCGGTGCCCGCCACCTGGTCCGCGAAATCCGCGTGCACGACGATGGCTGCCGCCTCCGAATGTTCCACGATGCGCCGGATCTCGCCACCCGAGAGCGCCGGATTCAGCGCGATGGACTGGAACCCACCCTCTTGCGCCGCGAGCTGCCAGTAGAGAATGTCGACGTCGTTGGGGAGTGCGTAGGCCAGAATGTCCCCGGCCCCGAGGCCCTGCGCCCGCAGGGCATGGACCAACTGGTGGGCCCGGCCGGCGAGCTCGCCGAAGGTCAGCGTCACCGCGCTGGGGCACGCGACGACGGCGGGGAGGTCCGGGCGTTCGTCGGCGATGAACCAGAAGCCGAGCCGCTGGTCCCAGGGGTTCTCCATGTCGAATAGAGTATACCAATAATGCTTTCCGCCCACTCTCACCAGGCAGATCCCGACGCGCCGCCCGGTGTCGACTGCTGGGTCTTCGACGTCGACGGCTGCCTGGTCGACTCGCTGACGGGGACGTCGCTGCGACCCGGAGCCAGAGAGCTGCTCACGCACCTGGGACGCGACAGCCGGGTCATCCTGTGGAGCGCGGGTGGCGGCGCGTACGCTCGGTCCCGGGCCGAGCAGTTCTGCCTCGGCGGCCACGTCAGCGGCTACTTCCCCAAGGAGGGGCGCGACGACGAAGGCCGCTATCTCACGAGCCACCTGCCGGTCGACGCGGGCCGCGCCGTCTTCGTCGACGACAGGCCCGAGGACCTGGCCGGCGATCTCGAGGTGCTCGCCGTGTCGCCCTACCTGTCCGAAGACCCCCACGATCACGGACTGGAGGCGGCGGCGCGGCGGGCGGGGCTCTTCCGCGACCCGCACCGATAGAGGGTACTATTTGCTGAGATACCGGCTCGTCACGGCGATTCGAGACCGTCGTGAGTCGGAGACATGATCCGCCGGCGAGCCCGTCGCGTATCGAGAACGAAGGGGGTTTCGTGTCCGGCCCACTCAATGGAGTGCGCGTCGTCGAGGTGGCCAACTGGACGTTCGTGCCCGCAGCCGGCGCCGTGCTGGCCGACCTCGGCGCCGACGTCATCAAGATCGAGCCGCCGAACGGCGATCCCCAGCGCGCGCTGCGCAACATGCTCAACCTCGGTGACAACGGCCCGAATCCCTTCCTCGAGATCCCGAACCGGGGCAAGCGCAGCGTGACCTGCGACCTCACCACCGACGCAGGGCGCGAGGCGCTCGCCGCCATCCTGGCCACAGCGGACGTGTTCGTGACGTCCAACCTCGCCCAGATCCGCACCAAGCTGCACATCGACGTCGAGGACGTGCGCGCCGCCAACCCGGACATCATCTACGTGCGGGGGACCGGTTGGGGCAACGAAGGCCCGATGGCAGAGGTCGGCGGCTACGACATGGCCTGTGGTTGGGCCACCAGTGGCATGGCCTACAAGATGACCCGCGGCGGCATCGAGCCGATGCCCCAGCCTGCCGCGTTCTTCGACCTCCAGGGCGCCAACACCATCGCCGGAGCCATCGGCATGGCCTTGTTCAAGCGGGCGTCCACGGGCGAAACGTCGGTGGTCGACGTCTCGCTCATGCACGTGGGCATGTGGGCCCTGTCGCCCGACATCGTGGGTGCTCCCTTCGCCGGTGACAGCGCGTCCTACGGGGACCGCACCAACTCACCCAATCCACTGGTCAACGGCTACGCCACCAAGGACGAGCGCTGGATCTACTTCGTCTGCCTGCAGCCGGACCGATTCTGGGACGAGTTCTGCACCTTGCTCGGCCGGCCCGACCTGATCACCGACGAGCGGTACGCGGATCCGGCGGGTCGCTTCGAGAACCGGACGGAGCTGATCCTCGAGCTCGACCGCGTCTTCAGCGATCTGACGCTCGATGAGATCAAGGAGAGGTTCCAGGGATTCACCGGGGTCTGGGCGCCGGTGCTGCGCCCTTCAGAGCTGTACACCCACCCCCAGGTCGAGGTGAACGGGTTCCTGCCACGAGTGGAGGCCACCTCGGGGAGCGACTTCAACCTGGTGGCGGCGCCCATGCACTTCTCCGGCCACACGACGGCACCTCCGGGGCCGGCGCCCGAGCTCGGCCAGCACACCGAGGAGGTCCTCCTCGAAGCGGGCCTCGACTGGGACGCCATCGGCGCCCTGCGCGAGAGCGGCGGCCTGGGCTGACGGTGGCGGCCGGCACGTGCCGGCCCCCTACTCCTCGAGCTGGTCCACCAGTCCCCAGGACAGGGCCGTGGCGGCGTCGATGGTGCGCCCCGACAATGCGAGCCAGGCGGTGCGCAGGCGTCCGATGCGCTGCGTGAGGCTGACGGTCCCGCCGGCACCCGGAACCAGCCCGAGGCCGATCTCGGGCAAGGCGATCTCGGTGTCGAGCGCGGCGACGACACGGTCGGCGAAAGCCGCCAGCTCGATCCCGGACCCCACACAGACGCCCTGCACATGGGCGATGGTCAACGTGGGGAGGTGGGACAGGGCACGCGCGACGCTGTGCTGCAGGCGGATGAGGTGTGCACTGGCCGGATCGGTCCGACTGCCGAATTCGTCGAGGTCGCCGCCGGCGCAGAAGGCCCGTCCCTCACCCCGGAGCACGACCACGGTGATGCCCGGGTCCGCCGCGGCCACGGCAAGGCCTTCGATCAGCTCGTCACGCATGCGCGCGTCGAGCGCGTTGAGGCGGTCGGGGCGAGCCAGGGTGACGGTGAGCGTCTGCCCGTCGCGCTGCAATCGCACCCTCGGGTCGTCGTCGACGTCGGTGCGGACCGGGTGCCCCGCCCGCCACGCGGCGAACTCCGGCCCGGACTGCAGGACCGAGTAGACGGCAGACTCGGCCACCAGGCCCTCGTCGACCGAGCGCCCCGGCTGGCTCCTGAGGAGCAGGGCGAGGGCTGCCGACGCGATCGGGAAGCGCTCGAGGTTCTGCTCGATCGCGGCCAGCGCCGGGTCGCCGTCCTCGACCACGACGTCGCACAGCTCGAACCACGAGTGATCGACCGCGCCGCGGGTCGTCCCGACGATGACGAACGGCAGGCTCGTGACGAGCTCGGCCGGGAACCCGGTCGGACCGGGCTCTCCCTCCTCGACCGTGACCAAGAGGGCCCCGCTCCGCTCGGGCGGGGTGGCGCTGCGCAACTCGGCAAGGAGGGTGGTGGCGCTCAGATGTTCGACGATCGCGAGACGTTACCCTGCGCTATGGACCAGGGTCCGTTGGAGCGATGGGCGGCCAGCGGCGTGATGGCGCTCACGGGGTGGCCCGACGAGCCGCTCGGGCCTCCGGCCGGGCTGGTCGAGGGCGTCGACCGGCTGGGGTGGCGTTTCGAGGGACTCGACGCTCTTGCGCTGCTGGGCGAGCGTGCCGCGCTCGATGGGCCTGTGGCGACGGGGGGACACGAGTTGCGGCGGCAGCTGCCGGCTGCTGCCCTGCGCCGACGGCTTCGTCGCCGTTTCGCTGCCCCGGGCCGAGGACATGGAGTTGGTGCCCGCGTGGCTCGAACTGGACGCGGTGCCGGCCTCCGTGCCCGGAATCTGGTCGGCGGTCGCCCGACATCTGCTCGACCGCGATCCGCAGCCGCTCGTGGAACGGGCCGTCCTGCTGGGGCTGCCCGTCGCACAGGTCGGCGAGACACCGGCCCGTACGGGCGTCACACACCAACCACTCGGCGAAGCGTCCCCACGGCATGACCTGGGAGACCTCCTCGTGGTCGATCTGTCCGCCCTGTGGGCAGGGCCATTGTGCGGCGCGCTGTTGGCCCGCGGCGGCGCTGCGGTCGTGAAGGTCGAGTCGACGCAGCGACCCGACGGGGCGCGCCGTGGCCCGGCAGCGTTCTTCGACCTGTTGAACGGGCAGAAGCGCTCCGTCGCTCTCGACTTCAAGGGCTCGGATGGCGTCCGCACGCTGCACGAACTGGTTCGTCGGGCCGACGTCGTGATCGAGGCCAGCCGCCCCCGAGCGCTGGCCCAGCTCGGGCTGGACGGCCCCTCGGTCGTGCGAGCCGGTGGTCCCCAGGTGTGGGTCTCCATCACCGGCTACGGGCGGTCGGGGGAGGCAGCCAACCGGGTGGCCTTCGGGGATGATGCCGCCGCCGCCGGTGGGCTCGTCGTGCGGAATGGCAGCACGCCCGTGTTCTGCGCCGACGCCGTCGCCGACCCCCTCACCGGGCTCAGCGCCGCCGGCGCCTGCCTCGAGGCACTGGGGTCTGGCGGGCGCTGGCTGCTCGACGTGTCGATGTCGGCCGTGAGCGCGGGACTCAGCGGCCCGACCCTTCCGGTCCCTGAGGGCCTCATGGTTGCGCCACCGCGTGCCCGCCCGGTCGAGGCGCGAGCGCCCGCCTTGGGTGGCGACACGGCGCATGTGCTCGCCGAGCTCGGGATCGAGCCCTGACGACCGCGACCTGGAGGGAACCGGCTAGCGCGTCGTGACCGGCAACGACTCCCAGCCGCGGACGGTCGACGTGTGGGCCCGGACGGCGTGGTCCCAGTCGACCTCCCAACGGGGGAACCGCCGCAGCACTTCTTCCAACGCGATCCGACCCTCGAGCCGGGCCAGGTGGCTGCCCAGGCAGAAGTGGATGCCGTAGCCGAAGGCCAGGTGTTGCTGCATGGAGCGGTGGATGTCGAAGCGATCGGGTTCTTCGAACTTGCGCTCGTCCCGGTTGGCGGCGCCGTTCATCAGCACCAGCACGCTGCCTCGGGGCACCGTCCGGCCATGGTGCTCCACGTCACGGGTGACGTACCGCGCCTGCACCGGTGAGGGAGATTCGTAGCGCAGCAATTCCTCGATGGCGGCGGGGATGAGCCCGGGTTCGGCCGCGAGCTCACTGCGCTGGTCCGGATGCTCGGCCAACACCTTGCCCGCCCATCCGATGAGGCGCGTCGTGGTCTCATTTCCGGCTGCAGCGAGCAGCCCCACGTAGTTCAGGATCTCCTCACGCGTCAACCCCCTGACGATCCCGTCGACGTCCTCGAATTCTGCGTTCAGCAACTCGGTCATGAGGTCGTCGGACGGGTGGTCGGCGCGCCAGTCGATGTACTCTGCGAACCTGCTGCCGTCGAGGGGGCCGAGATCCTCGCGCTGACCGGGCACCTCCCCTTCGTCGAGCCGCATGCCCTCGTCCATCCGATCGCGGATCTCCTCCTGGTCGTCCTCGGGGATTCCCAGCAACATGCCGATGACCCGCATCGGCATCTCGGCGGCGAGGTCGCCGATGAAGTCGAACCTGCCCTCAACCATCAGGGGGTCGAGCGCGCGGGCGCAGAAGGTCCGTGCCTGCGGCTCGATCTCGGCCATCCGCTTCGGGGTGAACACCCGGCTCAGAAGACTGCGGTGCAGGTCGTGCGCCGGGGGGTCCTCGAAGAGGATGATCCCGGGCGGGATCGCCATCCCGCTCTTGATGAGCTCGAGCACCGAGCCCTTGCCCGAGATGTACGTCTTCCAGTCGGTGCTGCACTCCCTGACGTCCCCGAACCGGCTCAACGCGTAGAAGTCGTGCGTGTCGTTGTAGTAGAGCGGTGCCTCGTCACGGAGACGCTTCCACACCGGATACGGATCGGCATCGATGTCGAAGTCGTACGGGTCGTAGTACAGCTCGCTGTCGGTGGTTCTCGTCATCTCGAGGCCTCCGTCAGCCCGCCGGTCCGTTGGGGAATTTGAGCAGCGACCCGGCGTCGACCCGGATCTGCTGGCCCGTGATGTAGCGGGACTCGTCGCTCGCCAGGAAGAGCGCCAGATTGGCGATGTCCTCGGGCTCGACGTAGGGGATGGGCATGGCCTGAAAGAAATTGAACGCCGGCTCGGCGTCCTCACGCGTCGGATGCTCGAGGTCGGGGCGGAAGATCTGGTAGAGGCCGTCGTTGTGCAGCAGGTGGGTGTTGCAGTTGGTGGGGTGGATCGTGTTGACCCGGATGAACCGGGGGGCAAGGTGGCGGGCCATCTGCTCGGTGTACCCGACGAGGGTGCGCTTGGACCACCCGTAGCCGTCGCCGCCGGGCCCCATGACGGGGTTCTCGGTGGTGCCCGGCATGAGGCCGGCGGTGGACCCGGTGACGATGACGGAGGCACCATCGGGCAGGTGGGGAAGGGCGACGGCAACCGTGTTCATCACGCCGAGGAGGTCGACGTCCGTGGCATCGACGAAATCAGAGGCGTGCGGGTCACCCAGAGCCATGGGCAGAATGCCGGCGTTGGCGACCACGATGTCGAGCCGCCCGAGGTCGGTGAGGCCGGCCTCCAGCGCGTCGCGCAGTTCGGACCGTTCGCGCACGTCGGCCTGACGGGCCACGATGCGCCGGCCCAGCTCCTTGACCGCGCGCTCGGTCTCGGCCAGGTCCTCCGGCGTGGAGAGGGGATAATTGTTCGACTCGATCTGGCGGCAGATGTCGACGGCGATGATGTCCGCCCCCTCCCGCGCCATGCGGACGGCATGGGCTCTCCCTTGTCCGCGCGCCGCTCCGGTGATGAAAGCGACCTTGCCCTCCAAGCGTCCAGTCACGGGTCCTCCTCGTTGTGTCGTGTGTTCAGAAACTGCGGCAGTAGACCGTGTCCATCTTCTGGGTCCGGGGCCTGGTGACGACGAAGACGTGCACGTCGCCCACCGCGGAGACTTCCTGGCCCCCGTAACGGCCGAAGGCTTGCGACATCAGGCCGGTCTTGGTCCACAGATCGATGGCGGCCGCACCGTGCTCGGGGTCCCACTCCCATCCGGTCGATCCTCCGCCGCCCGCATTGGTCCCGCCCTGAATCACCGTGGTGACCCGGATGTCGTCGTCACGGACCTCTTGGGCGAGGACGACCGCGAAGGCTTCGAGCGCCGCCTTGGTGGCGACGTACATCGAGAGCATCGGGAACGGGTGGAGGGTCGACTCGCTCGAGGTGTTGACGATGTCGCCCCCACCGGCGGCACGCAACAGGGGGATGGCGGCCCGGCACGTGTACACCGGCCCCGCGAAATTCGTCCGCATCTGCTGGTCGATGTCGAGATCGCTCAGGAGCTCGACCCGGCAGGGCCGGTAGACGGCGGCGTTGTTGACCAGGATGTCGACCCGGCCGAATTGGTCCCCGATCTCGGAGAAGGCCCGGCCGACGCTGCCGGGGTCGCCCACATCGGCAACGACCGGGACGGCTGCCCCGCCCAGGTCCTTCGCCGCCTGCTTCAGCCGCTCGCCGCCCCGGGCCAGCATCACCACGGTGGCATCTTCCTCCGCGAACCGCCGGGCAATGCCCAGACCCGACCCGCTCGAGGCGCCGGTGACGACGGCGATCTTCCCCTCGAGCGCCCCCACGTTCCCCGTCAGCTCCAGACGAGGTTCTTGATCTCGGTGAAGTCCTCGAGCCCGTGGCGGCCCCACTCCCGGCCGAGGCCCGACTGCTTGTAGCCGCCGAACGCGCCGCTCTGGCCGATGCCCTTCGGGACGTCACCCCACCCGGGTCCCTGCCCGCCTCCCGGACCCAGGTCCGGGAGGGGCTCGGAGCCGATCTTCTGCACCGTGACGAGACCGGCCCGGATCTGGCGGGCAACGTTGAACCCGCGGGAGTCCGACGTCGACACGACGCCACCCCCCAGGCCGTAGATGGAGTCGTTGGCCAGCCGCACGGCGTCCTCGTCATCACCCGAGTACGGCACGACGGTGAGCACCGGGCCGAAGATCTCCTCCTGAGCGATTCGGAGATCGTTGGAGCTGACGAAGACGGTCGGCTCGAAGTAGTAGCCCTTCTCCAGTCCGTCGGGCCGGCGCCCCCCACAGAGCAGCTCCGCGCCCTGTTCGAGCCCAGAAGCCACGTAGCCCTCGACCCGCTCGCGCTGTTGCTCGCGGATGAGGGGGCCCAGCACCGTGCTCTCGTTCCTCGGATCACCGATCGTGATCAGCGGGCGCATCGCGTCAAGCCCTTCCTTGTACGCGTCGAGCAGGCGCTCGGGCAGCAGCAGGCGCGTGTGCAGCACGCAGCCCTGGCCGCAGTGCATGAGCACCTGTCCGAAGCCGATGCTGCGGGCATAGTCCTCGCCCACGTCGCCCAACACGACGGTGGCGCTCTTGCCGCCGAGCTCGAGTTGGACCCGCTTCACCGTTCCCGCGGCCGAAGCCATGATCCGCCGCCCGGTGGCGGTCGAGCCGGTGAAGGTGACCATGTCCACCATCGGGTTCGACGTCAGCTCGTCGCCCACTTCGCCGTGCCCCGTGATCACGTTGAGGACGCCGGGTGGGATCCCGGCTTCGGCGGCAACCTCTGCGATCATCATGGCGTCGAGCGGGGTCCAAGGGTGCGGCTTGAGGACCACCGTACAGCCGACGGCGAGCGCCGGTGCCACCTTCACCACGTTGAGCATGAAGGGGAAGTTGAACGGCGTGATGGCCGCGACCACGCCGATGGGCTCGCGCACGAGGGCGCTTCCGGCCAGTCCGGTGGGTCCTCCGGTCGGCACGCCGCTCTCGACCCAGGGAAAGGAGTGCTCGGCGATGGCCGCGTTGGAGCGGAACATCCCGATCGAACCGGCGCCCTGGACGGCATCGGTGAGGAAGCCCGTCGAGCCCGTCTCGGCGATGATGAGCTCCCGGAGCTCGCTCGCACGCGATTCGAGGATCTCGGCCATGGCGAGCAGCTTCGAGGCCCGCTCCGACGGCTTCATGTAGGGCCACGGGCCCTCGTCGAAGGCGCGGCGGGCCGCCTCGATCGCACGCACGGCGGTCTTGGGCGTGGCCTCCGGCACGGATCCGATGACCTCTTCGGTGGCGGGATCGACGACGTCGATCGACCCCTCGGCCGTCTCGGAGGTCCATTTGCCGTCGATGAACAACTCGTAGTTCCACGTCATGTCGTCGTCTCCGTCCTTGGCTTCATGCGGTCATGGCATCCCAATCGTGCCCCAGTTCGAGGAGGAGTTCCCGGTGTGGACCCCGCACGGGTTTCCGCCCTGGTCCACCATGCGACCTCCGACCACCGGAAGGTCTCGAACGCACTGTTCACCTGCCGGCCTGCCTACGAGCGAGGGAAATTGAAGACGCGCCGGGCATTGTCCTCCGCGATCTTTCGGGCCTCGTCGTCGGGGACCTCGCGGAGCACGTCGGCGAGCTTCTCGCGCGACGCGGGGAAGTTGCTGTCGCTGTGGGGATAGTCCCCCTCGAACATGATGTTGTCGACCCCGATGAGGTGCCGCTCTTCGATCCCGGCGTTGTCGGCGATGAAACAGCCGAAGATGTGATCGCGGAACAGGTCGGACGGTCGCACGTCGGGGTTGACGCCGGTGTACCAGCGGTGCCGCTCCCAGGTGTAGTCGACCCGCTCGAGCACGTAGGGCATCCAGCCGATACCCCCCTCCGACAGCGCGACGCGCAGGCGGGGGAACTTGTGGAACACGGGCGAGAGCAACAGGTCGACGGTCGTGAACTGCGAGTTCATCCCGAAGAGAGCGATGGCGACGGCGAAGTTGGCGTCCGGCGCGGTGACGGGCGCGCCGCCGGTGCCGAAGTGCATGCACAGCGGCATGTCGGCCGCCTGGGCCGCCGCGAGCAGGGGATCCCAGTGGTCGCTGTGGAACGAGGGGAGATCGAGCCGGTGGGGTGCCTCCGTGAACGTGATGGACTTGGCGCCCTTGCCCGCGGTGCGCTCGACCTCGGCCACCGACGCCGCCACGTCCCAGAACGGGACCATCACCATGGGGATGAACCGGTCCGGTGCGGCCGCGCTCCACTCGTCGAGGATGAAGTCGTTCCAGGCCACGACGCATGCGGTTGCCAGCTCCTTGTCCTCGGCGGCGAACAGCGTGTTCCCGGCGAAACCGGGAAACGACGGGAAGCACATCTGTGCGTGCACCCCGTCGAGGTCCATGTCGGCCAGGCGCGCCCTCACGTCGTAGCAGCCGGGGAGCATCTCGTCGAAGCTGACGGGGTCGACCCCGAACTCCTTGGGATCCTTTCCCGCGACGGCGTTGAGCCCGATGGTGGGGATGATCCTGTCCTCGAACTTCCAGACCTGCGTGCCACCGTCCAGCTCGACGATGTGGGGTCCGACCTCGCGGTACTTGGCCGGGAGGCGGTCGAGCCACACCCGCTCGTGTTCGATCACATGGTCGTCGACCGAGATCAGCTCGACGTCGTCAGGCAGCATGCTGGCCCCCCGGGAAACAGCGATCCTCCCACCTGGAAGAATCGTCACTTTCTGACAATCTATTCCTGAGGGGTCGGCGTGGCAAGGGCTCCTTCCCGTTCAGCCGGTCAGGTGGATCCGCCGCGTCCCCTGCGGGTCAGGTCGGGGACCGCCGCCTCGGCTGCGTCGAGGATCTCGAGGAGCGTCAGGCCCGACCGGCCCCACAACTCGATCACCGCCATCTCGACCCCCACGACCAGCCCGGCGAGAAGACGGGGCATCGGATCGTCCGAACCGATGGCACCCATCGACTTGGCGCAGTAGTCGGTGACCGCCTCGGCGAGCGCGTGCACCCGTTCACCCCGGACGCGTGCGTGGATCTCGGGCGCATCTGCGGCGGCGCGCCGCCACAGCGTGAGCAGCCGGACGTCAGCCGGCTGCTCCAGCGAATGAGCGCGGATGAGCCGCCAGACGCTCTGCAGCGGATCGGGGCTCGGCTCCAGCGCGGCGATCGAGGCGACGAGTTCTTGGAGGCCGCGGCGGGTGAAGCCGAGGAGGAAGTCCTCCTTCGAGGGAAAGTACCGGAAGAGGGTTCGGGCCGAGACACCCGCCTCGTCGGCGATCTCGTCGACCGTGACGTCCCTGAAGCCCTCCCGGGCGAAAAGTTCCCAGGCGATCTGCTCGTACTTGGCCAACAGCATGCTGCGCCGCCGAGTCCAACCGGACTGCTCCGCGTCGGTCACGTCGAGCATCCTCGCGCAGACGGCGGGAGACCTTCGGTTACTGGGGTCAGCGAGTCAGCAGCATGCAGCCGGCGATGGGCCCGCCGCCGTTGGAGACGACGGCCACGTCCCGCCGCCGCACCTGGCGCTCCCCGGCCTCACCCCTGAGCTGCAGGCACGCCTCGTGGAGCACCCAGTTCCCGTGCATCCGGCCGGCAGAGAGCTGCCCCCCGTAGGTGTTGAGCGGCAGCTGGCCCTCCAGCGCGATGCGGGTGGATTCTTCGACGAACGGTCCCGACTCTCCGTCGGCGCAGAACCCGAGCGCCTCGAGCCAGGCGAAGGTCAGGAACGTGAACCCGTCGTACAACTCGGCGAGATCGACGTCGCCCGGCCCGAGGTCCGTGCGGGACCACATCTCTTTGGCGGCGTCCGCCGACGACATCTTGGGGTAGTCGACCCGCTGGTCCCAGCCGCCCTCCCCGAGCGCTCCGCCGCACGCCTCCACCCGCACGGGGTGGTCACAGTCGGCGGCGGCCTCGGCTGCAGAAACCACGAACGCGACGGACCCGTCGACCGGTACGTCACAGTCGAGCAGCCCGAAGGGATCGGAGATCATGCGCGCCCCGAGATACTCATCCATGGTGAGCGGCTCTCGATAGGCCGCTCGGGAGTTCAGTGCGGCGTTCCTCCGGCTGTTGAGCGCCAACCAACCCAGCTGCTCCCTGGTCGTCCCGTACAGGTGCATGTGACGTCGGGTGTGCAGGGCGAGCCAGTTGGCCGCCGAATATGCGTGCGCAGCAATCAGACGCGGAATATCGGCCATGGGGTTGTCCCTCTCCTCGACCGGCCGGGCCGGCTCGGTGGTCGGCGAAGCCGCGGCAGGCCCGCCTCCGCCACTGGGAAGCACCGAGCCACCCATCATGTTCACCGTCCGGTAGACCAGCACATGACGAGCCTCTCCTCGCGCCACTGCGTGAAACGCGTTGACCACTGGGCTGAGCAGACCCCACCTCCCCGTGGGTGAGCCGGTCCAGGAGTGATCGATGGCCAAGCGGGCCACCGTTTCGGCGACCGGCGTCTCGCCCATGGTGGCGATGCCGTCGATGTCGGCGGGCGACAGCCCGGCGTCGGCGATCGCCTCGCGGGAGGACTCGGCCGTGAGGTCGAGCCCCGGGATGCCGGTCTTGCGGCCGATGCGCGAGATCCCGATCCCCGAGATGATGGCGCCACGTTCGATGATGTCGCTCATGCGGCAGAACCATACAGTTGGGCCATGGCAGAGGTCGCGCCCCGCATCACGCCGCCGCTCGACGAGCTCAACCGTCCCTTCTGGACGAGCGGCACTTCGGGTGAGCTCCGTCTCACTCGATGCCAGGCCTGCCGGCGATGGGTCTTTCCGCTGTCGTCCCGGTGTCCGGACTGCGGCGGCTCAACCATCTATGAAGCAACGAGCGGGAAGGGTACCGTCTTCACCCACACCACCAACGTGCATGCCTACAACCCGGGCGTGCCCGTGCCCTACAACATCTCGATCGTCGAGTTGGTGGAGCAGGCGGGACTGCGGTTCACGACCAACGTCGTGGACTGCCCGCCCGAGGACGTCTACATCGGGATGCCCGTGCGGGTCACCTTCGAGCAAGACGGAGAGGTATTCGTGCCCGTGTTCGTCCCTGACAACGGGCCCGTCACACGTCCCAGCTGAGCTCGAGCCGGTCGATGCCGTAGAGACCTCCCCCGTGCTCGGTCACCTCCACACCCTCGGTGAGCCGGTAGTCGGGAATCACGCGGTGCCACTCCTCCAGCGCGATACGCAGCTCACGGCGGGCCAGATTCGAACCGAGGCAGCGGTGCGGACCGGCACCGAACGCGATGTGGTTGTTCGGTGAACGGTCGATCTGGAGGCTTGCTGCGCTCTCGAACCTCGCCGGATCGCGGGTCGCACCACTCAAGGGGACGAAGACCATGTCGCCGGTCTTGAGGGGGCAGCCGTGGAACTCCGTGTCCCGCATCACCTTGCGTGCCGGAGCGACGAAGGCGAAGTAGCGGAGGAATTCCTCGACCGCGGCGGGAATCACCGAAGGGTCCCGAACGATACGGGTCCGGTTATCGGGCGAGCCGGCCAGGTACCAGAACGCGTAGCTCAGTTGGATCGAGACGGTGTCGAGGCCGGCCATGAACATCAAGAGGCACCACGAGAGGAGGTCCTCGAGCGGGATGGGCTTGCCGTCGATTTTCCATTCGAGCGAACTGGAGAGCAGGTCGTCGGAGGGGTGCGTTCGCTTCTCCTCGATCAGCTCGGTGAAGTACCCCATGACCGCCAACATGGCCTCGATGGCGGTGGCGTCGTCGGGATCGTCGTCGGCAGAGGGATGCAGGATCCGGTGCTCCCAATCGAGGAACTGTTCGAGCCCGTCCGGCGGGAGCCCCATCAATTCCATGAAGATGGTCGTGGGATACCGCCAGGCAAAGTCCCGCAGGAAGTCACAATGCCCCGCGCCGGAGAACGTCCCGATGACCTCGATGCAACGTTCCCGCACCTTGTCCTCGAGCTTCTCCATCACCCTCGGCGCAAAATGTGGAGCCAGCAGCTGGCGCCACACGGTGTGCTCAGGAGGGTCCAGCATCTCGGGGATCCACTTGTACGGGGGGTCCGGATCGTGCACCGTCACCACCGAGCTCGAGAACGTCTCGGGATGCTGGAGCGCTTCCCGGATCTCTTCGGCCCCGCTCATCACCCAGAAGCCGTTGCCGAAGGTGCTGCGCATGAACGGATGCTCCTCGCGCAACGCGTCGATCTCCTCGGCGTGGGACAACACGGGTCCGGTGCCCGCACTGTTGAACGCGCGGACGGGGTACGGGCACTCCGCCATCTCGTCGGACGTCGGCGGCTGCGTCATCTCTCGACCCCTTCACCTATTCAGGACACTCTGTGAGAAGTATCGACCTTCTCCCCCAACTGCGCCAGTACCGGCGAGCGTCGGTCAGAGCGACACTCGGACAACGCCGCCCCACCGACCCGTCTGCTTGAATCAACGAACCGGGCTGAGGTCATGCCGCACCGGCATGTCCACGAGGGAAGGGATCCACGTTGGCAGAGATCATGCAAGGTGTTCGCATCCTCGAGGTGGCCGAGCACACCTTCGTCCCGGCTGCCTCGGCCATCCTGGCCGACTGGGGCGCCGAGGTCATCAAGATCGAGCACCCCGAGCGGGGCGACGCCATGCGGGGCCTCGCCTCGAGCGGCGTCATGCCGTCGATGGGCGCGGTGCACGTGCTGCTCGAGCACTCGAACCGGGGGAAGAAGAGCATCGGCATCGACGTCAGCACCGAGAAGGGCCTCGACCTCATCTACCGGCTCGCCGCGACGTGCGACGTGTTCTTGACGAACAAGCTGCCCGCCGTCAGGAAGAAGCTGCGCATCGAGCTGGAGGACATCCGGGCCCACAACTCGAACATCATCTACGTGTCGGGGACGGGTGCCGGCGAGCGCGGTCCGGAGGCGGACCGGGGCGGCTACGACTTCCTGAGCTACTGGTGCCGGGCCGGGAGCGCCATGGGGACCACGCCGACCGACGTCGAGTACCTCGCCGGTCAGCCGGGCCCGGGCTACGGGGACTCCATCGGCGGCATGACGATCGCCGGCGGCATCCTCGGCGCGCTCTTCCACCGCGAGCGGACCGGCGAGGCCCTGCCGGTGGACGTCTCGCTCCTCGGCGTCGGCATGTGGGCGATGAGCCCGGCCATCGCGCTGTCGCTCCAGCTGGACATGCCCTGGCGCCCCGGTCCGAGCAAGGGCGGTGGCGCCGGGCCTGCCAACCCGCTCGTCGGCACCTACCGCACCGAGGACGGCAAGTTCCTGGCCTTCTCGTGCCTCCAGGGCTTCCGCTACTGGCCGAGTGCCTGCAGGGCGCTCGGCCGTGAGGACCTCATCGCGGACGAGCGGTTCGCCTCCCACGAGCAGCTCGCCGCCAACGCCCGGGAGGCCCGCCAGATCCTGACCGGCATCTTCGAGTCGGCGCCGCTGAGCGACTGGCGGGCGCGGCTGGAGTCGTTCGACGGCCAGTGGTCGGTGGCGCAGGACACGCTGGAGGTCGTGGCCGATCCCCAGGTGGAGGCGAACGGCTACCTCGGGGAGACCGCGACCAGCGAGGGCGTGCCGTTCCAGCTGGTGACGACGCCGGTGCAGTTCGCGGGTGCGCCGGCCGCCCCCAAACGCGGCCCCGAATTCAACGAGCACTGCGAGGAGATCCTCGCGGGCATCGAGTGCAGCGCCGACGAGATCATGGAGCTCAAGCTGGCGGGCGTGCTCGCGTGAGCCGCCGGCCGGGGCTGCGATCCCGTTCCGCATGAGCGATCCCGACACGACGGCGCTGCTGTTCGTCGAGTGCCAGCGCGGGGTGGTCGGCGACCTCTCGGTGCTCCCCGCCCTGTCCGAGTCCGCCCGGCCGGTGCTGGCCACCATGGGCCGCCTCGCCGCCGGGGCCCGCCGGGCCAAGGTGCTCGTCGCCCACCTGACCTACCTTCCGCTGGCCGGCGGGCGATCGGCCAGCCGGCGCTCCGCCCTGGTGCGGGCCACTTCGGCGACCGCCTCCTGGCACGCGGGCCACCCCGCCACCGAGATCGTGCCCGAGATCGGCGTGGGGCCCGACGACCTCGTGCTCCCCCGGCACCAGGGCATCTCTCCGGTGCACCGCACCGAGGTCCTGACGATCCTGCGCAACATCGGGATCACCGACGTCGTGGTGGCGGGTGTGTCGACGAACCTGGCCATACCGCTCGTCGCCGTGGGCGCCGCCGACGAGGACTTCGCCGTGACCATCCCGGCCGACGCCTGTGTCGGCACCCCGCCCGAGCACCACGCATCCATGCTCACGCACAGCCTCGCGTTCGTGGCCCGCTTGACCACCGTCGACGACCTGTTGGCGGAATGGTCGGCCTGAGGCGGCCCTCAGGGGGTCAGGTCTGCGGCCAGGCGATCGCCTTGGTCTCGAGGTACTGCTCCAGGCCCTCGATCCCGCACTGGCGCCCGATCCCGCTGTCCTTGTAGCCGCCGTACGGGGAGTCCGCGCCGTACCACAGCCCACCGTTGACGCTCAGGGACCCGGTCCGGAGGCGGCGGGCGATGGCGTCGGCCCGCTCCGGGGAGCCGGAGAAGATGCCGCCCGAGAGCCCGTAGTTGCTCTCGTTGGCGATCCGCACCGCGTCGTCGTCGTCGTCGTAGGGGATCACCACCAACACGGGCCCGAAGATCTCCTCCTGGGCGATCGTCATGGAGTTGTCGACGTCGGCGAAGAGCGTGGGCTCCACGAACCAGCCCTTGGGCTGGTCGGCGGGACGGCCGCCGCCGGTGACGAGCGTGGCGCCCTCCTCCTTGCCGCGCTCGATGTACCCGAGGACCCGGTCGCGCTGGCGCGCGCTGACCAACGGGCCCATCATCACCGCGTCGCTGCTCGGGTCGCCGTAGGGAAACGCGGCCATGGCGGCGCTGACCAGCTCGACGCCCTCGTCGACGCGCGCCCGGGGCAACAGCATCCGCGTCTGCATGGCACAACCCTGGCCGCCGTGGATGCAGACCATGGAGCCACCCGGCACCACCGATGCGAAGTCGGCGTCGTCCAACACGATCATGGCCGACTTGCCGCCGAGCTCCAGGAACACCCTCTTGAGCGTCGGTGCGCCCTTCTCCATGATCCGGCGGCCGACCGCGGTGGACCCCGTGAAGGAGATCATGTCGACCAGGGGAGAGATCGTCAGCTCCTCTCCGACCAGGTGGTCCGAGGACGTGACGACGTTCAGGACGCCCGGCGGGATGTCCGTCTTCTCGGCCACCAGCCGGCCCAGCCGCGTGGCGTTCCAGGGGGTGTCGGGGGCCGGCTTGAGGACCGTCGTGTTGCCGGTGGCGAGGATCGGCCCGAGCTTGTTCAGGGTCACCTCGAGCGGGTAGTTCCACGGGACGATGGAGCCGATCACCCCGATCGGCTCCTTCCACACGGCGCGCCGGCTCTGCATGCCCATCATGTTCCCGTCGGGGAGGTCCCGGTCCCAGGCGAACTCGTCGATCATCTTCGCCGGCCAGCGGAGGGCCTCCTCCAGCGGCCAGTCCAGCTGGGCCGCGAAGGTCATCATGCGGGGCGTCCCCACCTCGGCGATCAGTTCCTCGCGGTACTCCTCCCGCTCCGACTCGAGCGCTTCCTGCAGCTGCTCGAGGCAGCGCTTGCGCAGGGCGCGGTTGGTCGTCCAGTCGGACTCGTCGAAGGCCCGCCGGGCCGCGGCGATGGCCCGCTGCATGTCCTCGGCCGAGGCGTCGGCCACCTCACCGAGCACCTCCTCCGTGGCCGGGTTGATGTTCTCGAACCGCTTGCCCGAGGCTGCTTCGACGAGCTCGCCGTCGATGAGCATGCGCACCTCACCGGGCGTTCCCTGGGTGGTCATTGCCTGCGCCCCTTCCCTCTCGATCGCGCGAATGCAGGCGAGACTACGAACCCCGGCCTCGACCGGTCAAGGCGCGACACGGGGCTCCGCACGCCCGGGCCCGCCGTCCGAGGGGGAGGTCCCGCAGGGTTCTTGAAGAATTCCGGTCGGCGTGTCGATTCTGTGCCGGGCCGTTCGACGCTCTGCCAGAGTGAGGCGACAGTCGCCCCACACGGACAAGAAAGCGAGCACACCATGCGTTTCCTGGGATACACCCTTGCCAGCGAGTCGGAGCTCCCGACCGAGCCCCCGCCGCCCGAGCTGTACGAGAAGATGGGCGCGTTCGTCGAGGAGGCCGTCAACGCCGGCGTCATCGTCGCCACGGGCGGCATCGCCCCGACCTCGGAGGGCGCCAAGATCACCCTCAAGGACGGCGAATTCACGGTGGTCGACGGGCCCTTCGCCGAGGCCAAGGAGCTCGTGGGCGGCTGGGCGCTCATGGAGTGTCGCGACAAGGACGAGGCGATCGAGTGGTCGAAGCGCTTCGTCAGCGTGCTGGGCGAGGGCGAAGTGCGGATCCGGCCGGTGTTCAGCTGAGCGGAGCGACGCCCATGACGAGGGCGGTGGTTGAATCGGTGGCGTGCCGGCCACCGATTCGACCGCCGCAATCGAGACCGTCTACCGGATGGAGTTCCCCCGGGTCGTCGCCGCGCTGGCGTCGTTCGTCGGTGACATCGGCCTGGCGGAGGAGCTGGCCCAGGACGCACTGGTCGACGCGCTGCGCCAGTGGCCCCGTGACGGCACGCCGCACAATCCCGGCGCCTGGCTCACGACCGTGGGCAAGCGCAAGGCGGTCGACCTGTTCCGCCGCAACCGCACGCTGGAGGCGAAGTACGCCCAGCTGAGCCGCGAGCTGCAGGCCGCGGTGCCCGGGCACGGCGAGGGAGGCAGCGAGATCGACCCGGAGTCGCCGGAGGACATCTCCGACGAACGCCTGCGCCTGATCTTCGTGGCCTGCCACCCGGTGCTCGCGGTCCCGGCCCGGGTGGCGCTCACGCTGCGGCTCGTCGGCGGCCTCACGGTGCCCGAGATCGCCCGGGCCTACGTCGTGCCCGAGCCGACCATCGCCCAGCGCATCGTGCGGGCCAAGAAGTCGATCGCCCGGGCCGCCGTCCCCTTCGAGGTGCCCACGGGTGAGGATCGCGCCGCACGCCTCGGTGCGGTGCTCGAAGTCGTCTACCTCATCTACAACGAGGGCTACTCGGCCACGTCGGGCGAGGACTGGCTCCGGCCCGAGCTGTGCGCCGAGGCGCTCCGGCTGGGCCGCGTGCTCGCCGCTCTCGCTCCGGACGAGCCCGAGGTGCACGGGCTGGTGGCGCTCATGGAGTTCCAGTCGTCGCGCCTGCGCGCCCGCACCGGGCCGTCGGGTGCTCCCGTGCTGCTGCTCGACCAGGACCGGCGCCAGTGGGACCGCCTCCACATCAACCGGGGCGAAGCGGCGCTGGCGCGGGCGGACGCGCTCGGCGGGTCGTCGGGTCCCTACGCCCTCCAGGCCGCCATCGCCGCCTGCCACGCCCACGCCTTCCGGCCCCAGGACACGGACTGGGACGAGCTCGTGCGCCTCTACAGCGCGCTGGCCCGCACCGCGCCGTCTCCCATCGTCGAGCTCAACCGGGCGGTGGCCATCTCCCGGGCCGCCGGCCCCGGCGCGGCACTCCCCCTGGTCGACCAGCTGATGGAGACGGGGACCCTCGAGCGCTACCACCTCCTCTACAGCGTGCGCGGCGACCTCCTCGACCGCCTCGGCCGCCACGCCGAGGCGGCGCTCGAGTTCGAGCGGGCGGCGAAGCTGGCGACGAACGCCCAGGAGCGAATGCTGTCCCACGACCGGGCCCAGGTTGCCCGCGCCCGCGCCCGCGTGCACGAAGGCGCCGGCACCGTGGACGCGCCCCCGGTCGACGCGGACCGGGCCGGCTTGAGGCCCGTCCACTCCCACCACGGCTTCAGCAGCAGCCGCGCCGGGGGCAGGGTGCCGTAGACGAGGACGGCCTGGCCGCGGCGCAGGCAGCGCAGGTCCTCGGGTGGCAGCAGCCGGCGCGGTCCCGTCGTCGACGTCGTGGACCGCCGGCCGGCGGGGTCGCGGGTCACCGAGGGGTGGGTGACCTCCTCGTCACCCACGAGCCGGCTGGCGTACTCGAGGGTGTCGGGGTCGGCGATGCCGGGCAGGAACAGCTTGGCCCGATGGTTGTTGAGCACCGTGGCCGCCCGGGCGCCGTAGCGTCCGCGCACCTGGGCCAGGTCCTGCCAGACCGTCACGATCTGGATCCCGTGCGACGCGCAGGTCGCGGCCAGGCCGTCGAGCTCGGGGAGGGGGGCGATGTGCGCGGCCTCGTCGAGGACGACCAGCAACGGAGGGTCGATCGGGCGGCCCGATCTCGTGGCGGACGCGAAGGCACAGGTGAGCACCTGCTGGGTCAACGCGGTGAAGTAGCCCCGCAGGCGGCGCTGGTCGTGGGCCGGCGCGCACAGGTACACGGTGTGGGACCCGCCGAGCAGCAGCTGCGGCTCGAACGACGACGGTGGAGCCGGCCCCGGCGGGGCATGGGCGAACGGCGCCAACACCGTCTCCGCCGTCGTGTAGACGGAGCTGCGGGTGCGCTCGTCGCGGCACCAGGTGGCCTGCGCCGCCCGGAGCGCCTCGGGCGGCGCCGCGCACTTCGAGGATGCCGGCGACCTCGCCGACCTCCTGCATGTCGACCCAGCGGACCACGTCGGCCATCGTGCGGCCGTCCAGCGCCGCCGCCAGGAGCAACGGGGCCAGCAGCTTGGTCGCCGTGGCGTACCAGAACTCGCCGTCGGCCGTCGTCCCGTCAGCCTTGGCGGCGTCGCACAGGTCCGCGGCGACCCGGGAGGCCACCGGCCACTCGGTGCAGCCGGCCAGCGGCGTCCACTCGTCGGCCGGGGCCCCGCTACTTCCGGTCGGATCGATGCACCACACCCGGCCCCGGCGGGCTCGAGGTCCCCGGGTGTCGCGGAGCAGGTCGCTCTTGACGCTGGCGGCCAGCACCGGGCCGGGCCACAAGAGGATCGCCGGCACGGCGAGGCTCGTCGTCTTGCCGCTCTGCGTCGGGCCGACCACCACCAACGACTGGGCCGGCTCGGCGGCGAGCCGCGCGCGCCGCACGCCCGGGACCGCGCCGAGCTGCAGGCGTCCCGGCGGAGGGACGTCCCCCTTGACCAGCAGCGGGCGGAGCTCGCGCCGCCTGGCCCAGCGGGCGCCCCGGCGTCGGGCCGCCGCGACGCTGCGGCCGGCCACATCGCGCCGCGGGACGAGACCCCGGCCACCAGCGCGCCGCCGAGCACCACGGGCACGACCACGGCCGCGATGCCGGCCACCCGCTAGCCCGCGGTCATGGCGGCGTCGGTGTCGACGATGCGCCGTTCCGTCGCACTGAGCCGGTGTTGAACCAGGAAGGACCGCTGGCCGACCTTCCACAGGGCGATGCCGCGCCGCAGCTGCGGCAGCAGGTCCGTCTCGGTGGCGGACAGGGACAGGAGCTCCGCCGCCGCCTCCAGCTCGCCCGGCGACTGGGCGTAGACCACCCGGGTCTCCGAATCGCTCAGCAAGCCCTGGGCCAGCGCCACCTGCTCGGAGTCCGACGCCCCGACCGACCGGAGGTCCGACACCCGGTGCAGCACCGCCACGTTGGCGACCCCGAAGGCACGGGAGAGCTTCCACGAGGACTGCAGCCAGCGGGCCACGCCCAGGTTGGAGAGGATCGCCCACGCCTCGTCGACCACGAGGAAGAACCGGCTGCGCCCCGGCGCAGCGGCAGCCCCGCCTGCGGCCGTCCGGGCCAGCGCGGCCTGCAGCCACGCGGTGGCGCACGCCATCAGGACGCCGAGCGCGGCAGACGAGTAGAGCGCCGAGAGGTCGAGGACGACGAGCGGCGCCGAGAGGTCGAGGCCGGGCGTCGAGGGGCCGTCGAACATGCCGCACAGGTCGCCGTGGACGAGGCGGCGCAGCTCCAGGGCGACGTCGCGGCCGTCCTCGAGCAGGTCGCGCCGGTCGGTGCGCAGCGCGCGGGCGGCCTCTGCGTCGGGGGACAGCAGCGCGTCGACCACCATCGGCACGGTCGGTGCGACCTCCGTCCGCGTCGTCTCGGCCAGCGCCGCGCCGAGGGCGGCGCGCTCGCGCGGCGCCAGGCTCCGGCCCAGGCAGGCGCTGGCCAGCGACGAGAGCAGCTCCATGCGGCGGCGACCGGTGGGGTCGGGCCCCGGTGGCCCTGCGTCCTCGCCGTCGGGCCCGGGGTCGAGCGGGTTCAGCCGGATGGCACCGCCGGGCCGCAGGGCCACGGGCCGCACGCCCCACGCATCGGCCAGGTCCGCGTACTCGCCCTTGGGGTCGACGACCCAGGCTCGCCGCCCGAAGACCGCCTGGCGCCAGAGGAAGGACTTCACGAACGCGCTCTTGCCCCGGCCGATCTGGCCGAAGACGACCATGTTGGGGTTGGACACCACGCCGGCCGCGTAGAGCTCGAAGGGGTCGAAGACGAACGAGCCACCGAGCAGGTCGTCCCCGACCACCACGCCCCGCCGGCCCAGGCCGGCCTCCGCGATGAACGGGTAGGCCGCGCCGAGGTTCCGCGTCGTCACCTGGTGGGCGGGCACCCTCGGCATCCGCTCCCTCATGCAGGGGAACGGTCGGCCCTCCGGGCGCCGGCCTCCGTTACCTTGACGGCGCCGGGACCGTCACCGGTCGCGGGGAAGGTGGAGCGAACATGCACGAGCCCGATCGTCCGCCACAGCCCCTCGTGGTCACGCTGGCCGCCCTGACCGTGGTGAGCGGCTTCCTCGACGCCGTGAGCTTCCTCCGCCTCGGGCACGTGTTCATCGCCAACATGACGGGCAACGTGGTGCTGGTCGGGTTCGCCGCGGCGGGCGCGCCGGGGTTCTCCGTGGCGGCCAGCCTCTGCGCGCTGGGCTTCTTCCTGGGCGGCGCGGTCGCCGTCGGCCGCCTCGCCCGACACGTGCGACCCGCGCGCACGCTGCTCCTGGTCGTCATGGCGACGGAGGCGACCTTGACCGCGCTGGCGGCCGTCGTCGCCGGCACCGTCCCCGCCATCGGCGCGGGATGGCCGCGCTTCACCGTGATCGCCCTCCTGGCCCTCTCCGTGGGCGGCCGCAACGCGGCGGTGCGTCGGCTCGGGGTCCGCGACATGTCGACCACCGTCCTCACCACCACCCTGACCGGGCTGGCGTCGGAGTCGTGGCTGGCGGGTGGCGCCAACCCGAACGCGGCCCTGCGCCTCACGTCGGTCCTCTCCCAGTTCGGCGGGGCGCTCGTCGGCGCGCTCCTCGTGCTCCACGCCGGCGCGACGTGGGCGCTCGCCGTGGCCGCGACGATCGTCGTCGCCGCGCTGGCCTTCTTCTTACGCGAGGCTCCGGTCGAGCTCGGCCTCGCCTGAGCGAGGGCGGGCCGCGTCAGACCGGGCGCCCGTCCTCCAGGTACACGCAGGCGCCGGGCCGAGCGGCCAGCGCGGCGCCGACGCGGCGCCGGAGCGGCCCGCTCAACAGCTCGAGCGCCTCGGTCGGGGCGACCAGTCGGTGCTCGGAGAGCTCCTCCTCCTGGAGCGTGATCGCCTCGAGCGCCGCGGCGGGGAGGGCGCCGCAGTCGAAGAGGAACCGCATCCCGCCCGGCTTCGCCGGCTTCGGCCGCAGGAAGTCGACGGCGACGAGGCGGCCTCGCTCGACGTGCAGCCCGACCTCCTCGCGCACCTCCCGCCGGCACGCCTCCCACGGCGTCTCGCCGTCCTCCTCCATGATCCCGCCCGGGATCGTCCAGTGGGCCTTGTAGGTGGGGTCGACGACGAGGAGGCGCCCGTCCTCGTCGAAGATCAGCGCCCCGGACGAGGCCGGGATGCGGGGCAGGACGAAGGGGGGCTCGTCATCGGTCATGCGGTGCCGGCCTCATCCCGGCCATGGTAGAGGTGCTGCCCGCCCGCGCCTCTCTCAGTGCAGCCCGCGGCACAGCGGCAGCGTGCACGTGTAGGCCGATGCCTGGTCGCCGTAGAGCCGCCTTAGCGCCAGCCGGCTCTGGCCGGCCGCGTGCTGCACGGCGTCGCAGGCGCCGGCGAGCTCCTCGTCCCCCGCGGCCGACACCGTGACGTAGCCCGAGTAGCGGAAGGACGCGTGGCCCTCGGCCAGCTCCGCCTCCCGGCGGGCCAGGACCTCGGACTCGCGCGCATGGCGCGCCGTCGAGACGAACCCGCCGCGGCGGCGCAGCTCGGCGTCGGCCAGGTCGGCCGTCCGGGAGGCCTCCACCTTGCGCACGGCCGCGTCCGGCCCGAGCGGCTGCATGACCACCGAGAACGTCGCGCGTGCCGAGCCCAGGAGCAGCGGGGCCAGGAAGTCGCTGCGCACCTCGGTCCGCGGCCACTCCGCGACCCAGAAGGTGGCGTGGACCATCCCGTCGACGCGCACCGTCGACCAGGCCTCCTCCATCGCCATCGGCCACGGGTCGGCGGCGGCGGACGGTGCGCCCTCGGCCGCCGCGTGCGGCTCGTAGGTCCGCAGCAACTGGCGGGCCAGGTCGTCCGCGCCCAGGACCGACTCGACCTGCACGTCGGCATCGGTGAGGAGCCGGACCAGCGACGCGACCTCGCGGGCCAGGGCGGCGCACCCGGCCTCGACCGACTTCGTGAGCCGCAGCTGGACGGCCAGCACGACGTCGTGGGCGCAGGCGTGGGAGTCCATGTCGGTCAGGAGCGCCTCGTAGGACGCCGTGCACGCCGACGCCACCCCGGGGTCGGCCTCGGCGGCGAGATACGCCCTGACCCCGCGCCCGTCGTCGGGGAACGACGCGGCGAGCCACTGCACGCGGTGCACCGGCGAGCCCTCGCGGGCCAGCGAGGACAGGACCGAGGCCCAGGCGCCGACCCGCCGGTCCTGCTCGTCGGGACCCAGCAGCGCGAAGCTGCCGCCGCGCAGGCCCAGCGCGGCGGTGAGCGTGCGCGCCGCCCGGTCGTGCACCACGCCCATGTCGTGCCGGCCGGCGCGCAGCAGCCGCAGCCCCCGCAGCGCGCCCATGCCCGATGCGCGCGCCGGCCCGCACCGCGCGGCGCGGCCGCGCCGGGCGCCCCAGCACACGACCACGGGGAGCCACTCGTCGCCCGTGCGACCGGCCACCGGCACCGTCGCCAGCGCGCCGTAGAGGACCAGGATGCCGATCGCCGCGGCCACGCCCGCCGCGTTGGGCTCCCACCGCAGCACCACCACCCCGAAGACCAGGCCGACGGCGACCGTGACGATCTGCCCGGCCCGCCACCCGGCCAGCGCGCCGCCCCGCTCGCGCGGGCCGAACCGGTAGCGCGTCCCGCCCTCGTCGCTCATGCGCCGTCGCCCTCGTGCCCGGGCGGCCAGGCCGGCGGCAGCCACTTGATGCACGGGCCATGGCCGTCGTGGCCCATGTAGTGGCGCATCTTGCCGGGCTCGACCGGGCCGATCAGGGCGCGCCCCGGCGGCACGCCCTCCCACTTCCAGGCGTCGTCGGGGGTGGCCGGACCCGTGGGCACCGGGTCGAACCCCGGGCCCCGGTGCCGGGTCGGTGACGTCGAGCGCAGGTCCTCCGCCACCTCGTCGACGCTGCGCACGATGGGCTTGGGGCCCTTCGGCGCGGGCACGACGCCGCTCGCCACGCCGGCGTCGTAGACCTGCTGGGACGTCGGGTCGCCCTCGCCGAGCCCGACACCGACGCCGTCGTGGGTGCCCGGACCCGACGCCGCCCGCGCCGCGCCCCGCGCCATGTTGCCCGTGGCGCCGGCCGCGGCGCCTCCGGTCTCGGCCAGCAGGCGGGCGTCGCCCAGCGCCTCGAGACCGGTGCCGAGAGCGTGCAGCGCGGCCGAGCGGGCCGGACGCGTCACGGCCGCCGTCCCCCGGGAGCGCAACCCGTCGAGATGGCCCACGGCGCCCGCCTCGACCGCGGGGATCATACGCAGGATGGCGAAGGGGACGAAGGTGGCCATGACGAGCAGCGCGCCCCCCGCCAGGACCGCCGAGAAGCCGGCGCCGTGCGTGCCGGTGCCGGCGGTGCCCGACGACACCGCGCCGGCGGCCAGGCTCAGCGTCGCCACGATGACGAACTTGGACAGGATCAGCGCGGCCAGGGTCTCGACCAGGCGGCGGCACCAGTGCGACACGGCGGGCCAGACGAGCGTGGCCAGGGCCAGGGGCAGGAAGAGGACGGCGACGTAGACCGCGGCGGCGCGGATCAGGAGCTCGAGCCACAGCACGAACGCGGCCACGGCGATCAACAACGCGATGAGCAGCAGCACGAAGCTCGCGATGGTGGGGTCCGCGGCGGCGGCCGCCAGCCCGGTCGTTACCCCCGACAGCAGCGAGGTGACGTCGGCGCCCGTGCCGCCCGCGACGGCGTCGCTCATGGCGTCGGTGGCGGCCAGGCTCAGGACGACGACCTGGATCGCCACCACCCCGAGCACCAGGGCGAGCGGCAACTGCACGAGGAAGGTGCGGACCAGCTGGCCCGCGTTCTGGCGCACGACCGCCGAGATCGTCGAGACCAGGAGCATCGGGAGGACGACGACGCCCGCCAGCGCGGTCATCTGGCCGTAGTGGGCGCGGAACCACGTGGCCCCCACGTCCACCGTCGTGGTCGAGACGAGCACGTCGCCGATCTGGCCGAGCAGCCACTCGGCGCCGCTGGCCACCCACTGGCTGATCCCGTTGAGCACCGACTCGAAGCCGGACGCCGCGATGGACCCGCCGATGCTGCCGACCTGGCAGATCGGGTTGAGCGCGTCGAGGCCCGTGCAACCGGCGGCAAGCATCGCGACGGCCCCTCGGCGGTCTCAGTGGAGGTTGGTGCCGGCGTGGAAGAAGAAGTTGACAATCGGCGGAGCGGCGCCGATGAGCAGCGCCGCCAGGCCCGACACCAGGACCGTCCGGCGCCCGACCAGCGACTGCTGGAAGTTCTGCGAGTGCACGCCCAACGCCCAGGCGGCGGCGCCGATGAGCAGCCCGGCCAGCGCCGCGATGAGCGCCCACGCCCCCAGGCCGTTGGTCAGCTCCTGCAGGGTCCCGCCGCCGGGCAGCGCGTTCACGCTCGGGTTCAGCGTGACATCGGCCAGGTGCCACACGACCATGGGACCTCCCCTGGTGACCGGGGGCACCGGGACCTCCGGGCCGCCGTCCGGGCGGAGAACGGTTCGCCGTGGAGGCCGATGTCTGACCTTTTCCACCCGCCGGGCACCCGGGTGGACCCGGCACGACGGAAAGGGCAGGTCCGGCACGACAGGCTTCCGCACGCACCAGAACGGCCGGCTGGGACGTCGCACCGTTGCTGTTCGCCCCGCGCCGCCCAGCCCTGTCATATTGGGGACGTGCTTCTGAGCGGCCCGGGCGCGATCCATCTCAGCCAGACCCAGGAGATCATCTACATCGCGGCCGCCGTCGCCGTCTGCGTCCTGGTGGGCGTGGGGGCCGCCTACATGGGACGGCGGTCGGGGCGGCGCGCCATCGCGCAGCGCCTGGCCGCGCTGGGCACACGCCTGGGGCTCGACCCGCCCGAGGACGAGTACAACATCGAGACGTCCCTGGCCTACCTCGAGCAGGTGACCGGCGGGGCCGCCCAGGCTGTGACGGAGTCCAGCTCGGACGCCATCCGGCTGCGGCGCTCGCTCGACACCCTGACCCAGGGGGTCGTCCTGTGCGACGAGAACGGCACGGTGATCTACCGCAACGGCCGCGCCAACGCCCTGATGGTCAGCCGCCACGGCGACGCCCTGGCCGCACAGGCGGTGACCGAGGTCCTGGAGGACGCCTGGCACGAGGGATCGGCCGAACGCACGCTCGATCTCTACGGTCCGCCCCGGCGCACGCTGCAGGTGCGGGCCCGCCAGATCGACGACGGCCGCCGTCCCCTCGGCGTGATCGCGCTCATCGAGGACATCTCGGAGCGCCGCCGGCTGGAGGAGATCCGCCGCGACTTCGTGGCCAACGTGAGCCACGAGCTCAAGACGCCGATGGGCGCGCTCGGCCTCCTGGCCGAGACCCTCGTCTCCGAGCCCGACCCGGACGTGGCCCAGCGCCTGGCCGGGCGCATCCACAACGAGGCCTTCCGGGTCAGCCGGATCATCGACGACCTGCTCGACCTCTCCCGCATCGAGTCCGAGGAGGCGCCGCCGCGCGAGCCGGTGCTGGTGAACCTCGTCATGGCGGACGCCATCGAGCGCGTGCGGGCCACGGCCGACCAGCGCGGCATCGAGATCGTGCTGCACGAGCCGTCGCCCCCCGTGGCGGTGATGGGGGACCGGCGCCAGCTCGTCTCGGCCATGCACGCGCTGCTGGAGAACGCGATCACCTACTCCTACGACAACTCCAAGGTCGTCGTCACCGGTGCGGTCCAGCACACCAACCCCAACCTGGAGCACCCCGCCGTCCTGGGCTCCCAGGCCGCCGACGGGCACACGGAGCCCGACACCGGGGAGCTCCCCGCCGTGGGCGCCGATGGAGCAGACTCGGTGCCCGCAACCCCCTATTCCCAGAAGGAGGGCGCGGTGGAGCCGGTCTTCACCCCCGAGATACTCGAGCAGGGACCGTCCGACGAGGCCGACGCCGCCCCCGGCGCCACCACGGCCACCACCGCCACGGGGTCGACGGGGCCCGGCGGGGGGGCGGGCGACACCGCCGCGACGGGCCCGGCGGAGGGCGCGGCGGTCACGCCCAATTGGCGCATCGAGGAGCGCGACAACGTGCGCCTTTCCGTGCAGGACCACGGCGTCGGGATCCCGGCCCGGGACCTCGACCGCATCTTCGAGCGCTTCTACCGGGTCGACCACGGCCGCAGCCGCGACACCGGCGGCACCGGGCTCGGGCTCTCCATCGTGCGCCACGTCGCCAACAACCACCAGGGATGGGTCGACGTCGAGTCGCGCGAGGGCGAGGGGTCCACCTTCACGCTCGTCCTGCCGATCCAGGCGGAGCGCGTGGCGTGACCAAGACCGGGACGGCCAAGGCCGCCGGCAAGAAGGTCGCCCGGACCGCGCCGGGCGAAGGCCCCGTCAAGGTCCTGCTGGCCGAGGACGAGGAGTCGTTCATCGAGGCACTCGTCATCGGGCTCACCAACGAGGGCTTCCGGGTGACCGTGGCGCGCGATGGGAACGAGGCGTTGGCGCTCTTCGACGAGACGAGCCCCGACATCCTGCTGCTCGACCTCATGCTGCCCAAGCTCTCGGGGATCGACGTGTGCCGCAACATCCGCACGCGCTCGCACGTCCCGATCATCATGGTCACGGCCAAGGGCACCGAGATCGACACCGTGGTCGCGCTCGAGGTGGGCGCGGACGACTACGTCACCAAGCCCTACCGCCTGCGCGAGCTCATCGCCCGCATGCGCGCCGTCCTGCGGCGCGCGCCCGGGGGCACCGAGGCGACGGATGTCGGCGGGACCATCGAGTTCGGCAGCGACGGCATCTGGGAGTCGAACGGGATCAAGGTGGACTTCGACCAGCGGCGTGTGTTCGTGCGCGGCGAGGAAGTGCACCTGCGACGCAAGGAGTTCGAGCTGTTGCGCCTGCTCGTCGAGAACTCCGGGCGCGTGCTCACCCGCGACGTGCTCATCGACCGCGTGTGGGGGACCGACTACATCGGCGACACGAAGACGCTCGACGTGCACATCAAGCGGCTGCGCTCCCGCATTGAGGCCGATCCCTCGACGCCGGTGCTCATCACCACCGTGCGCGGCGTCGGCTACCGCTTCGCGGCGGCCGGCGGCTAGTCCCGGGCGCGCCCGTTCAGACCGTCAGCCGCTCGAAGTCGTCAGGGATCGTCACGCCCGGCATGGCGGCGGTGTCGACCTGCTCGCCGAGATGCGTGAGCACGATGTGCACGTCGGGATGGGCCGCCCGGAGCTCTTGAATGGAGTCCTCGTCCATGTGGGTGGGCGGCGCGCCCGGGGGGAGGTGGCGCCCGTTGCACTCGACGACGAGGACGTCGGACTGCCGGGCCAGCTCGCTCAGCCCCTCGCACGGCGTCGTGTCGCCCGAGTAGCCGACCACCAGGCCGGGCCGCTCGAAGAGGTAGCCGAAGCAGCGCAGGTAGGGGACGTGGACCACCTCGATGGCCCGGAAGTGGAGCGGCCCGGCCCGCTGCCACGACCCGTCGACCTCGCTGAAGCGCAGGTCGAGGCGTTGGCGCGCCGAGTCCAGCACCGAGCGCACCGCGCCCACCTCCAGCATGGCGGCCAGCTGCGCCTCGAGCCCCGGCGGCCCGACCACGTGCAGCGTGCGGCCACCCCCGATCTCGGCGGCGGCCTGCAGGAAGAAGGGCCAGCCGAAGCAGTGGTCGGCGTGGAAGTGCGAGATCACCACGACCTCGATGTCGCCGGCCACGAAGCCGCAGCGTCGCAGGTGCGGCAACGCGGTGGGGCTGGGCTCCACGAGCACGGCCGCGTCCATCACGAAGCTGTTCCAATAGCGGCCCGGCGGGCTCAGGAAATTGCCCGTCCCGAGGAAGACGAGCTCGCTCACGACGTGTCGGCCAGGGAGAGGAGGGCCGCCACCAACATCGGGTCCCCGGTCACCGCAGCGTCAGGCACGGGCAGGCGCCGGTAGAGCATCAGGACCAAATCGGACGCCGTGGCCCGCAGCTCCGAGACCCGGGCCGACGCCGTGGCCCCCGTCCCCGCCGCCTGCCAGCTGGCCCCGGTGTCCGTCGCGGTCAGGGTGACCGACCCGGGCAGCGCCGTCACGTCCGCGCCGATCATGATCTCCACGAACTCGGGGACGCCGTCGGCCGCCAGGACGGCCGGCAACGGCGTCGACGTGCCGCGCACGCCCTCGGCGTCCCACCGGTGCACCGCCGCCTCCTGGGCCTGGTGCCGACCGACGGCGCCCGAGGTGTGTGGCGAGGGCCACCAGGCCCAGCACGGTGCGTCGGGACCCGCGGCGCGGAGCGCGGCCAGCAGCGAATAGGTGCACCACCCGAGCCACGCCAGCAGGTCGGCGTCCTCGGGCAACGGCGTCGGCTCGGTACCCGAACGCTGGTCCGCGTTCTTCGCCCGCACGTTCTCACCCCAGTACCACTGCACCTTGCCGATGTGGTGGGCCAGGTCGCGCACGGACCATTCGGGGCACGACGGGACACGCGCCTCCAGGTCGGATACACCGACCACCGCGGCGAGGCGCGCGCTCTCGGCGGCGATGGTGTCGATCATGCGGGTGAAGCCGTAGCCGCCGTCGCCGCTCACGGCGCCTTGAGCAACAGCTCGCCGCCCAGATAGGGCGCCAGCGCCTCGGGCAGCAGCACCGTCCCGTCCTCCTGCCGCCCGTTCTCCACCAGGGCGGCCCAGATCCGCGGCCAGGCCAGGGCCGAGCCGTTCACCGTGTGCACCAGCTCCAGCGGGCCGCCCCCCGCCGGCCGGTAGCGCACGTTGGCCCGCCGCGCCTGGTAGTCACGGAACCAGCTCACGGACGACACCTCGAGCCAGCGGTCGACGCCGGGCGCGTACGCCTCGAGGTCGAAGGTGCGGGCCGACGAGCCGCCCAGGTCCCCCGTGCACAGGTCGAGCACGCGGTAGGGCAACTCGAGCTCCTGGAGCATCGACTCGGCCCGGGCCAGGATGTCGGCCTGGGCGTCCAGCGCGCCGTCCGGCGTGGCGTAGGCGAACAGCTCCACCTTGTCGAACTCGTGCACGCGCAGCAGCCCCCGTGTGTCGCGCCCGGCCGAGCCCGCCTCGCGTCGGTAGCACGCCGTCGACGCGGTGAAGCGCAGCGGCAGCTGCGACTCCTCCAGGATCTCGCCCCGGTGCATGGAGGTCAGCGGGACCTCCGCCGTCGGGATCAACCACAGGTCGTCCCGCTCGATGTGGTAGGCGTCGTCGGCGAACTTGGGCAGGTGGCCCGTCGAGGTCATCGTCTCGGTGAGCACGACGGTCGGAGGTCGGATCTCCTCGTACGCCGGCGAGTGGCGGTCGATGGCGAACGCGGTCAGCGCGCGCAGCAACCGCGCCCCCGGCCCGCGGTAGAGCGGGAACATGGAGCCGGCCAGCCGTGCGCCGCGCTCCATGTCGAGGATCTGCAGCGCCTCGCCGATCTCCCAGTGCGGCACCTGCTGGTGGTCGAGGCGCTCCGGCTCGGGGCGCCCGAGGTCCTGCCCGGGCCACCAGCGGCGGACCTCCACGTTGTCGTCCTCGCCCGCCCCGTCGGGGGCGTCGGGGGCCGGGATGTTGGGGAGGTACAGCAACCCCGTGCGCACCTGCTCCCCCAGCGCGTCGGCCTCGGCGGCCGCGGCGCGCTCGGACTCGCCGAGCCGCCGGCTTTGCGCGCTGAGCTCCGCCGCCGCGGCCTCGTCCCCTTCCTTCTTGGCCTGCCCGACCCGGCGCGAGAGCTCCTTCACCTCGGCCCGCATCGCCTCGGCGCGGGCCAGCTGGGCCCGGTGCGCCACGTCGGCCTGTAGCACGGCGTCCACCTCGGCCGCCACCACGCCGCGCCGGGCCAGCGCGGCCTTGACCGCGTCGGGATCGTCGCGCAGCGCCCGGATATCGATCACTGACGGTCAAAGTAGCCTGCGACGCCGTGCCAGCCGTCGCCGTCACCGGCCTCACCGTGCGCTACGGCCCGACCGGGACGCCCCCCGCGGTCGACGATCTGTATCTCAGCGCCGACCCGGGCGAGGTGGTGGTCGTCCTCGGGCCGAACGGGGCCGGCAAGACCTCGACGGTGGAGACGCTCGAGGGCTACCGGCGCCCCGCGGCCGGCGAGGTGCGCGTCCTCGGGCTTCGGCCGATCGCCGACCACGCCGCGCTGACCGGTCGCATCGGCGTCATGCTCCAGCGCGGCGGTGTCTACCCCGTGCTCGGGCCGCGCCGCGTGCTCGACCTCTTCGCCGCCTACTACCCCGACCCGCGACCGCCGGAGGAGCTGCTCGACCTCGTCGGCCTGCGGAGTGTGGCCACCACGCCCTGGCGCCACCTCTCCGGCGGCGAGCAGCAGCGCCTGTCGCTCGCCCTGGCGCTGATCGGCCGGCCCGAGGTCGCCTTCCTCGACGAGCCGACGGCCGGCGTCGACCCCGAGGGGCGCATCGCCGTGCGCGCCGTCGTGGCGGCCCTGCGGGAGACCGGCGTCTGCGTGCTGCTGACCACGCACGAGCTGGGCGAGGCGGAGAAGATGGCCGACCGCATCGTCATCCTCTCGGCCGGGCGCGTCGTGCTCGAGGGCACGCCCCGCGCCCTCGCCGCGGCGAGCGGCGCCGCGGCGCCCGTCATCTCGTTCGGCGCGCCGCCGGGCCTCGACGTGGCCGCGCTGGCCGCCGCCGTGGGACCGGCGGTGGCCGTCACCGAGACCGCACCCGGCCGCTACCGGGTCGAGGGCGGGGCGGCCGCCGGGCCGGCCGCGACGGCGGCCGTCGCCACCTGGCTGGCCGAGCGGGGCGCCGCGCTCACGGACCTCGTCGCCGGGAAGACGCTCGAGGACGTGTACTTCGAGGCGGTGGGCGCGGCCGCGGCGAGCACGCCCGACGCCACGCCGGCGCGGCCCCGGGGCCGCCGAGGGCGGGGACGGCGGTCGTGAGCTCGACGACGTCGCCGACCGCCGCCGGCGCGCTGCGTCCCCTCGGTGCGCAGACCGGCGCGGAGATCTACATGACGCTCCGCCGCGGGGAGACGCTGCTGCTGACGCTCGGCATCCCCGTGGTCTTCCTGCTCTTCTTCTCCAAGGTGTCGGTCGTCTCGACGCCGACGCAGACGCCGGCCCAGTTCTTCGTGCCCGGCATCCTGTCCCTGGCCGTGATGTCGACCGCCATGGTCTCGCTCGGCATCGCCACGGGCTTCGAGCGCGGCTACGGCGTGCTCAAGCGCCTCGGCTCGACGCCGCTCGGCCGCCCGCGCCTGCTCGGCGCCAAGATCGTGACGATCGTCGCAGTGGAGCTGCTGCAGGCGGCGATCCTGCTCCCGGTCGGCCTGGCGCTCGGCTGGGAGCCCGGCGGGGCCGGCGGGGCCGCCGTCGGCGCCATCCTGCTCGGCACGGCCGCCTTCGCCGGCATCGGCCTCTTCATGGCCGGCACGCTGCGGGCCGAGGTGAACCTGGCCGCCGCCAACGGTCTCTACCTGATCCTCCTGCTGCTCGGCGGCATGATCGTCCCGATCACCAAGCTCCCCAGCGGGCTGGCCGCCTTCGCCAAGCTGCTCCCCGCCGAGGCGCTCTCCGCCGCCCTCCATGCCTCGCTCGGCGGGGGTGTCCCGGTGCCGGTCGAGGCGTGGGTGGTGCTGGCGGTCTGGGCCGTGGCCGCGCCGCTGGCGGCCGCGCTCACGTTCCGCTGGGAATGAGGGCGCGCTCGTCCGCGCTCAGCGATGCCGGCGTGAGGACCGCCCCCTGCACGATCCTCTGGATCGTGCCGTCACTGCGCACGAAGACCGCGTAGGGGTTGCCGTCGAACTTGAAGATGTTCGCGGTGATGGTGGCGTTGGGGTCGTAGGCCACCGGGAAGCTCACGCCGGCGCTCCGTATGAACGAGTGGGCGCTCCCCGCAGAGTCCAGGTCGTCGATGCCCACGACCTGGACGCGGGCGAGGCTCCCGCGCGCCTGCCGTTGGTGCTCGACCGCCGCGGCCAGCGGCGGCAGCTCCTGATGGCAGCTGGCGCACCAGTTCCCGAAGAACAGCAGGACGGTCGGCGTACCGGTCCCACCGGCGCTCACCGACACCTGGTGCGGGCCCACCGGGCCGACGTTGGCGGCCGAGAACGACGGCACCGGGCCGCCCTCGTGCGGGGCGCCGCTCGTGTTCTGGTTCGTGCCCAGCCCGGTGAACAAGAAGACGCCGAGAACCAGGGCCACGACGGTGCCGACGAGCAGGAAGACCTTGCGCGGCTTGTGGGGCCCCGGCCCGCCGGCCGGCTCCGGGCCGGGCGCAGGCACAGCCGAGGGCTCGGGGGGCGACGCGTCGCTCATCGCGGGGGACGCTAGTGAAGGTGGTTGCTGATGAGTACGTCACCCGCCATGGCGACGAACAACACCGTCAGGTACGTGATGGAGTACCCGAAGACCTTCATCGCGTCGCGCCCGGTCGCCCGGCCGTCCTGGGCCAGCCCCCACAGGCGCGTCACCAGGTAGAGGAACCCGGCGCCCAACACCGCCGCCGTCACCATGTAGACCCAGCCCATGTGGGCGACGGGGCCGAGGAGGAACGACACCGCCACCAGCGCCACCGTGTAGTACACGATCTCGGTCGTCGTGCGCTTCATGGAGGCGACCACCGGCAGCATCGGCACCTCCGCCGCGGCGTAGTCCTCCTTGTAGCGGACCGCCAGCGACCAGAAGTGCGGGGGTGTCCAGATGAAGATGATGGCGAAGAGCACCACGGGCGCCCACGACAGGCTGTCGGTGACCGCCGCCCATCCCACGAGGACGGGCACGGCGCCGGCGGCACCGCCGATCACGATGTTCTGCGAGGAGCGACGCTTGAGCCACAGCGTGTAGACGAAGACGTAGAAGAGGGTGGCCGAGATCGCCAGCACCGCCGAGAGCAGGTTCACCGCGAGCCACAGCTCCACGAACGCCGCCACCTCGAGGCCGAGCGCGAACACGAGCGCCGCCGTGGGCGTCATCGCCCCGGTGACGAGCGGGCGGTTCTTGGTCCGCTTCATCAGGCGGTCGATGTCGCGGTCGACCACCATGTTGATGGCGTTCGCCCCGCCGGCCGCCAGCGCGCCGCCCACGAGGGTGGCCGCCATCAGCCACACCGGCGGAAGCCCGCGCTGGGCCACCACCATGGTGGGGAGCGTCGTGACCAGCAGGAGCTCGATGATCCGTGGCTTGGTCAGGGCGACGTAGGCCCCGGCCGTCTGCCACGACCAGCGTGCTCGCCGGCCCGGGAGGGCGGGCGCCTCGATGGACATGTGCCCTCAGCCTAGGACCGCCACCTCGCCCGGGACCAGGCCGGGGGCCCCGGTACGCTTGGCCTGCCGTGCCGCGACGCCGCCTGCCCACCGTCTCACCCTCGCTGAGCCACCGGCTGAACGTCCTGGCCCTGGTCCTGACCGCACTCATCGTCGTCACGGGCGGGGCGGTCCGGCTGACCGGGTCGGGGCTGGGCTGCGCCGACTGGCCGTCGTGCTCGGCGGGGCACCTCACCCCGGCGCTGCAATTCCACGGGCTGGTCGAGTTCGGCAACCGACTGGTCACGGTCGTCCTGACCATCGCCGTGGCGGCCGCCTTCCTCGGTGCCTGCCTGCGCGCCCCCCGCCGGCGCGACCTCGTCTGGCTGAGCGGCGGCCTCGTGGCCGGCGTCCTCGCCCAGGCCGTCCTTGGCGGGATCGTCGTCTACACGAAGCTCAACCCCTACCTCGTCATGGTGCACTTCGTCGCCACCATGCTCCTGCTGGTCGACGCCGTGGTGCTGGTCCACCGCTCCACCCGCGACTACACGCCGGGGTCGGCCCGCCTGCTCGTGCCCCGGCCCCTCCTCCGTCTCTACTACGGCCTCCTCGCGCTCCTGGCGATCGTGATCACGGCCGGCACCGCGACCACCGGGGCCGGGCCGCACGCCGGGGACGCCTCGGGGCAGCAGGTCGCCAAGCGGATCCCCATCGCGCTGCGCGACATGGCCGAGCTCCACTCGAGCCTGGCGCTGCTCCTCATCGGCGTCACCGTCGGCCTGGTCGTGGCGCTCCACCTCGGCGACGTGCCCGAACGGGTGCGGCGCTCGGCGCGCATCCTCATGGCGGTCATGGTCGCCCAGGCCGCCGTCGGCTACACGCAGTACTTCACCCACCTGCCCGCGCTGCTCGTGGAGGTCCACCTCCTCGGCGCCACGGTGCTCGTGATCGGCGCCGTGCAGACCTTCCTCGCCTGCACCTACCACGCGCCCGAGGCGGTGCCCGCCCCGCAGATCCACGACACGTCGGCGCCGGGGGTGCCGGTCGGTGCCCGTTAGGCTGGAGCGTCCCGTGCGCCCAGCACGCACCCGCCCCCATCGTCTAGCGGCCTAGGACACCGCCCTTTCACGGCGGCAGCACCGGTTCGAATCCGGTTGGGGGTGCCACGGTCTTCTCGAACCAGTAGCTCGCAGCCGGGTTGGCGTTGTAGTCGCCGATCTCCCGGAAGCCGGCGGAGCGGAAGAGGGCGAGCGCCTCGGGCTGGTTGTTCCCCGTATCGAGGCGGACCCGGGACATCCCGAGGTCCCGAGCGGCGTCCTCCAGTGCGCCGAGCAGCAGCCGGGAGACGCCCTGACCCCGGGCGGCCGGGAGGACGTAGAGACGCTTCACCTCGCCGGTCTCCGCGTCCATCCACTTGATCCCCCCGCAGCCGAGGGGCGTGTCCCCGGTCAGCGCGACGAGGAAGCGGCCACGGTCCTCCTCGAAGTCACCGGGCTCGGCGCTCGGGCCGATGCCCGGATGCCATCCCGGGTAGCGGTCCGAGATGTCGCGGACGAACGCGGCGAGGAGCTGCCGCCCGACCGCGCCGTCCAGATGCGCCGCACGGATCTCCACCTCCACCTGCGTCACCCTATGGGTGCCGCGCACCGGCAGCGGCCGCAGGACGAACACGTGACGCCCGGAGCCGAGGCGGCGCGCGCTGTTACCGTACCGGCGGTGAGCCCGGATCCCCGCTACCACCCGCCGTCGCTGTCGTCACGCCCACTGTCGCGTCGCTCGCTGCTCGCCGGCGCCGTCGCGACCGGGCTCGGGGCGGCCGTGGGCAGCGCGGCGTACGCGGCCGCGGCACAGGCGCGGGGTCTCGGGGCCGGCGACGCGCTCCTGCCTCCCGGGTCCCTCCCCCACCCGCGCCTTCCTCCCGGTACCGACACGCTGCCGCAAATCGAGCACGTCGTCGTCGTCATGATGGAGAACCACTCCTTCGACGACCATCTCGGGATGCTGGGTCGCGGGGACGGGTTGACGATCGGCCCGAACGGAAAGCCGGTCAACTACAACCCGGATCCGACCGGTGGCTACGTGCGCTCGTTCCACAACCCGAACACGTGCGGCGAAGAGGACTCGGGCATCACCCAGTCGTGGAACGCCTCGCACGTCTCGTTCGACGGCGGGACGAACATGGGTTTCGTCAAGGGGTGCAGCGGGGCGGCGATGGGCTACTGGGACGAGGAGGACCTGCCCTTCTACTACTCCATGGCCCGTCGATTCCCCATCGGCGACCGCTACTTCTGCTCCGTCATGGCGCAGACGTACCCCAACCGCCGCTTTCTCATCGCCGGCACCGCCCTGGGCAACATCGCCACCGACGTGACGGGCATCTCCAAGGTCGACGCTCCCAACGGAACGATCTTCGACCGCCTCAACCAGTACGGGATCTCGTGGAAGGACTACTACGCCGACCTGCCGACGTGCGCGCTCTTCGAGCCCGTCTTCCTCGACAACCGCTCCAAGGCCGTCCACATGACCCAGTTCTTCGCCGACGCCGCCGCGGGGAGCCTCCCGGCGTTCAGCCTGGTGGACCCCTACGACAACTTCTCCGAAGAGGACGGTGACATCTCGGTGGGCGAGGGCTACGCCGCGCTGTTCATCGACGCGGTCATGCGCGGTCCGGCCTGGGACAAGACGGCGCTGTTCTGGGTCTACGACGAGCACGGGGGATGGTACGACCACGTCCCCCCCAACCGGCCGTCAAGCCGGACAACGTCGCACCCGACCTCGCACCGGGCGACCAGCCCGGCGCCTACGACTCCACGGGCTTCCGGGTCCCCTGCTGTGTCGTGTCCGCGTGGTCGAAGAAGGACTACGTGTCCCACCAGACCTTCGACCACACGTCGATCCTGAAGTTCGTCGAGACCAAGTGGAACCTTCCGGCCCTGACCTATCGCGACGCCAACGCGCACAACATGTTGGACTTCTTCGATCTCAGCGCCAAACGTCCCCCCTTCGCCGAGCCGCCCGAGCTCACGGCGCCGCGGAACCCGTTCTCGAGCCCCGCCGCCCTTCCCCCGGGCTCCATCACCACCCAACAGCAGGCGTTGTTCCACACGACCTGCACCGCGCTGCCGGCAGGGTCGCTGCCCCCGGCCGAGGCCCGGCTCGCCGCCGTCCCGCCCCACGCCGATGCGCTCCTGGCGGCCCAGCAGAAGCGGGTCCGGCGAGAGATCAGGGCGCAGACCTAGAACCCGAGCGTGTGGCCGAGACGCAGAGCGCTCCCCTGCGCCCTGCGCAGCGCGTCCCTCGGTCGGGTACGGTCGTGGCGGCGCGAGCGAGGAGTCGGGCAGTGCGCTTCAACCACATGGAATTGACGTTTCCGAGGGGCACCCTCACCGGGTCGTTCCGCGAGGAGATCGACGCGTTCTACTGCTCGATCTTCGGATGGAGCGCGCTCGACACGCAGGTGGTCGGCCAATCCTGTCACCTGCTTCTGCCCGACCCGGACCAGTTCCTGCTCCTCGCCGAGAGCGACAAACCCATGTCGTCGCCCGGATACGACCACCTCGGGCTGCTGCAGGACACCCGGCAGGAGGTCGACGACCTGCTCGACGCCTGTGACCGCTACGCCGACAAGGACGACCGGGTCATGATCCGGCGGTACGACGACCTCGTCTATCCCGGGCTGACCATCCACGCGTTCTACGTGAAGTACCTGCTGCCGATCTACTTCGACGTGCAGTGCATGGAGCGCCCGGTCGGGTCGCCTTAGATCAGCATTCCTCTCCGCTTGCGCCGCGCGAAGAGATTGGCCGACGCGAGCAGGTCGGCCTCGACCTGGACCTGATTCTCGAGGAGTTCGTCCGCCCACAACATCTGGAGCGTGGTCTGCGCCCGGTCCTCCCGCTGCTGGGCCCGCACGTCCTCGAACGCCGTCCGCAGGACCTGGTGGAGGACCTCGCGATGCGGAGATGGCACGTCGACCGACGTGCGCCGGTCCGCCAGGAGATCCGCGAACTCCTCGTACCAGCGATGGCTGGACGCGTACGAGTCGCGCAGGACGGCCTCGGCGACCCCGACGGATTCCAGCTCGTGCCGTCCGGGGTCGGGCGGGTGCACGGGGAGCGTGGCCAGGGTGTAGGCGGCCAGCCGGAGCCCATTCGACCCGGTGAAGAGGCGCGCGATCGTCTCGACCGAGACCACCTTGGCGCCCCGTTCGGCGAAGAACTGGCGGAAGGCGTCATCGAGCAGCAGATAGGCGCGGAACGACGCCTGCTGGCCGGGCTCCGTGTCCACGAAGCGCGACGTGTTCGTCAGCCGTTCGACCGCGTCGGCCAGGTAGCCCGAGCTGGCGACGAAAGCCTGCGAGAGTGCGCGCCCGAGGGCCGCCGTGGCGCCACGCGGCCAGAACAAGAGGCCCACCACGACACTCACGCCACAGCCGATCGCCACGTCTTCGATCCGGGTCAGGCCCACCCGCCAACCCGCCGGCTCGATGATGTTGAACAAGATGATCACCACCACCGTGAAGGCGCCCTGTCCGGCGGCGAAGGAGATCATCGACGGAGCCACGCCAGAGACGAGCACGGCGATGGGAAGGAGCACCCAGAGCAGGACCGTGTGGTCCGCCACGCCGATGGTGATCACGGAGCCGACGAGGAAGCCCAACGCCGTGCCCCCGACGGCACGCAGGGCCGTCGCGCCGGTGCCGAGCGCATTGGAGCGCAGCACGGACAACGTGCCGAGGACGACCCAGAACCCATGCTGGACGTTCGTGACCTCGATCACGGCGACCGCGAGCGCCAGGCCAATCGCACCGCGCAGCGCGTTGCGGAACCACACCGAGCGGAAGGAAAGGTGCGAAACGACCCGGTGGGCGAACAGGTGAGGGGTGGAGGCGCCACTCGTGCCGACCAGCCGCCGGTCGACCACCGCGTCGGCGCCGGACGCCTCCAGCGCCGCATCGGCCACCATCTCCGTGGCAAGGCCCAGTGCCCGGGCGTGGAACCCGGGATCGAGCGCGGCGGCCACGCTCTCGTCGCTCCCGCCCGCATCGGCTCTCGGCCCGGCGTCCACGGGGCGGCCGGGCTCGGGGCCTTCGGTGAGCCCGCCCAGGGCGGACACGTCGGCCGCGAGCTCGGCGTCGATCAGCTGGTCGAGGGCCCGGGTGACGTCCTGGACCGCCCTGATCCGTGCCGGGTCGTGGACCGGGTGGGCCTGGCCGTCGCAGATCAAGGACGCCACCTGTTGCAGCGTCTCGCCGGCCTTCTCGGTGATCGCCCGGGCAGCGGCCCGCTCGGTCGACCAGTGCTGGTCGCCGAGCATCGCCGTGTTGCCCGCCACCCACTCGACGCGACCCACCAGCTTGGAGAGCGCGACCGCGCTCGCGGCCGCCCCGGTGGGCGGGTAGGGCGTCGCGCGGAACTGCTGGCGCAGCTGCGCCAACTGCTGCGTGACCTCCTCGTAGGCCGCCTGATCGGGCCGGCCAGCGGCGCGCGCGTCGGCCAGCCGGGCCACGGCCGACACGGCGGCCGACAGGCGGCGCCGGAGGTTGTCGTGCCACGGCGCGGGCCAGATCAACAGGCAGGCGCTGATGCAGAAGGCAGCGGCCAGCGTCCACCCCAACAGGCGCGGCCCGACCTCCGACGCCGGCTGGGCGACGGCCACGGGGAGCACGAAGGTGAGCAGGGCGGCCGTCGACGCCGTCGCCGCCGCCGGCGCTGCGATGCCGGCGAAGAGGACGGCGAAGCCGACCAGGCCCATGGCGACCACCGCGGCCACCTCGTGCGTCGAGGCCACGGTGCCGACCACGATGAAGCAGCACCCGGTGACGTAGAGGCCGCCGTAGGAGACGAGGCGGGCGCGGACCGGCCCCGTGAATTCGGTCAGCAGGAGGAGGGCGAAGGACCCGAACGCGGCGAACAGGCTCACCTGGGGGTCGGAGAAGGCGGCGTGCGTCAGGGCGAAGACCGAGGGCATCACCACCGCAGCCCGCACCGAGCGCTTGACCACGAGGAGATCGGGGTCCTTGGACCGCAGCCACCCCACGATGTCCGCTCGGGCATGGGCGGGAGCGGGAACCGACGGCGCCGCGTCGTGGGTCATGGGCCTGTGCGCGTCCTCATCCGAGGTGTGCGCCGCCGCTACCGCTTGGCCGGCAGCGAGCGGGCGAAGGTGGCGCCGAGCGTGACCCACTTCGCCAGCTGTGGCTTCGTCCGCACGTCGGCCGGGCCGACCCGCAACCAGCCAGGCATGGGCCGCCCGCGCATGACGGCCACCGACGCCTTCGTCGTGGCGACGAGCTTGTCGGACTGCGCCGGGTCGACGCGCACGAGGATCCCGCCCTGCCCGCTGGCGGCGATCGCCATGTGGCCGCCGACGAGAAAGGCCAGGCCGCCGAACATCCTCTTCTCGCTCAACCTCGGCTCCTTGGCGATCAGCGCCCTGATCCGCTCGGCCAGCTCCTCGTCGTAGGCCACCCGCCCAGCGTAGGCACCGGGTCGCGGACCGGTGACGGGCCTCATGGCCGCTACCGGCGCCGGCGCCGTCGCGTCAGCACTCGTAGGCCGCCCGGGCCGGCGCCAGGTCGAAGTACTCGCGCCATGCCCGAATGCGGCCGCCGTCGATCTCGAAGACGGCGCAGATCGGGAGCGTCACGGGCTTCCCGTTCAGCGAGATGGCGTCGCGGCGCTCGTTCAGCACCACCCCGGCCGACGCGACCTGGTGGCGGATCTCCAAGCGGCCCGGCGGGACGTCCTCGAACCCCCGGACCCAGTCCGCCAGCGCGGCCTTCCCCACGATGGGGCTGAGGGGCATGGCGTGGTAGACCGCGTCCTCGGTGAGGCGGTCGAGGATGAACGCGGTATCACGCCGCTCCCAGGCGGCCAGGAAGTCGCGCACCAGCGCGTCGTTCGCCTCGGCACGTCCGTGGGGAGCCACCGGCGGACGACCCTATCGAAGAGGGCGCGCCCTCCGATGCGGGCGGGCCCTTCACTCCAGGTCCGCCAGGAGCTCCTTGCAGCGCCGGGCGTCGCTGACGAGCTTCGCCCGGAAGCCGTCCATCCGCTCGAGCTTGGCGCCGATCTGCTGGGCCAGGGACTCGTTGAGGACGAGCGCCTCCTGAAGGGTGGCCTTCTGCTCGGCCCGCGCCTTCTTCGTCGTGGCGCCTTTCGTGGCGCGGTACGTGGCCCGCAGCTCGTCGAGCCTCGTCTCGAGCGAGAGGAACTCGCGGATCTCGTCGAGGTTCATGCCGAGGACCTCGCGGAGCTCGAGGATCCGCTCCAGGTGGGCCAGGTCGTCGACGGTGTAGCGACGCTCGCCGCCCGCGGTGTAGAGCGACGGGCTCAGGAGGCCGAGCTCCTCGTAGTACCGCAGCGTCCGGGCCGAGACGCCGCAACGGGTCGCGGCGTCGCTGATGCGGATGCCTGCGTCTCCGACCTCCTCGCCGGCGGGCGGTGCGGCCTCCTTGCGCTCCGTGGACACGGCCATCAGTCCACCAGCAGTGGCTCGGTCTCGGCCACCGCGACCTGAGCCGGCACCCAGTCCTCGGCGACGGCTGCCGCCACGGCGAACTCGTCCTCGTGGTGGTACTTGCCGCCCCGCAGGAGCGAGGCCACCGCACCGAGCAGACAGACGGCGGCCGCGAAGGCGAAGGCCTCCGTCAGGCCCTTGGAGAAGGCCGACGAGATGAGGTGGGGGAAGAACTGGCGGCTGGTCAGGTTGGCGGCGGTGGCCGGCGGCAGGTGCGAGAGCGCGGCGTGACCGAGCAGCACCTGCATCGGGTTGTACCCGAGGAAGGCGGCGAAGAGGCTGCCGACCGGGGGCAGGTGCGAGACCCGGGTGGCCAGCGCAGGGCTCACGCCCTGGGCCGTCAGGCCGTGGTAGAGCGCCCCCGGCAGCGTCGCGGCCAACCCCAGGATCATGAGGCTGAAGAAGATGCCGATGGAGAGCACCTGGGCGGAGGAGTTGAACGTGCCGGCCATGCCGGCGCCGGCGCCGCGCTGGTTGGCGGGAAGGCTGTTCATGATGCCGGTCTGGTTCGGGGCGATGAACATGCCCATGCCGACCGAGTTCAAGAAGATCAGCAGCGCGAAGGCGCCGTAGGAGAAGTCGACGGGCAGCGTGGTCAACGCGATGAAGGTCGCCGCGACCAGCACCAGCCCCCCGGTGGCGAACGGGCGGGCGCCGTAGCGGTCGGCCAGCACGCCGCTGACCGGGCCGGCGGCGAGGAAGCCGACCGTCAGCGGGATCATGTAGATGCCGGCCCACAGCGGTGTCTGGGCGAAGCTGTACCCGTGCAGCGGGAGCCAGATCCCCTGCAGCCAGATGATGAGCATGAACATGAGGCCGCCGCGGCTGAGCGAGGCCAGGAAGCTGGCCACGTTGCCCGCGGTGAAGGCCCGGATGCGGAAGAGCGACAGGCGGAACATCGGCTGGGGCACCCGGGTCTCGATGATCCCGAAGGCGATCAGGATCGCGATGCCCCCGAAGATCTCGGCCAGGACGACGGGGCTCGTCCAGCCCATGGTGTGCCCGCCGTAGGGCAACAGGCCGTAGGTGATCCCGACCAGGATCAGGATCAGGCCGGCCGCGAAGGTGACGTTGCCCAGCCAGTCGATCTTGGCCGGGGTCCGGACCCCGAGGTCCTGGAGCTTCACGTAGGCGAAAGCGGTGCCGAGGACGCCGAAGGGCACGGAGATCAGGAAGACGAGGTGCCACTCCACCGGCGCCAGCAGCCCGCCCAGGACGAGCCCGACGAAGGAGCCCGCGATCGCGGCGACGTTGTTGATGCCGAGCCCCAGACCGCGCTGGTGGGCCGGGAAGGCGTCGGTGATGATGGCCGAGGAGTTGGCGAAGAGCATGGCGCCTCCCACCCCCTGGCCGACGCGCATGACGATGAGCCAGATGGCGGCCGCCGTGCCGGTGAGCCAGGTGACGGCGAGGAGCACCGAGAAGGCCGTGAAGACGGCGAAGCCGAGGTTGAAGATCTTGACGCGGCCGAACATGTCGCCGACCCGACCGAGCGTGACGACCAGCACGGCGAGCACCACCATGAAGCCCATCAGCATCCAGAGCATGTAGCCGGTATTGCCCGGCGTGAGCGGATTGAGGTCGATGCCGCGGAAGATGTCGGGCAGCGAGATGAGCACGATCGACTGGTTGATGAAGACCATCAGCGTGCCCAGCGTCACCGTCGTCAGCGCCACCCAGCGGTAGCCGGAGGACTCCGGCAGCGGCGGCGCGGAGGCCCGGCCGTTCCCGTTCGGCAGGGTGGCGACGCTCATGGACAGAAGTTTAACGTTAACGTCAGGGTTATGAATCGGCCGGCGAAGACCCCACCCTGACCTCGGGGAAGGGGTCCGGCGGGGCCGGAGAGGCGGTACGAGAAGTTCACGCGGGTCGGGCTGCGCGTCCGCGAGCGCCTCGCGCCGGCGAAGGCCAACCTGGCCGCAACGGCGGCGCTGCACCCCGACGAGAGCGACACGACCGAATTGGTGGAAACCTGGAGGGAGGAGCTGTTCAGGGAGCAGGGCACCCTGAACGACAAGCTGATCGGAGCTGCAGCCTGATGACATCCACGGTGGCGCACGCACGCACCGGCGGCGATCATGCTGCCGTCGAGCATCTCGACGTGCTGATCGTCGGAGCCGGGCTCTCGGGCGTCGGCGCCGGCCACTACCTCCAGACGGAGTGCCCGTGGGCCACCTTTGCCATTTACGAGGCGCGCGACACCATCGGCGGCACCTGGGACCTCTTCCGCTACCCCGGCATCCGCTCGGACTCGGACATGCACACCCTGGGCTACTCCTTCCGGCCTTGGGACGGCGAGAAGTCCATCGCCGACGGGGACTCCATCCTGCAGTACATCAAGGACACGGCGGCCACGTCCGGCGTCGACGCCCACATCCGCTTCAACCACCGGATCACCGCGGCCGACTGGTCGTCGCCGGAGTCCCGGTGGCACATCACGGCGGAGCGCACGGACACGGGTGCAACGGTCCACCTCACCGCCGGCTTCCTCTTCTCCTGCAGCGGGTACTACCGCTACGACCACGGCTACCTGCCCGACTTCGAGGGCATGGACGACTTCGCCGGCACCATCGTGCACCCCCAGACCTGGCCGGAGGACCTGGACGTGGCGGGGAAGCGCATCGTGGTCATCGGCAGCGGCGCGACCGCCGTCACCCTCGTGCCGGCCCTGGCGCGCTCCGCCGCCCACGTGACGATGTTGCAACGCTCGCCGAGCTACATCGCCTCGGTGCCCGAGAAGAGCCCGATCGTCGCCCTGCTGCGCGCGCTCCTGCCGGCCAAGGCGGCCGGCGTCGCCGCCAAGTGGTTCCACGCCGTGCTGACCCAGGCCTTCTACCAGGTGAGCCGGCGCTACCCTCAGGTCGTCCGGCGGATGCTGCTCAAGGGCCTCGCACGCCAGCTCCCGCCCGGCTACGACGTCGAGACCCACTTCACGCCGCGCTACGACCCATGGGACCAGCGCTTCTGCGCCGTGCCGAACGGCGACCTGTTCAAGTCCATCTGCGCCGGCACGACGTCGATCGTCACGGACACCATCGAGCGCTTCACCGAGAAGGGCCTGTTGCTCACGTCGGGCGAGGAGCTCGAGGCGGACCTGATCGTGACGGCGACGGGCCTCGAGCTGCTCTTCCTCGGTGGCATCGCGCTGAGCGTCGACGGGGAGCCCGTCGACCCGGCGACCCGCCTCACCTACAAGGGGATGATGCTCGAGGGGGTGCCGAACCTGGCCGTGGCGCTCGGGTACGTGAACGCGTCGTGGACGCTCAAGTGCGACCTCACGTGCGACTACGTGTGTCGTCTCCTGAACCGCATGCGCGCACGCGGCCAGACGGCGTGCGTGCCGCACGACCACGAGGCGTCGGCCGGCGCGGGCCCGGTCCTCGGACTGACGTCGGGGTACATCCAGCGCTCGGCGCACCTGCTCCCCCAGCAGGGGACGCACTACCCCTGGAAGGTCCGCCAGAGCTACCTGCGCGACTACCGGGCCCTCAAGATGAGCGACGTCGACGACGCCGTCATGGAGTTCACCGGTCCCTCTCCGGACGCCCGCACCGAGCCGGCCGTCACGGTGGCCTCTTGACCGGCGCCACCATGGGGGCGCGGGGGTGAGGGACTTCACCGGCCGGGTGGCCGCGATCACCGGGGCGGGGTCGGGCATCGGACGCGCCCTGGCGACGGAGCTGGCGCGGCGCGGTGCCTACCTCGCGCTCTCCGACATCGACGATGCGGGGCTGGCCGAGACGGTGTGGCGCTGCGAGGAGTTCGGGGTGAAGATCACGTCGCAGCACCTCGACGTGGCCGTCCGCGGCGACGTCGAGGCCTGGGCCGACGCCGTCGTCGCCGACCACGGCACGGTGAACCTGATCTTCAACAACGCGGGCGTCGCGCTCGGCGCGACGGTCGAGTCCATGAGCTACGAGGACTTCGAGTGGCTCATGAACATCAACTTCTGGGGCGTCGTCTACGGCACGAAGGCCTTCCTCCCGTATCTCAAGGCATCGGGCGAGGGCCACATCGTCAACCTCTCCAGTGTCTTCGGCCTCATCAGCGTGCCGTCGCAGTCGGCCTACAACGCGGCGAAGTTCGCCGTGCGGGCGTTCACCGACACCCTGCGGATGGAGCTCGAGATCGAGGGGGCGCCGGTGTCGGTGACGACGGTCCACCCGGGCGGGATCAAGACGAACATCGCCCGCAACGCGCGGATGGATCCGAGCGTGACCGAGATCGCCGGGGACGCCGAGCGGGCCCTGGCGGACTTCGAGCGTCTCTTCATCACCAGCCCGGAGAAGGCGGCGCGCCAGATCCTCAGCGCCGTTCGCCACGACCGCCGGCGGACGCTCATCGGCCCCGACGCCAAGGTGATCGACCTCGTGTCACGTCTCCCGGCGTCCCTCTACCAGAGGGCCCTCACCTTCGGCGCGTCCCGGATCAGGCGCTAGGGACCCCGCGGGCCGGGGGCGGCGGGCTCTCACGCTGGGCGCCGAACCCGTTGAGCAGCGTGCCCACGGCGAGTCGCCAGCGCCGCTCCACCGACTCGGTGGAGGTCCCGAGCCGGCCGGCCGCCTCGGCGAACGCCATCCCCTGGACGAGGGCGACGAAGACGTGCGCCACGTCCGTCTCGTCACCGCGCAGACGGCCGGCGTCGATGCAGCGGCGGACGCGGCCGACGATGAGGACCCGCACCGAACTCGTGGCCTGCAGGTCCTCGGGCCCCGGCGAGAAGTCGGTGAACGGCCGCGAGAACATGACCTCGGCCAGCTCGCGGTTGGTACGGAGGAAGCGCCGGTACGTCGTGGCGAGCGCCCACAGGTCGGCCACGGGGTCGTCGGTCTCGCGCAGGGCGGAGAGCTCGGCGAAGAGCCGCCGGAAGCCCTCGAAGTACAGCTCCCGGACGACACCGGCCTTGTCCCCGAACAGCTCGTAGAGCGCCGGCGCCGACGTCTCGGCCCGGGAGGCCAGCGACCGCGCCGTCAGCCCGGCGGCCCCTTCCTCGCCCAGCAGGCCCACCGCGGCGGCCAGGACCCGGTCCCTGAGCTCGGGGGTGCGCTGCTTGGTGCGGGGCATCAGCGGGACCTCGGCAAGCCGACCACTTGACGGCGGCCCAGTTTTGAAACAATGTTTTGAAACACTGTTTCGAATATAGCCGCCCACCGTCAGCCAGGAGGGGTTCCCTTCCCATGCCCGAGCTCGTCACCTATCAGCGCAGCGACCAGGTCAGCACCGTCACGATGGACGACGGCAAGGTCAACGTCTTCTCCCCCGCCATGCTGGGTGCGCTCCACGAGGCCTTCGACCAGGCCGAGCGCGACGAGACCGTGGTCCTGCTCAAGGGGCGGCCCGGCTACTTCTCCGCCGGGTTCGACCTCGATGTCATTCAGGGCCCGACCGAGGGCGTCGTCCGGATGCTGCGGCTGGGCGCCACCCTGGCCGAGCGCATCCTGTCCTTTCCCGCCCCCGTCGTCGCCGCCTGCACCGGGCACGCCTTCCCCGCCGGTGCCTTCCTCCTCATGGCGGCGGACACCCGCGTGGGTGTCGACGGTCCCTTCAAGCTGGGTCTGAACGAAGTCCGCATCGGCCTCACCCTGCCGTGGTTCGCCGTCGTGCTCGCCCGCCACCGCCTGACGCCGGCCCACTTCGACCACGCCGCCGTCACGGGCACCATGTTCGACCCCCACGGCGCCCGGGAGGCGGGCCTGCTCGACGGCGTGGTGAGAACCGACGAGCTCGACGCGGCCGCGGCGGCGGCGGCCGCGGAGCTCGGCGCGGTGGACCGCCGCGCGCACGCGGCCACCAAGCTCCGGGTGCGCCAGCCGGTCCTCGACGAGCTGCGCTCGGCCATCGACAGCGAGCTGGGGTGAGGGCGGACCGTCGGGTCCGCCCCGTACTGGACACCCGGCGCCATTCGGCCCATGATCGGTAGGTGGAATCCCCGTCGTTGCTCGAGACCGTGATCGCCCTCCCGGAGACGCTGCTTCGCCTCCCGGGCTCTACCTTGCGCGCGCTCGACGCCGTGAGCGACCTCTCGGAGAAGTTGGACCGCCTCATGCCCCTGCTCGAGCGACTCGACGGTGGGGTCAACCGGGCGAGCGGCGGCATCGATCTCGCCGCGCTGGGGATCTCCACCGCGGTCAGCGGGCTCGAGACGACGGTGGCCACCCTGGACGCCTCGCTCCCCTCCCTCTCGGAGTCCGCCTCCATCCTGCGCAGCCTCGCGGAAGGACTGAGCTCTGTCGCGATCGAGCTGGCGACGGAGCTCCCCAAGGCAACGAGGTCGCTCCAGGACATGACGCCCGAGCTCGGCGCCATCGTCGGCCTCCTCGACGAGCGCTTCGCGCACGTCGACACGGTCGTGACCGAGCTCGCCGGGCTCATGGAGGCGGTCGTCGGCACCGTCCCGGGCATACGCCGCGTGCTGCGGGTCAGCACGAGCACCGGCACCATCCCTTCCTGATCCGACCGCCAGCCAAGGAGGCTCCATGGGATCCACCGACGATGCCGCCCTTGCGACGGTGCGGGCGACGTCCGTTGCCATCCACGACATCGGCACCGCCATCTATCTGAGCCCCGACTGCATGGGCTGGGCGGCCGAGTGGGGCTGGCCGAACTACTTCGCCTTCTACTTCGCGGGGCGGGGCGGGATGCTCGGCGACGTCGGGGCCGACGTGGTGACGTCGGCCATGGGGTGGTTCCAGCCCGAGGCGTTGCGGGCCATGTACGACGAGGGAGCCGGCGTCGCCGGCGCGGCGGAGGCGGCGGCACGGATGGCCGAGGCCCACTCGAAGTGGGGCCGTGCGCACTATGCCGACGTCGAAGACCTGGACGACATTGTCGCCGTCACCGAGGAGATGGTCGACGGCTTGGAGGGTTCGGCCATCCCGCTGTTCGTGGGATGGCGCGACGCGGCGCGCTGCGAGTCGGCGGCGGGTCGGGCAGCCCAGCTCATGCAGATGCTCCGGGAGTGGCGCGGCGGGCTCCACTTGGTGTCCACCACCGCGGTCGGGCTCTCCCCGCTGGAGGCGATCCTCACCAACGAGGGTGAGGGCCAGGCCAAGTTCTTCGGGTGGTCCGAGCCGTTCCCCGACTGTGCCGGCATCAAGGCGAAGCACGACGAGGCGGAGGACATGACCGACCGGCTGTGCGCGACGGGCCTGGCCCAGGCGCTCGACCCCGCCAGGTTCCCCGCGTTCGAGGCCGGGATCCTGGCCCTGCGCGCGGCCACCCCCTAACCCCTCCCGACCTGGGTTCCCCGGGGAGGTCCGAAACCGGGGACCGGCTACAGTGAAGGGCTGCTCAACGGGAGGCACACCCGACCGGGGAGCACAACGGCATTGCCGCCACGGACCTGTGGTGCAGCTCGGAGTGCACGCCGCCCTGTCAAGGCGGAGGTCGCGGGTTCAAATCCCGTCAGGTCCGCCGCCAAGTTCCGACCCGCCTGGTGCCGGTCAAGACTTGGTTACCCGGTCGGGTAGCTCAGTTGGTAGAGCGCGCGCCTGAAAAGCGTGAGGTCACCGGATCGACGCCGGGCCCGACCACCGGAAAGGCTCTTGTCAAAGCGAACGCTTTCGACGCCCTGTCTCCAACTCTGAGGTTCATACCCACACTGAAGTTCGGAACATGTTCGAAATCGCAGCCTTCGTTACGGAACTGGGTGATGAACAGACCGCTGGCCCGTGACGTAGATCGGCAGTGAGCAGCTCTCAAGTCTCAGAGGTCCGCCTTCTCCTGTCTGGACCTTCAGTCGATCACCGGAATCTGGTGACACGGACACCGTCCATCACGCTGACAGGTTGGAGGAGGTCGCCGATCAACCGCGTCAGCACTTCGTTGGTTTCAAAGCGAGCGTCCACCCCGAGCATTGCCGTTATCGGCATTCACGATCCTGAGAAGGAGACCGGTATCGTACAAATGCGGCATCGCCGGCTGCGAGGAGCGCGCCGGCGCGGTCGCCTCAAGGGGAGGGATTCGTATGTCCAGCATGAGTACTACCGACTCGGCGGAATCCATCAAGGCGGTTGGACGGAAGTGGTGGCTGCTCGCCCTGTTCGGAGTCATCACGGTCGGCTTCGGTATCGCCCTGACGTTCAAGCCCGGTAAGTCCGTACACACGATTGCCGTGATCATCGGAATCTGGCTGTTGATCCTCGGCGTCGTTCGACTCATCCAGGCGATCGGTGCATCGGGCGAGCGAACGGGGTTGGTGATCGTCGGACTGCTCTCGATCGTCATCGCGCTGATCTTGCTGCACCACACCACCACGACGGTCGCCGTCCTGGGATTCATCGTGGGTATCTTCTGGACCGTTGGGGGCGTTCGCGGAGCTGTTTTACGGTTTTGGCGCCAACGATGGCGCCGTCAGCTGGCCGACCGTGATCTTGGGCCTGATTGCGACGATCATCGGCATTCTCTGCTTGGTCTACCCGAACTTGTCACTCTCGATCATCTGTGTGATCGTCGGACTCGGGATGATCGTCTACGGCATCGTCGTCATACTGGCAAGCCTTGCAATTCGCAGGGCCAAGGAGGGCTGAGCACTCCCATTACTCCAGACTCGGCGGCACTGCCAGCGAAGGTGCGGTAACCGTTCGATGTCGTCGGATTGGCCGCTCCCAATACTTTTGAATTCCCCAAGTTTCGTGCCCACAGCGTGTTCACACGAACGCGTAACAGGGCCGACGAACGGGGAGCAGCGACGACCGACGCGATGCGGATTCTGTAACCTTGAACAGGATGTTTGAGCGATATTGCTGGTCCGGCAAGTCATCAGAAGATCGTGCTGATCCGACCTGAAAAGCGTGAGGTCACCGGATCGACGCCGGTCCCGACCACCGGAGAACACTCTGAGCAGGGTGGACCGACACTCGTTCCGCGCAGCACGAGATGGCCACGCTGTTCGTTCCGGTTGGTTCGACTGATGGCTCGCCGAGATTGGTTTACGAGGACAGTTGCCCAGGACAATTCTGCCGGAGGTGTACCGGCATCAACCCTCGGGCGCCGACTCGAGCTCCGCAAGGAGCTCCCTCGCTTCAACGAGCGACGACGTGAGAATCTTCTTCGCTACGTCGAGGAGTTCGAAGATCATCGGGTTACCGACCGAGTACACGACGGTGGCACCCTCTTTGCGTGACTGCACGAGATTCGCTCGGCGCATGATTCCTAGTTGCTGGGACAGATTGGACGATTCGATGCCGACCTCAGGGATGAGTTCGCTCACGGTCCGATCGCCGTCCCGGAGTACCTCCAGGACCCGGATCCGAGCTGGGTGAGCGAGAGTTCTAAAGAACTCCGCCTTCACCTGATAGATCGGCGTGGGAGCCACGAAACGGTTGTCTCCTTGTCCAGTCGTACCTCTAGGTACTTCTTGACAGATTAATCGATTGATAAGTATGTCAGCTACTTGATTTGACAAATAATCTATTGAACGATTGACATATATGTCAATTATGCGGCTCCGGACACTGGGCAGATGGATGCGGGTACGTCCGGTCGACGTGGGAGATCCGGACAGGGGAAGCCCAGCGGTGGAGGCGGCGGCGAAACGGCTCCGCGGCTCTCTGCAACTCCGACACGTGGACGCTGGGTCGTGCAACGGGTGCGAGATGGAGATCGCGTCGATCTTCTCCCCCATCTACGATGCCGAGCGCTTCGGTATCCGGCTAGAGGCCTCGCCCCGTCACGCCGATGGGCTCCTCGTCACCGGTCCTGTCACCCGCAACATGGCGGACCCACTCCGCAAGACGCTCGAGGCCGTGCCACGGCCACGGGTCGTGGTCGCCGTAGGCGACTGCGCCCGCGATTGCGGGGTCTTTCGCGGCGCCTACGGCGTGGCGGGTGCGGTGGGCGACGTAGTTCACGTCGACCTCGAAGTGCCCGGCTGCCCCCCGGACCCGGCCGCCATCGTGCGAGCCCTCCGGGGACTGGCCGGAACGTGACGGGGGCACTGCTCGTCGGCACCGCGCTGATCGGCCTGGCGGCTGCACTCGCAGGTGCTGCCGCTCCCGTTCGATTTCGAATCGGCCTGTCCATGGCGCTCACGATCGCCGCCTGTGGGTTCGGGCTCATCGCCGGGGTCGACGTCCTCCGCTCGGGGCACCCCGCCGAAGTGCACACGAGTGCCCTGATGCCGCTTTCGGGTTTCTCTCTAACCCTCGATCGCTTCGGTGCCCTCTTCGTCGTCATCACCGCCGTCGTCGGTATCTGCGCCATGGTCTTTCGAGTCGGGTACACCGGCCACGGCCTCTCGAGCCGGACGGCTTCGTGCATCCTCCCGTTGTTCGTGACGACGCTGCTGCTCGTCCCGGCCGCGTCCAACGTAACCACGTTCTTGTTCCTCTGGGAGCTCATGGCCGTCACGTCGCTCTTCCTCGTCCTGACCGACCATGCGCGTCGCAGCGAGGTGCAGGGCGCCGCCCAGTGGTACGCGGTGATGACGCAGTTCGGTGCAGCTGCATTGATCCTCGGATTGGTCTTGCTTGCGACGCGCTCTGGGAGCCAGTCCTTCGCCGTCATCGCCGTCAAGTCGTCGCACCTGCCGGTCTGGGTGCGGAGCACCGCTTTCGTGCTGGCCCTGGTCGGCTTCGGGTCAAAGGCCGGCGCGGTGCCCTTGCACGTCTGGTTGCCCCGCGCCCATCCCGAGGCACCGGGGCCGGTGTCCGCCTTGATGTCGGCGGCCATGGTCAACCTCGGCGTGTACGGCATCGTCCGCGTCGGCATGGGCCTGCTCGGCGGGGGGCCGACGTGGTGGTGGCTCCTCGTGATGGCACTCGGGGCGCTCTCGGCCATGTTCGGTTCTCTCCACTCGGCGACCAGCAGGGACCTCAAACGCTTGCTCGCCTATTCGACGACCGACAACGTCGGCCTGATGCTGCTTGGTGTCGGTGCCTCGGGGCTGTTCGCCTCCACCGGGCATCGGACGCTCGCCTTGGTGGCGCTGGTGGCCGCGTTGCTCCACGTGGTCTTCCATGCCGTGTTCAAGGGCTCGCTCTTCCTCTCTGCGAGTTCCGTCCAACAAGCCACCGGGGGTACGGACCTCGACGGGCTCGGCGGCCTCCTGCAAAGGATGCCGGTGAGTGGCACCGTTTTTCTGGTGGGTGGACTGGCCATTGCCGCCCTTCCCCCCTTCTGCGGTTTCGTGAGCGAATGGCTCCTCCTCCAGAGCATGCTCCACGGCCTTCCCTCCAGCGACGTGACCATCGCCGTGGCGATGCCGATCGGCGTCGCCGTGCTCGCACTCACCGGTGGTCTGACCGCGTTCACCTTCGCCAAGGCGATCGGCATCGGCCTCCTTGGACTTCCCCGCACGGAGCGGGCCGAACGGGCCACGGAGGTCCGTCCGTCCATGTGGACCGGGGCCGGCACGCTTGCCGCGCTCTGCCTGGTCTTCGGGGTGGCTCCCCTTCTTGGTCATCCCCGCTGTGGTCGACGCGGCCGGCAACGTCACGCGCCTCCACCTCACGGGACCTTTGAACCACGGGTGGCAGATAGGTCTTCCGGGCGTCCGCGGCATGCTCGCACCGGCGCTGCTGGCGCTCGGACTCGTGGTCTGCGGAGGACTGGTCGCCCTCGCTCGCCGTCTGGTCGAGCGCAGCCCGGTCCGTCTCACCGAGGCATGGGGCTGTGGTCGAGAGCTCCAGACGGCCCGCATGGAGTACACCGCCACCTCCTTCGGGGAACCTCTCACACGGGTGTTCGAAGACGTGCTGAACCCCTCGCACGACATCGATGTGAGCCACATCGCCGAGTCGCGCTACTACACCGAAGCTGCGGTGATCCATACCTCGCTCGACGACGCGTTCGAGCGGCGCATCTACCGCCCTGCGGACCGAGGACTTCAGCGCTGGGGCGCCATCGCCCGTCGGGTGCCGAACGGCAGCGTGCACCGCTATCTGGCCTTCGGCCTCGTGGCGCTGATCATCGTCCTGGTGGTGCTGGCGTGAGCAGCGGTTGGTCACCCATCTCTATGGCCGCCATCTCGTTGCTGCAGGTGATCCTCGTCGTGCTCGGTGGTCCGCTCCTGCTCGGGCTCATGCGCAAGGTGCGCTGCCGAATGGAGGGCCGGATCGGGCCACCGATCCGCCAACCCTTGCTCGACCTGCGCAAGCTGGCGCGCCGTGAGCGGACGCGACCCGAGCACGCAAGCTGGGTCTTCCCCTCGGCCCCCGTAGTCCTCGTCGCCAGCACCCTGGTGATCGTCATCATCGCGCCGCTGCTGGCCACCGATCCCGGCGTTCGGCTGGTCCGCTGACTTGTTCGCGGTGGTCTTCCTCCTCCTTCTCGGCTCGGTCTTTCTGGCGCTCGGCGGCCTCGACACCGGCACGGCGTTCGGGGGCATGGGTGCAAGCCGTGCCATGACGATCGGGGCCCTGGCCGAGCCGGCCCTGCTCGTGGCGATCCTCGCCCTCTCGGTCCCCGCTCGCTCCTCCAACCTGCCGGCCATCATCACGAGGTCGCTCGCGCATCCCGCCTGGCTGGCCACGCCACAGCGGGTTTTGGCCCTGGTCGCCTTCGTGATCGTGATCATCGCCGAAGCCGGACGGCTGCCCGTCGACAACCCGAGCACGCACCTGGAGCTCACGATGATCCACGAGGCCATGATCCTCGAGTACGCCGGGCCGGACCTCGCGCTCGTGAAGCTGGGCGAATCCATGAGGTTGGTCGTGCTGTTCACGCTCCTGGCCAACCTGTTCCTCCCGTGGGGCATCGCCACCGCACCCGGCCCCTCGCACCTGGCGGTAGCTCTCGTGGCCACCGCGGGAAAGGTCGTCGCTCCTCGGTGCCGCCCTGGCCGCTTTCGAGGTGACGGTGGCCAAGCTGCGGCTCTTCCGGGTGCCCGAGCTGATGGCGGGGGCGTTCGTCCTGGCGATCCTGGCCGTCCTCTCCGCCCTGGTGGTGCCGTGACCGGGTCGTCGTACTCCTCGGCCCTGACCCTGGCGGCCGGCGCGGTGCTCGTCTGCGCGGTGGCGACCCTGTGGCTCGCCTCGATCCGCTCGGTCATCAGTGTGGTGGCGGTCCAGGGCATGGCATTGGGACTGGTCGCCGTGGTCCTGGGCGTCCACCTCCATGACGTCGGCCTGCTCGCCGCCGCTGCGGTCGTTGTGGTCGTCAAGGGCGTGGTGATCCCGGTGCTGCTCGGGCGGGCGAGCGGCGCGAACTCCGGTGCCCGTGAGAGCAGGCCCCTCGTCAACGTCCCGGCCTCGCTGGTGGCCTCCGCCGCACTCATCGTGCTGGCCTTCGTGACCGGGCGCGGCGTCGCGCGCTTCGTCGGCACCACGGCCGGTGCGCTGGTGCCGATCGGCCTCGCGACGCTGCTGATCGGCTTCTTCGTCCTCGTGGCCCGCCGGCGACCCACGTTCCAGATCGTGGGGCTGCTGATGGTCGACAACGGGATCGCGCTGACCGCCTTCTTGTGCACCGCTGGGTTCCCCTTCCTGATTGAGCTGGGGGTCTCCTTCGACGTGCTCCTGGGCGTTGTCGTGTTGATGGTGTTGTCGCAACGACTTCGAATCGAGTTCGGGGACGTCGACCTCGACGAGCTCCAGGAGCTCCACGACTGATGGTGCTCGTGACCATTCTGATCCTCCCGTTGCTCGGGGGCGCGGCCATCGCCGCCGTGCCGGGGCGGCGCTCGACCGCATGGGTCGCGGTGGCGACCAACGGAGCCGCACTCGTCCTGGGGATCCTCACCGCCGTCCGGGTCGTTCGACACGGTCCGCTATCCGGCGCGTGGGGAGCGCTGCGCGCCGACGCCCTGAGCGTGTTCATGGTCATCGTCATCGGCGCCATTTCGCTGATGGCCTCGTGGGTCGGGATCCGGACGATGGCACGTGAACGGGCCGAGGAACAGGGGAACCCGGCGCGGTCGTCGCGCTACGGCATGCTGGTCCAGGCGTTCGTGGCCTTCATGCTCCTCGCCGTGCTGGCGGCGAACGTGGGCGTGCTCTGGGTGGCCGTCGAGGCCACGACGATCGTCACCGTGTTCCTGGTCGGGCACCGGCGAACCAGGGGCTCGCTCGAGGCTGCGTGGAAATACATCGTGATCTGCTCGGTCGGGATCGCGCTGGCCTTCTTGGGCACCGTCTTCGTCTACTTGGCGGCACTGCACGCCGGAGGGCACTCAGCCCAGGCGCTCGACTGGACGTCGCTGATGGCGCACGCGCACCGCTTCAACCCTTCGTTGATGCGTCTCGCCTTCGGCCTCCTCGTCCTCGGCTACGGCACCAAGGTCGGGCTGGCACCGATGCACAGCTGGCTCCCCGATGCCCACAGCCAGGCACCTGCCCCGGTGTCGGCCCTGATGTCGGGGGTCCTCCTCACCGTGGCCTTCTACGCCATCTTGCGCTTCAAGGCGGTGACCGATGTGACCCTCGGGCCCGGGTTCGCCCGCACCCTGCTCGTGGTCGTCGCCCTCCTCTCGCTGGCCCTGGCGGCCTCGTTGTTGATCACGCAACGTGACTACAAGCGCATGCTCGCCTACCACAGCATCGAGCACATGGGGCTCATCGCCCTCGGCGCCGCGGCGGGCATCAGGCTCGCCATCGCCGCCGTCCTCCTCCACATCCTCGGTCACGGGTTGGCCAAGAGCGTGCTCTTCTTGACCTCGGGGGAGATCATGGCCGCCGAGGGCACGAGTCAGATCGACGGAGTGCGGGCGCTGCTGGCTCGCCGCCCGGCCCTGGGCGGGGTGTTCGGGGTAGGGCTCGTGGCGTTGTTGGGCCTTCCGCCTTTCAGCCTCTTCACCAGCGAGCTCGTGATGGTCCGGGCCGAATTTCAAGTGGGATTGGGTTGGGCTGCCGTCCTGGCCATGGTCGCAATGGTGGTCATCTTCATCGCCGTGGTGGGCCACGCGCGCCACATGCTCCTCGGCCCGCCGGAGTCGCCGGGCGTTGCCGTCCCGCCTCCTCGCTGGGTCGCCACACCACTTGTCGGGGGCTTGGCCGTCTGCGGCTTCATCGGGGTGTTCGCCTGGCCGTTGTCTGGCCTGCTCGAGGCGGCGGCGCGGGTGGTGGCGTCGTGACCGGTCCCGCAATGCCTGCGGTGGCGCTCGAGTCGGTCGGCCGGCACCGTCGTGCCGGCGTGGTGCGGGCAGCCGAGCTGTTGGATGCGGCCGCCGCCCTCCTGGCGCAAGGGATGCGGCTCGCCCTCGTGTCCGGTCACGACGACGGGGACGAGTTGCGGGTCGTCTACCTCTTCACCTCCGGCCCGCCCGACACTCGGGTCGAGCTGCACCTCATCGTCGATCCGGCCCAGCCGACGGTGCCGACCTTGTCCGGCCTTTCGTTCCCCGCCGGTCGCTTCGAACGCGAGCTCCAGGACCTCTTCGGCATCGTGCCCGTGGGTCACCCCCAGCCCCGGCGGCTCGTCCTCCACCAGCACTGGCCTGAAGACTGGTACCCCATGCGTCACGGATCAGGCGACCCGCCACCGATGGTGAGCGACGCCGGGGCGTACCCTTTCGTCCCGGTTGAGGGAACCGGCGTCTACGAGATCCCGGTCGGGCCGGTGCATGCCGGCCTCATCGAACCGGGTCACTTCCGCTTCTGGGTGGTCGGGGAGACGATCCTGCGCATGAAGGCACGCCTGTGGTTCGTGCACAAGGGGATCGAGCGCCTCTTCGAGGGACGGGACCCTGACGCAGGCGTCCAGCTCGCGGAGCGGATCTCGGGAGACACTGCCGTCGGGCACACTTTGGCGTACTGCCAGGCGGTTGAAGATGCCTGCCGAGTGGAGGTGCCAGCTGAAGCGATGGTGCTCCGGGGGCTCCTCCTCGAACTCGAACGTCTTTACAATCACGTTGCTGACATCGGCGCCTTGTGCAATGACGTCGGCTTCGGTGTCGCCCAAGCCTGGGCGCTCTCGTTGCGTGAACAGCTGCTGCATTTGAACGCCCGGGTGACCGGCCACAGGCTGCTGCGCGGTGGCGTCGTCCTTGGCGGAGCTCGCGTCCACTCTCTGCCCTCCAACGAGCAGCTCGGCGAGATAGGGCGACAATTCGACGAGCTGATCGGTCTCGTCACGTCGAGCGCCCTTGTCATGGAGCGCTTCGCCGGCACTGCGGTGCTCGACGGGAAGCAGGCCAGGGAGCTCGGCGTCGTCGGGGTTGCGGGCCGCGCCTCGGGTCTCGTCTTCGACGCTCGTCAAGCCCACCCGTCGGTGACCATGCCGGAGTCGTTCTCCCCCGCCGTTCGCACGGCGGGTGATGTCAAGGCGCGCTTCGACGTTCGGGTCGAGGAGGCCCACACGTCCCTGTCCCTCTTGGCAGACTTCATCCAACCGGGCAGGAAGCCTGGAGGCCGTTGCGGTGACGTCACGGGCCCAATGGGGTCAGTCCGCAAACGGGGTCGGGATCGTCGAGGCGTGGCGCGGTGCTGCCGTGCACCGGGTGGAGCTCGACGATGAGGGTCGACTGACCAGGGTGAAAGTGGTCGATCCGTCCTTCCACAACTGGCCGGCACTACCTGTCTCCTTGGCCGACACCATCGTCCCTGACTTTCCACTGGCCAACAAGAGCTTCAACCTTTCCTACGCGGGAAACGATCTCTGATCTGTTGGGTGTGCATTCCCCTCGCGTCGATGGCGGTCAGGCGCCGGGGCAACGCCTCCCTCCTGCGACTCGAATAGTTCCGATTACTCAAGTTTCGTGCCCTCAGCGTGCCCTTATGAATGCGCAACAGCGCGTAACAGCGTGGTGCAGGGATGGCGAAAATGCGCTCCGATTCCAGCCTCTGAGCTTGGATTTCTTGCATCTGCCTTCGTCAGCCCAGCGTTCCCAAACGAGGCCGAATCCGACCTGAAAAGCGTGAGGTCACCGGATCGACGCCGGTCCCGACCACCAGAGTGCCTGTTGACCAGGGTGCACGTCGATTTCGGTTGCCAGGATCCCCGCCCAAGACCGCCAACGGACAAAGCGTGAGGTCATCGGATCGAAGCCAGTTCCAACCAGCGGAAGTCCCACCTCAGAGCCATTTCGACTAGCTGTCCGGATTGGGGTCGAAGTTTCGTGCCCTCCACGTGCCCCAACGAAACGAGTACGAGTACAAAACGAGTACGAGTTCAAAAATCCGCCGGCCCTACCCGCGGGGGACCTCCGGCAAAGACTGGATCGGCGCCCGATGGAGCAGGCGGTCGACCAGCGCACTCGCCGAGCCCTCCTCCTCGACCGCCTGATGGATCACCCAGATGAGGGCCGGGAGCGCCCAGAAGTCCCCGCAGATCCACAGGATCCCGGCCCCGATCTGCTGGTCGGCGAAGGGTGAGAGCGACACGCCGGGGACGTGGTTGTAGACGGAATACCACGACGACGAGGAGAAGATACTGAGCGCCATGGCGAGGACGAACATGACGACGTTGGTCACGACGAGGGCACCGATCTTCCCTACTGTGCTGAGCTTGGGCTTGATCGGGTACGAGGGGATGATCTGCAGCCAGAAGAGGACGCCCGCGACGAAGAAGCTCGCGTGCATGAGCCATATGTGGATGTTCTGATTGTTCTCGGCCGCGTCGAACGCCGCAGGCAAGTGCCAAGCCACCATGACGACATTGAACAGCACGACGGCAAACATGCCGTTCGTCACGAAACGCCCGAGCGCCCGCAGCGGCCTGGCCCACGAACCGAGGAGGACGGATCGCCCGACCCGGCGGCGCATCTTGACGGGGAAAGCATGGACGAGCGGGAGCCACGGCGCCCCCGCCACGATGAGGATAGGAGCGAAGAACATGATCAAGATGTGCTCGATCATGTGGGCGAAGAAGTAGTCGTCGGCCCAGTAGTCGATGGGAGAGACGACCGCCAGGAGGAGGACGGCGAGGCCGCCATAGAAGTAGAACGAGCGCCGGCGGCGCTCGACCGTCCGAGCATGACGTGACCGCCGGGCCAGGTGCGCCAAACCAACCTCGTGCCAGACAACGACGGCCGCCACGACAATCACGAAGGGATCGAACGACCACTCGGTGAGATAGCTCATCAGGTCGTCACCACCTTTCGTCCTGGTTGGTTCGACTGATGGCTCGCCGAGATTGATTTACGAGGAAAGTATGACGGTGAGTGGTGCGACAACGGCCACCGTGCTCAGGAGTCCCGCTGCGATCGCCGTCCTTTTGGAAGTGCGGTCTGAAGTAATGAGCCGTTGTACCCGTACGTTCACGCCGTGTGAGGCAAGGGCGAAGGCACAGCGGGGAGGAGCGGCGGAGGTGGACAGGGCCACGAGTGCGGACGCCAAGGAGGAGGGGGCGTGCCGTCGGGCCGCATGATCGTCGGCTGCCATCTCGAGAAGACCCGCGACCGCACGAGGCGCCAGGCGAGCGTAGGGGATCCACCGGAAGGGTTCGGTCAAACTCGTCATGGGCAGCATCACCAGCCCATGGCGCTCGTGCGCATGCCCACGTTCGTGCTCGATGACGGCGGCCAACTGCGATTGATCCAGGAGCCGCAGCGTGCCTGAGCTGATGACGATGCGCGGGCGAATGCCGGGCAGGCAGTAGGCGACGGGAGAGGGGTGATCGAGTGTCAGTGTTCCCGCACGGCCTTGCGACGGAGTCGCCAGCAGATTGAGCAAACGGCGATGGCGTGCTCGGGCGAGGACCGTGCGCAAGACGACGACTCCGATCACGCTGAAGAGCACGACGCCGACGTCAGCCGCCAGCGTGAGACCGAGTGCGTCGGGCAAGCCGAGTCCTTGCAGGGGGTGGCCACCGAAGATCCCCTCCCCGAGTTCACCCACGCCGCCCACAAAGCCGGCGTGAAAGCGCTCGGTGGCGACGCAGAGGCCCGCTCCGATCGCTGCCAGCGTGGCGCTGATACCAACGGAATGCCAGAGCGCAACCGCGGCGCGGGGAGAGCGGGTGACCCAGCTCGCCCGCGCCAGCCACGCACTGAAGGGACACACCAGCAGCACGACAAACGCGCTCAGGATTCCCGCGTCCAGGTAGAGGTTCACGGCCTCTTCCCGACGGGGTCGTCGGGCATGTCTCCGAGCGCTCGGCGCAAGACGACGGCCTCTTCAGGGCTGACCACCTCGGCGAACCGCACGAGGACCGCCTGTCGGTCCTGGGCGCTCCCCAGCGCCTCGACCATCAGCTCGGCCATGTAGGTCTCCCGGCTGGCGGACGCCGCGAAGCAATGCGGCTTTCCCTCGGTGGTCCGCTCCACCATGTTCTTGCGGCGCAGACGCTCGAGAATGGTGAGCACCGTGGTGTACGCACGGTCGGGCAGCTGATCGGCAACTTGGCGACCAGTCAACGGCGTTCCCATGGAGCCCCAGAGGACGTCCATCACCCTGCGTTCGAGTTCACCCAACGCGGCCATGGCCTCCCTTCTACAACAACTCCCTCGCTGGCGACCATCGGAGCGACGGGCTGACTGGGATTCTACACAGCGTAGTAGTACCTTCCATGCCGTGATCGCCGCCCTCTACGACGCGCCGCTCCCTCCCCTGCGGGGCTCCGAGTTCACCTCCACGCAATTCGACTTCGTCCCGGTGGCGATGATCCTGGTGGCGCTGGCCCTCTACCTGTGGGGCGTTCGGCGCAACAACGTCCTAAACCCTCGTCACCCGTGGCCCGTTGGCAAAACGGTGGCCTTCATCGGCGCACTGGTCACCACGGGCGTGGCGATCTTCAGCTTCGTGGGCGTCTACGACGGGGAACTCTTCTGGGACCACATGGTCCAGCACATCCTCCTGATCATGGTGGCCGCTCCGCTCTTCGCCATCGCCTCGCCCCTGGATCTGGCCTGGCGCTCCACCACCGGCACCGCCCACATCGTCGTGACCGAGGTGCTGCGCTCCAAGGTGGCCAAGGCACTGGGCCACCCCGCCGTCGCTTTCGTGCTCTACGCCGTGCTGATCCCGATCACGCACCTGACCGTTTGGTACAACTACACGCTCACCCACGAGAGCGTGCACAACGCCGAGCACCTGGCCTTCCTGGTCGTTGGCTACCTTTTCTGGCGCCAGATCTTCGGCTCTGATCCCAACTGCTACCGCCTGCACCCGGCCCTGCAGTTCTTCTACCTGTTCCTGGCCATCCCCATCGACACCTTCACCGGGTTGTCGCTGGCGGGCGCCAGCCACGAGATGTTCCCGGCCTATTTCGCCACCCACCGCACCTGGGGTCCCTCCTACGTCGTCGACCTCCACGTGGGCGGCGACATCATGTGGGTCGTCGGCGACACGCTCATGCTCTGGCCGATGATTCCCGTGGCGCTGCGCTGGATGCATATGGAGGAGCGCAGGGCTGTTCGCATCGACCGCGAGCTCGACGCCTCGGGCACGCTCCAGCTCGTGGGGGACCGTGAGACGACGCCGTGAAGCGCCTGCTGAGGTCGAGGCAGTCCGCAAGCGGCCACCGCGCCGTCCCCAGGTCACTGGTCCTGTTGGCCGCACTGCTCTGTGTCCCACCTGTGTTGGCGGCGTGCGGGAGCTCGGGCGGTGATCCTCCACCGCCTCCCGCCAGCCAGGGCATCGTGCAGGACCGTCCCATCCCGAACGTCCCTCTCATCTCGTCGGCGGGCACCGCGACATCGCTGGCCGCCTACCGGGGCAAGTACATCGTGCTGGCGCCCTTCCTCTCCCTGTGCCAGGACGAGTGTCCCCTCGTGACCGGCGCCTTCATCGCCCTCCAGCGCGACGTCAAAGCGGCCGGACTGGGCGCGAAGGTGGTCTTCATGGAGATCACCGTCGACCCCGGACGTGATACCCCGGCCCGACTCACCGCTTACTCAAGGGAGTTCGGTGCCGATTGGCCCATGCTGACGGGAACGCCGACCAACCTGGACGCACTCTGGAAGTACCTCGGGGTCTCGGTGCAGATCGTCCCCGAGGAGCAGCCCGCGAAGATCGACTGGCTCACCGGCAAGGCGCTCACGTACGACGTCAACCACACTGACGGCTACTTCCTCATCGACCCCTCCGGCCACGAGCGGCTCAGCGATTCGAACGCACCCAACCTGCACGGGCACCTGAACCAGAAGCTGACGAACCTGCTCAACGACGGTGGCCTGCACAACCTCTACCACCAGGCCACACCCAACTGGACGCTCACCGATGCGCTGCACTCCATCAGTTGGCTGGTGGGGCAGAACATCCCCGGCGGAGCGAACACCTAATGGTGGGCGACCGCGGGCGCAGGACGTCTGTGGACGACTCCGTGTCGTACGGCCCAGAGGGACTTCGGATGAGCTGGACGAACCCAACACTTAGAGGGGATTGACCCATGACAACACTCATTGAGGAATCGGAAGCAACCGAGCCCCCGGTCGCCAGACGGCACAGGGACTTCCGCCTGGTGCGGACGCAGCGCGTGCTCCAGATCATCTTGGGATTGTTCTGGCTTCTCGACGCCGGCCTGCAGTTCCAGCCGTACATGTTCGGCAGTGGCTTCACCACGACCTACTTGTTGAACAACGCCCACAATCAGCCCGACATCGTTCGCTGGATCATCACCGATGTCGCCAACTTCGTGGGTCCCCACGTCGCAGTGTGGAACACCTTCTTCGCTCTCATTCAGGTGGCTATCGGATTGGGATTGCTGTTCCGGCGGACCGTGCGACCGGCGCTCGTCCTGTCGTTCTTCTGGGCCTTCGGCGTCTGGTTCTTCGGGGAAGGCCTCGGCCAGATCTTCACCGGGTCGGCCTCTGCCCTCACCGGCGCACCGGGTTCGGTGTTCCTCTACGGACTCATCGGCCTGATGGCCTGGCCGCGGTCGGCTCCCACCGAGGAGGACGAGGAGACGGAACCGAGCGTCGGCATCGCGTCCTCAGCCGCGGGACAGGGCATCGGTGGAGCGATAACTCCTCTCCTGGTGTGGTGCGGCTACTGGTCGCTGGCGGCGATCCTGTTCCTGCTGCCGAACAACCGAACCCCCACGTCGGTCTCGAGCGCCATCACGGGCATGTCGCCGGGCGAGCCGAGCGCGTACTCCCACTTTCTCAACAGCTTCGGCAGTCATTTCGGCAGTGGCGGCGCCTGGACCACGTGGTTGCTGGCCATCGGTTCGCTGATCGTCGGGTTCGGGCCACTCGTGTTCCGCCGTCCGACTCCGTTCCTTGCGGCCGGTGGCCTCTTGGCCACGTTCTTCTGGATCAGCGGCCAGGGTCTGGGGGGTATCTTCACCGGCTCGGGCACCGACCCCAACTCTGGGCCCCTTGTCGTGCTCCTGGCCTTGGCCATGGCGCCGGCCGTGCTGCCGGATGCAGCGACCTGGCTCTCCCCGTTCTCGACCGCGCTCTTCCGCTATCCCGTGTTGGTGCTGGGAAGCTTGGTGGCACTGGTGGCCGGGCTGTTTCTCAGTGCCGTCTACCCGGTCGCCGCCCAGGAGTCGACGGGCACGGCCATGGCCGGCATGACCGGCATGTCCGGGTCGTCCACGCCGGGTTCGAGCGGACAGAGTGCGTCGACGGCCACCTGTACGAGGGGGAACAACGGCTCGACGAGGTCGGGCCTGGACGTGACGAACACCCCCAACATGTCGATGGGTGGGCCTGGGGCGGTCATGAACATGAACGGCGCCGACGCCAGCGCAACCGCTGGACTCAACACCGTCAAGGCCAACTGGCACTACACCGGCCCCGCCCTGCCCACGGCCGAGGCCCAGGAGCTCCTCGCGCAAGGCGCCAACGGCCCCACCGACATCCATATGGCGGCCAGCGGCTGTGCCTCTGAGCCGACGTTCTCCCAGCAGATCAACGCTACGCAGTACGTGCAGAACACGACCGAGGCCGCGGCCCGCTACCCCACTCCCTCCGCCGCAGTGGCGGCGGGCTACGTGCTGGCCTCACCGGCGGGTTACCCCGTGACGTACTACGTCAACCCGACCGTCGTAGCCGCCAATACGGCCGCCAAGAAGACGCTCGACCCCAACGCAATCGACGGGCTTGTCTACGCTCAGACACCGGCGGGGGCCGAAGTGCTCGCCGCCGCCATGTACCTCCTGCCGAGTTCCCAGGCCTCAGCGCCCATGCCCTACGGCCCCCTGGTGCAGTGGCATCAGCGCACGAATACGTGTGGTCCGTCCACGTCAGCCAGTGCAGGTGCCCTCCAGATCACGGGCACAGCTCCTTGTGCCCAAGGCACGGTCCAGAAGCCGACGCCGTACATGACGATGGTCTGGCAGGTACCAGTTGCCGGGGGTCCGTTGGCCATCCAACCGCCCGACATTCAGATCGTCGAGGCAGCGACCATGCAGACCAGCTCCTGAGTTATTCACGCGCGATTGGCTCCTTTGCGGGAACTGGGAGCCCCATCCGGGTTGTCCAGCGCGCCCTTCTTGTCCGCCCGAGCCGCCCACGATCACGGCCTTGCGTCCAGCCCCTCCGGTGCAGGACTTTCCGGTTGATTGCCAACTTGGATGGCCAAGACCGGCTCGTGCAGACGACGCCTTGTTCCAATTCATTTGGTGAGTCGTTACTCCGCTCGAGAGGCCGCTCCGCCGCGGCGATGAGGGCCGAGACTGGTCGGCCGCTGCCAGTACGGAGAGCCGCCCTGCCAGCGACGCACAGGGACGACTACTGTCCTGGTGTGTGAGGGGTGGGATTCTGCTTCGGTTGGCTGCGCTCGTGCTTGTTGGCGGGTCGCTGGTGGTAGGGAGCGCGCCCGTCGCGGCCCAGAGCTCCCCGCCCGTGTCGACGATCAGCTTGCAGTCGCCCACGGCGTACACGCCGCATCCGCCGAACGGCGGGACCGACGACTACCACTGCACCCTGGTCAACCCACACGTGAACGAGAATTCCTTCATCGTCTCGAGCCAGTTCTTCCCAAACAGCGTCGAGGTCCACCACGCGATCTTGTTCCTGGTACCGCCTGCGTTGGCTGCCCAGGCCGAAGCGAACGACGCCGGTGGGAAGGGCTGGACCTGTTTCGGGGAGACGGCATTGCCCGGCGCGACGCTGGCCCACCTCGGCGAGACGCCGTGGCTGTCAGCCTGGGCGCCGGGTCACGGCGAGGACGTGCTGCCTCATGGGGTCGGACAACCACTTCCGAAGGGCAGCCTGGTCGTCATGCAGATCCATTACAACCTGCTGCTCGGCGACAAGCCGGTGCGCGCCAAGCTCGTCCTCCACACTGTGCCCGCATCGACGCCGCTGCGACCGATGAGCCTGGCCCTGATGCCTGCCCCTCCGGACATCCCGTGCCCCGCCGGGGTGACCGGGCCACTGTGCAACCGGACCGCTTCGCTCGCGGATCTGGGACAGCGGTTCGGCCAGGCCGCCGTCGGGTTCGTGAACACAATCGAGGCGGTCTGCGGGCGCAACCCGGCCAACCCCCCAGCCGGCGATACGACGTCGTGCACGTGGCCGGTCATGCAGGCCGGCACCATCGTGCGGACGGGGGCGCACATGCACCTGCTCGGGCAGAGCATGAAGATCCTGCTGAACCCGGGGGCGCCCACCCAGAAAACGATCCTTGACGTCCCGGCCTACAACTTCCACTACCAAAAAGCCTACGACCTGCAGCAACCCATAGCGGTCGTGCCCGGCGACAAGATTCAGGTGTCGTGCACCTACGACCCCGTGCTGCGCCAGGAGCTGCCGACTCTGCGCAACCTGCCCCCCCGCTTCGTGACGTGGGGAGACGGGTCGTCGGACGAGATGTGCTTGGGGCTGGTCATGACCGTTCCGCCCGACAACTCGCCGGCGGCAATTGGCTGGCCGAAAGTCGTCGACTCCGGCGCCATTTCTTTCTGAGCTTCTCGATCGTCGGTCGCCTGCCGTGGGCGAGCCAGAACGTTCATGTGCGTTCAGCGTGACGCCGTCCTCAATCTCCGAAGTGTTCCGAGTCCCCTTCAGGCCGTTTCAGGCTCACGAGGTTGAGTGCAGGACTAGCGGACAGGCAGCACCGCCGTTACGACGTTTTCATCGATGGCGGTTGTTCGCACTGTGAGTTTGAGGATCCAGTCGCCCGCCACCGGGATGGTGACATCGGTGGCTCGGTAATGGCCCGGGGCGGCCACCACGAGTGGGATGGCGATCGGCCCAATGCCCTCTGAAGGCAGGCTGATGGCGGCGTCGAGTTCCGGAATGGCCACGGGCTGTCCCAGTCGCCCGAGGACGTAGAAATGGAACTGGTTCCCCGGGCCGGTCCTCGCTGGGGCGACGATGGCGTTGACCTGCACACCGAGCGTGTTGAAGCTCTGGGAGAAGGGTTGGGAGGCCGCCTGCTTGGCTGGCACGGCGTTTACGAGGAGTGCGGTTACAGCCAAGACGGCAAGGGCCAGCGCGACTTCGGCAAAGACCGATCGTCGTAGACGCCGGTCCGCTTCTCGTTGGCCGGGTGCGTACTGCTCTTTGACGGCAACGGAGACGCCGAATGCTGCTCCGCCGGTGCCTGGCATCGGACTTGGCTCCGTTCCCGCAAATGGAACCAGGTCAGAACCCGGTGACAAGGTAGCGAGGGGCGCCAGAACCGGAGTCGACAGTCCAGACACGCGTCTGCTCGCCAAGGTTGGCCACCAGCGACCGAGGACGATCCGGCGGCTCACCGCCCCGAGGACGATCAACATGGCCACCAGGCCGATCTTCACCAGCAGGGTTCGCCCGTACACAGTGTTGAAAAGGGCGTAGACGCTCCCCACCTGGCGCACGGACTGCACCGTCCCGGTGGCCACTATGACGAGAACGGCTGAGAAGGCGTAGGCCGAGAACGTCGAGGCGACCCTGACGATGTCGTCGGGGCGCTCCTCGGGGCCCAGTCCCGGGGCCAGCACCGCACCGAGCATGGCAAGTCCACCACACCATACGGCTGCGGCACCGAGGTGCAACGCGTCGAGAGCCATGGCAAAAGGAACGCTGCCCTCGGTTGAGGCGTGACCGGCCAGACCGGGTGTGAGCAGGAGTCCAACACCGACGATCGCCCCGTAGGGCACCCACCAGGAGGACCAGCGGCCTGTCGCACGCAGCCGACCCCGGATTCCGCACACGACGGGGAGAAAGGCGACGAGCAGGATCACCCGCAGCACTTCGACCTCGCCGAACCGGGTGTGGAGAACCTCGTCGAACAGCGAAGAGCGGAAGACGTCGGTGACCGGGAGGGCGGCCGCATACACACCCTGGACGGCAATCCCAGACACGGTGCACAGCATCAACACGGCCCACGAGGCCCAGACGAGCCTGCCGATGCGCCGAGTGGCTCCTCCGGCCGGCCAGACCAGGACGATCACGGTCGGGATGCCGACGAGAAGCACCAGACCGACGAAGGCGGCGAAGCGGATCGCCCAGAATGCGATTCCGACGATCGCGCTGCCCGATGCGGCGTTGACGCTGGCGGCCAAGGCGTTGGCCTTGGCTGCCCCCTTGGCCGTGCCGACACTGAAGATGTAAGCCCCGTGCACGGGATGGGAGTCGGCCGAGATGACGCGCCACGCCACGACGTAGGTGCCGTCACGCAGGCCGGGGGGCAGGGCGATTGCGACGGCGTCACTGTCCCCAGGGGGGTGATGGGTCCCTCCTAGGTCCACACGGTTGCCGAGAGGACCAAGAACCCGGATGGAGCCGAAGTCAATCTCGACTGGCTCCCCGAAGTGGAGCACAACTTGACGCGGCGGCACCAAGAGAACGGATGATGGACTCGGATCGCTGGACTGAAGCTGAGCGTGCGCCGAGGCGGGTGCGGCTCCCAGGACGACCATCACGAAGCCCGCCGCGACCGCGACGGATGCCCGCCGCAACCATCGTGGTCGGCGGCGCACGCACGAGAGCACTTAGTCTCCCGACCAGCAACCCATGATCACATCGGCAATGGTGTAGGCCACGTCGGCCGAACTGGTCGCAGGCTTGCCGAACTGTGGCGGCAACCCCGAAACGTCAACGAGCAGGACCTTCCAGTCCTTTCGGACGACGATGGACCCGTTAGGGGTGGCGAATGCGCCCTGTCCCAGAGCGGTGACTGTGGTCGACTTGCCCAGCACTTCACGGAGTTTGTCGAAGTAGCCGTACGTCTCCGACCAGTCCGACAGCTCCTTCACCGACAGCGTGAAGGTACCGTTCGGATAGGTGTAGTGACACGAATACAGGTGGTCAATCCACGTTGGTCGCTCTATCACGCCAGAAACACCGAGGGTGGCCGCCAGCTCCTTTCCGGCCTTTGTGCTGCACACCATCTTGGAGATTGTCGAGGGAGTCGGCCCGGCAGGTAGGGGCGCTCGGTTGACGACGGCCTTCGATGGCTGGTCGCTCGACGTTCCACACGCCGCCCCGACCACCGCGACGCAACAGAGCAGCAGGATTCGGCGACCCACTGATGTCCTCATGTCCGGCGACGCACCCTCACCATGAGCCAGGTCACCCCAGCGATGCTGAGGCCCGAGAGCACGAGAGCGCCGATAGCCAGGTCTTCGGTGGCACCGGAGCCATTCGTGTCCGACGAGATCCGGCTCACCGCACTCCGAGTGGCGCTTGTCGGAGATGCCGGAGGCGTCAACGTAACCACCGGAGCCGGGGTGTCGGGTTCCGGCTGCCCGGCCACCGGCACCTCGATCCAGCGCACGATCTCCCCGGATGAATAGGTCTGGAGGGCCTTGAACACCAGCTGAGCGGGCTTGTCGGGGACCGACCCGGCGGCCACGGAGAAGTCCTCGTACTGACCCGATGCGATGCCTCCACTCGTAGATCTCCACGCCACGTCCGTGACGATCTGGCTCACGAGTCCATCGTCGGTCTTCACCGGAGTGGCCAGCGTCTGGGTGTGCACCGTTGCCGACCATCCGGGTACTGGCAACACGTCGACGGTCAGGAGCGGCAGGTTGGTCGGAAAGAACACTTGGACCATGACCGTGTCGGCGTTCTGACGCTCGTTGGGCACCCGGAAGGTCAACTCCACATCCTTGGAACCGGCGGGCATCGTGGGCGGGTGGACGGTGACGTGTGCCCATGCCGGCGAAGCGATGCCGAGAACGACGAGCACGAACCCGCCTATCGCCGTGCACCGGCGTCCGAGTGTTTTCGGACCCGGGGCCGCAGTCATCACACCCATTTCGCCCATTGTGTCCTACTGATGCCCGTGGGTCCCGGCAGCGGCGCTGTTTCGAGCGCCCCTGCAGTGCATTGGCACCACTAGCAGCGGGAGAGAGGGGCCCCGACGGCGGGGCGATATCGGAGCCGCCGCGCACACCGCCGGGACCCCCGCCCCGAGCGCGCCCACCCGGGAAACGGGGGGCCGAGGCACGGGACGAGGGCGGGGGGCCTTTAGAGGGGGCCTCGAGGAGCGAAGCGCCGCGGTGGGGGGAGGGCGAGCGAGAGGAGGGGGCCCTCGGGCGGGGCGGGAAAGCCGCGGGGCGGCTACCAGGCACCCGAGCAACGGGGCGCGGGGCGCGAGGAGATGAGGGACCTAGGCGGGAGGGGGGACGTCACCTGTGTCAACTCAACTGGAAGTTGCTGGGACACCTTCTTTTCCGAAGACGCCCAACAAACCGGATGATCGCTGGTCTTCACAGGGTGATGGCCTGGTGAGCTTGTCCGCGCCATCCGAGTCGGAATCACGGATCAGTTCTGCCAGCCGCATGGGACCGTTTGCCAGGGACTCCACGAATACGGACCGCTCAGGGTGGTAATGGGTGCAATCCATTCGGAAGAACATCCGGTTGGGCCCAGAGAGTGCGGAGCCCGCCGCCGGCCTCCTCGACTGTCGAGAAATGGCGTCGTGTTTGGCTGCCGAATACTTTGGGCCTATCAAGTTTCGTACCCTTGGCGTGCCCTAGTGAACGCGAAACAGTGCCGAACAACGCGGTCCAACGGGAGCGAAATGGCCTTTTGATTCTTCCCTCTGAGCTGGTCATTCGTGCAATTCTCATTGTCAGAGGGCTGAGGCAAACAAGGCCTGATCCGACCGGAAAAGCGTGAGGTCACCGGATCGACGCCGGTCCCGACCACCGGGAGAACAGCCTTACGTCTGTTTTGTGTCATCAGAGTCTCCAGCCAGGACCGCAAATGGATCAAGCGTGAGGTCACGCGATCAACGCATGTACCGACCACCGGAAAGTGCCAGTTCAGAGGTTATTTCGACCTGCTGTTCGTCTTGGAGTCGAACTTTCGTGCCCTCCACGTGCCCTAACGAAACCAGGACGAGTTTCAATTCGGACCCTCCCGAGGACAGCGGCAACCTCACGCGGCTCTGCCCCCCAGTGAAGATGCCACCGTCGATACAGCGGCGCCGTCATGAACACGGGTAGGTCGTTCAAGATGTCGCCGATCTCCCGTACCAACTCTTGGCGGGTGGGCCGCCGATCGCCCGTCTCGGTCATGAGATCGGTCTGAGGTAGTAGGTCTCGATGAGCGACCACGGACCGTTATTGATCGAGATCTCGTTGGTCCACGTCATGTCCGATGGATCGGAGATGTCCCAGGCGAGGCTGGGGCGCCCCCTCTGCCCCGAGCAGAGGACCAGAGCCGCTTGTCTCACTCTGTCTTGACGGATTTGGCTGAGGCGCCTCGTGCAGCGACCGTAAGGCCCGCGTCCCACCCGGGCGCTCGGCCATTGGCCGGTGGATGGATGGTGTCGATGCGAGCCCCGCTGCGCGCCAGAACCCAAGAGACAACCGAGTTCGAGTTCCACATTTCGCCCGTGTGGAACTCGTCACGGCCCCACACGGGCGTTGGTATCGACGGCAAGGTCTCAAGGATTCGTCCGGCGACCTCAGCATCGTCAGTGATCCTGACCGGGCTCCCGATCGCCTCATTGATGTCGGGAATGCTGCCTTCTCGCCAACGCCGAATCTCGTAGCGGAAGATCCGGAATCGGCCGAGCCAGTGCATTCCGACGGGGCCCTCCGCAACCACACCTCGTCGTTCGCCATGCAGATCAGGAACCGGCGCCTGCTCGATCATGACGTGACCTTCTGGCACAGAGATGACGAGCGCCGAATGGTAGAGATCACACCGAGGACGATGGGCAACGAGAGCCGACGCCGCTTCGAAGACCTTCCCGCTGATCCGAACGACGTGCGCTCCAGCACCCAGCGGGATCCAGTACAGATCGACAGCCGCCTTGCGGCCTCCGGGTTCCAAGTCGTGCACAGATTCCGCGTCACTCATCGTTAATCGCACATGCTGGGCCGCTGAGAGATCATTCCGCCCACAGCTGGATCATCCTTCTTCGTCGGTACCGCTATCGCCCTCTAATCGTGCCTTGATGTTGTTCACGTCCCGCTTGTACGTCGACTGCAAACGGCGGCGCAGAAATGGCGTCGCCAGCTTGAGCAGCCCATGCGGCTGAAGCTCCATGCGCATGATCAGATGGGTGCCGTCCGGGGTCGGGACCACGCGGCCGCTGCCGCTGGCCTTCAACGTGGCTGAATCGCCAACCGAAGCCCACCTTGTCGGGCGCTCATAGCTGGTGTACTCGATAACCATTTGCGGACCTTTGGCGAACTCGGTCGTATATCGAGCTCCGACACCGCACCCACGCCTCCACATTCATCTCGGCGCTCGACAGAAGCATCAAAATCCCCGCAGCCCAATAGTCGAAGTCGATTAGGCCGCTAGATGGCTCACCCGCGGACTCAACGTTACATCGAGCGATTCCGCCGGAGAATCAGAGCTCTCATCCCCGCGTTAGGGGGGAGCCTCGAGTTTCTTGCGACGGATGTTCCTACCGCGGAGTGCCGGATCTGGGCTCCGTCGTGACGGGTGGCGGACTGCCCCACTTGTGTCGAACTGTCTCACTGTCGCGGCGTTAGGGGGGCCGTCCTATCTCGAGGACTTGCGGCGGGTCCCTCGTGTCCCGCGACGGGTAGCTGATGGCTTTCGACCGCTTGACGTGTCTGGCGTTGAGCGATCGTGTGTTGGAACTCTCGTCCCGTCTGCTCGGGTGTATCCCTTGACCCTCACAAGTTTGTGACCTTTCGCAGTCTCAGCCATGGTGACTCCTCTTGCTTAGCGACGGGAGCCTTGGGCATGTGCCTGCTCGTACCGTCGGCGGTCAACCACCGTCCAGCCCTTCGTGGGTCGAACTCAAGCCAAATTTAACCGGCGGGAGTACGGCCTAAGGTGATCCTCCTAATGGCTAGGCGTGACCACCGCAAATCCCCGACTGGAGTTTGTCTCCCTCGTCGTGCCCGTAACCGGCGATCTGGCACATTTAGCGGCAGGTTAAAGCTGGCCGACCAAGGGAAGTTGGGCAGCCACTACCAACCGGAAACTTGTCGTCATGGCCGAGGTCGCAACTTGAAAGACACCTTGACCTTGGCTCGGTAGGTCTTGACCAGGCCGTCCTCGATCTGGAGATCGAGTTCGACCACCTCGGCAATGCGAAGGTCACGAAGCGACCCAGACGCCTGCTTCACGGCTGCGCTTGCAGCCTTCTCCCAGGATTCCTCACTAGTGCCGACGAGTTCAATGACCTTGTAAACGCTTTCAGCCATGCTTGGTCTCCCCTCCGTGTGGGTTGCCGGAGATTAGGTCTCGCCGAACGTCTCCCGCACCATTGCCTTGTGGCAGCGCGGATGGTGATTAAGAATTTAGGTCCCTTTATCCTGCGATCCTCAATCTGGGAAGGTGTCCGACCTACCCACCCTCCGACCAGCGCCTGGGAATGCCTCGCAGCGTGGGAAACGCTCAATCAGGGGGAACCCGCGTGGTCCCTCACCGCCGTCTTCTTCCCGGTGGCAAAGGGCAATTCGGCCCTATGCGATTTGTCGGTGTAGGGCTAGGCCAGCAATGGGGGGAAGAAGTCAGCCACCGAGAGGAGGTGGGTGATGATTGAACAGCTTGGCATTGATGGGCTGGTCCCACACGATGAGGGCGACGCCGATATCAGAGACGAGTTCGTCTGCGCCGGGCGGGAGGCCATATTCGGATTCGGTACGATCGGCGGAATCTTTGGTCGGCCTCTCAATCGGGCAATGCCGGAATCCTGTCCGAATTGCGCCGGCACGAATCTAATGGCGGCCATCGATCGTCGGCAGCAGCGCAACTATTTCTGCCGTGACTGCACAATGTGCTGGCATTCCGAGTTCGGCCAGTTTGACAAGGTTGATCCCGAGACGTGCCCGGGATGTGGCCTGGCCACGACCGCCTGCTTCGAGCGCTTCGAGTTCGAGCGCTTTGAACGGCCGGCGATCCTGACGGCGTAGCTGCCGTCGGTGGTGTATCCCTCAACACCTTCGTTATGAGCGCAAAGGGCGGGGCACTAGCACTCCTTGCTCACCGGGTAGCCCGCATCCGCTGATAGGTGCGAGGGGCCACTGTCCGCAGGATCGGTGCAACGAGGGGCAGTGAGGCCACATTGATCTCTAGCCGCGGGTCGAACATCCGGCGGAGCACGAGCGACGAGACCTGCTCCTCGGTGCGACGGACCGCTCCCGGCGGTATGGACAGTCCACCGTCACGCACCGCTGTGAGCCCCATTTCAGTCGGCACCCATCCCGGATACACCGTGTGGAGGAACACACCGTCCGGCCTCGCTTCGTAGGACAGACTCTCCGTCGCCGCAGACAGGGCCGCCTTGCTCGCGGAGTAGTCGGCTGCTCCGGGACCCGGAGCGCGGCCGTCGTCGGAACTCATGTTGGCGATCGCACCGAACCTTCGCTCTCGCATCCCAGGTAGGACGGTCACCATGCCGGCGACGGGAGCGATGAAATTCACCTCCATGATGGATCGAAGTGAGGCTGTGGTTGTCGGTTCGGTGCGAATGATCCCGCCGACGCCGGCGATGTTGGTCAGGATGTCGATCCGGCTGTGTTCCTCCTCCAACTGTTCCAACAGGGTGACGAAGGCGGCGGCGTCGGAGAGATCGCAGACCCGGTAGGACGACTCCGGACTGTGCCTCCGCATCTCATCGACGAGGGCCTGAAGCCGCTCCTCACGCCGCGCCACGCCGACCACCACAGCCCCGGCTGAGGCCAGGTCCAGTGCGAGGCGACGACCGATGCCTGCGGAAGCCCCGGTCACGACGGCGACCTTCCCCCGATAGTCCCACATCGGCCGTCGTTTCCTCCGTCCCACCCCAGCACCGTACCGAACGGGCCTCGCCTGTGATCAGCCCCCGCAACAGGCGTATGCCACGGTCCTCGCGGGGAAGCTCCTTACCGCTCGAAATTGCCCCGATACGGGTCGGCCTGCGAGCGATCATCAGACTGCCCCGTTTGCGGGGGGCGGCATATACGGGTCCACAGGGACCTCATCGTTGCGATCGGACACCTACGTACGCCCTGAGTTCGGAGCCTGCCGGCCGACTTCTTTCGATTATCGCCACCAGGATGCTCGGATCCGACTGGCAATACTTCACATCAATCAAGTTTCGTGCCCTTGGCGTGCCCAAGTGAATGCGAAACAACGCGTGACAGCGTGGTGTGGGGATTGCGAAAATACGCTCAGATTACCGCCGGTGAACTGGACTTTCTTGCGTTTGCCATCGTCAGCTAACCGTTCCGACATGAGAGCAGATCCGACCTGAAAAGCGTGAGGTCACCGGATCGACGCCGGTCCCGACCACCGGGAAAGTGGTCCATCGAAATTTCGTGGCCTCGACGTGCCCGAACGGAGTGCACTGGGGTAGCCCCCAACGGAACAGCGGTTCTGCGCAGCCTATTCCCGGCACAATTGAGCTCCTTGCCAGGCGCCACAACCGGCAACCAGATGCGCCTGGAGTACTTCGACAGCAGTGAACTTTGGACCCTGGTGATCCCTCGGAGCCCAGCGCTCTATGGACAATGACCATGGGGCGGATCGCGGTTGCTCATACGCGGATGAAGTAAGGACGTAATCACGGATCCATTCGCGTGGTTCTCAGTGCCGAGGTGGCGGTGAGGGGGAGCAGGAAGAATCGAAGCCGGTGCGACAGAATGGAGTTGTAATGGCGACTGTTCGGGATACCGTCGAGGCGCAGTCCGCCGCCGGTCAACGCTGGTACGCCCTTGACCCCACCGAGATCGTCGACACGCTCGGCGTGGTGGTGGACATCGGCCTGTCCGGTGAGGAGGCCGCGAGCAGGCTTCGGCGGGACGGCCCGAACACGCTGCCGGTGGAGCAACCGCCGTCTGCTCTACGCCGCTTGTTGGCAGAGTTCACCAGCTACATGCAAATCATCCTTGTCGGCGCGGCGATCGTCTCGCTACTGATCAAGGAGTGGACCACGGCCATCGTGCTGATCGTCATCTCATTGTTCAATGCCGTCGTCGGGCTGCGCCAGGCAGGCAAAGCGGAGAGCGCCATGAACGCCCTTCAGTCGATGATGAAGGCGACGGCACGTGTCCGACGCGATGGTGCGGAAACCGAGATCGGGGCCGAGGAGCTCGTCGTCGGCGACGTCGTGCTGATCGCAGCCGGTGACGAGGTGCCCGCGGATGGGCGGATCGTGTCGTCCAGTGCCCTGCAGATCGACGAGTCGGCCTTGACGGGTGAGAGCGTGCCGGCGGCGAAGGACGCGGCGACATTGAGGGGCGCGGAGGTCGGACCGGGCGAGCAGGCGAACATGGCCTTCATGCACACTCCCGTGACCCATGGCAGCGGCGTGATGGTCGTCACGGGGACGGGGAGCAACACCGAGGTGGGAAAGATCGCTCACATGCTGTCGGCGACGGCAAATGAGGAGACTCCGCTCACGAAGCAGATGAACACGCTCACGCTTTGGATCGTGGCAGCCGCCGGGCTCACGATGATCGTAATGTTCGCGCTCGGCCTGAGCCGCGGTCAGTCGTGGACGATGCTCTTCGACACGGCGATCGCGCTGGCGATCGCGGCAATCCCGCTCGCTCTGCCCATGGTCGTCCAGGTCGTGCTCTCGTTGGGCAGCGTCGAGCTGGCGAAGGAGAAGGCCATTGTCAAGGACCTGCCCTCGGTCGAGACGCTCGGTTTCACCTCCGCCATCAACTCGGACAAGACCGGGACACTGACGATGAACCAGATGACGGCGGTCGAGGTCGTGGATCCGACCGACCGCTACGAGATAAGCGGCACCGGGTACAGCCTGGAGGGGAAGATCACCCATCCGGCCGGCAAGGCCGACACCATCGAGGCGGCCATTCTCCCCTACGTCGTGGCCAGCGACACGACGCTCGTCGACGGCAAGGTGGTGGGCGACCCGACGGAAGGGGCTCTGCTGGTGCTCGCCCACAAGGCTGGCGTTTCCATCGACGCCACCCGCGAGCAGCTGCCCCGCCTCGCGACCCTGCCGTTCGACCCCACCTACAAGCTGATGGCCACCTTCAACCAGACCACGGACGCGTCAGGAAACAGGGTCGTGCGGTGCTTCGTCAAAGGCGCAGCGCCAGCGGTGTTGGCTCTCGCCGCCACCGCTTTGTCCAACGGCACCAGCGTCCCCTGGGACGACACGCTCCGCCAGGGTGCAGAAGAGAACGCGCGGCGCATGGGGGAGGCCGGCCTCCGCGTGATGGCCGGCGCCTACCGTGACCTCGACGCGGCGAGCTTCGACCCGAACTGCGACCTCCTCGCACTGGTCGATGCCTTGGAGATGACGAGCCTGGTCGGAATGGTCGACCCTCCCCGCGAGGAGTCCAAGGCCGCAGTGGCCGAGGCGCAGGCGGCGCACATAGAGGTGCGGATGGTGACCGGTGATGACGTGGTCACCGGTGCTGCCATCGCCAAGCAGCTCGACATCCCGGGTGAGGCCATCCTCGGAGCCGACTTCGCTGCGCTGTCCGAGTCCGAGCGCCTCGAGCGGATCGACCACATCGGCGTCGTGGGGCGAGTTGCCCCGGAGCACAAGGTGCTCCTGGCCGAGACGCTCAAGAAGAAGGGCCACGTGGTGGCCATGACGGGCGACGGCGTCAACGACGCCCCGGCCATCAAGGCGGCAGACATCGGCGTCGCCATGGGGAGCGGGACGGAGGTGGCGAAAAACGCCGGGCGGATGATCCTCTCCGACGACAACTTCGCCACGATCGTCTTCGCCGTCGAACAGGGTCGCAAGCTGTTCGACAACCTGAACAAGTACATCCGCTTCGTCCTGCTCGAGCTCGTCGCGTTCGTCCTCACGTTCCTCGGGGCGAGCCTGCTCGATCTTGCCGCCGGACAGCCCTTCACGCCGGCCCAGATCCTCTGGATCAACTTCGCCGTCAACGCTCCCTTCGGCGTGGCGCTCGGATTCGATATGGAGACGCCCGGGCTGATGGGCCGCCAACCCCGACCACGCGGGGAGTCGATCCTCACCACGCCGGTAAAGATCACCAGCGGGCTCGTCGGCCTCTACATCGCCGTCGCCAATCTGGGCATGATCGCGTTCGGAGTCAACCACTTCAACAGCTTGGCCACGGGGCGTTCGATCGGTCTGGTGGCCTTCTCGCTGATGCTGGTGGTCGCTGCCTTCGAGGCCCGCAGCGAGACACAGAGTGTCTTTGCCGCCGACACCTTCAACAGCTCGAGGATGAACCGCATCGCACTCCTCGAGGTCGCGGCGGCCTTCCTCATCACCCAAGCCGACTTCATGCAGAGACTCCTCGGCACGACCCAGCTCAGCCCCCGTCAATGGGGGCTGGCGCTGCTCGCCGCTGTCACCCTGCTCCTTTTGTGGGAAGGCGGCAAATGGATCGCACGTCGAAGGATCAAGACCACGCCAGCGTCCGTGCCAATGACACGTCGGGTGACCGAGACCTCACATTCGACGCCTTGACAAGGTTACATCCCGCTCAGACCCATTGGAGGAAACCGCAATGGCCACGAAGGAGCACAAGAAGCACAAGCTCGACACCCATCCGTCTCCGGCTACAGCGACCCAGGAGGTCGAAGCCGATCGGCCTCCCAAGATGAAGCGCAAGGAGTACGAGCAGGAGATGCGACTCCTGCACGGAGAGCTGGTGGCGGTGCAGGAATGGGTCAAGGCGACCGGCGCCAAGATCTGCATCGTGTTCGAGGGCCGCGACACTGCTGGGAAAGGAGGCACGATCAAGCGGATCACAGAGCGGGTGAGCCCGCGGGTCTTCCGGGTCATCGCGCTGCCCGCTCCCACTGAGCGCGAGAAATCGCAGATGTACGTCCAGCGCTACATGGAGCACTTCCCTGCCGCCGGTGAGGTGGTGATCTTCGATCGCAGCTGGTACAACCGGGCCGGCGTCGAGCCGGTCATGGGATTCTGTGAGCCGGCGGAGACAGAGAGATTCCTCGAACTCGTACCGCTGATCGAGAAGGCCATGGTGCACACGGGGATCCTCCTGTTGAAGTACTGGCTCGAGGTCAGCGCCGACGAACAGACCCGGCGCCTCGAGAGCCGCATCCACGATCCGCGCAAGACCTGGAAGCTCTCAAACATGGATTTGAAGTCCTACAGCCGCTGGTACGACTACTCGCGGGCCCGGGACGCGATGTTCGCCGCCACCGACACTGCGTGGGCCCCGTGGTACGTCGCCCACACCGACGACAAGAAGCGCGGTCGCCTCAACATCATCAGCCACCTGCTGAGCCAGATCCCCTACGAGTCGCCGAAGCGCAAACCGGTCGTGCTCCCTGATCGTCAAGGCTCGGGCGACTATCGGGAGCCCTCGTACCAATACCGACTTGTCCCGGACAAGTTCTGAGCTGGCATTGTGAGCTATCTCTGTCGGGCTGGGATCTCCTACGAAGGGTTCCGCACCGTTCTCGGACCGCTCAGCAAGGCCGATGGGTCTCCCCCACAGCGCCGTCGTCGGACCGCTCGGCGGGTCATTGGGACCATGGACCCTGGCGCGGACAGACCCTTCCGGCTTGGCTAGGAACGTGCACACGAGCGCACACACGGTCGGTTGGCGTGAGCGATCCTTTGCGCTGCTTTCGCTGGGGAATGCCGTGCTGCTCATCGTGGCAGTGGTGGTCTTCTCCGTCCGAAACCTCGGTTTCTTGGTGTTCGGCTTGATCGGCGTGGCCCTGATGGTCTGCGGAGCCTGGTGGGTCGTCACCGAACATGCGCCTCGCAAGGGCTTTGGAATCGCCGGCGTGATCGTTGGCGGAGGTCTGATCGTCGTCGCTGTGATCCGCGCTGAGCCCCATGGAGACCGCCCAGTGCTCGCTCTCGCCATCACGGCAGCCCTTACCGTGGGAACGGTGGGCTTTGGTCGAGCGGCGATCGCCCGCGACCTTCACGAACGCGACGCCCGACGGCCGTTGACCGTCGCGCGACCGCAGCGACCGGTCCTCATCTGCAATCCCTGGTCAGGGGGTGGAAAGGTTGAGAAGTTCGGGCTCGCGGATCTCGCCGAGAGCCTCGGGGTCGAGGTGGTCATGCTGGACCACGGGCTCGACCTCGAGCAGCTCGCGCGAAACGCCGTCGCACGCGGGGCGGACTGCCTGGCCATGGCGGGCGGCGACGGCTCACAGGCGCTGGTGGCGTCCATCGCCATTGAGCACGACCTCCCCTTCGTCTGCGTCTCGGCCGGCACGCGCAACCACTTCGCCCTCGACCTCGGGATCGACCGGGAGGACCCGCGTAACAGCCTCGATGCGTTCCGCGATGGCATCGAGCGCCGCATCGACTACGCAACGGTCGGAGATCGTCTGTTCGTCAACAACGTTTCGCTCGGGATATATGCCACCATCGTGCAACAGCCGGGCTACCGCGAGGCGAAGTCCGAGACGACGAAGGCTCTGCTCCCTGAAATGCTCGGGCGAACACAAGAACCCTTCGACCTCCAGTTCACCGAGCCGGACGGAACAGAGGTGACCGGGGCATTCCTGATCCAGGTATCCAACAACCCCTACGTACTGGGGGCCACTTTGGACGCGTCACAGCGCCGGCGCCTCGATACAGGGAGACTCGGCGTCGTCGCGATCACCGCGGCAACCGGGAGGGAGGCTGCTCAGGTCGTCACCCTCTCCGCGCTGGGTCAACGGCGTCGAAGCCAGCATTGGCACGAATTCACGACAGCGAGCTTCGAAGTACGGTCGCGATCCGGCAAGGCCTTCGCGGGCATCGACGGTGAGGCCCTAGATGTCGAGACCCCTCTCACCTTCGAGATCCATCCGAGGGGTCTGCGATTGCTGGTCCCGCAGGGAAACCTGACCGCTGCCGAGCGTCGTCAAGCTCGAGATGTCTCCGGCACCGATTTGATCTCGCTTGCCCGCGGCGTGGACCCGATCGCCGAGAAGGTCTGAGCTTCGTCGCGGATCTGTGCCGGTCATCGTTCACTTGTCGGACATCCATGTCGGAGCCCAGGTCGACAAGCTCGCTGAGCCGCTCCGGACCGACATTTGGGAGCACCGCCCGGATCTGGTCGTCGTGTCGGGTGACCTGACCCAGCGAGCCCGAGGACACCAGTTCACAGAGGCACGAGACTTCTTGGACAGTTTGGGTGCTCCGGTCCTCACCGTCATGGGCAACCACGATGTACCCCTCTTCGACTTACCTCGGCGCCTCGTCTCTCCGACCGGGCGATACCAGAGGTTCATCACCCCGGACCTTGACCCGATCGTCGACTTGCCGGACCTGGTGGCCGTCGGCCTCGACTCGATGCCGGCCTGGCGCTGGAAGGCCGGACATGTCTCCCGGCGGCAGGCGGAGCTGGTGCAGCAGATTCTGGACCGTTCTCCGAGCGGGGCATGGCGGATACTGGTCACTCATCACCCCGTTCTCCCCGCGAACCTCTCGGCGTTCCGCGGTCGAGGGCGCCTCGTCGAGGCGTGCGGCCAGGCACGGGTGTCGGTACTTCTCTCCGGCCACACCCACAAAGCGTCGGTTGACGTTGTGACGCTGCGCTCCAACCCTCGGCATCGAGGGCTGTCCGTGGTCGCCGGGACCGCGATCAGCTCGCGGACTCGTCGGACGGCGAACTCCTACAATGTGGTGGACTTCTCGGGCCCGATGGAGGTGGGTGCGACCGTGACGGTGCAAGTTCGCGAGCCCGAGAGAGCCCGGTGGTCGGCTGTCCGGACCAGCTGTTTCAGATTCGGCGCTGAAGGCATGGCCGCCACCAATTCGAGCTGACCCCGAAGGGCCGTTTGGAACCGATCCGTCAGCGTCTGAAACCTCGAATGACCTGGTGGTCGTGCTTGGGGCCACGACGCCTCCTGGGATACCAGGCGAAGGGACCAAGGCCTCTACCCGGTTCTGGGAACCCGTACGACGGTTGGATCGTGAGTGGCCGGCCCAGCTCGGCCGCTCGTTGCTGGTTGAGAGACTTCGAAGGCCCAAGCGAAGTGGCGTCTGACGTCGGTCGAGAGCGGGACAACCGATTCGGAAGGTGCTCGCCGCCCCCAGTCAGGATGGCGGCGGCATGAAGGTCCTGCTGCAGCGCTGGGCCCCAGGATTGGTCACCCTTCGGGACTACGACCGTGGGTGGCTTCGATCGGACCTCGTCGCCGGGGTGGTCCTGGCGGCCATTCTCGTCCCCCAAGGCATGGCCTATGCGGAGCTGGCCGGCCTTCCGGCGGTGACGGGTCTCTACACGACGATCGCGTGCCTCGTGGCCTATGCGGTGTTCGGGCCCTCGAAAGTGCTGGTGCTGGGTCCGGACTCGTCGGTTTCGCCGCTGATCCTGGTCGCAATCACGCCCCTCCTTGTCACTGGTGACCCCGGCAGCGCGATCGCACTTGCCGGCATGCTCGCAATACTTGTCGGCCTCATCCAGATCGGACTGGGGGTCGCCAAACTCGGATTTGTCGCAAACCTCCTGTCCAGCGAGGTCCGCGTGGGCTACCTCAACGGTCTGGCCATCACGATCATCGTCGGGCAACTACCCAAGCTCTTCGGATTCTCCACCAGTGCCGACAACTTCATCGACGAAGTGCGGGGATTCTTCAGCGGGCTCGATCAGACCAATCGAGCGACACTGGCGACCGGGCTCTGCGTCCTGGCCGTGCTTCTGGTCCTCCCGCGGGTCACTCGCCGGGTGCCGGCCGTCCTGGTGGCAGTCGTCGGGGTGACCGTTGTCTCTGCCGTATTCGACCTCGCTTCCCACGGCGTCAAGACCGTCGGCACGCTGCCCCAGGGCTTTCCCGTTCCGGCGTTGCCGTGGACCAAGCTGTCCGACGTTGGTTCCCTCCTGCTCGGCGCAGTGGGCATCACTCTGGTCTCGTTGACGGACACCATCGCAACGGCGACAAGCTTTGCGGCCAAGCGCGGTGAAGAGGTGAACCCCGACCAGGAGATGGTCGGCATGGGGACCGCGAACATCGCGGCCGGGTTCTTCCAAGGTTTTGCCGTCTCCGTGAGCGGCTCCCGCACAGCCGTGGCCGATCAGTCCGGGGCGAAGACCCAGATGACGGGACTCGTGGGGGCAGGTCTGGTCGCCGTTCTGCTTCTCTTCCTCAATGGGCTCCTGGCCGACCTGCCCCAGACCGCCCTGGCCGCTGTTGTCATCACCGCGGCTCTGTCGCTCATGGACTTCGGAGCCCTTCGGCGTTTCGCTGAGGTCCGCACCTCCTCGCTCGTCGTCAGCCTGGTGGCCACAGCGGGCGTCATGCTCCTCGGGGTGCTCCAGGGGATCATCGTTGCGATCGTCCTCATCGTCCTGTTGTTCTTTCGCCGAGGCTGGTGGCCTCACGGCGCCGTCCTCGGCGAGGTGCCCGCACTTGGCGGATGGCACAGCATTGCCAGGTACCCGGAGGCAACCGAGGTGCCGGGAGTCGTCGTCTTCCGATGGGAAGCCCCGCTCTTCTTCGCCAACAGCGGCCAGTTCCGGGACCAGATCCGGAAGTTGGCCCGCGAACGGACCCCTGCCTGGATCCTCCTGCAGTGCGAGGCGATCACCGACATCGACGTCACCGCCGCCGAGGTCCTCAAGGCGCTGGACGAGGAGCTCAACGAACACGGCGTCCATCTGGCCTTCGTGGAGCTACGCGATCGCCTCCAGGACCTGATCCACCGCTACGGCCTTCATACGACACTTGACCAGGAACACTTCTACCCGAGCCTCCAAGAGGCGCTCGATGCCACTGCCCATGCGGCCCGAGAGCACCCTCGGACGCCCGACGAAGGAACGACACCTCCATGAGCACTGCTTCCGATCCCGACCTGACGGAACAGGACGAAGGAAATCCGCGCTTGGCCCTCCTGTTGGCCATGGCCATGTTCGTGTTGGTGGTCGACACGTCGCTGATGAACGTGTCCATCTCCGCCGTCATCAAGGACCTGCACACGACGGCGAGCGGGGTGCAATCGGCCATTGCACTGGAGGCTCTCGTCTCTGCGGCCTTCATCCTGACCAACTCCAAGCTGGGCGACCTCATGGGACGGCGGCGTGCCTATGTGCTCGGCCTGCTCGGCTATGCCGTCGGTGCGGTGGCCATGACGGTGGCGCAGAACTTGAACACCATCATCATCTTTTGGGCCATCATCGGTGGGCTCGGTGCGTCGTTGCTGTTGCCGGCGATGCAGTCGCTCATCCACGGAAACTTCACGGGCGGAGCCCAGAAGCGGGCGTACGCACTGGTCGGTGCGTCCGCGGCGATCGCAGCGGCCGTCGGTCCGCTCCTGGGTGGGTTCCTCACGACCTATCTGTCCTGGCGGGTGGGCTTCGGGCTGGAGGCGCTGATCATCTTCGTGGTGCTGTCCCAGATCCGCCTCGTGAAGGACGTCCCCTACACCGGGCCGCGCCAGATCGACGTCGTGGGCGCACTCCTCTCCATCGTCGGAATGGGTGGCCTGGTTCTCGGCATCCTCGTGTGGCAGGAGGGAGGCCAGTACGTGGGCCTGATCATGGGCATCGGCGCAGCAACGCTCGCTGGGTTCGCCTACTGGCTGGTGTGGCGCAAGCGACACGGAAAGCCGACGCTGTTGGACCCCGGTCTGTTCAAACATCTGAACTTCCGCATCGGGATCTCGCAACAGATGCTCCAGCAGATCACCCTGGGCGGTGCCATGATCGCCCTGCCGCTCTTCCTGCAGATGACCCTCGAATACAACGCCATGCAGGCCGGGTTGTCGTTGGCACCCCTGTCGCTGTCGATGTTCGGCGTGGCCATGCTGGCCGGCCGCAAAGCGGGCAAGTTTCGACCCGCCCAAATCGTTCTCACGGGTTTCGCCTTGAGTACCATCGGCATGGCGGCGATCATTCCACTGGTGCCGAGGGTCGACTCCGGGTGGTATCTCGTGATCCCCCTGGTGATCTGCGGCTCGGGGTTGGGCATGCTGGTCTCACAGCTCAACAACTTCACGCTCGCACCCATCAGCGAGGACCGGGTCAGCGAGGCGGCAGGCGTGAACTCCGCCGCAGGCTCGTTCGGGCTCTCGTTTGGACTCGCGGTTGCTGGTGGAATCATGCTTTGGGCCTTGGCGCTCAGCTTCAACCACCAGGTGCAGGCGAGTCCCGTGATCCCGCCGGCCCAACAACAGCAGATCTCGGCTGAACTCGAGCACGATGCCGAGGTGATGAGCAACACGCAACTTCAGGCGCAGATCGCAAGTGAACCCAGGGCTGTGCAAGAGGAAGTCCTGGCCATCAACACCCACGCACGGAACCTCTCGCTCCAGTTCGCGCTCCTCGTTCCGGCCCTTGCGTCACTTCTCGGATTCGCCAACTCGTTCCGCATGCGTCGGCTCCCTGACATCACACCGTCAGCAGACATCGAAGGAGTTGGCCTCGGCTAGATCCCGCTCGTCGATGACCCTCGACATGGATGGCGTCGCCAGAACACCGTGGGTCATCGTCTTGCCGAAGTTTCGTGCCCACACGATCCGATCTGCGCCCGCTCCGCGCCCACCCACAGGCCATGCACGATGCGAGGCCGTCGGTCTCGATCTTTGCCACTGCGGGAGGGCCTCAGGCGCCGCTCAGCTGGCTGCCCTCAGGCGAGGCCGTAAAGCCGTGCAGCGTTGTCGTGAAGGACTTTGGCGACGATGTCATCCGCGAGACCATCGAGAGCCTTCGCCGCATACTCGCCGGGAGACGCTCCGATGCTTGCCGGCCCGGGGTGCTGGCACGTGGGGTGCGGGAAGTCCGTCTCGAAAAGCACGTTGTCCGGGAAGTGCTCGATGGCGAAACGCGCGGCGTCTTCCTCGAACCAGAAGCAACCGTAGATCTGGCGTCGGAAGTACTCCGACGGCAGCAGGTCGTACTCGGGATGCGCCTCACGGATCGCGCTGTTGCCCCACTGCCAGTCGAAGGTCTCGAGCACACCGGGCAACCAGCCGACGCCAGACTCCACCGAGACGAAGCCCAGCCTCGGGAAGCGATGGCACACGCCGCCAAAGACGAGGTCGGCGAGAGTCTCGACGTTGTCCATGATCATGAGCGCAGAGACCTTGGGAAATTTCGCCTGGAAGCTGAGGTGCGGATCCTTGGCGAACGGCGCAGTGATGTCGCCGCCACCGATGTGGAAGCTGATCGGGAGCTCCGCGTCCTGCGCGGCAGCCCAGAGACGGTCCCAGTGCGGGTCCGAGAGCGGTGGCTCGCCGTACGAGTCGGGATGGTTACAGAAGTTCACCGCCTTGTGGCCGTTTTCGGCGCAGCGCTCGAGCTCAGCGACCGCGAAGTCCAGGTCCCAGAAGGGCGTGGACATCACCGGGATCAGCCGCGACGGGTCGACCGAGGTCCACTCGACAAGGAAGTCGTTATAGGCGCGCACGCACGACGTGACGAGCGAACGATCACCCAGCTTCAGGAAGTAGGCCGATCCGAATCCAGCGACGTTCGGGTAGAGCACCTGCGCGTAGATGCCCTCCTGGTCCATGTGCGCGAGGCGAGCGCCGGCGTCGTAGGCCGACGGCGGGATCTCGTCGTAGGTTCTGGGGCCGTCGGGCACATAGCCCTGCCAGCCTGCGATCGCTGTGTTGCCGGGTGAGTTGAGGAAATTGCCGGCGGCCACCCAGATGTCGGTACCGCGCATGTTCTCGACGTGGGGCACGGCGTCTCCCCACTTCGACGACACCCGTGACGTCCACAAGTCGGGCGGCTCGGTCAGGTGCGTGTCGACGTCGACCACGTGATGGCGCTGGAACAACTCCGCGGGCATGGTCGGCCTCCAGTCTTTCCGCTCTGAAGGGTACCGCCGCAGCTGGCCAATGCGCTCAGAAGGGGTACACGCTCCCGTCGCCGTCCACGATCCAGTAACCCTTGCCTCCCGGAGCACGCGTGATGCCCACGACCTGTTGGGGCAACGGTGACGACCCGAGCGATCCCGAGAAGGCGGCGTCGCCGAAATTGAACACCCCGCCGTCCGTGCCGACGAGCCAGTAGCCACCGCCGTCCGACGACGCCGCGACGCCGGCGATCGGCGCATTGAGCCGCAGGCCACCGGTCGAGCCCTGGAACCTGGCGTCGCCGAAGCTGAAGATGCCACCGTCGGAGCCCACGAGCCAGTAGCCCTTGCCATCCGGTGTCGTCGCCATTCCGACGATCGGCGAATTCAGGTGCAGGCTCCCCACAGAGGAATAGAACCCCGCGTCGCCGAAGTTGAACACGCCGCCGTCCGAGCCGACGAGCCAGTACCCGTTCCCGTCCGGTGTGGCGACGACGTCCACGATCGGTGCGTTGAGGTGCAGGCCGCCCGTCGAGCCATGGAACCCGGCGTCGCCGAAGCTGAAGACGCCGCCGTCCGTGCCGACGAGCCAGTAGCCCCGGCCGTCGGGCGTCACCGCCATGCCGGCGATCTCAGCGCTCAGCCGCAGGTGGTCGGCCGCGCCGTAGAAGCCCGCGTCACCGTGGGTGGAGACTCTGCCGTCCGTGTCGGCGACCCAGTAGCCCGCGCCGTCTGGCGTCGGCACTGCGCCCACGGTCGTCTTGTAGGGGAGGAAGTGGATGAAATGGTCCGGCCATGGCTCCCACGACTGGGACCCGGCGAATATCTGCATCCAGTCATAGCCGCCGGGATCGTCCGAGATGTGCTGTTGCGAGATCACGATGTAGCTGTCGTCGGGCCCGACTGCCTCGACCACCGCGACATGGCCGGGAGGAGGCAACCCCGGCTCGCCGCCGTTCCACTCGGCGACTGCGCCCACAGAGGGGACGTTGTCGACCGTCACGCCATGCGCCGCGGCATTGGCCGCCCAGTCACCGCCGTTGCCGAGGTTGTATCCGGGCGTCGGCACTCCGTACACCGCCGACTCCACGTAGGCCGCGTAGTTCGTGCACTCGTTTCCGGCACTCATGTTCCAATACGACGCTCCCGCGTGGGCCTCGTAGCCGTGTGTGGTGTGCCCGCTCACGCTGCAGCCGCTGTACCCGCTGCACACCTTCGCCGAAGCAGCCGACGCGCTCGAGGAGTGCAGGGCGGCGCCGGAGATGAGCAGGCCGAGGCAGAGCACACTCGTCCACACGGACAAGGCAAACGCGCGGTGCGACGCCACTGCCATCCGGTTGGGTACGCGCGGAGCTACAGACGGTGTCTTCAATTGGGATCTCTCCACCTTCAACCTGTTCGCCAAGAGGACAGGCAATCCCGTGTTGAGTTCCCAAGAGTGTAAGAACGTTCTGCGAAGGAATGCAATCGAACGACGGCATTGCGCCGTGAACAGGAGATCTACGCGACGCGCAGTGCCTGCATTCGCGTGAAGCGCTCAGTAGTTCATGTCACAGATACTGTCGGCTCAACGGAGTTGGTCCTGCGTCGTCGCGATGTCGGGCTTCCCACAGCGAGGGCGGAAACGAACGACGAAGAGACTCGCGCTCGCTTACGACTGAGGTCGTGTCCGGTAGTCGCCGAAGGCGGCGTCGCGCTCGTCGAGCGCAGCGGTGAGGCCCTCTTCCCTCGTTCTCTGCACGAATTCGTGGAGGCTCTTCTGGTGGGTGCCCAGGGCACACAGCTCGGTCCCGACCCTGATGGCGGTTCGCAGCCCCATGACCTCCATGCCCCGATGCACGATGCGCTTGTTCAGGCGCACGATGTCGGGAGGCATCTTGGCCACACGTTCGGCGACGGCAAGGACGCGCGCCTCGAGCTCGTCGGGCGGGAAGGATCCGTTCGCCCAGCCAAGCTCCACGGCCTCGGGTCCCGAGATGGAGTCGCCCGTGAGCATCATCTCCATCGCCTTGCGCGGTCCGACGAACCACGCGTGGAAGTGCATGTCCGGGACGCCGAATCGCACGGCCGGATAGCCCATTTGGGCATCGGTGGCCATGTACACGAGGTCACAGCACGTGGCCAACTCGCTGGCTCCCGCCAGGCAGTACCCGTGCACCTGGGCGATGACGGGTTTCGCAAGGTCCCAGATGCTCATCCAGCCCTCGGTGACATGCCGGGGCCACTCCCCCTCGCCCTCCGCCGTGTAGAAGGGACGCTCGTGGCCTTCGTTGCCGCCGGCGAGGTCGTAGCCCGCCGAAAACGAGGGGCCGGCCCCGCGGATGACCTGGACGCGCACGGTCGGGTCGGCGTCTCCTTCTCTCAGCGCTTGCAGGAGCTGGCCGCGCAAGGGATGGTTGAGGGCGTTGCGCTGCTCGGGACGATTGAGCGTGATCCGCCGGACTCCTTCGACGGGGTCGTCGAGCAGGATGACGTCGTACTCGGAGTAGTGCAGGGTGCCGTGCATGTCGGGAGTGTACCGATGCCTGTGCGAGAGGCGTTGGCGAACGCCGGGCTACGTCAACGAGCGAAGTGCCGATCCAGCTCGTTCGCGTAGCGCAGCCCGAGCGTGTCGCCCCGCGCCGCCAGCCATTCCGACAGCGCCGTCGGTCCGGTCGTGGGGCCCTCGCTGTCGGCCAGCCCGGCCGCCATGGCCCGGTACTCCTGGCGGGTCAGAAGCCGGTCGTGCAGCACCAGACCCATGACGTCGGCGAAGAGCGGGACGGCGAACCCGGGGACGTGCACGAGCCGGGCGCGGCTCCCCACGACCTCCTTGATGGTGCCCACGAGCTCGGTGAAGGTCGGGCGCTCCGGCCCGACGGCATCGGTGACGCTGTCGTGACGCTCCGCCGCCTTGGCCACGCCCAGCTGCGCCAGGTCGTCGACGTGGATACCCCTGATCCGGTAGTCGCCTCGCCCACCGATGGCGAAAACCGGCAGATGCCGCAGGAGCCAGGCGATGTTGTTGAGGAGGACGCCGTCGCCGCCGAAGAGGATGGCCGGGCGCACGATGGCATACGACACGCCGGCTTCGGCCAGCGCGCGCTCCACGAGCGCCTTGCCACGGAAGTACTCGAAGGGGGAGTCGATGCTCGGGTGGGTGATGCTCACGTGGACGATCCGCTGCACGCCGGCCCGCTTGGCGGCCTGGAAGAGCGCCCTGGAGTTCTCGATCGCGAGGTCGTGATCGATGCGGCCGTGGGCGAAGCGGACCCAGTACGTGTTGAAGAGCGTCGTCGCACCCTCCAGCGAAGCGACGAGCCCGAGCTGGTCGTCGAAGTCGAGCGGTCGGCACTCGATCGCGCTCTCGGCGGGCGCCCGGCCGCCATGTCCGGTGATGGTCCGGACCCGGCGGCCACGTTCGAGCAGTGCCGCCGCGACGGCGGAGCCCGAGTAGCTGAAGGCTCCCGTCACGACGTCGAGCCCGGTGTCGCCCGCCGGATCGGCCGGGCCGCGGGTGGTGGACGATGCAAGGGTCATGGTGCCTCCTTCGCTGCGGGACCGCTCAGTGCCTCGAGGAGCCCGGCCAGCTGCTTGGCATGGGAGAACAGCGCCAGTGCCCGGTCGCGCTCCCCGTTCAGGTGGCTCAGCATCTCGAGCCCCAGGTACAGCGCCACGACCGCGTGGGCCAGGTCGCCGACGGGCAGCATCGACGTCAGCGGCGTCCCGGCCGTGGAGCGCTCGAGCGCGCGTTGCGCGAAGTCGAACCAGGGCGCGATGCGCGCCGAGACCTCAGGACCGAGTCCGGGCGTCGACGAGGCGCCGGCAATCATCTCGACCAGAACGGTGACGTAGCCGGCGTCGAGATCCTCACGGAAGATCCCCGTTGCCACGTCCACCAGCTCCACGGCCGAGGTCACCCCCTCGACGGCCGCGTCGTAGCGCGCCAGGCGCTCCGCGCTCACCGCGTCCAAGGCCGCCAGGAGGAGATTGGCCACCGAGCCGAAGTGGTAGAAGACGAGGCCCTGGTTGAGCCCGGCCCGGTCGGCGATGGACCGTGCGCTCGCGCCGGCGTAACCCTCCGCACGCAGCGTCTCGACCGCCGCGTCGACCAGGTGGCGGCGTGTCTCGGCCGACCGGGCGGACCCCCGCTCGGTCACCGCGCTCGAAGCACCTGCCTTGGCCACACTCACCTCGCGGTATTTGAGTAACTGCTCAAACTATACGCTTAAGAAAGCCGGTCGGCAACACCTGATGTCCTAGAATTTCCCAGTGCCCATGCGGAGGGCTCCCGGGGAAGGAAGGGGTCCCCGGGGCACGGAGCCCCGAGCGGTCGACTCGACGGAGTCGGCGCTCCTCACACTCCTCGAGCGTCACCCCGACGCCATGGTCTTCGCGGTCCGCGGCGAGAGCACGCCGAGATCCGTCGCCGTTCCCCGGTCGATCCCGCTCCGGGCGCACGAGCGTGTCGACGTGGACCGCAAGCTCATGGACGAGGTGATCCCGTCCGACCGTGCCGTTGTCGCCAAATTGTGGGGTCAGGCGCGCGCGCAGGGGGCGGCGATGGCCCCGCTGCGGCTCCTCAGTGATCCCGAAGTGCCGTCGAACCTCTATTTCTTGGACGTCAGGCAGAAGCACCAGGTCATGATCGGCCTGTTCACCCCGGGCGTCTGCGCGCCGGACGAGGACGTGGTGGAGGCCGCCCGCCTCCCGATGATGCCACCGAGGATCGCCCGTGCGGTGAAGGACACGAGCGCCGTGTTCACGTGGACCGACCCCGCGCTCTCGGTGATCCTCGGCTGGAAGCCCGAGGATCTGATCGGTCACCGCACCATTGAGTTCGTCCACCCCGACGACCGTGACCTCGGGATCGCCACCTGGATGGAGATGCTCGACTCCGACGAGCCGAGCCCACCCGTCCGCCTGCGACACCGTCATCGCGACGGCTCATGGGTCTGGCTCGAGGTCACCAACCAGCGCCGCCCCGGGGACGGTGAGGACGGCGACGTCATGTCCCAAATGCTCGACGTCTCCGAGGAGATGGCCACGGTCGACGCGCTCCACGCCCGTGAGCAGCTCCTCGGGCAACTCACCGAGACCGTCCCCGTGGGCCTCTTCCACGCCGACCTCGACGGCAATGTGTTGTTCGCCAACCGCCGCCTGTCGGAGATGCTGGGGACGTCGTCCAGTCCCAGACTGGGTGACCAGTTGGCCCGTGTCGAGCCCGAGGACCGCGCCGACCTGGCCGCCGCGCTGGGCGCGGCCACCGGCGGCGCCGACGTCGACCTCGTCGTGCGTGTGCAGCTCGAGGAGGGCCGGACGAGGCACTGCTCGGTCAGCGTGCGGCCGCTGCGTGACGACCACGGCACCGTGACGGGACTGACCGGGTGCGTCGAGGACGTCACCGCCAGCGTCCAGAGCCGCAGCGATCTCGAGGCGAAGGCGATCAGCGATCCGCTGACCGGATGCCTCAACCGGGCCGGGACCCTCGCGGTGCTGCAGGAGGCGCTCGACCGGGCGCCCTCCGCCACCGCCGAACCGGCGGGGACGGCCGCCATCTTCATCGACCTTGACCGCTTCAAGCCGGTCAACGACGAGTTCGGCCACGCCACCGGGGACGAGGTCCTCCTGCGGGTGGCCGAACGGATCCGCTCCTCGGTGCGGTCGGGCGACGTCGTCGGGCGCCTGGGCGGGGACGAGTTCCTCGTGATCTGCCCACGGGTCGCCGACCCGGAGACGGCCCTCGGCGTGGCGCGGTCGCTGACGGCACGTGCCTTCGCGGCGCCGATCGAGCTGGGGCCGGCCAGCGTGCACATCCGCGCCAGCCTCGGGGTCGCGTGGTCCGAGCAGCCCGGGACGCACGCCACCGCCCTCGTCGCCCAGGCCGACGCCGCCATGTACCGGTCGAAGCGCGACGGGCGTTCCGAGCCGGTCCTGTTCTGAGCCGGCCGCTACTCCGCCCGGAGCAGGAGCGCGGTCGGTGTGCGGGCGGCGGCCCGCGCCGGGACGGCCGCCACGACGTTCGCCAACAGGACCGCTCCGACCGCGACCACGGCGACGTACACCGGAGAGACGCTCGTCACCGGGACCGCATGGATGGCTTGCGCGAAGGCGTTCCACAGCACGTGGCCGAGGATGAGCCCCAGGGGGACCCCGATGAGCGTGCCGATGGCGACGGTCACGCTCGCCTGCCAGACGATCACTCTCCCGAGCTGGCGACCCGAGAGGCCGAGCGTCTTGAGGACCGCCAGGTCGCGACGGCGGCGCCGTACGGATGCGACGAGCGTGGTTGCCAACGCGAGGACCGCCCCGACCGCGAGGCCCGCGCCGAGGACGGCCGGGATGGCCACGATGGAGTGCGAGTCGACGATCTCCTCGGGTCGCAGCACGGGGACCACCCCACCCGCCGACCCGGGGCTGGGTGAGTTCGGCGCGTTGATCGTCTGGACGACCTGATCCAAGGACCTCAGGGCTTGCGGCGCTGGGCCCCTGGTTCGGATGAGGTAGGCGTTGGGCCCCGGCACCGCGCTCTGCTGGGTGTTGCGGACCGCCGCCGGGATAAGCCTGTAGTCCACCAGCGCGCCGACGCCCATGCCCGGTCCGACCAGCGCCGGCATGGTCGCGACGCCCACGATGGTGAGGCGGACGGGGCGCTGACCGCCACCTCCGACCTCGACCGTGTCGCCCACGTGCTTCCCGAGGAGGTCCATCGTCTCCGCGCCCACCACGATCTGGTTCGGCGCCTGCAGGCCGTGCCCGCTGAGGAGCGGCGGGGCGACCGGTGCGTGCGGGCTGGCGCCGATCAGCGGGTAGGACTGGCCGTCGATCTTGGCCGTGGTGAAGTAGACGCCGGAGGCAGCGGTCACGAAGCGGTCGTGGGCCAGCAGGCTCGCCGTCTGCTGCGCCGGCAGGTCCTCGTCGCCCGCGAAGCCCGAGACCAACGCGTAATTCCAGTTCCACCCGTACAGACCCGGATGGGTCACCAGGTTGTTCAGGCTGGAGCCGAACACCACGGTGCTGAGCACCACCGTCACCGCGAGCGTCGCGCCCAGGATCGCCGAGCGCACGGGGACCGGGTCCCGGTCGCCCGGCTCGACCGCGAAGCGGACGCCGGTGACGGCGGACACGGACAGGCCCGACGTCGCCGCGAAGCGCGTCGCCACCGAAGGGGGGCGGACGGCGCGCCCGACCCGGCCGCGGAGGCGCAGGTCGAGCTGGTAGGCCTCGAGGAGCGCGACCCCTGCGAACACGACGACCATCGCCAACAGCCCGAGGCCCAGCACGGCGACGTCGACGTCCACGCGCAGCGGGGAGACCGGGCGCACGGGCCCGAGGGGGAACAGCGGCGACAGGGCGACCGCGACCCCGACTGCCACGAGGGATCCGGCGAGGCCCGCGCCGATGATCCCCGACACGGCGTCGACCATGGTCGTGCCCGGGCCGGCTCCGAGGGCCCGGACGGTGGCGCTCTCGTCGGCGTGGCGGCGCAGCTGCCGGCCGATGACCTGCACGACCACGATCAGGAGGGACAAGGCCGCCAGCGCGCCGAAGGCACCGAGCGCAACCGAGACGGGCCGGATGGCCCGATCGGCGGCCGCGATGGCGGGCCCGTGTGTCTGGAGCCCGCCGACCTGGGGCATGAAGCCGATGTGGTCAAGGTCCGACACCACCGCGCCGACGTGGGCGCTGCCCCCGTCGAGCTTCAGCGCAGTGACGGAGTAGTAGGCGCAGCACCCGGCGATCTGACGCGTCAAGGCGGGCGTCATGAGCACCGTGGCCGATCCCAGGCTGTCGTAGTCGTCCACGTCGACGTCCTCGGGGAAGACCACTTCGCCCACCATCTTCAGGTCGAACACCTTCACCGGCGGGAGGCTCGACGGTCCGGTGGGCTGGCTCATGAGCGCCTCCTGGGCGTCCGAGTTGAGCCCGACCCGGATGACCGAGCCGAGGTGGACGCCCATCTCGGCGGCGGCCTGGGCGTTCATCACCGCCTCGCCGGGCTTGTGCGGGTCCGCGAACCTCCCCGCCACCAGGTGCGCGCGATCCTGGGTCGTGTACTCGCCACCCAGCGCGCCTTCGAGAACGGGTGGCTTCGCTCCCGCAGGGACGTCGCTGCGCGCGCCGCGGACGAAGGCGAGGTTGCCGTCGAAGCCGGCCACCGACTCCCCGCTGCGCACGAAGGGGAAGTGGAGGATCGTGGCGATGCGGGCCGGGTCGTAGCCGACCGACGACCCGAGGTTGGGGTTGGCGAACCCGGTGAAGAGCTCCATGTCGTACGGGTTCGTGGTGGCGAGATACGTCACGTACGACGCCTGGGTCCGCCGCGCGCCGGCGATCGTCCCGAGCGCCACCCCGCCGAGCAGACCGACGAGGACGATCACGGTCAGGTACTCGCCCCACCGTCGGCCGAAGGTGGCCCGGAACCGGTACGTGGCGACGCGGAGGGTCCCCGACGTCACGCCCCTCCCTCTCCTGGTCGGCGTTCGCTCACGATCGCACCCTCGTCGCCCTGTCCCGGAGCCTCCGCTGCAGTGTGGCCCGGAACCATGCACCCACCAAGGTGGTTAGCCCCTGGCCCGGCGTGGTACTACCACCCGCCGCCGGCCACCCTGGGGAAAGATGGCGGCGTGGCGATCGAGCACGAGCCCCCGGCGGCGGCCCATCCCGGGGAGCCCCGCTGGCCCATGGCGCTGGCGGTCATCGCGACGGGCCTGCTCCGGGCGACGCTGCCCACCCAGCTGCGCAACGGCGACGCCGCCTGGGTCCTTGTCGTGCTGGAGATCGTGCTGCTGCTCGCGCTCATCATCGGCGACCCCGGCCGCATCGACCGGGACCGCCCCTGGCTCCGCAACCTGACCAGCGTCATCATCGGGGTGATCACCCTCGCCAACGCGGGCGCGGCGATCCGGCTCGTGGTGGGCATCGTCGACGTGTCCAACTTCACGCAGAACGCCAAGACACTGCTGGCTGCCGGCGCCGCCATCTGGTTGACCAACATCATCGCGTTCGCCCTGTGGTACTGGAACCTCGACCGGGGCGGTCCGGCGGCGCGCGCGGCGGGCACCGGGACGAGCCCCGCCCTCATCTTCCCCGAGATGCTGCACCCCCAGCACGTCGGCTCCGACTGGAACCCCACCTTCGTCGACTACTTCCACTTCGCGTTCGCCACCGCCGCCGCCTTCAGCCCGACCGACGTGTCGGCGGTCAAGGCCTGGGCGAAGCTCATGTTGATGGCCGAGTCGGCCATCTCCCTCGTGGTCGGGATCCTGGTCGTGGCGCGCGCCGTGAACATCCTGAAGTGACCGGTACGGCTGACGACCAGCTCGTCCTCTCGAGCGGCCGGGGGCGCTGGGTGGTGCTGGCCACCGTGCTCGGGTCCGGCATCACCTTCCTCGATTCGACCGTGGTCGGCATCGCGCTCCCCTCCATCGGCCGCGAGTTCCACGGCGGCGTCGGAACGCTGCAGTGGGTCGTCACCGGCTACTCCCTGACGCTGGCCGCCTTCCTCCTCCTCGGCGGGTCGCTCGGGGACCGCTACGGCCGCAAGCGGATCTTCTCCGTGGGCGTGGTCTGGTTCGCCGCCGCGTCCGCCCTCTGCGGCATCGCCCCGAACGCGGGACTCCTCATCGGTGCCCGCGTCGTCCAGGGCGTCGGGGGGGCGCTGCTCACCCCGGCCAGCCTGGCCATCCTGCAGGCCTCCTTCCGCCCCGAGGACCGCGCCCGCGCCATCGGCGCCTGGTCCGGGTTGGGCGGCGTGACCTCGGCCGCCGGGCCGCTCGTCGGCGGCTACCTCCTCGCCGTCGCTTCCTGGCGCTGGGTCTTCTTCATCAACCTCCCGCTGTCGGCGGCAGTCCTCGTCGTGACGGCGCGCCACGTGCCCGAGTCGCGCGACCCGTCGAGCACCGGGCGAATCGATACCGTCGGCGCCGCCCTGGGCGTCGTCTTCCTGGCCGGGCTCACCTACGGGCTCATCGAGGCCCCGAGCCGCGGCTGGTCCAGCCCGGCCGTCGTCGCCAGCCTCACCGTCGCCGCCGTGGCCGCGCCCGCCTTCCTCGTGGTCGAGCACCGCCTGGCCCATCCCGTGCTGCCCCTGAAGCTGTTCCGATCGCGGCAGTTCAGCGGCGCCAACGCGGTGACCTTCGCCGTCTACGGCGCCCTGGGTGGCGCGCTCTTCCTGCTACCCGTCGAGCTGCAGATCGTCAAGGGCTACTCCCCGCTCGCGTCGGGACTCGCCCTCCTGCCGCTCACGCTCGTCATGCTGGCGCTCTCGGCCCGCTCCGGCGCGCTCTCGGCCCGCATCGGGCCGCGGCTGCAGATGACGGTCGGGCCGCTCATCGTCGGCGCCGGGCTTGCCCTGCTCGCGCGCGCCACCGGACCAGGCAGCTACTGGACCGAGGTCTTCCCCGCCGTCCTCGTGTTCGCCTTCGGCCTCGCCGTCACCGTCGCACCGCTCACGTCCACCGCGATGGGCGCGGCGCCGCCCGAGAACTCCGGCATCGCGTCGGCGGTCAATAACGTCGTCGCCCGGGCGGCGGGGCTGCTGGCCGTGGCCGTGCTCCCGCTGCTGGCGGGGCTCACCGGCGCCGCCGCCCTCGGCGCGACCGAGCTCGCCGCCGGCTTCCGCACCGCCATGTTCATCTCGGGCGCGTTCTGTGCCGCCGGCGGTGTGCTGGCCGGCCTCACCATCCGCAACCCCGCCCGCGCGCCCACCCTGCGTCCCGAAGAGCCCTGCTGGTCCTGCGGCGTCAGCGGGCCACCCACCCAACCGACGCTGGCGGCGGCGGGAGGCGGCGGCGCCTGAGCCAACGTGCGCCACGCCCCGGCGTCGGCAAAGGTAGGCCTGTGCCACAGGTCTTCGCGCCGGCCGCCCTCGGCCCCCTCACGTTGCGCAACCGGATCATCAAGGCGGCCACCTTCGAGGGCGTCATGCCGGGCGGCGTGGTGAGCGACGAGCTGGTCGAGTTCCACCGCGCGGTGGCCGCCGGCGGCGCGGCCATGTCCACGGTCGCCTACCTGGCCGTCTCGCCCGAGGGGCGCACCGACCGCCACTGCCTCCTCCTCGACCAGGACGCGGTGCCGGGCCTGCGGCGCCTCACCGACGCGGTGCACGCCGAGGGCGCGGCGGCCGCGGCCCAGATCGGCCACGCCGGCCCCGTCGCCAACGCACGCTCCAACCGGGCTCCCGCGCTCTCACCGTCGGGCGGCTTCACCCCGATGGGGTCGCGCCTGCACGCGGTGGACCTCGCCGGCATCGAGCGCATCACCGAGGACTACCGACGCGCCGCCGCGCTCGCCGTCGAGGCGGGCTTCGACTCCATCGAGGTGCACGTCGGGCACAACTACCTCCTCAGCGCGTTCTTGAGCCCCAAGCTGAACCGCCGCAGCGACCAGTTCGGCGGCTCGGTGGAGAACCGAGCCCGGTTCGCCCGCACCGTCCTGCGCACCGTGCGCGACGCCGTCGGGCCGGAGACCGCCGTGACGGCCAAGCTCAACATGGCCGACGGAGTGGACGGCGGTCTGTGGCTCGACGAGAGCGTCGAGGTCGCTTCGCTCTTCGAGGCCGACGGCGCGCTCGATGCGCTCGAGCTCACCGGCGGCAGCTCGCTCGCCAACCCCATGTACCTGTTCCGCGGCGACGCGCCGCTGCCCGAGTTCGGCGCCACGCTGCCGCCGACCGTGCGCCTCGGCTTCCGCGTCGTCGGCCACCGCTTCTTGAAGACCTACCCCTACGAGGAGGCCTACTTCCTCCCCTTCGCGCGCCGAATTCCTGCGCGCCCTCACCATGCCGCTCATCCTCCTCGGCGGTATCACCGAGCGGGCGACGATCGACGCGGCACTGGCCGAGGGCTTCGCGTTCGTCGCCATGGCCCGCGCTTTGCTGCGCGAGCCCGACCTGCCCAACCGCATGCAGGCGGGCACGTCGTCCACCTCGCTCTGCATCCACTGCAACAAGTGCATGCCCACGATCTACTCGGGCACGCGCTGCGTCCTGGTCGGCGACCGCCCCGGTTCCGCCTAGGCCGATACCGGCGGCCTCCGGTCGGTCCACGGCGCGGCCTGCTCGAGCTGGCCGGCGAGCGAGAGCAATGTCTCCTCGTCGCCGAAGCGCCCGACGAACTGCACGCCGATTGGCAGCCCGTCGTCGTTCCAGTGCAGCGGGAGCGAGATCCCGGGCTGGCCCGTCACGTTGAAGGGCGGGGTGAACGGCACGTAGGCCGCGGCGCGGAAGAGCCCGGTCAGGGGCTCCCCGGGCGGCGAGTCGAAGGTGCCCAGCGGCGCCGGAGGCTCCCCGAGCGTCGGCGTGAGCAGCACGTCGATCCCCTCGAAGTACCGGGCGATCTGCCGGGTGATCTTCTGGAGCTCCTGGACCGCGCCCAGGTACTGGCCGCCGTTGACGGAGCGGCCGAGCTCGATGAGGGCCCAGGTGAGCGGTTCCACGTCCACCTCCTCGACGACCCGGCCCAGTCGGGCCTCCCAGTCGCCGATGGCCCACGCGTTGGAACAGGCCCACTGGTTGATGAAGTGCGCGACGAACGCGTCGCCGTCGACCTCCAACGTCGCCGCCTCGACCCGGTGGCCGAGTGACTCGCACAGCGTCGCCGTCGCCTCCACGGCCACTACGCAGTCCGGGTGCACCCCGCTCCCCGTCGGCGAGGCCGTCATGACGGCGATGCGCAGCGGCTCCGGCGCAACCGCGGCCGCGGCCGCGAATGACGGCCCCCGCAGCGGCGGGGCCCAATAGGGGTCGCCGGGCACCGGACCGGCCGTCGCGTCGAGGATGGCGGCCGAGTCGCGCACCGAACGAGTCACCACGTGCTCGGCCACGAGCCCGCCCATCATGTCGCCGTACTGCGGGGCCAACGAGTTCCGCCCCCGCGTGGGCTTGAGACCCACGAGGCCGCAGCACGAGGCGGGGATCCTGATCGACCCGCCGCCGTCGTTGGCGTGCGCCACCGGCACCATGCCCGAAGCGACCGCCGCCGCCGACCCACCGGAGGACCCGCCGGTCGAGTGCTCGGTGTTCCAGGGATTGCGCGACGGGCCGAAGCGGCGCGGCTCGGCCGTCGGCAGGATCCCGAGCTCGGGCGTGTTCGTCTTGCCGCAGACGACGAAGCCGGCGTCGAGGTAGCGCTGCGTCAGTTCCTGGGTCACGGTCGAGACGTAGCCGCCCGAGAAGTCGGTGCCCTCGTTGAACGGCGTGCCGGCCAGCTCGGCGCCGAGATCCTTCAACAGGAACGGCACGCCGCGGAACGGCCCGTCGGGCAGCTCGCCCGCCGCCTCGTGACGAGCGCGGTCGAACAGCTCGTGGATGACGGCGTTGAGCTGCGGGTTGAGCTTCTCGATCCGCCCGATCGCCTCATCGACCAACTCCGCCGGCGACACCTCCTTGGAGCGGACCAGCTCCGCCTGTGCCGTCGCGTCCAACCAAGCCGTGTCCTCGTCCATGCGGCAAACGGTAGACGCGCCCCTGGGCGCGGTTCAGGCCCCGGCGGGTACCGGTCGCCGCGCGCCCGTCCTGATGGCGACGGCCTCGGTCACCGAGACGTCAGCCCCACAGGCGAGGCAGCGGCGGCGGTCGTCGAGCTCGCCCCCGCACCCGCGGTGTTCGAGGACGATGGGCCGCTCGCCCTCGAGAGCGTAGGCGTCACCCCACTTGAGCAGCGCGACCAGGACCGGCCACAGGTCGGCGCCCTTCTCGGTCAGGCGGTACTCACAGCGCAAGGGGCGCTCCTGATAAGGCCGCTTCACGAGGATCCCCTCCTCGACGAGGCGCTCCAGCCGGGCCTGGAGGATGTTGCGCGCCACACCGAGGTCGCGCTGGATGTCGTCGAAACGACGGATGCCCAAGAAGACGTCACGGATGATCAGCAGGGTCCAGCGCTCGCCGACGACCTCGAGGGTCGACGCGACCGGGCAGTACTGGCTGGGGTAGTCGCGCTTCAGCATCCTCCCAGCATAGCGCGTATTTCGGGTGAGTACGTTGTTTTATGAAACTTTCTTCGTTACAGTACGTTTTATGACGGAACTCACTGGCGCCGGCCGGACCCACCCGGTGTTGACCGCCTTGATCGTCCTGACGGGGGTGTTCCTGTCCTCCCTCGACCTGTTCATCGTGAACATCGCGTTCCCCAGCATCTCGGCGAGCTTCCACGGCGAGAGCCTCAGCTCGCTGTCGTGGGTGCTGAGCGCCTACACGATCGTGTTCGCCGCCGCGCTCGTGCCTGCGGGGCGCTGGGCCGACCGCGCCGGGCGCAAGAAGGCCTTCCTCATCGGCCTGGCGGTCTTCACCGCCTCCTCCGCCCTCTGCGCGCTCGCACCCTCGCTCGGCTTCCTGGTCGGGGCGCGCGTCCTCCAGGCCACGGGGGGCGCCCTCATGCTCCCGACCTCCCTCGGGCTGCTGCTCCCGGCCTTCGGCCCCGAGCGCAAGGGCGCCGCGATCGGGCTGTGGTCCGCCGTCGGCGGTGCCGCAGCCGCCTTCGGGCCCCCGATCGGGGGGCTGCTCGTGCAGGCGAGCTGGCGCTGGGTGTTCCTGGTCAATCTGCCGCTCAGCGTGCTCGCGCTGGTGTTCGGCATCCGCCTCCTCCGCGAGGTGCGCGACCCGGCGGCGCACAAGGCCGACCTCCTCGGGGCCGCGCTGCTCTCGGTGTCGGTGGCGAGCCTGGTGGCCGCCATCGTCGAAGGGTCCGACTGGGGCTGGCTGAGCCCGCGGATCGTTGGCGCGTTCGCGCTCGCCGTGGTGACGGGCGCCTGGCTGGTCGTGCGCTCGTTCCGCCACCCCAACCCGATCCTCGAGCCGGCGGTGATACGGCACCGTGCCGTCGCCCTGGCCGACGTGAGCTCGCTCGTGTTCTTCGGCGGCTTCGGGGCGCTGGTGCTCGGGGGCGTGCTGTTCCTCACCGGGGTGTGGCACGAGCCGATCCTCCGCGCCGGCTTCATGATCGCCCCCGGACCGCTTCTCGCCGGCCTCACCGCGTTCCCCGGCGGGTTGCTCGGGGCCCGCTTCGGGCACCGCGCCGTCGGCACGGTCGGCTCGCTGCTCTTCGCGGCGGGCGGCCTGTACTGGGTCACCCACGTCGGCGCCGCGCCCGATTGGGCCGGCGACTACCTCCCCGGCAGTCTGCTCGGCGGCGCCGGCGTGGGCCTGATGCTCCCCTCGCTCGGCGGTGCGGCCACCGCCCCGCTCCCCCCGCAGCGCTTCGCCACGGGCTCCGCCCTCTACGCCATGACCCGCCAGATCGGGGTCGCCCTCGGCGTCGCCTGCCTCGTCGCCATCCTCGGCGCGGCCACCGGCCCGTCCGCCGTCCCCGCCTTCCACCACGCCTGGATCTTCATGATGGGCTGCAGCCTGGTCTCGGGCGCGGTGCTGCAGGGCATCGGCGCCCGGACCGCGGAGACCGCCGATGCCGACGCGGTGCCGCTCTACGCGCCGGCGGGCGGCAGGTAGGAGGGGTTCGACACGAGCAATTGGTCGCGCGCCGACGCGGCCAGCGCGGCCGCCACCGGCTCCCATCCGTCGTCGAAATCCCCGGCCCGGATGGCCACCGCCAGCGCGGCGTCGTCGACGATCCCCAGGTCGCGCAACCGGTACGCGTGGGCGGCGACGATGTCCCGTCCCAGCAGGAGCTCACGCTCGACGATGGCCGAGCGCGTTCCGTGCCACCCGCGCCTCGAAGCGCATCCCGCCCTCGCTGCGGTCCATGACGCCCGTCTCGAGGTACTCGCGCACGGCCTCGACCAGCTCCGCCGCCGTCGGCCTCCCGAAAGGGGCCACCGGGTTGCCCTTGGCCACGGCCTCGGGTGCGGGGTCCCCCGGCGCCACGCCCAGCAGCGTGAACAGGTCCCACTCGCTCTCGCAGACCCGCCGACCGATGGCGGCCAGCTCGACCGAGCGGGTCGACCCGCTCAGGTGTGCCGACGCCTGCAGCGAGCAGATGACCGCCCACTTGACCGTCGCGTGCACCTGCCACCAGTGCACCCGCCCGCGCTCGACCGTGTCGCCGCCGGCTGCCGCGTACGACTCGAGCAGCTCCTCCACGGAGCCGAACCCGCCCACCTCATGGCTCCCGCCGAACCGCCAGGCCGGCGCGCACAGCCACCCGATGTCCTCGGCCGGGTCCCCTGCGTGGGCCAACTCCCAGTCGAGCACGCCCCGCAGGCCGTCGGCCCCGACGAGGAAATTGCCCATGCGGAAGTCACCGTGCAACGTCACCCGGGGCCCGGCCACGGGACGGTGCCGCTCCAGCCAGCGGACGCCGATCTCGAGCGCGGGGCGTGCCTCGCCGAGCGCGTCGAGGAAGGGCAACGGGTCACCCAGCGGATCGAAGGGCGGCAATCCGTCGATCGCATCGGGATCGATGCGGTGGACGGCGGCCAGCGCGACGCCGCACTGCGCGGTGAGCGCCCGGCGGGCCCCCGCCCACTCGGCGTCGCGCAGGATCTTGCGCGGGATGGACTCTCCCTCCAAGCGTTCGACGACCATCCAGTCGGCACCCACGTCGTCGTGCGCACCCGTGGCGACGACCGCCGGCACCGGCACCCCCGCGGCACGGGCCGCCTCCAGCAGCGCGCGTTCCATCTGCACCTTGCCCCCCTGGGTGGTGCCGTCCCCCCGGTCCATCTGGAGGATGAGCGGGAGCGGGACCGCGCCGGGTACCACGAGCTCGAACGCGCTCGTCACCCGCGAGGCGCCCCCCGAGAGCCGGCGCAGGTCCCGGACGGTGCCGCCGAGATGCGCGCCGAGCGCCACCGCAAGGTCATCACCGCTCAGCCGTGCCACGTCCTAGCCGACCGCGACGACGGGCCTCCCGGCGTCGTCGAGCTGGTGCAGGTACTCGCAGATGCCGTACCCCGTGCGATCCTCGTAGGTCCAGCGCGCCAGCCCTTCGTTGACCATGGTGCCCCCGGCGCGCCCGATGTCGGCCACACGCAGCACGTCGCCCCGCAGTGGGTAGGTCCGGCCCTCCTTGTCGAGGACCTCGAGGTGCACGACGCGATGCGTCACGTCGTCGTCGGCCAGCTCGGTCTGCAGACGCCACTCCGCGACCGACGCCGCCCGGCCACCGTCCCAGACCCAGCCCCGGTGGAGGTCGCCCGCGTCGGTGCCGAGCCGGATGCCGCCGAAATGCAGGTCGTCGCCGAAGTTGATGGAGAACCAGCGCCACATCTTCGGACCGCCCCAGCGGCGCGGTCCCCAGGAGCGGTCGCGGTTGCCCCACGCGGCGCGCCATTCGTGGCGCACACCGTCGACGGTGAGGGCGCCGGTCCAGCGGCCCGCCTGCTCGAGATGCCCCTTGCCGACCGTGCCCGCCGCGGCCGCCGCCTCGGCCGAGCGCGGGCCGCCGCTGGGCTGCCCGTCCGTGCCGATGGCCGGCGTGAGGGCGTCGAAGCGCACGTCGAGCGCCACCGCCACCGGGTGGGTCGCCGTCTCGCCCCGCACACAGGCGCGCGCCTGCACCTCGGCGTCGGCGCTGAGCCGCCACGACTGCAGCGCCTCGAGCATCTCGTACCGGACCGCCCCCACCTCGAGCACGGTGTCCACCATCTCGCGCTGCTCCTTGAGCCAGCGGTACTCGCCCAGCTCGCCGCCGGGGAGCCACAGGGACAGCCCCACGTCCATCGTCCCCTCGTTGGGGCGGATGCCGACGCGGGAGAAGAAGCCCGAGTCCGTCTCCGGGTCGTAGGCGTTGAAGTAGTAGGACTCGCTCCAGGCGCTGTCGCCTTCGACGGGGTGGGCGAGGTCGTGTCGGGCATCGAGGATCGGCATCGCTACACCATTGTCTGTCCGGCGCTGACGTTCAACGCCTCCCCGGTGACCCCGCGCGGCATCGGAGAGCAGCCAGCAGATGGCGCCGGCGACCTCCTCGGCGGTCTGCAGGCGCCCGAGCGGGATCTCGCGTGCGATGTAGGCGGCGAGGCCCTCGGGGCCGCCCATGAGGTTCTCGAACATGGCGTCCTTGTTGATCAGGTCGGTGTCCACCGTCCCCGGGCACACCGCGTTGACGGCGATGCCCCCCGCCCCGAGCTCGAGCGCCATGGTCTGGGTCAGCAGGATCACGCCCGCCTTGGCCGCGCAGTAGGGGCCGAGGAACGGGAACGCCCGCTTGCCGGCCTGGCTCGACACGTTGCAGATCCGTCCCCCCACGCCTTCGGCCACCATGCGCGTCGCGCAGGCCTTGGAGACGAGCCAGGTGCCCACCACGTTGACGTCGAGGACACGGCGGAACTCGTCCGCCCCGACGTTGAGGAGGGGGCCGAGCCCGAAGCCCGGGCCGCTGCCGCCGGCGACGTTCGCCACGCGGCTGACGGTGCCCAATGCGTCGGTGATCGCACCGACCGCCGCCTCCACGGCGTCCTCGTCGGACACGTCGGCCCGCGCGGTGCTCGCCCGGACCCCGAGGGCCACGATCTCGGCGGCGAGCGTCTCCAGGTCGTCTCCCGTCGCCGTGCCGTGCGCCGGCGCCTCGGCGTAGGGCCGGGCGATGTCGACCACGCCGACGTCGGCCCCGCCACGGGCCAGCTCCAGCGCGACGGCCCGACCGATGCCGCGTGGCCGCGCCGCACCGGTCACGAGCGCCACCTGCCCGGCGAACGGGCGCTCCGCAGATCCGTGTGTGAAACTCACCGGGCAAACGTAGCGGGCGGCGCGCCGTCCAGGGGGTTCCGTATGCGGGCCGCGGTGACACGGGGTGGACGGCTGGTGGTGGGCGAGGTCCCCGATCCGGTGCCGGCCTCGGGCCATGTCGTGGTGCGGTCGCTGGCCGCGGGCATCTGCGGGTCCGACCTCCACGCCCTGGCCGACTTCGCCCATTTCACCGGGCTGATGGACTCGGTCGGCGTCCCGGCGCTGGACCCGGCGGCCGACTGCGTGTTCGGCCACGAGTTCTGCGCCGAGATCGTGGAGCACGGGCCCGACACGGCCGGGACGCTGCCGGTCGGGACCCGGGTCTGCTCGGTGCCGATCATCGTGGGGCCGACCGGGATAGAGCAGATCGGCTACTCCAACGCGTACCCCGGCGCGATGGCCGAGCATATGGTGCTCCAGGAGCTGCTCTGCCTGCCGGTGCCCGACGGCCTGGCCACCGAGCTGGCCGCGCTGACCGAGCCGCTCGCCGTCGGCGAGCACGCCGTGGGCCTGGCCGGGCTCGGCGCCGGCCAACCCTGCCTCGTGGTGGGGTGCGGCCCCGTCGGGCTGGCCGTCATCGCCGCGCTGAAGGGGCGCGGTCACGGGCCGGTGCTCGCCGCCGACTTCTCACCGACCCGCCGCCGCCTGGCCGAGGCGTTCGGCGCCGACGAGGTCCTGGACCCCGCCGTCTGCTCGCCCCACGAGCGCTGGTCGGAATTCGGCATCGCCCGGACCGTCATGGAGCGCATGATGCAGGGGGCCGCCGTGCAGGACCCGGTCATCTTCGAGGCGGTCGGCGTCCCCGGCATGCTCCAGTCACTGATCGCAGAGGCACCGCCGCACAGCCGCATCGTGGTCGTGGGGGTGTGCATGCACAGCGACAGCATCGAGCCCTTCTTCGCCGTGGCCAAGGAGCTGGAGCTCCGCTTCTCCTTCGGCTACACGCCCGACGAGTTCGCCGCCACCCTGGCCCGTCTCGGCGAGGGCGTCCCGGGCGCTGACCTGCTCGTCACCTCTGCCGTCGACCTGGCCGGGGCGCCGGGCGCCTTCGAGACGCTGCGCACGCCGGGCGAGCAGGGCAAGATCCTCGTCAAGCCATAGAGATGGAGAGCGATGACCACCATTGACGCCGACGGCCACATCAAGTTCGGGATCTTCCTGGCCCCGTTCCACCCCGTGGGCCAGAACCCAACCCTGGCGCTCGAGCGCGACCTCCAGCTGATTGTGCATTTGGATGAGCTCGGCTTCGACGAAGCCTGGTTCGGCGAGCACCACTCGGCCGGCTACGAGATCATCGCCTCGCCCGAGGTGTTCATCGCCGCCGCCGCCCAGCGGACGCGCCACATCCGCCTCGGCACCGGCGTGTCGTCGCTGCCCTACCACCACCCGTTCATGCTGGCCGACCGCATGGTGCTGCTCGACCACCTGACCCGCGGCCGCGTCATGATCGGCGTCGGACCGGGCGCGCTCCCCTCGGACGCCTTCATGATGGGCATCGACCCGGCGAAGCAGCGCGACATGATGGAGGAGTCGCTCGAGGCGATCCTGGCCCTGCTGGCCGGCGAGACGGTCTCCATGGAGACGGACTGGTTCAAGCTGGTGAAGGCCCGCCTGCAGCTGCGCCCGTACCAGCGTCCCTTCCCCGAGGTCGCCGTGGCGGCGCAGGTCTCGCCCGCCGGGCCCCGGGCCGCCGGCCGCTTCGGCGCCAGCCTGCTCTCCATCGGCGCCACCTCCGCCGGTGGCTTCGACGTGCTGGGCACCCACTGGGACGTCATGGAGGAGCGTGCGGAGGAGTTCTCCACCACCGTCGACCGCAACAACTGGCGCCTGGTCGGCCCCATGCACATCGCCGACACCAGGGAGCAGGCGGTGGCCGACGTGGCCTTCGGGCTCGAGGAGTGGGTCGACTACTTCCAGCGCGTGGCCGCCCTGCCGCTGGCCCCCAACACCGAGAACTTCGAGTCGCTGGTCGACGCGCTCAACGCCTCGGGCTTCGCCGTCATCGGCACGGTGGAGGACGCCATCGCGCAGATCACCCGCCTGCAGGAGCAGTCCAAGGGCTTCGGGACCTTCCTGCTGATGGGCCACGAGTGGGCCGACACCGCGGCCACCCTGCACTCGTACGAGCTCATCGCCCGCTTCGTGGCGCCCCGCTTCCAGGGCTCGTCGGAGTCGCTGACCTCGAGCCGGGACTGGGCCGCCGAGAACCGGCCCGAGTTCATCGGTGCGGCGGGCAACGCCGTCATGTCGGCCATTCAGAAGCACCACGAGGAGAAGGCGGCCAAGACCAATGCCTGAGATCACCCACGAACAGGTCCCGGCCAACGGGATCGAACTGCACGTCGCCTGCGCCGGGCCGGTCGACGGCCCCCCTGTCGTGCTGGTCCACGGCTTCCCCGAGCTCTGGTACTCCTGGCGGCACCAGCTGACGGCCCTGGGGAACGCCGGCTACCGCGCCCTGGCCGTCGACCAGCGTGGCTACGGGACCAGCTCGCACCCCACCGAGGTGGCCGACTACGGGTCGGACAAGCTGACGGGCGACCTGTGCGGGCTGCTCGACCACTACGGCTACGAGTCGGCTGCGTTCTCCGGCCACGACTGGGGCGCCATGATCGTGTGGGAGCTGGGCCGCCTCCATCCCGACCGGGTCGCGTCCATCTGCAACATGAGCGTGCCCTATACGAACTCGTCCGGTCGGCCCACCGAGATCTTCGAGGTCATCTTCGAGGGGAAGTTCTTCTACATGCTGTACTTCCAGCCGGTCGGCCCGGCGGAGCGGGAGTTCGAGGCCGACCCGCGGCTGTTCCTGCGCACCATGCTCTACGCGGCGGGCGGCGAGGGCATGGCCGGCGCCAACGCGCTCGTGGTCGACGCGCCGCGGGAGGGCACCCGCTTCATGGACATCCTGACGCCGGCCCCCGCCGTGCTCCCGGACTGGATCAGCGAGCACGACGTCGACGTGTACGCCGAGGCTTTCGAGAAGGGCGGCTTCTTCGGCCCCGTCAGCTTCTACCGCAACATGGACGCCAACTGGGAACGGTCCAAGGACATCCCGCCCTCCGTCTACACCATGCCCACCGCCTTCGTCACCGGCTCGCTCGACCCGGTCAATTTCATGATGCCCGGGGCGGCCGAGGAGATGGCGGCGGTCCTCCCCGACTTCCGCGCCGCCACCGTGGTGGAGGGCGCCGGCCACTGGGTGCAGCAGGAAAAGCCGGCAGAGACCAACGCCGCGCTCTTGGAGTTCCTCGCCAGCGCGAGATGAGCGACCTGGTCCGCCTCCCCCCGCAGCCGGCCGGGGTGCCCTGGCCGACCGAGGCATGGCCCGAGGGCGAGCTCCCGTCCGGCGTCGACCTGGCGCCGCTGCTCCACGCCGTCTTCGACGACGAGGGGCCCCTGGCCACCACCTATGCCGTCGTCGTGGTCCGAGGCGGCCGGGTCGTGGCCGAGCGCTACGGGGGCGCCCTCGAGCACTTCGACCGCGGGCCCACGCCGGTGACGGCGACGACGCCGTTGCTCAGCTGGTCCATGGCCAAGTCGATGCTGCACGCGATCGTGGGGCTCCTCGTCGACGACGGGCGGCTCGACCTGGACGCACCGGCCGACGTGCCCGAGTGGTCCGACCCCGGTGACCCACGCCACGCCATCACGCTGCGCCAGCTGCTCGCCATGCGCGACGGGCTGGACTTCACCGAGGACTACGAGGACGACCGGGTGTCCGACGTGATCAAGATGCTCTTCGGCGACGGGCAGGCCGACATGGCCCACTTCGCCGCCGACCGCCCGCTGGCCGCCCCGCCGGGCACGCGGTTCAACTACTCCTCCGGAACCTCCAACATCGTCTCCGGCGTGGTGGCCCGCGCCGTGGGTCGGGGTGAGACCTACGCCCGGTTCCTCCACGACCGCCTGTTCGGGCCGCTCGGGATGACGAGCGCCGACCCGGAGTTCGACGAGGCCGGCACCTGGGTGGCTTCGTCCTACGTCCGGGCGACGGCGCGGGACTTCGCCCGCTTCGGGCTCCTCTATCTGCGCGACGGGGTGTGGGAGGGGACCCGCCTGCTCCCGCCGGGCTGGGTCGACTACGGCCGCACGTGGGTGTCGGTGGACCCCGACGACGGCCACCCCTACGGCGCGCACTGGTACGGCACGGCCGGCGACACCCTCGACACCTTCCGCGCCGCCGGCTACGAAGGCCAGTCGATCACCCTCTGCCCCTCCCTGGACCTCGTCGTCGTGCGCCTGGGCAAGACGCCCCTGGAGCGAAAGGCGAACCTGGTGCCGTGGCGCATGGCGATGGTGCAGGCCTTCGCCGACGCCCGCTGATCAGCCCTCGCGCCGGGTCGCGACGAAGACGGGGATCTGGCGGTCCGTCTTCTCCTGGTACTCGGCGTAGGGCGGGTAGGCCGCCACAGCCCGCTCCCACCACGGCGCCTTCTCGTCGCCCTGGACCTGGCGTACCGTCACCGCGAACGGCTCGGGCCCGTCCTGAATGGTCACCTCGTCGGGGTGAGCCACGAGGTTGTGGTACCACTCGGGGTTCTCGGGCGTCCCGCCCTTGGAGGCCACCAGCGCGTACTCGCCGTCGTGCTCGACCCGCATGAGCGCGTTCTTGCGGACCTTGCCGGTCCTGGCCCCCCGGCTGGTCACCACGATGATGGGCCATCCCGTATCCAGCAGCGTGTTGGCCCGCTGGCCGCCGGAGGCCTCGTACTCGGCCACCTGGTCGCGGACCCACTGGGACGGGCTGGGCTCGTATTCACCTTGAAGTGTGGTCATGGGGCGATCGTAGGGGGCGCGGGGCTACTCTCCGACGGTGCCCCGCGAGCCCATGGCATCCGCCGACGTCCTGGCCCTCCACGAGTCGCTGTCCAACTGGGGGCGCTGGGGTGACGAGGATCAGCTGGGAACGCTGAACCTGATCACGCGGGAGGTGACTGCGGCCGCAGCGGCGACCGTGTGCGTGGGCCGGACCGTCTCGTGCGCCCGGCCGCTCGATACGGCCGCCGCAGCCGACAACCCCTCACCGGCCGCCCATCACATGATCGGCACCGCCACCGAGGGCTACGGCGCCGACTACCTCGCCGTGGCGCCGCACGGCTTCGCCACCAGCCACATCGACGCCCTGTGCCACATCTTCCACGAGGGCCGGGTCTACAACGGCTACCCCGCCGAGGTGGTCACGGCCCACGGCGCCACCCGCCTCGGCATCCACCACCTCCGGGCCGGCATCGTGACCCGTGGCGTGCTGCTCGACATCCCGCTGCTGCGTGGCGTAGAAGCGCTCGAGCCGGGCGAGCCCGTCTTCCCCGAGGACCTCGAGGCCGCCGAGGAGCAGGCCGGCCTGCGGGTGCGCAGCGGGGACGCGTTGCTGGTGCGCACCGGACGATGGCGCTGGCGCGCCGCGCACGGCCCCTGGGACCTCGGCACACTGGCGGCGGGCCTCGACGCATCCTGTCTCCCGTGGCTGCGCGCCCGGGACGTCGCCACGCTGGGCAGCGACGGGGTGTCCGACGTGCTCCCGTCGAGGGTCGAGGGCGTCGGCATGCCCATCCACACCGTGGCCATCGTTGCCCTCGGGATCCACCTCATGGACAACCTGGACCTCGACGCCGTGGCCGAGGCGTGCGCCGAGGAGCGACGCTGGGAATTCCTCTTGACGGTGGCGCCGCTCGTGCTCCGCCGCGGGACGGCGTCGCCGGTCAACCCCATCGCCGTCTTCTGATCACCTCAGCTCGGCGTGCCCCCCACCACGGGCGCGTTCAGGTGCAGGCTGCCGGCCGAGCCGTAGAAGCCCGTGTCGCCGTAGCCGAAGATCCCGCCGTCCGACGCCACGAGCCAGTAGCCGGCCCCGTCGAAGGAGCTCATCATCCCGACGATCGGCTTGTTGAGGGGCTGGCCGCCCCGCGAGCCCAAGAAGCTGGCGTCGCCGTAGTTGAAGATGCCCCCGTCGGAGGCCACGAGCCAATAGCCCAGCCCGCTGGCGTCCGCCGCCATGCCGACGATGGGCTTGTTGAGGGGTTGGCCGCCCCGCGAGCCCAAGAAGCCGGCGTCGCCGTAGTTGAAGATCCCCCCGTCGCTCGCCACGAGCCAGTAGCCGTGGCCGTCGGGGGTGGCCGCCATGCCGACGATGGGCTTGTTGAGCCGGATCGACCCCGCCGAGCCGTAGAAGCCGGCGTCGCCGTAATTGAAGATCCCCCCGTCGCTCGCGACGAGCCAGTAGCCACCGCCGTCAGGAGTCCCCGCCATGCCGACGATCGGGGCGTTGAGGCGCAGGCTGCCCGTCGAGCCGTGGAACAGGGCGTTGCCGAAGCTGAAGATCCCCCCGTCGGAGCCCACCTCCCAGTAGCCGCCGGGCCCGGGGGTCTCGGCCATGCCCACCATCGGGGCGTTGATGTGCTGGCCACCCATGGAGCCGTGGAACACGGCGCTGCCGTAGCTGAAGATCCCGCCGTCGGACGCGTCGTTCCAGTAGCCCTCGGGGGGCGTGTAGGACTCGAGCAGCGGGAGGCGGTGCGCGCTGGGATCCCAGACCGTGCCGGCCGCGTCGCAGGCGCCCCGGCTCGAGCACGAGACCGCATTGATGTCGGATTGCGCCGCCGCTCCCGTGGCCTCGGTCGACGGCACCGGCGCCGGCACCGTGCTCCAGGTGCCGCCGCCGAGGTTGTCGAGGAAGGCGACCCGGTTAGTCGCCACCGCGTTGCGGTACTGCCCACCGGCCACGCAATCGGTCACGGACAGGCAGGAGACCGCGTTGAAGGTTCCGTCGGTGGAGGACCCGGAGGCGGCATCGCCGGGCTGCGGCCCCTCGGCAGCCGTGACCGCTCCCGTGGAGTCGACCGTCTCGGCGAGGCCCCGGCTACCGCCGCTGGAGTCGCGGTAGAACCCAACGGCCACGCAGCCGTCGAACGCGCACGACACCGCGGTCACCCCGCCGTTGTGGTTTCCTCCGCTTCCGGCGTTGCCGGGCAGCGGTGGTGGCGGCGTCGTGCTCCAGACGCCTCCGGCGAGCCGCTCGAGCAAGGGGCTCTCGTTGCTCCCGGTGGGGGCGTAGATGCCGGCCGCCTCGCAGAACCCCGTCGCGCAGGACAAGCCCAGCAGCTCGGACTCCTGGGTCGCGGGGGGAAGCGAGTCGGAGGGCAGGGGGGAGTCCTGCGCCGCCCAGGCGCCGCCTGCCGCGGCCTGTTCCAACACCTCGGACTCGATATTCGAGCTTGCGTTCTCGAAGATCCCGGTGGCGGCGCACCCCCCGACCGCCGGGCAGGACACGTCGACGAGTGAGACATGGGTGCTGGAGGATGCCCCCGGGGACGCCGGCGCCGGCTGGGTGCTCCAGGCGCCACCGGCCAGCGAGTCGATGAGCCCCACTCCCCCGATCGCGTTCTTGTAGTCGCCCGCCGCGATGCAGTCGCCGATGCCGGGACAGGACACGGACTTGAGGAAGTAGTCGGCGCTCGACCCGCCCAGCGCGTCGGACGGCACGGGTGCCTGCGTCGCGGTCCACCGCCCACCCGAGTACGTCTCGACGAGGCCGTCCCGCCCGCCGGACATGTCGATGTACTCGCCGACGGCGACGCACCAGCCCGGGCTGGCGCAGGAGACCGAAGCGAGGGAGGCGTCGCGCGTGGGGTCGCCGTTGGCGGGGAGCGGCGCCTCCGAGGACGACCACGACCCACCGGCGAGGACCTCGAGCAGCCCGTGCGAGGTGCCGCTCCCGTCCTCGTAGGAGCCGGCGGCGATGCACGACACCGCCGAGACGCAGTCCTCCGAGTTGAAGCTTGCGACGGGGTCCGTGCCGGGCGCGTCGGGCGTGCTCGGCAGGGGCCCCTGGATCCCCGTCCAGCCCGGAGTCGGCGCGGTGGCCGACGCAACGCCGGCACCGGTGGCGAAGAGTCCGCCGATGGCCCCCGTGCCGACGGCGAGGACGCCGTCGACGGCGATGACGGCGCCACGTCGGAACTTGGAGGGGGTGATGCTGCCTCGTTGGACTCGCTTGGACATTGAGCCACCTCCAGAATCGGCCTCCCGCAATCTAGGGAAGACGCGGCGTCAAGGCAACGATCCTTTTTGTCTCAGGCCCCCTCGAAGGAGAATCCGAGGTCGGGTGCCGTGAGGATGGCCCGGAACGGGATCCCCTCGGCGGCGGCCATCGCCTCGACCGTCCCTCCGCGGTCGACGACGGCGACGAGCAGCACCACCTCGCCCCCGGCCTCCCGCACCGCGTGCGCCGCTTCGAGGAGCGAGGTGCCCCGCGTCACCGTGTCCTCGGTGACCACGACCTTGTCGCCGGGGTCCAGTGCGCCGGCGATCCGCCCGCCCGCCCCGTGGTCCTTCGCCTCCTTGCGCACGCTGAAGGCCTTGAGGGGGCGGCCCCGCGCGGCAGCGACGGCGGCGGTCACGAACGCCACGGGGTCGGCGCCCATGGTGAGCCCGCCGATGGCCGTCGCCTCGGGCGGGATCACCGAGAGCACGGCGTCGGCCACCAGCAGCATGGCCTCGGGGCGGCACACCGTCTGCTTGGAGTCGATGAACCAGCTGCTCTTGCGCCCGGACTTGAGGGTGAAGTCCCCCGTCTTCACCGAGTGCGCCAGGAGATGGGCGCGCAGCTCGGGGTACCCGCTCACGTGTAGCGCACGCCGGGGCCGTCGTCGACGACCTCGCCGATCACGCCGGCCGGCACCCCCGACGCGGCGAGCACCGAGAGCGCATCGTCCACCGCCCCGGGGTCGACCACCAGGGCCATCCCGACACCGCGGTTGAAGACCCGGTCCATCTCGTCCTCGGAGACGGGGCCCAACCGGGCGATCTCGGCGAAGACCCGCGGCTCCTCCCAACTCGAGCGGTCCAGCACCGCACCCAGCTCCCCCGGCAGCGCACGGGGCAGGTTCCCCACGATGCCGCCACCGGTGATGTGCGCGCCGGCGTGGAGCGCGTCGCCCAGCGCACCCCGCACGGCCAGCACGGCCGGCGTGTAGATCACCGACGGCCGCAGCAGCTCGTCGGCCACCGAGTGCGCCGCCCCCGCCCAGGCCGGGTCGCCCAGGTCGAGGCCCGCCCGGTCGAGCAGCACGTGGCGGGCCAGGGTGTAGCCGTTGGAGCGCAGGCCCGGCGAGGCCAGGCCCACCACCGCGTCGCCCGCCCGCACCCGTTCGGGCCCGAGCTGGGTCCCGTCCTCGACGGCGCCGACCGCGAAGCCGGCCAGGTCGAGCTCGTCGGGCGCCATGACTCCCGCGTGCTCGGCCGTCTCGCCCCCGATGAGGACGCAGCCGGCCTGCCGGCAGCCCTCGTGCACGCCGGCCACCACCCTCGCCACGTGGTCGGGGTCGACCTTGCCCGTCGCGATGTAGTCGAGCATGAAGAGGGGCTCCGCGCCGGCGCAGACCAGGTCGTCCACGCACATCGCCACGAGGTCGATGCCGACCGTGTCGTAGCGGCCGGTGGCCCGGGCCACCGCGAGCTTCGTGCCCACGCCGTCGGTCGAGGCGACCAGCACCGGGCGCCGATAGCGCTCCACGTCGAGCGGGAACTGGCCACCGAAGCCCCCGATGCCCGCCACCAGGGAGCGCAGGCGGTCGACGGCGGCGTCGCCGGCGGCGATGTCCACACCGGCGGCCGCGTAGGTGGCGCCGCCGCCCGGGCCGGCGTCCACCCCGTTCAGACCCCGGGCAGCGCGCCCTGGTGGGCCACCGGCTCGGGCCGTCCGAGCGAGACCGGCGCCCGCCTGGTGTGTGTCACCGGCGTCGGGTAGTCCCCGGTGAAGCAGGCGTCGCAGAACCCGCCGTCCGCCCCGATGGCCCGCTTCAGGTTCTCGATGCTGATGTAGGCGAGCGAGTCGGCGCCCAGGATCTCGGCCATCTCCTCCACGGTGTGGTCGGTCGCCAGCAGCTCCTCGTACGAGGGCGTGTCGATCCCGTAGAAGCAGGGCCAGCGCCACGGCGGCGACGAGATGCGCAGGTGGACCTCGGCCGCGCCGGCCTCGCGCAGCATGCGGATGACCGAGCGCTGCGTCGTCCCGCGCACGATGGAGTCGTCCACCACGACCAACCGCTTGCCGGCGATGGCGTCACGGAGGGGGTTCAGCTTGCGCCGCACCGCGTCGGCCCGCGCCCCCTGGTCCGGCGCGATGAAGGAGCGGCCGATGTAGCGGTTCTTGACCAGTCCCTGCCCGTAGGGGATGCCGCTGGCCCGGGCGAAGCCCTCGGCCGCCGGCACGCCCGACTCGGGGACCCCCATCACCATGTCGGCCACCGCGGGGGCCTGCGCCGCCAGCAGCTCGCCCATGCGGCACCGCGTCTCGTGGACCTCCCGGCCGTACAACCGGCTGTCGGGCCGCGCGATGTAGGCGAACTCGAAGATGCACAGCCGCGGCTCCACCTCGCGCAGCCAGGGGACCTCGAGGCTCGTGGGGCCGTCCGCGTCGATCACGACCAGCTCGCCCGGCGCGACCTCGCGCACGAAGGTGGCGCCGATCACGCTGAGGGCCGGCGTCTCGGAGGCCAGCACCCAGCCCTCGGGGGCGTCGGCCGGACCGAGCCGGCCAAGGCACAGGGGGCGGAAGCCGTGGGGGTCGCGCACGCCGAAGAGCCGCTCGGAGCTCATGAGGACGAACGAGAACGCGCCCTCCAGGATGGGGAGCACCAGCTGCAGCGCGGTCGAGAGGTCCTCGGTCTCGGGGAACGAGTGCGCCAGCAACTCGGCGACGACGTCGCTGTCGGTGGCGATCGACCCGGGCAGCATGCCGACCTTCTCGGCCAACGCGCGCGTGTTGGTGAGGTTGCCGTTGTGCCCGAGCGCGAAGCCGGCCCGGCCCACCGGCCGGTAGACGGGCTGGGCGCCCGCCCAGTCCGACGCGCCGTGGGTCGAGTAGCGGGTGTGGCCGATGGCGAGATGACCGTCCAACCCCGAGAGCGTGCGCTCGTCGAACACGGTGGCCACGAGGCCCATGTCCTTGACCACGGTCACGGTGTCGCCGTCGCTCACCGCCATCCCGGCCGACTCCTGCCCCCGGTGCTGCAGGGCGAAGAGGCCGTCGAACGTGAGGTTGGCCACCCTCTTCCCGGGCGCGTAGACGCCGAAGACACCGCACGCTTCTTTCACGCGATCACCATTCTCGCACAGGAAAACCTCACCCATCCCCCAGGGCCCGCGCCAGGTTCAGCTCCTCCGCCGCGCCCACGGCGTCCAGGGGGAGGTCGACCAGATCTCCGAGGGTCAGCCGCCCGCCGCCCGCCGGACCCAGCACGGCGGCCGGGATCCCGTGCTCCGCAGCCCGGGCGCACAGTTCGGAGGCGTCGGCCGTCGCCACCACGAAGCGGGACGGCAGCTCGGTGAAGAGCTCCGCGGGGTCGCCCACCTCGAGCATGCAGCCCGAGCCGGCCGCGGCCGCCATCTCGGCCAGGGCCACGGCCAGCCCGCCCCCCGAGACGTCGTGCACGGCGTGCACCAGCGGCGCCGACGGGGGCGTCGTCGCACCCACCTGGTCGGCCACGAGCCCGGCGACGAAGCCGCACAGCGCGTCGTGGGCGGCGAAGTCGACCGCTGGCACGGCACCACCGCCGGTGCGCCGGTCCCGTCGCTCGGTGGCCCAGCGCGTGCCCTGGAGCGGCAGCGACCCGTCCGCCGACGTGCGCGCGCCGAGGAGCACGACGGCGTCGCCGTCCGCCCACGCCAGCCCCGGCGGCCGGGCGTGCACCGCGTCGACGAGGCCGAGGACGCCGAGCACCGGCGTGGGGTCGATGTCGGCGCCACCGCTCTCGTTGTAGAGGCTCACGTTGCCCCCGATCACGGGCAGCGAGAGCGCGCGGCAGGCCTCGGCCAGCCCGTCGATGCACTCCGAGAGCTCCCACATGACCTCCGCGTGCTCCGGGTTGCCGAAGTTGAGGCAGTTCACGACGGCGACCGCGCGGGCGCCGACGCAAGCCAGGTTGGCCACGCCCTCGGCGAGCACGAGCGCGGTGCCCGCCCGCGGATTCAGCGCGCACGCCCGCGGGTTGGAGTCCGTCGTCACCGCGACGCCGCGGTCCGAACGGGGCAGCCCGGGGCCGGCCAGGCGCAGCAGCGCGGCGTCGCCACCGGGTCCCGCCACCGTGTTCAAGAAGAGCTGGTGGTCGTACTGGTTCCACACCCAGCGGGCCGATCGCAGCAGGGCCAGCAGGTCGCCGGCGCACTCGGCCGCCGTCGGCGGTGCCGGCGGCGGCTCCGGCGCAGCGCGCACCGGCGCCCGGCGCGGTCGGTCGTAGAGGGGGGCGTCGTCGGAGAGCGAGGCCGCCGGCACGTCGGCCAGCACCGGCCCGTCCCGACCCTGGAGGACCCTGAGCCGCCCGCCGCCGTCGGGATCGGGCGCGGTGACGGTGCCGATGACGCTGGCGCGCACCTCCCACTTGGCGCAGATGGCGGCGACCGCCGGCCAGCCTTCCGGGGTCACGATGGCGAGCATGCGCTCCTGGCTCTCGCTCGTCATCACCTCCCACGGCTCCATGCCCTCCTCGCGCCGCGGCACCGCCGAGACGTCGACGTCCATGCCGACGCCGCCGCGCCCCGCCGTCTCGCTGGTGGCACAGGCGAGCCCGGCGCCGCCGAGGTCCTGGATCCCGACGACGAGCTTCGTGTCGAGCAGCTCGAGGCACGCCTCGATGAGCCGCTTCTCCTCGAACGGGTCGCCCACCTGCACGCTGGGTCTCTTGGTGTCGTCCTGCTCCCCGCTGAACCCGGCGGAGGCCAGGACGCTCACCCCCCCGATGCCGTCGCGACCCGTGGCCGAGCCGAGCAGCACGGCCAGGTTCCCCGGGCCCGACGCGATGCCGAGGACGAGGCGCTCGGTCGGCAGCGCACCCATGCAGAGGACGTTGACGAGCGGGTTCTGGGCGTAGCAGGGGTCGAAGGTCAGCTCGCCGCCGACGGTCGGGACGCCCACGGAGTTGCCGTAGCCCGAGATCCCGCTCACGACGCCCTCGACCAGCCAGCGCTGGCGGGGGTCGTCGGGAAGGCCGAAGAAGAGCGGGTCCATGACGGCCAGCGGGCGGGCCCCCATGGTGAAGATGTCGCGCAGGATGCCGCCCACGCCGGTGGCCGCCCCCTGGTAGGGCTCGATCGCCGAGGGGTGGTTGTGGCTCTCGATCCGGATCGCCACCGCGATGCCGTCCCCCGCGTCGATCACCCCTGCGTTCTCGCCGGGGCCGACGAGTACCCGTGGGCCCTCGGTGGGCAACCGCCGGAGGTGCAGGCGGGAGGACTTGTACGAGCAGTGCTCGCTCCACATCACGGCGTAGAGGGCGAGCTCGAGGTGGTTGGGGTGGCGCCCCAGGATCTTGGCGACGGCCTCGTACTCGTCGTCGGTGAGGCCGAGCGCACGGTGCAGGGACTCCTCTCGCTGGTCGGGCGGCGTCGCCTCGGCCGGAGGGGTCATGGTGACCTCCAGATTATGCGGGTCGGTCGGCGCGAAAGACCACGAGGTCGCGCTCGGACCACACGGTGGCCGCGTCGAGCCCGGCGTCGGCCAGCCCGCGCAGCTGGTCGGCCACGGTGGAGGGCCGGTCGTGGTCGCTGGTGAGCGGGGTCACGGCGTCGTCGGGGACGACCACGTCGCCGAGGACGAAGCGCCCGCCGGGGCGCAGCACCTGCGCCACCCGGGCGAAGAGGTCGGCCTTTTCGGAGCCGTCGAGGTGGTGGACGGCCAGCGCCGAGACCACGAGGTCGAAGGGCCCCGGGGGTAGGGGGTCGGTCAGTTCGGCGACCGTCAGCTCGACCGGGAGCACGGCGAGGCGGGTGCGGGCCGCATCGAGCATGGGGGCGCTCTTGTCCAGGCCGACGGCCCGCGCCCCGGGGTGGCGCTCCAGCACGGCGGCCAGGGTCTCGCCCGTGCCCGTCCCGAGGTCGAGCACCCGGACCACCGCCGGTCCCCCGCTCGCGGCGGCGTCGGCCACCGCCTCCTGCAGCCGACCATAGGCGGGCACTTCCGCCCGCATCATGTCCAGGTAGGTGGACGGGTCGAAGTGGAATTGGCTCATATGAGGTCCCGGCGGGTCCAGGCCCAGCGCAGCACGTAGAGGGAGGGGCCGAGGGTCACGAGGTTGATATGCCGTTGCCGCCCTTGCCCCAGATGCCGTGCTGCAGGTCGTACATCCCGAAGAGGTAGAGCCCGGCCGCGCCCCCGTCCGGCAGCCAGAACAGGGCCGCCCGCCGCGCCGTCACGAGGCGGCGACCAGGCAGGGCACCAGCAAGCCGTCGGCCAGAGGGGACGCGTGTACGACGGGCCGTGCTCGGAGGCCACGAGGGTGCGGTGGACGAGCGAGGCCAGCCAGTAGGCGGCGATGAGAAGGGCGGCCACCAGGAGGAGGGCGGCCGTGGTGCGACGCTCCCTCGCATCGACGGTCCCGGCCATGTGCGCAGGGTAACGGAGTCGAAATGGCCCGCGCGGGAGGCCCCAATGCCGGCCACGGGATCGCCTGGAATTACCGAAATAATCATCGGGGGTTGATGCATATGGGCGCGCCGGGCGCGTCACAATGGGAGTATGGCAACCAAGGGAAAGACTCCGGCTCCTCGCAAGCCCATGAGCACCGGCCACAAGGCCGCGCTCGCTCGTGGGCGGGCCGAGAGTGCAAGCGTCCGCCACTATCTCGAGGCGCTCGAGACGTCCAAGCCGAAACGGGGCCGCAAGCGCACGCCGGCGTCGATCGACCGCCGACTGGCGGCGATCGATGGCCAGCTGGCTTCGGCGGACGCGCTGACCCGCCTCCACCTGCTCCAGGAGCAGAAGGACCTGCTCGACGAGCGATCTCGTACGAACCAGGTCAAGGATCTCTCGGCGCTCGAGAAGCAGTTCATCAAGGTGGCCAAGGACTACGGCGAGCGCAAGGGGATCACGTACGCGACGTGGCGTGCCGCCGGCGTGAGCGCGGCCGTGCTGCAGAAGGCCGAGATCCCGCGCTCTCGCACGTGATGGGCGCAGACCGTTCTGCCCCCGATGGCCCACGATGACCTGATCGGTACTGCGGCGGCGTTGACGAACGAGGAGTTGCGGGACCGCCTCGACTCCCTGGTGCGCCAGAAGGCGGCGGTGGACGGGGCGATCGTCGTGCTGCTGGGCGAGGCGGAACGGCGGCAGGCGTATCGAGACGAGGGTGCCACGTCGGCGGAGGTGTGGGCGGTAGAGCGCTTCGGCCTCTCCGTGCCGACCGCTCGTGCCTACGCACACGTGGGCGAGAAGGCGTGGGACATGCCGCACCTCGTGGCGGGGCTCTGCGGCGGCGAGGTCTCCTTCGACAAGGTCCGGGCGCTCGCCGACTGGGCCACGCCCGAGACGGACCGCGAGCTGACGGACCGAGCGCGCGAGTGCTCGGTCCGCGAGTTGGCCGAGCTCGCCCGGTCGAGCCGGGCCCCGAGCGAGGCCGAGGCAGCCTCGACGCACGAGGGCCGGTTCTGCCGCTTCAACGACCGCTTCCGCACCGCGACCGTCCAGCTGCCGCCCGAGTCCTACGCCGAGACGCGGGCGTGTCTCGAGACCAGGGCCCGCCAGGTCCCCTCCGACGGCGACACGCCCTGGGACCAGCGTCTGGCCGACGCGTTCGTCGAGGTGATCCGCTCGTCTGCGGTGGGCGGTGGGCGCTCGGGCCCGACCCCCTACTACGTGGTGGCCCACGTCCCTCTTCGTGCCCTGACCGACGAGTCGAGTGGGCTGGCCGGCGAGCTGGAGCGTGACGGGCTGATCAGCGGTGAGACCGTGCGCCGCATCGCCTGTGACGCCACCATCGCCCTCGCCGTCGACGACGACGTCGGCCACACCATGTACGAGGGCCGGGCCCGCCGGGAACCCACCGACGCCCAGCGCCGCGAGATCATGCGCCGGGACCGCCAATGCCGTTTCCCCGGGTGCACCCACGCGACGTTCACCAACGCCCACCACGTGGTGCCGTGGAAACCCGACGGGCGCACCGACATCGACAATCTGGTGCTGCTGTGCGTCCACCACCATCATCTGGTGCACAGCTCGGGGTGGACGATGACGGGGGACGCCAATGACGAGTTGACCTTCGTCGGCCCCTCCGGCCGGGCTATGACGTCGCGCCCATCGCCCCAGTGGGCGGTCGTGACGGCCGGGTCAGGCGACGGACGCTGACGCTCCGGCCGCTGCGACGAGCGAGCGCAGCAACACCAGGCCGTCCTCGGAGCCGAGCAGCGCCGAACTGGCGCGTTCGGGGTGCGGCATGAGGCCCACCACGTTGCCCGCCTCGTTGGCGATGCCCGCGATGGCGTCGACGGACCCGTTCGGGTTGTCGGCGTAACGCAGGACGATGCGGTCCTCCGCCTGCAGGCGGCGCAGCGTCTCGGCATCGCAGGTGTAGTTGCCCGAGAAGTGGTTGATGGGGATGACGAGCTCGTCGCTCACGGTCGAGCCCGCCGTGAGGATCGACGCCGTCGAGGTCACGACGAGGCGGACCGGCTCGCACAGGAAGCGCAGCCGTCCGTTCTTCTGCAGCGCGCCGGGGAGGAGGCCCGCCTCGGTCAGAACCTGGAAGCCGTTGCAGATGCCGACGACCGGGCCGCCGGCGCGGGCGAAGTCGGCCACCGCGTCCATGACGGGCGAGAAGCGGGCCAGCGCCCCCGGGCGCAGGTAGTCGCCGTGGGCGAAGCCGCCCGGCAGGACGACGGCGTCCACCGACCCGAGCTCGGTGTCGCCGTGCCAGACCAGGACGCCCTCGCCGCCGACGGCCTCGACGGCCTGTACGACGTCGTGCTCGCAGTTGGTGCCCGGGAAGACGACGACGCCGATGCGCGGCGCCAACTCAGATCGCCTCGAGCTCGAGCCGGCTCTGCTCGATCACGGGGTTGGCCAACAGGCGGTCGGCCAGATCGGTGGCCGTCGTACGAGCGGCTCCCTCGTCCGGCGCGTCCACCTCGAAGCTGAAGGAGCGTCCGGCACGCACGTGGGCCACGCCGTCGAACCCCAGCGCGGGCAGCGCCCGCTCGATCGTCGCCCCCTCGGGGTCGGCGATGCCGGGCCGCAGCTGCACCTCGACGCGCGCCCGGAACCTCATGCCGAGGCACCGTACCAGTCGTCCAGCGAGCGGCCGGTGACGCGCTCGTACGCCGCGACGTAGCGCGCCGACATGGCTCGTACCAACTCGGGCGTGAGGGGCGGCGGGGGCGGCGTGCGGTCCCAGGGCAGGGCGGCCAGCCAGTCCCGCAGGGGTTGCTTGTCGAAGGCCGGTGGCGTCTCCCCGGGCACGACCTGGTCGGCCGGCCAGTAGCGCGACGAGTCCGGCGTGCACACCTCGTCGCACAGGCTCAACACCCCGTCGACGTAGCCCAGCTCGAACTTGGTGTCGGCGAGGATGAAGCCGGCCTCCGCCGCCCGCGCCGCCGCCCGCCGGTACAGCTCGAGGCTGATGGTACGAGCCGACTCCGCCGCCTCCCGCCCGACCAGGTCGACGGCGGCGACGAAGTCGATGTTCACGTCGTGCCCCTCGGGTGCCTTGGTCGACGGGGTGAAGATGGGCTCGTCCAGCCGGCTGGCCAGCCGCAGCCCCTTCGGCATGGTCGTGCCGTGCACGGTGCCTGACTTCTCGTACTCCTCCCACGCCTGGCCGGCCAGGTAGCCCCGGACGATGCACTCGAGCTGGAGCATGTCGGCCCGGCGCACGAGCATGGCCCGGCCGGCCCAGTCCTCCGGCAGCGTGGCGCCGACGGCCGCCTCGATGCGGGCGGGGTCCACGGCCAGCACGGTCCCTGGTACCACGTCGGCCATCTCGTCGCACCAGAAGCACGTCATCGCCGTGAGGACGCGGCCCTTGTCGGGGATCGGCTCGGCCATGATCACGTCGAACGCGCTGACCCGGTCCGAGGCCACCATGAGCAGGCGTCCCTCGCCGGCGTCGTAGAGCTCGCGCACCTTGCCCGAGAGGACCCGGGGCAGGTCCATGGTCACAGGCCCGCCAGCGCGTCGGCGAAGCGGTCGACGTGGCGAAGGGTGCGCGAGAGGTCGAAGGCCGCATCGAGCTGGGCGGCGTCGAGCGGCACCTCGGGGTCGGCCTCGAGGACCACCCGGAAGGGGCGCCGCTCGGACCAGGACAGGCGGGCGTCGCGCTGGACGACCCGGTAGGCCTCGTCGCGGGTCAGGCCGGCCGAGACGAGGGCGAGGAGGACGGACTGGGAGAAGACGAGCCCGAGCGTACCCTCGGTCAGGTTCTGCAGCGCGCGCTCGGGGTGCACCACGAGACCCGCCGCCAGCCCGGTCGCCTTGCGCAGCACGTACGCGGTCAGCAGGGACGCGTCGGGCAGCGCCACCCGCTCCACCGAGCTGTGCGAGATGTCGCGCTCGTGCCACAGCGCGACGTCCTCCAGCCCGGCACCCAGGTAGCCGCGCAGGAGGCGAGCCAGCCCGCAGAGCCGTTCCGAGAGGATCGGGTTGCGCTTGTGGGGCATGGCAGAGCTGCCCTTCTGCCCGGCGCCGAAGGGCTCCTCCACCTCGCCGAGCTCGCTGCGGGCGAGGTGGCGGATCTCGGTGCACATGAGCTCGACCGTGGCGCCGACGGACGCGCAGGCGTAGAAGTACTCGGCGTGGCGGTCCCGGGCGATGACCTGGGTGGCCGGCACGGGGGTCAGGCCGAGGGCGGCGCAGACGCGGGCCTCGACCTCGGGGTCGATGTTGGAGTAGGTGCCGACCGCCCCGGACAACTTCCCGACGGCCACCGCGTCGCGGGCGGCGCGCAGGCGCCGGCGGTCACGGTCCGCCTGCAGCGCCCACAGTGCGAACTTGACGCCGAACGTGGTCGGCTCGGCGTGCATGCCGTGGGTGCGGCCGGTGACGGGCACGTGCAGCAGCTCGAGCGCCCGAGACTTCAGGGCGTCGACGAAGTTGTCCAGGTCGGTGAGGATGATGTCCGCCGCGCGGGTGAGAGTCGCACAGAGGGCGGTGTCCACCACATCGGATGACGTCAGCCCGTAGTGGATGTGCGAACCGGCCGGCGCGCCGATGCGCTCCTGGACGACGTCGACGAAGGCGGCCACGTCGTGGTCGGTGACCTTCTCGCGCTCGAGGACCTCGGCCACGAAGGCGTCGTCGACCGTCGGCGCCTTGGCGCGGCAGGTGGCCGCGTCCTCGGCCGGGACGACCCCGAGGGCGGCCTGGGCCTCGGTGGCCAGGAGCTCGATCTCCAGCCAGAGGCCGAAGCGGGTCGTGTCGCTGAACAGCGCGGCCATGTCCTCGGGTGAGTAGCGGGGGATCATCGAGCCCCGATGTCGTGGCGCATCTGCATGCCCTCCCAGTCGATCGGCGCGGCGGCGGCGTAGGCGCGGTCGCGCGCCTCGGCCAGCGTCGGCGCCACGGCGGTGACGCCCAGCACGCGCCCGCCCGTCGTGTGGAACGGCCCGTCGGGCGAGTGGCGGCCGGTGCCGGCGTGGAAGACGGTGACGCCGTCGACGGCGACGACGGACTGGCCCGATGCATCGAGCCCCTCGATCGGGTCGCCGGTCTGCGGGTGCTCCGGGTACCCGGGTGACGCCATGACGACGCAGACGGCGGCCTCGTCCCAGAAGCGGGGCGGGTGCGTGCCGTCGAGCTCGCCGTTGGCGACGGCGAGGAACAGCTCGGCCACGTCGCCCGACAGCAGGGGGAGCACGACCTGGGCCTCGGGATCGCCGAGCCGCACGTTGTACTCGATGACCCGTGGCCCCTCGGGCGTCAGCATGAGGCCGGCGTAGAGGACGCCCCGGTAGTCGATGCCACGCCGCCGCAGCTCTTCCACCAACGGCAACACGGCGGTGTCCATCAGTTCCGCCACGACGACGTGGGGCATCGGGGCGTAGGCGCCCATGCCGCCGGTGTTGGGCCCGACGTCGCCGTCACCGATGCGCTTGAAGTCCTGGGCGGGGACGAGCGGCACGGCCCTGGTCCCGTCGCACAGCACGAGCAGCGAGCACTCCTCGCCGACCAGGCCCTCCTCGATCACGATGTGGCGCCCGGCGTCGCCGAAGGCGGAGCCCGACAGCTTGGCCGCGACGTCGGCGCGGGCCTCGTCGAGCGTCCGGGCGACCAGGACGCCCTTGCCGGCTGCGAGCCCGTCCGTCTTTATGACCCAGGGACCGGGCAGAGCCTCGAGGTAGGCCTCGGCGTCCTTCGCCTGCAGGGAGTCGAACGTCTGGAAGCGGGCGGTCGGGACGCCGGCGGCGCTGAGGACCTCCTTCATGAAGGCCTTGGACCCCTCGAGGAGCGCGCCGTCCGCCCCGGGGCCCATGACGGCTTTGCCGGCGCCGCGCAGGGTGTCGGCCAGGCCGGCCACCAGCGGCGCTTCGGGGCCGATGACGTACAGGTCGGCTTCGATCTCCTCGACGGGGTCGTCCGTGACCGTGATGGGCGGGGCCATGCCGGGGTTGCCCGGGGTCACGACGACGTCGGCCGTGCGCGCCAGGGTGTGGGCGAGCGCGTGCTCGCGGCCTCCGCTGCCGACGACGCAGACCCTCACGCGGTGGCGAAGGAGACGGTCTGCTCGCGGCCCGGCCCGACGCCGACGAGGCGGACGGGGACCCCGATCTGCTCGGAGAGGAAGGCGACGTAGGCGCGTGCGGCCGGCGGCATGTCGCCGGGCGCGGTCGCCGCGCTGAGGTCGGTGCGCCAGCCCGGGAGCTCCTCGTAGATGGGCACCGCCTTGTGGAAGGTCGACTGGTGGTACGGCAGGTGGGTGAAGCGGATGCCGTCGGCCTCGTACGACGTGCACACCTTGACGGTCTCGAACGTATCGAGGACGTCGAGCTTGGTGAGCGCCACTTCCGTCAGGGAGTTGAGGCGCACCGCTTGGCGCAGCATGACGGCGTCGAACCACCCGCAGCGTCGCTTGCGCCCGGTGTTGGTGCCGAACTCGTGGCCCCGCTCGACGAGGAGCTCGCCGACGTCGTTGTCCTGCTCCGTCGGGAACGGGCCGGCGCCGACGCGGGTGACGTAGGCCTTGGCGATGCCGATGACCCGCTCGATGTCCCGTGGTCCCAGCCCCGAGCCGGTGCAGGCGCCGCCGGCCACCGGGTTGGACGAGGTGACGAAGGGATACGTCCCGTGGTCGAGGTCGAGGAAGGTGGCCTGCGCCCCCTCGAGGAGGACCTGGCGTCCCTTGTCCATGGCGTCGTGGACCATCCCGACCGTGTCGCCCACCATCGGCTCGATGCGGGGGGCGTACTCGCCGAGGTAGGCGTCGGCGATGTCGGACGCCGCCAGCGGCAGGCGGTTGTAGACCTTGGCCAGGACGGCGTTCTTCTCCTTGAGGGCCACGTCGAGCTTCTGGCGGAAGATCTTGGGGTCGAACAGGTCCTGGACCCGGATGCCGACCCTGGTTGCCTTGTCCGCATACGCGGGCCCGATGCCGCGCTTGGTGGTGCCGAGCGCGTTCTTGCCGAGGAAGCGCTCGGTCACCCGGTCGAGCTCCTGGTGGTACGGCATGATCAGGTGGGCGTTGCCGCTCACCACGAGGCGGCTGACGTCGACGCCGCGGGCGGCCAGGCTGTCGAGCTCCTCGAGGAGGACGGCCGGGTCGACGACGACGCCGTTGCCGATGATCGGGGTGACGTGGTCGTACAAGATGCCGCTCGGCACGAGCTGGAGTGCGAAGGCCTCCCCGTTGACGACGATGCGGTGGCCGGCGTTGTGTCCGCCCTGGTAGCGCACGACCATGTGCATCTCGCGGCCGAGGAGATCGGTGAGCTTGCCCTTCCCCTCGTCGCCCCACTGGGTCCCGACCACCACGGTTGCGGGCACGCGTCTCTCCGTTCGCTCAAGTCGCCTCGGATTACGTACCAGTGTACCGCTCCCCGAAATAGGGGTCCGAAACTGTGGGCGTTTGATCACCCTGGTTCTGCGTCGCCGAGGCCGGGACAGGCCGTCGGCGAGCCCGAGCCCGGGCAAGGGCCAGAGGCAAGGGACGCCTCCAAGCCGGAGTCGGCGATGGTTGTCCGAACGAGCTCCCTGTGCATCGTGACCCGCCCCCGCGGAGCCGTGCACGTGACGTTGGACCCTATGACCTCGAAGGACCCTGCCGTAGGGTGCTGACCATGGTGTCCGCCCTGGTACGCACGTCGACAGGCCGGACCACGTGACCACACCGCCGGATCCATCGACGACGTCACCCGACGCCCACGACCATGGTCACGATCACTCCAAGCCGCTCCACCACCTCGTCTATGCGGTGTCGATGGTCTTCGGCCGCGGCCGGATGGCCAACTTCGTGGCGGACCTGGCACGCCTCACGCCCTCCGACCGGGTCGTCGACGTCGGCTGCGGCCCGGGCACAGCCGTCCGGGTGGCGGCACGGCGGTGCGAGTCCGCGACCGGGGTCGACCCCGATCCGACCATGCTGAAGTACGGCCGGTGGCTCACCCGAACACACCGCCAGCGCACGAACGTCGACCTCATAGAGGGAAAGGCCGAGGCGCTCCCCCTCCCCGACGACAGCGCGACGGTCGTCTGGGCGCTCACGTCGGTCCACCACTGGTCCGACCGCCCAGCCGGCCTCGCCGAAGTGCGGCGCGTCCTCGCCCCCGGCGGCCGGGTCTTCCTGGTCGAGCGCCTGACCAGGCCCGGAGACCGAGGTCATATGAAATACGGGCTCACCGAGGCCCAGCTCGTCGCCCTCGAAGAGGACCTCAGGCGCGCCGGCATCAGCGCCGTCCGGCGGGAGACCCACACCGTGGGTCGCGAGACGATCGCCGTCGTACGCGGAACGCTGGTGGACGAGACCTGATCAGGCCGGGGCCGGCGCTAGCCGGCCCGCCCCCCTTATCGCAGGACGATCTTGTCGTCGTCCACGTCGACGGTGACCGTGGCCCCCTCGAGGTACTTGCCCTCGAGCAGCGCCAGCGCCAGCGGGTCCTCGATCGAACGCTGCAGCACCCGCCGCAACGGCCGGGCCCCGTAGTCGGGGTCGTAGCCCGCCCGGACCAACCACTCCTCGGCGGCGGGCGTCACCACCAGCGTCAGCCGGCGCTCTGCCAACCGACCTCGTAGACGACCCAGCTGGATCCCGACGATCACCGCCAGGTCGTCCTCGGTCAGCGGCTTGAACCGGACGATCTCGTCGATGCGGTTGATGAACTCCGGCTTGAACCACTCCGACGGCTCGCCCTTGAGGTTCGACGTCATGATGAGGACGGTGTTGGTGAAGTCGACCGTCCGCCCCTGCCCGTCGGTCAGGCGCCCGTCCTCGAGCACCTGCAACAAGATGTTGAACACGTCCGGATGTGCCTTCTCCAGCTCGTCGAGCAACACGACCGAATAGGGCCGCCGCCGCACCGCCTCGGTCAGCTGCCCGCCCTCGTCGTACCCCACGTACCCGGGCGGCGCGCCGACCAGGCGGGACACGGCGTGCTTCTCCATGTACTCGCTCATGTCGATGCGGATCATCGCCCGCTCGTCGTCGAAGAGGAACTCGGCGAGCGCCCGGGCCAGCTCGGTCTTCCCGACGCCCGTCGGCCCGAGGAACAGGAACGACCCGATGGGCCGGTTGGGGTCCGACAACCCGGCCCGGCTCCTCCGGATCGCGTTGGCGACGGCGGAGACCGCCTCGTCCTGCCCCACCACGCGCTCATGGAGGGTGGACTCCAACCGGACCAACTTCTGCACCTCGCCCTCCATCAGCCGCGACACGGGCACACCCGTCCAGCGACTGACCACCTCGGCGATGTCCTCGGGGTCGACCTCCTCCTTCAAGAAGCGCGAGTCGGCCTGCAGCTTGGCCAGGTCGGCGTTCGCCTCCTCGATCCGGCGCTCCAGCTCCGGCAGCTCGCCGTAGCGGATGGCGGCCGCGCCGGCCAGGTCGGCGTCGCGCTCGAGTCGCGCCGCCTCCTCCTCCTTCGAGGTCTTCTCCTGCTGCAGCGCACTGACGGCGTCGAGGGCGCTTTTCTCCTGCTGCCAGTGGGCCGCCATGGAGTCGCGCTGCTCGCCGAGCTCGGCCAGCTCGCGCTCCAGGCGCTCGAGCCGTTCCTTCGAGACCTCGTCGCTCTCCTTCTCGAGCGCCAACTTCTCGATCTCGAGCTGGCGGATGCGCCGGGAGATCTGGTCGAGCTCCGTGGGCATGGAGTCGATCTCGATGCGCAGCTTCGACGCCGCCTCGTCGATCAGGTCGATGGCCTTGTCGGGCAGGAAGCGCCCCGTCACGTAGCGGTCCGACAGCACGGCGGCGGCCACGAGCGCCGCGTCCTGGATCCGCACCTTGTGGTGCGACATGTAGCGCTCCGACAAGCCGCGCAGGATCGCGATCGTGTCCTCCACCGAAGGTTCTCCCACGAAGACGGGCTGGAAGCGCCGCTCCAGCGCGGCGTCCTTCTCGATCGAGGTGCGGTACTCGTCGAGCGTCGTCGCCCCGATCAGGCGGAGCTCGCCCCGGGCCAGCATCGGCTTGATCATCTGGCCGGCGTCCATCGCCCCCTCGGCCGCGCCCGCGCCGACGATCGTGTGCAGCTCGTCGATGAAGGTGATGATCTCGCCCTCGGCGTCGGTGATCTCCTTGAGCACCGCCTTCAGGCGCTCCTCGAACTCGCCGCGGTACTTGGCCCCGGCCACCATGGAGCCCAGGTCCAGCGCGACCACGCGCTTGCCCTTCAGTCCCTCGGGCACGTCGCCCTCGATGATCCGGTTGGCCAGCCCCTCGACGATCGCCGTCTTGCCCACGCCGGGCTCCCCGATCAGCACCGGGTTGTTCTTGGTCCGCCGCGACAGCACCTGGATCACCCGGCGGATCTCCTCGTCGCGCCCGATGACCGGGTCGAGCTTGCCCTCGCGGGCCGCCTCGGTCAGGTCCCGGCCGTACTTGGCCAGCGCCTGGTAGGTCTGCTCGGGGTCGGGCGTGGTGACGCGGTGGTTCCCCCGCACCGCCCGCAGCGCGGCGAGCAACGCGTCCTTGGTGACGCCGATCTGGTCCGCCAGCGCCAACACGAGGTGCTCGACGGAGACGTAGTCGTCGCCGAGGTCGCGCCGGTTCTGGTCCGCCGCCTCGAGCACCGCCCGGGCGTCCCGGGACAGGCCCGGCTCCGACCCGCCCTCGGCCCGGGGCAGGCGCGACAGCTGCTCGTGCACCTTGCCCGCCAGGACGTCGGGATCCACGCCCACCTGGGTGAGCAGGGGCCGCGTCGTCGTGTCCTGTTGCTGCAGCAACGCATCGAGCAGGTGCGCCGCGGTCAGCTCGGGGTGGTTCGACGAGGCGGCGTGCCCCGTCGCCGCGCTGAAGGCGGCCTTCGTGTTGTTCGTCCAGCGTTCCGGGTCTATCGGCATGCGCCCGTCCCTCTCGTCGTGTCTCTGGTCATGTCCCCGTCCCCGCCCGGCGCCGGTACGGCACGGGCGCCTGGCGCACCGGCACCAGGTCGCGCCGGTACTGCCGGTGCGTCGCCGCCACGGCCTCGAGCGCCTGGTTGCGCACCTCCACGAGCTCCGCCCGCAGCCGGGTCAGCTCGGCTTCCAGCTGCAGGACCCGGCGCACCCCTTCGAGATTGAGCCCGGTCGACGTCAGCTCCTGGATGTGCCGCAGCCGCTCCAGGTCGCTCTCCGAGAAGCGCCGGCTCCCGCCGCTCGTCCGCGACGGGTCGAGCAGACCCTTGCGCTCGTAGATGCGCAGCGTCTGCGGGTGCATCCCCGTCAGCTCGGCCGCCACCGAGATCACGTAGACGGCCTGGTTGGCATCCCGATCAGCCATTCGTCTCACCCCTCCACCGCGATGCGCGGCGCCGGCTCGGTGACCTCGGCCAGCGACTCCACCGCCGCCCGCTGCTCGTCGCTCAGCTCGGTCGGCACCACGACCTCGACCTTCACCATCAGGTCGCCCGGCTTCGAGCCGTTGCGCCCCGACCCACCGGGCACGCCCCGGCCCCGCACGCGCAGCACCTTGTTCGACTGCGTGCCCGCCGGCACCTTGAGCGTCACCTTCGAGTCCAACGTCGGCACCGTGATGGTCGTCCCCAGCACCGCCTCGGGGTAGGTGATGGGCACGGTGATGGTCAGGTTGCGGCCGCTGCGCCCGAAGACCGGGTGCTTGCCCACGTTGACGACCACGTAGAGGTCGCCTGCCGGCGCCATGCCCTGCCCGGGCGCGCCGCGCCCCTTGACCCGGATGCGCTGCCCGTTCTCGACCCCCGCCGGGATGCGCACCTTGATGGAGCGCACCTTCTGCTCGGTGCCGGTGCCCCGGCAGACCGGGCACGGCGTGTCGAACAGGGTCCCGCGGCCCAGGCAGTCCGGGCACACCGTGCTGAGCGAGAACAGGCCCTGGTTGTCGTTGAGGCTCCCCGACCCGCCGCAGCGGGGGCAGGTGTGCGTCGACGTGCCCGGCGCGGCGCCCGAGCCGCGGCAGTTCGAGCAGCGCACCTCCTGGGGCACGTTGACCGAGGTGGTGACGCCGTGCACCGCGTCCTGGAAGGACAGGTGCAGCTGCGCCTCCATGTCGGCACCCCGTTGCGGGCCCCGCGTCCGGCGTCGTCCGGCCGCCGCCGCCGCCGAACAGGCCCCCGAAGAGGTCGCTCAGGTCCCCCATGTCCTCCATGCGGAACGTCCCGCCTCCCGGCGTGCCGAAGCCGCCGACAGGCCCGTGCGTCCGGACCTCGTCGTACTCCTTGCGCTTCTCGGCGTCGCCCAGCACGTCGTAGGCCGCGCTGATCTCCTTGAAGCGCTCCTCGGACCCGGGGTTGGCGTCGGGGTGGTGCTCCTTCGCCAGCTTCCGGTAGGCGCGCGTGATCTCCTTGTCGGTCGCCGTCGGGACGACGCCGAGCACCTTGTAGTAGTCCTTCTCGAACCATTCGCGTTGTGCGGCCAAGGGTCAGTTCACCCCCGCACGCGGACCATGGCGGCGCGGAGCACCTGCCCCTTCCAGCGGTACCCCGAGCGAAAGACCTCCGCGACGACCGTCTGTCCGCCGTCGCCGGGCTCGCCCTCGGAGTGGGCGACGGCGTCGTGTACCAAGGGGTCGAAGGGGACGCCGGCCTGGTCGACGCGCTCGAGCCCCTCCTTGGCGAGGCTGTCGAGCAGCATGGCGCGGGAGGCGCGCAACGCCTTGCCGTCGTCGCTCACCTCGAGCGACTCGTTCAGGTGGGCCTCGGCCAGGTCGAGCGTGTCGAGCACCGGGAGCAGCTTGGAGACCAGGTCGCCCGACGCCCGGGCGGCCTGCTCCTCCTGCAACCGGGCGACCCGCTTGCGGTAGTTCTCGAAGTCGGCCTGGGTGCGCTGGAGCGCGAGCAGGTACTCGTCCCGCTCGCGGGCCAGCGTCTCGCGTGGGTCGGCCTCCTCGGCCAGTGCGGTCGAGTGCGCCTCGCCCACACCGTTCCCCTTCGTCGCAGCCGCAGCGGCGTCGTCAGCCGCCTCCTCCGCCGCCTCGGCCTCCGAGTAGGCAGACTCCTCCTCGGGCAGGGCCTCGTCGCCGAAGCTCACTTCTCATCCACGATCTCGGCGTCGACGATGTCGTCGTCCGAGGCACCCTCGGCGGGACCCTCGGCCCCACCGCCGGCGCCGGCACCGTCACCGGCACCGCCGCCCGACTGCGACGCCGACGCCTGCTCGTAGAGCCGCTGGCTGAAGCTCTGGGACACGCCGACCAACTTCTCGGTCGCGTCCTTGATCGCCTCCACCGACGTCCCGTCCAACGCCTCCTTCACGCCCTTCAGCGCGGCCTCGACGTCGTCCTTCTCGGAGCCCTCGAACTTCTCGCCCTGCTCCTTCAGGAGCTTCTCGGTCTGGTACACCAGCGTGTCCGCGGTGTTCCGGACCTCGGCCTCCTCCCGGCGCTGCCGGTCGTCCTCGGCGTGGGACTCGGCGTCGCGCACCATGCGCTCGATGTCGTCCTTGGCCAGCGACGACTGACCCGTGATCGTCATCGACTGCTCCTTGCCGGTCGCCTTGTCCTGGGCGGACACGTGGACGATCCCGTTGGCGTCGATGTCGAAGGTGACCTCGATCTGCGGGATCCCCCGCGGCGCCGGCGGCAGATCCACCAACTGGAACTTCCCGAGTGTCTTGTTGTACATCGCCATCTCGCGCTCGCCCTGCAGCACGTGGATCTCGACCGACGGCTGGTTGTCCTCGGCCGTGGTGAAGATCTCCGACCGCTTGGTGGGGATGGTCGTGTTCCGCTCGATCAAGCGGTGCATGACCTGCCCCTTGGTCTCGATCCCCAACGACAGGGGCGTGACGTCGAGCAGCAGCACGTCCTTGACCTCGCCCTTCAACACGCCGGCCTGGACCGCCGCACCGATGGCCACGACCTCGTCCGGGTTGACGCCCTTGTGGGGCTCCTTCCCCGTCAGGTTCTGCACGAGCTCCTGAATGGCCGGGATCCGGGTGGACCCGCCGACCAGCACGACGTGGTCGATGTCGGACGTCTTCAAGCCGGCGTCCTTGATCGCCGACTCGAACGGCCCCACGCACGCCTGCACCAGGTCGGCGGTCAGCTCGTTGAACTTGGCCCGCGTCAGCTTCAGGTCCAGGTGCTTCGGCCCCTCCGACGTCGCCGTGATGAAGGGAAGGTTGATCTGCGTGTCCTGCACGGACGACAGCTCGATCTTGGCCTTCTCGGCCGCCTCCTTCAGGCGCTGCATGGCCATCTTGTCCGCCGACAAATCGACGCCCTCGGTGTTCTTGAACTCGGTGACCAACCACGCGATCACCTTGTCGTCCCAGTCGTCGCCGCCCAGCTTCGTGTTCCCCGAGGTCGACTTCACCTCGAAGACGCCCTCGCCGATCTCGAGCACGGAGACGTCGAACGTCCCGCCGCCCAGGTCGAACACCAGCACCGTGTGGTCGGTGTCCTCCTTGTCCAGGCCGTACGCCAACGCAGCGGCCGTCGGCTCGTTGATGATCCGCAGCACGTCGAGCCCGGCGATGGTCCCGGCTTCTTTGGTCGCCGTGCGCTGCGCGTCGTCGAAGTACGCGGGCACGGTGATGACGGCCTGGGTCACGGTGTCGCCGAGATACGCCTCGGCGTCCCTCTTGAGCTTGCCCAGGATGCGGGCCGAGATCTCCTGGGCCGTGTACGCCTTGCCGTCGATGTCGACGGTCCACGACGTGCCCATGTGGCGCTTCACCGAGCGGATGGTCCGGTCGGGGTTCGTGATGGCCTGACGCTTCGCCACCTCACCGACGAGCACCTCGCCGGTCTTGGAGAAGCCCACCACCGAGGGGGTCGTCCTGCCACCTTCGGCATTCGGGATCACGACGGGCTCGCCCGCCTCCAACACGCTGACCACCGAGTTGGTGGTTCCCAGGTCGATTCCTACGGCCTTGGCCATTTTCCGCTGTCCTTCCGATCGTGAGCTGCCCCAATGTCTGTTGCGTGGATCCAGTGTACCAAACTTGAGTCCCTCTTTGTCAAGATGTTTGACAGGTTAGGCAACCACGGTTGAACAACCCCAGGTCAGGGCCGTGGGCTCCCGACTCCCCGCCGGGCATTCAATCCCTCCCACTCACCGGCTCTACGCTGGGGCCGTGCTCGACCTGGTCCTCCTCCGCCACGGCCAGTCCACCTGGAACGCCGAGAACCTGTTCACGGGGTGGGTCGACGTCGACCTGACCCCCGCCGGCGAGGCCGAGGCCACCGCCGGCGGCGAGCTCCTGGCGGCCACCGAGGGCCTCGACCTGCGCGTGCTGCACACGTCGGTGCTCACCCGGGCCATCCGCACGGCCGAGCTCGCCCTGGCCGCCGCCGGCCGCAGCTGGCTCCCCGTCCGCCGGCACTGGCGCCTGAACGAGCGCCACTACGGGGACCTGCAGGGGAAGAACAAGGCGCAGATCAAGCAGGAGTTCGGCGCCGAGCAGCTCATGCTGTGGCGCCGCAGCTACGACACCCCGCCGCCGCCGCTCACCCCCGACAACCCCTGGAACGTGGCCGCCGACCCCCGCTACGACGACGTCGACCCCTCCGACATCCCGCTGACCGAGTGCCTGGCCGACGTGGTCCGGCGGACGCTGCCCTACTGGGAGTCGGCCATCGTGCCCGACCTGCGCGACACGGCCGAGCACGGCGGCGCCGTGCTGGTGGCCGCCCACGGCAACTCCATCCGCGCCCTGCGCAAGCACCTCGAGCAGATCTCCGACGCCGACATCCCCGGCCTCGAGATCCCGACCGGCATCCCCTACCGCATGCTGCTCGACGACGACCTGACCGTGCGCTCCGCCGACTACCTCGGCGATCCCGAGGCGGCCGCCGCCGCGGCCGCCGCCGTGGCCCGCCAGGCCGACCAGCCCATCGCCTGATTGCGCTCCGCCACGAAAACTGATATCACTTAGATATCAGTTTGTCGGGAGGAGCATCCATGAGCACCGCCGAGTCACCCATCGCCGCAGCACCCGTCGGGCACCAGGGGATCCGGGTCGACATCACCGAACGCCCCGCCTTCGTCGCCAGCGGCTGGTTCGGCGTCGTCCTCCTGCTGACGCTGATCGCCGTCATGATCGTCGTGGCCATGCACAGCGCGCGCTGGCTGTGGGTGCCGATCCTGGTCTTCGTCCTGCTCGCCACCTCGCTCGACGTCGTCCCGCCGGGCCAGACGTCAGTCGTCCAGTTCTTCGGCCGCTACATCGGGACCATCCGCCGTCCCGGGTTCTGGTGGGTGCTGGCGCCGCTGACGGTGCGCCGCCGCGTCAGCGTCCGGGTGCGCAACTTCGAGACCAGCCACCTCAAGGTCAACGACGCCGACGGCAACCCCGTCGAGATCGCCGCCATCGTGGTCTGGCAGGTGGCCGACACCGCCCGCTCGACGTACGCGGTGGACAACTACGCGAACTTCGTCTCCGTGCAGTCCGAGTCGGCCCTCCGCCACGTCGCCACCAGCCATCCCTACGACGACACCACCGGCACGGGCACCTCGCTGCGCGGCTCCACCGACGTCGTGTCCGCCCAGCTGGCCACCGAGGTGGCCGAGCGCGTCGCCATCGCCGGCGTCGAGATCGTCGAGGTGCGCATCTCCCACCTCGCCTACGCGCAGGAGATCGCCCAGGCCATGCTGCGCCGCCAGCAGGCCAACGCCGTCGTGGCGGCGCGCTCGCGCATCGTCGAGGGCGCCGTCGGCATGGTCGAGATGGCCCTCGAGCGCCTGAGCCAGGGCGGCGTGGTCGCGCTGGACGAGGAGCGGACGGCCAACATGGTGAGCAACCTGATGGTGGTGCTGTGCGGCGACCAGCCGCCCTCGCCCGTCGTGAACACGGGCTCGCTCTATTGAGCGAGCGGCGCCAGGTCCTGCTCCGCGTCGATCCCGCCGTCCACGACGCGCTGGTCCGCTGGGCCGACGACGAGCTCCGCAGCGTGAACGCCCAGATCGAGCTGCTGCTGCGCCGGGCCCTGACCGACGCCGGGCGCATGCCCGAGCGGGCCGCCCCGTTGCCCCGGCGGGGCCGGCCCCGGGTCAGCCCGGACTGAGGCGCCCGCGGGCCGGCCGCAGCGCCAGCAGCGCCTCGCCGGCGTCGGCCAGGCGGTCGCGGGCGGCGTGCTGGTCCAGACGCGCCATCCCATTGACGTCCAGCGAGTGCTCGCAGCGGGCGGTGTACGCCAGGACCCAGGCCGCCGCCGCACCGGCGGCCCGCCACTGCACCTCGTCGAACCGGTACCCCGCTGCTGCCTCGAAGTCAGCAACGAATCCGGCGATGGCCGGCAGCCTCGGGAACTCCGTGCCGCCGGGGTCGGCCGTGACCGGCCACGTCGCCGCCGCCTGGCCCACCGCCGTGCTCTCGGGCACCAGGGCCACGCTGTCCCAGTCGTAGACGGCGAGCAGCCCGTCGTCGTCCAGCCGCACGTTGCGCGCCGCCCAGTCCATGTGCGCCACGACCGGCGGCCGCTCGTCCGCGTCGCGCACGGGGATGGCGCGCCTCGCCAGCGCGTCGATCCACTCCGCCCCCGCCGCCGTGCCCTCGAAGTCGAACAGCGGGCTGTGCGGCTCGCCGTAGAGGCCTCCGTCAGACCGGCGCAGCGGGTGGTCGGCCAGCTCGGGCAGCGCCGGCAGCTCACGGCAGGCGGCGATCTGCCGGGCCAGGCCGGCGGCGGAGACGCGGCGCTCGGCCACCGACGCGTAGGGCCGCAGGCCCGGGTCGGGGAGGTAGGACTCGACGATGGCCTGGTTCGGGCGCCCCGGCACCACCGGCGCCGGCCCCCGCAACGGTGCGGCGCACGGGATGCCGCGCGCCGCGGCGTGGCCCTGCACCCGCTGCACGGCACGCAGGTACGCCGCATCCCACCGCTCCTGGTACGCCTTGACGACGACCTCGGCCCCGTCGGCCAGGCGGACGCCGAGCACACAGCCCGCCGAGGCGCCGTAGAAGAGGCCCGCGTCGGTCCCGACGCCGAGCTCGTCGCGGCAGAAACGGTCGACGAGCGAGGCGATCTCGGTGGCGTCACCGGTGCCGAAGATCTCCTCGTCCACCGCGCTGGTGCCCCACCTGGCGTGCTGGGCCGCGATCACCGACGCCACGGACTCGACCACGGCACCATCGTCGCACCGACGGCGCCCGGACCACGGACCCTCGGCGCCGCAGCGGGACCGCGGCGGCTGAACCCTGCCCAGGACGGCGGCCGGCCGGGGCACCTCGCCGCGCCCCGGCCTGACCGACCGTCTACAGGACTGACTGCGTCTTACAACGCGTCAGACCCGCGTTCGCCGGTGCGCACGCGCACCACGGCTTCGACCGGGACGACCCAGACCTTGCCGTCACCGATCTTGCCGGTCGACGCCGAGCCGACGATGCCGTCGACCACCTCGTCGACCTGGCCGTCGTCCACCAGCACCTCGACGCGGATCTTGGGGACGAAGTCCACCTCGTACTCCGCACCGCGGTACACCTCGGTGTGCCCACGTTGGCGCCCGAAACCCTGTGCCTCGGTCAGGGTCATGCCCTGCACCCCGAGGGTCTTGAGGGTCTCCTTGACGTCGTCGAGCTTGAACGGCTTGAGGACTGCCACGATCAGCTTCATTGTTGAGCTCCTTTCGTCCTGTCTGTCCGTGGCCTAGGCCCCGCCGCCCGAAGACGTCGGATCCGGTTCTGGTTCTGGTGTGCTGCCCCGGTCGATGCCGGCCATGGCGAAGGCACCGTCGCTGCGCATGGCGAGCGTCTCCTCGGGGAAGGCCTCCTCGCCGTGGATGGCGAGGTCGCCGACTTCGAGGATCTCGTCCTTGTAGCGGGCGCCGCGGAGGACCCAGCCGATGATCTTCATCAGGATGAAGGTGATCAGCGCGGACCAGATGATGACGAAGATGGCCGCCCGGAACTGTTCCCACAGCTGGTGGGCCGAGCCGGTGTACATCAAACCGTTCACCGAGGTGATGGTGCAGTGCGCCGTCGCGGTGGCGTAGGTCGCCGGCGACGTGCCCACGACCTGCCCGGCGGCGTCGAGATGACCGCAGCCGTACTCGATCATGTTCGGGTCGCCGAAGATGCCGAGCAGCATGCCGCCCATGAAGCCGGCCATGCCGTGCGTGTAGACGACGCCGAGGGCGTCGTCGACCTTCGAGAACGGTCGTACCTTGGACAGGTAGTTCCAGGCCACCCACACGAAGGCCGAGCAGATGGCGCCGACGTAGATGGCACCCCGGCCGTTGACCCAGCCCGCGCACGGAGTGATGCCGACCAGGCCGCAGATCATGCCGTTGACACCACCGAGGAAGGTCACCTTCTTCTCCCTGGTGAAGAGGTAGTCCATCACCATCCAGACGATGACGCCGGTGCCGGTGGCGATGTTCGTGTTGATGACGGCTGCCGCGGCGCTGGCCCCCGCGTAGTAGGGGTCGCCGCCGTTGAAGCCGTTCCAGCCGAGCCAAAGGATGCCGGCGCCGACCGCCGCCATGACCAGGTTGTTGGGCAAGGCGTGCTGTCTATCTCGCAGCAGCCGTGGTCCGAGGACCCAGGCCGCCACGAAGCCAGAGACGCCCGCCGACATGTGGATGACGTAGCCACCCGAGAAGTCGAGCGCGCCCTCCTGGGCGAAGTAGCCCCCGCCCCAGAGCAGGAAGGCGTCCACGCCGTAGACGAAGGTCGACCACAGCGGCACCAGCAGGCACCAGGCCAGGAACTTGATGCGACCGAGCACGCTCCCCAGGAACAGGAGGGGTGTGATGGCGGCGAACACGAACTGGAAGTAGGCCAGGCTTGCCGTCGGGAAGTGGAACGGGATCAGGGTGTTGGCCGCCGACACCGCCTGGCCCTGTTCGCCGACACTGTCGGTGATGCCGCCGGGTTTGCCGACGAAGTTCTCGAAGAAGTGCTTCACCCACCCGACGCCGCTGGTCTGGGTCGGCACGCCGTTGAGCACACCCCCTCCCACCGACGTGGCGCCGAAGCCCATCTTGTAGGACCAGAGCACCCACGCGAGCAGGACGAGCGCGAACCCGGCGAACATCATGGCCAGCACGTTGACGGCCCACTTCTTGGGCACGATCGACGCGTAGAGCACGGCCAGTCCGGGAAGGCTCATCAGTCCGACGAACGTGGCGGCCGTTATCTGCCACGTGTTGTCGGCCGGATTCAGCCAACTGGGATACGGAACGGGAACGATCGCTCCCATCAGGTGGATCACTACGCCTCTCCTCGCTGTCGTTGCGCCCCGGCGCTCCGCCCTGTGACTCCGACGTCACAGACCGCAGGTGCACAAGCCGTTTCGGACGGTTCTCCCCGTCGGAGCAACAATGCAGGGCAGGAGTTTCCGCATCGTCACCGCCGTGTTTCGGGCTTGTTAATCCACATCCCGGGCGCCACGCTCCCGCTCTGGGGCCCACCCGGCTGCCTCGCCGCCACCACTACGCTCTCTCGCTCGTGCCCGTCGACGACGTTCCGACCAGCGCCCCGCAAGGCCCGCAGGCCGGCGCCGGCCGGTCGCCGTCGCCCGAAGAGGACGGGCGGGTCGCCCCCCTTCGTGGCGCCGGGGTGCAGATCGATGGCCGCCGCGTGGCCGCCGTCGTCCTCGGCATCGTGCTCGTCACCCTGGCCGTCCTCGCCGTCGCGTTCACGGTCGTGGGGTACAACAAGAACCGTCAGATCGACGAGCTCCGCAACCACGGCGTCGCGGTCCCCGTGACCGTCACGACCTGTCAGGGACTGCTCGGCGGCAGCGGCAGCAACGGGGCGGGGTACTCGTGCCGCGGCACCTACCGGCTCGACGGCAATCGCTACAACGAGCAGCTGCCCGGCACGACGCTCCACGCACCGGGGACGGTCGTCCACGCCCTCGCCGTGCCCGGTGACCCCGCGTTGGTCTCGCCGGTCTCCGTCGTCGACGCCGAGCACTCGTCCGCGTCCGTCTACATCGTGCCGGCGGTGTTCCTCGTGCTCTTTCTCGCCATCCTCACCGTCGTGCTGCTACGGCGCCGACGCAGTGGCGAAGCCGGGTGAGCGTCGGGCTCAGGTGGGTGGCGTGTAGCGCTTGTTCGAGCGCGGCCGTGACCCGTTGGCGGGACGGTTGGCCCGCTTCGGCGTGCCGCCGCCGGCCGCCTCCGCCTTCTTGAGCGCCTGCTGCAGGCGGTAGGCGCGCACCAGGTACCAGGCGCCCGCCATGACGAAGGGGATGCCGAAGCCCCAGTACTTCAGGTTGAAGACGGCGAGCCCGTAGAGCGCCATCGTGATCCCCTGGAACAGCCGCTTGCGCATCAGGGACGCCACCAGGATGAGCACCGACATGCCGAGGATCACGTAGGTGAGCTCGGTGTACGTCGAGGTGCTCTGGTGGTGCGTCTTGGCGTAGTTGATGGCCGACGAGCTGATGGCGATGCCGATGAGCGCGGCCAACGGGGCGGCGATGAGCCCGATCGCCCTCTCCTTGTCGTCGGAGCGCGCGATGGCATCCTCGAGCTCCTCGACCGAACGTTCGTCGGTGACGTGCTTCTTGTCGTCTGGGTCGTCGTCGGGCCGGACGATGGTGTACTTGAACCGCTCCCACCGGGTCATTCGCGGCGCGTCGCCGCCTCCCGACGTGCCGGCGTCTCGACTCGAGGGCATCGGGGAAGGCTATCGCTCCCCCGGAACGGCTCCCTTTTCGCAGGTGGTCGGCGCCCGGGGTCAACCCCCGACACACGGGCGATCGGATCACTAACGTGCTCCGTGAGGGCGTGACGCCCGGCCTGATCGTGAGGAGCGGACTGATGAAGCTCGTGGTAGCCGTCGTGAAGCCGTTCAAGCTCGATGATGTGAAGAACGTCCTGAAGAACATGGGCGTGGAGGGCATGACGCTGACCGAGGCCCAGGGCTTCGGGCGCCAGCGGGGGCACACCGAGAACTACCGGGGGGCCGAGTACCAGGTCGACTTCGTGCCCAAGCTGCGGGTGGAGGTGCTGGTCGACGACGACCGGGCCGAGGCCGTCGTCGATGCCATCGTGGGCTCCGCCGCTACCGGCAAGATCGGCGACGGCAAGGTGTGGGTCGTCCCCGCCGAGACGGTCGTGCGGGTGCGCACCGGCGAGCGCGGATCCGACGCCATCTGACCGGCCCACGGCGCCTCTCAAGGCGCACTCCACACAGCACGTGAGCAGGGCGAACGGCTACTGTGTGCGGCCATGAGCCGCGGCGACCTCGACCTCTCCAAGATCTGGCTGTTCTCCACCTCGTCGGCCAAGGACATCCGCACCATCAAGCGGGCCCTCGAGGAAGTGACCGTCCCCCCGGGACGCGTGCTCTGCGAGCAGGGCACCATCGGCCGCGAGTTCTTCCTCATCGTCAAGGGCCAGGCGTCGGTCCGCCGGAACAACCGCAAGGTGGCCACGCTCGGCCCCGGCCAATACTTCGGCGAGATGGCGTTGCTGGACCGCCGGCCCCGCTCGGCCACCGTCACCTCCGACACCGACATGACGCTGCTCGTGCTGGGCCAGCGCCAATTCAACGGCGTGCTCGACGCCGTGCCCGCGCTCGCCCGCAAGATGCTCGCCGCCATGGCCACGCGTCTGCGCGAGGCCGACGAGCGGGCGATGGCGGCCATCTAGAGCTCCCTGCCTGCCCGCGCCTGACCGGCGCGCACCTCCCTGACCTGGCACTCCACCCCTAGGCATCCGCGCTTGCGCCCAGGGGTACTGCGAAACTGCGGGGGTCCGTTTCCTCGCCAGGACACAGGAGGTTGCATCATGTTGCTCGCCAGAAAGCTTGGGGCGGAATTCCTCGGCACGATGGTGCTGGTCGTCATCGCGGTCGGTGTCGCCACCGAGAGCTTCGGGTTCCGCCTCTTCGGCCTGAGCTACTCCGCCGGCGTGGCGGCCACGGCCCTGGCCTTCGGGCTGGTCCTGGTCGCCCTCGTCTACGCCATCGGTCCCATCTCGGGCTGCCACGTCAACCCGGCGGTGACGCTGGGCTTCATCGCCTCGGGGCGCATGAAGCTCGAGGAAGGCGTCGCGTACCTGGTCGCCCAATTCGCCGGCGGCATCGCCGGTGCCTACCTGCTCTATTGGATGTTCACCACCTCACCGCTGTACTCGAAGTCGCTGCAGGGTCTCGGGACGGACGGCTACGGCAAGCAGTCACACCTGCTCGTGAGCGAGGGGGGCGCCTTCCTCATCGAAGTCGTTCTCACGACCATCTTCGTGCTCGTCGTGCTGTTCTCGACCCACAAGGCCGCCATCCAGGGCGCGGCCGGCGTGGCCATCGGCTTCGGCCTGGTCATCGTGCACCTCATCGGCATCCCCCTCACAGGCACGTCGGTGAACCCGGCCCGGAGCCTCGGGCCGGCCCTGGTGGTCGGCGGCACGGCGCTCAGCCAGGTGTGGCTCTTCATCGTCGCCCCCCTGGTCGGCGCCATCGTGGCGGCCCTCATCCACCTGCTGCTGACGTACGGCTCCGAGGAGGACGTGCCGGCGGTCGAGGCCGCGACGTAGGCCGCTACCGTCGGATCCATGGATCTGACCGAGGCACTCACGTTCGTCCAGGCCCGCAGCCAGGGGGTCCTCACCACCATCCGCGCCAACGGGCGCCCGCAGCTCTCCAACATCCTCTACGTCCCCGGCGACGAGGGCATGCTGCGCATCTCGGTCACCGACGACCGGGCCAAGACGAAGAACCTCCGCCGCGACCCCCGGGCCTCGCTCTACGTGCTCGGCGACAACTTCTACCAGTACGTCGTCATAGAGGCACTGGCCGAGTTGACCCCGGTGGCGGCCGACCCGCACGACGCAACCGTCGACGCGCTGGTCGACTACTACAAGGCCGGCAACGGCGAGCACCCCGACTGGGAGGACTACCGGGCCACCATGGTGACGGACAAGCGCCTCATCGTGACACTGACGCCCGAGCGCGCCTACGGGATGATCGCCCCGGGCTGACGCCCGGCGCTCAGCTCACCAGAAGGCTCATGCGGGTGCCTCGGCCGGAGCCGCCGTCGCGGCCGGCGCCGCGCCGCCGTTGAGCG
>CAVQCO010000004.1:0-167486 GCA_963711065.1 uncultured Acidimicrobiaceae bacterium
ACTCCTCCACCAGCTGGGAGAGGTCGAGCACGCGCACGTCGTCCTGCTTGTCGTTGGCGCGCACGGCGTCGTCGAGCATGATCATGCAGTAGGGGCAGGCCGTGGAGACGACGTCGGCGCCGGTGCCGAGCGCCTCGTCGGTGCGCTCCATGTTGACCCGCTTGCCGATGTTCTCCTCCAGCCACATGCGCGCCCCGCCGGCGCCGCAGCAGAAGCCCCGCTCCTTGCAGCGCCGCATCTCGATCTGCTCGACGCCGGGGATGGCGCTGAGCACCGTGCGGGGCTCCTGAATGACCCGGTTGTGCCGGCCCAGGTAGCAGGGGTCGTGGTAGGTGACCTTCCCCGAGTAGCCCGAGCCCGGGCGTGAGCTTGCCCGACCGCACGAGGTGCTCGAGCAGCTGGGCGTGGTGGATCACCTCGTAGTTGCCGCCGAGCGCCGGGTACTCGTTCTTGATCGTGTTGAAGCAGTGCGGGCAGCTGGCGATGATCTTCTTCGCCCCCACCTCGTCGAGGGTGGCGATGTTCATCTTGGTCTGCTCCTGGTAGAGGTACTCGTTGCCCAGGCGGCGCACCGGGTCGCCGGTGCAGGACTCCTTGGGGCCGAGGATCCCGAAGGTGACGCCGGCGCGGTGCAGCATGCGCGCCGTGGCCTGCACGCCCTTGCGGGCCCGCTCGTCGAGTGCGCCGGCGCAGCCGACCCAGTAGAGGTACTCGATGTCGTCGGGGATCGTGCCCGTGATGACCGGGATCTCGAAGTCGAGGCTCTGGGTCCACTCGGTGCGCTTGCCCTGGCCGAGGCCCCAGGGGTCGCCCTGGTTCTCGACGTTGCGCAGCATGAGCCCGGCCTCGGAGGGGAACTCGGACTCCATGAGCACCTGGTAGCGCCGCATGTCGACGATGGCGTCGATGTGCTCGATGTCGACCGGGCACTCGTTGACGCACGCCCCGCAGGTGGTGCAGGCCCACAGCACGTCGGGGTCGATGACGTTGGGTACCAGGCGGTCTGCTCGCCCTCGCCGCCGAGCAGCGGCGTGGCCGAGGCGAACATGTTGTCGCGCAGGTTCATGATCAGCAGCTTGGGTGACAGGGGCTTGTCGGTGGTCCAGGCCGGGCAGGCGGACTGGCAGCGCCCGCACTCGGTGCAGGTGGCGAAGTCGAGCATCTGCTTCCAGGTGAAGTGGCCGATCTCGCCGACGCCGAACACGGTGTCCTCGTCGACGTTCTCCATGTCCATGTCCGGCGTGCTGTAGAGGGCGCCCAACGCCCGGGGACGACGTGAGAAGGCCACGTTGATGGGGGCGAAGAAGATGTGCAGGTGCTTCGAGTAGGCGACGAAGACGATGAAGCCCGAGATGATCGCCACGTTGAGGATGAGGAAGACGGTGGCAAGCACCGCGTTGGTGCCCGCCCCGAGCGGGGCCAGGAGCTTGGCCACGCCGTGGGAGGCGAAGGCGCCCCAGCCGTAGGGGAACTGGGTCGGGTCGGTGTTGATCTGCGCTCCCCGGTAGAGCAGCAGGGTGATCATGACGCCGGCGATCATGGCGAGGACGAGCCAGGCTGCACCCGTGTGCGAGCCGTAGAAGCGGGACTTGCGCTCGAGCCGCTCGGCGCGTTCTTGATGCGGATGACGGCGAACACGATCGAGCGCGACCAGCACGGCGCAGGCGAAGAAGTCCTCGATGAAGCCGACCCAGTTCCAGGTCCCGATGAGCGGGATGTGGAAGTCGGTGTCGAAGAGGTCCCCGTAGGCCTCGATGATCGTGAGCAGCAGGATGGTGAAGCCCCACATGGTGAAGAAGTGGGCCAGGCCCGGGACGGTCCACTGCAGGAGCTTGCGCTGGCCGGCCACCTCCGTGACCTCGGCCTCCGCCTTGGGCACGATGCTGCCCCGGGTCCGGTTGGGGTCCTTCTTGCCGGAGCGGATGAGCTTGGACAGCCAGTGGAAGCGGTGAGCGGCGATCCCGAAACCGACAATGGTCACGCCAATGCCCAAGATGATTCTGACCGGCACGAATGCTCCTCGCCTTCGGTTACTTCTGAGTATCTTCGAACAGGGGAGGTGGCGGAGTGCGAGCGCCACCTGGGATTTCAGTGCGGCCCAGAGGATAGTGGGGCAGCCCCCGAGAGGGCCTAGTTGGAGCCGATTTCCGGTTGCTCGCCAACATCGGCGACGCCCGATGGTCGGCCCCTGGGCAGGCCACCTCGAAACCCAGCGGGTGAGGTCCGGAGGCCCTCACCGGCGGTCCCTTCAACCCACATTTCAAAGGATCGTTCCACAGCGTGCAACACGCTTCGCGTGCCACACCGGCGTCACTTTCTCGGCCATTTGGCGGTTTTCGGTGAGAGCGAATTCGCGTTTACCCAGCGTGTAGTGTGTGCGCGTTCTCGCGGGCGTAGTTCAGAGGCAGAACATCAGCTTCCCAAGCTGAGAACGCGGGTTCGATTCCCGTCGCCCGCTCTCGACGAACCTCCAGGCCAGGGACACAGCATCGCAGTGTCTCCCTGTCGCGTCCGCGGCATCGTCGTGCCATTTCGTGCCATTCGAGAGCTATGTGAGGCTCCATCGCGCCTTGACCTCATTGAACGTACAAAGGGCGCGTGCCATTGCCGTGCCATTGGCCATCGTGGGTCATGCCCAAACCACGCACAGGAACCATGACCTCATGTGGTTCGGATCGATGGCGCCTTCAGGTCGCCGTTGACCCGGACCTCGTCACCGGCGAGCGTCGTCGTTTGTCTCGTACGGTTCGCGGCACGCGGTCCGAGGCCAAGGAAGCCCTGCAACGCATGGTCGTCGAAGCGGGGGCAGGCCTATATGGCGGCGGACGGGCCACCGTCGGAGATCTGTTGGATCAGTTCATCACATCGGCGACGCTCGGACCTGCTACCCGTGAGGACTGGCGGTGCGTCATCGACCGTCACCTGAAGCCCTCGCTTGGATGCGTTCCGTTGTGGAAACTCACGGCTCGCGATTGTGACCAGCTGTACGCCCGTATGGCTGTTGCGGGCCTCGGTCCGTCAAGGATCCGCTGCGCCCATGTGGTACTACACCGAGCTGTCGCCCAAGCCGTGCGCTGGGGATGGCTGGCCCGCAACCCGGTCTCATCCGCGACACGGCCATCTGTTCCCAGGGTGGCAATCTCCCCGCCCAGTATCGGCGAGGTTCGGGCTGCACTCGAGGCGGCTCGCAGGGCTGACCCGGCATTGTGCTGCTGGCTGCAGGTTGCCGTCGCCACGGGGGCCCGACGAGGCGAAATCTGCGCGCTGCGCTGGTGCGACATCGACCTCACTGAGCGGATCGTCCGGATCGAGCGCTCCGTCTGCGCGACGGCGAGCGCCGGGGTGGTGATCAAGTCAACCAAGACCGGCCGCTCCCGAGTGGTGTCGCTCACCACTCAAGCGGCCGAGGCCCTTTCCGAACGCAGGGCCACCTCCATTCAAAGCGCCGTGGAGGCCGGGCGTGGCTTCGAGGAGTCCGCGCTGATCTTCGCCAGCGATCGGGACGGTCGACTCCCATGGCGACCCGAGATGGTCACCCAGCGTTGGGGACGGCTGCGTTCCGGCATCGGATTGTCGCACGTGCGTCTCCATGATCTCCGCCATTTCGTGGCCACCGAGCTGCTGACCGGCGGAATGGACCTGCGCACGGTCGCGAACCGGTTGGGCCACGCTCGCACCTCCACGACGCTCGATATCTATTGGGCCTGGGTGCCGGCCCGCGACAGGGACGCCGCCGACCACCTCGGTGCCCTCCTCGCGTCCGATCCGACGCCCTGATCAAAGCTCGGCATGGACACCGGAGCTCGGTTCGGTGGGCCGGCTTCGGCACGTGGCAGCCAAGCCATCACCCAGCGGGGACACTGTCGACGAGGAACGGTGGCGCACTCGGTGCTCAGAGAATCCCGAGCAGCCGACGTAGACGATCGGGGTGCTGTGCGACCAGCTCGGGATCGGTATCGGGGTCGACGTGGGAGCCGTACTCACCCAGAAGTCGATCGAGAGCCTCGCGTCCGACCGGGTCGGCCGCCGCCTGGCGGGGCGTACGCCCTCCAAGTGCAGGGATCTCCTCGTCGCACCAGATCCGTTCCCGCTCCGCGATGAACGTGCGAAGGGCCTCCTTGACGGCAGGATCCTCTATGGACATCGGCGGCTGGCGGGGACCCGGAGGCGCAATCGACGGGTCGAAGTCGCGGCGGTCGTCGGAGACCACGGTGATCCCATCGATCTCGGCCAGCAGCACATCGAGCACGCGCTCCACTCGAGGCTCGCTCAAGGTCTCGACGGTGATCAAGCCCCCCTGGAGTTCGATTGTGGCGCGGAGGATCGACTCTCCGTTTCCCAGCTCATGACTTGCGGTCCACTGTCCCTCGCCGTTCGGATCGTAGAAGCGGTCGAGGACCTCCCTGGCGACGTCAGGGTCACCGGTCTCGAGCGCGACCTTGCAGACGCGCATGTCCTCGCCCTCCCGCGTGGACAGCCGCGGCGGTCGACTCTTCACCGCCAGCCACTCGAGTATCTGAGTCTCGTCCCGCCTATCGAGCAGATCGAGGAGGTCCTTCTCTTCCCCGGTCGCGACAGCGAAGATCCCGCCGATGAATTGGTGCGTCTCGCCATCGGGCACCGCCCGAGCGCACAGGACCTGACCGATGCGCGCCTGGCGGCTGAAGGTTCGCTCGCGCACCTCGGACAGCTCGGCACTGCGAAGATCCCGCACCGTCATCGAGTTCCCGGGTTTGGTCTCGACGACTTCGTAGAGCGTCCGGTCGACGAACGTCCAAGCACGAGCGAGTATGGCCTCGTCGTCGGGAAGCAAGGCGCCCCGCTCTTCGATGAAGCGATCGAACCAGCCGCCTTCGTGGAGCGCCACGTCCATGGTCATCGGATCCGCGAACGCCCAGTCGACCGCCTCCTCGGAGTCGTCCCCGTCAGCTCTCACGACGGCCAGCTGGTAGACGTGCTCGGGTGCTACGCCGCCACGCCGCTCGAGGTAGGCCACGGCCTTTCGGCAGAGCCACCCCACCCGGTCGGGGAGCTCGAATTTCTCGGGCTGGCCCAGGTGACAGTGCTTGAACTTGCGCCCCGACCCGCACCAGCACACCTCGTTGCGCCCGAGGCGGACCGTCGCCTGTTCGGCAAAGGGCACCACCTCGCGAAGGTCGTCGCTGTCAGCCTCGCTCACACCCAGGCTCCGCCAGAGCCGTACAGCGCCCCGCGCGTCGCCCCGATCGGAGAGGTACCAGGCCAGCCGGTCGACCGCTGGGAGGAACTCGGGGTCGGCCCTCACCGCCAACTCGAGGTGGGCCAGTCCCGCAAGGGGGTCACAACGACGCTCGCTGATCACAGCCATCAGCCACCGGGCCGGAGCACCGTCGCGCGGACGCCGGGAGGCGTCGAGGAGGTCTGCGGCAAAGCGAGAGACCTCATCCAACTGGTCCACGTCGTCATCGAGGTCGAGGAGCAGATCGGTGACGACCGAGAGGATCCGCTGATCTCGGAGAGCCACCAGTGCAGGGTGGAGGGCGGCGGCCTCGCGTTCGGATGCTTCGAATGCCTCGAGCACATCGGCCGCCTTCCCGCGTCGACCCTCGTCGAGGCGTTCGAAAATCGCGTGCAGATGCGCCAGCGTCTTGGCCGCTCGCCATACCGAATCGTCGTGGGCGAACTCGATTCCACGCTGCTCGAGCCCGGCGTGGGTCAGGAGTTCGGAGAACGGGACGGTTGGCGTTGCGAGGATCCCGGGGTTCTCGAGGAGCATGCCCACGACGATCTCGTCTGCACCGACCGGAAGCCACGGCTCGTCCACCACGCGGTCGTAAGCCGCTCGTGCGGCGTCCATCACGGCACCCCCGGGCGGTTCGGACTCCGCTACCGCCGAGACCGACAAGGTGTTCCCGTCGAGCCGAAAGGCGAGCAACGTCTCGGTGTCGAAATCTTCCAGCCAGCCGTCGGGACCGAACATGGCGCCGTCGCCGTTGGGGTAGCTCGCGAGCTCGACCTCGCCTCCCGACTCGAGCTGCAGTCGATCGGCCTGGTGCAAGAGGGCAGCCAGATCGGCGCCGGCATGGACGCAGTTTTCGCCGCGCTCGGAGTCGGTGAGCCGATGGGTGAGCACGGCCCCGTCGAGGATGGTCGGGACGTGTACCACCAGGTCGGGCGGGATCATCATGAATGACGGGTCGTGGTCGAGCACGGCATCGACAGCCTCGTCCACCCAATGCTCGAGATACTCGCTGTCGCCTTCGCTTGCCGAGAACCGAGCTAAGACCGCTGTCACGAGCTCTTCGCTGGATACGGCCCGACGATCACCAAGCAAGGACAGCAGCACGACGATGACCTCGCGAAGGGGAGGCAACGGCAGACGCTCGAGCTGGCGACGGTACTCCGTGTGGTCGACGGCGCCACCAGAGCCCAACCGGTTCACGAATGTGGAGTTCGCCGCCAAGAACAGATTGGCCATCACGAAGCTCGGCGTCAACCCAGCATCGAGCAATCGGATGGCGGTCTGCCAGACCTCGGGTGGATCATCTGCGGCGATCTGATCGGCGATCGACTGGTGTTGGAGAACGATGAGCGCACTCGCCGGCGAGCCGTCGTCGACGACTGGTCGGTCGGCGAAGACGCGCTCTCTGACGAGCCGGTGGCGCACTTCCTGGTCGTCTGGATCCAGGTCTGGAGGAAGTTCGCCGAAGAGGAAAGCGATCTTGCGGGCGTCCATCGGCGGAGCCTATCCATGGCCGTCAAGGACGTAGAGAACCAGCCGCGACCCCCAGCTCGATCAGCAAATCACGATTGCCCACAGTCGCGCCCTGGGGTGTGCTCGAACCCCCGCCCTTCGCGGCCGCAAGGAAATAGCATCTGTGTTACACTGGGATACATGAGGGATGAACCTGGCTCGGTGCAGCGGTCGTTTCGGCTCTCGCCACGGACGATCGACCTCCTCGACGCGGCCGCGTCCGCTGGTGGCGAGTCTCGCAATGCCCTCGCCGACAGGCTCCTCGGCGAGGCCCTCCGCCTCCAGCGACACCCGTTGATCCGGTTCCAACTTGGCGCGGCGGGGCGTCGCCAACCGCTCGTGGTCGGCACCCGGCTCTACGTGCACCAGGTCATGTCCGCGATCCGAACCAGTCATGGCGATATCGACCAGGTTGCCGAATACCTTGGAGTCTCGCCTCGCTTGGTCCGCGCTGCGGTCGACTATTACGCCGAGTTCAGCGGCGAGGTTGACGAGGACGCTGCGGTCGCTGAGCGCGAGGAGCAGTCCGAGTTGGATAGGTGGGAACGCCAACAACGCGCCTTGGCGTGAAGCTGACACTGGACCACCACTACTCGCCAGCGATCGCCGCCCAACTCCGCGCGGACGGTCATGACGTGGTCGCCGCCATTGAAATGGGATGGGAAACGGAGAGTGACGAATCGCTGTTGATCCTGTGCCAGAGCGAGCAACGAGCCCTGCTCACCAACAACGTGGCCGATTTCGTGTCGATCATTCGGCGCTGGGCCCTTGAGGGCCGATCGCATTCGGGTCTGATTTTCACCTCCGACACAAGCTTGCCCAGGGGTCGATCCACGATCGGCATGTACGTCGCACTCCTTGAAGAGTTGCTGGACTCGAATGTAAGAGGTGACGCATTTGTCGACCGCGTACATTGGCTCACGCGCTCGAGATCCTCCGAACAGTGATTATCACGGCTCGGCATTTGATCCTTCCGACTTACCGGCGCACCGCCGTCCGTAGACACATTCGGACCGATTTCGTGCCACACACGACGGCCCCGTCCTCAGCTTTGCGGGCCAAACGCGGTCGGAATGACGCCGCCGTCCTCAGCGACCTCGGCTGCGCACATCGGAAATTTCGCCCGGGTCCGTGCAACAACCGTGCAACGGGTCAATTTCGGCCTTTTCGTGCAACACGCCACGAGAAACAGGGCGAATTGGGGCGTACTGGCGCGGACTCGATTCTCGCCCGATTCGCCCGGACACGAGGGAAAACCCCTACGTGAGCTGGGACACCAAAATTGCCTCTGAAGACCTTCCCAAGCTGTGAAGACGGGCTCGTCGGGAGGTCGAGTCCGCCGACGGCACTGACTCCGCTTGGACCTTGAGCCAGGATGCGGCTCGTAGGTACCTTTTCGCGAACAGAACCAAGAACTCCAAAGCGCCCGTCGCACCCAGCTCAGCACACGCTCCCATGGAAGAACGAATACCGGACCTGTCCATTGTTGCCCACCGTCTCCAGATAGAGCTTGAAGGCGTTGTGAACGGAATCCATCTCCAACGTGGAACCAGTGCCACGTTCGTTTCCGGTTTCGTCGAACCAAATGAATTGGCTGACATCGCCCGTACGCGCTGCGTTCACTGATGCTGTGAACGTGGAGTGGCATCCGAATGGAAAGTTCCCGTGGTGAATTGTCGCCTTGATTACTCCCGAAGGGGGAAGGTCTGGAAGGTGGAAGGGTTGCGGCGATGACGTTTGCTGGAAGGCTGCCGCCAACCGTTGTCCCTCTAGTTGGTGTCCGCAGGGATTGGGGTGGAGGAGTTCGGGAGATCCGAAGTATCCCTCGGTCAAGTCAACGTCGTTGAGGTACTCGCCCCCGCTACACGATGCGTTCCCGCTCTGGTCGACGGTGAAATCCAGGGACCCGCCGTTGACGAGCTGATGGCCGGCCAGCACGTTGTTGACATCGACGTATTGAGTTACTCCACTGAGGCTCACGGCAGACTGGACCACGTTGTCCAGTGTGGCGATCCGCTGATTGACCCACTCCTGCTCTTGGACGGAGAAGTGGGCGGCGTTGCTCGTGGGGTTCGAGGGGAAGAACTGAGGGTATCCGAGCACAAGGATCCGGGCATTGGGCGCCAGTTTGTGCATCACCCTGTACAGGAACACCAGTCGGTCCCGAAGGTCGAGCCCGTCGCTGGTCTTGACAAGCGCCGAAAGTTGGCTCGAAACGCTTGCATGGGAGAGACCCTGAGGTGGGGCGGTATCAGCTGGGTTGTACGACCGGAAAAGCCCATCATTGCTCGAACCCGGCGTCGTTACGTAGCCCAGGGCCTTGAGGAGAGGCGTCGCCGAAGACCCTGCGTCTGGTTGGTCCGGGTTGATGCAGTCGTACTCGTTCTTCGTAGGAGTCACGCATACCTTGGCATCGTCGGCAAACCCCACGTCGTTCCCCCCGAGGGTAAGTGTGACGAGACTCGTTGCCGAGTCCAGTTGAAGGAGCTGGGACTTTTCTCCTTTGCGATTCGTTTGGTTTGCTGGATAGCCGGCTAGGGCGGTGTGGACGGTGGCGCCACTACAGGCCACGAAGACGAGTTTGCGGTTTGGCACCGGGTCTAGCCGGTCGAAGACGTGAGCGTAGGCGGTGATCGAACGATGGCAGGTATCGCCTACCTGGTCATTCGTGGAGCCATTCTGGCAGTGGCCACTGCGCAGGCTCTGCACGTTGTTGTCGATGTAGGCCCCATCGAGATGGTCGGTGTCGCGCGGTGAGCCTGCAGGATCCTGGTAGAGACGCCAGTCGCACCCCGGAAGCTGCGGGAACCCGCTAAAGCCAGCGGGCCAGTCCGCACCCTCGCCCGAACTGTACGAGTCGCCCATCGCGACGTATGTCGAAGGCGGGGGATTGATGACGTCGCCCACCGCACTGAGGAACTTTGAAATATCCGTTGTCACGTACTTGACAAGGTCCGACTCGGATACGAACAGCTCCAGGGCGGCCGCACAGACCTTCTGTTCGTTCGCCGGGAGTGAACAGTCCGCCTCCTGTGCAGCGCCACCCGCTTGCGAGGGCACGTAGGTACTATCGCCAAATGCGGGGCACCCCATTCCCGGTGGCAGTTGCTGGAACTGTAGGAGCGCCTTGGGTGAGATGAGCGAGCAGGCCTGCCCGACGCTGAAGGGGTCCCCGCCGCCGAGCACCTTCCAACCCGCGCCCGTTCCCTCGAAGACCACCCCGGCCGGTTGTCCCTGGGGGCCGCCGGCTGCCATCGTCTCGATGGCGTATCCATCCGAGCAGGTCGGAGGTCCGATCGGGGCCACCGTCGAGGCGCCCGCAACACCGCCGTGGGCGCCCACCGCTTGGACCAACGCATGAGCGCTACACGGCGCACTCAGGGATGCAGTCATAGGCCCAGACTCTTGGAACTCGAAGACTGCGACCGTCGAGTTGTCGCCCCCCGAGGTCGGGAGGTTCGGATCGGTGACATGGTTCGGTACACGAACCACCACCATGGAGACGCCGGAGACACCGGTTGGGATCTGGACCACTTGGTCCTGCGAGGGATGCGAACACGCCTGTTGTCCAGACCGGAATGCTGTGTCGACGAGCTGCGCGCTCGGGATGTAGCCACATGACAGATCGAGGTTGGGCCCTGCACCGCCCGGGTCGCCAACGCTAGTTACCGAATCGTCCTGGTTCTGCGGGTCCATCAACGACAAACTCAGCCCGCCATCCGCACCGTTTCCAGTTGGCGTACAGGAGTAGGAGCCGGGACCGAGCGCATACACGGTTGCGCCCGAGATGTCGGTTGCGGCGAAGACCTTGGAAGCGGTAGGCAACGCCAGGCCGGGGGGAAATTGATGCTGCTCGGCGGAGCATGTGAGCTCCCCCCTAGAGGACAGGCCGTCACTGGTACGGACGGTGCCGTCGAAGGCGCCTGACGCGCCGCCAGCGCAGCAGTCGGCCTGGTTCCTATGCCCCACAACGCGAGAAGCGTCGATGCTGCCGCGACTCTTGTCGCCAACGCCAGGTTGTTCATCTGATGCGTCCAAGGTAGTGCACGGGTTGACCCGTACTGCGTCGGTCGCTGCGGCCCGCAGTGGTTCGAGCTCAGCAGAGGTGGAGCAAGAGGTGCTTCACCGCCACTAGCAGTCAGCTTTGCACGGCGGTAGGGACCGGCGTCGATCCAGAACGGGTTGAAACCCTACCGGAAATGCGCAGATTGCTCAGTCTTCAGCTTGCATAGCTGAAGTTCCTCGCGGTCCACCGATCGGTCGGGCACGATCCGAGACCGTTCGTCTGGATCGACGACGACATCGACTTCTTCCAGGACGAGGGCCTGACGCCCCAAGAGTGGGCCGACGGCCTCCCGGTGCCCAGCCTGCTCATCGCGCCCGACTCCGAGGTCGGCCTGCTGCCGCGGCAACTCGACGACGTGGAGGAATTCGTGCGCCGGCACGGACCCAGTGTGAAGGGGGACCGGTGAGACAGGCGGCCCGTAGCCTTCTCCCGTGGCATATTCCGAGGCTGCCGCCATGACCGACGTGCCCCCACAGGGCGCCTACACGGCCAAGCGCTGCCCCCAGGCCCTGCAGCTCGACGTCCTCCGGCCCTGTGAGCCGCTCCCCACCTCGCCCTTCATCTCCCTGCTGGGAATGGAGGGTCGCAACTTCGAGTCCCACGTCTTCGAGCTGTTGGCGGATGTGGTCCTCGGAGCGGTGGTCATCGACAAGGAGGATCCGGCAAGCGCTCGGGAGGCGGCGACCGTCAGCGCGATGCACGACGGCGTCCCGCTCGTGATCGGAGGACGCTTGCCCGTCGATCGGATGGCGCTACGGGTGGGCGAGCCCGACCTCCTCGTCCGCTCCGACGCAATTGCGCCCGGAGCAGCGGGGGGCGGCTACCTGCCCGTCGACGTGAAGCACCACAAGACGCTCGTCGCCAAGACAAAGGAAGATGCAATCGGAGCGATCACATCGGATCTCCTGGATCTCTTCGGCGGACCATCCGATCCGGATGCCGATTGGGAGGCCTACTGGCGGTGGCCCGATCTCCTGCAGCTGGCCCACTACCGACGACTGCTCGAGGCGTGCGGGCGTGCCTCGACGCTTGGCCGCTGGGGCGGCATCGTGGGCCGGGAGGAGCGGCTCGTCTGGTACGACCTCGATGCCGCGATGTGGCATCCCACCGAGTACATCGAGGACCCACCCGATCGGCTGTTGTCGACCATGGAGGTCTACGACCTCGAATTCGCGCACCGCCTCTCCGTGATCGACGCGTCCCTGGTCCACCTGTCGGAACCGACCTCGCCCCTCCTGGCCGAACCGATCGCCGTGCCCGAATGCGGCGGGTGTGGGTGGCAGGAGTGGTGCTTCGGGCAGATGGAGGCATCCGGCGATCTCAGCCTGTTGCCGGGGATGACGGTCGAGAAGCGTCGCCAATGCCGTGCCCGCGGCGTGACGAACCTGGAGGAGTTGGCCTCTCTCGACTCTCGCACCGCACGGCTGATCGCCGCCGGGGTCGATCTGCCCCACCTCGCCGAGAAGGCAGAGCCCGCCGACCCGTCGACGCCCGTCACGGATCTGCTCGCTCGACGGCCGAAGCAGGGCGAGCGGCTGGCGGACGAGGGCATCGGCACGGCAGCCGACGTGGTCCGCATCGACCTCAGGACCGCTCGCTTCGGCGACGCCGGCCTGGGCGACCTGCCCCAGCAGATCGACAACGCCAGGGCCCGAATCGGTCAGTCCGCCGCCTATCGCCGGCGAGGAATCGATGGGGTGGTGGTGCCGCGGGGAGACATCGAGATCGACGTGGACATGGAGAGCGTGAACGAGGGCTGTTACCTCTGGGGCACGCTCCTCAACGTCCGCGGCGCAGCCGGCCCCGGGTCCTCGACCTTCGTCCCGTTCGTTTCGTGGAACCCCGACATCGGCATCGGCGAGAGCGAGGCGTTTCTCGGTTTCTGGGAGTGGTTCAGCGAGCTCCGACGGGAGGCGGCACGAAGAGGGGCTCTCGTTCCGCGCCTACTGCTACAGCCAAGGTGCCGAGAACGGGCAGCTGCGCCGCCTCGCGGCGCGCTGCGGCGTGGAAGAGGACGTCGAGGACTTCATCGGATCGGAACAATGGGTGGACCTGCTCCCGATCGTGCGAGATCAGCTGATCACGGGTCTCCCGAGCATGGGGCTCAAGACGGTCGCCCCGCTGGCGGGGTTCTCCTGGCGAGACGTCGACGTGGGCGGCGATGCGGCGATGGTCCGCTACGTCGAGGCGACATCGAGCACCGACGAATCTCTCCGCGCGGAGGCGCGCCAGTGGATCCTCGACTACAACGAGGACGACGTCCATGCCACCGCTGCGCTGCGAGCGTGGCTCGACCAGGACGCCGGCCTCCTTCCGTCGATAGAGGACGCCGCGCCCGCCGACGGAACGCCGGCGTGACGCAGCACCGCTAACGACCGAGGCCGTCCCGAACCCATGTCATCTGACCGGAAACCTCCCTCGCCCCTCGCCGAGCGACCGCTCGAGGCACTCGGCGGCGGCGTCTTCCGTGCGATGGACGTGCCAGCACAGCCATTCGACGGGATCGCCCAGTGCGCAGAGGGCGGTGCACCACCCGTACGGCGTCTCGACGACTCGCTCCGACATGGCGAGCACAGAGTTGGACAGAGCCCGCGCCTGGCGATCACGCACGCAGTCGCGGCACTGACCCCAGGCAGCCACGAACTCCTCTTTCGGTGTGCTCCTGCCGCATCCGCTGCACTCAGGCACGGGGACCCGTCGCGTCCTCCACCACTGCGGTGCCCGGCACCAGGAATCCGCCATGGGTCTCCAGGCGCGCAGCCAACGCCGCGGACGTGAACGACGTCAACGGTTCGTGATCACACGGGACCCATGGCTCATCGGCATCCAGGACGGAGAAGCAGTAACTGCCGGCGCCCCTCAGGATGTCGTATCCCTCACAGACGCGGACGGTTCCGCCCACGCCGATGAGATCCATCAACCGATCGGTGTCATGGTTGCGGTACTGCCTGGTCAGACCACCGAAATCGACGGTGATGACGTTGCCCAGGACCTCAGTCAGTCTTCCTTCGCGATTTGCCTCTCCCACACTGTGGAGCGCCTGGATGTGGTGCACCGTGTGACCCGCCCGATAGAGCTCGCACCGGAACACCTCGCCGCGCTCCAGGGCGGTCACAGCTCACCCTCGAAGAGCGAGAGCTGGACTGCGGCACAGCCGCAGTTCTCATGCCGGGGGGCTCCGAGAACCGGTAGATCTCGCTGTTCGGCGAGCACTTCTTCGGCCAGGGCAAGCCATGCGTCGAGCGACGCGAGGGTCTTTGACACCATCGTGGTCTCCTCATCGAACCTGGCGTTGCCACCGTGCCTCTCGGTCGGTTGGCGGAGTGTCAACGGGCCAGGACCCTCGACTCCTCTGGATGATTTGCGAACGCCATTGTATCGGTTGGTCTCGACGCCTCAGGAACGTCTCACGGCGGACGCTGCGAGGCCATCCAACATCAGCTGGTCGCGGTAGCTCAGGGTCAATGCAGAGCTGATCTCCACACTCGGAGCCGGCGGCATGGAGGCCGAGGAGGACCGGTGCGGCCGGTGGCGTGGCCGGGAAACCGTCCTCGCAAGAATGGACTGTCCCGTTCGGCCGTGTCCTCGCAGGTCAGTCCGTCATTTGCCATGGGAGTTGCGCCTCGATTTTGGGCTATCCTCCGCGGGTTAGAGAACCGTATTCTCTAGAGAAACTGCCCGACAGGGGAGGCGGTTATGACGAACGCTGGCGACGGGGAGGAGCCGCTCAGCGGCTCCGGTGTGACCTGCGCGGCAATTGCCGTGGACGTCGAGGGCGACCAGGCGGTCTGGATCTTCACGGAGTTCGAGACCGGTGAGTCCCTGAAGAACCTCCGGGACTGGCTCATCCCGGACCACTGGCCGGAGTGGGGCGGCGAGATGTTCAAGGAGATGCGGCCGATCAGCACCGTCGACCTGCGCCCGACCCAGGGCACCGCCCAACAGACCCATTCCAAGTACCTCGAGGTCGTCGAGATCGGCGGCCACCGGCTCGAGACCGAGCTGCGCTGCGAGTTCAAGTCGACCCAGGCGTGGGCGGCCATCACCTACGACCTCGACCGCAGCGTCGGGGACATGCTCCAGGTCGACCGGGGCTACCTCATGGCGGCCGACGTGGGCGGGCGGCGCCACGTCAAGGCGCTCAAGGTCGTCGGGTTCACCGACACCCTGCTCAACAACGTCGCGACGTCGGTCTGTCCGGAGTGGAGCACCTGGGTCCAGCGAGCCACCAAGGTCGCCGAGGTCCAGGCGGCGGGAGGTACGACAGACCCGAAGCCCGGCTCGGTCGGCGACTCGGACCCCCGGGTCCAGTCTGCCGACGGGGTCGCCGGGTTCACCGGCGGCGTGGCCGAGCAGTGGATCGGCACCGTGACCGACATGGTGGACTTCTACGCCCCCTTCACGGCCGACGTCACCGAGCGGCTGTGGTCGGGCAAGTACGGACGGGTCGACGCGGCGAACGACACGACTCGCCTCTTCCAACGTCTCGCCCGGGACTGGTCGGTCGCCTGGCAGGCGGGGATGGACAGCATGTCCAACTGGGCCGACGTGACCGTGCGGCCGACCGCCGGCGCGGATCCGGGACGGAGCGCGCGGGTCACCGAGCACACGACCCTGATGGTGAAGGCACGGTCGGACAAGGCACGCGTGAGCATCTCGGACCTGACGCGGATCGGGCGCCGGCAGGCGACGATCAAGGCGTCCGACATCAAGATCACCCCGGAGGTGATCGAGCAGGCCGGGAACGCGTACGTCACGATCCAGGCGGAGACAAGCAACGTGCCGCCGGGCCTCTACGAGGGCGCGCTCGTGGCCGGTGCGGGGGGCAAGCAGGCCCCCGCCCTCTTCTACGTGAGTCACGCCCAGCCCGTCAAGGACTGAGGAGGCGGACGCGGTGACGTCGGCCAACGGACAGCAAGCGGCGTCGGCGGAGGACCGGCTGTCCCTGCTGATCGACCGCCTCCTGGCGTCCATGGACGCCGCCGCGTCCATCGGGGCCTGGGACCGCGTGGTCGAACTGGCGAACGACGTGCTCGCCGTCGACCCTCCCAATCAGCGCGCCTCGTCGATGCTCGAGCGGGCGACGCTCGAGCGCTCCCTGCCCGGAGGCCAGCGGGCCTTCGTCAGCCTGGTCTTCGCCGACATCGTCCAGTCGACCGACATGGCCGACGTGGCCGAGCCCGAGGTCGTCCAGGACATCTTCGTCCTCTACCGGCGGGTGGCGGCCGAGACCATCGAGGAGCTGGGCGGCCGCGTCCTCCAGTTCCAGGGCGACGGCGTCGTGGCGTGCTTCGGCTACCCCACCGCGCACGAGGACGACGCGCGCCGGGCGGTGCTGGCCGCGCTCCGGCTCGTCGAACGGATGGGGCAGGCCGCCATGGAACTGCAGCGCCGCCACGGGATCGAGCCCACCATCCGGGTCGGCGTCCATTCGGGCACCGTCGTGATCGCCGGCTTGGAGTCGGGGGTGCTCGACGGCTCCGCCATCGCGGGGTCGGCGCCCAATGTGGCGGCGCGCCTGCAGGGCGAGGCGGAACCCGGATCCGTGCTCATCAGCGACACCACCCGGCAGCTCGTCGAGCCGCACTTCGAGCTCAAGCCGATCGGGTCGCGCTCGCTCAAGGGCATCGCCCGCCCGATGGAGCTGCACGAGGTCGTGCGGTCGAACGTGGTCGTGCCCAACGCGGGTCGGGGCTTGCCCCAGTCGGTGGCCCTGGTGGGACGCCAAGGTCAGAGCCGACGTCTCCGCTACACCTGGAAACACCTCGTCCACGACGCCCGGGGTTCCACGCGGCCCGAGGAGGCGGTGGTCGTCGTGCGCGGCGTGGCCGGCATCGGGAAGTCCGCGCTGGCGGCCGAGCTCGCGGCGCACGTGCACGTCGAAGGCGGCGCCGTGCTCCAGGCCAGCTGTTCGCCCTATCACGGCAATGTCGCGCTGTGGCCCATCGCGCGCATGCTCGAACAGGTGCTCGGCTTCTATCCGGACCAGCCCCACGAGCAGCGCCTCGCCGAGCTGCAGTCGCGCCTGGAGGATGCGGGGCTCGAAAGGGAGGCTCTGCCCCTGATCGCTCCTCTGCTCGGACTGGAGGCCGACGAGCGGTGGGCGCGCCCACAGGTGGACGCGCTCGCGCTCCGCCAGGCGACCCTTCGGGCCCTGCTCGCCTGGCTGGCCCACACGGCGGCGTTGACGCCGACCCTGGTCTGGGTCGAGGACCTCCACTGGGCCGACCCCACCACCGTCGACCTGTTGGGACTGTTGACGACCGAGAGCGTCCCCGGCACCATGATCCTGATCACCAGCCGGGACGCGCTCGATGCGCCGTGGGGGGCGTCGGTCCTCGACATCGAGCTGGAGCCGCTCAAGGGCAAGGAGGCGGCGGGCTTGGTCGCCGCGCTGACCGACGGTGGCCTCGACGCGACGCAGGCCGAGCTCATCGTCGAGCGCGGTGCCGGCATCCCGCTCTTCCTCCAGGAGCTGACCCGCAGCACGGTCACGTCGGAACGCGGCGAGGTGCTCCCTCCGCGCATCCACGAGATCCTCACGGCCCGCCTGCGGGCACCAGGCATCGACCTGCGCGTGGCGCAGCTGGCCGCCGCGCTCGGCGGGGAGTTCGAGGAGGAGCCGCTGCGCGAACTGGCGGGGCGTCCGGTCGACGACGCACTGGCCCGACTCGAGGAGGCCGAGATCATCGACCGGGTGGCCGAGATCCGGCTGGGACGGTTCCGCTTCCGCCACGGTCTCCTGCGCGACGCCGCCTACGAGACGCAGGTGCTGCCGTCCCGCCAGGCGACCCATCGCAAGATCGCCGAGCTGCTCGAGTCCCGCCCGGCTTCAGCGGGGGATCTTGCCGTGGTGGCCCACCACTACGACCTGGCCGGCGACGCGTCGCTGTCCATCCCGGCCTACATCAAGGCGGCCCAGGCCGCGCAGTCGACCGCCAGCCACACCGAGGCCCGCCGGCTGCTCGACCGCGCGTTGGAGCTGGCGGCAACGATGCCCGAGGGCGACGAGCGCGACCTGACCGATCTCATGATAAGGATGCAGCGCACCGTCAGCACCAGCTCCCTCTACGGGTACGGCTACCCCGAGGTGTTCGACGACTTCACGGTCGCCGAGGAGATCTGCCGGAGGCTCACCGACCGCCCCGAGATCATGCCCGCCCAGGTCGGCATCTGGAGCTACCTGCTCGTGCGCGGCTCCGTCGACGCCTCCAGCGTCGTCCTCGAGCCGCTGACCGACGTCCTCGAGGAACCGGCGACGGCGTGGTTCGCGCCCGAGATCAAGTCGTGCCTCGGGTACGGCGCCTTCTACCAGGGCCGCCTGGACGACGCCCATCGCTGGCTCCTCGAGGCCTGGGAGGGGTACCACTCGCGCTCGCTCGACGCGGCGTCGTCCCCGTTCTGGCCGCTCCCGCACGACCCCGTGCCGATCACGGCGGTCGCGCTCGCCTGCGTCGCCGCGCTGCAGGGCTACACGGAGGAGAGCGCACAGTGGGAGCGGCGGGCCCTAGAGAGCGCGGAGGACCTCGACTTCCCGGCGGGACCGTTCAGCTCGGCGTTCGTGACCGTCTATCTGGCCTGGGTCCGCATGGTCACGGGCGACTTCGAGGAGGCGCGTGAGTTCGGGCGGCGCACCATCGAGATCGGGGAGCGCTGCCGCTTCGAGTACTTCCAACTGCTCGGAGGGCAGTACAAGCTGGTGCCGGAAGCGGGCCAGCCCTGTGACGTGGTCGAGCTCGAGATGTACGGGCAGGGCATGGACCTCGTCGGACACGGGGCGTTCCGCCCGACCTACCTCGGCATCGTCGCCCGGAACCACCACTACCTCGGCGACGCCGACCAGGCCCTCCTGACGCTGGAGGAGGCCTTGGAGTTGACCCGGACCTCGGGGGAGCTCGTCCACCAGCCGGACCTCCTGCGCCTGCGCGCCGAGATCAAGGCCCTCGCCCACCCCGAGCGGATGCACGAGGTCGTCGCAGACCTGGTCGATGCCGTGGAGATCGGCCTGGCGCAGGGGTCGCTCGTCCTCGCGCTGCGGGCGGCGAACGACATGGCCCGGCTTCCCAGCTACCTACGTCCGCCGGATTGGACCGACCGGATCCGCGCCGTGCTCGAGCGGTTCCCACCCAACTCCTCGAGCCCCGAACTCCCCGAGGCGCTGGGCCTTCTCGGAATCTGAGATGTCCGGTGCGCGGGGCTCGGTGGCCATCTTGGGCGGTGGCATGGGTGCGCTGACCACCGCGTTCGAGCTCAGCGCGGGCGACTGGACCACGCGGTTCGAACGCATCACCGTGTACCAGCGCGGCTGGCGCCTCGGCGGCAAGGGGGCGAGCAGCAGGGGACCGAACGGCCGAGTGGAGGAGCACGGGCTCCACGTGCTGCTCGGCTACTACGACCACACATTCGACGTGATGCGCCGGTGCTACGAGGAGCTCGGCCGAGAGAGGTTCGACCCCGGCTGTCCCATCCGCACCTGGGACGACGCGGTCGCGCCGTCGAACCTGGTCGGCGTGGTGGACCGGCACGACGGCGCGTGGGAGCCGTGGGTGGCGACCTTCAGCCCGGCCGGCGGACGCCCTGGTGCGGGCAATCAGGAAGGCACGGGATCGGCGCCGATGGACATGGCCGACCTCGTGGTCCGCTCCCTCCGTCTCCTCGTCGACTTCTTCGCGTCGTTGCCCCTCACCGCACCACGCGACGGCGGCGCCATCCGGCTCAGCACCTCGCCCACCGCGCCGAACCCTCGCGCCGCGGCACCGGCCGCGGCCCTGGCGTCCGCCGTCCAGGGCGCCGCGCTGATCGGCCTGACCCTCCCGCTCAGCTGGGCCGAGCGGGTGATGCGCCAGGCGACGTCGTGGAGCGGCAACCGTGACCTCGAGCGTGCGCTGCCGTCCCTCATCGAGCCGCTGCGGACCGGCCTGCGCGACACGCTCCGCGGGCACCCCGGCGCCCGCCGCAGCTACGAGCTGGTGGAGCTGGTGACGGCGAACCTGTTCGGCATCATGGTCGACGGCCTGCTCACGCGGCCCGAGGGCTACGGAGCCATCAACCACCTCGACTACCGCGAATGGCTGCTCGGGCACGGCATCGACCCCGAGGCGCTCGAGTCACCGATCCTCCGGGGCATGTACGACCTCGTGTTCGGCTACGAGGACGGCGATCCCGCGCGCCCGCGCTTCAGTGCCGGGCTCGGACTGGACCTGGCCACCAAGATGCTCCTCGGGTACTCGGGCGCGCTGTTCTGGAGGATGCAGGCCGGCATGGGCGAGGTGATCTTCGCTCCCCTGTACGAGGTGCTGCGCAAGCGCGGGGTCGAGTTCCAATTCTTCCACCGCGTCGATGCACTCAGGCTGAGCGCCGACGGGCGCTCGATCGCCGCCATCGACGTGGGCATCCAGGCCGAGCTCGCCGACGGCGTCGATGCCTACGACCCGCTGATCCGGGTGAAGGGCCTCCCGTGCTGGCCCGACGCGCCGCTCGGCGCAGAGCTGCGCGCCACCGCCGCGCTGCACGGGGTCGACCTCGAGTCGTTCTGGTCGCCGCGCCGCGACGTCGGCCAGCGAACGCTGGAGGTGGGGAAGGACTTCGACACCGTCGTGTTCGGCATCTCGCTCGGGATGGTGCCGCACGTGTGCGACGAGCTCGTCGCGGCGTCGCCCGCCTGGCGATCGATGGTCGACAATGTCGGGACCGTGGCGACGCAGGCGTTCCAGCTCTGGTTGGCCGAGGACGAGCAGGCGCTCGGTTGGGCCGGCCCGTCCGGGATCACCGTGAGCGGCTTCGTCACGCCCTTCGACACCTGGGCGTCGATGCCGCACCTGCTGGCGGTCGAGGACTGGCCCGAGGCGGACCGGCCGAAGACGATCGCCTACTTCTGCAGCGTCCTCGAGGCGCCGGGCTCCGGGGAGGAGGGACCCGACATCGAGGCGGAGGGCAAGGCCGTGCGGGCACGGGCGCGCACGTTCCTCGACCGCGACGTGGCGACGCTGTGGCCGGCCGCGGTCGACGCCGACGGGTTCCGCTGGTCGCTCCTGTGCGACGGCGCACCCGGGACCGCGTCGGGACCAGGGCGACTCGACAGCCAGTACTGGCGGGCGAACGTCGACCCCTCCGACCGGTACGTGCAGTCGTTGCCCGGCACCGACCAGTACCGCCTGCAGCCGGGACGCACCGGCTTCGCCAACCTCGCGGTCGCCGGTGACTGGACGGACAACGGACTGAACGCCGGGTGCGTGGAGGCGGCCACCCGATCGGGGCAACTGGCGGCCGAGGCGGTCGCTCAGCAGCTGGCGGGAGCGCAAAGGGTGGGCGCATGACCGATTCAGACGGCGAGCGATTCCCTTCGGGCGCACACGAGGCCGCCCGCTTGGCCCGCGAGGTGCAGGACCTCGGGTTCGAACGCGGCGCGGACGATCGTCGAACGCTTCGTCGAGATCTTCGCCCAGTTCGCGACCACCAACGGCGGCGCGGGGACCGTGCGTCGGGACGGCGGCGGTGGTGGGGGTGGCGCTGGAGGTGGCGGTGGCGGTGGCGGTGGCGGTGGCGGTGGCGGTGGCGGTGGCGGTGGGGCGTACGGGTTCTGGGGATCGGAGCGCTCCATGTGGGCGGCGCAGTCCGACATGCAACGGGCTGCCGCCGCGTACGTCGGGTTGCTCGGACAGCTCAACGAGGCCGCCCTCGGTTTCCTCGACGCCTCCCGATGGTTCGACGCCACCCGCTGGTGGGAGCCCCCCGACCGCGAGCAGGGTGACCTGCGCCTGCCCGACGTCGCACCCGGCGGCCGGCGCGAGCGCCCGACTGTGGCTCCACAACACGACGGCCTCGGCCGCGGTCGACCTCCGCCCGTGGTGTCCCGGGTTGGCCAGCCACACCGGCGGGTCCCTGTCCGCCACCGCGGTGACGTGCGCACCGGAGAAGATCGATCGCCTCGAGCCCGATGTCAGCCGCCAAATCCTCGTCACCGTGGCCGTGGGAGAGGACGCGCCCGCCGGCACGTACCACGGACAACTCCTGGTCGACGGACTGCCCGACGTCGTGTTCCCGCTGCGGGTCCGGGTGGTGCCGGCCTCGGCGAAGCCTTCGTGACGACGGGGACGGAGCCGGCGGCCGGCCTGGCCCGCTACGGCGCCATCGTCGCCGACGACCTGCGCCGGCGCTTCGACGGCGTGGCGCAGCAGCCGTATCTCGCCGAGCCCATGAGCGACTACCCGACCCGGGGTGGGAAGGCCCTGCGTCCCAGCCTCTGCCTGGCGACCTGCGAGGCCTTCGGTGGCCGGCTCGACGATGCCCTGCCCTCGGCCATCGCGATCGAGCTGCTGCACAACGCCTTCCTGGTCCATGACGACATCGAGGACGCCAGCCTGCTCCGGAGGGGCGAGCCCACCCTGCACCGACGGTTCGGCACGCCGCTCGCGCTCAACGCCGGGGACGGCCTCGCCCTGCAGGCGATGGCGACGCTGCGCGAGAACATCGACCTGCTCGGCCCACGCCTGGCCGACCGCATCATGGTCGAGTTCGACTTCATGAGCAGCCAGACCGTCGCCGGGCAGGCGCTCGAGCTCGGCTGGTGCCGCGACAACCGCACCGACCTCGAACCCGACGACTACCTCGACCTCATCATGAAGAAGACATGCTGGTACACGACGGTGCTCCCCCTCCGGGTCGGTGCGCTGGTCGGCTCGGGGGGTACGGCCGAGCTCGATCCGATGATCGAGTTCGGGTTCCACCTCGGTGCGGCGTTCCAGATCCGTGACGACATCTTGAACCTGGTCGGGGACCCGGGCGTGTACGGCAAGGAGGCGCTCGGCGACCTGCTGGAAGGGAAGCGGACGCTGATGCTCATCCACCTCCTGGCCAGCGCACACCCGGCCGACCGGCACTGGCTCGTGTCCTATCTCGGCCGAGCGCCGGAGGACCGGCCGCCCGAGGACGTCGACCGGGTGTTCGAGCTCATGATGACCTACGGGTCCATCGCCTTCGCCGCCGAGTTCGCCGCCGGCGTGGCCCGGTCCGCCCTGACCTCCATGGATGCCGCCTTCGCGGGCCTCGACGACTCCCCGGCGCGGCGCTTCATCGCCTGGCTGGTGCCGTTCATGATCGAGCGCGCCGCGTGACCGGTGATGGGTGGCCGGATGACTCGTGGCGACGTTTCGTCCGTCGATGATCAGGTGCTGACCTGCAGCACCGACTTGCCCACGGCCTGAGCCCGGTCGACCGCATCGAGCGCGTCGGGCAACCCGTCGAACGGCACCACCCGCGGGGCGCCGCCGAGGCGGCCGTCGGCAACGAGGGCCAGCAGGTGCTCGTGATCGGCTAGGGCCTCCACGCGCGTCTGGCCGCCGGCGTAAACGCCGACGATGGAGGCATTGTGAAGGACGAGCTCCGAGACATCGGGGTCGACCCACGTCCCGCTGGCGAACCCGACGGCGAGGAGCCGACCACCTCGCGACAGGCACCGTCCCAACGACGACGCGAGGGAACCACCGACCGGGTCGTAGACCACGTCGACACCTTCACCCCCGGTGGCATCCATGACTGCGTCCTGTACCGAACCCAGCGTGCGATCGATGACGACGTCCGCGCCGGACGCTGCGCACAACTCTCGCTTGGCCTCCCCCGCCACCATCGCGATGACGCGGGCGCCGAGGGCCGCTCCCAGCCGGACCGCCGCCAGGCCCGAGCCGCCGGCGGCGCCGAGGACGAGCAACCGTTCGCCAGACTGCAAGGCACCCCGCCGCACGAGTCCGATGTACGCGGTCGAGTAGCCGATCCGAAACGCAGCCGCATCCTCGTCGCGCATGGCATCGGGCACGCGGAACGCGTTGTCCGCCCCGGCGATCGTCACCTCGGCGAACCCGCCGCGACCGTCGAAGAAGTTCGTCACCGCCATGAGCCGTGTGCCAAGGCGCCACTCGACTCCCGATCCGACCGCGTCGACGGTGCCGCACACCTCCTGACCGGGGACGAAGGGAAGCGCCGGGGAGAACGGGTACCCGCCTCGACACATGAGCGCGTCCGGCAGTCCGATTCCCGCGGCCCGCACGCGCAGCCGGACCTCGCCAGGGCCCGGAACTGGCTCGTCGAGGTCCACGAGCCGAAGCGCGTCCCCTGGCGGGCCGAGTCGTTGGACCTGCCAGGCGTGCACGCACCACCGTACGCGGGCAGCCCGCACCTCCGGGACTTCACTCGGGAGAGGCGACGGTCCCCGAAGCGCAACGGACCACTGGACTCCAACCCCCGTTGGGGGCAGACTCGGGTCGCCGGCCATTCGTGTCGGGAAAGGGAGGGAACACCATGCGGGTATTCCATTCGAGCAACGGCAAAGTGCAGGGCGGACAGTTGGAGGCCGCCATCGCGGTCGCCGGGGAAGCGGCAAAGCTGCTCGCCCCCCACGGCGGGGAGATCAGGTTCTTCCTGGCCGGCGTCGCCGGTGAGGAAATCAACGGGACCGTGTTCTCGCAGGAGTACGAGAGCCCCGAGGCCCTGGCCACTGCGTTCGACGCGCTGAGAGATGACGTCGAACTCCAGGCGCTGCTGTCCCGGTTGGGTGCAGCCGGATCCCCGACGCTGCTCACCTCACAGTCCATGGGCATGGAGATGCCGATCGGGCGGACACCGAAGGCCGGCCGCGGCAGCATCCTCGAGGTCCACTCGCTCCACGTCACGCCCGGCCGCATGGAGGATGCCATCGCCGAGGCGGCCGAGGTCTGCGCCTTCGTCGAAGCGAACGGGGCCACCAACGCCCGCCTGATCCAGCTGACCTATGCGGGCATGGCGAGCGGCCTGATGGCAATCACCTGCGAGCACGAGAGCATGCGGGCGCACGCGCGCATGGCCGACGCGTGGTTCAGCGACGCCGGGATAGCCCTGCAGATGAAGACCATGGGAGCCAACCCGGCGACGACGCGAGTCGCGAGCGCCCTCTACAACGAAGTCCCGCTGTAGCGCGACTGCCGGCGGCGGGTCCGGCCGATCTCCAGTACCCAATCGCGCCTTCCGGGCTGATTCGTCGCCGGGCCTTGCCGTGACGCGCCACGAAGCGCGTCTCGACTCTGCGGTTGGTCACATCCCGCCCGGATGATTCCGCTGCGGCGGGTGCCACGTCGCCTGATCGACGTCGTGGGACAAGATGATGGGCATGGGATCAGAGGACACGGAGGGCGAGCATCGCCACAATGCTGCGGCCGGTGTCGGTGGCGTCCAACGGTTCGCCGGTCGGGTGGCCGTCGTCACGGGCTCGACCGCCGATCCAAGCATCGGCCGGTCCACTGCCCTCCGCCTGGCGCGGGAGGGCGCGTCGGTGGTCGTCAACGGCCGCGACGAGGGCCGCGTCGCAGCGGCGGAGGCCGCGCTGCGTGCCGAAGGGCTCGACGTCGTCGGCGTGGTCGGGTCCATGGACACCGAGGCGGCGGTGGGGACGCTCACCGACCGGGCGGTGGACGCGTTCGGCCGGATCGACCTCGTCGTCAGCACGGTGGGCGGCGCCCCCCACCCGCTCTCCTTCGACACCATCAGCGAGGCGCAGCTCCTCGAGACGATCCGGCTCAACACCTGGCCGACGGTGGCTCTGATCCGTGCCGCGCTGGCCCGGGGACTCGGGGCGGGCGGATCGGTCGTCGCCATATCGAGCGGCTCGCCGCGCAAGACGACCTCGGCCATGGTGGCGTACGCGTCGGCGAAGGCGGCGCTGAACGCGATGACGCGCACGATGGCCTCCGATCTGGCCGGCAAGGGGGTGAGGGTGAACGCCGTGAGCCCCGGGCTCGTGCGGACGACGGCGACCCGGCGCATGTGGGAAAAGGACGGGGGTACGGCGGCGGGCTCGAACCTTCCCCTGGGCCGCTTGACCGAGGCCGAGGACATCGCCGCCGCAGTGTGCTTCCTGCTGTCCGACGACGCACGACAGATCACCGGGATCACCCTGGACGTCGACGGGGGGAACCACCTCTCGAGCGGCTGGACGCCGATCCGGTAGGGGTCCTTTGACGGATTACGACGTCGGCGCGGGCCAGAGCTCTCTCAGGGCCGCCAGGACGGACCCGCACTGCGCGATCTGCTCGCGCACCTGCTCGGGCGCCATGCCGGGCAGTTGGACCCGGAGGTTCAGCGCGTCGGCACCCACCTCCCGCACTGTCGCCGCGAGACGCTCCGCCACCTCGCGGGGCTCGTCGGCCGCGATCGTCTGGTCGTCGCCGAACGAGGTCGTGGGCGCGGCGTAGCTCTCGTAGACGGATCGCTGGGCGTCAACCAGATCGGACCGCACGCGGCCCAGCCAGACCCGGCGGATCAGCACCTTGGCGACCGCCCCCCCGGCGTCGTCGAAGGCCCGGGTCAGGGGCGCGAGCTTCGATGGGGTCGACATGCCTTCCATCAGGATCCCGGCCCCGCAGCGGGCCGCTCGAACGGCGGCGGCAACAGACACGGCCGCGCTCAGCACGGGGACCGGGGCTCGGCGGCAGGCCAGCAGCGCTGGGTCACCCTCGAGCTCGCCCAGGTCCTCGCCGCGCAGCATCGCGACGAGCCGGGGCAGCTCGACCTTGAAGCGATCGACCGCGTCCGCCTGGCTGACCCCGGCCACCGCGAAGTCGATGGGCAGGGCACCCGCGGCCACCGCGAGCCCGACGCGGCCCGGGTGGCGAGCCTGGAGCCAGGCAACCTCTTCGGCGACGAGCGCGGTGGACCGCAGGGGAAGGAGCAGCGGCGCGGCGGCGGCCCAACCGGTCGAATGCTCCGCCAGGACGAAGGTGGCCATCTGCAGCGGCTGCGCCATGTACCCGGCGAAGCCGCCGTGGTGCTCGCTCGTCATCACCCCGTCGAATCCATTTTGCAGCGCGAGGCCCGCTTGCGCGCAGAGCTCGCTGACGATGGCGCCGGACGGGAGTTCGTTGTGCGGGTACAGGCGGATGGAGACCGACCCCGGGTCGAACGGTGCGGGCGTTCGGGAGGAATGCGCCGGGCCCGTCATGTCAGGGGTACCGGAACCTGGTTGACGTCGACACCGACCGGCTTGGGCACGCGGCCTTCTTAGCGGATCGCCACTGCCGGTATCGCGATGACACGGTGGGGACCTCCCGGAACGAAGGCGGGGCCCGCCTATGACCCGGAGTGGCCCGGCGCCTCCGATGACTTGCCGTTGTTCGACGAACCGGCGCCGGGCGTCTTGCCGGCGGGGTTCGTCGCCGGCGGGCCCGTCGTCTTGCCTGCGGGGTTCGTGGCGGGCGTGCTACTCGGCGTGGTGCCGGCCGGGGTGGTGGCGGGTGCCACCGGCGCCGCCGATGACTTGCCGTTGTTCGACGAACCGGCGCCGGGCGTCTTGCCAGCGGGGTTCGTGGCCGGCGGGCCGGGCGTCTTCCCCGCGGGGTTCGTGGCGGGCTTGCCACCGCTGCCCTTCGAGGACGAGCCGCCGGAGCCCGCGCTGCTGCCGGCGCCCGAGGTGGGGTTGTCCGTGCTGGTGGTCGTGCTGGCGGGAGTGGCGGGGCTGGCGGTCGAGCTCGATCCCGGCTTCGAGACCGAGGCGCAGAACGCCTGGACCGTCTCGCCCTCGGCCTGTGCGTCAGCGGTCAATCGGGTGAAGGCCGTCGACGAGAGGGCCTTCCCCCGCGTCGTCGTGCCCGACGCTCCCGAATCGGATGCGAGGTACGCCGTGCACAGCCCGTACAAGTTGGCCGTCGCCGTGGCCGCGGCCGCCGCACCCGTGGCGCCTCCCCGACCCGTCGTCGTGGTGACGGTGCCCGACGGGCCGGCGTGCCCGTCGGGACCGTGAGTATGACTCGCGCTGCTGCCGGGATCAGGCACGCTGATCCCCACGTGGGAGAGGCCGCGGGATACGGCCGACTGGATCGAGGCGGGCAGGGTTCCGGTCGCGGCCGCCGCGGTCGTGCCGGCGAGTGCCAGAGCGGCGGCGACACCGGCGACCTTGGCCGAGAACATCCGGCTGACCGCGCGGTGACGTTCGACGTCGGGAAGGGGCGCCCGCACGCGTTCGACAAAGGCCGCGACCACGGAGTCCTCAACCGCCAGGTCCCGACTAGCTGGGAGGGACCTGGCGGCGAGGACGAGTTGAGCCATTCCCTGGAGCGCCGGTGGAGCGTCCTGTGGCTCTACCCGTCCCTCCAGGAGAGCGTCTGCGGTGCTCTCCCAAAACAGCCCAAACACCTCGTCCGTGAAATCGTCGGAGGGCGTCATCGCGTTACAACTTTCTTGAACTTCCTGGCCAGGCGCTGCAGGGCCCGGTGCTGGGTCACCCGCACCGACCCGGGTGAACGGCCCAGGATCCCGGCCACCTCGTCCACGCTGAGGTCACCGACCACCCTGAGCAGCACGACCTCCGCCTCCGTCCGCGTCAGGCCCGCGACCAGGGCCTCGACCGCCTCCTGGGCGGACAGGTCTGCGACGACCGCCGTCTCGAGGTCGGGACCGCCCACGGCCTCGTCGACCTCGCCGAGCTCCACCACGGAGGGCCGTCTCGCCGTGCGCCGGTAGTGGTCGATGCTCCGTCGCCGTGCGAGCGTGAAGAGCAGGGCCCGGAAGGCCCGCGCGTCGCCCTCGAAGCGGGGCAGCAGCGTGGCGGCGCCCGCCCACACCTCGGACGCCACGTCCTCTTCCTGCCCGCGCACGTGGTGGCGGAGGTACTGCACGAGCCCGGCGTTGAAGGCCCGATAGAGGACGACGACGCCCCACTCCTCTCCCCTGCGGGCTTCGTCGAGCGCTTCGTCGAGCGGGTCTTGGTTCATGAGGTCGGGCCGGATCGCAGCGTGGTCACCGTCGACCGGTGAACGCCGGAGACTGCCTCCCGCTCCGGACGGACTCGGACGCTGCTGGTGGCGCTGCCATTCTGCACGCCGCCCCCGCGGGCGTGCGGTATGCGACCCCTATCGTCAAATCGGGTCATCGGCATGAGAGAGACGCGTCGAAGGGGTGGAAATTGAGCCCTTGGTGTGTCCTTCCCCGGTTTGCCGCGACAGAAACTCGTCTCGGCGCCAGGAGGTGCGCGGAGGTCGGGTGCTCAGCGGATGGTGCCCGCCCCCGGGATGAGCGGCAGGTCCAGGGCGGTCGCCCACCCGGGCGGCAGGTCGTTGACGGCGGGCACCGCGTTGAGGGCGCGCAGGCCGGTGGCCAGGCAGCCGGCGGCCGCGGCGTCGCGGCCGGAGCCGTCGGTGAAGCGGAACGCGGTCTCCTGGGTGATGGACGGGGTCCCCTCGATCTCGACGCGGTAGACGTCGTCCTGGGTGCCCCGGGGCCAGTCGGGCGCGGCGTCGGTGCCGACCCGGTTGATGTGCTCGAGGCAGATGCGGGGCTCGCCCTGGTACATGCCGTCGATCGTGAAGTGGATGGCCGCCACTTCGCCCGGGTTGATGACGCCTTTGGCCGTCGTGATGGGAGCGTCGGTGACCCACTTCTCCCAGGTGGTCGTGATCGCATCGAGCTCGACGCCGACCGCGTGCGCCATCATCGGCACGGTGCCGCCCCACGACATGACGAGGATGTCGGTGTGCTCGAGCAGCGGCGTGAACTCGGGTGGGCGCCCGATGCCCATCTCGTCCTCGTAGGCACCCGTGTAATTGAGGTAGTCGAGGATCTCGAGCGCCTTCACCTTCTTCACCTCGGCGCACAGGCCCATCAGCGTCATCGGGAAGAGGTCGTTGGCGAAGCCCGGGTCGATGCCCGTCGTGAAGCAGGTGCTGCCGCCCTCCTCGCAGGCGTCGGTGATGGGGTCGATCCACGAGGGCGGGTTCTGCTTCATGTGCGGCCAGACCCACGGCGTCATGGCCGTGGAGCACACGTCGATGCCGGCGCGGAGGAAGGCGCCCATGTCGCGGATGTTGGCGTCGGCCTGGCCGGCCGTGGGCCCGTAGTGCACCAGGGCGTCGGGGCGGAGGGCGACCAGCGCAGGGAGGTCGTCGGTGGCCGTGACGCCCGTGGGTGCGATACCACAGATCTCGCCGACGTCCCGGCCCACCTTGTCCTTGTCGTGCACGCCCACCCCGGCCAGCTCGAAATTCGGGTGGCGCAGCACCTCGGGGATGACCATCTTCCCCACGAATCCCGTGCCCCAGACGACGACCCTCTTCTTCTTCTTCTCTGTCATGGGCGCATCATCGCGCCGGGCTCGGCGCTCGGCCCAAAGGACCGGGGCGGCGGACCGGTCAGAGGTAGGCCGTGACCTTCCTGCCGTGCTGTTCCATCATCTCGGCGAACTTCTCCCAGCTGAGCCGATGGACCATCTGCCCCTTCACCGGTTGCCAATCGATGGAGCCCTTGCTGACGCGCAAGCGACCCAGATTCTCGTCGTTGCTCCACACGCGCAACGTGACGTCTGCATTCTCGACGGTGATGCCCTGGTTCAGCCTGAGTGTGACCTCGTGTCGTGCCATTTCGAAATCGTCCCAGGTCGGGGGTGGAGCCGCAACGAGCTCGGGCGCCGTGGCGCCCGAGCGTCGCCGTCGTAGGAAGATCGCGGGATGAGCCCGCCACTACACGTCGCCCGGGTCGCGCTGGTCGGGTATGGCCTGGGCGGTTCCCATTTCCACGCCCCGTTCATCGACGCCGAGCCGCGGCTGGAGCTGGCGGCCGTCGTGACCGCGAACCCCGAACGCGGGGCGGAGATCGCCAGCCGGTACCCCGACGCGCTCGTGATCGAGGACGTCGAGCGCCTCCTGGACCAGCTCGCCACGTACGACCTCGTCGTGGTGTCGACGCCGCCTGCCTCCCACGCCGTCGTGGCCGAGGCCGTGCTGCGGGAGGGCCGTCCCGTCGTGGTCGACAAGCCGGCGACGCCGTCGAGCCGACAGACCCGGCACCTGGCCGCGCTGGCCGAGGCCAACGGCACCGTCGTCGTGCCCTACCAGAACCGGCGCTGGGACGGCGACTTCCGCACCGTCCGACAGCTCCTCGGTGACGGCGCCCTCGGCGCGCTGAACACGTTCGAGTCGCGCTACGAGCGCTGGCAGCCTCACCTCACCGGCGCTCGGGCGTGGAAGAACGAGCCCGGCACGGACACCGGCACCGGGATCATCTTCGACCTCGGGACGCACATCGTCGACCAGGCCGTCGCGCTCTTCGGACGCCCCCTGGCCGTCTACGCCGAGGTCGCCACCCGCCGGCCCGAGAGCCGCGTCGACGACGACGTCTTCCTCGCGCTCGACTATCCCGGCGGCCCGCGGGTCCACCTGTGGGCCAGCGCGGTGGCGGCCGACCAGGGCCCGCGCTTCCGGCTGCTCGGGAACGCGGGCGGCTACGTGAAGTTCGGCATGGACATCCAGGAGGCGCAGCTCTCCGAGGGGCGCTCGCCCCGCGAGCCGGGCTGGGGCGAGGAGCCCGAGTCCTCGTGGGGACGGGTCGTGGCGGGGCCGGAACGCCGGGCCGTGCCGACGCTGCCCGGCAACTACGGGCTCTTCTACGCCGGCATGGCGTCCTACCTCCTCGACGGGGCCCCGCCCCCGGTCGACATCGCCGACGCCGTCGTGACGGCCGAGGTGATCGAGGCGGCCCTGGCCTCCGCCGGGTCCGGGACCGTCATCGCACTTCCCTAACAGGTGGGTCACGGTGGCCTGACAACTCCCCTTCAGACTCCGAGGCACGAACTGAGGAGGAGTGGGCCATGTGGGGCTTCATCCAGAGGGTGTCGGAGCGCAAGGCGGCCATGGGGACGGCCGCCCGTCTGTGGTGGACCGGCCTGGTCACCGTCGGGGCGGCCGCCGTGCTCGTCGTGGTGGCCACGACGGTGGTCGACGCCACCTCGAGCCCCGCCCCCGCCGCCTCCCCGGCGGCGACAACCACGCACTCCGGGTCGGGCCCTTCGGGCGGCGCATCCTCCGCCGGCGGCTCGAGCCCGGGGACGAGCTCTGCGTCGGGCTCGGGGTCGATGCCCGGCATGGCCATGGGCGGATCGGGCGGCGGGTCCTCCACGGGCTCGTCGACGTCGAGCGGCTCGGCGCAGACCAGCTCGGCCGTCTGCGCCAACGTCAAGGGCGCGACGGTCATGTCCGACGGCATGGTGATGGCGCCCACGACCCCCGCGCCGCCCACCGCGGCGCAGCAGGCGGCGGCCGACCAGCTCGTGGCGCAGACCACCGCGACGCTGCAGAAGTACTCGAGCCTCTCGGCCGCGACCGCGGCCGGCTACACCCCGGCCACCAACCCGAACGGGTACATGGTCCACTACGCCAACTGGCACGTCGCCCGGACCGACGGGTTCGACCCCGCGAATCCCGCCTTCCTCATGTACGCCAACACGGTGAACGGGCCCAAGCTCATGGGCGCCATGTACCTCGGCCCGGCACCCTGCACGCCGGGCCCTGACGCCGGCGGCTCGCTGACCCAGTGGCACGCCCACGACAACCTGTGCCTCGCCGGCGGGCGCGTCGTCGGCAACACGGACGCCACCGGCAGCTGCGCCGCCGGCGTGCACAACACGAACACCTACTTCATGCTCCACGTGTGGACCGAGCCGTCGCTGGCGGCGAGCCACCAGTTCCAACCGGACCTGACCCGGGCCGAGCTGGCGCCGATCATCCTGGGCACGGCGTGAGCATGACGGCCACGGCCACCCTGGAGCGGTCCTCCCTGGCGGAGGACACCGCCGGGACGAGCTCGTCGGGGACCGGCACCGCCGGAACGGTCGCCGGGCGGACACCAGCAACACCATCGGGGCGGGTGTCCGCCCGGTCGATCCAGATCGGCCTCGGCCTCCTCTGGCTCCTCGACGGGCTGCTGCAGCTCCAGCCCAAGATGTTCGGGCAGGGCTTCGCCCACGGCGTCATCCTCCCCTCGGCGCAGATGCAGCCGGCCGTCGTGTCGAGCGCCATTACGCATCTCGCCCACCTCATCTCGGTGCAGCCCGCCCTCATGGACGTCGTCTTCGCCGCCGTCCAGATCCTCATCGGGGTGGGGCTGCTCGTCCGCGAGACGGTGAAGCCGGCGCTGCTCGTCTCGTTCGCCTGGGCGCTCGGCGTGTGGGCGCTCGGCGAGGGCTTCGGCATGCTCTTCAGCGGCATGGCGTCGCCGTTGACGGGGGCGCCGGGCGCGGCGCTGCTCTACGTCGCCATCGGCGTGCTGGTGTGGCCGCGGCGGACGCGTGACGGGGATTCCGCTCCGGCGGAACTCGGTCCGGCCGCCGCCGAGGGCCCGCTGGGCGCGCGCGGCGGCCAGGCCGTCTGGGCCGTCGTGTGGTGCGGGCTCGGGATCCTGTGGCTGCTGCCGGCGAACCGGGCCGCGGGGAGCGTGTCGGGCGCCATCACCAACGCCGTCAGGGGCGAGCCCGGCTGGCTGGCCCACGTGCCGCTGTCGGTCGCCCACGCCCTCGGGGGCGCCGGCGCCTCGGTCGCCGTCGCGTGCGCCGTCCTCTCCTTCGTGATCGGCCTCGGCCCGCTCGTCACGCGCCACCCGACCGTCTTCCTCGTCGCGGGTGCCGCGCTGGCGCTCGACTACTGGGTTTTCGGCGAGGCCTTCGGCGGTGCCTTCACCGGCCTGGCCACCGACCCCAACACCGGGCCCCTGCTCGTGCTGCTCGCACTGGCGGTGTACCCGAACGTGACGGCCCGGGCGGCGGACGGCGGTGCGGCGACGATGACGCCGGGGGCGCTCGCCGCCTGAGAAAGCGCCGCTGACCTGCGCTTGTGGTGCTGGCACGACCGCGCCGTGGGCGGCTACCTGCCTTGGCGCGCCTCCCTCCGGCGTGCAGACTGCCAGCGACGAGGCAGGGGGCACGGATGCGATGACGGCGACGCGCAGGCTCCACCACGACGGCGGTCGTCGCCGCCCGTGACCGGTGGGCTGCTGCGCGTCACGCGGTACCGGTTCCGGGCCACCTTCGGGCGCCGCTGGGGCGCCTACCTCTCCCTCGTGCTCCTGATCGGGCTCGTGGGCGGCCTGTCCCTCGGCTCCATCGCGGCGGCGCGGCGGACCGGGTCGTCCTTCTCGACGTATCTCGCCAGCACCAACCCCTCGAACCTGAGTCTCGGCACCGGGCTCTACGCCCCGCCCCTCGGCTTCACGTCCGGCTACGACGGTCCGCTCGTGCAGAAGATCGCGCGCCTGCCCCACGTCACCCGGGCGGAGAGCTACACCGCCGTCTACACCGTCCCCATCCGGGCGGACGGGCAACCCACGCCGGACGCCCTCAAGGCGAACTTCACCGCCTACGGCAGCGTCGACGGCGAGTTCTTCACCCAGGACCGGCCGAGCGTCGTGCAGGGCCGGATGGCGGACCCGAACAACCCGAACGAGGTCGTCATGACCGTCGCCGCGGCCCAGGCCCTCGGGCTCCACGTCGGCGAGACCACCGAGTGGGGCACCTACGCCAACACGCAGTCCACCCCGGGCACGGGCCAGCCCCCACCGCCCTTCGAGCGCACCAGGCTGACGTTGGTGGGCACCGTCGTGCTCAACAACGCCGTCGTGCAGGACGACGTCGACGCCGGTTCGTCCACCACGGCCATCCTCACCCCCGCGCTGACGCGGCGCTGGGTCGACTGCTGCTCGAACTTCTCGTTCACCTTTCTGCAGCTCCGGCACGGGAGCCGCGACGTGCCGGCCGTCGAGGCCGAGGTCGAGCGCGTCGTGCCGGCGGTCCTGCCCTACGACTTCTACGACGCGTCGATCGACGTCGTCAAGGCCGAGAACGCCATCGAGCCGGAGGCCATCGCCCTCGCGGTGTTCGGGCTCATCGCCGGCCTCGCCGCCCTCCTCATCGCGGGCCAGCTGATCGCGCGCCAACTGGGCTTCTGGGCCCCGGAGGAGCGCACTCTGCGCGCGCTGGGGGCGGACCCGGGCATGACCGCCGGCGACGGGCTGCTCGGGATCGGCGCGGCGGTCGTGGTGGGGGCGCTCCTGGCCGGCGCGGTGGCCGTGGCGCTCTCTCCGCTGTCTCCGCTCGGACCCGTGCGCCCCGTCTATCCCCATCCGGGCGTCGCAGCGGACTGGGCGGTGCTCGGGCTCGGCGTCCTGTCGCTGGCCGTCATCCTGGGCGCGTTGGCCGTCGTGCTGGCCGTCCAGCGCGCGCCGCACCGCTCCGTCGCGGGCTGGCGGCGGAGCACCCGGTCGCCCTCACCCGTCGCGACGGCCGCGGCCAACAGCGGCCTCCCCGTCTCGGCCGTGGCCGGGATCCGCTTCGCCGTGGAGCCGGGGGCCGAGGCCGAGGCCGTGCCGGTGCGATCGGCCATCCTCGGCGCGGTGCTGGCGGTCATCGTCGTCGTCGCCACGGTGGTGTTCGGGTCGAGCCTCGACTCCCTGGTGTCGCACCCCAGCCTCTACGGGTGGAACTGGGACGACGCGCTGATCGCCGGTGGCGGTGTGGGCGACGTCCCCGCCGCGCAGTCGGCGAGCCTCCTCGACCACGACCCCCAGGTGGCGGCGTGGTCCGCCTACTGGTTCGGCACGCTGCAGATCGACGGCGTCGCCGTGCCGGTCATCGCGGGGACGCCCAGGGAAGCGGTCGCTCCGCCCGTCCTGACCGGGCATGCCTTCGACGCCAACGACCAGATCGTGCTCGGCCCCGGGACCCTGGCCCAGTTGCACACGCGCGTGGGGGACACGGTGACCGTGCGCTACGGCACCACCGCGCCCCACACGCTCCGGATCGTCGGGACGGCGACCATGCCGGCCGTGGGGATCGGAGGGGTGACCGGCCACCCTTCCATGGGCACGGGTGCGGTGGCGCCCTACCAGCTCCTCCCCGAATCCGTCCGGAACCAGTTCGCCGTGTCGCCGACGGGGCCCAATGCCGTCTTCGTGCGCCTGAAGCCGGGCGTGAACCCTGCGGCGGCGGCGCGGTCGCTCGACCACATCGCCGCCGAGCTCTCGCTCCCCACCAACTACCCCACGTCGGTGCTGGCGGTGCAGCGGCCGGCCGAGATCGTCAACTACCGCTCCATGGGCTCCACCCCGTTGCTCCTCGGCCTCGGGCTGACGGCGGGGGCGGTGGCGGCGCTCGGGCTGACCCTGATCGCCTCGGTCCGGCGCCGGCGCCGGTCCATGGCCATGCTGCGGACGCTCGGCTTCACGGGCCGGCAGCTGGCCGCCACGCTGGCGTGGCAGGCGACGGTCGCGGTGGGCATCGGGCTGCTGGTCGGGATCCCGCTCGGCATCGTGGTGGGCCGGCTGCTGTGGGACCTCTTCGCCAACCGGATCTACGTGGTGCCCAACCCGACCGTGCCGACGGTGGTGATCGGCGCCATCGCGGTCGGCGCCCTCGTGCTCGGCAACCTGGTCGCCGCCGTTCCGGGGCGCATGGCGGCGCGCACGCCGGCGGGGCTGCTGCTGCGGGCCGAGTGAGGATCGCAGCCCCGGCCCTCTACGATCCGCCCCCGTGAGCGAACCAGCACCGCCGGAGTCCCGCACGCGGCACCGGCGCAGGTGGCCGTGGGTGCTCGGCGCGGTCGTCGTCGTACTCGGCTCGCTCGCCCTCTTCGTCGTGTTGTCCACGAACCACGCCCAGCCGGTGTCCATGCTCCAGGCGGAGACGCAATTGGGCAAAGGCGGCGGCGGCGCGCCCGGCGCCAACCGGCCGTCCCCCGGGGTCTACGACTACACCGGCTCGGGCACCGAGCACCTGACCCTGCCGCCGCTGTCGCAGCCGGAGGGGCCCACCATCCCCGGCACCGTGACGCTGAAAGGGCCGGACTGCTGGGTGTTCCGGGTCGACTACAGCACCCACCACTGGCAGACCTGGGACTACTGCCTCCACGGCGGCGACCTGTGGGAGGCCGGCGGCCAGACGTACCAGCTGTGGGCCATCGGCCCGATCGACGTCACCAACCTCAGCACGTTCACCTGCGCGCCCGGCACCATGGCCGTGCCCGCCCACGCGACGCCCGGCCAGCGCTGGCCGTCGCGGTGCACCGGGACCAACACGTCGGTGGCGGGGCGCACGGTCAGTGCCGGCCCGTACACGTTCGTCGGGCTCGACACGATCACCGTCGGGGGCACGCCCGTCCAGGCGGCGCAATTCCTGCGGGTGCGCGCGGACACGGGCGCGCAGCGCGGGACCGAGCGCACCGAGGTCTGGTTCAGCACGCGCACCGGCCTCCCGCTCCGCGAGCAGCAGGACCTCACGGTGACCACCCACACGTCGTTCGGGACCTCGACCTACACCCAGCGCGGTGTCTTCGTCCTGCGGTCACTGGTGGCCCACCACCGCTGAGCGGACGCAACCCTACGACGGCACCCAGTGGGTCAACGGCGAGGCCAGCCAGTCCAGGACCTGGCGCCGCGTGGTCGGCCCGTGCGGCGCCCACGCCGAGGGCAGGGCGCCCTCGTCGCGCAGCTGCGCCGCCTCCGAGATGTTGGCGGTCAGCGGGTCGGTCGTGAGCCCGCAGCGCGTGGCGGCCGGGTCGATCCCGAAGAGCGCGGCGGCGTTGAGGCCGAAGAGGCCGGCCTTCACCTCGTCGGTCAGCGCCGGGTACTTGTAGACGTCCTGGAACTCGGGGCTGATCTCGAAGGCGCGCATGGCCATGATCTGGGCCTGCGGGCTCCCGTACCAGATGGCGTCGGTGCCCCAGAGGACGCGCTGCGTGCCGACGCGGCCGAGCAGCTTGCCCATGGCATGGGCCGCCTGGTCGGGCAGGGTCAGGAGCTGGCGCCACGTCGAGGCCACGTCGACCCACACGTTGTCGTTGGGCGGCACGCCGTGGCGGTCGAGCGAGGCCAGCAGCGTGTCGATGCCGATGGTCGCGGTGGGGTCGTAGGGCCCCTCGACGTGGGAGGGGTCCCAGGCCCCGTGGTAGACGACGAACTGCATGTCGGGGAATTGGCGCGACACCGCCACCATGTCCTCGGGGTGGTTGAAGGCCGGGTCGAAGTTCACCAGCGGCAGGCCCTTGTGGGCCACGAAGACCTTCACGCCGAGGTCGTGGGCGTGCTGGACGGTGGGGAGGCCGATGGCGGGGTCCTCCAGCGAGAAGCCCTGACCCGAGGGGCTCCAGGCGGTGTACACCTTGAAGGCCACCGGCGGGCCCGCTTCCACCGCGCTGGACATCTCGTCGAGCGTGGCGGCGAGGGGCCCCACGTTGGGGGCGACGATGTTCTCCACCAGGAGCCGGCGCGCGCCGCCGCCGGTGAGGCCGGCGGTGATCTGCTGGGTGCTGAGGGCCTCGGGGAACGGGATCGGGGCGTTCGACGGTCCCGAGTTCGGCACGTCGGTGAGCACGGCGACCGTCGTGTCGCTCGCCAGGAACAGGTCGTGCAGGTAGGTGGCGCGGTCGACGCAGTCGAGCTGGGTGGTGTCGGTACACCCCGCCGGCAGCATGGAGAGCACGAGCGAGGCCGTCTCGGGCGCGTTCTGCACCCAGGGGCCGCCGGGGATGACGTGGTGCGTGTGCACGTCGAAGACGAACTCCGATCCCGTGAGGGCCTGCGCGCACGCGGCCTCCTCCGTGGGGGGCGGCGCGTGGTAGCGCCCGCCGCGGGGGCGCGCCGCCGCTCCCGGGTGCGAGGGCGGCGACGAGCACCCGGCGAGCTCGAAGGCGGCCAGGGAGGCGGCCACCGCCCCCGCGCCCTGCAGGAAGCGCCGGCGGTCGACGCCGAGCCGCCGCGCCGCGTCGTCGACGGAGGCCCGGACGAGGTCGTTGACGGCCCGGTCGCGCGCCGAGGCCGGCGCCGGGACGAACTCGCCGTTGGAGACCGGCCCGGCCGGGAGGGGGAGGTGGTCGTCGCGCCGGTCTCGTTGCCGGCGGGAGAACGGGCCGATGTGAGCCACCGCGGCGAGGTTAGGCCCGTCACGGCCGGAGGAACGGGCAGGCATCCGCCCTTCCGCCGCCCGGCGGACGTACCGTGCGTGCGACGCCCGGGGGGCGTGGACAAGGGGGTTCTGCCATGGTCACCGTTCCCAACGGGGTCGCGATCCCGAGCCAGGTCGCCGGCCTCGCCGGGGGCGCCGTCGCCGTGATCGCGATCGCCTTCGCGCTCTTCTCCATCGTGCTGCTCGTCCCGATCATCCTGATCGTGGCCAACCGGGCCGAACCGGACCAGCGGGGCCTGCGCTCGCAGAGCGTCTACCTCTTCGGCATGAGCTTCGTCACCCTGCAGCTGACCTTCGCCGGGTCGGTGCTCATCGTCACCTCCATCTTCTCGGTCGTCGCGCCGCACTTCTCGCCCCTGACGAACTCCATCGCCCGCGAGGTCGTGATCGGGGGCCTCTTCGTCGTGCTCTTCGGCCTCACCCTGCTCATGCACCTCCGGCGGGGGATCGAGACGGCGCGCGGGGACGGGGCGATCGGGCCCAACCTCCGCGTCATGCAGTCCTACGCCGGCGTGGTGTGCTTCATCTACTGGCTGCAGCTGATCGTCTCGCTGGCCGTGGCCATCTACCTGGTGTTCGCGCTCGTCGCACCGGGCGTGTTCGGCAGCTTCGGCGCCAGCCGGAGCGGCACGCTGTCCGTCCTGCTCGACCTCGTCTACGTCATGCTGGCGTCCGCCATCATCGTCTCGGCGCACTCGTCCATCGGCCCCTCGGCGCTGCCGCGCCGGTCGCCGGCCCCGTCCCCCGCCGGCCCGGCGGCCTGATCCCCTACAGGCGGGCGGGCCTGGTGCCGATGACCGACGCCCGCTCCATGGTGCGGCGCTGGGGCCAGTAGTCGCTCGAGGCGTAGTGCTGCACGGCGCGGTTGTCCCAGAAGGCCACCGCGTCCGTGCTCCAGGTGAAGCGGCACTGGTGCTCGGGCGCGTCGGCCTGGCGGCACAGGCGGTCCAGCAGGCTCAGGCTGGCTTCCCGGTCGAGCCCCTCGATGTGGCTCACGAAGGGCCGGTTCACGTAGAGGTGAAGCTTGCCGGTGGCCGGGTGCGTGCAGACCACGGGGTGGCGGACCGGCGGGTACTGCGCCTGCGCGGCGCGGCGCTGCTCCGCCGTCATGGTGTGCCCGAACGTCTGCGTGAAGTCGTGCACCGCGCTGAGCCCGTCGATCTCCGCCTTCGTCGCCTCGTCCAGCGCGTCGTAGGCGGCGTACATGTCGGAGAACAGCGTGTCGCCGCCGCTGGCGGGGACGTCGAGCGCGTGCAGGACGGCGCCCATGGACGGGCAGGCGCGCCAGGTGACGTCGTGGTGCCACGAGTTCTCGTAGCCGCTCACCTCGGCGGTCTTCTCGAAGCGGACGAGCTCGGGCTCGCCCGTGTTCGAGGCGAGGAACGGGTGGACCTCCAGGTCGCCGAAGCGCCGCGCGAAGGCGACGTGCTGGGCGGGCGTCAGCGGCTGGTCCCGGAAGAAGATGACCTTGTACTCGAAGAGCGCCTGGCGGATCTCGGCCACGACCTCGTCGGGGAGTGAGGCCGTGAGGTCGACGCCCACGATCTCGCCGCCGACCGTCGCGCCGAGCCGGCGCACGTCGAAGCCGCGCCAGCGCAGCGCGGCCAGGCGGTCCCGCTCCGCCGCCACGTGGGTGAAGGGCCCGACGGCGACCGGGTACCCGGGCAGCTGGAAGGCGCGCGGGGTGGCCCCGGAGGCCGCCGTCGTCGTCATGTCGGTACTGTACCGAGGCATCATCTCGAGCGGAGGGGCCGGGGGTCACATGCGTCCAGACGGGGTGCGCACCCGGGTCCGCGCCGTGCTCGCGCTGTCCGCCCTGGTCCTCGCCCTGACGCCCCTGGCCTCCGCCGGCGCCGCCGCGGCGCCCTCGGCCGCGGCGAACCAGGACGCGGCCGCGGTGGTGGCCCGGGCCCTGCAGGTCGCCGACGACGCCGGCTACCTGCCCGTGCAGGCCCACGGTCGCTGGACGCTGGCCAGCCCCGGCTCGTGGCTGCAGCACAGCATGTCGACGACGAGCACGCCCTGGCGCTGGACGGCGGCGGGCCGTTGCACCGTGTTCGACCCGTCCCTCCTCGCCGGCATGGCCGCCTTCATGCACGCGCAGATCGCCGCCACCTTCGCCGGCGCGGAGGCGGCCCAGGTCCGCTCGGACTTCGACGCCCGCGTGCGGCGCCTCGAGCCGGCCCCGTGCGTGCGGAGCGCGTCGGGCATGGTCCTCGGGCCGCCCGGCCCGCTGCGGGACCGGACCAGCGTCCGCTACGTCGCCTTCGCCGGCGGTGCCGCCACGGCGGCCGCCGTGGTGCACCAGACGGACTGGCAGAGCGGCGTGACCCACGCCCCGACCCCGGACGGCGGCCGGCGGGTGAACTGGGCCGTGGTCTCCAACGTGCTCGACGTCACCTACAAGCTGGCCCGGATCGGTGGCGACTGGCGCGTGGTGGCCTTCACCGGGCGCTTCGCCCCGGGGGGCGGCCCCTGAGGCGGCGCGTCGGGACCGGGCCGGCGCGCTACGTTTGGCCCAGCCGGGCGGGTCGGCCAACTCAGGCACAAAAAGGTGAAAGGGCACGCCCGACCCTGCCGACGCTGTGGGTGTCCCTCGAGACGAAAGGCGACAACTCCGTGGTCCGACTGCCCGCATCCGGCCAGGCGGAGTTGCGCGGCCGGTCCCGGGCCAAGGCGGCGCACCCGGAGCACCGCTCCGCCACCGAGCCCGCGGCGCCGGTGCGCCAGAAGATGTCGGACTCGACCCTCCAGCGCGCCGTGCGCGCCGCCGTCGACGAGGTCGCCGGGCACGACGACCGGCTGGGCATCACCCAGACCATGGCCACCGAGGGCTGGGGCGACGTCCTGTTCGTCGACGTCTACGCCCGGTGGTACTCGGACAGCCTCGAGGACCTCGACCCCGCACTGCGCAAGCTCGTCGCCGTGAGCGTGGACTGGCCCTACGAGCGGGTGACCGTCCGCTGGCGCATCAGCCGCTGACGCCTACTCGGAGGCGATCGCCGCCAGCACGTCCAGCCGGGCGGCGCGGCGCGCCGGCCAACTGGCCGCCAGGAGGCCGAGCAGCGCGGCCAGGATCAGGAAGATCACCAGGTTCGAGAACGGGACGACGGTGTCCGTGAAGCCCTGCGAGTGCAGCGCCGAGACGAGGGCGATGCCGAGCCCCGTCCCCACGATGATGCCGATGACGGCCCCGAAGACGGCGAGGATCACCGACTCGGAGCGGATCATGGCGCGGATCTGGCGCCGCTTCATGCCGACGGCCCGCAGCAGCCCGATCTCGTGCGTGCGCTCGAACACCGACAGCATGAGCGTGTTCACGATCCCGATGAGCGCGATGATCACGGCCAGGGCGAGGAGTGCGTAGACCAGACCCAGCAACTGGTTGACCGCGGCCTTCTGCGACGCCTCGAACTGGGCCCGGGACTGGACCTCGACGTTGGGATAGGACGCCAGCGCGTGCCCGACCGCGTTCTGGACCCCCGGGCTGCCGTCGGTCTTGAGCAGCACTGCGGTCGGCAACGGGTTCTGGAAGTGGGCCAGGAAGAACGCGTCGCCCACGAGATACTTCCCGGCCAGGGCGTTGGGCTGGTAGGTGCCGCCGATGCGCATGGTGGAGCGGCCCGTCAGGGCGAAGCGCACCGGCACGGTGTCGCCGACGGTCAGGTGGTCGTTGCTGGCGGTGGTGGTGTCGACGAGCAATTGACCGGCGGCGAGCGCCTTGGACGTCCCCGACGTCATGTTCAGGATCACGGTCTGTGTCAGGTTCTTCGTCCCGACCCCGAGGAGATTCTCGAGGGAGTTGCGGAATTCGAATTGATCGGCGTAGACGGTCGAGGTGGCGGTGACACCCGGGACACGCGACGCCACGACCGGCACGGTGTTGCCGAACTCTCCGTTCCCGGTCTTGCTCGTGCTCGAGATGATGATGTCCGCGCTGATGGCGTTGTCGACGCTGCTCGTGGCCGAGCTCGACAGCGACGCCCCGAACACGGCGATGGCCGAGACGAGGGCGAGACCCACCATGAGCGCCGAGGCCGTCTGCGCCGTGCGCTTGGGGCTGCGCATGGAGTTCTCCCGGCCCAGCCGGCCCGAGGTGCCGAGGACGCGGGCCAGCGGCCGCCCGATGACGCTCGCCATGGGACGCGCCACGGCCGGGGCCAGCATGGCCACGCCGACGAAGATCAGCACCGCGCCGAGGCCCACGAGCTGGATGGCCGGCTTGGACAGGCCGAAGGCGAGCAGGACGACGCCGATGACCGTGATGACCCCACCGCGGGTGAAGCGGCGGCGCATGGGGACGTCCTGCTCGACCTGCTGCTCGGCGACGGCCGCCACCGGGGCGATGCGGACGGCACGCCGCGCCGGGCTGATGGCGGACACCATCGTCACGCCCACGCCGACGACGAGGCAGACGATGACCGTGCGGGCCTCGAACACCAGCGAACCGGAGGGCAGCGTGACCCCGAAGGCGGACAGCAGCTTCTCCAGCCCGATGGCAGCCAGCACCCCCAGCCCGAGGCCGATCAGCGACGCCACCAGCCCGACGATGAGCGCTTCGCCGAGCACGGAACGGAACACCTGACGCCGGCTCGCGCCGACGATGCGCAACAGCGCGAGCTCGCGCGTGCGCTGGCCCACGGTGATGGAGAACGTGTTGAGGATCGTGAAGCCGCCGACGAAGAGCGCGATGAAGCCGAAGACCAGGAGCGCCGTGTTGAAGATGCCGAGACCCTGGCTGACGGCGCCCGTCTGCTCTGCAATCACGGTCTGGCCCGTCACCACCTCCACGCCGCGCGGCAGGGCGGCCGCGATGGCGCGCTGGACGGTGTCCTTGTTCGCGCCGGGTTGGGCGACGATGTTGATGCTGTCGAACTTCCCCACGCTGCCCAGCAGGACCTGTGCCGTCGGGATGTCGAAGGCGGCCAGCGTGGCCCCGGCCAGGTTGTTCGCCGTCCCGAAGCGGGCGAGTCCGGTGATGGTGAACGTCCGCGTCGGCCCCTGGAGCAGGATGCGCACCTTCTGGCCCACTGAGAAGTCGTACTTCTGGGCCGTGCCGAGGTCCATCACCACCTCGTTTGGCGTGGTCGGCTGGCGTCCCTGCACGATGCGGAGGGCGGAGATCTCCTGGTTGGGGTCGAAGCCCACCCCGAGGGTGGGCGCGCCGCCCGTGCTGATCGCCTTGCCGTTGTGGTTGACGAACTGGGCGTAGCCGGTCACGGAGCCCTGGGCGGCCTCGACCCCCGGAACCGCCCGCACGGTGGCGAGGAGCGACTGGGGCACCGGGTTGCGCGTGGCGGTGCCCCCGCTGCCGAACTGGGCCACGCCGCGCACCTGGAAGTTGACGTTCTGGTAGATGTTGCCGAACAGCGTGTCGAAGGTGTTGTGCAGCGTGTCGGTGAGCACGAACGTCCCCGCGATGAACGTCACCCCGAGCACGATGGCCAGCCCGGTGAGCACCAGGCGCAGCTTGTGGGCCAGCAGCCCCTTGATGGTGACCCGCCACATGTCAGGCGCCCATGGTGCGGATGCGCTCGAGCACCGAGTCCGGGGTCGGGTCGGCCAGCTCGCCGACGACCCGCCCGTCGGCCAGGAAGACGACCCGGTCGGCGTAGGACGCCCCGCGCGGGTCGTGGGTGACCATGACGATCGACTGGCCGAACTCGGTCACCGAGCGGCGCAGGAACGACAGCATCTCGGCCGACGAGTTCGAGTCCAGGTTGCCCGTGGGCTCGTCGGCGAAGATGAGGTCGGGCCGGTTGATCAGGGCCCGGGCGCAGGCGCAACGCTGCTGCTGGCCGCCCGACAGCTCGGTCGGCCGGTGCGACAGCCGGTCGGTGATGCCGAGCTGCGCCACGAGGTAGTCGAACCACTCCTTGTCCACCTTGTTTCCGGCCAGGTCGGCCGGCAGCGTGATGTTCTCCCCGGCCGTCAAAGTGGGGACGAGGTTGAAGGACTGGAACACGAAGCCGACGCGGTCGCGCCGCAGCTGGGTCAGGCCCTTGTCGTCGAGGCTCCCGATGTCGAGGTCGCCGACGAAGGTGTGCCCCGACGTCGGCCGGTCGAGGCCGGCCATGCAGTGCATCAGCGTGGACTTGCCCGAGCCCGACGGGCCCATGACGGCCGTGAAGCGGGCGCGCTCGAACGTGATGTCGATGCCGGCGAGGGCGTTGACCGTGGCCTGACCGGTGCCGTAGGTCTTGCGCAGGTCGACGGCGTGCGCGGCCGGGGAGGTCGCCGGCGGTGCGGGAGGAGCTTGTTCGGTGAGCGCCACCTTGCCTCGTTTCGTCGATGTGGGATGGACGGCGGATTCCATCGTGTCAGCCTGGCGTCGTCCGGCCCGGCCGTGAATCCGGAAAGACCCTGGGTCCGACCCTGAGAGCATCGCAGACTTCTCAGGGATGCCCCTGAGCCGGCTCCCCCCTCCGAGAGGACAACGTCGGAGTGCAACGGGGGGATTGATCCCTTGGCGCGCCACCGGCGGACCGGTACTGTCGGCCCCGCACGAGCAGGACCGACATTGCCAGATCGGCACGTGAGCGACCCGGGGGGGCCAGTTCGCATGGGCATGGGGCACCACGCCACGAGAAGGGCTTGAGCCGCTGAGGGCGTCCTTGCACCTGCCCGGGCGCAGCGCGACGGCGGTGGGGGCGGTCGTCTCCGTCGCGGCCGTCCTCGCCCTGCAGCTCATCGTGTTCCCCGTCCCCGTGGGGATCTGGGTGCAGGGCGCCGTGCTGGGACTGCTCGGCTCCCTCATGGCGGTCGGACTGGGGCTGACCTACCGCCTGAACAAGGTCATCAACTTCGCGCAGGGCGACCTCGGCACCGCCCCCGCGGTGCTGGCCGTCGGGCTGATCGGCTTCTCCGGCGTCAACTACTTCGCCGGGCTGGCCACCGGCCTGGTCGGCTCCGTCCTCCTCACGGCGACGGTCGAGTTCGTCGTGATCCGCCGCTTCCGGCGCTCGCCCCGCCTGATCCTGACGGTGGCGACCATCGGGCTGTCCCAGCTCCTCGTCGTCCTGAGCCTCCTCATCCCGCGCATCTGGGGCCAGACGCCCATCGCCAGCGCGGTGGTGACCTTCCCCTGGCACTTCAGCTGGCACATCGCGCCGATCGTCTTCGACGCCAACGACCTGGTGGCGGTCATCGTCTCGGTGGGCTGCCTCACCGCCGTGTCGCTGTGGTTCACCCGCAGCGACATCGGGATCGCGGTGCAGGCGGCGGGCGACCGGCGCGACCGCGCCTCCATGCTCGGCATCCCCGTCGGGCGCCTCCAGACGGTGACCTGGGTGGTGGCGGGCGTCCTCTCCTTCGTGAGCATCTTCTTCCAGGCGGCGATCCTGGGCCTCCCCCTCGATCCCACCTTCGGGCTGACCGCGCTCGTCACGGCCCTGGCCGCGCTGGCGCTGGGCAACTTCACCGAGCTGCCCGTCATCGCCGCCTCGGCGGTGGCGCTCGGAATCCTGGAGCAGGCCGTGGCGTGGGACGACCCGACCAACCCGGCGCTCGGGCTCGCCGTCCTGGCCGGCGTCGTCTTCGCCGCCATCGTCGTGCGCCAGCTGCTGGCCCGCCACACCGACCGCGAGGCCGAGGCGACGCTGGCCCTGGCCGGCAGCGTGCGCGACCTGCCGACGCCCTTCCGCGACCTCACCGAGGTCCGTGTCGGGACGCCCGTCGCGGCGCTGGTCGCCTTCGCCGCCGTCTGCACGCTCCCCCTCTGGATGGGCGCCGGCGAGCTCATCCGCACCTCGGCCCTCGTCGTGCTCGCCATCGTCGGCTGCTCCATCGTGGTCCTCACCGGCTGGTCGGGGCAGGTCAGCCTCGGCCAGATGTCCTTCGCCGCCGTCGGGGCGACCGTGGGCGCGGTGGCGCTGCTCGACTGGCACTGGGACCTGAGCCTCGCCCTGCTGCTGGCCGGCGCCGCGGCCGCGGTGGTCGCCGTCGTGGTGGGCCTCCCGACGCTGCGCCTCGACGGCATGTTCGCCGCCGTCACCACGCTCGCCTTCGCGCTCGCCGCCTCGGGCTACCTCCTCGTGCGGGCCGAGTTCTCCTGGATCCCCCAGGGCCAGCTCGGCACGCCCTACCTCTTCGGGTACGCGCTGACCTCGCAGACCGCCGTCTTCGAGCTGTGCCTCGGGGTGCTCGTCCTCGTGCTCGTCGCCATGCACGGCCTGCGCCACAGCCGGACCGGCCGCGTCCTGCGCGCGCTGCCCGCCAACCAGCGCGCCGCGGCGGGCTACGGCGTGCGCGTGATGTGGGCCAAGCTCACGGCCTTCGCCGTCTCCGGCTTCGTCGCGGGGCTCGCCGGCTGCCTCTTCCTCGTGGTCAACCAGCAGTACCAGGAGACCGCCTTCCTGGTGCCGGTCAGCCTGCTCGTGTTCACCTCGACCGCGGTGGGCGGGCTGGGGTCCGCCCTCGGGGCCATCCTCGGCGCGGCGCTGGTCGAGGGCAGCATCATCTACCTGCCCCCGAGCTGGCAGCTCTTCCCCGCCGGCCTCGGCGTGCTGCTCGTCCTCATCCTCTTCCCCCGCGGCCTCGCCGGCCTGTGCTCCGACCTGCGCGACTGGGCGCTCGAGGCGCTCGTCCGGCGCAAGGGCGAGGCGCCGGCGAAGCCCGGCGGCCCGGTCGACCCGGTGCTGGTGCCGTGAGCCGGCTGGCCCGGGTCAAGGACCTGGGCGGGGGGGTCTCCCTCTTCCCGCTGGGGGTGCTCTTCGCCATCGAGCTGCTCGACCAGGCCACCCAGAGCGCCTTCAACGTGCTGACGCCGAACATCCGCGACGCCTTCCACCTCACCAACGCCGGCATCCTGCTCATCGTGGCCATCGCGGGGGCCGCCGCCCTCCTCTGCACGCTCCCCGTCGCCGTCCTGGCCGACCGCACCAACCGGGTGCGCATCGCGCTGATCGGCGCCGGGGTGGGCGCGGTCTTCTCCATCGGGCTCGGCGCGGCCCAGACGGTGGTGTGGGCGACCATCACGCTGGTCGGCGTCTCCATGGGGCAGGCGGTCATCTTCCCCACCCACAACTCGCTGCTGGCGGACTACTACCCGGTCCCGGCCCGCCCCCGCATCTACTCGGCCCACCGCTCGGGCATCAGCATCGGCGCCATCGTCGGCGTGCTGCTCGGGGCCGGGCTGGCCGCCGTGTGGTCGTGGCGCGCCCCCTTCTTCTTCTTCGCCGTCCCCATCGCCGTCGTCGTCCTGATCGGCGTGCGCCTGCGCGAGCCCCGCGGGGGCGCCACGAGCAGCTCGAGCTGGCCGAGCAGATGCTGGCCTCCGAGCGCGGCGAGCCCGTCCCGCTGGGCGATGCGCCCGTGCCCGAGGCGCCGGTCGACATCCCGGTCGAGGCCCCGCCCTCGCTCGGCGAGGCCTGGCGCACGGTGTGGAAGATCGGCGTGCTGCGCCGCATCTTCATCGCGCTGCCCTTCCTGGCCGCCGCCATCGCCGGCTTCACCTCGCTCGCCTCGCTGCAGTACCAGCAGACCTTCCACCTCGATGCGGTGCAGCGCGCCTTCCTCATCGCACCGATCCAGGTCTTCGACCTGCTCGGCCTCGCGGTGGGCGCCACCATCGCCACCCGCCTGGCCAAGCGCGACATCAGCCTCGTCTTCCGCATGCTCGCCGTGGCCTCGGTCATCGCGGCGGGCTTCGCGGTCCTGTTCGCGCTGGCGCCGAACGTCCCGTTGGCCTTCATCGGCAACGCCGGCATCGCCGCGTCGCTGGCCATCGTGGGGCCGGGCGTCCTGGCCTCGCTCTCGCTGGCCATCCCGGCCCGGGTGCGCTCGGTCGGCTTCTCCATCGGCGCGCTCTTCGTCCTGCCCGGGTTCCTCGTCCTCCCGAGCGTCGGCGCGCTGGGCGACGCGGTGGGGTTCCGCTACGGCCTGCTCATCCTCGTCCCCATCTTCACCGTCGGCGGCCTCATCGTGGCCAGCGCGGGCGGCCTGATCCAGCGCGACGTGCAGAACGTGTGGACGTCCATGCGCACCCGGGCCCAGATGCTGATCGACCGCCACGCCGGCAAGCTCCCGCTCCTCGCCGTGCGCGAGCTCAGCGTCGGCTACGACGGCGTGACCGTGCTCGACGGCGTCGAGATCGAGGTCGGCGAGAGCGAGATCGTGGCGCTGCTCGGCACCAACGGGGCCGGCAAGTCCACCCTGCTGCGGGCGATCGGCGGCGTGGTGGAGGCCGACCACGGCGCCATCGTCTTCGACGGCCGCGACATCACCCACCTGCCACCCGACGAGATCGCGCGGCTCGGCATCGCCCAGGTGCCCGGCGGCGAGGGGATCTTCCCCAACCTGCGCGTCGAGGAGAACCTGCGCGCCGCCGCCTGGCAGGGCCGGCGGCGGGGCGAGCGCGACGCCGACATGATCGAGGAGGCCCTGGCCGCCTTCCCGACGCTGGCCACCCGCCGCGGGGAGCGGGCCGCCAACCTCTCGGGCGGCCAGCAGCAGATGCTCGCCCTCGCCATGGCGACCATCACGCGGCCCAAGCTCTTCCTCATCGACGAGCTCTCGCTCGGGCTGTCGCCACTCGTCGTCGAGCAGCTGCTCGGCGCCATCGAGTCGCTGCGCCAGGCCGGGACGGCCATCCTGCTCGTCGAGCAGTCGATGAACGTCGCGGTGGCGGTCGCCGACCGCGTCTACGTCATGGAGGCCGGCGCGGTGCGCTTCTCGGGCAGCGCCGACGAGCTGGCGGCGCACCCCGAGCTCCTGTGGTCCATCTACCTGCAGCAGGCCGCCGACTCCCTCGGCACGGCCGACGGCGCCGCGGCGCCCGGGCCCGGCGGCGGGCCCGAACTCGAGGTGCGGGGCCTGTCGATCAGCTTCGGCGGCAACGCCGCCCTCGACGACGTGTCCCTGCACGCCGACCACGGGGAGGTCGTCGGCATCATCGGGCCCAACGGCGCCGGCAAGACGACCTTGTTCGACGTGATCTCGGGCTTCCTGAGGCCAGACGCCGGGCTCGTGGAGCTGGGCGGCCTCGACGTGACCGACCGCACGGCGTCGGCTCGGGCCCGGCTCGGGCTCGGGCGCTCCTTCCAGGACTCTCGCCTCTTCTCCGCGCTCACGGTGCGCGACGCGCTGGCCGTCTCGCTGGAGCGCTTCACCGACGTGAGCGACCCCTTCAACGCCATCCTGCGCCTGCCGGCCCAGGTGCGCACCGAGGCCGCCGTGATGCACCGGGTGGACGAGCTGCTCGAGCTCTTCGGCCTCGACCGCTACGCCGATAGCCTGGTGAGCGAGCTCTCGACGGGCTCGCGCCGCCTGGTCGACCTGGCTGCCGTCGTCGCCCACCAGCCCCGCGTCGTCCTGCTCGACGAGCCCTCCTCGGGGGTGGCCCAGCGCGAGGTCGAGGCCATGGTCGAGCTGCTGCGCACCGTGCGCGAGCGGCTCGATGCGACCCTGCTCGTCGTCGAGCACGACATCGCCTTCGTCGCCGAGCTGGCCGACCGCCTGGTGGCGATGGACCGCGGCACGGTGATCGCCAGCGGCACGCCCCGGGAGGTCCTCGGGTCGCCCGAGGTGGGCGAGGCCTTCCTCGGCTCGGACCCGCTGGCGCTGACGCGCTCGGGGCCGGGCCGCCCGACCGCGACCGCAACCGTCCCGACCACGGAGGTGGACCCCGGATGAGCGACACCGACGCCGAGCCGCGACCGTCCGAGCGGCCGTGGCCGCGGGTGAGCCGGCTGCGCGTCGCCGGCCCCGTCGTCCTGATCGTCGCCGCCCTGATCGCCGCCGGCGCCTCGGCCACCGTGCACGAGAACAACGGCAACGGCACCTCCACCAGCACGACGAGCGGCGCCGGCTCCGGCACCAGCGGTCAGGCGTCGTCCCACTCGAGCGTGCCCCTCACCTACGCCGCCGCCGCCAAGCTGGGCAAGACGGGCGCCTACGACTGGGGCACCGAGTGCGACCACGCGACGGGCCGGCTCAAGATGCCGACCGTCTACTCGCCGCCCTGCGTGCCCGTCTTGACGGGGTCCAACGGCGGCGCCACCTCGAGCGGGGTGACGAGCAACACGATCAACGTCGTCTACTACCAGGCCCAGCCGGGCGGGCTGGCCTCGACCATCTCGGGCGCGGCCGGCACCAACGCCCAGGCGCTCGCCACCGCCCAGGCCTACGTGGCGATCTTCAACAAGGTCTTCGAGCTCTACGGGCGGAAGGTGAACCTCATCCCCTTCACCGCGTCGGGGGCCGACGCCGACCCGGTGGCGGCCCACGCCGACGCCGTCACCGTGGCGCAGCAGCTCCACGCCTTCGCGTCCATCAACGGCCCGGGTGAGACCACCGCGTATGAGGAAGAACTGGCCCGCGAGCACGTGCTCTGCATGGTGTGCGGCGACTCCGCCACCCACGGCCAGATTCAGCAGAACGCCCCCTACCTGTGGGCCAACCTGCCGACGGCGGACACGTCGCTCTTCGAGACGGTCGACTACGTGGTGGCCAAGCTCAACCACAAGGACGCCGTCTGGGCCGGCGACCCCTCCTTGCACAGCCAGCCGCGCACCTTCATCGTGGTGAGCGAGACGTCGGAGCCGCCCGCACCCGGGTTTGCCGAGCTCACCGCGGCCCTCACCCAGAAGCTGCGCGCCGGCCGCGTGCGCATGGCGTCGACGACCGATCTTCAGTACACGCTGAACCTCACCACGCTGCCGACGCAGGCGGCCACCATCGCCGAGAAGCTGAAGACCTCCGGTGCCACGAGCGTCATCTTCGCCGGGGACCCCATCATGCCGATCTACCTCACGAAGGCCTGCGCCAACATCGGCTACTTCCCCGAGTGGATCATCACCGGGATCGTGCTGACCGACACGTCGACCCTGGCCCGCTACTACGACCAGGCCGAGTGGGCCCACGCGTTCGGCGTGACGAGCCTCGGCGTGCCCGTGCCGGTCGCCACGGGCGACGCCGACCACCTCTACCGCTGGTGGTACGGCCCCCACGCCACACCGGCCTCGCTGGCGGCGCCCGCCATCCTCCCCCCCATCACCCAGTTCTTCACCGGCGCGCAGCTGGCCGGGCCCGACCTCACCCCGGCCAACTTCACCACCGGGCTCTTCCGCGCCCCGCCCACCGGCGGCGGGCCGACGTCGCCCCTCGCCGCCTACGGGTACCAGGGCGCCGCGCCGGTGCCCAGCTACTCATCGCCCGCCGACTACACGTTCCTCTGGTACGACGCGACGGCAAAGGGCCCCGACGAGGAAGGGCAGAACGGCACCGGCCTGATGCGCTACGTCAACGGCGGGGTGCGCTACAAGGCGGGCGTCGTCCCCGTGGGCCCGGTGCCCATGTTCTCGCCGGCCGGCGCCGTCTCGAGCTACCCGGCGCCCCCCGACCGCGCACCCAGCTACCCCGCCTGGCCCGGCTCACCCGCCGCGTCGGGCGGCTGAGGTGCTCAGGTCCGGGCTTCCCAGTCGTCGGACGCAGCAGCGCCGGGATTGAACGACCACTGGATCTGCTGGTAGGAGAACTTGATCTGGAGGTACTCGCTCCCCCCGAGCTGCGTGCCGAACTTCGTCGTCGGAGACAACTCCACCGCGGTGGGCATGAACCCCTCCACCTCGGCCTGCTCGCGCCCGGCTTCGAGGCCGGCCGCCAGCACGACCGCCAGGGCGGCGTGCTCCTCCTCGGTCAGGTCGAGCGTGTCGAGCTTCGGTGCCAGCGATGCGATCACGCTGCCCGGGATCTCGGTTGCCATTTCTGCCTCCTGTCAACACACGGCGCCCGACCGCTCTGTGGCTCTTGCGCCGTTCCTGCATCGTGCGGCCCACACGTCTGACGACGTCCAGTCGGCGCAGTTACAGACTTTGGTCCCGATTTGCGGGTGAAGTCCCGGGCTCCGTTCGCACCTGTAACCTGAGCGCCCTTTGGGCGTCGGAGGAGCGTGAGTATGGGGGTCGAGGGAGAGGGGACGGACAAGGCGGCGGCCAGCAGGCTGCTGGCCAAGATCCGTGCTTTCGTCGCCGACGAACTGGACGAGGAGGAGGCCACGCTGTTCGCGGCGTTGGTCGCTCCCGGCGTCGCGCGTGCCTACCACGACGACGGGGAGGTCGAGGGCTTCGGCCTTGACGTCGACTGGCGACCCGGCGCGCTCCCCGAGTCCCTCGCGGAGGCCGTGCGCGACGGCCGGATCAGGGTCGAGGGGCTCGTCGACGAGTGATCAGACGGGGGAGCCGGCGGCGTCGGGAGCTTCGGGGGTGAACTCGAACGGGACGACCTCCGCGCTGGCACGCTCGAGGCACGTCTCGCACGTCTCGATGTGCTTCGACGCTGCGAGGGGGTCCTCCTCGAGCAGCTTCTGGAACTGGTCACAGGCCAACGACGGCTGCTTGACCATCAGCTGCAACGCCAAGGCGTTGCGCAGCCGGCGGCGCGCCCGGTGCACGATGACCTTCGCGGCCCCCGGCGTGACGCCAAGTGCAGCGGCAACCTGTGACGGCGTGAAACCGAGCTGCGTGACCAAGGTGACGGCGGCGGCGTCACGCTTGGAGAGGCCCGACACGCAACCCTGGACCTGGTCGGCCAACTCGCGCACCTCGGCCATCGACTCTGGGCCGGGGTCGGTGGTGGCGAGCGTTTCGTCGTGCGCGTCGTCGAACGCCGTGATCCGCTTGCGCGCCCGCAGCTGGTCGGTCGCGGCGTGGCGCGCGATGGCCAGCAGCCACGGACGGAACCGGTCCGGCTCGCGCAGGTCGTCGAGATGCTGCAGCGCCCGTGTGAACGTGTCCTGCACCGCGTCGGCGGTGGCGTCGGAGTCACCCACGAGGTGGTATGCAACCCGGCGTACCGAATCCACGTGCTCCCGGTACAGATCGGCGAACGCACCGGAGTCCCCCGACCGGACGGCCGCGACCAATTCAGCGTCGGACCGCACAAGGGTGGGAGAACCCCTCACGGGCCTGACTGTATGCCTTGCCCAGGTGAAATGCTCGTGACAGGGTGTGATTTGTGACCGGGTGGTCAATCCGGAGGGGCGGCCGCCCCCGCCGGTGGCCGGTCGTGGCGGCGGCCTTCACCGCCGTTGCCGGATATTTGATCCTCGCCGCGGCCCCGGCCTCGGCGGCCGGTCTCTCGGTGCCCTCGCCGACGTCGGGGGCTGCCGGGACCATCTTCAGCATCACGGCCACGGGCTTCCAGACGCCGGGCGTCCCGGGATGCGTCGACAATCTCGTTTTCTACTGGGGATCGCCCACCGGACTCGTTCTGGGAGACATCGTCTATCCGGGGTCACTCGACCCCGCGGTCTTCAAGGGGACCGCACCGTCGGGCTATGCCCCCATGACCTACGCCATCTACGCAATCTGCCACCTCCCGACAGGTGGCCCTCTCCAGGGCGTGACCCGGTTCACGCTGACGCCGAGCGCCACGACGACCACGACCACGACGACGCTCCCGCCCACGACGACCACGGTCCCGCCGACGACCACGACCACCCGGGGGGCTGTGACCACGACGACTGCCAAGCCTCACGGCGGCACGACGACCACGGCCAAGCCGGGCGGCTCGACCACCACCTCGTCGACCACGACCACGACGACCAAGCCCGGCACTCCCACCACCACGACCACGACCCTCCCCAAGGCCACCCAAGCCCTCCTCCTCAGCTCGGAGGCGATCCCGCCGGCGGGTTCGGAGACGGCGACTGGCCACGGCTGCAACTCCAACGGCACCGTGCTCTTGACCGTGGACACCAAATCGGTCGGCAAGACGACAGCCGGCGCCGACGGGTCGTACTCCGCGCCGCTACAGGTCAGCTCGCTACCGGTAGGGCGCTATCAGGTCGTCGCGCACTGCGGGCTGTTCATCATGGCCTCGGACTTCGACGTGGTCCTGGCCACCGCCGCCAATCCGGACACCGCCACCATGCTGATCATCATCTTCTTCGTCCTCATCGGACTGGCGCTGTTCCGGCGGCGTATCCGGCTCGATGCACCGAAGGCCCCGTCCGGGTCCGGCGATGAGGAACCCGGCGGAGGAGACGTCCCGTCGGTGTAACCGTTCGGCCGTTGCGGCGTCATGGAGAGGGGCCGGACCTTTCAACGACTCGAGGAGGAGCACGTGGCCGAGGCGACACGGCAGGGAGGAGCGCGGCTCCGTCGTGCCCTCCCGGGCCTGCCGCTCGTCCTGCTCGCCCTCACCTTGCCCTTGAGCACAACGGCGGGAGCTTCCGGGTCCGTCTCGGTTTCCGCCCGCATCAACGGTCAGGCAGCCGCCACCTCGACCCAGCAGGACCCGGTCAACCTGAGTCCCGATCACCCCGCCGCCGTCTTCCTGCACGTCTCCAACTCGACGGGGACTCCGGTCACGATCACGACGGTCCGGATCGAGGGCACCGTGATCGGCCTTACCTTCTTCTCCTACGACACCTCGGTGAACCTCCGGGTGCGGGCGGGAACGGCACTGCGCTTCGCGCTCGACACCAGCGGTCTCGGGGGCCAGGCCCTCGGACTGATCCCCGGTTCGGTCAAGCTCCTCAATGCTCAGCACGACGTGGTGGCTTCCCAGTCGATGGTGACCAATGTGCACGGAAGCCTGGTGTCCGTCTACGGGCTCTTCGGGCTGGCGCTGCTGCTCTTGACGGTCCTGGCCTTCGCGGACGTCCTGCTTGCCATCGCCCGCCACCGGATGTCCCCCAACCGCTGGCGCCGGGCCCTGCGCTTCCTCACACCGGGCATCGGGCTCGGGCTCGTTCTCGTCTTCACGCTGTCCGCCCTCGCCGTCTGGGTCCCGAGCCCGGGGACCTGGCTCGTGACCGTGGTGATCTGCGCCGCCGTCTTCTTCGTCCTCGGCTACCTCTCGCCCACGCCGCGGGCAATCGAGGAAGAGAGTGACGAGGACCTCGACGAGTCCGAGTTCCTCGTGCCCACGGCGACCGGCTCGACCGAAGGCGGATCCCCGGCGTGACCCTCGACCAGCAGGCAGTCATCGACGCCCTCCCCGCGTACGAGATAGGGGGCGAGCTGGGGCGGGGCGGATGGGGCGTCGTCCTCTCCGGGAAGCACCGTCAGCTCGGCCGCGACGTGGCCATCAAGCAGCTGCCACGGGCCTTCGCGGCGGACGAGTCGATCCGGTCCCGCTTCACGGTGGAGGCGAGGCTCCTCGCCTCGCTGGACCACCCGCACATCGTGCCCGTCTACGACTTCGTCGAGCAGGACGGGCTCTGTCTGCTCGTCATGGAGTTGTTGCCCGGAGGGACCGTGTGGAGCCGGTTCACCACCGACGGCTTCACGGCCAGCGGCGCCAGCGCCGTCGTGCTGGCCTGCTTGTCCGGCCTCCAGGCCGCCCACGGCCGCCGCGTGCTCCATCGCGACATCAAGCCGGAGAACCTCATGTTCTCGAGCACCGGCGCGCTGAAGGTCACGGACTTCGGCATCGCCAAGGTCGTCGGGGGCGAGGAGACCATGGCGACGCGAGCCGGGGAGGTGGTCGGCACGCCGGCCTACATCGCACCCGAACAGGCACGCGGCGGCGAGCTGAGCCCGGCGACCGACGTCTATGCCGTCGCCACCATGCTCTACGAGCTGCTGAGCGGCCAGCTCCCCTTCGCCGACGACGGCGACGCCATGGCCCTCATGTTCAAGCACGCCTTCGAGCAGCCCGACCCGTTGCTGGAGAAGGCACCGACGATTCCCGAGCCGGTGGCAGCCATCGTCATGTCGGGCCTGGCCACCGACCCGGCCGAGCGGCCGGCCACGGCGGTGGACTTCGGCGTGGCGCTGGCCGAGGCGTGCACGGCGGCGTGGGGCCCGGGCTGGTTGCCCTCCGACGGCACGCCGGTCATGGGTGCGAGCAGCATCGTGGCGGCGACCGAGCGCGCCAGCGGCCGGCCGGCCGGCCCGACCCTCGAGAAGCCGCCAGTCGCTGCCGCGGCGGATGCGGGCACGGCGACGGCCGACGCCGGTCCCGCCCCGGCCACGGTGCCCCGGCCGGCCGCGGGCGCGCCGCCCACGGTGGCCAGGCCGCCGACGACCCCTGTCCGGCCGACCGTCACCGTGCACACCCGCAGCGCCGCACTGGACGCGGTGGCCGACGGCGCGGCGGACCTCGTGCCCGTCAAAGAGGTGCTGACTCCGCCGCCGAGCCCGGCGCGGTACTTCATCGCGGCGGCCGTGCTCGTCGTGGTGGCGTTCATCGTCGCCCTGATCGGTCTGGGCGCACCGTCGAGCGGCGGCAATCTGTCGGCGGGTCAAGTGAGGGTGGCCGGTACCGACGTCGTCGACGGCGGGACCGTGACGGTCAACATGTCCAAGCCGATCCCCGTCGCCGTCTCGTCCTCGGCGCCCGCCGCGGACCACGTCGTGCTGTCCGCCACCGTGCTCGGCCAGCAAGTCTCCTCTGCCAGCGCGCCCCTGGTGTCGACGTCGGCCGGACAGGTCGCCACTGTCAACCTCGGCGGCCGCTATCTCGTCGGCGGGAGCTTCACCGGCAAGGTGACGCTGTGGCGGGGCCTGGTGCAGGACCATGACGCCACGTTCTCGGCTCACACCTCGCAGACGGGGCTGTTGAGCGTGCCGGCGGGGATCACCTTGCTGCTCCTGCTGATCACCATCGGCTACGGCGAGTCGTTGCTGCGGTCGCTGCGCGCCGGTAAGAGCACCAAGACCGGCCCGCTCGGCCTCGCCGTCGTCGGCGCCGTGTTCGGCGTGGCCCTGGTGGGGGTGGGCTGGGTCGTCTTCCGCCAGGTCCCGACTGCCGTGGGTCTCGTGGTGTGTGCCGTGCTGGGTGCCGCGGCCGGCGTCGCACTCGCCTTCGGCGGCATCGGGGTGGGCCGGCAGCGCAGGTTCCGACGGATCGTCCGACGCGAGGAGCGCCGGACCGCACAGGGGGCAGCCGTGTCATGACCAGGTTCGAGCTCCTCGTTCGGGAGCCGGGGAAGGGCGAACGGCGGGTCACCGTCGAGGGCACGCTCGACGCCGGCCGTGAAGTCGAGGGGTTGCTCCTCGCCGACGAGCAGGTCTCGCGCCGCCACCTCCGCTTCGTCGCCGACGGCGGGTCCCTCAGCGTCGAGGACCTGGGGAGCACCAACGGCACCACGGTCAACGGCACCCGGATCGAACGTACGACGCAACTCTCTGACGGCGACACCGTCGCGGTCGGGGACACCGTCCTCGTGGTGGCGGTGCACTCCGAGCCCGAGGTTGCACCTCCCGCTCCCGAGCCCGGTCCGGACTCCACGGCCACCTACCCCGTGGAAGACGTCGCTCCGCCGCCGCCGCCTCCTCCTCCACCGCCGCCGCCTCCACCGCCGCCGCCCGAACCGGTCGTCGAGCCCGAGCCCGAAGTACCCACAGCCGTCAAGCAGGCGCCGGACCCGGCAGTCGCGGCCGCCGCAGCGGCGGCAGCCTCCGCGGCACCAGCGCCGGCCCCGGCAGTCGCGGCACAGGTCCCGACCGCCGACGGGCACAAGCCGCCGCCGCCGCCGCGACCCGTCCTCGACGAGATGGCGTCACGTGCCAACGAGGCCGCCGTCGTCCGCTTCGTTCCGGGCACGGCCGGGGAGCTGGCCGCCGCCGGCGTGGCCCGTGCCGCCAAGCAGGCGCGGCGGCGCCTGTCCGGACTCGGCAGCGAGCCGTGGGGCGGGCTCCCGACCGTCTGCCTGGTCGACCCGTTCCCCGACCCCGACGAGCCCGGCGCCGTCATGACCGCCGGGACGATCGTGGACGGGGCCCGCAACGAAGTCTGGATGGTCGTCACCGCGGAGTCACCGCCCGAGCCCCTGGAGCGCCCGCTCGCGCTCTGCTTCGGAGCCGCCCTTCCCGCCGGCGCCGAGCTGGGCCCGCTCCTCGAGGGGTACGGCCTCTTCGTCGCCGACACGCCGGATCCCGACCCCGAGCTGCGCGGGATGGACCTGCCGCCCTTCGGAGCCGCCCCCGATGAGCTCGGCTCGGCCATGGCGTTGTCCTTCGTCCGCTACCTGGTGGACCGGGCCGGGCGGGCCGAATTCATCCAATTCCTGTCGTCAGCGCAACCGGGAAAGCTCGATGCCGCCGCCCAGGCGGTCTACGGCGCCGGCGCCGCCGCCCTGGAGGAGGCCTGGCGGACCAAGCTCCATGCCGGGGCGCCCAACATCAAGACGGGTCAATTCCTCCGGCTGGCCACCCGCTATCTGCGCCCCCACGTCCGGCGCGAGGTGGAGATGTTCGTCTACCTCCTCTTCGGCCTCGCGTTCACGGTCGTGTTCCCGTTCGCCTTCAAGCAGTTGCTGGACAAGGCGATCCCGAGCGGGCACTTCTCACAGGTGGTGAACATCCTCGCCGTCCTGCTCGCCGCGTTCATCGTCTCGCTGCTGGCGGGACTGCGCGGCGCCTACCTCTCCGCCTACGTGAGCGCGTCGGTCGTGCGCCAGCTCCGCCGCGAGATGTTCGTCAAGATGCAATCGCTGCCCCAGGCCTGGTACTCCCAACGTCAGCAGGGCGACGTCCTCTCCCGCCTCTTCTCCGACGTCGGCATGCTCGAACAGGGCCTCTCCCAGACGCTGCGCGGCGGGCTGTCCCAGATCCTCTCGCTCGTGGTCTCGGCCATCGTGCTGGTGATCCTGAACCCGCTGCTCGCGGTGATCACGCTGGTCGGCGCACCCATCATCGGGGCCGTCTACAAGGCGATGGCCAAGGGCGCCCAGAAACGCAGCGTGGCCGTGCAGGAGGAAACGGGGAGCGTGCTCACCGTCGCCTCGGAGAACTACGGGGCCCAGCCCGTCGTCAAGGCGTTCGGCTTGCAGCGCCGCGAGACCGGCCGCTTCACGCAGGCCTCGGACCGGCTGTTCGACCGCCAGGTCAAGCTGCAGCTCTACGGCGGCGTGTTCGGACTGTCCGTCAACATGATCGTGACGCTGCTGCGCGTCTTCATCCTGGGCCTCGGTTCCTGGCTCATCCTCCACGGGCACCTCACCATCGGTGGCCTCGTCGCCTTCATGAGCCTCATGGGCGAGGTGCTCTCACCGGTGACCGTCCTGACCGGCATCGGGCAGCAGGTGCAGGCGTCGACCGGCGCGCTCACGCGCATCAACGAGGTGCTCGATGCCGCTCCCGAAGTCGACGAGCGTGAGGGCCTCCCCGAGCTCGGCCCCATCCGTCACGACATCGTCCTGCGCGACGTCGGGTTCTCCTACACGCCCGAGCGACGGACGCTCGAGGGGATCAACATCACGATCACGGCCGGGCAGAAGGTGGCCTTCGTCGGGCCGACCGGCGCCGGCAAGTCCTCCATCCTCCAACTGCTCATGCGTTTCTACGACCCCGACGAGGGAGCGCTCCTCTTCGACGGCGTGGACGCGCAACAGGTCACCATCGCGTCGCTGCGGGCCCAGCTCGGCGTGGTGTTCCAGGAGACCTTCCTCTTCAACGCGACCGTGCGCGACAACATCGCGCTGGCCAAGCCCGGGGCGAGCGACGCCGAGATCGAGGCGGCGGCGCAGGCGGCCGAGATGCACGACTTCGTGTCCTCGCTGCCCCGGGGCTACGACACCCTGGTGGGCGAGCGCGGCGGCCGGCTGTCGGGTGGGCAGAAGCAGCGGCTCTCCATCGCCCGGGCCCTGCTGCGCGACCCGAGCGTGCTCCTCCTCGACGAGGCGACGTCGGCGCTGGACCCGCGCACGGAACGCCTGATCGCCGACACCCTCGAGCGGGTCGGCCAGGGCCGCACCACCATCGCGGTCACGCACCGCCTCACGTCCATCACCGGCTACGACAAGATCTGCGTCATCGTGGCCGGCCACCTCGTCGAGCACGGCACCCACGACGAGCTGCTCCGCCTGGGCGGCACCTACGCCCAGCTGTGGGCGGAGCAGACCGGCGCCGCAATGCCGACGGAGGCACCGTTCGACGCCGTGGGCTCGCTCGGGCGCATCCCGATCCTCTCCTCGTTGGGTCCCGACGAACTGGCCACCGTGGCCGGCCGGCTGCGCGCCGTCGACCTCGGCGCCGGCGAGTCGATCGCCGAGGGGGGCGGCCGCCTCCTCATCGTCCGGCGCGGCCGGGCCGCAGTCATGTCCCGGGACTACGCGGGCGAGACAGTCCAGACCGCCGAGCTCGGGGTGGGCGACGCCTTCGGCCTGGCCGCACTGCTGGGGTCTGGCACCGAGGCCACCCTGCAGGCCACGGAGCCCGTGACCCTGCTCGTGCTCGACGACGAGGTGATCCGGGGCCTCGCCGCCACGCACGCCGACATCGCCGCCGCCCTCGAGGGAACGGCGCGCCGGACGGTCGGCCCGGCCGGCGGCACGAGGCTCTCGAGGATGACCATGGGCGTGTCGCGATCCCTGGCGGTGGTGGAGCCCGCCGCGGCCCCGGTGGGCGCCCCGAGCGCCGACGAGGTGCGCCGCCTGACGGGCAGCCTCCCCGCCGTGGGCCGCTGACGGCATACTTCCTGCCATGAACCCGGTGCTCCAGGCGGTGGTCGACTCTGCCGTCGGCGCCACGGCGGCCTCGGCCGGCTGGGTCATGGCCCTGCGGGGTGAGCGGCTCGCGGTGGTGGCCGCCTTCGGGGCGGGGGGCATCGTGGGCACCGACGTCCCCGCCGGCGAGGGGACGGCCGGCTTCGTCGCCACCTCGGGGCAGCCCATGGCGATGGCGGCGCGCGAGGGTGACGCCCGCCTGTCCGAGGGCGTCCTCGGCCTGCTGGCCGAGCGGCCGTCCAGCATCCTCTGCGTGCCCTGCACCACGGCCGACACCGTGGTCGGCGTGCTCGAGCTCGTCGACAAGGCGGACGGCACCTTCACCTTCGACGACGTCGAGCTGGCCAGCCTGCTCGCCGGCATTGCCGCCGTCGCCCTCGAAGGCGACGAGGGCGACGTGGCGGTCCGCTCCCCCGAGGAGCTCTGCGCGGAGCTGCGCCGCCTGGAGGCGGCCGACCCGGCGGGGTACGCACAGGTGGCGACGCTGGTCGAGGCGATCCTGGCGCGTGGCTGACGACACCCCGACGCCACCGGAGACGCCGGTGCGACCGGACCAGCAGCGGGTCAAGCCGGCCGGGCCGCGACCCGAGTGGACCCGCGAATCCTCGGTGCTCCGCCTCCCCGGCGTCGCCCGCATCGAGGACCTGTCGCCCGAATGGGCCTGGGGTGGGGCGACCGGGAGAGGGGCGCGGGTCGCCATCGTCGACAGCGGGATCGAGGCGGACCATCCCGACCTCGGGGACTGCGTCGACCGTGAGGGCGGGCTAGCGGTGACGCTGGACGACGAGGGCGAGGCGGTGCTCACCCCGGGGCCGCACGAGGACGCGTTCGGGCACGGCACGGCGTGCGCGGGCATCATCCATCGCCTCGCACCCGAGGCGCGCCTCACCAGCGTGCGCGTGCTGGGCGCCGGCCTGGCCGGCAAGGCGGCCGCCTTCCTGGCCGGCCTCGGCTGGGCGGTCGAACAGGGCTTCGACGTGATCAACCTCTCCCTGGGCACGACGCGGCGCGACTGGGCGCTCGCCTTCTACGAGGTGTGCGACCGCGCCTACTTCGGGGGCACGCTGCTCGTCACGGCGGCCAACAACATGGCCCGGCCCAGCTACCCCTCGCTCTACGCCTCGGTCACGAGCGTCGCCTGCAACCTGGCGACCGATCCCTTCCGCTTCCACTACAACCCCGACCCGCCGACCGAGTTCCTCGCGCCCGGCATCGACGTCGAGCTGAGCTGGCGCGGCGGTGGGAGGATCACCGGGACCGGGAATTCCTACGCGGCGCCGCACATCTCGGGCATCGCGGCACTCATCAAGTCGAAACACCCGGAGCTGCGGCCGTTCCAGCTGAAAACGGTGCTCTGGGGTACCGCGGCCAACGTCCAGGAGGCGCCGACACCGGCCGGACGGCTGTCCCGCACCATCGCCGCCAGCCGGTTGACGTCGGCGGGCGGGCGGGCCACCTCGGCGCTGCGCAGGATCGGCCCCGAGTCCTCGGCGAGGAGGCTGTAACCGGCGCCACGGACGACCGTCACACCTTCGTCAATGCCGGTAGGGCCGGCAGGAGCAGAAGGAGTTGACCATGACTGATTCGGTCGAGACCACGCCCCGCTCGGCGGCCGACTACGCCTCGCTCGCCGCCAAGCTCCAGCAGTTCAGCCAGGAGCTCACCCCCGGTGAGGCGTCCGCGCTGGTGCTGGTGATTGAGCACGCCAAAGAGCACGCATCCGAGGTCACCGGCTTCGCGTTCACCGAGCCCGAAGAGGACGAGGTGAGCGGGTTCTCCTTCTCGTTCGGCGCGCCCGGTGTCGCCCCGGGGCAGGCGATGCAGAGCTTCGGTGGCCTCTCTCAGTTCGGCAACATCAACGTCGGCTACAGCGTCCAGTTCGGCGGCGGTGGCGGCATGTACGAGTTCGGGAGCGGGTGATCGCACCGGCCGGCTCGACGGAGCGCGCGCCGGCGGGCGCGGCCGTCGAGGTCTCCGTCATCCCGGGGCAGTTCCGTCCCGGCGTGGGCCGACTGCCCCGCCGGGAGGGGCGGCGGCCGATGCTGCCGCAACACGCGCGGATGTGCGGGCCGCTCGAAGCAGGCAGCTCTCTGGGCTTCCTGGTCTACCCGGCCCTGCACGACCACGAATCCTTCCAAATTCGGCGGACCGCACCCGGGGAGCTCCTCTTCTCGTTCTTCGGCGCCGACGCTGCCCGCCCGGACGCGCACTTCTTCAGCCTCCGCTACAGCATCCCGGCCAACGGGATCGGCGTGTGGTCGGAGGAGCTCGTCTTCCGGGCACCGGGGTGCCCGTTGTCGGACACCGAGATCCGGCAGGTGCGCGACGCCCTCCTGCGGATGGGCAGCCTGTGGGTCCCGCCCGGTGCGGTCGCACTCCGCGGCGCGTTCGACTTCCGCACGCCGCCGGGATGGGACACGGTCTTCACCGGGGTCGTGAACCAGGCCCAACCGCCACCGCTGTCCTCGCTCACCGGTCGCGTCGAGACCGACTGGTACGCCTTCGACAGCGAGTTCCGCTACGTGCTCCAGGTTGGTGACGTGCTGAGCGGCTCGGGGCGGATCCCGGTGGGCCAGGCCTTCGCCGTGCCGCGTGTCGACACGCGGCTGCGCGAGGCGGGCCAGGCCGAGGCGGACGCGTTCCGAGCCGCACAACGGGACTTCAACGCACGCAAGGCCGCCGTCCGAACGAGCAACGCCCTCGGGCTCGAGTACGACACGCTGTACCGGGAGGCGAGCCGTACCGCCGCGCGATCGGTCGCGGCACCTCGTCCGACGGTCTGAGCCGTCCCGCCCGAGAGGGGGGGTAGCACCAGTGTGGGACGCCCGGTAGCGGCATTCCCACGGGCCTCGCCAGCCCGCATGCTGGGTCACATGATCGTGACCCACCAACTGACGAAGCGCTACGGCAAGAACGTGGCCGTGGACGGTCTGAGCTTCACCGTCGCCCCCGGCCTCGTCACCGGCTTCCTCGGCCCGAACGGCTCGGGCAAGTCCACCACCATGCGCATGATCCTCGGCCTCGACGTGCCAGACGCAGGATCGTCCACCGTGCAGGGCGTCCCCTACCGGCAACTGCGCTGGCCGTTGCGCGAAGTCGGCGCGCTGCTCGATGCCAAGGCCTTTCACCCCGGCCGGAGCGCGCGCAACCATCTGCGCTGCCTCGCCAAGACGAACGACATCCCCGCGGCACGGGTCGATGAGGTGCTCGACGTCGTCGGGCTCACCAGCGTGGCCGACCGGCGGGCCGGGAAGTTCTCGCTCGGCATGGGGCAGCGCCTCGGCATCGCCAGTGCGCTCCTGGGCGACCCCGGGGTCCTGCTCTTCGACGAACCGGTCAACGGCCTCGATCCCGAGGGCATCCGCTGGGTCCGCCACCTGCTGCGCGGGTTGGCCGCCGAGGGACGCACCGTGCTGGTGTCGAGCCACCTGATCACAGAGATGGAGCTGACGGCGGACCACCTCGTCGTCATCGGTCGCGGCGCGCTGATCGCGGACACGAGCGTCGAGGCCTTCACCGCGCAAAGCCGCGGCGACTCGGTGCGCATCGTCACACCGACACCTCAACGCTTCGTCACCACCCTCACCCGGGCGGGCGCGCGGCCCAGCGTCGCCGACGACGGCTCCATCGTGGTCACCGGCATGCCCGCCGCCGACGTCGGGGAACTGGCCGCCCGCGACGCGTTGACGGTCCACGAGCTCACGCCGCTGCGGGCCTCCCTCGAGGACGCCTTCATGGAGCTCACGAGCGACACCGTCGAATTCCGTTCCTCCGAGGCGCGGGCTGTGCCCGCCCCGGCCGCCACCTCCCACTGAAAAGGACGACCGATGACCCTCACCGCGACACTCGACGTACCCGGACGACGCGCCGGCCTCCGGCAGGCCGTCAGCTCCGAATGGGCCAAGCTGCTCACGCTGCGCTCGACGAAGTGGGCCCTCCTGATCACCCTGGTGGGCGCCGTCGCCGTCACCTTCCTCGCCACCCACGGTGCGCGCCACCACGCCGGGGAGGGCTTCGATCCCACCAACACCGCGCTGGCCGGTCTCGCCCTGGGCTCCCTCGTCGTCGGCATCTTCGGCATTCTCTCCATGACGGGCGAGTACGGCAGCGGCACCATCCGCTCCTCCCTGGCGGCCACGCCCCGCCGGGGCGTGTTCTTCGGCGCCAAGGTGATCGTGATGGGCACGTTCGCCCTGGCCGTGGGCCTGGTCCTGAGCTTCCTGTCCTTCTTCGAGGGCCAGGCCGTCCTCTCCGGTGCGGCCCCCACGGCCACGCTCGGCGATCCCAACGTGCTCGGCGCACTCCTCGGATCGGCCGGCTTCCTCGCCCTCGGCGCCTTGTTCGGGCTGGGGATCGGTGCGATCATCCGCCACAGTGCGGGCGCCATCGCGACCTTCGTGGGATGCACCCTGCTTCTCCCCGTCCTGTTGCACAACGTGCCGGGGGACCCGAGCCGGTTCATGCCCGTGATACTGCTCGGGAACTCGGTGGCGGCCGTGGTGCCCGTCTACAACGCCTTGTCCGGCCGGACGGGCTTCCTCCTGATGGGGCTCTACACCGTTCTGGCGCTGGCCCTCGGCGCGGCCGCCGTGACGAGGCGGGACGCCTGATGGTGGAACAGGCCGAGGACAGCGGGCTGCGCGTCCGCCTGGGGGGCCGGGAGATCTCGCTGAGCGAGGAGCACATGACGGCGGCCAAGACGCTGGCCCGCCGCATCCTGCGTGAGCCCTTCACCAAGCGACCCTGGGCCGAACTGGCCTTCTACGTCCTCTCGGGCGGCCTCGCCGCCGTCGGCCTCGGCTTCGTGGGGTTCACCATGGTGGCCGGAATCGCGCTGGCGATCACGTTCTTCGGCCTCGGGATCCTGGCGCTCTCCATCCGCAGCGCGCGGGGTATCGGCGGGTGGAACCGGCGGCTGGCCCGCGCCATGCTCGGCGAACAGGTCGAGGACCCCGAACCCTTCGCCGGCCGGCACGGGTTCCTCGGGTGGCTGCAGTCCTCCCTGCGCGACCGCGTCGGCTGGCGGGCCGTCGGGTACCTCGCCATCAAGGTGCCCTGGACCGTGCTCGGCTTCTTCGTGGCGGTGAGCCTCTGGTGGGACGCGGTTTTCTGCATCCTCCGCCCCCTCGCGGGCTCGAACGGAGGCGGGCCGCCCATCTGGGGCCTGGTGCCGAACCTCTTCGGCAACAACCTCTTCCCGCCCGACGGCCAGGGCTTCGGCCACGGTCTGGCCGTCTTCCTGCTCGGCTTCGTGTTCCTCTTCGCGGCGCCCTGGGTCATGCGCGGCTTCGTCAACGTCGACCGCCTGCTCATCCGCGGCCTGCTCGGTCCCGACCCGATGGCAGCCCGCGTCCGCACCCTCGAGCAGGCCCGGACCCAGACGGTCGACGCCTCGGCGGCCACGCTCCGGCGCATCGAGCGCGACCTGCACGACGGCACCCAGGCCCAGCTGGTGGCGTTGGCCATGCGGCTGGGTATGGCCAAGGAGAAGCTCGAGGACGCCGACCACGTCGATCTCCCACGGGTCCGCGAGCTGATCGACGAGGCGCACCGGGGCGCCAAGGAGGCCATCGCCGAGTTGCGCGACATCGCACGAGGGATCCACCCGCCGGCACTCGACATCGGGCTGGAGGGCGCGCTGGCCACGCTGGCCGCCCGCAGTGCGGTCCCCACCGAGGTGTCGGTGGACCTGCGGACGCGCCCCACCCCGGCCATCGAGGCCATCGCCTATTTCTGCGTGGCCGAGCTCCTGGCCAACGTCGCCCAGCACGCCCAGGCCTCGCGGGCGTCGGTCTCCTGCGCCCAGCAGGGCACCTGGCTCCGGCTCGTCGTGCGGGACGACGGTTGCGGCGGCGCCCGGCTCACCACCATCGGCTCCAGCTCCAGCGGCCTGGCCGGGCTCACCGAGCGCGTGCACGCGGTGGACGGGCGGCTGAACCTGGTGAGCCCGCCGGGCGGTCCCACCGTCGTCACCGTCGACCTCCCCCTGACCGTGTGATGGTCGGCGCACTGCGAGTGGCCATCGCCGAGGACTCGGCCATCCTCCGCGACGGGCTGGTCCAGCTCCTGGTCGATCGCGGCTTCGCCATCACGGGCGCCGTTGGGGACCCCTCCGCGCTGCGCAGCTCGGTCGCCCAGAATCCGCCGGACGTCGCCGTCATCGACATCCGCATGCCGCCGACCTTCACCGACGAGGGCCTGCGCCTCGCCCTGGAGCTGCGCGACCGCTACGAAGGCCTGGGGATCCTGCTGTTCTCGCAGTACGTCGAGACCCGCTACGCGGCGGACCTGTTGGCGAACGACGCCGCCGGCATCGGGTACCTGTTGAAGGACCGCGTGGCGGACGTCGGCGATTTCGTCGAGGCGCTCGAGCGCGTCGCCATAGGAGGTACGGCCTTGGATCCTGAGGTGGTGACGCAGTTGCTCGGCGCCACGCGGCGCACCGGCTCGCTGTCGGTGTTGACGGCGCGCGAGCGCGAGGTGCTCTCCCTCATGGCGGAGGGCCGGTCGAACGCCGCCATCGCCCACGCCCTCGTCGTCAGCGAGGGCGCCGTCGAGAAGCACGTGGCCAACATCTTCGCCAAGCTCGACCTCCCCGTGTCGGAGAAGGACCACCGCCGGGTGCTGGCGGTCCTGCGCTTCCTCGAGTCGTAGTCAGACCGACGCGCCGTGGGCGTCGTAGGGCCTGCCGCGCGCGGCCGCCAGGGCGCGTCCCGCCCTCATCTGGAACGGGCTGATCCCGCCGCGCTCCCAGGGCCCGACCGAGCACGCCGCCGCGTCCACCGCCTTGGGCACGAGGTTGAACCGCGTCCGCACGTCCTGGCACTTCCGGTCGGCCACGGCGAACCAGTCGAACGTGAGGAAGTCGACGCTGTCGGTGCCGGTCTCGGTGTCACGGCACAGGGCGCCGCGCCGCATGGCGTCGGAGAGCCGGAGCGCCATCTTGGGGTCGGACGAGAAGTGCCCTGGGGAGGCCTCGAACAGGCCCGCCCCCGTGGCCAGGTAGCCGGTCTCGAAGAGCGAGATCACCATGGCGAGGAGCGAGAACGCGTGCATGTCGTCGTTGGCCCGCGCGATCAACCCGAAGACCTCGACCTCGGACTCCACGGTCGTGCCGTAGTCGCCGAGCACGTGCACCCAGTCGTGTTGCGCCAGCAACGGCGGCGCCGAGCCCGGTGTGCCCGGGTAGGTGAACCCGCGCGCCTCGTACATCTCCCACACCTTGCGGCCGAGGGCGTCGGGCGGCAGGTCTTCGAGGGAGGCCCAGCGCGCCGCCGAGCGCGGGGTCGGCCGCGGAGACCTCCCACGCCTCGTGCAACACCCGCGACGAGTGGAGCGCAGCGGAGGACGCCTCGTCGTTCCATGTGCCTTCGTACCCGTTGCGCCGGAAGTCGACCGCGGCCAGGCCGAGCGAGCCGGCGGCGAACTCGCGGGCCACGTCGACCATGCCGTCCTCCACCCCGAGCTCGCTGGCGAAGACGGCCACGCTGTCGGCCACGTCGTCGGGCAACGGGTGCAGCACCAGCGCGCCGAGGAGCATCACCTGCACCATGCGCGAGCGGAACGACAGTTCGCGCCGCGCCATGGCCTCGGCGAACTGGTCCGCCGTCATCTGTGGCCGGTCGTCCAGCGTGACCCGGTGGCCGGTCATCGACGCGCACAGGGCCTCGATGAGCGAACGCTGGACGGGCCACAATCCCTCGCGGCCCGTCACGGCCGAGGCCACGCCGTCCGCCATGACCTGCGTTTCCGCCGCGTCGGGCGGCTGCAGGTTGACGGTCTCGGTGGTCGGGAGGGGAACGGGCACGGGCGTCACCCCTTGGTCAGCAGAGCGAGCCCGGTGCGGAGGAAGGCGGCACAGCGGGATGCGTCGGGGGCGGTCGAGCGCGGCGCGCGCACGCGCCGAAGGGCGCGTTCCAGTACTCGGGGCGGCCCGGACGTTCCGCCCCCCAAGGGCCGACGTAGACGTAGGGCTCCTCGCAGAAGGCATCACCGGGAGAGAAGCCGAGATTCACCGTTGTGTCGGGTCCGAGCTCGACGGTCGTTGCGGCGTCGAAGTGCTCGGGCCACAGCTGCACGGTCGAGCGGCGGAGCACCACGGAGGGGTCGGACGTGACCTCGTCGAGCACCCGCCACGCGACGTCGAACCAGCCGTAGAGCGCGTCCAGCTCAGCGACGGCCGGGTGCAGCGGCTCGGCGGTCGGGCCGAGTGCCGGCAGGCCGGGGCCCGCGGGAAAGTCGGCGTCGAGGTCGGCGTCGGCGAAGGCGGCCAGCTCGGCGAGGGTCGAGCCCTGCAGGGGGGCGGTCAGGCACTCCGTGCCCACTTCACGCACGAGTGGTGGTGGTGGTGAGGCGCAGCACCTCGGGCTCGGGCCCGAAGGCCGGGGTCGCCACGCCGCCAGGGCTCGCCCGCAGGCCGAAGTGGCCGCTCACCGCCCAGCGGCGGCGGCCCAGCACGTGCGCCGCAATGCGGTGCAGGTCGTCGCGGGTCCTGCCCATGTCAGCTCTGCAGAGTAACGGTGCGTTCCCCCGGTCCGTGCAACCCTAGCGTCCGAGGCCTCCGCCTGGCCTCGATGGCGGCTTGAGCAACCTTGGCGGCGATGAGGACGACGCGGGCCGGTCGCGGCCCTGGTGAGGGCGGAGCACCACCCCCGGCGCCCCGAGGGCCGGTAGGTTGCACCGGGTGGACCGTTGCCGATGCGGGGTATGAAGAGGGGGTGAGGAACGTGATCCGTGGGGGGTTCGGCAGTCGGACGACGCCGTCCATCGGCCTCGTGCTCGGCGCCGGCGGCGTCGTCGGCCAGGCCTACCAGGCCGGCGTCCTCGCGGCGCTCCAACGCGAGGCCGGCTGGGACCCCCGCCGTGCCCGCGTCATCGTGGGCACGTCAGCCGGCTCGGTCACCGGCGCAGCGCTCCGGGTCGGGGTCCCGGCCACCGACCTGGCGGCGTCGCTGTACGGCGTGCCCACCTCCCGCCGGGGCGGCGCCATCCTCTCGCGCATCCTTCCCGCCGACGCCGGACCGCTGCCGACGCCGTCGGTCCGTTCGCTGCTGCGGCCCTGGAACCTGCCGTCGCCGGCGCTGCTCACGAGGGTCGCCCGGCGGCCGCTCGCCTTCCGTCCCGAGGTGGCGGCGGTCACCCTTCTGCCACGGGGCCAGATCGACATCTCCGAGCGCGCCCGCGGCCTCGACGAGCACATCGGTGACCGCTGGCCGGACGGCCTGCGCATCTGTGCCGTGCGGAGGGCCGACGGTGCCCGCGTCGTCTTCGGCCAGCCCGGGGCGCCGCCGAGCCGCCTGGCCCCGGCGGTGCTGGCCTCCTGCGCCATCCCGGGGTACTTCCGGCCGGTCACGATCGAGGACACCGAGTACGTCGACGGTGGCGTTCACTCGGTCACCAACGCGGACGTGCTCCGCTCCGAGGGCCTCGACCTGGTCGTGATCGTCTCGTCCATGTCCGCCGCCCAGGGCCATTTCAACGCAGCCGACGGCCTCCTGCGCCGCACCGTGCACCGCCGCATGGAGCGCGAGGTCGCCCGGCTCGAGTCGAGCGGGACGACGGTGGTGAGCCTGGAGCCGGGAGCCGACGCCCGCCGGGCCATGGGGCTGCGGGCCATGGCCGAGGACCGCGGCCCGCGGGTCATCGAGGCCGCCTACGAGGAGACCAGGCAGCGGGTCGCGGCCTCCCCCCTCCTGGGCTCGCTGGGCCACCCGGTCGCCACAGCCAGCGCCGGCTGACGGCCCCGGAGGGGGCGGCCGCCCGGTAGTAGCGTGCGGGCGGAAGTGCACCCGAAGGGAGGGCTGCGATGGGTCCCGACCGACTGAGCCCGCTGGATGCGTCGTTCCTCCACATCGAGGACCACGTGTCCCACATGCACATCGCATCGGTCGCCATCTTCGAAGGCCCTCCGCCACCGTTCGCCGACATCGTCGACATGGTCGACGCCAAGCTCGACCTCGTGCCGCGCTACCGCCAGAGAGTGCGGTTCGTCCCGTTCGAGCTCGGGCGCCCGGTGTGGGTGGACGACCCGCACTTCAACATCGAGTACCACCTCCGCCACACTGCCCTGCCGTCGCCCGGCGGCGAGAGCGAACTGCGAAAGCTCGTCGGGCGCGTGATGGCCCAACAGCTCGACCGCTCGAAGCCGCTGTGGGAGATCTGGGTCGTGGAGGGACTCGAGGACGGGCGCTGGGCGATCCTGTCCAAGACCCACCACGCGCTGGTCGACGGTGTCGCCGGCACCGACCTGCTCGCCGTCGTCATGGACCTGAGTCCCGAGACGACGCGCCCCGAGCGCTCCGAATGGGTGCCGAGGCCCATGCCCTCGGGCCTGGAGCTCATGGTCGACGCGCTGGAGAACATCGCACGCTCGCCCTACGAGCAGCTGCGCGCGGCGCGCGCGCAGACCCGCGTCGTCCGCCGGGTGGCCGGCTACGCGCTGGACGTGGTCGGCGGCCTGTTCGCCCTGAGCGGGCTCGTCCGGCCCATGCCGTTGTCGAGCCTCAACGGCCCGCTCGGGCCCCATCGGCGCTACGCCTGGGCGACGACGTCGGTCGACGACATCAAGCGCGTGCGCAAGGGCCTCGGCGGGACCTTCAACGACGTCGTGCTGGCGGCGATCACCAACGGGTTCCGCGAGCTCCTCATGTCGCGCGACGAGGACGTCGAGCGCGTGGTGCGCACCCTCGTGCCCGTCTCGGTCCGCCCGCGCGACACCTCGGGGAAGGCCATCGGCGACGGCACGTTGGAGAACAGGGTGTCGGCGATGTTCGCCGAGCTCCCCGTCGACATCGAGGACCCCGTGCTCCGACTGCACACCATCAGCGCGCAGATGAAGGACCTCAAGGACTCCAAGCAGGCGGTGGCCGGAGAGGCGCTGACGTCCATGTCGGGCTTCGCCCCGCCCATGCTGCTGGCGCTCGGGATGCGCCTCGCCACACGGGCGGGCCAACGCAACGTCAACACGGTCACCACCAACGTGCCGGGTCCCCAGTTCCCGCTCTACGCGGCGGGACGGCGCATGATCCGGGCCTTCCCCTACGTGCCGCTCGGCGGCCAGATCCGGCTGGGCATCGCCATCTTCTCCTACGACGGCGAGGTCAATTTCGGGATCACCGGCGACTACGACACCACCGAGGACATCGACGTCCTGTCCGGCGGGATCGAGGACGGGATGACGCAGCTGCTCAAGGCGTGCGAGTAGCCGGCCCGCTCGGGACTCAGGGCGCCAGGCTCGGGATGCTCGCCACCTCGTCCTCGATGTAGCGCGACAACCCCGACACGATGGCCCGCTCGACGGAGCGACCGACGATCGGGACGTGGACCTTCAGGTCGCCCTCCACGGTGACGACGGTGTTGTCCGGGTCGTCGCCAGCAGCGAACCCGTAGGTGCCGGCTGCGGTCAGGCGGTCGGGGTAGTGGTCGGGCAGGACGACCCAGTCCGTGCGGGCCTCGGCGGGCCGCACCTCGGTCCGGGTGACCCACGACATCTTGGCGGGGTCGATGACGGCGCGCACGGCGGCGGACACCGAGCCGGTGAACGCGAAGCGCACCTCAATCAGGACGCGCTCGCCCTCGTCGTCGTGGCGCACCACCTCGAGGACGTCGATGTCGTCTCTCTCCGCCCTCCCGGTGTAGAACGCCGGCGAGCCGTAGGCGGCGATCGCCCGCGCGGGCGATGCGGCGACCTCGTGGCGGACGGCGATCCTCACCCCTCGGCCGGGCGCGTCGGCGGCAGCCCGAGCTTGCGGTGGTCCCAGCTCACCGTCCGCTGCACGTGGAGCTTGATCGCCACCCGCTTGTGCAGCATCGTCTCGATGAACGGCGCGAGGTCGTCGGAATAGGCGCCGTAGTAGCGCTCGAAGACGCTCACGCCGAGGGTGAAGAGCCTGTCGGGGTCCTCGACGATCTCCGCCGCGCCGACCAGCTCCACGCCGCGCAGCTCCTCGTAGTAGTCTCCGTCCTCGAAGAGGAGGGTGCAGACGCGGGTCTCGGCGTAGGTTCTGCACCTTCTGCGACTTCGACTTGGTCTCCACCGTCACGCACCCGTCGAGGAACCCGTACCACATGGCCACCGCGTGGATGGACCCGTCGCGGGCGAGCGAGCACATCGTCATGGCCCGTCGCTCGGCGAGGAACGCCGCCACCTCGCCGGGCGTCATGGCAATGGCCTTGCGTTGGTTCACGCCGTGGCCCATGGCCTCGGTCATCGGGCACCTCCCACTCGAGTGTCTGCGAGCGTAACGCCCCCGGCCCGAACGGGGCGGTGAAGAGTTCATCTGCAGCACACTTGTTGGTTGCACCGGTTTCACAGCACGTTTACCTCGGCTCCGTAGCGTGACCCCTTATGGCGACAGCTGATCAGCGTATGGATCACACCGGCCGGGATGCCCGTTCCGCACCCGTCGTCGGTCGCCATCACGGCCAGGGCCACCTGGCCGAGGTCATCATGATCCGACCGGCGCGCTCACACCGTTCCGGGTTTTTCGGATCGTTGGTCACCGTGGCGCGGGTATTCGCCTCCCCGCGCTTCCAGGCGACGTCGGTGCGATCGACCCCCCGTCCGCCGTCGTCGCCTGCCCCTCTCACGTTGCCCTCGCCCCGGGTCCCTCACGACGCTGCCTGAGGCTGACCACGGCGTGGCCATCGCAAACGCACCGGCAACCAACGGCCGGCCTCCGGGCACGGGGCCCTCGCGGGACAACCGTCCCCTCGTGCTCGTGGTCGACGACGAGGAGTCCTACCGTCAGGCCCTCGCGTCGGGCCTGACGCGAGAGGGTTTCACCGTCGAGAGCGCAGGCGACGGGCACGAGGCGCTGCGCCTGTTCCACCGGGTGCACCCCGACCTGGTGCTCCTCGACGTCATGCTGCCCGACCAGTCGGGCATCGAAATCTGCCAGCAGATGCGGAGCCTCAAGCCGGTGCCCATCATCATGGTCACCGCACGCGACTCCGAGGTCGACATCGTGCTCGGCCTGGAGCTCGGCGCCAGCGACTACGTGGCCAAGCCGTTCCGCCTCCGCGAGCTGGTGGCCCGCATGCGGGCCGTGCTGCGACGCGGCGTGGCCGTGGCCGAGCACCACGAGGAGGTGCTCTCCGTCGGGCCGGTCCGCCTCGACGCCGGCCGCCGCGAGGTTACGGTGAGCGAGGTCCCCGTCGACCTCTCCCGCAAGGAGTTCGACCTCCTGGCCCTGCTCATGTCCCACAGCGGCCAGGTCGTCACCCGGGACTGGTGCATCGACCGGCTGTGGTGGGACCAGGAGCTGACCGACACCCGCACCCTCGACACCCACATCAAGCGGCTGCGGCGCAAGATCGAGCCCGACCCGGCCAACCCGCGCCATCTGGTCACGGTGCGGGGTGTCGGGTTCCGCTTCGAGGCCTAGCCCAGGCACACCGAGGCCCTTCGCTCTACATTGAGCGGATGCGCACAGGTGACGTCGTCCCCGATTTCGAGCTCCCCGACCAGACGGGGACGCCCCGGACGCTGAGCGGGTTCCTGGCGGACGGCCCGGTCGTCCTCTTCTTCTACCCGGCCGCCATGACCTACGGCTGCACGAAGGAGAGCTGCCACTTCCGCGACCTGGCGGCCGAGTTCGCCGCCGTCGGCGCCCAACCGGTCGGCATCAGCGCCGACACGGTGGACAAACAGAAGCGCTTCGACGAGAAGGAGTCGCTGGGCTTCCCGCTGCTGTCCGACCACGAGCGCGTGGTGGCGGCGCAGCTCGGCGCGAAGCGCGGCCCGAACTTCTTGCCCAACAAGCGGATCACCTTCGTCATCGACACCGACCGCACGCTGCTCGACGTCATCCACTCGGAGGTGTCGATGGGCTCCCACGCCGACAAGGCCCTCGCCCTCCTGAAGGCGCGCCGCGCTGCCTGAGCGCGCCGTCGTCGTCACCGGCGCGGCCTCGGGGATCGGGGCGGCCACCGCGACCCGGCTGCGCGCCGCGGGCTGGCACGTGGTGGGTGTCGACAAGGACGACACCGACGTGGTGGCCGACCTCGGGACCACCGCCGGGCGGGCCCGGGCGGTCGCCGAGGCGGCCGAGCGCTGCGGCGGGTCCCTGGCCGGCGTCGTCACCTGCGCCGGGCTGGCCGGAGCCCCGAGCCGGGCCGGGTCGCTGCTGGCGGCAGTGAACTACTTCGGGACGGTCGACGTCCTCGACGGCCTGCGCCCGCTGCTCGCCCCGGGGGGCGCCGCGGTCGCCATCAGCTCGAACTCGACGACCGTGCAACCGGCCATCCCGGCGGACCTCGTGGAAGCCTGCCTGGCGCACGACGAGGAGCTGAGCGCGCGCATCGCCGACGCCCGCGGCTCCCTGGTGGCCTACCCCGCCACCAAGTTGGCGGTCGCCCACTGGGTCAGGCGCCAGGCGACGAGTGGCGCGTGGGCCGGCGCGGGTCTCCGGCTGAACGCGATCGCGCCGGGCATGATCGACACTCCGATGGTGGCCGGCATGCGGGCCGACCCCGAGACGGGCCCGCTGCTCGACCTGCTGCCGATCCCGCTCGGGCGGCCCGGTCGCCCCGAGGAGATCGCCGCTCTGGTCGAGTTCCTGCTCGGCCCGGACGGATCGTTCTTCTGCGGGTCGGTCGTGTTCTGCGACGGCGGCAGCGACGCGCTCCTGCGCACCCGGGACTGGCCCGCTGCGTGGGACATCTCCGTGCGCGACCTCGGCCAGCAGCTGTCCTGATCACCTCCGCCGGGCGCCTCCCGCGCGACGGCCGACCATAGGCTTCCCCCATGCCGGGCCGGATCCTGGTGGACACCACCCCGCTGCGGCAGAGCCGAGACTTCCGGCTCCTCTTCACGGGACAGCTCATCTCCATGCTCGGGACGCAGCTGACCGTGGTCGCCATCCCGTACCAGGTCTACTCCATGACCCACTCCTCGCTGCAGGTGGGGGCCATCAGCCTGGCCCAGCTCTTCCCCTTCCTCGCCGGCGCGCTCTCCGCCGGGCCCATCGGCGACACCGTGGACCGGCGCCGCATCATGGTGTGGACCGCAGCGGGCATGACGGTGACCAGCGCGGCCATGGCCGTCAACGCCGCGCTGGCCCATCCGTCCCTCGTCGCGCTCTACGTCGTCAGCTCCCTGGCGGCTGGGCTCATGGGCTTCTCCAACACCGCGCGCATGGCCTCGGTGCCGGGCATGGTCGAGCGTCGCCATCTGGCGGCGGCCGCGGCCATGATGCAGATCGTCTTCCAGGTCGGCGTCATCGTGGGACCGGCGCTCTCGGGCGTGCTGCTCGGCATCGGCCTCCCGCTCGTCTACGCCCTCGACGGTGTCTCCTTCGTGGTGGCTACCGTGACCTCGGCTCTCCTCCGCCCGATCCCGCCGACCGAGCATGCGGGGCGGCTGTCGCCTTGGCAATCGACCAAGGAGGGGGTGCGCTACCTGCGCACCCGTCAGGCGCTCCAGGGCGTCTACCTGATCGACATCAACGCCATGGTGTTCGGCATGCCCCGCGCGCTGTTCCCCGCGATGGCCGGCGCCGTGTTCGGCGGCGGGACCGTCACCTTGGGCTTCCTCTACGCCGCGCCGGGCGTCGGGGCGCTCGTCGGCGCGGTGACCACGGGCTGGGTCGCCAACCTGCGCCGCCAGGGGTGGGCGGTGATCGTGGCGGTCTCCGTGTGGGGCGCCGCCATCGCCCTCTTCGGCCTCGTCGACACGCTGTGGGTCGGCCTCGCCCTCCTAGCCGTGGCCGGATGGGCCGACGTGATCTCCGCGGTGCTGCGCAACACCATGCTGCAGACCACGGTCCCCGAGCGCCTGCGGAGCCGGATGTCCTCCATCCAGATGGCCGTCGTCCAGGGCGGCCCGCGCCTCGGCGACCTGGAGTCGGGCGCGGTGGCGACGTTGACCAGCATCGAGTTCTCGGTGGTCTCGGGTGGGCTCGCCTGCATCGCGGGCGCCGCCGTCATCGGCGCGCTCCTCCCGCTCTTCCGCCACCACGTGGCGGGCGAAGTCGACGACGTCCCCGTATGATCCGCTCGTGCCCGACACCTTCGCGGAACCGACGTGGGGCGAGGTCGACCCGGCGGCCCTGGCGCGCATCGTGGTGCTCTCCCCTCATTTCGACGACGCCGCCATGGGGGCGGGCCACCTCATCTCGAGCTACGGCGACACGACGGTCGTCACGGTGCTCGGCGGCCGCCCGCCCGCCTACCCCACCGAACCCTCGGACTGGGACGCCCTGGGGGGCTTCGTCGCCGGGGACGACGTGGTCGCCGTACGGCGCGAGGAGGACGTCGCGGCCATGGCGGTCCTCGAGTCGGGCTACCGCTGGCTCGAGTTCTCCGACCACCAGTACCTGGCCCCCGAGGACCGCCCGACCCCGGCCGAGGTGGCGCCCGTCGTCGCGGCCACCCTGGCCGAGCTCGAGCCGACGGCGGTGTTCGTGCCCATGGGTCTCGGCAACCCCGACCACGTGATGGTCCACGAGGCCGGCCTCGTCGTGCGCGGTCAGCGGCCCGACCTCGAGTGGTTCTGCTACGAGGACCACGGCTACAAGCACATCCCGGGGCTCCTCGCCTGGCGCGTGGCCAAGCTCCTCCGCTCGCACCCCTGGCCGACCCCCGCCATCGTCCCGCACGTCCCCGACGAGGAGCGCAAGCGCCGCGCCATCTGGTGCTACACCTCACAGATCCCGCCGCTCGAGCGCGACCACGCGTTGACCGCGCGCATGGAGGGACGAGTCCCCGAGCAGTTCTGGCGGCTGGCGCCGCCGCCGCCGGGCTGGGAGGGGCTGGCCGACTTCATCTGAGCGGGCGCGCAACGACCCGCCCGGGGGGAGTACGGGCGGGCCGTCCGCAGGACCCCAGTGACCGCTGAGGTGTTGGCTGTCCGACAAGACCCAGTGCCGGCCCGGGGGGGGGTCGACTCGGCTCCTGGGCGCTCCCCTCCTCACACGGCCCGGTGTCCTCTGAGCCGATTGTGAGCCGAGGTGGCGCGGGGCGCAAGGGGCCGGGGGAAGAGTTCACGGACCTGCAACGACCCCGAAACAGCGCCAAAGGGCCACAACGAGTCACCCGGTGGACCGCGGGGCGGAGCGGGCGCTCGATTCCCCCCTTCACGAGGCCTCCAACGGGTATTCGACGCGGAAAACCCTCGCGAAGAGGGTATTTCTGCCCTAGCGACCACCGGGTGCCCGGCGCACGATCCAGGGATGGTCATGTACGCAGACCTCCTCACGCGGGCCCTTGGCAAAGGTGAGGAAGGGCGCAGGTCCGACGACCTGCTGCGAGCCGATCTCGTGCACTCCCGGGCCAGGCTTCAGGCGATCGAAGGGGAGAGGCGGACCCCGGTCGCCGAGGCTCTGGCCCGGGAGCTGGCGTATGACGGGGCCCTCATCAGGCTCTGCGCGTCCCTGGACATCCCGACCAGCCCGGCCTCGTTCGCACACCCGCTGCGCGAACGCGCCCGTCTAGAGCGTGAACTCGCCGCCCGGGGCGTCGACCTGTCGCCCAAGCTCGCGGCGCAGCTCGCCTAGCTACTTCCCCCTGAAAAACCCGAAGTGAGGCTGGGCCCTCCCGTGCATCGCCTGCATCTTGCTGTTCAGTGATTTCTGATTCCGATCCTGGTGGCGGTGGGTCCGATTCGCCCTATTCGGAGGTTGTCAGTGCTCCGATCTTCACCAGGTTGTGGTTGAAGACCCCGTAACCGCACCAGGTGCGTGCTCCTTCGATCCCGTCGATCTGGGTCTTGCTCCAACCGAAGTCCCGTTTGAGGCAGCTGATCCGGCCTTCGCTCCCCGTTCTCCACTTCACCAGGCGCTGGAACTGCGCTCGACTCTCGACGGCGCGCCGTGGCGCACTCGGTTTGCCCTTCGTCGGAAGGACGACAGTGCGTACTCCGAGAGCGCTGAGCTGTTCTGCGACGGCGTTCTCCCCGTAGCCGCGATCAGCGGTGACCGCCGAGGGCATTCGCCTTGCCCGCCGGGCCACGCGCTCGACCGCGGGGACCAGCATCGGCGCATCGGGCGGGTTGCCGACCTCGACGTTGTGGTCGAGCACCACGCCGTCCTCGTTGTCGACGACCTGGGCCTTGTAGCCGAACTCGACGGGCTTGCCGAGCCGCCCCTTGCGGATCGGGCGGGCGTCGGGGTCATGGAGCGACACCAACCTGGTCGCTCCGTCGGGAACTTCGCCACCGAGACGCTTCTCTGTCTGTTCGGCGATCCGCGCGACCCGATCGGCGGTGATCTCCAAGTCGCCAACGATCGAGCAGAGCTTCCTCGGGGCGCCGTGACCGAGGCGCCTGAGCGCCCGACGAGCGTTCGTCGCCACTTGCCGGGCCTCGTCGACAGCCCTCCGTGCGATGCGGACCATCTCGGCGTTGATGGCCATGACCTCGTCTTTTGCCTCGCCGCTGCGTCGTCGAAGGTTGGCGCCGATGGAGCGGGCCCGGGCCCGCATCATCCGGGTCCGGTCCCGCGACCTGGTCCGAGACGCCAGTCCGGCACCCTTGAGCTTCTCGATGGCCTTGGCCATCTTGGCCACGCCCTTGGCCATCAGGCCCGAGTCCGTCGGATAGGCGACATTGGCGGGGACCACCGTGGTGTCGGCGCGGACCTTGTTGGTCTTCAACACCTTGGCCGCCTCCGCCTTGGCCAGCAGCGCCTCGTTCAGGCCTTCGACCGCTGATGGCCCGCAGCGGGTGGTGATCTTCATCAAGGTGCTCGGGTGCGGCACCGCCGTGCCCAACGGGATCCGACAAAAGCGCTGCCACGAGATCGAATCGGCGACCTCGCGGCACAAGGGCTCGAAGCCCAGGCGGTAGCGGTACTTCAAGAACATCAGACGGAGATAGGTCTCGATCGGCACCGACGGGCGCCCAAGGGCAGCGTGGAAGTGCGCCCGGAACGGGTCGAAGAAGGCGGGATCGTCGAGCAGGCGGTCGACCGTCTCGAGCTCGGCGGGCATCCCGAGGCACATCTCGGGGAGGATCGCTTCCCACAACGTGGGCTGCGCGTTTACAGTTCTCAACACGATGGCCTCGATCCGTACTAGTCCTACGGTTCGGGGCCATCCTTATCGATCGACGCTCAAATCGCGAGCATCTACGGCGACTTTTTCAGGGGAAAGTAGCTAGGCCGACGTCGCGACGGCCGGCGCCTTCTTGGGCGCCCCGCCGTGGCGGGCGACGCTCAGCGAGCGGATCAACACCTTGGAGCTGAGCGGGCCAGCCACCACCTGGCAGTCCGGGACCTCCTCGGCCCAGTGGGCGGCGCTCCGCCTGGGAGTCACGACCACGACGGGCGTCTCGGCCGCCTGCGCATCGAGGGCTCGCACGACCTCCCCGCAGGTGGGGCTACTCAGGTCCAGCGCGCTCACCACGGCGTCGGCCCGGTCCACGAGCGGGCAGTGCCCGGTGGCCGACAGGGCACACTCGGGGGAGAACCCGCCCTGGGGCCCCGGGCACCAGGACATGCGATAGCCGTGGCGCCGCAGCAGCTTCCACGCGGCATGCGCCTCCGCCCCGTCGGGCGACTCGAAGAGCACCAGGGGCCGGTGCTCGTGCCCGGAGGGCGTGGCGTCGTCCGGCCACGTACGTGCGAAGTCCTGGCCGAGCGGGCGACGCATGAAGTTCCAGAACATGGCGGCCTCCCTTCGCCGTGTCCGCCGGGGCCGGCACGACCATCCATATCTCTTGTTTCTACACTTAGAATATAGAGAATCACCTCCCGAGTCAAGGCTCCCCGCCGGAGCCGCCCGGGGCGAGAATGAGGGCAGATGAAGCTGACACCGACGAACCGGACGGACTACGGCATCCGTGCCCTCATCTACCTGGCCAACCACCAGGGGTCCCACGCCAAGGCGGCCGACATCGGCGCCGCCATGGACATCCCGACCGGGTTCCTCCAGCAGGTGCTCCAGGAGCTGCAGCGGGCCCGGCTCGTCAGCTCGCGTTCGGGTCCGGCCGGCGGCTACCTGCTGGCGCGTGCGCCCGATGACATCACCATCCTGGAGATCGTCGAGACGCTGGAGGGACCGATCCAGACCTCGGAGTGCGCGCTGCGGGGCGGGCCGTGCCACTGGGACGACGTGTGCGCCATGCACTGGGTGTGGTCGTCGGCCCGCGCCGCGCTGAGCGACAGCCTGCGCGGCGCCACGCTGGCCCGGGTGGCCGCCGACGATCTGGCTCTGGCCGAGGGGTCCCTCGCCGCCCCAGCCGACTCGCACCGCCGCCCTCGCAGCTGAGACCCCGGCCCGCGACCCGTCACTAGAGTCGGCGGTGGTGGCCGCGGACGACGAGCGCACGGTGGAGGTCGACGGCCGCGAGCTGCGCGTCTCGCGTCCCGACAAGGAGTACTTCCCCGCCCTCGGGGCCACCAAGTTCGACCTCGTCACCTACTACCTCGAGGTGGGCACGCACCTGCTCAACACCGCCGGGGGCAGGCCGGCCATGCTGCAGCGCTTCCCCGACGGCGCCGCCGGGAAGTCCTTCTACCAGAAGCGCATCCCCAACGGCGCGCCCGACTGGCTGCAGTCCACCACCGTGTCCACCCCCAACGGCACCACCTCGAACGCGCTCGTGGTGGCCGACCTGGCGCACGTCGTGTGGGCGGTCAACATCGGCTGCCTGGGGCTCCATCTGTGGCCGTACCTCGCGGCGGACCCCGCTCACGCCGACGAGCTGCGCATCGACCTCGACCCCACCAAGGGCATCGGCTTCGACGAGGTGCGCGGCGCCGCGCTCCTGTGCCGGGACCTGCTCGACGAGCTCGGCCTGCGCGGCTATCCCAAGACGACCGGCAGCAACGGGCTGCACGTCTACCTCCGGCTGGCGCCGCACTGGGACTCGGTGCAGGTCCGCGCCGCCGCGGTGGCTCTCGCCCGCGAGCTCGAGCGGCGCCATCCCGCCCAGATCACCGCCAACTGGTGGAAGGAGGAGCGGGGCACCCGCGTCTTCGTCGACTTCAACCAGAACGCGCCGCACAAGACGGTGTTCGGCGCGTGGTTCGCGCGGCCCCGCGTCGGCGGCCAGGTGTCGACGCCGCTCACGTGGGAAGAGGTCGAGACCGTGGTCCCCGACGAGTTGACCATCCGCACCGTCCCCGACCTCGTGCGCCGCCGCGGCGACCCGTGGGCCGACATCGCGGCGCGGCCCCAGTCGCTCGAGCCGCTGCTCGCCATGGCCGAGCGGGACAAGGCGGCCGGGCTGCACGATGCTCCCTGGCCGCCCCAGTACCCCAAGATGCCCGACGAGCCCCCCCGGGTCGCCCCGAGCCGGGCCAAGAAGGCCTGAGGTGGACGCGCTCGAGGCGCTGCGCCGGATCGCGTTCCTCCTCGAGCGCGGCGGGGCCGACACCTACAAGGTGCGCGCGTTCCGCAACGCCGCCAAGGCGCTCGACGGCATGGATCCCGACGAGCTGGCCGCCTTGGCCCAGGCCCGGCGCCTGCAGACCATCCCGGGCGTCGGCAAGTCGACCGCCCAGGTGATCGAGCAGGCGCTGCAGGGCGGCGTCCCCGAGTACCTGGCGAAACTGGAGGGCGACGGCGAGCCCAAGGACCTGCAGCTCGACGCGGCGGCCCGCTCCCTGTTGGCCTCGCTGCGCGGGGACTGCCACTCGCACTCGGACTGGTCCGACGGGGGCAGCCCCATCCTCGAGATGGCCGAGGCGGCCCGCGACCTGGGCCACGAGTACCTCGTCCTCACCGACCACAGCGCCCGCCTCACCGTCGCCCACGGGCTCAACGCCGAGCGGCTGCGCGCCCAGCTCGACGTGCTCGCCGAGCTCAACGCGGGGCTGGAGCCCTTCCGCATCCTGACCGGGATCGAGGTGGACATCCTCGAGGACGGCTCGCTCGACCAGGATCTCGACCTCCTGGCCGAGCTCGACGTGGTCGTGGCGAGCGTCCACTCCAAGCTGCGCATGGACTCGGACCAGATGACGGCGCGTATGCTCGCCGCCATCGAGAGCCCCCACACCGACATCCTGGGCCACTGCACCGGCCGCCTCATCACGGGGAGGGGCCGGCCCCAGTCGACGTTCGACGCCGAGGCGGTGTTCTCCGCCTGCGCCCGCACCGGCACCGCGGTGGAGATCAATTCGCGACCCGAGCGCCAGGATCCGCCCCAGGACCTGCTGCGCCAGGCGGCCGACCTCGGGTGCGCCTTCGCCATCGACACCGACGCCCACGCGCCCGGCCAGCTCGAATGGCTCCCGCGCGGCTGCGCCAAGGCCGCCGACGCCGGGCTCGAGCCGGCGCGCATCGTCAACGGCGGGTCGGCCGAGGGATTGCTGGCCTGGGCGGCGTCGCACGATGGCTGACCGCTGGTGACGCTCGCCGTCCGCCCCCCGGTGGCCCCGATGCTGGCCAAGCTGGCGCGCGAGCTCCCCCGCGGTGACGGGCTCTTCTACGAGCCGAAGTGGGACGGCTTCCGCTGCATCGTCTTCCGCGACGCCGACGAGGTCGAGCTCGGCAGCCGCAACGAGAAGCCGCTGACGCGCTACTTCCCCGAGTTGGTCGCCGCGCTGGTCCGCGAGCTCCCGGACCGCTGCGTCCTCGACGGCGAAATCGTCATCGCCGGCCCCAAAGGCCTCGACTTCGACGCGCTCTCCCAGCGCATCCACCCGGCCGAGAAGCGCATCCGCCAGCTGGCCGAGTCGACGCCCGCCTCCTTCGTCGCCTTCGACCTGCTCGCCCACGGCGACACGTCCTACCTGGAGACCCCGTACGCGCAGCGTCGTGCCGCGCTGGAAAAGCTGCTCAAGAAGGCACGGGCGCCGGTCCACCTGACCCCGGCCACCGACGACCCCGAGGTGGCCAACGACTGGTTCTCCCGCTTCGAGGGGGCCGGGCTCGACGGGGTGGTGGCCAAGGCGGCCGACTTGCACTACCTGCCCGACAAGCGGGTCATGGTCAAGGTCAAGCACCAGCGCACGGCCGACTGCGTGGTCGCCGGGTTCCGCACGCACAAGGACGGCGAGGGCGTCGGGTCCCTCCTGCTCGGGCTCTTCGACGCCACGGGGACCCTGCACCATGTCGGCGTCGCCTCGGGATTCAGCGTGGCGCGCCGACGCGAGCTGGTGCGCGAGATCGAGCCGTACCGCGCCAAGGCGCTCGAGGGCCATCCGTGGGCGGGGTGGGCACCCGAGGGCGAGGGCGGCCGGATGCCCGGCGGCACGAACCGCTGGAACGCCGGCAAGGACATGACCTGGGAGCCGCTGCGGGCCGAGGCGGTGTGCGAGGTGTCCTACGACCACCTGCAACACGACCGCTTCCGCCACGCCACCACGTTGGTGCGCTGGCGGCCCGATCGCGAGCCGGCGTCGTGCACCTACGACCAGCTGGACACGCCGGTCCCCTACGAGCTGGCCAAGGTCTTCGGGACCGCCTGAGCGCGCCGGGGGGCGTCGACGCGGCGTGCCGCCCGCTTGCCCCGCCCGTGGCGATGGGCCCGCAGCACCCGGCGCGTCTCGGCCCGCCCCGAGCGCATGAAGGTCGGCCACTCGGAGGGGTTCAGGAACTGGCGGTAGAAGCCGACGCCCCGCACCTTCTCGTAGGGCACCGGCTCGATCATGAGGACGTCGAGGGTCGCGCGCAGCGCCCGCAGGTTGATCCGGGCCAGCTCGGTCTGCTGGCAGGTCCGCACCTGGCTCGCCACGTAAAGGATGCTGGCCCGCCGGTCCTGCCAGCCGGTCGCGTCCTCGCCGACGAACTCGGGCGGGTAGAAGCCGTTGATGGCGACGGCGGCGTCGCACGGCTCCTCGAGCTCGAGCACGGGGCGCACCGGGAAGATGTCGACCAGGCCGCCGTCGCACCAGTGCCGCCCGTCGAGGGGCACGGGCCTGACGAACAGGGGCAGCGCGATCGCCATGCGGATGGCGCGGGCGACGCTGAGGTCCGGGTGCGTGCGCGGGCCGATGTACTCGAGGCGGTTCTCCTCCACGCACCACACGGGCGCGTACGCCGGGATCTCCAGCTCCCCCAACGTCCGATCCCCGAGCAGGCGCCGGAAGGTCGCCTCGATACGCTCGCCCCGGATGACGCCCGCAAAGCCGCGTCCCGCCGTCGGGACCACGGCACCCAGGGTGCGCCAGTCGACGTCGACGTAGTCGTCGGGCTCGAACCCGAGCAGGAACTCCGCCACCTCGGCCGCGGGGACGCCGGCGGCCACCGGGAACCCGAACAGGGCCGACCCGGAGCACAGCGAGATCACCGCCGGGCGGACCCCGGCCTCCTCGAGGGCGCGGGCCGCGCCCACCACCGAGGCGAGGGCTCCGCTCCCCCCGGTCGCCATGAGGGCCAGCCGCCTGCCCTCCAGCCATTCGACGCCGAAGGGATCGGCCGGGGGGAAGGGTCGCCGCTCCACCTGCCGCGGCCGCTCGCCCGGCAGGGTGAAGGTGGCCCGGCGCACGTCGTCGAGGAGCCCCGCGTCCTCGCGGATGCCGTCGACCCAGGTGCGCGTCGCCGTGATCACGTTGAAGTACTGGCGCAGGCGGAAGACGTCGAGCGCCGCGCTCAACACGGGACCGGCTCCTCGAGGCGGCGGACCGCGCCGATGACCTCGGCGAAGCCCTCGGAGAGGCACTCGGCGAGCAGCTCGTGGTCGGGCACCGCCTCGGTGTCCACCGTGATGCCGATGCAACACGAACCGTCGTAGGAGAACAGGGTGGCGTTCATGGCGGCCCCGATGGTCGGGCCGAAGGCGTAGTAGCCCGTGACGGGTGCACCGCAGAGGAAGATCGGCTGCGGGAAGCCGGTCACATCGCTGGCCAGGAAGTCCACGTGCTTGAGCATGTTGCCGACCACCGTCGTGGGCACGAAGTTCAGCGCGCCGGCGATGGCGTCGGTGAACGGCAGCGAGCGCTCGGCGCGGGCGGCCCGGCAGCGGGCCCCGATGGTGCGTATGCGACTGACCGGGTCGGCCATGCTCAGCGGCACCCGGAGCCGCTGCAGGGTGATGCGGTTCCCGCCGGGAGCGTCGTCCGCCTTGCGGATGCTGATCGGCAGCGTCACGGTCAGCTCGTCGACGGTCGCGCCATGGCGTTCGTGGTAGCGGCGCAGGCCACCGGTGACGGCGGCCATGAAGCTGTCGTTCAGCGTCCCGCCGGCGGCCGCACCGGCCTCCTTGAGCTCGGCCAGGTCGACCGTGATCATGTGCAGGACCCGTCCCGGCCCGCGTCGGGTCATGACCGGCGAGAGCACGGCCGAGATCGGGCGCACGGTGCGGCCGATGGAGCGTGCCGTCTCGAGCACGTCGCCGCCGGTGCTCAGCGGATGGCGCAGGGCGCGGACGGTCGCCCCCGGTGCGCCGCGGGCGCCCCGCACGACGCCGTCGCGCAGGTGGGCCGCGCGGTCGGCCAGCACCTGGCCCATGAGGCGGCGCCCGTCGATCCGCTCACCGGGCGGGGCGAGGGGCAGCGGGCCCGTGTCCGCGTGCTCGGGCGCCGTGTCGAAGAGCGCCAGCGCGAGCTGCACGCCCCCGACCCCGTCGGTCAGGGAATGGTGCATCTTCATGATGACGGCGGCGCGCCCGCGCTCGAGGCCGCCCACCAGCGTGAACTCCCACAGCGGGCGGGTGCGGTCGAACCCGCTCATGGCGGCGAGCGCGGCCAGCGCGAGCACCTCGTCGGTGCCGTGCGGCGCCGGTGCGTCGACCCGGCGCAGGTGCCAGGTGACGTCGAAGTGCGGGTCGGTCGCCCAGCGCGGCGTGGCCAGGCGCCCGGGCACCTCGACCAGGCGCTGGCGGAATGAGGGGATCTCACGGGTCGCTCGCTCGAGCCGCTCGACGAGATCCTCCCAGGCGGGGGGCGATGCGAGCCAGGCGATGCCGACCACGGTCGAGCGCAGGAGGGGGTCGGTCTCCATGTACCAGGTGAAGGCATCGTTCTGTCGCATGAACGGCGACGTGGTCATACCTCCAGTGATCCACGTCGTCCCCGCGGTGTCCAGGGGCGAAGGTCCCCTCAGTCCAGCAGGTCCGGGTCGGCGGCCAGCTCTGCCCGCACCGCCGCCTCCCAGAAGCCGAGGAACCCCTCGCCGTCGCTCTGCGCCACCAGGTCGATGAAGGCCTGCGGGACACGCGACGCGTCCGCGCCTCCGGCCGCCCGCGCGTACCAGGCGTGCTGGCAGCGCTGCTCGAGCGCGACGGCGCGCTGGTGCACGGCACGGGCCGAGCCGCCGAGGACGAAGACGCCGTGGCCGGCCAGGAGCGCCATGGCCGCGCCGCCCATCTGCTCCACCGCGCGCCGCGCGCTGTGCGGGTCGTTCACCGGTCCTTCGTACTCGTCGACCAGCACGAGCGTCCCGCCTCCCAGGGCCGAGCTCTGGTCGAGGACGGGCGGCACCTCGGCCAGGTCGGCCCAGACCGTGCCGAAGAGCGGGTGGTTGTGCACCGCCCAGCCCACGTCGGCCCGCAGCTTGTGCAGCTCGAGGTGGAGGGGGATGCCGAGCGGGACGGGCCACGCACCCTCGACGACGCGGCCGTCGAGGTCGATGCGCAGCACCTGGGAGGGCCGCAGCTCGGCCCAGGTGAGCAGCCATGGGTTGCACAGCAACGTGCCGTCGCCCAGGTTGACCGTGATGTGACCGGCCAGGTGGTCGTTGTAGCCCTCCCGCCACAGCGCCCGGGCGAGGACGACCAGCTCCTCGCGGGGCGTGAGGTCCGGCATCAGCTTGTCGGCCGTCGGCGTGAACAAGGTGCCTCCTCTCAGGCGCGCGCCGGCAGGACCCGCTCGGGCAACGGGTGGCGGTAGAGGGCCGCGGCGTTCTCGCAGCACATGGCGCGCAGCTCGTCGTCGGGGATGTGGCCCCAGCACTTCTCGATCACGTCCTGGGTGTCGGGCCACGTGCTGTCGCCGTGCGGGTAGTCGACCTCCACCATGATGTGGTCGACCCCGATGGCGTGCCGGGTGTCGATGGTCGACGGGTCGTCGATGGTGCAGAACCAGAAGTTGCGCCGCAGGACGTCGGCCGGTCGCACGTCCCAGGCCTTCCCGTAGCCGGAGCGGTCGACGATGTTCTCCAGGCGGTCGACCAGCATCGCCACCCAGCCGATGCCCCCCTCGCTCATGGCGATCTTGAGACCCGGGAGGCGCAGGGCGTAGCCCGACCACAGCCACTCGGCGCAGGCGGTGAGCGACAGTTGCCCGAACAGCGTGGCCCCGAGGTGCAGCGTGTCCCAGCCCGCGCCCGGAGGCGCCGGGGCGAGGCCCGAGCTGCCGACGTGCAGGGAGACCACCTGGTCGGCCTCCACCACGGCCTCCATGATCGGGTCCCAGTGCGCCCGGTCCCACAACGAGGGCAGCCCGATCTCGTGCGGCCGCTCCGGGAAGGTGACCGAGGTGAAGCCGCGGTCCGCGTTGCGGCGGATCTCGGCCACCGCCAGCGCGGGGTCGGCCAGGTAGGTGATCCCGAGGGGGACGATGCGCTCGGGGTGCGGCGCGTACCACTCCTCGAAGAGCCAGTCGTTCCAGGCCCGCACGCAGGCCAGGCCCAGCTCGCGGTCCTTGGCGTCGAAGAAGACGCGGCCGCAGAACCCGGTGATCATGGACGGGAAGTTCACCGACGCCCACACCCCGTTGATGTCCATGTCGTGCATGCGGGCGTCGACGTCGTAGCAGCCGGGCCGCATCTGGTCGAAGCGGAAGGGCTCGACCCGGACCGTCTCGGGCCGGCGGCCGGCGACGGCGTTCATCCCCACCTGGGTGAAGTGCTGCCCCTCGAACTCCCACACCTGGTGGCCCTCGGGGGTCTCGATGATCCGGGGTGCCCGGTCCGCCAGCGCGGCCGGGAGCCGGCCCTCGAAGGTGTGCGGCGGCTCGACGACGTGGTCGTCCACCGAGATCACGGTGTAGCGGACCTCCCGGGGCTCGGGCTCGGGGAGGAAGAGGTCGTCTCCGTCCGGCACGCTCAGGAGTATGCCCGAGGCGCCGCAGCGGCGCCCGTCTACACCCCCCGGTGGTTCTCGAAACGGGCGTACTGCTTGAGGAAGAGGAGGTTGGCCTTCCCTGTCGGGCCGTTGCGGTGCTTGGCCACCTCGATCAGCGCGTCGTCGGCGCGGTCGATCGGCACCTCGTCGTTGTACTCGGACTCGCGGTAGATGAACAGGACGACGTCGGCGTCCTGCTCGAGCGACCCCGACTCGCGGAGGTCGGAGAGCTGGGGCGTCTTGTCCTGCCGCGACTCGAGGTTCCGGGAGAGCTGCGAGAGGGCGACGACGGGCACCTCGAGCTCGCGGGCGAGGATCTTGAGGCCGCGACTGATCTCGGCCACCTCGGTCTGGCGGTTCTCCGCCCGGCCCCGGCCCGTCATGAGCTGCAGGTAGTCGACGACGACCAGCCCGAGGTCGCCTTCGGACTTCTTGAGCCGGCGCGCCCGGGCCCGGATGTCCATCACCGTCACGTTGGGGTTGTCGTCGATGAAGATCGGCGCGCCGGAGAGCCGGGTGACGGCCATCCCGATCTTGCTCCAGTCCTGGGTGCGGATCCGCCCCGTCTGCAGGCTCTGCCCGTTCACCTCGGCCTCGGAGGCCAGGAGGCGCTGGGTCAGCTCGAGGTGGCCCATCTCGAGCGAGAACAGGAGCGCCGGGCGCCCGACGTTGAGCCCGACGTTGGCCAGCACCCCCAGCGCGAAGCTGGTCTTGCCCATGCCCGGACGGGCGCCCACGATGTTGAGGGACGAGGGCTGGAAGCCGAGCAGGATGCGGTCCAGCTCGTGGTAGCCCGTGGCCACGCCGGTGATGTGCGAGCCCCGCTGGCCCAGCTCCTCGATCCGGTCCAGCCCCTGCCCCAGCAGCTCGTGCAGCGGGCGCATGGTGTCGGCCGTGCGCCGTTCCGCCACGTTGAACACCATCTGCTCGGCCTCGTCGACGGCCGCCTTCACGTCCTCGGGCACCGCATAGCCGATGTCGGCGATCTCGCCCGCCACGCCGATGAGCTTGCGCAGGAGGGAGTGCTCCTCGACGATCTCGGCGTAGTGCCGTGCGTTGGCGAACGACGGGGTGTTGGCCTGCAGCGAAATGAAGATCGAGGGGTCGCCGACGGCCTCGAGCATGCCCGACCGCTTGAGCTCGTCGGTCACCGTGATGGCGTCGATGGCCTCGCCCCGCTCCATGAGGGCCTGGATCGCCCCGAAGATGTGGCCGTGGGCCGGCTTGTAGAAGTCACCGGCGGAGCACCGCTCGATCCCGACCGACGCCGCGTCGTTGGACAGGAGCATCGCGCCGAGGAGCGACTGTTCGGCCTCGAGGTCGTGCGGCGGCACCCGCGCGCCGGTCGGCGAGGGGTGGGGGGCCGCACGCAGCGTCCGGGAGCGGGTGTCGTCGAAGGCTTGGACCACGGCTCCCCTACTGTGACCGCTCGGCGCTGGGGACGGTAAGGCCCCAATAGGTGTGGGTAAGGCACGCGGCCGTGTGGATAAGCGGTGTACGACCGGTCGCCCGCTGTGGACCGTGCACGTCCGAGGTCAGCACACCCTCATGATGCGCACACGGGTGTGTCCGACTGGCGGACGTGCGACGGCGCGCCACTCAGGTGGCGGCGCTGACCTCCACCGTCACCACAGCGGTGACGTCCCGGAACAGCTCGACCGTCACCTCGAACGTCCCGGTCTCCTTGATGTGCTCGGGCAGCACGACATGCTTGCGGTCCACCTCGACGCCCTTGGCGGCCCGGATGGCGTCGGCCACGTCGGCCGGCCCGATGGAGCCGAAGAGGCGGCCCCCGCCGGCCGCCCGGGCGCTCATGGGGATCACGGCGCCGGCCAGGAGGCCGAGCTGGGCCTCGGCCGCGCTCCGGTCCTGGGCCTCGCGCAGGTCGCGGCCGCGGCGCATCAGCTCGGCCTGGCCCTCCACGCCGTCGGTGGCCACGATGGCGCGACCCTCGGGGAGCAGGAAGTTGCGGGCGAAGCCGCCGGCCACCTTCACGATGTCACCCCGCCGGCCCACCCCGGCGACGTCGTCCCGCAGCAGGACCTTCATGCGTCCGCACCCTCCTCGTCGGTCTCGACCACGACCTCCACCGGCACGCCGGCCTCGGCGTCCGCCACCGCCTCGTCGACGATCGCCAGGGCCTCGGCCACCTCCGCCTCGTCCGCAGCGGCGGCCGGCGCGGCCCGGGCCGCGGAGCGCGCCTCGGCGGCCATGGAGTCACCGAGCGTCCGCTCCCCCCGGTCCCGTCCGCCGCGCCCGCCCGGACGCTCGGTCACGGTGCGCTGGGTGTAGGGCAGCAGCACGAGCTCGCGCGCCGTCTTGATCGCCTGGGCCAGGGCCCGCTGGTGCTGGGCACAGTTGCCGGTCACCCGCCGCGAGCGGATCTTGCCGCGGTCGCTCATGTACTTGCGCAGCATGGGGACGTCCTTGTAGTCGACCCACTCGACCTTGTCCCGGCACAGCGCGCAGGGCTTCTTCTTGACCCGGCGGCCCAGATCCTTGGGGGCGCGGCGCGCCGAAGTCCCCCCGCGTTGGTTGTTGCGTGCCATCAGAAGGGCTCCTCGTCGAATCCGTACCCGGCATCGGCTGCCGGCTGGGCCGCCGGTGCGGGCGCCGCCGGTGCGGCCGCCGCCTGCCGGGCGCCGCCCCGGGCCGGGCCCTCACCGGGCCCCCGGCGCTCGTTCTTGGTGATCTGCGCGGTGGCCCAGCGCAGCGACGGGCCGATCTCGTCGGCCACGACCTCGACCTTGGAACGCCGATCGCCCTCCTGGGTCTCCCAGCTGCGCTGCTCCAGGCGGCCGGCCACCATGACCCGCGACCCGCGGGTGATGCTCTCGCTCACGTTCTCGGCCATCTCGCGCCAGCACACGACGTCGAAGAACGAGGTCGCCTCCTCCCACTCCTGGGTCTGACGGTTCTGCCAGCGGCGGTTGACCGCCAGCCCGAAGGTGACGTTGGCCTGCCCGGTGTTGGTGAAGCGCAGCTCCGGGTCACGGGTCACGTTCCCCACCAGCGTCACGCTGTTGTCTGTCGCCATCTCCTGCTCCTCTCGCGATCGTTCAGCTCGCGGCCGCCGTGGCGGCCCTGCTGTCGGGCAGGCGCACCACCTTGTGGCGCACCACCTCGTCGGCCAACCCGAGCATGCGGTCCAGCGCCGCCACCGTCTCGGGCTCGCCCGTGAACTCGACCACGACGTAGTACCCCTCGCGCTTGTGGTTCACCTCGTAGGCGAACGTGCGCTTGCCCCAGCGGTCGATGGCGCCCGGGTTCCCCTCGTTGGTCCGGATGACCTCCAGGGCGTGGTCGAGGACCCCCTGAATGACGGTGGGCTCGGTGGTGGCCTCGAAGATGGCCATGACTTCGTAAGGCCGCATCTGCGGCGTACCTCCCTCTGGACCGGGCTTGGCCCGGGCCCCTGACGGTCAGGGGCAGGGTCTGTTGCGGGCGATCATGCTAGTCGCCCTCAGCCCAGGGCGTCGCCCAGGCCCGCCGGGGCGTGGTACGTCTCGGCGTCGCTCGGGAAGGCACCGCTGCGGACGTCCTCGGCGAAGGCGGCGATGGCCTCGGTGGCGATGCGGCCCACGTCGGCGTACTGGCGTACGAACTTGGGCGGGGTCCCCTTCCCGAGCCCGAGCAGGTCGTGGAAGACCAGGACCTGGCCGTCGCAGGCCGGCCCGGCGCCGATGCCGATGGTGGGGACGTCGAGCGCCTCGGTGACGGCGGCCCCGACCACGTCGGGCACCCCCTCGATCACGAAGGCGAAGCAGCCCGCGGCCGCGAGCGCCTTGGCCGCGTCGAGCAGCGCCCCGGCGGCGTCGGCGGTCTTGCCCTGGACCCGGAACCCGCCCATGGCGAGGACCGACTGGGGGGTCAGGCCGAGGTGGCCCATGACCGGGATTTCGGCGCGAATGATCGCCTCGACGGCGGGGAGGCGGGCGCGACCGCCCTCGAGCTTCACGGCGTGCGCGCCGGCGCGGATGAGGCGGGCGGCGTTGCGCACCGCCTCGTCGGGCGAGAGGTGGTAGCTCATCCACGGCATGTCGCCCAGGATCAGGCAGCGGGGCCTGGCGCGGGCCACCGCTGCGGTGTGGTGCGCCATGACGTCGATGTCGACGTGCAGCGTGTCCTCGAAGCCGAGGACCGTGTTGGCCACCGAGTCGCCGACGAGGATGATGTCGGCGCCGGCCTCCGACACGATGCGCGCGCCCGGCTCGTCGTAGGCGGTGACCATGACGATCGGGGTCCCCCCGTCGCGCCGCTTGCGCGTCCGCAGCGCCGGGACGGTGACCGGACGGTCGCTCACTTCGCCGGCCCCGCCTTCTTGGGGCGCGCCTTCCCCCCGCCGGCGGGGTATTTGCGCATGAGGTGGTGCCACGCGCACGACGGGCAGACCTCGACCTCGAAGCAGAGCACCGGCTCGGGCCGGCGGCACAGCGCCTTGAGCTCCGCGGCCGTGCCGGGGCAACGCCCCCCCGGCGGCAACTTGGCGCCGAAGACGAAGGTCACGGTCACCAGGCGGCCCTCGTCGCAGATCGGGCAGACCTCCTTGGTCGGCCGCCCGACGTTGCGGGCCGCCCGCAGCAGCTCGGGATGGGCGTCGCAGACGTCGACCTTGAGCACCCGCCCTCGCTCGACCTCGCGCACCAGGCCGTTGCGCACGATCCGGTACTCCACCTGGGCCGTGACGTCAGGGCTCACCGCACGGGAGGACGACCTCGGCTCCGAGGTGACGGACACGGCGGCAAGGCTACCGCCCGGGTCCCCGATCGGGGTCCATGTGACGCCGATTCAGGCACGACGGTGACCGTTTGGTGACAGATTGCTGTACAGCGCTATATCGGCTCGATATACTCATCCGTCATGTTGGACCTGGCGATCCTCGGCCTCCTGGAGGAACACGACCTGCACGGCTACGAGATCCGGCGCCAGCTGCGCGAGCACCTGGGGCTGCTGGCCAACGTCTCGTTCGGGTCCATCTACCCCGCCCTGACCAGGCTCGAGAAGTGCGGCGCAGTCGTCGCCACCGAGGGCCCGGGCCCCCAGCCCACCGCCGCACCGGCCGCACCCCCCACCGGGTCGCTCAGCGGCGAGCTGGCCGTGCTGCGCGCCCGGCGCCACTCCCCCGCCCGGGGGCGGCGGGGCCGCAAGGTCTACCGGATCACCGAGGCCGGACGGCAGCTCTTCGCCGAGCTCCTGGCGGGCGGCGGCGCGGCGGACGACGCCCGCAGCTTCGGGCTCCGGCTGGCTTTCGCCCGGCACCTGGCTCCGCAGGCCCGCCTGGCCCTGCTCGAGCGCCGGCGCGCCCTGCTGGTCCAGCGCCTCGGCGAGGCCGAGGAGGCCCGCGCCGACCTCGATGTGTACGCCCGCTCGGTGGTCCAGCACACCGCCGACGGCATCGCCCGCGACATCAGCTGGCTCGACACCCTCATCGCGTCCGAACGCGCCGCCGCCGCCACCGAGCCGGTGGCCTGACACCCCGCCACACCGACACCGAAGGAGACAGTCCATGCACAGCCCCATTCGCCTCGCGATTGCCGGCGTCGGCAACTGCGCCAGCTCGCTCGTCCAGGGGATCACCTACTACCGGGACGCCGACCCCGCTGACGTCGTGCCCGGCCTGATGCACGTCGAGCTCGGCGGCTACCACGTGCGCGACCTCGTCCCGGTGGCGGCCTTCGACGTGGACCAGGCCAAGGTCGGCACCGACCTGGGCAAGGCGATCCACGCCGGGCAGAACAACACGATCCGCTTCGCCGAGGTGGGCGAGCTGGGCGTCACCGTCCAGCGCGGCCCGACCTTCGACGGCCTGGGCAAGTACTACGGCGAGACGATCGAGGAGTCCCCGGCCGCCTGGGTGGACGTGGCGGCGGCGCTGCGCGAGGCCCAGGCCGACGTCCTGGTCTCCTACCTCCCCGTCGGCTCCGAGCAGGCCCAGCGCCACTACGCCGAGGCCTGCCTCCAGGCGGGCGTCGCCTTCGTCAACGCCATCCCGGTCTTCATCGCCTCCGACCCCGAGTGGGCCCGCAGGTTCCGCGACGCCGGCGTGCCGATCGTCGGCGACGACATCAAGAGCCAGGTGGGCTCGACCATCGTGCACCGCATCCTCACCCGCCTCTTCGAGGACCGTGGGCTCGCCCTGGACCACACCTACCAGCTCAACTTCGGCGGCAACATGGACTTCAAGAACATGCTCGAGCGGGAACGGCTCGAGTCGAAGAAGATCTCCAAGACCCAGGCCGTGACCAGCCAGCTCGAGGACAACGTGCTCGACGCCGACGACGTCCACGTCGGACCCTCCGACCACGTGCCGTGGCTGAAGGACCGCAAGTGGGCCTACATCCGCATGGAGGGCCGCAACTTCGGCGACGTGCCGCTCAACCTCGAACTCAAGCTCGAGGTCTGGGACTCGCCCAACTCGGCCGGGGTGATCATCGACGCCGTCCGCTGCGCCAAGCTGGCGCTGGACCGCGGCATCGGCGGCCCGCTGCTCGGCCCCTCGGCGTACTTCATGAAGTCGCCCCCCGTGCAGTACCACGACGACGTGGCGCACGCGCTCGTCGAGTCGTTCGCCGCCGGCGAGGCGCAGGAGAGCTGGCCGGCCGACTGACCGCGGGCGCCCGGGCGCTCAGACCAGGATCCGCTCCTCGGGCGCCCGCACGCCCACCACGGCCAGCGTGCGCCCCATGCCGAGGAAGCAGCCGCAGCAGATCGTGAGGTCCGCCAGCTCCTCGTCGGCGTACGCGGCGTGGAGGCGGCCCCAGAACTCGTCGTCCATGGCCAGGTGGTCCAGTGCGAAGCGCTCGGCGAACTCGGCCGCCAGCTTCTCGCGCTCGCTCAACCCCGTCGCAGCGCGCCAGTCGGAGACCTCCGCGTAGAACGGCTCCCCCGCGCCGGCGTGCTCCCCGTCGCGCGCCCGGGTGTCGCGGCACACGGCGCAGTCGTTGATCAATGCGATCGTCCAGCGCGCCGCCTCGCGCTCACGCACCGAGAGCTGCGAGTTGCCGTAGACGGCCTCGGACAGCTTCCCCATTCCCGCCGCCATCTTGGGGCGCAGCAGCGCCCAGTCGATGTGTTCGCCCATGCCGCTCTCTGGTGCCGTGATCCTCGTCATGGGGCGAGGGTAGCGCCGCCCGCTCAGCCCTGCCCGGCCCACCACTCGCGCAGCCGGGCCGCGGCGGCCTCCTCGCCGAGAGGGCCCTCGTCCAGGCGTAGATCCATCAGGAAGGCCAGCGCCTGCCCCACGGCGCGGCCCGGGCCGATGCCCAGGAGTTCCATCACCTGGTTCCCGTCGAGATCGGGCCGCAGGGCGTCCAGCTCCTCCTGCTGGCGCAGCTCTGCGATGCGCGCCTCCAGCTCGTCCATGCGCCGAGCCAGCGCCCGTGCCTTGGACACGTTGCGCGTCGTGCAGTCGCAGCGGGTCAGCTCGTTGAGCAGGTCGAGGAGCGGGCCGGCGTCGCGCACGTAACGGCGGACGGCCTTGTCGGTCCAGCCCAGCCGGTAGGTGTGGAAACGTAGGTGCAGCTCGACGAGGCGCACCACGGTGTCCACCTCGGCCGCCGGGTAGCGCAGGGCCTCCATGCGCGTCCGCGTCATGCGGGCACCGACCACCTCGTGGTGGTGGAAGCTCACGCCGCCGTCGGTGATGGCGCGCGTGCGCGGCTTGCCGACGTCGTGGAACAGCGCGGCCAGGCGCAACAGCCGGTTCTTCGACGTCTTGTCCACCACGGCGAGGGTGTGCGCCAGCACGTCCTTGTGGCGGTGGATGGGGTCCTGCTCGAGCGCGAGGCCAGGGAGCTCGGGCAGGAAGTCCTCGGCCAGGCCCGTGCGCACGACGAACCACAGCGCCTGCGACGGCACGTCGATCATGAGCATCTTGTCCAGCTCGTCGCGGATCCGCTCCGCCGAGACGATCGACAGCGCGCCCGTGCATGCGCTCCACCGCGGCCGTCAGCGCGGGGTCGGGCTCGAGCGAGAAGCGGGCCGCGAAGCGCGCCGCCCGCAGCATGCGCAGCGGGTCGTCCCCGAACGAGACCTCCGGGTCGAGCGGTGTTCGCAGGCGCCCCGCCGCCAGGTCCCCCAGCCCGTCGAAGGGGTCGATCAGCTCCATGTCGGGCAGGCGCAGCGCCAGCGCGTTGACGGTGAAGTCCCGTCGCGACAGATCGACGTCGATGTTGTCCCCGAAGGTGACTTCGGGCTTGCGCGACTCGGGCACGTAGACCTCGGCCCGGTGGGTCGTGATCTCGTAAACCCGGGTGCCCTTGCGGGCGCCGACCGTGCCGAAGCGCGCCCCCTGCAGCCAGACGTCGTCCGCCCAGCCGCGCACCAGGCGCTCGATCTCGTCGGGCCGGGCGTCGGTGGTGAGGTCGACGTCGCTGCCCGGATCGGCCCCGGCGGGGAACAGGGCGTCACGCACGGAGCCGCCCACCAAGTAGAGCGTCCGCCCGGCGCCCGCGAAGCGTTTGGCCAGCTCCTCGGTGGCGCTGACAAGGGGGCGGAACCGCTCCGGCACCGACGTGGACTGCACCCGCCCACGGTAGTGCGCCCTCTAGCCTCTCCCTGTGTCGACGCGCTGGGCTCGGATCGCCCTCTGCACGCTTGCCGTGGCCGCCGCAACCCTGCTCGGAACGGCGGTCGCGGGCGCGCACGGCCTCGCCGTGCAGGCCGGCGCCGGCGCGCCGCCACTGACCCTGACCTCACAGACGCCTTGGGTCTCCCCGACCCAGCCCTGGTTCAATCTGTCGCTGGCCGTCGGTGACCGAGGTGTGCCTGCCGGTGATCTCGACGTCAGTCTGACCTTCTACAGCCGGATCTCATACACCTCTCAGTTCGACCAGGCGCTCGGCGGGGTACCCCAGAAAGGAGTCCTCCTGCGGGTGCCGGATGTCCCGGTCACCCAGACCGGGCAGGGGCGCCTCGCGGCTGCCTGCGTGACGGTGCTGCCCGACGCGTCGGCATCCGCTCCCGCCGGTGGCGGCGAGGCGTGCCCGGCGGCCAGCCACACCCTCGACCTCGGCTGCACGCCGGACACCGGTGAATGCGGCGACGTCTACCCGGTTTCGGTGGCGTTGCTGCGCCAGGGCGCCTCGGCGCCGGTGGCACGCTTCACCACCTTCCTCACGTATCAAGAGCCGCAAGGACCCGAGAGGAACTACCCATCGTTGCGGGTGGGTCTCATGGCACCGGTCGTCGGTGCCGGCGCCACGACGATGGCCACCGCGCTCACTGCTCATCACGAGGTGCCCGTGACGCTCGTCGTGAGCCCGCGTACCGTGGCCAACCTCGTCGCGGGGCATACGAAGGAGGGTGACCACGCCCTGACTCAGCTGGCCGACCTGAGCGGTGACGAGGTCACTGCTCAGCCGTACGTTCCCGTCAACGTGGCCGCGCTGAGCGAGGCGGGCATCGCCGGGGAGATTCAGGCTCAACTGGTTCGCGGCACGGAGCTGCTGCGCGAGGCAGGTCTGCGGCCGGTCAGCGGGGCGTGGGTCGACACCACGACGTCGTACTCGCAGGGCGACGCCGCGAACCTCGCAAGCGGGCTCCAGGTGGCCGGTGCCGACCACCTCGTGCTGACCGATGCCGACCTCGCGTCGGCCAGCTCGACCAACCTGACGTTTGCCCAGCCCTTCACCCTCGACCTGGGTCATGGGAGCGGCCCGGCCACAGCTGCATCGGACAGCACCCTGAGCGCGCTGTTCACCACGACGCCGGCGAACCCCGTCCTCGGCGCCGAACAACTGCTCGCCGGCCTGTCCTTCGTCCACTTCGAAGACGCCTTCAAGTCGGATCCGCGGGGCGTCGTCGTGGCCCCTCCGGCGAACTGGCGGGCTTCCGGGGCTTTCATGGACGCGCTGCTGACCGGGTTGTCGCAGAACCCGGCCTTGATGCCGGTCACCCTGACCGACCTCTTCGGCCAGGTGCCCGCTGGTGGCAACGGGGAGCCGTCGACCCGCCGGCTCCAGGCCGGGCCGGCCGGGAACGGCATCACGCACAGCGCGGCCGACCGGATCGCGCTGGCCCGCCAGCAGCTCTCGTCGTGGTGCTGCGGATCCAGCGCCGCGGTGACCAATGACCCGGCCGGGCTGACCACCCTTTCGGACGCGCTGCTGGCGACCGAGTTCCGGGGGCTCAGCCCCACGGGCCGCGCCACGGCGCTGACCGCCTACGGCAAGGCCTTCGACGACGTGACGGGCAAGGTCACTCTCGCCACCGAGCGCACCGTGACGTTCACCGCCCAGCGCGCACCCATCCCCATCACCGTGCTGTCGTCGGCCCCGTACCCCGTGCGCGTCGTCGTCACGCTCAACAGCGACAAGTTCAGCTTCCCTGACGGCAACACGCGCGAGCTGACGCTCAATCGCCCGACGACGTCGGTCCGCGTCACGGCGCAGGCCCGCACCTCCGGCGACCGCCTCCCCATCGACGTGACGCTGCACACGCCCGACGGCCAGCTGATCCTGGCCCGTACGGTGCTCACCGTGCAGTCGACCGCGATCTCCTTCGTCGGGGTGGCGCTCACCGTCCTGGCGGGCGCCGTCCTGCTGGCCTGGTGGGTGCGCACCTGGCGCCGCTCACGCCGCCTGCGCCCGCGGGCCCACTGACCGTGGCCACCCCCCGCCGGGCCCGGACGCTCCCGCTACGGACCTCGGCCGTCTACGTCGCCTTCGGGACCGGCGTCTCGCGCCTCACGGGCCTGCTGCGCTTCGTGGCCCTGGCCTGGGCCCTGGGCCAGACCTTCCTGGCCGACTCCTACAACCTGGCCAACACGACGCCCAACATGCTCTACGACGTCGTGCTGGGCGGCGTCCTCTCCGCCACCTTCATCCCCGTCTTCGTCGACCACCTCGCCAACCGGGACGAGCGCGACGCCTTCGAGTCCATCTCCGCCGTCGTCACCGTCTCCGTCGTGGTCCTGCTCGCCACCACGGTGGCGGCGCTCGTGGCCGCGCCCTACATCGTCCACGCCTTCACCGTGCTCGACACGCACGCGGGCCGTGGGCAGGCGCAGCGCGTCGCGCTCGAGCGCCAGGTGGCCACCGAGCTCCTCCGCTGGTTCGTGATCCAGATCGCGGCCTACGGCCTCTTCGCGCTCGGCGCGGCGTTGCTCAACACGCGGCGCCGGTTCGTGGCCGTCGCCTGGGCGCCGATCGTCAACAACCTCGTCTGCATCGGGATCCTGGTGTGGTTCGGGCTGTGGGCGGGCCACGGCGCCTCGCTGGCCAGCGTGGAGGCGCACAAGTCCCAGCTCGTACTGCTCGGGCTCGGCACCTCGCTCGGCGTGGTGCTCCAGGGCGTGGCGCTGCTGCCGAGCCTGCGCCGGGCCGACCTCGGCCTGCTGCGCTGGCACTGGAACCTGCGCGACGACGCGCTCCGCGCGGTGGCCCGCCTGGGTGCGTGGACGTTCGGCTTCGTGGTGGCCAACCAGGTGGCGCTGTTCGTCGTCATCCTGCTCGCCGGGAGCGTCGCCGGGTCGGACCCGGTCTCCTCCTACACCTACGCCTACGCCTTCTTCCAGCTCCCCTACGGCATCATCGCGGTGACCGTCATGTCGGTCGTCACCCCCGACCTGGCCGAGAAGTGGTCGACGGGGCAGCGCGGCCCGTTCCTCCACCGCATGACGGGCGGCCTGCGCGCCGTCCTCGCCCTCATCATCCCGTCCGCCGTCGGGATGCTGCTCCTGGCGCGCCCGGCGGTCGCCCTGCTACTGGGGAACGGGCACAGCACCCCGGCGCAGACGGCCACCACCGGCGCCGCCCTGGCCATGTTCGCGCTCGGGCTGCCCGGGTTCTGCGCCTACCTGTACTTCGTCCGCGTGCTGCAGTCGATGCAGCGCACGAAGGTCGCCTTCTACCTCTATCTCGTCGAGAACGCGCTGAACGTCGTCCTCGCCGTCGCGCTCGTCGGCCCGCTCGGCGTGCGCGGCCTCGCCCTCTCGCTCTCCATCGCCTACACCGTCGCCGCGGTGCTGGCCCTCGCCGTCTTCCGCCAGTGGTTCGGGCGCCTGGCCGACCGCGAGACCTGGGCGCCGCTCGGGCGCGTGATCGCGGCGACGGTCCCGATGGCGGTGGTCGTCCTCGTCGTGTCCAACCTCTCCGGCTCGACCAGCGTCGCCGGGCTCCTGGCCCGGGTGACCGCTGCCGTGCTCGCCGGCGGCCTGACCTTCGGCGCGGTCGTCGTCTGGCTGGGCCGGCGCCACGACGCGCGCCGCGAGCCCCCGCCGGCGCGGCCGCTCGGCCCGCTCGGCGCGCCCGGACGGGTCTGAAGCGCCTCCGCCGGGCCCGGACAGCCGCTCCGACGGGACCGCCCGTGGCAGACTCGCTGCATGCCCGGCGTCCACATCGTGACCGACAGTGCCTGCGACCTGTCCGACCAGCTCGTCAAGGAGCACGGCGTCATCGTGGTGCCGCTGACCATCCGCTTCGGCGACGAGGAGCTCGAGGACCGCCGCCAGCTGTCGCCGGCCGAGTTCTGGGAGCGCTGCCGCGGCAAGGGCGCGCTGCCCGAGACGGCCGCCCCCTCCCCCGGCGCCTTCCAGGCCGCCTTCCAGCAGGCCGCCGACGAGGGCGCCGACGCCGTGCTGTGCCTGACCATCTCGTCCAAGGTGTCGGGCACCTACAGCTCGGCCGTGACCGCGGCCGAAACCTTCAGCGCGCGTACCCGTCCGCGTCGTCGATACGTACTCGCTCACCATGGGCCAGGGCCTGCTCGTGATCGCCGCCGCCGAGGAGGCCGCCGCCGGCGCCGGCCTCGACGAGCTGGAGGCCGCCACCAAGGACCGCATCCCCCGCACCCGCATCTACGGCGTGCTCGGCGGGCTCGAGTTCCTCCAGCGCGGCGGGCGCATCGGGGGCGCCCGTGCCCTGCTCGGTTCGCTGTTGAACATCAAACCGGTGATCCAGCTCAAGGACGGCGAGGTGGCCGAGGAGTCCAAGCAGCGGACCCGGGCCCGCGCGCTCGCCTACCTGACCTCCAAGGTCGCGGCGGACGCCCCGCTCGAGCGCATCGCCGTGGCCGACGGCGCCTGCGACGACTTCCCCGACGTCCTGGCCCGCCTCGGCGGCATCGCCACCGAGCACCCGTTGCTGCCGGTCGACCTCGGGCCCGTGGTCGGCACGCACGCCGGCCCCAACACGGTGGGGGTCTGCTACATCGTGCCTGCAAGCACGTCGAGGGCCGGCGGGACCGCCGGGTAGTCTCACGCCGTGGCAGAGAACGACATCGGCGACGTCCTGACCGATCGTGCCCTCGACACGATCGACACCGTGGTCGCCTCGGTCAACGACAAGGCGATCCGCCCGGCCATCGTGGCCGCCCGCGGCATCGTCTTCGGCGTCATCATCGCGGTCGTCGCCATCACCGTCGTCGTCCTCTTCTGCGTCGGCTTCATCCGACTGACGACCATCGCCGGCCACAGGATCTGGGCCTCCTACATCGTCCTCGGGCTCCTGTTCTGCGGCATCGGCGCCATCCTCTACTCGCGCCGTGGCGTGCCGCCCGATGCCTGAGTTCGAGCGCCGCAAGGTCGTCGTCGTCGGCAGCGGGCCCGCCGGGCTCACGGCCGCCCTCTACAGCGCCCGGGCCCAGCTGCACCCGCTCGTCATCGAGGGCGAGCCGTCCTCCACCAGCGACCAGCCGGGCGGCCAGCTCATGCTGACCACCGACGTGGAGAACTACCCCGGCTTCGTCGACGGCATCATGGGCCCCGAGCTCATGGCCGTCATGCGCGCCCAGGCGCTGCGCTTCGACGCCGAGCTGCGCACCGCCAAGGTCAGCCGCGTCGACCTCTCTCCGTGGCCCTTCCAGGTCTGGGTGGGCGACCCCGACGCCCCCGAGCCCACGGTGATGGCCGACGCCCTGATCGTCGCCACCGGCGCCCGCTCCCTCATGCTCGGCGTCCCCAACGAGGACCGCCTGCTCGGCTACGGCGTCTCGACGTGCGCCACCTGCGACGGCTTCTTCTTCCGGGACCACCACATCGCCGTCGTCGGCGGCGGCGACTCGGCCCTCGAGGAGGCGCTCTTCCTCACCCGCTTCGGCGTCCAAGGTCACCGTGATCCACCGCCGCGACGAGCTGCGCGCCTCCAAGATCATGCAGGAGCGCGCCTTCGCCAATCCCAAGATCGACTTCGCCTGGAACTCGGTCGTGACCGACGTCGTCGGCGACACCAAGGTCAGCGGGCTGCGCCTCCGGGACACCATGACCGGCGAGGACTCCGAGCTCGATGCGACCGGCCTCTTCGTCGCCATCGGCCACGAGCCCAACAGCGCCCTGGTCAAGGGCCAGCTCGAGCTGGAGGACAACGGCTACGTCCGCACGTTCGACGGCACGACGCGCACCAGCGTGGACGGGGTCTTCGCCTGCGGCGACGTCCAGGACCACTACTACCGCCAGGCCGTGACCTCGGCCGGCTCGGGCTGCATGGCCGCCATCGACGCCGAGCGCTGGCTCGAGATGCGCGGGGAGTAGCGGGAAGAGAACGCGGCGGTGCGGCGTTGCACCACCTGACAAGGAGATGCAATGAGCGAGAAGATCGTGACCCTGACCGACGCTACGTTTGACGAGCATGTCAAGAGCTCCGACGTCCCCGTGCTGGTGGACTTCTGGGCGGAGTGGTGCGGCCCGTGCAAGATGATCTCCCCGGTCCTGGAGGAGATCGCCGAGGAGCAGGCCGGCAAGATCCAGATCGTCAAGCTCAACATCGACGACAACCTGGACGTGACCCGGCGCTTCGACGTGATGAGCATCCCGACGCTGATCCTGTTCAAGGACGGCGAGCCGCAGATGCGCCTGGTCGGGGCGAAGCCCAAGGGCGCGCTGCTCGAGGAGATCTCGGCCTTCCTGTAGGCCTGCCGCTCTCCGTCGGCGACCGCGGCGTCGCCGTCTCCGACGTCCAGCACCGCCTCGCCGCCATCCTGCCCGGGCGCGCCCGTCGACGCCGACGGCATCTTCGGGCCGGCCACCCGGGCCGCCCTGGAGGCCTTCCAGCGGCTGCGGGGGCTGCGCGTCGACGGGATCTGCGGCCCCCAGACCTGGGACACCCTGGTGGAGGCCGGATTCCGGCTGGGCGACCGCTTCTTGTACCGCCGGACCCCCATGCTGCGGGGTGACGACGTGGCCGAGCTCCAGCAGCGCCTGTGCACCCTCGGCTTCGACACCGGGCGCGTCGACGGCATCTTCGGCGACGCCACCGTCGCGCGCCTTGGGCGAGTTCCAGCGCAACGCCGGGCCTGCCCGTCGACGGCATCGTCGGCGGCGGCACCCTGCGCCGAGCTGCTCCGCCTCGAGAGCCGCCACCACGAGCCCGAGCTCGTCTCGGCCGTGCGCGCCCGCGCCGCCCTGCGCGACGCGCCCCACACCCTGCGGGGGCGCCACGTGGCCGTCGGCGAGAGCGGCGGGCTCGGGAGCGTGGCGGGCGCGCTGCGGCGGCGCCTCGTCTTCGGGGGCAGCCGGGTGACCGAGCTGCACCACCCCGACGACGCCGTTCAGGCCAAGGAGGCCAACGAACTGGCGGTCGACGTCTTCGTCGGCCTGCGGCTCAACCCCACCCGGGCCTCGTGCCGGACCGCCTTCTGGTCGGGCACCCACGACGAGTCCCCCGGCGGTCGGCGGCTGGCCGAGCTGGTCCAGGGGACCGTCCCGGCGGCCCTCGGCGTGGCCGACGCCGGCGTGCGCGGCATGTCGGTGCCCCTGCTGCGCGAGACCCAGATGCCTGCCGTCGTGATCGAGGTGGGCCCGGCCAGCGCGGTCGTCGAGCGGGCGCCCACGCTGGCCGCGGCGCTCTCGGCCGCCCTGGGACTGTGGGCCGACGCCTCCTGGGACTGAGGTTCCCCGGCCTCGGCAACCTCCGTTGCAGCCTCACCGATTACCCGTAATTCACGCCTCTGACCAGCCAAACGGACGTTCGAAAGGGCCTGCGTGGGCCGGGCGACGGTTACGCGACCAAAGCTTCCGGCAGATGAACCGGGTGACAATCCACAACGTCATGCACAGGTTGTGGATGAAGCTGAACCGACCCTTGACAGTTGCGTGAACTACGCGACGCCGCCGTCACCGACCATGGCGCGGTAGATGCGCTCGAGGTCCTCCAGGGTGGCGAACTCGACCACCAGGCGGCCCCGCCGGTTCTGGATGTCGACCTTGACCCGGGTGTTGAGGTAGGTCGAGAGCAGGTCCTCGAGCTCGAGCACGCCGGGCTCGGGCAGCTTGCGCGACGAGGCGCGGCGCGGCGCAGCCTCGGCCGGCCCGGCCGCACTCCCCTCCTCCGGCGCCTTGGTCGCCTCGGGCTCGGGCTCGGGCGCGGGCGGCACCACCCGCAGCTCGGAGCCGCCGCTGCGCACCAGGTCCTCCACGGCCCGCACCGTCAACCCCTCGTCGACGATGCGCTCGACCAGCTTCTCCTGGAGGGCACGGTCGGGCGTCCCGAGCAGGGCGCGGGCGTGGCCGGCCGAGATCGTCCGCTCGGCCAGGGCCCGCTGGGCCCCCGCCGGCAGCTGCAGGAGGCGCAGGGTGTTGGTGACGGTCGCCCGGCCCTTGCCCATGCGGGTGGCCACCTGCTCGTGGGTCAGCCCGAACTCGTCGATGAGCTGCTGGTAGGCGGCGGCCTCCTCCAGGGCGTTGAGGTCGACCCGGTGCAGGTTCTCCACCAGCGCCTGCTCCAGGCTGGCCACGTCGTCGGCCACCTGGACCAGCACCGGGATGGTCTGCAGGCCGGCGCGGCGGGCCGCCCGCCAGCGCCGCTCCCCCGCGATCAGCTCGTAGGTCTCCGCCTCGTCGTGCAGCTCGCGCACCAGCACCGGCTGGAGCAGGCCGACGGCCTTGATGGAGGCCGCCAACGACGCCATCGACTCCTCGTCGAAGTGGCTGCGCGGCTGGAAGACGTTGGGGCGGATGTGCGAGATCGGCACCACCCTGAGGAGCGAGTCGGTCGCCCCGACCGCCTCGCTCGGAATGAGGGCGCTCAGCCCCTTACCGAGTCCGCTGCGGCGCGCCATCGCTCACCTCCTTGGCCAGCTCGCGGTAGGCGACGGCGCCCCGCGAGGCCGGATCGAACACCGTGATGGGCTGCCCGAAGGAGGGCGCCTCCGACAGCCGGACCGAGCGGGGGATCACCACCCGGCACACCCGCTCGGAGAAGTGCTCCCGCACCTCGTTGGCCACGTCGACCGAGAGCCGGGTCCGGGCGTCGTACATGGTCAGCACGATGGTCGTGACCTCGAGCGTCTCGTTCAGGTTGGTCGAGACCAGGTTCACGTTGCGCAGGAGCTGGCTCAGCCCCTCCAGGGCGTAGTACTCGCACTGGATCGGGACGAGCACCTCGTCGGCCGCCGCCAGGCCGTTGACCGTGATGAGGCCGAGGGAGGGCGGGCAGTCGATCAGGACGAAGTCGAAGTCGTCGACGATGGAGTCGATGGCCCGCTTGAGCTTCAGCTCACGGCTGAAGGCCGGGACGAGCTCGATCTCCACGCCGGCCAGGTCGATGGTCGCCGGGGCCACGAACAGGTTCATGACGCTGGTGGGCTCGATGCAGTCCTCCAGGGGTTGGTCCCGCATGATCACGTCGTACATGGACAGCTCGAAGTTCCGGGCCTCGACGCCGAGCCCGGTGGTGGCGTTGCCCTGTGGGTCGAGGTCGATGACGAGGACGCGGTACCCCTGCTCGGCCAGCGCCGCCCCGAGGTTGACCGTGGTGGTGGTCTTGCCCACGCCGCCCTTCTGGTTGGCGATGGCGATGACCCGGGGCAGCTCGCGGTGGGCGGGCTTCGACCCGTTGAGGAGGTCGGTCGCCTCTCCCCGGATGGTGGGCGAGCGCTGCGACGCCGGCTCCCTCGCCGTGGCGGCGGCCTTGGGCGTGGCCTTGGGCGTGGCCTTCGGCTCCGGCTCGGTCACGGCGGCGGGCCCGGGTTCGGGCGCCGGTTCGACCGCCGGTGCCGATTCGGCTGCGGCTGCCGGCGGGGATGCGGACGCAGCCTCGGGGGCGGGTTCGCCTTCGGGCTCGGGCCCGGCCGCCTCGACGACCGGCGTCCCGGTTGCCGGGGTCGGCTCGGGGACCTCGGGGGGCGGTGGGGGAGCCGGGGCCGCCTCGGGCGGCGAGACCGTCCCCGCGTCGGCCGGCGGCGCAGGCTCCGAGACGGGGCTCTTGACCGGATCGAGCGACGTCGGGCCCTGGGCCGCGGACGCCTCGGCGTCCCGCTCGTGGTCGTAGGGTGCGATCTCCGCTGCGGTCGTCGGTGTCCCCTGGGCCTCCCTGTCCTTGCGCCTGATGCGCATCAAGCAGGCCCTCCGAGTCGCCACCGCACGGCGCCTATCCTGGCCTGCCGGCGGGCCTAGGTCAAGACTTGAGAACGTTCCACGTGGAACCTCGGCCACAGCCTTGGCCCGGTCCGGGGCCGACATGTTTCACGTGGAACAGGACACTTGGGCCGGCCGACCGGGTCAGTCCCGCCCCTGGGGGCTCAGAACAGGGGCTTCTTGGCCGGCACACCGTTGCGGCGGGGGAAGGCCTCGGGGCACGGTGCCGCCTGGCGCAGCACCTCGTAGCCGAACTCCTCGTGGACCGGACCGAGGGGCTCGAGTCCGAGCAGGGCCAGCGGGCCGGGGGGCCAGCGGGCGTCGGCGACGGCCCCCGTCGGCCGCTCGCCCCCCGGTGGCTCCGACACGACAAGCCAGCCGCCCACCTCGAGCAGGGGAGCGGCGCACTCGGCCACCACGGCCGGGCGCCCGAACGACCTCGCCAGGACGCCGTCGTAGGCCCCCCTGTGGCCGCTCTGGCGCCCGCACACCTCCGCCCGCTCGTGGAGGACCCTGACCCGCTCGGACAGCCCCAGCCGGCTCACGGCACGGGCCAGGAAGGCCGCCCGGCGCCCGCCCGCCTCCAGCAGGTCGAGGGAGGCCTCGGGCCATTCGACGGCCACCACGAGGCCGGGCAGGCCGCCACCGGATCCGAGGTCGACCAGGCGGGGGGCCGCGGAGCCGTCGCCGGCCAGGCGGCGGGCCACGGCGAGGAATCCCTCGGCGTGGCGCAGTTGGGGCTCAATGGGCCCGGGTCCGAGGAAGCCCGCGTCACGGGCTTCGGCCAGGACGGCGCCGAGGGCGGTGGGGGAGCGGTCGCCCTCTTCGCCGGCGCCGGGCACCGCCGGCGTGCTCAGCCGCCCGGCGCGATGACGATGTGGCGGTTGGGGTCCTCGCCCTCGGAGCGGGTCACGACCCCGTCCATCTCGTTGACGGCGTCGTGCACCGCCTTGCGGTCGGCCGGGCTCATCGCCTCGAGGGCCTTCTCCTGGCCCGAGGCCAGCACCTCCTCGGCGATCTGGACGCTGAAGCGCTTGAGGGCGGCCGAGCGGCGCTCCCGGTACCCTGCCACGTCGACCAGGATCCGGTCGGTCCGCGACGGGCACTGGCGCTGGACCACGGCCCGGGTGACGTCCTGCAGGGCGGCCAGGGTCGAGCCCCGCGGCCCCACGAGGATGCCCAGGTCCTCCCCAATGGCCGCGATCTCGACGGTGTCCTCGTCGAGCAGTCGCAGCTCCACGTCGCCCTCCATCCCGAACTCCGTGAGGAGGCCGGCCACGAACGCCCGCCCGATCTCGCCCTGCTCTTCGAGCGTCATTCCCTCGGCCATGTCCTCTGTCTCCTTCGTCGGTTCCGAGCTCCGCTGCGGAGCCCTCTCGGCAGACGGTCCCGCCGAGGACCCGTTCCTCGAACCTTCCCTCGATCCTGTACCGCCGGCGGACTTGCTCCGGTTGCGCCGGCGCCGGGCCGAGCGGCTCGTCCCCGCCCCTGCCGCCGTCCCCGCCGCCCCCGCCGCCCCCGCCGCGGTCGTCGTGCCCGAGCCGCCCGATCCGTTGCCGCCGGCGGCCGCCGTTTCGCGCTCGGCCGAGGCCCCGCCCGAGCGGCTGCGCTGGCCGCCCTGGCCGCCCTGCTGCCTGCCCTCGCGGCCTCCCTGGCCCGACTTGTTGGTGCGGCGCGACCGCTCACGCCGGGGACGGGCGCCCACCGGGCGCACCCTTGCCCGCACCCGGGCCTCGCCCCGCATGCGCCCGAAGAGGCCCGACTTGGGCTCGCTGAGCACGATCACCTCGGCATCGCCGACCGCGACCCCGAGCTGGTCCAGCGCCCGTTCGGTCGCATCCTCGACTGTCTTCCCCGCCACTTCGACCCACTCCACGCGCTATCGAGCCTTTCTGCTCCGCTTCGAGCGCGAGCGCGGATGGGCCTTCGGGGCCGCCGGCGTCTCGTCGCTCGATCCGCTCTTGCCGTTCGTCGGCCGGCGCCCCGCCCCCGGCTTCCTGCCGTTGCTCCCGCCACTGCCCCCGTTGGAGCCCGAGCCGCTCTTGGTCGGCGGCACGATCGCCTGGGCGGCCGAAGTGCCGTCCGTCGCCGTCGACGTCCGCTTGGCCGGCTTCGCCGGTGGCTTCTCGGGTTTGTCCTCCTTGTCCTTGTCCTTGGCCTTGGCCGCCGAACCGATCTCGCGTTCGTGCACGACGGGCGCCACCATGCCCGTCCGGAACATGACCTCTTGTGTCGCGATCCGCATTGCAGAAGACACCACCATGTAAATGGTTGCTCCGGCGGGCACTTTTAGGTAAATGACGCCGAAAATAATAGGGAAAAACTTCTGCATTGTTTGCATCTGTGGATTCGCCGCAGCTGCCTGCGGATTGCGACTGTTCATCTGCTTCATTTGGTAGTACTGCAGGAACATCGCGGCGCCAATCAGCACCAGATACGGGATGGTCAGGACCCACTGGCTCATGGTCGTGATCACGACATGCGTGAACGGGTCCGTCGTGTGATTTGAAAGTGGATAGGCCGACAGGTCCATCCCGAACCACCAGTGCATTTGGCCCTGGCTGACCACGAGATCGTGGTACATATGAGAATTTGTCGGGATATACCGCGGCGCTCCGACGACGACCTTGTGACCGTTGATAGTCTTTGTAACCGTGGTCGACAAACCCCGAATCAGGGTGTAGAGCACGATAAGGAAGGGCATCTGCAGGAGGCTGGGCAGGCAAGCGCCGAACGGGCTGGTCCCGTTGTCCTTGTAGAGCTTCATCATCTCCTGGTTGAGGAGCTCCCGGTTCTCCGGGCCCTTGTACTTGGCCTGGAGCTTCTTCATCTCGGGCTGCAGCCGCTGCATGGCCAGCATCGACTTGGTGCTCTTCACCGTCACCGGCGTGAGCGCCAGCATGATGATGATGGTCAGGCCCGTGATGGCGAAGCCGTAGTTGGGCCAGACGGCGTACAGGCCGGCCAGGATCAGGCCGAACAGCTCGAAGAGCGGGTGGAAGATCTCGCCGATGAGCTTGAACAGGGAGTTCTCGGCCAGCAGCGGGTGGCTCAGCACGGCCGTCCTCCCTCGTGGGCGTGCACGCGCACGGGTACCAGGTCCACCCCGTGGGGCCCGAAGGGCCGGCAGCGCAAGAGCCGCCGCACCGTCAGCGCGAGGCCGCGCCAGAAGCCGTGGACGCCGAACGCCTCCACCGCGTAGCTCGAGCAGCTCGGGTAGAAGCGGCAGGGTGAGACCCGGCCCGAGGCCGCGCCCTGGTAGGCGGTGAGCAGCGCCACGGCCGCGCGTGCCGGCAGGCCCAGCCGGGCCTCGGTCTCCGTCATGCGCTCACACCCGTCCGCCCGGCGCGGCGCAGGGCGGCCGCCACGTCCTCCCGGAAGGCCGCGGGCGCCAGGCCGTCGGCCGCCGGCTCGATCCGCACCAGGTACGAGCCGCGGGGCAACGTCCCCGCCTCGGCCCGGACCACCTCACGGGCCCGGCGCCGCAGGGTGTTCCGCCGGACCGCACCGCCGCAACGACGCCCAATTGCGTAGCCCACCTGGGGAAACACTCCGGGAGCCCCGTCCTCGGCCGGCACGAACAGGGCCCGCACGGGCCCGCTCGACCCGCGCGCCCGGGAGCGCTGCAGCTCCGCGAAGGCAGCGCGACTGGTGATCCGTCCAACTATCCGGGCAGGCACGAGCGGCCCCTCAGACGGTGAGCCGGTGGCGCCCCTTGAGCCGCCGTGACTTCAGGATGGCCCGGCCCGCCCGCGTGGACATGCGCTTCCGGAACCCGTGGGTGCGGGCCCGTTTCCGGGAGTTGGGTTGGTAGGTGCGCTTCACGTCAATTCAACCTTTCGCGACGACCGAAGGTGTCCGGAGCCGGTCCGTCGCAGGGTTCATGCCCTCGGCCTTCGAGTCGAGTCCGGCCGGCGGCGGCGAGTCCTCCCATGTTAGGCGCGATTTGGCGATCGGCTCTAGTCGCATCGCCCGGCACGGTGTACGTTCATCCAATTACCCGCACCGAGGATCGTTCCGAACATGTCGCCTGGACGCCGAGGGGGGAGAAGGGGCTTTCGGCGCTAGCGGTGACTCAGGCAGGAGATCTCTGGACAAGGTGCACCGGTTCCCTCCGTGACCAGGTGTCCGAGAGCACGTGGCAGCTCTGGCTGTCCGGGATCGAGCCCGTGGCCTTCTCCGAGGGCGTCTTCGTCCTGTCGGTTCCCAACGGCCTCATCCGCGAGCGGGTCGAATCGCGCTACCTCCCGATGATCGAGGACACGCTGGCGAACGAGGTGGGCACCCCCGTGCGGGGCCGCCTCGAGGTCCAGGAGGCCGCCCCGCCCACTCCGTCGACCGGCCCCGACGAGCTCCTCGGCCTGCCGCCCGAGCCGGCCCGCGGCCCCCTGGCCGAGCCCGCCCCGGCGGGCAGGGCCGGGAAGGAGTCGCCGGCGGTCCAGCTCGATTCGAAGTTCACCTTCGAGACCTTCGTCGCCGCCTCGTCAAACCGCCTGGCCCATGCGGCGGCCCAGGCGGTGGCGGAGACGCCGGGCCGGTCCTACAACCCCCTCTTCATCTACGGGGACTCCGGCCTGGGCAAGACCCACCTGCTGCACGCCATCGGCAACTACGTCACGGAGAACTATCCGCGGCGCAAGGTCCTCTACGTGACCACCGAGACCTTCATGAACGACTTCGTGGACTCCCTGCGCACCTCGACCACGCTGGCCTTCAAACGCCGCTACCGGGACTGCGACGTCCTGCTGATCGACGACGTCCAGTTCATGGAGCGCAAAGAGGGCCTCCAGGAGGAGTTCTTCCACACCTACAACGACCTCAAGGGCGCCTCCAAGCAGATCGTGCTCACCTCGGACCGCCCGCCCAAGTCGATCGAGACCCTGGAGGACCGGCTGCGCAGCCGCTTCCTCTCCGGGCTCATCACCGAGATCGACCCCCCGGACCTCGAGACCCGCCTGGCCATCCTGCGCTCCAAGTGCCTCAGCGAGCACCAGGACGTGCCCGACGACGTCCTCGAGTTCATCGCCTCCCACGTGAAGGACAACATCCGGGAGCTGGAGGGCGCGCTGATCCGCATCTGCGCCTTCGCCAAGCTCAACAAGGAGCCCATCTCCCTCGCCCAGGCCGAGCAGGTCCTCTCGGACCTTGTCCTGGCCGGCGAGCCGCGCCGGATCTCGCCCCCGATGATCCTCGACGCCGTCGCCGCCAGCTACGGCTTCTCCGTCGAGGCGCTCTGCGGGCCGAGCCGGACCCGCCCCCTCGTCACCGCCCGCCAGGTCGCCATGTACCTCACCCGCGAGCTCACCGACTACAGCTATCCCGCCATCGGCCGCGTCTTCGGCAAGCGGGACCACACGACCGTGATCCACGCGGTCGACAAGATCGCCGGCCAGATGCAGGAACGCCGGCAGATCTACGAGCAGGTCACCGAGTTGATCCAGAAGATCCGTGCGGGCTCGGCCTGACGTCGCCGCCCCCCGCCCCGCCGTCCGCCGAGCTGTGGTTTGCCAGGGGCAAAGGCTGTGGGCCCGCCGGGCCCGGCCTGGGGACCACCGACCCGGTTGTCCCCAGCATCGTGCCGGCGGTCGGCGCCCCGCCTCCGGGCCCGCGCCCGGGCCTCCGCGGGGTGGGGACAGGTTTTGTCATTTCCAGCAGGCACGACGCCATGTCGTCCACAATCCACAGCCCTTACTACCTTTACAAGTCACACATACCTCTTTCCCCGCTATGAGGGGCTGGGGAACCTCTCGAAAGGACAACGGTCGGTGAAGTTCAGATCAGAGCGCGACGCACTGGTCGAGATGCTGGCGACGGCCAGTCGTGCCGTCGGGGGGCGCGGCGGCTCCTCACCGGTGCTCCTGGGCCTGCTGCTCAGTTGCACGGGCAACTCGCTGTGCGTGACGGGGACGGACCTCGACCTGACGATCCAGGTGACCGACGAGGTCATCGGGATCGACGAGGGCAGTTGTGTCATTCCGGCACGGCTCTCGACCGACATCGTGCGCCGGCTCGAGCCCGGGGCGGTGACGTTCGCCGACGACGGCGACCACATCACCATTTCCGCCGCCCGTTCGACGTTCAAACTCCATACGTACCCCGTCGTCGAGTTCCCGCCGGTGGGCAAGACGAGCGATCCGATGACCCAGCTGTCCGAGGCGGCGCTGGCCGAGGCCGTGCGCCAGGTGGTGCGGGCGGCCTCGCACGACGAGGGCCGGCCGCTGTTGACGGGCGTCCTGGTGTCGCGGGTCGACGGCGTGCTCCGCATGGTTGCCACGGACTCGTACCGGATGGCGATGCGGGACCTGCCCGGGGCCAACACCATCCCGGGCGAGGAGGACCTCCTGGTGCCGGCCCGCGCGCTCTCCGAGCTCCAGCGCCTGCCGACGGGGACCATCTCGGAGGGCTCGGACACCGACAAGGTCGGCGTGGCCGCCAGCAGCAACGAGATCACGTTCTGGCAGGGGAACGTCCAGATCAGCACGCGGCTCCTGGAGGGCCGCTACCCGGACTACAAGCAGCTGATCCCCGACCACTACCCGAACCGGCTGCACCTCGGGAAGGAGACGTTCCTCGCCGCGCTGCGGCGGGTACAGCTGCTCGTCCGGGACAACACGACGCCGGTCCGTCTGGCCATGCGCTCGGGCGGCGTCGACCTCAGCGTGCAGAGCCAGGACGTCGGCGACGCCGCCGAGACGGTCGACGGCGACTACACCGGCGACGAGCTCATCATCGCCTTCAACCCCTCCTACCTGATCGACGGCGTCGAGGCGGTGGCGGGCGACGAGGTGATCGTCGAGACGGCGGACGCGTCGCGGGCCGCCACGGTCCGCGGCGCCGAGGACGACGCGTTCCGCTACCTCCTCATGCCGGTGCGGGTCTCCTGAACGGGCCGCGGTCGCGGTGAGCATCCGGCACCTGGAGCTGGCCGACTTCCGCATCTTCGGGGCGGCGCACATCGCGCCCGAGCCCGAGGGGACCACGGTGATCACCGGGCCCAACGGGACCGGGAAGACGAGCGTCCTGGAGGCGATCGCCTACCTAGGCACGCGGCGCTCCTTCCGCGGTGCGCCGCCCGAGGCGATGGTGCGCACCGGGACCGAGCGGGCCATCGTGCGGGCCCAGATCGACAACGCCGACAGCCCCACGCTCGTCGAGGCCGAGATCCTCCCCGTCGGCCGCAGCCGGACCCGGGTGAACCGCAAGGCGGTGGCCGGCCGCAAGGAGCTGGCGGCCGCCGCGCCCTGCACCGTCTTCTCGCCGGAGGACCTCGCCATCGTGAGCGGAGGCCCGAAGGGCCGCCGCGACCTCCTCGACGACGCACTGGCCCTGCTCGACACCGAGGGGGCACGGGCGGCCGACGAGACCGAGCGCGTGCTGCGCCAACGGGCCGCGCTGCTGCGCCAGTCGGGCGGGCGGGCCGGCGCGGACGTCACCGCCACCCTCGAGGTGTGGGACCAGCGCCTGGCCGACGCGGGCAAGGTGCTCGTGGCGGCCCGCGAGCGCCTGGTGGCCGACCTGGCGCCGCTCGTCGGGGCGGCCTACAGCCGCCTGGCCGGCGCGGGCGGGCGGGACCTGGTCGACCAGGCCTACGAGCGCAGTTGGGACGGCGAGCTGCTCGATGCGCTCGCCGCCAGCCGCACCGACGACCTGCGCCGGGGGGTCAACACCGTCGGCCCGCACCGCGACGACCTGCGCCTGGCGGTCGAGGGCCGCGAGGCCCGCACCCACGCCTCCCAGGGGGAGCAGCGCTGCCTGATCCTGGCCCTGCGCCTGGGCGTGCACGAGCTGGTGCGGGTGCGCACGCCTCTCGTGCCGACCCTGCTCCTCGACGACGTCTTCTCCGAGCTCGACCCGGACCGCAGCCAGGCCCTGGTGGCCGAGCTGCCGGCGGGCCAGTCGCTCCTCACCACGGCGGCACCGCTGCCCCCGGGGATCGAGGTGGCCGAGATCCTGCCCGTCGCGAGCCTGGTGGAGCCGTGAGCGAGCGCCCCGGGTCCGGGCCGCGCCCGGTGGCCGCCTCCATCCCCCGGCTGCTCGGGCGGCTGGGCGCGTCGGCGACCCCGGCCACCATGGAGGCCGTCTTCGCCCGCTGGGAGGAGCTCGTCGGCGCGGAGTTGGCCGGTCACACGCGCCCGCTGCGCGTCGACGGGCGCGCGCTCGTCGTGGCGGTGGACCACCCCGCCTGGGCCACCCGGGCCCGGATGGAGGCGGGGGCGATCCTGGATCGTCTGCGGGCGGCCGGGGAGAGCCCGATCGAGCGGTTGGAGGTCGTGATCGAGCGCGCCTGACGGCCCCGCCACGCGCCGTGCCAGGGACCGTTCATGAGTGCCGAATTGTGACGCCCGTCGGGTAGAATGGTGTGTTCGTATCGAAAGGCCGGAGGTCACCGTTCGGGGATTCGATACGCACCGCGAAGACCGTCGTTCTGAAAGGGCGCGCCTGTGGCAGTGAAGGTGGACGAGAGACCAGGTGGGGCCGGTGCCTCGTACACCGAGGCCGACATCACGATCCTCGAGGGGCTCGAGGCGGTGCGCAAGCGGCCCGGCATGTACATCGGCTCGACCGGCCCGACGGGCCTGCACCACCTGGTCTGGGAGGTCGTCGACAACTCGGTCGACGAGGCGATGGCGGGCCGGGCCACCAGGATCGACGTGACCCTGCTGGCCGACGGCGGGTGCCGGGTCAGCGACGACGGGGCCGGGATCCCGGTCGGCCCGCACGCCAAGAACCCCAAGGTCTCGACGGCGGAGATCGTCCTGACCACCCTGCACGCCGGTGGGAAGTTCGGCGGGAAGGGCTACCAGGTCTCGGGGGGTCTCCACGGCGTCGGCGTCTCGGTCGTCAACGCCCTCTCCACCCGGCTCCTCCTCGAGATCGACCGCGACGGCCAGCACTGGGAGGCCGAGTTCGAGAAGGGGGGCAAGGTCAAGCGCAAGGTCGCGGCCACGGGCCCGGCCCCCAAGGACCGCAGCACCGGCGAGCCCCGCACGGGCACGACGGTCACCTTCTGGCCCGACGGTTCCGTCTTCGACGAGACGGAGTTCCGCGCCCAGACGATCATCGAGCGCATGCAGATCATGGCGTTCCTCAACAAGGGCCTCGAGATCCGCTTCACCGACGAGCGGACGGACCCGGAGACCAAGACGACCTTCAAGTACAACGGCGGCATCGTCGACTTCGTCAAGCACCTCAACGCGTCGAAGGAGTCGCTCTTCCGCAAGGTGGCGTCCTTCGAGCAGTCCGAGGAGGGCCAGGAGGTCGAGGTCGCGCTGCAGTGGAACGCCGGCTACCACGAGTCGATCCACTCCTTCGCCAACGGCATCTCGACCATCGAGGGCGGCATGCACGTCGAGGGCTTCTCCAAGTCGCTGACGAACGTCGTGAACCGCTACGCCCGCGCCCGCAACCTCTTGAAGGAGAAGGAGGAGAACCTCAAGGGCGAGGACATCCGCGAGGGCCTCACCGCCATCATCTCGGTGCGCCTGCGGGACCCCCAGTTCGAGGGCCAGACGAAGTCCAAGCTGGGCAACCAGAGCATCCGCTCGCTCACCGAGCGCACCACCAACACGAAGCTCAACGAGTGGCTGGAGGAGAACCCCCGCGAGGCGAGCCAGATCGTGCAGAAGTCGATGCAGGCGGCCCGGGCCCGCATCGCCGCCCAGGGAGCCCGCGACCTGACGCGGCGCAAGTCGGCGCTCGACGGCGCCGGCCTGCCCGGCAAGCTGGCCGACTGCTCGTCGCGCGACCCGCGGGAGTCCGAGCTCTTCATCGTGGAGGGCAACTCCGCCGGCGGATCGGCCAAGGACGCCCGCAACCCGCACACCCAGGCGATCCTCCCCATCCGGGGCAAGATCCTCAACGTCGAGCGGGCCCGCATCGACAAGATGCTGAAGAACGCGGAGATCCAGGCGCTGATCTCGGCCATCGGCGCCGGCCTGGCCGAGGAGTTCGACGTCACCAAGATCCGCTACCACAAGGTGATCATCCTGGCGGACGCCGACGTCGACGGGAGCCACATCCGCACGCTGCTGCTGACGTTCTTCTACCGCCAGATGAAGCCGCTCGTCGAGGGGGGCTTCGTCTACGTCGCCCAGCCGCCGCTGTACTCGACGCTGGTCGGCAAGGAGAAGATCTACCTCAAGGACGACGCGGCCACGCGAGGCCTTCCTGGCCGAGCACCCCGACCACAAGCACGAGTTCAACCGGCTGAAGGGCCTCGGCGAAATGGACTTCGACGAGCTGCGCGAGACGACGATGGACCCGGGCCGTCGTTCGTTGCTGCAGATCAACGTCGAGCAGGCGGCGACGGCGGACGAGGTCTGCTCCATCCTCATGGGTGAGGACGTCGAGCTGCGCCGCCACTTCATCCAGACCAATGCCAAAGACGTCCGCTTCCTCGACATCTGAGCGCGCGGACGAGGAGTAGGGAGCACATGCCACGTCAGACCACACGCGGCTCGGGCCGCGGGGGAGCGGGCTCGGGTGGGGGCAACGACACCCCGCCGGGCGACGACGAGCCCGTCAGCGGGTCGATCGAGCCCATCGAGATCCAAGAGGAGATGGAGCGCTCGTTCCTCGAGTACTCCATGTCGGTCATCGTCGCCCGCGCCCTGCCCGACGTGCGCGACGGGCTCAAGCCCGTGCACCGCCGGATCCTCTACTCCATGTACGACAACGGGCAGCGCCCCGACCGGCCCACACAGCAAGTGCGCCAAGGTCGTGGGCGAGGTCATGGGGACCTACCACCCGCACGGCGACTCGGCGATCTACGAGGCGCTGGCCCGCATGGTGCAGGAGTTCTCGCTCCGCTACCCGCTGATCGACGGCCACGGCAGCTTCGGGGGCCGCGGCCCCGACGACGGCGCGGCGGCCATGCGGTACACCGAGTGCCGCCTCGCCCCGCTCGCCCTCGAGCTGATGGCGGACATCGACGAAGAGACCGTCGACATGGTCGCCAACTACGACGGCTCGGCCCAGGAGCCGGTGGTGCTGCCGGCGCGCTTCCCCAACCTCCTCGTCAACGGGTCCCAGGGCATTGCGGTGGGCATGGCGACGAACGTCCCGCCGCACAACATGGGCGAGGTGATCGACGCCGCGATCCACGTGCTGCACCACCCCGAGGCCACGCCCGACGAGCTCATGGAGTTCGTGAAGGGCCCCGACTTCCCCACCGGCGCCCAGATCCTGGGGCGCCAGGGCATCCTCGACGCGTACCGCACGGGACGTGGGTCGATAAAGATGCGTGCCGTCGCCGAGATCGAGGAAGGCCGCGTCGGCGACCGCATCGTGGTGACCGAGCTGCCGTACCAGACCTCGGTCGAGGTGATCGAGCAGAAGATCACCGAGCTCGTGCGCTCCGGCGACCTCGACGGGATCAGCGAACTGCGCAACGCGTCGGCCAACCAGGAGCCGCGCCTCGTCATCGAGCTCAAGCGCGACGCCAACGCCAACGTGGTCCTGAACAACCTCTACAAGCAGACGCCGCTGCAGACCAGCTTCGGCGTGAACATGCTGGCGCTCGTCGACAGCGTGCCGCGCACGCTCAACCTGGCCCAGGCGCTCTCGCACTACATCGACCACCAGATCGAGGTGATCCGGCGTCGTTCCGAGTTCCGCCTGGAGAAGGCGCGCAACCGGGCCCACATCGTCGAGGGCCTCCTGCGCGCCATCGACATGCTCGACGCCGTCATCGCGACCATCCGGGCGTCGGCCGATCGCCCCGAGGCCCGCACCGCCCTGATGGCCGAGCCGTTCTCCTTCACCGAGGTGCAGGCGACGCACATCCTCGACATGACGCTGGGCCGGCTCACCCGCCTCGGCCGCTCCGAGCTGGAGGAGGAGATGACGCAGCTGCGCGCCACGATCGCCGAGCTCGAGGCGATCCTCTCCGACGAGGGCAAGCTGCGCGGCGTCATCGAGACGGAGATGACCGCGATCCGGGACAAGTACGCCAACCCGCGCCGGAGCGTGATCACCCACGACCCGGGCGAGATGGGCGTCGAGGACCTCATCTCCGACGAGGAGATCGTCGTGACCATGACGCAGGCCGGGTACATCAAGTCGGTGGCGGCGGCCGCCTTCCGGACCCAGGGCCGCGGTGGGCGGGGCGTGCAGGGGGCGCGGCTGAAGGAAGAGGACCTCGTCCGGGAGGTGGTGCACACCACGACCCACACCTACCTGCTCCTGTTCTCGAACCAGGGCAAGGTGTACCGGCTGCGCGGCCACGAGATCCCGATGAAGGAACGCACGGCGCGCGGCACGGCCGCGGTGAACCTGGTGCCGCTGGCGCCGAACGAGTCGATCACGGCGATCATCGCCACGCGCGAGTTCTCGCCCGACCAGTACCTCGTGTTCGCCACGGCGCACGGTCAGGTGAAGAAGACCGCCATGAGCGAGTACGACAAGTCGCGCCGCGAGGGCTTCATCGCCATCAACCTGCGCGACGGCGACGAACTGGTGCGGGTGGTGGCGACGTCGGGCCACGACGACCTCTTCGAGGTCACGCGCAACGGCATGACCATCCGCTTCAACGAGGAGGACGTCCGGGCGATGGGCCGCGACGCGGCCGGTGTGCGCGGCATCCGCCTGCGCCAGGGCGACGTCGTCGTGTCCTGTGACGTGGCGGCCGACGACACGGACATCCTGATCGTCACCGACGCCGGCTACGGCAAGCGGACGAAGCTCGAGCGGTTCAACCGTCAGGCGCGGGGCGGGCAGGGTGTGCGCGGGATCCGCCTGACCGGGACCCGGGGGACGGTGGTGGCGGCGTTCATGGTCGCCCTGGACGAGGAGATCCTCCTGGTGTCCTCGGGCGGCGTGGTCATCCGCACCGCGGCCCGCGAGATCGCCTCGCAGGGACGCGACGCCACCGGGGTGCGGGTCATGAACCTCGACGACGGGCAGAGCGTGGCGGCCGTGGCCCGGGTCGCGGCCGACGAGGACTGAGCGACCGAGGACTCCCCGCTGAGCGGGACCCGACCCAGGATCAGAAGAAGCGCAGTGAGGTCAGCGGCCACACGCGCACCTCGACCTTGCCGACGATGAGCGACTTGGGGATCGGGCCCCAGTAGCGGCTGTCGCACGAGTCGGTGCGGTTGTCGCCCATGACGAAGTAGTCGTTGGCCGGGACGCGGTAGGGGTGCGCGAGGTTGGCGGCGTTGCCGTCCGGCCCCGGGGTCGTGATGCCCTGCTCCGAGGCCGGGAGCCAGTTCTCGTCCAGTTTCTTGCCGTCGATGTAGACGTGACCCCCCGACAGCGACATGACGTCGCCCGGCAGCCCCACGACCCGCTTCACGAGGTCGTTCACCTCGGGGCCGCCGCAGTTCTCCGCCGGCGGCCGCGAGAACACGACGATGTCGCCCCGGTCGACGCCGTGCAGGTGGTAGCTCAACTTGTTGACGAGGATGCGGTCGCCGATCTGCAACGTGGGCAGCATGGAGCCCGACGGGATGAAGAAGGTCTGCACCACGAAGGTGCGCAAGAGGACGGCCACCAGGACGGCGACCACGACCACGATGATCGCCTCGCGGATCCACCGGCCGGTGGTGGCGCGGGGCGGGACCGGCCCGGGCGGGGTCTCGGTCTCGGCCCCGGGTGGGGCGTCCCCTGGAGTGCCGCCCGCCGGACTTCCGTCGGCCGGGGGCTCGTCGACGGCGACCGCCGGGTCGTTCGGATCAGGCGTCACCGGAAGCAGGCTAGACGGCGGGGCGGGTGACGGGGTCTCAGGCGGGGACCGGCACCACGGAGGTGGTGTCGCGGCCGGAGCGCAGCAGGCTGCCCGGCAACGCGCCGGTGGGCGCGCCGTCGCGGACCGTCTCGATGCCGTTGACCAGGACCCGCACGACGCCGTGGGAGCCGGCGTAGAGCCGCGGCGTCCCTCCCGGCAGGTCGTGTACGAGCCGGGCCGGTTCGGAGCCCACGGTGGCGGGGTCGAAGACGAAGAGGTCGGCGGCGTAGCCCTCTTGGACGAGGCCGCGCCCGCGCAGGCCGAAGAGGTCCGCCGGCTGGCCGGTCATCATGTGCACGGCGGTCTCGACCGGCACGAGCTTGCGGCCGCGCAGGCAGTCGCCGAGGAAGGCCGTCGGGTAGTTGGAGCCGCACATGCGGTCGAGGTGCGCGCCGGCATCGGAGCCGCCGACCATGGCGCGCGGATCGCTCCAGATCGCGGCCCGCATGGCCCACGTGCTCTCGTCGCCGTCGTCGGTGTTCGGCCACAGCACCGTGCGCAGGTCGTCGGCCAGGACGATGTCGAGCAACGTGTCGAACGGGGCGGTGCCGCGCTCGGCCGCGATGTCGGCCACGGTGCGGAACGCGCAGCCGTCGTTCTCCGGGGCGTAGGTGTCGCCGATCACGTAGGTGCCCCAGTGCGACAGCCCGCGGAAGACGCCGGCCTCCTTGCTGTGGACGCGCTCGTCCAGCAGGGCGCGGACGGCGGGATCGGCCAGCTGCCTCTTCCGCTCCGCCGCGGGGAGGCCCATGACCTCACCCCACCCGGGGATCAGGAAGAGCGCGCAGTGGGTGCGGAAGCTCATGTTCATCGGGACGAGCGTCGGCATGATGAGGGCCACGATGCGCCCGCCGGCCTCGGCGGCGGCGGACGAGGCGGCGAGCTGGTGCTCGATCCGGTCGGAGGACCGCGCGTCGACGGTCAGGACGTTCCAGTTGAGGGGCCGACGGGCCGTGACGCTCATGGTCGTCATGAGGTCCACCTCCTCGGGGCTGAACGAGTCCAGGCAGCCGTTGGTGATGTACTCGAGCGTGGTGCCCTCGTGCGCCGCCACCTCCTCGCAGAAGGCGAGCATCTCGCGCCGGTCCGCGAAGCGCGAGCTGATGGGCCGGCCGTCCCCGTCGGAATGGGTGCGCGACTGCGAGGACGAGAAGCCCAGGCCGCCCGCCCGGAGCGACTCGGCCAACAGCGCCCGCATGGCTGCGATCTCCTCGTCGGTCGCCACCTCCTCGCCCCGGTCGGCGCCCATGACCTTGCGGCGCAGCGCGCAGTGGCCCACCAGGAAGCCCGCGTTGACGCCCAGCCGGCCCTCGAGCGCGTCCAGGTACTCGGCGAAGGTGGACCAGGTCCAGGGGACGCCGTTCTCGAGGGCGGCCAGCGGCATGCCCTCGACCTTGGCCATCATCTGGCGGATGTAGTCGGCGTCCTCGGCGTTGAGGGGGGCGAGGGTGAAGCCACAATTGCCGCCGACGACGGTCGTCACGCCGTGCACGTTGGACGGCGAGGCCGACGGGTCCCAGAAGAGCTGCGCGTCGTAGTGCGTGTGCGGGTCGATGACCCCGGGCGCCACCATGAGGCCGGCGGCGTCCAGCTCGGTCGCCCCGGACTCCTCGACATGCCCCACCGCGACGACCCTGCCGTCGCGGATCCCGACGTCGGCCTGGCGGCCGGGCCCGCCGGTGCCGTCGAGGAGCGTCGCCGAACGGATGACGTAGTCGAGCATGGAACCTCCGGAGGGTGCCCCGCGCCGACGTGGGCGCCGGGGATCTGACGACCCGTCAGCTTACCGTCGTGCCGGCCGGCAGCCCCGGGGCGCTCAGCCCAGCCAGTCCCGCACGGCGGGGATGCCGCCCTCCTGGTACTGCTGGACGATGGCGGCGCGGATCTGCTGGAGGCGCCGCTCGACGGCCTGGTGCCGCTCGGTCAGCTCGATCAGCTGCCCCTCGAACTCGGCGAGGAGCCGGGTCACCTCCTCGGGTGAGGACAGGTCGGCGAACGCCATCTGCTCGTGCGCGGCCACGAGCCGGTCCGAGCGGGTGAAGACGCCGAGGTCGAGGTCGTCGAGGGCGTCGAGCCCCCGCGGCCCCGACCACCCCTCGCCCCACGTGCGCGTGGTGACGACGGTGGGGAGCTCGCCGACGACCGCCTGCTGTTCGGCTCCGTTTCCGGACAGGCAGCGGCGGAGGATCGCCACGTCTCCGGCCAGGATCTCCCGGGCGTAGGCCAGCGACTCGAGGGCCAGCGTCAGCTCCTCGCGCCAGACACGGATGGGCGGCCGGCCCCGGAGGCGCTCCACGACCGCCGACTCCACGAGCACCCGGTCGATATCGGCGAGCAGGATGGGGCGCTCCTCGGGCGAGCGCTCCCCTGCCCCGCTCTGGTCGTCCTCGTGCGCGTGCGCGTGCGCTGCTGGCACGGGATCAATTCCCCTTTCCCACCGTCTCGGAGCTACTCGAGCCGACCCTCGTTCAGAAACTATGTACCACGGGTGCGACGGCAGTAAGGGGTGGTCCGGCCCTATTTCTGGGGTTCTTTCGGCCCGGTCAGGCCGGGGCGTCGACCGTCGGTCGGTGGTCGTCCTGTGGACAACGGGTCCGTTCCTACCAAACCCCCGTTTGGGTGCGCTCGTCCCCAAGTCATCCACAGCCTGTGCCCGAAAGGGTCGCCGTCGACCGTCTTTCGTGTGGCCCCGCCACGTGCTTTGCTCTGTTCGTGCAGGCAGAACGACCACGCGCCGTCCCCGGGCGGCCGCGATGCTGAGCCTGCAGCCGACCGCCGAGGGGGTCCTCCCGGGGCAGCTCCTGGAGGGGGCGATCCGGGCCGGTTACATCGACGCCGGGCGCTTCAAGATCCCCGATGTCAACGTGCAGCCCGCCAGCCTGGACCTGCGCCTGGGTGAGCGGGCGCTCCGCATCCGCTGCAGCTTCCTGCCGGGGTCCGACCCGGTCGAGCGCAAGCTGAAGGACTACGTCCTCGACGAGATCGACCTGCGGGGCGACGGTGCGATGCTCGAGGCCCGCTGTCCCTACCTGATTGAGCTGAAGGAGCGCCTCGACCTCCCGGCCGGCCTCCGGGGCAAGGCCAACCCGAAGAGCTCGACCGGCCGGATCGACGTGTTCACCCGGGTCATCACCGACCACAGCGACCGGTTCGACGAGGTGGCGCCGGGCTACCACGGCCCCCTCTACCTGGAGGTGGTGCCGCTGTCGTTCGCCGTCCGGGTGCGCGAGGACCTGACGCTCAACCAGCTGCGCCTGTCCATGGGCCAGCCCTGGCTCAGCGACGACGAGGTGCGTCGGACGCACCTGGTGGAGCCGATCCTCTTCAAGGAGGGCGCCCCCGTGCCCGTCGACGACCTCGTCCTCTCCAACGGCCTGTTCCTCGGACTCGACCTCCACGGCGACGAGCGCGGCCAGGTGGGGTACAGCACCCGTGACAGCGCACCGCTCCTCGACCTGACCGGCGCGGGAGACGTCGACCCGAGGCCGTTCTGGGACCCCGTGGTCCGGGAGGAGGGCGACCGGCTCGTGCTGTCGCCCAAGCGCTTCTACCTCCTGATGTCGCACGAGGCGGTGAGCATCCCGCCGAACCTGGCGGCCGAGATGACGGCGTACGACCCGACCAGCGGAGAGCTGCGGACGCACTACGCGGGCTTCTTCGATCCCGGCTTCGGGTTCGACCCCACCGGCGGCTTCCGGGGCTCGCGCGCCGCGCTCGAGGTACGCGCCCACGACGTCCCCTTCATGGTCGAGAACGGGCAGGCCGTCTGCAAGCTGACCTTCGAGCGCATGCTCGAAGAACCGACCGCGCTGTACGGCACCGGCATCGGCTCGTCGTACCAGCAGCAGGAGGAGACGCTCAGCAGGTACTTCAGGCGCTCCATGCGTTAGCGACGACCCACGCCACGGGATGAACCGTGCGCGGGGTCTGACGAGCAACGGGCCTTCACCGTCTCAGCGGTCGATCCTCACGACGAAAAGAGGCACCGAAACGACTGTGGACGCAATGTCCATGGTGCCGTCAGCCGTGATGCAATCACATCTAATGAACAACTTTGGCAGGTAGCGGCCGATTCTCCTGTTCCTCTGTCGGGTATAGCCCGCGACGTTGCGGGCTTCAGAGCGGGTCTGTGTTGCCCATACACAGAAGGAGCGATGCAAAGACATGAGGCGGAGCGGTCTTACCTCACTCGGTGTCCTTACGTGCGGGCTGATCCTGGCGACCGGTCTGATGCCGGCAGGTGCCGCATCACCGGCGCCGGACCCCCTCGCCTCGGCGGCGAGCAACGTCCAGAGCGTGCAGAACGCCGCCGCGGCCGTGGTGGCGCAGGTGACCGCGCCGGCCGCGGCGCCGGCGCCGGCGCCGGCCGTCGCCGCGAACCCCGCCGCGAAACCGGCCGCCACCCCGGCCACGAACCCGCTGGCACCGCTCACCGCACTGCCCGTCTCCATTTCGCTCCCGATCACGGCGCTGGCCAACGAAATCGGGAGCAACCTGTTGCCGGGCCAGGACTCGACCACCGGGACCAACACGGCGACCCAGTCGTCGCCGCTCGCCAACGTCGACGCGCCGGTCAACGTGTGTTCCTTGTCGATCGGGCTGCTGGCCGACGCCAGCAGCAGCTGCTCGACCACCTCGGTCGGGCTGAACCAGCTCGGCGCCATCGGCACGGTCAACGTCCCGATCTCCGCCCAGGACAACGCGATCGGGCTGCTCAGCCAGGCGGCGTCGGCCCTGGGCCTGACCACGGGCCAATCGCCCGCCTCGACCACCCAGAACGGCACCATCAACGCCTACGTTCCGGCGAGCATCTGCTCCGTTAACGTCGGGCTGGTCGGCAACACCGCCAGCAGCTGCAACCTGACCGGGACCAACGGGACCACCACGCAAACAGGCGTGCTCGACGCGGCCGTGCCCGTGACCGTGTGCGACGTCATCGCCGAGATCGACGGGAACAGCACGGCCGACTGCCCGCAACAGCCCGACGCGGTGTCGCAGTCGGGACAGCTGGCCGACGTGTTCCTGCCCGTCACCGCCTGTGGCGTGATCGTCGAGGTGGACGGCACCGCGACGGGCATGTGCATGCCGGTCTCGGGGTTCCCACTCGTCAACGGCCTGCCCACTGACAACGTGAGCCAGAGCGCCCCGATCGACGGCGTGCTGCCGGTCAACGCCTGGAGCGTCGTGGTCGCGGTGGCCGGGAGCGCGAGAAACTCGTGCGAACCCACCCACCTCTCAACGACGCCGACGGGCTCGGTGCCGGTGAACGTGTCCGTCACTGTCTGCTCCGTGACGGCGGCCGTCGACGGTAACGCTGCGGGCACCTGCACGGGGGCGGGATCCACCAGTATCCCGATCGGCACGCCAGGGAGCCCCGGGACCGGGGTGACGCTGCCCATCACGCTGTGCGGCATTGAGGCCGCCCTCGGAGGCACGGCAAGCGCGGCCTGCCCGGAGCCGACGACCGCGTCCTCGACGCCGCCGCCCGCCACGTCACCGTCGAAGTCGTCGCCCATCGCGGTGCCGGTGGCCCTGGCCTCGGCGACACCTACGCCGGCCCAGGCCGCGGCGACCTCGTCGGGTGGCGCCGGGGCGTTGGCCACCACCGGGGCGCCTCTGCTGCTCGAGCTCCTGATCGGGGCAGCGGCGCTGATCATGGGTCTCGCGATCAGTCGCCTCAGCCGTCGTCAAGACCGCAACAGGCAGCAGGCCTCCACTCCGCTGCAGGAGTAGGCGAGGTACGCAGCGCGACAGACACCAGGACGGATCCGATGGAGGAAGGAGGGATCGATGTCCGACCAGCGTGAAGCTGGCACCACGAGCCTCGAGGAGGTCTTCCTCTCGAGGGAGTTCGGGTCGAGAGATTTTGCGCGCGCCGCGCCGCGGACAATCGCCCTCGACGGCGTGACCGAAGAGGTCGCCAACCCGGCCGAGCTGGAGGAGGTCTTCCGCTCGGTGCGGTTCGGCAGGCCGCGTGTGTGCACGCCACCTCGGCTCGAACCGGCGGCGGTGGATCTGGCGGTGACCGGCGAAGCGGAAATCGTGGCGCTTCGTCCGTGGGACAGCACCCGGCACCGGGCCATCGCGGCGGTCAGCGGCATCGCGGCGGCCGCACTCGTCGTCGCCGGCGTCGCGTCCGGCGGTGGCCACCCGGGGCGTCCCGACGTGTCCGCCGCTCAGGGCCAGCGAGTCAACCCGGGGTCGCAGCAGAGCGTCACCACGCCCACCGGTTCATCGCCGACCGCGCCGGCGTCGGGCACCGGCACGCCGACCGCGATCACGGTCGCGGCGACGAGCGGTGGCGTCGGCGAGGCGCCCGCCACGACCGTCGTGGTCCCGGATGGGGCGACCGGGCCGAAGGGCTCGGTGATCGTGGAGGCCCCCCCGGGGACGAGCGTGACCGTGGTCCCCTCGTCCGCCGCAGCGGACAACGGTTCGACGGGGACGTCGGGCGGCGGCGGGGGGTCGCCGGCCCCGACTCCGACGTCGCCGAGCGTCACGGGCTCGGGCAGTCCGCTCGCCCCGACGGTGGTCGCCGTGGGCAACACGGTGACGGGGTCGGGCACGACGGTCACGAGCACCTTGGGTCGGGTGGGCAGCGCCGTCCCCACCGTGGCCCCCGTGAACGGGATGCTCGGTGGCGTCGGCGCGACCGTGAGCGGTCTCGGTCAGAGCCTGGACTCGACGGCAGCGTAGGTGCGTTTCACCCCCGCGGAAATGGTGCGCATCCTCCATGGCAGAAGTGGGAAATCCGCCGTCCAAACGACCGTTCGGAGAAATTGCCCTCAGTTTGTGGATAGTTAGTACTTTCGTCACTTCCGCCGCTATATGGTGACAAGTGAGGGGGTTATCAGCAGCAGTTCTCGGAGGTCAGGGCTCCGGGCGGCTATGCCCCTGCCATAGGGACGATTCCCATGGAGGAATCATGGAGGGACAGTCGCCCGATTGGGCTGAGGCAGAGGACAACGCGACCCTGGAAGAGGTCTTTACCTCGCGCACCTTCGGTCGACCGCTGCCCGAAGTTGCCGCAGCGGTTCCCGTCGTGGCTGCCGCGGTGGCCGCGGCGGCACGGCCCAACCTTGCTCGCAACAGGACCATCGCCACCGTCGCCGTGGCCGCGGCCAGCTTCTCCGTCGTTGCCGCCGCCATGACCGTCGGCCCGGGGCACTCGGGTCGGCCCCTGATCAGCGCGACGCGGCCGACCACACCACCCAGCAGCGTCCCCAACACTGGCAACGCCCCGAAGCCGGCCAACCCCGCACCCGCCGGTGGCGGAGTGGGAGGGGCCGGGACCTCTGGGAGCGGTGCGACGGGCTCAGGGTCCACCGGGTCCGCCGGCACCACGGTGGCGTCGGCGCCGCCCAATGCCGCAACCGGCGGCGGTGGGGTCATCCACGGCGGCGGCGGTGCTCCCACCGCGACGCTCACCGGCCTGACCGGGCCCGCCCCGACGACGACGACGACAACCACGACGACCACCACCACCACGACAACGCCGACGAAGCCCACGACGCCGACCACCACGACCACCACGACCACGACCATCCCGGTCACGCCCGTGGTAACAGGACCCGGGCCGGGCCACAGCGGCGGCGGAACCGGGTCAGGCAACGGGAACGGGAACGGGAACGGGAACGGGAACGGCAGCGGCAGCGGCAGCGGGAACGGCAACGGCAGCGGCAGCGGGAACGGGAACGGGAATGGGAACGGCGGCCAAGGTAAGGGCAACGGTGAAGGTGAAGGCAACGGTGGCAGAGGCACCGGCCATGGCGACGGTGACGGTGACGGCGACGACGGCGCTTCCGGACAACCGGGTCACGGCAGCAGCGACACCGCGACGCACGGCGGCAGCTGCGACCCTCACGCCCACTCCCCGCAGCACTGCCCCTGACAGAGGGACGGCCTTCTGGGCCGTCAGCCCGCCGGGCCGGCGCACCGAGGCACGCCCGCGGCTGCTAAGTATGCGGGAGCCGGCCCGCTCGAGGGCGGGCGCGAGCGAGGTCAGTCATGAACTACACGAATCTGGGCACGTCCGGCCTGCGGGTCTCGAGGGTCTGCCTCGGCATGATGGGGTTCGGCAACAACAGCGACCGCCCCTGGGTGATCGACGAGGACGCCGCCGAGCCGATCGTGCGGGCCGCGGTGGAAGGCGGGGTGACGTTCTTCGACACGGCCGACACCTACTCGGGGGGCGCCAGCGAGGTGGCGACCGGGCGATTGGTGCCGAAGTTCCTCAGCCGGGACGAGGTCGTGATCGCCACGAAGGTGTTCATGCCGGTCACGCCCGGCGAGAACGGAGGCGGCCTCGGCCGCAAGCACATCCTCTCCGGCATCGACGCGTCGCTGCGGCGGCTCGGCCTGGACTACGTCGACCTGTACCAGATCCACCGCTGGGACCCGCGCACCCCCATTGAGGAGACCATGGGCGCACTGCACGACGTGGTGCGGGCCGGCAAGGCGCGCTACATCGGTGCCAGCTCCATGTTCGCCTGGCAGTTCGCCAAGGCGCAGCACACCGCCGAGGTGCACGGGTCGACCAAGTTCGCATCCATGCAGAACCACTACAACCTGATCTATCGGGAGGAGGAGCGCGAGATGATCCCGCTCTGCCTCGACCAGGGGGTCGGGTGCATCCCCTGGAGTCCACTGGCCCGAGGGATGCTGGCGGGGACCCGCACCCGCGACGGCGGCCGCCACACGACGCGGTCGAGCACGGACCCCTTCACCGACTATCTCTACGACCAGCCCACCGACTTCGACGTTGTCGATGCCGTGGGCGAAGTCGCGGAGGCTCGCTCACTCCCCGCGGCACAGGTCGCGCTCGCCTGGCTGCTGTCGAAGCCGGGCGTCACGGCCCCCATCGTGGGGGCGACCAAGAAGCGGCACCTGAAGGACGCGCTCGCCGCCGAGCAGCTGACGCTGAGCGAGGACGAGATCGCCCGGCTGGAGAAGCCCTACGTGCCACATCCGGTGCTCGGCCACTTCTAGGCCGTCGGGGGGCGTCAGCTAGGGTCGCCGGGCAACACGAGAGATCGGGGGTGGCATGCGAGTCGCGCTGACGGTGGCCGATTTCCTCAACCGGGCGGCGCTCGTCTACGGCGACCGCACGGCGGTGGTCGACGAGCCGGACGTGGCGGGCTCGCTCGGGTCCCCGACCTACGCGGAGCTCGACGCCCGGGCACGCGGCATGGGCCGGGCGCTCGACCAGCTCGGCGTGGGCCACGGCGAGCGCGTGGCCATCGTCAGCCCCAACTCGGGTCGCTTCCTGACGGCGTTCTTCGGGGTGAGCGGGTTCGGGCGGATCCTGGTGCCCATCAACTTCCGGCTGACCGCCGACGAGATCGCCTACATCGTCGAGCACTCCGGGGCGTCGGTCCTCCTGTACGACCCGGACCTCGCCGACGAGGTCGACTCCATCAAGGTGAGCCACCGTTTCTGCCTCGACGGGATCGACGACGAGGAGCTGTTCGCGGCCGCCCCGGCGGGAGCGACGCCGCGACCGTGGGAGCCCGACGAGGACGCCACGTGCTCGGTCAACTACACGTCGGGCACGACGGCGCGCCCGAAGGGCGTGCAGCTGACGCAGCGCAACTGCTGGCTCAACGCGGCGATGTTCGGCTGGCACACGGGCGTCACTGACCGGGACGTGCTGCTGCACACGCTGCCGATGTTCCACTGCAACGGGTGGGGCATGCCGTACGCGGTCACCGGCATGGGCGGCACCCACGTCGTCCTGCGCAAGGTCGACGGCGAGGACATCCTGACGCGCATCGAGCGGCACGGCGTCACGCTGCTGTGCGGGGCGCCGGCCGTCGTGGCGGCCATCCTGGGCGCGGCCGAGGCGCGTGCCGGCGAGGGCCGGGAGGTGCCCGGGCGAGGCACGGTGCGCATGGTGGTGGCGGGCGCGCCGCCGCCTTCCAAGACGATCGAGCGGGTGGAGGCCGAGCTCGGATGGGAGTTCATCCAGATCTACGGCCTGACCGAGACGGCGCCGCTGCTCACCATCAACCGGGCGCCGGCGGAGTGGGACGGCCTCGATGCGGGGGCGCGCTCGTCGCTCTTGAGCCGGGCCGGCGTCCCGGCCATGGGCGTGCGGATCGCCGTCGACGACGAGGGTGAGGTGCTGGCGCAGTCCAACCACGTCTTCGCCGGCTACTGGGAGCAGCCCGACGAGACGGCCAAGGCGCTCGAGGACGGTTGGTTCCACACCGGCGACGGCGGCTACCTCGACGACGCGTACGTGGTGATCTCGGACCGCAAGAAGGACGTCATCATCACGGGCGGGGAGAACGTGTCGTCCATCGAGATCGAGGACTGCCTCTACCAGCACGCCGCGGTGGCCGAGGTGGCGGTGATCGGCGTGCCGGACGAGAAGTGGGGCGAGACGATCAAGGCACTCGTGGTCGTGCGCGACGGCGCGGACGTCACCGAGGCCGAGCTCATCGCCCACTGCCGCGACCGGATGGCCCACTTCAAGGCGCCGACCAGTGTGGAGCTGCGTGGCGCGCTGGACCGCACGGCGACGGGGAAGCTCCAGAAGTACAAGTTGCGCCAGCCCTACTGGGCCGGGCGCGACCGTTCGGTGGGATAGGAGCGCTCCTCGAGGACGAGGTGGCCGCGCCGGTCGAAGGCGGCGGCGACCTCGCCGGCGATGAGGCGGCGCAACGGGTCCCCGACGATGCTGCGGCGCCACCCGGTGTCGAGCCGGCTGGGCTCCCCGCAGAGCAGCTGCGCGATGTCGGCCCGCGTAGCGAGGAGCCCCTGGTCGAAATCGAGGTCGTCGGCGATCTGGCGCACCACGCCCGAGCACACGGCCACGGTGGCCCCGGGGGCCTGCGAGTCGCGGCCCTCCGAGGGCATGCGGATCTGCTCCGGCCGCAGCTCGAGTCCGCGGCGGACGGCCTGGAGTATCTCGGCGGCGCGTCCCTGCGCCAGATGGCGCCCGTCCACGCCGCGGCTGCGACGCAGCTCGTCCGCGTTGCGGGGCGGCCGCTGCGAGACGGCGAGGAGCCCGAGGTCCGAGAGGACCATCCGCCGGGGCCGGTTCGACTCGGCGGCCGTGCGCTCCCGCCAGGCCGCCACCTCCTGCGCCACGCCGCGGCTGCGGCGGGACATGCTCCGGATGTCACCGAGCTTCCACCAGGCCTCCTCGGGGACGCGGGCGGGGGTGCGGTCGCCGAGCACCTGGTCGCACTCGCTGAGCGCCCACTCGAGGCGGCCAAGGGCCCGCAGGCGCTCGGAGAGCACCGAGCGCAGCTCCAGCAGGTGGGCGACGTCGCTGACGGCGTAGGAGAGCTGGCGGTCCGACATCGGCCGTTCCAACCAGTCCGACAACCGGTCGGCCTTGGGCAGGGCGACCCCCAGCATCTGGTCGACCAGGCGGGACAGCGAGGGGGAGGACATCCCGAGGAAGCCGGCCACGATCTGGGTGTCGAACACGGTGGCGGGGACCGTGCCGCAGGCGGCCAGCAGCACGTCGAGGTCCTGGGAGGCGGCGTGGGCCACCGCGACGCCCGGGCCGCCGAACACCCGGGCCAGCGGGGCCGGGTCGACCGCGAGGGGATCGACGAGCGCCACCTTGTCGGCCCACGCGATCTGGATCAGCGCCAGGTCCGGGACGTAGGTCCGCTCCGTGTGGAACTCGGTGTCGAAGCCGTAATACTCCTCGTCGGCCACCTCGGCGACGAGCGCTGCGAGGTCGGTGGCGTCGACGACGAGCCGTATCGGCTGAGCGGGAGCGGTCGACGTTGGGGCGGGGGAAGGGGGTTGAGATCGCAAGGTCGGAGGCGAGGCTAGCGCGGGCGTTGCCGGTTGGTTTCCTTGTGGTTGCAATGCAGTCCTACTTCGCCGTCAGGCCCGTACGCCGCAGGGCGCAAGAGTAAAGTGAAGTGTCTCCCGAGGCGTGTGTTCGGTGCGCGAGCGGGCGTTCGAACCCAGGTCATTACTTCCGGCTCGGCGGAGTCAGTATCGGAGGGGGCAACCGTGAAGAAGGGCGAGGACGATGGCGAGGGCGTCGCGCCCGACAAGAGCGTGGAGTCGATGCTGCGGGAGTTCAGCAACGGCGGCGAGGGGCGCACCCCGCGCACAGGCAAGTACGACCAACTGTGGCAGCTCTCCATGGCCGACCCCCACACCGGGCTGGCGAACCAGCTCCTGTTGCTCGACCGCCTCACCCAGGCGCTGGTGCGCCGACGGCGCCACGGCGGCGAGGTCGTCGTCTGCCACATCGACCTCGACAACCTGAGCGAGATCAACGCCGGCCTGGGCTACACGACCGGCAACACCGTCCTCTGCGAGACGTCGCGGCGCCTCACCTCGGTCCTGCGAACGGAGGACACCGTGGGCCGGGTCGGCGGGAGCGAGCTCGTGGTCGTGGTCACGGTGAACGACGAGCAGGCGGTGGGCCCGCTGATGCGGCGCATCCAGCACACGCTCGACGAGCCCGTCCTGGTGGGCGGGCAGGACATTCGCCTGTTCTCCTCGCTGGGCGTCGCGGTCGCGGAGGACACCGAGTCCGCCGAGGACGTGCTGTCGCGGGCCGATCGCTCGACCCGCGTCAGCAAACGCTGATCCCCAACGGCCGTTGTACCAGATAGGGCGGATCGGCTCTAGGCAAAACAGGAGTTACGGCCCTATCTGTCCCGCTCAATTCCGGCAAAATTATTGCGATGTCGATGTACAGCGAGCTGCTCTCGGGCCTGTGTGACGACGTGGAGCCCCTGCCACTGCCCTCATCGAGGGACGAGCTCGTGGTGGTGCTGCTGCAGTGCCGGCGGCGGATCAACGGCAACGGTAGCCACGTCATGTCCGAGGATCTGGCGCTCGAGCTCGACCACGATCGCATGCTGCTACGCCTGTGCACGGCGATGGGGATCGAGAGCGACCCCTCCCGCTTCGTCAGCCCGCTGGCCGAGCGCCAACGCCTGGAGGACCTGCTGCGCTCCTCGGGCGTCGATTTCCGGACGCTGGACGATCACCGCCGGGTCAAGGTGGCCTAGGACCAGGGCGGCCGCCCGTCAGGGCTTCGGGGTGGTGCCCTTCCGTTCGGCCAGGACGGCGGCGTAGACGGCCGCCTCGGTGCGGCGGCGCATCCCGAGCTTCGACAGCAGGCTCGAGACGTAGTTCTTGACCGTCGCCTCGGCGAGGAAGAGCTGTTCGGCGATCTGGCGGTTCGACTGGCCCTGGGCGATGAGCTCCAGGACCTTCCGCTCCTGGGGGGTGAGCACGGTCAGGCGGGACTCGGCCTCCTGGTCCTTGCGCAGGCGGTCGAAGAGCTCCTGGGTCAGCGCCGGGTCGAGCAGGGACATCCCCTGGCTGACCCGCCTGATGTCGCCCAGCAGGTCGCCCCCGCCCACCTCCTTCAGGACGTAGCCCGAGGCCCCCGCCATGATGGACGAGAACAGGGCGTCGTCGTCCGAGTACGAGGTCAGCATGAGGCAGCGGACCTGGGGGCTGGCCGACTGGATCTCCCGGCAGACCTCGATCCCGTTACCGTCAGGCAGGCGGACATCGAGGATGGCCACGTCGGGGGCCAGCTCGCGTATGAGCTGAAGGCCGTGTTCCGCCGTGCCCGCCTCGCCGACGACCTCCATGTCCTCCTCGCCCTCGAGCAGGGTGCGCAGGCCCGTCCGGACCAGTTCGTGATCGTCGAGCACGAAGACGCGAATCGCCACGTGGTCAATGATGCCACGGACGAGAAAGGGGGCCGAACGGCCCTGGGGCTGCCTAAGGGCCCGCATCCGTTGCGCCCGCCTCTATCCTGGCACACCATGCAGCCGTTCGACCGGATCGACGATCCCGTAAAGCTGCGCCGCCTCGTGCAGGCGATCCTGATCCTCGACGCCGAGCTCAACCTCCCCATGGTCCTGCGCCGGATCATCGAGGAGGCCGTCGACCTGGTCGACGCCCAGTACGGGGCGCTGGGGGTCCTGACCGAGGACGGCCGGGCGCTCGACCAGTTCCTGACGGTGGGCCTCACCAACGAGCAGGAGCAGGCCATCGGCCCCCGCCCGACGGGCCGGGGCGTCCTCGGCACGCTGATCGCGGACGACAAGCCCCTCCGCCTGGCCGACATCGCGGCCAGCCCGGACAGCTTCGGGACCCCGGCCCACCACCCCGCCATGACGTCGTTCCTCGGTGTGCCGGTCCGGGTGCACGGCGAGGTGTACGGCAACCTCTACCTGACCAACAAGTTGACCGCGACGGAGTTCTCCGAGGACGACGAGGAGCTGGTGCTGGCCCTGGCCATGGCGGCGGGCATCGCGATAGAGAACGCACGCCTGCACGGACTGGTCCGGGACCGCGCCCTGACCGAGGACCGGGACCGCATCGCCCGTGACCTCCACGACTCGGTGATCCAGCGGCTCTTCGCCATCGGCCTGTCGCTGCAGGGGACGGCTCGCCTGGTCGAGCGGCCCGAGGCGGTGATGCGCATCGGAGAGGCCATCGACAAGCTCGACGAGACGATCCGTCAGCTGCGCAAGGCCATCTTCGACATCGAGCTCACGATCAACAAGGAGGGCCTGCATCCAAAGGTGCTCGACCTCGTCCACGAGCTGCGGCCGGTGCTGGGCCTGCACCCCCAGGTCTCCTTCAGCGGGCCGGTCGACAAGGTGGTCACGGGTCAGCTGTCCGAGGAGGTGCTGGCCGTGCTGCGCGAGGCGCTGACCAACGTGGGGAAGCACGCACGTGCCAACCAGGTCGTCATCACCATCGCGGCGGGCGACGAGCTGCGTCTCGTCGTGGCCGACGACGGGAACGGCATGGACGAGGCCGCCGCGGCGGGCCTGGGGCTCCGGAACCTCCGCCAGCGCGCCGAACGCCTGGGAGGGAGCGTGGAGCTCGGAACGTCCCGTGAGGGCGGGACACGCCTCACCTGGCACGTGCCGATCGCCCCGGTCGAGGAGACGTTCGGGGCTGCCGTCCCCTAGGCCGGGACTGACCGCGCCGGCGTTCCCGCCGGGGCCGATGCGGCGATCAGCTCACGGAAGCAGCGGTCGATGCCGAGGGCGAGCGTGTCGACGTCGGGGCAGTGAGCGGGGTCGGCGAGGAGGCCGACGGTGAGCTGCCCGCCGTAGGACAGGGCCGCCACACCCACGCTGAGGTTGCCGCCCAGCGGCACGAGCGGGATCGCCTCGAGCATGCGGGCGCCGAGCACGTAGAGCGGGACGTCGGGCCCGGGCACGTTCGTCACGACGAGGTTGACGAAGGGCTGGTGGTGCACGAGGTGGCTGGCCGCCGACAACGCGGCCGGCGGCAGCGCGTCGAGCGACCACAGGAGGAAGTGCATGGCCAGCGCCTGCTCGTGGTCCTTGCCCTCCCGTTCCGCCCGTGCCACCTCGGACAGGCGGTCCACCGCCGAGGCGGCGCCGATGGGGAGCCGGACTCGCATCGCCGAGACCTCGTTGCCCAGGCGATGGTCGCCCTGGTGGTCCGATCCCACGGGCACGAGCACCTGAAGCCGGCGGCCGTCCATGACCTCGCCACGGGCCGAGAGGAGGTCGTGCACGCCGGAGGCGACGGCGGTCAGGAGCAGGTCGTTGAGCGTGACGCCGAAATGGTGCTCGGCCTGGCGGAGCTCGAGAAGCGGCTGGTGGACGGCGACGGCTCGGCGGTCGAAGCCGACCGGTGTGTTCAGTGAGCAATCGGGCGTGACCGAGGGTGTGGCCAGCAGGCTGCGTAGCGCGCCGGCGTAGCGCGCGACCACGTGGCCGGCCTGGGACGGATGCCACACGGCGTGCCACCCGTCAGCGGCGAGCTGCCATATGAATTCACCCCAGTGGGCGAGGCTCTCGACGGTCACCTCCAGTCGCCCCGGTGCCGGGGCGGGCCGCCACCCGTCGACGGCGTGCCTGCGGGACGGGCGCGGCTCGAGGTCCAACAGGACGGTCGCGAGCTCCACCCCGGCGAGGCCGTCCGCCACGGAGTGATGGAGCATCTCCAGCATGGCGACGCGGCCGCCCTCGAGCCCGTCGATGAGCCAGATGTCCCACAGGGGCCGGCTGCGGTCGAGCGGGCACGCCATCAGGCGCGCGCAGAGCTCCAGCAGCTGCACTTCGTTGCCGGGCTCGGGCAGCGCAGCCTGGTGCACGTGCGCGGTGATGTCGAAGTGGTCGTCGTCGACCCAGACGGGCGCCGACTCGCCGATCAGGGGGAGGCGGACGCACTTGCGCAGCTTGGGCACGAGCCGCAGCCGGCTCTCCACTTCGGTCCGCACCTCTTCCAACCGCAGGCAGCCGTCGGCGTCGTGCAGCGGCCCTCCTTCGAAGATCCCGATCGATCCCATGTGCATCGGCGTGTGGGCCGACTCCATGTAGAGGAACGACGCATCGAGGGGCGTCAGGGCGTCGGCTGGGGTGCTCATGACGAACGCGGCGGGTCCGGCAGGCGGGCCGAGCACACCTCCGCGAAGCCGTCCTCGATGCAGGCGGCGAGCTTCGGGCCGTCCGGGATGGCCGCCACGTCGACGGTGATCGTCACGCAAGCCCGGTCCGCCGCCGAGACCAGGGAGATGTTGAGTGCCGCCCCGGATGGCGGCGAGACGGCGAAGATGCCCTGCACCCCGACGCCCGCCAGAGAGGCCTGGAACGGCGGCCCGGGGATGTTGGTGACGCAGAAGTCGTCGCCCAGCAGCATGGAGCCCCACAGGCCACGGGCCACCGGGGCGGGCAGTGCGCTGAGCACCGTGGCGAGGACGTCGCTCATAGCCAGGCCGGGGGCCTCCTTCCACTCCTGGGCGATACGGCGGACCTCGGCCATGCAGTCCGCCACGTCGGCGTGGACGGGGACGACGAAGCGTGCCGGGACGAAGTGATTCCCGCTCTTCGGGTCCGACTGGTCGCGCACGTTCACGGGCATCAGGGCGCGCAGGCCCGACGTCACGACGCCGTGCTGTTCGTGGTACAGGGTCAGGCCGCGCACGACGGACGTCACGAACACGTCGTTGACGGTGCCGCCCCACGCCTTCGCTGCGCGCTTGAGGGCGGGGAGCTCGAGGTCGATGACCTCGACGTGGCGGCGGAAGCTGCGCCCCGTCATGATCGGCGAGATCGGCTTGCCCGCCGGCGCCATCAGCCGGGCCACCGAGCTGCCGACCGCGACGACCTGGCCGAGCGTCCGCAAGGGGTGGGTCAGTGCGTCGACCGCGCCGTCGACCAGGCGGACCGCGTCCGGCAGGTCCCCCGAACGTTGCCGCGTACCCCCTGCGGCGCGTCCGGTCGTGGCCGCGTGCCCCGATGTCACGGCGCCGCCGGTCGCCGGCCGGCGAATCGGCCCGGGGGAGTCGAACAGCTGCGCGAGCACGGCGAGCCCGCCCACCCCGTCGATGAGGGCGTGGTGGACCTTCAGGACGAGAGCGGCGCGCTCCGCGTCGACGCCCTCGACCAGGACGGCCTCCCAGAGCGGCAACGCAGCGTCGAAGCCGCTCGTGGCCATCGTCTGGGCCATGTCGAGCACGTCCCGCAGGCCGCCGTGCTCGGGCAACCGGATGCGCCGCAGGTGGGTATCGAGGTGGAAGGAGTCGTCGACGACGAACTGGGGCCGCCCCCGGCCCGGGGCACGGGTCACCACCCGCGAGCGAAGCCGTGGCACGGACTCGCTCAGACTGGCGACGCGTGCCCGCACCTCGGCCCAGTCCGGGGTGCCGTCGAGGAGCAGGATCGCCACGATGGTCGGACGCATCACCGGATCGCTGCTGATCGTCCATAGGAGGGCGTCGGAGCCGCTCATGGTGTCGACCCGCTCTGCGACGCTGTCCTGTTCTCCCATGGTCTGACCTCTTTAGGGCGATTCTGGGATCGGTCCGGCGGAGCAGCATAGAGCCGGAAGTCCCCATTTGCCCCCGCCCTTTGCCGCCGGTCCCGACGAAGTGCCATTCGACCCTGCTCCGTCCCGGGACTTGGACCTAGCATCGCGGTTGGCTCGACGCCGTGGCCGGTCCGTGGCTGGACCGTGGGGGGCTTGGGGCCATGGAACGCGGGAAAGGGGATCAGACATGACCACGACAACGGTGAGCGCTCCCGTTCCCGCCCGACACGGGCTGGCCAACGCGTTCGGCAGGCGACAGCTCTACAAGTACCCCGACACGTGGCCGCGCCTCGGCTACCTGTCGATCGTGGTGCTGACCACGATCATGCTCTACTACCTCTACTACGTGGAGGGGGCGGTCACCCCGCTGATGCTGCCCTACTACCACATGTCGTTCCAGTACTTCTTGTACCTGCTCGTGGTCTCCAACGCGATCGGGGCATTCAGTGCCTTCATCGGCGGGCTGTCCGACAAGATCGGTCGGGCCAACCTGACGATCTACGGGACGCTCGTCGTCGCGCTGATCCAGCTCTTCGCGATCCCCCACATCACCGACAAGTTCTGGTTCGCCGCGTCCTACTGCGTCATCGGGTTCGTGGAGGGAGTCATCCTGGTCTCGACGCCGGCGCTGATGCGCGACTTCTCGCCGCAGATGGGCCGGGGCGTCGCGATGGGGTTCTGGGCCCTGGGCCCGACCATGGGTGCCCTGTGCGCCAGCCTCGTGGCCACCCACACGCTCGACCATCTCGGGCCCTGGCAAGACCAGTTCATCATCTCGGGACTGGTCTGCATGGGTGTGGTGATCATCGCGTTCGTCTTCCTACGCGAGCTCTCGCCGCAATTGCGCGACCAGCTGATGGTGAGCGACCGCGAGCGTGCGCTCATCGAGGCGCGTGCCATGGGGATCGACGTCGAGAAGGCGACCCGGCACCCGATCCGCTCCATGATGAAGATCGACCTGGTCGCCTCGTCCATCGCCATCTCGGTATTCCTGCTCTTCTACTACGCGTCGGTCAGCGTGCTCACGATCTACTGGGTGGTGACGTTCAACCGGACCACCCCGCAGGCCAACGGCATCAACGTCTGGTTGGCCGCCTCCCTCTCGGTCGGACTGGTGGTCGCCGGAGCGCTGTCGGACTGGGCGCGAGTCCGCAAGCCGTTCATGCTCGTCGGGGCGATCTGCGCCATGGTGATGATGGGCTTCCTCATTGTGCAGACGGGCCACCCCCACACGGGTTACTACTCCAACGTCCTCGTGATCGTGTTGCTGGCGGTGTCCATTTCCATTGCGTACGCGCCCTGGATGGCCAACTACACCGAGCAGGTCGAATCCCACAACCCTGCATTGACGGCGTCGGGGCTCGCCGTCTGGGGATGGATTCTGCGCATCACCGTCGCTCTCTCGTTCCTCGTGCTGCCCCACGTCATCACGACGTCGACGGTGCTGGTGGACAACCAGACTGCGGGCGCCACCTTGCAGACGATCCAGGCCGCGCAGAACTACGCGCCCACGACGTCACCACCTGCGTGCAATTCGACGGCGGCACCCGCCTCGGTGATCAGCGGGCTCAAGGGCACCAAGGAGGCCGGGCCGGAGACGCTGGCCACCGTCCTCGCGACGTGCAACTCGACGCACAACCTCGGCCAGGCCCTGACCGCGGCCGGCGGCCTGAGCAATCCTCAGGTCCAAGGCCTACTCGCCTACAGCCCGCTGGCGACCGCCATTCAGAACGGGCAGCCAGTGAGCCAGGCCGAGATCCAGTCAAAGGTCGGCGTGCACTCACAGGACCTCGCCAGCCTGCTCGTGGCCGAGCAGAAGCTCTTGCCGGCCCAGAAGGCCTCGCCCGACGAATGGAAGCGGTGGTGGACCGTCTGCCTCATCGGCATGTTGGTGTTCGCCGTCCTCGTCTTCTTCATGCGGGGGCGCTGGAGCCCACGGGCGGCGCGGCGCGACCTGGCCGAGCACGATCGCATTGTCTCGGAGGAGCTGGCCAAACTGGCACAGCAGGAACCGGCGGCGGTCGGATAGTCGATACCTCCGGCCGTCAACCCGACGAGTCGGAGCCGGGAGGAGCGGAGGCGGTCGTCCACATCGGCGACGGGCGCGAGGTCATGGCGCGGCCCATTGGACCGACGAACTCGAGTTCCTCGTTGGCGTCGCCGGACAGGCTCCAGCCGGAGCTATGGACCAGGTGATGGTGGTAGAGGCACAAGAGCGCGAGATTGTCGATGTCCGTTCGCCCGTTCGGCTTCCAGGGCACCACATGGTGTGTGTTGGTGAAGGTGACGTGGGTGCAGCCGGGGAACCGGCAATGTCGGTCCCGGCGCATCACCTCCCGGCGCTGCGCGTCGGTGGGTTCTCGCCGGGCCCGTCCCTCGTACATCGTGTGCCCGACGTCGTCGTCGACGGCGATCGCGTACGTGGCGTCACAGGCGATCCGCCGCACCGTTGGGCCGTCGAGCAACCCGTCACGCTCGAGCTCGCCGAAGAGAGGCGTGCCCCCGCCCGAGTCCTCCACGAGGGCGCTCAGCGGTACGTGCAGCACGACGAAGTACGGGCTCGGCGCCGTTCCCGTACCGCGGGCACCGCCCTCCTTCGAAGATGATCGGATCAGCTCCATGAACGCATCGCAGAGGCGCTCGTCCCACGGCGTCTCGCCGTCGGAGTGGATCCGCTTGGCCCGGGCCTCGAGGCAAGCCCGGGTCTCGGCATAGGACTCGGGTGGCACCCTGAGGGTCATCGTTCGGCACTCGTGGTTGAAGCGCAAGAACCGCTGCTCGTCGCCCGACCGTGCGTGAGCGCCCGCGGTCCGGGATCTCGAACGAACAAGCTCGGTCAGCTGGCGCACGGAGCACCCCTCGGCGTGGTCTCGGAGCTCGCGTTCGGACTCGGGAGTCGCCACGGGCGCGAGCGCCCTGACCTTGTCGAAGGACACGTCACCGGCGCACAGCGACCCGATGAGGTGTGGCAGGTCCCATGCCTTGTCGGCCACGCGCCCGTAGGCACGAGCCGTCGATTTCGACACGCCGAAACGCTCGGCGGTCCAGGCCGGGGACGACGTCGCCCCCTCGAGGCGATAGGCCTGGCGTCGCTCGACCTCACCGAGCAACACGACGATGGCGCCTTCGATCGCCGCCTTCTCGGAGAAGAGCCGGCCGAGACGCTCCACGATCTCCTCGTTCGGCAGGGCGGCCGCCTCACCGAGCAAGTCATCGGGGGCGGTCCTTACCATCGGGTGAGAACGGTCCTTCAAACCGACGGAGTGTCGGGCGGGGCGGGCGGTCGACGTGCCTAGAGCGTGGCGGCGGACCAGTCGGCCAGTTGCGGGGCCAGCAGGGGCCAGCGAGCGAAGAGGCCCTCGCCGGTGGCGGCGGCCGCCATGCGCTCGTTCCACTCGCGGTCCTCCCAGGGGGGCTCGACCAGCTCGGCGCGGGGGAGCAAGGCGGCCAGGCTCTCGGAGGTGGCCCTGGTGTGGTGGGGGTCGCTCGCCCCGCTGCGGAAGACCAGCACCGGCAGGTCGAGCGCCCGCAGCTCGTCGTCGGTGACGCCCGGGACGAGCTCGCCGGGCCGTGGGCAGTAGGCCAGCATCCACTGCTCCAGCGTGGCAATGAACGCACCCCGGTCCTGGGCCAGGAAGCGCGCGCGGTTGTCGGGATTGCGCTCCAGCACCTCGGACCACTCGGGCAGGTCGGCGACGGCGGCCATCCCGTCCCTCCATGCCGCGGCGATGGACTCTCCGCAGTAGTGGGTCGCCAGCGAGAGCAGGCCGTAGGGGCCGCCGCTGATCCACCAGACGGCGAGCGCCCGCGCCACGTCGCGGTGCCGCGCCCCCGTGAGCAGCGAGACCCGCGAGCCCCCCGACCCCCCGGCGATGACGGCGGGTCCGAGGTCGAGCTCACGCAGCAGCGCCGCCAGGGTGTCGGCCTGCATGGCCGACTCCGAGCTGCCCTCGAAGTAGACGTCGGAGGCACCGGTGTTGGGTCGGTCCCACACCACCACATGCTTCCCGGTCTCCGCGAGGGCGGCCGCCAGCTCGCGCACGCCCGGGCTGTCCTTGCTGAACCGCCCACCGGGCGTGATGACCCAGGGGTCGCCCCCCTCCCCGAGGAGGTCGTAGGCGACCCGCAGGCCTTCCATCTCCGCAATCGGCACGGCCGTACCCTAGGTCGTGGAGGTGCGCGTCGTCGGCGAGCAGGAAGGGACCGCCGCACCGAGGTGCAGCGCAAGATCGTTGGTGAGAACGCCGCCAAGCTCTACCCCCTATAGGGGCGCCGGCAGCGTTAGCGGCTCGGGGTCGTGGAGCTCAGCTCGAAGGTGCCCCGCGCGTCGAGCGTCGAATGGCCCACCGGTGACGGCGTGGAGACCACCGTGTGCCATGTGCCGCGCAGCGGGATGCCATCGGCGACGGCGAACCACGTCTCCGAGGCGTTGGAGCCGGTCTGGCCGCCCGAGAACGTCACCTTCTCGTCGACGAGGACAGCGGCCACCGCCGCGGTGCCGACGCGGATCTCCGCGGACCGCACCACGATCGACGTGCCCCGCATGGCGACGGGCCCGATGGAGAGGTGGTCGTTGGACCCGGTGCAGTCCACTGCGCTCGACGTCCCCGGCACGATGCGCGCCGGGACGACCGTGACCGGGGTGGCGCAGTCGAAGGTGGACGTGTCGTCGACGTGGAAGGCGACGAAGTTCCAGTTGTAGTAGCCGGCCCGCGTCGGCGACACCAGCGCGCCGTCCCGCACGCAGTAGTCCCAGCTCTGCCAGTGGAAGTCCGAGAAGTCGAGGCGGAGCTCGAAGCAGCCGGGGCCCTGGCGCAGGACGGTGCCCGGGATCCCCGGGCCCTCGGACTGGGACTTGGGGGGGACCGAGATCGTCTCGGTGCCCGTGCCGCGATAGGCGTAGACCCCGGGTTCGGGTCCCGCTCCGGGATCGGAGTCCCTGGCGCCGCCGCCCTGGCGGAAGCGCTCGATCGCCATGCTCGAGGACACAGGGTGGGCACCGCTGTGCGACCACAGGTAGGCAAACGTCCCGGCCGTCGCCAGCAGGGCCAGAACGACCCCGACCACGACCCAGCGGACGACGTGGTGCCGGTGCTTCCCACCGGGTGCCCCTTCGGCGGGCAGGTCGGCCGTTTCCACACGTTCCGTTGTCGCGCCCCGGTCCCCGGCCCGGCAGGGCCATAGGCCCTTCTCGCAGGCCGGGTTGCCGAGGTGTCGGTCGAGGTCTAGGCCGAACGGTGGGGCCGGTGGGCCGACGGCGGGTCGAGGCCGGTCAGGAAGTCCACGATCTCCTTGGTGAGCCGCTTGGGCTGGAGCCGCAGCTCGAGCGGGGACCGGGCGCGGACGAGCGCGCCGTGGGGCATGCGCGACACGAGGTTGACGGCGTCGTCGAAGGGATGGATGAAGTCGTAGCGGTGCGCGAGGACAAGCGTCGGGACCTCGATGGCGCGCCGCTCCTCCTGGGTGGGTGCCACCGGGCCGACGAGCACGCCGTGGAGCACGGCAGACGTCGCGTCGGGGGGCAGCGACCCCGCGTTGAGCACGCTGTTGAGCGGCCCGAACCTCGTCCGGGGGATCCGGCGCACCAGGCCCGACACAAACTCCAGCACCGGGCGCCCGTAGTGGGCGGCGAGGACCATGGGCACGAACACCATGGCGGCGGCGGGGACCGCACGCTCCAGGACGGGCATCTCGAGGATGAGCGCCCGCACCCGCTCGGGTGCGCGGGCGGCCGCGAACAGGCTCACGTTGGCCCCGAGCGAGAGGCCCCCCAGCACGGCCTGCTCCACGCCCAGGTGGTCCAGGAGGGCCAGCACCTGGTCCGCGTAGCTGTCGATGCGGTACGTCGAGGCGTGCGTCGGCTTGTCGCTCCGCCCGTGGCCGAGCAGGTCGAGGAGCACGACCCGGTAGCCCTGCTCGGCCAGGGCCTGGGCGATGCCCCGGTTGAGCTCGGCGTCGAGCAGCAGGCCGTGCAGGTAGACGACGACGGGACTCGACGAGGAGCCGTAGAGGTCGTAGACGAGCCGGTGCCCCTGGTGGGTGAAGGAGAGGTCGAACTCGACCGGGATCATGCTCATGGGTCCAACGCTAAGTGCCGGCCGCCGGAAGGCGACAGGGCCTTTCGGCCCGAGTGGTCAGCCCCGGACGCGGGTGGAGGTCGGGTCGTAGAGCGCCCCGGTCTGTATTTCGGCCCGCACCACCGCGTCGCCCACCGTGACCTCCCAGGTCCCGGTGCCCAGGTCGTCGGCACCGACGGGGCCGCGGTCCCGTCGCCACACGTAGGCGAGCCCCACGGCGGCGCCGCACGTCGCCGACCACGCGGCCGAGGTCACCTGGCCGGCCGCCTGCCCGTCGTGGAGGACGAGCTCGCCGCCCCACACCATGACGCCGGGGTCGGCGACCCGGAACGAGACCAGGCGCCGGCGCGCCCCCGCCTCCACGGCCGACTCGAGCGCCCGCCGGCCCACGAAGTCGATCGGGGTCTTGAGCTTGCAGGTGAAGCGCAGGCCGGCCTCGAGCGGGGTGTGGTCCGGGGTCAGGTCGGAGCCGAAGGCCCGGTACCCCTTGTCGAGGCGGAGGCTGTTGATGGCGTAGTACCCGGCGTCCGCGAGGCCGAGGCCGAGGTCGCCTCCGGCGCCCACGAGGTCCTCGTAGACGCCGACGGCGAACTCGCTCGGGACGTAGAGCTCCCAGCCGAGCTCGCCCACGTAGGTGATCCGGGTGGCCCGCACCGTCGCGTAGCCGAGGGGGATCTCCCGGCTCGTCGAGAACGGGAAGGACTCGTCGGACAAATCGGCCGAGCCGAGACGGCCGAGCAGCCGGCGCGACTCGGGGCCCATCACGCCGAGCACGGCGTAGGCCGAGGAGACGTCGACCACGCTGACGTGCTCGCCGGTGCGCAGGTGCCGCTCGATCCACGTCGCATCGCGCACGGGCGAGGCCGCGCTCGTCACCAACAGGTACCGGTCGGGCGCGAGGCGGGTCACGGTGACGTCGGCCTCGTAGCCGGCACGCTCGTTGAGCATGCCCGTGTAGACCGCCCGGCCAGGTTCGACGCCTACGTCGGCCGTGCACAGGCGCTGGAGCACCGTCTCCGTGTCCCGACCGACCACGAGCAGCTTGCCGAAGGACGTCTCGTCGAAGACGGCCGCCCGCGTCCGGGTCGCCGTCTGCTCGGCGGCCGACCAGGTGAGCCACCCGGGCCGGTCCCACGTGTAGTCGAGCTCGGCGGGCACGCCGGCCGGTGCGAAGACGTTGGGCCGCTCCCAGCCCATCTTCGAGCCGAAGACGGCTCCCTTGGTGGCCATGACGTGGTGCAGCGGCGATCGCCGGAAGGGCCGGGCCGTCGCCAGCTCGCGGTTGGGCCAGGGCACGGCGTAGTGGAGGCCGAGGACCTCGCCCACGCGGTCACGCAACCACCGGTTGTTCGCGTTGAACGGCGCGAAGCGGCGGATGTCGACGGCGACGAGGTCGCTGGTCGGCTCGCCTTCGACGATCCACTCGGCGAGGGCCCGGCCGGCGCCGCCGCCCGACGCGATCCCGACCGAGTTGAATCCCGCCCCGACGAAGAACCCCCTCACGTTCGGCGCCTCGCCCAGCACGAACTGGTTGTCGGGCGTGAAGCTCTCCGGGCCGTTGTACAGCTTCTTGAGCCCGGTGGTCCCGAGCGCGGGGATCCGGTGCACGGCGGACTCCATGAGGATGCCGAAGTGGTCCCAGTCCTCCGCCAGCAGCTGGAACTCGAACGGGTAAGGCAGCGCGTCCGGGGCGACCCAGGGCTTGGCCTCCGGCTCGAAGCCGCCGACGACGAGCCCGCCGACCTCTTCCTTCACGTAGGTGTAGCCGTCGGGGTCGCGAAGGATGGGCAGCAGCGGATGAACCCCGTCCAAGGGCTCGGTCACCACGTAGAAGTGCTCGGCCGAGTGCAGCGGGACGTCGACGCCGCAGAGGAGGCCGACGGCCTTGGCCCATTGGCCGGCGCAGTTCACGACCACCTCGGTTTCGACGGCGCCCCGGTCGGTCACGACACCTGTCACCCGGCCGTCCCTGGTCGAGACGCCCGTGACCCGGGTGTGCTCCTCGATCCGGACGCCCCGCAGGCGGGCGCCGCGGGCGAGCGAGGCCGTGACGTCGACCGGGTTGACGGTGGCGTCGCCGGGCAGCCACAGGGCGCCGAGCAGGTCCCCCGTCTCCAGAATGGGGTAGCGCTCGAGGGCCTGGCGGGGGGCGAGGAGCTCGCACTCGAGGTCGTACGCCTCCGCGGTCGCCGCCGTCCGCCGGAGCTGGATCATTCGCTCGGGCGTGCGCGCCACGGTGACGCCGCCGCAGCGCTTGAGGCCCGTGGCGAGGCCGGTCTCCTGCTCGAGCTCGCCGTAGAGGCGGGCGGAGTACTGCACGAGGCGGGTACCGGACTCGGTCGCGCGCAGCTGGCCGAGGAGGCCCGCCGCGTGCCACGTCGTGCCGCACGAGAGCTGCCCCTGCTCCAGCAGCAGGACGTCGGTCCAACCGAGCCGGGCCAGGTGGTACGCGGTCGAGGTCCCGATGACGCCACCACCGACGATCACGACGCGGGCCCGGTCGGGCAGATCAGGCTCCACGCTCATGCTGCCTGCGTCACGTCGGCCAGGAGCCGCTCGAGGTCGGGACCGGCGAAGGTGGCCTCGGCCCGCTCGTACTTCTCCATGCCCCAGGACCAGAAGTCGAACGCGATGGTGCTGACGGCGTCCTGTATGGAGGCCCACAGCGTCCACCCGTACTGCGACATGAGCCCCCACAGGCGCGCCCGCGCCACGTGGCCCGGGGTGAGGGCGCCGTCGTAGGCCTCGACCAGCTCCTCGAGCTGGTCGATCGTGAGGTGGCACTCGCTCCAGATGTTGCCGAGCTCGAAGTAGGGATCGTTGTTCCCGGAGTACTCGTAGTCGATGATGAAGACCGTTCGGCCGTCGTCGATGAAGTTGGCGGCCAGGAGGTCGTTGTTGCACGGGCGGGGCGCGACTGGCCGGGTGCCCATGGCGGCGCGGATTCGCCCGACGGACTCGGCGTGGTCGAGGTAGCCCCGCGGGAGGCGAAAGCCGCGTCGCTGGACACGGCCGAGGTAGTCGGCCTGGCGTTCGAACATGTCGAAGCGGTTCACGAAGGGCTCGCCGGCGTGGAGCCGCCGGCAGGCCAGCGCCACCCGGGGCAGGATCCCGGGCTGCTGCAGGTCCTCGTCGGTCAGCGACTCGCCCCCGAGGAAGCCGAGCAGCAGGACCCCGTGGTCGGGGAGGAAGTCGATGACGGGCGCACCCACACCCGCGGCCGCGGCGCGGACGCTGTTCTCGTACTCGGCCCGGCGGTCGACGGCGAGCTCGTCGGCCGACGACGGGGTCGAGTGACGGAGGACGTAGGACCCGTCGGGCGTCGTGATCTTGTAGTTCTGGTTGGTGAGGCCGCCAGGGAGCGGCTCGACCGTGCACGATCGGCCCCGCAGCACCTCGATTCGCTCGAGGAGAGCGGGGTCGAGGTCCGCGCCGTCGCCGGCGCTCACCGCCCCGGATGGTCGGGGCTGCTCAGGGCAACGACGAAGCGGGGTAGTCGGCCCCGAGCTGCTCGCGGATCTCCTGCTCAATGGTCTGCTTCGGCCCGGTGAACCAGTTCTTCACCGAGACGTGCCAGTAGATCCACAGGAAGATGAGGAAGGCCGGGAAGACGAGGATGGTGTAGTTCACGTACTTCATGGAGAACCCGTTGGTCCACGGCACACCCAGGTTCGAAGTGGGCATGAAGGCCATGAACGTCACGAGCACCACGTCGAGCAGGGCGATCACGGAGAGCACACTTGTACTTCGTCCCGAGGTTCCAGCTCCCCTGCTGGAAACGGTCGCCCATCCGCCACCGGTGCCAGATGGGGATGGCGAAGCACCAGTAGAGGCCGATGACGCCGATCGACACCACAGCGTAGAAGGCGATCGGCGTGGGCACGCCACCGATGTCGACGGGGATCAAGGCCGGCGCCGTGATGATAAGGGAGAAGACGGCGACGAGGATGACGCCGGCGACCGGCACCCGCTTGGCGCTCAGCCTCGACCAGATCGAGGCGGCCGGCACCGCACCGTCGCGGCTGAAGGCGAAGAGCATGCGGGTGGTGCTCGTCATGCAGGCCATGGTGCAGAAGAACTGTCCGACAGTCGCGATGAGGAGGACCGTGCCACCCCAGCGCTGCGTGAGGGCCTGGGCGAAGATCGTCGTCACGCCACCGCCGGCGGCCGTGACCTTGGCCTGGTCCTGCACGGCGAAGAGGAAGGAGAGGAGGAGGAGGTAGCCGCCGATGGCCGAGTACACGATCGAGCGCCAGATGCCTTTGGCGGCCGAGTTGGCCGCCGAGTGCGTCTCCTCCGACAGGTGGGCCGAGGCGTCGTACCCGGTGATGGTGTACTGGGTCAGCAAGGCCCCGATGGGCAAGATGATGAAGAGGAAGCCGATTCCGCCGGTCTTTCCGCCGAAGAAGCCCGTGTTGTTGACCCGCGAGGTGAAGACGGACGACACGCTTGCGTGGTGATGCGGCAGGAAGATCAGGATGAGGATGATGGCCAGCGCACCGAACACGTGCCACCACACCGAGGCGTTGTTGACGATCGAGAGCAGGTGACTCGAGAAGATGTTGACGATGCGCGGCGAGCACGAGGATGCCGAGGAAGAACAGGAAGATCGTGTGGAGGCTGCCCGAGTGCCAGCTGCTGAAGAAGAAGCCGAGAGTGGAGTCGAGGAAAAGGGCGCAGCCGTAGGCAACCGAGGCGGTGATGGCAAGCAGCCCGATCAGGTTGAGCCAGCCCGGTGTAGTACCCGGCCTTGACGCCGCCGAGCTTCGAGGCCCACCAGTAGATGCCGCCCGACGTCGGGTAGGCGGAGACCAGCTCGGACAGGCAGAGGCCGATGCAGAGTATGAGTGCGGCCAGCACGGGCCAACCCCAGGCGATAGCCGCCGGGCCGCCGCCGTTCCACCCGCTCGAGAACGTGGTGAAGCACCCGGCCAGGATGGAGATGATGGAGAAGCTGATGGCGAAGTTGGAGAAACCGGACCAGGAGCGGTTCAGCTCCTGCTTGTAGCCCATCTGGGCGAGGTGCTGTTCGTCAGCGGTTCAGGGCCGATACAGTTGGTGGTTCCCGAGATCTCCTCGACGTCGACGCCTTCGGGCACGTGCGCCCCCCTTTGTTCGGCGGCCCCGGGACCAGGGTCGCATCCGGTGTTGCGGCACGTTAGCAAGCCCCCCGGCCGCGTGACGGGAATGTTACCGGGGCGCATCGAGCCGGGTCGTGGATAGGCGTACGGGACCGAATCAGTCGTCACGGTTCCGACCTGACAGGATCATCCCTCCGGAACGGACCGGGGCAGAAGCCGGGAGGCGGCATGCACATCCTCGCCGTGGACCAGGGGACGTCGGCGACCAAGGCCGTCGTGTTCGGAGACGACGGCGGGACCCTCGCCTCGGTGGAGGTCGCCGTGACGCCGCACGCGGTCCCGGGCGGCGGCGTGGAGCAGGACCCCGAGCAGTTGTGGGACTCGGTCTGCGCGGCGGGCCGGGAGGCCGTGGCGCGGTCCGGTGGCGGCGTCGCGGCCGTCGGCGTCGCCAACCAGGGTGAGACCGTGCTGGCGTGGGAGCGCGCCACCGGCCGGCCGCTGAGCACCGCCGTCTCGTGGCAGGACCGGCGGGCGGCGGGGATCTGTGCGGAGCTGGCGGGGGAGGCGGCGCAGCTGACGCGAACGACCGGTCTCCCGCTCGACCCGTACTTCGCGGCGCCGAAGATGGCCTGGCTACGCCGCCACGTCACGACCGAAGGGGTCGTCACGACCACCGACACCTGGCTCCTGCACCGCCTCACGGGCGCCTTCGTCACCGACGCCACGACGGCCTCGCGGACGCTGCTCCTCGACCTCGGGCGCCGCACCTGGTCGGAGGAGGCCTGCGCGGCCTTCGGGCTGCGCTCCCGGGACCTCCCCGCCGTCGTCGGCTGCGCGGAGGAGATCGGCCGGACGGACGCGTTCGGGCCGCCGCTCGTCGTGAGCGGCCTGAGCGTCGACCAGCAGGCGGCGCTCGTCGGGCAGCACTGCCTCGAGACCGGCGAGTCGAAGTGCACCTACGGCACCGGCGCGTTCCTCTTGGCCAACGCCGGCCCGGTGCCGGCCGCCTCGTCGGCCGGCCTGGCCGTGTCCGTGGCCTGGCAGCTCGGCGAGCGCGCCGCCTATTGCATCGACGGGCAGGTCTACGCCGCCGGCGCGGCCGTCGCCTGGCTGCGCCGCTGGGGGTTCCTGGCGCGGTCCGAGGATCTCGACCGCGTCGCGGGCTCGGTGGGCGACGGCGGCGGCGTCACCGTCGTGCCCGCACTTAGCGGCCTCGGCGCGCCGTGGTGGCGACCCGACGCGCTGGGCAGCATCGAGGGGATCGGGCCGGGCACCGAGCCGGCGCACGTCGTCCGGGCGACGGTCGAGGGCCTGGGGGCGCAGGTGACGTTGTTGGCGCGCGCCGCCGCGGTGGACCTCGGCCGCCCGCTCACGCTCTTGCGGGTGGACGGCGGGCTGACCCGCTCGCGCCTGCTCATGCAGACGCAGGCCGACCTGCTCCAGGCCCCGGTGGAAGTGGCGTCTTCGCCACATGCCACCGCCGCCGGTGTGGCGGCCCTGGCCCGGCTCGGCGCCGGCGGGGGCGCGACGCTCGACGAGGTCGTCCCACGTTGCGCCCCGGACCGGCGCTACGAGCCGGCCATCTCCGCCGACGAGGCGGCCGTGCGCCTGCAGCGCTTCGAGCGCGCGGTGGCGCGCCTGGTGGCGTCGTCGTGAGCGGCGAGCACCACGACGTGGCGATCATCGGTGCGGGCGTGGTGGGCACGGCGATCGCGCGGCAGCTGGCCCGCTACCGGCTGCGCACCGTCGTGCTCGAGCGCTCCAACGACGTCGGGACGGGCACCTCGAAGGCGAACACCGCCATCCTCCACACCGGCTTCGACACCAAGCCCGGAACCCTCGAATCGGTGCTGGTCCGGAGGGGCCACGAGCTCCTCGGCGCCTACGCCGCGCGCTCCGGCATCGCCCTCGAGCACACCGGGGCGCTGCTCGTCGCCTGGGACGCGGAGCAGGAGGCGCGCCTCGACGCGGTGGTGGCAACCGCGCGGGCCAACGGGTACGGGCGCGCCAAGCGGGTCACGCTCGAGGAGCTGTACCGGCGCGAGCCGAACCTGGGCCGGGGGGCCGTGGGAGCCGTCGCCGTCCCCGACGAGAGCGTGATCTGCCCCTGGAGCCCGAGCATCGCCTTCGCCACCGAGGCGGTGGGCGGCGGGGTCGAGCTGCGGCTCGGCGTCGAGGTGACGGACGCCGCGCGCGACGCCGAGGCCTGGGACCTCCGGACCACGGCCGGGCCGGTGCGTGCCGCCTGGGTGGTCAACGCCGCCGGGCTCGGCGCCGACCGCCTCGACCGGCGGTTCGGCCACGACGCGTTCACCATCACGCCGCGCCGGGGACAGCTGATCGTCTTCGACAAGCTGGCCCGGCCGCTGCTGTCCTCCATCCTCCTCCCGGTGCCGACCGAGCGGACGAAGGGCGTGCTCGTCGCCCCGACCGTGTACGGCAACGTGCTGCTCGGCCCGACGGCGGAAGATCTTCACGACCGCGGGGACACGGCGACGACGGCGGAGGGCATGGACGCCCTCTTGGCGGCGGGCCGGCGCATCCTGCCCGAGCTCGTCGACGAGGAGGTCACGGCCGTCTACGCCGGGCTGCGGGCCGCGACCGAGCACCGCGACTACCAGATCTCGGTGCACGAGGGGGAGCGCTACGCCTGCGTCGGGGGAATCCGCTCGACCGGCCTGACCGCGTCGCTGGCCATCGCCGAGCACGTCGTTACACTGCTGGGCGCCGCCGGGCTCGCGCTGACCGAGGCGGACGACGAGCCCGCCGTCCCCCGCATGCCCCCGCTCGGGGAGCTCGGGACGCGGGCGTTCGAGGACGACGCGCGGATCGAGGGCGATCCGGCCTACGGGCACGTCCTGTGCTTCTGCGAGCGGGCCACCGAGGGCGAGGTGCGCGACGCGCTCGGCGCCGTGGTCCCGGCGGTGGACATCGGGGGGGTGCGCCGTCGCACGCGGGCGACCAACGGGCGCTGTCAGGGGTTCTGGTGCGGTGCGGTGATCGCCGCGCGCCTCGCCGCCGCCACCGGCACGTGACACGGGCGCGCCTGGCCGTGGACGCCCTGATCGTCGGCGCCGGCCCCGCCGGCCTGGCCGCGGCCACGGCGCTCAAGGGCGCCGGCGCGGGGCACGTCGTGATCGTCGAGCGGGAGGACGAGCCGGGCGGGATCCCGCGCCTCTGCGCGCACACCGGCTTCGGCCTGCGCGACCTGCACCGCGTCCTGAGCGGGCCCGCCTACGCGCGGCGTTGGGTGGCGCGGGCGACGGCGGCCGGCGTCGACATCCGGACGCGCGCCATGGTGACGGGGTGGTCGGCGTCGGGCCGCGCCGAGGTCACCTCCCCCGACGGGCTGCTCGAGGTCGAGGCCCGCGCCGTCGTGCTGGCCACCGGCGCCCGGGAGCGCCCGCGGGCGGCCCGCCTCGTCCCGGGCACGCGGCCCGCCGGCGTCTTCACCACCGGTCAGCTGCAGCAGTGGGTCCACCGGGAGCGCCTCCCCGTCGGCCGGCGTGCGCTCGTCGTGGGCGCCGAGCACGTCTCGTACTCCGCCGTGCTGACCCTGCGCGACGCGGGGGTGCGCACGGTCGCGCTCGTGACCGGGCACCCGCGCCCGCAGAGCTTCGGGCTCTTCGACCTCTTCACCCGCGTCGGCCTGCGGGTGCCGGTCTGGACCGGGACCGCGCTGCTGGGCATCGAGGGGAGGGACCGGGTCGACGGCGTGCTGCTGCGCGGGCCCGGCGGCGACCGGCGCGCGGTGGCGGTCGACACCGTGGTGTTCACCGGCGACTTCATCCCCGACCACGAGCTGGCGCGCCGGGCCGGCGTCCCTCTGTGTCCGGGCACGCGCGGCCCCGCCTCCGAGGCCGACGGCACGACGCGCGTCGACGGCATGTTCGCGGCCGGCAATTTGGTGCACCCGGTGGAGACCGCCGATCTCGCGGCCCGGCGCGCCGAGGCGGTCGGCATCGCCGCGGCGGCCTGGCTCCGCCGCGGGGCGACGGGGATGGTCAAGGAGGTGGCGGTGGTGCGTGCGGCGGACCCGCTGCGGTGGGTGGTGCCCAACCTCGTCGACCCGGCGAAGGAGCCCGAGGGGGCGGTCCTCGTCCGGTCCCGGGACTTCGTCGAGCGTCCCCGCCTCGATGTGACCCAGGGCGGCCGGCTGCTCGGCTCCTACCGGTTGCGCCGGCTGGTCCCCAACCGGTCGCAGCGCATCCCGTCGGATTGGGGGCGGGAGGTCCGAGGCGGGGAGGACGTGCTCGTCTCGGTGACGTCGCCCGCCGGCCGGGCCACTTGACGGTGCCGGCGGGCCACGGTCAACTTGGGCGTGCCCGATCTCGTCGAGGACCGCCTGGCCATCGCCGACCTCGTGCACGCGTACGCGCAGGGCGTCGACCGGCGCGATCCCGAGGGCGTGGCGCAGCTCTTCACCCCCGACGGCACCTTCGTCGCCTACGCCACGCCGGGTGACCGCGAGCCGACCAGCCGCAGCGAGGGGCACGCCGAGATCACCCGGGCCATCGCCATGGCCCGCCACTACCGTGCCACCACCCACACCATCGGGAGCCACCTGGCCGCCGTGGAGGGTGACCGCGCCACCGGGGAGACGCGCTGCGTCGCCTACCACGTCCTGGGCGACGAGGGCGAGGAGACCCTGCTGGTGTGGCACATCCGCTATCTCGACCGCTACGCCCGCCGCGCCGAGGGGTGGCGGATCCACGAGCGCGTGCTGCGGGTGGACCTGGTGAGCGACCAGCCGCTGCGCGTCGGCTGATTCAGGGCGGGGTGAGGCCGGCCCGCTCGGCGGCCTGGCGGAGCTCGTCCTGCGCGTCGGCGAGCGCGGCGGAGCCCAGGTTGACGACCACCCGCCGCGCGCCGAGGGCGGCGGCCCGCTCGAGCGTGGCGCGGTCGACGGTGGCCGACGTGGTGACCCCGCTCAGGGTCACGTCGATCGCGGACGGGTCGCGTCCCGCGGCCGTCGCCTCCGCCGCGAGCAGGCGCAGGGCGTCGGCCAACGCGTCGCCCCGCAGCCCGAGGGACAGCCACCCGTCGCCACGGCGCGCCGCACGGTGGATGGCCGCCGGGGAGGTGCCGCCGACGTCGATCGGCACGCCCCCGGGCCGGGCGGGCCGGGGGAACGACTGCACGCCGGCGAAGGAGAAATGGCGGCCCTCGAAGTGCGCGCCCCGTCGCGCGTCGGCGTTCCACAGGGCGCGCACGGCATCGATGGCCTCGTCGGCGCGCTCGCCGCGGGTGGCGAAGTCCACGCCGGCCGCCTCGATCTCCTCACGCAACCACCCGAGGCCGACCCCGAGCCGCAGTCGCCCCCCGGACAGCCGGTCGACCGTGGCCGCGCGTTTGGCGAGGACGAGCGGGCTGTGCACCGGGAGCACGAGGAGCCCCGTGGCGAGACCGAGCGTCGTCGTCACGCCGGCGACGTAGGCCAGCGTGTCGAGCGGGTCGGGGATGACGCAATCGTCGGGCAGCGGGACCCGGCCGGACTTCGAGTACGGGTAGCGGCTCGTGTAGTCGACCGCGAGCACGACGTGTTCGGGAAGGACGAGCGAGTCGAACCCGAGTCGCTCCGCGGTGCGGGCGAACGGCGCGATCCAGTCGGGATCCGCGAAGTCGGCGGCGCTCACGGGCGGGATCACGGCCAAGCCGGCACGTTCCACCATGGCCACCCATCATGGTGCACCCCGTAGGGTTGGTCGAGACGAGGGAGGACGGCGTGGTGGACCCGCAGCACTGGAGCGACAAGCTGGAGCTCGCCGAGCTGGTGGCCGTCCTCTCGTCGGCCGTCGACCGCGGCGACCGGGAGCGCATCGCGTCCTGCTACACCGAGGACTCCTACGACGACCACGGCACGTTCAAGGGGAGCGGCCGGGAGTTCGCCGACTTCGTCGGCCGCCCCGGCCCCATGGGCTCGATGCACCACCTGATCGGGCAGTCCATCTTCGACGTCGAGGGCGACGAGGCCTGGGGGGAGACGTTCTACGGCTTCCACGGCACGGCGGGCACGGCGGCCGTCTCGGGCCACGGCCGCTACGTCGACTACTTCCGTCGGATCGACGGGCGCTGGAAGCTGGCCTACCGCCGTGTCCTGCCCGACGCCGTACCGGCGGGCGACGACCCCGCGGCCTACTGGCGGCCGAGCCGCGGCCGGGACGATCCGAGCTATGACCGGCTGCGGCGACCCGATCGTGATCGTGGGCGAGGCGGGACTTGAACCCGCACATCCTTTCGGACACAGGAACCTGAATCCTGCGCGTCTGCCAATTCCGCCACTCGCCCGAGTGACCGGCCAACAGTAGTCGCTGCCCGGCCTCCCCCGGTCCGGCGGCGGCCCGATCGACCAGGTCAGACGCCTGCCGAATCCCAGCCGATCGCACCGTACCGGTAATCTCTGGGGGACCATGGGACTCCAGCAGTTTGAGGAGCGCCTCGAGCGTCTGGTGGAGGGCACGTTGGCCAAGCCGTTTCGAAGCAACCTCCAGCCGGTCGAGATCGGCCGGCGGTTGACGCGGGAAATGGACCTGCACCGGCGGGTGGGGGTGCGCGGTCTGATCGCGCCGAACGCCTTCGCGGTGACGCTCTCGCCGGCCGACGTCAGCCGCTTCGCCAACTTCATCGACGCCCTGTCGCGGGAGTTGGCCGACGCCGCCCGGGAGCATGCCCGGATAGAGGGCTACTCGTTCGTGGGCCCGGTCGAGGTCGAGATCTTCGAGGGGTCCAACCTCAAGCCCGGGCGCTTCACCGTGAACGCCGAGGTGCACGAGAGCGAGGACGGCGGCTTCCTGGCCGAGCTCGTCCTGCCGGACGGACGGCGGGTGGCGCTCGGCTCCGAGGCCCTCGTGATCGGCCGCCTTCCCGAGTGCGACGTGGTCCTGGCGGACTCCAACGTCAGCAGGCGGCACGCCGAGCTGCGCCGGAAGGACGACGGCGTGTTCGTCACCGATCTCGGGTCCACCAACGGCACCAGGGTCAACGGGACCCCGGTCCGAGAGCAGCTGCTCGCCAGCGGGGACGAGGTCAGCGTGGGGTCGACGCGGCTCATCTTCGAAATGTCGTGACGGCACCGGGTGCGCTGGCGACCCTGATCGCCACGCAGAACCTGAGCGCGGTGCTCCGCGTCATGCAATGGGGGGTCATCGTCCTCATCTTCCTGTTCTTCCTGCGCGTCATCCGCGCCGTGTGGGTCGAGATGAGCCCGGCCACCATCCGCAAGCCGCGCTCGCAGCGGCGTCAGGAGAGGCGCGAGGAACGGGCGGCGGCCCGCCCGGCCGCGCGTCCGAAGGAGGGCCGGCGCCGCCAGCTCCACCTCAAGGTGGTCGAGCCCAAGGAGCATGCCGGCCGCACGTACGATCTCGACGACGAGCTCACCATCGGGCGGTCCCCCGGGTGCGGGGTCGCCATGCCCGACGACATCTACACCTCCACGCTGCACGCGCGCCTCTTCCGCCGCAACGACCAGCTCTGGGTGGAGGACCTCGGCTCGACCAACGGCACCTTCGTCAACCGGGAACAGATCACGACGGCGCTGCGCCTCGGAAAGGGGGACCTCCTCCAGATCGGCTCGACCGTGTTCGAGGTGGCGCGGTGACCGTCCTGCGCTCGGGCTCGGCGACCGACGTCGGCCGGGTGCGCACGGTCAACCAGGATCTCGCGATCGAGCGGCCCAACCTCTACGCCGTGGCCGACGGCATGGGTGGCCACGTCGGCGGTGAAGTGGCGGCGCGGGTGGCCGTCGAGACCCTCGAGCAGGCCTTCGAACGTGTCTCGACCGTGGACGGACTGCGCGACGCCTTCTCCGAGGCGAACGCCGCCGTCTGGCACGAGAGCCAGGCCAACGCCGACCTGCGGGGGATGGGCACGACCCTGACGGCCATGGCGCTGGTCGGCGGCACCGGCGGCCGGGACGTCCTCGCCCTGGCCAACGTCGGTGACTCCCGGGCCTACGTCTTCTCCGGGGACGAGCTGATCCAGGTGACCGACGACCACAGCCTGGCCGAGGAGCGGATGCGCCACGGCGAGATGACCGAGGCCGAGGCGGCGGTGCACCCCCAGCGCCACATCCTCACCCGCGCCCTCGGGGTCGGCGCCGAGGTGGACGCCGACATGTGGGAGCTCGAGCTGCACAGCGGCGACCGGGTGCTGCTGTGCTCCGACGGCCTGAGCAACGAGGTCGGCACGGACGAGATGGCCGACGTCCTGCGCACCGCCGACGACCCCGAGGAGGCGGCCCGGCGGCTGGTCGGGGCGGCCAACGAGCACGGCGGCGCGGACAACATCACCGTGGTCGTCGTCGACGTCCAGGTCGGCGAGGGAGGGGAGGGGGAAGGGACCGCCGCCCGCGTCACCCCCCTGGCCGTGGGCGCGGTGCTCGGGGCGGCCGCGACGGCCGCGGTGCCGGTGACGACCGGCCCCGTGCGCCCCGAGTCGTCCGCCAACGACGTCCGCATGGACGACACCCTCGCCCCGGGGGCGCGGCTCGGCTTCGGCGACGACCAGGCCACGCTGGCGCTGGAGGGCCCGCGCAGCGACGAGTTCTTCATGGGGACGGCGACCTCCGTGCCCGTGGCCCGCTCGACCACCCGGGTGCCCCTCGCGGCCGCGCCGCGGCGGGAGCGCCCCGAGAAGGAGAGCCGTGGCGCGCGCCGTCGTCGTCTCGGGATCCCGCGTCGCATCACGCCGCGCGTGGTGGGGTTCATCCTGCTGGTCGCCGCCGTGCCGGTCGCGGCCTACTTCGTGCTGCGCTGGTACGCCTACGACAACTGGGTGGTCACGCTGCAGGGCGACCAGGTCGTGGTCAAGCAGGGCCAGCAGGGCGGCGTGCTGTGGTTCCACCCCAAGGTGGTGGACCGGACGGGCGTGACGACCGCCGTGATCCCGCCGACCGCCCTCGCCCCGCTGCACGCCGGCGTGCAGGAGTCCTCCCTCGCCGCCGCCCGGTTCTTCGTCCACAACCTCACGACGACGACCACCGCGCATCCCCAGACCTCTCCCGCGACGTCGACCACGGCTGCGGTCACCACGACGACGACCGCGGCAGGGAACGCCCCGTGACCGGGGCGCTCGTACCCCGGCGCGGAAGGCGCCCAGCGTAGGCTCAGGGCGCCATGCAACCGGTCGACCAACCCCGCGTCTATTCGGGCCGCTACGAGGCGACCCATCTGGTCGCTCGTGGCGGCATGGCCCAGGTGTATCGAGCCATGGACCGCCAGCTAGACCGGCCCGTCGCCTTGAAGGTGCTGTTCCCCGAGCTCTCGGTCGACCGCACCTTCGTCGAGCGGTTCCGCCGGGAGGCGCAGGCCGCCGCCAACCTGTCCCACCCCAACATCGTGCCGGTCTTCGACTGGGGCGAGGACGACGGCGCCTACTTCATCGTGATGGAGTACATCGACGGCCGTCCGCTCTCCGCCGTCCTGCGCGACCCCACGGCCATGCCGCCGCGCCAGATCGCCATCATCGGCGCCGGCGTGGCCGCCGCCCTCGCCTTCGCCCACCGGCACGGGGTCGTGCACCGGGACGTCAAGCCGGGCAACGTCCTGATCACCCCGGAGGGGGACGTCAAGGTCACCGACTTCGGCATCGCGCGGGCGGTCAACACCGAGGAGAGCCTGACGCAGACCGGTGCGGTCATGGGCACGGCGGCCTACTTCTCGCCCGAGCAGGCCGAGGGCAAGGGGGTCGACGCCCGCAGCGACATCTACTCGCTCGGCGTGGTCCTCTACGAGATGGCGGTGGGCAAGCCGCCCTTCACGGGCGACTCGCCGGTCGCCGTGGCCTCCAAGCACGTGCGCGACATGCCGCCCCTGCCGCGTGAGGTCAACCCGGCCGTGCCGGTCGCGCTCGAGGCCGTGATCATGAAGGCGATGGCCAAGCGGCCCGAGGACCGCTACCTGTCGGCCGAGGAGCTGCGGGCGGACCTCCTCCGTTTCGCCGACGGCCGCCCGGTCGAGGCCGGCGACCCCGGCGTGACCTCCATGATCGCTGCGGTTGGGGTCACCGAGGCCGTCCCCACGACGACGGGCCGCACGATGGTCGTGCCGCCCGTCGACGGCGGTCCCCCGGCGTCCAGCCGGGAGGAGCTCGAGCGCCGGAAGCGGACGCGCCGCCTCATCGTCCTCCTCATGGTCCTGCTGGTCGCGCTCGGCGTGATCGCGTTCTTCCTGCTGCGGTCCGTGCTCGGCGGCAACGTCACGGTTCCGAGCGTGGTGGGCCAGCCGGTCGCGCAGGCGGAGCAGACCCTCCGCAACGACAACCTGACTGTCGGCAGCACGAATTCGGTGGTGAGCGCGGTCGTCCCGAGCGGCACGGTCATCGCGGTGAGCCCGAGGGCGGGTACCTCGGTCTCGAAGAACTCGACGGTGAACCTCACCGTGAGTGCAGGGCCTGCGGTGACGGTGCCGGACGTCACCAACAAGCAGTTCACCGAGGCCACGCAGTTTCTCAGCGGTGCCGGCCTGAGCTATTCGGTGAAGTACATCTCCAGCAACCAGCCCGTGGGGACGGTGCTGGCGCAGAACCCGGCGGGCGGCCAGAAGGTCAAGTCGGGCACAAAGGTCCAACTGACCGTCTCGGGCAACCAGACCTCGGTGTCCGTTCCGAGCGTGCTGGGCCAGACGGCGACGCAGGCCGGCGCGACGCTTGGTCACGACAACCTCACCGTCGGCAACCAGTCCAGTGGCTGCTCGGGCCAGTACCCGGGTGGCCAGGTGTCCTCGCAGAACCCGGCCCCCGGAGCACCGCTGCAGCCCAACGGCTCGGTCAACATCGTCATCTCCAATTGCGTCTCGGTGCCCGGCGTGATCGGCCAGTCCTCGAACCAGGCGCAGGCCAGCCTGAGCAATGCCGGTTTGGTGGCGAACAGCACGACCGACACCACCTGTGCGGGGGGGGCGACGGCCGGCAACGTGGACGGCCAGAACCCCTCGCCCAACGCGCTCGTCGCGCCGGGGTCGGCCGTCGCCATCTCGGTCTGCCAGCCGACCCCGACGACGACGACGACGACAACGACGACGTCCTCGACCAGCACGACGACATCGAGCACGACGACCACGGCACCGGGGGGTCATACCCGCCGCAAGGGCTGAGACGGGTCAGGAGATCGTCGCGGCCCCCAGCTGGCCGAGGAAGTTGGCCAGCAGCGCCGGCCCCGACGCGGTGAGGACCGACTCGGGGTGGAACTGCACCCCTTCGACGGGGAGCGTCCGGTGGCGCAGGCCCATGACGACGCCGTCGCTCGAGGTGGCCGTCACGACCAGCTCGTCGGGCACCGAGTCGGGCCGCACCACCAGCGAGTGGTACCGGGTCGCCACGAACGGGTTGGGCAGCCCGGCGAAGAGGCCCTGCCCGTCGTGGTGGATCTCCGACGTCTTGCCGTGCATGAGGTGGGGGGCGGGCACGATCTCGGCCCCGTAGGCCTGGCCGACGCACTGGTGCCCGAGGCAGACGCCGAGCAGCGGGATCTCGCCGGCCAGCCCGGCGACGACCTCCAGGCTGACCCCGCCGTCCTCGGGCCGGCCCGGCCCCGGCGAGATGAGGACGGCGTCGGGCCGCTCGGCCCGGATGCCGGCGACGTCGATGGCGTCGTTGCGGTACACGACGGGCGCCGCGCCCAGCTCGCCGAGCTCCTGGACGAGGTTGTAGACGAAGGAGTCGTAGTTGTCGACGACCAGCACCCGCGGTCCCATGGGCCGACGATCGTACCCGTGCGTACGGCCTGGCTAATCTCTGCCCCGTGGCAACCAGCACCAAGGGCCCCGGCGGCGCCTCCAAGAAGGGCAAGTCCGCCTCGGGGCGCGCCGCCAAGGTCGGCCGCTACAAGACGGCCGAGGAGAGCGGGCGCTACACGGCGCCGATCCCCAAGAGCGTGCGCCACAGCCCGCCCTGGTTCGGCGTCCTCATCCTCGTGCTGCTCATCGGGGGCGTGGCCGTGATCACGGTCAATTACCTGGGCCGCCTGCCGGGCCTGGCCCACGGCTCGCCGTGGGGCCTCGTCGTCGGCCTGGCGATGATCTTCGTCGGCTTCCTCTGCGCGACCAGATACCACTGACCGCCGCCGGGTTCAGCCCAGGCGCTCGATCACCGTCGCGTTGGCCAGCCCGCCGCCCTCGCACATGGTGAGCAGCCCGTAGCGGCCGTTGGTGCGCTCGAGCTCGTTGAGGAGCGTGGCGGTCAGCTTGCCGCCCGAGGCGCCCAACGGGTGGCCGAGGGCGATGGCGCCGCCGTTGGGGTTGACGAGCTCCATGTTGGGGTGGTGCTCCTTCTCCCAGGCCAGCACCACCGAGGCGAAGGCCTCGTTGATCTCGACCGCGTCGATGTCGTCCATCGTCAGCTTGGCCCGCTCGAGGACGCTCGTCGTGGCCGGGATGGGCCCGGTCAGCATCGTCACCGGGTCGACGCCGGCCAGCGCGAAGGCGTGGAAGCGGGCGCGCGGCCGGAGCCCGAGCGCGTTCGCCTTCTCCTCGCTCATGATGAGCACGGCCGAGGCGCCGTCGGTGATCTGCGATGAGTTCCCGGCGGTGACCTTGCCGTCCTCCTTGAAGGCGGGCTTCAGGTTGGCAAGTGCCTCGACGGAGGAGTCCGGGCGGATGCCCTCGTCGGCCGCGAAGACCTCGTCGGTGTCGTTGCCCTCGTCGTCGCGCACCACCACGGGCACGATCTCGTTCTCGAAGCGACCTTCCGCCGTGGCCCGGGCCGCGCGCTTGTGGCTCTGCACCGAGTATGCGTCGAGCTCTTCGCGCGAGATGCCCCACTGGTCCGCGATCATCTCGGCGCCGATGCCCTGGCCCTTCAGTTGGCTGTGCCCCTCGTCGTCGGCGTAGCGGGCCATCATGCGCGGCCCGAAGGGGAACCCGAAGTCGCGTACCACCGAGGAGCCCATCGGGGTGCGGGTCATGCTCTCGATCCCGGCGGCGACGGCGATGTCGTAGGCCCCGGCCATGACGCCCTGGGCGGCGAAGTGCACCGCCTGCTGGGAGGAGCCGCACTGGCGGTCGATGCTCGTGGCCGGCACCGACTCGGGCCAGCCGGCGGCCAGCACGGCGTTGCGGCCGACGTTGAGGGACTGCTCGGAGACCTGCATGACGCAGCCCATGATCACGTCGTCGATCAGGGCGGGGTCCAGCTCGTTGCGCTCGGCCAGCGCCTTGAGCGCCTCGGAGGCCAGGTCCACGGCGTGCCAGTTGCGCAGCTTCCCGTTGCGCTTCCCGCCGGCGGTCCGGACGGCGTCGACGATGACGGCGGTGGTCATGGTGTCTCCTCTCACGTCCGGCGCGACGCCGGTCAAGATCGGCGGACATTCTACCCGGGCCCGCCTTCAGGGCCACCGGGGCCCCGGCCGGGCGCCCATTAGGGTCTGGCCCCGATGAAGGACATGGAACGTTGGCTCGGCGACGGCGGGATGCCCATCATCGGCCTCGTCGGCGCCGCGTTCACCGCGTACGGCGTGGACGGGGAGGACCTGGGCTGGGTCGGCGGGACCTTCACGCCGACCGAGCTCGCCTGCAACCCGCACGGGGTCACCCAGGCCGGCGTCCACTCGCTCCTGCTCGATGCGGCCATGAACTTCGCCATCAACGCCGCCCTCCCGGGCAAGGCCCGCACCCGGGGCACCCTGGAGATGAAGACCGAGTGCATGCGCCCGGCCCTCGAGGGTGACCGCTTCGACCTGCGGGGCGAGGTCGTGCGCATGGCCAAGCAGGTCGCCTACGGCGAGGCCACGCTGCGCGACGCCGGGGGCGTGCTGGTGAGCCGGGCCACCGGGACCTTTCTCCTGCATCGACCGGATCCCCCGCCCGCCGCCTGACCTCACGCCCGTCCCGCCCCCGGGGCCCGGGGTGTGCGGCGTCTGCTGCGGGCCCGCTGGGGCGCACGGGGTCTGCTTCGCCTGCCGCCGGGTGGCCCGCTGCCTCGGCCACCCGCTGGCGCCCGTCTTCCCGGTGCGGCTCTGCCCGTTGCCCGGACCGCTCTACTCCGTCCTCATGGGGTACAAGGAGTCACCGGTGGCCGAGGCGCGTCACCGCTTCGGTCCGCTCGTGCGCGCGCTCCTCGAGGGCTTCTTGTCTACGCACGCGCCGTGCCTCGCCGCGGCCGCCGGCGGCCCGTGCGAGCTCGTGGTGCCCGTCCCCTCGACGGCCCGCCCGGCGGGCTCGCCGCTGGCCGGCATCGAGGGGCTGGCGGCGGCGTGCGCCCGGCTGGCCCCGTGGGCACCCGGCCTCCTGGCCCGGGCCGGGGCGCCCGTGGGCCACATGCGGCCCGACGTCGGCGCCTTCGCCGTCCCCGCCGACCGCCGGGGCGACGTCGCGGGCCGGCGCGCGCTGTTGCTCGACGACACCTATGTCAGCGGTGCGCGGGCGCAGAGCGCGGCGACGGCGCTCCGCCGGGCCGGAGCGCGCGCGGTGGTGATCGTCGTCGCCGGACGGGTGCTGCGGCCGGACCGCGCGCCGGCACACGCCGCGTTCCTCGCCCGCGTCCGCCAGCGGGCCGACGGGCCGGGGCCGTGCTGCCGCTGCGTTCAGACCGCGGCGTCCACCGAGTAGTGCACCCCGGTGAGCTCCTCGGACTCGCGCCACAGCTCGCCGGCGGCGCCGGCGTCTCGGGCCTGGCGCGACGGCAGGGCGACGCGCGGCGGCCCGGCCATGCCGAAGAGCCGTGCCGGCCCGATGAACTGCCCCGAGCGGATGGCACCCGAGGTGGCGGCGCACAGGATCGGGAGGGCGCCCGCCGCCGTCGACTGCCCGAGCGTCGTCCCGGCGGCGCGCCCGAGCTTCCGCCGGACCCGGCTGCCGCCGAGCGCAGCGCCGTTGCCGGCGAGGTTGCTGCGCGTCCAGCCGGGGTGGGCCGCCACGGCGAGCGTCTGCAGCCCGGCGGCACGGAGCCGCCGGCTGAGCTCAGCCGTGAACAGCAGGTTGGCCAGCTTGGAGTTGCCGTAGGCGAGCCAGGTGTTGCGCGCCACGACCCCGGCCGCCCCGCCGGGCCGTAGCCGGCCCAGGCGGTGAAGGTGCGAGCTCACGGTGACGACCCGCGACCGCTCGGTGGTGACGATGCGGTCGAACAGCAAGCCGGTCAACGCGAAGTGGCCGAGGTGGTTGGTGGCCATCTGGAGCTCGAACCCGTCGGCCGTGAGCCGGTACGGGGTGCCCATGACGCCGGCGTTGTTGACGAGTAGGTCGAGCCGCGCGTGGGTCGCGAGGGTGACCTCCGCCGCGTCGCGCACCGAGACCAGGTCGGCCAGGTCGAGGTGCAGCAGCTCCAGCGAGCAGCGGTCGAGCTCGCTCTCCATCTTGTCGCGCGCCCGGCGCGCCCTCTCGCCGTCGCGGCAGGCCAGGATCACGTGCGCCCCGTGGTCCGCCAGCGCCTTGGCCGTCTCGTAGCCCAGGCCGCTGTTGGCCCCGGTGACGAGCGTCACCCGCCCCGTGAGGTCACCGATGTCGGCGGTGCCCCACGTCACGCGTTGCCGATGTGGTCGGCCGGGACCGTGCCGAGCTTCCCGGCCTGGAAGTCCTCGAAGGCCTGCAGGATCTCCTCGCGGGTGTTCATGACGAAGGGGCCGTGGGCGTAGACCGGCTCGCGGATGGGCCGGCCGCCGAGGATCAACACGTCGAGGGCGGAATGACGCGACTCCTGCGCGGCGTCGGCCCGCACGACGATGGCGTCGCCGGCGCCGTGGACGGCGAGCGACCCGGTGTGGATGGGCCGGGCGTCTGGCCCGACGGTGCCCCGGCCCGAGAGCACGTAGACGAGCGCGTTGAACTCGGACGGCCACGGGAGGACGAGCTCGGCACCCGGCTCGAGCGTGGCGTGCACCAGGGAGATGGGTGTGTGCGTGGACCCCGGCCCCGCATGCCCGGCGACGTGGCCGGCGATGACCCGGACGAGGGTGCCGCCGTCGGGTGTCGTCAGCAGGAGCACGCTGTCGCTCTCGATGCCCTGGTAGCGCGGGTCGATCATCTTGTCCGCCGCCGGCAGGTTCACCCACAGCTGGATGCCGTGGAACAGGCCGCCGCTCGCGATCAGCTGCTCGGTCGGCCTCTCGATGTGCAGGATCCCCGAGCCGGCCGTCATCCACTGCGTCGACCCGTTCGTGATCAGGCCGCCGCCGCCGATGGAGTCCTGGTGCTGGAACGTGCCGTCGATCATGTAGGTCACGGTCTCGAAGCCGCGGTGGGGGTGCCAGGGCGTGCCCTTGGGCTCACCCGGGGCGTACTCCACCTCGCCCATCTGGTCCATGTGGATGAACGGGTCGAGCTCGGCGACCGGCACGCCGGCGAAGGCACGGCGCACCGGGAACCCCTCGCCCTCGTAGCCCGACGGAGCGTCGGTGACGCGCATCACCGGGCGGATGGCGACGGGCTGGTCCGGCGCCTCGACGCGCGGGAGCACCAGGGTGTCGGGGACGGTCACTGCGGGCATGGCATCTCACTCTCTGTCGGGATATGCAACACGAGGGGAGGCCGTCTTGTTCCGGCGGCTCGGGTCCGCCCTCCTCGCCGGGCCGGTCAGGAGGCGTCGAGGCGGGCGACCTGGTCGGGGGTCAACGAGAGGTCGGCCGCCGCCGCGGAGGCGACGGCGGTCTCGGGTCGGCTGCTGCCGGGGATCGGGACGACCCGGGAGCCCTTGTGCAGCATCCAGGCGAGCGTGACCTGCTGGGGGGTGGCGCCGACCTCGGCCGCCACCGCGGCGAAGGCGGGGTGGTCCCGCGCGATCTTCTCGGCGTTCCCGATGCCGCCGAGCGGGCTCCAGGGGAGGAACGCGATGCCCAGCTCCTCGCAGTGGCGGAGCTCGCCCTCCGAGGAGCGGAAGCGCGGCGAGAACTCGTTCTGCACGCTGACGAGCCGGCCGCCCAGCACCTCCATCGCCCCGTCGATGCGCGCCACGTTGGCGTTGGACACGCCGGCCATCAGGATCTTGCCCTCGTCGAGGAGGTCGGCCAGGGCGCCCACCGAATCGGCCCACGGGACCGAGGGGTCGGGCCGGTGGTACTGGTAGAGGCCGATGGCCTCCACGCCGAGCCGCTTCCGCGAGGCCTCGCAGGCCTCCTTGATGTAGGCGGGGTCGCCGTGCACCGTCCACGTGCCGTCACCGGGTCGCCGGTGCCCGCCCTTGGTGGCGACGAGGACGTGATCGGTCGGCCGGCCGTAGGTGGCGAGTGCCTCTGCGACGAGCTCCTCGCCGTGCCCGTGCTCGCGCACGCCGAGGCTGTAGGCGTCGGCCGTGTCGATGACCGAGACGCCGGCATCGAGGGAGGCGTGGATGGTGGCGATGGCCCGCTTGCGGTCGGGGCGGCCCTCAATGGAGAGCGGCATCTCGCCCAGCCCGACCGCGCTCACCGTGCGGTTGCCGATGGTGCGCTGCTGCATGGTGCTCCTCCTCGTGCCTGGTGCCGGCATCCGTTTACTACCCGACCACGTGGAACGCAATCCGGTGCGTCGTCGATCGGCCCGGCGTGGGCGGCTCGTCGGCGCAGCGTCTCGCGGTCGGGCTCGCCCGCCCGACCGACGTCGGCCGCGGAGATCGCGGCGAAGGGCACGAGCTCCATGCTGTCCACTTGGATCGTGACCCGCCCGACGCAGTAGCGGCGCCGACCTTCGCCTGGCGCCGACGCCAGAGCCGGAAGGTCAACGTGATGTCGCCGGCGGCGATGTCGTCGTGCAGCTCCTTGCTGAACTCCACCAAGGGGCAGGTTCGCAC
>CAVQCO010000005.1:0-144250 GCA_963711065.1 uncultured Acidimicrobiaceae bacterium
CGTTCGGTGGAGTCAAGCAGAGCGGTTTCGGACGGGAGGGAGGACGCGCTCGGGATTGATGAGTTCCTCCAGCTCAAGAACGTCTTCATCGCCTCTTGAACCACGTACCGAGTTCTTTGCCAACCCTGGTCCCGGCCAGCCTGGGCCTTCCGACAACCACACCACAGGGAGATCATGATGGGAATTCTTTCGGGCCGCGTTGCCTTTGTCACCGGGGCCGGTCATGGCCAGGGGCGCTCACACGCCATTCGATTGGCACGGGAGGGTGCTGACTTGCTGATCTGCGATGCATGCATGCCGATCGAGCAGATGGCTTACCCGATGGCCACCTTCCAGGAGCTCGAGGAGACCGCGATGCTCGTCGAGAAGACGGGACAGCGCTGCAGCTTTGCAAAGATCGACGTTCGCGATTCGACCGGCCTTTACGAATTCGTACAAGAGGGGGTCAAGACGCTCGGCCCGGTTCGGATCGTGGCAGCCAACGCAGCCATCAACATCATGCGTCTCATCGAGGACCTTGATCTCGAGACGTGGCAGCTCGTCATCGATGTCAACTTGACCGGCGTCTTCAATACTGTCAAGGCAGCGCTGCCTTCCATGGTCGAAGCCGGAAAGGGAGGCTCCATCATCATCACGAGCTCATCGGCCGCAATCAGCGGCCTCCCCTTCCACGCTCACTACGCCTCCGCGAAGGCTGGCCTGCTGGGGCTGACCCGTGCGCTTGCCGTCGAGCTTGGCGACAAGGACATCCGGATCAACACGATCCATCCGGGGGCAGTCACGACGGCCATGTCGACCGACGTGACCCTCCCCTCGCTCCTGGAAAACCCCCGGAATGCCGGCATGTTCGCTAACTCGTACAGTCCTCTGCTGCCGTATGAGAGCGCCGAGGTTGGCGATATCAGCGACGCAGTTGTCTTCCTGGCATCAGATCAGAGTCGAATGATCACCGGCGCCAATCTCCCGATTGATATGGGCGTCTCGGTCCACTGAGACACCCGCCGAGGCGGGCTGGCGTGGGTCGGAAGGATCTCACAAAACCGCCGGAAGATGAAGATAGCCGTAGACGATGCCGACACTCTCCCCGCGGACGGCATTCTCCCAGTCGATCCTGTAATCGGGGATTCTCTCGAGAACCGTTTCGAGCGCGATGCGGAACTCGGCACGCGCAAGAGTCGAACCGAGACATCGATGAGCTCCGAGGCCGAATGTGGCGTGCCGATTCGGTAAGCGGGCAAAATCCAGCTCGTCAGGGTTCTCGAATGCCTCTGGGTCACGGTTGGCCGACGCCCAACACACCTGGAGGCGTTCACCAGCGCGGATCTCCTGACCGCCGACAACCACGTCCTCCTTTGCCGTTCGCGCCAGCATTTGTTGCGGTGCCTCAAAGCGAAGAAACTCCTCGATGGCTGACTCCATCAACCCGGGGTTCTCAATGAGCTGCTGCCTACGGTCGGGATGCCGGTCTAGGTAGGCCAACGCATTGCCGATCGCCATCGTGGTGGTGTCGAGGCCCCCGGCATATATCAGGAGGAGGATCCTCATGATCTCGTCGTCCGTCAACGATCGACCTTCGATTTCTCCGGTCACGAGACGGGAGATGATGTCATCAGTTGGGTCCGCTCGCCGCTCGTTCACGAGCTCCATCGAGCGGCTGATGATCCACAGAAATGCCTCTTGGTTCGCGGCCTCTTCGCTGGGATTCTCCCTGAAGCCTTGCTTGAAGATCGCCCGGTGGACCGGATCCGCAAAGCGCCGCCATTCTTCCTCGGGAATGCCTACCATCCTGAGTGTGATGATTGCGGGTATGGGACCGCCAAAGTCGTCCATGAAATCAAGGTGTCCAGCGTCCATGACCTCATCGATCAACGAGTTCGCAATCTTGCGGATCGCAGGCTCTATTCCTTCGATCACTGACTGAGAAAAGAGCGGAAGGAGCAGCCGCCGAAAGGCGAGGGAAATCGGGGGATCCGTCTCGATGGGAATCATCGGCGACTGCGGAGCGATCGGAATGGTCACGCCATCGGCAGAGGAGAACCGGACGTCGTCCTTCGCAACGGTCTGCACGTCCTCGTAGCGTGTCAGCAGCCAAAATCCGCCGTATTGATCGCTCCATTTGACTGGGCAATTCTTGCGCAGATATCCGTAGACGGCCCAGGGGTCCTCCCCGAACTCTTCGCTGTGGTGGTCCAGGTGTTCGACGATCTTCTCGACGTTCATGTACATCCCTCCTTCTGGCCAGACTCGGCGCCTCCGTGTCTCCTGGTTAGTGCCGTCACGGGTGATCGATTACCCACCGGTGTACCGATTGATCACCGCGTCGGAAAGGGCGAAATTGAACAAGGATTCGGCATTCATGTATGTCATCATCGCGACCTCATCGGCAGGAACCGTCTCGAACTGTTCCTTGACCGATGCCTGGGTATTGGGAAACGGGGTGTCTGCGTGTGGGTAGTCCGACTCCCACAGGATGTGATCGACGGTGTAGTCGTAGCGGTAACGGATACCGATTGGCTCTTCGATCATGCAAAACCACATGTTCTTCCGAGCCACCTCTGACGGGAGGATGTCAGCGTCGGGCACGTGGGTCCAATAGCGGTGTCGATCCCATTGCCGGTCGGCCCGTTCGAGAGCGGCTGTGATCCACCCGATTCCCCCCTCCGACCACACGAGTTTCACGTCCGGATACTTACGGGGAAGATGGCTGCACATGAGGTTCACGGCCGACTCTGCCGCCATCGTAAAGGCCGAGGCAATTCTGACCATCGGAATGAAGCCCTCAAGAGAAACTTGCGGACTAGCTCCCCCGATGTGCATGCAGATCGGAAGCTCTGCCTCCTGGCACAGTGCGAACAGGGGCTCCCAGTAGTCCGTGTGGTAGCCCGGAAGTCCAAGGTTGGCAGGGTTCTCGATCCAACACAGTGCCTTGGTGCCACGCTCAATTGTCCGGGTCGTCTCTGCCACACAGAGGTCGACGTCCCATACCGGTGCGATGGTCATGGGTACGAACATCCCGGGCTCGGCCGCGCACCACTCGTCGAATATGAAGTCGTTCCACGCCTGGACACACGCATAGGCAAGGTCCTTGTCGGCGAAAGTCTCGAACTTGCGGCCCCCGAAGCCGGGGAGTGTCGGGAAGGCAACGCTGGCGAAGATCCCCTGTGACAGGAAGTCCCTCGCACGCTCCTTAGGGTCGTAGCAGCCTGGGATCATGTCCTCGAACCGGGTGGGCTCCATTCCCCACTGCTCACGGGGTTTGCCCGCAACGGCATTGAGCCCCATCGTCTGCTCGGATCCGCCCTCCCACTCCCAGATCTGGCGACCGTCGCGCTCGACTACATGCGGCGCTCGGTCCTTGTACCTCGCCGGCACCCGTTTGGACCACACGTCGGCTGGTTCCACGATGTGATCGTCCACACTGAAGAGCTTGAGCACGTTCTCTTCCTCCTTCGTCCCGACTCAGACTGGCGCGACGCGACCCAAGGGGACTATTTAGGCTATTCTATATGAATTGCGACGGCCCCTCAACAAGGTAACTACTTATCTGACCTGGATATATAGACAAAGCTCTGCGTACCCTCCCATCTATTAAGGTTCCTCAATAAGGAGATGCTCGCCAAGTTCATCGACCGTCAAGCGGCTACCCGCCGGTGAACTCGGCTTCCCGGTGCTGAGCGAACGCCTTCATCCCCTCTGCGAAGTCCCGCGTCCGCACCGCCAATTCCTCGGTGATCGCTTCGTTCTTGAGGGCGTCCGAGTACGAGGACGTCCCCTGCTGATTGAGCAGATGCTTCGTGAGGCCGACAGAGATGGTGGCGGCCCGTGCGAATTCGTCGATCACCAACTGCGACTCCGCCTCGAGAGCGTCGGCGGTCACCAGTGCGTTGATCATTCCCCACTCATGAGCCTCCTCCGCGTTGATCTTGCGCGCTCTGAGCAGGGCGTCCTTGGCGCGCGCCATTCCGACGAGCTTAGGTAAGAGCCATGTGATGCCGCTGTCGGGTGTGAAACCACGGGCCACATAGGGAGCCCAAAATTTCGCCGTGTCGTCGGCAACGATGTAGTCGCCGCTCAGGGCAAGCGCAAAGCCGATGCCGGCCGCGTAGCCTCGCACGACAGTCACAACGGGCAGCTGAACGGCTGAAATCGCCTCCATCAACCGATGCGGACCCCACGACATACGGCGTTCCAAATTCCCCGTCCTTGGCTTTTGCCCGGTTGAGGCGTTGCTCTCGACCAGGTCCATGCCCGAACAGAAATCCTTGCCTTTCCCGCGGATGACGATGACACGGGTGATGTCACCTCTCGCTGCATCGACGATCCGCTCAGTCATCTCGATGGCCATGCGGTAGGTGAGCGCATTGCCCCGATCAGACCGGTTGAAGACGAATTCGAGAACGGCACCGTCGTCGTTCACGAGGAGGTGATCGACGCTCACCGAACCGCCAGTCCTCGGTTGTTCCAGTTGAGTACCTTGCCTTCCGGTGTGAAGCACATCAGCGTCATGCCCGAATAGGCCTGTTGCGAGCTCACGGGCATCTCCTTGGTCGAGGTCCGATACCGCGCATACTTGCGCTCCGTCTCAGCCAGAAAACGCTCCTTGAGCTCGGGAGAGGCTTCAATGATCTCGGCGTGCCCGTTCATCTGCACGCCCCGCAGCTCAGACCACAGTTCCCCGTCCTCCACCAGAAACGCGCTCACAGGATTCTTCTTGATTCGCAGCAGCTTCTTACCCCGCGTGCGGACATAGATGCTCCGGTCCAAGAGGGCGAACCAAGTGGGGAGGGAGACAGGGGAGCCGTCACCCTTGAGCGTCGTCAGCACCCCCGTGTGCGCATCACGTACGAAGTCCCAGATCTCTTGCTCGCTCATGCGGATTGACGGTTTCTGCTGCGGTTCTATGCCCATAGATTCGGTGCCCTTTTCAAACCGGAGATCACAGTGATCTGGGTTAGACGACTCCATCTTCTCGGAGGACCTTGATCTCACCTTCCGAGAGCCCAAGGTCGCTCAGAACGGCCTCCGTATGTTCTCCGAGGAGGGGGGCCGGAAGGGTCACCTCATACGGCTGACCGCTCACCACGGCCGGCCAGCCGATCGTGGTGAAGGGACCCGCGTGAGGATGCTCCGTCTCGAGGATCACCCGTCGTGACTTGAGCTGGGGGTCATCGAGGAGGTCAGCTCTCTGATTCGCAGGCCCCATGGCCACATCGGCGCCCAGCGCCACGTCCATCCAGTCGGCGAGTGTGCGCTCGTGGAAGATGTCTTGGAGTTCGTGCGCAAGGTTCCCTTCGCCGACGAAGTCCACGGGCGCATCTCTGTGGATGTTCTCGAGGAGATCGGTTCGCTCGATCGCGAGGCAGAAGTTTCTCCAGAACTTCTCCTCGATGGCACAGAAGAGGATGTATTTGCCATCCTTGGTCTCGTAAAAGTGGTACTTGGCATTTGGTCCGCCTTCCGCTGATCCCATGCCCCGCCGGTCGACAAGCCGTGAACTGTTCCAGTCATAGATCGGCTTGAGCCACATGGTGGACAAGACCGCGTCGGATCCAGCGACGTCGATCTTTGAGCCTTGACCGGTCCGTTGGCGCTGCCAGAGTGCGGCGACGGCGGTCAGAGCGGCGTTGGTCGCAGCGACCATGGTTCCGTCAGCGAGGCCTTGGCCCTCTTCGACGAGCCCGTCTGCTCCGGTGTGGAGTTCGATCCCACCGCCCAGGGCCCCCATCATTTGGCCGTGCGTAGGTATCTCTGCGTAGGGTCCGGTTGCACCGAACCCGCTGCATTGACAATAGATGATGTCTTCCTTGACGGCGCGCTGAGCTTCGTAGCCGATCCCCATCCGATCACACGCGCTCCCGGCGAAGCCATCCACGAAGATGTCGGCGGTCCGCAGCAGTTCGAAGAAGATGCCTCGACCTCGCTCAGCTCGGAGGTTCAACGTCACGCTCTTCTTCGAGCGGTTCGCGTACAGGTGCGCCGGGCTGTGGTGAGGAGTGATCTGGCCGAGGAAGTCACGCAGGTAGTCGCCGACTCCGGGAGCCTCGACCTTGATCACCTCTGCGCCAAGGTCACCGAGGATCCTTCCGGTCTGGTCACCGTTGAAGAGCACAGCGCACTCGACGACCCGAACACCTTCAAGGAGCTTGATCACGAAAATCCACCCTCCACTGTGTCGTCCGTCTGACCTACGGCGTCGCCATCGCGATGATGCCGCTATCCCTGAGCCTTGCCAGATCCTCTTCTGCGAACCCGAGCGAACCGAGCACCTCCGCCGTGTCGGCTCCCAGCTCTGGAGCCAACCGGTGTGATGGGAACTCCGCATCGGACACGGTGAAGAAGAGGTCAAACTCGCGCACGTTTCCCTTGGCTGCGTGATGCGTTTCGGCGACACGCCGCCTCCTCCGGAGGTCCGGGTCGTTCATGAGCTCGTGGATGATCCGGCCTGACGGCTCGATGGCCGGGATGTCCTCAGCATCGAGTGCCTTCAAGAGGTCGGCTGTGCTCCATGCCGCAATGGCATCTTCGAGAAGCTCTCCTAGGTCGTCATCGTGCTGCCGACGACTCTCGAACGTGGAAAACCTCTCATCGCCCCAGATGTCGATTCCGAGGACCTCCCCGAGGCGGCCTGCCCTCTCATCATCTAGGGCAACCACGCACACCCACCCGTCACGAGTTGAAAAGAGTCGTTCAAGGGCACTGAGGCCGTACTGCATGGTGTCGAGTCTCCCGGCGCCGAGAACCCCTCCGTCGATGGTGCGCACGACGTGAGCCATGTGCGTCAAGGTGGCGTTCAATTGCGAGTTTTCTATATACGAACCCTTGCCTGTGCGCTGTCGTATGAGAAGGGCGAGCAAGACACCCACGACTCCGACCAGGCCGTTGCCCGGATCCTCGTTGCCGACGGGCGGCATCGGTTCCTGGTACCGACCGGCTACTTCGAAGGTGACGCCGACATAGCCCGAAAGCATCGGAGCAAAGCTCTGGCGATGCTGGTGGGGGCCAGAGGAGCCCCAGCCCGGCGCATAGAGATAGACCGAATCAGACCTGACTGCCGCAACCGAGTCGTAATCGAGTCCAAGTCGCTCAGCCGCCCCCGGTCGCAAGTTGTGGTGAACGACGTCGGCCCACTCGATCAAACCGCGGACGGCTGGCTCCAGTTCCGGATGCTTGAGATCGGCCGCGACCGAGCGCTTCCCTGCTTGTGCAGCGAAGAACGGGCGTTCGAGTCCCCGGAGCTGATCGCCGCGGACGGGCTCGACCTTGATCACGTCAGCACCGAGATCAGCGAGCATCCGTGAAGTGAAGGGGCCGGCGTAATACGCACCGAGGTCCAGCACCCGTATGCCGTCGAGGAGCGGCCGGCGGTCCGGGGTCCCGCTCGGAAGCGCCACGGGTGCGCTTCTTGCGCCCGACCCCAATAGGTCGGCCGTGTGGTCCCCTGGCCGCGGTGCCGGCCTGGGAGGGTCGAAATCGACGCCGTCGAGCTTCACGGGGGTTCCTACCTGTTGGATGCGGCCAAGGTTCGGATCGTCGACCTCCACGACCATCTGGTTGTGACGCACTTGAGGTTTGTCGAACGACTCGCCCGGTTGGAGGTGCTCAATACCGCAGACGTCGGCTTCCAGCAGCTTCTCCACCCAGTAGTCGCGCGGCTGGGTCGCGAAGATGGCGACGGACTCGTTGATGAGAAGCGCCTGCCGATCGGGATCGAGAAGCTCCGCCATATCCATGCCCGATTCACTCGACGGAATCCGGTCATCGAGCCCGAGTACTTTCATGAGGCGTCCGAACGCCCCCACCGCCCCGGTGTGCACTCCGATGTAGCCGTCATCCGCGCATTGAAACGAACGTGTGACGATTCGCCGCCCCGACGTGCCCTGACTCAGACGTATGTCAGTCGAGGTGCCGGGAAGTCCGCTCAGTGATTGATCAGACTCTCCCCACAGCATCGCGTGGTACGCCATGGCCCCGTCGAAGAGAGAGGTCTCGACCCGGCGCCCCACTCCGTCCTGGTCGCGTCGGTACAGGGCAGCCAGCGTCCCGATGAGTCCCAGGTAGCCCGCACCGATGCTGGCGAAGGGAAGCCCCTGGAAGATTGGTGGCTCTCGATGGCCGGCCTGGTCCGCCATCGTGCCGGCAAGGGCGAACACGATCGGCTCAAAACCCGGAACGTCCCGCCACCGGCTGTCGGCGCCGAAGCCAGAAATAGAACAGTAGATAAGCCCGGGAAACCGTTCGTGAAGGGTGATCCAACCCAGGTCGAAGGAGTCGGCCACTCCCGGGCGCCAGCTCTCCACGAAAAGGTCCGCGTCGACCAGGAGCCGGCTGACCGCCTGTCGCCCGTCACTGCTCTTCAGGTCACATTCCACGCTCCGCTTGTTGCGGTTGAACACCGAGGACGCTGCTGGCGCATAGCTGCGGAAAGGGTCGCCACCCGGTCGCTCGACCCAGATCACATCGGCACCCAAGTCGGCGAGCATCCCGGTCATGCGGGGCCCGGTCGAGCCGTGAGAGCAATCGACGACCCTCAGTCCTCTCAATGGCTGCGTCACCGTGTTCACCCTTGTCAGTTTGATACTGCAGTCCGAGCCAAGCTGCCGCCATTGAGGATACTATACTCGCGCTACCTGCATATCAAGCCTTCGGATAAACCCGTTCTAACTGGTTCTATACGTGAAGCTGATGTGCGACGCCGATCTGCTGGATCATAAAGAGGACTACTAATACAGTCCGAACCAGTCGATTCCGAAAGGAGGGCGCATGAAGCAAGTCAGCAACACCGCCTCGCTCGAGGGGAAGGTCGCACTGATCACAGGAGCGACCTCAGGCGTAGGGCGGGCAACAGCCCTCGGCTTCGCGGGTCGGGGAGCCAACGTTGTTGCCACCGGCCGTCGAGACGTTCTCGGTAAGGAGCTCGAGGCTGACGCAATCGTTGAGGCCGGAGAGCTTCACTTCGTGCAGGCCGATGTACGGAGCGTGACGGACTGCGATCTTGCCGTCTCCGAGGCCATCAGACGATTCGGGCGGCTCGACGTGGTTGTGTGTTGCGCGGGCGTCGAGAGCCAGATCACCGACTTCCACGCTATGACCGAAGAGGACTGGGATCGTGTGGTCGACACCAACCTCAAGGGGACGGCATTCATATGTAGGGCGGCGATTCCTCACATGCTGAACCGGGGTGGTGTGATCTTGAACATCGCCTCTATCAATGCGGTTGGAGGCATCGCTCATATGGCGCCCTACAACGCATCCAAAGCGGGCGTGGTTCAACTCACGCGGACCTTGGCGGTTGAATACTTGACGGCTGGCATTCGAGCGAACTCCATCATTCTCGGAGGAGCGGAGGGCGAGACCGCTGATAGGTCGAAGCTCGGGATCGGCCGCTACATGCGAGGGGACGACTATGTCTATGACCTCTCAACGGACGTGCTGGCCGGACAACCGGCACCGGAAATTGCGAACCTTCTCGCACTTCTTTGCTCAGACGAAGCGAGGCTTCTTTCCGGCGCCAGCATCGAAGTTGACGGCACGCTGACTGCTGGGCTGGCACTGTCCACGATGATCCACATGGTGGCGGGTGGTATCTGGCAGTTGGCGTGATCAGGGCAGCAGAAGGGCCGACCCTCTCGGATCGGCCCTGAGCTGCGTCTCTGTGAGTGGCGGGGGGAGGATTTGAACCTCCGACCTTCGGGTTATGAGCCCGACGAGCTACCAGACTGCTCCACCCCGCGGCGAAGAGAGGCAGTGTACACGCCTGCCCGCGGCCGGACCACGGCGCCGGCCGTCCGGCACCAGCCCCCGAGCAGGACTGCGTGCCTAGAGCGTCTGCGCCGCGGGAGGGGGAGGTGGCGGCGAGGAGGGGTCGGCTGCTTGTGGCGGTGGTGAGGGCGCCGGGGCGGACGCGTCACCGGCCGGCGCCGCCGTCGGGGCGGCCGCCGTGGACTCGGGGGCCAGCGTGATCGCACCGTGCTCGGCCTCGTGCCCCTGCAGGGATGCCACCAGGCGCTGAATGTCGGCCTCCGTGGTGGGCGTGGCCCGTCCCGTCTGGGTGGCGTAGAACGCAGCGCCGAGATCGCGCAGCATGCCGTCGGCCGCCTTCTTGGCCTGCGCCTCGTTCATCTTCGCCTGGCCCTTGGCCGCGGCGTCCTTGGCCGCCTCGGTGGCCGTCGCCGCCGTCGCCTTGACCTTGTCGAGGAGTCCCATGGAAGCCTTCCTTTCCCCGGCGTCATCGCGCCGCGTCGCTCCCGACATCATGGGACCCGCCGCCGCCGCCCGCAACCGCCCTTGGCCGGCCGTCCCCAGAAGCGAGCCGGACGGCCGGGGCGCGTTCCGGTGCCTCAGCCCCGCGCCGCCGCCGAGGCCACCGTCGAGGACGTCGTGGTGGAGCCCTTGGGCTCGGTGCTCGCCGGCACCGTCGTGCTCGAGGAGGTCGTCGACGACGTGGTCGAGGTCGTCGTGCTCGAGCCGCCGGTCTTGGAGGACTTCCCCGGCCGTGGCGGCGCCGTCGTGGTCGTCGTGGTCGTCGACGACGTCCCCGGCGCGGGGGTCCCGAGTACCTGCTGGGCCTGGGTGATCTGCTGGGCCATGGCCTGGATGTCCGACTGGAAGCTCGAGAGGTTGTCGGCCTTCAGGGCCGTCAGCGCGTTCTGGTAGTCCGTCTGCGCCTGCTGCAGGTATCCCGCCACCGCCGCCGGCACGGTGCCGGTCGAGGGGACCCCGGACCCCGACGGCAGCGACACCGTCGCCTGGAGCAGGTCGCTGAGGACGGCCGACAGGGACGTGTCGATCTGCACGTTCTTGCCGAGCACCGCGACGACGTATTCCAGCTGCGGCTGCGGGTTCGTCGACGCCGCCACGTAGAGCGGGCGGAGGTACACCATGGAGTTGGCGATGGGGACCATGAGCGTCTCCCCCAACAGGACCTCGGAGCCCTTGGTGTCCAGCAGCGAGATGTCCTTCGAGACCGTGGAATTGGCCGAGATCTCGGCGTCCGCGTTGGCCGGGCCCGCCGTCCCCTGCGGCGTCGTGTAGAGGTCGAGCTGCCCGTACCGGCCCGGATCCGACAGCCCCACCATCCACGCCGTCAGGTTGAAGTTCTGGTTGGAGCCCGACACCGACGTCGACTGCGACGCCGGGACGAAGCCGTCCGAGACCGTGAAGACCTGTTGGTTCGTGTTAGGCAGCGCGTACACCTGGTACTGCGGTGCCATGCGGGCCGGGGTGGTGGAGACGAGCTGGCCCTGGTTGTTGTACGTGTTCTCGGCCAGCAGCGCCTGGGACTGCGGGCCGGCGCCTGCGGTGGGCGAGAGCTGCCACGCGTTGCTGGCCGCGTAGAACTGCTGGGGGTTGATCAGGTGGTAGCGGCCGTAGATGGCGGACTGCACGGAGAAGATGTCCTCGGGGTAGCGAAGGTGCGCCTGGAGCTGTGCGTTCATGTCCGACAGCGGGACGAACATGTGCGGGAAGGCCGCCGAGTACGCCTGCAAGATCGGGTCCTTCGGGTCCGCGTCGTAGAACGTCATCTGCCCCGTGTAGGCGTCGATGACGACCTTGACCGAGTTGCGCACGTAGTTGTAGCTGGCCGGGAGGTTGCTCCCGACCGCCACCTGCTGGCTGCCCGCGTTTTGCGAGTAGGCGTAATTGGCCGTGGTGGTGTACCCGTCGACCACCCAGTCGATGTGGCCGTTCTTGTTGATCACCGCGTACGGGTCGTGGTCGAAGCTGAGGAACGGCGCCGCCTTCTGGGCCATGGCGACCGGGTCCCGCACGAACATGATGCGTGACTTGTCCGTGATCTGGCTCGAGATCAGCAGGTTGAAGTCGCCCAGCCGCAGGGCGAAGGCCGCCCGCGTGAAGATCGAAGACAGCTGGACGCCGCCGGTGCTCTTGTAGTGGCTCTCGATGTTGGTCCCGTTCTCCTGGTAGTCCACCTCGGCCTGCTTAGAGTTGGCCACGACGTAACCGCTCTCGCCGAGGCCGAAGTAGACGTTCGGCTGCGTGATGGCGGGCAGCCCGTTCGAGGAGCTGGGCGGGACCCCCTGCACGGCGTACACCGGGTTGCTGGAGTTGGTCTGGTTGGCCAGGGCGACGACGGCGCCGTTGCCGTGGGTGTACTGCAGGTGCACGTTCACCCAGGACGGGGAGGGCACGTTCGACCCCGAGATCGTGCGCACGCCGATCAGGACGGGTGTGCGCTGGCTGGCGGACGTGTAGCGGTCCACGCCGAGCGCGGGGAAGATGTAGTACGAGCGGATGGCCTGCTGGCGCTGGAACGTCTGCAACGAAATGCTCGGGTCGGGATCCCACTGCCGGATGTTCGCGATGGTCGGGCTGGCGAGCACCGTCTGGCTGGCCGAGATGTTCGTGCTGGCCGGGAATTGGTGCACCCTGACGTTGGTCACCCCGTAGGCGTCCCGGGTGGCCGTGATGTTCCGCTGGATGTAGGGCGCCTCGAGCGAGCTCTGCGCCGGAGTCACCTTCAGTGTCTGCAGCAGGGCCGGGTAGATGATGCCGACGACCAGCGCCACGAAGGCCCAGATGCCCACCGCCAGCACGGGGAGCGTCCAGCCCTGTTGGCGGATGTTGTAGAGGAGGATGAGCGCGGCGAAGACGGACACCACCGCCAGGAGCAGCTCGGCCGGCAGGCGGGCGTGCACGTCGGTGTACCCCGCGCCGTTGACGTAGCCGTCCTGCGCGTTGACCAGCGACCAGCGCTGGAAGATGTAGCCCACCGCCTTGTCGAGTGCGATCAGGGCCAGCAGCACCGAGATGTGCGCCTTGACCGGCGGGCGCACCCGGGGCAGCCCGCGCTGCGGCTGGATCCCCCCGTTGAAGTAGTGGAAGACCAGCGACACGGCCAGCGTCACGATCAGGATGGCCAGTGTCCAGTCCGCGATGAAGATCAGGAAGGGGAGCTTGAAGACGTAGAACCCGATGTCCTTGTGGAACTGCGGGTCGGTGACCCCGAAGCTGCCGCCGTGCCGGAACAGGATCCAGTTGTTCCACTGGCCGATCGTCCCGGAGGCCCCGATGAGCGCCAGCACGAAGGCGAGGGCCACGTAGATCCGGCCCGCGTAGGGACGCACGTACTGCTGGTAGCGGCGCACCAGCTCGTCCTCCTGGGCCAGCACGATGTCGTGGCCCGCGATGCGGTCGCACACGACGAGGTTGACCCAGAGGACGGCGAAGAAGATGGCGCCGAACACGCCGAAGAGCCCGAGCTTGATCACGAGCAGCGTCGAGAAGACGTTGTGGTAGCCGACCGACGAGAACCACAGGCTGTCGGTGTAGAGGCCGGCCAGCGAGCGCAACGACACCAACAGGATCACGATGACCACGACGAAGCCGATGAGCCACCAGCGGGCCCGGTGGCGGCGCGGCGAGGGATCAGTACTCAGGTCGCTGGGGATGCGCACGTGGGGAGCCTAACGTCCGCCACCCCGGCTCCAAGAGCCAGGCCTCATGCCTCTCAACAGGGAGAACGACTTATCAGTCGCCGGCCGGTGCCACCAGGCACCGACACCCGGAGTGGGCCGGCGGGTACGCGTGGCCCGTGGGGAACGTCTCGGCGGCGCTCACCGCACCGGCAAGGGCGTTGTCCGCGCAGTCCGAGCAACCTTCCGCCGAGGTGACCACCCAGCGCAGCTTGCCGTCCGCGCCCGCCGCCGTCACGCCGGCCGAGAACGCCTGCGTGCCGTAGTCACCCGTCAGCCGCTCGACCCGCTCGCCACGCCATTCGCGGAACGCGGCGCCGACGCGGTCGCCGACCTCGCCGCCCCCCTCCTGGATCTGGCGGCGCAGCATGGTGACGACCACGTGCGCCAACCCGGCCACCGACTGTTCGACCGCGTCGTCCTCGGGCACGATCGCCACGCTGCTCCCGCCGAACGTCGTGCCGGCGGTGAAGGCCTCGGCCAGGTGGCCCTCCGCCGCGGTGGCGAACACGGCCAGATGCTCCTCTTCGGGCCCGAGGAGGTCGTCGACGCCCTGCGATGGCTTGCTGCGCAGCTTGTCCAGCAAGCGGTTCTGGTCGTCGCCGAGGGCGCGCTTGACCGTCCGGCTCAGGCGCGCCAGGACCGGCGCCAGCAGCTCGTCGCGTCGCGCGATGAGCGCGTCGTCCGGCCCGGGCGCGGCCTCCGCCTCCGGCACCTCGGCGGTGGGCTCCTCGACAGCCTCCGCGGCGTCCACCTCCTCGGCCGCGGCCGTGCCGGCAGTGGCCGCCGCCTCCGTCCCGCCCGCGTGCTCCCCCGCCGGCGGCGCGCTCCCCCCCGTCCCGGCGCGGATGCGCGCGAAGAGCTCGTCGACCGAGGGAGCGACCGCCGATGCCGCGGCGTGCTCGTCTTCGGTCCCGCCCTCGCCGGTCGCCGCGACGGCCGCCGTCTCGCCCGCCGGCCCTTCGCCCCCGGCGTCCTGGTCGTGCGGGAGCTCTCCGCCCTGCAGCCGGAACTGGTCACCGACGGCGAGCGCGGCGGCGCGCGCCTCCTCGTCGGTGCGGTCCAGGTGGGCCAGGATCCCGTCCACCCGGTCGCGCACCCCGTGCACGGACGCGTGCATTTCGTCGCGGGCGGCACGCAGCTGCTCGATCTGGATCCCGAGCGAACGCCGCCGCGCCGCCAGATCGGCCAGCACGCGTCGCCTCGCCTCCTGGACCTGCTCCAGGAGCGCCCGGCCTTCGTCCTTGGCGCGGGCGATCACCGTCTCACCCTCCGCCACCGCCTCGGCCAGGATGCGCTCGCTCTCCACGCGCGCCTCCTGCTGGGCGTTGGCCACCAGCAGCTCTACCTCGACCACGCGTTCGGCCGAGGACGCCTCGGCGTTCGTCTGCAGCTCGTCGGCCTGGCTCTGCGACTCCCGCAGGAGCGTCGCCGCCCGGTCCTGGGCCTGCGCGACGATGCGGGCCGCCTCCTCGTGCGCATGGCGCAGGATCTGCGCGCTGTGCTGGCCGAGCGACGCCGTGAGGGTCGCCTCGTCCACCACCGGGTGCGCGGCCCGCTCCTCCGCCTCGGTCAGCGCGGTCCGCAACTCCTGCTCCCGTTCCTCCATCGCCTCGATGCTCCGTGACACCGACTGCAGGTAGGCGCGCACCTCGTCGGCGTCGAAGCCGCGGCGGACGATGGCGAAGGAATGCCGGGCGACGTCCCCGGTCGCGAGGCGGGAGGAGGAGATGGGGGCGAGGCCTTCTGGCATGGCCAGAGCCTACGGCGCCGCCTGGGCCGGCACAGGCTTCGTGGGCACGTTGCCCCCCAGGCGCTCGAGGATGCGCAGCACCTGGTCCAGGTTGCTCACCGCGTAGACGTGGAGCTGCGGGGACGCCTTGGCCTCGGCCGTCCGGAGCTCCACCGAGGGGACGAAGAAGACCGTCCCCCCGGCGCGCTCGACCGCGATCGTCTTCTCGGCCACGCCGCCCACGTCACCGACGTTGCCGTTCTGGTCGATGGTGCCCGTCGCCGCCACGATCCGGTTCCCCGTGAGGCGGCCGCTGCTCAGCTTGTCGATGATGCCGAGCGTCATGGCCAGGCCGGCCGACGGGCCCCCGATGTCCTGCGTGTGCACGCTCACCTTGACCGGGAATTGCCAGTCCTGCTGGGTCTGGGGATCGATGCCCAAGAAGGCGGTCGGTTTGGTGGGGGGGCCGCAGCCGGTCTCCACCAAGGCCTTGGGCGGCGTGGCCACCGTCACAGACTTGGCCACCGTCGGGCCGGGCACGATGTCACCGACGTCGTTGATGGAGGACTGCTCGACGGTCAACGAGACGCTGGTCCCGGGCTGCACCCCGTGGAGCGCGTGGATGAGGGCGCAGTCGGTCGGCGTGCTGGTCCCGTCGACCGCGGTGATGACCTGGGCCACCTTCAGGCTCTTGGCCGCGGGTGAGCCGGGTTGGATCCCGTAGACGAGCGCGCCGGCGTTGGTGGAGTGGACCGTGTAGCCCAGGTGGGTCAGCGCCGCCGCGGTGGCGAACGACTGGGCCTGCGCCATCTGCAGGTACCCCTGGGCCAGGAACTGGCTCTCGTCCGGCGTCGGTCCGAGCAGGTCGGGGCCCGAGACAACCTCGCTGTTGCTGTCGAAGTACCGGTACTGCAGGTAGCTGAGCGCGTTGAGCTGGTTCACGTAGACGTCGGTCAGCAGGATCTTGCCGGTCAGCGGGTGGTTGTCCGCGGCCGGGACCTCGATGTACGGCGCGACCGGGGTGGCGTCGCCCGGCGTGAGCACGTAATAGTTGACCGAGACCCGCGAGGCGATCAAGCCCCCTATGAGGATGGCGGCCGCCGCGCCCACGAGGAACCAGGGCCAGATTTTGCGTCGCGGCGCCGGGGCGGCGGGCGGCGCGGGGGATGGCCCGTCGGCGGCCGGGTCGGGGCCGGTGTCGGTGGTGGGGGTCGCCGCGGCTTCCCCGTCGGCGGTCGCGTCAGGGTCGGACATACTCGAGAGGTGAAGGACGATGTTGCCACGGATGCCGGCCGCGACCGCCGCGCCGAGGCCCGGAGGCGCCGGCTCGCCCTGGCGGGTCACCGCGGGGACGCGGCGCCGGCCCGTCGTGGGCTCGGCGACCCCGACCCGGGCGTGCAGGCGGCCGCGCTCGGTGCGCTCGCCCGCCTCGGCGAGCTCACGGCCGACGACGTGGCCGCGGCGCTCGAGCATGGCCGCGTGGCGCTGCGCCGGCGCGCCGTGGACGCCGCACCGGGGGTGAAGGGCCGGGGTTCGCGCTCGGTGCTGCCGGCCGCCGTCGCGCACGCCCTCGGCGATCCCGACCCGCTGGTGGTGGTCGGCGCGGCCTGGTACCTCGGCGAACGGCGCTTCCGCCCGGCGCTGCCGGACCTGGTCACGACCGCCACCGGGCACGACGACGCGCGCTGCCGGGAGGCGGCGGTGGCCGCGCTGGGCGCCCTCGGCGACCCGGCCGGGCTGCCCGCGGTGCTGGCCGCGCTGGGCGACAAGCCCACGGTGCGGCGACGGGCCGCGGTGGCGCTGGCCGGCTTCGACGACCCGCGGGTCGAACCGGCGCTGCGGGAGGCGGCCGGCGACCGGGACTGGCAGGTGCGCCAGGCCGCCGAGGAACTCCTCGACGCCTAGTCCTCCTCGGAGAAGAGCCGCTTCAAGCGGTCGAAGGACTCCAGGCAGACGCCGGCGCCCTGGACCACGCACTCGAGCGGCGTGTCCACCAGGTGCACCGGGACGGCGGTCGCGTCGGCCAGCCGCTGGGTCATCCCGCGCAGCAGCGCGCCGCCGCCGGTCAGGTGGACCCCCTGGAACATGATGTCCTGGGCCAGCTCGGGCGGGGCCTCCCCCAGGCAGTCCGCCGCCGCGGCGACGATGGAAGTGACGTTGTCCTCCAGCGCGCCCCGGATCTCGAGCGGGGAGAGCAGCACGGTCTTCGGCCGTCCGGTCGCGACCTCGCGGCCGCGGATCTCCGCCTGCTGCTCCCCGTCGTAGGGGGAGGCGGAGCCGATGGCGAGCTTCACCGCCTCGGCCGTGCGCTCGCCGATGGCCACGCCGTAGCGGTAGCGGACGTAGGTCTGGATCGACGCGTCGAAGTCGAACCCGCCGCAGCGCAACGCCTGGACCGCCACGACGCCGCCGAGCGAGATCACGGCCATCTCCGCCGTGCCGCCGCCGACGTCCACCACCATGTTGCCCACCGGCTCGTGGATCGGCAGCCCCGCGCCGATGGCCGCCGCCATGGGCTGCTCGATCAGGAAGCTGGCCGACGCGCCGGCGCGCCGCGCCGCCTCCTTGACGGCGCGGCGCTCCACGGCGGTGATGGCCGAGGGCACGCAGATCAGCACCTTGGGCCGGTTGAGCCGGCTCACGCCGACGCGGCGCAGCAGCACGCTCAGCATCCGCTCCGTGACCTCGAAATCGGTGATGGCGCCGCCGCGCAGCGGCCGCTCGGCGACGATGTAGCCGGGGGTGCGGCCGATCATCTGCCAGGCGTCGGTGCCGATCGCCAGCACCTCGCGGCTGCGCGAGTCGAGAGCGACCACGGTGGGCTCGTTGAGCACCAGACCCTTGCCCTTGGCGTAGACCAGGGTGTTGGCCGTGCCGAGGTCGATGGCCAGGTCGCGCGACATAGGGGCCTCATGGTACGGCCGGCCCATCCCGCGACGGCATTTTGCTGGCCGTTCTCGGTATCGTCGCCCAGGTGAGCGAGACGCCCGAGGAGCCGGAGGCCGGCGAGCCGGGCCCCGGCGAGGGTGGCGGACAGGGCCCGGACGAGCCCGAGGCGCCGCTGCGCGGGTGGATCGACCCCGACGACCGCCTGTGGCGCCACCCGAGCGAGGTCGCCGGGTCGGGCCCGGGCGCGGGCGGGGTCGCCCCTGTCCTGCTCAACCCCCCGCCGCGCCACCCCTACCGGAGCGCGGTCATGGTCCTGGTCGGCGTCGTCGCCGTCATGGCCGTCGTCGCCTGGGTCCTCGTGCTGCTGTCCCCAGCCTCGCAGCGACCCCTCAACACGACCACCCGTGACACCGTCGCCGCCGCGCCCACGACGCTGGCCGGGCCGGACAACGTGGTGCCGGCGGCCGCCCAGGCAGCGGGGCGCTCCATGGTGGAGCTGCAGGCCACCACGGGGCGGGGGACGGTCGCGCTCATCGGCGTCGCGGTAGCCGAGGGCGGCCTCGTCGCCACGACGGCCGACCTGCTCACCGGGGCCCGCCGGGTCGTCATGGTCGGACCGGGCGGCAAGCTCGAGCCGGCCACCGTCATCGCGACGGACACGGCCTCCGACGTGGCGCTGGTCGACGTGCCCGAGGACCTCCCCGTGGCGCCGTTCGCCGACGGCGCCAGCGTGAGCGGGGGCTCGCCCGACCTCACGCTCAGCTTCGTGTCCGCGGGCGGCGGAGCGGTCGCGCTGCACTGCACGCCGGGCGCGGTGACCGGCGAGGGGACGGCGATCGCCGGCGGCCCGGCGGGCGGCATGCCGTCCATCAGCTCGTCCCCCGCCGCGGCCGACGTCGCCGCGGGCGACCCGCTGCTCAACGCGAGCGGCGCGGTCGTCGGCATCGGCTACGACGCCAAGCCGGGCGCGGCGCCGGTCACCTTCCTCCCGAGCCAGCTCGTCGTCGGCGTGGCGGACGACCTCCGCTCACGGAGCCGGGTCGTCCACGGCTGGCTGGGTGTCGGCGGGAGCGACGCCCCCGACGGTGGCGGCGCGCGGGTGGTGACCATCGAGGCGGACAGCCCGGCCGACGGCCACCTGCAGGCAGGCCAGGTCATCGTCGCCGTCGACGCCCTGCCGGTCCACACGATGGCCGACCTGCGGGCCCGGCTCTACGTCCTGGCCCCGGGCGCGCCGGTCGCCGTCTCGGTCCAGGGGGCGACGGGCACGAAGGTCGTGGACCTCACCCTGAGCGCGTCCTCTTAGACATCCCACGGTTTGAAATGTCAAGCGGCCCGGGCGTGTTCGTTCTCTGGGCGGTATCCCCAGGCGACTGATTCGTCGTAGGCGACCTGGTGGGTGAGGCAACCGTGAAGGATGCCGACGAGACGATTGCCAAGGGCCCGGAGCGCCTGGTGGTGTCCGTCACCGGCCGCCCGTCGGGCGTCGTAGTAGGCCCGGGCGCCCGCAGAGGTGCTGAGGGAGGCGAACGCCCAGAGGTAGATGGCGTCGGCCAGGCGACGGTTGCGGACGTGGCGGGCGAGGACTGTCTTTTTGGTGCCCGAGGCCCGGGTGATGGGTGACGTGCCGGCATAATTTTTGCGAGACTTGGCGCTGGCGTAGCGGTTCGGCTCGTCGCCGAACTCGCCGAGCACCCGGGCGCCGAGGATGGTCCCGAGTCCTGGCAGGGAACGGACCACTTCGGCGTCTGGGTGTGCCTCAAAATTTGCGGAGAGCCCCTCGGCCAGGTGGTCGATCTGGGCGACCATCTCGGCGAGCACGGCCACGCTGGCCGCGACAGAACTGCCCATGGCCGCTGCCACCGCGGGAGGTGCGGCGAGCTGCTCGGAGCGCAGGGCAGCCTGGATCTCGGCGGCGCGTTCATCGACCCTTCGTTGGCGACCACCGCGGCGCAGGGCGGCCGCTATCTTCGAAGGAAGGTGCACCGAGCGGCGGTGTCGGGGCGATGCGCAGCACCTCGAGGGCATCGCCGCTGGTCAGGTCGTCGAAGGCCACGAGCGCAGCCGGGTAGAACTCGCGCAGCGTCGAGCGCAACATGTTGGCCTGGCGGCCCTTGGACCACACCATGGACTGGTGCGCCCGGGCCAGCACCTTGAGAGCTTCGACCTCGTCGGTGTCGGCGGCCACGAGCCGGTGGTGGTGGCGGTCAGTGCGCACCATGTCGGAGAGCACCTGGGCATCCCCGGCGTCGGACTTGGCGCCGCTCGTCGAGTGGCGGTCCCGATAGCGCGACGTCGACATCGGGTTGACCGCGTAGACCTGATAGCCGGCGGCGACCAGAGCGCTGACAAAGAGCCCCCGGTCGGTCTCGATGCCGATCACCACCTCTTCAGGGTCCTCGACGTGAGAGCCGACGAGCTCGTGAAAGCAGGCGATCCCCTCCACCCCTTCGGGCAGGCGGGCTTTGGACAGCCGACGGCCGTCCTCATCCGCAACGTGCACGTCGTGATGGGCCTCAGCCCAGTCCACGCCGACAAAGATCATCTCTTGCCACCTTTCGCTCGTCGGACCAGCTTCTCTGAGCCTCGAGGTGGCCAGCAGCCTGCTAATGGATCAGTGCTCGCAGCACGACATCCCACCAGCCGTCACGGCAACCTCACCGACCAACAGGGGCACGTTCTAGGACTAAGGCTCGAAGGCCCGGCATGCGTCAGTGCTCACCTGTTGGCGGCTCGGAACCAGCCTTACCCGACCAAGGGGCACGCTGGTCGACCCCCATTAGCATGCAGGGGTGAGCATGTTCGGATCCCCCGACCCCGACAACCCCATGGGGGGTCTCCTCGGGGACCTGCTCAAGGTCATCGGGTCGGGCCCGGGATCGGCGGACAACTGGTTCGAGGCGGCCCGCACCCTCGCCTTCGGCGTGGCCACCGACGGCGGCCACGACGAGACCCCCGACCCGCTGGTGCGCATCGCCTTCGAGGAGCTGGCCCGGGTGGCCGAGCTCCACGTGGCCGACGCCACCGGGATCGCGTCGACGGCCGGCGCGGGCGGGGTGTCCTTCGACGCCGTCGGCCCCGGGCAGTGGTCCTTCCGGGTGCTCGAGGCCTACCGGCCCGTCCTGCGCTCCATGGTGGAGGCCCAGCAGCAGGGCGCGGCGGCGGTCCCGAGCTCCACGGACCTGAGCGAGCTGCACGGCGACGAGCCGGCGGGGCTCAACAGCCTGCTCGGGCAGTTCGCCCTCACGCTCGGCCCGGTGTTCCTCGGCATGCAATTCGGCTCGGCCGCCGGGCACCTGGCCCGGCGGGCCTTCGGGCAGTACGCGCTCCCGCTCCCCTGGCCCGAGTCGAGCACCCTCCTCCTCGTGCCCGGCAACGTCGCCCGCTTCGCCGAGGACTGGAGCCTCCCCCTCCGGGAGGTCCAGCTCTGGGTCTGCCTGCGGGAGCTGACCATGCACGCGGTGCTCACCCGGCCCGGCGTCCGGGCGTCGCTGACCACGCTGCTCGCCGACGCGTCGGCGCACGCAGCAGCCGCGCAGCGCTCCATCGTCGAGCGGCTGGGCGACGGGCTCGGCGACCCCAGCGCGCTCGAGGAGGCCCTGGGCGACCCCGAGGCGCTCCTGTCGGACCTCATCAGCCCCGAGCAGCGCAACATCTCGAGCGCCCTCACGGCGCAGACGACCGCGATCGGTGCCTACGTGGACCACGTCACGGCCGGCATCGCGGCGACGCTGACGTCGTCGCCCGCCGCGCTGCGCGAGGCCTGGTACCGCTACCGGATCGAGGAGGGGAAAGGCGAGCAGGCCTTCGCCGGCCTGTTCGGTCTCAACGTCGGCCAGGACGAGGTCGACCGCGGCCGTTCCTTCGTGACCGGCGTGGTGGAGCGGGCGGGCGAGGACGCGCTGGCCCGCCTGTGGGGCGATGAGCTGGACCTGCCGACGCCGGCCGAGGTCGACGCGCCGGGGCTCTGGCTCGCCCGGATCGGCCTGCTGGACTGAACGGCGCCGTCGGCGCCGACGAGGTTCAGCCGATGCGCGCGGGCACGTGCTCCAGCTCGTACCGGGCGAACGCGGTCGTCACGCGGCCACCGAGGAGGAGCAGGTCGACGCTGCCGTCCCAGTCGGGCGCGATGGCGTAGACGTAGTCGGCCAGCGCCTCGTCGTAGCGGATCGTGGTGACCAGGTCGACGAGGTCGAACAGGTGCTCGACCCTCGCCTGGCCCGTCAGCTCGGCCGGCGTGAGGGTGCGCACCAGCGCCACCTCGTCGTCGGTCAACTGCCCGATCAGCGCCTGCGTGTCGTGGACGACGCGTGCGCCGTCAAGTGTGTCGATGTCCCCCATGACTGCATCCCCCCTGGTGTGCTGCGGGACAGTGGCCCGCACTCTTGCCAACCGCTACCGGCGCAGAGCTTTCCCGACCGGGGTGTCGGCCGAGTGGCCCGCCGGATGCAAAGTGGGTGCAGGATCCGCCCGCTCCACGGGCCCGGTGCGACGCCCCGGGCGTCGGCCTCAGGCCTCGGCCGCCTCGCCGTAGTCGAGGACCCACTCCAGCGCGAGCTGCTCGCGCTCCGCGTCACGCACCACGCGCTCGCTGTTGCGGCGGAACTGGGGGTCGTGCGGGGGCAACAGCACGAGGCGGGCGAGCACCCGCTCACGGAATTGCTCGATCACCTCGGGCGGCCCGTAGTCGGACTGCACCTCCCAGTGGGGCGCCACGGGCCCGAGGTACACCACGCGCACGTGGCCGATGGGCTCGACGAGCTCACCCTCTTCGACAACGTCGTCCTCGGCGTCCGGGGACATGGCACCCTCCTGGCATCGGCGGTCGGCGCCAGCGTAGCCCCGGGCGGCGCGGCGGCATCCTCCCTGGTAGAGCGGAAATCGAGTCCCGAATTCTTACGAACTTCCTAACCGAAGACCCTATTTCCCGACGGGCACCTCCCGTAGAATGGTGCGTGAAAAGGGAGCAGAACAATGAATACCGATTGGATGGCGCGGGGGAAGTGCAAGGAAGTTGCTCCCGACCTCTTCTTTCCGAACGACGGCATGGGCGTGCTGGTCGCCCAGCGCATCTGCGCCGAGTGCCCCGTTTCCGAAGCGTGCCTGGAGTACGCGCTCGAGCACCATATCGACCACGGTGTCTGGGGTGGCGCCTCCGAGCGTGAGCGCCGCCGCATCCTGCGCCGCCGTCGCCTCTCTCACGCCGTTCCCGCCAAGTAGCACCCCGCCGGGCGGCGGTCTTCCGATCCGCGCCCGGTAGCCGGCACGATCGCCGAGCGGCGGCGCTCGTGCAACGCTGGCGCCGGTGATCACCGGGTGCCCGTGATATTCGAGTGCGTGGCCAACGTCAGTGAGGGCCGCAACGAGCTCGTCCTGGCCGAGCTGGCCGCCAGCGCCGAGCCCGTCCTGCTCGATCTCCACCGCGACCCCGATCACAACCGTGCCGTCCTCACCATGGCCGGCCCCGCCGACGCCGTGGTGGCGGCCGCGCGTGCCGTCGCGGCGACGGCGGTCGCCCGGATCGACCTCCTCGCCCACGAGGGCGCACACCCCCGCCTCGGCGTGCTCGACGTCGTACCCTTCGTCCCCTACGAGCCGGGCGGGCCCGCCCCCGACGACCTCTCCGAGGCCGTCGTCCTCCGCGACGACTTCGCCCGCTGGCTCGGGGCGGAACTGGGCGTGCCGAGCTTCCTCTACGGGCCTCTTCCGGGCGGCCGGGCCAGGACCCTGCCCGACATCCGGCGTCACGCGTTCAGCGGGCTGGCGCCCGACTTCGGGCCGGCGCGGGCGGACCCGCGCACCGGGGCGACCGCCCTCGGCGCCCGCCGGGTCCTGGTGGCCTACAACGTGTGGGTGTCCTCGCCCGAGGTCGCCCGCACGGTGGCGCCGCTGGTCGCGGGGCACGCAGGTGCGGGCGTTGGGCCTGGCCGTGGGACGCCGGGCCCAGGTCTCGTGCAACCTCGTCGACCCCTCCTCGTACGGGCCGGCCCGGCTCTACGACGACGTGGCCGCCCTGGTCGCCGAGGCCGGCGGGTCGGTGGAGGGGGCGGAGCTGGTCGGCCTCGTGCCCGGGGTCGTGCTGGCCGGCGTGCCGCGGGAGCGCTGGGCCGCGCTCGACCTCTCGGAGGAGGCGACGGTGGAGGCCCGACTGGCGGGCGGCGCCTGGGGGAGCCGGCGCTAGGTCTACAGCTAGGAGGCGCTGGCCACGTCGCGCCGCGCCAGGGCGCGGGCCCGGCGCAGGCGGCGCCGCTCGCGCTCGCTCATGCCGCCCCAGATGCCGAACTTCTCGCCGTTGGCCAGGGCGTACTCCAGGCAGTCCTCCCGCACGACGCAGCCGCGGCAGACCTCCTTGGCCTCCCGGGTCGACGCCCCGCGCTCGGGGAAGAACAGGTCCGGGTCGACGCCCATGCAGTTCGCCTGCAGCTGCCAACTTCGTTCTTGGCGACCGTAGAGCGTGGTGACTATGTCCACTGGCACTTGGTTCGCCCCCCTTCTTCGCCTCAGATGGCATCGGTGTAGTTACAACGGTGTGATCATCTTTCACCACGCTCCCCACGAGCGCAAGGGGGCAATCGGCGCTCCCAGGCACAAAATGTGCGTCTGCGGCACCGTTCGGCTGCCGGCGTGCAGGGAAAACCCCAGTTGAGAGGCGATTTCGGCAACCGTTGTTGACGAAGGTCGGAAATTCGCCGTCGGAAGGCCCGAGGGGGCCCGATCGGGCCCGCGACGAGGCCGGGCGCGGACCTAGCCCGCGGGGCGCAGCACCCGGCGGTGCTGGAGGAAGTCCACGAGGACGTAGCCGCCCAGGGCGTCGGGCGTCGTGTAGAAGGTGCGGCCGCCGTTGACCCGCGAGATCTGCTCCACGAAGGGGTAGTGGGTGCGCTGGAGGTCGAGGGCGAACGTGTTGATCACAATGCCGGCCCGCGTGCAGCGGATGACCTCGGCCATGGTGCGGCGCAGGGTCTCGGGGATCGGCGGGTAGTTGAAGTGCACCTCGCCGTGGTCGTCGATGTGCGCCGTCGGCTCGCCGTCGGTCACGACGATGATCTGCTTGGTCCCGTGCTGGTGGGCCAGCAGTCGCCGCGACAGGGCGAGCGCGTGCTGCAGGTTGGTGCCGTAGACGTAGTCCCACATGGCCGTCGGGATCTCGTCGGGCCGGATCTCGCGCGCGACCTCGGAGAAGCCCACGATGCCGAGGTAGTCGCGGGGGAACTTGGACGAGATGAGCGTCTGCAGCGCCATGGCCATGCGCTTGGCCGGCACGAAGTTGTCGCGCATGGGCATCGACATGGACAGGTCGATGCACAGCACGGTGGCGCTGCGCGAGAGCGCCTCGACCTCGACGACCTCGAAGTCCTCCGGCGTCAGGCGCACCGGCACGCCCGAGCCGCCGCGGCGCACCGCGTTGTGCACCGTGGTGGAGAGGTGCAGGTTCAGCGGGTCGCCGTACTCGTAGGCCTTCGTCGTCTCCTCGCGGTCGTGGCCCGAGCCGGTACGCAGCGCGGAGTGGTCGCCGATGCGGTCCTTGTTGATCTGGCCGAAGAGGTCGGCCAGCGCCTTCTGCCCCAGGCGCCGCACGCCGCGTGGCGTGAGCTCTATGCGGCCCCCCTGCTGCTCGATCAGCCCGGCGTCGGACAGCGACTTGGTGAGGTTGGCCAGGCGGTCGAGGGCCCGGGCCGCGTCCTCGCCCATGTGCTGGCGTACCTGGTCCAGGTCGATCTCGCCCAGCGCAGCCGGCGTGGAGGCGGACTGGAGCACCTCTTCCATGCGGTCGAGCTGGCCGAGCTGCGTGGCCAGGTCGGTGGCCCTGCTCAGGCTCATCGGGCCCTCGCCGTTGAAGTCGTAGGACTGCTGCCAGCCGGCGTCGGGCACGGCGCGCTGGAGGTTCTGGGCCAGGCGCTCCACCTGCCAGCGCAGGTCCATGTCCTCGAGCACCGAGTCCATCAGGGCGCGCAGCTGCGCCTGTTGCTCGGGCGAGAGAGAGTTCCACACCGCCTGGGCGGCCGCCATGCGCTCGGCCAGCTGCTCCAGGAGCTCGTCGAGCGTCTGCGGGTTGCCGGGGAACATGTCGCCGTACTGCGCCATGAACTCCTCGAAGCTCGGGTCGATCTCCTCACCCTGCTCGCGCTGCTCGAGCATCTTGTTGAGGGCGTCGTAGGCGTCGCGCATGCGCGCCATCTGCTCGGGGCTCATGTTGGAGAGCGCGTCGGACGCGCCTTCGAAGAACGTGTCGGCCATCTCGCGGCGGAGCTCCTCGACGAGCTCCTCGAAGCGCTCCCGCGCCTCGGACGACACGAAGTCGTAGTGCTGCAGCGAGCCGATGCGGCCGGCCGGGTCGTCGGGCTGGAGGTCGAGGGCCATGCGCCGCTCGGTGGCGACGTCGTCGGTGACCTCGCTGCGGCGCTGGTCGCCCGAGGAGTGCGCCTCCTCGACGAGGTCGTCGATGGCGGCCCGCTCGTCCTGCTCTATCTCGTCGAGCTGGCGCGTGAGCTCGGCCATGCGGCCGTCGGGGTCGCCCTCGGCCAGCATCTCGGCGCGGCGCCGGCGCAGCTGGTCGAGCAGGTCGCGCAGGCCCGGGACCTGGTCGCCGTCCGCGGTGTGGAAGCCGCTGCGCAGGAGGCGCCGGAGCGCGTCGTCGAGGTCACCGCCGGCGAGCAGGTCGTCGGTGAGGCCGGCCAGGAGGTCGTCGGGGTCGAGGTCGGCGAACTGCTGGGTGCCGTCCCACTCCGAGTAGTCGTAGCCGACGCTCACGCGGGCACGCTCACCGTCGCTACTTGCGCCCGCGGTAGAGCGCCCGGGCGCCCGAGGCGTCCTTGTTCAGGCGCTTGGTCAGGTGCAGCCCCTCGAGGAGGAACTCGAGGGCGCTGGCCATGAGGGCGGGCGACTCGGACCCGGCCGCCTCGGGACCGGCCAGCTTGCGGGTCGGCGGCTCCAGCTCGGGGATGTCGGCCAGGACGGCCAGGTAGGCGGCCGAGGGCAGGTCGTCGCCCACGTGCACCACCACCTGGTCGTGGAAGGCGGCCACGATCGCCTGCGGGTCCTCCAGCGTGACCCGGCGCCGGAACACCGAGAGGGTGGCGGCGGCGACGAGCTGGGCCACCACCTCGTCCTCGTGCCCCTCCTCCATGGCCTCGACCTCGATCTTGCCCTGGGTCGAGGGCACCAGCGACGAGAGGTCGCTGACGCGGGGCACCGCCACCGGCTCGCCGGTGCGCAGGGCCCGGCGCACCGACGAGGCGACCAGCGTCTCGTAGTTGGCGATGGACAGGCGGACCGAGACCCCGCTGCGCTGGTTGAGGTGGGTGCTGCGCCGGGCCAGCTGGCTGACCTCGGCGATGACCTCCTTCATGAACGGCGGCACGCTGACGGGGACGCCCGCCGTCGGCAGGTCGGCCTCGCCCTCCATGATCCTGACCTCGGTCATGGTCTCGAACGGGTAGTGCGTGCGGATCTGCGCGCCGAAGCGGTCCTTGAGCGGCGTGATGATGCGGCCGCGGTTGGTGTAGTCCTCGGGGTTGGCCGTGGCGACCAGCATGATGTCGAGCGGAAGCCGGATGCGGTGCCCCCGGATCTGCACGTCGCGCTCCTCCAAGATGTTGAGCAGCCCCACCTGGATGCGCTCGGAGAGGTCGGGCAGCTCGTTGATGGCGAAGATGCCGCGGTTGACCCGCGGGATGAGCCCGTAGTGCAGCGCCAGCTCGTCGCTCAGGTAGCGGCCCTCGGCGATCTTGATGGGGTCGACCTCGCCGATGAGGTCGGCGATGGAGGTGTCGGGCGTGGCGAGCTTCTCGCCGTAGCGCTGCGAGCGGTGCACCCAGTCGACCGGCGTCGCCTCGCCGAGCTCGTCGACCAGGTCGAGGGCGAAGCGCGACACGGGGCTGTAGGGGTCGTCGTTGATCTCGGAGCCGGCCACGACGGGCATCCACTCGTCGAGCAGGCCGACCATGGAGCGGATGACCCGGGTCTTGGCCTGGCCCCGCTCGCCCAGGAGGATCATGTCGTGGCCGGCCAGGATCGCGTTCTCCAGCTGGGGGACGACGGTCTCCTCGAAGCCGAGCACGCCGGGCACGAGCGACCGGCCGGCGGCGATGGCCTTGGCGGTGTTGCGCCGCATCTCCTCGGCCACCGGCACGGACTCCCAGCCCGAGGCACGGAGGTCGGCCAGCGCGCGGGGCAGGTCGGCAGGCGCCACCATGGCGCCGGGAGCCGGGGTCGCGGAGGGGTCGAAGTGCGGGGAGGGGCCGTCCATGGACGAAGCCTAAACCGTTGCCTCCGGGCACGGCGCGTCGGGCCGTCCACGCTGCCGATGGGCGGGGACGGGCGCGCTACTGCAACGGGAATGGGGCACGCCGCCCCCGACCCTCCCCGGAGGCCGCGCCGGCGACGAGCTGGTCGGCCAGCGCGCGCGCCGGGCGCGCGAGCGCGCGGTCGCCCCGCTGGGCCAGCGCGACGGTGCGGCTCAACTCCGGGCCGCCGAAGGGGATGGCGACGAGCGAGCCGTCGCCGGGCACGGCGATGGCGGGCACCACCGCTGCGCCGAGGCCGGCGGCCACGAAGGCGAGCACGCCCGCCATCTCGCCGCCCTCGCTGACGAGATGCGGCGCGACGCCCGCGTCGGCGCAGGCGCCCAGGGTCACCGCGCGCAGGTCGTAGCCCTCGCGGAACATCACCAGGTCGAGACCGTCGAGGTCGGCGACGCGGACCCGGCGCCGGCGGGCGAACGGGTGGTCGGGCGCGGTCGCGAGCACGAGCGGGTCGTCGAAGAGCGGCGTGGTGGCGACGAGGGGGTCGGTGACCGGGAGGACGACGAGGGCGAGGTCGACCTCGCCCGCCGCGACCTGGGGCACCAGTTGGCGCGAGCCCGCCTCCACCACCGACAGGTCGATGCCGGGGTGACCGGCGTGGAACGCGACGAGCGCGGGGGCCAGCACGCTGGTCACGAGGCTCGGCGTGGCGCCGATCCCCACGTGGCCCCGCGCCATGCCCGACAGCGCCCGCGCCTCTGCCCCGGTGGCATCGACGTCGGCCAGGACGCGCCGCATGAAGGGCACCAGCACGTTCCCGTCGGGGGTCAGCGTGACGCGCCCCTGGCCTGGGCCGCGGTTGAAGAGGACCACGCCGAGCTCGTGCTCGAGCAGCCGGACCTGACGCGAGAGCGACGGCTGGGCCAGGTGCAGCCGGGAGGCGGCCCGGGTGAAGCTCTCCTCCTCGGCGACGGCCAGGGCGTAGGCCAGCTGGTGCAACTGCATGCTGTTTCAGAGTCTATCGCTCTGATCTTCATGCTCTTTATGTCTTTGACGTGCGCCACGGCGGCCCGTAGGGTCACCGTGCAGCGGCGGGGCAACTTGCACCGCCGCACGAGGACGTCTGATGATTTGGCGGCGCCGGCCGCTGAGCCTGAGCTGTGCAATCGGAGAGTCGGGCACTGAGGAGGTGCGGGTGACGACGACGGTCGAGAGTGCGAGCGCGACCCCGGTCGCGATCGGGGCGGGCCGGGGCGGGCCGGACCAGCCGACGCTGCGCAAGGACCTCTGGTGGGTCGAGCCGGCCATCACCGCCACCGTGCTGCTGGCCTTCGTCGCCTACTCGACCTGGGCCGCCTTCGTCGGCAAGGACTACTTCGCCGGGCCCGACCTGCACCGCAACCTGATCTCGCCCTTCTACTCCCCCTGCATCGCCAACAGCTGCGTGCCGGGCAGCCACGCCTTCGGGACGCTGCCCTTCTGGAACTACTCGCCGGCGCTGCTGATCCTGATCTTCCCGCTCGGCTTCCGCCTCACCTGCTACTACTACCGCAAGGCCTACTACCGCTCCTTCTGGCTGTCGCCGCCGGCCTGCGCGGTGTCCGACGCCCACCGCAGCTACAGCGGAGAGACCCGCTTCCCGCTGATCCTGCAGAACGTCCACCGCTACTTCTTCTGGGTCCTGCTGCTCTTCAACTGCGTGCTGACCTACGACGCCATCATCGCCTTCCGCCAGCCCGGCTACGGGATCGGCGTCAGCGTCGGCGCCCTGGTCCTGTGCGCCAACGCCGCCTTCCTGTGGCTCTACTCGCTGTCGTGCCACGCCTGCCGTCACTTCTGCGGCGGCCAGGTCAAGTCCTTCGCCAAGCACCCGACGCGCTACAAGCTCTGGAAGTTCGTCACACCGCTCAACGCGCACCACATGCAATTCGCCTGGATCAGCCTCTTCGGCGTCGCCCTCTGCGACCTCTACGTCCGCCTGGTGGCCAGCGGGACGATCCACGACCCCGGCTTCCACTTCTAGGACGGGACAGAGGACTCGCATGGCCGACACCGGGACACGGACGCAGGGGCAGACGCACGAGTACGAGACGCACGACTACGACGTCATCGTCATCGGCGCCGGCGGCGCCGGTCTGCGCGCCGTCATCGAGGCCAAGGAACGGGGCTTGCGGGTGGCGGTGATCTGCAAGTCGCTGCTCGGCAAGGCCCACACGGTCATGGCTGAGGGCGGCATCGCCGCCGCCATGGGCAATGTCTGGCCCGAGGACAACTGGCAGGTCCACTTCCGCGACACCATGCGCGGCGGCAAGATGCTCAACAACTGGCGCATGGCGCAGCTCCACGCCATGGAGGCGCCCGACCGGGTCTACGAGCTGGAGCGCTGGGGCGCCCTGCTCGACCGCACCGCCGACGGCCGCATCACCCAGCGCGACTTCGGCGGCCATCGCTACGCCCGCCTGGCCCACGTCGGCGACCGCACCGGGCTGGAGCTGATCCGCACCCTGCAGCAGAAGGTCGTCTCCATGGACACCGACGTGTTCATGGAGTGCAAGATCCTGCGCCTGTTGCCCGACGCCGAGGGCCGCATCAGCGGGGCGGTGGGCTACATGCGCGCCACCGGCGAGATGAAGCTCTTCACCGCCAAGGCCTTCATCCTCGCCACGGGCTCGATCGGCAAGTCGTGGAAGTACACCTCCAACTCGTGGGAGTCCGTCGGCGACGGCCACGCCATGGCCATCTGGGCCGGGGCCGACGTCATCGACATGGAAGCCGTTCAGTTCCACCCGACCGGCATGGTGTGGCCGCTCTCGGTGCGCGGCATCCTCGTCACCGAGGGCGTGCGTGGCGACGGCGGGGTGCTGCGCAACTCCGAGGGCACCCGCTTCATGTTCAACTACGTCGCCGACATGTTCCGGGCCGAGACGGCGGAGACCGAAGAAGAAGCTGACGCCTGGTACGAGGACCACCACAACAACCGGCGCACGCCCGACCTGCTGCCGCGTGACGAGGTGGCCCGGGCCATCAACGCCGAGGTCAAGGCGGGCCGGGGCAGCCCCCACGGCGGCGTCTTCCTCGACATCGCCTCGCGGCGGACGCCCGAGTACATCAAGCGCCGCCTCCCGTCCATGTACCACCAGTTCATGGAGCTGGCCGGCGTCGACATCACGGCCGGACCCTTCGAGGTCGGTCCCACGTGCCACTACATGATGGGCGGGGTGCGCGTCGACGCCGAGACCCAGGCCGCCACCGTCCCCGGCCTCTTCGCCGCGGGCGAGGTGGCGGGGGGCATGCACGGCGCGAACCGCCTGGGCGGCAACTCGCTCTCGGACCTCGTCGTCTTCGGCCGCCGGGCCGGCATCGGTGCGGCCGACTTCGCGGAGGGCCGCGCCGGTACGCCGAGCGTCACCGAGGCGGAGGTCGCCTCGGTGATCGACGAGGCGTTCGCGCCGTTCGGGCGTGAGGACGGCTACAACCCCTACGACGTCCACGAGGAGCTGCAGGAGACGATGCAGTCGCTGGTCGGCATCATCCGCACCGGCCCCGAGCTCGAAGAGGCGCTCACCAAGTTGGAGGACCTCAAGCAGCGGACGGCCAAGGTGCAGGTGAAGGGCGGCCGTTCCTACAACCCCGGCTGGAACCTGGCCACCGACCTGCCCTCCATGATCACCACCTCCATCGCCGTCGCCCAAGGCGCGCTCAACCGCAAGGAGTCGAGGGGCGGCCACACCCGGGAGGACTTCCCGGGTCCCGATCCCGAAATGGGCAAGGTCAACTTCGTGCAGCACCAGAAGGGGGAGCACGGCTACCTGGCACCCATCGCCATCGGCCCCGAGCCGCTGCCCGTCATGCCGGACGACCTGCGCGCACTGCTCGAGGAGGGACACTGATGGCCGACGAGAAGGTGACGATGCGGGTGTGGCGGGGGGACGACGACGGCGGCGAGTTCACCGACTACGTGATGCCCGCCGTCGAGGGCGAGGTGGTGCTCGACGTGATCCACCGCATTCAGGCGAGCGACGCGCCCGACCTGGCCTGCCGCTGGAACTGCAAGGCCGGCAAGTGCGGCTCGTGCTCCGCAGAGATCAACGGGCTGCCACGCCTCATGTGCATGACGCGCATGGACACCCTGCCCGAGGGCGAGCCGGTGACGGTGGCGCCCATGAAGACCTTCCCCGTCATCCGCGACCTGGTGACCGACGTCTCGTTCAACTTCGAGGTGGCCAAGACGATCCCCGCCTTCGAGCCCGGCCCCGAGCCCGAGGGCGGCTACCGGATGCTGCAGATCGACGTCGAGCGCGGCCAGGAGTTCCGCAAGTGCATCGAGTGCTTCATGTGCCAGGACGTCTGCCATGTCATCCGCGACCACGAGGACAACAAGCCCAAGTACGCCGGGCCGCGCTTCTTCATCCGCTTCGCCGAGCTGGAGATGCACCCCCTCGACGTCAACGACCGCCGGGAGCTGGCCCATGACCGCGGGCTCGGCATGTGCAACATCACCAAGTGCTGCACCGAGGTCTGCCCCGAGCACATCAAGATCACCGACAACGGCATTATCCCGATGAAGGAGCGCGTGGTGGACGCGCGCTACGACCCGGTGGCCTGGCTCGGCCGCAAGATCACCGGCCGCTCGAAGAAGACCGCCCGGGAGGCCTCCGCCGGCTGAACCGCCCGCGAGGGCTTCCGGCCCGGCGCCGACTCGCCTAGCCTCGCTTCGCCATGGCCCGCTACTTGTCCCCCGAATGGGTCGCCTCGTTCGACGCCGCCCTCGGCGCGCTGGACCTCTCCGACGCGGTCGCCGCGGCCGGTGCGGGCTCGCTCGCCGCGGCCGACGGGACGTTCAGCGTGGCCCAGGTCATCACGGGCGTTCCTGGCGGGACCGGCGAGGCCGCAGACGAGGTGCGGGTCGTCCTCACGGTCGCCGGCGGCCGGGCGCGCCTCGTCCTGGACCCCGGGCACGAGCTGGCGGGCACGGCGACGATCGCGCTCGCCTACGCCGACGCGCTCGCCATGGCGCGCGGCGAACTCGACCCCGCCGACGCACTGGCAGCGGGACGCGTGCGCGTGCGCGGCGACCTGGCGGCGCTGGTCGCCGGCCAGGACATCCTCGCCGAGGCGGGGCGGCGGCTCGGCGCGGACCTGACCGGCCTCACGGACCCGGCTGAGGACGCGGACGCGACAGGCACCGGCGCGACGACGGAGGGCGGCGCGGCGGCCGATGGCGCGGGCTGAGCGGGCGCGCCCACCCGACTACGGCGGCCGCTACCGCGGTCGGGTCGCCGTCGTCACCGGGGCCTCCGCCGGCCTCGGTGCGCAACTCTGCCGCGACCTCGCCCGCGCCGGCGCGACCGTCGTCGGCCTCGCCCGCACCACCGATCGCCTCGAGGCACTGGCCGCCGAGCTGCGGGCCTCCTCCCCGGCCTCCGCGACCCTGACGTGCGACGTGGCCGACACCGCGGCGCTGCGGCGGGCGCTCGACCGGGTGACCGAGACCCAGGGCCCCGTCGACCTGCTGGTCAACAACGCGGCCCAGGACCCGGGCGTGCGCCTCGTCGACATCGGCGAAAAGGAGTTCCGCCACACCCTCGACGTGAACTTCTTCGCCCCGGTGGTCGCCACGCTCGCCGTGATGCCCGGCATGGTCGAGCGGGGACGCGGCATCATCGTCAACGTGTCCTCGGACGGCGGGCGCCTGCCCTCGCCGGGCCCCGGCGCCTACCCCTCCTCGAAGGCAGCCCTGAGCGCCTTCAGCGAGTCGATCGCCTTCCGGCTGGCCTCCAAGGGGGTCCGCGTCCAGGTGGTCTACCCGGCGTTCATGCCCACCGAGCTGGGGCTCGAGGCCCTCGGGCGCGGCCTGCGCAAGCCGCCCCGCCTGACGGTCCGCTCGGTCGAGGCGGTGTCGCAGCGCATCCTGGCCAAGGCCGGAGGCCCCGGGCTCGAGATCAGCGTGTCGGGCCTCATCGACGTGGCCATGGTCTTCCGCGCCGTCATGCCCCGCACCTACCACCGGCTGCGTCGCAGCTGGTAGCACGCCCGGTGCGACCCTGCCGGCCGGCGGCCCGGCCGAAGGGGGCAGCCGGACCCCCGGGCGGTCAAGCGAACAACGCGTGACGGAAGTATCGTTTGTGCACCGGCTCGCAAAGGTCGGGCCGCAGTAGGAGGGACGACGTGCACCAGCCGATCGACGACCACTTCCTCTCGAAGTACCGGGCCCTGCTGGACGCCGAAGACCTGGCGTTCGACGAGCTCGAGCACGCGTGCGAAGACGGCGACCGCATGCAGTTCGACAAGGACATGGTCGATTGGCAGAACGCCCTCGAGCACAAGCTGGTCTTCTTGGCGAACGCGGGGATCGAGCTGCACCTGCCCGTCATGGGCTAGACGTCGTCGCCCACGCCGCACCACGGGGCAAGGGCCCCAGGTTCGTCCGATCGCGTGCCTCCGACGCTGGCGCGGCGCGCCCGGTGCGATCAGGATGGTGGGGTGCCCAAATCCCACGAGAAGGACGTGACGCCGACCGAGTCGAACGGGTCGCCCCCATCGCATCGAGCCGACGGCGACGCGCCGCCCCGCAAGGGCCCCGAGGTCGTGGCGCCGTCGAGCCGGGTGAACGTCGCCTTCCCGTTCTCACAGATCAAGGTCACCGAGCCGAGCAAGGAGCTGGCCGAGCTGGCGGGACTGGTCTACGACCTCGTCGAGGCCATGGACCCGTGGCTCCCCGAGGACCAGCAGGAGGAGCTCCGGGCGCGCGCCCGGGCGCTGCGCGAGCGCCTGCACTGAACGGCGGGCCGCCTGTCGTCAGCGGAGCCCGAGCGATGCCGCCAGGTCGCCGACGGTGGCGTCGAAGAACGCGCCGGGGTCGAGGATCGTGTTGCGCCAGTGCCCGAACACCTCGAGGCTGACCAGGCCGACGACCGTCGTCCAGGCCGCAACGGCCAGGACCACCAGCCCGGCCGCCATTCCGGGCAGGAGCTCCTCGGCGACGGGGGCCACCGCCGCACGAAGCTGGGCGGACACCTCGGGCAGCGGGACCTCCCGCCGCCGCCCCGCCGCGTCGGCCTCGGCCAGCGGGCGCACGAGGGCCGCCGCCACGCGGGCGTAGGGCTCGACGGTGTCCTCGGGCGCCTCGTAGCCCGGGACCGGGGTGCCGAAGATGAGCCCCCACTCGTGCGGGTGTGCCAGGGCCCAGGTGCGCAGGGCCCGGGGCACGGCGACGAAGCGCGCCGCATCGCCCGTGTACCCGGGGTCGCCGGACCCGCTCCCCCGGGCGGCCCCGTCGGCCGCCCCCTCCGCCACCCCGGCCAGCGACCGGTAGGCCGTGAGAATGAGGGCGCTCAGCAGCGCGTCCCGACCGTCGAAGTAGCGGTAGAGGGCCGAGGGCGCCATCTCGAGGTCGCGGGCGACGGAGCGCAGGGAGAGGGCCGCCGCCCCCTCCTCGGCCACGTGCCGGCGGGCCACGGCCAGGATCTCGGCCGTCATCTCCTCCCGGACCCGCTCGCGGGCGGTTCGTGGCGCTGACACGCTGTCCAGTCTGACTGTTCGCAGATCAGAACACAAGTACTTGACATGAACATTGTTCTCTTTTAGGATCTGTGTTCATGAACACGCAGTCGAAGGAGGCCCCGATGAGCACCACCCCCACCGCCGGGCAGCCGGCCGCGGCCCACTACAAGCGCCCGGACTGGTTCACCCGCAACGTCTTCAACCGCGCCGTGAGCGGCCTGACCCGCCTCGGCATCAGCATCCGGGGCTCCCGGGTGCTCGAGCACCGTGGCCGGACGAGCGGCAAGCTGCACCACACGCCGGTCAACCTGCTGACCGTCGAGGGGACCACGTACCTCGTCGCCCCGCGCGGCGAGACGCAGTGGGTCCGCAACGTGCGCCACGCCGGCGGGCACCTCGTGCTCATCCTCGGCCGCAAGCGCCAGCTGCGCACCGCGACGGAGCTCCCGGTCTCCGACAGCATCCCCGTCCTGCGCGCCTACCTGCGCCGCTGGAAGTTCGAGACCGGGATGTTCTTCGACGGCGTCACCCCCGATTCCACCGACGCCGAGTGGGCCGCCGAGGCCGAGCGGCACCCGGTGTTCACCCTCGGCGCCTGAGCGGCCCCGTTCGGGCCGGGGCGGCGCCCCCAGCCGGGACTTTGTGCCCTTCCCGCTCCCCGGCCGCACCGCCACGATGGGACTGAGCACACGGAGCGGCGCATGCATCGGATCGTGATCCTGGGGGGCGGCACCGGCGGCACCCTCGCCGCCAACCGGCTCCGCCGTGCCCTGGCACCCTCCGAGGCGGCCATCACGGTGGTGGACCAGGACGACCGCCACGTGTACCAGCCCGGGCTCCTCTTCGTCCCGTTCGGCCTCGCCCACCTCGACGAGATCGTCCGGCCCCGGGGACGCCAGCTCCACCGGGACATCGACTACGTCGGCGCCCCGATCGACCACGTGGACATGGATGATCGCAAGGTGACCCTCGTCGGAGGGCCTGTGCTCGACTACGACGTCCTCGTGGTCGCCACAGGCGCCGTGCTGGCGCCCGAGGAGACCGAGGGCCTCACGGGACCCGGCTGGAACGAGAAGGCGTTCACCTTCTACGACACCGAGGGCGCGGTCGCCCTCGCCGAGGCACTGACGTGGTTCGAGGGCGGGTCCCTCGTCGTCAACGTGGTCGAGCTGCCCATCAAGTGCCCGGTGGCGCCGCTGGAGTTCTGCTTCCTGGCCGACTGGTACTTCCAGCAGCAGGGCATCCGCGACAAGGTCGACCTGACGTACGTGACCCCCCTCGACGGGGCGTTCACGAAGCCGGTGGCGAGCCGGCGCCTCGGCGGCATGCTCGAGGAGAAGGGGATTCGGCTCGTCACCGAGTTCAACACCGGCGAGGTGGTCTACGCGGGCGGCTCGGACCCCGGCAGCCGGCTGGTGTCCTACGACGACCGCGAGGTGGCGTTCGACCTGGCCGTGGTGATCCCCGTGCACAACGGGGCCGCCTACGTCGGGCGCTCGCCCGGCCTGGGCGACGAGCTCGGGTTCGTGCCGGTCGACGAGCACACGCTGCAGTCGGCGGCGTCGCCGGACGTCTTCGCGCTCGGTGACGCCGCGGCCGTGCCGATGTCGAAGGCGGGGTCGGTGACCCACTTCGAGGGGGAGGTCCTCACCGAGAACGTGTGCCGCTTCCTCGACGGCCGCCCCCTGGACGCGTCCTACGACGGCCACGCCAACTGCTTCATTGAGACGGGGTTCTCCAAGGCCATGCTCATCGACTTCAACTACGACACCGAGCCGCTGCCGGGCCACTTCCCCGGCCCCGTGGGGCTACCGCTGATGAAGGAGTCCCACCTGAACCATCTCGGGAAGCTGCTCTTCCAGTGGCTCTACTGGCACAGCCTGCTGCCGGGACGGGACATCCCCGGCGTGCACAGCGCCATGCCGACCGCCGGCAAGGACCGACAGCAACCCGCAGAAAGCGAGGCGAGTGCATCATGACGACCGACACCATCGCAGGAGCGCAGATCGAGCTCAACGACGAGGGCTTCCTCGTCGACCCGTCCCAGTGGAACGAGGAGGTGGCGATCGAGCTCGCCCGACGGGAGGGCATCGACCCCCTGACCGACCGCCACTGGGAGGTCATCCGGTTCATGCGTGCCGAGTACGAGGCCAAGGGCACGGGACCGACGGTGCGCGTCCTGGGCAAGACCTCGGGGGTCCCGGTCAAGGAGCTCTACCAGCTCTTCCCCAAGGGCCCCGCCAAGCTGGCCGCGAAGATCGCCGGCATCCCCAAGCCTCGTGGCTGCATCTGACACCGAGCTCGCGCACACGAAGGGAGCACCGACATGGGTGAGACAATCGAGAAGGTCTCCATCATCGTCTCCAAGGGTTCGCTCGAGGGCGTCTACCCGGGCCTCATCATGGCCAACGGCGCCCGCGCCGAGGGCATCGACGCCAACCTGTTCTTCACGTTCTTCGGGCTCGACGCCATCCACAAGCAGCGTCTCGAGCACCTCAAGGTGGCGGCGGTCGGCAACCCCGGGATGCACATGGCCAGCCTCATCGGGGTGCTGCCCGGCATGTCGGCCATCGCGACCCACATGATGGAGAAGAAGATGGAGGAGCACGACATCCCCGGCGTCCCCGAATTCATCGAGATGATCGCCGACACGGGGTGCGGCCTCTACGCCTGCAAGGCCTCCGTCGACCTCTTCGGCTTCGCCAAGGAGGACTTCATCGACCAGGTCCAGGAGATCATCACGGTGGGCGAGTTCTACGAGAAGGCCGCGGGGGGCGAGATCATCTTCACGTAACGGTCCGCCCCGGCGGGCCACCGGCCGGGCGGGGCATCATGGCGCATGTCCCGATCCCCGACCGAGGCGGCGCTCGGCCACCGCACCCTCATCGCCTTCAACCGGGCGCTCACCCGGTGGGGCACCGGCGGCCGGCTCGAGGAAGGCGGCGGGGCGGTCCTGTGCGCCGGCGGGTCCTGGATCCCGGTCGTGGCGAACGGTGCCTTCCGCGACGACGACACCCTGGGCGGCGAGGTGCTCGTGGAGAGGGCGGACGCCTTCTTCGCCGGCCTGGCGCGGGGGTTCAGCATCAAGGTGCGCGACAGCGGGGAGGACGACGACCTGCGGGCCGCCTGCGCGGCGGCCGGCCTCGAGCCGTTCGGGGACCCGGTGCCCGAGATGATCCGACGGGCGCCGCTCCCGGCCCCCGATCCCGTGGACGGCGTGACCGTGCGCCTGGTCGAGGACGAGGGGGGGCTGGGTGACTTCGCGGCCGTCAACGCCGAGGCCTACGGGACCTACGGCATGCCGGCCGAGGTGTTCACCGACCTCTTCGACCGGCCGGCGGAGCTGCTGGGGGACCCGGCGACGCACATCGTGGTGGCCTCGCGCGCCGGCGTGCCGGTCGCCACGGCGATGACGTACGAGAGCGACGGCGTGGCCAGCCTGCAGTGGGTGGGCACGGTCCCCGCCGCGCGCACGGCGGGACTCGGCGCGCTGGTCACCGTCGCGGCGACGAACCTGGCCTTCGACCACGGCGCGTCGTCGTGCACGTTGCAGGCCTCGCCGATGGGCGCGCCGCTCTACCTGGCGCTGGGCTACGAGACGATCTACCACTACACCGAGCACGTCCGCTGGCCCAAGCCACCCAAGCAGTGACCCGAGGCACGCCGGTGCACGGGTTCCAGGGCCTTATGGCGTCCCCGCCTCCGCCTCCGCCTTGATCGCGGCGAGCGTGGCCGGGATGCCCGTGCGGGCGAGCTCGAACCGAGCGGCCGCTTGCGCCTCGGCGTCCGCCCCGAAACGCTCCTCGAACATCGCCATGCCACCGGGCAGGAACTCCCACGACTCTGTGAGCTCGGTCCCTCCTTGGGTGGGGGTGAGGACGTACCCCCACCGCGTCCACGAACCGTTGACGACGAAGGCGAATTCACGACCTCGCTCGGCGACGACGACCTGCGATCGCGTCTCCCAGGTTCGCTCGGGAAGTTCGTTGCGCCCTGTGAACCATGCGCCGATTACTGGTCCGGCGCCCTCGTCCCACCAGCACTCCTTGCAGACCGGGCTCCACGATCCCATCTTGGGAATGTCGGAGATCATGTCGTAGAGGTCCTCTGGTGACCGGGCAATGACGATCGAATCCGAGTGCTTGAGCGTGCTCATGCTCGGATTCTGCCTCAGCGACGATCGAGATGGGCGGGACCGGTTGACCGGTGCCGGCACGACGGCTGAGGAACGCACCGACGCCCCGGCAGCGGGTCACAGCTACCCTGACCCGTCGTGAGGGACCCCGGGCCACTGCTGGCGGCCGGTCGGGACGCCGACATCTTCGAGTACGGGCCGGGACGAGTGCTCCGGCGCTCCCGGGAGGGGCATTCGATGGCGCACGAGGCCCGGGTGATGCGGTACCTCCGCTCCCAGGGCTTCCCGGTGCCCGCCGTCGAGGAGGTGAGCGACGACGGCCTCGACATGGTGATGGAGCGCATCGACGGGCCCGACATGGTGGCCTCGATGAGCAAGCGGCCCTGGGCCATCCCCCGCCTCGGCCGCCTGCTGGCCGATCTCCATCGCCGGCTGCACGAGCTGGCCGCCCCGGACTGGCTGCCCGAGGCCCCCGTCGGCCGCGGCGACCGCCTGCTCCACCTGGACCTCCATCCGCTGAACGTCATGATGAGCCCGGCGGGCCCGGTCGTCATCGACTGGACCGGTGCGTGCCGGGGCGACCCGGCCGCCGACGTGGCGCTCGCCTGGGTGCTCATGGCGGCGGGCGAAGTGCCGACGGGCCGCGTGATGGGCACGATCCTCGGCCGGGGCCGCGCTGCCCTCGTGAAGAGCTTCGTCGGCTCCTTCGGCACCGGGATCGAGGCCGCGAGGCGCGCCCTTCCCGACGTGGTCGCCTGGAAGGTGCACGATCCCCACATGTCGGCGGCCGAGCAGTCCCGCATGTGGCAGGTGGTGCGGGAGGCGGGGGGCGGCGCTCAGTCCCCGAGGAGCCCGCGCACGTAGGCGGCCTGGCCGACGTGCTGCAGGCAGTCGTCGGCGATGCTGACCAGGCGCACGCCGAGCGTCACCGGCGGGTCCCAGCGGCGGTCGACCACCCGGTCGAGGTCGCCCGCACCCAGCCCGCGGAGCATGTCCTTGGTGCGCGCGTCCACCTCGGCGAGGTAGCCGAGGAGCGCGTCGGGCCCGTCGGGCCGAATGGCCTGCACCTCGCCGGGCCCGTGGCCGTAGCCGGTGTTGGACGGGTCGGGCGCCAGCCCGCAGCGCGCCGCCCACTCCCCCCGCTCCCAGACCTGCTCGGTGCCGAGGATCTCGGAGATGTGGTGGTCCTGCACCCGCGTGAGGTGCCAGACCAGCCACCCGATGGAGTTCGCCCCCGGGGCGGGGGCCCGCCGCAGCTGGTCGGCGTCGAGGCCGTCGACGGCGTCGGCGGCCAGCGGCTCGATGCGGCCGAAGGCCTCGAGCAAGAGCGAGGAGACGTCCATGGACTGCACCCTATGGACTTCGCCGCACGGTGGGACACCCGGTTGCTCAGAACCCGGCCTAGCGTCGGGGCGGCACGCTCGTCGCCCCGATGGAGGAAAGGGAGGTCGCGGTGGCCCAGGTCCACGGCCGCGGAGAAGGGGGAGCCCGCTACGTGGCCCGGGGCAGCGTGATGCACTTCAAGGCCCTGGCCGCCCAGGACGACGGTGACTTCTCGCTCATGGAGCGCACGCTGCCGCCCGGTGGGCGGCGACCACCGACGCACCGCCATGCCGGCTGCTCCGAGGCCTACTTCGTCCTCGAGGGGACGGTGTCGGTCGTGATCGACGGCAACGAGCTCCTGCTCGGGCCGGAGGACTTCGTGCTGGTCCCCCGCGGCGTCCCCCACACGTTCGGCAACGGAGGCGACGGGGAGGCCCGCCTGCTGGTCCTCCACGCGCCGGCCCTCGACGACTACTTCGCCGGGCTGCACGAGCTGTGGAACCGCGACGTGGCGCCCACCCCCGACGAGGAACGCGCCCTCATGGCCCGGTTCGGGATGGTGACCGGTGACGACTGAGGCCGGCCGGTCGCTGGGTCAGGTGCCGCCGGCGATCTCGACGTCCGGCGACTGGATGTCGTAGCGGGTCCTGGCGGTGTAGGCGACCAGGATCACGACCACGGCGGTCAACACGAGCGCCGTCTGCCAGTCGCCGAAGTTGGCCCCGCTCAAGTTGTGGCCCTTGCTCAAGTAGTCGGCGAGCGACGCCCCGACGGGTCGGGTGATCACGTAGGCGAACCAGAACGAGAAGATGGCGTTCCAGCGGAGGAACCTCCAGCCGGCCCAGGGAATCAGGATCACGCCACCGAAGAGGACGGCGGAGCCGAGGTAGCCCAGGCCGAGCGTCGTCGCGACGAAGTCGCCGACCGCCGTCCCGAGGCAGAAGGTGGCGAAGACGACGGCCCAGTAGTACTTCTCCCGCCGGTTGGTCGTAATGCTGTGGATGTCCAGGGTGTGCTCGCTCCGGTTCCACAGGTAGAAGACGGCGCCGAGCGCCACGAGCCAGAACAACGTCGTCACCGCGTACGGCATGCCGAAGACGAGGTGCATGGTGTCGGCGACGCCCGTCCCGGCCGTCGCGATGGCGAGGGCGAGGAACCAGTACGTGACGGCCGAATAGCGGCGAGCGGCGAACTGCAGGAACAGGGCCAGGACGAACATGGAGACCTCGACGACGACGCCGAGCTTCTTGTTGGAGACGAACATGTCCGAGATCGCCTCGCCGGCCGCGGTGGTGGAGATCTTGATCACCCAGAACAGCGCGGTGACCTCGGGCACCTTGGCGGCCAGCGGCTGCTGATTGAACACCCGGAGCAGTGAGCGCACGCTCGTGTGGTCTCCTTGTCTCGGTCCGTGTCGTCGAGAACGCAGTGGGGCGCCGATCGGGCGCCGTCCGCGGCCATGGTAACGCCATGGCTCGCCCCGAGAGATGAACAGACGCCGGTCCATCTCCCCTGGCCACGGGTGGTTTCCGGTCCGGCGCTCCGACCTCCGGATGAGCCGCGACAACGCGATTTCATCCTCCAGGATGGCGCGGGCCGCGGCCGTTGCAGGAGGGGCGGCCGGCGCCTCCTCAGCGCACGCTGATCGGCATCCCGCCCCGGGCGGCAGAACGGTAGGCGGCGTCGACGAGGCGATGGGCGGCCAGGGCGTCGTCGAGACCGGGCTCGGGCGCCCACCCGCCCGTGACGGCGTCGACGAAGGCCCGGTCCTCCTCGACGTAGGCCCGCAGGGCGAGCCCGACCTCGTCGTCGGCGAGGGGCAGCGCGTCCACCCACCCGGGCGACGGGCAGGCGCGTACCTCGGTGCCCTCGCCGGTCTGCACGTGGAGCGGGCCCCGGAAATCGTCCTCCAGCCAGACCATGCCCTCCCGGCAGAACACCTCCACCCGGCGCGTCGAGGCCCGGGTGAGGATGTCGTGCCAGACGCTCGTGAGCTGGGCCTCGACGCCGGAGGCGAACGTCAGGGACACGGTGGCGAGGTCCTCCACCCCCTCGTGGCCGGCGTGGTTGGCCGTCCGCGCCGCCACCGCGTCCACCTCGCCGAAGCAGAAGCGGAGGATGTCGACGTCGTGGATGGAGTGCTCAATCAGGCAGCCGCCGCCGGCCTGGGCGACGTCGGCCCGCCACTGCGACGCGTAGGTCCCCCGGATCGGGAAGTACTGGTCGTCGCGGAAGACCGCCGTCATCGGGGCGCCGAGCTCCCCGGCCCGCACGATGTCGCGGAGGGCACGGAAGACCGGGGCACTGCGCAGGACCAGGCCGCACTGGCTGGCCACGCCCGACGCGGCGACGGCGTCGACGAGTGCGTCGGCGCGGGCCAGGTCGCGGTCGAGCGGCTTCTCGCAGAACACGGCACGGCCGGCGGCCAGGGCCTCGTCCACCGCGGCCCGGTGCGCGGCCGTCGGCGTGCAGACCCAGACGGCGTCGCAGCGCGCCGCGACCTCGGCCGCGCTCGCGACGACGGCGCCGGCGCGGGCGCCCACGGCGTCGGCGAAACCCTGGGCCCGTCGCTCCCGCTGGTCGTGGACGGCCACGATGGCCGCGTCCAGCACGCCCCCGTCGATCATCGCCTTCAGGCCGAGCCCGTGCGCCCAGGCGATCAGCCCGGAGCCGACGAAACCGATGCGCAGCATTCCCGGGACACTACGCGTCCGGGTCAGCAGGGTCGACGTGCTGCGCCGTCACGACGCCGCCCCGCTGTGCAGGTGTCCGCCGAGCGCGTCCATGAAGCGCGCCGCCACCATGACGAGCAGGGCGATCTCGCGGCGCTCGCGGCGCCTGATGGGGACGGGGCGCCCGCCGCACACCGTGAGCCCCGTCTCGGGGACCGGCTCGACGAAGACGCCCGAACCCGTGGTGTCGTTGGGCGGGTCGGCCCCGCTGCGCGAGCCCTCGGCGAACGCGGCCACCCACCGCGCGGACGGCACACCCTCGCCGTGGGTCTCGGTGAACCCCCGGAAGGCCTCGTCGGCCAGGGCCAGCCAGGACAGGTCGAAGAGCGCCATCAGGTTCCCGGTCAGCGCGTGCATTGCGGCCGTGGGCGTGGCGGCCTGCAGGATGCCCGAGGCCGCCGCCAGCACGGTGTCCTCCCGGTCCGACGCCTCCGTCAGCAGCTCGGTCACCTCCTCGACGCCCGCACCGGGGACGTTGCGCACCGCCCGGCACACGGCGTCGACGGCACCGGGCTCGTCCGGCAGCTCGACCACCATCTCGTCGATGGCCACCCCGGCCTCGCGCTCGAGCACCTCCAGCCCCACGACGTTGCCCTTCAGCGCACCGATCTCGGCCGCCACGGCGCCCAGGACGCCCGGGGCGTCGGGCAACCAGATCCGCATGCGGGTCAGCACCGGCACACGCCGAGGAGGTCTCCCACGGATCTCAGGGTGCCAGGCCCGTGTTTCCACCCGGTTTCGCGGCGGCGAACAGCCGGTGACGGGCCTGTCGGCCCGGGGCACCGCCACCGCTCGATGGATCCGTCGCCCATCGTTCGCGATCTGTTCGCGGAAGCGGCAGCGAGGGTTTCACGCAGTGGTCACCCTCAGGGGGGTTGTCCCGTCACGGTTCTCGGCGTCAGGGTGGCATCTGATGACGACGGGGCGATCGAGACGAGCTGCGGCGTTCGGCCCCCGGTTTGCTCGCTTGGCGGCGCTCTCCATGCTCCCGGTCCTTGCCGTTCTGGCGTCGGCCGCCGTGCCGGTTGCCGCGTCGGCCGACCCGGGACTGACGACCACCTACCTGCACGACAACGCTCGTGATGGCTACTTCGCAAGCGAAACGGAGATCACCGCCGCCACGGCCTCGAGCCTGGCGCTGCAATGGTCTGCGTATCCCGGGTACCCGGGGGGCACCACCGAACCCATCGAGGCGGGAGGTGTTCTCTACTGGTCCGACTGGGCCGGCACCCTCCATGCCACGAGCGAGTCGACCCAGGCCGACCTCTGGACGTACCCGCTCGGCAGCACGCTTTCGTCGTGCGCCGGCGACACCGGCCCCGACAGCACGCCGACGGTCGCCACGGTCAACGGCATCTCCACCGTCTTCCTCGGGGGCGGTACCGGTCAGTTCCTCGCGCTGAACGCGGCGACCGGCAGCCTGCTCTGGCAGGATCAGCTGACCACGTCGTCGGCGGGCTTCGTGTGGAGCTCCCCGGCGCTCTACGACGGCAGCATCTACATCGGCGTGGCCTCGGTGGGCGACTGCCCTCTCGTTCCCGGGGAGCTGTTCCGCCTCGACGCGGCCACGGGGGCAACCCAGGCCACCTTCACGGCCGTCCCAGGCGGCTGCACGGGGGCGACCATCTGGAGCTCCCCGGCGATCGACGAGTCCACGGGCGAGCTCTTCGTCGACACCGGCAACGGTGACGGCACCTGTCCCGAGCCGGAGCCCTACCAGGAGGCCATGATCCGCCTCGACCCCACCACGCTGGCCGTGCAGGACTCGTGGCAGACCCAACCGAACGGCGATGCCGGCGACGCCGACTTCGGGGCCACGCCGACGCTGTTCACAGCCACCCTCGGCGGGCAGACCGTGCCGATGGTGGGCGCCATCAACAAGGACGGGTACTACTACGCCTTTCGCCGCGACGACCTGGCGGCCGGCCCGGTCTGGAGCCGGTACTTCGCGACGCCCGGGGAGACGTGCGTGCCGTGTGACGTGGATTTCCTCGCCCCCAGCGCCTGGGACGGGACGCACCTGTTCGTCGGGGGCGACGCCGGGCAGATCGACGGCCAGGCCTGTGCCGGCTCGCTGAGCGCGCTCGATCCGGCCACCGGGTCACCGGTGTGGCAGGACTGCCTCGACGACCGGGTCCTCGGGGCCGTGACGGGGGCGCCCGGGATCGTCGAGGTGAACGCCGGGGACCGGGCCATGGTGATGGACGCAAGCAACGGGGAACGGCTGTTCACCTACACGGACTCGTCGGGCAACAACTTCTGGGGCCCGGCCGAGATCTCCAACGGCGTCATGTACGTCATCAACCTCGACGGCAACGTGTTCGCCTTCGCACCCAGTCCGGGCGCGGCCACCCCCGAGGCGCCGCTCCCGATCTTCCTCCCCGTCGTCGGCGCGGCCGGTGCGGGAGGCGTCGTCGCCCTCCGGCGCCGGCGATCGGCTCCTCCGGCCGACGGGACCGACCTCAGCCGAGAAGTCCCAGCTCCTTGACGTCGTCGCGCTCGGCCAACAGCTCGTCGGTCGTGACCTTGATCCGCTCGGTCGCGAAGGCGTCGTGGCCGATCCCCTCGACGACCGTCCAGCCCCCCGTGCCGTCCGAGACGACGGGGAAGCCGAATTGGAGGCCCTCGGGCGTGCCGTATTGGCCCTCGCTGGCCACCGCCACCGAGAAGGAGTCACCCAGCGGCGTCGCGCCGCGCAGGCTGACCACGGTGTCGATCGCCGCCGCGGCGGCGGAGGCGGCCGACGACGACCCGCGGGCGTCGATGATGGCGGCGCCCCGCTTCTGCACCGTCGTGAGGAACTCGCCCTGCAACCACTCGGTGTCGGTGATGACGTCGGTGGCCGGCTTCCCGCCGATGCGGGCGTTGGCGAAGTCGGGGAACTGCGTGGCCGAGTGGTTGCCCCAGATGGCGACGTTGGTGACGTCGGCGACGGGCACGCCCGCCTTCGCCGCGAGCTGCGCCTTGGCCCGGTTCTCGTCCAGGCGGGTCATGGCGAACCACCGGTCGGCCGGGACCTCGGGCGCGTTGGAGCGGGCGATCAGGCAGTTGGTGTTGCAGGGGTTGCCGACCACGAGGATGCGCACGTCGGGAGCGGCGTTCTCGGCGATGGCCCGGCCCTGCGGCTTGAATATGCCGCCGTTCACGCTGAGGAGGTCGCCGCGCTCCATGCCGGCCTTGCGGGGCACCGAGCCGACGAGCAGCGCCCACGACGTGCCGTCGAAGGCGGTCTGCAGGTCCGAGGTCGCCACGATGTCGTGCACGAGCGGGAAGGCGCAGTCGTCGATCTCCATGACGACGCCCTCGAGCACGCGCATGGCGGGCTCGATCTCGAGCAGCCGCAGGACGATGGGCTGGTCCTCGCCGAGGAGCTGGCCGGACGCGATGCGGAACAGGATGGAGTAGCCGATCTGGCCACCGGCGCCGGTGACGGTCACGTGGACGGGGGTCTTCGCCATGGGGGGAGGTGGTCCTTTCCGACAGGTGGGTCTGAGGGGTCCGGCGGGAGTGGTCGCCTACAGGCGGTCGACGACGGCGGAGGCGAACTCCGACGTCTTCACCTCGGTCGCCCCGTCCATGAGTCGGGCGAAGTCGTAGGTGACGACCTTGTCGGCGATGGTGGCCTCGAGCGCGTGCACGATGTCCGACGCGGCGTCGTTCCACCCGAGGTGCTCGTACATCAGCACGCCCGAGAGCAGCACCGAGCCGGGGTTCACCTTGTCCTGTCCGGCGTACTTGGGCGCGGTGCCGTGCGTGGCCTCGAAGATGCCGTGGCCGGTCACGTAGTTGATGTTGGCCCCGGGGGCGATACCGATGCCGCCCACCTGCGCGGCCAGCGCGTCGGAGAGGTAGTCGCCGTTGAGGTTGGTCGTGGCGATGACGTCGAAGTCCGAGGGCCGGGTCAGCACCTGCTGCAGCGTGATGTCGGCGATGGTGTCCTTGACGAGCAGCTTGTCGCCGGGCTCGCCCCCGCAGTCGTCCCAGCCCACGGCGACTTCGGCGAACTCCTCGCGCACCAGCTCGTAGCCCCACTCGCGGAACGCGCCCTCGGTGAACTTCATGATGTTGCCCTTGTGCACGAGCGTGACGGAGCGGCGCTTGCGGTCGAGCGCGTAGTTGATGGCGGCGCGGATGAGGCGCTTGGAGCCCATTTCGGAGACCGGCTTGATCCCGATGCCCGAGCCGTCCCGGATGGGCCAGCCCATCTCCTCGCGCAGGTACGCCGTGAGCTTGTCGGCCTCGGGCGTGCCGGCCTGCACCTCGTAGCCGGCGTACACGTCCTCGGTGTTCTCCCGGAAGATGACCATGTCGACCAGCTCGGGGTGCAGCACCGGCGAGGGGACGCCGGCGAACCAGCGCACGGGGCGCAGGCAGACGTAGAGGTCCAGGATCTGGCGCAGCGCGACATTGAGGGAGCGGATGCCGCCGCCGACGGGCGTGGTGAGCGGGCCCTTGATGCCGATCAGATGGCTGCGGAACGCCTCGACCGTCTCGTCGGGCAGCCAGCTGCCGACCTCGTCGAAGGCCTTCTGCCCGGCCAGGACCTCCTTCCAGGCGATCTTGTGGCCGTGCTTGGCGGCGGCCGCATCGAGGACCAGCTTGGCGGCCGGCCAGATGTCGACGCCGGTGCCGTCGCCCTCGATGAAGGGGATGATGGGCTCGTCGGGGACGACCAGGGTGCCGTCGTCGCCCATGCGGATGCGCTCTGCCATACCGCCGATGCTAGGGGCCTGGCCAGCGGGTTCCCAATCGAGCAGGTGGCGTCAGCCGGGCCGCCGGGCGGCCGCCTCAGCTCCGGAGCAGCCCGGTGAGGCGGGCGTACTGCTTGGCCTCCGGGCCGAGGATCTCGCCCACCCAGTAGAGCGTCCGCGTGGCGTCGACGTCGGTGCCCCAGCGGAGGATCTCCTCGATGTCGAGCCAGTCCTTGGGGCGGTCGAAGATGGCCTTGCAGACGATGAGGTGCTCGGGGGCGAGGATCGGGATGTCGACGGGGCCGAAGCGGACCAGGCGGGCGCACTCGGCCATGTCGAGGTGCAGGTCCATGGTGGCGAAGAACACGTCGAGATACGAGCCGCCCCAGTCGAGCCTCGCCTGACCGTCGTCGGCGATGGCGGCCCGATCCTCGGGGGTCACCGTCACGCCGAGCAGGCCCAGCAACCCGAGGACGGGCCCGGCCGCCTCGGGGGGCAGGGTCAGGTTGACGTCGATGTCGGTCGTCGCCCGGGGATTCCGGTACCAGGCCAGGGCGATCGCCCCCCCGAACTGGTGCGGCACACCGGCGGAATCGAGCATCTCGTGGAGTGACACGATCTTGGGGGCCAGACCGGTCAGCTCCTCGGTGCTGCTCACGGAGGGCCCGTCCTGGAGATCCGTTCCGCCCGAAGACGGGCGAGTGGCGGGAACCGCAGCGGCGTCGGGGTTCGGGCGGGACCGAACGGCTTGACCCGTGCCACGAAACCGAGGAGGCCGATCAGGGCGTCGCCGGGATCCCGACGTTCGGCGGGCGGGGGCACCCGCTCCAGCGAGCGGGCCATCCGGCGCGAGGCGTCGACGAACCGCAGCGTCTCGGAGCGATGATGCCGTGGGGTCTCGTTCGGGTCCATCTCGGGCCCGGCGGACCGGACATCGTGGCGTGGAAGGGCGGCGGCTCGTGCGGCGGAGGCTCGCACCGCCTCGACGTCGAAGGGTCGGCTGGCCCGCCCACGGGCCGCAGCCAGGACCTCCTCGGTCAGGTGGGCGAAGTTGGCCAGCGAGCGGGCGCGGGGGCCCTTGGGGGTGTGGACGGACTCGCGGATCTCGAAACGCCCCTTAGGGCGGGCCACCACGTACGCCATACCCACTATGTTACCCACTAGGGGACCCACTCTGTGGCCTGCCCCGGACCTTGCCGTCCCTCGCCCGTTGAGCGCCCCTGAGTGGTGCCACCACGAGCGGGCTTTGCAGGGTGGCCACCTTGGTAACCCCCGTTGGCAGCGACAAGCTTGCGGTGACCGGAGGGACGTTCCGTGGGAGCAGTCAGGCTGGTGTTCAACGCTGGGCTCCGCCGCCGCTGGCGGTCCTGGCTGGCCGTCGCCATCTTGATCAGCGTCGTCGGCGGCCTCGTCCTGGCCGCCGTGGCCGCCGGGCGGCGGACGGAGAACGCGTTCCCCCGCTTCGTGGCGGCCCACGGGTTCGACAGCATCGTCTACGCCACCAGACCGGTGCCGGCCGTCGCCCACCTGCCCGGGGTGACCTCGGCCACCGAGATCATCCTCCCCGACGCAGGGAATCCGACGTGCGACTGCGCGCACCAGATCAACGGCAACGACTTCGGCGTGGCCGTCGTATCGAGCCGGGGCAGGTCGCCCTTCACGCTCGTCTCGGGCCAGCTGCCCGACCCGTCGAAGCCCGACGAGGTGCTGGCATCGTCCACGTTGCAACAGGACGACGGCGTGCAGGCCGGCACCGTGATCCACGTCCCGTTCGAAGCACCCTCACAGGCCGCCGACTACAACAACCCCAATACGGGGTACGTCCCCCCGCACGGTCCGCGCCTCGCCCTGCGGGTGGTCGGGATCGAAGCGACCGAGATCGAGTTCCCTTCCGGATCCACCCCCGTCTACCTCCTGTATGCCGGACCGGGGTTCGCGCGCTCGGTGCTCCCGCACACGGCGGTGGAATACGAGTACTTCGTCCGCCTGCGCCAGGGTGCGGCCGGTATCCCGCAGTTCGACAATCAGCTCAAGACACTCAACCTAGGAAGTGGCACGGTCGGCGCCTCGAGCGAGGACGGAACGGCCGGCACGATCCAGGGATCCATCCATCCCCAGGCCGTCGGGTGGTGGATCCTCGCCGCGCTCGCCGCGCTCGTCGGGCTGGCGGTCGTGGGCCAGGCACTGGCCCGCCAGAGCGCCGTCGAGAGCGAGGACCACCCGACGCTGGTCGCCGTCGGCATGTCCGGCCGGGAGCTCTTCGCGCTCGACATGGCGCGGAACCTGGTGGTGGGCCTTGCCGGCGCCGTGGGCGCCGTCGTGATCGCCTTTGCGTTGTCCCCGATCGCACCTCTCGGCGAGGCCCGAATGGCCGAGGACTCCACCGGAGTCGAGTTCGACTCGTTCGTCCTCCCGCTCGGAGCGCTCGCCACCGTGGTGGTCGTCCTGGCGCTCGGCATCTGGCCGGCTCTGCGGGCGGCCCGCACCCGGCGGGTGGACGAGCGGGCCGGGGCGTCCCGCTCCTCGGCGGTGGTGCGGAACCTGGTCACTCTGGGCGCGCCACCGACCGCGGTGATCGGCGTCCGCAACGCCCTGGAGCGCCGATCGGGTGGGTCCGCCGTTCCTCTGGGCTCGGCCCTCCTGGGCATGGTGCTGGCGGTCATCGCGTTGTGCGCCACCGGGGTCTTCGGTGCCAGCCTGACCCACCTGACGGCGACGCCCCGGCTCTACGGTGACCCGGAGCAGCTCAGCTTTCAGCCGCCGAACACGGCACTGCTCACCACCCTGCAGCACGACCCGGCCGTCACCGCGGTCACCCTGGGCCTCGGCGCCGGGGAGGTGATGCTCAACGGGAAGATCGTCGGCGCCATCGTCGGGAACTCGGTCAAGGGTCCCGTCCTCTTCTCGACGGTGGCCGGGACTCCTCCGGTCGGCGACGACCAGGTCGGGCTCGGCGTCTCGACCATGCATGTAGTCGGCGCGCACATCGGGTCGGTCGTGGAGATCACGTTCACCACGAATTCCGGTGCCCTCCGCACCGAGGCGTACCGGGTCGTCTCCCAGATCTCCTTCCCGCAGGAAGGGGGGTTCGTGAGCCTGGGCACGGGGATCCTGCTGACGACGGCCGGCCTCGTCCACGCCGCCTGCCCTCCGGGTCCCCAGCTCGCCCTGTGCCGGCAGAAGGTGGCCGGCAACATCAGCGGCGGTGGGATCAGGGTGACCTTCGTGCCGGGTCCGCGCGGCAAGACGGTCATGGACCGCTATATGGCCGAGTACCCATCGATCACGTCACAGCCCGTCGCCCCGACCTCCCTGGTCAACTTCGGCGAAGCGGTCAACTTCCCGCTCATCTTCGGGGTGATGCTGGCCGTGTTCGGTGCGGCGACGCTGGCGCACCTTCTCGTCGTGAGCGTGTCGCGCCGCCGCCGGGAGGTCGGGCTGCTCAAGGTCCTGGGGTTCGTCAAAGGCCAGGTCGTCTCGACGGTCTCCTGGCAGGCCACGACGCTGGCCCTCGTTGGCGTCGTCGTGGGAGTCCCGCTGGGGTTAGTGGTCGGCCGGGGGGTGTGGAACACCTTCGCCGACAACCTGGGGGTCGTCCCGGTCGCCGTCGTGCCGTGGCTGCTGACCGCGGCCATCACGGTCGGGGTGCTCGTGGGCGCCAACGTCATCGCGATCGCGCCGGCGTTGGTGGCGGCTCGATCAAAGCCGGGTGATCTCTTGCGACCGCTCGACTGACTGGAGTGACGGCGACGGTCCGCTACTGGGCGGTGGTCGGACCCAGTCCGAGCGCGGCGTAGATCTCTCGTGTCGCGCTCGAGGTGTTGAACGTGTAGAAGTGCAGACCCGGAACGCCGACTTCGAGGAGGCGGGAGCAGAGCTCCGTCGCCAGCTCCACGCCTTCCTTGCGAACCGCGTCGGCGCCGCCCCGCTCGTCGGCGGCGCGTAGCCGCCCCTCCATCCAGGCGGGTGCGGCCGCACCCATGCCGCCGAGGCGGTTCATCGTCGAGATGGACGTGACCGGCAGGATGCCCGGCAGGACGGGCGTGTCGACGTGCCGCTGGCGCAGGTCGGCCATGAGGCTCTCGTACTCGGCGACCTCGAAGAAGAACTGGGTCACGCCGAAGTCGGCCAGCTCCAGCTTGGCGGCGAGGAAGTCCCGGTCGACCGACATCTCCGGCGAGCGCGGGTGGCCGGCCGGGTGGGCCGCCACCCCCACCGAGAAGCCGCCGACGGCGCGGGCGAGCTCCACGAGCTCGGCTGCGTAGGCCAGCTCACCGGGGCCGGCGCCAGGGTCCTCAGGTGGGTCACCGCCGAGGGCCATGAGGTTCTCCACGCCCGCCTTGCGCAGGGACACCAGGATGTCGGCCAGCTCGAGGCGGGTGTGCGCCACGCAGATGAGGTGGGCCATCGGGTTGAGCTTGGTCGTGTGCAGCATGCCGGACACGAGGTCGAACGTGCGCTGGCGGGACTCCGCGCCGCCGCGGTAGGTCACCGAGACGAAGGAGGGCTCGAGCGGCTGCAACTCGCCGATGGTGCGGGCGAGCGTGGCCAGCTCCTTGTCGTTCTTCGGCGGGAAGAACTCGAAGGAGTACGTCGGTCCGGCCGCCAGGAGCTCCGCGATGCGCGTCACGTCGACGACACCCCGCCGACCCGGCCGAAATCGTCCTCGAGCCGCACGATGTCGTCCTCGCCGAAGTACGTGCCGTGCTGGACCTCGATGAGGACAACGTCGGTGTCCCCTTCGTTGGCGACACGGTGCGCGCCCTCCCGAGGGATGTCGATCGACTCCCCCGCTCGCACGGTGGTCACGACCCCGTCGAGGGTCACCGTGGCGGTGCCCGAGACGATGAACCAGTGCTCGGCCCGCTGGGCGTGACGCTGGTAGCTCAACCGTTTGCCGGGGTGCACGACGAGGCGCTTGACCTTGTGGTCCGGGGCGTCGTCGTCGAGGACCGTGTAGTTGCCCCACGGGCGCTCCGAGTATTCCCGCTCGTTCACTGCAGAATTCCTCCTAGCGGGCAGCCAGCTCCGCGGCCCGCAACGCGTTGCGCAACAGCATGGCACGGGTCATGGGGCCGACCCCACCGAGACGGGGCGTGATCCATCCGGCCACTTCGGCGACGTCGGGATGAGCGTCGGGGATCAATTTGCGGCCCTCGAAGGTGGTGCCCGCCGAGACCACCGCTGCGCCCGGCTTGACCATGTCCGGCGTGAGCATGTGAGGCCGGCCGGCGGCGGCCACCACGATGTCCGCCGTGCGCACCAGGGCGGCCAGGTCGGCCTTCTCGACACCGGTGTGCACCACGGTCACCGCCGCGTTGTACCCCGGCCGCTTCAGGGTGAGGAGGTTGGCCAGGGGCCGGCCGATCGTGACCCCCCGGCCGATGATGGCGACGTGGCGGCCCTCGACGGGGACGTCGTAGGCATGGAGGAGCTCGACGATGCCCGACGGGGTGCACGGCAGCGGCCCCGGCGTGCCCAGCACGAGGCGGCCCAGGTTGACCGGGTGCAGCCCGTCGACGTCCTTGTCCGGGTCCACGGCCAGCAGGGCGCACTCCTCGTCGAGCCCGGCCGGAAGCGGCAGCTGCACGAGGAACGCGCTGACCGCGGGGTCGGCGTTGAAGCGAGCGATGACGTCCATGACCTCTTCTTGGGTCGCGGTGGCGGGGAGGTGCTCGCCGACCGAGTACATGCCGATGCCGGCGCAGTCCTCGTGCTTGAGCGCGACGTAGCGCTCGCTCGGCACGTCGTCACCCACGAGGATCGTCCCGAGACCGACGGTGACGCCCTCGGAGCGCAGTTGCGCGACCCGGTCGGCGACCTCGGCGCGGATGCGGGCGGCGACCGCCTCGCCGTCGAGCACGATGGCGCCCATCAGTGCCGGAAGTGCCGCTCGCCGGTCACGACCATGGCCAGGCCCGCCTCGTCCGCGGCCGCCACGACCTCTTCGTCCCTGACCGATCCACCGGGTTGGACGACGGCCGTCACGCCGGCGTCGGCCAGCACCAGCAGCCCGTCGGGGAAGGGGAAGAAGGCGTCGCTCGCGCCCGCGCCGCCCTTGGCCCGCTCGCCAGCCTTCTGCACGGCGATCTCGGCGGCGACGACGCGGGACTGCTGCCCGGCGCCGACGCCGACGGCCTGGCCGTTCGTGACCACCGCGATGGCGTTCGAGGTCGTGCGCCCGCAGACCCGCCACGCCAGCACGAGGTCGCGCCACTCGTCCTCGGTGGGCTGCCGCTTAGTGACGGAGCGCCACTCGCCGCGGGGCGAGAGGAAGGCGTCGACGTCCTGCACGAGCACGCTGGCGCCGAGGCTGCGCAGCTGGCGCACCGCCTGCTCCGGCGCGGGCCCCGACAGCAGCCGGGTCGCCTTGCGCCGGCTCGTGAGCCTCTCCAGCGCCTCGGGCGCGAAGGAGGACGCGATGACGACGTCGGCCTGCGGGCCGGCGGCGACGGCCTCGGCGACCTCCATCGGTGACGTCGCCGCCGATGGCCACGACGCCGCCGAACGCGCTCTGCACGTCGCACTCGAGCGCCCGCTCGTAGGCGGTCACCAGGTCGCCGGCCACGGCGGCACCGCACGGGTTGGCGTGTTTGATGATGGCCACCGCCTCCCGGCCGGCGCCGGCGTCGGCCGCCAATTCGTGGACCAGCCTCCAGGCGGCGTCGCCATCGAAGAGGTTGAGGTACGACAGCGGGTTGCCGGCGTGCTGGAACATGGCGTCCCACCAGCTCGCCGTACCTGCGACGCGGTAACGCGACCCGCGCTGGTGCGGGTTCTCGCCGTAGCGCAGGACCTCGGTACGCTCGAGCGTGAGGTGGAGGGTGGGCGGCAGGACGGCCGACAGCTCGGCCTCCTCGGTGTCGGCCTCCGTGGCGCCGTCGAGGTCCGCGACCGGTGCGGGACCCCCGGCGTCGAGCCAGGCGACGATGGCCGCGTCGTAGGCCGCCGTGTGCGCGAAGGCCTCCCGGGCCAGCCGGCGGCGCGTCGCCGCCGAGAGGATGCCGGAGGCCCGGAGCTCGGCGAGCACCGCGGGGTAGTCGTCCGGAGAGGTGACGATGCCGACGTGATCTTGGTTCTTGGCGGCGGCGCGCACCATGGTCGGGCCACCGACGTCGATGAGCTCGATGGAGGGGTCCGAGGAGAAGGGGTACAGGTTCGAGACCACGAGGTCGATGGCGTCGATGCCGTTGGCCTCCAGGTCGGCCATGTGCTCGGGCTTCGAGCGGTCGGCGAGGATCCCGCCGTGGATCTTGGGGTGGAGGGTCTTGACCCGCCCCTCCAGCATCTCGGGGGAGCCGGTGACCTCGGCGACCTCGACGTCCGCGATGCCGGCCTCGCTCAGCTTGGCCGACGTGTTGCCGCTCGCGACGAGCTCCCATCCCAGGTCCGAGAGTCCCCGGGCGAACTCGACCAGGCCTTCTTTGTCGTAGACCGACAGCAGCGCTCTCACGACGTCATCTCCTCGTCCACTCCTCCCATTTGCGCCACTCCAGCGCCCCGGTTCGGGGCTCCGACCACTGCTGCCGCCCCGACTCGTGCCGGCGGCCTGATCGCGCGCCCCGCTTCGAGCTCGCCCAGTGCCCAGGCCACCGTGGCGGGGTACAGGGCCCGCTCGACGACCTTGATCCGCTCGTGCAGGGTCTCCTCGGTGTCTTCGGGCAAGACCGGGACCACCTCCTGGGCCAGGATCGGCCCGGCGTCCATCTCCAGGGTGGCCAGGTGAACGGTGCAGCCCGTCTCGGGCACACGGGCCGCCAGGGCGTCGCGCACGCCGTGCCACCCCGGGAACGCGGGGAGGAGGGCAGGGTGGGTGTTCAGGATCCGGCTGGGGAAGGCACGGTGGACGGCCTCGCCCAGGACGGTGCCGAAGCCGGCCATCGCCACCAGGTCCACCTGGTGGGCGACGAGGGTGGCCGCCAGGGTGGCCGTGAAGCCGTCCCGGTCGAACTCCGGGCCGTAGCCACCGAATGTGGACCGGTCGACCAGCTCGGCGGCGACTCCATGCTCCTCGGCCAGGGTCAGGGCCACGCAGGGCCGGTCCGAGAGGACGACACAGACCGGGAGGCCTGCCTCGAACATCGCCCGAAGGATCGTCCCGGAACCCGAGGCAAGGACCGCGAGGCGCACGCAGTCAATCTAATGCGTGGCCGATTGCCCCCGGCATGGCTCACCGGGTGGTTCTACGAACCCGTCACCTTGACGATCCAGACGCAGGACGCCGGGGCTTGCACCACGAGCGTCTGCGCGCCGGTGCTGGACTGTGCCGTGACCGATTGCCCGGACGGCCCGGTCTCGCTGATCGCGGGCGTGCCGGTGGGCGCCGACCCGGCCGGGGTGACGAACACCTCGAACGAGGGTCCCGAGGCGGGGGCGGGAGCGCAGCGGAACGCCCAGCCGATGTTCCAGGGTGCGGCGGTTGTCGTGAACGACGTGCTCGTCCAGTTGCCCTGCATCTGCGGCGAGGTCAGGAGGACGCGCGCCGGTCCCGCCGCGGCACCCGAGGTGGTCGTCGACGTCGTCGTCGATCCGCCGGCGGCCGTGGTCGTGGTCGATCCACCGGCTGCAGTGGTGGTGGTGGTCGATCCCGCGGGCGGCAGTGGTCGTGGTGGATCCGCCGGAGGCCGAGCCGGAAGAGGCAGCGCTCGGCGGAGGTAGATGTCCGCTTCCCGAGCTCGTCCCAGTCGTGCTCGCGGCGCCGCCGCCGGTGTCCCCGTTGAGCCACATCCCGAAGACCGCGGCAACCAGAACGGCGGTCAGCAGCTGCCAGGTCCTCCAGGAGCGCCGCTCCTTGATTTTGAGTTCCCCAGGCTGGGGCACCCCGTCGGCCGACGACGACCCCGCCAACGCATTCTCGTAGGGCGATGTCATCTACAAGACCTCGACGATGGGTGCGGTCTGATCAAGCGAACGTCTTGCACATCTCACGGAACACGCCTGCCCCTCGCTCAGGCCGATATCCCGTTGGAACCGGCGTCGACGATCGCCGCGCGGTTTGACTGGGCGTAGATCAGCCGGTCGGCGAACGCAACCAGGAACGTCCGGTTGTTGAGGAGCGCGTGGTCAGCTTCGGTTGAAGGATTCAGCGAGCCGCGGACGCTCGCAAGGGACGCCCGCGTCGTGAGGCCCTTGACGACCACGCCCGGACCCGAATTCCGGACGTAGAGCACGACCCGCTCGAAGCTCGTGCTCCCAGTGTCCATCTTCACCGGCACGATCCAGTAGACGATCGACCAGCTGCCGAATTGCTGCGACGTGTAGGACATCGCTTGTCCGGTTATCCCGCCGGCGAGGGCCACCTGGGTCACGTCTGCGAGCGCGTAGCCGTGGAACGTATAGCAGTCCTCCACACCGAACGCCGAGAAGCTGGAGAGATCAGGGGTGTTGATGACATCCGCGACCACGGGGACGTTGGTGTGCAGTGGGCCGCTTCCTGTGGACCGCATCATGTACCGATTCCATATCGAGGCGTCTCCGAACAGGGGCTTCGCCCACCCATAGGAGGTCTCGTACTGAGCGGACCAACCCGGCGGCGCCACCGGGCCTTGGATGAAGGCGGTCAGCTTGGCCTCGCCGGAGACTCCCGCGACCAGGTCGTAGTTGCTCAGCCCGACATTGCTGATGCCGAGGACGAGTGCTGCCACCACTACGGCTGCGACGGCCAGGTAGACCTTGGGCACGGCGAGCGTCGCCTTGGGCTTCTGCGGCTCTCTGGGAGCGTCGAGGGAAGAGGCGGTCGCGGCGCCGCTCGGCGGCGCCGGAGGGCTCGTCGCGCCGATGGCGATGCGCATCCCGAGTGGGCGGATCAGCAAGAGCATCACGATCACGCCCACACAGAACAAGACAAGGCCGACGAATGGATGGAAGACGTTGATCGCGACGGACTCTCCCCACTCCCTCCCGGCGAAGAAGATGAAGGTGATGCGACCGAGATTGAGGACCCACAGGACAACCATGCCGCCGACGAGCCAGAGCACCTTCCGGACGATGGGACCGCGCACGATTGCGGCGAAAGCCGAACCGACCAGCAGGAATCCGACCACGCCGTTGACCCCGGAGCACGCAGACACGATGCTGAGCGTGAAGGGCGTGCCATTGTGACTGACCGAGAAGAGCGTGTCCCCCGATGAAGAGAAGGGCGTGGCGAGGTGGGTCCAGTGGGCGATCTTGTCCATGGCCAGCAGGGTTACGTTGGTGAAGACGTTCAGGACTCCCAGCAGATACTTCTGGTAGGGATAGGGCCACGCCAGGAACAGGAAGGCAATCGCCAGCTTCTGACGCCACAGGACTCGGCATCCGAAGATGATGGCCACCGCGCCCGCTACGAAGATCGGAAGCGAGAAGAGGTCGATTCGGTAGAACCAGAAGAGGGCCGACATGCGAGCCGGAAGCAATTCGTTGATGGCGACGGCGGCCAGGATCAACGGGATCCCGATCGTGTAGTCCACCTGACGGTCGTAGATCGGTGGCTCCGGCTTGAGGGGTCGGGAACGCACCGCAGCCAGTGCGAGCGCGATGGCAGGTACCAGGCTGATATAGGCAAGCGGCGTCTGCTGGTCGGCCGTCTGCAGCAGTGTGCTGAACGAGTAGTTGTAGGCGATCAAGACGGCGCCGATCAGCACACCCACTTGGATCCACGTCCTCGTGGTCTGCGATGCGTCGGTCCAGCGCCGCCGCCAGGAGTCTTGCCAATCCTTGATCGTGGAGCGTCGAGTTGGCGGTGTAGGGACGTAGAGCGTTTCGGTCATGAAGTTGCCCCTCGTGGTCCTGGCCCCCGTTTGTTCTGGGAAAAAATCGACAAAGCGCTCATCCGAAGCGTCCGTGCACGTAGTCAGAAGTCCTCGGATCGCGAGGATCGGAGAACATTTCCATCGTGGGACCGGCCTCGACGATGTGTCCCGGGGCCCCTTCGCTGTCGACCAGGAACAGCGCGCACGTATCGGAGACCCGTTGCGCTTGTTGCATGTTGTGCGTCACGATGACGATGGTCAGCTCCTGGCAGAGCTCCCTGATCGTGTCCTCGATGACACCCGTCGAGATGGGGTCGAGGGCGGAACACGGCTCGTCCATGAGGAGCACCCTGGGTCGGACAGCCAGAGCCCGGGCGATACAGAGACGCTGCTGTTGGCCGCCCGAGAGTGCCGCACCGGCCTCGTTGAGGCGATCTCTGGCCTCGCGCCACAGTCCCGCCCGCTCGAGGCATTCCTTGACCAGGGCATCCGGATTGGGCACCTTGGTGCCCGACAGTCTGAGACCCGCGAGGACGTTCTGCGCGATGGTCATCGAAGGGAATGGGTTCGGTCGTTGGAAGACCATGCCGATGGTCAGCCGGGTCTCGGTCACCCGCATCGCCGGTCCGTAGATGTCAACACCGCCGAGCCTGACCGATCCGGAGAGGGCCGCGGAGGGCACGAGCTCGTGCATCCGATTCAGAATTTCGCAAGAACGTCGACTTCCCGCAGCCGGACGGGCCGATCAGCGCTGTGACCTGGCCCGCTTCCATGGACAGGGACACCCGCTCGAGCACCTTGTTGGAACCAAACCACGCGCTCACGTTGACGGCCTCCAAACCCGACGGAGATGGCCCAGCGGCCGCGCCAGGAAAATGTTGTGCCGTCACCGGCCCACCATGCTCTTGTTCAACGGTGGTCACGATGGTGCCTCGGGACGCCTCAACCGCCGCATGCGCCTTCTCCCGAAGGCGCCGAGCACCACCAGTGCACCCCCCACGGCGATCGCCGGCACAATATCCGATGGGGCGCCGGTAGACGCAAGCCCCGTGCCGGTCCCAGAGTTGCCGGTCGTGGATGCGGCCGTCGCGTTGGTGGATGCCGATGCCACGGTGGTCGACGTCGTCGAAGTCGTCGATGTCGTGGAGGAGCTGGTTGTCGTAGAAGTCGTTGAGGACGTGTTGGCGGAGGCTGCTTGTTCGCCATCCAACTGCGTCGCCACCTTGAGGTCGGCGGCCACCATGGTCGGCGTCGGGGGAGCCGCTCCCAGCGTCGTCTCGTCCGACTGGGCGACGGGCCCCACGACGAACCGGATGTACTGGGCCAACTTCGCCGCCTTGGTCGGTGAGAGGCCCGAAGTGGGCACGACCAGGTAGCTCTCCACCATCAAGTAGTTGTTGTACGCGGTCTTGTCGTTGGGATTGGCGGCGAAGGTGACCAGGTTCGTCGTCGGGTCCATGCTGGCATCGCCCTCGGCCTCCGCCGCCGCAGCCGCGGTCGGGGGCACGAACTTGAGTGCTGCGTTCTGGATGGCCGCGGTGGGGAGATTCCACGGCGTGCCTTGCGGAGCACCCGTCCACACCGATGGGACCGGGAACACGTCGTCCGGACCTGCGGCCGATCCCGTGCTCGTTCCCCCCAAGCCACCCCACGTTTCGATTTCCGCCGGTGCATTGGTTTCGGCGTTGATCGACAGCTCCTTCCCGATGAGACCGGCGTCGCCGCCGACGAATCCATGAATGCCGTGGAACGGCCACGTCTCCGACGGCGTGTCACTCTTCGTGAGAGCGTTGCTCCCCGGGTTGTTGAGCGCGTTGTCGAGCAGCTCCTTCGCGTTCTGGTCACTGTCGAGCAAGCTCATCAGCGCGGTGTTCTCCGCCGATGGCTCGAGAGTCTGTGCCTGGTATATCCCGGTGTTCGGGATCGGCTGGCCGTTCTCCTGGGTCAGCTTTGAATCTCCCCATCCTGACAGTGTCAGGCTGGTGAGTCCCTGATTGGGAGATACCGCCGAACTGGTGAGGCCATTGGTGAAAAGCGCCGCCACCAGCGGCACCGTCAGCGGGATGTCCTTACACAGTGGGCCCGTCGAGTTTCCCGTCAAGGTGCCGCACACCGCCAACGTGGCCACAGCAACGGGCGTGGCGGCAAACGGGACGTAGGCAAACGTCCGGCCGTGGGCCTTGGCGGTCGCCGCTTCGGCCGAGGTCAGCGGGCGCTCCGACACCAGAAAGTCCGCCGCGAAGGTGTTCGCTGCCGTACCGACGAAGTCGCCGACGGCGTTGTCGAGATTGGCGTCGTTGTACGACGGGTTCAGGGGCGCGAGGCCGGAGTCCGCCTTGAGCAGCACGTCCGTTACGGGTGTGAGAAAGGAGCCACCCTCGCCCACCAATGCCGTGGGGTCGGTGTCGCCCCCGGCCGGCGCAGGGAACGCGGTCGCCAGAGCCACGAGCGAGACCAAACCCACACCGACCATCCCGCCGAAACGCGAGCCAGTCATACACCTATTCACGAAGATCCCTCCGTTCCACGGTGCCTCTGCAGACGGCGACGGCCGATCCATCCGGCGGCAACCAGCAGGCCGCCGATGACGACCAGAGGAACGGGATTGCTTCCGGTGCCGGCCAGCGGATTGGTCCCGGTGAGGGCGACCGAGGGGTCGACACCACCCGCGCCGCCCGCGGCCGATCCACCCGCGCCCGATCCACCGTGCCCCGTACTTGCACCGGCAACCGCCGCCTTGCCCGCGGCGCTGTTGCCGTTGACGGTAGCGATGGCGGTTGCCCCGGGCGGGGGCGGAGGAGGAGACCCGTTGGTCACGCCACAGGTGGGCGTCGTCTGGCCGGCCTGGACCTCGGTGGGTGTCAGGTCGCCGCACGCGTAGGCCGCGCTCTCCGCCGCGGTCGGGTCAACGGCGCCGGGAACGTTGGCGATGACCTGGTCGATGCCATAGCGCTCGAGCGAGAGGCCCAGGCTGGCGTACCCGAATTTCGGGGCTGCCTCCTGGCCGAGGGTGAGCACGTAATTCACGAACTGGCTCATCGTGGCCCCCTTTTGGGTGGACCATCCCTTGGTCGGCGTCAGCAGGTAGCTGTAGGTCGACGGGTTGTAGACGTTCGGACCCAACCCGTTGAAATCGAGCTTGTGCGTCCCGTCCGGCAGCTGGGTGGCATAGGCCAGAGCCGAGGCGACGTCCACGGGCGTCGGCAGAGTGAACTTGCCGCTGGCGTTCTGCATCGCGGCGACCGCCTTGGCCGGGTTCGAGCCCGTGAAGCCCGAGTCGGTCGCGTAGTTCTCCTGCACGGCGCCGATGGAACCCGCGCTGTTGACGACGTTGGAGGCCACCGCCGGTGTCGACGACTCGTCGTATCCATTGCCCGGTGCCTCCCAGTTCGACCCGGGAGTCGTCGCATTGATCGGCACGCCGCTGGGCGGAGGGGAGCCCGCCACGTTCTTGGCGTACTGGGCCCAGACGGCGGGCTGCTCGTCGATGCAGTACTCCTCGAGCACGAAGTTGGTACCGGCGGGATCGCTCTCCGTGACCGGCACCACGGCGAGGTTTGGCAGGGTCACACTTGCGTTGGCTCCGTTCTGCTTCAGCGCCGGGTCGTCCCAGTTCTTGATCTGCCCGGTCAGGAGCAGGCAGGCCGTGTAGCTGGTCAGCTGGAGCGTCTGGGTGAGACCGGGGATGTTGTACATGAAGGCCACCCCCGCCGCCGTGATCGGGATGAATTCGTAGGGAAAGGACGGCGGGGTCGTGCCGACGTTCGAGCTCACGTATCCGGTGTCGCTGACCGCGTAGTCGACCGTCCCGTTGGTGAACTCGTAACGCCCCTGGCCCGAGTTGCTCGGCGTGTAGTTCACGCTGATGCTGTAGGGCGCCTGCCCGACCGTGCCCGCCCAGCTCGTCACCGCGGGGGACGCGAACGACGAGCCGGTCCCGGCGATGCCTGCTGCGGTGATGAACGGTCGTTGGGGGGCGGCCGGTGGAGTGGCCGATGTGGTCGGCGCCGTTGTGGAGGTAGTGGTCGGCGCGTTCGTGGTCGTCGTCGTCGTGGCCTCGATGCTCGTAGGGGACGCTGCCCCGGCCACGACCACGGGGCTCGCGATCAGGACGAAAGCGAGCAGCGACGTCGCTCCGGCCAGCACGGCCGCCCTTCTCGGGCGTCGACGTGCCCCGTGCTCAAGGGAGCTCTGGATGGTGGGTGGCATCTGGGATTTCACGGGGTCGACTCCTTGGCAATTGGATCACACGAACGGAACGATCGAAAGGGCAGGTCGAGGAAAGGACGCGACATCACGGCTCGCTCGCAGACCGGCTCCGACGTCTCGATCCGAACAGTCGACCGCTGGAGCTTCGCGATCCGATCACCCGGGCGAGGGTGAACAGGATCAGCACCAGGGTCATGAGCACGAACGCCGCACCCCAGCCGACGGAGATCGCCTTGGCGGACGGCTGGAACACCTGCTCATAGATCCGAAGGGGCAGGTCGTCTTGTTGTCCGTGGAACGGGTTCCAGTTGTAGTGGGCGTTTCCGCCGGCCGTCAACAGGACTTCGGCCGTCTCCCCGGCGGTCCGAGCGATGCCGAGAATCGCCGCGGTGATGAGACCGGCGCGCGCCGTGGGCAGCACGACACGGAGGGCGACCCGCCATTGCGGTGCTCCGAGCGCAGCAGCCGCTTCACGCAGGGAACCGGGCACGACCCTGATGACCTCGAGAGCCGCCCGGCAGGTAACCGGGATCATCATGATCGACAGGGCCATCGCAGCGGCAAACCCGGATTTTCCGTTCACGCCGCGGGGAACGACCCAGATGATGTAGATGAAGAGGCCGGCGATGATGGACGGGGTGCCGGTCATGGCATCTACGACGTTGCGGACGAGGCGGGAGAGTGCACTGTGCGACTCGACCATGTAGGTGGCAGTGAGGAAAGCGATGGGGACGGATATGACGGTGGCGATCGCGACCTGCTCTATGGTGCCGACGATGGCGGCTCCCACCCCGAAGGCCTGACCCGATTTTCCGCCCGTCATGTCGTTGACGAGGAAGTGGGGAAAGTCGGCGAACACCACCGGCGCTCCCTTCACCACGACATAGAGCACGACCGCGAGCAACGCCACCAGGGCAATGACGGCGCCGGTCCAGATGGCGACGGTGGCAAGTCGGTCCTTCATGAGGAGGATTCCGTCGCGACGCCAGACGAGGAGGCCGTAGATCGCATAGCTGAGGACGGCCCAGCAGAAGATGAATCCGAAGCCGAGCGAGATGCCGGCCAAGCTGAAGCCGAGCCAGACCGCAGCCAACGACGCGACGACGCTGCCGATGAGGTCCACCACGCCGTCTCGGGACAGACGTCGCTTCGCATTGGGGCGATCGGCTTGGGCCGGCGGGGTCGGCATCCGGTCAGCGACAAGGTTGGTCATCAGCCCTCACCTACCGACCGGCGGGCCACGAGCCTGCCACCCAGGCTGAAGACCAGAGTCGTGGCGAAGAGGGTGAGCGCGGCGAGAATCATCTCGCTCTGGCTGTGGACGTCGGACACCGGAAAGAAGAGGGCCACCTGTTTGGCGACGTCTCCGTTGCCTGGCCCGAGGATGGCCTTGGAGACCACATTGCTGCTGGACAGGACGAGCGCCACGGCGATGGTCTCGCCCAACGCCCGGCTCAGGCCCAGGAGCACGCCGCCGACGACGCCGTTGCGGGAAAAGGGCATGATCACATCGGTGATGGTCCCCCACCGCGTCCCCACCCAAACCGAGGGCTGCCTCACAGGCGTCGCGAGGCGCCTGCGACATGACCTCCCGGCTGACCGACGACACGACGGGAATGATCATGATGGCGACGATGAGGCCACAGATGAAGACCGAGTCGCGGTAGTTCCCGGGTTCTGTCGTACGAAAGATGGGGATGAAGCCGAGATGCTCGGCCATCCACGAGACAGGGGCGTGCACGTAGTTGTTCAGCGCTTCGAGCCCCCAGAAGCCGAAGACGATGCTGGGCACCACCGCCAGCAGGTCGACCAGCCCGGTCAGCGCTCCTCGGAGACCGGGCGGCGCGTACTCGTTGATCATCAGTGCGATCGCCAGGGCGATCGGAGTGCCCACGATGACGGCGATCAACGCGATGAGCACCGAGCCAACGAGGATCCCGAGCACCCCCGGGTGGATCGGGGTCGACCACACCGTTCCGGTGAAGAAGCGCCATTTGAACGTGACGAGCGCCCACCAGCCATGGACGATCAGAAAGACCAGGATGGAGACGAGTATCACCAGGACGATCGCCCCGCTCGCCGCCAGGAGGGCGCGGAAGGCGCGGTCGGCGCCGGTCAGGTTGTGCTCGAGCGTGATCGGGGTGTCGTCGATCGGCTGGGCGTCGGCCGGAGCGGCCGGTGGCGGAGCGAGCGTCACCACGGCGCTCGGCTCCCCCGCGACCCGGCGCAGGGCCTGCGTTGCACGATGCCGACGGAGGCAACGGCGCCAATCGGTAAGAGGGGCATCGCGTCAGCCCGCCATCGAGCCGTGGAAGACGGCGTCGCCCTCGGTGAACACGCCCCCGTCGGAAGCCCCGAACCAGTAGCCCTTGCCGTCGGGTGTGGCCGCCATGCCCACGATGGGCCGGTTCAGCTGGATGCCTCCGGTCGAGCCGTAGAAGCCGGCGTCGCCGTAGTTGAAGACGCCCCCGTCGGAGGCCACCAGCCAGTAGCCCCTGCCGTCGGCGGTGGCCGCCATGCCCACGATGGGCCGGTTCAGCTGGAGGGACCCAGCCGAGCCGGAGAACCCGGCGTCGCCGTAGTTGAAGATGCCCCCGTCGGAGGCCACCAGCCAGTAGCCCCTGCCGTCGGCTGTGGCCGCCATGCCCACGATGGGCCGGTTCAGCTGGAGGGACCCCGCCGAGCCGGAGAACCCGGCGTCGCCGTAGTTGAAGATGCCCCCGTCGGAGGCCACCAGCCAGTAGCCCCTGCCGTCGGCGGTGGCCGCCATGCCCACGATGGGCCGGTTCAGCTGGAGGGAACCCGCCGAGCCGTAGAACCCGGCGTCGCCGTAGTTGAAGACGCCCCCGTCGGACGCCACCAGCCAGTAACCCTTGCCGTCGGGGGTGGCCGCCATGCCCACGATGGGCCGGTTCAGCTGTACGCCCCCGGTCGAACCGTGAAAGGCGGCATCGCCCTCGGAGAACACCCCCCCGTCGGAGGCCACCAGCCAGTAGCCCCCGCCGTCGGGAGTCGCAGCCATGCCCACGATGGGCCGGTTCAGCTGAGCGGCGCTCGACGTTGCGACGGAAGCCGGCGTGAAGGAGATCGTGACACCCAAGCCCGTCAGCGGCAGGTTGTCCGTGACGTCGGTCGCGGTGAAGGTCACGCTCTCGGTGCGCTTGTCCGTCACGCTGAACGTCGCCACACCGTTCGAATCGGTGGTGGCGGTCGCCGGCGACACGACCGCGTTGACCGACATGGGGACAAGGGACACTGCTTTGCCGCTCAGGGGCAGCCCGTTCCCGTCGTTGAGGATCACCTCGACCGTGGCACTCGTGTGGCCGTCGGCCGGCACCATCGTGCGGCTGGCGACGATGTCCGAATCGGCGACAACCGGCACCGTCGGCGGGGGTGTGCCGAACGTGACCTGGACCTCCTCGCCCACCAGCGGCAGGTTGTCGCTCGTGTCCGTGGCCCGGAACCGAACGGTCTCAGCTGTGCCGTCGGTGACCTTGAATGCCGCCTGTCCAGACGTGTTGGTCGTCACTCCCGAGGTTGGCGCGATCACCGATGACCCGTTCAGCGCGGTCAGGGCGATCGTGACCCCGTGGACCGGGTTGGCGTTGTGGTCCTCCACCGTCACCGTGATCGTCGACGCCGTCGTGCCGTCGGCGGGCACGGCGGAGGGGCTCGCCTGCACCGTCGACTGACTGACCTGGGGGACCCCCGCGGTGAACGTGACCGCGACGGTCTGGGCCACGGTGAGGCTGTCCGTGGTGTCGGACGCGACATACGTGATCGACTCCGCCGTGGTGTCATAGCCATTGAACGTGATCTGCCCGCTTCCATTCGTGGTCGTGATCAAGACGCCACCCGAGAACCCCGACGGAACGACACGGCTCGTGACCGAAGCGTTGGACGTGCCGGTGACGTTCCCGACCACGGTGACCGTCTTGTTCGCCAAAGGGTTACCGAACTGATCGTCGATCGTCACCGTGAGAGACGCCGCCGTGACCCCGTCGGCCGTGACCGTCGTCGGGGAGACGTTCATCGAGGACTTGGTCGGAGAGGCTGCGGGGGCCTCGAAGGTCACCTGAGTGGTCGCGGTGATGGCGAGATTGCTGTCGGTGGTGTCGACCGCGTTGAAGGTGACTCCTTCGGCGGCGGTGTCGCTCACCGAGAAAGTAGCCTGGCCGTTGCCTCCGGTCGTCACCGAAACGGGTGTGATGACCGCGGTCGTGGACGGCGAGGCACTCAGCATGACCGCCTTACCGGCGACGGGACTGGTGCCGTCGAGGAGGGTGACGGTGACGGTCCCCGTGGGTTGCGGACTGCCCACCGTCGAGACGATCGGGGTCGTCGTGGTCACCTTCGAGTCGGTCGCCGAGACCGTGAGTGTCCCGAAAGTGACCATGACGCTCTGGCCGGTCAGGGGTACGCCGTCGGATGTATCCGTCGCCGTGTAGGTCACGGTCTCCACCGTCGTGTCGGACACGGTGAAGGTGGCCTTGCCTTGGGCATTGGTCGTGTCAGACCCGGCGGACGCCGGCGTGATCACCGAGCTGCCGCTCCCCTGGCCCAGCGTGATCGTCTTCCCCTCGATCGGTTGGGGAGCCTCCCCCTGGTCCTTGAGCGTGACGGTGACGGTGGTGCTGCCGCTCGGGGGCACCAATGTGCTGAGCGCCGAGATGGAGGAGTTGGCCGGGGTGGCCACCCGTGCGGCAAAGGTGACCGTCGCGGTCTGGGTCACCGTCACCTGGGGCGAGTCCGTCGTGTCGGTCGCCGTATAGGTCACCGGCTCCGCGGTGCTGTCGCTGACGGTGAAGACCGCCTGTCCGCTGCCATTGGTCGTCGCCGTCGACCCCGCGGTGCCGTTGACCTCGATGGTGGAGTGGCCGGAGCCCTGGGCCAGCGTGACCGATTTGGGGGTGGTCACCAGGTTGCCGTTGGTGTCCTTCAGCGTGACGGTGATGCTCGACGAGTTGGCCCCGTCGGCCGCCACCGTGGTGGGGCTCGCCATCACTGTCGAGTTCGTGGCCGAGGTCATCGTCTGCGTGGGTGCCGACCCGTCGCCCGGATTGTCTCCCGTGTCGTTCCCGTCGCCGACGACGACGTTGAACGGCGCCGAGAAGAGGTGGGGGAAGGCGAACCCGTTGCCGGCCAGGTGTGAGGGGTTGGCGGCGAAGATGCCGAGCACGCACGTATTCGGAGTGACGTCGCAGGTGCCGGTCATGGTGGGCGAGCCCAGGTTGCCGTCGGGTAGATCGAAGACGGTGGGTCCACTTACCCCCACAAGGTTGAGGCTGCCATCGCCGCTCACAGGTTTCGGGCCAGTCACGAGCGTCGCTGCCTCGCACCCGGTGTCCGCGGTGGGCAGGTTGGCGGTGAGGCCACCGGGGTCGGTGCACTCCTCGACGTAGAAGAGGCCCGTCGTCGGGGCTCCGGCGGAGCGTGAGATTGGTCGTGTCGATGACGGGGTTGGCGGCGACGTTCAGGCTGATCTGCTGACCACTCGTGTACGGAGTCCCAGCGGTCACCGTGCCAATCGTGCTTAAGGTCGTGTGGCCGTCGCCGCTGGTGAGCACGGCGCCCGACGGGTTCCCCAGGGCGTCGACGAGCGCCACCGCCGCGACCAGCAACGTCGCTGCCAGGAAGGCGGCGGGTGCCAGTCGCCGCACGGTCGATCTGTGTGCGTGCGGGCCATGTCGTGTCCCGATCAAGGTCAGTCTTCGTAGGTCGGTCGGCGGATGTAGCGGAGGACGGATCCGACCAGGAGCAGGACAAAGCCCGCGCCGAGCAGCCACGGCCACAGGGTGGGTCCTCCGGTGTCCGCCAGCGTCGCCGGGGGCACCGAGACCTCCGCCGACGCCCCGCTGGCGGAGCTCGACGCACCTGACGCACTGGTGGATGGAGCGGTAGTGCTTGCGCTCGTCGACGTGACCTGGAACGGCGCAGAGAACAGATGGGGCTTGGAGAAATCGTTCTGGTTCGAGAAGAAGCCGAGCACGCACTGGTGCTCAGCGTCGTCACACACCGTTCCGTTCGACACCCCGAGGTCGGTCGGGTCGGGCAGGGCATAAATCGTGAATCCCTTGAGGTAGAGACTCCCGTTCTCCTGCGCTCCGGGGACGGAGTCGATCGTCTCCGGCTCGCAGTCGGTCGGCTTCTTGGGAAGATTCGCTTCCATCCCGCCGATGTCCGAGCACTCGAGGACCTTGATGACCACGGCGCCGCTCGGGAATCCGGCGGCCTCGAGCGAACTCCGACCGAGCGTCGAGTTGGCGCCAACCGCGAGGTTGACGACCTGGTGGTTGTTCAGAGGATTCGTGGCGACAGCACCACTGGAACCGTCCTCAATCGCCACGGTCCCGTTCGAAAGGGTGGATGCGCCAGCGTGCGATGCGAACACCGCGACGAAGATGGACGAGACCACCAGCACCGCGCCCAGGAGTTGCAACGCCAGAGTCACCCGCCGCGTCGATTCCGAGCTGCCTCGCCCCTTACCCGCGTGCCCGTTCATCGCCCGCCTCTCCGGTGGAGCGGTTTCTTGCGCCACACTCATCGGGCGCCAAGACCCTCTGTCGTCGTCGATTCCTGCATGGAACTCAATCTCTCCCGATCTTTCCTCTTGACCACACCGAGGGGTGTCCGGCGATCGCTCGCAGGACACCCCTCGGATCGAGGTACTACTCACATGTTTGCCCAGTGGGCACGAAATGGTCCAGCTGGGCCTTTCCTCCTAGCTGTTCGGGTCGGTGACAGCCAGTACCGGCGGGTGACCGGGGAAGTAGAGGGTGGTTGGGGCGTTGCTCCCGGTTCCGGCAACCGGTGCGTTGTTCAGCGTGATGGTGCTACCGCTGACCGAAGCGACCGTGGTGTTGGCCGGGAGGACGGACGAGTAGCCCGCCGGGATGGTGACGGTCCAACCGACCTGGATCGTGCTCGGCACCGCCGCCGTCAAGGTGATGGTGGTGGTGCCGTTCGTGATGCCGCCCGAGGCGATGGTCTGCGTGGCAGCGCACGTCCCGTTGGGGTTGGTGACCCCGTTGGCCGTGAGCTGTGCCGAGGCCGAGAGCTCCGGAGTGGTGTCGGTGTTTCGGGAGAACCCGTACTGACCGTTGATGATGTTGGTGAGGTCACCGTCGAAGTTTCCTCCGTCCACGTGGTTCGTTCCCTTTGCGATCGAGCCACCGGTGTTGGTGTCGCACGCCCAGTTCAAGAACCCTGCTGTCGACGCCCGCACCTTGTCCGTCCGGAAGATGTTGAACAGGGTCCTCGAAGTCGGGTAGGCGTTGGTGCGCTCGTGGGCGATGGTGGGCTGCACACCGTTGCCGAACAGCAACCCCTCCGTGAAGGAGGTCGGGTCACCGGCCGGCACCCCGCTGGTCGCCTCGAGGTTCGTGACCCCGGCGTTGGGGTTGGTGTCGTAGGGCCCAAGTCCCATGAAGTACAGCGAGGTGGCGATGTCCACCATCTGGTCGGCCGGGTCCGAGGCGGGCCAGTCAGCCTGGGCGAAGTCGCCGATCTGGTTGGCGTCGTTCTCGAGCGCGATCTCCAGGTTGCCCGGGCCGGGGCCCTGGCCGACCTCGGGGTTGGCTCCGGAGGCGGCGTTCTCGTTGTAGTTGGACGTGGCCGTGCAGTTGCCCGAGCCGACGCCCGACTTGGCGAAGTTGAAGAACGTCGCCGCAGTACCCGAGCCGGCGTTCACGCCGATGACGCGGATCGGTACTCCGATGGGCGCACCCTGACCAGGAACCTCGGATCCGGAGAGGTTCGTCAGCTGGCCCCAGTCGGTGATCTGGCTCTCACCGGCCGTGGCGCTCGAGCCGTGCTGGCACCAGAGTCGGTAGGCGAGGCTGCTGGCCCCACCCAGGCCGGAGCCGGCGGTGGGGGTGTTGGACACGTTCGAGAACGGGTCGCCCGAGCAGGTTCCGGCGGTGGGGGTCGGATAGTTGGGGTTCGCGGCGCAGGTGAAAGAGTCACCAGGCTCCCAGCCGGCGGCCACCGGGCCGATCCCACCACTGGGGAACGCGGTCATGACCGTCGCGCCCGTGGTGTAGTCGTAGCTCGGGAACGACGTGCCGATGTAGCCCGACGCGCTGCCGTACTCCTGCGGGTCGATCGTCTGGAAGTCGACCGCCGGGACGCTGTCCTTGGCGTAGCCGAGCCCTTGGCCCGCGCAGCCGGCGACGCCAAAGGGCTTCGACGAACGGGAATAGTCGACCGTCGTGTTCACCGGCGTGCCGAGAGTCCCGCACAGCTCACCCTGACCGTTGCCCGAGCCGACGTCGTTGATGCCCTGCAGCTCCTCGGTGGCAGCGAAGTTGTCGGTGACGTCGCTCTGGGTGTTGTTGGGGTTGTTCCCGCTGTTGCCGGCAGGCGTCAGGCAGTCCTGGTTGTTGGTCGTCGGCTGGCACGAGAACGGGAAGAGACCCGCCGCCGCGTAGAGGTCGCTGATGGACTGCATCATGAACAGCGTGGTGTCCGAGCCTTCAGCGTGGTCCACGTTGCTGATCTGGTCGTTGGCCGGCAACCAGTTCGGATAGGTGCCGAAGGTGGGGAAGGCCGGGACGGTGGGGCCAGCGGCCGAAGCCGTGCCCGCCATTCCCACGCCCAGCAACAGTACGGCAGACATGGCTGCCGCACCGAGCGAGGTTGCGACCGCAAAGCGGTTTCGCAGCTTACGGGGTCTCATAGTGACTGGTTTCTCCTTTTTGATGTTCTCGGTGACTCATTTGGGGTGCTGATGATGCTGATTGATTCGATCTGCTCGCCTCGCCGGGATGCTGGGGGGTTGTTCGGACCCCCAGCATCCGGCTTGTGAGCGAGCGGTTCCCGCTCGGCTACGCCGCCTGCTGCCGGCGACGCCGACGGTTGCGGAGCGAAAAGCCGCCGAAGACGGCGAGCGCAGCCAGGGGCAGACCGATGGCCAACGGCACCTCGGGGGTGCCGTCACCGGGGTTGGCCCCGGAGTCGCTCCCGTCGCCCGCGCTCGTCTGGAACGGCGCGGAGAAGAGGTGGGGGTAGGCGAAGCCGTTGCCGGCCAGGTGCGAGGGGTTGGCGGCAAAGATGCCAAGCACGCACTGGTTCGGCGCCATGCCACATGTGCCGGTCATGGTGGGCGAGCCGAGGTTGGCGTCGGGCAGGGCATAGACGGTGGGCCCACTCGTCCCCACAAGGTTGAGGCTGCCATCGCCACTCGCCGGCTTCGGGCCAGTCACGAGCGTCGCCGCCTCGCAGCCGGTGTCCGAGGTGGGCAGGTTGGCGGTGAGGCCACCCGGGTCCGTGCACTCTTCGACGTAGAAGAGTCCGCCCGTCGGGGCACCGTTGGCGGAGAGATTGGTCGTGTTCAGCACGGAGTTGGCCGCCACGTTCAGGCTGATCTGCTGACCACTCGAGTAGGGAGTCCCAGAGGCCACTGTGCCCTGGGTCGTCAACGAGGTGTTGCCGTCCCCGCTCGTCAGCGTGTTGGCGCCGGCCACACCCGACCCGACACCGAGTGCGAACACTGCACAGCACACGGTTGCGGCGCTGGTTGCGGCGACAGTCTTGAGGACATGCCGTATCGACATACAGGTGGCTCCTTTGAGGTAACTGATCGAGACACCGGCCATCGGCGCTCTCACGACTGGCTACGTTCTCTCACGGACGTCGGACCCGGTCAACGCAGACACCCGGTAAACGCCCAGGTGACACGGAGAAATAACCTTCGGATAACCCGGACGTGGAACGGATGCCACATTCGCCCCGTTCGGGCCCCCAACACCGGTGTCAGGCACAGGCTCCCCCGAGGAGCGATCTCAGGGATCTTTGGCCTGATGAGGCAGCTGGGGCAAGGGGTACACGGCCCAGCCTCGACCTACTTACCCTTGCTTACCCCTTCGATAGTGGCATCGAGGTCCGGCGACCATCGACCCTTCGGTTCCGGCAGAGAAGGCCGCATGCAGATCTGGTCCGAACGAGTCCCGCGCCCGATCCGAGAACCGTGACTCGCCTGTGTAGTGTGCGCGGCCGTGAGATCCCGTTCCTTCCGCGGCTGCCTTGTCGCGTTCGTCGCGGCCGCGGGACTGGCTCTGTTGGCGACCTCGTGCTCGTCCCCGGCAACCACCAACACCGCAGTGGTCACCCCCGCGACGAACACGGGGCTGTGCAAGCTGGTCGGTCCATCAGTGGTTGCCACCGCCCTCAGCACCAGCATGACGTATCCGGAAACGCTTGCCCACGGCTCCACCACAGAGTGTGTGTACCGCTCGAAGGAAGGGACTGGCGCGGCCGTCCTCATCCGCTACGACACCGACTCGAGCAATTCGGCCTTCGCCAAGAGCAAAGCGGTCTTCGAACGTCGCGGTGAGAAGTTGGGACCGATCACAGGCCTCGGCGATGAGGCGTACTACTTCTATGAGCGGACCGGACAGGTGAGCGTGACGAGCGTGGTCCTTTTGAAAAGACACCTGCAGCTGTTGATCACGGGATCGGCGACGCTCGATCAAATCGGTTCGATCGCGCGCTATGCAATGAACCAGTACGAGGCGAAGCACTCACCAGTTCCGTATTCGAGCTGAAGCGCCATTCTTCTCTTAAGGGGTAAGGGGACTCCCGCGCTCAGTCGGACGCCAACCGTCCCACAAGATGGGGCCGGCACGAGAACTGTCTCCGGTCACACGGTGCGAGTATGAGCATGATCGTGCGGTCACCCGAGACCGAGCGGCCTTCGGCTCCCGTTCTAGCGTGCCGCATCGAGCGGAGTGACCCAACTCCCTCCAACATCGGCAAAGCGCCCCCAAAAGGACCGACGGCATCTGGATGGGTCCGGCACCGGGCCATGGATCTTGCTTTAAACTCATGAGGTCCCCGAGATCGGCGTCGGCACTGCACAACGCGGCAACAAATCCGAGCTGGCCAGCAGATTCAAACCTCATGACATTGGGCTCCTTTCCCGACACTTCTGGAGAACGACGGGGGATCCGGAGTTAAGACGTGATACCTGCTGGGCATATTCAGGCGGACAACTTCGGGAGTTGCTCTAAGCGTCAAGGTCGACGCCGGAAACTCGGGTAGGGAACCGCTCACCAACCCGTCCAGCGAGGGTCTGAGCGCCGCATCCCCAGCACGACGTGGGGGACTGGTGAATCGACCGAGACGGAAGGCAGGAGAGCGAGCAGCCAAGGGGAGAAGCGTCGGGCTGCTCAACCTATTGCTCGCCAGCATCGTTGTCCTCGGCATCACCACATATGTCGTCCCGACGTTCGCCAGGGCGACCGCCCCCGCCCCCGCCGTCGCTTCGGTGGCCGATGCGGTGGCCGGCGTGCCACAGAAGTGGTTTGGCATCGCGGCGACCCAGGACGGGGGCGGATATTGGGTCGTGTCCAATGGTGGAACCGTGGAGCCGTTCGGTGATGCCGTCTCGTACGGGGACATCTCGACAACTGTCTTGAATCAACCCGTGGTCGGCATGGCCCCGACCTCCGACAGCCATGGCTACTGGCTCGACGCCGCTGACGGAGGCATCTTCACCTTCGGCGACGCCCGTTTCTGGGGCTCCACAGGCTCTCTGCATCTGAACAAACCGGTGGTCGGCATGGCTCCCACGCACGATGGGCGGGGGTACTGGCTGGTGGCGTCGGACGGTGGGATCTTCGCCTTTGGAGATGCGTCCTTCGAGGGATCGATGGGATCGCACCACCTGAACGAGCCCATCGTCGGCATGGCACCCACGCACGATGGGCGGGGCTACTGGCTGGTGGCGTCCGACGGAGGGATCTTCGCCTTCGGCGACGCGGCCTTCGAGGGCTCCTTGGGGTCGAACCCACCCAGCTCGCCGATCACTTACATGGCGCCAACGTCGGACAACAACGGGTACTGGATCCTGAGCCAAGGGGGCACCGTCTACGGGCTCGGTGACGCCAGCAACTACGGGTCGGTCCGAGGCGCCTCCACTCCCGCCACTCTCGGCTGACGTCATCGACGAATGGCTACTGGGTCCTGACGGCGGACGGCGCCGTCCATCCATTCGGGAACGCAGCCAACTTCGGTTCGCCGGCGGGCGGTCCGGTGGCCACCGTTTCGCTGCCCAATCCGCCGGTCGCGTCCCCACCTTCGGCCGCGAACGGCAGCTCCGGCAGCGGTGGTTCCGGCGGCAGCGGGACTCAGTCCGGTGTCAGTGAGTGCGCTCACCCCGACGAGTGGAACGGCCGGAGGCGGTGACACCATCGAGATCTCCGGGTCCGGGTTCAGCGGAGCAACCGCTGTCTACTTCGGCAACAACGCCTCGTCCGCCTTCAGCGTCACCTCGGCCACGACGATCACCGCAGTGGCCCCGGTTGGGGCGGGAATCGTCAACGTCCAGGTGGTGACACCGGCGGGCACATCGAGCGCGAGCACGGTATCTCGCTTCACCTACACGCCCACGGGACAACTGCCGATCACGGCGCTGGGCCAGCACCTCGAGGTCGGTGGCGTGCCCACCCTGTTCAGCGGTTTCAACGCGTACCAGCTGGGTACCGAGTGGGGAACCAACAACGGATGCGGTGGCATGGCGACCACCGCGCAGATCAACGCCTTCTTCGCATCGCTACGGCCAAATTCCCTCGTGCGATTCTGGGCCTTCCAAGGAACGATCGCGACGAACGTCCATACGGATCAATTGGACTGGGCCCCCTTGGACAAGGTCTTCTACGCCGCTGCCAAGTACCACGTGTACCTGATTCCAACAATCAGCGACCAGGGGGGAACGTGTGACGGCGGCACTTGGCAGGATCCGACCTGGTATTCGGGGGGGTTCAAGAACGTGTACAACTCTGCCTCCAATTCCAATGGGAGCGGCCTCACTCCTCTGTCCTACTGGGATTACATGAACGACCTCGTCAGCCGCTACGCGGAGTCGCCTGCACTTGGGATGTGGGAGCCGATGAGCGAAGCCGAGGCCTCGACGTGTCCGGCTGCTTTCGAACCGAATGACTGTTCAGGACATCAGACTTGTTCCGACGAGGCTGTAGCCGCCGCGGCACTGGAGTACTTCTTCACCACAGTTGGAGCACAGATCCACTCGCTCGATCCCGAACACCTTGTCGAAGAGGGCCTGCTTGGCGGATCTCAGTGCGGCATGGTCGGGCCCTACTACCAGGAGCGTTGGAGCCTCTTCAGGTATAGACGTCCTGAGCGTCCATGACTACTACGGCCCAGTGCCGCTTGGTGGGGACCAATGGAACGGAATGGCGGAGCGTTTCTCTCAGGCAAAGGCACTTGACAAACCGATCATCACCGGTGAGGTCGGAATCGTTGCCGGCTCGGGTCAAAACGGCTGCGAAAGCTTGCAACAGCGCGGGAAGGACATGGCGGCAAAAATGTCGGCCCAATTCGCCGCGGGAGACAGTGCGTTTCTGGTGTGGAACTGGCTCCTGGACCCCCTGGGACCGTGCAGTTACAACACGGGGCCGACCGATAGCGCGCTCCTCGACGCAATCGCCTCTCCGCCCTCCGGCTGAACGAGTTGATCACCCGACGCCGCTCAAAGAGCGGAGGGAAGGAACTCGGTCAGAGTGCCGAAAAGCAGGTAGAGGCCGGCCGCCCACAACGGAACCAGAACAAACCATTTGCCAGTTGCTTCGAACCAAATGTCAAACCGGCGGTACGAAAGCGCAAGGAGGAGTAACAGGCACATCTCGACCCCGACCGCTGGGAGCAGCGACCAATTCCAACTCGCGGTGGCAGGATTGATCACGTGGTACGAAAGATGCTTGACGGGCGCCGGCGGTATCGTCAGGGGCTGCTTGAGCATCCCCACGGCCACCAGCCGTTGTGACGCTGAAAATTCCGGGTTGCACGTTGTCAACGTGATCCTGTTGTCCCCGAAGTAGTTCAGTACTCCGACATCGCCGGGTGATACGGCCTGAGGGGTCCCCGACACGACGTACGTCAGGGTCTGACCAAACGTCGTAGTCAGCAAGATTCGGTCTCCCGGCACGAGCCGGCCCAGGCCGTTGAACGGGGCCCCGTGCGTGGTTCGATGGCCGGCGATTGCGACGTTGCCAGCCTGTCCAGGCATCGCCGTACCGACATAGTGCCCGGGTCCCTTGGACAGGTCAGACTCCGTAGTTCCTTCGACGACGTACTGGTTCACGCCGATCGATGGAATCTGTATCTCCGCAATCACGGCCCCGTCGCCGGGGGATGGGATTCGGGTGGCCGCAGAGATCAGAGACTTGGAAGGGTGCAACCCAGCCGCGTGGTGCTTCGCCACAAGTGCGTTGAACTCCGACTTCAGCTGGCTCTGTGCATGGTGCTGGGCGATCGAGGTACCCCACAGCTGCCACACGACAAAGAGCAAGATGATGGCCCCAACATTGCGAGTCCAAGTGAAGACATAGAACCAGGGGGAAGTATCACGGGTTGTCGGACCGGTAGCTGCGGACTCAGGCCCGACCTCGGTCCCCCCCTCGGTTTCTTCCAGCACCGGGAGAACAATCGGCGACTCAACTGTTCGGACAAGGTTCAACTTCGCAGTCGGCGGCTCCTGCGGCTCCACGGTTGCCGGCTCGACCAGGTCCGTCGCCGCCGACAGCGGCACATCTAAGGGCTCGGCGACCGAAGCTGCTGGTTCCGCCGGAGCCGCCGCTTGGTCGGACGGTACCGTCGAAGGCTGGATGGGGACCGCGGCCGGCTCGGCCGGGTGAACGATCGGCTCGACGGGGATGACGGTGTGCGGGCTTGGTTTTGCCGGAGGCACGATTCGCTCGACGGGGGAAACGATGGCCGCGTCGATCTCGGGTGGACTCGCGGGTGGAACCCCCACCGAGTTACCAGCACCATTCGACTCGTGGGACGGGAGGGACGGCGACAGGCGTTTCAGTTTGGGGGCGGGAGAGCCCCCGTGCCGCCTCGTAGGCCGCTCGGACAATTCTGCCGACCGCGATCTCGACAGAGGGCGCACCATCCCCGGCCGCCCAGATCTGGGCCCAATCGACGTCGGGAACGACGCCCGGCAGGTCTTGGGCCACCTCCCGGCGGGCTTCGGAAACGATCCGCTCGACGAACTCCGCACACAGGGCCCGAGCGTCGATGCGCATCTCGCTCAGGCGCTCGGCAGCGGTTTCGGATTCGAGTCGAGGGGTCGTCACAGCCGTCATGCCTTCGCAGGGATTCGGGGCCTCAAGCGGATGTCTGATTAGCGAGCCGCGCTCCACTTCTGGCCGGCCCGTCACGCTACATCTCCTGATCGTAGGCCACTAAAGACGCTCGGTTTACAGCGTGCCTTCCTCCCGGTCGTCGCCGATCCCCGAACGCCCGCCCCGCCACAGAGCCGACCCGGCCGCGCCGGATGCCACACGCGACCGAACTGTGAATCCCTTACACGTAGCACGACAGCCAGCAGGGCCATCCGGCAAGCAACCGGGAATATGCAGTTTTCCAGCCTCCTAGCCTTGCAAGTCAGGGCATCGGAGACAGCGAAGGCGACTGGGCTAGGGGCTCGTACTCCCCGCCGACCCCGAGTGGGTCTGCTCGTCGCGGTTCAAATCTCTTCAACGGTAAGATACCGGGTGATCTCGACAAATACACCTGAAAATTGCCCGCCTGTCTCGTGCTCGTCACGAGCGGTTTACTCGAATCGCGTCTCCTATCGGGATCGGTCCCATGTGCTCATTTCCCGCATACTCAACGTCAGCGCCTCGGAACGGCTCAGTGGCTGAAGACTGGGTTGTCACGACACCAAGCGAAGACATGGCCGATGTCTCCTCAAAAGGCTTGCTTCCGCAGCTGATCGATTTGCTCTACGCATTTACCGAGGGACAGAAGTTGTTGGCGTCCAAGGTTCGGGACGCGAGAGTCGAGCACACTCGTCAATCGACTTCTCTCGTCGAGAGTCAGAATGACTCTTTCGATGACTCAATTGCTTTGGGGATTACAAGCCCCAATGCATCCATCACAACACCGAAATCTTCAACGGACAATGGCGTTTGGGATGCGGGACGGACGTCACCCAAAGCGTTCAGCAACGTTTCTCCGCCCGAACCGAATATGGGAGTGATCACCACACCCGTAAATGCGATGGTCCCAGAGGAGAGGTCATCATCCGATCCGCCTGCGGCGACGGTGACCCATGCGGGTCCGGCCGGCGACCCCTCTAGCGAAACCCACGTTCAGACCGACCGCCTCGACGCCGCGCGGATTGATGGTGAAGCGACTGCAGCGCCATTGAACCGCGATTACAACTTCTTCGACGAGCTCGATTCAAGGTTGGCGGGTTTGCACGACTCACCAGATGGGTCCGGAGATCAGTAACTCGAACCCCTTATGGGCTATGAGGTAGTCGAGTTTCCAACCCAGAACTCGTCAAGCTCCGTCGGTCCGCACTCTACATCCGCGATTCATGTAAGTGAGGGTTCTGCGAATCACCCCACGACCGTTTTCAATTCTCAATCTTTACCGAGCTCACATACCAGCCACCCTGAACCTCAGAGACCATGATCTCGTAAATCGGGTCCGTCGGCGACGCACCTCCGGGTGGTCCGAACGTGCAGACAATCGGTGAGAACGAAGTGCTACACCCGCGGTCGAGGCTCAGCCCGCTGGCGTAAGGAACGTTGAAGAGAGTCGCGACCGCAGCCGGTGTCGCCACCTTGAGTGCAGATGCTCGATTGTTCGTCGCCCAAGTCGCGACCAAGGCAGTGGCAGCCCCCTCCGCACTGGGGCTGAGCGTCGTCGGGACCGCGACGGTGGTCGTTCCACCGTGGGCCAACGTGGTCGTCGTCGTTCGGAGTGAGACCCGCGCCGGATGGCCGTTGCTGGAGTGATGCAGATGCACATACGCCACACCAAGAATGCTCAGAGCCAACACACCGAACACAATGACGTAAGCGATTTTCAGCGAACGGCTCATGGCCTCCGGTTCGTCGTACACAGCCCCGAGCCGTCGACGGTCGACCGCGAGATTGTTCAATGACTCCCCCGACGGTTCCATCGGATTCGCAACATGAGCGTGGCTCTCCATGGAGTAACCGCTCGGAACCGCGGCTGGATTCGACACCCGATCTTGACCGACGCCGTGCCGTTCTGACTGCGGAATGGGATCTAGGGTCGGAACGACGGACGAAGTGGTTGCGGGGTGCGGACCGGGACTGCACTGTCGCTCGAGCCCGGCTGTCATGGCTGGTCGGGCGGCGTCGAATTCTTTGGACTCCGCAGTCGGTGCTATCGGATTCTCAACCAGAGCCTTACTGACGAAGCGGTCGCCAGTTGGCGCGAACGGGGGGAATCGACATCTGATTCTGACCCCCCTACTCGGAATTCCGATTGCGAGGCTTGATCACTAGTGGGAGCGATGGAAGGAACTGATGGTGAGTGCGACGGGGCACTCCTTTGCGGCTCCGACAACGCCGGAGCCGAGCCGAGTTCATCCGGGCCTAGTGGGTCTTCGCCCTGGTTCCCGGGAGGCTTGTCGTAGGACCTCTTCCCACCGTCCATGACAAGCGGCGTCGGCCTTCCGTCCTCTGAAAAAAACCGAAGTTCATGAGTGCCGAAGGGATCGGGCTTCCAGTTGGCAGTGTGGTCCACTCTCTCAGTCACCCGAGGGGATCGGTAGGGTCGCTGGCGGGTGAGACGCTGACTCTATCCGGGGAAGACCCAATCCCAACGGCATGCAATGGTCGTAGCGCCACGACGGGTGGCCGATAACCGGCCGTTGAGATCTGGAGGGTGAAGTGGGTGTATCCCGCGTTACGGCAGGATGAACGGCAGGCAAAACCTTCGAATTCCGCCTTGTTGATCACACATGGACGCGGGTAGGAATGGCAGAAATGAGCACCAAACCAATCGATTCGGTGTTCGACGTCCCTGAGCGCGCCGCCAGCCAGAACCACGCGCCCGCGCTGTCAGACCCTTATCCGGGCATACTAAAGTCGGAGACTTCAAATCAGCCCAACCAACAGGACATCAACGACGGGGCAGATGTGGCCCACACGCCGGAAACAGACGTTGAGTGGACCAATGCTGAGTTGCACTCGATCGCCAGCACAATCGAGGAGCTACAACGGCGGCTCGAAGTGGCAAACACTCGGCTCAGCAGCGTTGCCACGGTTGAAGCGACGGAGTTGGAGATCGGACGCCTCTTTGTCGAAGCGCAGCGGTTCTCTGAAGAATCGTTGTCCAAGCTCGAGCGCCAGATCCACGAAGTTCTCTGTGCGGCCGAGGACAAGGCCAAGGAGATCCTGACCGAAGCTACCGAGGAAGCTGTCGAGATCCGCCGACAGGCGCAGGAGGCGGCGCTCATGTCGACGAGGACCGCCCGGGAACTGCAGTCGGCGATTGCGGGCTTCACCACGGTCAACAATGAGCTGATCAAGGAACTAGGCGCTTTGAATTCCATGTTGACTCCGGCAAGCGAACGGGGGACGACCGAAATCGATCCTTCCACGAGCGAGCCCGAGAGCGACTGAACGAGACCACCGAAACGCTTGCAGCAGGCATTTGCACCGCAAGCACCGAAGATGGTGAAAGCGCCTTGCACACCCGAATGACATGCTCGACCAGCGGGCGGCCGCCCGAGAGCCATATCTCGACGACTCAACCTACACAGGCCCGTCGCGTTGTGGAGCCGCTCCTTCTGAGGTCGATGCCTGCCAATGCCCCATTCGATATCGGCTCACTTGGGCTCGTCCGCGAAATTCGTAGAACACCTAGTGGCCAAGAACGCGTCGGCGGCGCTCGGGAACGGTGGATCCTCCCGACAGATACTCGACTGGGGTGGGGTGGAAGCATCGGTGGCTGATTCCCGTACCCTTGAACAAGCCATCGGACGGGCCGTTGTCATTGCCGATCAAATGTCCCGAGGTCTATTCTGCCGGAATCGCACGGTGCGATTCTCCGCCGTCGCTCAAAGCCGAGGATCCCTTCTTTGAGTTCAGCATGGCCGATGTTGTCCCTGATTTCGGTGACGAAAGCCGTTACCGAACGAGGGTCGTAAGGAAGGTGGCGAGGATGTTCGGGAGCCGACGGGCGGCGGGTGACCGTGACTGTCACTCCTCCCCCGGCCACGAGCCTTCTCTCCGCCGCTTCGTCGCTGACCACAGCTGAGACTTGACAACGTAATGGAGAACACCCTTACGTCGACTCTGGTTCGGGTCGAGGAAGAGGAGCGTCTGGCTACACCGCTCCCCGAATGGCGGGGGGGGCCGCCTCCTTCAGGTGTCGACCGCATCGCTCCCAGCAAGACGCGGTCGGTCCTTCATCGCATCGTCGGTGAAGGACCTATCGTCTTCCTCATCTCGTTCGGTGTCTACGTGGTCGTCGCCGTTCTCGTGAATTTCACTTTTCACACCTTTGCACTGGACGCCTTCTCCCGGATGGCCAATGGCTTTTACATCATCTACTCCCGCGACCCTCATTTGGCCGCGGTCGGGTTCGTCTGGGATCCGCTGACGTCATTCGCCGATATGGTGCTCCTGCTCGGGAACCACGTCTGGCCCGCCCTCGCTCATAACAACATGGCCGGGAGCCTGGTCAGTGCTCTCGCTATGGCCGGTGGCGTATACCAGTTGTGCGCGGCGCTGCGCGAGTGGGGAGTGAGCCGCACGCCGCGACTCGTTCTCACCGCGTTCTTCGCCTTGAATCCCATGATCCTGTACTACGGCGGAAACGGGATGAGTGAGGGCCTTTTTCTTTTCACGCTGCTCGCCTCGACGCGGTATCTGTTGCGATGGATGCGAAATGGCGACCTCAGATCACTGGCATACAGTGCGGTGGCGCTAGGATTTTGTTACCTGACCCGCAACGAGGCCGCTTTGGCCGCTCTGCTGGGAGGAATGGCTGTAGGAGCCGTCAGTTATTGGCGCGCGGGCGGTCGGCGACCGTCACGCATCAGAACGGCCGCGTCCGATCTCCTGATCTTTGGGTTACCCGCCTTCATCGCTGCGGTGGGCTGGGCAATTGTCAGCTACGTGATCACCGGAGAGCTCTTCGCACAGATCCAGTCAATTTACGGCAGCGCAGCGCAGGAAAAGTTGCTCTCCCACAAGACTCTGCATGGCCGGGTCATTTACGAGTTCCACGCACTTGCCGCGTTTGCGCCCCTACTGCCTATCCTGCTGATCGCGGCCGTGGCCGTGGCGTTTCGAAGACGGGATCCCAGAATGCTGGCGCCGCTCACTGTGCTGGGAGGCGCGTTGGGGTTCGACATGGTGTCGTACATGGGTAACGGAATCCAGAACTATCTCCGTTACTGGATCGTCGCCTTTCCGCTCGGCGTCCTTCTCCTCGGTTGCCTGGTGGCGGCAGTGCAAACGCCTCGATCGGTTCAAGCGGACGCGCTCGGCCAGAGCCGATCGTCACGCTTCGGCCTACGTGTTCTGGGTCTACTGGCTGCTCTCTGCCTTGTTCTTGTGGTCATGATTCCGACTACGGCGGCAACTGAATCCGCCATGTTCAACCCTGGAATTGGCGTCGAGGAGTACCAGCAGCTCGCATACATCTTCAAGGCACATCCGACCGCCGGCGATGTGGCATACCCGAACGCGTATCCGCGGTCCTTGGCATTGGCTCGCTACCTCGACAACCTTCACTTGCCCAACGGGGACGTCGTCGTCGACAACTCAGTCGGCTGTATGCCCATGATTATTGTTACGAGCAGTCAGCCGAAACTCTTCGTGATCCCCAATGACCGTGATTACCAACGAATTCTGGCCGATCCCATCACCTTCCATTCCCGGTTCATCATGGAGGCGAATCCTGCCAGTTTCCCCAACACCGCGATGAACCTGCAGTACCCCAGTTTGTGGAGCTCAGGGGCCGGATTCACCAAGATGGTTCACCAGTTCCCATCGCGTGCGGCTTGCCCTGAGTTCCGCCTCTTCCGAGTGCTGCGTCACTCGAATGAGGTGGGATGAATGCGGCCAACCCTCCCTGTGCTGAGGCCAACCCACACGCTTGGTGCTGCCAAACCCTCGCCGACGTCGCCGTGTGACCGGCGCTCCGATGGGAGCCATGTCGCGATAGTCAAGAGAAATAGTTTCAAGACCTCGGACGTCAACGGTTGGCTGCCGTCCGTGTAATAGGCCAATATCGCAAGGTCTTTTGCCTTGGTGCGCCCCGCTGATCAGTGGCCGGACAGTTGTTTGTCACAGCGACGTCGTCGATCGCGGAGCGAGCCAGAAGTAGAGCCATTGTGTGGGTTGGACCACCCTTGTTCACCCACGATCCGAGCGAAACTCCCGCGGTGCTGCCTCTTCAACCGTTGGCTGGCGGTTCGCACACCTCAACCGCATCCTGCCAACGCGGCTGATTACGGACCGAATGGCATTTCACTGTCGTGAACCCTTTAGGAGCGCCGCACCCAGGCGGCGTACTGGCCGCCAAGGGGAACACTCCGGAGGTGCCGGTCCAGCGAGCAGCCGATGGCGCCGCCCAGCGGAGAGAACAGGTAGTGGCGGGACTCCGGTTCCACGCCGGCCGAGTCCCTCAACAGCTGAGCTGTCTCCCGCAGCGGGAGCAGAACGGCGTCCTCATCGAGTTCGCACGTGTTCACGGCGTAGCGGGTGAGCGGGTTGTAGGGATTGTGCTCGAACACCGCTACGACGCCATCCGGTCGGGTCACCCGGACCATCTCGCTGACCACCTTGCACCGCATCGAAACGGGGACGTGGTGCAGCACGCAGATGGCGACCACCACGTCGAAGGACTGGTCGTCGAAGGGCAGCTTCTCGCCGTCGTACCAGGTGAACTTCGCCTTTGGGACGTTGCGCTGTGCCTTGACCAGCATCTCCTCTGAGATGTCCACGCCGTGGAGTCGCTGCACACGCGGGGCGAGGTAGCGGTCGGTCGTCCCCGTTCCGCAGCCGACGTCGAGGAGGTTGAGACCCTGAAGGGAACCCAGCCCCGGACGCACGATGTCCTCGAGGATCTCGACCTTGCGCCTGGCGAAGAAAGCGGAGTCCCGTCCGGTGAATGAAACCGATTGATCGACGGAATCCTCGTAGTCCTTGGCATACTCGTCGAAGTCCACCCCGCGGCTCTCCTCTTTCGCGAGCTCGGGGGTGAACGCATTTTGCTGACCGGTCGAGATGCCAGGTGTTGTCCCGACCCTCCTGCCGTCCAGCCACATCCGCCAGATTCCTTTCAGATCTTCGGTGGCAGTCTTGGCGATCTTCACCCGAGAGTCGCTGTCATCCACCCAACGCACCGGCACCTCGTTGATCCGCATTCCGCTCCGGTGCGCCAGAGCCAAGAGCTCAGTGTCGAAGAACCACCCGTTGTCCTCGATCCTCGAGATGAGGTCCCGGGCCAGGCTTGCGCGGACTGCCTTGAAACCGCATTGGGCATCGACCACACCATAGTGGAGGAAGGAGCGGGCGATCTTGTTGTAGGTCCGCGAGATCAACTCCCGCTGCAGACTCCGGGCGATCTCCGAGCCGGGTGCCAGGCGCGATCCGATCGAGACCTCACAACGGCCTTCGACGATTGGGTCGATGAGCGGCTGCAGTGAATCGAGCCCGGTCGAGAGATCGACGTCCATGTAGGCAACGACATCGGCCGTGCTGGTCGACCATGCCTTCTTGAGGGCCCGCCCGCGCCCACGCTGGTCGAGGCGGATGACCCTCGTGCGCGGATTTCCGACCGCGAACTCCTTCGCGAGCTCGAAGGTCCGATCCGTGCTGCCGTTGTCAGCAACGGTGATCCCCCAGTCGTAGACGCATTCGCTGTCCAGATAAGAGGCGAGCGTTGCCAGGCTGCTCGTGATCGCCCGCTCCTCGTTGAGGACTGGGATCGCGATATCGACGCTCGCGCGTGTCGTGCGGGCGGGAGTGTGCGTAGCTCTGGAAAGCGTCTGGCTCATTGGTGGACATTGTCCCGACTTTGACTCCGGGTACACAAGCGGTAGGGCCGAGTGCCATGAAGAAATAACCTGTAGATCGCGCCGAGTTCGCGTAGGAATTCGGCCCGGTCGGTCGAGGAAACGGGCATCCGATTTCTTCGCCACTCCCTCACCGAACCTTTGGCGCCCCGGATCAAGACCAGGCTCCCCGGGGTTCCGGCGGCATTCACGACACCAGGCGAAGCCTCTGGGGTGGCTCGCCGTCTGAATCGGCGTCGGAGTCGTGGTCGGAGTCCAACCCGTGGGCTGTCTTCTCCCAAAAGGACGGGGTGATCACAAGTTGCGACATTGCCTTGACCGCGGCGATGGACATCATGACCCAATAGATGGGCACGAGAATCGCCGCCAATAGCAGGCCCTCCGGTCGGGTGTGGCGGGCAGTGAGGATGGTCAGGTACCAGAGCAGGAAGTTCCCGAATGCCCACAGGACGAGGCCGACGTAGTACACGGGGGCCGGAAAGATCTGCTTGAGGAACTCCGGCTGGGCCACGAACCACAGGAGGGTCATGCCCCAGAAGAACGGGTTGACGACAGCCAGGATCGGGGTGCCGCCCACGAAAGCACACAAGTGACCGACGCCCTTGAGGCCGATTTCCTTGGTGAGCTGACGAGGAGCACGGAGATTTATGAGGAACGTCTGCAGATAGCCCTTGTACCAACGGGAACGTTGCTTGGCCCAGTTCACGAAGTCGCTGTTGGCCTCTTCCAAAGTGGTCGATTCGAGCACTTTGATCTGGTACTCCTCACGGAACATCCGGATCCCGAGATCGCAGTCCTCCGTCACGTTGTAGGGGTCCCATCCCCCGAGGGCCCGCAAGGCGTCGCGACGGAAGTGGTTGGACGTCCCGCCGAGCGGTATGGGCGCGTCCAGGGTCACCAGGCCGGGAAGGAAGTAGGAGAACCACATTGCGTACTCGATGGTGAACCACCTGGTGATGATGTTCTGGGTCGCGTTCCGGTACGACAGCTGTCCCTGTACACACGCCACTTCGGGGCCGTATCGACCGAGCGCGACGGCAGCGCGACGGAGCTGGAGGATGTCAGGAGTGTCCTCGGCGTCGTAGACGGCCACGATGTCCCCCTTGGCCAACGTCAGACCAAAGTTCAACGCCTTTGGTTTGGTTCGCGGTTCGGCCGGAGGGATCACGACGAGTTTGAACTGCGAGGGAGGATCCGCAACGCGCAGCGCATCCAAAGTCTCCTCATCGTCCTCCTCGACCAGGAGGAGCACCTCGAGGCGACTGACGGGATAGTCCATTTGGGCGAGGTTTTCGATCAGGTTGATGATCACCGAGGCCTCGTTGTAGACGGGGAGCAGAATGGAATAGAAGGGCAATTCGGAGTCAGGCACGATCAAGGCTTCCTCGTCCGTCACGACCTCTAGGGCATTGCTCCTCGACGACCGGGTGAAGAGGTACGCCCGGTAGATGACGGCGACCAGGTAGAGCAGGGTGAAGACGGCGATGATCGCAACGAGCGTGTACTGGACGTTGAGGACCAGTCCGATGACCACAACGAGCAGCAGTCCGATCAGGAAATTGCGCTGGCCCCGCGAAACCAGGTTCCGGGCGGACATCAGGGGCACCCGGTCGGCAAAGCCGGAAATGCTGGCTCGGAGGCGCAGCTCGACCTCACCTTCACGCATGGAGATCGGCTGCATCGCCGCGAACTCTAACAAGCAGGGTGTCCCACTCCATCCCGGGGATGGACCACATGACACCCAAGTAATCGCTATTCAAACTTCAGGTAACACCGGAAATTGCTCGTTTTCCAGTGCCACTAGATTGAAGGCAGTGTCTGGTACCTATCGCAATCAACGTCGGGTGCTGGTGCCCGCGATGCGTGGTGGCGAAACGTGACCGGCGATTCCGAATACGGCGGGGAGCTTCAGGTGAACGATCAATCGGGCCACGTCGCAGTGACCACGAATGGGACGGGCGGGATGGTCGACGGCGAACATCCGCAGTCGACCCGCGAGAGTCCCCCGTTCCTCAGTGATCCGTCCATCGACGAACGCCTGGAAGCGCTCATGGAGACCATTCGGACGTGGGACTGGCGGACAGCGTCCCGAAGGTCGGGTCCACCGTCGGCGGATGAATTGCGAACGGCGAGGGCGGGTGTCGCGCCAATCGCAGCCGCTGGAGTCAGTGACGCGGGATTACTCATCTATGGCGCTTCCCCGGTTCCGGGCACCGAAGAGAACCAATCGGTCGTGTTCGGGCCGATTACCCCTCTCGTTGGAGATTCCTCCGCACCCCCGGACACAACCGCGGACACTCAGACGGTCGCGCTCGACCCGACGACTCCTCCCCGAACAGATCCCTCAACACCAGTGGACCCGGCCGGCGACACGCGGGCCGTCCTGCTCGACCCGATACCCACTCCGGTTACGAATCCTTTTGTGCCGGTGGAACCAAGCGCGGGCACCCAGGCAGTCGTGCTCGAGTCGACAACCCCTCCGGGCACGATTTCTTCCGTACCGATGGACCCACGCGCAGACACCCAGACGGTCGTGCTCGAGCCCACGCCCGGTCCCGCCACGGTCCTTCCGACGGTGCTCCCGGTGCAAGAGGGCGCATCGGGCGGCACGACCGCGCCGCCCCCTGAGCCTGGGCCATGGCCTGGTGCCGAGACCAAGCCCGGCCCCCTCCGTCGGCTGTGGTCACACCGCTGGACCAAGGTGGCGCTTCTGTGCCTGGCGGCCGCCGTCGCCGTCGTCCTCGTCATCTGGGGGCTCCGGTCTGCGCACAAGAGCCCCAGTGAGGGGGCTCCGCCGGCGACGACCGCGCCGCCCCACCACGTCGTCCACACCGCTCCCAAGACACTGGTCGTGCCGATCCCCGCCGCCGAGCTGGCGAAGTACCAGCAATATGCAGCGGGTTTCCAGACGGCCAATGCAGCGGCGACTCACGCGATCGTGGCCGCTGGCAGCGCGCCGACGACCGCCCAGCTTGCACCCCCGGTCACCGCGTACGGTACCGCGGTGAACCTCTACGACTTCCAGCTTCGCTTCATCAATTGGCCTTCTCCTATGCAGCCGGCGATCACTGTCGACCATACCCAGCTGGAAGCTCTGGTCAGCTTTCTGAAGTCGTTCGGTTATGTGAACCCTTCTGGCGTCGGCACCTGGTTGTCCGAGTTGCACACCCGGGCCGCCACGGCGCAGGCGGCAGACAACAAGATTCGCCGGGACCTCGGATTGCCCAGTTCGTCCTCGTTCCCCTGACTTCGAATGGCTCTTCTCGTGCCGACCGAAGGGCTGCAGGGCTGAGGAGACTTCCTCGCCGGGAGTGACGGGAGCCACTGGGCCGGCCCACGACCTGGGCCCATCGCCCCGGGGAGCGTCCTGGGCGATCGACCGCCACACCCGTGCCCGGTTGGGGTCGAGGCTCAGGAGAGTTAATCTGCACGTCACGGGCTTTTCGCAGAACGCGAACTCGCAGCAGTCAGGCTGGGTTAATGCAAGGCTGCAACGCCCGTCACGGGTTCGGCCACGGCCTCCGCCTGGCGCTGACGGGGGCCGGACTGGTGGGCGCCGTGTCCCTTGCCGGCTCCGTCACCACTGCGCTCCTGCCGGCGACCGTGGCAGGAGCGGCCAATCCCGCCTCTCTGAACTGCGGCACGCTCGAGATCCATGGGACCGACGCCAACACCTACCAATTCAGCGAGTTCACGACCGGCAACGCAGCACGGTCGAACTCCGACAGCGGAGGCTCGGTCGCCTACGGCGGATCGTTCACCGCCACCAATTGGAGCATCGGCAACGGGATCACTCCCCCGGCGAGCCAGCTCACGACCCTGGTGGGCGGGAACGAGACCGGCCAGCTGAACCTCAACAAGGGCAGCGCCGTGATCGCGGGCACGGCGGGGGGACCGGTCAACCTGAACCAATCGGGCGCGACGAAGACAGTCGGCGCCGGCGCCACCTCGCTGCCCTTCAGTTTTTCGTCCATCGGATCGGCGCTGACCACCTGTTCCAACAACTACGGGCCCAACGGGTCCACCACGACCGGGACCGTCAACGGCGTCGGGTTCTCTTCGCCCTTCACGGCGGTCCTCGGCTTCTGGGGAACGGGAAGCGTCAACGTCTTCTCCGTGACCGCCGACCAGCTGGCCGGGGCGCAGCGGCTGGACTTCAGCGTGCCCGCCGGGTCCACAAACCTGATTCAGGTGCAGATGTCGTCCGATCACGCCACCTCGCTCAACCTCTCGGGGATCAGCTCGGGCGTCTTCTACAACTGTCCGAACGATGCCCCCACGCCCACCAATTGGAGCAACGGCAACTGCGGCAGTCAGCCCAGCGCCGGTGACAACACCTCGTCGATCGGTCAGGAACGCGACAACACGGTCTGGAACTTCGCTCCGACCATGTTCCCCGCGAGCTACGCCTTGACGATCGGCGCATGGCAGGGATCCGTCGTCGCGCCGGCCGCCGCGGTCACCCTGTCGAACAACGGGAACTTCGAGGGCAGCATCTTCGCCGCCTCGCTCTCCGGCAGTGAGCAAAGCAGCTTCGACCCCTTCGGCTACGGCGAGCCCATCCCCGGCACGGTCGACCCGCTGCCCGCCTTGCCCGAGGGGCTGCCGATCGCCATGGGTGGTCTCGCCCTGCTCTGCATCGTCGGGCTGACGGTGCGCCACCGGCGTCGTGACGCCGCCGCCGTCGCGCACTAGCTGCGTCGGGCCCACATCGCTACGTCTCGCCCTCTGACGCTCCCCCACCTGCTGGGGTGATGCGGGTCTTGGCGGCGTTGAGGATCAGGCGGACCACGGCGCCGATGATGGCGAGGTCGAGCAGCATCTGCGCCGAGACGATCAGGCGTGCCGCGTCGGTACGCGGCGTGATGTCGCCGAAGCCGACCGTCGAGAAGATCGTGATGGTGAAGTAGAGCGCCTTGGCGTGGTCGAGCGACTCGGTGAAGATCGCCGGGGTCTCGTGCGACAGGGCGAGGTAGATGGCGGAGAAGGCGACGAGGAACACCGCGATGACGACGCCGAGGGCCTCCACCGCCCGGAGCTCGGGCAGCTCGGCCATGCTGATGCGCCGGATCTGCCAGACGAGGACCGCTCCGACGACTGCGACGTCGACACCGAGACGGAGGAGGGCGCGCAATCCCGACTCACGGCCGATGGGAATCACGAAGTAGGCGCCGAAGATGAGCACCCACGAGAGGGCGATGATGGCGGCCGAGCGCACCACGGCCCGCCGCCGGTGGGACTTCTCGAGGTCCGCCAGGCGCCGCGGCGTCGACGGGGTGCGGTCCCTCCGGCGGACCGGTGCGTCGGGACCGGCTCTGTCGGCGGGGCTCGTCTCCTCCATGGGCCAGACGCTAACGAGACGGGACCCGGGCGTGGGGTATGGCGTCCCTATGGCCTCCTGCGGGGGTTAGGCGAGTCCCCGCACGATCGCCACCATCTTCTCCCCGCACTCCGTCGGGTTCTGTGCCACGGCGACGCCGGCGGCCGACAGCGCCTCCATCTTGGCCTGGGCCGTGCCCTGGGAGCCCGAGATGATCGCTCCGGCGTGGCCCATCTTGCGTCCCGGCGGGGCCGTGACGCCGGCGATGTAGGCCGCCACCGGCTTCGTCATGCTCGCCGCGATGAACTCGGCCGCCCGCTCCTCCTCGGAGCCGCCGATCTCGCCGATCATCATCACGGCCTTGGTCTCGGGGTCGGCCTCGAAGGCGGCCAGGCAGTCGATGAAGTTGGTGCCGGGAACAGGATCGCCGCCGATGCCGACGCAGGTGGTCTGCCCGATGCCCTGCTGGGAGAGCTCGTGCAGGGCCTGGTAGGTCAGCGTCCCCGACCGCGAGACGATGCCGACGGGCCCCCCGGCCAGCGCGATGTCGCCCGAGGTGATGCCGATGTTGCACTTGCCGGGGCTGATGATGCCCGGGCAGTTGGGGCCGAGCAGCCGGGTGCCGGGGAACTCCTCGACCAGGCGGTTGTAGGCCAGGGCCTCGTCCTGGGCCGGGATCCCCTCGGTGATGCAGACGATGAAGGAGATACCGGCGTCGGCCGCCTCCAGGATTGCGTCCGCCGCGCCCCGCGGCGGCACCGAGATGAACGATGCCGTCGCCCCCGTCTCCTTCACCGCCTCGGCCACCGACGCGTAGACCGGGATGCCCTCGATCTCCTCGCCGCCCCGCTTCGGGTTCGTGCCCCCCACGATCTTGGTGCCGTACGCCTTGTTGCGCAGGCCGTGGAAGAGCCCCTGGCTCGTCGGGCTGATGCCCTGGATCACGACCTTGGTCGTCTCGTCGACGAAGATGCTCACGTGTCTCGGTGTCCTCTCGGTGTCGGTCTCGGGGGGTCGAACTCGGTCTCGGGGCGCCCGCCGCCTAGGCCTTGGCCAGGGCGACGGCGTGGCGTGCCGCGTCGAGCATGGTGGGCTCGGCGATCAGGCTGTCCGACAGGTGGTCGGCCAGGAGGGCGCGGCCCTCGACGGCGTTGGTGCCGTCGAGGCGCATGACCACGGGCGAGCTGAGCTTCACCCGGCCGAGGGCCTCGATGATCCCCTTCGCCACCTCGTCGACCCGCGTGATGCCGCCGAAGATGTTGACGAGGATGGACTTGACCGCCGGGTCGGCGTTGATCACCTCGAGGGCGGCGGCCATCACGTCCGCGTTGGCGCCGCCGCCGATGTCGAGGAAATTGGCCGCCTGCCCGCCCACCTGGGTGACGACGTCGAGCGTCGACATGGCGAGGCCCGCCCCGTTGGCGATGATGCCCACGCTGCCCGACAGCCCGATGTAGTTGAGGCCCTTCTCCTTGGCCATCTTCTCGCGTGGATCGACGTCGGAGTCGTCCGCGTACTCCTCCCACTCGGGGTGGCGGAAGGCGGCGTTCTCGTCGAGGGTCACCTTCGCATCGAGCGCGTGCACCTTGCCCTCGGGGGTGAGGATCAGCGGGTTGATCTCGGCCAGGTCGCAGTCGCCCTCCACGTAGCAGTGGTAGAGCCGGACGAGCAGCGTGGCCGCCTGCTCGCGCGCCTCGGGGTCGAGGTTGGCCCGGGCCACCCATTCGCGGGCCGTCTCCTCGCTCAATCCGGTCACGGGGTCGACGTGGAGCTTGGCGATGGCGTCGGGGTTGGTCTGCGCCACCTCTTCGATCTCGACCCCGCCCTCGGCCGACAGCATCCCGAGGTGCAGCTTGGCAGGACGGTCGAGCGTGAAGCTGGCGTAGTACTCCTTGGCGATGTCCGATGCGTGCTCGACCCAGAGCCGCTTCACGACGTGGCCCTTGATGTCGAGGCCGAGGATGTTCCCGGCGTGGAGGCGCACCTCGTCCGCGTTGTCGGCCAGCTTCACGCCGCCGGCCTTGCCCCGGCCGCCGACCTTGACCTGTGCCTTCACCACGACCGGGTAGCCGGCCGCCTCGGCCTGCGCCACGGCCTCGTCCACCGTGTCGGCCACGCCGCCCGGCGAGGTCGGGATGCCGAAGCGGGCGAAGTACTGCTTGCCCTGGTACTCGTAGAGATCCACTTGGGTGCTGTCTCCTTTGTCGGTGCGCTTGTCGCGAAGTCAGGTCGGGGGGCGTCGGGCGGCCGCTCGGGCCCGGCGCCGGGGTGTCCGCCGCGGTCGGTCAGGCCTCGAGGGCCTCCTCCCGGGCGTCGAGTGCGTCGGCCAGCCAGGAGCCGATGGAGTCGAGGGGCGCCCCGGGCGTGAAGACTGCGGCCACGCCCTCGTCCTTGAGCACCGGGATGTCGGCCTCCGGGATGATTCCCCCCACGATGAGGAGCACGTCCTCACGGCCGACGTCGGCCAGCAGCTTGACCACCTTGGGGACGAGGGTCAGGTGGGCCCCCGAGAGCAGGGACAGGCCGACGGCGTCGGCGTCCTCCTGCACGACGGCCTGGACCACCTGCTCGGGCGTCTGGTGCAGTCCGGTGTAGACGACCTCGAAGCCGCTGTCACGCAGCGCCCTGGCGATGACCTTGGCCCCCCGGTCGTGGCCGTCGAGGCCCGGCTTGGCCACGACTACCCGGTAGGGACGTTTCATTGCGGTCCCAAGGATACGGATGGCCTGCTCCGGGCGCCAGACCGGCGGGGCCCGCAGGACCGCGAAACGAGGTCAGGCCTTGCGCAACGGCGTGGCCGAGAGCAGCAGGTTCTTCTTGCCGACCGTGTCGAAGTCGACCGTGGCCTGGGCCCGCGAGCCCTCGCCCTTGGCGCTGACCACCACGCCGCGGCCCCAGTGGTCGTGCACCACCTCGTCGCCCGGCGCCAGCCCCAGGTCCTCGGCGCCCGTGCTGCCCCGGGGTGCCGCCCGGCCCCCGGGGCGCGCCGCCGCGGCGCGCGCGGCCAGGGGGACGGCCGGGGCGAAGGTGGCGCCCGGCAGGTGCTCGTCGGCCGACACGGTGTCGTACCCCGTGCCCCGACGGGGCGACCCGAGCCCGACGTCGTCGACGAGGTGCGAGGGCACCTCGGTCACGAACCGGCTCGGCATGGCCGGCTGTGTGCGCCCCCACGTCGTGCGCGACCACGCGTGCGAAATGGCCAGGTGGCGCCGCGCCCGGGTGATGCCCACGTAGAAGAGGCGGCGCTCCTCCTCGAGCTCGCTCGGCTCGGCCAGCGACCGGAAGTGCGGGAAGATCCCCTCCTCCAGCCCCACCACGAAGACGGCCGGGTACTCCAGGCCCTTCGCCGTGTGCAGCGTCATGAGCGAGACCCGCGTGCCGTCGCTGTCGAGCTCGTCGGAGTCCGCCACGAGGGCGACCGTCTCGAGGAAGCCCATGACGTCGTCGAAGTCGGCGGCCTGGGTGGCCAGCTCGGCCAGGTTCTCTATGCGGCCGTCCGCCTCGTGGCTGTGCTCGGCGACGAGCTCGGCCAGGTACCCGGTCCGGTCGGCCACCAGCTGCACGAAGTCGGCGGGGTTGACGGTCTGCACCAGCGGGCGCAGCTCGGCCAGCAGCCGCGCCAGCTCCTCGGCGCCCCTCAGCGCCTTGGCCGACAGGCCGGCCTCGGCCGCCCGGTCGATGGCCTCGGTGAAGGGCACGTGCTCGGTCTGCGCCCAGGCGGCCAGCCGGGACAGGGAGGTGTCGCCGATGCCGCGCTTGGGCACGTTCACGATGCGGCGCGCCGACACCTCGTCGTCGGGGTTGGCCAGCACCCGGACGTAGGCGAGGATGTCCTTGATCTCCTTGCGGTCGTAGAACTTCGCCCCGCCCACCACCTTGTAGGGGATGCCGGTGAACTTCATGGACGTCTCGAGCGGGAGGCTCTGCGCGTTGGTGCGGTAGAACACCGCGACGTCCCCCCACGAGAGTCCCTCGGTGGTGTGCAGCCGCAGGATCTCGCTCGACACCCACGAGGCCTCGTCGCGCTCGTCCTCGGCCCGGTAGCGCTTGACCGGTCCGCCCGTGTCGCCGACGGTGAACAGCTCCTTGGGCTGGCGGCCGATGTTGTTGGCGATGACGGCGTTCGCCGCATCGAGGATGGTCTGGGTGGAGCGGAAGTTCTGCTCGAGCATGATCGTGGTCACGTTGGGGAAGGCGCGCTCGAACTCCAAGATGTTGCGAATGTCCGCGCCCCGCCACCGATAGACCGACTGGTCCGAGTCGCCGACCACGCACACGTTGCCGTGGGCCTCGCCGAGCAGCTTGACGATCTCGTTCTGCGCGTGGTTGGTGTCCTGGAACTCGTCGACCAGGATGTGGCGGAACCGTTCCTGGTACGACGCCCGCACGTCGTCGCACGCCTGGAGCAGGTTGGCCGTCACCATCAGGAGGTCGTCGAAGTCGAGGGCGTTCGCCGCCAGCAGGCGCTGCTGGTACTGCGCGTAGACGTCGGCGATGCGCTTGCGGAAGGGGTCGGGGCCGCTGCGCGCCTCCTCGCGGAAGGTCTCGAAGTCGACCAGCTCCGCCTTGGCCTGGCTGATCACGCCCTGCACGGCACGGGCGGGCAGGCGCTTCTGGTCGAAACCGAGCTCGGCGGTGATCATCTCGATCATGCGGCGCGAGTCCGTGTCGTCGTAGACCGTGAAGGCGGAGCGGTAGCCCAGCCGGTCGGCGTTCGTGCGCAGCATGCGCAGGCAGGCCGAGTGGAACGTGGAGACCCACATCTTCTCCGCCGGCGGCCCGACCAGGTCGGCCACCCGCGTGCGCATCTCGTCGGCGGCCTTGTTGGTGAACGTGATGGCCAGGATCCCCCACGGCGGTGCGTCCCCGGTGGCCATCAGGTGGGCGATGCGCCGGGTCAGCACCCTGGTCTTGCCCGACCCGGCGCCGGCGATGATGAGCAGCGGCCCGCCCCGGTGCTCGACGGCGGCGCGCTGGGGCAGGGTCAGGTCGTCGGTCAGCGCGGCCGGCCGGCCGGAGAAGGCGCCCGACGACGCCGCGCTGCGCCGACGGCGGCGCCGCCCGTCGTCCGCCCCCTCGGTCGTGGTGTGGGCTGCGTCGGCACCCTCTGCCTCGGCCGCGGCCGCCGCGCCGACCTCCTCGTCGGACAGCTCCGAGCGGCCCGAGGTGTCGAACAGCTGCCCGGTGTCGCCGCTCCCCGTAGCGGTGGTCACTCCCACTCGATGGTCCCGGGCGGCTTCGACGTGACGTCGAGCGCCACCCGGTTGACGCCCTCCACCTCGTTGATGATGCGCGAGGCGATGCGCTCGACCAGGTCGTAGGGCAGCCGGGCCCAGTCCGCCGTCATGGCGTCGTCGCTCGTGACGGCCCGGATCACGACGGGGTAGGCGTAGGTGCGGCCGTCGCCCATCACCCCGACCGTGCGGACGGCCGGCAGCACGGCGAAGCTCTGCCACAGCTCACGGTAGAGCCCGGCGCGCCGGATCTCCTCGACCACGACGGCGTCCGCGGCGCGCAGGATCTCGGCCCGCTCGGGCGTCACCTCGCCGATGATGCGCACGCCGAGCCCCGGGCCGGGGAAGGGCTGGCGCCACACGATCTCGTGCGGCAGGCCGAGCTCCTCGCCCACCGCGCGCACCTCGTCCTTGAACAGCAGGCGCAGCGGCTCCACGAGCTCGAACGCCAGGTCGTCGGGCAGCCCGCCCACGTTGTGGTGCGACTTGATGTTGGCCGCCGTGTCGCTCCCCGACTCGATCACGTCGGGGTACAGCGTGCCCTGCACGAGGAAGCGGGGCCCGGCGCCGGTGCCCGCGCCCGCCGCACCGCCCGCGCCCGCCTCCGCGCCCGTCCCGGCGCCGAGGTCGCGTGCCACCTCCTCGAAGATCCGGATGAAGAGCTCGCCGATGATCTTGCGCTTGCGCTCGGGGTCGGTGACGCCGGCCAGCGCGGCGAAGTAGCGGTCGGCCGCCTTCACGTGGACGAGGTCGACCTTGAACTGGCGGCGGAAGGTGTCCTCGACCTGGTCCGCCTCGCCCGAGCGCATCAGCCCGGTGTCGACGAAGACACAGGTCAGCTGGTCGCCCACCGCCTTGTGCACCAGCGCGGCCGCCACGGCGGAGTCCACGCCCCCGCTCAGCGCGCACAGCACGCGGTCGGAGCCCACCTGGGCCCGCACCGCCGCCACCTGCTGCTCGATGATGGAGACGTGGGTCCAGCCGGGCAGGCACCCGCACACGTCGATCAGGAAGTGGTCGAACACCTCGCCGCCGCGGTCGGTGTGCACCACCTCGGGGTGGAACTGCAGGCCGAAGAGGCGCCGCTCCGGGTCGTGGAGCGCGGCCACGGGGGCCCCGGGGCTCTGCGCCGTGGCTACGAAGCCCGGGGGGACGGCGGTGATGGCGTCGCCGTGACTCATCCACACCGAGGAGGTCGCCGGCCAGTCGGGGCACAGCGGCGAGGCACCCGTGAGCGACAGCTCGGTGCGCCCGTACTCGCCCTGCCCGGTGCGCGAGACCGTGCCGCCGAGCTGGAGCGCCATGAGCTGCGCGCCGTAGCAGAGGCCGAGGATGGGGATCCCGAGGTCGTAGATGCCGGGGTCGATGGACGGGGCCGGCGTCTCGTAGACGGACTTGGGCCCCCCGCTGAAGACGATGCCCTTGGGAGCGCGCGCCCGGACCTCCTCGACCGAGATCGTCGCCGGCACGATCTCGGAGTAGACGTGCGCCTCGCGCACCCGGCGGGCGATCAGGCGGGCGTACTGGGCTCCGAAGTCGACGACGAGGACGGTGTCGGTCAGTGCCCCATCCCCACACCCTGGGAGCGCTGGAAGAACTTGCCCTCGGTCTGCAGCGAGGGCGCCACCATGACCTCGGCCTTCTGGAACTCCTTGACCGTCTCGTAGCCGCACGTCGCCATCGCGGTGCGCAGCGCACCGAACAGGTTCATGCGACCGTCGTTCTCGTGGGCCGGGCCGAGCAGGATCTCGCGCAGGCTGCCGCGCACCGACGTGCGCACCCGCGCCCCCCGGGGCAGCGTGGGGTGGAAGGTGGCCATGCCCCAGTGGAAGCCGCGCGCCGGCGCCTCCACGGCGGAGGACAGCGGCGAGCCGAGCATGACGGCATCGGCGCCGCAGGCGATGGCCTTGGCGATATCGCCCCCCTTCGACATGCCGCCGTCGGCGATCACGTGCACGTAGACGCCCGTCTCGTCGAGGTGGCGCATGCGGGCGCCGGCCACGTCCGCGATGGCGGTGGCCTGCGGCACGCCGATCCCGAGCACGCCCCGGCTGGTGCAGGCGTTGCCCGGGCCGACGCCGACGAGGACGCCCACCGCGCCCGTGCGCATGAGGTGCAGGCCGGCCTGGTAGGAGGCGCAGCCCCCGACGATCACCGGGATGTCGAACTCGCGGATGAAGCGCTTGAGGTTGAGCGGCTCCGAGGTCTTCGACACGTGCTCGGCCGAGACGACCGTCCCCTGGATCACGAGCAGGTCGAGCTCGGCGGCCAGGATGGCGGGGGCCAGAGACTCGGTGCGCTGGGGGGTCACCGAGGCGGCGGTCCTGATGCCGGCCTCCTTCATGGCCCGGATGCGGGCGGTGACCAGCTCGGGGACGATCGGCTCCTGGTACATCTGCTGCATGCGGGCCGTCGCCTTGTCGTCGTCGAGCTCGCGGATCTCGTCGAAGAGCGGGGTCGGGTCCTCGTAGCGGGTCCAGAGGCCCTCGAGGTTGAGGACGCCCAGGCCACCGAGGCGCCCGAGCTCGATCGCGGTCGCCGGGCTCATCACGCCGTCCATGGCGGCCCCCAGCACGGGCAGGTCGAAGCGGTAGGCGTCGATCTCCCAGGAGATGTCGACGTCCTCGGGGTCCCGGGTCCGCCGGCTCGGGACGATCGCGATGTCGTCGAACCCGTAGGCCTGACGCCCCGACTTGAAGATGCCGATCTCGATCTCAGCCACTTGCTCGCCCTCCGGCATTCGTGGGGCCGGTACGGCTCACGAACCACACCGGCATGTCTGACGACTCAATTGCGAACGCCGGGCCGACACGCCGACGATCCTCCATCCTACTCCGTGCCTGCTGCTCCCCCGGCTGCTTCCGGGCCCGAATTGCGGCCGGTGGCCGGCGGACCAGGCCCTGGGCCCGGGTTGGCGCGAGACTGCGCCGGTGCCCGACCCCCACCCCGGCGACTCCGACTCCGACGACGCCGTCACGCGGGGCATGCGTTCGCTCCTGGCGCGCCGGGACGCCGAGCTGGCGGCCGGGGCGTCCGCCGTCGGGTGGAAGATCGGCTTCAACACACCGGCGATCCAGGAGCACCTCGGGCTGAGCGACCCGGTCGTCGGCTACCTGGTCGACACGGGGGTGGTGCCCGACGGCGGCACCGTGGCGACCGCGGGCTGGTCCATGCCCGCCCTCGAGGTCGAGGTGGCCGTCCGCGTCGACGGAGAGGGCCGGGTGGCCGGGCTGGCCCCCGCCCTCGAGCTGGTCGACCTCGACATGGACTTCGGCGACCTCGCCGCGGTGCTCGCCGGCAACATCTGCCACCGCGCCGTCGTCTTCGGGCCCGAGGTCCCGGGCGTGGACCCGTGGGCCGTCCGCGTCACCGTGCGGAAGAACGGCGAGACCGCCGCGGAGGGCCGCCTCGTCGAGGAGCCCGCCACCACGGCCGCGTTCGTGCGGTCGTTCCTCGCCGCCCACGGGGCGGCGCTGCAGGAGGGCGACCGCATCATCGCCGGGTCGATGGTGGCGCCACTGGCCGTGGCGGCGGGCGACCACGTCGCGGTCGGGTTCGGCCCGCTGGGCCAGCTCGGCCTGCGTTTCGGGGCCTAGAAGCCGCTCTCCCCCAAAAGCACGATGCAGAGCAGCTCGTGGAGCATGCGCGCCGTCGCGCCCCAGATCAGCTCGCCGGAGACCTCGAAGAACCAGACCGCGAAGGAGTCGTCCCCGCTGCCGGCGATGGTGCGACCGGGAATCCGCCAGCGCTCCTCGTGGAAGACGGCAGGATCGGCCAGCTCGGCCAGGGAGACGTCGAACACGCGCTCCACCTCGTGCGGGCTGGGCAGCAGGTCCGGCCGCCCGGGAAGCGTCGCCAGCACCGGCATGATCAGCGACCCCGACACCATGGTCAGGACGGGGTGGACCCACCCGACCGGCGTCACCAGCGACGGCAGCAGGCCGACCTCCTCGTGCGCCTCGCGCAACGCGGCCGCCGGCGGGTCCTCCCCTTCCTCCAGGCGCCCGCCGGGGAAGCTGACCTCACCCCGGTGCGTCCGCAGGCCAGACGAGCGCCGCGTGAGCACCAGCCGCGCCTCGCCGGACTCCTCGAAGAGCGCGGCGAGCACCGCCGCGTTGACGTGGCGCACGGGCGGGGCGTTGGACTCGTCGACCAGGATCGTCGGGCCGAGGGCCCGGTCCGCGCCGATGTCCTCGGGGACCGGCCCCCGTTGGCCGAGCGGCGCCAGGGCGCCGAGCACGCGGTCGATCCCGATGCCGGTGCGGAGGGCCGGCGGGACCTCGCCCCACGGCGCCGGCTCGCCGGGCCGCCAGGCGGGCGGTCGGGGGACCACCTGGGGCGGGACCGGTCGGGACATCGGCGTCACGCTAACGGGGCCCGGCGGTGCGCGGCCTCGACGGCGGCGCACCCCTGCGTGGCTACGCTCTCGGCCAATGACGACTCCGGCGGAGCTGCAGGCCCAGGCCGACGCGCTTGCGTGGTACCACACCATCGACCTGGGCCACGGCGTCGTCACCAAGGGCATCGGCGTCCAGGACACCGGCTCCGAGATCCTTCCCGACGTGTCGGGGCGCAGCGTGCTCGACATCGGCGCCTGGGACGGGAAGTTCTCCTTCCTGGCCGAGCAGGGCGGGGCGACCCGGGTGGTCGCGCTCGACCACTACGCCTGGGGCATCGACTTCGTGGCCCGGGGCGCCTACTGGGCCGAGTGCATCCACAACGGGGTCCTCCCCGACCAGGCGCGCGACGAGACCGACTTCTGGCTCCCCGACCTCCCGGGACGGCGGGGCTTCGAGTTCGCGGCCGCCGCGCTCGGCTCCAAGGTGGAGCCGGTCGTCGCCGACTTCCAGACGGTCGACCTCGACGGGCTCGGACGGTTCGACGTCGTGCTCTACCTCGGTGTGCTGTACCACATGAAGGAGCCGCTGACCTGCCTCGAGCGGGTGCGCGCCGTGACCAAGGAGGTGGCCGTGATCGAGACCGAGGCGGTGCACCTGCAAGGGCTCGACGGCGAGGCGCTGGTGCAGTTCCACGCAGGGAGCTCGCTGCGCACGGACTTCGGGAACTGGTACGTGCCGACGATCGACGCGCTGCACAACCTCTGCCGCGCCGCAGGCTTCTCCGACGTACGCACGGTGGCGGGCCCGCCGGTCGCGCCCGCCCGCTCGCCCGAGCCGCCCCCGGGCCTGCGCGAGCGGCTTGGGCGGCGCATCGGCGGCATCGCGCCCGAGCTGCGCGTGCCGTGGTCGGCCCCGAGCGCCAACTACCGCGCCATCGTCCACGCCTTCGTGTAGGCGGGCCCGTGCCCGGTCGGGCCTACGCGGAGCGTGGCGGCGGCCGGCGCCGGCCGACCAGCCTCGTCACGGTGCGCGGCGGCGCGGCGCGGCGGCGCGTCGGGGCCCGCCACCCTCCAGGCGACGCGGCGGGCCGGTGCCGTGACCCCCGGGCCGGCCGGGCGCCGGCACACGTAGCCGAGCAGGTAGCAGTCGTCGATCTCGTCGAAGACGCCCCGCTTGGTCGCCAGCTCGCCGGCGTCGAAGACGCCGCGGGCGACCGAGTCGCCGCCGTAGTTGATGCCGACGGCCCGCTCCAGCACGAAGCCGTTGCCCCGGAGCATGGCGGCCATCTCGGCGTGCGCGTACTCGTACTTGTGGTCGGGGTCGATGAAGGCGTCCTGCTGCAACCGGGTCAGCCGGCTGTTGGGGGTGTCGAGGGCGAGCACGCCGCCCGGCCGGAGCACGCGGCGGGCCTGCGCCAGCACCCCGTTCGCCTGGCGCCGGGTCACGTGCTCGATGCTCTGCCCGCTGTACACCATGTCGAAGGACCCCGACGGGTAGGCGCTCAGGTCGGTCATGGAGTGGTAGCGGTAGGTGACGAGGCCCTGCGGGGTCTCGGCGGAGTCCGGGCGGGACTCGTCCCGGTAGAGCGCGTGGCGGTCCTCGCTCGGCAGGTCGACGACGGTCAATTCCTCGAAGGGGTAGGGGTAGCCCATGAGCACCAGCGCCCCGGACGGATCACCGACGGCCGCGCCGCCGATGTCGAGGATCCGCCGGGCGCGGGGAAGGCTGCGGATGAAGACGCCCCGTCCGTAGTGGAGCGACGGGCCGAACTCGGTCATCGGGGCGGCGTGGCTCCACTCGGCGGAGTCGACGAGCCACTCGACGAGCTGGCGCGGTGACAGCGCCCCGCTCTCGAGCTCGCGCACGTACGCGCCGTCGCCGCTGAGCACGGGCTCGCGGCCGAAGAGGAGGTGGAAGAGCCCGCGCAGGAGCGCCCGGGGCGGCAGGTCCTCGATCAGCCCCGATTCGGGGAACGCGGGCTGGTCACTCACTGCGGGCGAGGGTAGACGACCGGGCGCCGGGCCCACCGCTCGGACCTGCGAGCCGGACCACGGTGTAACTCCTCGCCGCGGCCGCCGTCCCCCTCTGGGGAAGCAACCGACCGGGAGGGACCGACCATGAGCGAGACGAGCCTGGGGATCGAAGACGTGGAGCGCCTCGCCGCCATCCTCGACGCCGTCGAACTGGGCGAGAGGAACCGGGCGACCCTCCGGGCCGTCTTCGCCCTCGCCGGGCAGGCCGCGGGTGCGGCCGCGGACGAGGTGGGCGGGTTCAGCTTCGACGCCCTCGGCTGGGGCGGTGGCGTCGGCGACGCCCTCAGCTGGAGCGGCGGGGCCGGCGACGCCCACCCGCCGGAGAACGGCGGCCCGGGTGGCGGTCTCTTCCAGACCTTCTGCGCCAACGGCCAGCACATCGGCAAGCTGAGCTAGGGCCTCTCAGTCCCGGCACGCTCGGCGCACCCGGCCCCGGCCCCGGACGCGCCGCAGCCGGGTCCGAGGACCCGGCCACGAAGCCCGACACAGCGCAAGCGTAGCGCTGCACTCTCGGCACGGACGCGCGCCCGGGCACCGCGCCCGGGCCGTCCGCGCAACGTCGTTACATCATGCCGCCCATGCCGCCCATGCCGCCCATGCCACCCGCCATGGCGGCGGCGGCCGCGGCCGCGTCCACCTTCTCGGGCTTGTCGGCCACGAGAGCCTCGGTGGTGAGCAGCAGCCCCGCGATGGAGGCGGCGTTCTGCAGGGCGGAGCGGGTGACCTTGGCCGGGTCGATGATGCCGGCCTTCACCAGGTCCTCGATGTTGCCCGTGGCGGCGTTGAGGCCGTGGTCGCCCTTGGCCGCCTCGACCTGGGCCACGAGCACTGCACCCTCGAGCCCGGCGTTGAAGGCGATCCAGCGCAGCGGCGCCTCGAGGGCGTGCGCCACGATGCGCGCCCCGGTGGCCTCGTCGCCCTCGAGCGTGTCGGCCAGCGCGTTCACCGGCTTGCGGGCCCGGATGAGCGCCGTGCCGCCGCCGGCGACGATGCCCTCCTCCACCGCGGCACGGGTGGCCGACAGGGCGTCCTCAATGCGGTGCTTCTTCTCCTTGAGCTCCACCTCGGTGGCGGCGCCGACCTTGACGACGGCCACGCCGCCGGCCAGCTTGGCCAGCCGCTCCTGGAGCTTCTCGCGGTCCCAGTCCGAGTCGGTGTCCTCAATGGCGCGCTTGATCTGCGCCACGCGGCCCTTCACGTCCTCGGAGGCGCCGGCGCCCTCGACGATCGTCGTGTCGTCCTTGGTCACGATGATCCGGCGGGCGCTGCCCAAAAGGTCGATGGTGGCGTTCTCCAGCTTGAGGCCGATCTCCTCGCTGATGACCTGGCCGCCGGTGAGGACGGCCATGTCCTGGAGCATCTCCTTGCGGCGCTCGCCGAAGCCGGGCGCCTTGACGGCGACGGAGGTGAACGTGCCGCGGATCTTGTTGACGACGAGGGTGGCGAGCGCCTCGCCCTCGACGTCCTCGGCCACGATCAGGAGCGGCTTGCCGCCCTGCATGACCTTCTCCAGCACGGGCACGAGGTCGTGCACCGCACTGACCTTGCCGTTGTAGAAGAGGATGTAGGGCTCCTCGAGCACCGCCTCCTGCCGCTCGGGGTCGGTCACGAAGTACGGCGACAGGAAGCCCTTGTCGAACTGCATGCCCTCGGTGAGCTCGAGCTCGATCCCGAAGGTGTTGGACTCCTCGACCGTCACGGTGCCGTCCTTGCCGACCTTGTCGATGGCGTCGGCCAGCACGTCGCCGATGGCGTTGTCGGCCGCCGAGATGGAGGCCACCTGGGCGATCTCGGTCTTGCCGCCGACGTCCTTGGACTGCTTGGCGATGCTGTCGACGACGGCGCTGACCGCCTTCTCGATCCCCTTCTTCAGCCCGGTCGGGCTGGCGCCGGCGGCCACGTTGCGCAGCCCCTCGGAGATGAGGGACTGGGCCAGGACCGTCGCCGTCGTGGTGCCGTCACCGGCGACGTCGTTGGTCTTGGTGGCCACCTCCTTGACCAGCTGGGCGCCCATGTTCTCGAAGGGGTCGTCGAGCTCGACCTCGCGTGCGATGGACACGCCGTCGTTGGTGATGGTGGGGGCACCGAACTTCTTCTCGATCACCACGTTGCGGCCCTTGGGCCCCAGGGTGACCTTCACGGTGTCGGCCAGCTTGTTGACGCCGGCCTCGAGCCCGCGGCGGGCGGACTCGTCGAACTTCAGGATCTTGGACATGACGTGTGTCGAACTCCTCTCGAGTCCTCAGGTTTTTCTGGGAAGAACGTGGGGCCGCCGCGCCGGTCCCGGCGGTCACCGGGCGGCGGGCGGGCCCCAATGGGGTGGCCGATCAGGCCAGCTTGGCCAGGACGTCGCGGCTCGAGAGGATGAGCAGGTCCTCACCCTCGACCGTGATCTCGGTGCCGCCGTACTTGGAGTAGACGACGGTGTCGCCCTTCTTGACGTCCATGGGGATGATCTCGCCGGTGTCCTCGGAGCGGCGGCCCGGGCCGACGGCGATCACCTCGCCCTGCTGGGGCTTCTCCTTGGCGGTGTCGGGGATGACCAGGCCGGACGCGGTGGTCTCCTCGGACTCGCCGGGGCGGACGACGATGCGGTCATCGAGCGGGTGCAGCTTCATCTTGAACGGGCCTCCTTGGCGCTCGTTAGCACTCTCGGGTTGCGAGTGCCAAAGATAGCGGGCCGGGCGGGCGCTCGCAAGGGGGTGCCGTGGAGCGGGACCTTCCCGACGTTCCCCCTGGGGGAGGGCGATGCCGGACGGGTCCTGAGGCCCGGGGCAGGCTGGCGCCCCCGGAGGCAGGCGGGGGCAGGAGCGGGCACCGGCGCCACCGTCGGGACCGTCGCCTTCGCCGCGCCTAGCGTGTGCCGGCGCGTCCGGGCGCAGACGCCGGTGGAGCGACGCATCCGAGAGGGGGGAGCTTCGTGAGGAACCGCAGCAGGGCGGCCCGTCCGGCGTTGGCCCGTCTGGCCACGGGACTCGTGGCAGCCGTGCTGGTCGCCGCCGGTGCGTTGGGCGCGATGGCGGCGCCGGCCGGCGCGACCTCGGGCTCCGGCTCGGCCTCCCTGGCACAGGCCCGCAAAGCGCTGCTGGTCCTCTCCGACCTGCCGGCCGGGTGGGTGACGGCCAAGAACACGAACAACGGCAACAACACCCTGGGCGACGCGCAACTGGCGCACTGCCTCAGGATTGCGACCTCGCTCATCACGGAGAACCCGCCATCGGTGAACAGCCCTCAGTTCGAGACCAGCGGGGGCACGCTCATCGTCAACGACAACGTGACGCTCTTCCCCTCGGCGAAGAACGCAGCGGCCGAGCTTGCCGTCGCCGCCAACCCGAAGATGCCGGCATGCATGACCTCCCTCGCATCGGGTCCGCTGAAGGCCAAGCTCTTCGGCAAGACGCCCAAGGGCGTCAGGTATGGCACGGTGCTCGTGTCGGCCACCGACCCGGCCGCCTTCGGCCCGGGGGTTGCCGGGTACTCTCTGAGCGTCCCGATCGTGACGCGTACCTTGACGGTGAACTTCACGGTCACCCAGCTCTTCGCAGTCAAGGGGCGCCTCGGTCAGCAGCTGATGTTCACCGCCGCCGGCGCCCCGTTCTCCATCGCGGAGGAGCAGCACCTCATGTCGGTGGCGGTCGGGCGCCTCTAAGCCGGCGAGCGGGCGGAGCCTGCGGCGCAACGTTGCAGGCCGGTTGCCATCGCGGGCCACCGGTCGCACGGGCGTGTGGTCGGAGGCCCGGGCCCGTTCCCCTCGCGGGAGGGCGATGGCGCCCCGGACCCGGGGTCCGGGAGGCAGCAGCGCCCATGGAGGCAAGGAGGGGGCTGCGATGGCCCACACCGGCCGGACGCTCAGCGTCGAGGACGCCACCTCGGCGTTCGGGTCCCCCGCGCAGGCGCAGGAGGACTACGCGGCCATGGCCGACGCCAGGACGCCGGCGTGCATGGACACGCTCGGCAGCGCGGCGTTGCGGGACAGCATCCAGGCGCGGGCCGGCAGCGGTGCGACGGTCGGGGCGGTCGCGATCACCGGCCTGCCCGCGGCGTGGCACGCGGCGCGCGTGACCGGCTTCACCGTCACGATCCCCGTGGTCAGCGGCGGGCGCCTGCTCACGATCACGAGCACCGAGGTCGCCTTCGTGCGGGGCGCGCAGGTCCGCCAGCTGACGTTCAACGGCAACGGGACGGCCTTCCCCGCGTTGCTCGAGGCGCGCCTGGTCCGGGCGGCGGGGCACCGCCGCTGAGCCCTCGGACGCCCCGCCCCTGAGGCTCCGGAGCCGGAGCGGCGTCGCGGCGTCGGGGGTCGCTACGCTCCCGGGCGACCGACCGCAGGGGAAGGGGCACACCGATGGCGCCACGAGACAGCGACCCGGAGAGCAGCGACCCCGACCGGTGGTGGCACGGCGGCGTCTTCTACCAGGTGTACCCGCGCTCGTTCGCCGACTCCGACGGCGACGGGGTGGGCGACCTGCCGGGGATCACCTCGAAGCTCGACCACCTGGCGCGCCTCGGCGTCAGCGGCGTGTGGCTCTCGCCCGTCACGTGCTCGCCCAACCGGGACTGGGGCTACGACGTCTCGGACTACCGCGACATCGACCCCGCCTACGGGACGCTCGAGGACCTGGACACCCTCGTGCGCGAGGCGGGCCGGCGCGGCATCCGCATCCTCATGGACCTGGTGCCCAACCACACCAGCGACCGGCACGCCTGGTTCGTCGACGCGCGGCGGGGCAAGGACGCGGCACACCGGGACTACTACGTCTGGGCGGACCCCAAACCCGACGGGAGCCCGCCGAACAACTGGGTCAGCATCTTCGGCGGGCCGGCCTGGGAGCTCGACGAGCCCAGCGGCCAGTACTACCTGCACAACTTCGAGGACGCGCAACCGGACCTCAACTGGTGGAACGACGACGTCCGCCGGGAGTTCGACGACATCGTGCGCTTCTGGTGGGACCGCGGCGTCGCCGGCTTCCGGATCGACGTGTGCAACATGATGATCAAGGACAAGGAGCTGCGCGACAACCCCCCGGCGACGAAGGACGACCCGATAGACCAGCAGTTCATGGGCGTGCGCTACGTCTACAACACGGACCGGCCGGAGGCGCACGACATCCTGCGCCACTGGCGCACCATCGCCCGGACCTACGAACCCGAACGGCTCCTCATCGGTGAGACCAACGTCGAGACGCTGGAGCGACTGGTGCAGTTCTACGGCTCGGGCCGCGACGAGCTGCACGGCGGCTTCAACTTCGTGTTGATGCACTCGCCCTTCGAGGCGGCGACGCTGCGGGACGTGGTCGAGCGCACCGAGGCGCTCCTGCCCGAGGGTGCCTGGCCCCTCTGGCACGGCTCGAACCACGACTTCTCGCGCCTGGCCACCCGCTGGGCCGGCGGCAACCAGGACAAGGTGAAGGTCGCACTGCTCATGCTGCTCACCCTGCGCGGGACGCCGTTCTTGTACCAGGGGGACGAGATCGGCCTCGTCGACGGCGACGTGCCCAAGGAGGAGATGCTCGATCCGGTCGGCGTCCGCTTCTTCCCCTACGCCGGACGCGACCCGGTCCGCACGCCTATGCCGTGGTCGGGCGGCCCGGGGGGCGGCTTCACCGCGCCGGGCGTGCAGACGTGGCTGCCCATGGCCGACCCAGCGGCCTGCAACGTGGCCGACCAGGAGGGCGACCCGGCCTCGGTGCTCGAGCTCTGCCGCCGGGCCATCGCGGCGCGCACGGCGAGCGAAGAGCTGGCCGTCGGGCCCTACCGGTCGCTGCCCTCGCCGGAGGGCACCTGGGCCTACGTGCGGGGCGAGGGCACGACGGTGCTGCTCAACCTCTCCGAGCGGCCGGCGACCTTCGACGGCGTCCGTGGCACGGTCACGGTCGCCACGGCGCACGAGCTCGAAGGGTCCAGCATCGAGGGGGGCCTCACGTTGGAGGCCTGGAGCGGCGTCGTCGTCGCGGCATGACCGACGCGGCGCCGCCCGGGCCGGGGCCGCCCGTGGCGCCCGTGCCGCGGCGCTACCTCCTGTGCACGACGCCGACCCTGGGCCACACGGCGCCGCTGCTGGCGCTCGCCACCCGGCTGGCCGGCGAGGGGCACGACGTCGTGTTCTTCACGACGGCGCACTACCGGGAACGGGTCGAGGCGACCGGCGCCACGTTCGTGCCGTTCGCCGAGGAGTACGACGCCCACGACCTGATGGTGGCCAACCCGGCGCGCGAGTCGTCGTCCAAGCGCGGCATCCGGGGCGTCAAGGACGACCTGCGGCGGATCTTCATCGGGCCCATACCCGGGCAGTACCGCGACCTGCGCGCCATCCTCGACGGCTTCGCCGCCGACTGCATCGTGACCGACACAATGTTCCTGGGCGCGCTCCCCCTCGCGCTCGGCCCGCGCGACGAGCGCCCGGCCCTGGCCTGCATCGGCGTGATGCCCTACGCCTCGTGCAGCCGGGACACGGCGCCGTTCGGCGTGGCCCTCCAGCCGGGCTCGGGGCCGCTGTCCCGGGCGCGCAACCGGGTCCTGAACTGGTCCGCGCAACACGTCGTGCTGGCGGACATCCAGCGCTTCGCCCGGGCGCGGCTGGCCGAGACGGGCGCGCCGCGCTTCCGGGGCTACTTCGTCGACCTGGTGCCCAAGGTGGTCGACGCCTACCTGCAGGCGACGGTGGCGGGCTTCGAGTACCCGCGCTCGGACCTGGCGCCGTCGGTGCGCTTCGTCGGGCCCATCCTCGCCCCGCCGTCCGCCGCCTCCTTCGAGGAGCCGTGGTGGTGGGCCGAGCTCGGGGCCGGCCGGCCGGTCGTGCACGTCACGCAGGGCACGCTGGACAACGCGGACCTGGGTCGGCTCGTCGGCCTGACCGCCCGGGCGCTGGCGGCCGACGACGTGCTCGTCGTCGCCACCACCGGCGGGCCCGACCCCGCGCCGCTGCGACCGGACCTGCCCGCCAACGCGCGCCTCGAGCGCTTCGTCCCCCACGACGTGCTGTTGCCCCACGCCGACGTGATGGTCACCAACGGCGGCTACGGCGGGGTGCAGCAGGCGCTGGCCCACGGGGTGCCGCTCGTGGTGGCCGGCGACAGCGAGGACAAGCCCGAGGTCGCGGCACGGGTGCAGTGGTCGGGCGCCGGCGTCAACCTGCACACCGGCCGGCCGTCGGTGGCCATGGTCGCCCGCGCCGTGCGCCGGGTCCTCGCCACGGGCTCGTACCGCGAGCGGGCGCGTGCGCTGCAGGCCGAGATCGCGGCGAGCGACCCGCTCGCCACCATCGGGACGGCGCTCGCCGAGCTGGGTGCGGCCGGCGCCGAGGCGAACCGGTCCGCCGCGGAGTGACCTGGTCGCTCAGCCGCCGGGCGGCCGGTACTGCACCTCCTTGCGCGCGGCGGCGTCCATCTCCTCGGGCGTGATGAGCACGACGGTGTTGGACACCGCGCCGCCCCCGGCGCTGACGGCCAGCCCCGCCGCGGCCACCGAGGCGTTGTCGGGCATGTCGGCGACCAGGTAGACGTCGGAGCCCCCGAAGGCGAAATAGAAGCACTCCACCGTGCCGCCCAGCCCCTCGATCAGCGCCGTCGCCGCCTTGACCCGGGCCGTGCCCCCCTCGGCCCTCACCCCCTTGATGCCGTCCAGCGTGTACTTCACTTCGAGCAGGAATTTGGGCATGGTTGCCACCTCCGTGTCGCGTGTCGCGTGTCGCTCACGTTAGGCCGCGGTGCCTCGGCGCGCCCGGGCCCGCCCCGGAGCCGTGTCCCCTAGAGGTCGACCGGCGACATGTCGGCGTAACGGTCGCCCTTGGCCGGGGCGACGCTGTCGAGGACCGCCAGGTCCTCCTCGGTCAACTCGACGTCGAGGGCGGCCACGTTCTCCTCGAGATAGGTGCGCCGCTTCGTGCCCGGGATGGGGGCGACGTCCCGGCCCGCGGCGTGCACGAAGGCGAGGGCGACCTGCCCCGGCGTGTGGCCCTTGGCTTCGGCGAGCTGGTCGACCACCTCGACGATGGCGACGTTGGCGGCCAGGTTGTCGCCCTGGAACCGGGGCTGGTGGCGGCGGAAGTCGGCCTCGTCGAGGTCGTCGAGCGATCGCAGCTTCCCGGTGAGGAAGCCGCGCCCGAGCGGGCTGTAGGGGACGAAGCCGATGCCGAGCTCACGGAGCGTGGGCATGATCTCGCGCTCGGGGTCCCGCGACCAGAGCGAGTACTCGGTCTGCAGGGCCGAGATCGGGTGCACCGCGTGGGCCCGGCGGACGGTGTCCGGCGCCGCCTCCGACAGGCCGAGGTAGCGGACCTTGCCCTGGGCGACGAGCTCGGCCATGGCGCCGACGGTCTCCTCGATCGGCGTGTCGGGGTCCACCCGGTGCTGGTAGTAGAGGTCGATACGGTCGACACCCAGCCGGGACAGCGACCCGTCGCAGGACCGGCGCACGTACTCGGGCCGGCCGTCGACGGAGCGCTTCGCCGGGTCGTCGGGGTCGCGCACGATGCCGAACTTGGTGGCGATGACTGCTTCGTCGCGGCGGCCGGCCAGCGCCTTGCCGACCAGGATCTCGTTGGTGTGGGGCCCGTACATGTCGGAGGTGTCGAAGAAGGTCACCCCGAGATCGAGCGCCCGCTGGATGGTCGCGACCGACTCGGCATCGTCGCGGGGTCCGTAGAAGTCCGACATCCCCATGCAGCCGAGCCCCTGGCGCGAGACCGTGAGGCCCTGGGTTCCGAGCGCGATCGTCTCCATGGGTTCGAGCTCCTCTGTCGGTGATGCCTTGCACCCTACGGGCGGGTGCCGCCGCCGCGTCGCGGCGTCCCGGGCGGCCCGTCAGGCGCGGCCGGCGTTGGACGAGACGGCCTCGGCGCGCACGAAGACGGCGCAGCGGCGCTCGGCCGCCATGACGCGGTCGTACTCCGCCCAGTCCTCGTGGCTGCCCCCGGCGGCGCGGAAGACGGACCGGAGGAGCTCGGGCACGTCGATCCCGAGGTCCAGCCCGTCGTCAGGCCCGACCAGGCGCGCCGGGCCCGAGACCGCAGCCCAGTCCCAGCCGTCCTTGAAGACGAGCGTGGCGCGACCCGAGGCCCGCAACAGGCCGAGCTTGCGGCTGTCCCCGCCCACCACGGCGGCGACGCCGGGCGTCCCGTCGACGGGGTCGTCCATGACACCGGCGTTGACCACCGAGGCGTGGACGCTCCCGTCGGGCCGGCCGACGGCGATGACGGCGAGATTGTGGTCGGCGGCGGCCAACCGGGCGGCGTGGTCGAGATCTGCCATACCCCATCCTCGCGCCGCCGCCGCGGCCGGCTAGCGCCGGCCGCCCTCCTCGACCGGCACACCCGCGGCGGCCAGCGCCTCGAGGCGCAGCCCGTACGCCTCGGCGTCGATGTCGTAGACCCACATCACCAGCGCGTCCTGCTTCGTCACCGGGTAGTAGTTCTTGCGCACGGCGACCGGCGCGAACCCGAAGCGCCGGTACAGCGCCTGCGCCGGCTCGTTGTTGGCCGCCACCTCGAGCGAGATGTGCTTGACCCCGCCGGCCCGCAGCGTGCGCAGCCCGTCGACGATCATGGTGGTGGCCACCCCGGTGCGCTGGTAGGCGGGCGCCGTGGCGATGGTCGTCATGTGCGCCTCGTCGTCGACCATCATGAAGCCGATGTAGCCCGCCAGCTCGTCGCCGTCCCAGGTCGCCCGGTACAGGCGGCCCTTGCGCAGCGCCAGCTCGGAGTTGAACACCTCGGGTGACCACGGCTCCGGGAAGACCACGCTCTCGATGCGGAGCAGCTTGCGCAGGTCGCGCCGCTTGAGCTTCTCGATGCGCAGCGTCACGGCCGCCCTCACGCCCGCTCCGCGCGTGCGAAGTTGCTCGTTGCGTCCGCCTCACGCATGTAGAGAGGAACGAGCGAACCGGGCTCGACTGGCGATTCTCCCGCCGCGAGGCGCTCCAGGGCCAGGTCGAGGAGCGCCGCCGGCGGCGGGAAGGCCAGCGCCGGCGCCGGCGTGGCGACACCGGGCACCACCTCGAGGACGCTGCGGTAGCGGAGCGCGCCGTCGCCGGCCGCCAGCACCGGCGCCCCACCGAGCGCCCCCAGGGCGACGACCAGGTCGGCCGGCGCGAACAGCCCGGGGGCGATCGGCTGTTCGACGACGGCGCCGTCGGCGTCGAGCCGGTGGACCGCCGCGAAGACCTCGGCCCGGCGGGCGTCGACACAGGCCAGCACCAGGCCCCGGTGCCCGGCGGCGGACGCCCCCGCGGTGAGGATGTCCAGGCTCGTCGCGCCCAGGACGCCGATGCCGAGCGCCTGCGCCAGCGCCTTTGCCGTCGCCACACCGACGCGCAGGCCGGTGAAGAGGCCCGGACCGACGTCGACCGCGATGGCACCGAGGTCGCGCGGCACGATCCCCAGCTGGGCCAGCACGTGCTCGAGCGCGGGTGCCAGCGTCTCGACATGGCGCCGCCGCCCGGTGAGGGTGAACTCGGCCTGCACGCCCGCGGGCGTCCGCACGGCGACGCCGACGGTCTCGGTCGCGGTCTCGATCGCCACCACCGGGAACGGCCCGGCCGCCGGGGCGGGGCTCACGGCGCCCGCAGCTCGCTCGCCGGCTCCAGCACCGCCGCCACCTCGTCGGCCCGGCCCGCCCAGCCACCGCGCCCCACCATGGTCACGGTCCGCCGGGCGGGGGACCCGAGGGGGTCCGGGACGCCGATCGTCACCACGAGCGCGCTGTCGCCGAGCGCCGGCGCTGCGAGATCCCCCCACTCGACCACGGCCACCGCGTCCTCCTCGACGAGCTCGGCGAGGGCGAGGTCGGCCACCTCGGCCACCGAGCCCGTGCGGTAGACGTCGGCGTGGATCAGGTGCCCGACCGGGCTGCCGGCGCCGCACCGGTAGTGGCGCACCAGGGCGAAGGTCGGGCTGGTCACCGGGCCGGCCACGTCCAGCGCGGCGGCGAAGCCCTGAGCGAACACGGTCTTGCCGGCCCCGAGCTCGCCGGCGAGCAGCACGACGTCGCCGGGCCGGCACAGGCGGGCCAGGCGACCCGCCAGCTGCCGGGTGGCGGCCGGCGAGGCGGTCGTGCGCTCCAGCGGCCAGCTCACGCCCGTCCCGCCGCCATGAGTCGCTTGGCCCGCACGAGGTCGGCCCGCATCTCGGCCATGGCCTCCCCCCCGGCGCGGAGCACGTAGGCGGGGTGGTACGTCGGGACGAGGCGGGCCCGTCCGCGCTCGTAGACCTGGCCCCGGAGCTCGCGGATGCCCCGTGTGCTCTCCAGCAGCAGCTTGGTGGCGAAGTTGCCCAGGGTCACGATCACGATCGGGTCGATGAGCGACACCTGCTCGGTGAGGTACGGACGGCAGGCCTCGATCTCGTGCGGCGCCGGGTCGCGGTTCTGGGGCGGCCGGCACTTGACCACGTTGGCGATGTAGCACTCGGCCCTCGTGAGGCCGATCTCCTCCCGCATCAGGCGGTCGAGGAGCCGGCCCGACCGCCCGACGAAGGGCTCGCCCGCGAGGTCCTCCTCGCGGCCGGGGCCCTCGCCCACGAAGAGCAGGTCGGCCGCCGGGTTGCCCACGCCGAAGACGACCTGGGTGCGCCCCTTGGCCAGCGGGCACAGCGTGCACGTCGACGCGGTGAGGCGCAGCCGCTCCAGGAGGTCGGCGTCAGCCACCGGGCGCGTCGGGGTGGTTGACGAGGACGCGGGGCATGCGCGGGCCGACGCCGCACACGATTTCGTAGCTGATCGTCCCCAGCAGGGACGCCCAGTCGTCCGCCGTCACCGCCTCCGACCCCTGCCGGCCCAGCAGCACCACCTCGTCGCCCGGCCCCACCGAGTCGTCGTCGCCGCAGTCAACCACGATCTGGTCCATGGTCACCATCCCGGCCAGCGGGCGCCGCACCCCGCCGATGAGCACCTCGTAGCCGGCGCCGAACAACGCCCGCGGCACGCCGTCGGCGTAGCCGATCGGCACCGTGGCGACGAGCGAGCGCGCCGGCAGGGGGCGCAGCCGGCCGTAGGAGGGGCGCTCCCCCGCCGCGAGCGTGCGCACGGCGACCACGCGGGCCTTGAGCGACATGGCCGGCTGCAGCCGCGCGCCGCCGGTCTGGGCCTCCAAGGCGAGGCGCACGCCCTCACCCGGCAGGTACCCGTAGAGGCCGAGGCCGCAGCGCACCATGGCGTGGCGCGCCCGGGGGAAGGCGACGGTGCCCGCCGTGTTGGCGGCGTGCAGGACGGGCGGGTGGACGCCGTCGGCGCCCAGGGCCGCCACGAGGCGCTCGAAGAGGCCGAGCTGCATCTCCGTGAAGGCGCGGTCCTCCGCCGCCTCGCCGTCGGCCACGGGCAGGTGCGTCCACACGCCCTCGAGGTCGAGCAGCGGCTCGCGGCCCACCGCGGCCACCACGGCCGGGAGGTCCTCGGGCGCCGCGCCGACCCGGTGCATGCCCGTGTCCACCTTCACGTGGACCGGCGTGCGTCTCCCCGCCGCCCGCGCCGCGGCGCCGAAGGCGACGACGGACCCGTCGGAGTACAGCGTCGGGGTGAGCCCGTAGGCCAGGGCCGTCTCGACGGCGTCGGGGCCGCACTCGCTGAGCAGCAGCACCGGGGCCGCAATGCCGTGCTGGCGCAGCTCGACCCCCTCGTCGACCAACGCCACGGCGAGCCGCGTCGCGCCGCCGGCCAGCGCGGCCCGCGCCACCGCCGGCCCCCCGTGCCCGTAGCCGTGCGCCTTGACCACCGCGCACAGCTCGGCCGGCGCCGCCAGGCGCGCCAGCACGGCGGCGTTGTGGGCCACGGCCGCCAGGTCGATCTCGGCCCAGGCCGGGCGGGAGCGCCCCTGCGCCATGGTGACCGCCTCGTCGTCGGGCGGACCGGGAGGCACGAGGCGCACCGGGGCCGGCGCGCCGTCAGCCACGGGCACCCCCGCCGTCGTGCCCGTCCCCGTCGGCGAGCTCCGAGAGCAGTCGCCCCAGCAGGGCGGGGAGGTCGCCGGCGACGAGGCCCTGGGCCGGCCCGAGCGACGCCGCCCGCCCGTGCACGTGCGCGGCGAGCGCGGCCGCCTCGAGGGCGCCGAGGCCACGGGCGCAGAAGGCGCCGATGACGCCGGAGAGGACGTCGCCGCTGCCGGCGGTGGCGAGCGCGGGCCCGCCGGCGGCGGAGAGGAGCACGTCGGGCGCCGCGGCCGCGCCCCGGGGGTCGGCCACCGCGGTGAGCGGTCCCTTGAGGAGGACGACGGCGCCCGTCGACGCGGCGAGCCGGCGTGCCGCCGCAAGACGGTCCGCGCCCGGCGGGCCGCCGGCCAGGCGGGCGTACTCGCCGTCGTGGGGGGTCAGGATGCTCGGCGCCTCCCGCTTGTCGAGCAGGGTGCGCGCCGCCGCCACGTCCCCGAGCGCGGTGAGCGCGTCCGCGTCGATCACGAGCGGCACCGGCACCGCCGCCAGCACGCCCCGGATCTCCTCGGCCACAGCGGCCCCCGTGCCGAGCCCGGGGCCGACGACGACGGCCTTGCACTTGGCGGTGGCCTCCAGGAACGGTCCGGCCCACCCCTCGGCCGGCAGGTGCATGCGCACCGCCTCCGTCGGCCAGGCCGCGGACGGGTCGCCGGGCGAGCCCAGCCGGATCATGCCGGCGCCGGCGGCCATGGCCCCCCGGCTGCACAGGACGGCCGCCCCCTCCATGCCCGCCGAGCCGGCCGCCACGCCCACGGCGTTCGTCCACTTGTTGCCCTGCCGGGAGCGGGGCGGCAGCAGCGCGGCCACGTCGGCGTCGTCGGCGAGGAGCGCCTGCGGCGTGGGGAACCCGATTCCGATGTCGGCCACCTCGACGGTGCCGGCCCGGGTCGGCCCGTCGCCCTGGAGCAGGCCGGGCTTGAGGGCGGCGAAGGTCACCGTGCGGTCGGCCCGCACCGCGGCGCCCGGCGCCTCGCCGCTGTCCGCGTCGACCCCCGACGGGATGTCGATGGCCAGCACGGCCGCCCCCGGCGGCACCGCCGGGGCGTCATAGGAGCCCCGGAACCCGGTGCCGTACGCGCCGTCGATCACGAGGTCGCAGGGGGGCAGCGCACCGCCACCCGGGGCGTCCGAGGCCTCCAGCACCCGGACCCGCACGCCGCGCCGGGCCAGCACGGAGGCGGCCACACGGCCGTCGGCGCCATTGCTGCCCTTGCCCACGACCACGACGACGCGCCGGCCGTAGGCGCCGCCGAGCATGCGCAACGCGGCATGGGCCACCGCCGTGCCGGCGCGGGTCACCAGGGTGTCGTGGGAGACCGACTGGAGGGCCGCCGCGTCGGCGGCCCCCATCTCGGCGCGGGTCAGGACGGGGCGCACGTGGCGGGTTGCGCCTCCTCCGCGACGACGAAGGCGATGGCCACGGCGTCGGTGTGGGTGAGCGACAGGTGGAAGCGACCTGCGCCCTGGGCGCCGGCGAGCTCGGCCGCCGTGCCGGACAGCACGAGGAAGGGGGCGTTGCGGGTGGCGCCCGTCCCGGTCGTCCGGCGCACCTCGACGTCGGTCAGCGCGAAGGCGCCGATGCCGGTGCCGAGCGCCTTCATGACCGCCTCCTTGGCGGCGAAGCGCGCCGCCAGGCTCTGTGCCACGTCGGCCGACCCGGTGGCGTCGGTCTGCTCGGTCTCGGTGAAGCAACGCGCTGCGAAGCGGGGGCGGCGGTCGAGCAGGCGGCGGAAGCGCGCCACGTCGACCGCGTCCACCCCGACGCCGACGATGGCGCTCACTCGACGGTCACCGTCTTGGCGAGGTTGCGGGGCCGGTCCGGGTCGTGCCCGTGCAGGCGGGCGAGGCGGTAGGCCAGCTGCTGCAACGGCACCACGCCGACCACCGGCGCGAGGAGAGGGGAGGTCGGGGGCACCCACAGCACGTGGTCGGCGGCGGCGGCGGACTCCTCGTCGCCGTCGTCGGCCAGCAGCACGACCGTCGCGCCACGGCTGCGCACCTCGGCGATGTTCGACAGCATCTTCTCCCACAGCGGGTTGCGCGTGGCGATGCCGACGACCACGGTGCCCGGCTCGATCAGCGCGATCGGGCCGTGCTTCAGCTCGCCCGCCGGGTAGCCCTCGGCGCGCAGGTAGGCCAGCTCCTTGAGCTTGAGCGCACCCTCCAGGGCGACGGGGTAGCCGACGTGGCGGCCGAGGAAGAAGAAGTCGCGGGCGTCGGTCAGCTTGGCCGCCACGTCGTCGACGTCGCCCGCCCGCGCCAGCGCCTCGGTCACCAGGCCCGGCAGGACCTCCATGGCGTTGAGGATCCCGTTGCGCTCCGCGGCCGCGAGGGTCCCGAGTATCTGGGCCAGGTACAGGCCGAGGACCTCGAGGGCCACGATCTGGGCCAGGTGGCACTTCGTGGAGGCCACGCCGATCTCGGGGCCGGCCCGCGTGTAGAGCACGCCGTCGGCCGCCCGGGCCATGGAGGAGTCGACGACGTTGGAGACCACGAGCACCTTGGCCCCGAGCCGCGCCGCCTCGCGCATGGCCTCGGAGGTGTCGAGCGTCTCGCCGGACTGGGAGACGCCGACGCAGAGCGTGCGCTCGTTCAACACCGGGTCGCGGTAGCGGAACTCGCTCGCGATGTCCACCTCGGCCGGCAGCTTGACCCAGTGCTCAATGGCGTACTTGGCCACCAGGGCCGCGTGGTAGCTCGAGCCGCAGGCGACGATGAACACCTTGTCGATGCCGCGCAGGTCGTCGGCGCCCAGGCGCATCTCGTCCAGGATCAGCTCGCCGGCGGGTCCCCGCCGGTCCAGCAGGGTGTCGGCCACGGCCTGGGGCTGCTCGTGCATCTCCTTGGACATGAAGTCCTCGTAGCCGCCCTTCTGCGCCGACTCGAGGTCCCAGGTGATGGTCAGCCGCTCGGGCACGACGGGCGAGCCGTCGAGGGTGGTGACCACGAGCGACCCGGGCGTCAGCACCGCCAGCTCGTCGTCGGCCAGCGCGAAGACGTCCCGGGTGTGGCCGATGAGGGCAGGGATGTCCGACGCCAGGAGCGCGACGCCGTCGTCCAGCCCGAGCACCAACGGCGTCGAACGGCGGGCGGCGACGATCGTGTCGGGCTCGTCGGCGCACACGACGGCGATGGAGAAGGCACCGCGCAGCCGGCGCAGCATGGACCGGGTGGACTCGGCGAGCGACGCGCCGCCGGCCATGCCCTCCTCAATCAGGTGGGCCATGACCTCGGTGTCGGTGGCCGAGGTCAGGGTGTGCCCGGCTGCCTCGAGCTCCGCCCGCAGCTCGGCGTGGTTCTCGATGATCCCGTTGTGGATGATCGCGATGCGCCCGCTGCAGTCCGTGTGCGGGTGGGCGTTCTCGGGGGTGGGGCTGCCGTGGGTGGCCCAGCGCGTGTGCCCGATGGCGGCGGCATGGGCGGCCGGCGCGTCCCGGGTGGCCTCGGCCAGCTTGGCCACCGAGTTGGTCCCCCCGGCCGCCCGCGCCCGCCAGATGGCGCCGTCGGCCACCAGCGCGATGCCGGCCGAGTCGTAGCCGCGGTACTCGAGCTGGTGCAGGGCCCCGAGGAGCAGGGGCACGGCGTCGGCCTCGCCGGTGACGCCGATGATGCCGCACATGGGGACCCAGGTTACTTGGGGCTACCCTGCGGCCCGACCTGCCCCAGGGCGGCCTCGACGACACCGGCGAGCCGGGCCGCGACGGCGTTGGCCTGCGCCTCGGCGCGGGCCTCGACCATCACGCGCACCACCGGTTCGGTGCCGCTCGGTCGCAGGAGCACCCGGCCCTCGTGGCCGAGCTCGGCCTCCGCCTTGACCACGGCCTCCCACACCTCGGCGCAGTCGGCCAGGCGCTCGGGCTGCGGGATGGGCACGTTGACGAGGCGTTGGGGCACCCGCTCGACCAGGCCGAGGGAGAGGTCGGCCAGCGAGCGTCCGGCGCGCAGCACCAGGTCGGCCAGGGCGATGCCGGTCAGGATCCCGTCCCCCGTGGTGGAGCGGGCGCGGAAGATGATGTGGCCCGACTGCTCGCCGCCGAGGCTGAGCTCGCCGGCGTCGAGCGCGGCGAGCACGTGGCGGTCCCCCACGTCCGTCTCGCGCACCGCGATGCCGCGGGCCTCCATGGCGAGGCGGAAGCCGAGGTTGGTCATGACGGTGACCGCCACCGTGTTGCCGGCCAGGTGTCCCCGCTCGGCCAGGTCGAGCGCGAAGAGCGCCAGGAGCACGTCGCCGTCGACGATGGTGCCGGTGTGGTCGACCGCGATGACCCGGTCCGCATCGCCGTCGAGGGCCAGGCCGAGGTCCGCCTCGTGCTCCACGACGGCCAGCGACAGCCGGCCCGGGTCGGTCGAGCCGCACTTCTCGTTGATGTTGACGCCGTCGGGCGCGTCACCCAGCGCGGTCACCGACGCGCCCAGCTCGGCCAGCACCCACGGGGCGATCTCGCAGGCGGCGCCGTTGGCGCAGTCCACGACGACGCGCAGCCCGTCGAGTCGGCGGCCCTCGGTCACCGCCACGAGGTGCTCCTTGTAGAGCTCGACCCCCGTGGGGTCGAAGGTGATCCGCCCCACCCCGCGGCCGGTCGGCCGGCGGGGCGGCCCGTCGGGGTCGGCCAGGATGGCGTCGAGCGCGCGCTCGATCTCCTCCTCGACGTCGGTCGGCAGCTTCGTGCCCAGGAGGCTGAACAGCTTGATGCCGTTGTCACCGAAGGGGTTGTGCGACGCCGAGATCACCGCCCCCGGGGCCCTGCGGCGCTCGGCCACGGCCGCCACGCCCGGCGTGGGCAGCACGCCGAGGTCGACCACGTCGGCCCCCTCCGTGGCGAGGCCGGCCGAGAAGGCGGCCTGGAGGAGCGGGCCCGAGCGCCGCGTGTCGCGGCCGACGACGAAGGTCGGGGCGGGCAGGATGCGGGCGGCCGCACGCCCGAGGGCCAGCGCCAGCTCGGCGGTCAGCTCCTCGTTCGCGACCCCGCGCACCCCATCGGTGCCGAAGCGGGCCGTCGCCACTCGCGTACCGCTTGCTACCGCTTGGAGTACTGCGGCGCCTTGCGGGCCTTCTTCAGGCCGTACTTCTTCGACTCCTTCTCCCGCGCGTCACGCGTCAGGAGGCCCGAGCGCTTGAGTGGGGCGCGGTGCTCGGGGTCGACCTCGCACAGGCTGCGGGCGATGCCGAGGCGCATGGCGCCGGCCTGGCCCGAGATCCCGCCGCCGTCGATCGTCGCGTCGATGTCGAAGGACTCGGCGGTGTTGGTGATGCGCAGCGGCTCCGTCACCAGCATGCGGTGGGTGGCCGAGGTGAAGTACTTCTCGAAGGCGATCTTGTTGATCGTGATGGCGCCCTGGCCGGGGCGGAAGCGCACGCGCGCCACCGCCTGCTTGCGGCGTCCGGTGGTCTGGCTCAGTGGTGCGGGCATGGCGTCGGTGGTGTCCCTTTCGATGTGTGGCCTGGGCGCGGGCTCAGCCGGCGCGGCGGGCCCCGGGCAGCTCCAGCGGCTCGGGCTTCTGGGCGGCGTGGGGGTGGTCGGGTCCGGCGTAGACCTGGAGCTTGCTCAGCATCTGGCGGCCGAGGGTGTTCTTGGGCAGCATGCCGCGCACCGAGCGGCGGACCAGCTCGGCGGGCCGGTCCTCCAGGAGCTCGGCGTAGCTGGTGGAGCGGAGGCCGCCCGGGTAGCCGCTGTGCCGGTAGGCCAGTTTGGCGGCGGCCTTGTCCGAGGTGAGGACGACCCGCTCCGCGTTCACCACGATCACGTGGTCGCCGGTGTCGACGTGGGGGGCGAAGTAGGGGCGGTGCTTGCCGCGCAGGATGGCGGCCACCGACGAGGCCAGGCGCCCGAGCACGAGACCGTCGGCGTCGACGACGTACCAGGACCGCTGGATCTCGGTGACCTTCGGTGAAAATGTGCGCACAAGACCGATCTTTCGCTTCCGCGTGGTGAGCGAGCCGTCACTCCGAAGAGCTGCCCCGTGGAGCGGGCTCAGTGCCCCCGGGGGTCCCGAGAGCCGACGTACCAGGATAGGGCCCCTGGGCAGGGGGAGCAAGCCGCCGCCCGCTTCCGGCCATTCCCGGCCCGGCGGCCGGGCCCCCGTAGGCCACCGAGACCAGGCACAGGCCGTGCGCCGGCGCGGGCTCGGCCATGCGCTGCCGGCTGGCGGCCCGCAGCCGCTCGAGGAGGCCGGCCGCCGTGTCCCTGCCCCGGCCCACCTCGACCAGGCTGGCCACCAGGGAGCGCACCATCTGGTGGCAGAACGAGCCGGCCGCAATCTCGAAGCGCAGCAGCCGGGCCTCGCCCGAGCCGGCCCGGGCGTCGAGCGCCTCGGGGCCCTCGTCCACGCTCCAGCGGGCCCGGGTCACCCGGCGCACGATGGGCTCGGCGGCGTCGGTCCCGGGCGGGCGGCGGCAGAAGGACCGGAAGTCGTGGCTGCCGAGCAGGACGTCGGAGGCCGTGCGCAGGGAGCCGAGGTCGAGCGGGTCGCTCACGTGCCAGGCGAGGGGGGCCAGCAGCGGGTCCGGGTCGGGCGCGTTCCAGACCAGGTAGCGGTAGGCGCGGCCGGTGGCGGAGCGTCGGGCGTCGAACTCGGGGCCGACCGGCTCGGCGCGGCGCACCACCACCGCGGGCGCCAGCTGGCGGTTGAGGGCCCGGGCGAGGCCCGGCCCGTCGTGGGGGGCGGGCGGGAGGTCGACGTGGACCACCTGCCCGCGGGCGTGCACGCCGGCGTCGGTGCGGCCGGCGCAGGTGAGGAGCGGCGCCTCGGTGAGCCGGGCGGTGCGCTCGAGCGCCAGGCCCAGCGCGCCGGCGACGGTCGGGACCTCGGGTTGGGCGGCGAAGCCCCGGAAGGCCGCACCGTCGTAGGCGATCAGGAGCCTCCAGCGCTGCGGGGCAGCGCCGGCACCGTCCTCCACCCTCAGACGAACTCGATGCGCGCCATCGGCGCGTTGTCACCCGGGCGCGGGCCCAGCTTGAGGATGCGGGTGTAGCCGCCGGGCCGGTCCGCGTAGCGCGGCCCGATCTCCTCGAAGAGCTTGTGGGCCATGTCCTTGTCCCGGATCAGCGAGACCACGTGGCGGTGCCGGGCCACGCCCCCCTTGACGGCGGCGGTGACGCACTTCTCGGCCACCGGCCGCAGCGCCTTCGCCTTGGCCTCGGTGGTCACGATGGACTCGGCGGCGATCAGGGAGGCGACGAGGTTGCCCAACATCGCCTTCTGGTGCGCGGCCGAGCCGCCCAGCCGGCGGCCGCGCTTGGGGGTTGCCTGCATGGCCGATCAGTCCCTCGTGCGCAGCGACAGGCCGCGCTCGTCGAGGCGCTGGACCACCTCGTCGGCCGACTTCTGGCCGAAGTTGGTGATGGCGAGGAGGTCGTCCATGGTGCGCTCCACGAGCTCGCCGATCGTGTTGATCTGCGCCCGCTTGAGGCAGTTGCGCGGGCGCTCCGACAGGTCGAGCTCCTCGATGCGCAGGTCCAGGTCGGGCGAGCCGCTGGACGTGGTCCCGACGTCGCCCGGCTCGAGGCCCTGGGGGGCCTCCTCCAGGTCGGCGACGAGCGAGACCAGGTTGCGCAGCGTGGCGCCGGCCGAGGCCAGGGCCTCGCGGGGCGAGATGGTCCCGTCCGTCTCGATGTCGAGCACGAGGCGGTCGTAGTTGGTCGACTGCTCCACCCGCACCGGCTCAATGTCGAAGGTGACGCGGTGCACCGGCGAGAAGATGGAGTCGATCGGGATGACGCCGATGGTCGTCGAGCGCTTGTTCTTGTCGGCCGAGGCGTAGCCCCGCCCGCGCTCCACCGTCACGTCGACGGCCAGGCGGCCCTTGGCGTTGATGGAGGCGATGTGCAGGTCGGGGTTGAGCACCTCGACGTCGGGGGTCAGCTGCAGGTCCGCCGCCGTGGCGTCGGCCGGGCCGCGCACGTCGAGGCGGAGGGTCACCGGCTCGTCCGAGTTCACCCGGACCAGCAGGTCCTTGAGGTTGAGGATGATGTCGGTGACGTCCTCCTTGACGCCCGGAAGCGTCGTGAACTCGTGCAGCGCCTCGTCGAAGCGGAGCTGGGTCACGGCGCCGCCGGGGATGGACGACAGCAGCGTCCGGCGCAGGGAGTTGCCGAGCGTGGTGCCGAAGCCCGGGTCGAGCGGGCCGACGGCGAAGCGCTGGCGGTTGTTCTGCTCCTCGTCGAGGACTTCGACGGTGGGTCGTTGGAAAATCAGCATGGTGGGGCTCCTGTTGCTGGGGACGGGGCTACTTCGAGTAGAGCTCGACGATCAACTGCTCCTGGACGGGCTCGTCGATGTGCTCACGCAGCGGCGGGTTGAGGACGGCCACCGAGAAGCCGGCGTCGCCGGTCTCGAGCCAGGCCGGGGTCTGGCGCTCCAGGGTGTCCATGTTCCGGCGGACGAGGAAGTTGCCCCGGGTGGCCTCGCGCAGCACGACCTTGTCGCCCTTGCGGACCCGGTAGCTCGGGATCGTGACCCGCTTGCCGTTCACCTGGACGTGGCCGTGGCGCACGAACTGGCGGGCCTGGCGGCGGCTGGCGCCCCAGCCCGCCCGGAAGACCACGTTGTCGAGGCGGAGCTCGAGGTTGCGCAGCAGGTTCTCACCGGTGATGCCGGGCTGCCGGTTGGCCTCCTCGTACATGTTGCGGAACTGCTTCTCCAGGATCCCGTAGATGCGGCGCGCCTTCTGCTTCTCGCGCAGCTGGGCCAGGTACTCGGAGCCCTGCCGCATGCGGTCGCGGCCGTGCTCGCCCGGCGGGTAGGCGCGGCTGTGGCGGTCGGTGACCGCCTCGGAGACCGGGCACTTGAGCGAGTAGCAGCGCTCGCCCTTCAAGAACAGCTTGGTCCGCTCGCGCCGGCAGAGGCGGCAGACGGGACCGGTGTATCGAGCCATGGGGTGTGGTTCCTCTTCCTCTTGCGCCTAGACCCGGCGCCGCTTCTTGGGGCGGCAGCCGTTGTGCGGGATCGGGGTCACGTCCTTGATGCCGACCACCTCGATCCCCACCGCGGCCAGCGACCGGATGGCGGTCTCGCGGCCCGAGCCGGGCCCGCGCACGAGGACGTCGACCTTGCGCACGCCATGCTCCATGGCGCGCTTGGCGCACGCCTCGGCGGCCAGCTGGGCCGCGAACGGGGTCGACTTGCGCGAGCCCTTGAAGCCCACGTTGCCGGCCGAGGCCCAGGCGAGCACGTTGCCCTCGGGGTCGGCGATGGAGACGATGGTGTTGTTGAACGAGCTCTTGATGTGCGCGACGCCGTAGGCGACGTTCTTGCGCTCCTTGCGGCGGGGGCGCCGGGCGCCGGGCTTGGTGGGCTTGGCCACTACTTCTTCACCTTCTTCTTCCCGGCCACCGTCTTCTTGGGGCCCTTGCGGGTGCGGGCGTTGGTGTGGGTCCGCTGGCCGTGGACGGGCAGGCCCTTGCGGTGCCGCACGCCCTGGTAGCAGTTGATCTCCATCTTGCGCTTGATGTCCTGGGAGACGTCGCGGCGCAGGTCACCCTCGACCCGGAAGTTGGCGTCGATGTAGGTGCGGAGCCTGGCGACCTCCTCGTCGGTGAGGTCACGGACGCGGGTGGAGGGGTTCACGTCGACCGCGTCGCAGATCTGCGTCGACAGCGTCGGGCCGATGCCGTAGATGTAGGTGAGCGAGATCTCGAGCCGCTTCTCGCGCGGGATGTCCACCCCTGAAATTCGGGCCATGTGCCGTTCCTCTCCCTAGCCCTGCCGCTGCTTGTGGCGCGGGTTGTCACAGATCACCCGCACCACGCCGCGGCGCCGGATGACCTTGCACTTCTCGCAGATCGGCTTCACGCTCGGCCGAACCTTCACTCGACTCCCTGTCCTTACTTGTACCGATAGGTGATCCGACCCCGGTTGAGGTCGTACGGAGTGATCTCCACCTGCACCTTGTCCCCCGGCAGGATGCGGATGCGGTGCATGCGCATCTTCCCCGAGCTGTGCGCCAACACCTTGTGTCCGTTCTCCAACTCGACGCGGAACATGGCATTGGGCAGTGGCTCGACCACCGTGCCTTCGAGCACGATGGCATCTTCCTTGGGCTTGGGCAGGTGACTCTCTCCTGGTTGCGTTCTGATGTGCTGCCCCGAGCGCACCGGCGGCGCGAGGCCGGAACGGGGCGGAATCGGGCTGGCCGCTGGGCGCGAGGTCCCCGCTGAGGGGACCCGTCCCAGAGCCGACTGACGAGTTTACCGCATCTGGCTGGGAATTCCACCCCGACGGGGTCGATCCCGAGGTGGGCGGGCCGGGACCCGCCGGGCGGCCTCCCTGAGCCTCAGCTGTCGATGGCCGCCCTGAGCTGGGCCAGTCGCTCCCGGTTGAGCGAGTACCAGACCCACTTCCCCCGTCGGTCGCCCTGCACGAGGCCCGCCTCGCTCAGGATCTTGAGGTGGTGCGACACCGTGGGCTGGCTCTTGGCCAGGGGCTCGACGAAGTCGCAGACGCAGACCTCGCCCTCGGGAGAAGCGGCGAGGATGCTGAGCACGCGCAGCCGCACCGGGTCGGCCAGCGCGCTGAACCCGCCGGCCAGCTCGGCCGCTTCGGCGGTGTCGAGCGGTGCGGCGAGCACCGAGGCACAGCACTCCGCCACCCGGACCTTCGTCGCAGCCGACTTGCTCATGGGTCACCTCGTTCACGCTGATATTGACAACTATCAATGTATCAGCCATACTCAATGCATCGACCGAGGTCGATACTACAGGGAGGTGACCATGTCGAGGGTCCAACTCGCACTCAACGTCAGCGACATGGAGGAGGCCGTCGAGTTCTACTCCAAGCTCTTCGGGGTCGAGCCGGCCAAGCGCCGACCCGGCTACGCCAACTTCGCCGTCACGGACCCACCGCTCAAGCTGGTCCTGATGGAGGACGCCGGCGCACGGGGCCGGGGGGTGGCCGGCGCGCTCAACCACCTGGGCGTCGAGGTGGAGAGCACGGCCGAGGTCGCGGCGGCGACGGGACGCCTGAACGAGAGCGGTCTCCCGACAGAGGTCGAGGACCAGACGACCTGTTGCTACGCGGTCCAGGACAAGGTCTGGGTCAGCGACCCCGACGGGAGGCCCTGGGAGGTCTACACCGTCCTCGCCGACGCCCCGGCCGAGACCGGCATCGCCGGCGACGGCTCGTGCTGCATCCCCGAGGCGGTCGGGAGCGACCCGGTGACGGTTGGTTCGCCGCAGTCCTCGCCCTCTTGCTGCTGAGCCGCGATCGCGACGGAGGGCCGCGGCCGTGAGGGACACCATGCTGTGGCGGCGGCTCCTGGCCGAGTTCATGGGCAGCGCCTTCCTGGCCGCCATCGTCATCGGCTCGGGCATCGCGGCGCAGAACCTCTCGCCGGGCAACGTCGGTCTCCAGCTCTTCGAGAACGCGGCCGCGACCGCCGCCGGCCTCTTCGCCATCATCTTGATGTTCGGCCCGATCTCGGGCGGGCACTTCAACCCGGTCGTCTCCTTCGTCGACGCCGGGTTCGGCGGTCTCAAGTGGAAGGACGCCGCCGCCTATCTGCCCTTCCAGACCCTCGGGTGCATCTGCGGGGCGATCCTGGCCAACGTGATGTTCTCGGAAGCCGCAATCTCCATCTCCACCAAGCACCGGGCCTCCGGGCCGCACTGGCTCTCCGAGGTGGTCGCCACGGTGGGTCTCATCCTCGTGATCTTCGCCCTGGCCCGCACCGGGCGCTCCCACCTGGCTCCGGCCGCGGTGGGGGCCTACATCGGCGCCGCCTACTTCTTCACGAGCTCCACCAGCTTCGCGAACCCCGCGATCACCGTCGGGCGCATGTTCTCCAACACCTTCGCCGGCATCGCACCCTCGTCGGTCCCGAGCTTCATCAGCGCCCAGGTCGTCGGCGGCGCCGTGGCCTTCGGACTGATCAAGGGGTTGTATCCCGGCATGACCAGAGCAGAGGCGGCCGACGTCATTGAGCCGCACCTGCGTGACGAGAGCGACCTCGAGACCCAGTGATGCCCGACCCCCACACGAGACCGAAGGAGCCTGCATGCACCTCGTAGCGATCGGAGGCAGCGACGCCGGCATCAGCGCCGCGCTGCGAGCACGAGAGCTCGATCCGACCACCGAGGTCACCGTGGTCGTCGCGGACGCCTACCCCAACTTCTCCATCTGCGGCATCCCGTACTACGTCTCGGGCGAGGTCACCCACTGGCGCAACCTGGCCCATCGCACGCTCGACGACCTCAAGGCGACGGGCATGCAGGTCCGCCTCAACACGGTGGCGACCGAGATCGACGTCGCCGGCCGCCGTCTCCACCTCGTCGACGAGACCGGCGTCGAAGACCGGCTCGCCTACGACCAGCTCGTCGTGGGGACCGGCGCCGTCTCGACCCGGCCGCCCATCGACGGCCTGATCGGCCCCGATGCGCTCGGTCCCGCCGACGGGGTGCACCTGTTGCACTCCATGGGTGACACCTTCGAGCTGGTGCGGACGCTCGAGGAGGACCAGCCCGCGAGCGCCGTGATCGTGGGCGCCGGCTACATCGGCCTCGAGATGGCCGAGGGCCTCCGGGCCCGCGGCCTGACGATCACCCAGTTCGAACAGCTGCCCGAGGTCCTGCCGACGGTCGACCCCGGCCTGGGCGCCCTGGTCAACGCGGAGCTGAGCGCGCACGGTGTCGACGTCAGGACCGGCACGACGGTCAGGCGGATCGCCCGCGCCCCACGAGGTTCGGCCGGGCGCTTCCGGGTCGACGCCGTCGACACGACGGGCACCGAGGTCAGCGTGGACGCGGACACGGTCCTGGTCGTGGTGGGCGTGCGTCCCGACACCGCATTGGCCGCGACGGCCGGCGCCGAGCTCGGCATCGGGGGGGCGATCAACGTCGACCGGCGGATGCGCACCAATCTCGAACGCGTCTTCGCCGCCGGAGATTGCGTGGTGACCCACCACCGCCTGATGGGCCTCACCTACCTGCCGCTCGGGACGACCGCCCACAAGCAGGGCCGCGTGGCCGGCGAGAACGCGACGGGGGGCGCCCGGGAGTTCGCCGGAAGCCTCGGGACCCAGGTCGTGAAGGTCTTCGACATGGTGGCGTCGCGCACCGGGCTGCGCGATCACGAGGCACGGGCCGCCGGCTTCGACCCGGTGACGGTCGAGTTCGAGGCCGACGACCACAAGGCGTACTACCCGGGGAGCCACCGCATCCGGATGCGCTACACCGGAGACCGCTCGACCGCCCGGCTCCTCGGCGTCCAGCTCTTCGGCCACCGCCAGGCCGAGGTGGCCAAGCGCATCGACATCGCGGCGACCGCCATCTTCAACGACATGACGGTCGATGCCATGAGCGACCTCGACCTCTCCTACACGCCGCCGCTGGGCAGCCCGTGGGACGCGGTGCAGATGGGGGCGCAGGCCTGGGTGCGGGCGCAGGGGCGGAGCGGTGACTGAGCGTCGGGGCCCCGTCGGCTCCCGCCCGCGGACGGCCGGGGCGTCGTAAGCGAAAGGGGATGGGCATGAACGAGCACGAGCCCATGACAGCGCAGCAGAGACTGCAACTGAACCACGTCGCCAAGCACCTCCATTCCAAATTCCACGGCATCTTCGGCCAGGAGACCATCGAGGCGTTCGTCTTCGAGAGCTACGACGAGATCGCGAAGACGGCCACGGTCACGAAGTGGCTGACCGTCACCGCAGAGAAGTTCGCGCTGCAGCGCCTCGAAGCCCTGGCCCACTCGCGGGACCACTCGCTGAAGCGGGTGCCGGCCGTGCTCTTCTTGTGTGTCCACAACGCCGGTCGCTCCCAGATGGCCCTGGGCTGGTTCAACCACCTGGCCGCGGGTCGTGCCGTTGCATGGTCGGGTGGCTCAGAACCCGGAACCGAGATCAACCAGGACGTGGTCGAGGCCATGGTCGAGGTCGGGATCGACATCTCCAAGGAGTTCCCCAAGCCCTGGACCGACGAGTTCCTGGGCGCAGCGGACGTCGTGGTCACGATGGGGTGCGGCGACGCCTGCCCGCTCGTCCCCGGCAAGCGCTACGAGGACTGGGAACTCGAGGATCCCACCGGACGGTCGCTCGACGAGATCCGACCCATCAGGGAGGCCGTCCGCCAGCGGGTCGAGGCGCTCCTGACGGAGATCCTCCCGGCGCCGGGGCCATGACGGCCCGCCGGCAGTCCAGGGGAGTGGGAGCCGGCCGTAGGGATCACAACGGGGAGGGCACATGGGTGACATCGAAGTGATGACAGCGGGCCAGCGGAAGGCGCTGCACAGCGTCGCCTCGGATCTCCACGCCCGGTTTGCCGGGGTGTTCGGGGAGGAGACGATCGAGGCCCTGGTGTTGGACAGCTTCAACGAGTTGGCACGGAAGGCAACCGTGACCCGGTGGCTCGTGCTCAGCTCCGAGCGATTCGCGGAGCAGCGCCTCCGGGCCCTGATCCATGCGGAGGACCGTTCCGTGAAGAAGGTGCCGGCGGTCCTCTTCCTGTGCGTGCACAACGCGGGCCGCTCCCAGATGGCGCTGGGGTGGTTCAAGCAGCTCGCCGGGGCGAGGGCCATCGCGTGGTCGGGGGGATCGGAGCCCGGGGCGGAGATCAACCAGTCCGTCGTGGCCGCGATGGCCGAGGTGGGCATCGACATCACCGGCGAGTTCCCCAAACCCTGGACCGACGAGTTCTTCGGTGCCGCGGACGTCATCGTGACGATGGGGTGCGGCGACGCCTGCCCACTGGTCCCCGGCAAGCACTACGAGGACTGGGATCTCGAAGATCCGAGCGGCAAGACCCTCGAGGCGATCCGGCCGATCCGCGACGAGGTCCGTGGGAGGGTCGAGGTGCTCCTCTCCCAACTGGCGCCTCCGCCCGTGCCGTCGTGACACGACGCCGTCTCAGGGGACGGTGAAGATCTCCGGGCCGTCCTCGGTGACCGCGATCGTGTGCTCGAAGTGGGCCGACAGGCTCCCGTCGGCCGTCACGACGCTCCAGCCGTCGTCGAGGAGCATCGTCTCGGGTGAGCCGACGTTGACCATGGGCTCGATGGCGAAGACGTTGCCCGTCTTGAGGGTCGGCCCCCGCGTGCCCGGCCAGTAGTTGGGCACCTGGGGCTGCTCGTGCATGGCCGTCCCGATGGCGTGGCCGACGTACTCCCGCACCACGCTGAAGCCGCCCGCCTCGGCCACCTGCTGGACCGCCCGGCCCACCTCGTTGAGGGCGTTGCCCCGGACCAGCTGCTCGATCCCGGCCCACAGGCTGCGCTCGGTCACCTGGAGCAGCTTCTCGGCCTCCGCCGAGATCGTCCCGATGCCCATGGTGAAGGCGGCGTCGCCGTGGTAGCCCTCGATGATGGCCCCGCAGTCGATGGAGAGGATGTCCCCCTCCTCCAACACGTAACCGCCCGGGATCCCGTGCACGATCATGGAATTGGGCGAGGTGCAGATGACGGCCGGGAAGCCGTGGTAGCCGAGGAAGTTCGACGTGGCGCCCCGGCGCTCCAGGACGTCGCGGGCGACCCGGTCGAGCTCCGCCGTGGTCACCCCCGGCTTGGCGGCGGCCCGGGTCGCCTCGTGCATCTCGGCCACGACCTTGCCGGCGCGGCGCATCTTGGCCAGCTCGGCCTCGTTGCGCCTCATGGGTTGCTGCGCGCCTTCTGCTGCTGGCGCAGGCTGTCGATGGCCGCCACGACGCGCCGGGTCACCGCGTCGGGGGACCCGGTGCCGTTGATCTCGGCCAGCAGGGTGCGCTCCTCGTACCAGTGGAGCAGCGGGGCGGTCTCCTCCTCGTAGAGGTTGAGCCGCCGCTCGATCGCCTCCTCGGTGTCGTCCTCGCGCTGGACGACCTCGCCGCCGCACACGTCGCAGGTCCAGTTCACCAGTGGTGGGGCCGCGGTGGAGTAGTTGGCGCCGCAGTCCACGCAGACCCGGCGCGAGGCCAGGCGCTTCATGACCAGGGTGGTGGGAACCTGCAGGTTGATCACCAGGTCGAGGCCGAAGGGCTCGACGATCTTCTCGAGGACCTCGGCCTGCCCCGTGGTGCGCGGGCAGCCGTCGAGCACGAAGCCGCGCCCGGTCGTGTCGCGCTCGCTGAGCCGGCCGCCCACCATCTCCATCACCAGGTCGTCGGGGATGAGCTCACCCTTCTCCATGAGGTCCTGCGCCCGCTGGCCGATGGGCGAGCGCGACTTCACCTCGCTGCGCAGCATGTCGCCGGTGGAGACGTGTGGCACGACGTAGTGGTGCGACAGGCGGACGCACTGCGTCCCCTTGCCGGCCCCCTGCTTGCCGAGGACCACGAGCCTGACCCCGGGGATCACGTGCCCCTACTTGAGGAAGCCCTCGTAGTTGCGCATCATGAGCTGGCTGTCGATCTGGCGCATGGTCTCGAGGGCGACGCCCACCGAGATCAGGAGGGTGGTCCCGTAGAACGGGAAGCGGTTGAGGTGCCAGAGCGCCATGAGGAGCGAGGGCACGACGGCCACCGAGCCCAGGAAGAGGGCGCCGACGACCGTGATGCGGCTGAGGATGTGGGCGAAGTAGCGCTCGGTGGGCGGCCCGGGCCGGATGCCGGGGACGAAGCCACCCTGCTTGCGGATCAGGTCGGCCTGCTGGTGCGGGTCGAAGGCGACGTACACGTAGAAGAAGGTGAACATCACGATGAGCAGGAAGTACGCCGCGATGTAGAAGAAGCTGGTCGGCGTCAGGCTGTTGCGCACGAAGTTCTGGAACCAGTTCCACGGGATGACGTTGGAGAGCAGCACCGGGATGTACAGCACGGAGCTGGCGAAGATGATCGGGATCACGCCGGACTGGTTCACCTTGAGCGGGATATAGGTGGAGCTCCCGCCGTACATCCGCCGGCCCACGACGCGACGGGCGAAGGTCACCGGGATGCGGCGCTGGCCCTGGTCCATGAACACGATGAACACCAGCAGCACCAACGAGACCAGGATGATGATCCCGAATTTGGTCTTGCCGCCCTCCTCGTAGATCGCCTTGAACCCGGTCGGGATGGCCGCCACCACGTTGGCGAAGATCAGGATCGACATCCCCTGCCCGATGCCGCGCTGGGTGATGAGCTCGGCCAGCCACATCACGAACGCGGTGCCGGCGGTGAGGATCAGCACCATGAACAGGGCCAGGGGCCAGGTGAAGCTCGGGATCAGGTCGACGCTCGTGCCGAGCAGGGCCGAGTCGTGGCCGTGGAAGGCGTAGACCAGCCCCGCGGACTGCATCACGGCCAGGCCCACGGTGAGGTAGCGGGTGGTCTGGGTGATCTTCTTCTGGCCGACCGCACCCTGGTCGCGCCACTCCTCGAGCTTGGGGATCACCGTGGAGAGCAGCTGGATGATGATGGAGCTGGTGATGTAGGGCATGACGCCCAGGCCGAAGACGGCCAGGCGCACCAGGGCTCCGCCGCTGAACAGGTTGAGGAAGCCGAGGACGCCCGAGGCCGAGGCCGAGCTCTCGAGTCCCTGCAGGCGCGCCCAGTTGACCCCGGGGACGGGGACGTTGGCACCGATCTGGTACAGGGCGATGATCGCGAGCGTGAAGACGACCTTGTTGCGAAGGTCGGGGACCCTGAAGATGTTGGCGAGCCGGGAGAGCATGGCCCTTCCTCTCAGTGAAGTCCCGGTGTGGTCACTATCGGTTCATCAAGGCGTTGCCCGAGGCGGGCGGTCGCCCATGGGCGAAGGGCAGCGGCACCCGCTCGACGCTACCTCCCGCTGCGGTGATGGCCGCCTCGGCCGCCTTGGAGAACGCGTGCGCCGACACGCGGACGGGCCGGGTCAGCGAGCCCTGGCCCAGGACCTTGACCAGAGCCTTGGGCCGCACGAGGCGGGCCTCCACCAGGGTCTCCACCGTGACCTCGTCGACCCCGAGCGCGTCGAGCGCGCCCAGGTTGACCGGGGTGTAGCTGACCCGGAACGGGTTGGTGAACCCCTTGAGCTTGGGGATGCGCTGCATGAGGGGGAGCTGGCCACCCTCGAAGCCGACCGGCACGGTGCTGCGGGCCTTCTGGCCCTTCATGCCACGGCCGGCCGTCTTGTGGCCCTTGCCCCCGGTCCCGCGGCCGACCCGGCGCTTGGCCTTGGTCGCGCCCTTGGGCGGCGCCAGATCGTGCAGCTTCACTTCGAGACCTCCTCGACACGGATCAGGTGCGGCACCCGGGCCAGCATGCCCCTGATCTCGGGGCGGTCCGGCAGCTCGTTGGACTGCCCGATGCCGCGCAGGCCGAGGGCCCGCAGCGTGCCGCGGTGCTTGGGCTTGGTGCCGATGGCCGAGCGCGTCTGGGTGACGAGCAGCCGGGTCTCCCCCGTCGACGTGGTGGCCGTGGCCCTGGGCGTCATCGTCAGCGCGCGCCTCCGCCGCGTACAGCTCGGTCTCGCGCCTGCGCTCGCGGTAGGCCCGCAGCACGCCGCCGGGCGTCACCTCGTCGGCCGCCTTGCCGCGCAGCGCGGCCACGTCGTCGGGCCGCCGCAGCTGCTTGAGCCCGGCGATGGTGGCGTGGGCCACGTTGATGCCGTTGGACGAGCCCAGCGACTTGGCCAGGATGTCGCGGATGCCTGCCATCTCGAGGATGTGGCGGGCCGCACCACCGGCGATGACGCCCGTGCCCGGAGCGGCCGGCTTGAGCAGGACCCGGCCGGCACCGCTCTCGCCGATGACGGGGTGCACGATGGTGCTGCCGGCGAGGGGCACCTCGAAGAGGTTCTTGCGCGCCTCCTCGATCCCCTTCTGGACCGCCAGCCCGGCCTCCTTGGCCTTGCCGTAGCCGAGGCCCACCTTCCCGTTGCCGTCGCCGACCACCATCAGCGCGGCGAAAGAGAACCGCCGGCCGCCCTTGACGACCTTGGCGACCCGGTTCACCTTGATGGTGCGCTCTTCGTACTGTGTGTCGACCATTCTCAGAACTCCAGTCCCTCGGCACGCGCCGCGTCAGCCAGGACGGCAACACGCCCGTGATAGACGAAGCCCCCCCGGTCGAAGACCACCTTGGTGATGCCTGCAGCCTTGGCCCGCGAGCCGAGCAGGCGCCCGACCGACTCTGCGCCCGTCACGTTACCGCCACCCGCCTTGCCCAGCGACGCGCGCAGGTCCGGCTCCACGGAGGAGGCTGCGACCAGGGTGCGGCCGGTGGTGTCGTCGATGAGCTGGGCCGAGATGTGGCGGTTCGACCGGTGGACGGCCAGGCGCGGGCAGTCGGCCGTCCCGTTCACCTTGGTGCGGACACGGTCGTGGCGCCGGAGGCGCAACCGGGTGCGATCGCTCGTGCGTCCCATTACTTCGCGGCCTTTCCTGCCTTGCGCAGCACTCGCTCGTTGGCGTAGCGCACGCCCTTGCCCTTGTAGGGCTCGGGCTTGCGCAGCTTGCGGATGTCGGCCGCCACCTGGCCCACCTTCTCCTTGTCGATGCCCTTGACGACGATGCGTGTCGGCACCGGCACCTCGAAGGTGATGCCGTCGGGCGCGTCCACGAGCACCGGGTGCGAGTAGCCCAGCGCCAGCTCGAGCGCGCCGGGGCCCTTGGCGGTGGCGCGGTAGCCCACGCCCACGATCTCGAGCTCCTTGGAGAAGCCGTCGGTGACCCCCGAGACCATGTTGGCCACGAGCGAACGCGACAGGCCGTGCAGGGCGCGGTGCCGCCGCTCGTCGTCGGGGCGGCTGACCACGAGCGTGTCGCCCTCCTGGGCGATGCTGATGCCCTCGGGCAGGTCGCGCTGGAGGGTGCCCTGGGGCCCCTTGACGCTCACCGTTGCCCCGCTCAGGGTGACGGTGACGTTGGACGGGACGGGAATCGGCGAACGGCCGACGCGTGACATCAGGCCTCCCCTCGGGTCCCGGCCGTGCGGGTCACGGCACTACCAGACATGGCACAGCACCTCGCCGCCCAGGTGCTTCTGCCGCGCCTCGGCGTCGGTCAGGAGCCCCTGGCTGGTGGAGACGACGGCCACGCCCATGCCGCCGAGCACGCGCGGCATGCCGTCGGCCCGGGCGTAAATGCGCAGGCCCGGCTTGGAGACGCGCTTGATCCCGGCGATGGTGCGGGTGCGGTCGCCCGAGTACTTCAGGGTGATCTCGAGGGTGGTCCCCGGCTTGCCCTCGTTGGGCTCGACCTTGTAGCCCGCGATGAAGCCCTCCCGCTGGAGGACGGAAGCCAGCGACTCCTTCAGCTTCGACCCGGGCATGCGCACCGTGTCGAACATGGCGGAGTTGGCGTTGCGGATCCGCGTCAGCATGTCCGCGATGGGATCGGTCATCGTCATGGCGGCCTACCAGCTCGCCTTCGTGACGCCGGGCACCTCGCCCGCATGCACCATGACGCGCAAGCAGATCCGGCACAGCCCGAACTTGCGGTACACGGCCTTCGGCCGCCCACACCGCTGGCACCGGGTATAGCCCCGGACCTTGAACTTGGGCGTGCGTCGCTGCTTCTCGATCAATGCCTTTTTCGCCATGTTGCTACCGGGTCTCCTGTCGGAACGGAAAGCCGAACGCTGCCAGGAACGCCCGTCCCTCCTCGTTGGTGCGTGCGGTGGTCACGATGGTGATGTCCATGCCGCGGGTCGTGTCGATCTTGTCGTAGTCGATCTCGGGGAAGATCAGCTGTTCGGTCACCCCGAAGGTGTAGTTGCCGTGGCCGTCGAAGGACCGGGGCGACAGGCCCCGGAAGTCGCGGATGCGCGGGATGGCCAGGCTCAGCAGGCGGTCGAAGAACTCCCAGGCGCGGTCGCCGCGCAAGGTCGCCTTGACCCCGATCGTCTGCCCCTCGCGCAGCTTGAAGCCCGCGATGGACTTCTTGGCCCGCGTCACGACCGGCTTCTGGCCGGTGATGACCTCGAGGTCGCGCTGGGCCCCTTCGATGAGGGAGGCCTGCTGGGTGGCGCGGCCCACGCCCATGTTGATGACGATCTTCTCGAGCCGGGGCACCTCCATGACGTTGCCGAGGCTGAGCTCCTCCTTGAGCCGGTCCCGCAGCTCGGTGAGGTAGCGCTCCTTGAGCCGGGGGCGGGCCGGCGCCGTCGTGGTGCTCACAGCGCGGCCCCGCACTTCTTGCAGACGCGGACCTTCTCGCCGTCGTCCTCGAAGCGGTAGCCGGCCCGGGTGGGCTGGTCGCAGCTCTTGCAGACCAGGGCCACGGTGGAGACGTGCACCGGCATGAACTTGTCGATGACGCCGCCCTGCTGGGTGGCGCGGGTCGGCTTGGCGTGACGCTTGGCCACGTTGACGCCCTCGAGGATGACGCGCTCCCTCGACGGGATGGCGCGCACGACCTCGGCCTTCCTGCCCTTGTCCTTGCCCTGGAGGACCACGACCGTGTCTCCCTTGTGGATCTTCATGGCTAGAGCACCTCCGGGGCCAGCGAGACGATGCGCATGAAGCGCTTGTCGCGCAGCTCGCGGCCCACCGGCCCGAAGATGCGCGTCCCGCGCGGCTGCTGCTGGTCGTTGATGAGGACGGCGGCGTTCTCGTCGAAACGGATGTAGCTCCCGTCGGGCCGCCGCTTCTCCTTCTTCGTGCGCACGACGACGCACTTGACGACGTCGCCCTTCTTGACGGCCGCACCGGGGATGGCGTCCTTGACCGTGGCCACGAACACGTCGCCGATGCTGGCGTAGCGCCGGCGCGACCCGCCCAGCACGCGGATGCACAGCACCTCGCGCGCGCCGGAATTGTCGGCCACCCTGAGCCGGGACTCCTGCTGAATCATCGGGCCCGCTCCACGACTTCGGTCAGGCGCCAGCGCTTGAGCTTGGACAGCGGGCGGGTCTCCTGCACCCGGACCCGGTCCCCCACCTTGGCGGTGTCCCCGGCGTCGTGCACGTAGAGCTTCTTGGTGCGTTGCACCGTCTTGCCGTACTTGGGGTGGCGCACCCGCTCCACGACCGCGACCACGACGGTCGAGGTCATGGCGTCGGAGACGACGATCCCCTCCCGCACCTTGCGGCGGTTGGGGCGCGGCCCCGCCTCGGCCGGCCCCTCCGGGGCCTGCGCCGCCGTGGTGGCGGGCGGCACGGGCACGGCGGCCTCGATGTCGGTGGCCGGCAGCTCGGCCGCGGCCTCGGCCTCGATGGCGTCGAGTGCCATGGCGGCGTCGGCGGCGGCGGCCTTGGCCTGCTCGGTCGCCTCTTCGTTCTCTGGGGTCTCGTCGGCCATCAGGCCTCATCCTCTTCGTCGTCGTCCAGGTGGTCGTGATCGTGCAGGTCGAGCGGGGTGGCCTCGGCCTCGGCGGCCGTCACCTTGGCCGCCGCCTTCTCCTCGCGCTCGGCGTCCTCCGCGGCGAGCTTCGCCCGGGCCGCCTCGTGCTCGGCCGCCGTCGGCGCCACGTAGGCGCCCTCGGCCTCGAGGATCTCGCGGCCACGCAGCACGGTCAGCATGCGGGCCACCTCGCGGCGCACCTGCCCGATGCGGGCGGGATTGTCGAGCTGTCCCGTGGCGAGCTGGAAGCGCAGGTTGAACAGCTCGCGGCGCGACTCGCCCAGGCGGGAGGAGAGCTCGTCGCCGTCGAGCATGGAGAGGTCGTGCGCGGTGGGCATCAGATCGCGACCTCGGCGTGGCCGTGGGTCCCCGGGCGCACCACGAAGCGGGCCTTGAAGGGCAGCTTCTGGATGGCGCGCTCCATGGCGGCGCGGGCCAGCTCCTCGTCGACGCCGGCCAGCTCGAAGAGCACGCGGCCGGGGTGGACGACGGCGACCCACAGCTCGGGGTTGCCCTTGCCCGAGCCCATGCGCGTCTCGGCCGGCTTCTGGGTGACCGGCTTGTCGGGGAAGACCCGGATCCAGACCTTGCCGCCACGCTTGACGTGCCTGGTCATGGCGATACGGGCCGCCTCGATCTGGCGTGCCGTGAGCCAGCCCGGCTCGACCGCCTGAATCCCGAAGTCGCCGAAGGACACCGTCGTGCCGCCCTTGGCGGCGCCCGTCAGGCGTCCCCGCTGCGTCTTGCGGTGCTTGACCTTCTTGGGCATCAACATGTCAGTCCGACTCCTTGCGGAAGTGCGGGGCCTCGTGGTGCTGGTGACGGTTCTGGCGCTCCATCTCCTCGTCCTGGGTCAGCTGGCGCTCCAGCTCGTCGGGCTCCGTCGGCGACGGCAGCAGGTCGGCCACCGGGGTCTCGACCTCCTCCTCGGCCTCCACCTCGACGGTCTCGGGCGGCGCGGGGGCCTCGACCAGCAACTCGTCGACCAGCTCCTCCTCGACCGCGCCGTTGGCCTCCGTGATCTCCTCTTCCTCGTCGGTCGCGAAGGTCTCGGCGCGGCGGCGGCCGCCGCCGGCGGTGATGAGACGGCGGGGCCCGCTCTGGCCCGACGTCTCGCCGACGGCCATCGCGGCCTCGCGGGTGATCTTGTCCTCGATGGAGACCTTGTAGGGCAGGATGTCGCCCTTGTAGATCCACACCTTCACGCCGACGCGGCCCGACGTGGTGCGGGCCTCGCGGAAGCCGTAGTCGATGTCGGCCCGCAGGGTGTGCAGGGGCACGCGGCCTTCGCGGTACTGCTCCTTGCGCGACATCTCGGAGCCGCCGAGGCGTCCCGAGCACTGCACCTTGATGCCCTGGGCACCGGCCTTCTGGACGGTCTGGATGGCTCGCTTCATGGCGCGGCGGAAGGCGACCCGGCGCACGAGCTGGTCGCAGATGCCCTGGGCGATCAGCGCGGCGTCGAGCTCGGGCTGCTTGATCTCCTGGATGTTGAGCTGGATCCGGTTCTGCAGCCCGGTGATCTCCTCGAGCTTCTTCTTGAGGCGGTCGGCCTCGGCGCCGCGCCGGCCGATGACGATGCCCGGCCGGGCGGTGTGGATGTCGACGCGCAGCCGGTCCCGGGTGCGCTCCACCTCGATCCGGCTGACGGCGGCCGCCTCGAGCTGCGTCATCAGGTAGTCGCGGATCTTCCAGTCCTCGACCACGAAGTCGCGGTAGTGACGCTCCTCGAACCACCGGGACTTCCAGTCCGTCGTGATCCCGAGCCGGAACCCGTAGGGGTTTACCTTCTGGCCCATCTACTCGTCCTCGCTCTTCTCGTCGTCGCCGGTGCCGGCGTCGACTGCGTCCTCTTCGGTGGCGTCCTCGGTCACGGCGTCCTCGATCCCTGCGTCCTCGGTCACGGCCTCGTCGGTCACGGACTCCTCCGCCTCCGCCTCCGCCTCTGCGGCCGCCTCCTCCGCCGCCGCCTTCTCGGCCGCGGCGGCGCGCCGGCGCGACAGGCGGCCCGAGAGGTCGGCCCGGCGCCGCGAGGCGTCGACCCGGCGGGACCGGTTGGCGCTCACGGCCTCCATGCGCCGGCGGCGCAGCTCCAGCTGGTCTGGCGGGAGCCGGCTCACGATGATGGTGATGTGGCAGGTCCGCTTGCGGATCCTGGTGGCCCGGCCGCGGGCCCGCGGGCGCCAGCGCTTCATGGTGGCGCCCTCGTCGGCGTAGCAGGCCGACACGTAGAGCTCCTCGGGGTTCTGCTGGTCGTTGTGCGCCGCGTTGGCCACCGCCGAGGTCAGCACCTTGCCGATGACCTCGGCCGCCTCGCGCTCGGTGCCCGTCAGGATCTCGGCGGCGCGCTGCACGTCCTCGCCCCGGATCAGGTCGAGCACCTGGCGGGCCTTGGAGGCCGACAGGCCGCAGTAGCGGTGCACCGCCCGCGTCCCGGGGCGCTCGTTGGTCTTGGTGGCGGTCATCGCCGTGCCCCCCGCTCCTGGCCGGCGTGGTAGCGGAAGGTGCGCGTCGGCGCGAACTCACCCAGCTTGTGGCCCACCATCGACTCGGTCACGTAGACCGGCACGTGGCGGCGGCCGTCGTGGACCGCGATGGTGTGCCCGACCATGTCGGGGATGATCGTGGAGCGGCGGGACCAGGTCTTGATGACCTTCTTCTCACCGCTCGAGTTCAGGACGTCCACCTTCTTGAGCAGGTGGTCGTCGACGAACGGACCCTTCTTCAGGCTACGCGGCATGGCTACCTCAACCCTCGCCTACCGCCGCGCGCCGCGGGTGCGGCGCCGGCGGACGATCATCGAATTGGACTTCTTGTTGCGCGCCCGGGTGCGGCCCTCGGGCTTGCCCCACGGGGAGACCGGGTGGCGGCCACCGCTGGACTTGCCCTCGCCGCCGCCGAGGGGGTGGTCGACCGGGTTCATGGCCACGCCCCGCGTCTGCGGCCGCTTGCCCTTCCAGCGGTTGCGGCCGGCCTTGCCCACTTTGACGAGCTCCGCCTCGGCGTTGCCCACCACGCCCAGGGTGCCGCGGCAGTCGATGGACACGCGCCGCATCTCGGTGGAGGGGAGGCGCAGGGTGGCGAAGGCACCCTCCTTGGCCACGAGCTGGACGCTCATGCCGGCGCCGCGGGCCATCTTGCCGCCACCCCCGGGACGCAGCTCGACGTTGTGGATGGTCGAGCCCACGGGGATGTAGCGCAGCGGCAGGGCATTGCCCGGGCGGATGTCCGCGCCCTGGCCACTCTGGAGCTTGTCGCCCACCTTGACCCCCGCCGGCGCCAGGATGTAGCGCTTCTCGCCGTCCGCGTAGTGCAGGAGCGCGATGCGGGCGTTGCGGTTGGGGTCGTACTCGATGGCCGCCACCTTGGCCGGGATGCCGTCCTTGTTGCGCCGGAAGTCGACCATCCGGTACTGCTGCTTGTGGCCGCCACCGCGGTGGCGCGACGTCTTGCGCCCGTGGTTGTTGCGCCCGCCGCTCGAGGGATTGGGCGCGAGCAGGGACTTCTCGGGGCGGTCGCGGGTGATCTCGGAGAAGTCCGAGACGGTCTGGAACCGGCGTCCGGGGCTGGTGGGCTTGCGTGAGCGAAGTGGCATGGCGGTCCTGATCAGCGATCGAAGAGGTCGATGGAGTCGTCGGGGTGGAGCGTGACGATGGCGCGCTTGGTGTCGGGCCGCTTGCCCTTCACGTTGGTGCGCCGGTTGCGCGTCGCCTTCCCCTTGCGGTTCAGCGTGTTGACGTTGGTGACCCGCACGCCGAAGGCCTGCTCGACGGCGTGGCGCACCTCGATCTTGGTGGCGCGGGGGTCCACGATGAAGACGTAGACGCCCCGGTCCATGAGCGCGTAGCTCTTCTCGGAGACCACCGGGCGGATCAAAACGGCCATGGCGTCACGCATCGGCGTCGGCCTCCTCGTCCCCGTCCTCGGTCGCCGCCAGAGCCTCCGCAACGACCTCGGGCTCGACCACGGCCTTGGCCCGCTTGGTCGCCCTCGCCCGGGGCTTGGCCGGCGCGGCCTCCTCGGCGTCTTCGACCGGCTCGGCGTCGGCCGGCGCCTCGGGCGCCGCCGCGTCGTCGACCACCGGCTCCGACTCCTCGACGAGGTGCGTCCCGGAGAAGTCCGACACGGCCGTCGGCAGCGTGCGGTCCGAGAAGAGCAGCCAGTCGGCCCGCAGGACGTCGTGGGCCGAGAGCTCCGCGAAGGTCGTGAAGTGGACCCCGGGCAGGTTGCGCAAGGAGAGCGCCACGCTGATTTGGTCGGGGGCCAGGACGACGAGGACGCTGCCGGTCAGCTTCAGCTTGCGCAGGACGTTGGCGCCGTCCTTGGTCTTTGGCTCGCTGATCTTCCAGTCGTCGATCAGGGCGATGCGGCCGATGTCGGCCCGGTCGCTCAGGGCGGAGAGGAGGGCGAGGCGCACCATCTTCTTGGGGGTGCGCTGGGCGTAGCTGCGCGGCTTGGGGGCGAGCGCCACGCCGCCACCGCTCATGGACGGCGAGCGGCTGCTCCCCTGGCGGGCCCGGCCGGTGCCCTTCTGGCGGAACGGCTTGGCCCCGCCGCCGCGCACCTCGGCCCTGGTCAGGGTGGACTGCGTCCCGGCCCGGCCGGCCGCCAGCTGCGCCGTGACGACCTGGTGCAGCACGGCCCGGTTGGGCTCGAGGCCGAAGACGGTCGGCTCCAGCTCCACCGTGCCCAGGTCGTGGCCGGCGGCGTTGCGCCGGGTGACCGTGCGGGTGACGGGGGCCGGGCGCTCCTTCTTGGCGGTGTGGCGGAGCACGGTGCCGTCGCGCACGGTGCCGGTGGCGGTCGCCGTCATCGGGACCTCCCGGCCTTGGAGGGGGCCTTGACCGAGTCGCGCAGCACGACGACGCTGCCGCGGGAACCGGGGACGGCCCCCTTGACCAGCACCAGCTCGCGTTCGGCGTCGGCGGAGACCACCTCGAGGTTCAGCGCGGTCACCTGGGTGCCGCCGAGCTGCCCGGCCATCTTGGTGCCCTTGAAGACACGCGACGGCGTGGCACAGGCGCCGATGGAGCCCGGGACGCGGTGGCTGCGGTGGTTGCCGTGCGACGCGCCCTGGCCCTTGAAGTTGTGCCGCTTCATGCCGCCGGCGAAGCCCTTGCCCTTGGAGACCGCGATGGCGTCGACGCGTTCGCCGGCCTCCCACAGGTCCGCCGCCAGCTCCTGGCCCACCGTGAAGTCGGCCACGTCGTCGAGCCGCAGCTCGACCAGCGCCCGCCCGGGGCTCACGCCCGCCTTGGCGTAGTGCCCGAGCTGGGGCTTGGTCAGCGTGGAGTTGCGCCGGAAGCCCCAGGTCACCTGCAGGGCGGCGTAGCCGTCGGTCTCGGGCGTCTTGACCTGGACCAGCGCGCACGGGCGCGACCTTCAGCACCGTCACCGGTACGGCGCGGTTCTGGTCGTCCCAGACCTGGGTCATGCCGACTTTCTCGCCGACGATCGCCTTCCTTGCCACGTGTCCTCTCCCTGCCGCGGGTGCCCCCTGCGCATGCCAACGCTCCGCCCGGGAATCCCGAGCGGAGCGCTCGAATGGTTCGGCGTGAGGTCCCGGCCCTGGGGCCGGCTGTCACGCACGTCTGTTGTCGTCCGCAGCACCGCGGTGCCGCTGTGGTGGCCGCCGGGAAGCCGAATTCGGCGGCCCGCGAGGTTACACCATGGTCCGGCCCCCCTGCCAGGCGTCCGGGCAGGTGGGCGGGGCCGTCCGGCCGTCAGGCCGTCTGGATCTTGATCTCGATGTCGACGCCCGCCGGCAGGTCCAGCCGTTGGAGCGAGTCGACCGTCGTACACGACGAGTCAAGGCGTCCACAACACT
>CAVQCO010000006.1:0-978737 GCA_963711065.1 uncultured Acidimicrobiaceae bacterium
CACCGGTACGCCGGACTGAAGTGCGATTCTCGCTCACCTTCGGCCGACAATCTCGCCTTTGCCGACTCCACAAATGGCCTAGCGCTTAGCCGCCCTCTTGGCAGGACGCTTGCCAGCTGGAACCCGCTTCTTCGCGGCCTTTCGGGCTGGAGTCCTCTTCCTGGCCGGAGCCGACTTCTTCGCAGCCTTCGTCGCGGCCTTTCGGGCTGGAGCCCTCTTCCTGGCCGGAGCCGACTTCTTCGCAGCCTTCTTCGCGGCCTTTCGGGCTGGAGCCCTCTTCCTGGCCGGAGCCGACTTCTTCGCAGCCTTCGTCGCGGCCTTTCGGGTTGGAGCCCTCTTTTTGGTAGTCCGCTTGGCTGCCGTCTTGCCGGATACCTTGCCTACGATGGTTATTGATCCGGCTCCCGGGATGAAAGATGACTCTCCGCCGGTCGACCATTCGATGTGGAGGAGCTCCCCATCGACCCCGGTCACGACACCATCCCGAGGACTTTGACCTACCTTCGTGGACTCGAATCGGACTCGATCGCCAATACTGGGCACGGGGCCCCCTTTCATGGATCGAACTGAGCGCCACCCATCCTGTCACCGCCCACCGCGAGATCGGTCTGCGTCTTTTCGTTCGCGAGTCTGCTCCCGACTACCCGGACTCTAGGGCGGTAGCGGCCGGGGCGACTGCCTCTCTGATCCGTTTTTCGGGATGAAGGGCCTCCATCCTGCCGCATGCTCGTTGACAAGGTGACGACCATGGGATGGAGCCAACTGAGGCTCGAGTTCGATTTCGAGGGCGCTGCCCCAGACCGCCGGACTCACAAATGACCGGCAGCCGACGCTAGGTGACCGACTGTTTGAGGTGTTCATCGAAGAAGGCGATGATTCGACGGCGGGCATCGAGCGCTGAGCTCTGGTGGAACCGTGCGCCTGAAACCTTCGCCAGGACCTTGAAGATCATAGAAGCCTCCGTGGGATCGTGATCATTGAGAAAGGAGTGCCCAGCGTCGGCATACACCTTGACGTCATGATCGATTCCGTTGGCGCTGAGTGCCTGCTCGAGGCGGCGAGGTGCCCTACGCAGTGAGCGATCCTTGGCCCCGTAGCTTCCAATCACCGGGCAGGCACCTCGCAACAGGTCCTCGGCGTCTTTCGGTACACCGCCGTAGTTCACACTCGATGCGAAGAAGCCTTGTCGGGGAGCGAGCAGCAGAGCGAACCCACCTCCCATGCAGTAGCCGATGACACCGATCCGGCCCGTGCAGTCCGGTCGGCCAGCCAGCCACGCCCGCGTGGCCTCCAGGTCATCGAATGTCCGACCCTTGCGCGCGAGTGCGTCTTTGATGACCGTTCGCATGCATCTGAGCTTGTTGCCCCCGTGATACAGGTCCGGTGCCGCCGCCAGGTATCCCTCGCTCGCCAGCCAGTCCGCCTGTCTTCGCAAATCAGTGCTCATTCCCAACGCATCGTGAATGACGATCACGCCGGGCCAGGTTCCCTCGCCTGTCGGCACGGCCACAAAGGCCGGAAGTACGCCTACCGTCGGGATATCCACGTCGGTCATGGTCCATGATGGCCCACGAAACCAAGTCGTGCCCTGGCATTTCGGAGCCGAGGTATCGCCACTCCGCCGGGTCAGCTGAACAGCCCGGAACCCCGAGGTGCCCACTCGCAGCCACGCGATCGAGTGATATCGGGATCATCAAGTGCATGAGCGCGCATGCCAGGGCAGACTGTGGGATGGCAAAGAACTACCAACTCGGGCCTGCCCGTCGAGCGGTCAATGCGCTCATGAATCCGTTGATTCGCCTTGGTATCGGCGGTAAGTCGACGTATCTCCTCACAACCACGGGATGTAGGACCGGGCGGCAGAGGACTACACCGGTGATCCTGGTCGAGAACGATGGACAACGATGGCTTGTCTCACCCTACGGAAACGTGGCTTGGGTGCACAACGTGCGTGCCCAGCCCGAGGTCACTCTTCGCCATGGCAGGCGAGCGGAGACCAATCACGCCGAGGAGGTAGACGCAGCCACAGCCGGTCCCGTCCTCAAGCGTTATGTTCGCAACGTGCGGGTAACCGCCCCATTCTTCGATGCCAAGGGCGACGACCCGGTGGACAAGTTCATCGAAGAGGCACCCCGCCATCCGGTGTTCAAGCTCACCGCCACCTCTCACTGACCTGCCCGAGACCGCCGGCTAGAGGCGCTGTTCCCTTTGATCTACATTTCGTCTACACTCAGATCCATGGCTTCCTCCGATACGACCACTGTGCGAGTCCGGCGGCCCGACTCAGAGCGGCTTTCGGCGTTGGCGGAGAGTCGCCAGACGACCGTTGTTGAGGTCGTGCATACGGCCATCGACGCGCTGGAACGCCAGGAGTTCATGCGCGGACTGAACGACGACTATCGGCAGTTGGATGCCGGGAGCCGGAATGCACTCTTGGCCGAGCAGCTGGAGTGGGACCCGCTCGCTTGATCTGGCGGGGTGAGATCTACGACGTCGATCTCGGCATACCCATGGGCCATGAGCCCGCCCACCTCCGTCCGGGAGTGATCGTTTCTGCCGACCTGATCAACAACGGACCGGGCGCGTTGGTTGGCGTGGTCCCCATCACATCGACTCGCTACGGCTTGCGAAGTCACGTCGAGCTCGAGCCGGGCGACACCGGCCTCGAACACGAGTCCTTTGCTCGATGCGATCAGATTCGGATGCTCTCGACCGAGCGTCTTTCGAGCCGTCGGGGGCGCAGCTCTCCCGAGTCGGTGCAGGCCATCGATCGCGCTCTTCGGTTCGTTCTCGACCTCTGAGCCGTCGACCGTCGAACTCGGTACCGCCGGGATACTTCAGAACATCAAGCTTCGTGCACGGTCCGTGCGCGAGCGAACGGAAAATCCCGGTATTTGGCCGCCGTCAGCGGCCAAATACCGGGATACCTGAACAGGTCTCTTACCGAAATGGACCCGTCCTCTGAATCCCTTCCTTCGATTCCCCAGCTTTCGGGTTCAATCGCGAGGGACGCACTTCTCTGGGTGCATCAGAGCGGGACAGCCGACGTCATGGTCGGTATTCGTGCGACTCGTTCTCTACACCGTGCTGGTCTTGGTCGAGAGCGAGCTGACCCGTGTTGGCGTCGTAGTCGAAGAGCTCGCCGTAGCGACCCCAGTCGACTGCGATCCGCAGCTGCTGGCGCGCCTCGTCCTCCGAGAACCCACGGCGCAACAGGTCGAGGAAGAATCCCTCTCCCAGGTTCCCGTCCTTGGTCGTGTCGAGGGCGTTGCAGATGGCCCGCACGAGCGGCGCTCGCTCGCGGGCGCGTCGGGCGAAGATCTGCTTGGACTCCAAGATGTCGGCCGCCACGAACGTGCGACCGTCGTCGGTGACCTGCAGGTCGGCGTCGTCCACTTCGGCCAGGCCCAGGACCTGGGCCGCGTCGACCAGGGGCAGCAGGTCGTCGACCTCGAACGTGAGCTCGTGCGCCAATTGGGGGAGGTCCTCGCGACCCCCGTGGGCCACGAGGATCTCGAGGAGGCCGGACATCCCACCCACGCTCGCCTGCGGCAGCGGCGTGTCGACCGGCGAGCCCTCCCCCGGTGCCGCCTGCGTCCAGATGTGGGCCGGCGGACGCGTGTCCCGACCGGTCATCAGCCCGTAGATCTGGTCGACCAGTGCTGCGAAGCTCTCGTCGTGACGATTGCGCGGTTGGGGGAACCCACAGCTGATCTCCGTCCGGATGCGGCCCGGATTGGCGCCGAGCACGAAGATCCGGTCCGCCAGGATCACGGCCTCTTCGATGTTGTGGGTCACGATCAGCATCGCCTTCGTGGGGAAGTCCTTCTCCCGCCACAGCCGAAGGAGCTCGGCCCGGAGGTTCTGCGCCGTGAGGACGTCGAGCGCCGAGAACGGCTCGTCCATCAAGAGCGCGTCGGGCTCGACCACGAGCGCCCGGGCGAATCCAACCCGCTGCCGCATCCCGCCCGACAGCTCTTTGGGGTAGGCCGACTCGAAGCCGTCGAGGCCGATGGTGTCGATCGCCCGCTCGGCGCGCTCGCGCCGCTGCCTCGGTTCGATCCCGAGCGCCTCGAGCCCGAGCGCCACGTTCTGGAGCACGGTCAGCCAGGGCAGCAGGGCGAAGCTCTGGAAGACCATGGCCACGCCGGGGTTGGCGCCGTTGAGCGTCTGTCCCCGGTACCGGACATCCCCGGCCGTCGGGGCGATCAGGCCGGCGATGCAGCGCAGCAGCGTGCTCTTCCCCGATCCGGACCGGCCGAGCAGCGCGACGATCTCGCCCTCGCGCAGGTCCAGCGAGATGTCGTCGAGCACCGGCAACGGGCTGCCGTCGGGCGAGACGAACGTCTTGGTGACGTGCGACACCTCAATGATCGTCGCCGGATCGGCGTCCGGCTGGCCGGACCTCAGCTGCGACGTCGTCGTCACCGGGGACCACCCTGACCCACGGGGCCGGGTGGGGTCAACGTCGAGGTGATCACAAGGTGAACCGGCTCTCGGCCAAGGCATACAGCCGGCGCCAGAACAACCGGTTGACGAGGACGACGAAAGCGCTCATCACGATGCCCCCGGCGATCAGCAGCGTGAACTTGCCTTGGATCGACGCCGTCGCGATGTAGTTGCCGAGTCCGTACGCGTGGAGGGTCTGGTGATGCCAGCTGACCAGCTCGGCCACGATGGAGGCGTTCCAGGCGCCGCCTGCGGCCGTGATGCCTCCGGTGACGTAGGCCGGGAAGATCGCCGGCAGGATGACCTGACGCCAGCGCTGGCCCCTGGTCAGGCGCATCGTCACCATCATCTCGCGCAGGTCGTTGGGGATGGAGCTGGCGCCCGCGATGACATTGAAGAGGATGTACCACTGTGCGCCGAGCAGCATCAGCACGATGGCGCCGTAGTCCAGCGGGATGCCCAGATCGATGAAGATGAGTGTGGCGAAGGGGAACAACAGGATGGCGGGGAAGCTGGCCAACACCTGCACGACCGGTTGGGCGAAGCGGGCCAGCTTCGGGCTCATGCCGATTTTGACCCCCACGGGCACCCAGATGAGCGTGGAGATCGCCAGGAGCACCAACACCCGGGCGAAGGTCGCCAGGCCGAAGCCGATGAGGCTCGGGAAGTGGGCAAAGCCGAGATGGGAATTGAGATAGATGATCCCGATGACGGCGACCGCGGCCGACGCCGTGAGGATCACGGACCAGAAGATGACGTCGCCCACCTGGCGCTTGCGGGGGTCTGTCCGCAGCGGGTACTCGGCCAACCCGAACGGGCGGGTCATCCGGTCGAGGGCACGCCCCACCGGCCGTGTGATCCGGCCGAGCAGCCGCGGGACCGACGAGTGTTGCAGGACGTCGAGGACCACGCTCTTGGGTTTGTCCGTCCCTTCCGAGCTCTCGAGTCGGAACTTGTCGGACCAGGCGACCAGCGGTCGGAAGACGAAGAAGTTGGTGCCGACGACGAGGATCACCATCACCACGATGGCGATGGTGACCTGCGTGTAGGAGCCGTGGGCCACCGCGGCCGCCATGTAGCTCCCCATGCCGGGCAGGCTCTCCGTGATGCCCTGGCCCTTGATGAAGACCGTGACCGCCTCCGACGCGGTCAGGAAGAACCATCCTCCCCCCATGGACATCATCATGTTCCAGACCAGTCCGATCATGGAGCTGGGCACATCGAGCTTCCAGAACCGCTGCCACTTGGTGAGCCGGTACATCCGTGCCGCCTCGTCCAGCTCTATCGGCTGCGAGATGAGCGAGTGGTAGAAGCTGAAGGTCATGTTCCAGGCCTGCGAGGTGAAGATCACGAAGATCGAGGCCAGCTCGAGTCCGAGCAGGTTGCTCGGGAAGACCTTGATGCAGAAGGTCAAGGCGATGGGCAGGAAGACGAGGATCGGGATCGACTGCAGGATGTCGAGGATCGGGACGAGCACCTTCTCGGCGCGGCGGAGGCGGGCCGCCGCGGTCCCGTAGACGAGGGTGAAGACGGTGGACAGACCGAGGGCGATGAACATGCGGAGCAACGACCGGGCTGCGTAGTAGGGAACATTGGAGATGTCGGTCGAGATGACGACGGGCGTCCGGCCGGGGGTGAAGTTGACCGACATCGACTGGCCCAGACGGACCACCGTGTAGAGAAGGGCGATGATGGCGGCGCCCACGACGACGTCCACCCAATTGATGCGGCGTCCTCGCAGGACCTCGCGTACCGGGAGCGTGTCCCGCAAGGACATCAGTTGCCTCTCGAGCCGGCGGCCCCGACGGACCTCGTGGTCTTCATGGATCGCTCCCGGGGAGTGGTTCGGCCTCTCATCCTGCCATCGGGCGCACGCTCCGGGGCCGGGCGAAAACGCCGGATCGGACGGTGGCGGTAGTGTCCCGTGCGGTGCAAGACGTGCGGGCCGCCAGGCCGACCCGGGGAGGCAATTGACCCGTGCCCGGCATGGGTCGATCGGTTCAGACGGGCAACTCGCTGATCGTCTCCACCTTCCATTCGGCGCTCTTCCACCAGTTGCTCGTCGTCCTCGTGGTCTGTGCGCTGTGCGCCATTGGCCTCAACGTCGTGCGGACGGTCCAGTACCGGAGGCTGAAGCAGCACGGGTTGGCATCGTTCCCCTCCGGAGAACAGTTCCCGACGCCCGAACCGGCGGCCCGCCGGCTCCTGCGCATCGGATTCGGGTCCCTGTGGGTCCTCGACGGGCTGCTCCAGCTCCAGTCGGCCATGCCGCTCGGCCTCCCGTCGAACGTCATCCAACCCGCCGCCGCCACCTCACCCGGGTGGGTGCAGCACGTCGTCAACAGCGGGGTGAGCATCTGGTCGGACCACCCGATCCAGGCGGCATCGGCCACCGTGTGGATCCAGCTCGGACTGGGCGTCTGGTTGCTCGTCGCACCCCGCGGCCGGTGGTCGCGCCTGGGAGGACTGGCGAGCGCCGGCTGGGGCCTCGTCGTCTGGGTCTTCGGAGAGGCGTTCGGCGGCATCTTCGCCCCCGGGGCGACGTGGCTGTTCGGGGCCCCGGGGGCCGTCCTGTTCTACTGCGTCGCCGGCGTTCTGCTCGCGCTGCCCGAACGTGCCTTCGCCACCGCCCGCCTCGGCCGCATCGTCCTGGCCGTAGGCGGCCTGTTCCTGATCGGCATGGCCCTGCTGCAGGCGTGGCCAGGTCGGGGGTACTGGCAGGGTCGTGGCGGCACGCTGACGGGGATGGTGCAGACGATGTCGAGGACGCCACAACCCGGCTTCCTCTCCTCGTGGATCGCATCCTTCGGTTCGTTCGACGCTGCGCACGGCTGGGCCGTCAACCTCTTCTCCGTGGTCGCCCTGGCGGTCACCGGGGTGTTGCTCCTGAGCGGGCGGCGGCGACTCGTCCTCGCAGGGCTCGTCGCCCTGGTGCCGCTCTGCCTGGCCGACTGGGTGCTCATCGAGGACATGGGGTTCCTGGGCGGGGTGGGCACCGACCCCAACTCCATGCTGCCGATGGCACTGCTGTTCGTCGCCGGCTACGTGGCCATGTTCCGGCTCCCGGTCCAGGCGGAGGTGCGCAGCGCACCCCAGACGAACGAGGTCGACCGGACCGGCTGGTGGGAGCGCGCCTCTCTGTCCTACGTGACGCGCACGGTGGCCGCCGTCGCTGCCCTGGCCATCGTCATCGTGGGCACCGGCCCGATGGCGTTAGCGGCCGTCAACCAGAACGCCGATCCGATCCTGACCGAGGCGCTCGATGGCAGCCCCAATTCTCTCGACGTCCCCGCCCCGCACTTCGCACTGACCGACCAGCACGGCAATCCGGTCAGCCTGGCCAGCCTCAGGGGGCACGCAGTGGCCCTCACCTTCCTCGACCCCGTCTGCACGTCGGACTGCCCGCTCATCGCCCAGGAGTTCCGTGAGGCCGACCAGCAGCTGGGCGTCCAGGCGAGTCAGACCGACTTCGTCGCGATCGTGGCCAATCCGATCTACCGATCGGTTTCGTTCACCAATGCCTTCGACCGCCAGGAGTCCCTCGACCAGCTCCACAACTGGTACTTCCTGACGGGGTCGGTGACTGCGCTGGAACGCGTGTGGAATTCCTACGGGATCCTCGTGAGCACCGTCGGTGCCGGGGCGATGGTCGACCACAGCGATCTGGCCTTCGTGATCGACGCCCGGGGCCACGAGCGGGATGTGCTCATCGACGATCCCGGGCCGACGCAGACGTTCGCGTCGTCGTTCTCCTCTCTCCTGCAGAGTCGGATCGACCAAGTCCTCAATTCGTGAGGCCCCCTGCACCCTGCGGGCGGCGTCGACGCCCGACGGGGTTGATGGGCCTCGCCTGCTCACTGGTGTGCCTGCTGTCGGCCGTCCTCCTTCCGTGCCCGGCCGACGCGGCGGTGGTCGGACCTCCCCTCGCCAGTGGCGTCTCGACGACGGGCGACTCGTGGCTGATCATCCCGATGGGTGACCTGTCGAACCGGAGCAACACCTTCTGGCAGCTGTTCCACGCGGCACCCGGATCCTCGCATTGGTCGCTGGTCACTCCGCCCGGAGTGGCTGACAACGGAGGCCTCGTCGCCGGGTCCTCCGCCGGTTCCGTCCTGGCGGGGATCCTGCCGAGCAACCTGCTCCGCTTCTCGCCCCTGTCGCAGAGCAACGACGGCGGTACGTCGTGGAGCCCGACATTCTTTCCCACCGGGTTGGCCCCGCTCCCCGATGCGCTGGCCTATCGAGACGCCGCACCGAGCGGCGCGCTGGCGGTGACGGCCGGCGGTGCTCGTGCCCTCGCCGCGCGGGGCGACCTCTCGTCGTGGTCGACCCTCGTCTCGGTCTCCGTACTCAGGCGGGTGTCCCCCGGGTGCGGCGTGTCGTCGCTCGACGCCGTCGCGATCCTGCCCACGGGCGCGCCCCTGGTGGCCACCGGCTGCCGCCGCGGAGGGCAGGTCGGTCTCTTCACCCGCACCGCTGCCCCGTGGGAGGCGGGCGGACCGGTGCTCCAGGGCTCTCTGCGTGGGGCGGCGACCGAGGTGCTTCGGTTGGCAGTCACCGGGTCGACCACCACGGTTCTCGTCTGGGCCAGCCGGGGCGGACTCCGGGGCCTGGTCGCCCTGTGGAGGACAGGGGACGGTCGGTGGACGGCGTCGCCGGCGCTCGCCACGAGCCCGGGAACGACCGTCCTCTCCACGGCCGTGGGCGCCAATGGTGCCCTGGCCGTGCTGATGGGCGCGGCGGGCGGGCGCCGGTCCGCCCTCGACGTCGATGCCGGCGGTGCGTGGTCCCCTCTCCCGCAGCCCCCCTCACGAACCATGGCACTGGCCATGCCGGCCGGCCCACCGACATCGGACAAGGCGCCGGTCGACGCGTTCACGGTGGACGGCGCCTCGCTGGGGGTCTACACGTTGACGCCGTCGGGGGCGACATGGGTCCGGGTGCAGTCGAGCCGGATCCCGTTGGCCTACGGCTCGTCGGGCTAGACGAACCGCGACGCCGGGCGGGGTAGCGTGACGCTCATCGCTGCGACGGACGGACGAGACCAGTGAGCTATCTGGTTGACAACTGGAGCTTCGACCCCTTCGTGATCGTCGTGGCCGCCGTCGTGGTCGTCCACGAGCTCGGTCTCGCCAACCTGCGCCGCCGCTCTTTGCCCGAGCGGACACGGACCCGCCGTCTGCGCTCCCTCCTCTTCTACGTGGGGCTGGCCCTGCTGCTCATCGCGGTGATGTCACCCGTCGACTACTGGGCCGACGACTACTTCTTCGTGCACATGGTGGAGCACATCCTCATCGCCTTCTTCGCCCCGATCCTGATCGTCGCCGGAGCACCCTGGCTGCCGCTCGTGCACGGGTTGCCCGTGGGACCGAGGCGGCGACTCGTGCGGGCGGTACTCCTGGGGCGTTTCTCCGCTCCCTTGCGCAGCGTGGGACGGTTCCTCCGCAATCCCTGGACGGCACTCGTCTCCTTCAACGCCGTCATGGTGCTCTGGCACCTCCCGGCCCTCTTCGACGCCGCCCAGGAGAACCAGCTGATCCACATCTGGCTGATGCACGCCACCTTCTTCCTGACCGGGGTCCTGTTCTGGCTGCAGATCATCCCGTCGTACCCGTTCCGCCTGAAGGCGAGCCCGCTGTGGCAGGTGGGCGCGATCATCTCGACCAACGTGGTCATGTTCGTCATGGCCATGACGCTCTCGCTGTTCTCCGCCACCAGCTGGTACCCCGTCTACGCCCACGTCCCCGGGGTGACGCTGTCGCCCTTCGCAGACCAGCAGATCGGCGCCGCCATCCTCTGGATCTGCGGGGACTTCTGGGCCATTCCGGCCCTGGCGGTCACCATCCGGCGGGCGATCGACAGCGAAGGCGGGTTCTCCCTCGGCGTCGACCGGCTCTTCCACCGGGATCCGGGGCCCTCGCTCGAGGCGTTCCGCGCCTCCGCCACGGACCGGGCTCCCCGGAGCTGAAGGGTGGGTCATCGCCGGGCACCGGCGGTTGCCTGCCTGTCGGCGGCCCCGGGCCCCGGAGCGACGGAGCGACGGAGCGACGGAGATAGTTGACGACCAGCGGGACGACCCATAACCTCCGTTGGTAGGGGCAACCAGCTCCGCACGCTGTACCTCAGGCCGACCGGGAGGACGGGGGTGCTCATGAGCCTGGCGTGGAAGATGACCGTCACGGTCGTTCTCTTCGCAGTGGCGGTGGTGGCTGCCGTCGTGCTCATCGTGAACCTGCTCGGCACCCCCCCGACGGTCGACTTCACCAGCGAGTCCCAGGGCCAGCCGGTCAACGTCACCATGCAGGCGGTGGGGAGCTTCGGGTCGGGCAGCCACCCGGACTGGGTCTCGTATCTCGTCGAGTCACCGCAGGGGCAGTGGGTCCATACGACCGTGTTCCAGGTGCCGCAACACGTCCGCGTCAACGTGACGATCATCAACTACGACTCGGGCAGCCCGCTGCGCAACCAGCAGCTCGGCCAGGTGTCCGGCACCTACGGCAACGTGGCGCTCTTGAACGGCAAGCTGTTCCGGGTCATCGACTCCAACTCGGGCAACGGCGTCGCCCACACGTTCTCCATCCCGTCACTCGGCGTCAACGTCCCGCTGTACGGCAACAACTCGAACGCCAACCTCTGTGGGGCCGCACCCTGTACCACCAGCTCGCCGCACAAGGTGATCAGGTTCTCCTTCACCAGCCCCGGCCCCGGGAGCTACCGCTGGCAGTGCTTCGTGCCGTGCGGGGCGGGATGGCTCTTCGGCAACGGTGGACCGATGTCCACCCTCGGCTACATGGGCGGGTTCATGCAGGTGGCGGCATGAGTGACACCGAGGCGGCGGGGCTCGCGGCCGCCGCCACCGAGCCCGAGTCCACGGGGCCAACCGACGGGACCCACCACTGGTGGCGACTGATCGCGATCTGGGTGGTCCTGTCGGCCATCCTGGACCCGCTGTTCTACTTCTTGGCCGGACCGCACATCCCGCCCGGCACCATGACGGACGTGGCCCAGGGCGCGCAGTTCGACTTCAACGTCCTGTTCGTGATGGCGCTGCCCGTCCTGCTCGCCGTCTGGATCTACATGATTTACGCCTTCGTGATGTGGCGGGCGTCGCGAGGCGGCCCCGACCCGGTGGGTGGGGCGGCCGCGGCGGGTCACCTCGGATTGCAGGTGGGCTGGATCGTCACCACGAGCGTCATCGTGCTGTTCCTGGCCGGCTTCGGTACCTACGAGCTCGTCCAGCCCGGTGGGGCGGGCGGCGGGCAGGGCTCGAGCCCGATCTGGACCCCGACGTCGAAGACGATCCTGCCGATTCAGGTCATCGGCCAGCAATGGAAGTTCACCTACCGCTACCCCACCTTCGGCGGGTTCGAGACCGACCAGCTCGTCGTCCCGGACGACACGACGATTGAGTTCAACGTGACGTCGCTGGACGTCGTCCACAGCTTCTGGGCCTACCAGCTCGGTGTCAAGGCTGATGCCAACCCCGACTACAACAATGTCGCCTATGCGACGACACAGCAGCTCGGTTCGTTCATCGTGCGCTGTGCCGAGTTGTGCGGCATCTGGCACGGCGCCATGTACAACAACGGCGTCGTCGTGACTCCCCAGCAGTTCCAGGCCTGGGCGCGCCTCACCGAGTTGCGGCTGCGCAAGAACACTGCACTCCTCCCACCCTACGCACTCACCTACACGCCCGACGCCAACAATGCCGACGGGGGCTACTACCCCGACAACGTCGATCCGTACTCCCACGTCGAGCAGTACGGTGCGACGCAGCCGAAGGGCGGCGGATGACATGGGGCACGGCACTCTGCGTCACCGGATTCACGCACCTTCCATGACGGGGGCGACCAGCCATGGCCATTGACACGACACGAGTCGACGAGTTCGAGTACCCCGGGGAGGAGGACGTCGGTTCCCCGCCCTCGGAACCGCCGTCGTGGCGACGCTCCGAGTGGCTGCGCCCGAACGTCCTCTGGGCCATCGCCGGCGGCGTGGTGGGCTACCTCATCGGCCACTGGCTGGGCAACGTCATCGCCAGCGGCTATCAGCAGACTCAGGGAGCAAGCGACTTGAACGACGTCGCCATCGTCCTCGGGCTGTCGCTGGGTGTGGCGGGTTGGATGGCCGGCATCGGAGGGCTGAACTACCCGCTGGCCAAGATCCTCGGCTACGAGCTCTCACCTCAACAACCCGAGCAGAGCTGGGTGCGCTACTTCCGCATGACGGACGACCACAAGGTCGTCGGGCTCCAATACACGGTGGGCGTCCTCCTGTTCCTCTTCACCGGCGGGCTGCTGGCCATGCTCATCCGCACCGAGCTGCTCAGCCCCACCACTCACGTCTTCGGGCCCGGTACCTACATCGAGATCGTCGGCGAGCACGGCACGATCATGATGATGATGGCGTCCTCGGCCGTCGTCGGGCCCCTCGGAAACTGGCTGATCCCCCTCATGATCGGCTCGCGCCGCATGGCCTATCCCCGTGTCGAGGCCTTCTCGTTCTGGATCTTCATGGCGGGCTACCTGGTGATCCTCAGCGCGCTCTTCTTCGGCGGGTTCCCGACCGGGTGGACCGGCTACGCCCCGCTCCAGACGCAGGCGTCCGGGGGCATGGACGCGTACCTGGTGGGCTTCGCAGTGATCGGGATCGGCATGATCCTGGCCGGGTTCAACCTGGCCGCCACCATCATCAATTATCGAGCCCCGGGCATGACGTGGGGCCGGGTGCCGATCTTCGTCTGGGGCATCCTGGCCACCACGGCCCTGCTGACCCTGGCCACGCCGACGCTCGTCGTCGCCGGCCTGTTCGGCATCCTGGACCGCACCGCCGAAACCGCCTTCTTCGTCAACGAGCACGGCGGCAGCAATTTCCTCTGGCAGAACCTGTTCTGGTTCTTCGGTCATCCCGAGGTCTACATCATGGCCCTCCCGGGCTTCGGGATCGTGATGGAGATCATGCCGGTCTTCACACGCAAACCTCTCTTCGCCTACAAGGTGGCAGCCGCGGGGATGCTCGGGGTGGCGCTCCTGTCGTTCTTCGTGTGGCAACACCACCTCTTCCAGAGCGGGATCAACCCCGACATGCGACCGCTGTTCATGCTCACGACCGAGCTCATCTCCATCCCGACGGGATTCCTCTTCCTCGTCACGCTCGGTACGCTGTGGAAGGCAAAGATACGGTTCGACACCCCGATGTTGTTCTGTCTCGGGATGCTCTTCAACTTCCTGATCGGCGGCATCACCGGCGTCTTCCTCTCGGACGTCCCCGTCAACGTCACCGTCCATGGCAGCTTCTTCGTCCTCGCCCACTTCCACTACACGATCATGGGTGGCCTCATCTTCGCCATGTTCGCCGGGTTCTACTACTGGTTCCCGAAGATCACCGGGAAGACCATGAACCGCAAACTCGGCAAGTGGCACTTCTGGACGTTCTTCATCTTCTTCAACTGCACCTTCTTCCCGCTGTTCCTCGTCGGCCTCCTCGGCCAGCCGCGTCGGGTGTTCGAATACGCCACGAACCTGCAGACGTTGAACGACATCTCGAGCGTCAGCGCCTACTTCCTCGGTGCGTCGTTCTTCTTCTTCATCGTCAACTTCGTCTGGTCGGTCTACCTCACCCCCCACGAGGCCCCGCCCAACCCGTGGAACTCGCTCGGCCTGGAGTGGCAGACCCCGACCCCGGTGCCGTGGTTCAACTTCGAGCGCATTCCCGTCGTGACGAACGACCCGTACCACTACGGCGAGGTCGATGCGGCACCGGTGGCCGATCTCGGGCTGGCCATGTCCGGGGCCGCCCGAGCGGGAGCAGACCACGACGACGGTCCCGGGACCGGGGGGGACGGTAACGGCGAGCCGAGTCCCCCGATCGGGTGAAGGGATAGACGATGGCCACCAACCCGGTCGACAACCAGCGGTTCGAGAGCTTCCCGCAGCTCCACGAGACGCCCGAGGAGATCGCGTTCGAGCTCCGCGCCCAGGAGGGAGCGCTGTGGACGGGCGGCCGGCTCCTCATCGGCATCTGGGCCTTCGCCTTTGCCGCCCTTGCCTTCGCGTACTTCTACCTGCGTTCGGCCAACAACGAAGAACTGTGGCGGCCGAGGGGGATCACCGCACCGACGGCGGCCGGTGCAGCCATCTTCGCCGTCACCGTGGCCGCCGCGCTTCTCGCGCACTTCGGCGAGCGACGATTTCGCGAGAACGAGACCCTCGACTGGCAGGTGGCCGGGTGGACGGCGGTCCTCGGGGGACTCCTGGTCATCGGGCTCCAGATCTGGCAGATGACGGACCTGCCGTTCTTCCCCGGATCGAGCGGCTACGCGTCGTGCTTCATCGCGTGGGGCGCGATGAACATCGCCCTCGTCCTCGCCGGAACGTACTGGCTCGAAACCATCCTGGCGAGGGAGATACGGCTGCGTCGGGCGATGGCCCAGGACGGAGGCGCCCCCACTTCGACCCTGCCCGTCGCCCGCCTCCTCCGGGTCAACCTCAACGGCTGCACCTACTTCTGGGGATTCATCGCCGTCATCGCCACCTTCTTTTGGGTATTGTTCTACGTCATCTGAACTTGGAGAGGTGAACGCGTGATCACTGCATCCGACACAGCAGCCACCCAGGCGCTGACGTTCGCCATTCCCCTCGGGGTCCTCTGCGTCGTGCTCCTCTGGGGCTTCTTCCAGCGCCGACCGACCAGATGAGCAGCGGGGCCGCCACTGTGCGGCCCCCTGAGCACGCCGCCGCCCGGTGGCGAGTCTGGTGCCTGTTGGCCGCGGTCGTCGTCGCCGTCCTGACACTCGTTCCGCCCCTCTCCCGCATTGGGCGCGATGCGGAATACGGCGCCGCACTGCAGTTCTCCCTCTTGGCCATCGCACTCCCCGCTCTGGTGACGATCGGGGCGCCGTGGCGGCTTCTGGGACTCGCCCGGCGCGCGTCACCCGGCGGCGCCCCCAAGGCCGTCGATCGGCTGGCCGACCGCCGGCGACGGCACCCGGAACTGCTCCGGTCACTGGCGTTCATCGCTGCCGACCTCGGCGTCGTCGTGGCCTGGCACGTCCCCGCTGCGGTCGCGGCCGTCGCGCGGCACGCCTGGCTGGTGCCCGTGGAGGGAGCAATCCTCCTCGTGTTCGGTGTGGGCCTCTGGCTCGAGCTGGCGCCATCACCCCCGCTGGTCCCGCGATCGGGATTCCTCCGTCGGGCGGTCCTCGCCGCCTTCGTGATGTGGGCCTTCTGGATCCTTGCCTATGTGGTCGGCCTGGCGAATCACGACTTCTACCAGAACTTCGACCACGTCCGCGGTGGGCTCAGCGCGGCCGCCGATCAGCAGATCGCCTCAGCCGTGGTCTGGTTCTTCGCCGCCGCCGCCTTCATCCCCGTGGTCTTTTGGAACGCCCTGCTGTGGCTGAAGACCGACGACGACCCCGATGCCGAGCTCTTGGCGCTCGCCAGAGCCGAGCGCCGCCGGGGACCGCCGCCCGTCGGCGGCCGCGGCGGCCCGGCACAGACTCCCTGACCGTCGCCTCAGTTCGTGACCCTCCCGGCGATGGCGGGAAGATCGACGGGTGGGAGGCGGGTGTCGAGCACTCGGTCCGCGGCTTGCTCTTCCGAGAGGGCGCTGCGGCGGTCAGCGGCCAACTGCGCCTCCTCGGTCGAGAGGTTGTGCAATGCGGCGGCGTTGGCGGAGTTGTTCATCAACGACTGGACGTCCTCGATCGCTCGCAGTGAGTCCGACGTGGTCCACAGCATCGCCGTCGCCACGACCTGCCCCAAGTGCTTGCCGGCAGGGGTTCCCGGAACCTGGATGTTCGCCAGGTCGTAGATGTTCTCGTTGGTGAAGGAGCATGCCGTCTGGTCGTCGCTCAAGAGCCCCGGAGTCGGCGCGCGGTCGGCCGGCGTGAGCGCGTGGGCGACCTGCAGGTTCCAGATCCCGGTCGCCTGGTGCACGGCGAGGGCGCACGGCGCAAGATCGGTGTTCACCTCGTTCATCACGCTCCTCTCGGCGTTGATGTCGTCGGTCCTCGAGGTGCTCACCGGCAGATCGGTCAGCACCGTGACGAGGAGCACGACGAAGACCGTGAGCCCGATGAGCAGGCCACGGTGACGCTGCCAGACGGGTGAAGAGCTGACCGGCGGGTCCGGGTCGGTCATTGGTTCATCAGCGCTCCGGCGTAGGACGCGATCCCGTGGCCCCACCGGGCGATGCTCGCCGCGGGGAGGCCGAACACGCCCGTGGTGCTCTCGTCAGCGAACGGCGTCGCCCGGTAACGCAGCTCACCGCTGGCGTCGATGAAGTCCAGGACGTCGGTGTGAGCTTCCAAGCCCGTCTTCTCGTCCACCGAGATCGAGACGCCGTACGCCCTCCAGACCCGGTCCAGCGTCGTGAGGGGGCCGGTGACCATGTGCCAGTTGGCCAGGGCGCCCAGTCCGGTCTCGCTCAACACGGGTCCCTCCGCCGATTGGGCCAGCGCCCTGGGGTCGGTGTTGACCGTGACGAATTCGACCTCCGAGGCCGCGGCGCCGAGATCGGCGTCCGCCTGTTCGATCTCGTGTGCCACGACCGGGCAGATGTCGTTGCAGGGAGCATTGAAGAAGGTGAGGATCACGACGTGGGGCGCGGGCACCGGCGTCGGACGGCCGGCCTGGTCGACCAGGGTGAACGATGGGGCCGGCCGGGGAGCCAGCACACTCAGACCCATGAACGACGACAACGACGAGTTGATCGATCGATCCGACGGGGGGACGCTCGGTGTCGGCACGGGCACCGTCGTCACCGCCGGCTTGGGCGCGGGTGCGGCGGTGGGATTGAGCCCGGCCGACGAGAACAGGTGTTCACCGAGGAACCCACCGAGGCTGACGACCAGGACCACCCCGAGCGCCCAGTAGACGAACTTGGGGGGAATCCCCGGTGCTCCCTCCGCCAACGCCGCGGCCCGGTCGATGGGGGGAGACGGCGCAGAGGGATCCTCACCCGTCCACACGGGTCCCGGAGTCTCCGCCTGCGTGTCACTCGGCCCGCCCATCAGATCACCCGCGCACACCGAGGCGGGCCACCCAGCGCTGGAGTGAGCTGACGGACTGGGGACCCAGCGCAGCCCCCACGACTCGTCCGGACGCATCGAGGAAGTAGCTGACGGGGAGAGCCTGCACGAGGTAGCGCGTCGCGACCGAGGCGTGCGCGTCCACCGCCACCGGATAGGTGGCGCCGGCCTCGCCGAGCAACCGGGTGACGGCCGCGTCGGAGGTCTCGTTGGAGTCCACGCCGATCACCGCCAATCGTCCGGCCGTGTCGCGGGCGACGGTCGACACGGCAGCCAGCTCGGCGCGACAGTCCGGGCACCACGAGGCGAAGAAATTCACGATCGCCGGCCTCCCGCGGAAGGCCGACAACGACACGGGGTCACCGCCGTGAAGCGCCGGAAGGGAGAACGCCGGTGCGAACTCCCCCACCTTCAAGACGGGTGGCGGTGCAGCCCTGAGGGCGGCGGTCCCCGCCGGCGCGGGATGTTGTGCTCCCCGGACGACGACGAAGACGACGAACCCCACGAGGCAGGCGGCGGCGACCGCAGCCGCCCACTTGAACACCCTGTCCGACGAGCGCCCGCGGCGCTCGGCGGCGCCGGGCACCGTCACCACCGCGTCTCCCCCGGGGCCGGTGGCAACTGTCCCCCCGTTTCCACATGATCAGGCTAGTCAGCCAGATTCCGCCGCCGGGGGTCGGAGCCCATCCGTGACGCCCGAGAACCGGGTCGACATCCCCAAGGTGTCACCACTCCGCCTTTCGCTCTGCCGGGTCCATCTCCGCCCTCTCCTGCTTCCGCGCCGCGCGCTCCTCCGGGTCCTCGTGGATGAGATGCCACCACGCGGCGATCGCGATGCCGGCGAAGATCGGCCACTCGAACGTGTAGAACCAGCTGAGCCCGTTGCCCCCGAGCGCCCGGCTCGCCTGCCACCACGTCGCGGCGGCGCAGGCGGCGACGATGAACCAGAACTCGACATGGAGGAGCAGAGCCCGGGGGCAGGTCCATCGGTTCATGACGATCAGCATCGTATTCCGGGGTCGTCGGCAGAACCGCCCGGAAGGACCCCACCGCGCACCTGCGGTTCCCGGTGCATACCCAGCCCGAAACGGGAAAACGGGCCGGCTCGCACAGACACGACCGCACCACGGGGAACCCGTGCGAGCGGGGTCAACCCCGGTACTCGATACCGTGGGGGGCGGTGGCACCGAAGACGACAGGGTCACGCGACACGAAGCGGCTCGATCCGCTCGAGTCCTATCGCGCCAAGAGGGACCCCGAGAAGACACCCGAGCCCATGGGCCGTCGTCCCGCCAGGGGCCGGCGAGAGCCCAGGTTCGTGATCCAGGAGCACCACGCGCGCAGCCTGCACTGGGACCTGCGGCTCGAGCGCGACGGGGTCCTCGCCTCCTGGGCCCTCCCCAAGGGCCTCCCGGAGGCTCCGGACAAGAACCACCTCGCCGTGCACACCGAGGACCACCCCCTGGAGTACCTCACCTTCCAAGGAGAGATCCCGCACGGTGAGTACGGCGGCGGCCAGATGACCGTCTGGGACACGGGCCATTACGAGGTCGAGAAATGGTCCGACCGGGAGGTCAAGTTCGTCCTCCACGGTTCGAGGGCATCGGGCAGCTTCGTCCTCTTCCAGACCAAGGATCGCAACTGGATGATCCATCTGCACGGGCCTTCGGTGCGCACCGATCCCCTCCCGACGTCCGTCAAGCCCATGCTGGCGACGCCCGGCCGACTGCCGGCGGACAGTTCCGCCTGGGCCTTCGAGATCAAGTGGGACGGCGTACGGGCGATCCTCTTCGTCGAGGGCGGCCGGGTGCGGGCCCAGAGCCGCAACGATCTCGACGTCACGGCCGCCTTCCCCGAGCTGGCCCAGCTCGGTGCGTTCCTCGGCATGACCACCTGCGTGCTGGACGGGGAGATCGTGGCGCTGGGTGAGGACGGCCGACCCAGCTTCGCGGACCTCCAGCACCGGATGCACGTGGCGAACCAACGCGAGGCCCGCAAGCGGGCTGCCTCGACTCCCGTCACCTTCGTCGCCTTCGACGTCGTGTACCTGCACGGGCACTCGCTGCTCGAAGAGAGCTACGAGGAGCGCCGGGCCGCACTCGAATCGCTGCACCTGTCCGGCGACACCTTCATCACGACCGAATCCTTCCGGGACGTCTCGGGCGCCGATGTCCTCGCCGCCGCGGTGCAGAACGGTCTCGAGGGGGTCGTGGCCAAGCGGCGGGACTCGCCGTACCGGCCGGGCCGCCGGAGCGCGGACTGGGTCAAGGTCAAGTCCTTCCGGACCCAGGAGATCGTCATCGGCGGTTGGACCGATGGGCGCGGCGAGCGGGCGGAGAGCTTGGGGGCCCTCCTGCTCGGAGTGCCCGCAGAGGGCGCCCTCCGCTACGTCGGCAAGGTGGGGACGGGGTTCCGCGAGAGCGAACGCCGGGCCCTCCTCGACTCCCTCCGAGACCTGGCCCGACCCACGAGCCCCTTCGGGTCCCCACTGCCACGCACCGACGCCACCGCCACGCACTTCGTGCGGCCCGAACTGGTGGGAGAGGTCGCCTACGGCGAGTGGACGACCGCCGGCCGGCTCCGCCACCCGACGTGGCGCGGCCTGCGTCCCGACAAGGCCCCGCACGAGGTCACGGTCGAGGACGCGGGGTAGGGATCGGTCCCGTGGGCTCTGCGCCAGGATCACCGTGAGCGCCGTCCGGTCGTCGACCCGGACCACCATCGGGGGGCGAGAGCTGACCGTCACCAACCTCGACAAGGTCCTCTTCCCCGAGCGCGGGTTCACCAAGGGACAGCTGATCGACTACTACGTGCGCATCGCGGATGCCATGCTGCCGCACCTCCACGAGCGGCCGCTGACGATGAAGCGGTTCCCCGACGGCGTCGAGGGGAAGTTCTTCTTCGAGAAACACATGCCGTCACACGCGCCGAAGTGGGTGGGCTCCGTCACGGTTCCCTCGACCGACGGGCACGAGGCCATCGGGTATGCCATGGTCAACGACCTGCCGACGTTGGCCTGGGCCGCGAACCTCGGGACGATTGAGTTCCACGTGCCGCTGTGGCACGCGGGACGACGCCGCAAGCTCCCCGCCAACCCCGACTTCATGGTGTTCGACCTCGATCCAGGCGAGGGCACGTCCATCGTGGAATGCTGCGTCGTCGCGGAGTGGATCACCGACGAGCTCGCCGAGCAGGGCACGGAGGCCTACGCCAAGACGAGCGGCTCCAAGGGCCTCCAGCTGTACGCGTCCGTCGCACCGAGAACGACGTGGGACGCGCTGCGGGACCGCGCGTACGACGTGGCGCGCAAGCTCGAGTCGGACCATCGCGACCTCGTCGTCTCCAACATGCGCAAATCGCTGCGCCATGGTCGCGTGCTCATCGATTGGAGCCAGAACCATCCGGCCAAGACGACGGTTTCGGTGTACTCCGTGCGCGCCATGGCCGCACCCACGGTGTCGACGCCGGTCACGCGTGCCGAAGTGCGCGAGTGCGCCAAGGGAAGGGATCCCTCCGTGCTCCGGTTCACGACGGACGACGTCCTGCGCAGGGTGCACGAGCACGGCGACCTGTTCGCTCCCCTGGTGGGTGCCTGATTCCCCAAAGACGACGTTTTCAAACCTCCGAGACCCACAGAGGCCAAAAGTGGAGTTGGCGGCCACAATCCACATGGGAGGAAATGCTGTGGAGGAGTTGTTGGCGGAGCCGAACGATGCCGCGCGGGGTGGGACCTCCACGCGACGATTTCGACGGTCTGGTGACGGCACGGTGACGTGCGCACGCCATGTTCGGCGCACGTCGGGGCGCGGCGTCAGCTCTCCGTCGAGCGCTGCAACCGGGCCACGACCTCGTCGACCACCTGCGACGTCGAGGCCTCCCCGCCGAGGTCGAAGGTGCGCACGCCGTCGGCGGCCGCCTCGAGCGTCGCTCGGCGGATCGCCCCGGCCCTCGCGGCCACCGCGATGTCACCCCGTGCCGCATGCTCGAGCACCGCGGCACAGGCGAGCAGCATGGCCATCGGATTGGCGACGTTCTTGCCCATGAGGGACGGCGCGGTCCCGTGCGGTGCCTCGGCCATCGCCACCACCGGCTGCATGTCGTCGTCGAGCGCCAGGAGCACGGACTCGGCACCGGCAATCGAACCGAACAGCGCCAGCACCAGGTCGGAGATGCAGTCTCCGTCCCGGTTCAGCGCGGGGACGACGAGCGGGCTCCCGCTCGACTCGGTGAGAAGACCGGCATAGGCGGCGTCGATCAGGGTCGGCCGGTACGCGACGGCGGGGTAGCGGGAGGCGGCGCTGTCCATCTCCTCCTTGAGCATCCCCTCGTACACGGTCGACACGGTCCACTTCGGCCCGCCGTAGACGGTCGCCCCCAACTGCGAGGCCGTACGGAACGAGTACTCCGCCACCGAACGGCACACCGACCGGTCGATGCGCTCGGTCCGCCAGGCCTGCTCCCCGAGACCACCCGGATCGCCGGTCCGTCCCTCGTCCGCCCCGTACGCGTCACCCACGGCCATGCGGACGACGACGATCGGATGCACGACCGGGGCCAGCGGGGCGACGCCGGGGATCCTCCGCCCCGTCCGGACGATGACCGATCCGCCGACCCCCTCGCGCAGGATGCGGTTCGGGCTGCCCACGTCGCCGGTTGTCTCCGGCGTGATCGTGGCCGCCTTGAGCCCCAGCCCGGTCTCGCACATGGCGGCGGCGGCGTCGCGGACCACCGCATTGGCCGTGGCGCGACGGTTCTCCAGGGACAGGTCGAATCGGACCAAGTCGAGGTCGAACCCGAGCACGTCGGGAGCCAGGACCCGCAGCGCTTCTTCGAGCAGCTCCTGACCGGTCTCGTCGCCCTCGCACACGACGATCCGGCGGCCCGAGGACACGCGGTTCAGGGTCGCACGAATCGGGGTCCCACGCCAACACGGCCATGGGGCCGGTCGCAACCGGACGGCGTGGACACCGCGTGCATGGGAAAGGGCGTTCGTGGAAATAACTGCGGCCGGAGGAGACGATGACGGACGGTCCGACGGCCAAGCCGCCCCAGGGCAGACCGAGTCAGCGGGCGCTGGGGGCCATGGAGAGCGCCGCGCGCCGCGCCCGCGAGGCGAGAGGGGAAGACCTCCCCCCGGTCCCCCCGACCCCGCCCCGCCCGCCCGATCCCGTGGGTCCGGCGCGTGCCCCCGTCGACCCCGGGCCGGATCGTTGGCTCATCGCCGCGGTCGGATTCGTCGGGGCGCTGGTGGTCGCCGGCACCATCGGGCTCGTCGTGTCCCTCGCCCAGGGCTCGGGCAGCCCGGGGCCGGCGTCGTCCTCGGCGACGACCGCGCGCCAGGGGACCCGCCCGGGGCATCCCACCCGTCACCCGCCTCCGGCGACGGCCGGCCCGCAGTCCGGGTCGGGTGCGGGATCGAGCACCACCACGACCAGCACCACCACGACGACCGTGGCCCCCGCTGCCGCCGGCCCACCGGTGATCTCGGCCCTCAGTCCCTCGAGCGGGGTCGCCGGGCAGGGCATCGAGGTGACCGGCTCGAACTTCCTCAGCCCGAACGGCCAGATCGTGGCCACCTTCAACGGCCAGGTGACGCGCACGAGCTGTCCCGATCAGAGCTCGTGCAGCGTCACCGTCCCACCGTCGAGCGGGCCCCAGTCCGCCCAGGTGACGATCACCACCGCGGGCGGCACGTCGAACGCCGCCACGTTCACCTACGGCTGACCGGCCTCGGCGGGCCAGAGGGCCTCGGGCTCCCGACCGCGCGTTTCGGGGACGAGCCAGAACAGCGCCGCCGCGAAGGCGGCGGCCGGCAGAAACGTGAGGTCCGCGGCGACGGCAAACCGGTTCCCCACGTCCGCGACGGCCCCGAACGCGACGAGTCCCGCGACCGCGCCGATGACGCCGGCGGCCACCCACCACCCGGTCGCCGACGCCCGCACCGAGGTCGGGAACAGCTCGGTCAGCAGTGCCCCCACCGCCGGAGCCAGGGTCGATCCGCTGAGCACTCCCATGACGTACCCGACCACGAGCGCGACGTGGGATCCGGAGTAGAGGACGACGCCGCTGAGCGCCACGGCGACAAGGGCGGCGGCGCCCGTCGGCCGGCGCCCGACGTGGTCCGCCAACCACCGCCCGCACACGAGCCCGACGAGCCCGGTGACACCGGCCAACGCCACCATGAGCGCCGTGACGTCGCCGGATTGGTGCACGACGTCTTGCGCGTACAGGAACACGAAGCTGTTCGCCGGGCCCGTGATCACGGAGATCGCCAGGGCGATGAGAGCAAGCACGAGCACGCGACGACGGAAGCGAGGCCCGATCGCACCGAGCACCGGGGTGGGATGATCCGCCGCCGCCTCGGCCACCATGAACCTGCTGGGCTCCTCGATCCACCCGCGCACCAGCACCACGGCGACGAGCGGGACGACCGCGAGGGCGAAGATCCCCCGGAAGCCCAGTGTCCCCGAGGCCAGGCTGTGGACGATCGCCGAGAGACCGGCGCCGACCCCGTAGCCCGCAGCGACGAGTGCGACGGCCGCGGCACGATCGTGCGAACCCGTCTCCTCGGCCGCCATCACCTCGGCCAGTGCATTGGTGGCGCTCAGGAGGGGGCGGCCGAAAGCGAAGATCGCGACGAACCACCAATAGGTCGGGCTGGCCGCGGCCACGATCGTCAGCGCCAAGCCCAACGTGGTCACCACGAGGATCATGCGTCGCCGTCCGAATCGGTCCGCCATCCCGATGAGCGGGAGGCTGCCCAGCGAGGCCAGGCGGATGACGGCCAATCCGATACCGAGGCTGGTCCCCGACAGACCGACCTTGTCCGCGATGCTCGAACCCTGCGCAACGTGCCCGAGCTGGGTGGAGACGTCCCCGAGCGCGGCCACCGCGCCGAACTGGCCGAAACCGGACGCCAACGCAGTGATGGCGATGGCGACGACCGTGCGATCCGTCCAGCGGTGAAGCCGGAGCTCCCCCCTCGCCTCGTGCGGGTCGTCCGGAGACCGCGACGACATTCAGCCGGTCGCCGACGTCGCTTCGAGCTTCTCCACGAACCAGTCGCGAGCGAGGCGCGCGACGGTTTCGAGAGCGCCGGGCTCTTCGAAGAGATGCGTCGCGCCCGGCACCACGGTCAGGGAGCTCTCGCAGCGCAGCTCGGTCTGCGCCTTGCGATTCAGCTCCAACACCACCTCGTCGTGGCCGCCGACGATGAGCAGCGTCGGCGCCGTCACGGCGGGGAGCACCGGACCAGCCAGGTCTGGACGTCCACCCCGTGCGACGATCGCCGAGACGTGGCACGCAGGTTGTGCCGCCGCCCACAACGCTGCGGCCGCTCCCGTGCTGGCGCCGAAGAAGCCGACACGTGCCGACGGCACCTCGGGCTGGGCCCGGGCCCACTGCGTGGCGTCGCCCAAGCGGCGGGCCAGCAAGCGGACGTCGAAGACGTAGGAGCGGTCGGGTTCCTCCTCCTCGGTCAGCAGGTCGACCAACAACGTGGCCAGGCCGGCCTGGTTGAGGACCCTCGCCACATGGCGATTGCGCGGGCTGTGACGGCTGCTCCCGCTCCCGTGGGCGAAGACCACGGTGCCGATCGGGTCGGGGGGCACCGTCAGCCTCCCTGCCAGGGCCACGCCCTCGCAGGCGACGTCGACGTCCTCGTCGCGGACGAGGTCGCCACCACTCCGCGTCGCGTCCTCCGTCGTGCCGCCGTCTCCCGCATCGGCACGACGGAGGAGCTCGACGACCTGATCGTCCGTCGTCTGCGCGAAGTCGCGATACCACTCACCGACTGCGTAGAAGGGCTCGGGGACCTCGACACAGACCATCTCGTCGCACACCTCGCGCAGCTCGGCCACCGCTCCGCGTGAGGCGACCGGCACCGCCAACACGACGCGGGCCGCGCCGTGGGCGCGGGCCACCTCGCACGCCGCACGGGCCGTCGACCCGGTGGCGATCCCGTCGTCGACGATGACCGCACACTTCGCGCGGAGATCGACGCGCGGGCGGTCGCCCCGGTACCGGCGGGCACGCCGCTCGAGCTCCGCACGCTCGCGGCGCGCCACCGTCTCGAGATCGTGGGCGTCCAGAGCACAGGAACGCATGACCTCGTCGTTCTCGACCAGGACGCCGCCCTCGCCGACCGCACCCATCGCCAGCTCGGGTTGGAAGGGGACGCCCAGCTTTCGCACCACGATGACGTCGAGCGGCGCGGCCAGGGCCCGGGCCACCTCGGCCGCCACCGGGACGCCGCCCCGGGGGAGTCCGAGCACCACGGCATCGTCCCCGCCGATGCCGGCCCGCCGCACCTCCTCGGCCAGGTGACGACCGGCGTCGACCCGATCGCGGAACCTCATGACCACCTCCTCGGTGCCCATTTGCAGTGTCTCTTGTACCTACCCACGGCGACTAGAGCCGATGGTCCCTTGGAGCGCACGATCTCGGGACAGGCACTCCCCCTGGTGGCTCAGGCACGGTGCTACGTTCCCCGAGGAGTGCCGAGAGGGGTTGAGCAAGGGGTCAGGAGCCAGGCTGAGCCGGCGCCGCGCCGCACACGTCGGCGCCCCTTCCGCAAGGACATCGAAGGCCTGCGTGCCGTGGCCATCCTCGCGGTCGTGCTCTACCACGCCCACGTCGGCGCACTGCCGGGGGGGTTCGTCGGCGTCGACGTCTTCTTCGTGATCTCGGGCTACCTCATCACCGACCATCTCTGGCGCGAGGTGCACGACAGCGGGCGCCTCTCCTTCAGTGCGTTCTACGGGCGGCGCATCCGGCGCCTGCTGCCCGCGTCCTTCCTCGTGCTGGCCTTCACGGCGGTCGCGTCCGCCGCCATCCTCCCGCCACTGACGGCCCGTTCGGTCCTGAAGGACGGCATGGCCTGCGCGCTCTACGTGGGCAACTACCGTTTCGCCTTCCTCCAGACCAACTACCTCACGGCGTCGGCCGCGCCCTCGCCGTTCCAGCAGTACTGGTCGCTCGGCGTGGAGGAACAGTTCTACCTGATCTGGCCCGCGGTGCTCCTGCTGGCCTCCCTCGCCTGGAGCCGACGTGCCGCGCACCACCGGCGACCGCCCTCACGCGGCGTGGCGGCCGGCGTCCTGGGCCTCATAGCGGTGTCCTCGTGCGCCTTCTCGGTCTGGTTGACCCACGCCTCGGAGCCCTGGGCCTTCTTCTCCCTTCCGACGCGGGCTTGGGAGCTGGCGGTGGGCGGTCTCGTCGCGTTGGGCGCTCCCCTCCTCGGGCGGGTGCGCGGACGGCCCCTGTTGGGGTGGATCGGCGTGGGCCTCGTGGTGTGGGCCGTCGTCACCTTCTCCGCCACCACTCCCTATCCCGGCACCGCTGCCCTCGTGCCGGTCCTCGGGGCGGCCGCCATCATCGCCGCCGGCTGCGGGGCGCGCTCGGAGCACGGCCCCGTACAGGTGCTGGGCGTCGCACCGATGCAGGTGGTTGGGCGGGTCTCGTACTCGTGGTACCTCTGGCACTGGCCGCTGCTGATCCTCGTGCCCGTCGCGCTGGGCCATGCCCTCTCGCTCGCGCAGAACCTCGCGGTCGCCGCCCTCAGCTTCGTGGTCGCCACGGCGACGTTCGTGCTCGTCGAGCGCCCGGTTCGCCTCTCGGCCTGGCTGACCTCACGGCCACGCCGCAGCCTGAGCCTCGGCGCGGGGCTCTCGGTGGCGGCGCTGGGCGCCTGCGTGCTGGCCGTCGTGTCGCTGCCGGGCCTGAGCGGGACCGGAACGGCGCCGGTGGCCGCAGCGGCCGTCCGCGCCTCGACGCAGGCGCAGACGAAGGTGCACACGTCGTCGGCCCCCGCGCCGTCGGACGCCCCCGACCAGCTGCTGCAGCAGCTGGATCGGAGCACGGCGGCGATCCACCAGCAGGTGGCCCGCTCGCTCGCCGTCGACGACGTCCCGGCCAACTTGGACCCCAGTCTCCCGGACGCCAACGCCGACGAGCCGCCCGTCTTCGTCGACGGGTGCCTCGACAGCTACACCGACGCCTCGCTCCGGCCGTGCGTGTTCGGGGATCCGACCTCGACCACCACCGTGGTCCTCTTCGGCGACTCCCACGCCGCCATGTGGTTCCCCGCCGTCGACCAGGCGGCCCAGCAGCTCGGTTGGCGACTGGTCACCTGGACGAAGGCCACCTGCCCACCCTTCCCACTGCCCATCTTCAGCCCGGTGTTGGGGCGGACCTTCTCCGAGTGCGACGAGTGGCGGGCCGACGTGCTGAGCCAGATCGCCGCCATCCACCCCGCGCTCGTGATCCTCGGGGTGGCCCGCCACTACACGGACGTCTACAACTTCACCCCCTACAGCCCCGTCTGGCTCACGGGGCTCGGGCAGGAGGTGGGCGACATCCGGAGCCTGGGCGCGCAGGTGGCCGTCTTCGGAGCCATCCCCAAGCCACCCTTCGACGTCCCGGGTTGCCTCTCGGCGCACCTGACCGACGCCACGGCCTGCTCGGTGCCGGTCGCGGTGGGTCTCGACGCCGGCGGCATCGCCGCCGAGATGTCCGTGGTGACCGAGAACGGCGGGACCTACGTCGACAGCCGGCCCTGGTTCTGCACGAACACCACCTGCGCCGTCATGGTGGACAACCTCGTCGTCTATCGCGACGACAACCACCTGACCCAGGCCTACGCCTCGTTCCTCACGCCCGCGGTCCAACCTGCCCTGCAGAGGGCCGCGGCCGGCGCGCCGGTGGTGACCCTGGCCCGAAAGAGCCCGCCCTAGGCGGCGGTCACCGGCGGCCGACGGGCGAGCTCGACCACCAGGTCGGCCGCCCGCGCGACGCCCCGCCGCACGGACGGGGTCAAGCCCGCACCGTGGCCGAAGTCCTCACCGGCGATGCCGACCAGCGTCACCCGGGCCGGGGCCGTCCCCAGGGTGCGGGCGATGCGGAGCACGTCGATCACGCCGAGACCATGGCTGCCGGGCGTCGTCGCCGTCCGGTCGCACGGCTCCGGCGGGGTCGTCAGTTCCAGCTCCATGACCCGCACCCCTCCGGGAGCACCGTCCATCGCCACGGCGTCGACGACGATGGCGAGGTCCGCGCCGTCCCACGTTCCGAGCAGCTGCAGCGGTGAGGCGAACGCGCCGAGCACCTCCGCGCCGGCGACCCGACCCGCCAACCGGTCCAGTACGACTGCGCCCGCGGCGTCGTCCCGACGGAACTCCGATCCGACCGCGGCGATCACGACGCGGGTGCGCCGCGGTGCGGTCATACGCGGTTGACCGTCACGTCGAGAAAGTGCGTGGCGCACGAGATGCAGGGGTCGTGGTTGCGGACCGCCTGCTCGCTCCTCCAGGTCAGCTCGTCGTCGCTGAGGTCGAGCGACGCCTGCACGGTCCGGCGGATGTCGGACTCTATGGTGATCTGGTTCTGCGACGTGGGGGGCACGATGCGCGCCTCGGCGATGGAACCCTCGTCGTCGATGCGGTAGCGATGGAAGAGGAGGCCCCGCGGCGCCTCGGTCGCGCCGGTGCCGATGCCACCGCCAGCGGGGACGGCAACGTGCGAGGGCTCCGGCGGCTCGTAGTGCTCGACGAGGTGGAGCGCCTCGTGGCAGGCGACGACGATCTCCACGGCGCGCACGACGATGCTCTGGAAGGGATTGGTGCACGTGCGGCCCAGACCCGCCCGCGTCGCCGCCTCGGCCGCCACGTCGGGCAGCTCCGACGAGTTGAGGGCGTAGCGGGCCAACGGCCCGGTCAGGTACTCGAGCCGGTTCTCCAAGCGGGCGTGCAGCGCGGTCGAACGGGCCACGTGCTCCTCGACGACGAGATCGGCGAAGCCGGCCGCGGTCGTGTCCAGGCCGTCCGACGAGACGACCCGGCCCGACTCGAGCGGGTAGCGACCGGGCTCACGCAGCGCCACGAAGCGGTAGTCGCCCCGCACGTCGGGGAAGTCGAACCCGGCCACCCACTCCACGGTCGCCAGCGCCTGCTCGAGGGCGTCGGCGAGCGGGGCCGCCAGGGCGGCGACCTCGGCCCTGGCGGGAGCGCGGTAGAACCCCCGACCTTGACGTTGACGGGGTGGATGGCCCGCCCGCCGACCGTCTCCATGATGCGGTTGCCCATCTTCTTCAGTGCCAGGCCACGCTCGAAGGCCGGCCGGTGCAGCTGCGCCATCTCCACCGCGTCCTGGCAGCCGAGGAAGTCGGGGGCGTGCAGCAGGTGGACGTGGAGAGAGTGGCTCTGCATCCACTCACCGCAATAGAGGAGACGGCGCAGGTCGGCGATGCCGCGCCCGACCTGCATCCCCAGGGCGTCCTCCACCGCGGCGCAGGCGCTCATCTGGTACGCCACCGGGCAGATGCCGCAGATGCGGGCGGTGAGGTCGGGCGCCTCGGTGGCGCGGCGACCCCGCAGGAAAGCCTCGAAGAACCGAGGGGGCTCGAAGATGCGCAGCTCCACATCCTCGACCCGCCCGTCCCGCACCTCGACGCGCAGCGAGCCCTCGCCTTCGACGCGCGCCAGTGCTCCGACGGAGACCGTCCGCCGACGCTCGTCCGGAGGAGTCACGGCGCCGCCCCGGTCGGCGCGCTGCCGGCGCGGGTGCGGAGCGTGACGGCCTGGCGTCCGAACACCTCGTTGCCCGTGTAGAAGGTGGAGAACAGGCGTGCCGCGTCCATGGGTGTCATGCCCCCTTCGAGCAGATGCTCGGCCAGCGCGTGCGTGTTCGCGCCGCCGACGGGCCCGAAGCAGCCGTAGCAGCCCCGGCCCACCGACGGGCACAGCGCACCGCAGCCGGCCCGGGTCACGGGCCCCAGGCAGGGCGTCCCGTGGGCGACCAGGACGCACACGGTGCCCCGGCCCTTGCACTGCTGGCACACCGTGTGGTCCGGGATGACGGGGCGCCGGGCGACGAGTGAGGCCGTGATGACCTCGAGCAGCTGGTGCCGATCGATCGGACAGCCGTTGAGCTCGAAGTCGACCGTCACGTGCGCGGAGATCGGCGTCGAGGTGGCGAGCGACGAGACGTACTCGGGATGGGCGTAGATCGCGCCGACGAACTCCCCCTCTTCGGTGGCGTTGCGCAACGCCTGCACGCCGCCCGACGTGGCACAGGCACCGATGGTGATCAGCCGGTGCGAGGCGGCGCGCACCGCGCGGATCCGTTCGGCGTCCTCCGCGGTGGTGATGGAACCCTCGACCAGGGAGACGTCGTACGGGCCGTCCACATGGGCCCGGGTCATCTCGGTGAAGTGGGCGATCCGCACCGCGCCGGCGAGCGCGAGCAGTTCGTCCTCGCAGTCGAGCAGGCTCAGCTGGCACCCGTCACACGACGCGAACTTCCACACCGCCAACGTGGGGACGGCGTCGGGCGTCACCGGTTCCGCTCCATGAACAGCACGTCGGCCAGCCCCCCGTAGCGGACGATCGGGCCGTCGCGGCACACCAGCAGCGGCCCGAGCTGGCAGTGGCCGCACAGGCCGATGCCGCACTGCATGTTGCGCTCCAGGGAGACCCGGACGCGCCCGGGGTCGACCCCGCGGTCCACCAGGGCACGGCCACCGAAGCGCATCATGATCTCGGGCCCGCAGAGGAGGGCCAGCGACCCGGACGCCTCGAACGGTGCGCCCGGCAGCAACGCGGTGACGACGCCGACGAGCCCCGTCCAGCCCGGCGCCGCCACGTCCACGGAGATCCCCACGTGGGCCCCCGCCTCCTCCCAGGCCGTGAGGTCCTCGCCGAAGAGGATCTGGTCCGGCGAGCGCGCTCCGGCGAGCACGAAGACGCGGCCACGGCCGGCCCGGTGGCGTGCCACGAGGTCGCGCACGGCGCCGCGCAGGGGGGCCAGGCCGATACCGCCGGCCAGGACCACCACGTCGACGCCGTCCTCCACCTCGTCGACGCCCCATGTCGTCCCGAACGGGCCGCGGATCCCGACCAGCGATCCCACCGGCGCGTCGCAGAGCGCCGCGGTGACCGCGCCCACCCGGCGGATGGAATGCTCCACCGGTCCCTGCGCACCGGGCGCACTGGACATGGACACCGCGACCTCGCCCCGGCCGAAGGAGGTGACCATGTTGAACTGCCCGTGCCGGAAGGGCGGTGCCGGCCCCTCCGCCGGCTCGAGCGACAGCGTCACCACGTCGGCGGCCTCCTCCCGCCGGCCCACCACCACGTACGGCGCGGGCACCAGCGGCCCGGTGGCCCAGGCGCCGGCGGCGGCCTCAGCGAGCATCGCTCTTGCCGTAGATGTCGAGCAACCGGATGCGGGTCGCCTGGAGCCGCTCGAGGATCACGCCCGTGAGCCGGTCCAGGAGGAGGAACCCGATCATCGGGTGCTCCGCGAGCGCCACCCGCAACCGGGCGGTGTCGACACAGACCACCTCCACCTCGTCGACGGCCCGAGCGTCGAACTGGTAGCGGAAGGGCGGGGCGGCCCACGACAGCCCGACCACCTGCCCCGCCCTCAGCGTCTCGAGGACCATCGGACCGCGGTTGGGCGCGTGGATCTCAATGGAGACACAGCCCTTGGTGATGAAGTACGTGACGTCGGCGGGGCTCCCCTCGCGGAAGAGCAGCACGCCGGGGCGGAACCTGGCGGTCTCGGCCTGCTCGGCGACGAGCGCAACGGCCTCGGGCGGGAAGCCGGCCAAGAACGCGTGGCCCGAGAGGAGGGTGCGGGCGGCCTCGCTCACTGCACGCCCTCCGCCGCCACGGCGCCGTCGGAGGCCCGGATGGCGGCCGCCTCCTCGGTGATGTCGATGCCGACCGGGCACCAGGCGATGCACCGCCCACAACCCACGCAGCCCGACGTGTCGAACTGGTCCCACCAGGTCGACAGCTTGTGGGTGAGCCACTGCCGGTACCGCGACGCGGTGGTGGGCCGGATCGGCCCGCCGTGCAGATAGGAGTGGTCGACGTCGAAGCACGAGGCCCAGGACCGGTGACGCTCCATCGTGCCGTCGACCTCGCTCACGTCCTTGACGTCCGCGCAGAAGCAGGTGGGGCAGACCAGGGTGCAGTTGCCGCAGGACAGGCAGCGCTCCGCCACCTCCGCCCACCGCGGGTGCTCGAGGTTGCGGCCCAGCAGCGCAGCGAGCCCCGCCGTCTCGAGGGAACGCCCCATGCCGGCGCGCGCCCCGTCCACCACGTCCTGACGGGCGCGGCGGTCGTCCTCCGTGGCCTCGGCCCGGTCCAGCTGCTCCAGCAGCGCCGCCCCGGCCTCGCTGCCCACCCGCACGTAGAACCGGTGCCTCCCCGCAACGAGCTCGGTCAGGGCGAGGTCGTAGCCGGCCCGGGCATCGGGGCCCGTGTCCATGGACGTGCAGAAGCAGGTGCCCGACGGCTTTCCGCACTCCACGGCGACGATGACCGTTCCCGCACGGCGCGCCGTGTAGCGGTCGTCGGGGACCTCCCCGCCGGCCAGGACCCGGTCGAGGACGTCCAGCGCCGCCAGCTCGCAGGGACGGGCGCCGACGATGGCCACCGGCCGCTCCGGGGCAGGCGGCGCCTGCAGCGACAGGACGCCGTCGGTGGCCGAGGCCCGCCACACCGTCTCGGCAGGCCGGAAGAACTCCGACTTCCACGACGCCGGCCCCACGGCCCAGCCGAAGAGCTCCGGGTCCCCTCCCTGCTCAATGCGGTACCGGCCCGGTGCCTGGACGTCGTGCCAGCCGGCGGGCAGGTCGCCGCGGCCTTTTACCTCCCCATGGACGATGGCGCCGTCACGGGCGACGGGCCCGAGCGTCCGGTACCCGCGCTCGTCGAGCAGCGCGAGCAGGCTGTCGAGCCCCTCCAGGTCGATGACCGCATCGTCTCCCGGGCGCACCCGGCCCAACTTATGCCTCGACAGGGGTGGACGCGGCAGACGCCTCGGGAGACCTGGCGCCGCGGACGACGGCCCCGATCAGTGCTCCACCGCGCCGCCGACGACGGTGGCCAGGTCGACGAGGCGGCTCGAGTATCCCGTCTCGTTGTCGTACCAGCCGAGCACCTTGACGAGGTTGCCCCGAGCCATGGTCAGCTTCGAGTCGAAGATGCACGATGCCGACGAGCCGACGATGTCGGTCGACACGAGATCGTCCTCGGAGTACTCCAGCAGGCCGGCGAGCCGGCCCACCTCGGCGGCCGCACGGTAGGCGCCGCAGATCTCGTCGACCGTGGGCGTCGCCCGCAGCGTGGCCACGAGATCCGTGATCGACCCGTCCGGGACCGGGACGCGCAGCGACAACCCGTCGAGCCGACCGTCGACGTCGGGGAGCACGAGACCGGTGGCCCGGGCCGCTCCCGTGGTGGTCGGCACGATGTTGATCGCGGCCCCTCGGGAGCGTCGCGGGTCCTTGTGCAGGGCATCGACGAGGTGCTGGTCGTCCGTGTAGGCGTGGACCGTCGTCATGAAGCCCTGCTCCATGCCGAAGGCGTCGTCGAGCACCTTGGCCATGACGGCGAGGCAGTTCGTCGTGCACGACGCGTTGGAGACGACGAAGTCACGCGCCGGGTCGAACGTGTCCTCGTTGACGCCGACCACGAAGGTGGCGTCGGCGTCCTTGGCCGGCGCGGAGATGATCACCCGCCTCGCCCCCGCTTCGATGTGGGCGGCCGCCTTCTCGCGGCTGGTGAGGCGGCCCGTGCTCTCGATCACGACGTCAATGCCCAACTCGCGCCAGGGCAGCTCGGCAGGATGCGGCTCCATCAGCATCGTCACGGGCGAGGATCCGACCATCATGGTGTCGTGCTCGACCGACACCGGTACCGGGAAGTGCCCGTGGACCGAGTCGCGGGCGAGCAGACGGGCGAGCGCCTCGGGATCGCCGAGGTCGTTGACCGCGGCCACCTCCACGTCATGGGGTGACTTGAGGGCGGCCCGGAGGAAGGCGCGTCCCGTCCGGCCAAATCCGTTGATTGCGACTCTCACGGCCATCGTCGGCATCTCCATCGCCTCGCGGGGGCCGTGCGGCCCCTCCAGGTTCGATGGTCCCATCGACCCACGCTCAGCAGTAGTGCCAAAGGTCCCCGATCGAACGCTGCTACCCCTGTGCGCCCAGCAGCTCCAGCACGCCCTGCAGGGAGGCGCGCCGGGCCCGGAGGCCCTCTCGGTACTCGAAGTTGTCCGTCGCCGCGATCTCCGAGCTCAGGTCGCCCAGCGCCCCCTGCAGGAGGTCGCGGAGGTCCGCAGCCTGCTCGTCGGTCAGTTCGATCCTCATCGTTCGCTCCTCGTGGGTGGGCCGGGCAAGACGCGCCCGGACATCGCACCGGCAATTGAGTCCCGCCGCCATGCCGGGCACCAGGGACCTTCGTCACCATCGGGTCCCGGCGCCGGGGACCTTTGGCTCTACTGCCCCCGGGAGGCCACGGGCACGCTGGAACGGTGTTCGAAGTGCGATTCCACGGGAGGGGCGGGCAGGGCGCCGTCACGGCGGCCGACCTCCTCGCGCTCGCCGCCTTCGAGGAGGGCCGCTACGCGCAGTCCTTCCCGAACTTCGGCTCCGAGCGGATGGGTGCCCCCGTGGTCGCCTACTGCCGGCTCGGCGAGCGCGAGATCCGGACCCGGGAGCCCGTGGTGGCACCGGACTGCGTGATCGTCATCGACCCGACCCTGGTCCACCAGGTCGACCTCTTCGCCGGCCTCGGCCCCGACGGCTACCTCCTGGTGAACTCCTCCCGTGCCCTCGACGAGCTCGGGCTGGGGTCGTTGGCCGCCCGCTTCCGACCCGAGCGCATGCTCACGGTGCCCGCCACCGAGGTGGCGCTGCGCCAGGTCGGCCGACCGCTCCCCAACGCCGCAATGCTCGGGGGCTTCGCCGCCCTGACCGCGGAGGTCACAGTCGCTGCGGTTTCCTCGGCCCTCCGGGAGCGCTTCGGCGCCAACCCGACGGTGGCCGAGCGCAACGTCGCGGCGGTGGCCGAGGTGTTCCAGCAGGCGCGCCAGGTCATGAGCGCCAACGGAAGGGCGATGCTCGGTGCTCCGGCAGATTGAGGGCTCGCGGGCCGTCGCGCAGACAGTGGCCTTGTGTCGGCCGGAGGTCGTATGCGCCTACCCGATCTCGCCACAGACCCACATCATCGAGGCGCTGGGCGAGATGGTGAAGACGGGCGAGCTCGCGCCGTGCGAGTTCATCAACGTGGAGTCGGAGTTCGCCGCCATGTCGGTGGCCATCGGCGCCTCCGTCGCCGGGGCCCGGGCGTTCACCGCCACGGCGAGCCAGGGCCTCCTCTTCATGATGGAGGCCGTCTACAACGCCGGCGGGCTCGGGTTGCCCATCGTCATGACACTGGCCAACCGCGCCATCGGCGCCCCGATCAACATCTGGAACGACCACAGCGACGCCATGGCGGCGCGCGACGCGGGCTGGGTCCAGCTCTTCGCCGAGACGGTCCAGGAGGCCGCCGACCTGCACGTCCAGGCCTTCCGGCTGGCCGAGGAGCTGTCGGTCCCGGTCATGGTGAACATGGACGGCTTCATCCTCACCCACGCCACCGAGCGGGTCGACCTGCCGAGCCAGGAACTGGTGGACGCCTTCCTGCCGCCCTACGAGCCGCGCCAGATGCTCGACCCCGACGAGCCCTACTCCATCGGCGCCATGGTCGGGCCCGAGGCGTTCGAGGAGGTCCGCTACCTGGCCCACGCCCGCCAGCTGACCGCGCTCGGGCGCATCGGTGAGCTGGGCGCAGAGTTCGCGGAGGCCTTCGGGCGAGACTCGGGCGGGCTCGTGCACCCCTATCGCAGCGCCGACGCCGACGTAGTGGTCCTGGCCATGGGCTCGGTCCTCGGGACGATCAAGGACGTCGTGGACGAGCTTCGTGACGCCGGGCTCCGCATCGGCGTGCTCGGCATCACCTCGTTCCGGCCCTTCCCGATCGACGCGGTGCGCAGCGCGCTCGGGAGCGCGCGCCATGTCGTCGTGCTCGAGAAGGCCTTCAGCGTGGGATTCGGCGGCGTGCTCTCGACCGATGTCGCCATGGCGCTGAGTGGCCTGCCGGTCTCGGTCTCCACCGTGGTTGCCGGCCTGGGGGGGCGTGCGATCACCAAGACGTCACTGCGAGGCGTCTTCGAGGGGGCACTCCGGGGCGAGGCGGAACGGCTGACGTTCCTCGACCTCAACATGGCCCTTGTCGAACGCGAGCTCGAGCGCATGGCCACGCAGCGGCGCTCCGGGCCGACGGCCGAGAACATGTTGCGCGACCTCGGCGTGGTCGCCTCGAGGATCGGCTGAACGGTGAGCGTCCGCTTCTACCAGGTGGGGAGCTTCGCAGTGGGCAACCGCCTCGTGAACCGCTCCGACCGCACCGTCCAGTCCGACCCCGAGCGGAGCAACTCGCTGACGTCGGGGCACCGCGCCTGTCAGGGCTGCGGCGAGGCGCTGGGCGCCCGCTACGCGCTGGACGCCGCCATGCGCGCCACCGGCGGCCAGATGGTCGCCGTCAACGCGACGGGCTGCCTCGAGGTGTTCTCGACGCCGTATCCCGAGACCTCGTGGCAGATCGCCTGGTTCCACTCTCTGTTCGGCAACGCGCCGGCGGTGGCGACCGGGGTCGCGGCGGCGCTGCGGGTCAAGGGCCGGGCCGGGACCCGGGTGATCGGCCAGGCCGGGGACGGGGGCACGGTGGACATCGGCTTCGGGTGCCTCTCGGGCATGTTCGAGCGCAACGACGATGTCCTGTTCATCTGCTACGACAACGAGGCGTACATGAACACCGGTGTGCAGCGGTCGGGGGCGACCCCGCCGGCGGCGCGGACGGCCACCACCGAGGCGGTGGGCCCCCAGCCGGGGAATTCGTTCGGGCAGGGCAAGAACATGCCCGAGCTGGCCATGGCACACGGGATCCCCTACGTGGCCACCGCGACCGTGGCCGACCTGCACGACCTGGAGGACAAGGTGACGCGGGCCATGGAGCTGCACGGGGCGCGCTACATCCACATCCTTGTCACGTGCCCGCTCGGCTGGGGCTCCGCACCGGGCGACACGGTCAAGGTCGCCCGCCTGGCGACGCAGACCGGCCTCTTCCCCGTGTTCGAGGCGGAGGACGGCGAGGTCGTGCGGGCCTCCACCATCCGCCGCCCGGCCCCCGTCGAGGAGTACCTGCGCCTGCAGACCCGTTTCGCTCACCTCTTCGACGCGGCGGGGAACCCGGCGCGGCCGGACATCATCGCCGCGCTGCAGGCGATGGCGGACCGCAACATCGCCCGCTACGGGCTGCTCGAGACCGAGGAGGTGGCCCCGTGACGGAGAAGCCCTTCGCCATCACGCTCGAGGTCGGCTCCAGCCTGGCCAACAAGACCGGCTCGTGGCGCGTGGAGCGGCCCGTCTACGTCGACCGCCTCCCCCCGTGCAACAACGCCTGCCCGGCCGGAGAGAACATCCAGCAGTGGCTGTACCTGGCCGAGGACGGCTCCTACGAGGCGGCCTGGCGCCAGATCATGCGCGACAACCCGCTGCCCGCCGTCATGGGGCGGGCCTGCTTCCACCCCTGCCAGACCGCGTGCAACCGGGCCACGGTGGACGAGACGGTGGGGATCAACGCCATCGAGCGCTTCCTGGGTGACCGCGCGCTGAGCGAGGGCTGGGCGCCCGACCCGCCCGGACCGCCCACGGGGAAGGCGGTGCTCGTCGTCGGCTCCGGCCCCGGGGGCCTCTCGGCCGCGTACCACCTGCGGCTCCTCGGGCACGCGGTCGTCGTCTTTGAGTCCTCGCCGCTGCCCGGCGGCATGATGCGCTACGGCATCCCCTCCTACCGCCTACCCCGGGACGTCGTGGCGGCCGAGATCGCCCGGATCCAGTCGATGGGCGTCGAGATCGTGTGCGACCACACGGTCGGCGACCTCGCAGCGGCCGTGGTCGACGGCGGCTTCGACGCCGCCTTCCTCGCCGTCGGGGCACAGCGGGGCAAGCACGCCGACATCCCCGCCGGCGACTCCGCCCGGATCCTCGACGCGGTGACGCTGCTGCGCGAGACCGAGGACGACGCGGCACCGGTGCTCGGACGCCGGGTCGTGATCTACGGCGGCGGCGACACCGCCATGGACGCGGCCCGCACCGCGCGGCGGCTCGGCGCGGACGACGCCGTGATCGTCTACCGGCGCACCCGCGAGCGCATGCCGGCCAACGTCGAGGAGGTGCAGGACGCGGTCGACGAGGGCGTGCGGCTCAAGTGGCTGTCGACCATCGTGGGCCAGGCGGGCGAGGTCCTCACGATCGAGCGGATGGAGCTCGACGAATCGGGCTTCCCACAGCCGACGGGCGAGATCGAGGAGCTGCACGCCGACTCGGTGGTGCTGGCGCTGGGGCAGGAGGCGGACCTGTCGTTGCTGGGCGGGACCCCGGAGATCACGGTGGACGGCGGCGTCGTGCCGGTCGGGGACGACATGATGACGGCCCGGCCGGGCGTGTTCGCCGGCGGCGACATCGTGGCCGGTGCCCGCACGCTGACCGACGCCATCGGGCACGGCAAGCGGGCGGCGCGGGCGATCGACGCCTGGCTGGCGGGGCGCACCCTCGGGCGGCCGGCGCGCCACGAGCTGGCGACGCCCGAGCGACTCAACACGTGGTACTACGCCGACACGCCGCACGCGGTGCGGCCGCGCCTCGAGTCCGCCCGGCGCACCTCCACCTTCGACGAGGTGGTCGGCGGCCTCGACGAGTCCACCGCGCTCTTCGAGGCCCGGCGCTGCATGTCGTGCGGCAATTGTTTCCAGTGCGACAACTGCTTCGGCGTGTGCCCGGACAACGCGGTCATGAAGGTCGACGAGGCGCACGGCTACCGCTTCGACTACGACTTCTGCAAGGGCTGCGGCCTGTGCGTGCAGGAGTGCCCCTGCGGCGCGATCGAGATGGTGCCCGAGGACATCTGAGCGCGACCGCTCGACGTCGTGGTGCCGGTTCAGCCCCTCATCGTCGTCGGCGCGGTCGTCACCCGGCGCCGTGGAACGGCGCATCGAAGCCGAAGATGCCTCCGTCGCCCGCCACCAGCCAATAACCCCCCGTGGCGCCGTCGGCCGCCATGCCCACGACCGGTGCGTCGAGGGCGGTCCCGCCCATCGACCCGTGGAAACCGGCCGTACCCTCGTTGAAGATCCCGCCGTCGGACGCCACGAACCAGTACCCCTGCCCGTTGGCGAGTGACGCCATCCCGTTCACGGGCTCGGCAAGCCGGAGGGACCCGGTGCTGCCCAGGAACGGTGCGTCGTACGAGAAGATCCCGCCGTCGGTCGCCACCAGCCAGTAGCCGCCGGTGGCGTCGTCCGCGCTCATCCCCACGATCGGCTGGTTCAGGTGCCGACCACCCATGGAGCCGCGGAAGGTCGCGTCGCCGAACGAGAAGATCCCGCCGTCGCTGGCGACCAGCCAGTAGCCGTGGCCGTCGGGCGTGGGCGCCATGTCCACGACCGGCGCGTTGAGGTGGCTGCTCCCCATGGAGCCGAGGAACGTGGCGTCGCCGAAGGCGAAGATGCCGCCGTCGCTCGCCACCAGCCAGTAGCCGAGGCCGTCCGCCGTCGCGACGATGTGGGCGATGGGGGCGTTCAGCGGACGCCCGGCCAGCGACCCGTAGTTGACGGCGGACCCGTGCGTCGACACGGCGCCGGCGGCGTCGGCCAACCAGTAGCCGTTCCCGTCCGGCGTCGACGCGAGGCCGACCACCGGCGGCACCAGACCGCCGGACGTCGTCGTCGACGGGGTCCAGTACCGGACGGCGCCGTCGTAGGTGTAGACGGTGCTCAGGTAGGCCATGGAGTGGGTCTGGACCGGTTGGTTCACGCCGATGGCGTCCCACACCTCGCCGTTGCCGGCGTAGATGCCCGAGTGCGCGAACCCGTCGATGCCGCTCCCGCCCCAGTAGACGGCGTCCCCCGGCAGGAGCTCGGTGGTGTCCGCCGCGATCGTGCCCGCCGGGGCGATGACCGTCCCGACCCCCTTGGGCTGGCTCCCGTCCCCCGGCAGGGCGATGCCGGTCACCTGGTAGACGGCGTACTGCACCAGGCTCATGCAGTCGTAGCCCTTGACCCCCGGGCCGCAACCCGCCTCGTTCACGCCGCCGTTGGTGGGGCCGTTGATCCCTCCCCCGCCGTCACAGTACGGAACGCCCGACTGCGAGGCGGCGACGGCCGCGATCTGGTCGCCCACGGTGGTGGCGGCCGCAGCCGCAGGCTGCGCACCCACGACGACGACCGACGCGCCCCCGGCCGCCACGGCGACGAGGAGCGCCCCGACGAGCACCGTCCTCGTCACGACGGCCGAGACCGCTGCGACCACCGACCGCCCCCCGGGGAGACGCAGCGGGTCCATGGCCCCCATTATCGGCATACGCAGGGTGCACCTTGAGTGATCCGGCAGGGACCGGTACGCCCCCTACCGGCGGCGGCCGAAGCTGTGGCGGGGCGCGACGCCGCCCGACATCTCGGGCCGGCCCGGCACGGCCGCCTCGAGCAGCATCCGCCACTCGGCGGCGGCCACCGTCCTGCGCACGGCCTCGACGGCGTCGGGGTTGACCGAGATCGACGTGATGCCCTGGCGAACCAGGTGCTCGGCGAAGGCCGGCCGGTTCGACGGGGCCTGGCCGCACAGCGAGGACGTCATGCCCGAGGACTGGCAGCCGCCGATGATGCGCCCGATGGCGTCGAGCACCGCCGGGTCGGCCTCGTCGAAGACGTCGGCGCAGATCTGGGAGTCGCGGTCCACGCCAAGCATGAGCTGGGTCAGGTCGTTGCTCCCGATCGACACGCCCTGGATCCCCATGGTGGCGTAGGTCGGGATCCAGTAGGCCACCGACGGCACCTCCGCCATCACCCACACCGGCAGCGAGCCGGCCACCGGGCTGGCGTCGACCACGTCGAGGCAGGCCTCGAGCTCCCACGCCGTGCGCACGAAGGGGATCATCAGCACGATGTTCGGGGTCTCGGCCAGCACGCGGGCCAGCACGTCGAGCTCCAGCCGGAACAGGTCGGGCTCGCGGACGTAGCGGTAGCACCCCCGGTACCCGATCATCGGGTTCTCCTCGTGGGGCTCGAACTCGTCGCCGCCCTCGAGGTTGGAGAACTCGTTGGAGCGGAAGTCGATGCTCCGGTACACGACCGGGCGCGGCTCGAACGCCCGCGTGATGCGCAGCAGCGACTTGGCCATGGAGTCGACGAAGGCCTTCTCCTCGCCCCGCTCCAGGAGCTTGCGGGGGTGGACGCCCTTCAGGGCGTCGGTGACCATGAACTCGGCCCGGAGCAGGCCCACGCCGTCGACCGGCAACGCCGCCACCTCCTCGGCGTGCTCGGCGAAGGCCAGGTTGGCGTAGATCTTGGTTGCGAGGGCACCCGGGCCGGCCGGGCCGGACTGCGCGGGCGCCGTCGGGGCCGCCACGCCCGCCACCGGGGCCGCCACGGCCCCCTCGGTCACGGTGCCCTGAGCGCCGTCGACGGTGACGAGCTCGCCGTCGCGCAGCACGGTCGTGGCGTTGCGGGCGCCCACGACGGCGGGGACGCCGAGCTCGCGCGACACGATGGCGGCGTGGCAGGTCATGCCACCGCCGTCGGTCACGATGGCCGCGGCGCGGCGCATGGTGGGCACCCAGTCGGGGCTGGTCATCGGCGCCACCAGCACCTCACCGGCTTGCAGGCGGTCGCCCTGCTCCGGTGACTGCAGCACGCGCACGACGCCCGAGGCCCGGCCCGACGAGGCGGCCAGGCCCTGGACGAGCAGCGTGCCCAGCCCCGCCACGGCGCCGGGCGCCGCCCCGCCACCGACCGCCGTCACGGGGCGGGACTGCACGAGGTACGTGCGGCCGCCCGCCATGGCCCACTCGGTGTCCTGCGGCGAGCCGTAATGCGCCTCTGTGGCCAGTCCGATCCGCGCCACCTCGAGGATCTCGTCGTCGGAGAGGACGCGGCGCCCGCCTTCGGCCGCGTCGAGCTCCACCCGCTGGTCCTCGCCGTCGGACCCGCGCACGATCTCGAAGGACTGCGTGCCCACCCGGGCGTGCAGCAGCCGGGGCCCGTCCTTCGCCACCACGTAGGTGTCCGGCTCGACCAGGCCGCTCACGACCACCTCGCCCTGGCCGAAGGCGGCCTCGATCACGATGTGGTCGGTCTCGCCCGTCGAGGGGTCGACGGTGAACATGACGCCCGAGCGCACCGAGGGCACCATCTCCTGGACCACCACCGCGATGGCGGGCTCCTCCGTCAGGTCCTTGTCGCCGCGGTAGAAGATGGAGCGGGCCCCCCACAGTGAGGCCCAGCAGTCCACCACCCGGCCCAGCAGCTGCTCGTCGCCGGCGACGTTGGTGAAGGTCTCGTTCATCCCGGCGAAGGAGGTCCCCTCGGCGTCCTCACCGATGCCCGAGGACCGCACGGCCACCCGCACCCGCTTGCCCAGGCGCTTGTAGTTGGCGACGATGTCGGCGGCCAGGTCCTCGGGGATCGGCACGGCGTGCACGAGGCCGCGCGCCTCGGCCGCCAGGCGGTCTAGGTCGTCCTGGGACGCCGTGCGGGCCTCGGCGAGGATCGCCACGAGGCGCTCCCGGATGCCGGCCCTCCCGATGGCGTCGAGATACGCATCCCCCGTGATGACGAAGCCGGGCGGGACGGGCAGGCCGCCGGCCGTCAGCTCCCCCAGGTTGGCGCCCTTGCCGCCCACCGAACCCGTGTCCGTCAGCCGGATGTCCTCGAACCACCGAATTGCCTGCACGACCCGCACCTCCGCGACGGCGCCGGGCGGCCCCGTCTCCATCGATCGTCCCTGATGATCGGGGAGGCCGATAGGGTCCAATGTCCCTGTTTGCGGACGGTGGCCTCTGTGACACTGGGGCCATGCAGACGCTCACCTTCGAGGAGGTCGTCGCGCGGATCCGCGCCCTGGGCGGGAGCGAGCCGCGGGTCGTGATCTCGGGCAACGCGGCGACGCCGACCACCCTGATCCGGGCCCTCACCGAGGCCCTCGAGAGCTGCCGCGTGTTCCAACTGAACGCCCAGCACGACTTCAGCGACCGGCCCTCCTTCGTGTGCGAGACCCCGTTCGTCGGGCCGGGCATGCGCCACGACCCGGCGCTCGACTACCTGCCCATGCGGCTCTCCCTCGTGCCCCGCCTCTTCGACACCGTGCGCCGGCCCGACGCCGTGCTCCTCCACACCTCGCTGCCCCGGGACGGCAAGGTCTCGCTCGGGATAGAGGTCAACGTCCTGCCGGCCGCCATCGAGCAGGCCCGGGCCGGGGGGGGTCTGGTCCTGGCCCAGGCCAACCCGCACATGCCCTACACGTTCGGCGCCGGCGAGATTTCCCTCGAGTCGCTCGACGGCTTCATCGAGGTCGACGAGCCTCTCGCGCCGGCCGCCGAGCACGGGTCCGAGGAGGCGGCCGCCGCGATCGGCCAGCGGGTGGCGGCCTTCGCGGCCGACGGCACCACGCTGCAGCTCGGGATCGGGCTCATCCCCACGGTGGCGGCCCGGATGATGGCGCGGCGCCGCGGCATGCGCGTGTGGTCCGAGATGATCAGCGACGGGGTCATGGACCTCGACCACGCCGGCGCGCTCGACCCCGCCGCACCGGTGTACACCTCGTTCCTCATCGGCACGGCCGAGCTGTACCGGTGGGCCGACGGCAACGAGCAACTGCACATGCTGCGGACCGAGACCGTCAACGACCCCGCCCGCATCGCGGCGCACCCGTGCATGCTGTCGGTCAACGCGGCCATGCAGGTCGACCTCTTCGCGCAGGCCAACGCCAGTTACGTCGACGGGCGGATCCACTCGGGGTTCGGCGGCCAGCCGGACTTCGTCTCCGGCGCGCTGCACTCGCCGGGCGGGCACGCCGTCGTGGCGCTCCACGCCTGGCACGACAAGACGGACACCTCGACGGTCGTGCCGGTCCTGACCAATCCGGTGACGTCCTTCCAGCACTCGGCAGTGATCAGCGAGCACGGGTGCGCGGAGCTCTTCGGGCGCTCGCAGCATGCGCAGGCCCAGCTGCTCATCGAGCAGGTAGCCGACCCACGCGCCCGCGCCGGCCTGGCCGAGGCGGCAGAGCGTCTCGGGCTCGGCCGCGGCTTCGACTGACCCCGGCACCCGGGCTCAGCCCAGGTCGTCCTCCCCCTCGGCGTCGTCGTCGTGCGCCAGGGGCGCGCTCAGGTCCCACCCCTCGTCGCCCTCGTGGAGCCGCAGCCCGCCCGCCCGGTCGGCACCGTCGGGGTCGTCCATGCCGCCCTGCAGGGTGACGAGCAGCTCGGGGTCGTCCAGCTGGGCCCCGAGCTCTTCGAGCTCCAGCTCGTCGGCCACCAGGCTCGGGTCCAGGGAGGGGTCCCCCTCGAGCTGCTCGAGGAAGGACGGGTTCAACCGCTCCCCCTCGTCCTCGGCCACGTCGCCCTGGCGGAAGGTCTCCGTCTCGAGCGCCTCGTCGGGTGACCACTCGTCGCCGCTGCTCATGTGGGGCCCTCCTTCGGTGCCGTCGCCCCAGCCGAGCCGACGCGGGCCCCATCCTGCCCCACGAAGGGTCCTTCGGCACTTCACGTCCCGCAACGGGCCGCGCACACTCTGGTGGTGCCAGGATGGCCCACGTCGGCCGGTGGCACGACGAACGACGGAGGAGCGAACATGGCAGCGCCCGAACACATCAACAGCCACCAGCGCGACACGCTGGCCCAGGTCTTCCGGCATCCCTCGAGCCACAACATCGAGTGGCACGCCGTGCTCTCGCTGCTCAACGCCGTGGCCGACGTGCACGAGACCCACAAGGGCAACGTCCAGGCCACCGCCGGGGGCGAGACCGAGACGTTCGAGCCGCGCGGCAAGGACATCGACCCCGAGCAGCTGGCCAACCTGCGCCGGCTCCTCAAGCGGGCGGGCTACGGGCCCGACGAGGTGCCCGCGTAGGGCCATTGGTCCCACCGTGACGCCGGCGGCGGACGTCACGTGACCAATTGCCCTGTCGGGCCGGCCCGTTCGCGTGTGACATATGCCCATGGGCCTCTACGACGTGCTCTGCGTGGGCGACGCCGCCACCGACGTGTTCATCCGGCTGTCGGACGCGCACATCCGCACCTGGGAGGACGGCCACGGGCACTGGATGGACCTGCCCTTCGGCGGCAAGGTCCCCTTCGAGTACGCGCTGACGGTCGAGGCGGGCGGAAACGCGGCCAACGCGGCCGTCGGGCTGTCCCGGCTCGGCGTGCCGACGGGCATCGCGGCGCACGTCGGGAGCGACGACATCGGCCGCACCATGCAGGCGGCGCTCGAGCGCGAGGGTGTCGACACCCATCTCGTGCGCTTCGACCCCACGCAGCCGAGCAACCGCAACTTCGTGCTCTGGTTCGGCCAGGACCGCACGATCCTGGTGCGCCACGAGCTCTACGACTACCACTGGCCCCACCTCAGCCCGCGTGAGGTCCCCCGCTGGGTCTACCTGAGCTCGGTGGGCTGCGACGCGGCGGCGTACTACGAGCAGCTCGTCGGCTGGCTCCGCTCGGAGCCGTCGGTGCGGCTCGCCTTCCAGCCCGGGACGTTCCAGATCGCCCAGGGCGTCGAGGCCATGCGCGGCCTGTACGGGCGGGCCGACCTCCTCATCTGCAACCGCGAGGAGGCGGTCGAGATCGGCGGCGGCGACCACGGCAGTCTGGCCGAGATCCTCGAGTCCCTGCACCGGCTCGGCCCGAGCACGGTGGTGGTGACGGACGGGCCCGAAGGCGCCTACGCGTCCGATGGGTCACTGCGCTACCGGGTCCCGTCGTACCCGGACCCCGCCCCACCCACGGAGCGCACGGGCGCGGGGGACGCGTTCTCCTCGGCCCTCGTCGCCGCGCTGGTCAAGGGGCTCCCGCTCGACACGGCGATGGCCTGGGCCCCGGTGAACGCAATGAGCGTGGTGCAGGAGGTCGGCTCGCAGACGGGCCTCCTCGGCGAGCGTGAGGTGCGCAAGCACCTGGAGGCCGCGCCCGCGTCCTACGCCGTCACCACCTGGTGAGCCGGCGCAGCCTGGACGAGACTGGCCGCATGCGGTGCAACGTGTGACGGCGCATCCCGTCCTGGCGGCCGACGTGGGGGGCACCCAGATGCGCTGCGCGCTGGTCGGCCCACGCGGGGACGTGCTGGTGCGCCGGTCGGCCCACACGCCCGAGCACGCCGGCGTGCCGGGGGCGCTGATCGACCTCGTCCGCGACGTCGGCGCCGTCACCGACCACGGTCCGGTCTCCCACGCCGTCGTCGGCCTGCCGGGCTCCGTCGACTACGAAGCGGGGCGGCTGCTGTGGGCTCCGCACCTGCCCGAAGCCTGGCCCGAGCAGCTGTCACGGGACGAGCTGACGACGCGGCTCGGCCTGCCCGTGCACATCGCCAACGACGCCGACCTCGCCGCGGTGGGCGAGGCCGCGTTCGGCGCCGGCGCCGGGAGCGTCGACGTCGCCTATCTCACGATCTCGACGGGCATCGGGGCGGGCGTCGTCCAGAGCGGGCGCCTGCTGCGGGGGCGACGGTCGCTGGCCGAGGTGGGCCACACCGTCATCGACTGGCGCGCCTGGCGCGAGGGCCTCCCGTGCACGCTCGAGGAGCTGGGCTCGGGGAGCGGCGTGGCCCGCCTGGCGCGCGAGGCCGGCCTGAACGTCCGCGACGCGAAGGAGCTCGAGGCGGCCGCGGGCGCCGGCGACGCCGGGGCCGTCGCCGTCTGGCAGGGCGCCATCGCCGCCTGCGCGGCCGGCGTGGCGAACCTGGTCATGTCCTTCTCACCGGGCACCGTCGTCATCGGCGGCGGGCTCGGCCGGCGAGAGGAGTTCTTCGGCGCCGTGCGCGCGCTCGTGCTGAGCCGGCCCGAGCACCAGCCCCCCGGCCTGTCCATCGTGCCGGCCGCGCTCGGGGACGATGCGGGCCTGGCCGGTGCCGCAGCCTGGGCCGGGGCCACCGAGACCCTCTGAGCCCGGGGTGGTGCCCGGTCGCCGTCTCAGCCGGCGCCCAGCATGAGGACCTTGGCCTCTATAAGGTTCTCGGAGTTGCAACGAAACTGCAATGGACCAAATTCCCATTGGGGTATGGAGACAGAGCAGGGGTCCCGCTTGACCGAGCGGGCCAGACCAAAGGAGACAATGTGCGTTTCAGCAGGGCAGGCATGCTCGGGGGGCTCTCCCTCGCCGTGTCGTCGATGCTGGTCGGCGCTGCATACGTGGGGGCTTCGGCTTCGGTACGTGTCAGCGGGCCGTCCAACATCTCGACCACTTCGTTCACCACGAACTTCAGCGTCATGAAGCAGTTCAAGTCGCTCGCCGCAGCGGGCCACGGCAAGGTCGCGGCGATCTTCCCCGACACGACCTCGTCGACCAGGTACGTCGAGTTCGACCAGCCGGACGTCGCCAAGGCCCTCTCCACGGCCGGCCTGAGCTCGTCCCAGTACGTGGTGCAGAACGCCCTCGGGAGTGACGCCACCCAGCTGACCGACGCCCAGACCGACATCTCCAACGGCGCCACCGTGCTGCTGGTCGACGCGCTCGACTCCGGCGTGGGGGCGCAGATCGAGAGCTACGCCAAGTCACGCGGCGTCAAGGTCATCGACTACGACCGGCTGGTGCTCGGCGGAAGCCGCCAGTACTACGTCAGCTTCAACAACGTGACGGTCGGCAAGCTCCAGGGTGAAGGCCTCGTTGCCTGCGTCAAGGCGTGGCACGTCTCGAAGCCGAACGTCGTCGTGATGCACGGTGCGGTGACGGACAACAACGCCACGCTGTTCGCTCAGGGCTCAGACTCGGTGATCAACCCACTGTTCAAGTCGGGCAAGTGGGTGGCCGTGGCCCACACGGCCGGGTCGTGGGACGCGCCGACGTCCGAGACCGAGTTCCAGGCCGTCTACACGGCGCACCCGAACACCAACGCGGCGCTGATCCCCAACGACGCCAACGCCGCCGCGGTGATCACGTACCTGCAGTCGCTCCACGTGAAGCCAAGGACCTTCCCGACCACCGGGCAGGACGCCCAACTGACGGGCATGCAGGACGTGCTCTCCGGCTACCAGTGCGGCACGGTGTACAAGCCGATCTACCTCGAGTCGCAGGCCGCGGTGGCGCTCGCCCTGTACCTGCGTGCCGGGACGAAGCCCCCGTCGTCGTTGGTCAACGGCAAGACCACGGACACGACCGCCAGCGTGAACGTCCCCTCGGTCCTCGAGACCCCGGTGTGGGTGACCACGAAGAACATGAACGCCACGGTGATCAAGCAAGGCCAGGTCCCCGCCTCGCAGCTCTGCACCGGCTCGTACGCCGCCGAGTGCACCGCGGCAGGCATCACGCCGTAGCGATCATTGGCTCGCGCTGCCCGGCTGGGTAGTGTCGACCCCAGAGAAGGCTTCCGGACCGACCCCCGTCCCCAGGACGGGGGTCGGTCATGGGAGGCAAGCGCGCGACGGTGACAGGGGGTATCGAGGGTGGCAGAGGGTGCACCACTGCTCGAACTGCGGGGTGTGAGCAAGGTCTTCGGGGCCGTCCGCGCGCTCAACGGGGTCAACTTGACGGTCCCTCCCGGCAAGGTGACCGCCCTGGCCGGCGACAACGGCGCCGGGAAATCAGTGCTGATCAAGACCGTGTCCGGTTTGTGGGAGCCCTCCGAAGGAGCGATCTACTGGGAGGGCCAGCGCGTGCACTTCCACTCCCCCGGCGACGCCGAGGCGCACGGCATCACGACGATCTACCAGGACCTCGCGCTGTGCGACAACCTCGACATCGTGCAGAACATGTTCCTCGGGCACGAGAGGCGACGCCACGGACTGCTGGACGAGTCCACCATGGAACTGGCCGCGCGCAAGACGCTGGCCGACCTCCACGTGACGACAGTCCGCTCCATCCGCCAGCCGGTCGCCTCGCTGTCCGGCGGCCAGCGCCAGTCCGTGGCGGTGGCCAAGGCGGTCATGCAGGCCGCCAAGCTGGTGATCATGGACGAGCCCACCGCCGCTCTTGGCGTGGCGCAGACGCAGATGGTCCTCGAGTTGATCAAGCGACTGTCGAGCCAGGACACGGCCGTCATCCTCATCTCGCACAACCTCAACGACGTCTTCGCCGTGGCCGACCAGATCTCCGTCCTGTACCTGGGCCAGATGGTCGCGTCCGGCCCCGCCGAGGACTTCGATCGCCAGGTCATCGTGGACTACATGACCACGGGCGAGTCGTCCCGAGCCGCCGGGGAGTGACCGGACGATGACCGACACGATCGAGCCCGTCGCACCCGACGACAGATCGGACTCCACGTCTTTCACCCCCACCGATCCTGACAGCGCCGTCTCCCCCGACGAGCTCGTCGTCCTGGCGCCCGACGTCCTCGCTGAATCCCTCCCTGACTACCTGCGGGCGTGGGCGAAGAGGATCCGCGGCGGCGAGAGCGGCGCGCTGCCCATCATCGTCGGGCTGATCGTCATCAGCATCTTCTTCGCGGCGAAGTCGAGCGCCTTCCTGACGTCGACCAACATCGTCAACCTCTTCGTGCAGTCGACCTTCATCATCCTGCTGGGGATGGCCGAGCTCTACGCCCTCATCCTCAGCGAGATCGACCTTTCCGTCGGCTACGTCGGCGCGGTCGGGGCATCCATCGCCATGGCCCTTATCGGTGCGCCCCAGAACTGGGTCTGGTGGGCCGGGCTCATCGTCGGCATGGCGGCGTGCTTCCTGATCGGCGCCTTCCAGGGCACCATCATCACCCGGCTGCGGATCCCGTCGTTCGTGGTGACCCTCGCCGGCCTCCTCGGGTGGCAGGGCGTCCTGATCTACGTCTTCGACACCGACAAGGGCGCCGTCGGGGGCGTGATCACGGTCTCGAACAACATCATCGACGACCTCGTCAGTGGCAGCATGACCCCGGCGGCGGGGTGGATCCTCCTCGTGCTGCTCGTTGCCCTGTACGCCGTCGTCACGGTGGTCCGCACCTCGCGGCGTCGTGCGCGGGGACTCACCACTCCACCGCTCAGCATCACGCTCCTCACGGTCGGCGCGGTCGGCATCGCCGGGGCGGTGCTGGTTTTCATCTGCAACCGCAACCGGGGCATCGCGAGCGCCCCCGTCAACGGGGTTCCGTGGGTCATACCGTTCGTGCTGGTGGTATTGCTCGTCCAATCGTTCGTGCTCGCCCGCACCAGGCTCGGGCGCTACATGTACGCCATCGGCGCGAGCCCCGAGGCGGCACGGCGGGCCGGTATCCACGTGGCGCGGATCCGGACGATCGCGTTCGCGCTCTGCAGTCTTACCGCCGGCCTGGCGGCCGTGGTCTACGCATCCCGCCTCGGCTCCATCACGATCGGCTTCGACGGCGGCACATACGTGCTGTACGCCGTCGCCGCCGCGGTCATCGGCGGGGCCAGTCTCTTCGGAGGCTACGGCAAGCCCATCCACCCGCTGCTCGGTGGCCTCGTCATCGCGACACTGAACAACGGGCTCGCCCTGCTGAACATCACGACGGCCGGGACGGACGTCGCCACCGCCGTCGTCCTCCTCGTCGCGGTGGCCGTCGACGCCACGCTCCGGCGCCGGAGTCGCGTCGGCGCGGGGGGCTGACGCCGCGGCAGCCCTGGGCCATTCCGGCATGAGGCGGCCAAGAGCGACCTGGGTCGACGTCTGGTCCGTGCTCGCGCTGATCACGCTCGTCGCGACCGCCCCGGTGCTCGCGGCGGCGACCGCCACGGCGTCGCCCGCCGTCGGCCCGTCGTGGACCGTGTACCACGGCGCCCCGGCCGGGACGGGCGTGGCGGTCGGCGTCTCGTCGGTCACCGTCTCCTCGCCGGCCTGGACGTCGCCGGCCCTCGACGGCCAGCTCTACGGCGAGCCGCTCGCCTCGGGCGGGCGCATCTTCGTCGCCACCGAGAACGACACCGTCGACGCCCTGTCGGCGGCCAGCGGCGCGGTCGAGTGGTCGCGCCACCTCGGCACGCCCGTGCCCTCGGGGTCGCTCCCCTGCGGCAACATCTCCCCCACGGTCGGGATCACGGGCACCCCCGTGATCGACCCGCGCACGCGGCGAGCTCTTCGTGGTCGCCGACGAGCTCGTCGGCGGCAACCCGGCGCACGAGCTGGTCGGCCTGGACGCGGCGACGGGCAAGACCGAGCTGACCCAGGACGTCGACCCGGCGGGCTCCACCCCGGCCGCCCTGCTGCAGCGCACGGGCCTCACGCTCGACGGCGGGCGCGTGGTGTTCGGCTACGGCGGCAACTACGGCGACTGCGGGTCCTACCGCGGCTGGGTGCTGGCGGTGCCCGAGGCGGGCGGCGCACCGGCCGAGTTCGCCGTCGACTCCGGTCCGGGCGAGCGGGAGGGCGCCATCTGGATGGGCGGGGCGGCCCCGGTCGTCGACGCGGCCGGCGACGTCTGGGTCACCGCCGGCAACGGCTCGGTGACGTCGGGCGGCCACGCCTACGACAACAGCGACTCGGTGCTCGAGCTGTCGCCGTCGCTCACCCTGCTGCAGTACTTCGCGCCGTCGTCGTGGGCCGCGAACAACGCGGCGGACCTCGACCTGTCGACCGCCCCCGCCCTCCTCGGCGACGGGCAGGTGGTGGCGGCGGGCAAGACGCGGGCCGTGTACCTGCTCAACGGGTCCTCCCTCGGCGGCATCGGCGGCCAGGCGTCGTCGCTGGCCGGCGCCTGCGGCGACGACATCGACGGGGGCGTCGCCGTGGTGGGCACGACCGTGTACCTGCCCTGCCTCAGCGGCACCATCGCCGTGCAGGCGTCGTCGTCCCCGGCCGGTCTCCACCTCCTCTGGAGCGCCTCCGCCGGCGGAGGACCTCCCATCGTGGCGGCCGGCCTGGTCTGGACGATCGGCCAGAACGGGGTGCTCTACGCCCTCAACCCCTCCAGCGGCGCCGTGGTCGAGCGGGCGAGCGTCGGGGCGCCGGCCAACCACTTCCCCACCCCCTCGGTGGGCGACGGGCTGCTGCTGGCCCCGGCGGCGGACCGGGTGGTCGCGTTCGCGGCGTCCGCCCCCGCGGCGGGGGCGGGGACGAGCACCAGCACGAGTACGAGCACCACCGCGGCACGCGCGACGACCACCGTGCCGGCGACCACGACCTCTGCTCCTGCTCCCGCGGGCGGCTCGGGCGGCTGGGTCACCGCCGCCGCGGTGATCGGCGGCCTCGCCGTCGCCGGTGGGCTCACCTGGCTCCCGGTGCGGCGCCGACGCACCCGGCGCGGTCAGTGAGCGGACACCAGCACCTCGAACAGCGTGCCCAGACCGGCGAGGACGAGCGAGCCCGCCAGGACGACCGCCGTCACCTTGACCAGCGGCCGACGCATGGGCTCCCATTCCCCGACGTCGGCGAACTGGTCCAGCACACCTTCGTCGGCCTCGGCCCACGCGGGCTCCGGGGGTGGCCGGTCGTCGAGCGGCCGGGGCTCGCGGGTGGCGATGTAGCCGATGAAGGGCGCCAGGCCCTCGGGGAAGTGGGGCTGCGGCGGTCCAGGGAGATGGCCCTGCATCATCCGCCACCTTAGACCTGCCCACCCGGGTCACGGCGGCTCACGGTCTACCCTCGGTCCATGGACCAACCCCAGCAGATCGGGCTCACGGTGGCCGAGTCGACGCCGCGCTTCCCCCGCGAGCCGAAGCCGCCGGCCGGCGCGCCCAACGTCGTCGTCATCGTGCTCGACGACACCGGCTTCGGCCACCTGGGCGCCTTCGGCTCCGACATCGGAACGCCGCACCTGGACGCCCTCGCGTCGGGTGGCGCGCCCTTCAACCGCTTCCACGTCACGTCCCTCTGCTCGCCCACCCGGGCCTCGTTCTTCACGGGCCGGAACCACCACGCGGTGGGCATGGGCTTCCTGGCCGACATCCCGCTCGCCTTCCCCGGCTACCACGCCCGGCTGCCCAAGTCCGCCGCCGCGCTGCCCCGCCTGCTGCGCGACGCGGGCTACTCCACGCTGGCCGTCGGCAAGTGGCACCTCACACCCCGGGGACACCGCTCGGCCGCCGGCCCCTTCGAGACCTGGCCCCTCGGCCTCGGGTTCGAGCGCTACTACGGCTTCCTGCAGGGCGACACGAACCAGTGGGCCCCGAACCTCGTCTGCGACAACCACTACGTCGACGCGCCGCGCCGCCCCGAGGACGGCTACCACCTGAGCGAGGACCTGGGCGACCAGGCCGTGCGCATGGTCCACGACCAGCAGCAGGCCGCGCCGGGCAAGCCGTTCTTCTTGTACTTCGCGCTCGGCGCCATGCACGCGCCGCACCACGTCGCGCCCGAGTGGGTCGAGCCGTACCGCGGCGTCTTCGACAAGGGGTGGGACGCCTGGCGCGAGGAGCTCTTCGCCCGCCAGGTCGCCTCGGGGATGGTCCCGCAGGGCACCGTCCTCACGACGCGCCCCACATGGGTGCAGGCCTGGAGCGCGCTCTCGGCGGACGAGCGGCGACTGCTCGCCCGCCAGCAGGAGGTCTTCGCCGGCTTCCTGACCCACACCGATGCCCAGATCGGCCGGGTGCTCTCGTCGCTCGAGAGCCTCGGGGCGATGGACAACACCCTCGTCATGGTGTTCTCGGACAACGGCGCCAGCGCCGAGGGGGGCACGATCGGCAGCGCCAACGAGCACCGGTTCAGCTCGCACCTGCGCGAGTCCCTGGCCGACAACCTCGCCCACTTCGACGACTGGGGCGGGACCACCACCTACAACCACTACGCCTGGGCCTGGGCGTGGGCCGGCAACACCCCGCACAAGCTCTGGAAGCGCTACACCTGGCTGGGCGGCACGCGCACGCCGCTGATCGTGCACTGGGGCGACCGCATCGCTCGCCCGGGCACGGTGCGGTCCCAGTTCGCGCACGCCATCGACCTCATGCCCACGATCATGGCCGCGGCCGGGCTGGAGGTCCCCGAGGTCGTGGACGGCGTGACCCAGCAGGCGCTCGACGGGGCCAGCCTGCTGGCCGCGCTGGAGGATCCCGGCGTGGCGGAGCTCCGGCCCACGCAGTACTTCGAGATGATGGGCTCGCGCTCCATCTACCACGAGGGGTGGAAGGCGACGACAGACCACATCAGCACGGGCGTCCGCGACGAGGAGGAGCTCGCCACCGGCAGCCGCGACTTCGCCCAGGACCGCTGGGAGCTGTTCGACCTCGCCGCGGACTTCTCCGAGGCGGTCGACGTGGCGGACGCCCACCCCGACCGGGTGCGCGCCATGGAGGAGCTGTGGTCCGCCGAGGCGGCGCGGAACAACGTCCTGCCGATCTCCGACGCCCTGGCCGAGCGCTTCGGCGGCTTCATCCCCGCGCCCTGGCCCGCGGGCCCGTCGGGCACCTACCGGCCCGGCGGCGGCGCCGTGGCCGACGAGGCGCTCCCCCTCCTGTGGGGCGGCTTCCGCATGACGGCCGCCGTCGACGCCGGCCCGGGGACCGCCGAGGGCGTGATCTTCGCGCTGGGCGACTGGTTCGGCGGCTGGGCCCTCTACGCCGTGCACGGCGTCGTCCACTTCACGTTCGCCCGGGCCGGGGACGCGATCGAGCTCGCCACCCCGTCGGGCCTCGAACCCGGCCGCCACGAGGTCGCGGTGCTCTACGAGGTCGAGGCGCCCGGCACGGCGGGCCGCATGGCCCTGTTCGTCGACGGCGTCGGGGTCGACGAGACGACCCTCGAGGGCCCCCTCCCCCTCGCCCTGCAACACGGCGGCGCCGGGCTCCGGCTCGGACGCGACACCGGGTTGCCCGTCTCGGCGCGCTACACGCCGCCGGCGCCGTTCACGGGCACGGTGCACGAGCTGCGCATCGACGCGCCGGGTTCACCCGAGGCCGACCGTGCGCACGAGCTGCGCGCCGCGCTGCACGCAGACTGATGCCGCCGCTCGGAGCACCCGTGCGCGATGCGATCGAGGGTGGCCACCTGGCGCACCTGGTGACGCTCAACCCCGACGGCAGTCCGCAGGTCACCGTCGTCTGGATCGGGCTCGACGGCGACGAGGTCGTGGCCGGACACCTTTTCAACCACAAGAAGCTGCGCAACGTGGCGCGCGACCCGCGGGTGGCGCTCTCACTCGAGACGGGACGCCCCGGCCCCGGCGGCCTCGCCGAGTACTTGGTGCTCTACGGCACGGCCCGGGTCACCGACCGCGGCGCGCCCGAGCTCCTGCAGACGTTGGCGCACCGCTACATCGGTCCGGGCGTGCGGTTCCCGCCCATGGACGACCCGCCGCCCGGCTACGTCCTGCGGATCAGCATCGAGCGTGTCGCCGGCAACGGCGACTGGGGCTGAGCCGGCCGCCTCAGCTCACTCGCCCTCACGCACCCCTGCCAGCTCGCTCAGGTCCTCGATGCGCCACGAGCCCGGCGGCGCCCCCTCGGCCGCCGCCCGGACGGCGAGACGCTGCAGCAGCGCGTTCACCGGCGTCGCCACGCCGTGGATCCGGCCCAGCAGCACGATCTCCCCGTTGAGGAACTCGGCCTCGATGGAGCCCGCCCCGCGGGCCAGGCTCTGCCAGCTCGACCCGCCCCGCCACTCGCCCGACTCGGTCGGCGACAACTGCAGGTTGTCGGCCCGGCGCGCGCGGTCCTCCTCCGAGCTGGCCACGTCGATCCCGGCCGCGGCGAGGGCGGCGTTGCCCTCGCGCTGCGCCTCCTTGGCCAGCGCGCTGAACCGGCCCTCAGGACCGCACAGCGCCTCGACCGCGTTGGCCAGGTTCATGAGCAGCTTGCGGTACTTCCAGCGCATGATGTCGGGGCGGGCGACGGACTGGAAGGACGTGGTCGCGATGGCGTCGGCGATGCCCTGGCCCAGGCCGTCGTCGCCGCCCGGGAAGCGACCCAGGTCGAGCATCCCGGACACGGGCGCCGAGTGCAGCTGGACGACGCCGGGACGCAGTTGGGTGGCGGGGCACATGACGCACATGGCGAAGGTGTTCGGGAAGTGGCGCAGCACGCGGCGCTCGTTCTCCACCCCGTTCTGCATGCAGACCACCGGCGTGGCCGGCGGCGCCACCGTGAGCTGCGTGAGCGCGTGGTCGGTGTGCTGCCCCTTCACGGCCAGCAGCACCACGGTGTCCTCGGCCGCCTGCTCGTCCCACGCCACCTCGGCCGGTTCGGCGACCGTCGGGATGGGGAGGGTCACCGTCTCGTCCGGTGCCTCGAGCACGAGGCCCGACCGCAGGGCGCGGCCGTGCTCCCCCCGGGCGACCAGGGTCACCTCGAAGCCCTTCTGGTGGAGGCGGGCGCCGACTGCGCCCCCGATTGCACCGGCACCCAGGACGACGAAGCGCATGGGGAGCACTTTGCCACGTGCCAAGCTCTGGCCCATGGCCTCGCGCAACCCGGTCGAGCGCGCCGCCTCCCTCGGCGGCGCCGTCGCCGTCGCCCCGTTGCGCCTCGTGGGCGGCCTGGCGTCGCCCGCCCGCGGCGGCATGGCACGCAACGTCCGGCGGGCCATCGGGATCAATGAGGAGCGGCCGGCGATCGCCACGGACCCGGACGAGGCCTACCTGGCGCCCGACGGCGTGGCCCGCCTCGTGCACGCCGACCTCCCCTCCATGCTCATCGGCGGCGTCACTGCGCTCCTCCTCCAGATGCTCCACCCGCTGGCCATGGCCGGCGTGGCCGAGCACTCGGGCTACCGGGAGGACCCGCTGGGCCGCCTGCGGCGCACGGCGGCCTTCGTCGCGGCCACGACGTTCGGCACGACGGCGGAGGCGGAGGCCGCCATCGAGCAGGTGCAGCGGGTGCACCGGCGCGTCAGGGGAACCGCGCCCGACGGCCGGTCGTACTCGGCCGAGGATCCCGAACTGGTCACCTTCATCCACGTGGCCGAGGTCTCGAGCTTCCTCGCCTCGGCGCGCCGCTACGGGCCCCGGCCGCTCACGCCCGAGCAGTGCGACCGCTACTACGAGGAGGTGGCGCCGGTCGCCTACGCCCTCGGGGCGACCTGGGCCCCGCGCTCGGTCGACGAAGTGGAGAGCTATCTGCTGCGGGTGCGCCCCGACCTCAACGCGGGGCCGCAGGCCCGCGCGGCGCGGGACTGGCTCGTGCGCGGCGTGGCCCGGCGGCCCACCGAGCGCGCCGTCTATTCCCTGGTGCTGGCGGCCTCTTTCGGCGTGCTCCCCGACTGGGCCCGCCGCGAGCTCGGGCTGTCCCTCGCGGGCCCCCTCGACCTCTTCGTCGACTCGGCGGCCGTGACGCCGCTCGCCCGCGGGCTCTCCGCCGCCGTGCGCTGGATGGTGGCGCCGCCCGGCTGAGCCCTCAGGTGGCGATCGTCAGGCCGCCGTCGACGGCGACGACCTGACCGGTCACGTAGGCCGCCGTGGCCAGCGCCACGATCACCTCGGCCACGTCCTCGGGCTGACCCGAGCGCCGCAGCGGGGCCACCTGGCGCACGGCCTCGCGCACGAAGTCCCAGTCCTCGGTCCAGGGCGTGTCGACGAGGCCGGGTGCCACGGCGTTCACCCGGACCTCGGGCCCGACCACCTTGGCCAGGAGCACCGTCATGTGGTTGAGCGCAGCCTTGCTGGCGGCGTAGGGGATGGAGGAGCCCGTGGGGCGCAGGCCGGCGATGGACGCCACGTTGACGATCGAACCGTGCGCCTCGCGCAGGGCGGGCATCGCCGCCACCGACATGGCCCACGTGCCGAACACGTTCACCTCGAAGATGCGCCGCCAGACCTCGACGTCGGCCGCGGCGAGGTCGTGGTGCGGGATCAGCGCGGTGGTCCCGGCGTTGTTCACCAGCGTGTCGAGGCGGCCCCACCGCTGCAGGGCGGCGTGCACCAGGCGGCCACCGAACGCGGGGTCGGTGATGTCGCCCTGCAGGTACAGCGCGTCGGGCAGCGCCGCCGCCACCGCCTGGCCCTCGTCGACCGTGCGCGACGAGTTGACCAGCACGGCCGCGCCGGCGGCGGCGAAGGCCCGGGCCGTGGCCGCGCCGATCCCGCTCGACGAACCCGTCACCGCGACGACGCGGCCGTCGAGGGGCGCCGGGCTCATCGCCGCCACCTCACCGCGGGGTGATGCCCCAGCGGGCCGTCCACTCTTGGCCTGGTTGGAGGTCGATGACGTCCTTGCCGGTGCGCAACGCGTTGGGGGGACACGTCATCGGCTCAATGGCCACGGCGCGCCGGCGCCGTTGCACCTCACCCAGCGTGTCGCCCGTGTAGACCATGAGATAGGGGAAGCCCTGGTCGACCCACAGCGTGGCGCCGGTGACGCCGCCCGGCGCATCGAGGGTGGCCCGCGCCCTGCCGTCGGCGTCGCGCTCCAAGGTGGTGTAGGCCGTGTCGAGCACGGCCGGGCCCACGAAGCGCGAGGTGGTGAAGTCGCGCCCGGTGCCCTCGACCGGGGTGAGCGCACCCGTGGGCAGGCCCCGGTCGTCGACGTCGAGGGTGTGGTGCGCCGGCACCCGCAGGATGGCCCCGTCGACGGTCTCCGGCCCCGCCGTGAGGTAGGGGTGGAACCCCAGGCCGAAGGGGATCGGCCCCTCGTCGAGCGACTGGGCCCGCGTCGTGAGGGTCAGGCCCTCGCGGCCGACGTGGTACTCGAGCTCGAGCAGGAGCGAGAACGGGTAGCCCGGCGAGGGATGGAGCTGTAGCCGCAGCGACAGCTGGTTCTGGTGCCTGGTCTGGAGCGTCCAGGGGAGCCAGCGCACGAGGCCGTGGATCGCGTTGCGCCGCTCCGGCTCGTCGAGGGCGGCCTGGGCCCGCACCCCGTTGAACTCGTAGCGTCCGTCGGCCAGGCGGTTCGGCCACGGGGCGAGCACCTGGCCCCGCCCCGAGTGCGACCACTCGTCGGGCCCGAAGCCGTCGACCACCTGGTGGTCCCCCACGTTGTAGGCGCGCAGGGTGGCGCCGACCTCGCAGACGACGACCTCCTGGCTGCCGTGCCCGATGCGCCACTGCTGGCCCGTGGGCGAGGCGACGGAGATCCTGGGCGTGCGGGCCGGCATTGCGAGTGAATTGAAGCAGACCAGGACCTCCGTATGGGTGAGGGGGTCGTCCGCCGGCGCGGTGAAGGCCCGGTGACCGCCGCACGAACGTCCGGTGACGGGGCCCGGCCCGGCCGATGGGCGGCCGATAGGGTGGTCGCACGTGAGGATTCTCGTCACCAACGACGACGGCGTGGGGGCACCGGGTCTGGCCGCACTGACCCGGGCGCTGGTCACCTGGTCGGCCGGAGCGGGCTCCGACGGGCCGGGTTCCCCGCACGAGATCATCGTCGTCGCCCCGAGCTCGAACTACAGCGGTGCCAGCGCGGCCGTGGGCTCGGTGACGGACCGGACGACCATCACCTACCAGCGCGCCCACGTGGAGGGGGCCGAGGCGGTCGAGGCCTACGGGCTGGACGCCCCGCCGGCCCTCGCGGTCATCGCCGGCGCGCTCGGGGCGGTCGGCCCCAAGCCCGACCTGGTGCTCTCGGGCATCAACCACGGCGTCAACGTGGGACGTTCCGTGCTGCACTCCGGCACCGTCGGCGCCGCACTCACCGCCAGCCAGCTCGGCATCAGCGCGTTGGCCGTCTCGCTCCGCGCCGGCGCGGAGCGCGATCCCTGGGAGTCGGCCGCCGAGCTGGCGGTGGCGCTCATCCCGATGCTGGTGGCCGCGCCGGTGCGCACGGTGCTCAACCTCAACGTCCCGCACCTGCCGCTCGAGGAGATCCGCGGCGTGCGCTGGGCCCGCGTCAGCGGGGCGGGGCTCATCAAGTCCGCCCGCGGCTCGGGACGGTGGGAGGCGCCGAACCGGGAGGAGATCGAGGGCCCCGCCGCGGCGGAGGCGGCGCGCTCCGTCATGGAGGGCGAGCCCGAGGAGAAGGGCCAGATCGTCCTGACCGTGGGATCCCCCTTCCCCCACACCGGCGACCTCGGGCTGGCCGACGCCGGGGCCGAGGACGCCACCCTGGTCGCCCAGGGCTACGCCGCCCTGACCGCGCTGCGCGGCCCGCGGGCGGAGGAGGACGCCGAGCTGTTGGCTCAGCTCGACGAGGCGCTGGACGCCTCCCCGTTCGAGCGGCTCGGGGACTGAGCCGCCCCGGACCTAGTCGTCCTCGGGTCGGGGTGCCCGGCGGGCCCGCTTGGTCTGCGCCCGCCGACGCTTGTCCTCCACCCGGCGCTCCTGCGAGCCCTTCGTCGGGCGGGTGGCGCGCCGGGGGGTCGGGTCACGCAGGCCGGCGTCGAGCTTGGCCGCCAGGCGCACCAGCGCGAGCTGGCGGTTGCGCGCCTGGGAGCGCGACTCGGCGGCGCTGGCGCGCACGACGGGGCCGAGTCGCTCCAGCAGCCGGGCCCGTTGACGCGGGCCGAGCGTCGTCGAGCCCGTCACGTCGAACTGCACCTCGACCCGGCTGAGGGTGCGGTTGGCGTGCTGGCCACCGGGGCCCCCCGGTGTGGTGGCGCGCCACGAGATCTCCGCCAACGGCAGGTCGAGCCCCCGGCGCACGTGCAACGTCTCCTCTGCGGCCACGGGACGAGCGTAGGAGGACCCGGTTACGCTCGGGTGCATGGACTATCGCCACCTCGGACGCTCAGGCATGGAGGTCTCCGCCCTCTCCTACGGGAACTGGATCACGCACGGCAGCCAGATCGCGGAGGAGGCCGCCACGGCCTGCGTGAAGGCCGCGCTCGATGTGGGGATCACCACCTTCGACACGGCGGACGTCTACGCATTGGGCGCGGCCGAGTCGGTGCTGGGACGGGCGCTCGAGGGCGTCCGGCGCGACTCCATCGAGATCTTCACGAAGGTGTACTGGCCGACCGGGCCCAACCCCAACAACAGGGGGCTGTCCCGCAAGCACATCATGGAGTCGCTGCACGCGTCGCTCGAGCGGCTGCAGACGGACCACGTCGACCTGCTCCAGGCGCACCGGTTCGACTACGAGGCGCCGCTGGAGGAGACCATGCAGGCGTTCGACGACCTCGTGCGCCAGGGCAAGGTCCACTACGTCGGGGTCTCGGAGTGGACGGCGCCGCAGATCGAGGAGGCACTGCGCCTGGCCGACGACATGGGCTTCGACCGCATCGTCTCCAACCAGCCCCAGTACTCGCTGATCTGGCGGGTGATCGAGGCCGAGGTGGTCCCGCTTTGCCAGAAGGAGGGCGTGGGCCAGATCGTGTGGTCCCCGCTCGCCCAGGGGGTGCTGACGGGCAAGTACCTCCCCGGCACCCCGCCGCCCGAGGGCACGCGGGCGACCGGCCCCGAGGGCGGGGAGGTGAGCTGGCTGCTGCGCGACGAGGTGCTCGAGCCCGTACAGGCCTACGCCGCCCTGTGCCGCGAGGCGGGCTACACGCCGGCCGCCGTCGCGCTGGCGTGGGTGCTGCAGAACCAGAACGTGAGCAGCGCGATCGTGGGGGCGAGCCGGCCCGAGCAGATCGCCGAGAACGTCAAGGCGCTCGACGTCGTGCTCGAGCCCGACTTCGTGGAGGCGATTGAGAAGGTGCTGGCGCCGGCGACGCTGTTCGACCCGGCCTTCACCTTCAGCCCCGCCAGTCGCGCGGAGGCGTAGCGGACGCGCTCAGCCGGGCTCGTCGAAGCGCGAGGTGAACCGGCGCACCTCCAGCGTCGAGTGCGTGCGTTGTTCCTCGAAGACACGGGTATAGCCCGTGTGTGCGATGCGCCACCCTTCGCCCGTCAACCGGTACCGGTCGTCGTAGAAGGCCGTCCCGGCGATCTCGACGTCGGCCGCCGGCACGATGACGCGGTCCTGGAGGTACCACGTGCCCTCGGCCGTCGTGTCCGAGGTGAAGGTGATCTCCGGGTGATGCCCGTGGTGCTCGGTGACGATCCCCCTGTCGCCCAGGACCGCCCCCAGCCACGACACGATGGCCGCCCGCCCCTGGAGCACCGTCTTGCCGTCCTCGTAGGACGTCGTGGCGTCCTCGGTGAGCAGCCTCCCGAGGTCCTCGAACTGCTTGAGGTCGAGCGTCCGGAAGTAGGCGTACTTGAGGCGCCGGAGGGCCTCGAGCTCGGCGGCCGTGTCCATGTGCCCACCCCTTTCGGTGCGGCCCCGGGCGTGGGCGCCCGTCGCCGGGGCCAGGGTAGTTTCCGCCGGAGTTGGCGGGCGGTCCGGGGGCGGACCAGCATTCCCCCGATGCCGAAGGACAAGCAACGCCAGCGCATCGCCGCCTACGGCGTGGCGCGCGACGGCGACGGGCGGCTCCTCCTGGCCCGTGCCTCGCCCGCCCTCACCCTGCGCGGGCGCTGGTTCCTCCCCGGGGGCGGCGTCCAGCACGGTGAGAACCCCCCCGACTCGCTCCGCCGGGAGATGGAGGAGGAGTCCGGGCTGACGGTCACGCTCGGCCCGCTCCTCGACGTCCTCTCCGACGTCCGCACGATCCCTGACGGCACGGAGCTCCACACCGTGCGCCTCGTCTACCGCGTGGACTCGTGGGAGGGCACCCTGCGGCCCGAGGTGGGCGGCACCACCGATGCCGTCGGATGGTTCACCCTGGAGGAGATGCGGGGCATGCCGCTGGCGCTCTACGTGCAGACCGTGGTGGAGCGCCTGCTGTGACGGCGCTCGAGGCGACCGACGGGCGGCACCACGTCGTCATCATCGGGTGCGGCTTCGGCGGGCTGTTCGCCACCCGGGCCCTCAAGCACGCGCCGGTCCGCGTCACGCTCATCGACCGCAGGAACCACCACCTCTTCCAGCCCCTCCTCTACCAGGTGGCCACGGGGATCCTCTCGGAGGGCCAGATCGCCCCGGCCATCCGCGACGTGTTCCGCAACTACCGCTCGGTGCGCGTCGTGCTGGCCGAGGTGGCGCACATCGACGTCGAGGCCCGCACGGTCCATGCCGTCGAGTTCGGCGAGCGGCTGGCCATCGGCTACGACAGCCTGATCGTGGCCGGCGGGGCGGTCACCTCCTACTTCGGGCACGACGAGTTCCGCGGCGCTGCCTCGGGCATGAAGTCGCTCGACGACGCCCTGGCCCTGCGGGGCCAGATCTTCGGCGCCTTCGAGCGGGCCGAGGCCGAGGCCGACGAGGCAACCCGGCGGCGCCTGATGACCTTCGTCGTCGTGGGCGGCGGCCCGACCGGCGTGGAGATGGCGGGGCAGCTGAAGGAGCTCTCGCGGCGGGCACTGCACCGCAACTACCGCCGGATCGACCCCCGCGACACCCGGGTCGTCCTCGTGGAGGGGGTGGACCGGCTGGTCAGCTCCATGGCCCCGCGGCTGTCGCGCCTCACCGCGCGGGACCTGACGGACATGGGCGTGGAGATCCACCTCGGGGCCATGGTGACCGACATGGACGACGAGGGCGTCGTGATCACGAAGCAGGACGGCAGCACCGAGCGCATCGCCGCCGCCACCAAGGTCTGGGCGGCGGGCACCCGGGCCTCGGGCCTGGGCGCGCTGCTCGCCGAGGCGACCGGGGCGGAGCTGGACCGGGCGGGACGGGTACGGGTGGCGCCCGACTGCTCCCTGCCCACGCACCCCGAGATCTTCGTCGTCGGCGACCTGATGGCCCTCGGCGGCCTGCCCGGCGTCGCCGAGGTCGCCATCCAGTCGGGCGCCCACGCCTCCCACACGATCCTGCGCCGCCTGGAGGGCAAGGCGCCCAAGCCCTTCCGCTACCGCGACCTGGGGACGCTGGCCGTGATCTCCCGCTTCAGGGCCGTGGCCGAGGTCGGGCCGGTGCGCGTGGACGGCTTCCTCGGGTGGCTGCTCTGGCTCGTGGTGCACATCACCTTCCTCACCGGCTTCAAGAACCGGTTCGGCGCGCTGGCCCGCTGGGCCGTCAGCTTCGTCGGGCGGGGCCGCTACGAGCGGGCCCTGATCGGGCGCTGGGTCGCCGGCGCCAAGCGGGCCACCGAATCTGCGTAAGGTTCGGACCGAGGACGAAGACCCACGGGGGGATCCCATGCCCATCAACGTGACGCCCATTGCGGGGCTCAGTGACGACATCAACGACATCCGGCTGCGCACGGCGCGCATCGTCAACGAGAAGATCCTGCCGAACGAGGCCCTGCTGTGGCACGCGCGGGGCACCGACGTCAGCGACGCCGAGCGCGCCGAGGCCAAGGCGCTGCGGCTCGAGATCCAGGAGAAGGTGAAGGCCGAGGGTCTCTGGGCGCCCCACCTGCCGCCCGAGTACGGCGGCATGGGCATCGACTTCATGGCCCACGCCTACATGAACGAGATCCTGGCCTATGCGATCGGGGCGGCATCGCTCTTCGGCGTGGTGGCTCCGAATTCGGGCAACCAGACCATCCTGGTCAAGTACGGGACCGAGGAGCAGAAGAAGAAGTGGCTCCTGCCCCTCGTCGAGGGGACGATGCAGTCGGGCTTCTCCATGACCGAGCCGGAGAACGCAGGCTCCGACCCACGCTCCATTCAGACCACGGCGATCCGCGAGGGCGACGAGTGGGTCGTCAACGGGCACAAGTGGTTCACCTCCAACGGGCTGGCGGCGGACTTCTTCATCGTGATGTGCCGGGTCAAGGAGTCCATGGACGAGAAGGGCCCGGGAAGGATGGCCCAGATCATCGTGCCCACCTCGAACCCCGGGGTGATCATCGAGCGCGGCATCGGGATCTGGGGCAGCCCGAAGTCCGACCACTGCGAGGTGCGCTACGACCACGCGCGCGTCCCCTTGGAGAACCTGCTCGGCCAGGTCGGGGACGGACATGCGGCCGCCCAGGACCGCCTCGGGGCCGGCCGGATCTTCCACTGCATGAACTCGGTCGGCCAGATGTGGCGCGCCTTCGACCTGATGGTCGAGCGCCTGCTGACGCGCGAGGTCCACGGCGGGCTCCTCAAGGACAAGCAATTCATGCAGGGCTTCGTGGCCGACAGCTACATGGACCTCCAGGCCGCCCGCCTCATGACGATCCACGCCGCCGAGAAGGTGGACACGGGTGACCCCCAGGCCCGCACGGAGATCAGCGCCATCAAGGTCTTCGTCCCGGCGGCCTACAGCCGCGTCGTCGACCGGGCCATCCAGGTCTGGGGCGCCGCCGGGGTCACGAACGACCTGCCGCTGGCGCAGATGTACCTCGGCGCCCGCACGCTGCGCCTGGCCGACGGTCCCGACGAGGTGCACCGGATCCTCATCGCCAAGAACGTCCTGCACCACTACGAGAAGGGCGAGAGCTGGGACTTCGCCGGGTGATCCCCCGTTGACCTGGGAACCGGGGCCGGCGGTCGCCGTCTTCGCCCAGGGCATCTTCACCGACAAGGTCGCGGTCGTCACGGGCGGGGGCACCGGCCTCGGCCGCGAGGTCGCCCATGGCTTCGCCCGCCTCGGGGGGCACGTGGTGGTCGCGGGCCGCACGGCGGAGCGACTGGAGGAGGTGGCGGCGTCGATCACGGCGAACGGGGGCAGCTGCCTGGCGGTCCCCACCAACATCCGGGAGCCCGCGGAGGTCGACGCGCTGCGCGACGCGGTCTACGGGCGCTTCGGCGCCGTCGACGCGCTCGTCAACAACGCCGGCGGGCAGTTCCCCGGCCTGCCCAGCACGATCAGCGACAAGGGCTGGCGGGCCGTGGTGGACCTGAACCTGAACGGGACGTGGAACATGACCAGCCGCTTCATGGGCCCGATGGCCGAGGCCGGCTCGGGCGCCATCGTGAACGTCGTGCACACGTTCTCGCTCGAGCGGGGGGCGCCGATGTTCGTCCACTCCGGCGCGGCCCGCGCCGGCGTGGTCAACATGGTCAAGACGCTGGCGCCCTACCTGATGCGCCGTGGCGTCACCGTCAACGCCTTCGCGCCCGGCGTCTTCTCGACGCCGGGCATGGTGGCCTCCGAGCTGGCCACCGTCGGTCGCACCGAGGCCGGCTTCACCGACGAGCTGGTGGCCGAGGGGACGACCGTGCGCCTCGGCACGGTCGACGAGATGGCGGCGATGGTCCTCTTCCTGTGCTCCCCCGCGGCGCGCTACGTCTGCGGTGCCACCATCGTCGCCGACGGCGCCTCCATGCAGACCAACTGGGTGACCTTCTTCCCCGAGGGGGAGATGTAGCGCGCCTCGTCAGGTCCCGACGACCGACAGGTCCGGGTCGGGGTCCATCGTCGCCGGCGCCGTACGGGTCAGGACGGTGACCGCCACGCACATGGATGCGAAGGCGAACGATCCGACGGCCAGCCGGGCGACGTCTTCCGTGAACGTCTCCCCGAAGATCCACACGCTCGAGCGCGATGCTCACGATGGGGTCGACGATGACGATGAAGGGTTGCGAGATGCTGAGCGGGCCGACGTGCAGGGCGGCCTGGTTCAGGACCTCGGCCGCCAGTCCCGTGACGGCCAGCGCGTAGAGAGGCCAGTGGGTGAACATGCCCGACACGCCGTACTGGGTCAGGGTGTCGGTCGTTGCCTTGATGAAGGTGGCGACCAGGGCCCAGAGCATGGACGCCGATGCTCCCAGCAGGGCGGCCCGTCTCCCCGGCGAGCCACGCAGCCCCAGCAGCGCCAGGACGGTGGCCAGCCCCGCGGTGACCGCGGTGGCCGAGACCCAGGCCCGGCTGGTCGGCAGGGTGCTGCCGCCGCTGGGCTCGGCCATGGCGATGAAGAGGGCCAGTGCGGCACAGGTGAGCGCAGCCGCCCACCAGGTGACCGCCCGGATCGACTGGCGGAGCCAGAGCCATCGCAAGACCAGGGCGAAGACGAGCTCGGTGACCAGCAGCGGCTGCACCACCGAGATCGCCCCGTCGTGCAGGGCGACGGCCTGGAACAGGAAGGCTCCGGCGAGCGCCACCCATCCGAGGAGCCACAACGGGTTCGAGACGAGATAGCGCACGAAGCGCCAGCCCTTCGAGCGCCGGGGGTCGCCGATGCTCGCGATGTGCTGCATCGTGACGTTGAGAGCATTCGAGAACGCGGCCAGCAGGGCGAACAGGACGGGCACCGCGCCCATTCTCCCGACTGCACGCGTGCGCCGGCCAGTGCCATTGGTCCCGCGCCGTCGCCTCCCCGTTCTCCTGCCGGCGACCGGTCGCGGGGTGCCGATCACGGAGAGGGCGGCTCAGCCGGCGCGCGCCGTGCAGACCCAGCCGAGGTCGTAGGTGCGGACGTCGACGTCGCCGAAGCCCGCCGCGACGAGCCGCGGCGCCAGCTCGTCGGCGGCGATCGGGTTGTAGGTGTCCCCCTCGTGGAAGAGGGCGCTCCCCTCGCTGAATGTCCCGTCGGCGGCCACGAGCACGCCGCCCGGCACCAGGACGCGGGCCAGCTCGGCGAAGACCCGGTCCTGCGCCTCGTCGGGCGCCACGTGATGCAGCATGTGGAAGGAGGCCGCGCCGGTGAAGCTCCCGGGCGCGAACTCCAGGGCGGTGGCGTCGCCCAGCACCACGTCGACGTTCCCGCCGGCGAGCCGCTCTGCCAGCGCCGCCGCCAGGCCGTCGTCCACCTCGACCGCGGTGAGGTGCCCGGTGACCGTCCGCAGGACGTCCGTCGTGAATCCGGGCCCGGGGCCGATCTCGATGGCCTCGTCGCCCAGGTCCACGCCGCGCAGCGCCACGGGCAGGATCGTCTCGTGGACCATCCGGCGCCAGTCGTCGCTGGCGCAGTACTCCATGTGGCCTGCGTTCACGGGAGGGTGCTCAGGCGGGGGGCTGGACCTGGTACTCGTCCTTCCACCACCGCGCCGCCCGGACCTCCTCGGGGTCGGTGCGCAGGCCCGGGTCCTGCCCCAGGTCGGCCGGCGTCGGCCCGATGCGCTCGGCGAGGGGGCGCAGCGCGTCGAGGTCGAAGCCGTAGCAACGGGCCGCGGTCTCCCCGAGCAGCTTGCGGGCGTCCTCGACGGGGATGGCGCCGAAGTCGCCGCGCAGGCGCTCCTGGGTGTGGGGCCAGGTGCCCTCGGGGTGCGGGTAGTCCGTCCCCCACATCACCACGTCGCACCCGAGCACGTGGCGGCGGCGGATCTCCTCCTTCGACATGGTGGAGGCGCCGATGAAGATGTTCTCACCGAAGTAGTCCGACGGCAGCTTCGAGATCTTCCCCTGCAGGAGCGCCGCCATCTTCTTGGTCGTGTGGCCGCCGCCCATGTACTGGTCCCACTTCCACATCATGTCGGCGGCCCAGTAGGCGGCGGCCTCGGTCACCACGTACTTGAGCCGCGGGTAGCGCTCGAAGACGCCGGAGAAGAGCAGGTGCCACATGGGTCGGGCGGCCCACCACACCACCTCGGCCAGGTAGATCCCGATGTTGCCGTTGTACTCGTCCTGGGGCGCCTCCCCGGAGTGCGTGTGCACCGGGAACCCGGCCGCCTGGCAGGCGGCCCACACCGGGTCGTAGTCGGGATGGTTGTAGGGCACGAGGTCGTGCCACATCGTGGGCACCATGATCCCCCGGATGCCCGGTTGGGTGGCCAGCCACTCGATCTCGGCCACCGAGCGCTCGACCCCGTGGGTGATGGGCACCAGTGCGATGCCGCCGTGCCGCTCCGGGCTCCGCGCGCACATCTCGGCGAGGAAGCGGTTGTGCGCCCGTGCGCCGGCGAAGGCGAGCTCGGGGTCCGCGATGGCGCCGGCGGAGAGCCCCGCACCGAAGGGCGGGGAGGCCATGCCGGTGATGGCGTCCGCGTCGGCGAACATGACCTCGGCGGTGACGCCGTCGGCATCGAGCTCCTTGTCCCGCTGCTCGATGTCCCAGGCGCCGCGCAGCCCCTCCTCGTTCTCGGTCTCCCACCCCATGATGTAGTCGTAATTCATCTGGAGCTGCTCGTCGCGGTTGGCGTGGCGCTCGGCCAGGTACTCGTCGAACTGGGGGTGGTAGCGGGCATCGAGGTAGGGCCGGTACTCCTCGCAGGGCAACCCGGCGTGGGCGTCGGCCGAGATGATCGTGTACCGGTCGCTCATCGCTTCGCCCCGAGCACCGAGAGGTCGTCGTAGCGCTGGTGGATGAACGGCTCGAGCCCGGCGCGCGGCACGGGGCCGATGACGCGGCCGACCTGGGTCGAGGCCCGCTCGGTCCAGTTGAGGTCCACCATGCGGCGCACCACGAGGTCGGCGACCGGGTCCAGTGGGGCCTCCTTCAGGATCAGCTCGCCGTCGATGCCCTCGTGGAGCCGGGTGCGCTCGGTCTTCTCGCCGTAGACCAGCAGCGGGTCCTGGTCGAGCACACCCGCCTCCTCGCAGGAGGGCGAGAGCTTGAACCAGAAGTCAGTCTTGGCCAGCTCGTAGTTCTCCCGGGTCTCGCTGATCCGTCCGGTGATCTCGCAGATGACCGATCCCATACGGGCGATGTGGGCCGACACCCGGTCGCCGTCGCGGTGCACCTCGACCTCGGCCAGCTTCTTGGGCTCGCCGTTGACCTCACGTCCCCCGATGAGGGACTGCTCGGTCGTCATGGGCATGAGGATCGGGTACTCCCCCAGCCGGTTCTCGTGGCGCGCCTGCACGCCGATCCAGCCCGCGCCGAACACGGGCAGGCCGGGCATCTCGACCCGGGTGATCGTGATGCGCACGAGCGGGTCGAGTCCGGGCTCGAGGGGTGGCGGCAGGACGGCCGCGATGATCTCGGGATCCGTCTCGTAGACGGCGGTGACCGCCTCCGACCAGATGTCGGCCTTCTTGGCCTCGATCTCCCGGTTGACCTGTTGGGCGCGGGCCCCGTACCTGACTGTCTGCATGTCTCCTCCCATCTCCTCTGTCGTCACCACGCCCGCAGGATCTGCGTGGGGTCGAACGCGTTGCACGTCGTGTCGGTCGGCCAGTCCCCTGGGGCCAGCGGCCGGGCCACGTCGTTCACCAGTGGCCCGATGCGGTCACCGATCGGGCGCAGCAGGTCGAGATCGAAGCCGTAGAACGAGGCCGCAGTGGACTCCACCATGGCCCGGACCTCTGGTTCGGGGTAGTCGGCGAAGGCCACCCGCAGCGCCTCCGTCGTATACGGGTAGCTGCCCTCGGAGTGGGGGTAGTCGGCGCCCCACATCACGTGGCCCACGCCCAGCTGGCGGCAGAGAGGGGCCTCGCTGGGTCGCAGGAAGCTCGCTCCGATCCAGAAGTTGCGGGCGAAGTACTCCGAGGGGGTCATTGTCATTTTGGCCGCGGCGGCGCCGAAGAAGTTCGCCTCCGCCGCGTTGGTCGTCGTCATGCGGCCGTAGAACCAGTCGAGCGTCTGCAGGCCGCGCGGCAGCCACGCCACGCCCTGCTCGGTGACGGTGAAGCGCAGCGTCGGGTGGCGCTCCAGCACCCCGGAGAAGATGAGGTGCCACACCGAACGGTGGCTGAACCAGGGGATCTCGATGAGCATCATCGCCCGGGCGGCCTCGTGCTCGCCGTAATCGGGGAGGGCGCTGCCCCCGTGGATGTTGATGGGGACGTCGAGCTCGGCGCACAGCCGCCAGAGCGGCTCGTAGTGGTCCTCCCACAACGGCGGCAGGTGGGAGTTGGGCGGGATGGACGGCAGGAGGATGCCCCCGAAGGGCTCGAAGGCCCCGGCGGCCCAGCGCACCTCGGCCAGGGCGTCGTCCATGTCGTTGGCGAAGACCTGGATGATGCCGGCGCGGCGGCCGGGCGTGCGGGCGCAGAAGTCGGCCAGCCAGCGGTTGTGGGCCTGCACGCCGGCCCAGCGCCGCTCGTAGTCCTCGGGTGTCGGCGGCAGCGCGACCAGGTTGCCCTCGGCGAAGAAGGGGGGGACGGTGTTGGGGAAGAGCACCTCCGCCGCGATGCCGTCGGCCTCGGTCTCGGCCAGCCTGCGGTCGCTGTCCCAGCTCCGGTACGCGATCGGCGCGATGAGGTCCGCGTAGGGGTTCACGTACTCGGCCGCCCAGGCGTCGAACTCGTCGTGCCAGCGGCGGGCCAGGTAGGGCCGGTAGTCGCCGATGTCGCCGCCGGCATGCCCGTCCGCCGAGACGACGGTGTAGCGCTCGTGTGCCGGTGCCGTCGTGGTCATCAGCTCAACGCCGCCGGCGGCAGCCGCCCGGCCCCGATCGCGTCGGCGCGCCGGTGCAGCATGGCGGCGGCCTCCTCCAGCCCGTACCCGATGATGAAGTCACCCCGCTTCACGCCGGCGACGCAGAAGCGACCCAGCTCGCGCAGGTCCATGAGCTCGACCGGGCGTCCCGCCGCCTGGAGCTGCGCCTTGAACTCCTCGAAGGTCGTCCCGGGCGCAGGCGGCCGGGGCCTCGTGCGGGCCAGTTCGGCCGGACGGTTGCGCTGGGCGGTCCACAGGCCGGTGTCGAGCAACCCGCCGGAGGGGTAGAAGACCGCGGCCCGGACCTCGGTCCCGGCGGCGACGAGCTGGTGGGCCAGCGCCTCGGTGAGGCAGGAGATGGCGGCCTTGCTCGAGGCGTACACCGAGGCGTAGGGCACGGGGGCGATCCCGCCGTCCATGCTCGACGTGTTGACCACGACGCCGGGCTCGCCCGACTCGATCATCCGGGGCACGAACGACAGCATCCCGTTGGCCACGCCGAACACGTTGACCGAGAAGCACCAGGTCCAGTCGTTGGCCTCCTGCTCCCAGGGCCGCCCGCCCCCGCCCGACGTCACGCCGGCGTTGTTGAAGAGGAGGTGGCACGCTCCCTCACGGGAGAAGACGTCCGCCGCCAGCGCCTCGACCGATTCCGGCGACGAGACGTCGGTCTGGACGCCGCGCACCGCGCCGGAGTCGGCCAGTTCCTTGACCGCGACCTCGAGCACCGGCGCCTCGACGTCGGCGATGACGACCCGGGCCCCCTCCTCGAGCAGCGCCTCGACGATGCCGCGGCCGATGCCGCCCGCTCCCCCGGTGACCACGGCCACCTTGCCGTTCAGATCGTCCAATTCGTTCGCCCCCAGTTTTCTGACGCCCCGTCAGCCATTCCACCATATGCCATCGGCGGCCGGGGGTGTCCGGCCGGCAGGGCCAGGGCCAGGCCAAACGCACGTCCCGGGTGCCGCGTGTAACCGCGGGCGCTCCTGTAGCGTCGCCTCTGCAGATTGCGACAAGGGAGGTGGCGACCGTGAAGCACCGTCGGACGTGGCAAGGGCTCTGCATCGCGCTGGTGGGCGTCGCACCGACCCTCGTCCCCATGAGCGCGGCGTCGGCCTCGCACAAGAAGCACCGTCCGAGCCACCACACCAACGGGTCGGCTCCCAACAGCGCCATGTGCCAGGACGTGAACAAGGAGCAGACCGGGACGAGCTCCGTCGGCCTCTCCATCGAGAGGGCGATGCAGGCGGGCAACTTCGCTGCCGCCAAGCAGGCCATGCTCAGCGCCTACAACACGGACCTCGGCAACGTGCAGAAGGCTCTCGGCGTGATCAAGTCGGCGCCGGCCAACGTCCAGGCGGCCTTCAGGAACCTCCTGTCCTTCGTGCAGCAGGTCAAGACCGCCATCCAGAACGCATCGAGCGTCCGGGGGATGGTCGCGTCCTTCGAGACGATAGGGAAGAACCCGCAGCTGGCCTCCGACGGCCAGACGATCGCCGCCTGGTACACCTCCGTGTGCGGCGGCACCCTCCCCACGACCACGACGACGAGCTGACCGACGCGCAGGACGGGAGGGGCGGTGCCCGTGCCCGAGACACCACCGCAACTGCGCGTGGCGCGGCCCGACGAGGCGGCGCCCCTCGAAGAGATGCCGATGGCACGGGCCTGGTTGCAGCACCTGCGTGACAGCGCCATCTACAAGGTCGAGGGGCTGACGCCGGAGCAACTGCGCTGGCAGCCCGCCCCGACCGCGAACTCCCTCGGGGTGATCGTGGTCCACCTGGGCTATGCGGAGCGGCTCTGGCTGCGTGCCATCGTGGCCGGCGAGCCGATGGACATGGGCTGGCGGGCCCACATGTTCGAGCTGCCGGAGGGGTGGGGGGCCGACGAGGCCGTCGCCTTCTACCGCGCCGAGGCGGCGCTGGCCGACGCCGTGCTCGACGGGGCCCCCTCCTTCGATCTCCCCTCGGCCGGCGACCTGCGCACGACGACCCTGCGCTGGGCCGTGTACCACCTGATCGAGGAGACGGCCCGGCACGTCGGGCACATGGACATCACCCGGGAGCTGCTCGATGGCAGCGTCGGCCGCTGACCCCCCGGGGGCTCGAGCCCGCCCCGCTCCCAATCCGGCCTCGCCGCGTGGGATCCTGGAGGGCAGCGCGGACGATACCGTGTGCCCCTACGGGGCCTCATAATTGGCGATAATTGGCGCAGTCAAGTTCGGGGCGTGGGAGGTCGAGAAAACCGGCCATGGACGTGCAAGCCGACGAAGCGGGCCTCACGGTCGAGCCGCCCGTCACGGCCGTCGTCGAACGGACCGGGGCGCAGGGGCAGGGGCAGGGCCAGCTCTTTCCCGAGGCGCTCGGCTACCCGACCTACGCGGACACGGACGAGATCCCCGCGGTCGGAGGCGGGCGGGGGCGAGGCGACGGAGGGCCGGGGCCGGCGCGGTGGCTGCGCATCACGGTCGCCGTGGTGGCCCTCGCGGTGGTCGCCGCGGGCGCCGCGCTCGGGCTGGTCAAGGCCGGGGTCATCGACAACGGGAGCGGTGGCGTCGGGACGAGCGGCGCGCCCCCGGCGCACCACCAGACGGTCGTCAACCCCAAGGCCCCGCTGCTCACCGCACTCACGACCGGGGCCGGCACCGCGAATTACTCCATCGCCGTACCCGCGTACCAGGTCACCGTCGTCACCTCGACCGGGCGGTCCTGGGTCAGCATCGGGATCGTGGGCCAGCCCCCCATCTTCGAGGGGATCCTGGCGCCGGGCTCGAGCCAGCACGAGATCCTGCTCGGCACCTCCCAGGTGAACGTCGGTGCGGGCGGGACGAAGGTCATCGTGACCTCCGACCACCGATCGGTCACGCTCACCCCTCTGGCGGCGCCCTTCAGCTACCAGTTCACGCCCAAGCGCTGAATCAGACGGCTCGCAACGCCTCCGCCGGGCTGAGCCGGGAGGCCCGCCAGGCCGGGTAGAGGCCGCCGAGTCCCCCGACGAGCAACGCGACGGCCACGGCGACAAGGAGGACTCCCGGGGAGAGCGACGTGCTCCAGTGGCGGAGCTGCGCGTAGGAGGTGGTGACGAGCGCACCGAGCACCGCGCCCGCAGTACCGCCGGCGGCCGCGAGGAGCGCGGCCTCGGTGACGAATTGCGCGCCCACGTGCACACGCCGGGCTCCCATGGCCCGGCGCAGGCCGATTTCGCCCCGTCGCTCCAGCACGGCGATCACCATGACGTTGGCGATGCCGATGCCGCCGACGAGGAGGGCGATCGCGCCGAGCGTGAGGAACAGGCTCTCGAAGGCGGCGGAGGCGTCCGCCCTCGCCTTGAGCGCATCGGCCGGGTTCGCCACGCCGGCGTCCTGCGGTGCCTCGGGGTCGGCCGTGGCGGCGAGGACGGACTCGACCGCGTCGACGCTGGCGGGGTCCGTGCGCACGTAGATCTCCGACGGGGGGGTCGGTGCGTGCAGGAGCGCGCGGGCGGCCGGGAACCCGACGAGCGCCGCCCGGTCCAGCTCGGGCGCGAGGGCGACCGGGTCGAGGATGCCGACGACGTCGAACCACCGGCTCCCGAGCCAGACCGTGACGCTCCCGTCCGCCCGGTCGATGCCGAGCGCCGTCGCGGCATCGTGCCCGAGCACGACGGCGGGCAGCCGGGCCGTCGCGGCGTTGAGGAACGTCCCGGCCCACAGGTGCGCCTGCACGGTCGAGAGCAGCCCGACGTCCGCCGCATCGACACTGATGGCCTGGCTGTCCACGGTCGGGATCCTGTCGGAGCGGTAGACCGAGGCGGAGAGCTGGCTCGTCGCCGCGTCGGCTTGGACCGGGCCGACGCGCGAGATCATGGCGGGGGCGGTGACGGGAAGGGAGACGGACGCGCCACCGAGCACCGGGTTCGGCGTCACGGTGAGGAGGTTGGTCCCGAGCGAGTCGATCTGGCTGATGAGCTGCGACCGGCTCGTCGACGAGATGCCGAGGACGGCGACCAGCGTGGCGACGCCCAGGGCGACGCCGGTGGCCGACAGCGCGGCCCGCAGCGGCCTGCCGCGCAGGCCCAGCACGCCGAGGGTCCAGACATCGGCCGGGCGCAGGCGGGAGCGGCTCCTCACCGGCGCCGCTCGTCGTCCTCTATCCGGCCGTCGCGCAAGCGGACCACGCGGGGCGTGATGCGCGCCAGCGCATCGTTGTGCGTGACCACGAGGATGGTGGTCCCTCGCTCGTGCAGCCGGCCCAGCAGCGTGAAGATCTCGTCGCCGGTGCCCGAGTCGAGGTTGCCCGTGGGCTCGTCGGCGAGCACCAGCGCCGGGTCCCCGACGATGGCGCGGGCGATGGCGGCGCGCTGGCACTCGCCGCCGGAGAGCTCGCCGGGCCGGTGGTCGGCCCGATGGCGCATCCCGACGGCGTCGACCGCGGCGGCGGCACGCTCGAGCCGCTCCGCTGCCGGCAGCCCCCGGTAGAGCAGGCCGTCGGCGACGTTGTGCAGCACCGAGCGTGTGGGCATCAGGTGGAACTGCTGGAAGACGAAGCCCAGACCACGGGAGCGGATGCCCGAGAGGTCGGCGTCACCGAGGCCCTCGACGGCCGTTCCGGCCACGCGCACCGTGCCGCTGGTCGGCCGCTCGAGCGTGCCGGCCACCGCCAGCAGCGTCGACTTCCCCGAGCCGGACCGTCCCATCACGGCGACGAACTCGCCGGCGGCCACCGCCAGCGACACGTCCCGCAGGGCGACGACCGAGGGCGCACCAGGGTGGACCTTGGTCACCGCGTGCAGCTCGAGCGCGTTCACTCGGCGACGACGACCTTCATGCCCTCGCGCACGCCGGGGCCACTCACCTGCACCCGGCCTCCGGCGAACACCCCGGTACCCACACCGATCAGGCGGTGCCGGCCCGACCCGCCGACCACCTCGAGCCCGTACCCGCCGCCGGCCAGCGCGAGCAGCGCGGCGACCGGTACGGCCAGGACGCCGCGGACGCTCTGCACGGTGAGCGAGACCTGCACCGCCTCGCCGGACGCACTCCCGGTGGCGGCCGGGTCGCTCGGCGCCACGGCGAGGACGGTCGCCGCGGTCCCCGAGGAGGACGATCCCGACGCGTCCGAGCCCGTGCCCGACGAGGTGCTCGGCGCGGCGGGTCCCATCGCCGTGACCTTCCCCGGGGTCGCGGCACCGCTGGGCAAGACGATGGAGACGGGCTGGCCCACGGTCACGACGGGGTCGTTCGGCGTGAGCGGCACCGACACCGCGCGGGTCGTGGTGGTGACCTGGTAGGGCTGGTCTCCCGGCGCAGCGGGCTGGCCCAGCGCGACGCCGACCGAGTCCACCCGCACCGCCGCCGGGGCGAACGCGACGGCTCCCAGGTCGACCGAGCCGGTGACCGGGACGCCCTCCGCCAGCTGCCACCGCCGGACGGCCGCCTCGGCGGCCGCGCCGAAGTGGGGCGTCGCGCTCGTGAGGAGGCCGTCGGCGTCGCCCAACGCGACGAGGTCCGCCTCGAGCTCCTGCACGTCCGGCCCGTCCGTCATGCCCGGGGTGAACGGGCGCCAGGCCGGAACCGATCCGGTCATCAGCACCACCGGCTGGTTGTCCACCCGGTCGAGCACCTGTCCCGGCGCCACGACCGTGCCCGCCGGGAGCAGGGCGGTGTACGTGCCGGCGAGATGGTCGACCAGCGGCGGGCTCGGCGCGTAGCCCAGCGTCCCCTGCGTCAGCACCGAGGACGTGAGGTCGGTGCGAACCACCCGCGCCGTTCCGGTCGCAGGCGGGCTGGGCGCCGCCGGGGCGGGCGCGCCACGCAGGGCGACGGTGACGGCGCTGCCGCAGAGCGCGGCGGTGAGCACGAGCGCGCCGGTCGTGACCGTGCGCCTCACGGGCCGGTCCCGTCGTCGTGGACGCCCGGCGGCAGGAGGTGCCGGCAGGCCCGATCGGCGGCCCGGAACTGCGGCGAGTAGCGCCCGATGTCGCTCGTCATGCCGGGCACGTTGCCGAGGTTGAGCTGTCCGTCGGGTCCGGGGTCGAGCATCGCGACGTCGTGGCTCCGCATGCAGGTGGCGTAGCGGACCAGGGAGGGCAGCCAGCGCGCCAGCTCCGTGCGGGCGCCCGCCTCCTTGGCCGCCATGTCCTTGGCGATCAGGTGGTCGCACGCGGTCAGCGCCGGCCGGTTCGCCGGGGAGGACGGAGGGATCTGCACCGAGAGGCCGGTGTGCCCGGGGCGCTGGCGCGGGTCGGGCTCGTCCAGACCGTGCGCCCGGAGGCACCACGCGAAGGCGACGAAGCTCTGATCGCTCTGGCTCTCGGTGAGGGTGGGCGCCGTGGCGGACGCTCCGCCGTGGCCGGGCAGGCTGGCGACCGGGCGCGGCGGCGGGCCGGACGAGCACGCGCTGGCGGCGGCTCCGAGCAGCAGCACACACAGGCCGGCGGCGGCGAGGTGGCCGCACCGGCGTCGGACTGGGGTCTCCATGGGCAACCTCCCCGCTCCGGCTCCCTGCCGGTTGCCCGTGTCCTACACGATCGCGGGTCACACCCGGATCACGGCCTCGCCGCCACCGACCCGGCACGACGAGCACCGACGCGCACGGGGACACCGGCGGCGGCGGGCGCGGTGTGATCTCCCTGTGACCGGCCCTGGGGCAGGATGGTCCCGTGAGAGTGCTGGTCGTGGAGGACCAGGTGGACCTCGCCGACGACATCGGGGAGGGGCTGCGGGACCAGGGCTTCGGTGCCGACGTCGTCTACGACGGGGCCAGCGGCATCGAGAAGGCACAGCTGTACCCCTACGACGTGGTCGTCCTGGACCGCGACCTCCCCAAGGTGCACGGTGACGCGGTGTGCGCCGCCCTCGTCGCTGCCGCCGCGGAGACCCGCATCCTCATGCTGACGGCGGCGACCATGGTGGAGGACCGCGTGCAGGGCCTCAACCTCGGGGCGGACGACTACCTCACCAAGCCCTTCGCCTTCGAGGAGCTGGTCGCCCACGTCCGCACGCTGGCGCGCCGTACGCCCTCCGCACCGCCGGTCGTGCGGCACCACGACCTCGTCGTCGACCTGGCCCGCCGCCGGGCCAGCCGCGCCGGCCGGCCGATCTCCCTCACCCGCAAGGAGCTCGCGGTGCTGGAGGTGCTGCTCAGCGTCGACGGTGCCGTCGTGAGCGCAGAGGGGCTCCTCGAACGGGTGTGGGACGAGCACGCCGACCCGTTCACCCGGACGGTCACGGTGACCCTGGCGCGCCTGCGTGCCAAGCTGGGCGAGCCCGATCTCATCGAGACGGTCGTGGGAGCCGGCTACCGCCTCCGGTGACGGCGCCGATGGGAGGCAGGCTCGCCGCGCTGATCGGCCCGCTCCGCCCGCGGCGCGTGCGGACCCGGCTGACGCTCCTCTACGCGTCCATCTTCCTGGCGGGGGGCATCATCCTCCTCGGCCTCACCTTCGCGCTGGTGTCCGACAGCCTCGGCAACCGCTCCTCCATCGCACCGCAGCCCAGGCCGACGTCGCAGGCCCTGCTGGCCTGCAAGAAGCAGACGGAGACGGCCAGCGGCGGCAAGGCGGCGCTCAAGGAACCGGGACAGGTCAGACGCGGCGTGCAAGAAGGTGTTCGAGGAGGGCGCGACCCAGGCCACGAGCGACCAACGCGCCCACACCATGCACGTGCTCGAGCTCTACTCGGTGCTCGGCCTCCTGGTGCTCACGGTCGCGTCGGCCGGTCTGGGATGGGTCATGGCCGGCCACGCGCTGCGTCCGGTGCACAACATCACGGAGGCGGCACGGCGCGCCTCGGAACAGCATCTCGGCGAGCGGTTGCACCTCGACGGTCCCGAGGACGAGCTCAAGGAGCTGGCCGACACGTTCGACGCCATGCTGGACCGCCTCGACCTGTCGTTCGCCGCCCAGCGCTTGTTCGTCGCCAACGCGTCGCACGAGTTGCGGACGCCCCTGACGACCATGCGCACCGCGATCGACGTGGCCCTGGCCAAACCGACGCGGACACCTGACCAGCTGGAGGCGATGGCCGAGAAGGTCCGCCGGTCCATCGACAAGGCCGAGCGCACGATTGACGCGCTCTTGACCCTGGCCGCCAGCAACCGGGGCGTCGGGCCGGAGGAGCCGCTCGACCTTGCCACCGCGGCCGAGGACGCGCTGGACGCGCTGCAGGGATCGGTCCACGCGCAGAACCTGCGGGTGGAGGCAGACCTGGACGAGGCAGAGGTGGCCGGCAACCGGGTCCTGCTCGAGCGCATGGTGGGCAACCTCGTCGAGAATGCGGTGCACCACAACGTCACGGGCGGCTGGGTGCGCGTCCGGACCGGCTCCGTCGACGAGCGCGCCTTCCTCGAGGTGGCGAACAGCGGTCCGATCGTGCCGGGCGACGCGATCGACGACCTCTTTCAGCCCTTCCGACGGGCCGAGGGCCGGACGCCGGCCACGGGCGTCGGGCTCGGGCTGTCCATCGTGCACTCGGTCAGCGACGCGCACTGCGCCACCCTCGACGCCCGGTCGGGCATTGACGGGGGGCTCGTCATCACGATGACGATGCCGCGCCGCGCCAACGGGCATGTCGGCCTGGTCACGCCGCAGCCGGACCCGGTGTCCTGAGGGCCTCGACCGACCACCGACGTCGCCGCGACGGGAGGAGCCGTCAGGACCGTTGGGCCGACGACCGAGGGTGGACGGTGTCGCGGATGAGCATGAACCGCATCGACCAGAACCCCGGTCGCGGCTCGGGCAGCTCGTGGCGGGCCCACAAGAATCCGGTCAACGCGACGATGGCGACGGCGAGCCAGATGATCACCCCGACGGCCAGGACCCACGGCGTGGATCCCGACGCCATCACGATGATGCCCGCGAGCGCGACGGCCAGCCCGACGAACCCCACCCGGAGGGCCCAGACGGCCATCCTCCAGTGTCCGTTGTCCTGCAGTTCCTGCGGTTCGTCCATCGCAAGGGATTGTGCGGGCACTACGGTCGGGCGTCCAGGGTCCTTGGTCCTCCGGGTCCGTCCTGCGATGTCACCGTCCGCGCAGTGCAGCACGAAAGCCCGTCGTCACCATGCGCGACTCTCGCTACGAGCAGCCGCTCGTCGTCCCGCAGCTGCCGCAGACGTAGCACGACCCCGCCCGCTGCATGATGTTGCCGCAGCTGTAGCAGTAGGGAGCGTCGCGCTGCTCGGCCCGGGCCAGGGGCTGCGCGCCGGTGACGCCCGTCGCCCGGCTCAGCCCGTCGTCCATCAGGCCCGGTGAGGGCGTCGCCATCTCCTCCACGCCGGGCAGCGTCGGTTGCGTCCGCTCCTGCGTCGAGAGGATGCCGAGCTCCGTGCGATCGTCGACCGGCAGGTAGTCGAGCGCCAGCCGGCGGGAGATGTAGTCGATGAGGCTGGTGGCGATGCGCAGCTCCGGGTCGTCGGTGATGCCCGCGGGCTCGAACTTCATGTTGGCGAACTTGCGCACGAAGGTGGCCAGCGGCACGCCGTGCTGGAGCCCGAGGCTCAGCGAGATGGAGAAGGCGTCCATGATCCCCGCCAGGGTCGATCCCTGCTTGGAGACCTTGATGAAGACCTCGCCCGGCCGGCCGTCCTCGTACTCCCCGACCGTGACGTACCCCTCGCAGTCGGCGACCCGGAACGAGAACGTCTTCGAGTTGCGCTTGCGCGGCAGGCGCTCCCGGACTGCGCCCACCACCAGTGGCGAGTCGGCCCGCTGCCGCTCGTGGGCCAGCGCCTTCTCCAGCTCGGCGATGTGGGCCGCGGCCGCCCGGACCTTGGCTTCCGCCTCCGACCCGGCCGGGGCGTCGTCGCCCCCCTCGACGGCCACTGCCTCCTTCTTGGTCGTCGACAGTGGCTGGGCCACCTTGCAGTTGTCGCGGTAGATGGCCACCGCCTTGATGCCGAGGCGCCAGGCGTCGATGTGCAGCTGCTCGACGTCCTCGACGGTGACGTCCTCGGGCATGTTCACGGTCTTGGAGATGGCGCCGCTGATGAAGGGCTGGACCGCCCCCATCATCCGGATGTGGCCCGAGTAGTGGATCGTGTTGTCACCCATGGAGCAGGCGAACACGGGCAGGTGCTCGGGAGCCACGTGGGGCGCACCCACGATCGACATGTGCTCGTTGATGTAGGCGACGATGTCGTCGGCCTGGTCCGCGCTGTAGCCGAGCTTGCCCAGGGCGCGGGGCACCGTCTGGTTGACGATCGACATCGTGCCGCCGCCCACCAGCTTCTTCGTCTTGACCAGTCCCAGGTCGGGCTCCACGCCGGTGGTGTCACAGTCCATCAGCAAGCCGATCGTGCCGGTCGGCGCCAGCACCGAGGCCTGCGAGTTGCGCACGCCGTAGGCCTCGGCCAGGTCGACCGCCTCGTCCCAGGATTCCTGGGCCGCCGAGAGCAGCTCGGGGGGCACCACGTCCTCGTCGATGCGGGCCGCCTCGGCCTGGTGCATCCGCAGCACGTCGAGCATGGGCTCGGTGTTGTCGTGGTAGCCGGCGAAGGGGCCCATCCTGGCCGCGGTGCGCGCCGACGTGGCGTACGCGTGACCGGTCAGCAGCGCCGTGATGGCGGCCGCCCAGGCCCGTCCGGCGTCGGAGTCGTAGGGCAGGCCCTGGGCCATGAGCAGCGCGCCCAGGTTGGCGTAGCCGATGCCGAGCTGGCGGAAGGCGCGGGTCGTCTCGCCGATCCTCTCGGTCGGGTAGTCGGCGTTGCCCACGATGATCTCCTGCCCGGTGAAGACCACCGACACCGCCGCCTTGAAGCCATCCACGTCGAAGTCGTCGTTCTCGTCGAGGAACGTCAGCAGGTTCATGGAGGCCAGGTTGCAGGCCGAATTGTCGAGGTGAACATATTCCGAGCAAGGGTTACTTCCGTTGATCCGCCCCGTGTTGGGAGCCGTGTGCCAACGGTTGATGGTGGTGTCGTACTGCAGGCCCGGGTCGGCGCACTCCCAGGCCGAGTGGGCGATCTGGCGGAACAGGTCGCGGGCGGGCACCGTCCGCACCACCGAGCCGTCCGTCCGGGCCGTGAGGTTCCAGTCACGGCCGTCGAGCACCGCCTCCATGAACTCGTCGGTCACCCGCACCGAGTTGTTGGCGTTCTGGTACTGCGTCGAGTGGCTGTCGGCGCCGTCGAGGTCCATGTCGAAGCCGGCGTCGCGCAGGACCCGGGCCTTGCGCTCCTCGATCGCCTTGCACCAGACGAAGTCCTCCACGTCGGGGTGGTCGGCGTCGAGGATGACCATCTTGGCGGCGCGCCGGGTCTTGCCGCCCGACTTGATGGTGCCCGCCGACGCGTCCGCGCCGCGCATGAAGCTGACCGGGCCCGACGCGGTGCCACCGCCCTTCAGGAGCTCGTGCGACGAGCGGATGCGCGACAGGTTCACCCCCGCGCCCGATCCGCCCTTGAAGATGACCCCCTCCTCGGTGTACCAGTTGAGGATCGAGTCCATCGTGTCCTCGACGGAGAGGATGAAGCAGTTGTGGAGCCGCAGATTGTCGCTCAGGTACTCACCGCTCTCAGTCTGGATGTCGTAGACATCCATGGCCCCCAGCTCCTCGATGCGATCGATCTCGAGCCGCTTCGTCGACGCGGCACCGAGGCCGGCAAGCCGCAGGCTCCGGTCGAGCTTCGTGGCCTTGGCGGGGTCGATGAACCCGATCTCGTCGGCAAACGTCATCCGGTCACCAAGAGTCCGGATCGAGAGGGACCAGCAGCCGTGCCGATCCGGGCGCCGATCGGCCTTGAACCGAACCCTTGAGAAGATCCCGAAACGGCCCAGTAGCGCCTGCGCGCCGCGGACAATGCCCTCGGAGATCATGTCGAAACCAATGTGCGCCGAGCGCTCTCCGACGCTGACGTACCCCTCGGCCTGGAAGAGGCTGCGAAGATATGCGACGACCACCGGCAACGGAGCCGTGAGGAGATGCTCGGGCACCGTCATGTCGACGCCGCGGGTTCTGAGACCCCACCGCTCGACGAATTCTCCGAGCACGGTGCCGTAGAGCCGGGTGCGGCGGCAGTCCAGCGACGGGTCGGTCGTCGCTACCGAGCGCTCGTGGCGATGGACGCCGGGGAACACGGAATCGAGGGCGGCGTTGACCCACTTTCGCTCCGCCTCTGTCACAGACATCGCTTCAATGGTGAGAGACCGGTTCGTCCCCTCGTACTGGCCGACGAAACCGTCGGACTGCAACCAACCGGCCAGAGCCGCCTCGGCAATGTCCCCACCGCTGAGCTCGGCCGAACCGTAGGACTCGTTCCGGTGCCAACTGAGCTGGTCGTCGGGGCGGAGCTCAGCCGCCGGGACGAACCGACCGGTGCCGTCCCCGGTCGCCAGCCACACCAGGTGGTCACCGGTGACATCCAGCTGGTGGCCGGCTTTGGTGTGGATGCGCAGGACGGGCTTCGATCCGTTGTGCTTGACCGCCACGATCCGCGTCACTCCGTGGGCGTCGAACACCTTCTCTCCGACCGCGTCTCGCTCGACGAGACGGCCGATCGGAACAAGCCCATCGGGAGTGCTCACCAACGCGTGGTACGGCTGGCACGCGCTCCCCTGTTGGGGGACACCGTGCACCCCGATGTTGAACCACACCGGCGAGTTGAAGGCCGCCCTCTGGTGGATGATGAGGAACTTCAGCTCGTGGTTGAAGACCACGGCCTCCTCGTCGTCGACGAAGTAGCCGTCCTTGACCCCCCACGCCGTCAGCGTGTCGGCCACCCGGTCGGCCACCTGGCGCAGCGACCACTCGCGCTCGTCGGTGCCGAGGGTGCCGCGGAAGTACTTCTGCGCCAGGATGTTGGTGGCGTTCACGCTCCAGGACTCGGGCACCTCGACCCCGAGCTGCTCGAAGGCCACCGTGCCGTCACGGAAGTTCGTGATGCGGGCGTCGCGTCGCTCCCAGCGCACCTCGTCGTAGGGGTGCACGCCTTCGGTGGTGAAGTGCCGGCGGATGCCGATCTCGGATCGCTGGGGGGCGATGGCCATGGCGCTGGGATCCTCCTCGTGGGCTCTGTCCTGCGGGGTCGTTCGTTGCTTGCTGCGTTGCCTTCTCGTCACCGCCACCATCCCCCTCTCGACCACAGGAGGTGTCGTACGGCCCGTGCTCCGATCCGGCGCCCGAGGGAGGGCGAGAGTCGCCTCACCACAATATATAGTGGCTGGCCCTCCCCCGAGACACGAGATGCTGTGTCATTACAGCACTGTAGTTACGCCCTTGTCAACCAACGCCTTGCACCAACCATGCAGGTCACGGGCCGTTCGCGATGGTTAGCGCGGCAAGGGCTCCCGAAGGGCCGCCCACGACGCCGAATCCCTGCAAACCGGTAGCGTCGGCCCACCATGGCCAAGGTCGTCGCCATCGATGCGGGCACGACCGGCGTGCGCGCCCTGGTCCTCGACGAGCGGGCCCGGGTGACCGACGTGGCCTACCGCGAGCTCACCCAGCACTTCCCCCGACCGGGCTGGGTCGAGCACGACGCGGCCGAGATCTGGGCCGCCGTGCGGGCGACCCTGGCCGAGGTGGCCGGCCGGCTCGCCGGATCCGGGGACGTCGTCGCCGCCATCGGCATCACGAACCAGCGCGAGACGCTCGTCGCGTTCGACCGCTCCGACGGGCGCCCCCTCCACCGCGCCATCGTCTGGCAGGACCGTCGCAGCGCGCCCCTCTGCGCGGAGCTGACGGAGGCCGGTCACCTGCCGCTCGTGCGCGACAGGACGGGCCTCGTCCTCGACCCCTACTTCAGCGCCACCAAGGCGGCGTGGCTGCTGCGCTCCGGTGAGCTCGAGCTCCCCGCCGACGACCCGCGGCTCTCGCTGTGCACCGTGGACACGTGGGTGTTGTGGAACCTCACCGGCGGGCCGTCCGGCGGTGTCTACGCCACGGACCCTTCCAACGCGAGCCGCACCCTCCTGCTCGATACGCGGACGCTCTCCTGGTCCGCCGAGCTGTGCGACCTCTTCGGCGTGCCACCGCAGACCCTGCCCGAGGTGCGGCCGTCCGCCGGGCGCTTCGGCCTCGCCGCGCTCGGCGACCTCGGCGCCGGCTCCGCGGTCCTCGACGCCGCCCCGGTCTCCGGTGTCCTCGGCGACCAGCAGGCCGCGCTCTTCGGGCAGGCCTGCTTCGAGCCCGGCATGGTCAAGGTCACCTACGGGACGGGCAGCTTCGCTCTGGCCAACGCCGGCCCCGAGCGCCCGGCCGCGCCCGAGGGCCTCACCGTCAGCTGCGCCTGGGACCTCGGTGCCCACGGACCGCCGTCATCGGGGCCCGTCGCCTACGCGCTCGAGGGCTCCGCCTTCGTGTCGGGTGCGGCGATCCAGTGGCTACGCGACGGGCTCGGCATCATCGACGCGGCGGCCGAGACGGGGCCGCTGGCGGCGTCGGTCCCCGACAGCGGCGGCGTCACGTTCGTGCCCGCGCTCACCGGACTCGGCAGCCCGTGGTGGGACCCCGCCGCCCGGGGCATCATCACGGGCCTCACCCGCGGCGCCGGGCGGGCCCAGATCGCGCGCGCCTGCGTGGAGGCGATGGCGTTCCAGGTGCGCGACATGACCGATGCCATGGCAGCCGCCTCCCCCCGTCCCCTCTCCGCGCTGCGGGCGGACGGGGGCGCCGCCACCATGGACCTCCTCCTCGAGTTGCAGGCCGAGCAGAGCCGCATGCCCGTGGCGCGGCCGCGCGCGCTCGAGTCGACGGCGCTCGGGGCGGCCACGGTGGCCGGCCTGGCCGAAGGGGTGTGGTCCTCGCTCGAGGAGCTCGCCGGGCTCTGGGAGGCCGAGCGCGTCTTCGAACCCGCGCTCCCGGCCGAGTTGGCCGACGCCGCCCACGCCGTGTGGCGCCGGGCCGTCGAGAAGTCGATGGGATGGGCCGACCCCGGATCGGGTTGAGCCTCTCGACCCTGCCTCCGGGCGACCGGGACCCCGGAGCAGGGAACCTGTGTGCCAAGCGGGAATCATGCACGCTCGTCGCGGCATTGGCCCTATCACGGGCGCGGCGTCGCGAGCAGAATGCAACAAGGGGCGCGGGATGGGTCACGTTCGAGCCGGACCTGCGCCCTTCAGGGACGCAGGGAGCGCAGCGTGGCAGACGAGGAACGTCGTTGGCGGAAGAACGTACATCCGTGCCGTCGGCGCGCCGTGGGCCCGCTCGGCGCCGGAGTCGCCGCCGTGATGCTCGTCGCCGGGACCATCATTGCGTTCGGGGCACCCGAAGGCGTGGTCGGCACGACGCCCACCGCGGCGGGCGCGAGCTGTCAGGACACCTGGACGGGTGCGGCAAGGACGACGGACTGGAACACCGCGACGAACTGGAGCACCGGAGTACCCGACAGCGCGGACGTCCATGTGTGCATCACGGGCAACGCGCCGGTTGTCCTGGCCGGAGGGTCGCTCACCGTCGGTGAGCTCACCATCCTCGCCGGCAGCAGCCTCACCATCGGCACCGGCGTCAGCTCCGCGACCGCGGCGAGCCTGCACGTATCGTCCGGCCTGGAGAACGACGGGACGCTGAGCCTCCCGTCGTCGAGAGCCGACGACGAGCTGACCCTCGACGGTTCGGTCTCCAACATGGGAACCCTGGTCGTCGGCGGCACCGTCACGCTCGGCGATGCGGCTGCCTCCTCGCTCACCAATGACGGCACCATCGGGATCGCACCGCGCGGTCTGCTCACCATGGGCGCGTCCTCGACGATCGCGAACGAATCTGACGGGCTCCTGGCCTTCGGCGTGAACGGCCCGCCGACGTCGGCGTCCGACTACGGGCGGATCACCAATGGCACGCTCTCGCTCGCTGGCACCGTCGACCAGGTGTTCGACGACGGGTTCACGCCGGCGCCGGACAGTGAGTACGCCGTCGTGAGCGGCGCATGGAGCGGCGACTTCACGAAGGTGCTGAACGGCGCGAAGGCCGACTACGCGCACCCGGGGGAGATCGGCCTCAGCGGGGGTGCGTCCGCCGTCGTCACCTCGGCGAGCCTCACGAGCTCGGCCCCGTCCGGAGCACCCTTCGGGCAAGCCGTGCAGCTCACGGCCGCGGTCACTCCGCTCACGGGCTCCGGTCCGAGCGGGTTCGTCACGTTCTCCACCGGTGGCCTCGTCCTCGGCAACGCTCCCCTCACGACCGACGGCGGCGTCACCACTGCGGTCCTGGACGTCCCGAGCCTGCCTCTCGGGGCATCCCCGGTCACTGCGAGGTACGACGGTGACGTGCGTTTCGACGCCAGTACCTCGCCCGTGCTGACGCAGGTCGTCGACCCGGACCCGACGAGCGTCACCATCGCCCCTTCGACCTCGAGCGCCGAGCCGGGGCAACCGGTGACCTACACGGCGACCGTCACGTCACCTGCGGCCGGGACTCCGACCGGTACGTTGTCGTTCACCGACGACGGGAGCCCGATCGCTGGCTGCCAATCACTCGCCTTGCCGCCGAGTGCCCCGTTCCAGGTCACGTGCACCGAGAGCGCCGGGTCGATCGCGACCCACTCCATCGTCGCCGACTTCAGCGGCGACACGCACTTCACCGCCGCATCGGCGATCCTGGCGGAACCGGTGACGCCGATGGCCACGACCACGTCCGCCGTCGTGTCACCGCCGGCGCCGACCTACGGGCAGAGTGTGACGCTGACGGCCACGGTGGCCCCGCTTTCCGGAGCGACGGATCCCACCGGAACGGTGACGTTCAGCGTCAACGGCACGTCGCTGGGGTCCTCCATGCTTTCGACGGCAGGCGGGGCGACGACGGCCAGCATGCTGGTGACGACACTGCCCGTGGGCTCCGACTTCGTGACCGCGACCTACGCCGGTGCCACGGGCTTCCTGGCCAGCTCGGCGGCCGCTGCGCACATGCTGGTGGGCAGGACGCTCACCAGCATGGACGTCCTCACCTCGGGCAGCCCCTCGCTCACGAGCCAACCCGTGACCTTCACCGCGACCATGTTCCCGGCCTCGGGGTCCGGGGAGACCGGCGTGGTGACCTTCTTCTCCCACGGGATCGCCATCGGCACGAGCAGCGTCTCGAACGGCCAGGCCACCCTCTCCACGACCGGACTGCAGCCGGGGACCGATCCCATCACCGCCAGCTACGGCGGCGACCCCGACTTCGTCGGCAGTGTGACGCAGGCGGTCCTGGACCAGGTGGTGAATCCCGCGGCGCCGTGAGCAGGCCGTCCCTTGCGGGAACCGCCGAATTTCTCGTCGAGGAATAAAACAAGATAATCCTTGCTATATTCACCCAGAGGAGCGGACCAGCCGCTCGGAAGGGTGGGCAGCCATGAGCGTGGCCATCGTGACAGGGGCATCCCGGGGACTCGGGGAGGCGTTGGCGACCGGACTGGCGAGGGCCGGCTGGTCACTCGTGGTCGACGGGCGCGACGAGGTCACGCTCGGAGCGGCGGCCGGACGCATCCGCGCCGCGGCGGCACCGCACGCGCGCGTCGTGCCGTTGGCCGGCGACATCACCGACCTCGACCACCGCCACGACCTCACCGGCGCCGCGTTCGAGCTCGGCGGGCTCGACCTCGTCGTGAACAACGCCGGCACGCTCGGCGCCGCGCCGCTCCCCTCCCTGGCCGACTACCCGCTGGGCGATCTGCGCGTCGCCTTCGAGGTCAACGTCGTCGCCCCCCTGGGGCTCATCCAGGACGCGCTCCCGCTGCTCCTCGACGCGCCCCACCCCGCGTGCTGAACATCACGTCCGACGCCGCGGTGGAGGCCTACGAGGGCTGGGGCGGGTACGGGGCGGGCAAGGCCGCACTCGAGCACCTCGGCGCCGTGCTGGCCGTCGAGTTCCCCGCCCTGACCGTGTGGTCGGTCGACCCCGGCGACCTGCGCACCGCCATGCACCAGGCCGCGTTCCCCGGCGAGGACATCTCGGACCGGCCGGAGCCCTCCAGCGTGGTGCCCGCCTTCCTCGACCTGATCGGGAGCAGCCGGCCGAGCGGTCGCTACCGGGCCGGCGAGCTCGTCTCGACGGGAGCGGTGGCATGAGCGCCCTGGCCGCCCCGTCACTCGAGCCGGGCCTCGCGGCGCGCCTGCCCGAGCTGCACCCGCTCTCGTTCTCGTTGCCCCCGGAGCTCGAGGCACCCTCGCCGCCCGAGTACCGCGGCATGACCCGCGACGCGGTGCGCATGCTGGTGGCCACGAAGTCGGACGGCTCCCTCGTGCACTCGCACTTCTCCGAGCTGCCCCGCTTCCTCGACGAAGGCGACCTGGTCGTCATCAACACCTCGGGGACGCTGGCCGCGGAGCTCGACGGCACGGCGCCCGACGGGACGGCCGTCGAGGTGCACCTCTCGACCCGCCTGCCCGCGGGTCTCTGGACGGTGGAGGTACGCCGCGAGGGCCGGGCCCACCTCGGTGCCGCGGCCGGCGACTCCATCGAGCTCCCCGACGGTGGCCGCGTCGACCTCCTCTCCCCCTATTCCCCCGGCCCCGGTGGGGCCGGCGTGCGGCTGTGGGTGTCCCGGGTCGACACACCCGAGCGCCTGCACAGCTTCCTCGCCCGCCACGGGCGGCCCATCCGTTACGGCTACGTGCGGGGCAGCTACCCCATCACGGCCTACCAGAACGTCTACGCCACGGAGCCCGGATCGGCCGAGATGCCGAGCGCCGGGCGCCCCTTCACCCCCGAGGTCCTGACCCGGCTGGTGGCCAAGGGCGTCGGCGTGGCCCCCCTCCTGTTGCACACCGGCGTCGCCTCGTTGGAGGCCAGCGAGCCGCCCTACGCCGAGTACTTCCGGGTGTCGCTCGCCACCGCGCACCACATCAACGACACGCGGCGCTCCGGCGGCCGGGTCGTCGCGATCGGCACGACCGTGGTGCGCGCGCTCGAGTCCGTCGTCGACGAGCATGGGCACGTGCACCCGAGCGAGGGATGGACCGAGACCGTGGTGTCGCCCGAGCGACCCGTCCGCTCCATCGACGGGTTCCTGACCGGCTGGCACGAGCCCGAGGCGTCGCATCTCGCCATGCTCGAGGCCATCGCGGGCCGGCCGTTGCTCGAGGCGTCCTACGCCGCCGCGCTGGCCGAGGGCTACCTGTGGCACGAGTTCGGCGACGTCCACCTGATCCTGCCGTGACGCCCGATCCTGCGACGGTGTCCGAGGGCACGACACCCGAGTCGCCGCTCCAGCAGCTGCCCACCACCAGGCGGGCCATCCTCAACCTCCTCAAGCGACAGGGTCCGCTCGACGCGGCCGCGGTCGCCGCGGCGTTGTCCCTGACGCCCGCCGCCGTGCGCATGCAGCTGGCCCGCCTGGACGAGGACGGGCTGCTCGTGCACCACGACGAGGTGCCCGAGCGGGCGGGCCGCGGCCGTCCCCGCCACGTCTACGAGCTGACGGCGGCGGCGGAGTCGCTCTACCCCAAGCGCTACGGCGACCTCACCACCGAGCTGCTGGGCTACCTCGGGGGCCCCGATGCCTCCCAGGTCGACGAGCTCTTCGAACAGCGCCGGCGGCGTCGCGTCGCCGGCGCGCTGCCGCGCACCGCCCACCTGCCCTTCGACGAGCAGGTGGCCGCGCTCACCGCCATCCTGGACGAGGACGGCTACCTGGCCGAGGCGGAGCGCCTGCCCGACGGGAGCTGGCGCATCACCGAGCACAACTGCGCCATCCTCACGGTCGCGCACGGGTTCTCGCAGGCCTGCACGAGCGAGCTCGCCTTCATCCGCGACGCGTTGCCCGGGGCCACGGTGCGCCGGGTGGCCCACCTGATGGACGGCGCACACGTGTGCGCCTACGTGGTCAGCCCGCCGGCGTCGTAGAGTCCGCCGCCCGGATCTCGAGGACGGAGGCGCCGTCCACCTCGTGGATCTCGCTCTGCAGAAGCTCGATCAGGTGGTGCCCGCCGATCTCGACCACGAACTCGTCGACCGCCTGGCCGCTGTCGCGCTCGAGGATGTTGATGGCAACGATGTCCCCCCCGACGGCCCCGATCCGGCTGGCCACCAGGCCGAGAGCACCGGGCCGGTCGGGCAGTGCGATCCTCACCACATAGCCAGCCATGCGGCAACGTTAGGCCCTGAATGTGAACTGACTGTTTCGAAACCGAGACGAATCCTCTGCGCTGCGGCTTTCTCTCAGGCCGCGGCGCTCGTGCGGGTGGGCACGTACTCGTCGATGTACTCGCGCTCGGACAGGCGGGCGATCTCCCGCATGAGCCGGTCGGTGAAGGCCCGGCATTCGGTGTGGTCGTGGTTCTCGAGCGGGTCGTCGGGGTTCTCGGGCGGGTCCATCCGCATCGGTGTGCCGAAGCGGATGATCACGGTCTTGAAGGGCCGCATCATGTTGGAGTTGACCGGCTGCACGTCCACCGTCCCGATGACGCCCACCGGGATCACGGGCACGCCGCATTCGCGCGACAGCCGGGTCACGCCGGTCCGGCCCTTGTGCACGTACTGGTCGAGGGTCCGGGTGCCCTCGGGGTAGAGGCCGAGGATCCGGCCCTGCCCGAGCACGTCGTTGCGTGCCGTCTCGAGCGCGCGCTCCGAGGCGCTGCCGCCGGTGCGCCGGATCGGGATCTGGCCGGCGGCCCGGAAGAACCAGGCCGTCTTCCACGAGTCGAAGTACTCCGACTTGGCGAGGAAGGTCACCTTGCGCCGGACCACCAGCGGGATGAAGAACGAGTCGCAGAAGGACTGGTGGTTGGCCGCCAGCACGGCCGGGCCGTGCTTGGGGATGTTCTCCCGCCCCTCCACCTTCACCCGGAACAGGACGAAGAAGATCGGGGTCAGGACCACCTTGAGCACCCAGTAGGTCACGGGCCCAAGGTACCCCGCACCGGCTGGCGGCGCACCGGGGACGCCGCTGTGCTCAACTGCGTGCCGGATCACCGGGGAGGGATGCGCACGTGCCCGACGAGACCTTGACCGCGGAGCCGTTCCTGGACGGCTTGTTCTTCGGCGAGTGCCCCCGCTGGCACGACGGCCGCCTCTGGTACTCGGACTTCTTCGACCACGCCGTCTGCTCGGTGGCCCCCGACGGCGAGCGCCGCGTCGAAGTCGCCTTCGACGGCGAGCCGGCGGGCCTGGGCTGGCTGCCCGACGGGCGCCTCCTCATCAACTCGCGCCTCGACCGCGCCGTCGTGCGCCGCGAGGCCGACGGGACGCTCGTGCGCCACGGCGATCTCACGCCGTGGGCCACCTGGCACGCCAACGACATGGTGGTGGCCGCCAACGGCCAGGCCTACGCGGGCAACTTCGGCTTCGACCTCGACGGCCTCTACGACGGCTCCGTCGAGGCGAGCGCCATCACGCCCGCCTCGCTCGTGCGCGTCGACCCCGACGGCACCAGCTGCGAGGCCGCGGCCGACCTCGCGTTCCCCAACGGCACGGTCATCAGCGAGGACGGCGCGACCCTCGTCGTCGCCGAGAGCATGGGCGGCCGCCTCACCGCGTTCGACCGCACCGCAGACGGCACACTGGCGAACCGGCGCGAGTGGGCCGCCCCGTCCGGGCTCGCCCCCGACGGCATCTGCCTGTGCGCGGACGGCTCCATCTGGGTCTCCAATGCCCTGGCCCCCGAGTGCGTCCGTGTGGCCGAGGGTGGGGAGGTGCTCGAGCGCGTCGTGACCTCGCAGAATTGCTACGCCTGCATGCTGGGCGACGACGACCGCCGCACGCTCTACCTGATCACGGCGCCCGACAGCCATGCCGCCAAGGCCCGGGCGGCGCGCCACGGGGCGATCGAGAAGGCGCGGACGACCGTGCCCGGGTCCGGCCTCCCGTGAGGGGGCGCTAGCCGAGCTTGGTCAGCGCGCCCCGCAGGTTGCGCACCGCCTGCCCGATGCGCTGCTCGTTCTCGATCAGGGCGAAGCGGACGTGGCCGTCGCCGCCGGGGCCGAACCCGACGCCGGGCGAGGTGGCGACGTCCGCCTCGCTGACCAGGTATTTCGAGAACTCGAGCGAGCCCATCTCGCGGTAGGGCTCCGGGATGGGCGCCCACACGAACATCGTCCCCTTGGGCGGCACGAGGTGCCACCCGATGCGGTCGAGCCCGTCGCAGAGCGTGTCGCGCCGCGACCGGTAGATCCGGTTGATCTCCCTGGGGTACTCGGGCGCCTCGTTCATCGCCACGATGGCGGCGATCTGTATCGGCTGGAACGTGCCGTAGTCGAGATACGTCTTGAGCTTGGTGAGCGCCTGCACGATCTCGCGGTTGCCGACGACGAAGCCCACCCGCCAACCGGCCATGGAGAACGACTTGGTCAAGGTGTAGATCTCGACGGCGACGTCGGTGGCGCCGGGCACCTGCAGGATGGACGGCGGCTCGTAACCGTCGAAGCCGAGGTCCGCGTAGGCGAAGTCGTGCACCAGGACCACCTCGTGCTCGCGGGCGAAGGCGACCAGGCGCTCCATGAAGGACAGGTCCACGCAGGCGGTGGTCGGGTTGTGCGGGAAGGAAAGCACGATGACGCGCTGGCTTGGGCCACGACTCCTCCCACGCGCTCATGAGCCCGTCGAAGAAGGCGTCGCCGGGGTCGGGTGCGCCGTCGTCCTCGGTGGGGGCGGCCGGGCCCGCCAGCGGGACCTGGCGCACGTCGGCGCCGGCGAACAGCGGGCCCCAGATGTGGATCGGGTAGGAGGGCGAGGGCACCAGGGCGGTGTCCCCGGGCGCGACCAGCACCCACATCAGGTGCGAGAAGCCCTCCTTGGCGCCGATGGTCGTCACCACCTCGTTCTCGGGGTCCAGCTCGACGGCGAACTTGCGCCGGTAGAGGTCGGTGATGGCGCTGCGCAGCTTCGGGATGCCCCGCGACGCCGAGTAGCGGTGGTTGCGCGGGTTGGTGGCGGCCTCGGCCAGCTTGCCCACCGCCACGTCGGGCGAGGGCAGGTCGGGGTTCCCGAAGCCGAGGTCGATGACGTCGCGGCCGGCTCGCCGCGACGACGCCTTCAGGTCGTTGATGGTGGCGAAGACGTAGGGCGGCAGCCCGTTGATCCGGCGGAACTCCATCGTGCGAGTCTACGACCGGGCGCCGCGGCCTCCCGACGATGGCGTGGTGCCCGCGGCACGCGCGGCGGCAACCAGCGCTTCGACGTCGACCGGCCAGCCGAACACCACCCAGGTGGCGCCGGCGTCGTGCAGCGACCGGACCATCTCGGGGAGAGGCTGCGAGGCCGTCGGCGGCGGGCCCGCCCAGGTCACCTCCACGCCGTCGGGTCCCTGCGCCCGCGCGGCGACCAGCGCGGGATCGGCATCCCACACGTTGAGGACGGCCCCGGCGGCCCGGGCCTCTTCGGTGCGCCCGGCCGAGCCGCCGGCGACCCAGACGGCGAGCCCGCGCTCGACCAGCTCGCGGCCGAGCGCAACCAGTTGGGCCCGGCGCTCGGCGGCGGGCGGGAACGGGATGCCGTAGGCGCGGTTCTCGTCCTCGCTCATCCGGTCGCCGGTGCCGAGGCCGGCGACGACCCGTCCGGGCGCCAGCGCGTCGAGGGCCCTGAACTGCGCGGCCAGCACCGCGTTGGGCGCCAGGCCCACCCGGGCCACCAGGGTGCCGAGGAACGGGCCCTCCCCGGCGCCTCGCGGACCGAGCCGCGTCGCCAGCGCGCCGAGGATGGGGAAGGGCGCGAGCGCGGGGCGCTCGGGTTGGCCGAGCGGCCAGATGTGGTCGTAGCAGAACACGCCGTCCACCCCGGCGGCGACCGCCTCGTCCGCCGCCGCGAAGGCGTCGTCGGGGCGGTCCCGGAACATCGGCAGCACCACGCCGGTCCGGATCACCACAGCCCGCCCTGGCGCGCCGCCAGCGCGGCGCCGACCGCGCCGGCCCGCTCCCCGAACGCGGCGGGCACGATCGCCGCGGCGGGGCGCCGGTCGCCGCCCTCGACGAGCTCGGCGTAGGTGGCGCGGGCCGCGTCCACCAGGAGGTCGCCGGCCCGCACGACGCCTCCCCCCAGCACGAAGCACTCCGGGTCGAGCACGCAGGCCAGGTTGGCCAGGCCGAAGCCGACCCACCAGCCGACCTCGGCGATCACCCGCGCCGCCGCCGGGTCGCCGGCTGCGGCGGCGGCGGAGACGTCCTCGCCGCGGACGCTCTCGGGGTCGCCCCCGGCCAGCCGCACGACCTCGCCCAGCCGGCCCGCCAGCGCCGCCTCGCGGGCGAGGACCCCGAGCCCGGCGCCCGAGGCGAAGCGCTCCCAGCAGCCGCGCCGCCCGCACGGGCAGGCGGGCCCGGCCGGGTCGACCACCATGTGGCCGATCTCGCCGGCGAAGCCCGCCGAGCCGACCTGCACCCGCCCGGCCGACACGATGCCGCCCCCGATGCCGGTGCCGAGCGTCACCATGACGACGTCGGCGTGGCCGCGGGCGGACCCGAGGCGGTGCTCGGCCAGCACCGCGAAGTTGGCGTCGTTCTCGACGAGGAGGCGCCGCCCGGGGAGGCGCCCGCCGACCAGCTCGGTCCAGTCGACCCCTTGGGCCTGGGGCAGGTTGGGCGCGAAGCGGAGCCGGCCCTGCCGGTCGACCATGCCGGGTGCACCGACCCCGACCGGCGCCGCCCCCGCGGCACCGACGGCGCGGTCGAGCTCGGCGACCACCTGCGCCACCGCCTCGGCCACGTGGCTGCTGCCCACGATCCCGCGGGTGCCGCTGGGCGTGGGGACCCGCGCCTCGGCGACGACCTCGTCGCCCGGCCCGAGCGCGACGCCGAGGACCTTGGTCCCACCGATGTCGATGCCGTAGGTCACGCCGGCGGCGGCCGGCGGGCCCGCACCGGCGCTCACGAGATGGACTCGACCCGTGCCTTCAGCTCTCGCATGGCCGTCGCCATGATGCGGCTCGTGGCGCGCATCTTGATGAAACCGGGGATGGGCACGCGCAGCTCCGCCTCGAGGTGGTACGTGACCTCGGTGCCGCCACCCTCGCCGGGCTCGAAGACGTAGCTGCCGTCGAGCTTGGTGGTGATGTCGCCCTGGGTCAGCTTCCAGGCCAGGACGTGGGGTGCGTCGGCGTAGTCGTAGGCCAGGGTGTAGCTCGTGCTCCGGCCGAAGGCGGCGGCGCGGAAGGTCACCAGCAGCGGGCGCCCCTGTTCGTCGCGGTCCTTGACCTCGATCTCCTTGATGTCGGCCGCCCATTCCGGGTAGCGCTCGAGGTCGGCCGCGACGTCGAAGCACCGCTCGGGTGGTGCGGCGACCGAGATGTGCTCTGTAGCTTGATCGGCCACGCTCAGTGCTTCCTTCCTGTCCGGTGCATCGGCCCAGCGGTGAGTCAGATTGCCACTCCGGCCAGCGCCTCGGCCAGCCTAGAAGCGAGAACGTCGTTGTCGAAGACTTCCCGTACCCGGGTCCGCGCCGCCCGGCCCATCCGGCGGCGGCGGGGCGGGTCCGCCAGCAGGCTGCGCAGGGCCTCGGCGACGGCCCCGGGATCCTCCGGATCGCCGACCACCAGGCCCGTCACGCCGTCGAGGACGGCCTCCGACGCTCCCCCGCTGTCCCCGGCGACCTGGGGAACGCCGGCGGCGGCGGCCTCGAGGAACACGATGCCGAAGCCCTCCTGCTCCAGGCCGAGCCACCGGCTCCGGCAGGCCATGACGAACACGTCGGCGGCACCGAGGAGGGCGGCCCGGTCCTCGTCGCCCACCCGCCCGAGCAGGCGCACGCATTGCGGGCTCCGGGCGGCCAGCCGCTGCAGGCGGGTCAGGTCGCGGCCCTCGCCGGCGATGGCGACGACGAGGTCGGGGTAGGAGGGCGCCAGCCGGTTGGCGGCCTCGACGAGGACGTCCATGCCCTTGCGCGGCACGAGGCGGCTCACGCTCACGACGAGCGGTCCCTGCGCCGGTAGGCCGAGGCGGGCCCGCGCCGCCCGCCGCTCGGCCGCCTTGAGGGGGGTGATGGCACCCGCGTCCACCCCGGGCGGGACCTCGACCACCGGCGCCGTGAGCCCGGGCGCAGCGTGGCGCGCCTCCGCCGCCGGGTAGCGTCCGGCCGACACGACGAGCGCCGCCTCGCGCAGCACCCGCGCCAGCGCGGCCCGTGACCCGGGCAGCCGCCCCGGCACCGTGACCTCGGCGCCGTGGAGGATGACCCCGTAGGGCACGTCGAGGCGCGGGCCGAGGAGCCCGAGCGGCAGCGCCGGGTCGAGCAGGACCATCCCGACCTCGTGCTCCGCGGCGCACCGGCGCACCGCGTCGAGCACCCGGGGCGTCGGGAAGAAGAGGATCGGCTCGGGCACCCGCTCGATGCGCACGCCCCGCTCGGCCTGTTCGGCGTCGAACGCGGCCGCGCCGTCGTCCGACGACGCGGTGAGCACGACGTAGGAGTCCGGGTCGAGCCGACGCCACAGCTCCCAGAGGTAGTTCTGGATGCCGCCCACCTTGGGCGGGAAGTCGTTGGTGACGAGCAGGTGGCGCTTCACCGCGCCCCACGTCCGCCGGGCCCGGTCCCCGCGGTGGACGGGTGGCTACCCGGCCCGGTCGCTGAAGCGCAGCGTCGGCACCAGACCGGCGCGCTCGAGCATGCGCATGGCGCGCGCCTCGTCGGCGTCGATGACCACGGCGTCGTCGGGCTCCCTCCCGAGCAAGAAGCTGACGACGCAGTCGTCACAGGCCAGCGTCTCGCGCAGCGCGCAGCAGTCGCAGTCGATGGTGAGCCCGCCGGCGTCGTCGGTGGGAGGCTCGGTGTCGGTGTCCCTGGAAGTCGGCATGACGATGACCCTCTCTGTTCGGGCCAAGCATGCACAGGGGGTGTGACACGACGAGACGTCGAAGCGCAGACCGGGGGCACGGCGCTAGGCCGGGCGCAGGGCGCCCAGCGCGATCTGCAGCGTCTGGTCGAGGCCCCAGGCCACGCTCTCGGTGAGCACGGCGTGCGCCGTGGCGACCACCAGGAACGGTGGCCCGCCGACCCGGTAGTCGCGAAAGGCGGGCGTGCTCATCACCACGGCGACCGCGCGCCCGTCGGGCGCGGCGCCGGCCAGCGTGGCGATGGCGTCGGGATCCTCCTCGACCGGGCTGCGCGTCACCACCGCCAGGCGCGCCGCGCCGTCGAGGCCGGCCCGGAGGTCCGGCAGGCCCTCCCACAGGTCGCGGCAGCCGAGGCAGCCCGCCGAGAGGAACAGGAGCAGCACCGGCGCGGCGGCCTCCACCACGTCGATGCGGCAGGGGGCGCCGGCGGGGTCGACGCCGACCACGTCGTGCGGGCGCGTGGTCGGGTGGTCCGTGTAGGTGGGGACGGGGCGCAGCCGGCTCAGGATCTCCGCCGGCGGCTCGGTCACGGCACCTCGGCGGACGCGCCGGGCTCGGTGTGCGCCTCGTCGCCGAGCTCGACCACGCTCCGCCCGTGGCCGCACCAGCGGCACACCACGTCGTCCACGTGGCGCGCCAGCACCTCGGTGTCCTCCACGACGAGCTCGCCGCCCACCGTGTAGTGGTAGAAGGCCCTGGTCTTCTCCGAGACGGTGACGTCGAAGCGGGTGAGGTTGCCGCAGCCGTCGCAGCGGTATCGAGGGGCGCTCACGCCGGTCCACGGTAGTCCGCGGCGCGCGGGCGCCCTCCCGGCCGGCGGCTCCTACGCGCTGGCCAGCACCTCGCCGATCGCGACGCTGGTCATGGTGACGCCGGGTGCACCGCCGTCCGCCGGCGGCGCTGCGGCGCGGGCCTGCGCCTCACTCTCGAAGACGACGACGGACGTCCCGTGCCCGTCGTCGAGGCGGACCCAGTAGCCGGCCACGAACCCCGGAGCCGCAGTCACGGTGGACACCACGTCCGCCAGGCCCTGCCGGGCGGCCTCGGGGTCGTTGATCTCCACCTCGACCACGACTGCATGCATGTCGTCCTCCCTTTCTGTGCGGGTGCGACCATCCTCGCACCGCCGTCAGATGCGGTCGAGCAGCTCGCTCTTCTTGGCGGCGAATTCCTCCTCGGAGAGGATGCCGCGCTTGCGCAGGTCGTCGAGCTCAATGAGCCGGTCCCGGATCTCGAAGGGGAGGGCACCCGCCGGCGCACCCGGCGCCGGTGCGGTGGAGGCGGGCGCGGTGGACGGCGTCGTGCTGACCCCGAAGGGTGGGGTGTCGTCCCGGTCCGTCTCGCCGCGGGCGTCGCTGCGGCGCGCGGCGCCGCGCTGGTCGTAGGGCAGCATGTCGGGCGGGACGGCCTCGCGGCGGCCGCCCCCGACGATCTCGTTGATCTGCGAGTTGATGACGCGCTGGACGACGGCGGGCTTGCGCATGTACTCGAGCGTCAGCGAGTCGTCCTCCCCCTGCACGTCGATCACCAGGCTGCCCGTGCCGAGGAGCCGCTCGATCAGCGTCTGCCGGATGTTGACCTCGGTGATGCGCTGAAGGCGCAACTGGACGGTGTCGCGCCCGAGGATGCCCTGGCGCACCAGGATCCGGGTCGACGTCAAGGCGACGTCGTAGGAGCGCCAGCGCACGTAGCGGCCGAGCAGCCACAGGCCCGGGACGAGGGCGATGACGAGGATGGGGTAGTTCGTCCACCCGGGCGGGTTCCGCCACACGACGATCAGGACGATGATCGCCGCCCACACCCCGATGGACGTGAAGAGGGGGCCGAAGAGGAAGATCCAGTGCGGCCGCAGCTCGGCCAGCAGCTCCTCGTCCTCGTTGAGGAACTTGCGAGGCAAGGCCATCGCGCCAGCGTACCGGCGGGTCCGGGTGGCCCGGGGTCTATCCGCGTGGGCGGCACGGGAGCGGGGAGCACGGCCTAGCGTGGGCCCATGCCCTACGCCGAGGTGGAGCCCGACGAGGTCAAGGCGCGCCTCGCCCGGGGCGAGGACGTGTTCCTGCTCGACGTGCGCGAGCCCGACGAGGTCGCGGCCTGGGCCTACCCCGTCGGGGTGAACATCCCGCTCGGGCAGCTGGGCGACCGGCTCGACGAGCTGCCGCACGACGTCACCATCGTCGTGGCCTGTCACGTGGGCGGGCGGTCGGCGGCAGCGGCCAAGGCGCTCAGCGAGGCCGGGTGGACGGCGGAGAACCTGACCGGTGGCGCAGTGGCGTGGGCGGCCGGCGAGCCCGATGCCTCGGCATAGTCCCGCCGACTCAACCCACCGCGCCCTGCGACAACCCGAACCCCGGGTCGACGGGCGACATGAGGCCGTCCACCATGGCGTCGGCGAAGCGGAAGGCACCGGACGAGTAGATCGGGCACACGTCGCCCGGCGCCGCCACGGGGCAGAAGTGCACGCCGTCGGTGGAGCGGACCACATTGGACGGCACACCGCCGACCACCGGGCCCGTACACCGCTCCCCGTACAGGCAGGGCAGGGTCTGCACGAACGTCCCGCCGGGTCCCTCGACGGCGGTACCGGCATCGAAGTAGGTCACATGCGCCGGGTCGGCCGCCGCGATCTGCGCATACTGGAGGTCGAGGGCGTCCCAGTTGGGGTCGAATGCCTGCTGCGCGCGGGTGACGGGAGCGCCGACGAGGAACACGTGGGCACCGGCCGGCACCCAGATCGCGATGGCCGCCAGGGTGTCCGCCCGGTACTTCGCGTAGTACGCGGGGGTGTAGTAGCCGATCCCCGCCATACAGGCCGTCAAGGCGTTCCCGCTGAACTCGAGGACGACCGCGTCGTAGTGCGCGGTCGCTCGCATCTTCCGCATCCGGGCCAACCAGTCGCAGATCGCCGTCCCGCCGTGCGCGGAGTAGGAGGTGGTGTTGCTCGTGTCCGCCGCCGCCATGAGGCGGAGGAAGTAGGGCTCGGCTTGTTTTGCCAGCGAGTCCCCGAAGACCGCAACGCGCGCCGGGTACTGGCTCGAGCCCACCGCGCCCGGCGCCGAGGGAACCCCGGACCGGGACGAGCAGGAAGCCATGAGGGAGGCGGCGAGCACGGCGGCGGCGAGGGCGAGCCGGCGGCTCGGCACGTGCGTCACCTCTGGAGAATGCGGGCTGCCCCGCTCCGGCGACAGGGCACAAGGTCCCTTCGAGGACGACGCAGGCAGCGACGGACCTCTCGGTAGGGCTGGTGGGGATCGAACCCACGACCCAAGGATTATGAGTCCTCTGCTCTGACCACTGAGCTACAGCCCCGGGTTGCGTGGCGATGTTATCGACGGACGCGTCGCCCGCCGGTCCCGCCCGTCGGGCGCGGCACGCTCGATGCCCGTCGCGGCGTCCCGGGACGAACGGTTTGGCAACATGGCGCCGTGCGAAACCCCCCGGGACCGGCGGCGCACAGGACGCGCCGTCGCCGCACCGCCGTCGCGACCCTCGAAATGTTCGCGGCCGGGTCGTGACGTCCACCGGCGAGGCGGCGCCCACCAGCCCGCCGGCGGCCGCGGACGGCCCGACGGCCGCACCGTGGCCGCGCCTGGGGCCGTGGCTGCTCGTCGGCCTCGCCGTGGTGTGGGGCCTGTGGGAGCTGCGCCCGGAGCTGCGGGCAGTGCCCTACCTCGACGACAGCTCCATCCACCAGCAGATGGTGCGGGTGGCGGCGAGCCGGATCCGCCAGGGCCATCTCCCGCTCACGAGCTGGTTCCCCTACCTCGGGCTCGGGTCGCCCCAGTACCTGCACTACCAGAGCCTGCCCTCCATGGCGGCGGGGTCCCTCGGCACGCTGTTCGACCCCGACGCCGTGTTCCGCTGGTCCCTGTACCTGCTGCTGGCGCTGTGGCCGCTCAGCGTCTACTGGTGCGGCCGACTGTTCGGCCTCAGCCGCTGGACGGCCGCCTCGGCGGCCGCGGTGTCCCCCTTCCTGGCGTCGACGGCCGGCATCGGGTACGAGACGAAGGCCTACGTCTGGGTCGGCTACGGCGTGTGGACCCAGCTCTGGGCGTCGTGGACGCTGCCGTTGGCGTGGGGGTTCACCTACCGCGCCTTGTCCTCGCTCCGCTACTCGCTGCTGGCCGTCCTCTTCATCATGCTGACGGTCGCGCTGCACTTCGAGACGGGTTACCTGGCCTTCGTGCCGCTCGTGGTGTGGCCCTTCATCGTCCCCTCCGACCTGTGGCGCCGCCTCGGCCGCGCGCTCGTCCTCGGCGCGGCCGCGCTCGCGGCCTCGGCCTGGGTCATCGTCCCGCTGCTCGACCAGTCCCACTGGGCGGCGCGCAACCAGGTGCTGGGCGGCACGGGGCTGGAGAACGGGTACGGCGCGCGCCAAGTGATGTCCTGGCTGTTCACCGGGCACCTCTACGACGCCGGCCGCTGGCCCGTCGTGACGATCCTCGTCGGCGTCGGGCTCGCGGTCTGCCTCTGGCGCTGGCGCGAGCACCAGGCGGGGCGCGCCCTGGTGAGCATCTGGGTCGTGACCCTGCTCATGACGTTCGGGCGGACCACGTTCGGAGCGCTCTACCGCATCGTGCCCGGCAGCAGCGACATCTTCATCCGCCGCTTCCAGATGGGCGTGCAACTGTCGGGGATCCTGCTGGCCGGGATCGGCATCGTGTTCCTGGGACGACTGGTGCTCCGGTGGGCCGTGCGCCTCTTCCCGGAGGAGGCGCGGGGCTGGGTGTCCGAGCCGGCCGGGCGCGGCCTCGTCGCCGGCCTGTGCGTGCTCGCGCTGGTGGTCGTCCTGACACCGGCCTGGAGCGCGCTCGACACCTACGACGGGCACAACGCGACCAACATCGGTGCGCAGGCCGACGCGGACGCGCAGCACGACGGGCAGATCGACCAGCTGCTGGCCTACGTGCAGGCCCATCCGAAGGGCCGCGTGTACGCCGGCACGCCGACCAACTGGGGGGCGGACTTCGTCGTCGGGAGCGTGCCCGTGTTCAAGTACCTCGAGAGCAAGGACGTCGACGAGGTCGGCTACACGCTGCGCACGGCGTCGCTCATGACGGACCCGGAGTACTACTTCGACGAGGCGAACCCCGGGGACTACCCGCTCTTCGGGATCGGCTACATCATCACGCCGGCCGACATGAGGGCCCCGGTGGAGGCGGACAAGGTCGGGTGCTCGGGAGACTTCTGCCTCTGGTCGGTCCCCGATGCCGGCTACATCCACGTGTACGACACCACCGGCGTGCTGACGGCCACCCGGGCCGACGTCGGGTCGCGGAGCGAGACCCTGCTGGCGTCCCCCCTGCTGAACGAGCAGCGCGACCTGACCGTGGGCTTCAACGGGGCCGCGGCCGCGAGCCCCACCGCCGCCGACGCGTCGGCGCTGGCGGGGCCGCCGGGACACGTCGTGGTGGAGCACGCCGACCTCGCCAACGGCTCGGCCCGCGCGCTCGTCGAGACGAACCGGCGGGCGACGGTCGTCCTCAGCGCGTCCTACGACCCGGGGTGGCGCGCCACCGTGAACGGACGGCCGGCCCCGACCGTCATGGTGGCGCCCGCGCTCGTGGGCGTCGTCGTGGGCCCGGGGGTCCACACCGTCGCGTTCAGCTACAGCGGCTACGGCTCCTACACCGCGCTGTTCGTGCTGGCGCTGGCCGTCTTCGCCGCCCTGGCGCTGGCGCCGGTGCTGTGGCGGCGGGGGCGGCGCACCTGAGCCGCTACTGCAGGTAGCCCTCGACGGTGTCGGCCGAGCGCTCCTGCACCGCGTCGGGATCCTGACCGGCGCTGCGCTTGGCGCGGCGCTGGCGCAGCAGGTCCCACATCTGGTCCAAGGTGACCTCGAGCTCGCGCTTGCGCACCAACTCGGCGTCGCTCAGCCCCTCGCCGACGTGGGCCTCCTCGAGGCGCTGCTCCTCCTCGGCGAGCCTGCTGATCCGCTCCACGATCTCCTTGTCGTCCATCTGCGCTCCCATCGCCGGTCCCTGTGCCAGTGCGTGACCGCGCCAGTCTGCCCGGCCTCAGGCCGCGGCGCCCAGCTCGCCCCCGTCGCCGGCCGTCGCCGCCGTGCCCGCCCCGGACAGGGCCGGGGTGAGCACGTCGGCGATCGTGGCGGCCAGGTGGAACGTCATGACGTCGCGCACCTCCTCGGGGACGTCCTCGAGGTCGGGCCCGTTGCGCTCGGGCAGCACGACCTCGGTCAGCCCCGCCCGATGGGCGGCCAGCACCTTCTGCTTGACGCCGCCGATGGGCAGCACGCGGCCCTGGAGCGTGACCTCGCCGGTCATCCCGACCACGGGGCGCACGGGGACGCCGCGGAGCAGGCTGACGAGCGCCGTCGTCATGGTGACCCCGGCCGAGGGTCCGTCCTTGGGGACGGCCCCGGCGGGGACGTGGACGTGGAAGCGCTTGCCGGCGAAGGCGGCCGGGTCGACCCCGAGCTCTGTGGCGTGCGAGCGCACGTAGGAGAGCGCGATCTCCGCCGACTCCTTCATGACGTCGCCGAGCTGGCCCGTGAGGGTGAGCCCCTCGGTGCCGTCGGACACGCTGGCCTCGACGAAGAGGACGTCGCCGCCCGCGCCCGTGACGGCGAGGCCGGTGACCACGCCGGGCACGCTCGTGCGGTCGGCGGGCTCGAAGAAGAAGTGCGGCCGGCCGAGCCAGCCCCGCACGTCCTCGGCCCCGACCGCGACCGGGGCGGTCCGCTCGCCGGAGGCGAGCTTCGTCGCCACCTTGCGCAGCAGCTTGCCCAGCTCGCGCTCCAGGTTGCGCACGCCGGCCTCCCGCGTGTAGTCGGCCACGATGGCGCGCAGCGCCTCGTCGCTGATCTGCACCTCGTCCTCGCGCAGCGCCGCCCGGGCGAGCTGACGGCCCACCAGGTGGTGCTTGGCGATGGAGACCTTCTCGGACTCGGTGTAGCCGTCGATCCGGATGAGCTCCATGCGGTCGAGCAGCGGCCCGGGGATGGTCTCGCTCACGTTCGCCGTGGCGATGAACAGCACCCGCGACAGGTCGAGGTCGACCTCGAGATAGTGGTCGCGGAAGGTGTGGTTCTGCGCCGGGTCGAGCACCTCGAGCAGCGCCGAGGAAGGGTCGCCCCGGTAGTCGGCGCCGATCTTGTCGACCTCGTCGAGGACGATGACCGGGTTCATGGTCCCCGCCTCGCGCAGGGCGCGCACCAGGCGGCCCGGCTGGGCCCCCACGTAGGTGCGGCGGTGGCCGCGGATCTCCGCCTCGTCGCGCACGCCGCCGAGGGAGACGCGGACGAACTTGCGCCCGAGGGCGTTCGCCACCGACTCGCCGAGCGACGTCTTGCCGACGCCCGGAGGCCCGACGAGGGCCAGGATGGCCCCCGAGCCGCGCCCGTCCACGGGCGAGAGCCCCCGCTCGGCCTGCAGCTTGCGCACCGCGAGGTGCTCGAGGATGCGCTCCTTCACGTCCTCGAGGCCGTCGTGGTCGGCTTCGAGGATGCGCGAGGCCTCCTCGATGTCGAGGCGGTCCTCGGACTCCACTCCCCAGGGGACCTCGAGCACGGTGTCGAGCCAGGTGCGGATCCAGCCCGTCTCGGGGCTCTGGTCGCTCGTGCGCTCCAGCTTGGCGATCTCGCGCTCGACCGCCTTCTGCACGTGCTCGGGCAGGGCGCGCTTCTCCAGCTTGGCCCGGTAGTCGTCGGGGTCCTCGCTGTCGTCGTCGCTCAGCTCACCGAGCTCCTTGCGGATGGCATCGAGCTGGCGCCGCAGCAGGAACTCGCGCTGCGTCTTCTCCATGCCCTCCTCGACGTCGGTCTTGATCTTCTCGCGCAACGCGAGGTCGGCCAGCGTGTCGCGGGCCCACCCGAGCACGAGGCGCAGGCGCGCCTCGACGTCGAGCGTCTCGAGGACCTCGACCTTCTGGGAGAGCGAGAGGTCGGGCGAGTAGCCGGCCACGTCGGCCAACCGGCTCGGCTCGGTGATCTCGCGCAGCTGTGCGGCGATGCGCCCGGCCCCGCGGGAGTGCAGGATGTTCTCCAGCACGGCGCGGTACTCGCGGGCCAGCTCGTGTGCGGCCGCGGTGGGCTCGGGCTCGGCCAACGGCTCGGCCTCGACCCAGAGGGCCTCGCCGGTCCCGGGCACCCCGGTACCGATCACGGCCCGGCCGTCGCCCCGGATGGCCACGGCGGGCAGGCCGCCGGGGAGGTCGCCCTCCTCCATCACCTCGGCGATGACGCCGACGCTGGCGAAGCGGCCCTCGATGTGGGGCACCAGCAGCAGCCGGCCGCCCGAGGAGCGCGCCGACCCGACGGCGGCCCGGGCCTCGTCGGACTCGAGCGCCATGGTGAAGACCATCCCCGGCAGCACGACCCCTGAAGTGAGGGGAAGGAGCGGAAGCGTCATGTTCTCGTTCGTCATGGGAGGGCTCTTTCTGTGCATTGACCTCTGACTGGTCAACAATATGGGTGCGGGACTGATTCCCGAGCGGGGCGGCACCGATTCCGGCCCCTGACCTGGGTCGGAGCAAGAGGACGGGGCGGCCACCCCGTCGTCCTGCCTACGCTGGGACCCGTGGACGGGACCACCGCGGCACCGGGCCCCGAGCAGGCCGGCGGGACGACGCTGGCGCCGGCGCGGCCGGACCCCGACCTCGACGAGGGCGACCACGACCGCATGGCCCACATCGTCCTGGAGGGCTACACGCCCAAGGACGGCGACTTCGTCTCCATGGGCCCGAGCGTGGTGGAGGGCATCGTCAACCGGACGGCCGTGCGGGCCCTGTGCGGCAAGGAGTGGGTCCCCGGGCGCAACCCGGCCCGCTACGGCCTGTGCCCCACCTGCAAGGAGATCGCCGAGGGGATGGGCTGGCAGATCCCGGCCAGCTGACGCATCGGCTCCACACCGCGTCGGGCTGCGGGAGAGGGATGACCGGGCGAAGGCTGGGACGGCGGCCACCGGCCCAGCTACCGTGCGTCAACCGATCGGCGTGGGCGGGGGCGAGGACCGCCCGGAGGGAGCACGTTGGCACAGGTCAGCTTCGACGACGTCACCAAGCGCTTCGGGGACACGACCGCGGTCGACGGGCTGACGCTGTCGGTCCCCGACGGCGAGCTCTTGGTGCTGCTGGGCTCCTCGGGCTGCGGCAAGACGACGGCGCTGCGCCTCGTGGCCGGGCTCGAGGAGCTGACCGACGGCACGGTGTCGATCGGTGAGCGCATCGTCAACGACGTCGACCCCAAGGACCGCGACGTGGCGATGGTGTTCCAGAGCTACGCGCTGTACCCCCACCTGACCGTCGGGAAGAACATCGAGTTCCCGCTCCGCCAGCGCGGCGTGGACAAGGAGGAGCGCGCCACCAAGGTGAAGCGGGCGGCCGAGACCCTCGGGCTGGGCGAGCTGCTCGGCCGCAAGCCGGCGCAGCTCTCGGGCGGCCAGCGCCAGCGCGTCGCGCTGGCCCGGGCCATCGTGCGCGAGCCGTTGGTGTTCCTCATGGACGAGCCGCTGTCCAACCTCGATGCGGCGCTGCGCGTGCAGACCCGGGCCGACATCGTCGAGCTGCAGAGCCGGCTGCGCACCACCACGCTCTACGTCACCCACGACCAGGTGGAGGCGATGACGATGGGCCACCGCATCGCGGTCATGAGCGAGGGACGGCTCCAGCAGGTGGCGGCGCCCGAGGACCTCTACGCGCGCCCCGCCAACGCCTTCGTGGCCCACTTCCTCGGCAGCCCCGGCATGAACCTCGTCGAGGGGATGCTGGTCGAGGGCGGGGCGGCCGACGGGGAGGCCGGCGCCGAGAACGGCACGCTCTACGTCGCCTTCCCCGGGGCCTCGGTGCCGCTGCCGGCCGCCGTGGCGGACCGCGTCCGCGGCAGCGGGCCCGACGTCGTGCTCGGCGTGCGACCCGAGGCGCTCCGCCTCAGCCCCGACGGCGCCATCGCGGCGACGGTGATCATCGTCGAGCTGCTCGGCGCCGAGACGCACGTGATCTGTCACACCGAGACCGGCGCCCGCATCATCGTGCGCCAGAGCGCGGCCGCCGCCAAGCCGAAGCTGGGCGAGGCGGTCCGCATCGCCGTCGACGGCGACGCGGCGGCGTACCACCTCTTCGACGCGTCCACCGGCGAGCGGCTGGGGGGGTCGTGACGGCGATCGGCGCACCCCTCGACGCGGCGCCCGCGCGGACGGCGCCGGACCGCCGCGGCCTGCGGGCCCGCCGGCGCAAGGAGGCCGCGCTGGCCTACCTCCTGCTCCTGCCGGCGCTGGTGCTGTTCGGCACCTTCTCCTTCTATCCCTTCCTGCGCAACTTCAAGCTCATGCTGTACGAGACGCCCCCGGTCCCCGGCCTGCCGTCGCGCTACGTCGGCCTGCACCAGATCGTCCCGACCCTCACCTCGACCCAGTTCACGCAGAGCCTCGTCACCACGATCGTCTTCGTGATCCTCGTGGTGCCGATCAGCCTCCTCCTGGGACTGGCGCTGGCGGTGGCGGCGCACCGCAAGCTCAAGGGCATGGCGGTCTACCGGGTGATCTTCTCCTCGACGGTGGTGAGCTCCGTGGCGGTCGCCTCGGTCGTCTTCGGCACGCTGCTGAACCCGGTGGTGGGGCTGCTCCCGTGGCTCGGCATCAACCCGACCCCGCCCGCCCTCGAGAGCACGACGTGGGCCCTGCCCTCGGTGGCGCTGATCACCATCTGGCAGTTCCTCGGGCTCTCGTTCATCATCATGTCGGCGGGCCTGCAGTCGGTGCCCGACGAGCTGCTGGAGGCGGCCCGCATCGACGGCGCGGGCTCCTGGACGAGGTTCTGGCGCATGACCGTGCCGCTCCTCTCCCCCACCATCTTCTTCGCCGTCGTCGTGAGCACGATCTACGCCTTCCAAGCCTTCGGCGCGGTCGACATCCTCATCGGGCCGCAGAACGCCGTCCGCCTGCACACCAACGTGCTCATCTACAACATCCTCAACACGCTGCAGATCGAGAGCAACCCCGGGTCCGCCGCCATCATGGCCACGGCGCTCTTCCTCATCATCTTGGGGCTCACCCTCCTGCAGCTGCGGTTCCTCGAACGGCGGGTGAGCTATGCCCGCTGAGACGAGCACGACGGACGCGGACGCTGCGGCGGCCCGCGCCGATGCGCCAGTGGCGGCACCGGCTCCCCGCCGGCCGCACCGCCGGCTGCGGACGATCGGCAGCTACACGCTGCTGACGGCGGCGGCCGTCGTCGTGGTCTTCCCCATCTACATCACGATCGTCAACTCGCTGCTGGTCCCCGACCAGCTGGTGCAGCAGCCCCCACCCCTGTTCCCGACCGACCCCCAGTGGCACAACTACAGCGCGGCGTGGACGTCCGGGCAGATGTCCACGTACGTGGCGACGTCAGCGATCATGACCGGCATCATCGTGGTGGGCCAGCTCGTCACCTCCATCCTCGCGGCCTACGCCTTCGCCTTCCTGCGCTTCCCGTTCAAGCGCACGCTGTTCGCCATCTGCCTCGTCACGCTGATGATCCCGTTCGAGGTCACCTTCATCACCAACCTCGACACGATCACCTCCCTGCACTGGTTCAACTCCTACGCCGGGCTGTCCATCCCGTTCCTGGCCACCGGGTTCGGCATCTTCCTGCTGCGCCAGGCCTTCCTGCAGATCCCGCGCGACCTGCAGGAGGCGGCCCAGCTGGACGGGTACGGCCACATGCGCTTCATGACCCGGGTCGCCGTGCCGCTCGCCCGCCCGTCGCTCGCCGCCCTGGCGATCTTCTCGTTTCTCGGCGCCTGGAACCAGTACCTGTGGCCGCTGATCTCCACCGGCGGCACCACGCCGCTCTACACGGTGCAGATCGGCTTGAAGCAGCTCCTCGGCACGCAGGTCTCCCAGATCCCGGTGTCGCTCGCCGGCGCCGTCATCGCCTTCGTGCCGCTGGTGATCCTGCTCATCATCTTCCAGAAGCAGCTGGTGCGGAGCCTCACCGCCGGCGCCGTGAAATAGCCGGGCGCGGGCCGCCGCGGCGGCGCCGGTGCTAGGCATGGGGCATGCGGACCACTCGTTTTTCCAGACTCGTCGCCGCGGCGCTGTTCGTGACCTCGGCCGGCGCGGCCACCACCGCCGCCGCCGTCGTGAGCGGCGCCGCTCCCGCCGGGGCGGCCAGTCTTCCCAGCTGCAACCTCAAGGCGCTGGCCAACGCCAAGGGCGTCGTGAACATCACCTTCTGGGAGTCGGCCTCGCAGGCCAACCTGACGACGCTGCAGGCGATCACCAGCGCGTACAACTCGTCGCAGTCCAAGGTCCACGTGACCCTCGTCACGCAGGCCGGCTACGACGACACCTGGCAGAAGTACCTGGCGGGCCTCACCAACGGCCAGCTGCCGGACGCGGTCCAGCTCGAGGACCAGCGCACCCAGGCCGCCATCGACACCCAGTCGTTCCTCCCCGTCCAGTCCTGCATGAACGCCGCCAAGTACTCGACGAGCGACTACCTGCCCCGTCCGCTCGCCTACTGGAAGGTGAACGGCGTGCAGTGGGCGCTGCCCTTCGCCGTCTCGGCGCCGATCCTCTACTACAACCAGAACGCCTTCACCAAGGCCGGACTCACCAGCCCCCCGAGCACGCTGACCCAGATGGTGGCCGACGCCAAGACGCTCAAGGCGGCCGGGAGCGGCATGGGCCTCGTGCTCGACCCTTGGCACCTCGAGACCTGGCTGTCCACGGCGAACCAGCTCTTCGTGAACAACAAGAACGGCCGCAGCTCCCGGGCGACGGCCGGCGTCTTCAACACGAAGACGTCGGTCTCGATCTTCAGCCAGCTGAAGACGCTGGTGACGACGGGCGACGCCACCACCAACCCGTCGACGGGCCCGAACGAGTACGACAACCTGCTCGGCATGGGCAGCGGCAAGTACGGCATGACGATCGAGACGTCGGCGGCGCTCGGCACCGTGACCAAGCTGCTGGGCAGCGGGCAGTACTCCAACGTGAAGCTGGGCATCGGGGCCTTCCCGGTCTACAGCTCGTCGGTGCAGGGCGGGGTCGAGCCGGGTGGCTCCGGCGTCTACATCTCGAACAAGTCGTCGGCGCTGCACCAGGCCGCGGCGTGGGACTACCTCTCCTACATCTGCAACACCCAGAGCCAGGCCACCTGGGCCGCGGGGACCGGCTACATCCCGGTGCGCAAGTCCTCCGCGCAGACCGCGACGGTGCAGCACCTCTGGGTCACGAACCCCGGGTACAAGGTCGCCTACAACGAGATCAACAACGGGGCGAACACTCCGGCGACCTCCGGCTCGGTCATCGGCCCCTACGCCGACGTGCGCACCGACATCCTCAACGCCGAGATCTCCATGTACACCGGCGGCGTGTCCCCGTCGGCCGCCGTGAAGACGGCCCAGTCCAACGTCAACAGCACCATCTCCAGCTACAACAGCCGCCTCGGGGCGTCCTGACCGCGGTCCCCGACGGGCCGGGCGGCCCGGGCCCGGCGGGCCACGCGGAAGAGCGCACGCCGATGGCCGCGCACTGAACGACGCACAGGCGAGCGCTCTCGAAATTGATCGGCGTTTCGGCGGTCCGGAGCAACAGAGCCGAAAGTCACATCGCACCGCACCATCACCATCATCGCGGCGGTGCATGGATACCATCGCCCGGGGAATGACTCTCCGTGACGCGGTCGGTGCAATTGGGGCAACGGGGATGGTGATCCACGAGAGCGTGCCGGCCGGGCGTGTCGTGGACGCCGCCTACCGTGCCATGTTCGAGCACACCTCCGAGGGCGTGCTCTTCTCCACGCCCGACGGCCGCATCACCGCCGCCAACCCCGCCGCCTCCGCCCTGCTGGGGCTCGGCGCGGAGGAGATCTGCCGGATCGGCATGGCGGGCCTGGTCGACGCCGAGGACCCCCGCTGGGAGATCGCCTTGGCGGAACGGAAGCGGTCCGGGTCCTCGGTGGGCGTGGTGCGCTTCCGCCGGGGCGACGGCCGCATGGTCGACATCGAGGCGACGACGCGCCAGTTCCGCGACCCCGAGGGGGCCGTCCAGATCCTGAACATCCTGCACGACATCGCAGGGCGCCTCGCCATTGAGCGCGAGATGGAGGAGCTGAGTGCACGGCTCCTCGAACTGGCGCAGAGCGACGAGCTCACCGGGCTGCAGAACCGACGCGGCCTCACGGTCGCCGGCAACCGCCTGCTGCAGTTCGCCGACAGCCGGCGCACCGACATCGGGGTCCTCTTCGCCGACGTCGAGAACGTCATGGAGCTGAACGAGCGCCTGGGCCACCACGCGGGCGACGCGGCGCTCCAGGCCGTGGCCCGCGCGCTCTCGGTCACCTTCAGCAGGAGCGACGTCCTCGCCCGCGTCGGCGGCGCCCAGTTCCTCGTGCTGGCGCTGCACCTGAGCGAGCCCCACTGCGGCACCGTCACGCGGCGCATCGAGGCGCATCTGACCGACCCGGCGACCACCGAGTTCGTGGGCGCCGAGGTGGCGGTCTCCTTCGGCTGGACGACGCGCCACGCCGGCGACCGCTGGTCCCTGGCCGACCTGGTGGCCCGGTCCGATTGGGCCATGCTCGAGGCGCGTGAGGCCCGGCAGGCCGCCCGCGGCGCCGCGCTCCGCCACCCCTGACGGGCCGTCCGCACCGCCGACCAGGGCGTCTCCCCCCCGGGGCAGCGCACGCGTGTCAATACCTGACTAATCCACTTGTATTTATGAATCCACGTGGTTTAGTGTTCTCGGATGCACTCAACCCCCCATCTCGACGCGCCCGGTGCTCCCGCCCGGCCACCCCGCTCCGCACGGCGGGTCCCCGTCCTCGGCACCCTCGCCCTGTCGGCAGCCGCCGTCGCCCTGGGCGCGCTCCCGGCCGGCGCCCAGGGCGGCGGCGTGAACCTGGTGGCCTACTCGACGCCGAAGCCCGCCTACAGCGTCCTGGCCGCCGACTTCGACAAGACGAAGGCCGGGTCGGGCGTCTCCGTCACTCCCTCCTTCGGGCCTTCGGGGACCCAGGCCACGTCGGTGGTCAACGGGCTGCCGGCCGACCTCGTCAACTTCTCGCTCGAGCCCGACATGGCCAAGCTCGTCAAGGCCGGCGTGGTGGCCGGCTCGTGGGACAAGGGTCCCACCAAGGGCATCGTCACGGACTCCATCGTCTCGTTCGTCGTGCGGCCGGGCAATCCCAAGCACATCACGAGCTGGGCGGACCTGGTGAAGCCGGGCGTGGGCGTGATCACGCCCAACGTGTTCAGCTCGGGCAGCGCCAAGTGGAACATCATGGCGGCCTACGGTGCCGAGCTCGCGCTGGGCAAGACGCCCGCACAGGCACAGGCGTACGTCGCCTCGCTGCTCCACAACGCGGTGGCGCAGCCCACGAGCGCCAGCACCGCACTGCAGACCTTCCTGTCGGGACAGGGTGACGTCCTCCTCGACTACGAGGACGACGCGCTCTACGCCAAGAGCAAGGGGGAGCCGGTGGACGTCATCACGCCGCCACAGACGATCCTGATTGAGAACCCGATCGCCGTGACCACCTCCGCCGGCTCGGCCGCCAAGGCCTTCCTGGCCTACCTGCTCTCCCCCGCCGGCCAGACCGTGTGGGGCCAGCAGGGCTACCGGCCAGTGCTGGCGTCGGTGGCGTCGAAGTTCCACTTCCCCCAGCCCAAGACGCTCTTCACGATCGCCCACCTGGGCGGCTGGACATCGGTCAACAAGTCGTTCTTCGATCCCCAGACCGGCATCGTGGCCAAGGACGAGCAGTCGCTCGGCGTCTCGACGGCAAGCGGGTAGGCGGGCCCGGACGTGACCGGGGTGGGCGCCACCGTCGCCGACCTGGACCCCCCGGGCGCCGAAGGGGCGTCCACCGGCCGCCGCCCCGGGCGGTGGCGAGGGCACCGTCGGCCCGGCGCAGGCCCCACCCCCGTCCTGCACACGGCGGGACGCGTCGCCTGGCGCGCCGGCGGCCCTGCGCTGGCCGTCACCTATCTGTCGCTCCTGGTGCTGCTCCCGCTGGCCGCGCTGTGCGCGAACGCCTTCAGCGGCGGATGGGCCGCCTTCTGGGGCGCCGTCACCGAGCCCCAGGCGGTCGCCGCGCTCGAGCTGACCCTGGGCGTCGCCGCCGCCGTCGCCCTCTTCAACTCGGTGGCCGGCTTCGCCATCGCCTGGGTGCTGGTCCGCGACGACTTCCGCGGCAAGGCGCTGGTCGGCGCCGTCATCGACCTGCCGTTCGCGCTGCCGACCATCGTGGCCGGCCTCACCCTGCTCGCCCTCTACGGCCCCGACAGCCCGTTCCACGTCAACCTGGCCGGCACGCGACTCGGCATCGGTGCCGCGCTGCTCTTCGTGACGCTGCCCTTCTGCGTCCGTAGCGTCCAACCGGTCCTGGCCGAGCTCGATGCCGAGACCGAGGAGGCGGCCTCCTCGCTCGGTGCCGGCCGGCGCCAGGTGCTCCGCCGCGTGATCCTGCCGAGCGTCCTGCCCTCGGTGCTGGCCGGCGCCGGGCTCGCGTTCGCGCCGCGCCGTCGGCGAGTTCGGCTCGGTCGTGCTGATCTCGGGCAACATCCCCTACAAGACCGAGGTCGCCTCCTCCTACATCTACAGCCTCTCCCAGAGCGACGCCCTCCCGGCGGCCAGCGCCGTCTCCGTCGTGCTCGTCGCCATCTCGCTCCTCGTGCTCGTGGGGATCGGGTGGGCCCGGCGCCGCTTCGAGGTCCCCGACACCGTATGACGCGCTCCCGCTGGCGCCTGCCGCTGCGCATCGCCGTGCTGGGCTACCTCGCCCTGCTCGTGCTGCTCCCTGTGGGCACCGTGTTCTTCCGAGCCTTCCAGCACGGGCTCGGCGCGGCGTGGGATGCCATCACCGCGCCGGACGCACTGCACGCCCTGGTGCTCACGCTGCTCGTGGCCGCCATCGCCGTGCCGCTGAACACGATCTTCGGCGTGGGCGTCTCCCTCATCCTGGCCCGGCACCGCTTCCCGGGCGCCTGGCTGCTCGATGCGCTGGTCGACATCCCCCTCGCCATCTCCCCCGTCGTCATCGGGCTGGCGCTGATCCTCGTCTACGGGCGCGGGGGGTGGCTGGGCCCCTGGCTCGGTGACCACCACGTCACGGTCATCTTCGCCCTGCCGGGCATCGTGATGGCGTCCGCGGCGGTGTCCCTGCCTTACGTGGTCCGCGAGGTGCTGCCCGTCCTGCAGGAGATCGGGACCGAGCAGGAACAGGCGGCCCGCACGCTGGGCGCCGGGCCGCTCACCGTGTTCCGCCGGATCACCCTGCCCAACATCCGCCGCGGCCTGGCCTACGGCGTGACGTTGACCACCGCCCGCGTGCTCGGAGAGTTCGGCGCCGTCGCCATCGTCTCGGGGGCCATCGCCGGGCGGACGCAGACCTTGACCCTGTTCATCTCCGCCAGCATCGACGACCTCGACACCACCAGCGCCTACGTCGGCGCCGTCGCGCTGTGCCTCTCCGCCCTGATCATCCTGATCCTCCTCACGGTCAGCGACCGCAACCGCGAGGCCTGGCACGGACGGCGCGCCGCGTGAGCATCCTCGTGGAGTCGATCACCAAGCGCTTCGGCGACGCGGTGGCACTCGACGACGTCAGCCTCGAGGTCCCCAGCGGGTCGCTCACCGCGTTGCTGGGTCCGAGCGGCGGCGGCAAGTCGACGCTGCTGCGCATCATCGCCGGCCTGGACACGCCGGACAGCGGCACCGTACGGATACAGGGGGCGGACCTCACCGACACGCCGGCGCGTCGAGCGCGGCGTCGGCTTCTGCTTCCAGCACTACGCCCCGTTCCGCCACCTCACGGTGCGGCGCAACGTCGCCTTCGGCCTCGAGATCCGACGGCTGCCCAAGGCGCAGATCAAGGCACGGGTCACCGAGCTCCTCGAGCTGGTCGGCCTGGCGCACCTGGCCGAGCGCTACCCCTCGCAGCTCTCGGGCGGCCAGCGCCAGCGCATGGCGCTGGCGCGTGCGCTCGCCATTGAGCCCAAGGTCCTGCTGCTCGACGAGCCGTTCGGCGCGCTCGACGCGCAGGTGCGCACGCAGTTGCGCCGGTGGCTGCGTGACCTGCACGACACGCTGCACGTCACGACGGTGCTGGTCACGCACGACCAGGAGGAGGCCATGGAGGTGGCGGACCGCCTCGCCGTCATCAATCACGGCCGGCTCGAGCAGGTGGGCACGCCCGCCGACCTGTACGACCACCCGGCCAACGAGTTCGTCCTCACCTTCCTCGGCCCGGCCACACAGCTCGACGGCGAGTGGGTGCGCCCGCACGACCTCGTGGTCCACCGGGTGGCGGACGGGCCACCGCCGGGCGGGGCTTCGGCGGGCACGGTGTCGCGCGTCACCTATCTCGGCTTCGAGGTCAAGGTCGACATCGACCTGGCCGGCGGCGGGGCGTGCTGGGTCCAGCTCAGCCGCGGCAGTGCGGCCGAGCTGGGTCTGGCCGCAGGCCAGCGGGCCTGGGTCGCGCGGGCCGAGCCCGCCGCACGAAGCCGGTTCTCGTCGCTGCCGGCGTGAGCATGCGGGGCGCGGTGCCCGTACAGTGGCGGTGTCCGCGGGTGCGCGAGCGGGTGCACCCGAGCCGAAGTGTGATGGAGGGTCATGCCCGACCGGAGCGAGAACGAGACCCACGCACCCGAACCCGAAGGCGACCCCGACCGAACGTTCGATGACCGCGAGCGGATCGACCGCCACATCGACGAGCAGGAGGAGGAGTCCTTCCCCGCCTCGGACCCCCACGCCGACTGGTCCGGTCCCTCGCGCTGACGGCGTGACGAACGGCTGATCCTCCCGGTCGGTCACATTCTCGTTTCCCCCCTCGCCAAGGGCGTTGCAACGGGGGTACGGTCCCGCCGGAGGAGGCGAGCGGGCGATCGTCGCCGCTCCTTTTGTCGGGGGGAGTCGTGCGCTGGGGCGGCGACTTCCGGCACGCTCGCGACAGGGAGGGACAACCATGTATCTGTTCAGCCGTACCGCCCGATTGGGCGAGGGAAACCCGCAGACGCAGCTGGACTGGGCGCTCAGGATCACCGAGAAGGTCAACCAGATCTCGGAGGTCCCGGTGAGCCTCTGGATGTCGGTGTTCTCGCCCGGCTCTGGCACGCTGGTGTGGACGGCGACGATCGACGATCTCGTCACGCTCGAGACGGTCGAGGGCAAGCTCCTCGGCGACTCGGGCTACACGACGCTGGTCGAGGAGGGCGGCGCCCACGGCTCGGGCGACCCCATCGACGACCACCTGCTGCAGTTCGTCCACGCCGACCCCAAGGCCGCGGAGATCGACGCGCAGTACGCGTCCGTCGTCCAGGCGACGCTGGCGCCGGGCGGCATGACGCGCGGCATCGAGCTCGGCATCGAGACGGCGCAGCGAGCCGGCACCATCAGCGGGTCCCCGACGTCCTTCGCGCTCGCGGTGACCGGTGCCTACGGCATGGTCGAATGGATCAGCACCTACGCCTCGGTCGAGGAGTACCAACGCGGGCAGGAGGCGGTCGGCGCGGACGCCGAGTTCTCCACCCTGGTCGACAAGGAGCTCAGCAAGGTCTACCTGCCGGGAGCCGTCCAGTCGGTCTTCCGCAAGCTGGCCTGACCGAGCGCCGGTGGAGGGTCGCGGCGGCGACCCTCCACCGGAAGGCGCGAGCCTGCGACCGGGCGATGGCTCTGCTGCGCTGGCCCGGCCCTGGCAACCCGGTGTTGTTCTTGCGTTGTGCCAGTTCGGTCCGGTCGGCTCTAGCTGGGTGAGCAGCGCGCTGTCAGCATCCTGTACGAGGGGCGGTGATCGGGGGAGATGTTGTCGTCACCGCCCCTCGTCCAACTGGGTCGCGCCACGGGCGACGACGCACGGTCGCGCACGGCCGAGCGGTCCGCCGGCGGGCGCCCGTGATCGGCCACCATGGAGGAGTGCGGACGACGGCGACCACCGTTCCGCTCCATCGGACACGGACGAGCTCGACGCGCCGCCTGGTCCTCGGGGCCGCCCTTGCCGCTGCCGCGGCGTCCGTCGGCATCTCCCTGGGGGCGGGGGCGTCCACGGCAGCGGACGAAATCGCTTCCGCTCGCACCGTCGGTGCGCGCCGGCCAACCGCTCGTCACGCCGGGCCACCAGGCGACGCAGGGCCCCGTCGGCACCAATCCCGCCGCGGCGCACGGCATCCACCTCACCGTTCTCAACGGCCTGCTCCACGGCCTGCCGATCTTCAACGCCGATTTTGCTGACCCCTTCGCCATCGTGGTGGGCGACTCGGTCTACGCGTACGCCACCACCACCACCGGAGGGCCTCACTTCGCGCCGGCCCACATCCCCGTCATCGCGATCACGCGTGCGACCGGCTTCGCGGGGCACTACCTGGGCGATGCGCTCCCGACGCTGCCGACGTGGACCGTGGCCGGCTACCAATGGGCGCCCGCGGTGTGGGCCCGCCCGGACGGCACCTCTGTCATGTACTACGCGACCCCGGCCACGCACCCGATCGACTGCCTGGCCCACCCCATGTCCGCCGGATGCGTCGAGACGACCCACGGACCGAACACGGCCATGTGCATCTCGCGGGCCACGAGCACGAGCCCGGCGGGCCCGTTCGTCGACGATTCCTCGTCGCCCTTCATCTGTCCCACGGCCCAGGGCGGGGCGATCGACCCCAGCATCTACGTGCGCTCGGACGGCACCCCGTGGCTGCTCTGGAAGAGCGACGGCGACTGCTGCAACGTGCCGACCTTCATCTACTCCCAGCAGCTCTCCCCCGACGGGCTGTCGACCGTCGGGCCTCCGTACCAGCTGATCGGCGCCACGCAGGCCTGGGAGGGTGGCCTGGTGGAGGCGCCCTCCATGATCAAGGAGAGAAACATCTACTGGCTGTTCTACTCGGCCAACTTGTGGGGAACCCCGAACTACAGCATCGGCATCGCCGCCTGCCTCACCGTCACCGGCCCCTGCGCGAAGCCGTTGCACCGCGCCTGGCACACCAGCACCAACAGCGCCAACGGCCAGGGGTACGGCGGTTCGGAGTTCTTCCAGACGGGAGACCTCATCTGGATGGTGCACCACGGGCTGGTCCCGGGGCAAGCGGGTGACTACGCGCACCGGCGCCTCTACGTCGATCTCCTCGCCTTCCCCGAACGCGGGCTGCCGCGGGTGGCGGCGCGCGCCCCGGCGGCGGCGCTGGCCGAGGCGACGCTCTACAGCGGTGACCCCAGCCTGCCGCGCCAACCGAGCGGCGCCTTCACCGATCTGATCTCGACCCTCCCGGACTCGATCAGCCGCGTGCGCCCCCAGACCGCCCTCGGCGACGGCGCGCTGGCCTGCACGGAGCTCACGCGGCAGGACGACATGAGCCAGATCGTGCGTTCGCTGCGGGGGCGGCACCTCACCGCCTTCGAGGCCTACGTCGTCACCCAGCTCGGGGCCACCTACCTCTGCCCCGCCGACCTCCCCCGCGAGACGTCCGCCATGGAACAGGCGCTGCTCGGCCCGTGAGGAGGGTCGCTCAGGCGGGGTAGGGATCGTCGAGCAACGATGCACGCTGCCCGAGCGCGGCGAGCGAGAACCCGGCCGTCCGCCGATACTCCTCGGTGACCTCGGCGATCTCCTCCGGCGTGATCACGTCGGCGATGTTCGTGAAGCCATCGGGCGCACGCTCCTCGACCAGCATCATCGGGACCTCGGGGCCCAGTCCCCGGTTGGCGGCCACGATCGCCGTCGTCGCCGGCCGCCGAGCCGCCTCGTAGTGACCCAGTGCCTCGTCGACGTCATGCCGGTGACGTTGGAGACAGCCGGCGAGCACGCGGGCATCGAGGATGGCCTGGGAGGCACCGTTGGAGCCGATGGGGTACATCGGGTGCGCCGCATCACCCAGGAGCGTGCTGCGTCCGAAGGTCCACCGAGGGAGGGGGTCGCGGTCGACCATCGGGAACAGGAACGTCTCGGGCGCCGCGCGCACGATCGCCGGCACGTCGAGCCAACCGAAGTCCCATGCGGCGAACTCCGGCAGGAAGTCCTCCAGCGAACCGGGGCGGTTCCAGTCCTCGGCCGCGGCCAACTCCGACCCGGGACGGCGGAGCTCGGCGACGAAGTTGAAGGTCTGGCGCCCGCCGCGCAGGTCGGCGATCGGGTAGCCGACGAATTTCTGCTCGGGGTGCCCGGCCCAGATCATCGTCCTCCCGTCCAGGACCGGATCGACCTCGGCCACGCCGCGCCACAGCAGGGACCCGTTCCAGAGGGGCGGCCCCTCTTCGGGATAGCGCTGGCGGCGCGCCGCGCTGTGGATGCCGTCGGCGGCGACGACGATGTCTGCGGCGACCTCCCCGTCGTCGAACACCGCCACGGCCCGGTCCCCGTCCCCGCCGACGCTGACGAGCCGCCGGCCCAGGTGCAGCGTGTGCAGGCCGACGCGGGCGACGAGGGCCCCGAGCAACACCTGCTGGAGGACACCACGGTGGATCGACATCTGGGGCCACGGATAGCCGGCGGCGATGCCGCGCGGTTCGCTCCAGATCTCCTGCCCCCGCTTGGTGCAGTAGAGGAGACGCGTCGGTGCGACCGAACGCGACCGAAGCTCTTCGAGGAGCCCGAGCGCATGGAGCTCCCGCACGGCGTGGGGCAGGAGGTTGATGCCGACACCGAGCGGGCGCAGCTCCGTGACGGAGTCGAACACCTCCACCGCCACGCCGATCTCGTGGAGGCTGAGCGCGGTCGCGAGGCCTCCGATCCCGGCCCCGACGACGACACACCGAAGGTCCGAGTCGGACACGCTCAGAGGACCTCGTGCACGTCGATGCGGACCCTGTCCCGCGTGCGCTCGCCCGCGGAGACCGCGAGGAGGTCGTTGAGCCAACGGAGCCGAGGCGCCGGAGTCGACAGCCGGACATAGGTGCGGAAGTAGTACTCACCGGGATCGACGCGCTCCCCGTTTGCGATGCGGGCGGCGACGGACTCCTCCGCCTTGCGGATGCCGCGGGACCGGAGCTCAATCGTCTCGCCCGCGTCCGACGCCAACGCGTAGTGGGCGTCGATCTCGAGCACGCCGTCGGGGCGGACGGTCTGCCAGTCGACCCCGCCGGGGAGGACGGCGCCCGCGGTAGCGCTCAAGCGCCCACGGCCTTCGAAGGTCCCCCCGTCGAACGGGACGAACCTCCGCCCCCCTCCGAGGTCGACGACGGGACGCACCTCGATCTCGATCACGACCAGCTCACGCAGCTCCACGAGATGCGCTGCCCTACAGGTTGGTGGGAGCGCGACCACCGGCGGGGTCGATGGAGATTCCGTCCGCGTCGCACGTGATGGTCATGCCCTCACAGGCAGCCTGCACGCGGTCGCTCTCGTCGCCCCAGCACTTCTGTGCGTCCGCGACCAACAGCTCCAATTCGTCGTCGGTGTGATACGGGTCATGGTGGAAGAGGAGCAGCCGGTCGACGTCGGCCATGCGCGCGAAGTCGACGACATGGGCGATGGCCGAATGGCCCCATCCGACGTGATGGGGATACTCGCCGTCGCCGTACTGGGCGTCGTGCAACAACAGGTCGGCGCGGTGGGCCAGGTGGTAGCCGCTCACCCATTCGACCGGGCGCCCGGAGAGCCCCAGTCCGAGTCCGGGCTCGTGATCGGGCAGGTAGACCACGGAACGGCCCTGTTCCTCAATCCGGTACCCGACCGTCGGCCCCTGATGGGTGACCAGCGACGCCCGCACGGTCAACGAGCCGATGGTGACGGGTCCCTCCGGGGCGTCGTGGAACTCCAGGCGGGCCGGAATGTCGGTGAGCCGCACCGGGAAGAGGGGTGGCGACAGGTACCTCGAGATCCTGTCGGCCAACGACTGCACGGGAGAGGCGGGACCCCAAATGTGGATCTCGCGGTCGGGGTCGAAGAGCGGGCGGAAGAAGCCGAGGCCCTGCAGGTGGTCGAGATGGAGGTGGCTGAGCAGCACGTCGATCCGCGCCCCGTCGTGGCTCATCGCGACGCCGAGCGGACGCATGCCGGTCCCCGCGTCGAGCACCAGCACTTCGCCGCCGTCACCCAGCACCTCTACGCAGGAGGTGTTGCCGCCGTAGCGGAGGGTGTCGGATCCTGGCACGGCCAACGACCCCCGGCACCCCCACACGCGGATCCTCATTCCTTCGCCCGCCAGAACACGGTCAGCACGCCGTGCATCTCGCCGACGTGGCCGAAGAGTGGGTACGCGGTGACCTCGAACGGGTGGCGGGTCCCGTCGAGGGTCGTGGCCAACAGCGTCCGGTGGGCGGGTTCGCGGTCGTAGAACGCGACGCCGGCCGGGGAGTCGCGCCGCCTCAGTGGCGTCCCGTCGACGTTGGCCAGCTCCAGCATGGCTCCGAACTCGAGGGCGGAGATGCCGCCGATGTCGCCGTAGGTCTTCCCGAGCAGCAGCTCGGCCGCCTCGTTGAAGAAGACGAGGATGCCCTCGGCGTCGATGAGGAACATCGGCGTCGCGAGGTTGGCCGCGAGCTCGCGCGCCAGGATCAGCGGAAGGCTGGGCTCGTTCGTGGTGTTTGCTTCCGGACCCATGGGTGCACAGTAGACGTCACCCGGCGCCCGAGGGCGGGGAGACCTGTGCCCGGGTCGGGTCCATGAGGTGACAGTTCACGGTGAGGCCGCCCACGTCGGTGGCCGGCGGCTCCTCGAGCGCGCAGACCTCCATGGCGTGGCGGCACCGGGTCCGGAAGTGGCACCCGCTCGGGGGGTTCATGGGAGAGGGAATGTCACCCTCCAGGACGATCCGCAGCCGTCGGCGAGCGGGGTCGATGCTCGGCGACGCCGAGAGAAGGGCCTGGGTGTAGGGATGACGGGCCGAGCCGAAGAGCTGCTCGACCGGTCCTTCCTCGACGACCTGCCCGAGGTACATCACCGCCACGCGGTGGCTGAGGGAGCGCACGAGATTGAGATCGTGGGAGATGAACAGGTAGGCGATCCCCAGGCGCTCCTGCAGGTCGGCCAGGAGGTCGACCATCTGCACCTGGGTCGCGACGTCGAGCGAGCTGAGCGGCTCGTCGAGCGCCAACAGTTCGGGTTCGGTGGCCAGGGCGCGCGCGATGGCGGCCCGTTGCAGCTGACCGCCCGAGACCTCGCGTGGGCGGCGCCGGGCGAAGGCCGCCGGCAGGCGCACCTGGTCGAGCAGCTCGGCCGTCCGTTGCTCGCGGGTGGCGCGTCCGAGGTCCGTGTGGACCAGCAACGCCTCACCCACGCTCGACCCGATGGTGGCGAGCGGGTCGAAGGAGGAATAGGGATCCTGGAAGACCAGCTGCATCCTCCGGCGCAGGGTCCTCAGAGGGGCACCCTTGACGCTGGTGATGTCCTCGCCGCCCAGCAGGACCCGCCCGGACGTCGGGGTGATCAGGCGCAACAGCAGTCGGGCCAGCGTCGACTTGCCCGAGCCCGTCTCGCCGACCAGTCCCAGCGTCCTTCCGCGCACGACGGTGAGGTCCACGTCGTCGACGGCGTGCACCGTGCCCTTGCCCCGGCCGGGGAGGCGGACCGTGAAGTCACAGGAGACCCCGACCAGCTGGGCCACCGCGCCCTCCACCGGCGCCGGCGCGATCTCGAGATCGCTCGTCACGTCCTCACCACGGGGTCGGCACCGAGCCGGGACGCCACCTCGGACCCGACGCCGGGCAGGGTCAGCTCCTCCAGCCGCCGACACCGGCTCTGGCGGTCCGGGCCGGCCGACGCCAAGAGGATCGGCTCGCTGCGGCAGGATTCCTCGGCGTAGGCACAGCGGGGATGGAACCGGCACCCCGGCGGGAAGTGCCCGGCCTGGGGAACCTGGCCGGCGATGAGCGCCGGACCGTCTCCCGGGCCGCGGATGCCCGGCGAGGACGCCAGGAGAGCGGCCGTGTAGGGCTGCAGGGGGTGCGCGAAGAGATCGGCCGTGGCCGCGTGCTCGACCACCTGGCCGGCGTACATCACCGTGACCTCGTCCGAGAGCTCGGAGATCAGGGCCAGGTCGTGGGTGACGAACAGCACGGCCAGGTCGTTGGTCTCGCGCAGTTCGTTCAACAGCTCGACGATCTGGGCCTGGACGGTCACGTCAAGCGCCGTGGTCGGCTCGTCGGCGATGAGCAGGCGCGGGTAGCAACTCAGGGCCATCGCGATCATCACGCGCTGGCGCATCCCGCCCGAGAGCTGGTGCGGGTAGGCGGAGAGCCGTTGCGCGGGATCGGGCATGTGCACGCTCTCGAGGAGTCTGGCCGCCCGGTCCCGGGCGGCGGCTCTGCTCAAGCTTTCGTGCAGCCGTATGGCCTCGATCATCTGGTAGCCGATGGTGAAGGAGGGGTCCAGGCTGGCGAGGGGATCCTGGAAGACCATGGCGATGTCGCGCCCGCGGACCTGTCGCAGCTCGTCGAAGTCCATGTCCAACAGGTCGCGCCCGTCGAAGCGGATGGACCCGCCGACGATCTGGGCCGGCGGCGAGGGGAGGAGGCGCAGGACGGCGAGCGAGCTGACGGTCTTGCCGCAGCCGGACTCCCCCACCAGGCCCATGATCTTGCCGGCCCCGACGTCGAAGGAGACGTCGTCCACCACCCGCACCCGGCCCGCCTCGGTCTCGAACTCTATGGCCAGGTCGCGGACCTCGAGGAGCGCCGGCTTGCCGTTGGCGTGCGACCCGGCCTCCGCCGGCACGGGTTCGGCGGGCCGGGCCACGGCGGTGATGCCTCGTTGCCGCTTGACCCCGCGCTGGCGACGCGACCGGGTGGTCGCCCCGCTGATCGTGTCGCGCAGGGAGTCACCGATGGTGTTGAAGGCCAGCACCGTGAGGACGATGGTCAGGCCGGCCGGAACGATGGACCACGGGTGGGTGAACAGCGAGGTGTCGTAGGCCTCCTGGACCATGGCGCCCCAGCTGGCCGCGGGCGGAGGCGGTCCGAGGCCGAGGAAGGCGAGCCCGGACTCGGCCAGCAGGGCGGAGCCGAGGGCGATGGCGATCCCGACCACGAGCCCCGTCATGACGTTGGGGAGGATCCGCACGATCACGATGCGGGTGGGTGACGAGCCGATCGACGTCGAGGCCTCGACGAAGGCCTCCTCCTTCACGGCCAGGGTCTGCCCGCGGATGAAGCGGGCGAAGCCGGGCGCGAAGACCAGCGCGAGCGCGAGCGCAACGTCGTTCACCGAGGTCCCGACGACGGCCACGACGGCGAGGGCGAGCACGAGCGGGGGGAAGGCGAGGCCGGCGTCGGCGCCCCGCATCAGGAGGTAGTCGATCCGGCCCCCCCGGAACCCGGCCACGAGGCCGATGACCAGCGCCAGCACCAGGGCCAGGGCCACCGTCTCGAAGGTCACCTGCATGGAGCTCTGAGCCCCCCAGATGATCCGCGAGAGCACGTCGCGGCCCAGGTCGTCGGTCCCGAGCCAGTGACTGCTGCTGATCCCTGCCGAGGCCTGGGCCAGGTTCTGGGCGTTCGGGTCGTACGGCGCGATCCACGGGGCGAAGAGGGCGAAGACGATCATGAGCAGCAACCAGGCGAACGACAGGAGGACCCCGACGTTGAGGAGGAACCGCCCCAGGCGCCGGTGCCCCGCCATCCACCGGCGCGGCGAACGTCGGCCGTTCCCCGTCACGCCGACTTCGCCCGCAGCCGTCGTCACGCGACCCGCACCTTCGGGTTCAAGTAGCCGTAGCTGATGTCGACCAGAAGGCTCATGGTCATCTGGAAGAGGACGAAGACGATCGCCACCCCCTGGACCACCGGCAGGTCGTGGTCGGTGATGCCGCTCAGCATGTAGGGACCGAGGCCCGGCAACGCGAAGATCTGCTCCACGATCACGGCGCCCCCGAGCAGGTACCCGATCTGGATGCCGAAGATCGTCACCACGGGCATGGAGGCGTTCTTGAGCGCATGGCCGAGCACCGAGCGGCGGGTCCCGCCCTTGGCCCAGGCGGTGCGGACATAGGGCGTATCGAGGACGTCGATGAGGGAGGCCCGGAGCTGGCGGGCCAGCGTCGCCCCGACGAGCAAGCCCAGCGTCACCGCCGGGAGCGTGATGTCGGTGAGCCAGCCGCTGAAGGACGACGTGATGGAGGTGTAGCCGGTCGGCGGAAAGATCTTCCAGTGCACGGCGAAGATCGACACCAAGACGATGGCCAGCCAGAAGCTGGGCACGGCCAACCCCAGCGTGGAGAAGGTGCGGGCGCCGCCGTCGACGGTTCCCCCCGGCCGAACCCCGGACAGGATGCCGAGGGGGATGCCGACGATGAGGGACACGATGGCCGAGGCGACGACCAATCCGAAGGTCACCGGGAACCGGGCGGCGATCTGCTGGCTCACCGACTGACCGCTGGAGAGCGAGGTGCCGAAATTCCCCCGCACCGCTCCGGTGAGCCAGTGCCAGTACTGGACGAGCAACGGGTCGTCGAGGTGCAGCTGCGCCCTGACGCGGGCGATCTCGGCCGGCGTCGCACTCACCCCGCCCGCCAACGTGACCGCCGGGTCACCGGGCACGAGTGCCAGCAAGAAGAAGATGGCGAACGAGACGATGAGCAGCACCGGAATGATGCTCAACAGACGCCGTAGGACCAACCTGCCCACTCGACTCCCCTGGCAGCCCTTCGCTGTCGTGTACCGCCTGCCCACCCCATGTGGCAGTGTCGTGCATCCTACTCATGGCCGGGTCCGCCGGACGGAGAAGGCGGCTCCACCTTCTGGTCGGTGCGAGGCTCGGCACCGGGTGCGGCGTCTGTTCCTCTTTCGTGTCGAATACTGGACAATCGTGTGAAGTCCGGTCAAGCTTGCCGTGGTCATCCGTGCCGGGGCGAGGGTGCGGGACAGAACGGGGGGAAGTTGAGTCGATCACGTCCTGCTCGCAGGAGCACGCTCATGCGGGCGTCATCGCGACCTTCCTCGCCGCCACCAATCACCGATGTCGCGTCGTCATCACACCTCTCGGGTCTTACCGCCCGCGTCCGAACCAGAAAGTTGAGCTGACTCGATGAAGATCACATGGGGAATGGGGACCCGGCGCATCACCATGGCGGTCATGGCCGTCGGCCTGATGGTGAGTGCCCAGGTGCTCGTGGCAGGCGGCTCGACCGCCGGAGCCGCCTCGGGCGGTAGCTACGGCAACCTGACGACCGGGTACGACCTGTCAGAGACCATCAACCCCATTGAGTTCGACCCCGTGCAGTTCACGAGCTCGGCCTGCTGCTTCGCCTACGACTGGCCGATCTACGCCGGGCTCCTGCGCGAGACGACGAGCGGGGCCTATGTCCCGGACCTCGCGTCCGCGGCCACGGTGGTCAACCCCACCACGCTCGACATCACCCTCCGCCCGGGCCTGGTCTACTCCAACGGCACCGCCCTCAACGCGGCCGCCGTCAAGGCCGGGTTCGAGCGCAACCTGACCAACCCTCACTCGGGCGTCTGGGACCAGTCCATGTCCGACATCTCCTCCATCAACGTCACCGGGACCGACTCGCTGGTCATGAGCTTCTCCCAGCCCGTGGCGAGCACCTTCTATCCGCTCCTGGCCGACCAGGAGTCCTTCATGGCGCTGCCGACGGGTGCGAGCGGGGGGAACCCGAACGAGAACGTGGTGGGCGCCGGCCCGTTCGTCCTGAAGAGCTACGTCCAGGGCGAGAAGATCGTCCTGGCGAAGAACCCGCACTACTGGGACGCCAGCGCCATCCACCTGACGGGCATCACCTTCGTCAACGTTCCCACCGGACCCCAACAGCTCAACTCCCTGGAGTCGGGCCTGGTCCAGGTCGAGGGTATCCCCGACAACGACATCCCGGCCTTGAAGGCCCAGACGAATCTCCAGTCGAGCTCGCAATTCCCCGACGCCAACTACTTCTTCGTCCCCATCTGCAAGGCCTCGGGACCGTTGGCCAACGTCAAGGTCCGTCAGGCCCTGAACTTCGCCACCAACCGGACGGCCATCAACAACGCACTCCTCTACGGGAAGGGCCAGCCGGCCTGGAGCATCTTCCCGACCACGTCGAACTACTACGACCCATCGCTGACCAACATCTATGCCTTCAACGTGAGCAAGGCCAAGTCGCTGTTGTCCCAGGCCGGCTATCCCCATGGCTTCTCGACCAGCCTCATGGCCCTCCCCGTCGCCGCCGGTGAACAGCTGGCCACGGTGCTCCAAGAGGAATGGAAGCAGATCGGCGTCAACGTCCAGATCGTCCAGAGCTCGAACTACGTGACCGACCTGTACACCGACAACAAGGCCCAGCTGGGTCTCAACCCGCAGGGACTGCCCGGGATCCAGAAGATCACCACCCAGTACACCCCGGGCGACGTGGGTGACCTGTGCAACTACAACAACGCCACCCTCAACAACCTGACGAAGGAGCTCCAGTCACTCCCGCCGAGCAGTTCGAAGCTCAAGGGTGTCTGGACCCAGATTGAGGACTTCGTCATCAAGAACGCCCTCTCCATCTACGTCGACTACTCGCCGAACGTGACCGGGGCGGCCAAGGACGTGAAGAACCTCCAGAACATCCCCTACGTGGGTGGGGTCCTGAACTACTGGGTGGTGTCGGTCCCGGGCTGAGGGCGGGAGGGTGAACCGAAGAGACCTGCCCTCGGGGGCGATCAGGACTTCTTGACGAGCGGGATGTCGTAGAGCGTCGCCCAGTTGGTACTGACGATCCGGGCCTTGCTCTCGTCGGAGAGCGGGAGCTTGTCGAAGGTGTCCACGGCGTGGGGGTACTTGGAGTCGCCGTGGGGGTAGTCGGTCGAGAAGATCAACCGCTCGTCGCCGAAGGTCTCCACGAAGTGCGGCACCGTGACTTCGTCGGCCTCGACCGAGACCCAGCAGTTGCGCTTGAAGTACTCCGACGGCGGCATGGTCAGCTCGGGCGCCTCGTACCAGCCCGTCCACTCCCAGTGCTCGTCGAGCCGGTAGAGGAACCACGGCGCCCACGAGCAGTTGCCCTCCAGCAGCGCCACCTTGAGGTCGGGGAAGCGCTCGAGGACGCCGCCGCCGCACAGGCAGGCGGTGACGAACTGGATCCCGAGGGGCTGGCTGAAGGTGTGCCACAGCATGAGGCGGTCCAGCACCTCGAGCCCGAAGTCCGGCGTGAGGTAGGTCTGCCCGCCTCCGTGGAAGGCCAGCGGCACGCCGAGCCGCTGGATCTCCGCCCACAGCGGGTCATAGGAGCGGTGGTGCCAGGGGCGCCGGTTCACCGCGGCCGGCGGCAGGAAGATCGCCTTGAAGCCCAGCTCCTCCACGCAGCGCCGGGCCTCCTCGACGGCGCCCGGCACGTCGTGCGCAGCCACCATGCCGGCCCCGAACATCCGGTCCGGCGCATGGTCGCAGAAGTCCTTGAGCCAGTCGTTGTAGGCCCGCGCGATGGCAGTGGCGAACTCGGGCTCAAGGCCGTCGGCGCCGATCTGCTCCGACGAGTCCAGGCCGAGCACGAACAGCCCGCGGGAGGGGAAGAGCACGGCCAGGTCCAGCCCCTCGGCGTTCATGGCGTCGATCTGCGAGGGCGCGTCCCATCCCCGGGCCTCCGACGCCGCGTACACGGTGTCGTGCTCCTTCTGCCACCCCGTCTTGCGGCCTTCGACGCGCATCGGGCGGGTGGCGCCCATCCGGAGCATGACGTGGTTCTTCACCCGCACCCGCATGTCGCGCGTGATCTCGGACAGCCCACGCGGGGCGGCGTGGGCATAGGCCGGGTCGATGTAGCGCTCCCAGAGGTCGGGCGGTTCCATCACGTGGAGGTCACTGTCACAGATGACGTGGTCGCGTAGCCCCATGAATGTCGACCCCCCGGGTCCCTGACGCTCGAGCCGGTTTCCACTATACGCTCTCGACCGGCGAGCTCTCAGGGGCCGCGGCCGGGGTGTGCACGGACTCGGGGAGGGTCGATGGCGACAGGTGTGATCGGGTTGGGGAACATCGGCGGGAACATCGCGACCAACCTCGTGGCGGACGGCAACGAGGTGGTGGTACACGACCTCGACGCAGCCGCCATGGACGCGGTGCAGGGCGCAACGGCCGCGCCCGACGTCGCGTCGGTCGCCCGTCAGGCCGACGTCACGCTGCTCTCGTTGCCGACACCCGACGTGGTGGCCGACGTCGCCGCGGCCTGGGCCGCCGCCGCCGCGCCGGGCGCCATCCTGGTCGATCTCTCCACCAACGCTCCCGCCGTCGTGCGCGAGCTCGGCCAGCGCCTCGCCTCTTCGGGCCACCACCTCGTCGAGGCGCCCCTCACCGGTGGGGCCATCGGGGCCGAGAAGCGGATGCTCGTGTTCATGGTGGGGGGTGACGACGAGCCCGTCGCCCGCGTCCTGCCCGTGCTCCAGCCCCTCGGCCGCGCCTCGTTCCACGTGGGCCCGCTCGGCCTCGGCAACACCATGAAGCTGCTCAACAGCCTGGTCGCGTTCACGACGACGTGGGTGAGCCTCGAGGGCCTGGCCATGGCCACCAAGGCGGGGATCGAGGTGCAGAAGGCCGTGGAGATCCTGCGCACGGCCGGGGCGTCGAACTTCTTCATCGACCGCCAGGTCGAGACGATCGACGGGCGGGGCCGGCCCACGCAGTTCGCTCTGGAGCTGGCCGCCAAGGACGCCGGCCTCATCGTCGACTGGGGCAGCACGCTCGGCACCCCCACCCCGGTGGCCGTCGCCGTCAAGGGCGTGCTCGACGGCGCGGTGGCGGACGGGCTCGGCGGGGCCGACTGGAGCGAGCTCGTGGCCGTCGCCGAGCAGCGGGCCGGCGTCGCGCTGCGCTGGAACGCGGACCCGTCCTAGACGACCGCCGGGATCAGTCCGTGCCGAGCACGTCGGCCGCCACCCGCAGGGCCGAGCCGGCGGCGGGGACGCCGGCGTAGATAGAGACGTGCATGAGGATCTCGACGATCTCCTCGCGCGAGATCCCCACGTTCAGGGCACCGGCCAGATGCGAGCGCAGCTCCTCGGGCTGCCCCAGCGCCGCCAGGAGGGCGACGGTGATCATGGAGCGGTCGCGCACCGGGAGGCCCGGGCGCGCCCAGATGTCGCCGAACGCGCTCTGCTGCACGTGGTCGAAGTAGTCCGGCGCCAGCTTGGCGGCAGGGAACTGCCCCGTCGGGCCCTTCAGGATGGCCGGCCACAGCTGGCCCTGGATCTCGCGGCCGGCGGCCCGACGCTCGTCGCTGGTCGTCATGGTCAGGTCCTCTCCACACCCAAGAGATTCACGGTGGCGATGCTCCCCCCGCCCACGAGATGCGCCAGTGCCACCCGCGCGCCCTCGACCTGCCGGCCCGACGCGTCGCCCCGCAGCTGGAGCACCGCCTCGTGCAGCTGGGCCACCCCGGTGGGCCCGCCCGGGTGCCCCCGCGCCAGCAACCCGCCGTCGGTGTTGAAGGGGATGCGCCCGCCCGGACCGGTCTCGCCCTCGGCGACCATCTTCTCCGCCTCGCCTTCCGGGCAGAACCCGAGCAGCTCGTAGTACTCGAGCTCCTCGTTCACGAAGGCGTCGTGGCAGTAGGCCACGCTCACGTCCTCCGGCCCGAGCCCGGCCGCCTCGTAGCACTCCTTCGCCGTCAGCTGGGTCATCGTGGCGGGTCCGACGACCGGCCCGACGAAGGTGTGCCCGGGCGAGTACGTCTCCGACGTCAACGCAGAGGCGAGCGCCCGCACCAGGGGCCGGCCGGACTGGCGGGACCGCACCAGGTCCTCGCGGGCGACGATGATGCACGCAGCGCCGTCGTCGGGCGGACAGCACATCATGGTGGTGAGCGGCTCGGCCACCATCCTGGCGGCGAGGACCTCCTCGGGGGTCACGACGTGGTCGGAGCGCCGGTGGGCGAACGGGCACGCGGCGCCGTAGTTCCAGTTCTTCGCCGCGATCGTGGCGAACTGCTCGGGCGTCGTGCCTCGCTCGTGCATGCGCCGCTGCGCCCACAGCGCGAAGTAGGCGGCGGGCAGGATCGGCGCGTCGATCTGGTCGCGCCCCGCCCCCCGACCGCCGGTGCCGGTCATGTCGGTGAACTTGTCGAAGCACAGGGCCATGGCCACGTCGGCCCGGCCCGAGGACACGGCCCAGGCGGCGTCGCGGAAGGCCACGAGCCCGGTGGCGGACGCGTTCTCGATGTGGGTGACGGGCAACCCGGTCAGTCCGAGCTCCTTCATGGCCTTGATGCCCAGCATGGGCGCCGGCTGGATGTAGCCCACGAAGGCCTCGTCGACGTCGGCCAGCGTCATGCCGGCGTCGTGCAGTGCCAGCAGCCCGGCGTCGCGCGCCAGGTGCGCGCCGGGGATCTCCTTGAACATGCCGAAGCGGACCATGCCGATGCCGGCCACGGCGACGCCGTCGAAGCGCAGGCCGTGCTTCACGCCGGGCTCCCCGCGCCGTCACGGGCCGGACGGAAGCGGTAGATGACGACGTCGTCGCCGTTCGAATTCTGCCGCAGCGTCTCGAGGTCGATCTCGACGGTCGCGCCGATGGCGAAGTCGTCGGGTCCACCGGAGAGGATCGACTGCACCCGGGGCCCCTCGGGCAGGTCGACCTGGGCCACGCCGTAGCCGGTCACGTCGGCGTCTTTCTTGCCGAACAGCGGCACGTGGCAATAGGTCCAGGTGTGGATGGTCCCGCGCGTCGACAGCTCCATGTCCTCGGTTCCCTCGTGCAGGCACTGGGCGCACACCAGCCGCCGGGGGAAGAACACCTCGCCACAGGCCGGGCAGCGGCTGCCGAGCAGCCGCGGCGGCTGCGCCGGGTCCTCGGGGATCCGGAAGAACCCCTCTTCAATGGGGACACGGGCCATGCGCTCCTCGTTTCGGTCGGCCGGTCGTGCTCAACGGTGCTGCGACGGGTCACGCTAGATGCCGCGCCCTCGTCCGTCCCAATACGGGACTGCACGGCGGGATCAACGGGGCAGCCCGAGCACGTGCTCGGCCACGATGTTGCGGTTGATCTCCGACGTCCCGCCGGCGATGGAGGCCTGGCGGACCGCCAGCAGGTTCTCCCCCCAACGATCTCCGAGGGCGTCGGGACCGATGAGGTCCACCGCCAGGTTCGCCAGCTCCTGGTCGCAGTGGGCCCAGGCCAACTTGGCCAGGCTGCCGCCCGCCCCGGCGGCCGACGGGTCGGCCAGGGAGCGCTCCGTCAGGAAGCGCATGCAGGCGATGTCGGCATAGGTGCGGGCCAGGCGCTCGCGCAGCCGGGGATCGCGCAGGCCCTCGTCCGCACGTGGATCGGCCAGAAGGTCGTCGAGCTTGTTGGCCAGGCCGAGGTGCAGCCTCGCCACGCCGGCACGCTCGAAGCTGAGCGTCGTCATGGCCACCGACCATCCCTCGTGGAGCGAGCCCAGCATGGCCGAGCGCGGGACGCGCACGTCGGAGAAGAAGAGCTCGGCGAAGGACTGCCCGCCCGTGATGGTCGTCAGGGGCCGGGCCTCCACTCCCGCCGTCGTGAGGTCGACGAGGAAGCAGGTGATCCCCCGGTGCTTCGGGGCCGCCGGATCCGTCCGCACGTACAGCTGGCACCAGTCGGCGAAGTGGCCCATGGAGTTCCAGGTCTTCTGCCCGTTGACCACGAAGCCCTCGCCCTCCTCGACGGCCTGCGTGCGCAGTGCGGCCAGATCCGAGCCGGCGTCGGGCTCGGACATGCCCTGCGACCAGATCTCGTCGCCGCGCAGCATCGGGGCGAGGAAACGTTCCTTCTGCTCGGCGGTGCCGAAGTGCATGATCGCCGGGGCGATGTTGGAGACGCCGATGACGTTCAGCGGGCCTGGCGCCCGCGCCCGGCTCATCTCCTCCAGGTAGACCAGCTGCTCGCCGACGCCCGCACCGCGCCCGCCGTGCTCGACCGGCCACGACGGCGCCGCCCACCCGCCGTCGGCCAGCGTCCGGTTCCAGGAGCGCAGCACCTCGAGATCGGCGCCCTCGACCGCACGGTTGCCGACCCGGACCACCTCGTCGGTGAGGTGGTCGGCCAGCCAGGCGCGCAACTCGTCCCGAAAGGCGTCCAGGCTCGACTCCCCGCGTGTTCGCTCCGTGTGCGGACCCATCACGACCCTTCTTCCGTCCCAGCTGCCCTCGACGACGTCCTCGTCCGCCAAGTCCTCGGCTGCCCCCGGCATTCCTCGGCCCAGTATTCGAGCCGGAAGCCGCGATCCGCAATTCCCGAGCGCTCGCGGGTTCTGCTCGACCCCCTGACAACGAAGTGCGGGGCCACCCTGATCCTTGCCGGCGCCTCGAACATCTCGTCGGACGTCGAACCAGGTCCTCTGGACCAACCGCACGTCGGACGGGGACTGTCAACGCGGAGGCCAGACCGACCCCTCCCCACTTGGCTCGCGCCGTTCGTGTCGGCACTTCTTCGGTCTGGTTGACTCCGTCCTTGTCGAGCGGCCCGGATCGGGCGCTGCAAGTGAGGACGGCGCCGACGGGGTCCGACGCATGGCATCGTCGAGCCGACGGGTCGCGGTTTTGTGCCACTTCCCGATATGAGGAATAGGCAAGGCGCAAAGATCCAAATGGTAAGTCGGCAAATATGTACGGAATCGGGAAAGTGGTTCCCTAGAGAAACTCACTGGTGTACTATTCCCACCATGAAGCACGTGGACGCGTATAGCTGCCGGCCACACCGGCACTCAGAAGGCCCCAAAGGCCTTCTGACGTCGCGCGGGGCGCGTCATGGCCCAGACATTGAAGGCCCAATCCATCGATTGGGTCGCGACCGACCCCGAGGAGGTGCCCTCAACGGCATAACTAGGACTTACAAACGTCCAGTTCGTTGAGGAGCCGCTTCCGAAAGGGGGCGGCTCTTTTCTATTCCTGGGCCGAATGCACAACTGAATAGCCAAGCACTCGAAGGGGTGTAGTCCAGCGGAACGGACAGCCGGCTCCAACCCGGCGGACGTGGGTTCGACTCCTGCCGCCCCTGCTGGGCGAAGCTTTGCCCTTTTTGCCTAAATAGGCGAATAAATCATCGCACATTGACAACTAAATAGTACGCCAGATTGGGGATCGGAGCCACGTGCATTGGCGTGGCCACACCGACCGATCCCGCCCCGGTGACCTCTGTTGGCTAGAGGAGCGCGGCCGTAACCCGCGCGGCATTGTGCCTGCGGTCGTTCGATTCGACCCACCGGGACCCTGGGCCCAGAGCACGAGTGGCAGTGCGCCTCGCTTGCAACGAGACACGTGCCGGTTCGAGCCCGGCTGGGTCCACCATGCGGGCGTGGCGGAAATGGAAAGACGCGCCGGGCTCAGAACCCGGTGGGCTCACGCCCATGAGAGTTCGACTCTCTCCGCCCGCACCAGGCGCCTCTAGCTCAGTTGGTAGAGCGATGGACTCTTAATCCATGTCGTCGGGGGTTCGAGCCCCTCGGGGCGCACTCGGCCGGGATCATCCGGCCGCAACTCCTGGTTGTAGCTCAGTTTGGACAGAGCACCCGGTTCGGGACCGGGGGGTCAGCGGTTCGAGTCCGTTCAACCAGACCAGCGGTGATCGAACGCCGCAGCATTCGGGAGTGGTCCAGCGGTAGGGACGCTCGGCTCTGGACCGAGAGACGGTGGTTCGAATCCATCTTCCCGAGCACCGGAGGGGCCCGGTCAATGCCCCTTCGTGCCGCAGTAGCTCAATCGGGAGAGCGCCGCCCCGTCAAGGCGGAGGCAACGGGATCGAAACCCGTCTGTGGCGCCAAGCCCTGGTGGTGAAACGGACGATCACAGGAGATTACGAATCTCCAGTTCCGGGTTCGAATCCTGGCCGGGGTGCCATCTCGTCGTAGCTCAGACGGACAAGAGCGCTGCCCTCCGAAGGCAGAGGCCGCTGGTTCGAGTCCAGTCGACGAGGCCACGCCGCCATAGCTCAGTGGGAAGAGCGCAGCCCTGGTACGGCTGAGGTCCCCGGGTCGGCTCCGGGTGGTGGCTCTGGACCGATGCAGGTCCCACTGCCCCGTGGCGCGACCGGACGCGCAACGGTCTCCTACACCGGAGGATGCTCGTTCGAATCGAGCCGGGGGCGCTGTCGGCTCACGGGTGGCCACGCCGACTTCTTGCCTTGGAGGGTTGACCGAGAGGAAAGGTGCTCGCTTGCTAAGCGATGGCCGAGGGAAACCTCGCCAGCGTTCGATCCGCTGCCCCTCCGCCTTGGAAGGTATGCCTCGTTGGCTGGGGGCACCCTGTTTCGAAAACAGTGACACGGCTCCGCCGTGGGGGTTCGACACCTCTACCTTCCGCCCTGGCGCAGTGGTGCAACGGGAGCACGCCGGGCCTTCACCCCGGAGGGTGTCGGATCGAAACCGACCTGCGTCACCACGCCGCCATCGGATAAAGGCAGTCCGCCGGGTTCTCAGCCCGGAAGCCGGGGGTCGGTACCCCGTGGCGGTACGGGGGCATGCTCACCGGTCTGCCCCATGCAGTGCGGAGTAGCTCAGTGGAAGAGCGGGTGGCCGTTAACCACCGTCGTCGGGGGTTCGATGCCCTCCTCCGCAGCCCTGGCACCGTGACCGAGGACTCAGGTACCCGATTGCAACCCGGGCCACGCTGGTGAGAATCCAGCCGGTGCCTCCATCGCAGTAGTAGCTCAGTGGAAGAGCGCCTCGTCGCCAACGAGGAGGTCGCGGGGTCAGGACCCGCCTGCTGCTCCACGGGGTCAAGGTGTTGACAGATACACGCGTGGCTTCCACCCACGAGTAATGGGGGCGGTACCCATTGACCCCTCCATCAACCATCCGATCGGGAGTCGTCCAATGGCAGGACGCAAGGTCTTGGTCCTTGAAATGAGGGTTCGACACCTTCCTCCCGAACCAACTGAAAGGAGGCGATTCCATGCGACACGATCGGCTGAAGCTCGTCGTCCCCGAGGACCGCGCGAATGCGGGGACCGACGGCACGACGGACAGACTCGATACATCGGCGACACCGGATCCTGGAGTGCGGCTGCTGCGCGTCGTGGACATCGATGAAGGATCGTTCCCGGATGACGCGGCGTGATCACTGCCGCTCCAGAAGTGCCGGCCGGGCCCGACTGGATGGGCGCTGGCTTTGTAACCCAGTTGATCCGGGTTCGAGTCCCGGGGCCGGCCCCAAGGTCGTGTAGCTCAGAGGGAAGAGCGCGCGCCTGAAACGCGCGAGGCGGTGGATCGAAACCACCCATGACCACCACGGACACATAGCTCAGAGGCAGAGCGCCGGCACGACACGCCGGAGGTCGGGCTTCCGAAACGCCCCGTGTCCACCAGATCACCCACGGCCCGGAGTCAGCCGGTGACGACGCCGCTCTGATGCAGCGGAAGGCCTCGTTCGACACGGGGCGGGCCGACCGAGAGCTGGTGGCGCCCGACAGGACGGCCCGGGACTCGTGATCCCGACTGAGCCGGTTCGAGCTCGGCCGCCGGCACACACTTGACGCATCCGTAGCTCAACGGCAGAGCGCCACGTTCACACCGTGGAAGTCGGAGGGTCAGCACCTCCCGGATGCACTTGGGCGCTCACCGCCCACATGGTGGATGGAGCCGGATGGAGAGGCGGGTGGTCGTGACCCACCCAGCAGGGAGTTCGATTCTCCTCATTCACCCTGGGTCTGAGGACCCGCAACACAAACGCAGCGGGGAGGGATGGTGACCTCACGGGTCTCATACGCCCGAAGATCTCCGGTCAGTACGGAGCGCTGCGACTGGGGCCGGGCCGGTCGTCCAGGAGGGTCCTGTCAACCACCCGCGTCGGGGTCAGCACCCGGGGCCCCAACCATCTGGCCCCTGTAGCCCAAACGGTAGAGGCAGCTGGCCCAAACCCAGCGTGTGCACGTTCGAATCGTGTCGGGGGTACCTCGCCGGTGATGCTCGGGTGGCTGAGCGCCCGCTTCGTACGCGAGAGCGCGAGAGTTCGACACTCTCCACCGGCTCTCAGCAGACGAGTCTGACGCTGGAACACGTTCGAGTGGTGGCACGGTGGACACGCGGGCTCGAGGAGCTGGTGCTCACTGCGAGCGTCCGAGTCCGGATCCCGGCTCGAACACAGGTCGATCAGACGACCCAATCTGGCGCACTATTTGGTTGTCACTGTGTCCATCATGCAGACGGGAAGTGAACACGATGCCGAAGCAGATCAACGCGAGCCTGACCTCATGGGCCAGCGAGCTCGACGACAACGCGCTCGAGCAGGCACTGCGTACCTCGCGGCTGCCGATCCTCGCCGGGCCCGTCTGCCTGATGGCGGACGCGCACTTCGGCCTGGGGGCAACAGTCGGCAGCGTCGTGGCGACCAAGAATGCACTGCTCCCCTCGGCGGTCGGAGTCGACATCGGCTGCGGCATGGTGGCGGCAGAGACCAACCTCACTGCAGCCGAGCTGCCGGACGACCTCACCGCGCTCCACGGCCTGCTGCGCGACCGGATCCCGGCCGGTGTCGGCAAGGGGCATGTGCGCTCCGATGAGAGCGTGCCGCCGGCGCTCGAGGCCCTGGGTCTGCCGCCGGGCTCGGCATCCGAGCTCACCGAGCGCCAGCTTGCGACCATCGCCGCGCAGTTCGGTAGCCTCGGCAGTGGCAACCATTTCGTCGAGATCTGCCTCGACGAGCGCGACCGCGTCTGGATCGTGCTGCACTCGGGCAGCCGGGGCATCGGCAACCAGCTTGCGACGGCTCACATCAAGACGGCTCGCCTGATGGCCCAGGACGAGGGTCAGGTCCTCGAGGATCGCGACCTGGCCTGGCTGGCGGAGGGTCGCCCGGAGTTCGACGCCTACGTGGCCGACATGCTGTGGGCCCAGCGCTACGCCTGGGGCAACCGTGAGCAGATGATGGATGCCGCGCTGGCGGCTCTGCGGGCTGCCGTGCCCCACGCTCTCGAGACGGAGCGCATCAACTGCCACCACAACTACGCCGTCAAGGAGACCCACCGGGGCGAGGAGGTGTGGATCACCCGAAAGGGTGCCATCCGGGCCGGACTCTCGGACATGGGGGTCATTCCGGGCTCAATGGGCGCGTCGTCGTTCATCGTGCGTGGCAAGGGCAACGAGGCTTCGTACGAGTCGAGCTCGCACGGCGCAGGTCGGCGCCTCGGTCGCAAGGCGGCGTTCCGCCAGTTGACCACCGAGTCGCTCCGCAGCGCGATGGCGGGTCGGGCGTGGGACGACACCATGGCCGACCAGCTGGTCGACGAGCACCCCGACGCCTACAAGCCGATCGCCCAGGTCATGGCCGACCAGGCCGATCTGGTCGAGGTCGTCCACGAACTGCACCAGGTCGTGAACCTCAAGGGGACGTGAGAGCCCCATCGAAACCGGAACTTTGAACGAAGGAGGATGAAAGATGAAGCTGGCAGAGGCACTGCTGCTGCGTGCCGATCGAAACCGGACCCTGGAGCAGCTCAAGCAGCGCATCCAGGTCAGTGCGCGATACCAGGAGGGCGAGCAGCCCCCTGAGGACGCCCGCGATCTCGTTGCAGCGGCTGCGGCCGTGCTCGACGAACTCGAGGTTCTGATCCGTAGCGTCAACCGGACCAACTCGGGCACCGTCATGGCCGACGGTCGGACCGTGACCGATGCGCTCGCCGAGCGGGACGTGCTGCGGCTCAGGTACTCGATGCTCAAGACGTCGGCCGAAGCGGCATCGGGTGCGCTACAGCAGGCCGGGTTCATGCGGGCCACCCGGTCCGAGCTCAAGTACATGCGCGCCCTCGACGTGAAGGGCCTGCGTCAGCAGGCATCGGATGTCGCTCGACGAGCTCGTGAGCTCGATGCGCGGATCCAGCAGGTCAACTGGACCACCGAGCTACAGGAGGCGTAGCGGAGCGAGTGCGCGTGAAGTTGGTAGGGAAGGGCGTAGAGCGAGTTCCAGCCCATTCTGGGGGTCAAGCCAGAAGCAAGCCCCGATAAGGCTCCATGGCGAGCGCAAGGGCAGCGCACAGGGGTTCGAATCCCCGCATAACAGAACAGCCCAGCAAAGTGCACAGTTCACGGCGCATTGGGCACCGTGCATCACCAGGAACTGACTACGTGCGGACCGAGGGTGGGATAGGGGACTCCCACGCGCACACGAGTGGTGTCCTAGTCGAGCCAGGACCGGGACGCCGCACTCACTAGGGCCATGCCCGGGGAGTACCCAGGCCGCCGTCATCGTGCCCGCCTGGGGTGCGATCGGCGAGCGGCTCGCGGCGTCGGAGGGGAGCTCGTAACCACAAGACCCGTCGGTTCCGGTTGCCGAGGTGGCCGCCTGCCGTGACGCAACCCTCCCCCGCCAGCGTCTGGGCGTGCCAGGACGATCTCAGCGTGTCGTCAGGAAAAGGATGTATCTAATGCTCGCGACTCGGCTCGTTGCATCGAGATGGAAAAGGGAATCCCTCTACGGGACCTCTCAGTGTCCGCGTTTGGAATATCGGGGCCCATCCTGCCTAAAACCCCAGGTGGCATTGGAGTCTGGCGGTGTCGAGTGGTGAGGTGCAGCGCGGCCCATGCCTGAGGATACCGAGGAAGCCGCTGCGCTTACGCACCCCCTTGACCCAATGTCTGCGGCCCAAGCCGTGGCCGCCGGGTCGGCAGCCGGACCGCTGAGCGATCAGGGGTTCCGAGGACCGACCACGAGTCCCGATCAGAACGCTAGGGATGCCACCGCTACCGCCGAGGCACTCAACAGACGGAGGATCCTAGGAGCTGCACTCGGCGTCGCGGGCGCGGGGCTCGTCGGAGGATCGGCCTTAGTCGAGACCTTCGCGTCTCCAGCGATGGCGACGACGATCGAAAGGGGAGCGCTGGCGCCCGCAGTCGTCATCCTCACCGACGCACCCACCATCGCCGTCAACGCCAGCCTCGGCAACGACTTCCGCGTGACCATCAATGGCAACCGCACCATGGGCAATCCGTCCAACCCAGTGAACGGAGAGCAGATCCTCTTCCAGATCACCCAGGGTGCCGGAGGGTCCTTCACCATCGCCTGGGGCGGGGCCTACGACTTCTCCGGAGCCCTTCCCCAACCCACACTCAGCACCGCGGCTGGGAAGACCGACCTACTCGGCTTCATCTACAACGCGGCCAGGAGCAGTTGGCTGCTCGTCGCCTACCTGAACGGGTTCAGCTGATGGCCAATTACCGCCTGTTCCCTGCCACCAATGGCCCGGCCAGCGCAACCTCCTACAGCGGGAGCTTCATTGCAGGCGTGATGTTCGAAGTCACTGAGGATGATTGCTGGTTCGACGGCTACTGGTGGTGGGTGGCATCGACCGGCGGGCTGACGGCCCCCCAGACCTTCGCCCTGTGGCTGGTCACCAGTGCCACAACAGGGATCCTCTTGCCTGCCGCCACGGTGACCTCCGGTGCCCTGTCGCCCGGCTGGAACTGGGTGCCGTTGGCGACCCCGATCCAGTTGCCCATCGGGGGGAGCGTCGGCACCGGCGGCGCCAACTTTGTGGCCTGCACTGGCGTCAACGGGAACTTTCCGGACACGGACAGTCAGTTCGGAGTGGGCGATGCCTACGCGGCTGGTATCACCAACGGACCGCTCACGGCTTTTTCCGATCAGGGCGCGTCGAACCCTGGTCCGTTCAGTCTCGGCCAGGGCCTCTTCTCGTCCCTCGGGACCGATCCGACCGCAGCGATGCCGGTTCAGGTGTACGCGTCGGCGAACTTCTGGCTCGATGTCCAGGTGTCAGACACGCCTCCAGCGGGCTACGCCGGCTCCTACCGCCTGTGGCCCAACTTCCCCAACGTCACCAACGGGATCCCAGTCAGCATCGACACCTTCACTCAGACCATGGGCACGCAGTTCTCACTCTCTGAGCCGTGCACCCTCGACAACATCTGGATCTACAGCCCCCTCGGGGTGAGCGGACTCGCCGCCAGTACCCAGATATGGAACGCCAACACACAAACCCTGGTGCCGGGCACGAACCTGGCCGGGTCGTGGTCCGGTGCAGCCGGCAGCGGATGGATCGCCAATTCGTACGCCGGTCAAGGCATCGTCCTACCGGCCGGAAACTACATCGCCACCGTGTTCAACGACTCGGCCCAGGAGTTCTACATGGAATCCAGAGGCTACTTCGGCGCCTTCGACGGAGTGACAGGGCCGGGGGCGAACGGCCTCGTCAATGGCCCGTTGTCGTCGCCATCGAACGCCAATGCCTTCAACCCCCCTGGCGGCAACTGCTGCACCTTCTACGGCGGCACCGCCCCCACGTACCCGAACGGCTGGGACACAGACGACGGCGGCGAAACCCGCTGGGTGGACGTCGAGGTCACGCCGGCTGGCATGCCCGTGGCAGTCAATTCCGGTGCATTCCTGGTCTTCTTCCCATGAGAGTGCATTGTGCAGGTCGAAGCGCACCAAACCGATAAAGGAGGCACGATGGATAGGAAGGCAGGGCCTCATCCGTACTCGGCCGTCGTCCGGGATCCGCAGCAAGTGAGCAAGACAGCGACACGGACAAATCCCGGGTCGACGCGCGGAAGCGGAACGTGATGGTGTGGCTCAAGCACGCCAAGCGCCCGGTCATGCAGCAAGCGGTTGTTGAGGACGGCGACCGCGTCGTGGCCACGAACGGGCCCATGAACGACCAGGAACCACTGAACGGGCACGCTCCCAAGGAGGCGTACGAGCCGCGTGGCGCTCATGTGATGACGCGTGGCACAGTGAACCGGAGAATGGTTCTCGGACTGGCCACGGCCGGAGTCGCGGCAGGCTCCGTAGTGGCCGAGGGGTTCTCGTCCCCGGCTTTGGCCGCGACGACCACTGAGCCGGGCGCGGTGGCGCCTGACGTCGTCGCCCTCACCGATGCACCGACAATCGCGGTCAACGCCTCCCTCGGCAACGACTTCCGCGTGACCATCGCCGCGAACCGCTCCATGGGCAACCCGGCCAACGCGGTGGACGGGCAGAAGATCGTCTTCCAGATCACCCAGGGCGGCGCCGGATCGTGCACCATCACGTGGGGAAGCCTTTACGAGTTCTGCTCCGGCTTGCCGCAGCCCACCCTCAGCACGATCGTGGGGCAGACCGACCTGCTCGCCTTCATCTACAACGCTGCCCTCGGCAAATGGTTGTTTGTGGCGTTCGTCGGGCAGTTCTATCCGGCCCCGACTGTGTCGAACGTCAGCCCCAACAGGGGGCCGAAGACTGGGGGGACACCCATCACCATCACCGGCACGGGATTCGTCCCCGGGGCCAAAGTCCTGATCGGTCAAGGTACCGGCCCCTTCGGGGGCATCCCCGCCATCGTGGAGACAATCACTCCGACAATGATCACTGCCACGACGGGTGGCGGTGCCAAGGCCGGAGCGTGGAACCTGTTCGTCACGACGCCCGGGGGGGCGAACGTCCCCAACGCCGGCGACTCCTTCACCTACACGTCCTAGGGCAGCGTCGAACCTTCCGACCTGCCAGGTGGATAGCTGGCCTTATGCCCACGCTTCTGCCGTTCTGACGCCGCAAGCTCGGTTCGTCCGAGTTGTTCGCCGCCGTAGGCCGCGAGGTAACGGCTGTCCTCAACTTCCGGGCGACGTGTTCGAGTTGGGCGACGCCACGGCAGCAACGGGCTTTCGGCCGGTCGCCTGCACCTGGCTTCGAGCGAACTTCAACGGATCTAACGCCAAGAGAACTTCAGATCGTCCGTATGGCGGCAATGCGGCTGACGAGTCGGGATATCGCGTCTCGACTCTTCATCAGCCCGCACACCGTCGAATTCACCTCAAGAAGGTGTTTCAAAAGCTCGGGGTCGGCTCACGACGAGATGTCGCTACCGCGATGGAGGTCCCCGTAGGTCAAGAGTTTGCCTGCACACCCATTTGTGTGGGGTTAACTCACATGCTTGACGTCAGTCAAACATCGTGCCCACTCCGTGCCATTCGTTGACGCCAGGCGAGAAGGCATCTAGCTTCAACTCCCGTTGGGTGAAGGTGAAGTGGCACCTGCATCGTTGGATTTGACCTGTAGCAAATCAGCGGAATCTGGCCTTCTCGATGGCTGGTGCCGCAAAGAACGACCAACCAGAGCTCGAGGGAGAATGCGATGACGGACGTGGGAGAGCCGGAAGAACAGGCTTGGATTGAGCTAGGCCCCGACGACCAGCCTGAGATCCAACTGCAACTTGAGGCGGCCGAACCGTTCGACGGTCGTCTCCTCGACTTAACCGACGCAGAGATTGTCGCTATTGAAGGTCTGTCGGACCTCGCCGAACGATTCGGCAGGTACGGAATACGGCATGGACTTTTCCGTTCCAGGCGTTCGGAGAGTCCGGAAGCCGGGTTCTTGTCGGCGATGTTGGGTGCCGCCGCAGGGGTCGTCCAATCAGGAATCAGGCCCTGCCCGTATGCGCCCTTCGGCGTTGCCGTAGAGGTTGTTTATCGTTCCGACTATTCGCCGATTTTGCGTTGCCGGCATACGCCCGCGCATTGTTGGAACGGTCTTGGACAGGCTCCGTATCAGTGTTGATGTTGACTGGGGTCGTGACTTGCTGACACTTATTGCGCCAATCATTGGCCTCGTTTTGTACACCTCTGCGGTCAAGTGGAGCTCTGGGTGGACATGGGCGATTGCAGGAGCGCTGGCCCTCCTCGGGCTGGTCTCATTTTTCTTAGGCGTCACCAAGTTCGCCACGGTGCCTCGTTTCTCAGCATGGGCTATCTCTGGTTGGACGATCCTCTCGGCCGTAACTCTGGGAGGGCTATGTGTCCTTGCTGCATGGTTCACCGTGATGATTAGTGACGCCAGCCCCCCTTCTGCAAGCTCGGAGGTCAAACTGTTGGGTGGGTTAGGTATAGCTGTAGTCGCAGCCGCCTTGGGGGCGTTCCTTGGGAAGAAGGACCTAACAGCCGGGAGTATGGCCAGACGCGCCTTAAAAAGTCGCCTGGAGAGCGACTTTTCAGCACAACCATCAGCCCCACCGGAAGCGGTTAGCGCCTACAACGCGCTCGTGGACGCATTCGTCTCCCCACAGAACTGGCAGCTCCGAGGTCGCTGCGGTTTGTTTAAAACTCTGTCGAAGGCCTACGAGGTAGGCGGCTACGTCGGAGGGGCAGCATGGAGGACTCCTCAAGATCAAGCTCCAGCTCAACCTCCAGTTCGAGCTCCAGCACCCGCCCGAGAGCCAGTTCCAGAACCAGATCCCAGGAAGTGACCTTCGAACAGGAAGAGTTAATGGGCGGACAACTGACTAAGATCGCGCACGAAACTGAGTCGGTCGTGCTCAACTTCTAGAGAACGCATCCGTCGCACTCGGAGATCCATACGCGCGTTGTGTGAGGGCCGCCGGCAGCCCACGCGGCTTGCGACCGTTGGATCGATCTGACAAGTCAAGCGAGGCATGACAAGGCTGCGCCGAAGGCAAAGTACCGACACTTGAGCGAAAGCAGAGTCCGGGAACGGTCCTTGACATCGCGGATTCGCTAGCGAGGAGCACCTGCGCCGCTTCGTCGGCCCCGAGAGCGTTGCTCCCCTCTTCACCGGCGCGACGGGCGAGCGGCTGCGCCCAAGCAAAATCTGGGTCATCTGGGAGACCGCTCGCCGGCGGGCCGGAATCACCTGGGTCCGATTCCACGACCTGCGGCACTTCGCCGCCACCATGTCCGCCACGACCGGGGCGAGCACCAAGGAACTCATGAGCCGCGGCGGGTGGAAGTCGATCGCCATGGTGGTGCGCTACGAGCACGTCTCGGACGAGCGCGACGCGCTACTCGCGCAAGAGCTCAACCGCTACGCCGAGGGCGCGAACCTGGTCCCGCTCGAGAGTTCTCCGCAACCAGATCGCGCACGCAGCGCGCCCGACGAGGGTGAAGCTGAAAGATGAGGTCACCCTTACACCATCGCTGACCAGCGAAAACGACGACGAAAGCTCCGGGGGAGAGACTCGAACTCTCAACCTAGCGGGACCCCTCGAGCGGGATGAGTACCAGCACCCATTGGAGTAGTTCCAGCTAGAACGGGATGCGACGTGACCGTCGATGACCGCTCATGACCCCAATTCGCCGATCGTACGCGCGCGGATCGTGCGCGACCCTTGACTGAGCTCAAGTAGTTTGGCCACCGTTTGCACCGTCATGGCGAGACACGTCACAGGGGCGCCGAAGGCGAGCGAGGACACGAAGCGGAGCGGAGTCCCGCAGCGACCCTTGACGTGTCGAGACCGACACACACAGTCACAATCGATCAGGTCCGGCCCCTAGGCCGGCCTGCTTGAATATGCGACCAAATGCTGAAGCCGGGATGAAGGAATCAGCAAAAGTAAGCGACATCCGGGGTGCGGCGAGGCCCGAGAGGCGGTTGGCCTCACCACCGGTTCGGTCGTGACCTGCGGTTTTACAACGGCCAGGTGGCCGGCGGGGCGATCAGTGACGAACCGAGGTCAGCCATCGACGCGGCGCATGTCAGGCGCATGTATTGGCTAACGGCATCCTTGACCTCCCGAAACCTTCACTAGTGGGTCACCGTTAGGTCTCTCGTGGCTCAAAGCGTCGGAGATCCGAGCGTGCAGCGATCAGAGCACGAATTTCTTCGAGCGAGGTCGGCAGCGCACCGCGGCTTCGGGCCTGGACTGCGATGTTCCCCAGAGCCGTCGCCTCTGCGGGACCGGCGATGAGGGGAAGCCGAACAGCGTCAGCCGTCAGCTGACAAAGCAGGTCGTTCTGTGATCCGCCGCCGACGACATGCACCAATTCGACGCGCTTCCTCGTCAGCACGCATGCTTGCCGAATCGCATCCGCATACGCAGTTGCCAGCGAGTCGAGAATGCATCGGACGATCGCCGACCGCTCCACGCGGTCGGAATCACCGAATGCCGCCTTGGCGATACGGGCCGCCATGTCGCCTGGCGCGACGAGGTCGGGATCCCCGACGTCGATCTGGGGCCCATCAAGGGGTCTCGCTGCCGCAGCGATGAGGAGTGCGTCGAGCCGCTCTCCGTCCCACTCACGAAGGCACTCTTGCAGCAGCCAGAGGCCGCCGACGTTGCGCAGGAACCGGGTCCGGCCGTCGACGCCTACTTCGTTCGTGAAATTGGCCCGCCGTGCAGCGTCGGTCAGAACAGGACGGTCGATTTCGAGCCCGACCAAGGACCAGGTTCCACACGAAATATAGGCAAAATGCTCCGTAGTAGCCGGAACACCCACCACCGCCGAGGCGGTGTCGTGCGATCCCACGGTGATCACGGGTACTCCGCCGGCCGTGATACCGCGGATTACCCCGGGCGGTTCGAGCTCGGGCAGCAGGTCGCGAGGAATGTCGAGCGCGTCGAGCAGACGAGCGGACCAGGTGGCGGCACGGACGTCGAGCAAGCCTGTCGTGGAAGCGTTCGTTACTTCAGACCGCAGCTCCCCGGTGAGCCAGTAGGCAAGCAAGTCCGGGATCAGAACCGCGTGCGACGCTCGAGACCACAATCGGCCCGCCTGCTCGGCCACCAATTGGTACAGCGTGTTGAAGGGTAGGAACTGCACACCCGACACTCGATACACATCTTCGGCCGGGACGACACGTTCTACATGCTCGGCGATCCCTGCTGTCCGCCCGTCCCGATACGAGATGGGCTCGGCCAGCAGCCCTCCTTCTGAGTCGAGCAGCCCGTAATCGATGCCCCAGGTGTCGATACCGATGGACTCGGCGTCGGTCACTCGCTGCAGTCCGACCACCACCTGACGATGGAGGCCAGAGACGTCCCAACGAAGATGACCCTCTCGATTCGCGGGCGCATTGGGGAAGCGGTGCACTTCCCGGACAGTGATCCGCCCGTCGTCGACCAGCCCGGCCATCACGCGTCCACTCGACACGCCGAGGTCGACGGCAGCGAAGACTCGCGGGGCCACCGTCAGCGCAGGAAGGCGGCGGCCACGCCGGCGTCGACCGGCACCAACAATCCGGTCGTGTGACTGAACTCGTCTGAGGTCAGAGCGGCGACGACTGCCGCGACGTGTTCGGGCAGGACCTCCCGCTTCAGCAATGTCCGCTGCGCGTAGAAGGAGCCGAGGTCCTCTTCGGCCACCCCGTAGACGGCGGCTCGCTGGGCGCCCCACCCACCGGCGAAGATGCCGCTTCCCCGCACGACCGCGTCCGGGTTCACGCCGTTGACGCGAATGCCGTGCTCGCCGAGCTCGGCGGCGAGAAGGCGAACCTGGTGGGCCTGGTCGGCCTTGGCGGCACCGTAGGCCACGTTGTTCGGACCAGCGAACACTGCGTTCTTCGACGCGATGTACACGATGTCGCCGCCCATGCCCTGGTCGATCATCGCCTTTGCCGCGGCGCGCGCGACGAGGAAGCTGCCCTTAGCCATCACGTCGTGCTGACGGTCCCAATCCGCCTCGGTTGTCTCGAGCAGCGACGCCGAGACTGACACCCCCGCATTGTTGACGACGAGGTCGATCCCGCCGAACGCGAGCAGCGCCGCCTCCACTGCGGCGTGCACACTTTCGGCGTCAGTCACGTCGACCGCGACCCCGACCACGACATCGCCGTCGCCGATCTCCTCCGCCGCTCCCGCTGGGTGCGCCGGTTCCAGATCGGCCATGACCACACACGCGCCCTGCGCCGCCAGCCGGCTCGCGATGGCCCGGCCGATCCCTCCGGCTGCGCCGGTCACGAGGGCGATGCGTCCGGCGTGACGGGACGGCCTCGGCAGGCGTTGCAGCTTCGCCTCCTCAAGAGACCAGTACTCAATGCGAAACTTCTCGGACTCGGGAATCGGCGTGTAGGTCGAAATGGCCTCCGCACCGCGCATGACGTTGATCGCGTTGACGTAGAACTCACCAGCCACCCGCGCCGTCTGCTTGTCTCTCCCGTACGAGAACATTCCGACGCCGGGGACGAGCACGACGGCGGGGTCGGCACCTCGTATGGGCGGAGAGTCGGCCGTGGCATGACATTCGTAGTAAGCGCGGTAGGCCTTTCTGTATTCCTCGTAGAGCTCGCCGATGCGCTCGACACACTCGTCGATCGGCGCCTCCGACGGCAGGTCTAGGACGAGGGGTTTCACTTTGGTCCGCAAGAAATGGTCCGGGCACGAGGTACCCAATTCGGCGAGCGCGAAGAGCTTGGCGCTGGCCAGGAACTCCAGAACCTCTGTGGTGTCGGTGAAGTGCCCGACCATCCGCTGGTCGCGGGAGGCCACCGATCGCAGGAACGCGGTCAGAGCGGCCGCCTTGGCGCGGCGCTCGGCCGGCGGCAAGGGACGGCGGTCGTCCACAGCGGGGCCGAAAGGCTGAGAATCGCCTCGGGCCTCGATATAGGCGCGTGCTGTCTCGATGATCCAGAGGCTGTTGGCCTCGGCCTCGTCGCTGGTGCTGCCCCACGCCGTGATGCCGTGGCCGCCCAAGACGACACCGATGGCCTGGGGGTTGGTTCTGTGAACGGCTGCGATATCGACGCCGAGTTGGAAACCTGGGCGTCGCCACGGCACCCAAACGACGCGGTCTCCATAGATGTCCTTCGTGAGGTGTTCGCCGTCGGCTGCCGTCGCAATGGCGATGCCGCTGTCCGGATGCAAATGGTCGACGTGAGCAGCGTCCACCAAGCCGTGCATGGCGGTGTCGATCGAGGGTGCGGCGCCACCTCGCCCATGGAGGCAGTAGTCGAACAATGGCACCATCTCGTCCTCGCGTGGCGCACCCTGGTAGACCGCCTGCAGCGCTCGCAGCCGGTCGATACGGAGGACGGCGAGGCCCTCCTCGGTCAGCGTCCCGAGGTCGCCCCCAGAGCCTTTCACCCACAGAAGCTCCACGGTCTCGCCCGTGGATGGGTCCGTCTCCGTTCCCTTGGCCGACGCGTTCCCTCCGGCGTAGTTGGTGTTGCGCCGGTCGGCGCCCAGACGGTGCGAGCGGGCCAGCAGGTCGGCGACGACGTCTCTCATGCTCCCCACCCGGCCTGGGTCCCTCCCACTCGGTCAGCGATGATCTGCTGGGCGTACCCACTGTTGCGGTAGGCGGAAGCGGGATCCGCCGGAAGGCCCCGATCGGCCCGCCACGAGGCGAGTTCGGGTCGAACGTCGGTGTAGAAGGCGTCCATGAGCACGGCGTTGCCGGCGAGCACGTCACCCGACCGTTCCGCCTCGGCCAACGCCTGGCGATCGACCAAGAGTGCACGCGCCGACATCTCCTGGACATTGAGCACCGACCTGATCTGCCCGGGGATCTTCTCCTCGATGTTGTGGCACTGATCGAGCATGAAGCTGACCTCGGAACCGTCGTCGAAGCCGCCGCCCCTGACGACCTCGACCAGGATGCGGAACAGCTGGAAGGGATCCGCCGCTCCTACCATCAGGTCGTCGTCGGCGTAGAAGCGCGAGTTGAAGTCGAATGCTCCGAGCCTGCCAAGCCGGAGCAACTGCATGACGATGAACTCGATGTTGGTTCCCGGTGCATGGTGGCCGGTGTCGAGGCACACCACCGCCCGCTCCCCGAGTGCGACGCAGTGGGCGTAAGCGGTGCCCCAATCGGGGACGTCGGTGGCGTAGAAGGCCGGCTCGAAGAACTTGTACTCCAGCACCAGACGCTGCGAGTCGCCCAGATGGGCGTAGACCTGGGCCAGGGAATCGGTCAGCCGCTCCTGGCGGTCTCGGAGGTCGGCCTGTCCCGGATAATTCAGCCCGTCGGGCAGCCAGATCTTGAGATCCCGGCTTCTCGTCACACCCATGATCCCGATGCAGTCGACGGCGTGGCGCACCGCCTTGGCCCGGACCTTGGCGTCGGCGTGACAGAAGCTGCCCAACTTGTAGTCGTCGTCCTGGAAGGTGTTCGTGTTGATCGTGCCCAGGCGAACGCCGCAGTCCTCAGCGTGCCGAGCCAGCTTGTCGAAGTCGTGGACCATGTCCCAGGGGATATGGAGCGCGACGGAAGGCGCCAGGCCGGTGACGCGATGGACCTGCGCTGCGTCGGCCACCTTCTCGTATGGGTCTCGGGGGACGCCCGGCTGCGCGAACACCTTGAACCGGGTGCCGGAGTTGCCGAAGGCCCAGGAGGGCAGCTCGATAGCCAGCCGGTCCAAAACGTCCGAAATTGAGTCGAGCGGATTCATCGTTCTCTTTGCCCCTTCGGATTCGTTATCGGTTTCCATCTCACGACTCCGGACGGTGGGGTTCACCGAAGACATGGCGTCCTCTACCGAGCTCGACGGGTTTCTGCCCTGGTAGATGGAGGAGGCCGGATACGCCCTCCGGGAGTGAAACCTTGCCGGTCAACACACCCGACTCGAGCGTCCATTCGACCGTGACCCCGCCATATGGCGTCTCGAGAGTGCCCGTGGCCCACGAGAGGCCGCCTCCCGGCCTCGGAGCGATCAGAACATGCTTGTATCCGGGTGCAAGCGGAGCGATACCGGCGATCGTACGGTGCATCCAGTCCGCCACGGCGCCCAGCGCGTAGTGATTGAAGCTCGTCATCCCTCCGGGGTTGATCGAGCCGTCGGGAAGCATCGAGTCCCAGCGCTCCCAGATCGTTGTGGCTCCCATGGTCACTGGGTACAGCCAAGAAGGGCACGAACGTTCGAGGAGCAAGCCGTACGCATCGTCGAGGTGACCGGTGGCCGTGAGTGCGTCGAGGATGTAGGGGGTACCGGCGAATCCGGTGCTGACGTTGTATCCGTTCTCGACCACGAGTTCGCTCAACCGGTTGCCGGCTCGATCCCGAGCCTCGCCTTCGAGAAGCCCGAAGGCGATAGCGAGGGCGTACCCGGTCGGCGCATCGCTCTTAATCCTTCCATCCGATTGCACGTAGTGGTCGACAAACGCCGACCTCGTTCGTTCGGACAGACCCTCGTACCTCTCGCTTTCCGAGGGGCGGTCAATGATTCGTGCAACGTCGGCGACCATGCGAGCTGACCGGTAGAGACACGCGGTGGCGACTACCCCTGGCCGGACCTTCGACACCCAGGGCTGCTCAGGCGGCGCGTCCGGGTCCAGCCAATCTCCAAACTGGAATCCCTGGTTCCAGACACCATCAGGCGACAACTTCTCCTCGACATGCTGGAGGTGTGCCGTCATTGATTCGAATTGAGCTTCGAGGACGTCGCGGTCGCCATAGGCCTGCCAGAGCGCCCATGGGACCCAGATGCAGGCATCGCCCCAGATGGCGTAGGGACCGTACGCACTCATGCCCAAGCCCTGAATCGTCAGAGGGTCTGGTATGACCAAAGGAACGACTCCACCCGCCGCCCGCTGCTCGGCGCTGAGGTCCCGGAGCCAGTCGGTCAGCCAATCTCGAACGTCGTAGAGGTAGGCGGCGGTCGGGGCGAAAACAGCGAGATCTCCGGTCCAACCGAGGCGCTCGTCGCGCTGGGGGCAGTCCGTAGGAACGTCGAGAGCATTGCCCCGAAAACCCCACACGACATTGTGGTGCAACTGGTTCAGCAAGTCGTTGGAACACTCGAAAGTGCCGATGCGTCGCAGATCGGTATGGACGACCACGGCTTCGATGTCGTCGGCCGAGAGCACTCCGGGCCAGCCGTCGAGCTGAGCGTAGCGAAACCCGTGAAACGTCATCGTGGGCTCGAAAACATCGCCCCTACCGCTCAAGATGTAGTGATCGGTCGCCTTGGCGGTGCGCAATGGTCGGGTCCCGAGTTCACCGTCATCGAGAACCTCTGCATGGGCGACACGGATCACGCTTCCTTCGGCACCGCAAACCTCTATTTTCGTCCACCCTGTCAGGTTTTGGCCGAAGTCGACCAGGGTGTGGCCCGAGGGTGAAGTCGAGATCTCGACCGGACGCAGATGCTCGTGGCGTACCACCGGCTCGCAGGCGTAGGACACCAGCTTGGTGTGATCGAAGGCGGGGAGGACCTCGACGGTCGACCATCGGGTATCGTCGAACCCAGACACCATCCACACGTCGTCGCGCAGCCGAGCATCGATGGTCTCTCCGTCGTAGAGGTCATTTGCGAGCACCGCCGACGGCGCAGATCGCCAGCTGCTGTCGGTCACGATCAGTTCTCGGTGCCGGTCCTCGAAGTCGAGTTCCAGCTGCGCGATCAACCCGAGGCGGTTCCCATACGTGTTGCCGCCGCTTGTCTCCCATCCGAGCCGCCCCCGATACCACCCGTTCCCGAGTGCCACGCCCAGCACCGAGACTGGTTGCATGAGAGCGAGGACGTCATAGGTCCCGTATCTGAGGCGCCACTGATAGCTGGTCCAGCCTGGACTGAGCACCTCCTCGCTGACTGGTTGCCCGTTGATGAACGCCTCGAAGACGCCGAGGCTCGACATATGCAACTTGGCTTGGATCAGGCTCCCATGGCGGTCAGGCAACGCGAAGCCGTGACGGAGCAATGGCGCACTGCCGACATCATCGGTGGCAGTGATCATCGAGGCGACCCACGTCACCGGTGGATCTTCTTGGGTACGTTGCACGCTTAAGGGTGCCATCTCGGTAGGAAGGGCTCCGCTGCTTCAGCCCGATTGGCCGTATGAGATCGGCGATGGGACCCAGGTCTTCTGGGATTGCGACCACTTGTAGAGGTACAGCGGGAACGAGCCGGCCGGAGACGCCTTTGAGTACGTGCCATTGCCGAGACCAGGGATGTGGACGGAGCCGAGCGTGTTCCCTGCTTTCTGGAAGCTTGCAGTCGTCAGGTTCTTGCCGGCCTTCTTCGCAATGGCCTGGAAGAGGGCAAGGTATTGGCAGGCCTGCAGCACAGAGACGAAGGTCTGGGTCGACGAACCGATCGAAGCCATCGGCGTGTTGACACTCTGACCGGCTCCCTTGACTGTGTTCACACAGCGCTGCAGCGACGGGTCCGTCCATCCCAGGGGCTTGGTACCGACGGACAGAGGCTGGACGTATCCGGTCACTGCATTGGCCACGACGGCTGGTGAAACGCCGTTTCCGGTGGTGTAGGCGCTGAAAGCGTTGTAGTTCGGCGCCACGACCTGTGGGTGATATGAGCCACTCGCGGTTGCGTTGCCCCAGGTCTGACCGGCCTGACCGACCGGGATCACGATGTTCGCCCCTGCCGCCTTGAACTTCAGCGAAACCACTCCATTGATCTGCTGAAGGGACGCCTCAGGGTCGCTCGTGTTGGCGATGACTGTCGCTGTGGCCACCGGTTTGACTCCATTGCGCTTCAGCGCATTTGTGACCGAGTTCGTCAAGCCCGATGCTTCGTTGGATAGGCGGAGCACCGCCACCTTCTTGCCCTTGAAGACACCGGCCTTGGCCGCCGCGTTGATCACCGCAGGCTCGATGACGTTGTCAATCGGAGACGTATCGAACCATGGCGCCTTTGCGCCAGCCAGAAGTTGCGTCGTCATGGTGCCACCGATGATCGGTGTCTGATGGAGGTTGGTGTAACAGGTCGAGTCGTTGTTCTGCAGGAAACCGATCACGGCGAAGACCTTGTCGTCCTCTGTCAGCTGAGTGCAGGCGGCCGTGGAGCTGTCCGAGCCGATCGGATTCACAGCGACGTAGTCGGCCTTGATCATGCGGCCGTTGACGCCGCCGCTGTTGTTGATGGCCTTGATCAAGGCTCCATACACAGCGGGGTAATTTCCCTGGTTCAAGCCGCTCGTGAATTGGGCCACCGCAGCGAGGTCCACATAGGGAACACCGATAGTGATGGTGGAGCTGGTGACCCCCTGGGTCGATCCAATCGCTGCCACCTTGGCCTCGGCCGCGGTGGCCGACAAGGCCGCGCTGGCCACCGTGATGGCGCAGGCCAGCGCGACTCCAGAGACGAGGGTCTTCCTTCTCAACATGTGCTCCTCACTTGCTTGGGTTGTGTGGTCATGGGTTTTGTACAGACGCTTCTTCGTCGACCCGCCTGGGGAGTTCCGCGTCCTGCCGTCTGGATCGCAGAACGCGCTCGTCGGTACCCAGGTAGGCAGCGATGACCGCTGGATCGTGGCGAACTTCGTCGGGTGTGCCTTCGGCTATGACCCGACCGGTTTCGAGGCAGTAGAGGCGATCGCTGATCGCCATCAGCAACGGCATGTCGTGCTCGATCACGAGCATCGAGGCATCGAGCTCTCGCCGAAGATCGAGCATCAGAGGGCCAAACGCCTCGGCTTCGCGTTGGGCTACTCCGGCGGTGGGCTCGTCCAGGCACAGCATACGAGCACCCAACGCGAGCAGTCCGGTCAGCTCCACGATCCTGCGGGTCCCGGTGGACACCTCGGCGACGTAGCGGTCCGCATAGCGACCGAGGCCGAGGAAGTCGATCAGATCGTTGGCCTCAGAGCGAACAGTGCGCTCCCCCCGAATGCCAGACGGGAGACAAAGAGCGACGCTCAAGAGATGCGTACGGTGCCTGGCCTCGAGAGCGAGTTCGACCGTCTCCCGCACGGTCAACTCGGGGAAGAGCCCTGCGCCCTGGAAGGTTCTCCCGAGCCCACTGGCGGCGCGATGAACGATGTCGTCGTGGCTGACATCGCGCCCGGAGAGCTCGATCTTGCCTTTAGCCGGAACGAAGCCACCGATCGCGTTGATCAAGGTGGATTTCCCCGCCCCGTTGGCGCCGATCAGCGCGACGACTTCGCCGGCTCTCACCTCGATGGAGGCGCCGTCCACGGCACGGTTTCCGCCGAAGGTGACTGAAACGTTCGAGGCTCGTAGGGGGACCGCGACCTGGGCTCCTTCGGCAAGACCACGGGAACGGGCTTCGACGATCACGTCGGGAGTTCGGGTCGATCGCTTCGGCGGTGGTGCACCCACGCGTCGCTCGGCCACGGTGATCAGCGCATTGCGGATGGCTGAGCCGATCTGTGCGAAGCCCCCTGGGAAGTACAACAAAATGACCAGAAGGCCGACACTCGAGGTCAACAGGGGAACAAGGTCGTTGTTGGGAAAGAAAGCCGGAAGTCCGATGACCCACAGTGCCCCGATGATGGCTCCACCTGTGGAGCCAAGACCCCCGATCACCACCATCGAAACAAGGACGAGCGAGTCGTTGACCAGGAAGAACTCCTGCCCATACGGGACCGTCTGGACCGCCCCCGCCAACAGGGAGCCGCCGAGTCCGGCGATGCCACCAGCCAGTGCGAAGGCCATGAGTCGGTACCGGCGCGGCGACACCGTGTAGGCAGCGGCCACGTCGGGGTTGTCCCGAACTCCGATCATGGCCCGGCCAATCCCTGACTTTCGCAGCCGGTTGAGGACGAACAACACCAGTGCCAACATCGCGAGGAGGACGTAGTAGTAGGTGCGCTGCGACGAGAGGTCGAGCCCGAAGAAGTGGCCGCGCACGAAGGGCACCGAACCCGATTGCCCGTTCGATAAGAACGGCATCTGGTAGAAGAAGTTCTCGGCCGCAATGGCCAAGGCAAAGGTCGAGACCGCGAGGAGCATGCCGCGGACGCGGAGCGCGCTTAGCCCTACGAACATCGCGAACACGGCCATACAGGCGGTGACGATGACGATCGAGACGGCGAAGGGCAGCGGATGCACCGAAACTTTGACGAGGTGCACGCCGCCGAGACCGATGTCCATCCGAAGTCCCGTTGTGAGGGCAGCGGCGAGCAGCGCGCCGAGACCGGCGAATGCCATCTGGCCGAGCGACAGCAAGCCTGACCACCCGGTCAATACGGTCAGCGAGGTGGCGCAAATGGCGAAGGCGAGGATCGTCGCGTAGAGGAGGCTCCGGGAGGGCGCCGTGACGATGAGTGGAAGCACGACTGCAGCTGTTCCCGCCAGGAGATAGCCGAGCTTGTCGAAGTGCCGCAGCCACCACACTCCGGTGAGGTATTCGGGGATGGGCCGACCCTTGGGTGCCGTCGGATAGGTCTGTGGATCCGGGTCTTGATGGCGGCTCTGGAACCAGACCGCCACTAGAACTCCGAGGAACAAGAACAGGTCGATGAGTCCGGGTTGGTTGATGAAGTTGTAATTCAGGACCGAGCTGACGAGGCCGATGCCCACGCCGGCGACCAGCGCGCGTGGGAAGGACCGCAGCCCGGCGATGACCGCGGCAACGAGCGCCTGGGCGAGTGTGTCTGGGCCGAGTTGTGCGATCTGCGACGCCGAGAGGCCCTGGCCCGCCACCAGGATCAACGCCACCGTGCCGACCAGCCCCGCGATGGCCCAGACAAGCGTCGACACCAGCTTCGGGCTGATCGCCGAGAGTCTGGCCAGGTCTGGGTTGTCCGCCGAGGCCTGGACCGTGCGGCCCACCGTGGTTCGGTTGAGGAACCACGCCAATGCGATCGCAATTATGGGGACCACGACGATGACCGAAAGCTGGGCACCCGTGACCTGGATGCCCGCCAGAGTCCACGTCCCGGAGACCGCGACGGGGTACCCCGTGTACGTCGAGCCGGTGCTCGGAAAGGCCGAGGCGACGGCCAGGGCGAGCTCGGCGATCCCGATGGTTGCGACGAGGACGATGACCCTCGGGGAGTTGAACAGCCTGCGGATCACCGCGATCTCGACGAGAACTGCGAACATCGTCCCGACCAGAAGCGCCAAGGGTGCCGCCACCCAGAAAGGTGTGTGGTAGCGGACGACAAGCACCGAAAGCAACGTGGCGCCGATCAACCCGATGTTGCCGACTGCGAAGTTCAGTACTCGGGTGGCCCGGTAGACCAGAACGACGCCCATGGCCAGGAGCCCGACGACCAGTCCCGAGACGATCCCGTCGAATCCCACCTGTCGCACTGCCCCCAACTCAGCCACCTCCTTCGCCGAGGAAGACGGCACGGAGCAGGTCATCGCGTTCGCGGAGGTCTTCCGCCAGTCCTTCGAAGCGCACCTCGCCCTTCTCCATGAAGACGGCCCGATCCGCGATCGAGAGGGCAACGTCGACAGATTGCTCCACCACGACGATGGTCAGGCCCTCGTCCCGAAGTCGCTCGAGCACCGCCAGGAGCTCTTGCACTGCCACTGGGGCAAGTCCGAGAGACAGCTCGTCGATGAGGAGGATCTCCGGATCGTGCAAGAGCGCGCGCGCCAGCCCCAACATCTGTTGTTGGCCACCGGAAAGTGAATCGGCACGGTCCGAGTGTTTGGCCGCGAGGATGGGAAAGAGACCCAGCACCCGTGCAATTCTGCGGTCGCGGTCGTCGCGGTCCTTTCGATAGGCGTAGGCACCCATTTCGAGGTTTTGGGCGACCGTCATGGTGGGGAAGACGGACTTGCCCCCCGGAAGCATGTGGATGCCCAATTTCGTCCGTTGCTCCGGCGAGACGTAGGTGATCGTGCGCCCGTTGAGTCGAACGACGCCGCGCGACGGTGTGCCGAGGCCTGCGACGACCCGCAAGAGTGACGACTTGCCCGCACCGTTCGTCCCAAGCAGCGCCAGTACTTCCCCGCGCCGAATCTCGAACCCAACGTGGTGAAGGACCTGGACGTTGCCGTAGGAGAAGTCGACGTCTCTCACCTGCAGCACCGGGACCCGCTCCGGATCCTGCGCCTGGCGCTCGTGCTCGGCCATCTCCTCACGCAGTTCGCTGACGACCATGGAGAGGTCCCGTCGGATCGAGAACGAGCTACGGATGATGAAGAATCCACCGACGAGAGTCGCCGGCACCATGATGGCGATCACCGCGACGCGTGCGTTGAACTGATTGATCAGGAAGGCTGCGATGAGTGCGCCGCCAGTCGCACCTACGAAGAAGATGTAGATCGCACCCAAGGCGCTCCCCAGCCCGCGCAGGCGGTAGGGCAGCACAGACTGGAATACTGGCCCACACATCGTGAAGGCCGAAGTGAAGAGGATGATCTGCGGAATCCCGACGAGCATGTACAGCACCCAGTTGGGCATGAAGTACTGAATGGGCGTCAGGATGGCGGCGGGCATGATCATGATGCCGAGCAGCACCACCGCCTTGGAGGGATCGCTCCTGTAGAGCCGGTCGTAGCGTCGCCCGATGAAAGGAAGGACCACCAGTGCGCATGACGCGCCGATGGTCGCAATGAGACCCCGGTAGAAGGTGTCGAGGTGGTACTGCTGCTGCAGGAAGAGGTTGCTCAGGACCGGCACCGTGAAAAGTCCGAAACCCAAGGCAGCAAAGCCGATGATGGCCGACATGAGGGTCTTGATGCGACGGATCCGGGCAAACGCGGCCTCGATCGAAATCGGTGCCGGGTTTGTATCGTCAATGACCGCCCCCAAGACGCTCGCCTTCTCGTATTGACCACGAACGGGCTCGGGCAAACGGAAGGCGAAGAGAGCGACAATCGCTACGGGAACCGCCAGGACGATGAAGGACCAACGCCAGCCCGCCGCGCCACCGGCGAGAGTCGCGATGCCGGCCATCAGCACGGGGCTGACAGCAGTGGCTGACTGGGTACCGAAGTTGAGAGCAGCGCTGATGCGCCCACGAACTCCGATTGGATACTGATCGGCAATGAGCGACCATTGAACAGAAATCGTGTTCGCCTTGGACACCCCGACACCGAGCTCGGACCAAAAGAGCATGAAGGCGTTCGCTGCGAGACCGCACACGGCCAAGAACCCTGCGAACGCGAGGCTTGCCCACGCGATGATCGGCGGCCTTCGGAACCGATCTGCGAGCCACCCCATTGGCAACGCGCCGAGTACGAGGAACCCCCCGGCGGCAGATGCGATGAATACGATCGCGCCGTTGCTGACGTGCAGTGTGTCGCGGATATTCGGCGCGAGCACACTCAACCCCGAGTTGGACAGCTGATCGAGCGAAGACAAGAGGACCAGCACGATCAGGGTCGCTCTGCCCCCCTTTCGCAAGCCATCTCGAAGTGACATTTCTTCTGTGCCAACGCCGGGGAGGAGATCATCTGCGAAGAGGACCTCTTCGCCCCCATGCTCAGAGCTCCGCCGTTGTTCGTCCATATCGAGCACGGCTGTGGCGAGACCCGCGGGTTCAGGCACGATCGTTGCGGCGTCCTCACTCCGCTCGACAGGCTGACGCCCGTTCGAGGCGACTCCGCTCACGGGAGGGTCGGCTCGGGATATGACGACGTGGGAAGACCGCATTCCGCCGCGCTCGTCGTCCTACGGCCGTCATCGAATTCTTCGTCCATAGCCCCACCCCGTGCGGACCCGTTCCTCGGCCGCTCCCTACGTCCCACGGAAAACCGGGTCAGCCAGGTGGCCACGCTATAACAACGTTGTCTGAATGGAGGTATCAGCGTCGCAGCGTGCACCGCAGACGGCCTCAGACGAGCGATCCGAAGTGAAGTTTCTTACGGGATCCAGGCGTATGTGGCCTAGGGGAGGCAGGCCCTGGGCGAGGCGAACCTGGACGGCCCAACTCCCTCACGAAGACCCCTTCAAGGCGATCCGCTCCCGGTATCGGAGCATGTAGTCCTTGACCTCGCTGCTCTGGCCGGCCAAGTCCTGGTTTCGGTTCTCCAGTGCAAGGCAGGTGGCCAGGTCGGCGGCATCCAGGTTGACCCACATTGCCTCCTTGGTGAGCCGAAGACCAACCGCCGTGTATCCCGCAACCGCCCGCGCGACCTTCATCGTGGCATCGGCAAGCTCTTTGTCTGCAAAGACACGCGAAACCAGCCCCATGGACTGCGCCTCTTCCACTTCGACCGCTCGACCGGTGACCATCATGTCGAAGGCGCGGGAGGCCCCAATCAGTCGGGGCAGGAAGTAGCTGACGCCCATGTCGGTGCCGGTGAGCCCGGTACGGATGAACGCGGCACAGTACGAGGACGATCTGCCGGCAAAGCGCAGATCACACGCCAGCGCAAGGGCGAGGCCACCTCCGTAGGCGAGCCCGTTGATTGACCCGATGACGATCTGGGGAGTCGCGCGCAGATGGGCCATGACCGACGACATGAAGGACTGCCCCGTCGACCCAGCCATCCGGTGTGGATGCTCTCCCACCGCAGGAAGCGGCCCCCAATCCTTGAGGTCCAACCCACTGCAAAAGGCGCGCCCACTTCCTGTCAGCACGACGACCTTGCACGTGTCGTCGAGTGCCACCTCGTCGAGGGCATCATGGAGTTCCCCAACGAGCTCGAAATTGATGGCATTGAGACGTTCGGGCCTGGCAAGCACAATCCGCGTGATCCCTTTTTCCGGGTGCTCGACTTCGACCACGGCCACGGCATCCCTCCCCGGGTGGTGCTCCCCGTTAGCTAACCGAGTTAGTTAACTCGGTTACCTTATCGGCTATCCTGGCCCCGTGCCACCCGATACTCGACAGAGACGATCCAGCCGGTCGAAGGGCGAAAATGGGCGGACTCCCAGGTCGCTGGCCGGTCGAAACGAGGATCTGCGACGGATCGAGCAGGCCATCACCCGCATCGGGCGGATCGGAGGAGGCAAAGACGCGGCGACCGTGCGGGCCGCCCGTTCCGGAGTCAGCGTGTCGCGTCCGGGCATCGCCATCATGGCGACGCTGGCTCACAACGCCGAGCTGCGGGTCGGCGAGATCGCCCGGTTGACACGCCTTGAGTCGCCCTTGGTCAGTCGGGAGCTGAATCGGTTGGTCGATGAGGGCTATGCGGTGCGTCGAGCGGATCCGGCGGACGGCCGAGTCGCGTGGGTAAGCCTGTCGGAGAATGGACTCGACGCGTACCAGGCCTATCGCAGGGCGACTGATGACATCATCGCCGAGACCTTCGGCGCATGGCACTCAGACGAGCTGCATCATCTGGCAGGACTGCTTGAGCGGGTCCTTGCCGACTTCGCTCGTCCGCCAAGCGCCGGGACTTGATTCGTGGATTTCGACGACACGCCCGAGGAGGCGGCCTTCCGAGCCGAAGCGAGGTCCTGGTTAGAGGAGAACGCTCCGCCGCGTGCACGGCAATCCGTGGCTACTCGAAGCCGATGGCGAGACCCTTCCCCAGAGGCGCAAGCGGCTCACGTGGAGGCGTGCCGGAGCTGGCAGAGAATGCTTCACGCCGGCGGTTGGGCCGGAATCACATGGCCAGCCGCCTTCGGAGGTCGCGGAGGCACCCCCATGCAGCAAGTCATCTTCAACCAAGAGCAGTCCAGTTTCGATGTGTCGACCGGCGCCCTTACCGTCGGGTTGGCCATGGTCGGACCGACCCTCATCGCGTGGGGCACGGAGGATCAGAAGTCCCGCTACCTCGGTCCGATGCAGCGAGGCGAGGAGGTCTGGTGCCAGCTCTTCAGCGAGCCAAGCGCCGGTTCAGACCTGGCCGGGCTCATCACGCGCGCCGAACGCGACGGTGCCGAATGGGTCGTCAATGGACAAAAGCTATGGACCTCGCTGGCCCAACACAGTCAGTGGGCCATCCTCTTAGCCCGAACTGACTCAGCAGCTCCGAAGCACCAGGGCATCACGTACTTCCTCCTCGACATGACCTCCCCGGGGGTCGACGTGCGTCCACTCCGCCAGATTGATGGAGTAGCGCATTTCAACGAGGTGTTCCTCACGGACGTGCGCATACCCGACAGCCAGGTTCTCGGCGAGGTTGACCAGGGCTGGCGAGTCGCTCAGACGACACTCCAGAGCGAGCGCGTCGCTATCGGCAGCGGCGAGAGCCTGCGCTTCGACGACGTGCGAACACTGCTCGCTGGAGTCGGCTCGCAACAAAGTCACCGGTTTCGTCAGGAGGTGGCCGACGCGTACACGCGTTTCGAGATCCTTCGGTTCCTCGGATATCGGGTCCAGACGGCGATTAGTCAGGGCCGACCGCCCGGTCCCGAGAGCTCAGTCATGAAGTTGGCCTATTCGCGCCACATCGCCGCCACGACCGACCTCCTGCTTAGTCTCGAGGGTGCGAGTGGGATGCTCGGAGTCGAAAGTGCGCCCGACAGCGGATTCTGGCAGCAGCAGTTCCTCTCCCAGTGGTCGATCCGGATCGGCGGCGGGACAGACCAGATCCAGCGCAACATCCTCAGTGAGCGGATACTTGGCCTGCCCCGCGAACCTGATCCAAGCCGGGGACAGCCCTTCCGGCCGCTTAAGGAGGTGCCGGGTTGAGCGGTCTGATCTTCGACCTAAGCAATCGGGTTGCTCTCGTTACCGGAGCCGGGCAGAACGTGGGAAGCGGAATTGCACGTGCACTGGCCGACCAGGGCGCCTTTGTGCTGGTGAACGATGTCGTGGTCGACCGGGCACACGCGGTCGCCGAAGGAATCAGCGCCGATGGCGGGCGGGCCCGAGCGTTCCCATTCGATGTCACGAGTCTTCCCGCCGTACTCGATGCCGTCGGGTCGGTCGAACGAGTCGACATTTTGGTGAACAATGCCGGCAATGGAGGCACTGAGACGATGGAGCTCCGCCGCTTCGTCGACATGGATCCATCTGCGTGGGAAGCGCCGATCCGGATCAACCTCTACGGCGTATTGCATTGCTGCCACGCGGTCCTGCGAGGCATGTGTGAGCGCGGGTGGGGTCGAATCATCACGATCTCCTCAGGAGCTGCGACCGCCGGCGTGAGCATCGGCGTGGCTCCCTACAGTGCAGGCAAAGGTGGGGGAATCGCCTTCATCCGTACACTCGCCCTCGAGGTCGCCGGCAGCGGAGTGACGGCCAACACGCTGGCGATCGGGCTTATGGACACCCCCGACCCGCAGGCCACTGCAGGTCTGGCCCGGACGATCCCGGTCGGTCGAACCGGTACCCCTCAGGATGTCGGAGCCGCTTGTGTCTGGCTCGCTTCGGAGGAGGCGGCATGGGTGACCGGCCAGACCATCCAGGTCAACGGCGGGTCCATCACGAGTTGATCAGTGGTCAGGACCAATCTCGGTCAGCTTGCTGCATCAGGCGTGCGCATTCCACGACCACTTCGGACTTGCGCCCGGTTGTCAGCAGAAAATGACGTTGTTATAATTGGGCGATTTCCCCCACGGTTGTCACGGATGGCGCTTGTTCCCCGACCCACAATCCCGAGTCCCCGTGCCAACCTTGGGTGGGTCAACAACAAGACAACGGAGTGACGAAGATGCCCAAGGGAAGCGATTTCGATCTGAGCGGACGAGTGGCCATCGTCACCGGGTCCACCAAGGGCATCGGGCGCGCGATGGCCGAGGGTCTGGCCTCAGCCGGGGCGACCGTGGTGGTCAGTAGCCGTAAACAGGACGCCTGCGAGAAGGTCGCCGCCGAGATCGAGGAGTCAACGGGATCCACCGTTCTGGGCCTCGCTTGCCACGTCGGGGACTGGGAGGCCGTCGGAGGATTTGTGGCCGACGTGAAGGATCGACTGAGACGCATCGACGTACTGGTGAACAACGCGGGTATCAACCCAGCCCGAATCACTCCGACCGACATGACGTTGGAGTACTGGCAAAAAGTCTTTTCCGTAAACGTCGAGGGCCCGCTGCGCACCTCCCAATTGGTTGCGCCGCTCATGAGGGACCAAGGCGGTGGCAGCATCATCAACATCGCTTCGATGGGCGGCTACTCAGGAGGCGCCAACATCTGCGCCTATGCCGCGTCGAAGGCCGCCCTGATCAACCTGACCAAGAGCATGGCTCAGGAGTGGGCGTCGTGGAACGTGCGCGTCAATGCACTTTCCCCTGGCCCCTTCAACAGCGAGATGATGGAGGGCGGCGAGCGGAGCGCGCCGGGCTTCAAGGCCATGGTTGCGGGGGGAACGCTCATGAAACGGGTCGCTGATCCCGGCGAAATCGTCGGGCCGGTGTTGTATCTGGCCAGCGATGCGTCCTCCTACGTCACCGGAGATGACATCTCGGTGAGCGGAGGCATGCAGAAGTAGCCCATTCCGTTTGCCCCATTCCAGGCAGCGGAAGTCGCCAGTCATACGATAGACCAGCCATGACCCCGTCGAGCTCTTCCGCAAGGGCATCCAGCCCAGACAACCGTTCCCGCCTGCTCGAGCTGGCGGCGGATCTCTATGCCTCCAAGGGCTACGCCCAGGTCTCAGTACGCGACCTATCCAGTCGCCTCGGGCTCACGACAGGTGCCATCTACTCAAGTTTCCGGAGCAAAGGAGAGCTGTTAGCAGAGATCCTCGATGTGCGCATCAAGGAGGACATGGAGGGGGCCCGGGCGGACATGGCGTTACCCGAGTTCGTCCGCCAGAGCTTTCTCCGGCTCCGCACACGAGCCACCATGCGCGCGCTGCTCGTCGATGCAGCGATCGCGGCCCGAACCGATGCCGACCTGCGAGCTCGGCTCCAGCCAACGCTCGGTGCCCTTTTGGAGAGGTGGATCACCGATTACCGCGACTGGCAACAGATCCGGCATGTCGACGTTCGCTGGGACATGGACGCCTTGGTGCGATCACTGTGGTCGATTGAACTGGGACTCGGAGTCCTCGACGCGCATGGAGCGCTCAAGGTCAAGCCGGCCAATGTCGCCCAGTTCGTCAGCGGATTCTTGGCCAGTCTCGAGCTAACAGAGCGGCCCTGGGCAAGTCGTCAGGCCGCCGAGCATCGCGGGTCAGGCAAGAAAGGGCGAGGCCAAGCATTTCGCCCAAGCGCCAATGCACGCACTCTCGCCCCCATGGCCGCATTGCGGGACTCTCCGCGAGCCGTGGCGACTCAGTCGCGGCTTATCGAGACAGCAATCGAGCTCTTCGCCACCAGGGGCTATGCGGCCGTAACGGTGCGAGACCTGGCACGCGCGACGTCGATGACCACGGGTTCTATCTACGGCAACTTCACCAACAAGGCGACGCTGCTGCTCGAAGTGATCGAGGCTCGCATTGCCGAGGACCTCGAACGGTTGCCTCCCCGATTGGTCGAGACCGGATCGCCTCCCCAACTGGTCGAGTACAACCTCCACACTTTCGAGGATCGAAAGCAGCTGCGGGCCTTGCTCCTCGAAGGGGCGGTGGCAGCGCGTTCTGATCCCGAGATACGGAGTCGTTTGGCACAGATGCACCGGCGCCACCTCGCGTTGTGGTCGGCGGGTCTCGACGATTGGGCCCTTGACAACGATGTCGTCCCGAGCGTCGACACCAAAACGGCGGTGACCGTCGTCTGGAGCGCCGAGCTCGGCCTCGGGCTCCTCGAGGCCTTCGGCTTGGCGACGCCGCGCGTCGGTGACTTGGCCAGCACCTTCGCCACTATGTTCAGCGTTGCCGGCCTCGATCGACCAGCCACGCCGGTCGGCAGCTCTTCGCGTCAGCGCACCGCTCGATAGATCAAGTATGTACGGGCCGGTCAGTCGCCCGGTGGCTCCGTTAGGGCGATAGCGGCTGTCCGTCCAAGCCGTGCACCGAGAGACCGAGCTCGTCCAGCAAGTCGAGGCTCACGTGCGTCCGCCCGGTTCGCTCGGGCGGGCAGTCGCACAGCGCCACAATGGCTTCGACCATTTCCTCCATCGACTCCACTTGGTCCACGGCGAGTGGCGATCCAATGAGGACCTCCGCGCCTTCACTCATGACGGCCGAACGGGGCTCGACCGTGTTGACGCGAACTCCGGTCGTCGCGACCTCCGCAGCCAGAGCGTTCGTGAGCCGATTCAGTGCCGCCTTGGATGCACCGTAGACGCCCGTCTTCGAGCCCAGGGATCCGAGCTTGAAGGGTGTTTCCCACAGGTGCGCCGTGGCACTGGACACGTTGACGATCCAACCCTCGCCGCGGTCGATCATCGGAGGCAGCACGGCCTGAGCAAGGTCAAGCGGTGCGTGGACGTTGACCTCGAACACCAGTCGCCGGCGCTTGAGCGGGAAGTCGATGAGGGGCTGGTAGATCGCCGCGGCCGCGTTGTTGACCAAGATGTCAATTCGGCCGCCGAGGCCCTCGACCGCCTGCGGAACGATGTTCGCCCGCGCTTCGGGTTCGGTGAGGTCGGCGGTGATCGACACCACCAATGCTCCGGAAGCGGCCAGGCGGTCTTCCGTCTCCCGCAAAGAACCAGACAGGGTTTCGTGGTGCTCCGCGGTACGGGCGACGATGGCCACGTCCGCGCCCTCGGCGGCCAGTCGCTGGGCGGTGGCGGCGCCGATACCTCGGCTTGCTCCGGTGACAAGCGCGCGCCGTCCCGAAAACCGCTTGGAGGTGCCGCTCACGTCACGCCCGGGTGAATGCCGGCGAGCGGTTGCCCTCGGGTATACCCGTGTAGGGCACGGAGAGCTCGGCGAAGGTCGGCCCGACCCGCTCTGCCAATCGGTGAAGGCGTTCCATATCGAAGCCGTAGACCTCCGCCGCGGTTTCGGCCAGGAGCTTCTGGAGTTCTGCCCGATCAGTGCCCGCAAAGGCGCGGCGGAGACCTTCTCGTGTGTTCGGATAGGTGGACTCGTCGTGGGGGTAGTCGCTTCCCCACATGAAGCGGTCAAGGCCGATGTCGTAGCGTGCGGCCGCCTCCCCCGGTGAGGGGAAGCTAACCCCGACCCAACAGTTCCGAGCGAAGTACTCGCTCGGCTTGAGCGGCAGCACTGCATCGGCGTCGTACTTGAGTTCACCGATGCGACCGACCTTCTTCATCTGCCCGTGGTAGGAGTCCAGTTGGGCGAGGAGCGGCCCGATCCATGACGCTCCCTGCTCCGTGAGCACGAACCGCAAGTCGGGGAACCGCTCAAACACACCGCCCACGATCATCTGAGTCAGCGGGCGCCGGGAAAAGAAGGACGTTTCCACGATCCAGAGTAGGCCGGCGGCGTCGTACGGGCCGTAGTCAGGCATGCCGGCTCCCCCCGAGTGTGTATTGACCACGACCCCCATCTCCTGGCACACCGACCACAGCGGGTCGTAGTCGGGCGCGTACAGAGGTTGGATGTGCTTCATGTCATCGGGGACGGGTTGGACGAGCACCCCGCCTCGCAGTCCATGTTCGTGACACCAACGGACATCCGCGATCGCATCGTCGATGTCGTTGAGAAAGATCTGCCCGATCCCTGCCCTTCGATCGGCTTGCCCATGGCACCAGTCGGCCAACCACCGATTGTGGGCGCGGATGCCGGCCAACCTCAGCTCGTAGTCCTCGGGCGCCGGCGGCCGGGCTACAACCGCACCCGTAGGGAAAAAGGGTGGAATCGTGTTTGGGAAGAGCACCTCGGCCACTACCCCATCGGCTTCCAACTCGGCGATGCGCCGGTCGTCGTCCCAGTTGCGGTTCCGGGTGCCGCCGGTGAGGTCCTTGAACGGGTTGGAGTACCTCCCCCGCCACGCGTCGAAGGCTTCGAGATAGCGCGACTCGAGGTACCCGCGGTACTGGTCGTGGTTGCCCCCTGCGTGTCCGTCCGCGGAGATCAAGACCAAGCGGTCCTCGTTTGTGTCGTTCACGGCAGGTACCCCTCTGCAATCTCCCAGATGTAGTCGATGTCTTCGTCGCCAAGGGCGTGGTTGGACGGCAATACCAGCCCCTGCTCCATGACCGCGTCCGCCCGAGGAAGTCCCTTCAATGGAACTCGGAAGGGAATCTTGTCGAAGGCCGGCTGGCGCGTGACGTTGCCCGTCCAGACCATGCGGGTGTCGATACCGTTGCGCTCCATGTGCTGCTGGAATTCGGATCTCCGGATCCCCGACTCGGGCAGGATCCGCAACGGAAACATGTGCCACGCCGTGTCGAGTCCCGGCGTGGTGCGGGGCAGTGAGAAGACGTCGGGGCGCTGCGAGAAGTACTCGCGCAGTCTGGCAAAGTTGCGCTTTCGCCGCGTCGAGATTCACCTTCAGCTTGTCCAGCTGCACCAGGCCGAAGGCCGCCGAGAGCTCCGAGGGCTCGAAGTTCCAGCCGATTTCGTCGAAGATGAAGAGGTTGTCGTACTCGAGCCCGTCGTCGATCGACGAGAAGAAGCGGTTCCCCTCTCCCTTGGCCGACCCGAAGAGTTGGACCTCTGAGCGACGCCCCCAGCGCCGCAGCGCCAGGCATCGATCGGCCAGATCGCCGTCGTCAACGCAGAGCATTCCTCCGGTCCCCGCAGCGGTGATGATGTGACTGAGAGCGAACGACGTCACCGAGATGTCTGACCGAGTACCTGTCGGACTCCCCCGCAGGGTCGTCCCGAGGGCGTCACACGAATCCTCCACGACTGCGAGATTGTGCTCGTCGGCCAATCTTCGAATGGCATCCCAATCCGGGGCGTTTCCAATGAGGTTCGGGATCAAGATTGCCTTCGTGCGTGGACCGATCATCTCGGCGATGCCCTCAACGTCAACGTTGTAGGTGTCCGACTCAACGTCGACGAAGGCCGGCGTCGCGCCAGCCTTGACGAGGGGCGCGATGTCCGTCGAAAAGGTGACAGCCGAGGTGACGACCTCGTCGCCAGGAGAGAGACGGAGAAGTTCCACGGCGAGGTACAACGCCGAAGATCCGGAGTTGCACATGATCCCATGGCGCTTGCCAAACAGGTCTGCGATGCGCCGCTCGAAGTCGCGGACGTTCTTGCCAATGCGGAGCGCCTGCGGACCGCCCGCGAGTACCTCGCGGACGGCTTCGATTTCCAGTTCGTCATGCACGCTGCCGGCGTAAGGGATACGACGAGTACTGCTCATCGATCGCCCAGCTTGAAGACTCTGATCGCGTTGTCGCGCAAGAAGGCGGGCCAAACATGATCGCGAAAGGGGACATTGGGAAGCTCGGCAAAGATGCGCTCGAGGTCCAGACCCATCGGGTAGTACCCGGCGTACATGACCTTGTCAGCGCCTCGAGTATTGGCGAAATCGATGATGGCACTCGGGTAGTAGTTCGGGGCGAAGGCCGAAGTCATGTAGTACAGACCTGGCCATTTGAGCATCAGCTTGACCGCCAACGCTTCCCACGGTTCAGCTCCGTGTCGCATGACGATCCGCAGGTCCGGAAAGTCGTAACAGACCTGATCGAAGTGCATCACGTTCTGACAATCCGAGGGAACTCGGGGTCCGGCGATGCCGGCGTTGGCGATGATCGGGATGTCGAGGTCGACGCACGTCTGGTACGTCGGGTAGTAGCGGCGGTCGTTGACCGGCACCTGTGGGTTGCACCCGGCTGGGAAGGTCGTGACGGCGACAATTCCGTATTCGGCATGAGCTTCACGGATTGCCCTCACAGTGCCGCTGATGTCGTTCGGGTCAACTTCGAGACCAGCGGCGAAGCGAGAGGGGTGCCGACGAAGCGCGTCGATCGTCACCGGATTTCGGAGGCCGACGAGGCCGATGTCGATGCCGTGCTTGTCCATTGCGGCCAAAGTGACCTCGACCGGGTCTTCCTCGAGCGACAGATGGTCCGGTACATCCTTGAACATGTATTCGGCCGGCATTTGCATCTGCTGGCTCTCGGCGTCCTTTGTCAGATCCCGAAGGGATTCGTACTTCGTTCGGGCATCCGCGCTAGGGAATCCCATCATGAGGTCGACGACCCCGACGTTTGAGGGCATCATGCCGAACGGGCCCGTCGTGTGTCGTCAACCTCGGCGAACTCTGAGCGGTATGCCACGCTTCGCATTCCGTCCACGAGTCGGGGCAGCAACGCCGCTAGACGACGCTGGTCCAATGCGGACCAACCCGAGAGCACGTCGGACATATGACGTTCGGCGACTTCGGTTAGTCGCTGGCGAACCTCGGCGCCATGAGGCGTGACCTTGACCCGTACAACGCGAGCGTCGTCGGTTGCCTTCTCGCGGGTCACCAACCCGTCCTCCTCGAGCTGTGCCACCTGACGACCTGCCGCCGCTGGATCCATCTCGGTCATTCGGGCCAATTCGCCGATCTGGAGGCTTCCCTCTTCTTGAATGCGTCGCAGCAGTTGAAAGCCCGGCTGGGAGATCACGACCCCGGCGGCGGCCGCGCGGCGACTGTGCACCTTTCTGCTCGCATTGAGACGGAAGAGCTGCTCGAGAGCCCTCTCGATGGTCCCGAACTCTTCCTCTGGGACTTCCCCCGCGGCCGGAAGATTTTCTCTCATCAGCCCAACTCTAGAGATATTTGTATGAGTCTGTCAAATATCTGGCAAACCGGACCTCGGCTCCTTGGGCTGCGTCGCCGAGCGCCGGAACGCCAGCGGTCAACCCTGGGGCTTGATGACCGATGAGGTCGCGTACTGAGTCGCGTAGCGCTGGGCGTTGAGTGTCGTGCCCACCACCGATCCCGTGTTCTGCACGATGTACTTCGACGAACAGTCAAAGGTCCCGAGCTTCTTCGGGTAGGCCTGCACCCACTTCGTTCCCTGCAGCTTCATGAGCAGTCCACAATTCGGTGGAAGATTCTTAGACGGGTTGCCCGAAGCGTTCAGCCCGCCGCCGGTCCAGCTGGTCACCTTCGAGAGTTTGTTGATCATGCATTGGCGGGTGAGATCCGAACTGCAAGCCTTCGCCTGGGTAGCCCACAACACGAACGAAGACGTTGCCTGCTCACCGAGCTGAGAAGACAACCCGCCGTACTTCTTGACGATCGCCAGATACTGACCCACCGCCGGGACGACCTTCGCCGCCTCGAGGGGCTCATAGGAGAGGCGCACGTAGGTGTTATTGCCGAGACCGGCCGTGTTCCATTGAGCAAAGGCCGCGGTGTAGGAGGCCGAGTCCTCGACCCATATCGGTTTGTAGCTAATCTGATCCTCGGCCTCGAGAGCTCCATAGAGCACGGGACCTGGCGCAACGTCGGTGTACACGATCTGGGCTCCACAGCTCTGGAGCTTTTGCACGAAGGGGGTGTAGCTGGCCTCGCCGCTGTAATTCACTTGGAACGGGCAGTTCACGAACTTCCAGCCGGTGGCCGTGTAGGCCTGTACGGCCTTCGCGTTCGAGGCCGCTTGCGTCGAAAGCGTCGTCGTGTACGCACCCGCATGCTTCGTCTTCGATCCGAAAAGCTTCTGAGCCTGGTAAGCGCTCGAAACGGGGCTGTAGTCAGCCGGGTTCGGTGATGCCTGGTACATCTCATACGCGTTTGCCACGACTGGAGCCACGGTGAAGCCGGGAACCGCCACGAGGTTGCACCCGAGACGTGATCCCTCTGCAGCGCCGTCCAATGCAAACCCTTCGCCGACGAGCATGAAGTCCTTCTTGCAGGCCTGGGTCGTGACAGTGCCGACATTGGTAATGGCAGCGTCATAGAAGTCACCGACGATCTTGCGTCCATCAATCCCGCCCTGTGCATCGCACCAGGCGATCATGTCCTTGACGGCATTCCCCATCTCCTGGTCGAGTCCGGGGATCCCCGAATAGCCGCGGTCGTCGCCGTACGCGATGTTGATCGTCGTATTTGTTACTCCCTGATCCGTCGATCCGGTGGCGTGCCCTTTCCCGCACGGCGACGAAAGCGAACCGAACTTCGTGTACGAAATGGACGAAGAGGATGAAGCGCCACTGACTCCGGGAGCGGCCAGGATCCCGGTTGCCGTCAGGATTGTCATCAACAAGGCCAACGCGGCCGGTCGCCGCGTCGTGCTGGTCATTTGTTCATCCCCCGTATCTCAAGTCGGAGCCGTCGGCTCAGTCGAACGTAAATCGAGTCGCTGTCGCGAAGACCTGCGAGTCGGTGAAATCGAGCATCAATCGCAGGTCTGAGAGCCGGAGCATCTCTTCTTCGAACCGCACGGCCCCGAGGCAGAGACCGCTGGCCAACGGAGCGATGCCTCCCCCTACGACATGGGTCACGAAGATGTAGGACCGAAAAGCTGCGGTTCCTTCGCTCGCGAATGAGAAATGGATGTTCGTACCGTTGTGACGCAGCGGGTATGGACTCTGGGAGCGATGTTCCCGGTTCCAAGCCAGCACCTCGTCACAACCACGCACATCAGCCGTCACAAACTCTTCGAAAGGTGTGGATTGGGAGTCGCTCCGGCAGGAGAAATGCGCGTCCTCGGCGAAGTAACGGGGCCAGGCTTCAAAGTTTCCCTGGTCGTAGTCGAACCACCAGCCGGCCAAAAGGCCCTGCACATCCGCGAGTGTTGGCACTGCATTCGTCGCCATCGTTCGGCTCAGTTGGTGATCGGGTCGCCCATGCGGGCGAAGCAGTCGGCCAGATTGTCGCCCAGGAAAGCCGTTCTTGCCTCGCATGCGACGGATGCCAGCTCCTTTTCATAGTGTCCCATAGGGTCACCACTTCCCTCGAAGTGCGGATAGTCCGACGAAAAGACGGGAACCGAGGGCAGAAAGTCGAGGGTCGTGTTCGGTAACTCGTGCGCAACGGGTAGGGGCGTGACGCGGACGTTGCGCTTCACGTACTCCGCCGGCGACAGCGACCAATGATATTCGCCGATCAGCAGCGGGCTCAGTCCCGGCTGGGCGATCGCGTCCAGTCGGAAAGTGGCTGGCGTAATCCAGTCGATGCCATGCTCCGCAAAGACAAGCGTGAGTGAAGGGTGTCGTTCGAATACGCCGCCCAGGACCATGGCATTCAGAAACACCAGCGCCTGCTGGTACGGCTGCAGGACCGAGATCACCCTGATGATGGCGGGGTCATCGGTGTTCGCCCAGGCCGGGTGGTAGATGGCGGGACTGAGGCCGACGTGGACGATAGGGACCATTCCGAGATCGGTGACGGCGGACCACAGACGGTCGTATTCCGGATGGTTTGGTGGGATGTTGCCGACGGGTTCGGATGGCAGCAGGAACGTGCGGCTGCCGCGTTCTCGCATACGGGTCAACTCGGCGATCGCTCGATCGAGGTCGTCGAAACGAACGGTCGTCGCCAGCATCAACCGGCCGTAAGCGTCTTCCAGCCGGTCCGACATCCATGTGTTGACCGCCTCGAGGGCGTCCATGGCGAGCACCGGGTCGGTGATGGCGCGCGCCAGCGTGTACGCGGTGCCGCTGATGACGTTCTGGACGTCGATCCCCTGCTCATCCATCCATGTCAGCCGTCCAGCGGTGTCGGTCAGTTCGAGATGCTGGTTCGATCCGGGGTACCCCACCTCCGGACCCCGGTTGGGGTCGTAGAGGGCACGCATCCCGTCGGTCACCAATCGATCCATCGACATGCGGCGATTCTTTGGCACCCCACGCAGTAGGTCATCGGAGACGAACCAGGCGAACATCTCGGGTGTCGCCATGGAGAAGCGAGGATCGTCAGTGGGGTACTGGTCTGGCAGCCGTGCCTGGAGCTGCGGAAAATCGTCGAGCCAGTCGTGTGCCGGCTCGAAGTGGGAGTCGATGTCAATGACGGGAATCGTGGGCCCCCTTTGTTCGGAACCTTGCAATCGTAGCAAATAAGATAACGTTGTTACAAGGAGCAAAGTGACCCTGACTGGGTAGAGGATCGAAAATGATCAAGGACGGGGTGTGGCGTACCATCGGAGCTGCTGGTGGCTTCAGTACCGGCAGGCGGAACATGGTCGAAACCCTTCAGACGGTCCCCGCGTGACTTCGTGGACGGAAGAGTTCCTCGAAAAAGGGATGGTCATAGTCGAGAACGCGCTGTCCGCTGAGTTTTGCGAGCAAGTCGTCGAACGTCGCTTGTCCGAGACGGGGGTCGATGAATCCGCCCCCGAAACATGGCCGCGTGGATGGCAGAACATGCCTGCGACGAAGGCCTTTGCACTCGAAGAAGTTGCGCCGTCTGCGGCAGCAGCCCTTTTCGAACTGGTTGGTCTACCTCAACGACTTACGTTCCATGACCTGCCCGACAACCTCATCATCAACTTCCCCGATGATCCCGAAGGGTGGTGGGCTCCCCCACAAAAGGATGCGCCTAACGCCCATTGGCACAAAGACGGTGATTGGTTTCGGCATTTTCTCGACAGCCCGGAACAGGGAATGCTCGGAATCATTTTCTGGCGGGACGTGGCCGAACGACAGGGTCCGACCTATGTGCTGAGCGATTCCGTCCCAGCGGTGGCGAGACTGCTGGCCGTCCACCCCGAAGGCTTGGATCCGCCGCTGCCACTCGACGACGTGGTTGAACAGTCGGAACGGCCTATCCCGTTGACAGGTAGCCAAGGCACAATTGTCTGGGCCCACCCATTTCTCGTACACAGCGCGTCGGTCAATGCGACGAACCGGCTGCGTATCATCTCGAACACGTCCGTCATGCTGCGGAGACCCTTGCGTCTCGACTGTGAAGATGGCACTCCCCTGGAGCGATCGATTCTGAGTGCCCTGGGGGTATCGAGCACGGATTGGAAGGCATCGGGCGAACGCGGCCACGTCGTCTCGGCACGGGAGCGCAGTTGGCGCGGCTCCAATACCGACACAACGCAAGCCACATCGGCCAAGGTGGCGCATACTTCTCATGCCACGAGTTGATGATCCGATTCGGCTCTGGGATGGGGCTCCACCGGGCTCCGAGTCCTGGACACATGAAGAGGTCTGGACTCCGAGCCTCCCTGGAGGCCACCAGCTGGTTCGAAACGTGACCGTGCCGACGCTGAACCCCTTTCTCCCAGATGAGCCGACCGACCGAGCCATCATCGTGTGTCCCGGAGGTGCGTTTCACTTTCTCGCGATAGAACACGAAGGTCATGCGGTCGCGGAGTTCGCTCGGCGCGCCGGTATTGCATCGTTCGTGCTCAAGTACCGAGTCGTACCCACCCCCGTCGACCCAGAGAGCTATGAGCGGGCGCTCGTTGACGCGTTCGCGGCGGGGATCCACAACGTCGCGAGCTCTGTTTTGCCACTCGCTGTGGCTGACGCACAGCGGTCCCTCGAGGTTGTCCGCGGTCAAGGGTACCGGCACATCACGATGATCGGATTTTCGGCAGGCGCGAGAATCGCGAGCAGTATCGTTCTCCAGAGTCATGCTGAACACCGCCCTGATGCTGCAGCTCTGTGCTACCTCCCGTGGGTAGCCGACTGCCATACCAGCCATCAGTCGACACCCCTATTCGTGATGGCCGCTTCTGACGACCCGTTGGGCGTCGAGGGAAGCTTTACCTTTGCCGAGACCTGGCGCGGCGCAGGAGTTCCCGTTGAGTTTCATCTGTTCGAGCGGGGAGGCCATGGCTTTGGCGCGATGCGTACCGGACTTCCGTTGGATGTCTGGCCCGACCTCTTTTTGTCTTGGCATGCCTCCCTCAGCGTGTAACCCGTGCAGAGGTGCGCCCGGAGACCAGTGGGTTCGGACCGCCGGCCGAGGCGGCGGCGGAGCCGCCGCCGACGGCCCTGCGGCTTGAAGTAGTAGAGAATACTGCTCACTTATTTCGGACGGCGTGCCGGGCCCGGACAGACGGGTTACACCTCGGCGCGGACACATGCGTTACAGCTGCTGACGGATTGAACTCTTCGACGTCGAATTAGGCGGACGAAGAGTGGTGACCGGTGCTGGTGGAGCTCAGCGTCGTGGAGCAGCGATATCAGGCGGTCATGGAGGTCCTGGGGGCCCACGTTCCGGTCACCGAAGTGGCCGAGCGCTATGGGGTCTCCCGACAGGCGGTGCATCGATGGATTCGGCACTATCGCTCGGGAGGCATCGGGGCGCTGCTCGACCAGCCCAAGACCCCACGGTCCAGTCCGCTTCGTCTCGACCCCGTCGTCGAGGCCGCCATCTGCGAGATGCGGCGGAACCATCGTCGCTGGGGCCCACGGACCCTGGCGTATTGGCTCGGTCAAGAGGGCATCGACCCGGTGCCGGCCCGATCGACCATCTATCGGGTCCTGGTGCGCAACCACTTGATCGTGCCCGTTCCTCGCAAGCGCAAGCGCGACAGCTATGTGCGTTGGGAGCGAGAAGCGACCATGGAGCTCTGGCAGCACGACTTCATCTCTGGGGTGCGCCTCAAGTCCGGCCGCGAGCTCAAGGTGGTGACCGGCATCGACGACCACTCGCGCTTTTGCGTGTTGGCCAAGGTGGTGACCCGGGCCACCGGTCGTCAGGTCTGCCTCGCCTTCGCCCAGGCCCTGGCGACCTATGGCATCCCCGACGAGGTGCTCAGCGACAACGGCACCCAGTTCACCAACCGACTGCTCAAACGCAAGACCATGGGCGAGGCCCTCTTCGAGCGGATCTGTCGGGAGAACGACATCGTCCAGCGCTTCACCAAGGTGGCGAGCCCGACGACGACGGGCAAGATCGAACGCCTGCACCTGACCATGCGCGAGATGCTCGAGGACCACGGTCCCTTCGCCGACATCGAAGAGGCCCAGGCCGCCTTCGACGCCTGGCGGGCCGAATACAACGAGGTCAGGCCACATCAGTCCTTGGACATGGCCACTCCGGCCAGCCGCTTCGTGCCCCGTCCCGAGACCATCGCTGACCTCAAGCTTCCCGCCGAACTGCGCATCGTCGAGGGTGACCGGGTCATCGAGCCCCACGAAGAGCCCGAGCACTTCGTGCCCGAACCCAACGGGGCCGAAGTCGACCTCGAGGCCGTCGAGTTCACCCGGGCGGTGCCCGCGTGCGGCAACCTCTCGATCTCCGAGCAGCAGGTCTGGATCGGACCCAAGTGGGCCGGGCGCGAAGTGCAGTTCTGGGCCGACACCGTCTCGGTGCATGTCTCCTTGGACGGCGAGCACCTCAAAACCGTGCCCTCGAGGTTCAACACCAACTCGCTGCACCGACTGCTCGTCGAGGGGGCAGTCCCAGCCGGTCCACCACCACGCTCCCCGGCCGCCACCGGACTGCGCGCCGCCGATGCCACCTTGGAACTCGAGCGCACCGTCACGGGTGCGGGCCTGGTGTCGCTCGGCGACATCCAGTTCCGTGTCGGCTACCCCTTCGCCGGTGAACGGGTGCGCATCGTCTTGGAGGGCGACGTCGCCCACGTCGTGCGCGACGGGGTCGTGGTGCGCTCCTTTGCCTGCGCCCTGCCTCCTGAGAAGCGCCAGCGGCTCCAGGGCGCCCGGGTGGCCGAGAAGGTCGACCTGCGCACCGAGCCCCTGGTGGTGGCCCGCCGGGTCTCGGCCAGTGGCGTCATCGCGGTCGGGGGCCAGCAGGTGGTCGTCGGCTCAGCGCATCGGCGCAAGATCGTCGAAGTCCTCGTCGAGCATCGCTATCTGCGCATCATGGAGAACGGGACCACGCTGAAAACCGTGGCCCGCAACACCCCAAAGGAGGTGAATCGCTTCAAGGCATCGGGCAAAGCCGCCAACTTTTCCTAGGGAGGTGTAACGCATCTCCCCACGCCAATCCGTAACGCCCGTACTGGCTCCCGGCATTTCGGACCGGCGGTGGTCGAGTGGTGTCAAAGGTCTCCTGCAGTGTCCAACGGTCTTGAACGGTGCAAAAGGTTGGTGCCCCAAGACGGGATCGAGCTCTGGTCCAACCGTGAAAGTCGGTTCCGGTTGGCGAGATTCTCCGAAGCTCTGACCTGCATGTTGTCCCATTTCGCCTTGCTCATTGACCGGCGGATTCAAGCGGTCGATGCAAGAAACTCGGCGAATCGCTCCGATGGTTTCATGAATCCGAGACGCTTGCGAGGGCGGTCGTTGAGGCTCTGGGCGATGGCGTCGAGGTCCGCTCGGGTGAGCGCGGAGAAGTCCATGCCTCTGGGCAAGTACTGACGCAACAGGCCATTCGTGTTCTCGTTGCTGGGCCGCTGCCAGGGGCTATGGGGATCGCAGAAGTAGACCGCGACCCCGGTCGCCACCGAGAAGCGGGCGTGGTGGGCCATCTCGCGACCTTGGTCCCAGGTGATGGAACGGACGAGCTCGGCCGGAAGCCGGCGCACCGTCTTGGCGATGGCCTTGGCGACCTTGGGGGCCTCTCGACCGTCGCGGAGCTGGACCAAGGCGAGGTAGCCGGTGCTGCGTTCCACGAGAGTGCCGACCTGGGAATGACCCCCCTTGCCGATCAACAGGTCTCCCTCCCAGTGTCCCGGGATGGCGCGATCTTGGACCTCGGCCGGGCGCTCGGAGATGAGCACCATGTCGCGCATCGGGCCTCCCCGGGTGGCCGTGCCGCGCCTCTTGCGCTGGGTTCGCCCGCTGCGCAGACAACGTGCCAGCTCGCGGCGCAATTCGCCCCGGCCCTGGACATAGATGCTCTGGTAGATGGTCTCGTGTGACACCCGCATCATCGGATCGTGTGGGAACTCAATGGGCAAGCGTTTCGCGATTTCCTCTGGAGACCACCAGGACTCGAGCCATGTGGTGACCACCTTGGCCAAGGGGCCGTGGTCGAGCTTGGCCACCTTGGGACGTCTGGCCATGCGATAGGCCCGGTTATGGGCTGAAAAGGCTCGGTAGATCCTCCGGCCGCCGTTTGCCTTCACCTCTCGCGAGATGGTGGAGGTCGAACGACCGAGGCGCCGAGCGATCACGCTGAGTGACTCCCGCCGAGCAAGTCCATACGCGATCTGCTCGCGATCTTCATAGGAGAGACGACGACAGCCCGGATACCAGGCCTTGACACCTTTCTCGTCTCTCGACGGACCCACGTGGACACGCGACGCCGACTTGAGCGAACAACCCACGGCGCGCGCCACTTCGACGAGTGTCATCCCCTCACTCCTCAGCCGACGAACCTTCTCTCGTTGCTCCTCCGTCATCTTCACAACCGCAACCTCCCGGTCGAACTCGACTCACTGTCGCCGACTCGCCGAATTGTTGCGGGGACCCCTTGAACCCACCACCATATATAGAAGTAGGAGGGGAATTTCTCCTCTGAGAGAGGAGCACGGAGATGGGATCGACGATCAGGCGCGTTGTCGCGACGACGACGTCGCCATTGGAGTCGCCGTTGCTCGACGCTGATGCGGTCGCCCTCGCACTCGGCGTCACCCGGCGCCACGTGCAACGACTCGTGGCCGAGCGCCGCATTCCCTTCCTCAAGATCGGTCGGTTCGTCCGCTTCGACCCGGCGGAGCTCAACGTCTGGCTCGACCAGCAGCGGGTCGAAGCCGCGCGTCCGGGCCCCCGGGACTACACACCCTGGCGCTAGCCTTGCGTCTACTCCTGGTGGCCTGGGGTTTCCAGCACGTGCCTGGCACGGCAGCGGCCCCGTCGGCGTTCGCCTCGCAGATGGTGCATTTCGAACTCAGCGGGTTATATCAGTGACAGGTAGACGTCGGCACTTCGGGCACGTGCGACGCTTCGCCAGCGGTCGATATCAGGCTGCCTACTGGCACGACGGCCGGCGGCACGCCGCGCCCACGACTTTCCAGACGAAGGCGGATGCCAACGCGTTCCTCGACGCCGTCTCAGCCTCGATCGGGCGGGGCGACTGGGTGGACCCCGAACTTGGTCGCATCTTGTTCGGCGATTACGCAGAACTCTGGTTGGCGCAACGCACGGACATCCGGGCTCGCACCAAGGAGTACTACGGCTGGCTCATCACCAACCGACTCGTCCCGGCCTTCGGGCAGCGGGAACTCTCCAAGATCACCCCGGTCGTGGTCCGTAGCCTGGTACGCCGAGCTCGCCGCCCAGACCCCCGGCGTCGCCCGCTCCGCCTACCGCCTGCTCAAGGCCATCTTCAATACCGCCATCTTGGACGATCTCATCCTCAAGAACCCCTGTCGGGTCAAGGGCGGCGGCACCGACCGATTGACGGAACGACGCATCCCCGACGTCAACCAGGTGGCCGTACTCACCCAAGCCATGCCAGAGCAGTATCGGGCCGCCGTTATCGTGGCGGCCTGGGGAACACTGCGCCGGGGTGAGGTGCTCGGGCTCGAGCGGCGAGACGTCGACCTCGTGGCCGGCACGGTGCGGGTGGAGCGGACGCTCCACGAGTTCCACGACGGCTCGCTCGACCTCGGGCCGACCAAGAACGGCGACCCTCGCAAGGTCTACCTGCCGAGCTCGGTCCTGCCGGCGCTGGAGGACCACCTGCGGCGCTTCGTCGGACCCGAGAGCGACGCTCCTCTCTTCACCGGTGCGACGGGCGAGCGGCTTGCGCCCGAGCAACTTCTGGGTCATCTGGGAGACCGCACGCCGGCGGGCCGGGCTCACCTGGGTGCGCTTCCACGATCTGCGGCACTTCGCCGCCACCATGTTCGCCACAACCGGTGCGAGCACGAAGGAGATCATGAGCCGTGGCGGGTGGAAGTCGGTCGCGATGGTGGTCCGCTACGAGCACGCCTCCGAGGAGCGCGACGCGTTGCTTGCCCAAGCGCTCAATCCCTTCACGAGGGCGGCAACGTCGTCCCGATCGTGCACGGTAGGCGAAGGAGATCGCGCACGTGGCGCGCACGACGAGGGTCAAGGTGAGGGTGAGGTGCTGGACCTACCACCGCTGACCAGCGAGAACGACGACGAAAGCTCCGGGGGAGAGACTCGAACTCTCAACCTAGCGGTTAACAGCCGCTTGCTCTGCCATTGAGCTACCCCGGAAAGCGTTGAGAAAACAGCCCCCGAACGATATCAGCGGGCCACACTGCCGCCGACGACGTCCCGGGCCGACAAGCCGGTCGGTTCAGGACTCTTCGAGATAGTCCCGCAAGAGGTGCGCCGCATCGGGCCGGCGAAGCTTGGCCAGAGTCTTGGACTCAATTTGGCGCACCCGCTCACGGGTCACCCCGAACTCGCGGCCCACCTCTTCGAGCGTCCGGATCTTGCCGTCGTCGAGCCCGAAGCGGAGGCGGACCACGTCCTGCTCGCGTTCGGAGAGATGGCCGAGCGCCTCGCGGACCGCCGCGTCGAGAAGGGAGCGCGTCGCCGCGTCGTCGGGCACCACCGCGCCGCGGTCCTCAATCAGGTCCGAGAGGTTGAAGTCGTCCTCGTCACCCACCGGCTGCTCGAGCGAGACCGTGTCCTGGTTGATGCGCAGGATCTCGCGCACCCGTTCGATGGGGAGCTCGACGCGGTGCGCCACCTCTTCGATCGTCGGCTCGCGACCGAGTTCCTGCAACAGCTGGCGCTGCGCCCACACCACCTTGTTGATCGTCTCGACCATGTGCACCGGGATCCGGATGGTGCGCGCCTGGTCCGCGATGGCGCGGGTGATGGCCTGGCGGATCCACCACGTCGCGTAGGTCGAGAACTTGAAGCCCTTCGTGTGGTCGAACTTGTCGACCGCCCGCATCAGCCCGAGGTTGCCCTCTTGGATCAGGTCGAGGAAGGCCAGCCCGCGGTTGCGGTAGCGCTTGGCGATCGAGACGACCAGGCGGAGGTTGGCCTCGATCAGCTCGTCCTTGGCCTTGAGCCCCTTCCGGACGAGGCGCCCGTTCCGGGAGACCTCCCCGGCGTCGAGCAGGTCTTCCTTGGGCCCCTCCCCCGCCACCGCCAGGTCGTGCGCCGCCAGCTTGGCCGCCGCCTCGTTCCCCTCCTCAATGGTCTGGGCGATCTCCACCTCGAGCTCGGCATTGAGAAGCGGGACCCGCCCTATCTCCTTGAGATAGGTGTGCACGGGGTCCTCGGCGCTGCCGCCCGACTCGCTGCTGGCTGGCGGGCGCTTGCCGTTGGTCTCGCGCCGCGTCTCGGTCCTGGCGCTGCCGTTCGTCTTCGAGGCGACCCGCGTCGCCTTCTTCGGGACGACCTCGACCGTGAGCTCCTCGTCGTCCTCCTCGACGAGCACGACCCCTTCCGCGTTGACGCGCGTGAGCAGCGTCGTCAGGACTTCGGGTGTCAGCTCGACCGTGTGCAGCGCCTCGATCAACTCGTCCTGCGTCAGCTGTCCCTTTACCCGTCCGACGGCGAGCGCAGCCTCGAATTGGACCTGTGACACGCCGGCCGGAAGCGCGACGTGCGCAATCGACGCCAGTGACTCCTTCACGGGAGGCGCGTCGACTCCGTCGTCGTCGATCGCGATTGCAGAATCCTCGTTCACCCTCGCCCTGCCAAGTCCTTCACTCCTCTGGCTCCCTCTCGACCAACCACGCTACCAACCGATCGGCAGCGTCGCGGCCGGAGCGCGGATCCTCGAGTTCATCCAGCCAGAGCCGCACCTGCGCCGTCTCGGTCGCCGGTCCCTGCCAGGAGTCGGCCCCGGCCCGTGACTCGATCTCGACGTCGGCCAGCGCGCGCCGCGCCGAGGCGCGCAGGAGCCCCGCGACCACGGCGTCGACCTGGCGTCCCAGCTCGGGGTCGTCCGACATCGGTTCTTCGACAATGACGCGTCGCAACAGGCTCGCCACCTCCGGTGACGCGGACTCCACTGCCTCGTGCGCACTGTCGTTCTCCAGGAGCGCAACGAACGCCCGGCGTTGCACAGGGTCGGCGAAGAGGACCGTGTGCACCCGGTCGTCTACATCTTCGGGTCGATGGACCACCAACTTGAGCGCCTCGAGCCCCGGCCCTGGTCGGAGCGCTGCGGTCAGAGCCGTCCCGCTCCCGGCCTCCTCGGGCCCGAACCGGTCGCCGTCGTCCTCGGGGTACGCCATGGGCGGGGGCTCGTCGCGTCGGGACCGGCCACGCCGGGCCGGGCTCTCGGGAGGCGGGTGGGCCCGCAGATGGTCCAGGCGCTCCCGGAGCCTCGCCGCGTCCACGCGGCACCGGTCCGCCAGCTGCATCACGTATTGGTCGCGCACCAGGTCGTCGGGGTGTTCCGCAACCGCGGTGAGCGCCGCCTCGGCCGCCCGCGCCCTGCCCTCCGCGGTGGTCAGGTCGCCCGTGCCCAGCATGCCGTCCACCCGGAACTGGAGGAAGGGCCGGGCCTCCTTGACGGCACGGGCCAGTGCCCCCGGGTCGGTGCGGGCCAGGTCGCCGGGGTCGCTCCCTCCGGGCAGGTCGGCGACCACGACGTCCACCTCGTGCTTGCGCTCCCACTCGTAAACGCGCGAGGTCGCGCTCTGCCCCGCGGCGTCCGCGTCGTAGGCGAGCACGATGCGCTTGGCGAAGTTGCGCAACAGCGTGAAGTGTTCTTCGGCGAGCGCGGTGCCGCACGTTGCGACGGCCCACGGCACGCCGGCCTGGAAGCAACCGATGACGTCGGTGTAGCCCTCGCACACCACGACTTCGCCCTGGGCGATGATCCCTTGCTTGGCCCAGTTGAGTGCGTAGAGCGTCCGGCGCTTCGAGTAGATCGGCGACTCCTGGGAGTTCTTGTACTTCGGCTCCGGCCGGTCGGGCGGCGCCTGGCCGGGCCGCGGCGGCAGGATGCGCCCGCCCAGGGCGACCGGGCGACCCGAGGGATCGCAGATCGGGAACAGCACGCGGGCGCGGAAGAAGTCCTGCGGCCGGCCGCGACGGTTCACGAAGCCGAGGCCCGAGTCCGACAGCACCTTTTCGGGCAGTCGCAACGCGGTGGCCAGCGCGTCCCAGTCGTCCGGCGCCCAGCCGAGCCGGAACCGGCGCACGACGTCCCCGTCGTAGCCCCGCGAGCGCAGGTAGTCGCGGGCGGGGCCGGCGTCGGGTGAGCGCAGGAGGCGCTCGTGGTACCAGTCGACGGCGCGCTCCATCGCCTGGAGGAGCTCCGAGCGCCGCTTGTGGTCCCGCCCCATCTCCTGGTCCTCGTGCAAGGTGATGCCCGCCCGGTCGGCCAGCAGACGCACCGCGTCGACGAAGTCGAGGTGCTCCATGGCGCGCACGAACGTGATGGCGTCGCCCGACTGCTGGCAGCCGAAGCAGTAGTAGAAGCCCTCCTCGGCGTTCACGCTGAACGACGGCGTCTTCTCGGTGTGGAAGGGGCAGAGCCCGCTCCAGCGCCGGCCCACCTTCTTCAGCGCTGCGTGCTCGCTGATCAGGGCCACGATGTCGGTCGCCGCCCGGACCTGGGCCACTTCCTCATCCGGTATGCCCACCCCCTGACGGTACCGCGGCGCTGTCGTGTTCCGTGCCTGGCCTAGCGTTGCCGCGTGGCTGTCACCGTCTACGGCGTCTGCGCCCTCACCTTCATGATGGGGATGTACGCCCTGGAGGCGCGTGGCCGGGTGTTCGTCCTGGCCTTCGCCCTCGGCTGCGCCCTCTCCAGCTCGTACGGCTTCCTCTCGGGCGCCTGGCCCTTCGGCGTCGTCGAGGCCATCTGGACCGTCGTCGCCCTGCGGCGCTACCTCATGGCCGGGCGGCCGGCGGAGCCGGCGTAAGCCTTTCCTCGGGTCTCAGGCCTCGTCGCCCGCCGCCAGCACGGCCTGGGCGGCGGCCAGGCGGGCCACCGGGACCCGGAAGGGCGAGCAGCTGACGTAGTCGAGCCCGGCGTCGTAGAAGAGGCCGATGGACGCCGGGTCGCCGCCGTGCTCGCCGCAGACGCCGACCTTCAGGTCGGGTCGGGTCGCCCGGCCGCGCTCGGTGCCGAGGCGCACGAGCTCGCCGACGCCGTCGAAGTCGACCACCTCGAAGGGGTTGCGCGGCAGCAGACCGAGCTCCAGGTAGGCGTCCATCATCCGGCCCTCGACGTCGTCGCGGGAGAAGCCGAAGGTCATCTGGGTCAGGTCGTTGGTGCCGAAGGAGAAGAAGTCGGCCACCTCCGCGATCTCCGCGGCCCGCAGGGCCGCCCGCGGCGTCTCGATCATCGTCCCGATCAGCACCTCGAGCGTGCCCGCCTTGGCGGCGCCCCCCTTGGCCGCTCCCTTGGAGGGACGCGGCGCCCGCTCCTTGTTGACCTCGGCCACGGCGTCCTCGACCCAGCCGCGGGCGAGCGCCAGCTCGGCCCGGGTCACCGTGAGGGGGATCATGATCTCGACGATCGGGTGCCCGCCGTCGGCCACCCGCTGGCGGGCGGCCTCCATGAGGGCGCGCACCTGCATGGCGTAGAGCCCGGGCTTGATCACCCCGAGGCGCACCCCGCGCGTCCCGAGCATCGGGTTGGACTCCCGCCACATCAAGGCGGCCTCGTAGAGGCGGCGCTCCTCGGGGTTGAGCCCGACGGTGGCGTCCTTGTGGGCCAGCTCCTCGGTCGAAGGCAGGAACTCGTGCAGCGGCGGGTCGAGCAGGCGCACGGTGACCGGGAGCCCGTCCATGGCCGTGAGGATGGAGAGGAAGTCCTCGCGCTGGACGAGGCGCAGCTCTTCGAGCGCGTCGGCCTCCTCCGCGGGCGAGTGGGCCAGGATCATCCGGCGCACGACGGGCAGGCGGTCCTCGCCGAGGAACATGTGCTCGGTGCGGCACAGCCCGATGCCCTCGGCGCCGAGGTTGCGCGCGTTGGCGGCGTCGTCACCGGTGTCCGCGTTGGCCCGCACGGCCAGGTGGCCCTTACGGATGTCGTCGGCCCACGACAAGACGGTGTCGAAGGCGGCCGGGGGCTTGGCCGCCGTCAGCGGCACCTGCCCGGCCACGACGATCCCGGCGCCGCCGTCGAGCGAGATCCAGTCACCCTCGTAGAGCACCACGTCGTCCACGGTGACCGAATGGGGTCCCAGGCGCAGGACTTCGGCGCCCACGACGGCCGGCTTGCCCCAGCCCCGGGCCACGACGGCCGCGTGGGAGACCAGGCCGCCCCGGGCCGTCAGGATGCCCTCGGCGGCCAGCATGCCGTGGACGTCCTCGGGCGAGGTCTCGTTGCGCACCAACACGACCTGCTCGCCGCGCTCGGCCGCTGCGGCCGCGTCGTCGGCCGTGAAGTAGATGCGCCCCACCGCCGCCCCCGGGCTCGCCCCGAGGCCCTTGGCCCACACCTCGTAGCCCGACCCGGCGAACTGGGGGTGGAGCACGGCGTCGAGGTGGTCCTCGGTGATGCGCGCGACGGCTTCGGCCCTCGAGATCCCGAGGTCGCTCGGGCGCACCATGTCGACGGCCATCTTGAGGGCGGCGGTGCCGGTGCGCTTGCCCACCCGGGTCTGGAGCATCCAGAGCTTGCCCTGCTCGATGGTGAACTCGGTGTCGCACATGTCGCGGTAGTGCGACTCGAGTCGGGCGAAGATCTCGAGCAGCTCGGCGTGGACCCTGGGGAACTGCTTCTTGAGCTCGGCGATGGGCTCGGTGTTGCGGATGCCGGCCACCACGTCCTCACCCTGCGCGTTGACCAGGAAGTCGCCGTAGGCACCCTTCGCGCCCGTCGCGGGGTCACGGGTGAACCCGACGCCGGTGCCCGAGTTGTCGTCGCGGTTGCCGAAGACCATCGCCTGCACGTTGACCGCGGTGCCCAGGTCGTGCGCGATGTGCTCGCGCTCGCGGTAGGCGATGGCGCGGGGCCCGTTCCAGCTGCGGAACACGGCCTCGATGGCGCCGCGCAGCTGCTCGGTCGGCTTCTGAGGGAAGGGCTTGCCCGTGTGCCGCTCGACGATCTGCTGATAGGAGTCGACGAGGTAGCGCAGCAGCTCGGTGGGGACCTTGGCGTCCGACGTGGTGCCGGCGAGCTCCTTGGCCGCGTCGAAGAGCGAGTCGAACTCCTCGCCGGGGAGCTCCAGGACGATGCGCCCGTACATGGCGATGAAGCGGCGGTACGAGTCGAAGGCGAACCGCTCGTCCCCGGTCTGCTTGGCCAACCCCTCGACAGACTCGTCGTTGAGGCCGAGGTTGAGGACGGTGTCCATCATGCCCGGCATGGAGAACTTGGCGCCCGAGCGCACCGACACCAGCAGCGGGTCCGCGGCGTCGCCGATCGTCTTGCCCATGGCGCTCTCGAGGCGGGCGCGCGCGGAGGCCACCTCGGCGTCGAGCCCCTGGGGCCAGCCGCCCGCCATGTAGTCGCGGCAGGCGTCGGTCGAGATGGTGAACCCGGGCGGCACCGGGAGCTCGAGCACCGACGTCATCTCGGCCAGATTGGCGCCCTTGCCGCCCAGGAGGTCCTTCAGCTCCATGGGCGGACGGGCGTGCTCGTGGTCGAAATCGAAGACGTACGGCATCGGGCCTCCTTGCCCTGGACGGGCGGACCGCGCCGGCGGGCACGGTCACTGGGTGGTCACACTCCCTCCCGACCTGGGACGGGTCGGCCCAGCCTAGTTTCCGCCGGCGGCTCTCCGGAGCGCTGTGTCAGCGCCGGGGCGCGCCCCCGCGTCGCCGCCGGGCTCCGCCTCCGGCTTGGTGGGGCCGGCGACCTGGCGCTGGAAGACCTCCTTGGCCTGGCGCATGAAGTCACGCACGACGGCCAGTTCGTCGGCCTTGAAGCGCTGGGCCAGCTGGCGCATCTCCTCGGCGATCGGCTGTTGCAGGCGCTGGAGCCGCTGCTGGGCCTCGGGGACGATCTCGACCCAGACCCGCCGGCGGTCCTCGGTGTCGCGGCGGCGCGTCACCATGCCCGCCTCCTCCAGGCGGTCGAGGATGAAGGTGACCGCCCCGGTGGTCAGCCCGCTCTCCTCGGCGAGCCGGCCCGCGGTCATGGGGCCGCGGCGACCAATAAGGTCGAGGCAGCGCATGTCGGTCCGGTTCAGCTTCAGCTTCTTGGCCAGCCCCTCGTCGAACTCGCTGGCGGCGCCGAGGTAGCCCATGATCTCGTTGCGCAGCTGCTGGGCGAGCTCCACCCGTGACCATTGTCTTGACACGTAAGTAACTTTATCACTAAGTTTCTTTGTCGATGACTAATTCTTCGAATCCCGCACTCGCCGTCGAGGCGCACGACCTCGTGAAGGTCTTCCCGCGCGGGAACGTTCGGGCCCTCGACGGGGTCTCCATCGAGGTGGAGGCCGGCACCGTGCTCGGGCTGCTCGGCCCGAACGGCGCCGGCAAGACCACGGTGGTGCGCATCCTCTCCACCATCCTCGGCCCCGACTCGGGACGCGCCGCAGTGCTCGGCTACGACGTGGTCACCCAGGCCGATGCCGTCCGCCGCACCGTCGGGCTGGCAGGCCAGTACGCCGCGGTGGACGAGAACCTCACCGGCCGGGAGAACATCCACATGGTGGGGCGCCTCTCGCACCTGAGCCGCAAGGTGTCGTCGCGCCGGGCCGACGAGCTGCTCGAGGAGTTCGGATTGGCCGGTGCCGGTGACCGCGTGCTCAAGACCTACTCCGGCGGCATGCGCCGCCGCCTGGACCTGGCCGCCGCACTGGTGGCCAACCCGCCGGTCCTCTTCCTCGACGAGCCGACGACCGGGTTGGACCCCCAGAGCCGCCAATCCCTCTGGGTCGCCATCGAGGAGCTCGTCCGCGAGGGCACCACGGTCCTGCTCACGACGCAGTACCTCGAAGAGGCCGACCGGCTGGCCCGCGACATCGTGGTGATCGACCACGGGCGCGTCATCGCCGAGGGGACGCCGGCACAGCTCAAGGCCGACCTGGGGACCTCGGTGGTCTCCGTGACGCTGGGCGACCGGGAGGCACTGGACCAGGCGCTCCCGTTGCTGGCGCCGTTCTCGGAGAAGGCACCGGTCGTCGAGGACCTCGTCATCGAGCTGACGGTCACCGACGGCCCGAGAGCCGGCACCGACGTGCTCCGCTCGCTCGACGCGGCGCAGATCCCCATCGCCGGACTGGCCCTACGTGAGCCCAGCCTGGACGACGTGTTCCTCAGCCTGACCGGCCACAAGACGACGATCGGGGACGAAGCGGAAGACGCCGCGAAGCCGAAGCGCGGCCGGGGTCGGTCGCGCAAGAGCGACGTGGCCGACGGGAAGGATGCCGCATGACGACGACAACCATCACCGCACCGGTCCGACTGAGCCTGCCGAGCCAGGGCAACCGCCTGTCGTGGGCCGTGTCCGACATCATGACGATCACGTGGCGCAACCTCCTGGCGCTCACGCGGACACCTCAGGCGCTCTTCTTCACCACCTTGCAGCCCATCATGTTCGTGCTGCTGTTCACGTACGTCTTCGGCGGGGCCATCCACGTCCCCGGCGGCCACTACATCGAGTTCCTCATGCCGGGCATCTTCGTGCAGACGGTCATCTTCGGTGCCATGAGCACGGCGGCGGGGCTCTCCGAGGACCTGCACAAAGGCCTGATCGAGCGCTTCCGCGCCCTGCCGATGAGCCGCGCCGCGGTGCTGGCCGGCCGCACCACCGCGGACGTCGTCCGCAACGTCTTCGTGGTGGCGCTGATCACGGCCGTCGGCTACGCGGTGGGCTTCCGCATCGGGACGAACGTGGCGCTCTTCGTCTGCGGGGTGCTGCTGATCCTGTTCTTCGCCTACTCGTTGAGCTGGGGGTTCGCCTACATCGGCCTGTCCGCACCCAACGCCGAGACGGCCCAGGTCATGGTCTTCCCGCTGATCTTCCCGCTCCTCTTCGCCTCGTCGGCCTTCGTCCCCGTGGCCACCATGCCCGGTTGGCTCCAGGGGTTCGCCGAGCATCAACCCGTGACCCAGGTGGTCAACGCGACGCGGTCGCTCATGGTCGGCGGCGTGCTGCACGACTCGGGCGCCGTGCTGGCGGCCCTGCTGTGGTGCGCCGGCCTGCTGGTGGTCCTGGCCCCGGTGGCCGTGCGCAAGTACCGCCGGGTGGCCTGAGCCGGTCCATGGCCGCGGCGGGGGACGTGGGCCGCATCGAGCTCGCCCGGGTCTACGACCAGGTCGGCGAGGACCCGGCCGGCCGCTTCCTGGTCGACCGGCTGTGGCCGCGTGGGTTGGCCAAGGCCAGGGCCCCGTTCGAGTACTGGGCCAAGGACGTGAGCCCGAGCAATGCCTTGCGCAAGTGGTACGGCCACGCCGAGAGCCGCTTCGAGGAGTTCGCCGACCGCTACCGCGCCGAGCTGGCACTGCCCGCCGGCCAGGCGGCGCTCGACGACCTGCACCGGCGCATCGCCGGCCGCCCTGCGGTGCTGCTCACGGCCACCAAGGAGCTCGCCATGTCCCATCTCAGCGTCCTGTCCGGCGAGCTGGCCCGCTGAGCGGCGGCCGGCGGCGCGCCGGCCCGCCCGTCAGTCCTCGCCGGTGCGCCGGCGCAGCTCCGCCACGAGGTCCGCGATCGGCACGCGCACCTGCTCGGTCGTGTCACGGTCGCGCACGGTCACCGCGTCGTCCTCGAGCGAGTCGAAGTCGACGGTGACGCACCATGGCGTCCCGATCTCGTCCTGGCGCCGGTAGCGGCGCCCGATGCTCTGGGTGACGTCGTAGTCGACCATGAAGTGCGGCTGGAGCCGCGCCAGCACCTGGCGGGCCAACGGCTCGAGGGTGTCCTTCTTCGACAGGGGCAGCACGGCCACCTGGTAGGGGGCGAGCCGCCAGTGGAGGCGCAGCACCGTGCGGGCCTCGCCGCCCACCTCGTCCTCGCCGTAGGCCGCCAGCAGGAAGGCCATCATGGTCCGGGTGGCGCCGGCGGCCGGCTCGATCACATACGGCGTGTAGCGCTCGTTGGTCTGCTGGTCGAAGTAGTCGAGCGTCACGCCGGACGCCTTGGCGTGCGCCGTGAGGTCGTAGTCGCCGCGGTTGGCGATGCCCTCGAGCTCGTCCCACCCCCAGGGGAAGAGGAACTCCACGTCGGCGGTGCCGCGCGAGTAATGCGAGAGCTCCTCGGGGTCGTGGTGACGCAGCCGGAGCTTGTCGGCGGGCATGCCGAGGTCGAGGTACCACTGCATGCGCTCGGAGAGCCAGTAGTCGAACCACTTCGGGGCCTCGTCGGGCGGGACGAAGTACTCCATCTCCATCTGCTCGAACTCACGGGTGCGGAACACGAAGTTCTGGGGCGTGATCTCGTTGCGGAACGACTTGCCCACCTGGGCGATGCCGAAGGGCGGCTTCTTGCGCGTGGTGCCGAGCACGTTGGCGAAGTTGGTGAACATGCCCTGCGCGGTCTCGGGGCGCAGGTAGGCCACGTGGCCGTCGTCCTCGATCGGGCCGGCGTGGGTCTTGAACATCAGGTGGAACGCGCGCGCCTCGGTCAGGTCGTGCGAGCCGCAGTTGGGGCAGACGCCGTCGATCTTGTCGGCCCGCCAGCGCTCTTGGCAGTTCTTGCAGTCGACCAGGGGGTCGGTGAAGGTCGCCAGGTGCCCCGAGGCCTCCCAGACCGCGGGCGGGCCCAGGATGGCGGCGTCGAGCCCCACGACGTCGTCGCGCCGCTGGACCATGGCGCGCCACCAGGCGTTCTTGACGTTGCGCAGCATGTTGACGCCGAGCGGCCCGTAGTCGTAGGTCGAACGGAACCCGCCGTAGATCTCGGCCGAGGGGAAGACGAAGCCACGGGTCCGGCACAGCCGCACCACCTTCTCCATGAGGTCGTCGGTGGCGTCGTCGGGGGCGCCGGCGGTCTCGTTCATCGGTGCAGGATACCGGAGCGGATTCTGGCGCCGACCTCGTTGGCCAGCAGACGGCCCCGCACGGTGAGCACGGCACGGTCGCCGGCGCGCTCGACGAGGCCGTCGAGCTCCTCGGTGCGCTCGAGGCTCCCCCACGGCACCCCGTGCGGCGTGCGCAGGGCCAGCGACAGCGCCTCGAACTCGCGCTGGCCCTCCGTGAGCACCTCGCGCCCGGCCTCGGGCGGGCGCCCGCCCTCGACGGCGGCGACGTAGCGCTCGGGCGTCCGCACGTTCCACCACCGCACCCCGTCGCGGTGCGAGTGGGCCGCCGACCCGACGCCGAGGTAGTCGCCCTGCTCCCAATAGAGGTGGTTGTGGCGGCACTCATGGCCGGGCCGGGCCCAGTTCGAGATCTCCTCCCAGGCGTAGCCGGCCGCGGCAAGCACCCGCTCCGCCCGCTCGTAGCGCCGGGCCTGCGCGTCCTCGTCGGGGTGGCGGGCCGCGTCCCGGGCCAGCGGAGTGCCAGGCTCGACGGTCAGCCCGTAGGCCGAAAGGTGGGGTGGCGGGTGCGCCAGCCCGAGGACGTGGTCGAGCGCGGCCGCCCAGTCGTCGTCGCTCTCGGCGGCGCCGCCGAAGATCAGGTCGAGGTTCCAGGTGGCGAAGCCCGCGGCCGCCACCGCGGCCGACACCGTCTCGGCGGCGCCGGGCACGTGGCGCCGGCCGAGCGCGCGCGAGCACGTGGGCGTGGGTCGACTGCAGGCCGAAGGACACCCGCGTCACGCCGGCGCGCCGATAGGCGCCGAGGTGCGCGTCGTCGGCGTCCTCGGGATTGCACTCGACGGTGACCTCGGCGTCCGGCGAGCGCGGGATGGCGTCGAGGATGCGGCACAGCGTGTCGGGATGGAGGCGGGACGGGGTGCCCCCTCCGAAGAAGACGGAGGTGGCCGGGACGAGGTCGCCCGCCCCGGCCGCGCGTCGCAGCTCGAGGACGCACGCGTCGGCATAGCGCTCCATGAGGTGGTCGCGGTCGGTGTAGGTGGCGAAGGCGCAGTAGTCGCAACGCTCCCGGCAGAACGGGACGTGGACGTAGACGCCGAAGGCGCTCAAAGGCCGGCGGTCGAGCGGACGGAGCGGATGCGCCGGTCGAGGTGGGCCTCCATCGCCTCGGTGGCCAGCTCGGCCACCTCGTCGGCGGCGGGCGGCGGCGGCCCCGACAGCACGGCGGCGAGGTCGCCGCCCAGGATGCGGCCCAGGAGCGCGAGCGCCGCCGGGCTCATGGGTCGGCCGCTGCGGTGGGCCCGGCAGAGGGTGCCGCCCGCCACGAGGTCGAAGGCCACGAGCTCGACGGTGCCGTCGGGCTCCCCGCAGCTGGCGCACTCGTCGAGCACCGGCCCCGCGCCCTCGAGGACGAGGGCCTTGAGGAAGAACGCGGGCGCGAGCAGCGTCGGGTCCGACCGCACGTCGGCCAGCGCGCCGAGCGCGCCGACCAGCATGGCGTAGAGGCGGGGGTCGGGGTGGCGCTCCTGGGCCATCTGGTCGGTCACCTCGAGGAGCGCGATGCCCCGCGGCATGCGGTCGAGATCCTCGCGGATGAGCCGGAAGGCGTTGAGCACCTCCACCTGGTTCACGATGTCGAGGTCGCTCCTCCCCTGCCACAGCAGGAGGTCCACCTGGGTGAGCGGCTCCAGGCGACCGCCGAACTTCGAGGTGGTCTTGCGCACGCCCTTGGCGACGGCGCGCACCTTGCCGTGGCGCTCGGTCAGGAAGACGACGATGCGGTCGGCCTCGCCGAGGCGGTAGCTGCGCAGGACGACGCCCCGGTCACGGAACAGGCTCACCGGTCGGCGACCGGGCGCTGGTGGGCGGGGTCGAGCGGGCAGTAGCGCTCGCCGCGCCTGGCCGCCTCGGCGACGGCACGGCGGGCCTCGGCGGCCGCGTCGGCCGCCCGGTCGTGGGCCTCCTGGGCGGGCCGGGTCCGGGCCACGGCGGCGGCGCCGTGCGAATGGCGGCCGTAGAGCAGGTTGCCGCAGCCGACCAGCACGGCGAGCATGACCAGGGCGAGCACGAGCAGGCCCGAGCGCGTGGCGACGGCGGCCACGACGACGAAGGCGGCGAGGAGGGCGATCCCAGCGATCAGGGCGATCCGGATGGCGGTCATGGTCCCCCCATTTTCGCAGCTGCGGGCCGCGGGCCGGGTCAGGGGTTGACGGCGCCGAAACGCCGCACCCGGCGCTGGTAGTCGATCACGGCCTCGTAGAGGTGGCGGCGGCGCATGTCGGGCCACAGCGTCTCGGGGAACACAAGCTCGCTGTAGGCGATCTCCCACAGGAGGAAGTTCGAGATGCGCGTCTCGCCCGAGGTGCGGATGACAAGGTCGGGGTCGGGCATGTCGGGGAAGTAGAGGTGCCGCCGGATGGCCTTCTCGTCGACCTTGTGCGCGGGGGTGCCCGCGCCGACGAGGGCGCGCACCGCGTCGACGATCTCGGCGCGGCCGCCGTAGTTGAAGGCCATCGTCATCACCATGCGCGTGTTGTGCTTGGTCAGCTCGATCGACTCGTCCATGCGCTTGAGCACCCGGCGGGGCACCCGCCAGTCGCGGCGGCCGGCGAAGCGGATCTGCACCCCCTTCTCGTTCAGCTCGTCGCGCCGGCGCATGAGGAGCGACTGGTTGAAGTTCATGAGATAGCGCACCTCGTCGGGCGGCCGGCGCCAGTTCTCGGTGGAGAACGCGTAGAGCGTGATCCACTTGACGCCGATCTCGAGGGCGCCGTTGACCACATCGAGGAGCGCGGTCTCCCCGGCGGCGTGCCCCTCGGTGCGGGGCAGCCCGCGGGCGTTGGCCCAGCGACCGTTGCCGTCCATCACGCAGGCGACGTGGACGGGGACGCGGGACCGATCGAGCTCCGGCGGAACCTGGTCCGGGGTCTCCGCGCCGTCGGCGCGGGCGGTGGAGGTCACCCGCTGAACCTACCGCGACACGTCCGGTCGGATTGCCCTGGTCACGCTGGGCCGCCTTCGTGTTGAATGGGTCCACCCCCCACCAGGCGGTGTGGGGCGAGGAGGAGGAATCCCATGTCCGACCAAGCGTCTGCCCCCCGGCCCGACACCACCGACATGTACGCCGTGCACGGCGTCTTCCGGGACACCCTCGGCGCGGCCCCCCGGCTCGTGGGCGGCATCCGCCCGGGTGACGCCGAACGCGTCGCACTGATCGCCAACTACTACGAGAACATCCTGTCGTTCTTGGAGGCGCACCACGACGGCGAGGAGAAGCTGGTGTTCCCCCTGCTGCGCGAGCGGTGCGCCGGCGAGGACGAGGTGATCGACGAAATGGTCGCGCAGCACAAGGAGGCGATCGAGTTGCTGGAGGAGGCGCAGCGCAGGCTGGCGGCGTGGCCGTCGGGGGACGCCGCCAGCCAGAAGGCGGCCGAGGACGCGCTCGAGGCTCTGCGCGCGCAGCTGGTCGCCCACCTCGACGAAGAGGAGGCGAGCGTGCTGCCGCTGGCCGAGGCGAACCTCTCCCTGGAGGAGTGGGGCGCGCTGCCCGGGCACGGCCTGGCCAACTTCCACGGCGACAAGATCTGGCTGATCCTCGGCCTGATCCGGGAGCGCATGACCGAGGCGCAGCGGGCCGCCATGCTGGAGCACATGCCGCCCCCCGCCCTCGACATGTGGACCGGCTTCGGCGAGCAGGCGTTCAAGGAATACTCCGCCGAGGTCGTGGTGGAGGTCGGCCGGCGCTGAGGGCAGACCTCGAACGCCTTCGACCTCCAGGGCGCACATCTCCTGTGCTACGCCGTCAATCTCCCGGACCCGCTGGGCAGTGGGCCATTGGGAATTCGCAACGTGGAGATGGGCAATCAGTTCTCGCCCGCGTCCTCGACGCCCGGTCCGACCCCCGAGCAAGTGACCCTGACGTCGGCGGACCAGCTCTGTCTTCCCTCTTTCAAGACGGTGAACCCCGGGACCGGGACGCCCGAGGTGCCCCAGGCGCTCATGTTGCCCCTCTCGGCGATGCTCGTGGGCGGCTCGGCGTACGTGATCGCGCGGAGGAGGAAGCGAGGACATCGCTCACACGCCATCCGTTGAGCCTCGCTCGTGTACGCCCTGGTCGGTGCCGGTGCAACCGGTCCGGCAACCGACCAGGGTCGGAGCGGCGACACCGGCGGCCTGGGACACCCCTCGGGTGCAGAGAAGTCAACGTCTGCGAACGGCAGGCGCCGGGTGTAGCCTCGCGGGGTTCAGTGAGAGCACCAGCGTCCCCGCTTACGGTGACAGGATCGAGAGTTCCCGATGGCTCCCAATGCCACGTGGCGGGCTCGCCCGGCCTACCAGCCCGAGCCGTTCGGTCGTGCACAGTGACCGGTGCGTACGACACGGGCATGGATCTCCTGACCGAGTCGGCCACTGAGCTCGACAGGGTGGCCGGCGCCTGTGAGAGCCCGGAAGATGCGGCGCGCCTCTCTGCACTGGCGGACCGAATCAACAGCTACCTGGCGAAGAGCCGTCCCACCACGACGCTTGGAATGCCCCAGATCGTCTCCGACGAAGCGCGGCTCACGGATGCAGACGTCATTCACCGGACCGGAGAGTTCAACAAGTCCCACATACGGGTCCTGTCGGACTGAGCTTCGTCGGGGAGGTCGACCCCGAGGACCTCGATGACCGACGGGGTCGCCGGCCTCGACAGGATCACGCCGCAGATGCCCGGCGGCGAGCACCGTCCCGAGCAACAGGAGATATGCCGCGCCGTGGCCGAGGCGCTGGTCACGGGGACCAACCTCGTCGTGCAGGCCGGCACGGGGACCGGCATGTCGCTGGCCTACCTCGTCCCGGCTGCGCTCGGCGACAAGAAGGTGATCGTCGTCACGGCGACTACCGCCTGTATCTGAACGATCGTGGGGTGAGTTCCTAACGCCAGTCAAGCCCCTCAAGCAACGTTTTCGCTAGCTTCTTCTCGTGGCGGGTCGGTGGCCGGAGCGACCTTCTGGGCCGACTCCTTTCTGCCTCGACCCGCCGCCCTGTTCTTGAGGACTTTGGCTGGGGTGTTCCGGCGACGGGCGGCCCGGACTTTGGGGTCGATCTTGAAGCGGTCCGCACAGGCAGCCTTGCCTTCGGCCTCGGTGATTTCTTCGCCCTCTTCGTCTCGCAGCTGGTAGAGCTCTCCCTTGCGCCAGCAGGCGGCGATCCGGGTGATGAGGACGGCCGAGACCGAGCACAGCGCAGAGTTGTGATGTTTGCCCTCGACCATGACGAGTCGGTAGTAGCGCTGGGCGAGGGTGGGGTCGATGTGCCGAGCGTGATCGGCTGCCATGTAAAGGGCCTGGCGCAGGCCGGCGTCGCCCGCCTTGGTGATGCCCTTGTGTCCCGCCACCAGTCCGGACTGGTCGATCTTGGGCACAAAGCCGGTGAAGGAGCGGACGCCGGCGAGGTTGGCGAAGCGGTTGAAGTCGCCCGCGTTGCCCAAGATGGCCGCCGAGAGGACGGGCCCGAGCCCTGGGGCCGAAGCGACGATGCCCTTGGGGTCGGCCTCGTCATAGAGAACGGCGATCCGCTTGTCGGCCGCCGCAATCTCGTCGTCGAGCTGGCGGAGCACTCGGACCTCTGAGGCGATGTCGTGGGCCAACTCGGTGAAGTCGATGCCTCCGCCTGACCACAGGGCCAGGGTCTCGTTCGCCATGGCCAAGAGCTCGTCGGCCTTGTCCTCGCGCCACAGTCCCGAACTCGAGCGGATCAACAAGGCGGCGAGCCGGGCCGCGCCCGAGACGCTTGAGAGCCCGTGGATCGGCGTATTTCTCCAAGATGACCAGGGCGGTCTTCGAGGCGGTGGCCGATCCGAGGGAGTCGGCCCACCCCGGCCCGAGCAGCTCGACGAGTGCGTCGAGGCGCAAGCTGGCGGCACTGCGGCGCTTGACCAGGCTGAAGCGGTGACGGACTGCTCGGCGCAGTGACTCCGCCGGACCGAGGTTGTCGATGCCGCTCAGGCCCTCGGGGTGCAGCAAGGGCAGACGAGCCAGCACCCGCGAATCCAACCGGTCGGTCTTGGTGTGCTTGTTGTAGTAGTCCCGCAGGTCGGCCGACTGCTCGGGTGGCACCAAGATGACCGTGGCACCGCGTGCTTGGAGCCAGGCCGACAGCGGCACCCAGGCGTTACGGGTGGGCTCGAGGATCACCGTCACCGAGGCACCGTCGGGGATCTTGGCCCACAGGCGCTCGAGATCGGCGGTCGTCGTGCGGAACTTCCACGACGACCAGATGAACTCACCTCGCTCGTCGGCCAGGCTGGCCCGGTGGTCGGCCCGACAGGCGACGTCGATGCCCAACCTCACTTCACTCATCGCGTGGTCCTTTCGCTGGTGGTCGACTGATCGGTCGGCTCTCCGTCGTCGACCGCTGCACGTTCCGCAGGGGTGTGACCATCCAGACATTCGAGAAGCAGGGGTCCGATTCCGTGATCGGCCGCCGAGTTCCAGAAAAGGGATGCACGTGCGTCGGGAGGCTCGTCTGGTCGACGATCACCGTTGATGGAGTCGAGCTGTCGCTCGCTCCGACCCCGTAAAGTCAAGCCAGAAGAACCGACCGACGCACCCTACGAAGGGCTTCCGCCAAATCGGTGGATGCCCGGAACCAACGCTAAATGCCCCCGTCCACCGCACAACTGGGAGACCCCTTTCGTCTTGCTAACTCCCTTCAGTGATCCGGATGATCGTCTTGCCGGGGGTGCGCCGCACGGGGGCGAACGCAGCCGGCGCTTCGGCGAGCGGCCGTACGGCCCCGACGATCGGCTTGAGCCGTCCGTCCCTCAACCTTTGGGCGAGGTCTGCCAGCCGGGAACGGTCAGCTTCGACGACGAAGAAGACAGCGCGCCCATCCTCGGGTTGGACCGTGGGCACCCTGATGGTGGTGACGAGCGTACCGCCGGCGCGCACCAGCGCAGCCGAGCGGTCGAGTATGTCGCCTCCGATCACGTCGAACGCCACGTCAACCTCGCCCGCGTCTTCCAGCTTGTCGGCCTCGAGGTCCAAGAAGCTGTCCACTCCCAAGCCGAGGGCTGTGTCGCGGTCCGCCGCCCGACCGGTGCCAATCACTCTGGCTCCGACCTCGCGAGCGAGCTGCACGGCGATCGAGCCGACACCGCCCGCGGCACCGTGGATCAGGACGCTCTGGCCTGTCGTTAGGTGAGCGTGGTCGATGAGCGCCTGCCATGCCGTCAGCCCCGAGATCGGGAGGGCGGCGGCCACGGCGTGGTCGATGTCGGCCGGAAGGGGAGCGAGGTTGCGGGCCTCCACTGCGCTGTACTCCGCTAGGGAGCCGTTGCGGGTCCAGTCGGTTGTACCGAACACCCGCTGGCCGACGGTGAGGCCGGTAGTTCCGTACCCCAGCTCGACGACGACTCCCGACAGCTCGTGGCCGGGCACGCTCGGCGTCCGGTCGCGCCCGGCCCGGTCGACCCAGGTCGACGACCAGTCCAGCTCTCCGGGGGTGAACCCGGCGGCATGCACCCGCACGATGACGTCGTTCTGGGCGGCGTGCGGGTAGGGCACATCCGTCAAGGAGAGTCCACCGACGCCGGCAGCGCGGTCTCGAACGGTGATGGCTTGCATGGCAGCTCCCCTTTCTTGCGGTACGTCCATGTGCGCTCGATAGTCGCAGCCGAGCTTGGCAGTTGTCGGATGCCTAGGTTGTCCTGTCCCAAGAGCGCCCCAAAACGCCGGGCCGGGGCCTCTCATCAGGGTGTCCTACGCTGACCTCGTGACCGACCCTCACGCTCACGTTCAGGCCGCAGGTAAGACAGTCGTCGAAGCCGTTCGCGCACTTCTCGCCAACAACCTCCATCAAGTCACGGAGCTGACATCCTCACCGACTCCGATGTCGCAATACACAGCCATCGCCCTGATCGCCGCCACGATTCGCTAGGCCAGCCACGAGACAGGGCGAAGCGAAGATGAAATCCTGAGCGAACTCGCCGCCAACTACGACCGATAAGTGCCGACCGAGCAGATGCGAGGGTGCCCCAGAACAGTGACAATGGTCTGGAGGATCCACCGCTGCATTGCGGGTCCTGAATAGCTTCGTGAGTGCCGGCAGGTTGAACCTGTCTCGCACATTGACAGCGGCACGTCCCGTCTCCGAGAAAGGGTGATTGGTCTGGGTTGCTAGAACAACCCAGACCGCCCGTCGCTCCGATCCGGAACGGCCGTGCCATCCCTAACACCGTTTAGAGAAGGGATGACCATGACCATCGTAGAAGCTGCGCGGGGTGTGACCGGTGGCGTCGACACTCACCTCGACGTCCATGTCGCCGCCGCCCTCGACCCCCTCGGAGCGCTGCTCGGCACGGAGCGCTTCGGCACCGATCCGGCGGGCTACAAGGCGTTGCTCACCTGGCTTGAGGGCTTCGGTGCGCTCAGCAAAGTGGGGGTGGAGGGCACGGGCTCGTATGGGGCGGGCCTGGCCCGGTTCTTGCGCCGTGCAGACGTCAAGGTGATTGAGGTCGACCGGCCCAACCGGGCCGAGCGTCGGCGCAGCGGCAAGTCCGATCCCCTCGACGCCGTCGAAGCGGCTCGAGCCGCCCTCAGCGGCCGGGCTCAGGGCATTTCGAAGTCCAGGGACGGGGCCGTCGAGGCCATTCGGGTCCTCGTCGTCGCCAAGCGCTCGGCTCGAGCCGCCCGGGTTAAGGCGCTGACCCAGATGCGCCATCTGGTGATCACCGCCCCCGACCAGCTGCGATGCCGCCTCAAAGGCTTGACCGTGGCGGCGCTGACCGCCGAGGCGGCGAGGCTGCGACCGTCACGCTCAGGAGATCTCGTGATGGCCGCCCACAAGGCATCGCTGTGTTCGCTGGCCCGCCGGATCCAAGGGCTCGACGACGAGATCGCCGAACTCAAAGAGCGCGTCGAGAAGCTGGTGGAGGCTGCAGCACCCGAGCTGCTGGGGCGCTTCGGCGTCGGCCCTGACACCGCGGCCGCCCTCTTGGTCAGCGCCGGGGACAACCCCGAACGCCTCCGTTCCGAGGCCGCGTGGGCCCATCTGTGCGGGGTCGCCCCCATCCTGGCCTCGTCGGGCAAGAGCAACCGGCACCGTCTCGATCGCGGCGGTGACCGCCAAGCCAACAGCGCGCTGTGGCGCATCGTCATGGTCCGCATCGCGCATGATCCCGAGACCACCGCCTACTTCGAGCGCAAGGTGAAGGAGGGACGATCCAAACGAGACGTCATCCGCCTCCTCAAGCGCTACGTCGCCCGCGAGCTCTACCGCTACTTGCCTCGCGGCTGATTCCTCGGACCGTGGGTCTGGCTCACCCCATAACTGTCGCCCTTCGGGGCTGACTTTCCGGCGACCCGCCGGCCCACGGTCCGGGCCAACGTCCTGTGAACGCGTGGCCTGATAAGAGCATGTCCTCACCCGAGTGACTCATCACTGTTCTGTCCGCTGTTCGCACAAAAAGGGGCTTGACAACTGATAGGAGCGTCGCCGGGGCCGGTGGGATACGTCTAAACCTTCAGGCTATGGCGAGCTCAGATGCCTCAAGACTTGATGAAAGCCAGCAGATCGGTGTTGATGGTTTCGGCTTGAGTGGTCGGCATTCCGTGGGGGAATCCGGGATAGGACTTGAGCGTCCCGTTCTGTACCAGCTTTGCGGAGAGTGGGCCGGAGTCGGCGTAGGGGACGATTTGGTCGTCTTCTCCGTGCATCACGAGGACCGGCACACTTATCTTCTTCAGGTCCTCGGTGAAGTCGGTCTGGGAGAAGGCGACGATGCCGTCGTAGTGCGCCTTTGCTCCCCCCATCATCCCCTGTCGCCACCAGTTCTCAATGATCGCTTCGTTGGGCTCGACGCCGGGTCGGTTGAAGCCGTAGAAGGGCCCTGAAGGCAAGGCCCGGTAGAACACGGAGCGGTTGGCGGCGAGCTGGGCCTGGAGATCGTCGAAGACGCTCTTAGGCAGGCCGCCCGGGTTGGCGTCGGTCTTCACCATGAGCGGCGGAACCGCACTGATGAGGACCGCTTTGGCGACGCGGCTCTCACCGTGACTGGCGATGTAGTGGGCCACCTCGCCGCCACCGGTCGAGTGGCCGACGTGAACGGCGTTGTGGAGATCGAGATGTGCGGTCACAGCAGCGAGGTCGTCGGCGTAGTGGTCCATGTCGTGACCATCGCTGGTCTGAGTCGAGCGGCCGTGCCCACGCCGGTCATGGGCGATCACCCGGTATCCGTGGCCTAGGAAGAACAGCATCTGGGTGTCCCAGTCATCAGCAGAAAGCGGCCAGCCGTGGCTGAACACGATCGGCTGGCCGGCCCCCCAGTCCTTGTAGAAGATCTCCGTGCCATCGCCAGTAGTGATCGTGCCCATTTCAAGGTTCTCCTGTCTGGAAGTGACGCCCAAAACCGCTTGCCGGTCGAGTCCTTCCCGCTTAGCCCTCCACAGTCACATCTTCCCTTCGGAGCGGGTCGTGATCAACCCATCTGAGATGCCGCAGTTCGCCGGGTAGATGGCATGCAAGCCCGGAAAGTCACAAGTGGTGGGGACTCTCCGCCGCAAGTTGACCTCGCCCAGGACGCACCACTATGTCGCGCCGATTGAGACGGTGCGGGGCGTGGGCTACCGCTTGCGCTCAGGATCAATGGCCTGAACCCAAGCGTCCCCTATCGCATCAGGACTGAGTGCCATCCCGCTGCCGGGGCATTGGTAGTGGAACTCTCAGGCCACGGGATGCAGCAGGAACATCCTTGGCACGCGGTCCCCACAGGTCTCCAGGTACCTGGCGTAGCCCGCATAGACCGCGCAGAAACGAGGCCAGTTCCTGTCCCAGCCGGCCTGATCGACGAGTTCCGCCTCGACGGCGACCCGGACTTGGGCGACTTCGATGTGGGCCTGGGGATGGGCGAGCAAGTTCGCCGTCCACGCCGGGTGGGCAAGCTGCCCGAAGTTGGTACCGATGACCACGAAATCGTCGCCATCACGTACATACAGCAGGGGCGAGGTACGCACTAAGCCGGTCTTCACGCCGGTGGTATCCAGCAGCAAACCCGGAAGCCCGTAGAGGCGGGTCATCGTGCGACCGCCCCGGCTCCGCATGACCCACGGGTCCACCTTGGGCCCGAACCGGCGATAGAGAGCGATGAACACCTTCGTCGGCCCGAGTCTGCGGAAGATGCGTGTCATCAGGGTGCTGTGGACCGTGTGCTCGTACTCTGCGATCTCACCGAGCCGGGTCGCAAGGTCGGTGTCCGCATGGGTCATACCCCCACATTGCAGCACACACCACGTCTTCCGTGCTCGCCCGGGCGGCACAGGTATTGAGTAGTGCAGTCCGAGATGTGGTTTGCAGTGGTCGTCCGACGGCCCGCTATTCCCGGAGAACGACGTCATGCGATGTCGCGTGGGCCGCCAGTCCCCAAACTGCCCAAGCTACGCTCGACACACGATCCGGCAAGGGTGTCCCAGTTCGCCGGCTAGGTGGCGACGGCCAATGGTCCTGAACCAGCGGACCGCTCAGTTGCGAGGACTCAGCCGGTAATCACGTTGTGGACAGTGGCGACCATCGGCTCCTTCAGGCCGACGCCCAACTCGGTGAGGATGGGGATCAGCATCGGCCCAAAAGCGTCAAAGTCCGCTTGGGACTCCCAGATGTCGAAGACCTGGATCTCACCGTTCGATTCGAGCGCACAGTGGTAGGTGCGCCCTTTTGGGTTCCCTCCACCAGCTGCCTCCAGCTTCTTGATTGCGCTGTCGTACTTCTCGGGCGTGAATCCTTCGTGCACGAAATAGATTCCGAGTGCCACGGGCACCACCTCTCTGTTGCGCTCCAGCCAATCCCCATTGGATCACGCCAAGTCGGACCATACCCTTAGGTTGGGTCTGAATGTCGAGCTGCTCAATGAGTACCAAAGGGTCCCCGTCCGCCGGGTACGTGCTGTTATCCGGCCGCTTGGGGATTGACTGGTTGGGACGACCCGAAAGCAACTGGAGCGACGGCCAACGCGTCACCTTGAGTTGCCACAATCACGCAGAGATTCGTGCAAGGCGAGACCTCCGTCGTGTTGAGGGCTGGGATGCTGCTGAACGTCGAGCGACCGGCCAGTCGGCGGGAAGCTTCGTCCTCAGCCACGAAGCGGCCGACCACGCTGCGTCCGGGGCGATCTTGGACAAGTTCTTGCCGATTCCGAAGGCCTGGCGCTGATGATGGAATCCGGCACCGAAGGCGGCCCGACGGCGAGCTGGCAGACCTCGACATGGGTGGAGATTCCGCTCTGAGATTAGAAGAAGATCGGGCCTGGAGCTGACCGACTGGGGGTCCACCGACCGCCATTGACTGGGAGTCCCACTTCGCCGGCCAGCCGACTGCAAAGCCAATATGGTGACCACGTCAGCCCCTAGGCTCTGCTCATGGGTCAGGGCGATGTTCCAACGTCAAGGGGTGGACCCTTCCAGCGACGTCGGGAGAAACGTCAGCTGGAGCAGCTGGCCAAAGCGTCCGAAAGAGAGGTAATCCCAAGAACGGCCTCGGTTCACATCAGAGTTATCGAGGATCAGAACGACGATGCTGGGGACCAGGATCTCGAGGGACCAGAAACCAACTCTCCAGTTGCTGACTCGCCGCAAGTTCGTACCGGTGGCTTTCATGTGCGAGCCGTACCGATTGATCAGCCGCTTGGCGAATGAGCAAAGACGCAGGCCGCTCCCCCGTACATTGCCGGGAAGGGGTGGGGCCAGGGAGAGGGTCTCCAGTCGGGGTTTGTGGTCGTCCCCCCTGCTCAAGAACTACGCCCCGCAGTTGATACCCGCAGCATCTTGTTGTTGGAGGTTGAGCGCCAGAGCGCTGGGGCCGCAAAATCCCGAGCGACCGAAGGGGCTTCCGGTCGTTGGAGACGATGGCGTGACGTACAGCAGATCCTGTGTCGTGACTTTGAGCCCCGCTTGACCATCGGGCAGTGTCGATGGAACGGTCGAGCCTGAGATGACAGCTGATGCGGTGGTTCCATTCACAGAGGTAAGTCGGATGATCGCCTTCCCGCCATCAGAGATGTTGACCACGTTGACGGGGGAACCTCCGACGACGGTGCCGGGCGTGAACTGATCGCAAGCAATAGCAGCTGAAACCGGTCCCCCTACAGAACAGGGAACATGGGTCGGCCAAGCCGCTGATCCGGTGCCGTCGGCCTGAATCGTGATGGTGAAGGTGTGAACCCGCCAGGTCCCGGCAAAGGGACCAGCGGAGAGAGTGGCAGCAACTGGAGCTACCGGGTGTTGGACCGTTGGAGGCTTGGCAGGACGAATGGGCCTTTGGGGTGTCGAAGCTGGCCACAGGACACCGAAAGCCAAAACTGCCAGGCCGAAAGCTACGCAGCCCACAACAAAGCGCCGCCGCCGCTGACGCCGTCTCGCCTCTCGGAACAGATCCTCAGCCGCCTGGTCGATGATGACTTCGCCAGCTCTGACGCCTGTTTGTTTCTCTAGGACACTCATCGATGTACTGGCAATGTCCCGAACATGGCCCTACTATGACTAGTACCATGTTGGATGTCAAGATAGACCGATCCGAGGCCTTTCCGCTTCACGACCAGGTGGCGGCCGAGATTCGAAGGGCAATCGCTGAGGGTGAGGCTGGGCCGGGTGATCGGCTCCCTCTTGCCAAGGATCTCGCAGCAGTGCTCGGGGTGAACAAGAACACAGTCTTTAGGGCCCTCCACATCCTGCGGGACGAAGAACTACTCGACTTCACGCGAGGTCGAGGCGTAACCGTCGCAGGCACCCCAGAGAAGAGCGCTGTCCTGAGCAAGGTGCGCGAACTGATCGACTTCGCCCGAACGCAGGGTTACCAGAGGGACGAGATCATTGACATGATCGAAGCAATCCCTTGAGCGTGGCCGGTCTCTGATTCAAAGGTTCAACGACCTGCCCCAAATACACCGGCTCAGAGGCAGGTCGTTACGCAACTGACCTTGGAGCGCAGATGAAAAGATCACAGGCCCTTTCTGACAGTTCGCTCCAAGATTCCGAGCGTGGCGCGTAGGGCCGACTCGGGCACGATCGGGAAGCGGTCCTGCATGTCGCCGCTCACCTTCGACCAGTCGTAGTAGGACGTCACACTGGTGACTCCGTCCTCATCGGTGCTCAGGCGGTAACCATAAAAGTGCTGAACCGGAATATCGGGCCCGAGATCCCACGCGATCTCTCTGTCGCGTTCGAACACGATGATGTGCACCGTCACGTCGTACTTGCCAAGCGGGACGTCATTGAGCGACTCCCGGTCCATGTGGATGACGAACGTGTCGCCAACCTTTTCCGCCGGTTCGCCGGTGAAGTCCTGCAGCATCCCCGAGGCATCGATGGCCACATGACCCGCCGGGCTACGCAAGATGTCGAAGATCGCTGCGGGCGACGCCGGGATAGGCCGGGTCACTTCGATGCGGTTCGACAGAAACACGGTATCGGGCATGTTGGCCTCCTCATGTGCCGTGAACGGGCTCGTCGCCCACCGTCGGGGTGACCAGCATCGCGCGCCGACGCCGCTGCCTGCCGGAGTACCGGAGACAATTATCACGTCATCAATAGATGGGCTTGGTCCTCGGACGGGCCCCGATAACGAGGTTGAACAGGGTTCCGGAAGGGGTGCCCACTTCGCCGGATTGGAGTGCCCCCATCCGGGGATCCATCCCCTAGATGACGTCTCAGTGACAATAGGGTCCTTGGACTCTGAACCCCATAGTTGAAGCCCCGTACGCTTTGGGCATGCCGAGGCGAAACCTCGAGGAACTCTCATGGGACGAGTGCTTCACGTTGCTCAGACAACAGGCCATCGGTCGGCTCGTCTATCAAGATGAACTGGGACCAGCCGCAGTCCCGGTCAACTTTGCCGTCGCTGGAAATACCATTGTCTTCCGCTCTGAGGCAGGTTCAAAAATGCGCGGCCTTCATGAACGGGATATCGCCTTTCAAGTTGATGACATAGATACGGTCAGCCACTCGGGATGGAGCGTTCTGATTCGTGGCGCCGCAGAAGAAGTCGAGTTCGAGCGCCTGTCCGAACTGATACGACAGATCGACGATGTCGTGCCGAAACCCTGGAAGAAGGGGATACACAACATATGGGTCGTAATCACTCCGAGGGTGGTAAGCGGACGACGCTTGGCAGACGTCGCCTCTGACGATTCTTGGCTTTTCTGAGGTGATGCGGCTCCTTAACCTGGCCTAAACCAGTGGCCCCGGGAAGAAGCAGTTCGCCGCAGCCGGCCCATCTCGCTTCAAGCCTCAACTGGGATCGACGGACTTGGGGTGCTGGGGGTTGGCCGTCACTTCGACATCTCGAAGTGCAGCTCTTTCAGCCGTGCTGCTATGTCCAGCACTAACGTCTCTCCGATGCCAGGCCGCATCCACGGAGGGTCCACGAACAGGTCTTCAAGCTCGGCTTCGCCATCGGAGATCAGATATGCGGCAAAGCTGACGACTGCATCTTCCTCCTTCACTGCGACTCGCGTCAGTCCGTCCCGAACACCCCTATCCGAGAGAATCAGCCACTCAGGGTGCTCCAGTAGCGGCCCTCGGTCGTCCTCATTCGACAGCGATGCCGTTCGGAAGACGCCCTGAAGCTCCCTCATGTCAGTTATCTTGCCGTCACGAATGAAGATGGACATCACAACGGTTTGGTCCATCTTCGCGATCCTGCAGGTGCCCCCGTTCCCTGGCCGGTGGGACGGTTCGGCGGTAGGCGCGGTCTCCGATGGGACTATCCACCGAGCCTTGAGATGAGGGTGAGCCGTTATGCCGTAATCTGCTCGGCTCCGCCGACAGGAGCTTTCAAGGGACCTAAGCCTCTTTGTCGCTGCAACTTCCGATGTTTCCATGGACCGCAGGTGTGGTGAAGGCCTAAAGAAGAGGAGATTCTCATGCCTGGTGTCTTCGTGGTCACCGATAGCTCTTGCGACTTGGAACCGAACGACATCGATGCCTTCAATGTCGAGATTGTGCCCCTCACGATCCGATTTGGCAGCGAAGAATTCGTCGACCGTCGAGATCTGAGCGTCGAAGACTTCTACGAGCGAATGGCGACCGCCGAAGACCTCCCGCAGACGGCCTGCCCGTCGCCCGGTGCGTTTGAAGACGCCTTTCGTCGCGCAGGAGAGGCCGACGCTGAGGCAGTGGTGTGTCTCACCATCTCAAGCGACTTGTCAACCACATTTCAGTCAGCACTCACTGCAGCGGCAACCTTCAAGGGGCGATTCGTCGTCAATGTGATCGACAGCCGGACGGTGTCCAGCGGGCTCGGCACTCTTGTCATTGACGCCGCCAAAGCGGCCGCCGAGGGAGCCGACATCGATTCAGTATTGCGTCGAGCCAGCGACCTCATCTCACGTACCCACGTGCTTGCGGCTCTGAACACATTGGAGAACCTGAAAAAGGGTGGGCGAATTGGGGGGGCGGCGGCAATGGTGGGGTCACTGCTGTCGATCAAGCCGGTCATCGACCTTACTGGTGGCGTGGTCCACGAAGCCGGCAAGGTTCGGACACGCAAGAGAGCGCTACAGCTGCTCTACGAACGCATGGGTGCCGCAGGTCCGATTGAGCAAATCGCGGTGATGCACGGTGGTGCACCTGACATAGACGAGTTTCTCGACCTCATCGCTCCGCGTTTTCCCCGAGAGGGTCTTCGGATTGGCACATTGGGTGCGGTCGTCGGCGTGCATGGCGGACCCCAGATGATCGGTGTCAGCTGGATTGCCGCTTCATAGGGATTCTGGGTGCCCCATATCGCATCAGGACGGGGTGCCATCCTCGGACGTCCATACCGGTTCATCGAGATTCAATGGCTGCTGCGGACTTTGGCGTCGAGCTGAACCCGGGCCGCGGTTGTCGCCCCCGGCGGGCATGATCGGTGCATGGAGGAGAGCTGGGAGGACCCGGACCTCGACGATCCGGACGCCTTCGAGTCCGCGGGAGGATCGGCGGAAGACGCCCGCCAAGCCGGTGACGACGCCGTCGCTGGACTCGACAAGATCACGGCCCAGATGCCCGGTGGCGAGCACCGGCCCGAGCAACAGGAGATGTGCCGCGCCGTGGCCGAGGCGCTGGTCACAGGGACCCACCTCGTCGTGCAGGCCGGCACGGGGACCGGCAAGTCGCTGGCCTACCTCGTCCCGGCGGCGCTCGGCGACAAAAAGGTGGTCGTCGCCACGGCCACCAAGGCGCTGCAGGACCAGCTGGCCACCAAGGACCTGCCCCTCGTCGAGGCGGGCCTCGGGCTGCCCGTCCCGCTCGACTACGCCGTCCTGAAGGGACGCAGCAACTACATCTGCCGCCAACGGGTGGCCGAGGTGGGGTCCGGGGGGATCCAGCCCGAGCTGGGCGACGGCGGCGCCGAGCCGCCCGACGAGCGCGAGGCCGACGCCGAAGAGCCGTCGGAGCGGGAGACGGCCGCGCCCGGGGGGCTCGTCGAGGAGGTGCGCACCCTGGTCGCCTGGTCACAGACCTCCGCCACGGGCGACCGTGCCGACCTGAGCTTCGAGCCGTCCGCCCGGGCCTGGAACATGGTGAGCGTCAGCCCGCGGGAGTGCCCGGGCGCGTTCAATTGCCCGTCCGGCGGGCAGTGCTTCGCCGAGGCCGCCCGGGACCGCGCCAGGGCGGCCGACATCGTCGTCGTCAACACGCACCTCTACGGGGCCCACCTGGCCAGCGGCGGGGCCGTGCTGCCCGAGCACGACGTCGTCGTCTTCGACGAGGCCCACCAGCTCGAGGAGGTCATGACCTCGAGCCTCGGGGTCGAGGTCACCCCAGGCCGGTTCCGCGCCCTGGTGACCGCGGCCCGGCCCCTCGTCGAGCAGCGCGACGCCGACCTGGTGGAGTCCCTCGCCGCGGTGGGCGACCAGCTCGGCGCGCTGCTGGGGGACCGGATCGGGACGCGGGTGCTGCACGACGACGCCCGGCCCCCCGTCGACGACCGCGCGTTGGCCGAGCTCGTGGCCCGCACCGCCGAGATCGCCCGGCGGGTCATCGACGCGCTGCGCCGCGGCGGTGCCCAGCGCACACTGCTGGCGGACGACGCGGCGGGCGCCGACCCCGACCGGGCCAGCCGCAAGACCCGCGCCCTCCAGGCCGCCACGCAGCTGGCCGAGGACCTGCACCGGCTCGTGGCGCGCACCGACGGCGAGGTGGCCTGGGTCGACGGCACCCGGCGCAACGTGCGGCTGCGCCTCTCGCCCATCGACGTCGGGCCGGCGCTGGCGGGGATGCTCTGGGGCGAGGTGACGGCGGTACTGACGAGCGCCACCGTCCCCCCGCGCATCGTGGAACGGGTCGGGCTCGAGCGCTTCCCCACCGAGGAGCTCAACGTCGGTAGCCCGTTCGACTACCGCGCCCACGCGTTGCTCTACGTCGCCGCGCCACCTGCCGGACCGTCGGGCGCCGGGGGCGGAGGAGGCGCTGCACGAGGAGCTGGCGCTGCTGCTCGAGGCCGCCGGCGGGCGCACGCTCGCCCTCTTCACCAGCCGGCGGGCCACGGAGGCCGCGGCCGAGGCGCTGGAGACCGAGGTCCCCTTCGCCATCCTGCGCCAGGGGGACCTCCCCAAGGGCCGCCTGCTCGAGGAGTTCGCCCGGGACGAGACCTCCTGCCTCTTCGCCACCCTGGGCTTCTGGCAGGGCGTCGACATCCCGGGCCGGGCGCTCTCGCTCGTCACCATCGACCGCCTCCCCTTCCCGCGGCCCGACGACCCGCTGCTCCAGGCGCGGCGCGACCGCGCCGGCGGGCGCGCCTTCTCGCTGGTCGACCTTCCCCGGGCCGCGACGCTGCTGGCGCAGGGGGCGGGCCGGCTCATTCGCAACGCCGACGACCGCGGCGTCGTCGCCGTGCTCGACCCGCGGCTGGCCACGGCCTCGTACCGCGGCGTCCTGCTGTCGACGCTGCCCCCGATGCGCCGGACCGTGGACCGCGCCGAGGTCGAGTCCTTCCTGCGGCGGGCGCTCGAGGGGGACGTGTAAAGGTGAGCCGGCACTTCGGCTACGCGGTCGACAAGCGCTACCTGCCCGTGCTGCTGCCCTTCTTGCTGCGACCCGCGAGGGACGGGGTCACCCTCACCGACGAAGGCTCCCTGGTGGCAACCTTCGGTCTCTTCAAGATCACGACGCCCCTGTCGAACGTGACCGGTGCGCACGTCACGCAGGACTACCGCTGGTGGACCGCTGTCGGGATCCGCATGTCCGCCGTCGACGACGGATTGACCCTCGGAACGAACCACGACCGAGGCGTGTGCATCCACTTCGGCGAGAAGGTGTCGTCCCCCTTGCGAAGAAGGGGCCATTCGGCACTCACCGTGACCGTGGCCGACGTGGAGGGTCTGACGACGGCGTTAGGCGGGGACGAGGAGGAGCCGGCTGCACCCTCGGCCTGAGCGATCGCTGCCGGGGCGGGTGGCGCCGGGTGCCTCGATCGGTCCCCGGGGCGCCTACCGCCTGATCGGCGTGGGTCCGTACGCCGGGCGGTGCGGACACCTCGGGGGGCATTTGGGAACGCTGGGGCAGCCGGCCTGATCCCGTCTCGTCCCCTCGGCCCGCCCTCGCGGGAGGGCAGCGACGACGGCGGAACGGAGCGCACAGTCTGCGGTGAACCGCTGCGTGATTCGCCCCTCCACCGTGATGAGGACGAGGCCCGGGGAGGGGCAGTCCTGCTCGGTCGCCACATAGGCCGGACGTGCGCCCACGCGGGACAGCACGCTCACCTTGAAGGCAAGGCCGCTCTCCATGCATTCCGGTACCGAGGGCGAGGGGGACAGTCCGGCCAAAGCGGTCCGGATGGCCGCCGCTCTCGCCCCCTTCGCCACCACCACGACCGGCCCGGAGTCGCCGTCGAGGCCGACATGCGCGTAGCCGGTGACCTCGACCACCCCCGTCCTCGGCGCGGCGGCGGCACCGACTCCCGTGTGCAGGGCGCTCGCGATGAAGGCGGCCAACCCGAGGGTCATCGCCGTGCGACGCCTGAACCTCACTTCGAACAGTATGACGCAGCGTCTCTTGGCCCGAACCCCGGGTCACGCCTTCGGGTGGGGCCGACACGGTGGCCCTCGCCGACCGCGACAGCCGGACCGACGTTGACCCGGCCCTGACCGTGGACGCTCACTTCACTCGTGATGCCGGCATCCGCAGACAGGCAACGCGAGAAGGAGTGCGCCTACCACGCCCATCGCCAGTAGATCCCGATGAGCAGGCCCACGCCGAAGAGGACCAGCATCAGCAGGATGAAGTCGATCGGCGACAGCACCCGGTTCACACGCGTTCAGTGTACGGCCCCCTCCGCCACGGAGTCCCGAGGGGGCTCAGCGAACCCTTCCGGAGGGCAGCGCCGCCAGCACCAGGATCACGCCGGCGACGGAGACGGCTGCGCCGACGGCCAGCGCCACCTCGTTCCCGCTCATGAACGCCGTGCGGGCGGCGCGGGCGAGCAGGGCCCCCGCCGAGCCGCCGGCCCCGGCTGCGACGGCGAGCGCACCACCCAGCGAGCCCAGGATCGTCTGGGCGAGCGATGCCGGCACGTGCCGGCCCGACAGCGCCGCCGCCATGTGGTCCTGATAGCGGGTCAGCATCACGCTGCCGATCACCGCGACGCCGAGCGCGCCGCCGACCTGGAGGGCGACGGTGTTGGTGGCCGACCCGATGCCCGAGTCGCCCTGGGGCACCGACCCGATGACCGAATTGGTGGCGGTGGGGAGCAGCAGCCCGGCGCCGAAACCGATCAGCACGAGTCCGGACACGACGTCGCCGTAGGTGGTCGCGACGCTCGAGGCAGCCGACACCTGCCCTAAGCCCGCGGCGATCAACGACAACCCGGCGGCGACCGTGAGCTTGACGCCGACGAGGCGGGCCACGAGCGGGGACACCGCGGCGCTCACGATCACCATACCGGCGATCGGGAGGATGCGAACCCCTGCCGCCAACGGTGAGAGCCCGAGGTCGAACTGCAGGAACTGGGTGGAGAGGAAGAGCGCCCCCATGAGGCCGAACACGCCGAGACACTCGGCCGCCAGCGCGACGGAGAAGCTGCGATCGCGGAAGAACGTCAGGTTCAGCATGGGGTGCGTGCAGCGGGCCTCCCAGGCGACGAAGCAGGCGAGCACGACCAGGCTGGCGACGCCGGCTCCGAGCACGGTCCGCGACGACCACCCCTGCGTCGGGCCCTCGATGATCGACCAGAGGAGCAACCCGAGGCCGGCGATCGAGAGCACGGCTCCGACGGGATCGGGCCGGGACACGTGCGGGTTCTTCGACTCGGGGACGAGGACCACCGCCCCGACCAGGCCGAGACACACGATGGGGACGTTCACCAGGAAGATCGACCCCCACCAGAAGCGCGAGAGCAGCAGGCCGCCGGCGATGGGACCGACGGCGATGCCGAGCCCGACGGTCCCGGCCCAGGCACCGATGGCGCGCGCCCGCTCGGCCGGCTCGCGGAAGGAGTCGTTGATGATGGACAGCGACGCCGGGATGGTCGAGCGCGGCACCCGCTCCCATCAGCGCCCGACAGCCGATCAGCACGTGGACCGAACCCGAGAAGGCGGCGCCGACCGATCCGGCCGCGAAGACGCTCAGCCCGATCAGGAAGAACCGCCGGCGCCCGAATCTGTCGGCCAGGCTGCCGCCGACGAACAGCAGGCCGGCGAACACCATCGCGTAGCTGTCGACGATCCACTGCAGCTCACTCGACGTCGCGCGCAGGTCCCGGACGAGCGTCGGCAGGGCGACGTTGAGAATGGTGTTGTCGACGTTGATGATCAGGGCGGCGACGCACACCACGACCAGGGCGGCCCAGCGGCGCCCGCCCTGCTCCTCTTGCCCCGCCGCCGGTGCTCGCATCGACAGGGTCACTGATCCATTGCAGCCGACCCAGTGCGAGGCGGCCAGGGCCGAAAGTCAGTACCCCAGGCGGTCCAACATCTCGGCGCGGTTCTGCCAACGCCGCTCCACCTTCACGTGCAGGTCGAGGTAGGCACCCTCGGGCAGTGTCTCGCGGACGGCGATGCCGACGGCCTTGAGGACCTCGCCGCCCTTGCCGATGACGATCGCCTTCTGCGAGTCGCGCTCCACGATGATCTCGACGCGGATGTGCGGCCACTCCCACTCGGTCACCCGGCAGGTGATGGCGTGCGGCAGCTCGTCCCGGGTCCGGGCCAGCAACTGCTCGCGCACGAGCTCGGCCACCCACAGCGCCTCGGGCGTGTCGGTGACCACGTCGGGGGGGAAGTACGGCGGCCCCTCGGGCAGACGGCCGACGAGGTGCGCCGTCAGCGCCTCCACCCCCTCGCCCGAGCGCGCCGAGACCGGGAAGTACTCCACCTCGGGCAGGTCCCCCAGCGCGTCGACCGCCGCCTTGGCCTCGGCCAGGCGCTCGAGGACCTGGGCGCCCGACGCCCGGTCGATCTTGTTCACCACGACGAGCAGGCCCGGCGGCGCGTGGCGCACGGCGCGCTCGAGGACGGTCCGGTCCCCCGGCCCGACCGTCGCCGTGGCGTCGACGAGCGCCAGCACGAGGTCGACGTCGCTCAGCGCGCCGGTCGCCGTGTCGTTCAACCGCGTCCCCAGCGCGCTCTTGGGTCGGTGGATGCCGGGCGTGTCGACGAAGACCACCTGGGCGTCGGCCCGGTCGTCGTGCAGCACCCCCAGAATCCGGTGGCGCGTCGTGTTGGGCCGCGAGGAGGTGATGGCGACCTTCGTCCCCACCATCGCGTTGACCAGGGTCGACTTGCCGACGTTGGGCCGGCCGACCACGGCCACGAAGCCCGAGCGCACCGCGCTCAGCTCCCGTTGTGCGAAACGCCGCCGTGGCCCTCGCCGCCCGCGGCGTGCCCGGCCTCGGTGCCGGCCTCCTCCGTCGGTGCGCCCGTCGGCTCGATCCGGACGCGACCGATGCGCCGCCCCCGCACGTCGACGGCCGTCAGGCGGAAGCCGTCGACCTCGACCGAGTCGCCCGGGTCGGGCACCCGCCCGACCAGGTCCAGCATGAGGCCGCCGACGGTGTCCCAGGTGCCGCGGGGCAGCTCGGCGCCCAGGAGCTCGTCGGCGTCGTCCACCGAGTAGAGCGCGCTGACCAGCACCGAGCCGTCGTCACACCGCTCGACGGTCGGCTCCTCCACGTCGAACTCGTCCACGATGTCGCCCACCAATTCCTCGAGGAGGTCCTCGAGCGTGATCAGCCCGGCCGTCCCGCCGTACTCGTCGACCACGATCGCCAGGTGGAACTTCTCCTCCTGCATCTCGCGCAGGAGGTCCGACACCTCCTTGGACTCGGGGATGAACTTGGGGGGCCGCATGCTGTCGCGGACCGGCTGCCCCGCCTTGCCCACCCGCTCGGCCCGCACGAGGTCCTTGGTGTAGGCGATGCCGATGACGTCGTCGATCCCGTCCTGCTCGACCGGGATCCGGCTGTACCCGGCGGCCAACGCCGACTCCAGCGCGTCGCGGACCGTGACGTCGGCGTCGACCGTGACCATGTCCGGGCGCGGCGTCATGACCTCGCGGGCCACGGTGTCGCCGAAGTCGATGATCGAGTGGATGAAGGAGCGCTCGTCCTTCTCGATCACGTTCTCTTCGTGGGCCACGTCCGCCATGGCCTTGAGCTCGGAGTCGGTGATGTAGGAGTGGTGCATGCCCTCCTGGTCCTCCCCGCTGACCCCGATGATGCGGTTGGCCAGCCCGATGAGGAGGGCCGAGAGCCAGCGGATGGGCGGGAAGCGGATGAGGGTGCTCACGATCGGGGCGCTCACCAGCGCGGCGCGCTCGGAGTGCTGCACCGCCCAGTTCTTGGGCACCGCCTCGAAGAAGACGAAGATGACGACGACCTCGAAAACGATGCCGAGCAGCACGCCGAGGCCGCCGAAGAGGTGCTCGGCGACGATGCCGACCAGGGTGGCCGAGACCAGCTGGCAGATCAGGACGAGCAGCAGGATGGGGTTGAGGAACCGGGCCGGGTTGTCGACCAGTCGGGCCAGTTGGCGGGCGCCGCGCTTGTGCTCGTCGACCAGGGACTTGGCCTTGATCCGGTTCATCCGCACCAGGCTGGTCTCGGCCATCGCCAACACGCCCGATCCGGCCAGCAGGATCGCGATCACCACGATGAGGATCGCGTCGGAGGACCGGAAGCCCGATGCGGCCAGCAGCGCCATCGTCAGGCCCCGGGACTCACCCGGTAGAAGCGTTGCAGCAGCTGCTGCTCCAGCGCCTCCATGCGCTCGGCCTCGGCGTCGTCCTCGTGGTCCATGCCGAGCAGGTGCAGCAGCCCGTGCACCACGAGGAGCGCCACCTCGTCCTCCAGCGAGTCCTCGTGCTCCGCCGCGTTGCGAGCCGCCACGACGGGACAGATGACGACGTCCCCGAGCAGGGTCAACGCGCCCTGCTCGGCCTCGCTCCCGGGACCGCTGCCGCCGAGGTCGGGCGAGCGCCCGGTCGGCCCGGGCTCGTCCTCGATGGGGAAGGAGAGGACGTCGGTCGGCCCGCTCTTGCCGAGGAATTGCTCGTTGAGCGTTGAGATGGCGTCCTCGTCGACGAAGAGGAGGGACACCTCGGTCTCGCCCTTCACGCCTCGCGCCACCAGGACCTGGCGCGCCAGCTCGGCCCAGCGGGTCACGTCCATCGGATGAGCCTGCTGCTCATCGGCGGCGAAGACGTCGATCGTCACTGCGTGGGACCCGCCCGCCCTTCTGCCACTTCGTAGGCGTCGACGATGTCCGCCACGATCTTGTGGCGGATGATGTCCCGGCGGGTCAGGTGCACGAACGCGATGTCGTCGATCCCGCCCAGCACCGGCTCGAGCCCCACCAGACCCGACCGGCCGCCCGGCACGTCGATCTGGGTGACGTCGCCGGTGACCACGCACTTGGAGCCGAACCCGATGCGGGTGAGGAACATCTTCATCTGCTCGGGTGTGGTGTTCTGCGCCTCGTCGAGGATGATGAAAGAGTTGTTCAGCGTGCGGCCCCGCATGAAGGCCAGCGGCGCCACCTCGATGGTGCCGCGGTCGAGCAGGCGCTGCGCGCCCTCGGGCTCGAGCAGGTCGTAGAGGGCGTCGTAGAGCGGGCGCAGGTACGGGTCGACCTTCGCCATCAGGTCGCCGGGCAGGAAGCCGAGCCGCTCCCCCGCCTCGACCGCCGGCCGGGTGAGGATGATGCGCGACACCTGGCGCGACTGGAGGGCGTGCACCGCCTGGGCGACGGCGAGATACGACTTCCCCGTCCCGGCCGGCCCGATGCCGAACGTGATGATGTTCTGCGAGATCGCGTCGACGTAGCGCTTCTGCCCCGCCGTGTTCGGGCGCACCGTCTTGCCGCCGGCCGCCCGGACCACCTCGGAGCGCAGCACCTCGCTCGGCCGGATGTCCTCGCGCACCATGTCGATCGTGCGGGCCAGGGTGGAGGAGTCCAGGTCCCGGCCCGACTGCACCAGGAGGATCAGCTCCTCGAAGAGCCGGATCACCACCACCGCCGCAGGCCCCTCGGCCGTGATGCGGTTCCCCTGCACCACGATCCGCTCGTCGGGGAAGGCCTGCTCGACCTGGCGCAGGTGCTCGTCGCGGGTGCCGAGCAGCCCGGCCATCAGGTGGTTGCCCGGGACGAACGTCTCGGCGTGCATGGTCGTGGTCATGTGACGGCGAAGTGCCCCTTGAGCGGCTGGCCCCCCAGCACGTGCAGGTGGAGGTGCGGGACCGAGTTCATGGCGTCGGGGCCGACGTTGAAGATGAGCCGGTAGCCCCGGTCGGGCCCGGCCACCCCGGCGGCCTCCGCCACGGCCCGGGCGGCGACGAGCATGTCGGCCAGCACGGCGCCGTCCTCGGGGGTCACGGTGGACGCGTCGTCGATGTGGCGGCGCGGCACGACGAGGACGTGCAGCGGCGCGGCGGGGTGGATGTCCTTGAAGGCCACGGTGGTCTCGGTCTCGTGCACGGTCTCGGACGGCACCTCGCCCGCCACGATCTTGCAGAAGAGGCAGTCGGTCATGCCCCGGGGTCGCCGTCCTTGCAGGCGGGCCTGATCACCCGCCCGAACTTACCGGTCCCCGGGTCGCCGCCGTGACCACGGCTCACCGCTGCGGGCCCGTACCGGTCCCGGGCGCCCCGCCGGGCACGCCCACCGCGGCCACGGTGCCGGTGCGCAGCGAGGCCAGCAGCGCCCCCGCCGTGACGGCCGCCGTCTCGGCCCGCAGGACGCTCAGCCCGAAGCCGACCGTCGGCAGCCCCGAGGCCAGCTCCCCGCTGCTCCACCCGCCCTCGGGCCCGACGGCGACCACCCGCTGGGCGGGCGTCGGCCGGTCACCGCTCAGCTGCGCCAGCACCACCTCGCCGGGACCGCCGAGGCCGGCCAGGTCGGCGAAGCGCACCGTGTCGCCCACCTCGGGCAGCCAGACGCGGCGGCACTGCGCCGCCGCCTCGCGGGCGACCCGGCGCAGGCGCTCGACCGACGCCTGCCCGCGCGACCCGGTCCAGCGCACGATGCTGCGCTCGCTCAGCAGCGGCACGACGCGGTCGATGCCGAGCTCGGTGAGCTTCTGCACCACCCATTCCGGGCGCTCGCCCTTGACCGGCGCGAAGGCCACCGTGAGCGGCGGCTGCGCCCGCGCCTCGAACTGCACAGAGCCGTCCGCGCCCGGACCGGTGGCGGCGGCGGCGGCGCCGAACGGCTCGAGGGCGGCCCCGCTCCGCCAGGTGGTGCGGGCCCAATGGCCCCGCCCGTCGGTCGCGACGACCTCCTCGCCGGGGCGCAGCCGCAGCACCCGCCCGAGGTGGTGCTCGTCCTCGGCGGCCAGCACGGGGTGGGCCGGGTCGTGCACGAAGACCTGGGCCGCCGCGGCGGCCCGCACCGTGATGGCGGCGTAGGCGGCGCTAGCCAAAGGCGGAGCGCAGGCGCGAGAAGACGCCCTCACCGCCCGCGGTGCCCGGGGGCGAGACCTCCTCGCCGCGGCTGGCGGCGTACTGCCGCAGCAGCTCGTCCTGCTCCGGGGTGAGGTCGGTGGGGGTGGCCACCAGCACGTGGACGAAGAGGTCGCCCCGGCCGCGGCCGCGCAGGTGCGGCACGCCGAGGCCGCGCAGGCGCTCCACGTGGCCGTGCTGGGTGCCCGGCCGCAGGGTCAGCCGCTGCGGCCCGTCCAGCGTGTCGACCTCGGCCTCGGTGCCGAGGACCGCCTGGGCGATGCCGATGGTCACTGTGGTGTTCAGGTGGTCGCCCTGGCGTTCGAAGCGCGGGTCGCCGGCCACGGCGAGGTGCACGAAGAGCGAGCCGCTCGGCCCGCCGCGCTGGCCGGCCGCCCCCCGCTCGGCCAGCCGCAGGGTCGAGCCGTCCTCCACCCCGGCGGGCACCTCGACCGTGAAGGTGCTCTCCTCCATGCGTCGCCCCTCGCCCCGGCAGTCGGTGCAGGGGTCCGGGATCATCTCGCCCGTGCCGCCGCAGCGCGAGCAGGCGACGCTCGTCACCACCTGGCCGAGCAGCGACTGGCGCACCCGGCGCAGCTCCCCGCTGCCCTGGCAGTCGACGCAGGTCACCGGGTCGGTCCCCGGCGCGGTGCCCCGCCCGGCGCAGGTCGCGCAGGTGGCCGGGAGGCGGACCGAGATCTCCTTGTGGCTGCCGAAGACGGCCTCGGCGAAGTCGAGCCCGATGCGCACCTCGGCGTCGGCGCCGGTCTGGGGCCCGCGGCGGCGGCCGCCGCCCGCCCCGGCCATCTGACCGAAGAAGGCCTCGAAGATGTCGCCCAACCCGCCCTCGAAGCCGAAGCCGCCCATGCCCCCCGCCTGCGCGCCGAGCACGCCCTCGGCGCCGTAGCGGTCGTAGCGGGCGCGGCGCTCGGGGTCGCGCAGGACCTCGTAGGCCACCGTCACCTGCTTGAAGCGCGCCTCGGCCTCGGGGTCGCCCTGGTTGGTGTCGGGGTGCAGCTCGCGGGCGCGCGCCCGGTAGGCGCGCTTGATCTCCTCGTCGCTGGCGTCGGCGCGGACCCCGAGCAGCGCGTAGAGGTCGCCGAGGCCGTCAGTGACGGCCATCGTGCCCCCCGCCGCCGAGGCGCTCGCCGAGCCGCTCGCCCACCACGTGGGCCGCCGCCATCGCCCGCGGGTAGTCCATGCGGGTCGGGCCGAGCAGCCCGACCGCGCCGAGGTCCTGGCCGTCGATCGACACGGGCGCCACCACCACCGCGCACGAGGACAGCGGCTCGAAGCCGTGCTCGGTCCCGATGGCCACGGAGAGCCCGCGGCTGAGGACGTCGCGCAGGAGGTTCACGACGACGAGCTGCTGCTCCAGGATGCCGAGGACCGACCGCACGGTCTCGACGGCGTCGAAGGACTCGGCCAGGCGCGCCGGGCCGCCGACGAACACCTGGTCCGCCTCCTGGGCCTCCATGGACCCGAACGCGGTCCGGGCCGCCGCGATCAGGCGGTCCACCCCCTTGGACCCGCTGGCCCCGACGGACCAAGGCTCCGACAGCGTCCGCCCGACGAGGTGGACGCCGAGCCGGGCGCCGGCGCGGCCGAGCGCCTCGTCGGTGGTCCCCGGTGGCAGGTCGATGGTCCGCTTCTCCACCGCGCCGTCGGAGAGGACCACGACGAGCAGCGCGTGCGAAGCCGACAGGCCGACCAGCTGCACCGAGCGGATGGTGGCCGTGTCGTGCGAGGGCCCCACGACGACCGCGGCGTAGGAGGTCAGCTCCGAGAGCAGGCCAGTCGCCCGCTCCAGCACCGTCTCCATCTCGCCGTGGACCTGGTCGAAGAACTGGGCCACCTGGCGGCGCTGGCTGGGGCCGAGCACGCCGGGCGCGGTGAGGTGGTCGACGAAGAAGCGGTAGCCCTTGTCGGTCGGGATGCGGCCGGCGCTCGTGTGGGGCTGCACGAGGTAGCCCTCGCGCTCGAGCGCCACCATTTCGGAGCGGACGGTCGCCGGCGACACCTGCACCCCCGGTGCGCTGGCCACGTGCGAGGAGCCGACCGGCTCGGCCGTGCCGATGTACTCGGTGACGACGGCCTCGAGGATGGCGGCCCGGCGGGCGCCCAGGGCGCGCTCGTCGGTACTGGCGTCGGCGGTCGGGGCGGGGTCGGTGGGCGGAGTCATGGGAGGGCCTGGCACTCGAGTTTACCGAGTGCCAGGGTGGCGACCCCGGGCAGCACCCGGGGTGGCAGGAGAGGCATCCGAACCGGCCGGCGCGGGCTCAGTCGTCGCCCAGGCGCAGGGCGGAGATGAAGGCCTCCTGGGGCACCTCGACCCGCCCGATGTTCTTCATCCGCTTCTTGCCCTCCTTCTGCTTCTCCAACAGCTTGCGCTTGCGGGTGATGTCCCCGCCGTAGCACTTGGCCAGGACGTCCTTGCGCTTGGCCTTGACGGTCTCGCGGGCCACGATGCGCCCGCCGATGGCGGCCTGGATGGGGACGTCGAAGAGCTGGCGCGGGATCAGCTCGCGCAGCTTCTCGGCCATCTTGCGCCCGTAGACGTCAGCCGAGCCCTTGTGCACGATGGTCGAGAAGGCGTCGCACGGCGTGTGGTTGATGAGGATGTCGACCCGCACCAGGTTGTCGGTGGCGTAGCCGGCCGGCTCGTAGTCGAGGCTGGCGTAGCCCTTGGTCCGGCTCTTCAGCTGGTCGAAGAAGTCGATCACCACCTCGGCCAGCGGGACGGAGTAGACGAGCTCGACCCGTTCGGGCGAGAGGTACTCCATCCGGGACATCTCGGCGCGGCGGCTCTGGCACAGCTCCATGACGGTGCCGGTGTACTCGCTCGGCGTGATGATGGTCGCCGTGAGCATCGGCTCGTCGATGTGGTCGATGCGGCTGGCGTCGGGCAGCTCCGTCGGGTTGTCGACGTCGAGCTCGGTGCCGTCGGTGAGGAAGGCGCGGTAGGCCACGCTCGGCGCCGTGGCGATGAGCGACACGTCGAACTCGCGCTCGAGGCGCTCGCGCACGATCTCCATGTGCAGGAGGCCGAGGAACCCGCAGCGGAACCCGATGCCGAGCGCGTGCGAGGACTCGGGCTCGAAGGTGAAGCTGGCGTCGTTGAGCTTGAGCTTCTCCAGCGCGTCGCGCAGGTCCGGGAGCTCGTCCCCGTCGACGGGGTACAGCCCGCAGAACACCATGGGCTTGGGGTCCCGGTAGCCGGCCAGCGCCTCGGTCGCCCCGTGCTGGGCCGTCGTCACCGTCTCGCCCGAGCGGGCCTCGCCCACATCCTTGATCCCGGCGATGAGGTAGCCCACCTCGCCCGGCCCGAGCGCGTCGACCGGGAGAGCCGTGGGCGTGCGCACGCCCACCTCCTCGATGTCGTGCACCGCGTTGGCCTGCAAGAAGCGCAGCCGGGCCCCGGTGTGCAGCTTGCCGTCGACGATCCGGATGGAGCTCACGACGCCGCGGTACTGGTCGTAGGACGAGTCGAAGATCAGGGCGCGCAGCGGGGCGTCCGGGTCGCCTACCGGAGGCGGGATGCGGGCGATGATCGCGTCGAGCAGCTCCCGGACCCCCTGGCCGGTCTTGGCCGAGATGTGCAGGATGGACTCGGCCGGGAGGCCCAGGACGTGCTCGATCTCGAGCGCGCACCGCACCGGATCCGCCGCCGGCAGGTCGATCTTGTTCAGCACCGGCACGATCTCGAGGTCGTTCTCAATCGCCTGGTAGCAGTTGGCCAGCGTCTGCGCCTGGATCCCCTGGGAGGCGTCCACCAGCAGCACGGCGCCCTCGCATGCCGCCAGCGAGCGGGAGACCTCGTAGCCGAAGTCCACGTGGCCCGGGGTGTCGATGAGGTGGAGGACGTGGCCGGCGTGCTCGACCCGCACGTTCTGGGCCTTGATGGTGATGCCCCGCTCGCGCTCGATGTCCATGGAGTCGAGGTACTGCTCGCGCATGAGGCGGGGGTCGACGGCACCCGTCATCTCCAGGATGCGGTCCGACAGGGTCGACTTGCCGTGGTCGACGTGGCTGATGATGGAGAAGTTGCGGATGCGCTCGACCGCCACGGGTCCGGTCAGGCTTGCGGAGGGGGGCACGGTCTGTCGATCGTACCGGTCCGGCTGGCCGCCCCCGGTCGCCTGGCCTGGGAACTTGGGCGCCCTCGACCGTCTCGCCGCTGCTCGGGACGGTCCGCAGCCTGCTACAGTTGACCTCCGCACCGGCGGGCTCACGCCTCGCCGCCGCCCCCTTCGTGAAAGCACCGAGGATCGTCACGTGGCCAACATCAAGAGCCAGATAAAGCGGAACCGCCAGAACGAGAAGCGCCGGCTGCGCAACAAGTCGGTCCGGGCGGAGCTCCGCACGCGCTCCAAGAACGCGGTGACGGCCGCCGAGAGCGGGGACGAGGACAGCGTCGAGCTGCTGCGCCTGGCGGTGAAGCGGATCGACAAGGCCGCCGCCCGCGGCGTGATCCACAAGAACACGGCGGCCAACCACAAGTCCCGGCTGGTGCGGCGGGTGGCCGAGATCGAGGGCGCCGGCGCCGAGTAGCGCCGCCCTCCCCCGGTCAGGACCGGGGCGAGACGACCGTCACGCTCAGGGAGAGAAGGGCCTGGGGCGGGATGGTGCACGGTGTCGAGTCGCCGGCGCCGCACTCCTGGTCGAAGCCGGCCATGACGGTGGCGGTGCCCGGCGCCACCGCCGTCAGACGCGCGACGAGCAGCGTGCCCCGCGACGACGTCGACCGGATCTGCAGGATCGGCGCTGACACCTGGACCGCAGGCTCGCCCCACGGACCCGGGACGCCGATCGCGGCGCGCGACTTGTCGAAGGTCACGGTGAGCGCGGTCCCCGACACCACGCACACGGGCGCAGGCGCGTGCCCGACCGAGGCGGTGACCGACAGCGGGACGGACGTGCAGGTTCCGGGTGCGGGCGCGGTCGGGCTCACGGGCGCGACCGGCGGCGACTCCGTGGTGACGGTGGCCCGGGTCGGGTCGTGGGCCGGTGCGTGCGGCGTCGTCGGGGCGGTCGCGCTCTTCGGGGTCTCCGGCGAGCCGCCGCAAGCGGTGGCGCCCGCGCCGAGGGCGAGCAGCGCGACGAGAACGGCGGGCACGCGCGCACGCATCGCCCGATTATCACCCGGATCGGGCCCGACGACCCGGCGGGGTGGGCGTGGGCGTCGCGTGCGGAGCTAGCCCGTCAGGCTGAAGGTGAACATCTTCTCCGGCTCGATGCGCGCCCCCAGCGCGTCCGCGCCGTCGAGCCACTCCTCGAAGGACGGGCCCTGCTTGGGCAGGTACTCGTCGAGCATGGCCCGGCGCAGCTCGGCGCAGCGGGCGTCGTCGAGGGCGAAGGTCTCGGCGCGCCCGTGCACCGTCACCGCGAGGTCCTCCCCCGGCAGGTGGGTGGCGCTCACGGCGGGTCGGCGGGCCAGGTGGCGCAGGCGCACCGAGTCCCGGCCCGAGCTGAACCAGAACGTCCCGTGCAGGAAGTAGCCGTCGACCGGCCCGCAGAGCGGGCGCCCGTCGGCGGTGGCCGTGGCCAGGACGAGGAGGCGCATCCCCGGGAGCCGCGCCGTCAGCTCCCGCGCGTCGAGCCGGCGCTCCTCGCCGACGATGGCGCGCAGATGCGGCCCGGCTCCGGCCATGGAGGCGTCGAGCAGGTCCTGCAGCCGGCGGAGCTCCTCGGGTGTCTCGAGCATGAGGCCAGTCCAGCACCCCGGTGCGCGTGCCGCCCGGCCGGCGTGGAAGGCTGGCGGCGATGGCGGACGGCCTCGTCCTGACCCGCCGGGCCTCCGAGCGGGGCGTGCACGAGACGGCGCAGCGCGCCGGTGCGGGCGCCGGCGCAGCGGTCGTGCGCCACTACGTCGGCTACGAGGAATGGTCCGGCCGCGGCTTCCTGCGCCGTGAGGTGGCCCGCCACGGGGTCGCCCTGATCCTCGGCTTCGGCGACGCCATGGAGGTGTTCGAGGACGAGCCCGGCAGCCCGACGCGCACGCTGGGCGCGTTCGTGGTGGGCAACCAGTCCCGCTCGAGCGTGACGGGCGTCCGCGGGCACCAGCTCGGCGTGCAGGTCGAGCTCACGCCGGCGGGCGCCCTGGCCCTGTTCGGCGCGGTGGCGGCGCTCAACGACGCCGTCGTCCCGCTCGACGACGCCCTCGGCGGGCGCGCGGCGCGCCTGGTGGAACGGCTGGCGGAGACGCCGACGTGGGGCGAACGGCTGGACGTGCTCGACGAGGCGCTCGGCCGCACCGACCCCGTCCCGGCGCTGAGTCCGGAGGTGGCATGGCTGCGCCGCCGGCTGCTCGCCACGCACGGCCAGGCCCGCGTCGAGCCGCTCATGGACGAGACGGGCTGGAGCCGGCGCTTGGTCACCGAGCGGTTCCGGCGTCAGCTGGGGCTCCCCCCCAAGGCCTACGCCCGCCTGGTGCGGTTCGAGCACGCCAACGCGCTGCTGGCCGCGCCGCGGGCGGGCCGGACCCTCGCCGACGTGGCGGTGGAGGCCGGCTACTACGACCAGTCCCACCTGACGCGGGACTTCGCGGCCCTGGCCGGCACGACGCCGGGCGCCGTCGCCGCCGACGCCGGCCTCGTCCCCGAGGTCAGGTTCGTCCAAGACGCCGCGCCCGGTGCGTCGGCATAGTGGTGCCATGACCACGATCGAGGACGCCACCACCCGGACCGCCGTGATCCCCGTGCTCGTGTACGCGGACATCGAGGCGGCCCACGACTTCCTCGTCGAGGCGTTCGGCTTCACCTCCGGGGGGCTGCACCGTCTCGACGACGGCACCGTCGTGCACGCCGAGGTGCGCAGCGGCGACGCCGCCATCTGGCTGCACCGCGAGACCGCCGAGCACGAGATGGCCTCTCCCCGCGCCGCGGCGTCCTCGCACGGGGGCCTCGAGGTCGTCGTGCCCGACGTCGACGCGCACTACGCCCGGGCCGAGGCGGCCGGCGCCCGCCTCGACGGCGCGCCGACGGACCAGGACTACGGCCTGCGCGAGTACGGGGCGCGCGACCCGGAGAACCACCGCTGGTGGTTCTCCTCGCCGCTGCCCTGACCCGCGCGGGCTAGCGGCGGGCCGCGGCCCGGTGCCGCGGGGCGCGGGCGGGCCGCGTCTGGCGGGCCAGCCGGGCCACCAGGATCTCGACCACGACCTCGGCGTGGAGCCCGCTGGCGCCGCGCACGTCGAGGTCCGCCGCGGCGATCAGGTTGACGGCCTCCGCGATGCGGGCGCTGCCCAGGCGCCGCGACTGCTCGAGCGCCTTCTTGGCCACGAAGGGGGCGGTGCCCAGCAGCGCCGCCGCGTCGCGCTCGCCGCCGACGTCGTCCCCGTCGAGCGCCAGCATGTTGGCGAAGTGGCCGTGCAGCGTCGCCAGGACCTGGACGGGCACCAGGCCGCCGGCATCGAGCATGCGGTGGAGGACGACGAGGGCCCGCCCGGGCTCGCCCTTGTCGATGGCGTCGGTCAGCTCGTAACGCGGGACGTTGCCCGCCTCGCCGAGATACGGCGCCAGGTCCTCGGCGGAGACCCGGGCCCCCTCGCCGTAGGCCGCGCTCGAGCGCGCCCATCAGGCCCTCCACGCGGCCGAGGTCCTCGCCCACGTGGTCGGCCAGCAGGCTCTCGGCCGCCGGCTCGAGCCTGACCGGCGCCGCCCGGAGGTGGCCGTGCAGCCACGCCTTGCGCTCCCCCGCCTTGCTCGTGGTGACGTCGATGATCTCCCCGGCCGCGCGCACCGCCTTGAGCAGCGGGGCCGGGACCGTCCCGCTGCCGCCCACCAGGATCAGCACGGTGGTGGGGAGCGGGCTCTCGACCACCTCGACCAGTCGGGGCACGTCCGCGGTGAGCAGGCGGCCCGCCTCGCGCACCACCACCACGCGCCGGTCGACCAGGAAGGGCGGGGTGAGGCAGGCGTCGACGACGGCGCCGACGCTGAGCTCGTCGCCGGGGCCCCCGCCGATCTCCTCCACCACGAGCGCATGGTCGAGGTCGCCCACCACGTCGGCCAGCAGGGCGCGCACCTCCTGGGCCACGACCGAGGCGTCGTCGCCCTTGACGAGATACGTCGAGGCGATCTTCCTCGTCACGGCGTCTTCCCGGTCACGGGGCCTCGCTCACCGCCGCCAGCACGTCGCGGGCGCGGACCGTGCCCTTCACGTCGTGCACCCGCACGATCCGGCAGCCCCACGCGATGCCGAGGGCCGCCGCGCCGATGGACGCGGCGCGGCGCTCGGTCAGCTCCAGGTCGAGCACCTTGCCGAGGAAGGTCTTGTTCGAGGCCGAGAGCAGCAGCGGGTACCCGAGTGCGGCCAGGATGGGCGACGCCCGCAGGAGGGTGAGGGACTGCTCGGCCGTCTTGCCGAGGTCGAGGCCGGCGTCGAGCACGATGCGGGTCGGCGGGATGCCGGCGGCCCGCGCGCCGGCGGCGCGCTCGGAGAGGAAGCGGGCGACGTCGCGCACGACGTCGTCGTAGTGCGGGTCCGGATCGGCCACCCGCGGCGCCAGGCGGATGTGCGTGACGACCACGGCGGCGCCGTGCTCGGCGGCCGCGGCGGCGTAGTCGGGGTCGGCGAGGCCGCTGATGTCGTTGCCCATGACCGCGCCCTCGCCGTACGCGGCGCGCGCCACCGACGCCCGCCAGGTGTCGACGGACACCGGCGTGGCGAAGCGCGCCACGAGGCCGGCGACGACGGGGGCGACGCGGTCGAGCTCCTCGGTTTCGGTCACCTCGGGACCCGGCCCGGCCTTGACGCCGCCGACGTCGAGGATGTCGGCGCCGTCGGCCACCAGCTGCTCGGCCCGGCGGTAGAGCTTGTCGAGGTCGAACGTGGCCCCCTTGTCGTAGAAGGAGTCCGGGGTGCGGTTGAGGATCCCCATGACGAGCGCCCGGTGGGTGAGGTCGTAGCGGCGGCCCCCGAGGTCGAGCGCGGGAGCGGGCGCGGCGGCGCGGGCGGTCGCGGTCTGCGTGCCGCCGGCCGGGCCGGCCATCAGAACAGGCGCGCTGCCAGGGCCCGCCGGTACTCGTTGGTGCGCGGATCGGTGGCGCCCATCGCCTCGAGGAGGTCGACGAACTCCTGGCGGGCGGCGTCGTCGTCGCGCACTCGCTCCAGCAGCTCGTCGAGCTTGGCCCGGATCTCCTCCCGCCCCGACTGCGAGACGTCGACCCCGGCCTCGAGCAGGCGTGCCTCGGCCGCCAGGGCGCGGCTCGACTCGGTCTCGGGGAGGCGCCCGAGCAGCGTGAGCGCCTCGGGTGCGTCGCCGCGGTCGATCAGCAGGCGGGCCAGCGCCTCGATGCCGGCGGCGTGGTCCGGCTCGAGGTCGAGCGCCCGGCGCAGCGACGCCTCGTCGCCCGCGGCAACGAGCGTGTCGGCCTCGCTCGGGGCCGGCGCCAGGCGCTCGACGAACGCCCGCACCTGCGCCTCGGGCAGCGCGCCGATGAACTGGTCGACCACCTGGCCGTTGCGGATGGCGAACACGGCGGGGATCGACTGCACCGCGAACGTCTGGGCGATGCGCGGGTTCTCGTCGACGTTGACCTTGACCAGCGCCACCGCACCGCCGGTGTCGGCCACGGCCTTCTCCAGCATGGGGCCGAGCGTCGTGCACGGCCCGCACCAGGGGGCCCACAGGTCGACCACCACGGGGACCTCGTCGCTGCGGGTCACCACGTCGGCCTGGAATGTCTCGTCGGTGACGTCCATCGGACCGACGCTAATGGCTGGGCCCACCCCGGTCACACGGCCGGACCCGGCTGCGGGGGGCGGACCGACGCCGCCCACGGCGCCACCTGGACCTGGGTCGGCGCCCGCGCCGGAGACGCCTGTCTGGGCCGCACGGCACCGATTAGCGTCGGTTCCCGTGTCGCAGGTGCCCGAGGGGATCAACGAGGCGAAGGTCACGGGCTGGATGCTCGACCACCTGCCCGAGGTCACCACCCCGTTGACGTTCACGCTGATCGCCGGCGGCCGCTCCAACCTCACCTTCCGGGTCGAGGACGCGGCGGGACGGGCGTGGGCGCTGCGGCGCCCGCCGCTGCACCACGTCCTGCCCACGGCGCACGACATGTCACGCGAGTACCGCCTCATGCACTCGCTGGGCCCGGCCGGGATCCCGGTCCCGGTCACCGCCGGCCTCTGCACCGACGAGTCGGTCAACGAGCGCCCCTTCTACGTCATGGAGTTCGTGGAGGGCCACATCCTGCGCAGCGCGCCCGAGGCGGAGGCGGCGTTCGACGTGGCCACGCGGCGTGCCGTCGGCGACCACATGGCCGACACGCTCGCCGCGCTGCACGACGTCGATCCCGACGCGGTCGGGCTCGGGGACCTGGGGCGGCACGAGGGGTACATCGAGCGCCAGCTCAAGCGCTGGCGGGGGCAGTACGAGCAGATGCAGGTGGAGGGCGTCGACCACGGCGGGCTGGTCGAGCGGGTGGGCGACGAGCTGGCCCGGCGCGTTCCCAAGCAGCAGCGGACCTCGGTGGTGCACGGCGACTACCGCATGGACAACGTGGTGCTGGCCGACGACGGGAGCGTGCGCGCCATCCTCGACTGGGAGATCTGCACCCTCGGCGACCCGCTGGCCGACCTCGGGATGCTGATGGTGTACTGGGCCGACCGCGACGACGCCACGGCCGTGCTCGGGCTCTCGCCCACGACAGCGCCGGGCTTCTCGACGCGGGCCGAGGTGCTGGCGCGTTACGACTCGGTCTCGGACCTCGACACCTCGGGGGTGGACTACTACGCCGCGTTCGCCTATTGGAAGCTCGCCTGCATCCTCCAGGGCGTCTACGCCCGCTACGTTGCCGGCGCCGGCGCCGGCGACCAGGGCAGCGTCGACTCGTTCCCGACCCAGGTGGGCCGGCTCTTCGAGATGGCGGCCGAGGCGCTGGAGACGGCCCCGTGAGCCCCGAGGGCGGTGGGCTGACCGAGCTCTTCGAGGTGCACCGCGAGCCGACGCTGCGTGATCCCGTGCTCGTGGTGTCGCTCGAGGGGTGGGTCGACGCCGGCCTCGGCGCGACGACGGCGATCGCCGCGCTGCTCGGTTCGGGGCACACCGAGGCGCTCGTCACCTTCAACGGCGAGCACTTCCTCGACCAGCGGGCGCGGCGCCCGGTGGCCCGGATCGTCAACGGCGTCACCACGGAGCTGACCTGGCCGATCACCACGGTGCGCCAGGGCGAGGACGAGTCGGGGCGCGACATGCTGTTCCTGGTGGGCCCCGAGCCCGACTTCCACTGGCGCTCCTTCACCGACGCAGTGGTCGGCTTGGCCCGCTCGTGGCGGGTCCGCATGGTGGTCGGCCTCGGGGCCTTCCCCGCGCCGGCGCCGCACACGCGTCCGGTGAAGCTTGCCGCCACCGCCCCGGTGGGCTCGTCCCACCTCATTGAGCAGGTAGGCATCGTGCAGGGCGAGCTCGAGGTGCCGGCCGGCGTCCTCTCCGCCCTCGAACTGGCCTTCGGCGCCGTCAGCACCCCCGTCGTCAGCCTGTGGGCGCGGGTCCCCCACTACGTGGCGGGCATGCCCTTCCCCGAGGCCAGCGCGGCGCTCATCGAGGGCCTGGCCAGCGTGGCCGGGCTGTCGCTCGACTCCTCGGCGCTGCGGCGGGCGGCGGACAGCTCGCGCCGGCAGGTCGACCAGCTCATCTCGGACAACGCAGAGCACCAGGCGATGGTGCGCAAGCTCGAGGAGAGCATCGACGCCTCGGAGGGCAACGCGATGGGCGTCGACGCAGTGCCGTCGGGCGACGAGATCGCGGCGGAGCTCGAGCGTTTCTTGCGCGGGGAGGAGCAGTAGCCGGCCGATGAGACAGAAGGGAGGCGGTCCATGAAGATCGACGGAGGCCTCGTGTTCGAAGCGGGCGGCATCGCGAGGCAGGCCGCCAAGGCGGAGGCGGACGGCTACGACGGGGTGTGGTCGGCGGAGACGTCGCACGACCCGTTCCTGCCCATCGCCTTGGGCGCCGAGGCCACCGAGAAGCTCGAGTTCGGCACGGGGATCGCCGTCGCCTTCGCGCGCAACCCGATGAACCTGGCCGTGCTGGCCAACGACCTGCAGCTGCTGACCAAAGGCCGTTTCATGATGGGCCTCGGCAGCCAGATCAAGCCGCACATCACGAAGCGCTTCTCCATGGCGTGGTCGCACCCGGCGCCGCGCATGCGGGAGATGATCCTGGCCATCCGCGCCATCTGGCACTCGTGGGAGACGGGCGAGCCGCTCGCGTTCCGCGGCGAGTTCTACACGCACACGCTGATGACGCCGTTCTTCAACCCGGGCAAGAACCCCTACGGCAATCCCAAGATCCTCCTCGCCGGCGTCGGCCAGCACATGACCGAGGTGGCGGGCGAGGTGGGCGACGGCTTCCTCGTGCACGGGTTCTCGACCGAGCGCTACCTGCGCGAGGTGAGCCTGCCCGCGTTGGAGCGCGGCGCGGCCAAGGCCGGCAAGACGCGCGCCGATCTGACGGTGTCGTACCCGGGCTTCGTCGTCACCGGGACCGACGACAAGAGCTTCCAGGCCGCCTACAAGGGCGTGCGCGAGCAGATCGCCTTCTACGGCTCGACGCCCGCCTACCGCCCCGTGCTCGAGTTGCACGGCTGGGGCGACCTCCAGCCCGAGCTCAACACGCTGTCCAAGCGGGGCGAGTGGGTGAAGATGGGCGAGCTGATCGGCGACGACATCGTGGACGCGTTCGCCGTGGTGTGCCCGATCGACCAGGTGGCCACGCAGGTGCGCAAGCGCTACGGGGCCCTGGTCGACCGCTTCAGCTTCTACGCCCCGTACAAGGTCGACCCCGCGCTCTGGAAGGAAGTGCTGGCCGGCTTCCACGACTGAGCCCGCTCCCGGGCCGGACCGGACCGGACCGGCGCAGCTCAGACGACGACGTTGACCAGGCGGGGCGGCCGGGAGACGACCCGGGACGGGGTCGCACCCTTGAGGGCCTCGGTGACCTTGGCCGAGGCGAGCGCGGCGGCCTCGGCGTCGGACTCGGAGATGGCGGCGTCCACCTCGATGCGGTCGCGCAGCTTGCCGTTCACCTGGACCACCATCGTCACCGTCTCCTGCCGGACCAGCTCGGGATCTGCGGTCGGCCAGGACCGGAGGTGCACCGAGGGCTCGCCGGGGTGCCGGCGCTCCCACAACTCTGCGGTCACGTGGGGGGCGAGGGGGGCGAGGAGGCTGAGGAGGGCATCGAGCGCCTCGGCCCACACGTCGGCGTGCGGGGCGGGGCCGGCGCCGTCGCCGTGGGCGGCGCCGTCGCCGTGGGCGTCGCCGTCGCCGCGCCCGTAGCGCTGCACGAGGTTGAGCAGCTCCATCAGGTGCGCGACGGCGGTGTTGTAGGACCAGCGGTCCAGGTCCCGCGTGACGTCGGCGATCGTCCGGTGCACGGCGCGGCGCACGGCGAGGTCCGCCGCGGTCAGCGCACCGGTGCGCAGGCGGGAGTCCGTGGTGCAGGTGCGCCAGAGGCGGTCGAGGAAGCGCCCGCAGCCGTCGATGACCTGGTCGGTCTGGTCGGACCAGTCCATGTCGTCGAAAGGAGGGCCGACGAAGAGATGGAAAAGGCGCAGGGCGTCGGCCCCCACCGTGTCGAAGTGGTGCTCGGGCGCGATCAGGTTGCCCTTGGACTTGGACATCTTGGTGCCGTCCATGCGGATCATGCCCTGCGCGAGGTAGTGCCTGAAGGGCTCCCGCTCCACGCCGGGCGCCAGCCCGACGTCGATGAGAGCGCGGGTGAAGAACCGCGCGTAGAGCAGGTGGAGGATGGCGTGCTCGATCCCGCCGATGTACTGATCGATGGGCATGAAGTGCCGGGCCGCCTCGGGGTCGAAGGGGCGATCCGTGCTCCAGGGGTCACAGAAGCGCAGGAAGTACCACGACGAGTCGACGAAGGTGTCCATCGTGTCGGTCTCTCGGCGGGCCGGCCCGCCGCAGACGGGACAGGTCGTGTGCAAGAAGCCCGGGTGGAGCGCGAGGGGCGACTGCCCGGTCGGGAGGAACTCGACGTCGTCGGGCGCCATGATCGGGAGCTGGTCCTCGGGCAGCGGGACCACGCCGTGCTCCTCGCAGTAGACAGCCGGGATCGGGCAGCCCCAGAAGCGCTGGCGCGACACGAGCCAGTCGCGGAGCCGGTAGTTCACCTTGCGCTCGCCGATGCCGCGCTCCTCGAGCCAGTCGATGGCGAGGGCCTTGGCCGTGGCGATGTCGAGGCCGTCGAGGAACGCGCTGTTGATCTTGGCGCCGTCCCCCGTGTAGGCCTCGCCGCCGTCGGCCTCCCAGCCCTCGGGGGGCTGGACGGTCCGCACGATGGGCAAGCCGTGCAGGGTGGCGAAGGCCCAGTCGCGCTGGTCCTCGGCGGGCACGGCCATGATCGCCCCGGTCCCGTAGCCCATGAGGACGTAGTCGGCCACGTAGACGGGGACCGGACGCTCGGTGAAGGGGTTGACCACGTGGCTGCCCGTGAAGGCGCCGCGCTTGCCGAGGGTCGAGGCGTCACCCTCGGCCATGCGCTCGATCTCGGTCTCCCCGGCCGCCCGGAGTCGCAGCTCCTCGACCGCCAGCCGCTGGTCCGCCGTGGTGAGCTCGTCGACCAACGGGTGCTCGGGGGCCATGACCGCGTAGGTCATGCCGAAGCTGGTGTCGGGGCGGGTCGTGAAGACCCGGAGGGCGAGGCCGGGCCGGCCCTCGACCGGCAGGTCGAACTCGGCGCCCTCCGAGCGCCCGATCCAGTTGCGCTGCATGACCTTGGCCCGCTCGGGCCACTCCAGGTCGTCGAGGGCGTACAGGAGCTCGTCGGCATAGTCGGTGATCCGGAAGAACCACTGCTCGAGGTCGCGCTTGACCACGAGGTCGCCGGAGCGCTCGCAGGTGCCGTCGGCGAGAACCTGCTCGTTGGCCAGCACCGTCTGACAGCCCGGGCACCAGTTCACCGGCGCCTTGGCACGGTAGGCCAGGTCGGCCGCCCATAGACGGAGGAAGATGAGCTGGGTCCACTTGATGTAGGCCGGATCGTGACTGTGCACCTCGCGCCGCCAGTCGTAGACGGCGCCGAGCCGGGTCAGCGACGACTTGAGCTCGGCGATGCGTGCTTCGGTGAAGACCCGGGGGTGCGTGCCCGTCTTGATGGCGGCGTTCTCGGCCGGCAGGCCGAACGAGTCGAAGCCGATGGGGCTGAGGACGCCCTTGCCGAGCATGGTCTGGTAGCGAACGACCAGGTCACCGAAGGTGTAGTTGCGCACGTGGCCCTGGTGGGCCGGCCCCGAGGGGTAGGGGTACATGCACAGCGCGTAGAACTTCTCGCGAGGGTCGTCGTTGTCGATCTCGTACGTGCCGTCCTCGGCCCAGTGGCGTTGCCACTTGCGCTCGACGGCATTGACGTCATAGGCGCGTGCCATGCCACCAGGGTAGGCGACGTCGACGGCGTTCCCGGGCAGCGTGGCCGGGCATTCCGGGCCTCTCGGGCGTGTCGAGACGCCCCGTGCGGAGCCGCCGCCGAGCCGGGGGCGCCGCCGGCGACTGCTAGCGTGGACCTCCGCCACTGGGGGCGTAGCTCAGCTGGTAGAGCGCTTGACTGGCAGTCAAGAGGTTCGTGGGTTCAAGTCCCATCGCCTCCACTCAGACCATCGCCTCCACTTTGACCATCGCCTCCCCTTCTGTGTCAACCCCTGCCGAGGATCTGCACCGTCACTGTCGCAACGGCAATGAGCTGGTCGTCCTTGCCGGTGTCGACTACCCGGACATCGGCGATGCCGTCCTGCTTGCCAACGAGTTGAGTAGTCGCCGTGGCCCTTATCGGTCCGACCCACCCCGGAGTAAGGAATGAGACCCCAAGGTGCTCGGTGGCTACGAGCCCGACCTTGAACCCGAAGGCAGATACCCCGGCGACCTCAGCAAGTGACGCGACCACCCCATCTTCGAGGGATCCAGCCGGACTACGCATGTCCTCTCTGATGTCCATTTCTAAAGCTACCGATCCAGCTGTCTGGTCGACGAATCTCCAGTGGAGCCCGACAGGGTTCTGAAGCATGGCGCCAAGGCTCAGGTTTTCTTCTTTGGCGACAAGCGATGCGCCACAGTGCCCGCACTCCGTGTTGCGAAGGGAACCAGGTTCGCTAGGCGTTGCCATCTCTGGATCCATCCGGGCCACCCGACGCGATTGTGAGAGCAGTGAAGGTTCGCCGGTCCCGTGCCACACCTCCGTGAATGGACCACCGACCTTGTCCTCGGCATTGGGGATCCGAGTCTCCGGACGCAACTCTTGGGCTTGTTCGGATGGGGCGGCCTCACGAGATTCGTCCGTGTCCGTCCCCGTGATCGAGGAAAGATAAGCCGTAATATCGTCATAACCTTCGACCTGCTTGTCCCCTGTGCCCCCATCCCGATAGAGCTTGGTCGGCGCGCCTCGAGAGAAGTACCGCACCTCATGCCGTTGTGTCGGATCAGGACAGAATCCTTGAAGGGGTTGACCGTCGTCTCCCCGCATGACTACCGCAGGCGGCGGATCGTCAGAGTCAACGAACGATCCCATAGCTACCTCCACACTTAGCGGCCTTAATCACCGTTACCGGCCGCTCGAGACGAACGTTCATTTCCAATTTCCACCTCCGTGAATTTCATCGGTAGGGTCAGAGGTCCCAAGGAGGGACTTCTGAGCGATGACGCCGTGCACCTCAGCGTGTTACCTCCGGTGTGCCCCCGACGCTCCGCACGCGGCGGCAGCTCCCTCCAACTGCCGCCGGTGTGCTCGCGCCTTGGGGTCGTCGGCGTCAATCTCCCCGGCTCAATCGCGGCCAAGAGCCGACGGAGGGCCTCAGCGGCTTCCGCAACCGTCGGAATAGGGGCCGAGTCACGCGTCCTTAGTGGCGCGAGAAGGCCATTGGATCGCAGACTCCGCTACTGGAACAACCTGGACCACGGCCCGACATAAGGACGCCCTATCTGCCCTTCTGGGCTAGTGGTTTCATCGCTGAGTTACCCCTAGAGAGTTAGACCTCAACTTCAGGTGTAGAGGTCATCGCGTCTACACAAGGCTTCGGGAAAGGAGACGGCTCATGGATTTCGTCGGGGATCATCTCTGACGCCGACGTAGGCCGAGCGCGCGTACGCAGCCCGTCTTACACTCGCTCACTGTGACCAGCCCACAACCCGACCCCTACGACATCGACTGGGCTGAGGTGGCCGCCAGAGCGAGAGCCGATCTCGGTGACGAGTCTATTGCACGCTTCAGCGATCGCTTGCGTAAGGCCATGAACGTCACCGCAGACACGCTCCGCCCAGGCGCGTTCCAACCTCGCAACACCGAGGGCGTCCGATTCCGGCAACCACCGCCTGGCGCGTGACTCAGTCCCGGCAGCGTCGTTCGGGGGCAGGACCGGGTCTCACGCATGGGCGATGGTCGCGGCGGTTGGCCCCTGCCACGGGAGCCGGTCAGGAGCCGACAAGTGCCTGGAGGGACTACGGCTATCCGTGTCGCCCCTGCCGGGTCTGTGCAGAGCTTGCGTCGGAGTTTGGTCGATGAACTGCCTGGCTCGGCTCTCGAGTTGCAAGTCCCTGTCAACGCGCCATCTGGATCTCGACCCAGATGACATGGCACCTGCGGGGGCGTAGGCTCCATCGCACCAAACGGGACGAATAGGAAGAGCCGGCTCATGAGGACTCGCGGCGCAATCATAAGGAGTGCACCCGGAAAGTTCGAGGTCGTGGACCTGGAGCTGGACGATCCCATCGAGGACGAGATCCAAGTTGCCATGGTTGCATCTGGGCTTTGCCACTCGGATGATCACATCGCAACAGGTGACTTGCCTGTCGAGTTGTATCCCGTGTGCGCGGGTCACGAGGGCGCTGGCATCGTCGAGAAGGTGGGGCCGAACACACGGGGCTGGGAGGTCGGCGATCACGTCGTCTTCACGTTTCTTGCCACCTGTGGCCGGTGCCGTTGGTGCGCCACCGGCCGGCAGAACCTCTGCGACAACGGAGCGCTCACTCTGGGAGGTTCGCGGCCGCAGGACCCAACCAGCTTCCGCCTCCACTTGGAGGACGGGTCGGATGTCGGGCAGGCAGCCGGCATCAGCACGTTCGCCGCGCACACGACAGTCCACGTGAACTCGGCCATCAAGGTCGACCAGGACCTCCCGCTCGAGAAGCTGTGTCTCCTCGGCTGCGGCGTCGGGACCGGGTGGGGCTCGGCAGTCAATTCGGCTGAAGTCGGGCCAAGTGACACCGTCATCATCATGGGCATTGGTGGCATCGGTATCAATGCCGTGCAGGGGGCTGTGCACGCCGGAGCTGAGCACGTCGTTGCCGTCGACCCGGTCGCCTTCAAACGGGAAACGGCCCGGCAGTTCGGTGCCACCCACGCCTTCGCAGACATAGCGGAGGCCGCTGCCTTCGCCAAGAGCGTCACAAACGGCCAAGGCGCGGACAGTGCGATCGTCACGGTCGGCGTCGTGCACGGTGAGCACATCGCACAAGCCTTCGATGCAATCCGAAAGGCCGGCACCGTGGTCGTGACGGGCGTCGCTCCGATGACGGAGGTCGGAATCCCCATCTCGCCCGCGATCCTGACACTGTTCCAAAAGAGGATCCAAGGCTCTCTGTACGGAGCCTCCAACGCGACTTTCGACATCCCTCGTCAGGTTCAGATGTACCGCGACGGCAAGCTGAAACTCGACGAAATCATCACACGGGAGTACGAGCTCGACGAGATCGCACAGGGCTACGAGGACATGCACGCCGGGGTGAACATCCGCGGCATCATTCGATACTGAGCAGGCCAGCGATCTGCCCGCGGACAACGCCCGGTCCGAAGCTGTAAGCACCACTGAGGGGCGACTGACGACGACCGGCGTCCGCTCAACATTGCCGGATACCGAGTGGCTGCTGGGCCCCCTGCGACCGTCCCCGATGTGCGTGCCGTACTGGGGCATGACCGAAGGCTGTACTTCAGGCCTAACGCAACCCGGTCAGCCTCTCAAGATGCTCTGGGCATGCCCACACGACCCACCAGCGGTCACCTCGCGGCGAGCGCCACCGTCCGGTCCAGGCGGGTGTCTCGGGGCAATGGTTCGCCTCGAGGTTCCGGTCGTACACGTTTTGCCAGCACCGACCGGGCTGGGAGATGAAGCCGGGGCACGGATCGCCCGGCTGGGGCATTCTCACGACCACCTAGTGTCCCGATTCAGAGATTCGTATGCAATATCTGGCGAGGGACGCCAGGATTTGGTCCGCCGTCTTGACCCAGACATAGGGCCGCGGGTCCTCGTTCCAGGTCTTGACCCAGTCCTTGATGTCGCGTTCGAGCTCAGGGACTGAGCGGTGGGCGCCGCGCTTGATCTTCTTTGTGGTCAGCTCAGAGAACCACCGCTCGACAAGGTTGAGCCAGCTCGAGCCGGTGGGTACGAAGTGCAATTGGAACCTCGGGTGACGCGCCAGCCACCGCTTGATGGCTGGGGTCTTGTGCGTGGCGTAGTTGTCGGCGATGAGGTGGACGTCGAGGTCTGCGGGGACCTCGTTGTCGATGCGCTCGAGGAACTTCTTGAACTCGATGGCCCGGTGTCGCTTGTGCAAGGAGGTGATGACGGTGCCGTCGAGGGTGGAGAGAGCGGCGAAGAGCGAGGTGGTGCCGTGACGGGTGTAGTCGTGAGACCTTCGCTCGGGCGTTCCGGGGAGCATGGGCAAGATGGGCTGGAAGCGGTTGAGCGCTTGGATCTGGGACTTCTCGTCGACGGCGAGGACGACGGCGTGCTCGGGCGGGTCGAGGTAGAGCCCGACCACGTCTTTGACCTTTTCTATGAAGAGCGGGTCGGTGGAGAGCTTGAAACTCTCGGCGCGCCAGGGCTGGAGACCGAAGGCACCCCAGATGCGCTGCACGCTGGCCGGCGAGATCCCTATGACCTCGGCCAACGAGCGGGTCGACCAATGGGTGGCGTCTTTGGGCATCTCTTCGAGGGTCTTGACGATCACGTCTTCGACCACCTCGTCACTGATGGAGCGAGGCACCCCGGAGCGGTGCTCGTCGTTGAGGCCCTCGAGGCGCCGGGCCACGAAGCGGCTGCGCCACTTACCGACGGTCGCGGGAGAGACCCCCAACTCCTTGGCCACCTCGAGGTTCGATGCTCCCGAGGCACACGCCAGCACGATCCTCGATCGCTGCGCCAAGCGCTGTGCGCTCTTGGGGCGACGCGCCCAGCGCTCGAGCGTGACCCGCTCGTCCTCGCTGAGCACGAGCTCGGCCTTGACCCTGCCCGTTCCTGCCATGACTGCCTCCCATCGTCGCTGATGGAAAGACACAACGCGGGCACGGCGGTCGAAATTCCCATATATCTACGAATTTCTGAATCGGGACACTAGAGCTTCCAGCTCCGCACGCCCGTCAGGTTCCGCTGGTTGTGCGCCCAAGCAGAGTCTTGTTCAGTCGCTCTCTGGCGAATGAGAAGCAGGAGATCATTGGTCGCTGAGACCTGCTTAGGCGTCTGGGCGGGGAATGGCGGGACTTCGGTGTGGCCCCGAGATTCGAGCCATGTCCGCCAACGTGGGTAGTGCCGGCGACATTGCTCGAGGGACGGGGCCGAAATGGCACCCGTCAGGAGAAACCCGTCGAGCCCTCATTGCAGATAGCCACAGATTCAGTCTCGCGTGTCAACGCATTTGTCAACGTAACCCCGCAAGTCTCGGCCTAACGAGACCCCAAAGAACCCCATTGCCTGCCGCTGGAAATCCCACGTGGCCTGCGGAAACCAACCCCGACCCCTCACGACCTCATGACCGCGACCGGCCTGGCAGTCAAGAGGTTCGTGGGTTCAAGTCCCATCGCCTCCACAAAATTTCCCGCACGACCGGTTGGTGTTTCGCGACGGTGCGTCCCCGTACCGGTGCCGCTCACCGGCCTCGCATGTCGGGCTCCCAATAGTGCGACGGAAAGAACACGGTGACCACCCGGTCGACGTGACCGATTCGCACGCCTGACTCGAGCATGCGCCGACAGAGGTTCCAGTCCGAGGGCTCGTCGAGGAGCCAGGACCGGGTGCTGAACTCGTAGAAGCCGAGGGCGGCCATGAAGATCGCCCCCTGAAAGTTGAACCACCCATGCTCCGGCGGATAGCGGGACACGATTTCGTCCGCCTCGGGAGGGGGACGACGCACGACGAGATCGCCGTACACCATTTCCGAGCGGGTCGAGCGAGCGTGCTCCAGAAGGCACTCCAGGTGGTGCGGCTCGAATTCGTCGTCGTCGCCGAGCATGGCCAACCACGTGCCCCGGGCCAGTTCCGCGCCGACATTCACACCGGGAGCGCCCGCGACGTACCAGCGGTGCTCCCGGTCCTCTGGATAGGGATACCGGTACGGGAGATTGACGAACCGCACCCGGGGATCTCCGAAGTCCTCGATCCGCTCCGCCACGTCGTTGGTGCAGCCGTCGCCGACGACGATGACCTCGAAGTTCTGGTGGGTCTGGCGGGCGATGGAGGGAAGCGCCCGCTCCACCAGCAACTTGCTCCGCCTGTACGTCGGAATGCGCACCGTGACGAGTGGCTCCGGGTCACTGAACGCCTTCTCGTATGCCTCGCTCCCGCGGGCGGCGAGCAACTGGCGGCGGAGGTGCGGAATGTCGTCGAGCGACGCGGCGGCGATGCGTCGGACCTCGGTGATCCGGCCGTCGAGTCGGACCAGCTGTTCGCTCACCGCGTCGCGGGACTCCGATGTCATCGATCGCAGCTCCGAGAGCGACTCTCCGAGCTGCGAAAGAGTCGCGGCGAGTCGCTCCATTTCTTCCCGCAGGGGCTCGGTCCGACGGCCGACCGACCTGTCGATCAACCGCTCGAGCTTCCGGCTCACCGCCATGCGGACGCGGCGGGGACGATCGCCGTCAGTGGCCAACGACGCACCCCACGGCACTCGCGATTCGGCGCACCTCCGCCCGGGTGAGCCAGTCGTCGAGCGGAAGGGAGATGATCCGCCCGCAGAGGTCATCGGTCACCACGAGGTCTCGGGCCCTCTGCAGTTCGGCAAACGCGGGATGACCGTGTATCGGCGGGTTGAAATAAGCCCGCCAGCCCACCCCGACCTCGTCGAGTCTCCTGCCGAGGTCCTCCCGGTGGCGCCGGGACGGCAGGGCCACGGACACGAACGCGGGGACTCCCAGGGCCCCATCCGACTGGAACGTGCACCCGAGCGGTTCCAACTCTGTGACGTACCAGCGCAGCACGTCCTGTCGCATGGTCAGGCGGTCCTTGAACATCTCGAGCTGACGGATCCCCATGGCCGACGCGAGCTCCGGCAACTTTCCGTTCTGACCGAGACCCCACGACCTCCGGTCCTGGTCGAATCCGAAGTTCTTCAATTGATCGATCTGACGTATGAACCCGTGATCCCGTGAGACGACCGCCCCTCCTTCACCGATGGCCATCGTCTTGGTGGCATGGAACGAGAAGATCTCACAATCGCCCCGAGCGCCCAACGGCTCGCCCCACGAATACTCGGAGGCAAAGCCCGCTGCGGAGTCGATGACCAGGGGCACTCCATAGCGCGCGGCCAGGGTCTCCCAGGCGTCGATGGCCGCGTTCGCCGTGCCGAACGTGCTCGTCAGGAGGATCCCGGCCACGTTGTCGCCTTCCCTCCGCAGGAACCCCTCGGCCATGCGCAGATCGGGCTGCCAGGTCTCGGGCTCGATGTCGATGAGCACAGGCTCGAATCCACTCCACAGCAAGGCGAGCGGAACTGCCGCAGCGGTGAACGATGCGACCGGCACCAGGCGACGATCTCGGTGGAACAGCGTCTTGCACGCGAGTTGGATGCCCACGGTGGCATTGGCCGTGACGGCGACCTCGACATCACGGCCGATCCAACGCGCCAGCTCCGCCGAGAAACGACCCTCGAATGGTCCGCAGTTGGTGAAGACCCCCGCATCACAGATCTCGCGGTAGTCCCGGGCCACATCCGAGGGGTCGGGGAGCCTGGGGGTGAGGAAGGGGATCCGTCTCATCGGGACGGACCGTGGGGATCGGGGGGGCACCACAGGGCGACCTCCTCGTCGTCGAGGGCGGGCGAGAACGAGGCGCAGCCGTACGTCGCCCCGCGAATGCTCACTCGATGGCCTTCAACCACGATCCTGCCCTCCTGGAGCCAACGCGCCACCTGCAGGAGTGCCTTGCACTGCTGGACGAACACCTGATGGCGGACGAGCGCGGTCGGTCGACCCGGGTCGACGGGACACGCTGTCTGCATGACGATCTTTCCCTCGTCCATGACGTCGGCAACGAGTTCCACCGTGTTGCCGGCGAAACGAGCCGCGTGGCGCATCGTGTCACCGAAGCCGTCCATCCCCTTGAAGGCGGGAAGCAATGAGGGATGAAAGTTGAGGATCCGGTCTCGATACGCCTCCCGAAAATCGGCCGAATAGAAGCTGGTGTAGAAGGAGAACACGTAGTCGATTGCCATCTCGTCAAAGAGCCTCAGAAGCTGGGCGCAGAACCGGTCGACGTCCTCGTTCGAAATGGTCGTCGTGCGAATGCCGTGACTCCGCGCCTTGTCCTCGGCTACGCCGGGGCGGTCCACCACGATGTGATGGACCCTGGACCGGAAGAAGTCGTTCTTGAGGACCTCGTTCATCACCGACCCGGAGGTCGAGACGACCATGGCAAACCGCAGCGCGCGGTCGCTCATCCGAACTCTCCGCTGCGATAGGAGGGGAAGTAGCCCTCTGCGCCCGTTGGTCGTTCCCCGGCCAGGGTCTCATAGGTCTCCGGTTGGAGTACCCGCTCGCACAGATAGACGGTCTTCGTGCTCGTGCTCCAGCCACTCTTGAACTTCGCGAGCCCGTCCATCTCGCCGACTGAGAGGCCCGCGCTGCCCGTCAGGTTCACCCACGACACCCGACCGATGAAGTAGTTCAGCACCGTCCACTTGGTGGCGTAGGAGGCCCGCAACTCGTACCCCAGATCCGAGAAGGCAGCCAGATGGCCATAGGCCACGTCTCCCTGCACGAACCAGAGGTCGAGGCCGACGATCTCATCGCCCGCGGTTGCACCGAACATCACGAGGCCAGGCGTCTTCAGCTGCTTCTCAAAAGCCGGTCGCGAAAATGCACGCAGACCCGAGATCGAGTGGCGGCAGGTCAGATTGGCGTACAGGCGGACCCAGTCGTCGATGTACTCCCAGGGCCGCTCGTACACGTCGACGTGGACTGACCGCAGTGCGCGGCGGGCGTGGGCGCGATGCGATGGTCGCACGAACGCCTCCGGCGGTTCACGGAGTTCGGCGACGTAGTGGTCCTTGAACCGAACGACGTGATCGAAGGTCCTCTCGAAGTTGTCGCCGTCCTCCCTCGCGAAGGGATCGGCCACGAGAACCACGCTGACCAGATCCGTTGCGAGGGACGAGAGATCTTCGTCCAGTCGACTCCAGTCGCGGCAGGAAAACATTGGGTACGGACCCATCGCATCGAAGAACTCGGTGCGCCCGATGCGACGTCGCAGGAGCCAGCCTCCGCTGAGTGGCAACAACAGGGGACTCCCGAATTCGGCCAGAGACGAGGCGTAGTCCCTGTGGCCGTAGCCGGTGAGGTCTTCGTCGATGTCGCTCTGACGGGCCATCACGATCCTCGCGGCGACCTCCGTACCGACGCCCGGCAATGCACGTGCAAACTATAGGGTCGCCGTATGCCCACCTAGGGTCTTTATGCTCGTGGTTTCGCCTCCCCTCAGAAGCCGAAGGGCAGCCGTCTCCACCGGCACGGCCGTCTGATTGTCGGCGATCGGCATCTGACTGGTACCGTCCCGCCCGGTGCGGGCCTTGAAGGTGGTCCTCGTCCTCGTCGCGGCGTGTGCCTGCGCGGGCTGCTCGACCGGAGCCCAGAGCCAGCCGGGCACATCGAGCCATGCGAGTCCCGGTCTCGATCTCACGACGAGGGTCGTCTCCGTGAGCTCGACCAGCCAGCTGTCCGACATGGTGAAGTGGGATGCGATCAATCAGACACGTGTCCCTCAGCTCGCGACCTGCGAAGTTCTCGTGCTGAACGGGTCGACGCAGCTCGGTGACTACGGACCCGTTCAGGTCGTGGTCGCCGCGGGTGCCACCGCCGAGCAGTACAGCGAGGTCACGACGTTGGCGGGGAGCGCGGTCGGCGACACCGCCCAGATCGTCTGCCAGAAGGGGCTCTCCCCCGCCGGAGGTTGATGTCGGCCGGCATCCCACACTTGCGCGTCGGCCCTCGGTAATTTTTCCGCCATGCCAGAGCAGACGGTGTGGCGTCAGGAATGCGCCCGCCGGCCCGGCGTCGACGGCACCCTCGTGGTCACGTGTCATCTCGGGTTCACGAAGCACCGTTCGGAGACGCTCTGCGGCGAGTCGACGCGGGGCATGAGCACCGTTCCAACGCCGTGGGTCGAGTCCGCCAGCCGATGCCCGAAGTGCGGGATGCTCGGCTGCGTATAGGCAGCCGGGGCGGCCTGGGCGGTCGCCGACAGGCCGCCCACCAGGATGTGACCACGACGCTCCGCAGCACGCGGCGGGAGGGGCTGCACTCGGTCCGTCACGGGACCGGGGACGGGTGTTGTCACCCTCGTCCCGACATCGGTAAGGTCCCATCACCTCCACCAACCCGTGCAGGTCGCCAGGCCGATGGCGCAGAACGGGCGTCCGGAACGGACGCGGGACCTGCGCTCTTCGGGTCGAATCGCAAACAGGAGGAGTGCCATGACCATCGTCGACCGGCAGCCGGTACCGCTTCAGCACGTCGACCGTCTCTTCATCGGGGGCGGGTGGGTCGAGCCCTCCTCGGACGCGATGATCGACGTCATCGACCCGGCGACCGAGGAGCGGTTTCTCCGGGTGCCGGCCGCCGGCGCGGCCGATGTCGCCCGCGCCGTGGCTGCTGCCCGAGACGCGTTCGACCGCGGCCCGTGGCCCACCCTCAGCCACGCCGAGCGGGCCGACTACCTGCGCCGGCTGGGCAAGGCGGTCGCGGACCGGGCCGAGGACCTCGGCCAGATCTGGCCCCGCGAGTCCGGCGCGCTCTACACGACGGCGGTGGCGGCCGGGCAGTTCGCCGGGATGCCCTTCGACGCCTACGCCGCCCTGGCCGACACCTTCCCGTTCGAGGAGCGAGCCCAGCCGACCATGGGCGGCGCCTTCGGCCTGCTCGTGCGTGAACCGGTGGGCGTGGTGGGCGCGATCATCCCGTGGAACGCCCCCCTGAGCCTGATCTCCCACAAGGTCTGCCCGGCCCTGCTGGCCGGCTGCACGGTGGTGCTCAAGCTGTCGCCCGAGGCGCCGGGTGAGGGCTACCTGGTGGCCGAGGCCGCAGAGAGGATCGGCCTGCCGCCCGGTGTTCTCAACGTGATCACCGCCGAGCGCGATGTGTCCGAGCTCCTCGTGCGCGATCCGGGAGTGGACAAGATCACCTTCACCGGATCGACCGCGACGGGACGCCGCATCGCCTCGCTGTGCGGGGAGCGGATCGCCCGCTGCACCCTGGAGCTGGGCGGCAAGTCGGCCGCGGTCATCCTCGACGACGCCGACCTCGAGGCCGCCGCCCAAGTCCTGGCCCGATCGGAGTGCTTCCTGGCCGGCCAGGTGTGCTCGTCGCTCACCCGGATCGTGGTATCCGAGCGGCGGCACGACGAGTTCGTCGACGCCCTGGCGACGGCCTTCTCCTCGGTGCGGGTCGGCGACCCGTTCGACCCCTCGACCCAGATCGGTCCCCTCACCTCCGCCCGCCAACGCGACCGGGTGGAGGGGTACATCGCCAAGGGTGTCGGGGAGGGGGCGAAGCTGATCACCGGCGGGGGCCGCCCGAGCCACCTCGACCGGGGCTGGTTCGTCGAGCCCACGGTGTTCGCCCAGGTCGACAACAGCTCCACCATCGCCCAGGAGGAGATCTTCGGCCCGGTCCTCGGCGTCATCCCCGCGGCCGAGGAAGAGGACATGGTGGCGATCGCCAACGACACCATCTACGGCCTCAATGCCTCGGTGTTCACCCCCGACACAGATCGGGCCCGCGAGGTCGCCCGCCAGCTGCGCTCGGGCACGGTGGGGCACAACGCATGGCGCACCGACTTCGGCATCGCCTTCGGCGGGTTCAAGCAGTCGGGCATCGGCCGGGAAGGCGGCAAGGAGGGGCTCCTGCCCTTCCTCGAGACCAAGACCGTCATCCTCGAAGACGTGCCGAGCGGGTACGAGGCCTGAGGTTCCGCCGCGCCGGGCGGTGCCGGGTGCGACTTACTGCAGCTTCCTGGTGCCGCAGGACGAACAGTTGGTTGCCCCCGGCTCAAAGGTGGTCCCGCAATTCATGCAGTAGAGCGCCGGACGGCTCCGCGGCCCACAGTCGTGGAGCTCCGACCCCACGAGCACGCGTTCCCCGCACCAGGTGCAGTGGAACGCCGGCGGGCTCCCGGCAGCGGGTCGTTCGAGGACGGCGGCGCCCGTCCGGGTGAGCGAGGAGGCCCTTCCGTGGGTGGTGCGAGCGACATCCGACGGTGAGCCGTCGGGTGCGATGGTCGGCGGGGGATAGTCGAGGCCGGTCACGGCGCCCGTCCATGCTCCGCCGTAGGCCGCCGCATGGCTCGGGCGACGACCACTCCGTCGCACGAAGAACACGGCGACGCCGACCGCGCCGGCTATCAGCAGCGCGGCGCCGAGGTACTCACCGACCCTGTATGCAGTGTTCTCGGGGCCGCCGTCCGACGGCAGGAGGACCGGGCCGGGAGCCGCCGCTGCCTGTTGGCGCGCGATCTGGATCACGTCGGGTTCGCTCAACTGCGCCGCGCCCGAGTTGGCCGCCGTCGTCACCTGTCCGGTGGCGACGAAGAACAGGATGTTCCCCTTGGCGAACAGCACGATCTCCTCGGACACGACTCCGCTCGCGCTGTTCGTCACGAAAGTGACGCCGACCGCATCCGGGACCTCGGAGACGTCGAAGCGGCCGAATTGCTGGCTCCGGGTCGCTGCTTCCGCGCCGGCGAGCGCTGACGCTGCGTCGGCCGTGCTGGGGACCTGCGCCGCCACCACCTCCACGAACGCGCCATTGGGGGGCTCGTTCGTCCACATCCGGATGTAGGCGCTGGCGGCGCCACTCGCAAGGGCCTGGCTCAACGGACCCGTCACGCCGCTGTTGCCGGTGATGGAGCCGAGCTCACTCGACGTGAGGGGGCCGTTGAGCGGCCCGGGCGGCGCCTCGACCATGCCCGGCAACGCCTGGCTGACGACGATTGAGGAGAGGTCGGGGTCGGCAGACGCCGCCGTCGTTCCGGATACGGCTGCGCCGAGCGGTACCGCGAGGGCCAGCGGCGTGAGCCACAGCAGGCCCGGGAGCCTCTCGGTGAGTCGCCGTCTCATCTGTCCCCCTGCCGCGCGCCCGATTGTCCGCGCTCCCCTTCAGGTGTCAATCGGTACCCCGGGGCCAAAACTGAGGAGTTTTGGGAAAATAGGGGTAGCCCTCAGGCTCGGGACGACCTCTTCTCGACGTGCTGGAGCTCGATCCACAGCGGGAGCAGGTACCAGATGTACGCGTTGGTGAGCGTGAATTCGTCGTCGTTGTGGTGGGTCACCATGGTGCCGACGTCGGTGATGCGCACGCGGTCGTCCTTGCTCTGGTACGCCCTCACCCGTTCGAGGATCTCCATCAACTCCTCCTTGGAGGACACCTCGATCCCGACGTGGTCCATCTGAGGCGTGACCATGAACTCGTCCCGCGCCGGAAGCAGGTAGAGGAACTGCCGCCACTCCCCCGTATAGAGGATCAGCGGGTTGCCCTTCTCCGTGCTGTTGTCTCCCTCGGTCCATCCGAAGATCTCGGAGAAGAAGTCCAGGAGCGCGGCGCGGCCCTCCTCGTTCATGATGTCGGCATCGACGCTGATCGCCACGTGGTTGATTCGGGGCGCGAGCGGCGTCGCGCTCACGACGGCATACCGGGTCGGACCATGACCTTGCTCGGGATCTCGCCGCGGGCGAGCCGCTCCATGGAGTCCATCACCGCGCTGAGCGGAACGTCGTCGGGCTCGATCAGTGACCCGAGCGGAAGGGTCCCGCTGTCGAGCAGGTCCACCGCCGGGCCGAAACCGTCGTCGTCGTAGTTGTAGGCCCCGACGATCTCGAGCTCGAAGATGATCAAGCGGTTCTGGTTGATCCGGGGTGGCGCGAAGCCGGTCCCCACGATCACGAGCGTGCCGGCATAGTCCAGCTGGTTGAGGGCAGCCTCGATGGCGCTGGCGTGTCCGGAGCATTCGAAGACCACCGCGTAGGGTTCCTCCACCGGGCGGCCCATCGGCGGCTCCTCCAGGGTGCCGGGCGTCACCACGCGGCTGGCCCCGACGTCGAGCGCCCGCTGACGTCGCACGGCGGACGGCTCGCTCACGGTCACGTCGGAGATCCCCTGGGCGCGCAGCACGGCGATGATGAGGAGCCCGACCGGACCGGCCCCCGTGACGAGCACACGGTCGTCGGGGCCCACACCGCCGAGGCCCACCGCGTGCAGGGCGATCGCCGTCGGTTCGGTCAACGCGGCGACCCTGGTCGGGAGTGCATCGGGGAGCCGGATGAGTCCCTCGGCTGCGACCGTCTTGTACCGGCAGAACGCACCCCGGTACCCGAGGTAGTCCGCGGATGGTCGCTCGAGGCACACCGAGGGGCGGCCCCGCCGACAGGGGCGGCACACGCCGCAGCCGGGGGACGAGTTGCCGACCACCCGGTCACCGGAGGACCAGCCCGAGCCGCTCGGCGCCGAGGCCACGATGCCGGACCACTCGTGGCCGAGGATGGCGCCCGGCTTGGCGTAGCGCTCGAGGACCATGTGCAGATCGGATCCGCAGATCCCGCACTCGGCAATTTCCACGAGCACTTCCCCGGGTCCCGGCTCGGGACGGGGGACGTCCTCGACCGCGATCTTGCCGTCGCCGACATAGACGGCCGCTGGCATCAGTTCGGAGGCCACGGCGCAACACTAAGGGCCTTTTGCCGTCGATGCCGTGGCCCGTGCACCGGTCCTCCGGGGACGTAGCATCGGCCGGCGATGGAGCAGCTCCGAGGACGCACCGCGGTCGTCACCGGGGCCGCCAGCGGCATCGGCCTGGCCGTCGTGGAGGCCTTCGTGGGCGAGGGCATGCGCGTGGTGATGGCCGACGTCGACGAGGAGGGCCTGGCGACCCACGCAGACCGGCTCCGGTCCCGGGACGCCGAGATCCTTCCCGTGGCGGCCGATGTGACCGATCCCGACGCCGTCGAGTCGGTCGGCCGCGCCGCCATCGACCGCTTCGGACGGCTCCATGTCGCCGTCAACAATGCCGGCGTGGTCACGGGGGGCAACTCGTGGGAGATCCCCCTGCCGGAGTGGCACCGCGTGGTCGACGTCGACCTGTGGGGTGTCATCCACGGCATCCGCTCGTTCGTCCCGCGCATCCTGGCGTCGGGTGAGGAAGGGCACGTCGTCAACACCGCGTCGATGGCGGCCGTCTTGTCGTTGGCCCGCCTGGGGCCCTACACCGTGGCCAAGCACGGCGTGCTCGGGGTCTCGGACGGGCTGCGCGCCGAGTTGCAGGCCATGGGTGTACCCGTCGGCGTCAGCGTGGTGATGCCCGGCATGGTCAAGACGGGGATGAACCCCATCGGCACGGTGCCGGCGGACGTCGTGGCCGCCCACGTGGTCGACGCCATCCGCCGGCGGCGCAGCTACGTCTTCACCGACGACCACCACGAGGGCGAGATGCGCGAGCGCCTCGAAGCAATCCTCTCGGCGAAGGCCGAAGAGTCCGCCTGACGCGCAAGCCCGGCAACGCCCGGGCCTCGATGGGCGCCGACCCCGGCCGAAGGACGGGTCGACTCGTCGGGCGAGAGGTCGCGTGCCCCACCGACGCCACCGCTGTCCCGTGATGCCCGCGGTAGCCTCCGGCGATGTCCGCGGACGACCTCGCCGCCGAGTTGCTCGAAGCGGTGCTGCGTGCGGACCCGTTCACGGGTTCGCTCTTCGGGTTCCCCGGCTACGACGACCTGCTTCCCGACTTCGGCCTCGAGGCCGAGCAGGAGGACGCGCGCCGGCTCGGCGCCGTCGCCGAGCGCGCCGAGAGGATGCCGGACGGGGGCCTGGAGGAGGCCGACCGCCAGACCCTGGACTTCGTCCGTTGTCTCGCCAGGAACCTGGCCGACGCCGCCGCGGTGCCCCTGGTCGAGTTCACCATCTGCGACACCATGGTGGCTCCGGTCAACCAGGTGTTGACCTCGCTGCCGAAGGTGCCCCTCGACACCGCAGACCGCCGCTCGGGGTACCTCGCTCGGTTGCAGGGGCTGCCCGCCGTGCTCGCCACCGCCGCCGAACGGCAGCGGGAGGGTTCGGCGGCCGGCCGGACGGCGGTCGCTCTGCTCGTGCACTCCGCGCTCGCCCAACTCGACCTGCTGATCGCGGATCCCACGGTCGGAGCCATCCGGAGGGACGACGCGGGCGACGCGAACTTCGCCGATGAGGTCGCCTCGCTGATCGAACGCCGTGTGCGCCCCGCGCTGGGCGCCTACCGGGACGCGCTCGAGGCGGACGTGCTGCCGGCGGCCCGCGACGACGACCAACCCGGCCTCTGCTTCCTCCCCGACGGCGAGGCGATGTACCGGGTCCTCGCCCAGCTGCACACCTCCATGTCCCACTCCCCCGCCGAGCTGCATGCGATGGGCCGGGGGATCGTCGGCGAGGTGCGCGAGGAGCTCGTCGAGACCGGTGCCCGCCTCTGGGACACCACCGAGCTGGCCGAGATCTTCGCGCACATGGCCGACGACCCCTCCCTCCGCTACCACACCCGCGACGAGATGCTCGAGCACGCGCGGCGCGTGGTCGCCGCCGCCGAGGCGGAAGCTCCCCGTTGGTTCGCGGTGGTGCCGGACGAGCCCTGCACGGTCGCGCCGGTGCCCGAGACCGAGGAGGCCGGCATGGCCGCCGCCTACTACCTGCCGGGCGCGATCGACGGCTCCCGCAAGGGGACCTATTTCCTGAACACCTCGAAGCCGGAGCAGCGGCACCGCTACGTCGCCGAGGACATCGCGTTCCACGAGGCCGTGCCGGGGCACCACTTCCAGCTCACCATCGCCATGGAATCGAAGGACCTCCCCCCGGCGCGCCGGGTGCTGCACGACACCGCGTGCGCCGAGGGGTGGGGCCTCTACAGCGAGCGCCTGGCCGACGAGATGGGCCTCTACAGCGACGACCTCGCCCGGATGGGGCTCTTCGCCGCCGACTCGTGGCGCGCCAGCCGGCTGGTCGTCGACACCGGCCTGCACGCCATGGGCTGGACCCGGCGGCAGGCTCTGGACTGGATGGCCGAGCACACCCCGCTGCCGCGGATGGAGATTGAGTCCGAGGTCGACCGGTACATCTCCTATCCCGGTCAGGCCCTGGCCTACATGGTGGGCCGGCGGGAGATCGTCCGCCTGCGCGAGACGGCCGCGGCGGGTCTAGGCGGCCGCTTCGACCTGCGGGAGTTCCACGACGTCGTGCTGCGGGGCGGGAGCCTCCCCCTCCCCGCCCTGGCACGCACCGTCGAGCGCTGGATGGGACGGGTGGGCGCCTAGCTGCTCGGCGCCGCCCTCCTCGGTGCGGCCCTGGCCGCCAGGACCACACCGAAGAGGCACACGGCGGTGACGTGCATCGCGGTGCACCACAGGCAGATCGCGCCGATCCGGAACAGCTCGACGTAGACCAGGTACAGCACCATGGCGGCGCCGGCGCCCGAGACGACGAGACGGGTACCGTCCAGCCAGGCGGGACCGGCACGCCAGGCCCAGGGGACGGTCAGGGCGGTCATGACGACCGCCCACCCCAGCCCGAGGACGGCCAGCGGGACCCCGAGGACGACCGACCACGAGCTGGTCGTCACGAGCGTGCAGTTGACGATCCCGGTGTCGGGACAGGCCAGCGCCGCCGGGTCGTGGTAGTGGGTCCAGGTCAGGTACGCCGCGATGGCCACGGCCACCAGGGACAGTCCCAGCGAGACGGCCATCGCCCAGGGCGGCACACGGCGCGACCGGGGTGAGGGCCGGGTCCGGGACGTCGCCGTCGCCGTCATCGTCACGCCCCGATCTTCTTCGCGATGGCGCTGATGGCGGGCGAGCCGCACACGCTGGAGGGCTGGTTGCCCGTCACGCTGCAGATGGCGGCCGTGATGTTGTTGGCCGTCCCGTCGATCGCCTCGGCCACCGGGCTGGACGGGTCGCTCAACGCGGCCGCGATCTGCGCCCGCGACAGGCCCTGGAGCACCTGGGGCGAGTAGCTGGCACCGTTGACGACGAACCTGTTCCCGATGTCGAGGAACGGGATGGTCCCCGCGGAGTCATAGGTGCTGAGCAGCGAGCTTTGCGCGGCCGTCGGGGTCTGGAGGGTCTGGTAGGTGCTCCCGACGGGCTGGTTGGTGGCCTCCTCGACGGGTTGGAAGTCGAGGTAGGGGCTCGTGTAGCTGGAGCCGTAGAACGAGAGCGTCTGCGTGTTCGGGTAGACGTCCCCACTCGCGGAGTGCGTCGCCGAGAGGTGCGAGAACGTCCCGAACCGTGACAGCGCCACCGCCAGCGCCCACCGCTCGGCGGCGCAGTAGGGGCAGTACTCGGCGCCCACGTACGTGATGAGGGGCTTGCCGTCCGCGCCACGGAGGATGCCCCCGCTGCCGCCGGCCCTGCTCGGCGGCACGATCGACGCGGGGTTGCCCACCGAATCGAGGGTCCCCGCCGGCACCGACAGCGACGCCAGCACGCTCGGGGACAGCGTCGTCGCCCCCGTGTCCGCCGAGGCGGTGCCACCCGCCGTCAGACGGGACGAGGACGGACCGGACGATCCCCCCGTCGCCTTGATCACCACCATGGTGGCGATGGCGGCCACCACGAGGCCCACCGGCACCAGCGCGGTCAGCACGGGGTGCCGCGAGCGGAACGGGGCCTGCGCCGGTGCGCCGCGTGACGGCGGTCTCCCCGACCGCGAGGCCGTTGGTGCCTGTCTGGCGGCCCGGTTCTTCGAGTTCTTCGTGTTCTGCTGCTTCGTGTTCTGCTGCTTCGTGTTCTTCGCAGCGGGCCGCGCCTGGGGCGACGGCCTGGTTGTCGACTTGGACATGTCGTTCTCCTTGATTGGCCGAGGCGGCGGAAGCCGCACGCGCTCGGAATCTCGATGCGGAGGCGCCTGAGGGCCTCCATGGCTGAATGACCCGGCGCCTCCGTGCCCGTCGAAAAGACGGGTGACGGTCGCCGGGTGGGCAGTTCCGAGCTAGGAGAACTGGGGCGGGTGAAACAGCGGGTCGCGCGTGCCCGCCGGGAGCGCGACGACCAGCGCACGCCGGCGCCGGATGAGAGAGGCAGCTGCAGCAGCGATCGCGATCCCCGTCAGCGCGGCCGCCAGGGCGACCGCCGGTGCCGGTGCGGCGGGCGCCGGGGTGCCCTTGCCACAGGTGACGTCGAGGCAGCTGAGCGGCGCCGACACGGGTGCCTGGGCCAGCTGCACCATCTCGGTGGCGGTGCTCTGGGCCTGCGAGAGGACGCCATGGGGCATGAAGCCGCCGAGGACGGCGGCGGCGACGATTGCCACGAGACCGAAGCGCCACTTCATGCGCATGGCCATCAGGCTACGGGTCACGGATAAGTCCTCGGTAAGAACGCGGGGTTTCTTTCGGATGTCGTCGGTCTTGGTTCCACAACGCATGCGCAACACGGCCCGCCCGCCCAGCCCCGTCAGGCACTATTCGGCTCGACGGTCCTGGTCCGCGGCCTGGCGCAGGACGTGGGCGTGCCGACCGGCCCGCACCGGTACCCGCTCGAACGATGCCGCCACCTTGTGGCGCCCGATCGCGTACCAGGCGGCAAACCCGGCGACGAACAGGGCCACCGCTCCCAGGCTCACCGCGATCTCAGCCATGTCGTTCCTCTCCCGGTGAGGCGCGCTGATCACCAGCTGACCCGCTCACCGCCTCGCGGCGACCTCACTCGCTGCTCCCAGTGTGCGGGCCCCCGCCTGAGCGAACCAGGGACGAAGGTCACATCCGGCGAAGATACGGCTAGGTGCCGAAGCTGCCGGCCACCGCCGGGACCTGTGCGCCGGGTGTGACGGGCGCCTGGCCTTCCTGTTGGGCCATGATCGCCGCCTCCACCACCTGCTGGTCCGTCGGGTCCATGGTGAGCGGTCCTCCCGGCACCGGGACCTGCCACACGTGCATCATCTCGGGCGTCAGCAGTGGTCGCTCGCCGGCGGGGCAGACACCACCACTGGTGAACCCCGAGATCGACCCCGTCGGCCCGCCCGTGCACAGGTTCGTGTGCGCGTGCCACTGGGTCAGGCAACCGCCGGGCATGGGACCCTTGTCCCCTACCGACGGCATGAGGTACATGGCGGCGACGAGCACGGGACCGTACGGGGTGAACGCGTAGACCAGCGACTGCACGTGGTTGGGGTCCAGCACGTACTTGCCCTGCAGGTAGGTGTACTTCAGGTAGTGGACGACGGGGTAGCGCGGGTCGGTGATCGGGATGTAGCCGTCTGCCTTGGCCGCGCTGAGATCCTTGTACTTGGCCACCGCCGAGCTCGTCGTCTGCACCAGCTGCATGGCGGCCTCCATCTGGGCCCCGGTCGGCGACCGGTCGCAGTTCGGGGTCTGCATCGCGTGGCCGCGCTCGGTCTCGGTGAACACGGTGCTCAGGACGGACTGCTCCTGAGCGGTCAGCGCCGGGCCGGTGTAGTGCCACGAGGGATCGGCCTGCCCGCCCATCCCCGGCATGGCCAATCCCGTGCCCCTCGAACGGGACGACGTGCCGGCCGAGGCGCCGGCCATCGCCATGCCGGCCATGGCCGGTTGGGCGGCAGCAGGGTGTGACGCTGCCGGCGAGGCGGATGCGGACGCCGACGCGATGGGGTAGGTCGAGCTGAGCACCAGGATCGCCAGCGCGGCCACCGAGGTCGTGGCGCCGGCAACGGGATGGCGCTCCACCAGCTCGTGCGCGGGCGACATGGCCGGCACCGTGTGCAAGGTCGGCATCATGGCGAAGGCCAGCAGCGCGACGAGGGGCGCCATGTTGGGGTCGGTTCCCATCCCGGTCAGGATCCCGCCGAAGGCCATGCCCGTCACCCAGAAGAGGCCCTCCAACGCGGCGCCCGCGGCGAGGAACGGCAAGGGTCGGCGGCTCAGCAGCGGGCCGGCGGCGATGACGAGTGAGGCGACCGCCAGCACCCAGGGCAGCAGTGAGCCACTGTGCGGCAGCGCGCCGGCCACCGAGGTCTCGAAATGGGCGTACCACGACGGCTGGCCGCTGGATGCCGAGACGAGGGTCGAGCTGATCGATCCGCCGGCCCGGTTGGCGGGGAGCAGCCACAGGACGGCCGACAGCGTCCAGAACGCCGACCAGGCGATCAGCGGGGCCGTGCTCCCGAGTGGCCCCGACGCGGCGGCCGACGAGGGCACGCCGGGCGCCACGTCGTCCGTGCGGGCGTCGGTCGGCCAGACCAAGATCCCGATCAACGGGTAGAGCAGCACGGCACCGGGTGCTCCGGTCAGCGGTGACGCCGTGCCGGTCAGGAGCATGCCGAAGCCCTCGCCGAACCACCACACGCCGAAGGCCCAGACGGCCATGACGACGATGGCCGGCTTCACCGTCCTACGGAAGAGCAGCCCCAGGCCGATGCCGAGCTGAAGCGCGCCGAACAGGAAGTTCCACACGCCGGTGTCGGGATTGACGAAGTGGGCCAGCTGGTTGATCGACCACGCCACCGGCGCGGGTTGGCCCTGGGCCGCCGGCAGGATCATCATGTTCACGAGGTCGTGCCCGAACATGCGCGGCTGGAATTGGAGGGCGGCGTCGAGGATCCACACGCACCCGAGCGCGATCTGGACCACCCGGGCTCGCTTCTGCCTGCGTGCCGCGGGCGACGGGGTCTCCACCGCCAATTGCTCCGTGTCGCGTCCCTCGCTCATGGCGGTGCCCCAGTCTCCCGAGGCTGCCCTTTCGGTCGCCGCCCGGGGTCCAGCGGCGCCGGGTTCCCTCGGGCGCCTCGTTGATCGCCACCACCCTAGGCCCTGGACCGAGGCCGGAGCGGGGCGCCCCCGGGGGCGGCCGGCGGCTTACGCCGTGCCCGGGCTCGCCACGGGGGGCGCGATCTTGCGGGCCCAGGCGGCCACGAGCTGCAGCAGCCCGAGATACACGGCCAGCACGATCAGGATGATCAAGAGGCTCCACCCGGTGAGGTTGCCGCCGAACACGAGGAAGAGCGCCGCCACGACAACGCCCAAGATCCGCAGGCCGCCGACGTGCTCGAGAATCCATCCCCCCGTGCGGCGGGCCCGGCCCGAAGCGGCGGCGGCGCGCCCGGCGCCCGACGTCAGCTCACGGGCCTGGGTGGCCACCCAACGACCACCCTTGGCGCAGGTCGAGCGGATCCACACGGCGTAGCGGGCCGGTCCGGCGAGCCACGCGCCGAGGGCCACGAGGACCGAGACGAGCAGCATCCAGCGCAGGTCCGTCTTGAGGAAGCGGAGCATGACGTCCCAGACCGACGCCGCCACCTCGCGGTTGAAGGTCTGCCCGGCCTGGTTGATGAACGTGATGCGCCCCAGCGAGAGGCCGGCGAGCAGCAGCAGGGTCACCAGGCCCACCCCGATGGCCATGCGCAGGAGGGTCTTGCGTCGTTCCACCGCGAGGGCGATGCCGATGGCCGCCAGCGCCAGGGCAACGGCGGGAATCGCCCACTTCAGGGTCACGATCGCGTTGAAGAGCCCCGTGAACTTCGAGACCTGCGACTTCGACACGACCGTGACGCCCAGCTTGTTGCCCTGCGTCAGTATCGGCTTGAGGGGGTTGAACACCGTGACGCCCTTTGCGTTGGCCTGGTTGATCAAATCGTTGAGAGCGGGGGTGACGTTGACGACGATCCCACCGCCCTTCTCCAACTTCTGCGTCAACGGCGTCTGCTTCCCCGAGAGGACGTCGATCACTGCGTTGTGCGTGTGACGGTTCAGCGTGTCCCACAGATGCCCGAACTTGGGGCTCTCGAACACCTTGAGCGCGAGGCCGTACACGTAGTTGTGGACCTGGGCCACGATCGGCGTGACGAAGGGCTTCGCCTTGGGCGGGAGTGCCGCGGTCACCTTGTTCTGGACGATGTGCGTCGAGAAGAGCTCGTCCGTGGCCTTGGCCGCGAGGTGGTCGACGATCACCTGGTTGCGCGCCAACGGGGCCATGGTGGCCACGTACTGGTCCGTGTTCGTCACCGTGCGGATGGCCCAGATGGAGATCACCGAGATGGGGATGAGAAGAGCGGTCAAGACCACGAGGACCCAAGCGGTGATCCGCCTCGTCCGGCGTGCGCGGGGAGGCTTCTTGCCCTGCCCCGGGGACGCAGCCGCGCCGGCGTCCGGCTCCCCGGGCATCTGCTCGGACTCCATATCGTTCATTTGGGCATTCCCATCCACCAATGCCTAGTGCCAAAAGGCCCTGTGCGCACGGATGGGGACGGTGATAGGACTGGTGCGTGGAGAGAACGGAGTCCCCGCGGACCAGGGTCCGCATCGTCGTCCTGAGCGCGTTCGCAGCCTTCATCTCCCCCCTGGTGTTCGTCGGCATCATCGTCCTGCGCAAGGCCGAGCGCCGCTTCAACATGCACGCCCGCGTCTGGAGCAAGCGCCTCCAGCACGAGATCGCCCGCTGGACGTAGGCGGGCGATCGGCGGACCGCCCGCCCGCCCGGCCGAGCAACGACGCCGAAGACCCCACGCAACCTACGCTGCGCGGATGCTCACCGGCTTCGCCCACGCGGCCGTCTGCGTCCCCGACCTGGGAGCGGCCGTCACGTGGTACTCCGAGGTCCTCGGCCTCCGGGTGCTGTCCCCGCCCTACCGGATGGAGGGCAGCCAGATCGAGCACGACATGGGTGAGCTCGTCCCGGCCCCCGTGGTCCTCAACGCCGCCATCGTCGGATTCGGGAAGGACGACCGCGTCATCGAGCTGATCGAGTATCCGGCGGCACCCGTCGTTCCCGCCGGACGCGGCCGGCCCTCGGTCACGAGGGTCGGCATCACCCACGTCGGCGTGCTCTGTGACGACATCGAGGCGACGCGCTCCGAGCTCGAGTCACGAGGCGTCGAGTTCCTCACGAGCGGGATCGCCGATGTGGCCGGGCTCAAAACGACGTGGTGCTGCGACCCCTGGGGGACGATCCTGATCCTCATGGAGAAGCGCGCGGACGACCGCCCCTACTGGGGCCAGCGACGCCCGTAGGGGGCGACGATTGCTCTCCGGGGCCTGTGGATAGTCACCTCCCGGCGCAAAAATGGGCACGGGCAGGCCCGAGGATGTGCATCACGGGGCGTACTTCGGCCACAATGGGCGCCATGAACAAGCGAGAACTAGCAAAAGCCGTTGCGGTCCAGTCCGATGTCGAGTTGAAGACCGTCGTCACCGTCCTCGATGGTTTCACCGATGTGGTGACCGCCGTCGTCGCCAAGGGCCAGGAGCCGGTCTCGATCGCCGGTTTCGCGAAGTTCGTCAAGGTCGACCGTCCCGCCCGCATGGGCCGGAACCCGGCGACGGGTGAGGCCATCCGCATCAAGGCGTCGAAGAAGGCTCGCATCACCCCGGTGAAGGCGTTCAAGGACGCCGTACTCGCGCCGGCGAAGGCACCCAAGCTGGTGCGCGGTGCCTACCCGACGCTCGATACGGCAGTGGCCGCTGCGGGCAAGACCACCGCACCGGCGGCCGCCAAGGCGCCCGCGAAGAAGGCCACGACCGCACGCAAGGCGCCCGCGCGAAGGCGCCCGCCAAGAAGGCGACCGCGCGCAAGGCGCCCGCCAAGAAGGCGACCGCGCGCAAGGCGCCCGCCAAGAAGGCGACCGCCGCGCGTCGGACGGCCAGGAGGTAGCAACGCCTGCCCCGTCCCGAACGCGGGGCGGGGCGAGCACGCCTCGGATCGCATGTGCGAACCGGGAGATCGTGAGGGCCCCCGGCGTGACGCCGGGAAGATGGACCCGCTCGCCGGCCGGCCGCTGCGCCAGCCGCACGCCGATCGCCTGCCCCTGGGCCATCCCGTCCGCACGGCGATCATCCGGGCGCACGACGAGGCCCTCCGGACGGGCGCGGACACCTACGTCGACCCTGTTTCGAGGCTGGTCGTCCTCAGCGCCGGCTTCCTCGCCCGGCGCGGCTTCTGCTGCGGCTCGGGCTGCCGGCACTGCCCGTACCTCACCTGAGTCCCGACGGCCCCGAAACTTCCCCCGTATGCTCCCCCCTGCACTCGACGCGCACGGAACGGGCACGGTCACGGCATGAGCGACACCTCGCAGGGTCCCGGATGGTGGTTGGCATCCGACGGCAAGTGGTACCCGCCCGAGTTGTGGACGGGTCCGCCTGCGACACAGGGACAGCCCGCGTACGGAAGCTCGTGGACCGTGGCACCGGGTCAACCGGGCGGCGGACCCCGGCCTATCCGGGTGCGCCCGGGCCGTACTCCGGCGCGGGCGCCTTCCCGCCCTACGGCTACGGACAGCAGATCCCCTACGGCGCGCCGGCGACCAAGAAGACCAACGGCCTGGCGATCGCGTCGCTCGTGTGTTCCTGCGCCGGCATCTTGTTCTTGGGCGTGCCGGGCATCCTGGGCATCGTCTTCGGGTTCGTGGCGCGCTCGCAGATCCGCAAGGCGAACGGGAGCCAGGGCGGTGAGGGTCTCGCGTTGGCCGGCATCATCGTCGGCTTCGCCTGGATCGCGATCCTCGTCGTGATCTTCGTCGTGGCGGCGACAACCACCAACAACAACAGTGTCGTGCGCGTGATCGACGTCGTGCACGTCTTGGGTTAGGAGCGTTTCCATGCAAGGTCTTCTCTACGGTGTCCGGCCCGAGGCCTGGACGCCGCCCGACGAGTCCAACCATCTGCTGGTCGGGCTCTCAAAGGTGCCCATGGTCATGAAGGAGCTGGAGCGGCCCGGGCTCGTCCGTGACGACTGGGCCGTGGCGAAGACCCGGCTCACCGGCATCTGCGGCTCCGACGCCAAGATGGTCTTCATGGACTTCGGCGACGACTTCGGCGACAGCGCGCTGAACGGCTATTTCTCGTTCCCCACGGTGTTCGGGCACGAGGTCGTGGCCGACGTCGTCGAGGTAGGGCCGGCGGTGACGACGCTCGAGGTCGGGCAGCGCGTCGTCCTCAACCCGTGGCTCTCGTGCGGGCCGCGGGGCATCGACCCGCCGTGCCCGTCCTGTCAGGACGGTGACTACAGCCTCTGCTGGCACTTCACCGAGGGGCCGATCGCCGCCGGCATCCACACCGGGACGTCGAAGGACGCACCGGGCGGCTTCGCCGAGTACCTGCCGGCGCACGAGTCCATGTTGATCCCCGTGCCCGACAGCGTGAGCGACGAAGTGGCCGTCCTCGGCGACCCGTTCGCGGTCTCGTTGCACTCGGTCACGAGGCACCCGCCACCGCCCGGCGGCAAGGTCTTGGTCTACGGGGGCGGCGCCCTGGGGAGCTGCGCGACGGCCATCGTCCGCGCGCTCTACCCCGACGTCGAGGTCATGGTGGTGGCGCGCTTCCCGGCCCAGGCCGCGCTGGCCAAGCGCCTCGGGGCGACCGTCGTGGACCCCTTCCCGGTCGAGCAGCTGCTCGAGGAGGCGGCGTCGTGGTCGGGCGGGGTCCTCCAGAAGTTCGGCGGCGACGCGCTGCCCATGGCGCACCCGGGTGGCTTCGATGTCGTCTACGACACGGTGGGCACGGCGCAGACCGCGGAGATCGGGGTCCGCCTTCTCAAGCAACGCGGCACCATGGTCAAGAGCGGCGTGCACGCGCCGGAACGCTGGGAGTGGTCGCCGTTGTACTTCAAGGAGCTCTCCTGGGTCGGGTCCAACGCGTTCGGCGTGGAGGAGGTCGACGGCATCCGTCTGCACGGGATCGCCCACTACCTCCGTCTCGCCGAGCAAGGCCGCGTGGACATGACCGGCATGCTCACGCACACGTTCCGCCTGGACCAGTGGCGCGAGGCGTTCATCGCGCTGGCGACCCAGGAGGAGAGCGGTGCGATCAAGGTGGCGTTCGACTTCCGCTGATTTCCGGCGTCGTCGCAACCAAGCCTTGTATCGGCAACTCGCCCTCCCTACAGCGGCGGGAGAGGGCTCCGTGACCGAGGGGGGACCATGGACCACCCCAGACAGGTCGCGCTGCAGTGCCTCACGGGGCTGAGCTGTGGGTTGATCCTTGCCGGGATGCTGGTCGTTCCTGCCGGTGCGGCACCGCAAGAAAAGGTCACCATCTGCCATCGCACGAACTCGGTGAAGAATCCCTACGTCCAGCAGACGGTCAGCGAGAATTCGATCGTCATGCCCAACGGCGATCCAACCGGACATGGGCTGCACACCGGCCCCGTCTACCCCCAGCCGAACTGGGGCGACATCATTCCGCCGTTCACGTACACCAACGATCACGGCGGCACCTCCGTCTACCATGGATTGAACTGGAGCACCGACGGACAGGCGGTCTGGGGCGGCGGTTGTGAGGTCGACCTCACGGAGCCACCGGAGGAGACCACCACCACCACGACCACGACGACCCTTCCGCCACCGACGACGACCACGAGCGCCGTGACGACCACGAGTGGACCGGGTTCGACCACCACCCACCCCGGTTCGACGACGATCCACCCCGGCTCGACGACCACGCGTCCTGGTTCGACGACCACCCACCCCGGCTCCACCACCACCGGTCCCGGCTCGACGACCACCCACCCCGGTTCGACCACCACCGGTCCCGGCTCGACGACGACCTCGACGACCGAGCCGGCGCCGGGAACCACCCCGACGACGGCGCCACCCTTCGACCTCCCACCCGCGATCACTGATCCGGGGAACGGTGTGGAGATCATGCCGCCCATCGAGGCCGTTAGTCGTCGACTCGGGCAACAGAACGGTCGATCTCGGGCAGCTCAGCACCTCACAACGGACGGCTCTCGAAGCCGTGGTCGACTCGTTGGCGGGAACCGGTCAGAACGAGACGGCGATGGCGTCGGGAGCAGTCGCTCTGATCCTGCTCGGCACGAGCCTTCTCGTCGGTTCTCGTCGCATCGGCCGGGGTCGCACCCGGCACCGAGTCGGGCGGTATGGCGGGGCGGCCTCGCCATGACCTCACGCCGCGCCAGGAGGTAGCGTCGAATTGGGCGAACCCGCCCTGCCGGCGCACGACTCTCGACCAAAAGGGGGGCTCATGAGCACCAGTCCGTCCACCACCGATGCGGATCTTGCCTTCGAGCCGAAGTGGGGCATCGAATCGCCGTCGACGACGATGTTCGACTTCAACTACACGGGCGGCCGGGACCAGCTGCTGCGCCTCTACGACAAGGGGACCCGGCGCCAGTGGATCGGCAGCGACCGGCTGGACTGGAGCCAGGAGGTCGACCTGACCAACCCGGTCGGGATGCCCGACGAGATGAACCCCATCTTCGGCACCGAGTGGTGGGACAAGATGTCCGACGAGCGCAAGGGCGAGCTGCGCCGGCACTTCGAGGCGTGGCGCTTCAGCCAGTTCATGCACGGCGAACAGGGCGCGTTGATCTGCACGGCCAAGATCGTGCAGACCGTGCCCGACATCGACTCCAAGTTCTACGCGGCCACCCAGGTGATCGACGAGGCGCGCCACGTCGAGGTCTACAGCCGCTACCTGCACGAGAAGGTGCAGCTGGTCTACCCGCTCAACCCGCACCTCAAGGCGCTGCTCGACGACGTCATCGCCGACAGCCGCTGGGACATGACGTATCTCGGCATGCAGGTGCTGGTCGAAGGCCTCGCCCTGGCAGCGTTCGGGATCATCCGCAACAACGCGACCGAGCCCTTGGCCAAGGCGCTCAACGCCTACGTCATGCAGGACGAGGCGCGCCACGTGATGTTCGGGCGCCTGGCGCTGCGCGACTACTACCCGCAGCTCACCCAGGCCGAGCGCGACGACCGGGAGGCCTTCTGCATCGAGGCCTGCTACCTGATGCGGGACCGCTTCCTGGGCGAGGAGATCTGGGAGCGCCTCGAACTTCCGCCCGAGATCGGCGTGTACGTGGAGAACAGCGAGACACTCCGGATGTTCCGCAACTTCCTCTTCATGCGGATCGTTCCCATCCTGCCGCGACATCGGCTTGTGGGGGCCCAAGCTGCGTTCCGCCTTCGAGGAGATGGGCGTGATCGGCTGGGCCGAGACCGACATCGATTCGGAGATGGCCGCGGACGAGAAAGCGGCGCAGGAGTACGACGACGCCCGTGACGTCCGCCTGGCACACGTGAAGGCGGTGGCCGAGCAGGCCTGAGTCAGTCTGCGCCGTCCCGTGCGGCCGGGTTGCCGGCCTCGAGGCCGGCCTGAATCTGCTGCGTCGGCTCGTTCGTGTCGAGGTAGTCGCGCCACGAAGTGACCTTGCCGTCGGCGTCCACGTCGATCACCGTCGCCCCTTGCATGATGATGGGAATCCCCGGGCTGTCGCCCATGGTGAACGTGCCCGTGCCCGTCCACTCGAAGACGGCCCAGTCCGCGCCACCCCGGATCCGGTCCACCCGCTGCGACCAGTCGGGGAAGATGGCATCGGTGTCCCGGGCGACCTTGTGCAGGTCCGTGCTCCACGGTGTCACGGGATCGCAGAAGCGGCCACCGGGTGCGAACAGGGCCGCGAACTCATCGGGCCCGTGCACCGACTCGAAGGTGCGCGCCCATCCCTCCCAGTCCGGCTCGGCGCCCGTGCCCTGGGCCGCCGGGCTCACCGTCGTCTCTCCGCGGTGCCACCACGCAGGCTCTCGGCCTCGAAGGTGACCACGGCGTCGTCGAGCGGGAGCACCACCTCGGGCCGGACGAACCGGTGTGCCTCCGCCACCAGGCGGACCGCCGTACCCCAGGCCGTGAACCCGACTGCGTGGCGGGCGAAGCTCATCGGGCCCTCGGTGACCTTCACCTCCACCACACCCTCACCCCCGACGTGCAACGCGGAACGCTGCATCTTCTCCATGGCCGACTCGCGGGCAGAGTACATCGCCTCCGTGTAGTTGGTCAGCTCGACATTCTGGGTCGACTGCCTCATGGCGGCGCCCGCCGTCCTCCGGGGGGCATAGACGAAGCAGGCGCCGAAGGCGAGGCCGACGGGCATCCAGCCGGCACGCTGGAGCAGCGTGAAGTCGCGGGCCGAGAGGTCGGACACGAACGGCATCGCCTGGGCCGCGTCGGCACCCCGGGCGTCCTTGCCGTCGATGGGCCGCACCGCGGTGCCGACGAGCTCGACATCGATGTGGTGGGTGCGCACGGACACCTCGATCCGCACGCCGACGACGCCGTGGCCGTGCACCTTGCTGCACTCGGCCCGTAGCTGGCGGGCCGCCTGGTCCACCGCGGCATCGTGCGCGTCCGAAGCCAGCGAGATGGAGCCCCTCCCCCAATTCCACACCCCGACCGGGACGGATACCACGGCGACGCCGCAGACGAGGTCGAGCGGCTCCCAGCCGGCAGCGTGCAACAGCAGGGCCTCGTCGACCGAGAGGTCCGACGTGATCCCGCGCGCCTTCGATGAGGGTGGTGCGATGGCCAGGGACTGGGCCCCCCGGAGCATCTCGGCCCGGACGTCGGGCGTGGGGGCGGCGGGCCCCGCGGTCATGTGAGGCGCACCGTCGGCCTGGGGAGGACGACCTCGTCGAAGTCCTTGAACCGCCGCACCCGGTTGCCCCGCAGCGTGCAGTCGATGACCTCGTCGCCTTGGGAGAGCTCTCGCATGACCACCTCGATGGTGGCGCCGTGCAGCTCGTCGCCGGCCAGCTGCTCGCGCACGTGCTTGCGGGCCAGCTGGCGCACCGCCATGTGGGCCTTGCTCACCTGCTCCACCAACTGCGGGCCCATGGAGGGTGCCCATCCCAACGAGCTGCCCTCCATGTAGTACTCGGTCATGCAGTAGGCCCAGACCCGGACCGAGGCGAGAGCGGCGACCACGGCCACCGGCATGAAGCCGGCCTCGATCGACTTGGTGAGCCGCTGCCCGGCCAGATACGTGCTCCACGGCACCCCTCCGGCCGGCGGCGGTCCGCCGTCGACGGTGACGGCGGTGCCGAGGAAGTGGAACTCGGTGGTCCCCGTGTCGGCCACGTTCGAGATCCGGTCCACGACGCCGATGACCCCGTGGGCGCCGTGGGTGGTGGCCTCCTCGAGCATGCGCCGGTACGCCGATCCGTAGCCCTGGGCCCAGGCCTGCTCCACCCACGGCTGCTCGAGGTTCTGACCCCAGGTGCGGTGCTCGCTGGACACGAAGCCGTGGGGACACCGGTAGGTCTCCGAGTACGACCCGGCATTCTGCCCGCCGTCGACGTAGGGCGACATCCCCCGCATGTACCCCGACCCCGGCCCGTACCAGCCCCACTGCATGACACAGAAGCCCTGGACGAGCGCGACCGGCTGCAGGCCGAGGTCGAGGCAGGCGGCGAAGTCGGGCACCGTCAGGCCCGAGGAGAAGGCCGTCGACCCGAGCCGGCGGACGGCCGCCTCGGGGAGGTCGGTGCCGGTCATCAGTTGTCGAGCGAGATGATCGTGATCGGTTTGGGCAGCGTCACCTCGCCGCTGCCCTTGGTCACCGCGGTGCCGAGCGCCAGGAACTCAATGGTGTGCGAGCCCCACTGGTGCGACTTCTCCTCGAGGCGGACGCCCACGATGCCGTTGGCGTTGAGCCGGCCCGCCTCGTCCTGCATGCGCGTCATCGCCAGCTCCCGCGCCTCGTAGAGCGCCTGGGTGAAGTTCGGCAGCTCCACGTTCTGCCCCATCGACCCGAGCGCCTGCGTGAGCTTGCGGTGCGCGATGTGGAACACGCACGTCCCCATGACGAGCGCCTGCGGGACGTGACCCGTCTGCATCAGGGTCCAGAAGTCCTGGCCGGAGAGGTCGGAGGTGAACGGCTTGCCGAGGGCGTTGCGGTACGACACCCCGTCCTCGGCCTTCACCGCCGTGCCGAACGCGATGAACTCGGCCGAGTCGTTGCCCCACTCGTAGTAATTGACGTCGAGGCGCACCCCGACGACCCCGTCGGCGCCCAGCTCCTCGGCTTCCTCCTCCATCCGGTTCATGGCCAGCTCCCGTGCCGTGTACATCGCCTCGGTGAGCTTGGTCAGCTCCTGGCTCTCGCCCCACTTCCGGGTCTGGATCCCGATGTGGTAGATCGACGACCCCATCACGAAGCCCAGCGGGTGGAAGCCGGCCTCCTTGACCAGGAGGAACTCGTTCACGGAGAGGTCGGAGGTGAAGAGACCGTGCTCCAGCTCCTCCAGCCGGTGGGCGGCGTCCTTGGGCAGGTCGTGCCCGACCTCGGGTTGGGACTCGGGTACCTGCGACGACTGGTCGGTCACGACTGTCCTCCGATCACGATGTTCTCCAGAGCGAGGCGCGCCTGTTCACTGTGGGCGGCCTCCGACTGCAAGGTGGCGAGGAGCCGGGTGAGCCACTCGTCCATGCCGACCTGCTCGCTGCGGATCCGGATGCCGCCAGACGAGTGACCGATGCTGCACCGAACGGTGGCACCCTCGACGACCGCCTCGAGGGTGTCGTCGCCGAGCGAGACCCGCACCGCCTTGATGTCGTCGGACTTGCGGAAGCGCCCGCCTGACCGTTCGACGACCATGCGGTCACCCAGGACGTCGGCCAGTTGGGTCACGAGCACTTTCAGCATGATCCGCAGGTCCGTGCTGTTCGACGCCAGCTGCGATACCGCCATGCTCAAATCGAAGGCGGAGCCAGTACCCGACGCACCCTGGCCGGGAGCCGAACGGGTCAGTGCTGCTTCCTCAGCTGGTGAGCCGGAGGGCTCCATGGACATTGGCCGCATCGTACCGCCATGCCGCGGGCGCGGGTTCGGCGCTCCGGTGGGTTACGACGGCCGCGGCTCGCAGATCACGACGGGGATGTCCCGGCCGGCCCGCTCCTGGTAGGAGGCGTAGCCCTTGTAGGCGGCGACGATGTCGGGCCACAGCGTCTCCTTCTCGGCGGGCGACGCCGTCCTGGCCCGCATCGCGCGGGTCGTGCCGTGCATGGTGATCTCCACGTCGGGGTTCGCGGCGAGGTTCCGGTACCACTGGGGGTCCCTGCCGTCACCCCCCTTCGAGGCGACCAGGACCACCCGCTCGTCGTCGTGGATGGGGGCAGTGAGCATCGTCGTGCGCGGCTGCCCGCTCGTGCGCCCGATGGTGCGCAGCTCCACCCCCGGCATGCCGAAGAGGTCGCGGGGCCAGCGGCCGCCGGTCAGCTTGAGCGCCGCCTTGTGCGTGAGGTTCATCAGCTTGAAGCCGGCGTCGACCAGGACGTTGCGTGTTTGGGCCATGGTGGTGCCTGATCCCTTCGTGGAGCCCTCCGGTCGCTCGGTGCCGTCGTGCCCGTGTTGTCTTGGAAATGCGAGTTGATGCCCCGCCCGGCACGCAACATACCGGGAACGGGCGCCTCGCCCGTTTCCCAGCGGAAGAGACAGCCCGAGAACGGTCGTTCCCGACCGAGAAGCCCCCACGACGTTCGGTAGCATGACGCCGCGGGATCCGGAGCGTTGGCGCAACCTCATCCGACAAGGAGGATGGTGTCCCCCCCAGGCAACGGCACCAACGGGCCACTTCCCCCCCTCGCGCTCCTCCGGTCGCTGCTCGCGATGTGCGTCGTCCTCGGGGCCGCGGCCGTCCTCTCCGTCGGAGCCCCGTCCGCCGGCGCGGACAACTGGTCCCCCGTCCACCCGGGGGACTTCCCGGATCCGAGCATCCTGCACTGGGGGGGCTCTTATTACGGGTTCGCCACGCAGAACTTCGCCGTGACGGCCCAAACCATCAACATCCAAGAATCGATCTCGTCGGACGGTGTCCACTGGACCCCTCTGACCTCAGATGCGCTCCCCACCGCCGGCGGACTCGGCTCGTGGGCCAAACCTGGCGAGACCTGGGCACCCACGGTCGCTGCGTACTCCGACGGCAGCGACCCCACTGTCTTCGTCATGTACTACACGGCGACGGACAGCTCGAGCGGCACCCAGTGCATCGGAGAGGCCACCGCGACCAACCCACGGGGACCCTATTCCGATTCGAATTCGGAGCCCGTAGAGTGCCAGGTCGGCCTCGGTGGCAGCATCGATCCCAACATCTTCACCGACCCACAGACGGGAACGTCGTACCTCCTGTGGAAGGACGACGGAAACACGGACGGCAACAACCCCACGGGGATCTGGTCATCTCCACTCGCGCCCGACCTTCAGTCGTTGTCGGACAGCGTCACCCAGATCCTCCAAGCCGATCAGACTTGGCAGGGCGGCATCGTCGAGGGGCCAACCATGTATTACCTTCCCGGTCCCGGATCCGGTGGCAGCGGTGGGACGTACTACCTCTTCTACTCCGGCGGTGACTATGGCACTTCGACCTACGCCATCGGATGGGCGACCTGCAGCAGCCCGAGCGCCGGATGCCAAGACCAGTCGGTGTTGCTCTCGACGACCCCCGGCGTCTCCGGGCCGGGAGGGCCTGACGTGTTCACGCTGCCTCCGACCGAGCAGAATCCCACGGGCCAGACGGTCATGGCCTTCGCCGGCTGGCAGGGCGACACCATCGGCTACCTGGCGTGCGGCATCCGGCCCATGTACCTGGCCGACTTGAACTTCGACTCGAGCCAATCACCACCGTTGCCCGTATTGACCCCCGACCCAGGCGGCGGCACGACGGCCGCCTCCAGTCCGAGCTGCCCGGGACCGCCCCCGCTCCCGCCTGGATACTGGCAGGTCGCCTCCGACGGCGGCGTCTTCACGTTCGGGTCCGCCGGCTTCTACGGCTCGACCGGGTCGATCCGGCTGAACAAGCCCGTCGTGGGCATGGCGCCGACGCCGGACCGTCGGGGGTACTGGCTCGTGGCGAGCGACGGCGGGGTGTTCGCGTACGGCGACGCCGGGTTCTACGGGTCGACGGGAAGCATGACCCTGAACAAGCCGATCATCGCGATGATCCCGACCATCACGGGGGGTGGCTACTGGCTCGTCGCCAGCGACGGCGGCGTCTTCGCCTTCGGCAACGCGCCGTTCTACGGCTCGGCCGGTGGCGACGGCCTGGCCTACCCGGTCACCGGCGCCGCGCCGAGCTTCCTGGGTGGCGGCTACTGGCTCGTCGACGCCAACGGCCAGGTCTTCAACTACGGCAACGCCCCGTTCGAGGGGCAGCCGGTCTTCGCTCCGGGCGGATACCGGATCACCGGCCTGGCGGGGACGCACGACTCTTCTGGATACTGGCTGGCCAGTGCAAACGGCAACGTCGCCGACTTCGGGGACGCCGCACCCTACGGCTCCATGATGGGCACCAACCTCAACGCGCCCATCGTCGGAATGGCGGCCACCCACGACGGCGCCGGCTACTGGCTGCAGGGCTCCGACGGGGGCATCTTCACCTTCGGCGACGCCCCCTTCTTCGGCTCCATGGGCGGGCATCACCTCAACGCCCCCATGGTCGGCATCGCCTCGGTCTGAGCCCCCGCTCGTGCGGGGAGGACCCCGGCCGCAGCCAGGCCTCCGACGCGCCGGCCCGTCCACCGGGGCCTCCCCGCGTCCCGGCCACCCGGAAAGCGCCTCGAAGGGACATACGGTCTGAGGCCGGACCTGGATTGCGGCCTATCCTGTCCCCGGCGCGCAACGCCGGCCCGGCCACGAGCGCCCCGCGAAGGACGACCGCGACGGGACCGGGACCGGACCGGGACCGGGACCGGCAGATCCTCTGGATTGGGAAGGGCGCCGAGGGAGGGCAGCTCATGACAGGCAGCACCGGCGGGTTCGAACTGCGGGGCATCAACCACCTGGCGCTCGTGTGCCGCGACATGGAGCGGACGGTCGACTTCTACACCAACGTGCTCGGCATGCCGCTGGTCAAGACGATCGAGCTGCCGGCGGACATGGGCCAGCACTTCTTCTTCGACTGCGGTGGCGGCGACTGCCTGGCCTTCTTCTGGTTCCCCAACGCCCCCGACGGCGTCCCCGGCGTCAGCGCACCGGCGGCACGCCCCGACCAGGGTGACCTGACGAGCGCCATCGGCTCCATGAACCACGTCGCCTTCGACGTGGCCCCCGAGAAGATCGAGGAGTACCGCGACCGCCTCCTCGCCGCCGGCATCGACTGCACCGAGATCGCCAATCACGACGACTCCGAGTGGGGCATCAGCGACACGATGCACAAGGGCGTGTACATCCGCAGCATCTACTTCCAGGACCCCGACGGGATCCTGCTGGAGTTCGCCTGCTGGTTGCGCGACTTCGAGCTCTCCGACGTCTCGCACACCCCCGCCCGGGCCGTCGACGCCAACCTCGCCGCCGAGCCCGAGCTGCCCAGCCAGCCGACCCCGGTCTGAAGGCCCGGCCCGGCGAGGACACCGTGCCCCGACTCCGCCAGGTCCCCAAGGACGAGGCCACCGCGCCCATCGTCACCACCATGTACGAGTGGCTCTTCGAGGGCCGCGACCCCGTCGCAGAGCCGGGACGGTGGGACGGCACGACCGGCGACTGGTGGACCGTCTTCGCCCTCAGCCCCGACATCCTCGATCACTGCGTCAAGGGCTTCGGGCTCTACCAGTCGCCCACCCGGACGCTCGACCCCAAGCTGCGCGAGCTCGGCCAGATCCGGGCCGGCTGGGCCGCCGGCAGCCAGTTCGTCTTCAGCCAGCACGCCAAGTCGATGCGCGAGCTCGGCATGCCCGAGGCGCAGATCACGCACATCCCCGCCTGGAGCGTCGCGCCCGAGGGCACCTACGACGCCGCCGAGCGCGCCGTGCTCGCGTACACCGACTGCCTCGTCTACGATCACGGCCGCGTCCCCGACGGGCTCTTCGCCGAGCTCGGGCGCCACCTCGACGAGGTGGCGATCCTCGAGCTCACCTACATCACGACGCTGTACTTCCAACACGCCGTGATGTCGAAGGCGCTGCGCACAGAGTTCGACGACCGCGACGATCCCGTCGTCGAGGTGCCCGGCCCTCCGGGCGCCTCCGCCATGCATCCGGGCCCGGGCCGGTGACGGCGGCACACGTCGTCCTGCCGGACGACGAGGCACGGCACGCCCCCGACGACGAGGACCTGTGGAACGAGTCGTACTACTGCGACTTCGTCCAGGCCGACGGGTCGTTCGGCGGCTGGCTCCGGCTCGGGCTCTATCCCAATCGCGGCGTCGCCTGGTGGACGGCCTGGATCGTGCGCCCCGGTCGCCCCGGCATCGCCTCGGTCAACTACGAGATGCCGGTCCCCCCCGAGAACGGTCTCGTCAGCGAGAGCCCCGACGGCGAGCGCGTGGAGATCGAGCTGCTCCGCCCGCTCGAGGAGTTCCGTCTCGCGGCCGCCAACCTCATGGGCAAGGAGTACGCCGACCCTGCGGACGCCTACACCGACACCCACTGGCAACCCCGCCCGCTCGACGTCGACCTGACCTGGACGACCGACGGCGCCGCGTACCACTACGACCTGACCACCCGCTACGAGATCCCCTGCCTCGTCCGCGGCACGGTGACCATCGACGGCGAAACCCTCACGGTGGACGGCCAGGGCCAGCGCGACCACTCGTGGGGCGTGCGGGACTGGTGGGCCTTCGGATGGTGCTGGAACTCCATGCGCCTCGACGACGGGACCCGGGTCCACCTGGCCGACATCCGGATGATGCCGGGTGTCCCGGTCTTCTTTGGATACATCCAGACGCCCGGGGAAGTCCATCCCGCCACGGCGCTCTCGGTCACCGAGGACCTGGGCGAGCACGGCTTCCCCTCCAAAGCCCGCATCGAGATCGCCGCCGCCCCGGTGCACGACCTGCGACTCGACGTGACGCCCGTCGCGTTCGGGCCGGTGCTGCTGCGCAACGACGACGGCCGGACCAGCCGCTTCCCCCGGGCCATGGTGCACTGCCGGGCCGGCGACGGCCGATCGGGCTCTGGATGGATCGAATGGAACCAGCCGGAGCCGGACCCCGCATCCCCCGACAGCCCGGCCACCTGAGCCCGGGCCACCTGAGCCCGGTCAGCGGGTCCCTCTGCCGGACCGGTCCCGGCGGGCGGACCGCAGCCGCCCACCCGAACGATCCGTCGCCGCGGCTCAGTAGTCGATCGGCTGCACGCCGCCCGCACCACCCGCCGATCGGCCGACGCCCCATTGGAAGCTTTGGAAGCAACTGCCGTCGGCCATGCCGCCGTACTCGAAGCCCGGGACGCTGCTCCCCGGCACGTCGGGCGGCATGGTCCCGAACCCGCTCACCTCGTCGCCCGCGCCCGCGACCGCCTGGCCGGCCAGCGCGAACACGGCGCGTAGGGTGGCCCGGTCCGCGTCGCCCAGGTCCATTGCATCGAGCCTGAGGGCGAGACGCTCGATGTCGCTCAAGGTCGTCATCCCGGTCTGCCTCCTTCGGTCCTGTTCTCGACGGACGACGGAGAGCGGACCGAGGGGTTACATCCGGACTACGTGAACCGGACTACTTGAAGAGGTCGCCCAGGACCTTGGTCGCCCCGACGCCGACGGCGGCACCCTCGACGCCCCGGTGGTCGTCGGGCATGTACTCGCCGATGACGCCGGCCAGCATGGCGATGGGCATCGACTGCAGCCAGATCCGGCCCGGACCGGTCAGCACGGCGAAGTGGTGGCCGTCGGCGCCCATGTAGCGGTTGGCCAGACCCGGGACCTTCTGCACGCTGAATTGCACCGAGGCCTGGAACAGCCCGGCGTGGCCCGGGTGCACCCGCATCGTCTGGCCGGCGGCGAGGTCGTAGACGATGACCTCGCCCGACAGGTCGATGAAGGCGCGGCCGGTGCCGCCGATCTTCTGGAGGATCAACCCCTCGCCGCCGAAGATGCCGCCCCGGAACGACTGCTGGAAACCCATGGACAGCTCGATCCCCGGCGTGGCGGCCATGAAGCCGTGACGGTGCACCATGAACTCGTTCCCCGGCGCCACGTCGATCGGCAGGATGTGGCCCGGAACCTTGGACGCGAAGGCGATGGAGCCGGCGCCACCCTGGGCGGTGTAGGTGGTCATCATGATGGAGGCGCCGGACACGGCCCGCTTGACCGCCCCCATGAGCCCCTTGCCGCCCATGCCGCCACCGGTGTTGGTCTGCATCTGGATCGCATCGGACATCCAGGAGAACTCGCCGGCCTCCGACACGATCGACTCCCCGTCCGCGAGCGAGAGCTCGAGCACCGGCATCGTCGTTCCGTGGATCGTCTCTTCCATGGTGACCTCCTCAATCCGGTCCTGTCCGGGATCCGGTCCTGTCCGCACCTGGTTTCGTCCGGCATCCGGTTTCGTCCGGCTCTCTGTGATGCGACCGATCCGTGCGCCGCACCCTGTGACGTGTGAGAACCCCGCCGGTTACGCGGTCGCTGCACCGCCCGGCAACTCCACGTCGCCCGAGCGTAGGTCCTCCCCGGGTCCGTGTGCACCGGTCACGAGACGCTCCGCCAACGAGACCTCCACGAGGCCGAGGGCCACACCGAATCCAAGGCCCAGGGCGAAGTTGGTGAGGAAGACGAGGATGACCCGCTCATGGGGCACCAGGTCCTTGATGAGGACGATCACCTCGTGCTCGATGGCCAGCGGCACGGTGACCATGACGAACACAATCCAGAAATGGGGCCACACCAGCCGCACCGAGCGGCGGAAGGCCTCACCCACCGAGCAGTCGAGCAGGTTGATGAGCGGTCCGACCAGGGCGCACAGGGTCCCGACCACCAATCCAGGGATCACGAGGAACAATGCACCGACGGCGGTGAGCACGAGGAGGATCGCCTCGGCGATCAGGAGCCGAACCCAGGGCAGCGTCGCCAGCACCTCGGACACGGGCTGGGGCGTCAGGTTGCGCTCCACCGCGCCGACCAGGCGCTCGAGCATGCCGGCGTAGAAGGTCAGCCCGAGGGACGACGCGCCGAAGATGACGGCTCCGGTCAGCGACTCCAGCCCGAGATGGTCGGTCGAGATCTCCGTGAACCAGGTGCTCTGGAACGCATCGAGGCCGAAGATCACCACGGCGGGCACGATCACCCGGGCGGGCTCGAGCCGGAACGTCCGCAACGCCATGGAGATCAGTTCCAGGGGGTGCAGGGGGTGCCGGCCGGGATGGCTGGGCCGGGTCCGGCGGGGGTGACGCAGGAACCGGAGGTGGCGCCGGCGGAGGTGCGGCTCGTCGCCGGCGGCGTCACCCGCCCGTGTCGCCCCGGGACGGGGCTCCTCGGGGAGCGGGTTCAGCAGGTCCCCGAGCCCGTCGTCGCGCCCGCTCACGCCGGCAGGCCGCCGTCGCCCACGAAGTCGAAGAGCTTGTAGGCCGGGTCGAAGACACGGGCGCCGACGCCGGCGGGGGCGTCGGCGTCGGGCTGCAGAGCGAAGCGCTGCCGCCCGACCGTCAACACGAAGCCGTCGGGCGCCTCGAAGGCCACCTCCTCGAAGCCAGCGGCCGCGAAGTCGGCCCGGATGGCAGGGGTGGCGTCGGGCGGGCGCCGGTGTCGGGTCCAGATCACCTCGGACCCCACCCGGCAGAATCCCGGCAGTGCCTGGATGGTGCGCGTGATGTCCGCCGAGCTGATGTTCCCGAAGACCCCGCACACCAGCACCAGATCCGCCGGCAGGGCACTCTCGTAAAACCGGCACCGGGAGGCGTCGCCCTCGACGATCCGGACCTCGTCGGCGACACCGGCGTCATCCGCCCGGCGCCGGGCGAAGGCGACGAGGGCGGGGTCGAGCTCCACGAGCAGCGCCGAGACGTCCCTCGCTCTCGGATGGGTCGAGACGACGTCGATCACGTCCCGGCCCTGCCCGGCGCACATGCTCACCATCCGGATCGGCCCTGGATGGGACGCGGGCACCCGGTCGAGGAAGTCGCGCACCATGGATTGGACGATGCGGAGGCGCCTGGACAACGGCGACGCGGGGTTCTCGTAGGGCTCGTGCCAGCGGACCCAGTGCGTGTCCGACGCAGCCGGTTCACACGCCGGCCGGGCGGCCGGATCCGAGCCCCCCTCGGTGGCCGCCTCCGCTTCGGGAGCTTCTGGATGGTCCCCGGGGGCCATGACGGCCCATCGTAGGGTGGGCCACGTGACCGCCCGACCGCCCCATGACCGCCACATGAGCGCCACATGAGCGGCACATGACCTCCGATGAGCGGCCGGTGACGGCGCCGTGATCAAGTACCTGGGCTCCAAGCGACGCCTCGTCCCGGTCCTGGGCGAGATCTGCCGGGCCTCGGGTGCCCGCACGGCGCTCGACCTCTTCACCGGCACGACCCGCGTCGCCCAGGCCTTCAAGGGGCACGGCGTGCACGTCACGGCCGTCGACAGCGCTCGATACGCCCACGTCTTCGCCCGCACCTATATCGAGGCGGATGCGGCCGCCACCGACCTGGCCGCGCTGCGGGCGGCGGTCGCCCACCTCAACACCGTCCCGGGCCGTCCGGGCTACGTCCACGAGATGTTCAGCCGTCAGGCCCGGTTCTTCCGACCGGACAACGCCGCTCGCATCGATGCCGTGCGGGACGTCATCGACTCGGAGTATGCGGGGTCACCCCTGTTCCCCCTGCTGTTGACGAGCCTGATCGAGGCTGCGGACCGGGTGGACTCGACGACGGGCGTGCAGATGGCCTACGTCAAGCAGTGGGCGCCGCGGTCGTTCAACCCCCTGGAGCTGCGCGTGCCCGAGCTCTTGGTGGGCGGCGGCCGCGCCATCCAGGGCGATGCGGTCGAGCTGGCGCCGGAGCTGGGACATTTCGACCTGGCCTATCTGGACCCGCCGTACAACCAGCACCGGTACTTCACCAACTACCACGTGTGGGAGACGCTGGTGGCCTGGGATGCGCCCGAGGCTTACGGCGTGGCCCGCAAGCGGGTGGACGCCCGCGACCCATCCACACGGTCCGCGTTCAATTCGAAGCGGACGATGCCTGCGGCACTCGGCTCGGTGGTCCGGTCCGTGGACTGCGACCTGCTGGTGCTGTCCTACAACGACGAGTCGTGGCTCGAGCTGGACGAGCTCGAGGCGATGTGCGCCGCGCCCGGACCCCGGGGCGCGCGTCCGCCGCGAGGTCGAGATCCTCGCTTTCGATTCGGCTCGATACGTCGGGGCCCGCATCGGCATCTTCAACCCATCCGGAGAGAAGGTCGGTCGGGTCGGCCACCTGTCGAACCGAGAGTTGCTGGTCATCGGCGGAGAGGCGGCCCTGGTGCGCCGCGTCGTCGAGGCCGTCGGCCCGGCGGCACAGGGGGGTGCAACAAAAGCTGCTCGTGGCCGTCTCGGTGGCGACCCGAGGGCACCGGTCGCCCTCTCCGTGGCGGATCGGCTACAACAGGCAACGTGAGCAACGTCGGCGACGTCGGTGACGTGGGCGACAACGCCGGCACCGTGGCCCACGGCCACGACGTCGAAGTTCCCGATCACCCGCGCCTGGAGGCCACCGATCTCTCCCGCCGGCTCTCCAAGGACGAGGAGGCCAAGCGCCTCGGTCGGGCCCAGCGCCGCCTGTTGCACCTGCGGCTCATCAACGGCGGTCAGCTCCGGGACGGGAAGCTCGGCCCTCCGGTGTGCGTCATCTTCGAGGGATGGGACGCCGCCGGCAAGGGCGGCGCGATCAAGCGGCTCGTGGAGCCCCTCGACCCCCGTCATGTGCACGTCGCCCCGTTCGCCGCACCCAACCCCGACGAGCTCCGGCACCATTTCCTCTGGCGGTTCTGGCCACCGTTGCCCGGTTGGGGCGGCATGACCATCTTCGACCGCAGCTGGTACGGGCGGGTCCTCGTCGAGCGTGTCGAGAGCCTGGCCACAGAGGTGCAGTGGCGCCGCGCCTACGAGGAGATCAACGACTTCGAGCACACGCTGGCCGAGGAGGGGATGATCGTCATCAAGCTCTGGATGCACCTGTCGCACGAGGAGCAGTTGCGCCGCTTCGTGCGGCGCCGCGACGATCCGCTGAAGTCGTGGAAGCTGACGGACGAGGACTGGCGTAACCGCGAGAAGCGGTCGGAGTACGACGGGGCGGTGTCGGACATGTTGCGCCTGACGAACGGCCGGCTCGCCCCGTGGGACGTGATCTCGTCGGAGAACAAGCGGAACGGCCGGGTCGAGGTCATCGAGACGGTGATCCGTCGGATGGAGCAGGGCATGGCGCGCTGGGGCGTCCCGGTGCCGCTCCACGATGCCGCCGAGGAGAAGACCGAGCTCGCGCTCGTCTTCGACGACGCCGAGTTCCAGCCGGACCCCGACGCGCCGCCCCACGGGGTCGACTCGCCAGATGATGATCCACCGCAACATCGGAAAGCCTCGAATCCTTCGAAGGATTCGAAGGGTTCGAACGACTCGCAAGACCGGCAAGACTCGCAACCACTGCGAGATCCAGACGACGAGGAGCGCCTCGAGGCATGAGCCCTGCACCGGCCAGGCCCGGCATCACGATTCCCTTCGACGGGATCCCGCTGCACGCCCACCGCGAGTGGTTCGCCCGCCTTCGTGAGCTCGGTTACACCGACCTGTGGTCGGCCGAGGTGGACGGGGCCGACGGCTTCACGCCCCTCGCTCTGGCCGCCGCCTGGGAACCCGAGCTGAACCTCGGCGTGGCCATCACCCCCGCCTACACCCGCGGTCCCGCGCTGTTGGCCCAGAGCCTGGCCGCCATGGCCGACGCCGCCCCGGGCCGTTTCGCCTGCGGGCTCGGCGCCTCGTCCGAGGTGATCGTCGCCAACTGGAACGGCATGGCGTTCGAGAACCAGTACCGGCGGATGCGCGACACGCTGCGGTTCCTCCGCATGGCCTTCAACGGCGACAAGATCACGGAAGACTTCGCGACCTTCAGCGTGAAGGGCTTCCGCCTGGCCCGGCTGCCCGAGCAGCTCCCGCCGATCTACCTGGCGGCCTTGCGCCCCGGCATGCTGCACCTGGCTGGGCGGGAGGCCGACGGGGCGATCCTGAACTGGCTGAGCGCCGAGGACGTGGCGACGTCGGTGGCGGAGGTCGAGAAGGCGGCCGAGGGGTCGCCCCGCGAGATCGTCGCCCGCATCTTCGTCATCGTCACCGAGGATGCCGACGTCGCCCGCACCGTGGGGCGTCGCATGATCACCGCCTATCTCAACGTCCACGCCTATGCAGAGTTCCACCGCTGGCTCGGACGCGGCCCGGCGCTCCAGCCCATGTGGGACGCCTGGGCCGCCGGCGACCGCAAGGGCGCCCTCGCGGCCATCCCCGACGAGGTGGTCGACGATCTCGTCGTGCACGGCTCGGTGTCGCAGTGCAAGGCACACGTCCAGCGCTACGTCGACCACGGTGTCACCATTCCCGCCCCGATGATCATCCCGATCGGGATCGACCTGGCCGACGCCGTGGCCGGCCTCTCCCCGTCGGCCCCCTAGGCCGGGGCCAGCGGGGACAAGAAGGAGCACGCCGGCATGACAGAGATCGACTTCCGCACCAGAACGCTCGCCGACCTCAGCCGATCCGTGCGGTCCAAGGAGACGAGCGCCCGCGAGCTCACGCAGGCCGCCTTGGACCGGATTGAGAGACTCGACCCGCTGTACCACGCCTTCGTCGCCGTCGACGGCGAGCGGGCCCTCCACGCGGCGGCCGGAATCGACCAGCGGATCGTCGACGGAGAGGACCCGGGCCCGCTGGCCGGGATCCCCATCGGGGTCAAGGATCTGCAGAACGCGGTCGGCTACACGACCACGTACGGGTCCGCACTCCACGCCGACGACCCGCCCTCGACCGTCGACGATCCCTTCGTCGCCCGCCTGCGGGACGCCGGATGCGTCATCGTCGGCAAGACCAACACCCCCGAGTTCGGCTGGATGGGCAATACCACCAACGCCGTCTTCGGTCCTTCGCTGAACCCGTTCGACACATCCAGGGGCCCCGGCGGGTCTTCGGGTGGCGCGGCGGCCGCGCTCGCGGCGGGCATGGTCCCGCTCGCCACCGGGTCCGACGGCGGCGGTTCCATCCGGATCCCCTCCGCCTGTTGCGGCCTCTCGGGCATGAAGCCAAGCCTCGGCCGCGTCCCCGCCGGCGGTCCCAACCCGCCTGGATGGGTCGACCTCTCCACCAACGGCCCGATGGCGTGCCGCATCGAAGACGTCACCCGCGCGCTCGACGTGGCCGTCGGCCCCGACCCCACCGACCTCCGTGCGCTCCCCCGGCCCGAAGCCTCCTGGCTGGCGGCGCTCGACGACCCCCACGTCCCCGTGCGCATCGCCTACGCGCCGACCCTCGGCTACGCCACCGTGGACGCCGAGGTCGCCGCCGCCTGCGACCGGGCCGTGGCGGTGCTCGAGTCGCTGGGCGCCAACATCGTCGTTCTGGATTCTGTTTTTGAAGCCGACCCCGTCGGTGATTTCCTCACCTTGACGGGGGCCGCCACCCTGCGCACCCTGCGGCCCTACATGGAGCACCCGCGATGGGAGGAGGTCCACCCGGTGCTCCGCCACTTCGTGGACCTCGCACAGGCGACGACGGCCGAGCAGCTTCTGCAGGTCTTCGACCGCTTCCACCTCATGAACCTGCGCCTCGTCGAGTTGTTCCACACGTCGCGCATTCTGGTGACGCCGACCTGCTCGGCGGTCGCCCCCTTCGCCGGCGAGATGACCAGCTCGGTCAACGGGGAGACGACGGCCAACTGGGTCCAGTTCACCTACCCCTTCAACATGACCAGATCACCGGCCGCCACCGTTCCCGTCGGCCTGAGCGCCCAAGGACTCCCGATCGGACTGCAGATGGTGGGACCCCAGCACGGCGATCTGGTGGTCCTGCGCACGGCAGCCGCTCTCGAGGCCGCCATGGGTCTCGATACGCTCGCCTCCCTCCCCGATTGACCCTCCCTCCCCGATTTACCCTGTGTGCACGATTGAACGGTCCCCATCCAACGACCCGAGCGCTGCGGACGCGGGCCCTGCAAGAGTGAGCCTCGCAAAAGAAAGGAACTGACCCCATGTCGATCGCCACCCCAGCCAACCCGACAGACACCGTCCGCCTCGTCAGCGCCGAGGACGCTCCGTGGGCCGACACCGATATGGGCGTCCTGCTGAAGGTGGTCCGCTTCGACTCGCAGCACGGAACCTGGGTGATCCTCAACCGCTTCCGTCCCGGCGTGCAGCTGCAGAAGCATCGCCACACCGGCTCGGTCGACGCCTTCACCTCGGCGGGGCGGTGGCACTACCTCGAGTACGGCTTCTACGTGACCGCCGGCTCGTACCTGTACGAGCCGGCGAACTCGGTCCACACGCTGCACGTGCCGGAGGACAACCGGGAGGACACCGATGTGTGCTTCATCATCGAGGGCGCGCTGTTGAACCTCGCCGAGGACGGAACCGTCGAGTCCGTCTCCGACGGACCCGGCACGTTGGAGGCGTACTACGCGCTGCTCGAGGCGCAGGGCGACCCGCGCCCCAACGGTCTGATCGTCTGACCATTGACCGCTCTCTTCACATTCGCTTCATGACGGACGGAGGCCGCCTCACCGACCCGACGCTGTACTCGGGCGGCGACCCCTTCGAGCTCTACGCCGCGTTGCGGAGATCCTCGCCCGTGTGCTGGGTCGAGCGCGAGGGCGGCGGGTTCTGGGCCGTGACCACCCACCCCGAGGTGTCGGCGATCGGCGCCGACCCGGTGGGGTTCTGCTCGTCGCAGGGGATCCTGATCGACGAGATCGGCACGACCTACGACGCCCCGCCGACCATGATGCACACGGACCCGCCGCAGCACACCCGCTATCGGCGGCTGGTCCAGCCCGGTTTCAAACCGTCGATGGTGCGATTGATGGAGGCGGGGGTGACGGCGAAGGCGCGGGCGCTGCTCGACCCTATCCAGGCGGGTGTGCCGTTCGACGTGGTACCCGCACTCTCCATCCCGTTCCCTCTGCAGGTGATCTGTGAGCTGCTCGGCGTGGATGGGTCGCAGTGGCCCCGGTTCTTCGAGTGGTCCGAGGCGGTCATCCCCGGGGAGAGCGAGCGCTCGGAGGAGGAGCGGGGGCTCCTGCAGATCGAGATGTGGGAGTACCTCATCGGGGTGGCCGAGGAGCGGCGACGGGAGCCCGCCGAGGACCTGGTGTCGGCCTTGGCCAATGTGGGCGCCCCATCCAGAGACGGCACGGACGCCGTGGATGGGGGGGAGCAGCTGAGCGAGCCGGAGCTGGCCATGTTCCTGATCCAGCTGCTGGTGGCGGGGAACGAGACGACGAGGAACCTGATTTCGGCCGGCCTGGTCGCCCTATCCGAACGTCCGGACCAGTGGGCGGCGCTGCGAGCAGACCGCGATCTGATCCCGACGGCCGTCGAGGAACTCTTGCGCTGGACGACGCCGGTGATCTCCTTCATGCGCACGGCGACCGCGCCGAGCACCATCCGGGGACAGGCGATCGCCGCCGGAGACCCCGTGCTCCTGGTGTACGCGTCGGCCAATCGAGACGAGTCCGTCTTCGGGTCCGACGCCGACCGGCTCCGCGTGGATCGTCATCCGAATCCACATGTGAGCTTCGGCTTCGGACCGCATTTCTGCCTGGGCGCCGCCCTGGCCCGCCTCGAGGCCCGCGTCGTGCTGGGCGAACTGCTGCATCGCTTCGAGTCTCTCGCTCCCGCCGGCTCGGTCGAGCGGACCCCCAGCCCGGTTATCGCCGGCGTCCGGCACGCGCGGCTGGTCTTCGGATAGGACAGCCCCTCGCCGGCGAGGAGCCGCCGGCGATCTGGCGGTGCTCGAAACGTGCCGGTGCTCAGGCCGGAGCCAGCGAGAGATCCACCTTGCACTCGTCGGGGTCCGCGGCGGTCGCGACGACCACCTCGGGTGCGCCGCGGCCGGGGAGGAGCCTGAAGGCGGCCAGTGCGCCCACCACGGCAACCCCGGCGCCGGCGATACAGGCGACGCGTAGCCCGCTGTGGAACGCGGTGAACGCGATCGACTGCAAGGCCGGCTGGACGGAGTGCGGGGCGTGCGCCACGACAGCGAGCGCGGCGGCCATGGATTGGTGAGCCTCGGCCTTGGGGCCGGCCGGGATCGGCAGGGGCCGGAACGCATTGATGATCCGGGGCGCGTACGACGAGGCGAAGATCGAGCCGAAGACGGCCACCCCGAGCGTCCCGCCGAGCTCCCTGGTCGTGTTGTTGACGCCGGCGGCGGCGCCACGCTGGTCGTCGGCCACCGAACCCATCACGGCCTCTGCGGTCGGCGCCGTGATGGAGGACAGGCCGAGGGCAAGCAGCACCATGGCGACGACGATGGGACCGAAGTAGGCCGTGTTCACCTCCGAGTTGAAGGCCGCAACCAGCAACCCGCCCCCCATCAGCAACAACCCCATCGTCACGACCAGGCGCGACCCGACTTTGAGCGCCACCACCGCCGCGATGGGCGTGAAGATGGCCGCCACGATGGCGAACGGGAGCGTGTGCACTCCGGCCGAGAGCGTCGAATAGCCCTTGACGAACTGGAAGTACTGGGTGATCAGGAAGATGAATCCGAAAAGGCAGAAGAACGCCACCGAGATGGAGAGTGCGCCGCCACTGAACCGCGGGATCTTGAAGACCCGCACGTCGAGCAGCGGGCCCTCCGTGCGCAGCTCGAGGAGGGTGAAGGCGGTCAGCAGGACCGCCGCCACGGCGAAGCACGCCAGGGTGCCGGTCGACGCCCAGCCCCATTGCGGACCCTCGATGATGGCCAGCACCAATGAGGTCACGCCCACGGCCGAGAGCAGCACGCCCCGGATGTCGAACGGGTGCTCGTGCACCTTCGGCAGCCGGGGGATCAACATCTGGCCGGCGATCAGGGTCACGATGACGATCGGGACGTTCACGAGGAAGATCGACCCGTACCAGAAGTGCTCCAGCAGCGCCCCGCTTACGATGGGTCCGAAGGCCACTGCGATGCCCGACGTGGCGCCCCAGATGCCGAGGGCCTTCTGACGCTCGGCGGGCTCGGGGAAGACGCTCGTCAAGATCGCCAGGCTGGCCGGGAAGATGAAGGCGGCGGCCACGCCCATGAGCGCCCGCGTCGAGATCAGCCCTGCGGTCGTGTGCGACCAGGCGGCTGCCGCCGAGAAGAGCCCGAAGAACACCAGGCCCGCCTGCATCGTGCCCTTGCGCCCGAGACGGTCTCCGACCCCTCCCCCCGCCAGCAGCAGACCGGCGAAGGCGAGGCTGTAGGCGTCGACGATCCACTGCAGCGAGGTGATGGAGGCGCCCAGCGTGCGGTTCAGGGTGGGCAGGGCCACGTTGACGATGGTGTTGTCGACGACGACCAGGAAGACCGACAGGCACAACACGGGGAGCACCACCCAGCGACGGTCCTTGGGCGAGGAGGTCGGAGCGGGCGGAGAGACGTCGGCGAGTTCGAAGGTGGGTCCTGGCATCACAACTCCTTCCGGATGGGCACTGCCGTTGTATAGAACACCGTGCTATAGTTGTAGCACAGTGTTCTTCAGTACGCTAGGGGGCGTGATGGAAAACCGCCGGACCAGGACTCCCAGCGCCGGGATGGAGGCGGCGCTCCTCGCCTCCGCCGCCGACATCTTGGAGACCGAGGGCCCCGACCGCCTGTCCGTCCGCCGGATCGCGGCCGCCGCCAACGTGGCCCCCATGGGCGTCTACAACCACTTCGATTCGAAGTTCGGCATCATCGATGCGCTCTTCATCCAGGGGTTCGAGCGTCTGCGCGAAGCCCTGGCGACGATCGCGGACATCGAGGACCCCTACGACGCGCTTCGAGAGGGCGGACGTCGCTACCGCGCCCTCGCCCTGGCGCACCCCATGGTGTACCAGGTGATGTTCCTGCGGGCGGTGCCTGGATACGTGCCGAGCGAGCATGCGCTCGTGGTCGCGGCCCGTGCTTTCGACAGCCTGGTCGCCGCCGTCGAACGCGCCATGGCCGCGGGCGTCCTCGCCGACGCCTCCGCCACCGAGACCGCCCAGCTGATCTGGGCCAACATCCACGGCTGGGTCTCCCTCGAGCTGCTGGGCGTCGGCTTCGTCGAGGACCAGGACGCCGGCTACGACCGGATCTGCACGTCGCTCCTACGGGGCCTCCGCCCGTAGCCTCAGCCCAGCGGTACCGGCGGCCTCACGACTCCCAGGACGGCGGCTATCGGGGATCCGGTCGGTCCAGGTACCAGTGACGCGACACCGAGGGGAACCATCTCGTTGCCCCGTCAGGTTTGCGATTCGGGGTCAGGCCGAACCGGCTGATGGTGCGCTGCCCACCCTCGTGGTCGCCATAGAGAAGCTCGATCGTGAAGGGAGCGCAGTCTCGGATGGCGCGGCTGAGACCCGGGTAGTCCGGATCGTCCGGCTCACGGATCGCGCCCTGCCAGAAGCCGATGTCGCCCGGCGCGGTGTACAGGTCTCGGGTCTGCATGCGGAACCGCTCAGGGTCGGTGTGGACGATGTCGGGCCCGGCCAACCCGGTGATCACGCTCCAACCGAAGATCACGGCCAGGCCCGAACCGACGTTGCGCAGCGAAAGGGCGAGGTAGATGCGCCCGTCGACCAGCTCGACACTGGATTGGGCGCCCTCGACGGCCGTCCAGCGATCGTCCACCCACCGCATCTTCTGCACGGGGTCCTGCAGGCGGGAGGTGACGAGGACGGGCCGCAGGTTCACGAGATACGAGGCCTCGGCAATCCGGGCCGACCGGTTGGCCGAGCGCACCGCAGCGAAGGTGGCCACCGCCAGGACCAGGGTCCCGATGGCGGTGGCGAACGTGGCGATGGTTGCCCAGTCGGCGGCCATGACCATGTCGGCAGGTTAGGGCGTGCGTCGTCGACCTGGCGTTGCGCCGGGTTCCGGATCGGCGGCCGCGTCGCCGCACTGGCAGACTCTGCGCATGCTCGACCACGTTTCCATCCAGTGCGCCGACCTCACCGCCAGCGCCGCCTTCTACGACGCCGTGCTCGCCCCTCTCGGCGGCGGACGCGTCATGGAGTTCGGGCCCGCCATCGGCTACGGGATCCCTCCCATGCCCACGTTCTGGATTGGGCAGCAGCAGACCGGCGACGGTTTCCGGGAGTCGCACATCGCGTTCACCGCGGCCGACAGGGCGGCGGTACAGGCGTTCTTCGACGCCGCTCGGGGGGCTGGTGCCGAGGTGCTCCACGAGCCCCGGCTGTGGCCCGAGTACCACCCCAACTACTACGGCGCCTTCGTCCGCGATCCGGACGGAAACAACGTCGAGGCCGTCTGCCACAGCCCGGAGTGACCCGCTGGGCCGGCGCTCAGCCGTAGGGCGATTCAAAGTGATCGAGGACCGCGGTGCACAGCTGGTGGCGCGCCGCCGGCAGGGTGCACGTGACCACGTATGCGCTGTCCGCCGCCGGTTTCGGCGGCGCGTACACCATCACTCCGTTTGCTGGATTGGACCCGCCCGACGGCATGCCGTCACCCGCTACGCCGGCCGGATCCTCGAACGCAACCGCACTCGAGGTCAGCGCATCGTGGGTCTCGCCTGCGGGGAGCGCCACGGCGCACCCGCGCCCGAGATCCTGCCTCGTGGCCGTTGCCGCAGCAGCAAACAGTGGGCACGCCAGGTCGGCCCCCTGCACGGTGCTCCCCCCGGTCTCGTACCCGACGATCGCCTCGTCTGCCGATGAGGCGGCAAGATGCCACCCGGCGTCGGGATCGGACGGCACCGCTTCACCCATGGGCGAGACGACCAGACCGCCGCTCCCGTCCGCTCCGTAGAGTCCGCGACACGCCCAATCCGTGGGTCCGATCAGCATCATGATGCCGGCGTCGTCGGTGTAGACGACCAGGTTTGCCGCCTCGTCGACCGGCACGTTGACCGTTGCCGTGGTCGGGAGAGGCGCCGTTGTCGGCGACGGCGTGACGGCGAATGACGTCGGGCAGCGCTCGATCGGCAGGACGGCCGACGTCCAGCCGGCGGTGCCGGTGGTGGTCGACGTCGGCCCCGAGGCCGTCGTGGACGTGGAGCGACCCGCAGAGCCCGGAGACGGGTGCGGCGTGCTCGGGCCCCCGCACGCGGCCAGAACCAGCGCGCCGACGACGGCCCCGATGATCCGGATCCATCCTTGGCGGCCCATCGGGGTCATCTTCACGGGCGATCCCGGCGGCAGGTCTAGGCGTCGACCGTCAGGGCATCGAGCAGGTCGGCGAATCGTCGCTGCGCCTCCGCCCGCCGGGTCGGAATGTGTTCCGTGGGCACCTCGTGGGGCTCGTATCCCTTGAGAACCCGTCGGGCCACGGTCTGGCGGTGCACCTCGTCGGGACCGTCATAGATCCGGGCCGCCCGGGCCGCCCGGTACATCGACTCGAGCGGCAGGTCGGACGAGTACCCGAGCGAGCCGTGCACCTGGATGGAGCGGTCGATGACGTCGTAGAGCACCTTCGCCCCGAAGTACTTGATCATCGCGATTTCGACTCTGGCCGCCGACGCCCCCTCCTGATCCATCTTCCATGCGGCCTGCAACGTCATGAGCCGGGCAGCCTGCATCTCGGCCATCGAATCCGCCACCCAGTTCTGGATGGTCTGCTTCTCCGCCAGCGTCGATCCGTGCGCGTAGCGGGACACCGCCCGCTCGCACAGCATGTCGAAGGCCCGCCGCGACTGGCCCAGCCAGCGCATGCAGTGGTGGATCCGGCCCGGCCCCAGCCGGTGCTGCGCCAGCGCGAACCCCGAACCTTCCCGGCCCACGATGTTCCCCACGGGCACCCGCACGTCGCGGTACACGATCTCGGCGTGGTTCCCGAAGCGCCCGTACGGCGTGTGCGGGTCCTCCATCGTCGCCACGTCCCGGACGACGTCCACACCCGGCGTGTCCGCCGGCACGATGATCATCGACGACCCCTGGTACGGATGGACGTCTGGATTGGTCACGGCCATCACGATCAGGAAGTCGGCCACGGACCCGTTGGATGTGAACCACTTGTGCCCGTTGATGACCCACTCGTCGCCGTCCCGCACCGCGGACGTCGTCAGGAGCGTTGGATCGGAGCCGGCGGTGTTCGGCTCGGTCATGGAGAAGGCCGAGCGCAGCTCCCCATCCAACAACGGCTGCAACCACTGCTCCCGCTGCGACTCGTCACCCGTCGCCTCGATACCCACCGCCAGCAACTCCGCGTTCCCCGAGTCCGGCGCATTGTTGCCGAACACCACCGGCGCCAAGGGCGACTGGCCCAGGATCTCGTGCATCAGCCCGAGCTTCACCTGCCCGAAACCCATCCCGCCCAGCGACGGCGGGAGGTGGGCGGCCCAGAGGCCCTCGCCCTTGACCTGCTCTTGCAGCGGTCGGATCACCTGGAGCAGCTGGTCGTAGGTGAGCTCGAGCGTCTCGAGCGGGAAGACCTCGCCGCGCACGAAACCGCGCATCCACGCGAGCTTCTCCTCGAAGTCTGGTTCAGTCGAGAAATCCCAGGCCATTGCCGCTCCTCCCTGCCGCCGGTCAGCTACCGGGAGCCCCACCCTGCCACTACCGTGGGCGCCGTGACCACCACGAGCCGCGTCTCCTTCCGCCCCTCGACGCCCCAGAACCGGCCGAACCCCCACTCACCATCGGACCATCAGGACAGCTCGGATGCGGGTAGCCCGCCGCCCGCTCCCCAAGTCGCCCTGAGTCCGGCGGACAGGGCCGTCATCTCCTCGGCAGAACATGCCCTCCTCGACGAGCGCCGTCTCCTGGACGCAGAGGAGCTCACGGCGCTGGCCGCCCTGCCCGACGGCGCCGTCATGGCGCTGGCCTCGCTCGCCCACCAGGTGCGCCTGGCCTGGTGCGGGCCCGAGGTCGAGATCGAAGGGATTCTCTCGGCCAAGACGGGCGGGTGCCCGGAGGACTGCCACTTCTGCTCGCAGTCCTCCCGCTTCGACACGCCGGTCAAGGCCACGCCCTTCCTCGATCCCGCCGAGGTCCTCGCCGCCGCCCGCGAGACCGCTGCCCTCGGTGCGTCGGAGTTCTGCATCGTCCTCGCCGTCCGCGGCCCCGACGAGCGCACCATCCAGCGCATCCTCGACCTCGTCCCCCTCATCCACGACGAGACGGGGCTCAACGTCGCCGTGAGCGCCGGCATCCTCAGCGAGGACCAGGCGAAGAGGCTCGCCGAAGGCGGCGTGCACCGCTACAACCACAACGTCGAGACGGCCCGCTCCCACTTCCCGACCATTGTCTCGACGCATTCCTGGGACGAGCGGGCCGAGACCTGCCGCCTGGTGAAGGCCCACGGGATGGAGCTGTGCTGCGGCGCGCTCATCAACGTGGGCGAGTCGGACGCCCAGCGGGTCGAGCTCCTCACCCAGCTTCAGGAGCTCGAGCCGACCGAGGTGCCGGTCAACTTCCTCAACCCCAGGCCCGGCACCCCGCTCGGTGACCGGCCCATCCTGGGTGCCTGGGAGGCCATCCGCTGGATTGCGTTGTTCCGCCTCGCACTCCCCTCGGTGATCCTGCGCTACGCCGGCGGACGCGAGGTGACGCTACGTGACCTGCAGGCCATCGGCATGACGGCCGGGATCAACGCTCTCATCGTCGGCAACTATCTGACCACCCTCGGCCGCTCCGCCGAGGAGGACCTCAAGATGCTCGAGGACCTGCGCATGCCCATCGGCGCCCTCACCGCGGCCATCTGACACCCCATCTGCCGTGCCCTCGTCCGTGACTGCGCACTGCACGGGTTGCGGGAAGCCCACCGGCGAGTGCCCCGGATGCGGGCGCGCGCTCGACCCGCCTCGCTTTTGCGCCTGGTGCGGCCGGCGGATGACCGTCACGGTCGTACCCACCGGCTGGGTGGCACGTTGTCGGGATCACCCCGAACTTCGCTCTGACTGACCCCCCCCCCCGATCCGCCTCACCGAGAAGGGCCGGGCGGCTCCAGGGACCCCATCGCCGCACCCAATTGCCGTTCGGGTCAAGAATGCGACATGGCCGCAACCGACCCGGAGGATGGCCAGCCCCACTTGCTCGACCAAACCCACCAACCCGCGCCATCCGAGCTCAGCGGGCAATCGGGACATCCGGTGGCCGCGGACTCGGCCACCCGGTGGGAGCGCCTGCAGAAGAGGGCGCAGCGCACCCGTGCTGACATCGAGGCCCGGCGAGCCGACTCGGCATCGATCGATACCGCACTCGAGGCAGTCGAACGCGACGCCCAGACTGGGGGCGGCGTCCTTGCGGCGGCGGTGGCGTTCCGACTCTTCATGTTCCTCGTTCCCTATGCCTTTGTGATGGTCACGGGCTTCGGCCTGTCGGCGTCGGCCGCCGGCCAACCCCCCAAGGATGCCGCCAAGGCAGCGGGTATCGGTGGCCTCCTGGGCAGTGCGGTCGCCAGCACGAGCACCATGTCCTTGGCCAACCGGCTCTTCGCACTAATGCTCGGAGGCATCGCGTTGGCATTCACCGCCCGCTCCCTCGTCAACGTCCTCTGGATCGTCCACCGGTTGATCTGGGGAGTCACACGCTCGGGGAAACCAACGCCCTGGGCGCCGCTGATCCTCGTCGGCTACGTGACCGTGCTCTTCGGCTTCGCCGACTTTGCGGCCTGGCTCGGATCGCAGTCACTCGGGCTGCGACTGGTTGCCGTCCTTCTGACCATCATCACGTCTGGCGGCGCCTGGTTGCTCGCATCGTGGTGGCTGCCGCGTGAGGAGTGTCCGTGGTGGGAACTCCTGCCCGGAGCGCTCGTGGTCGGTATCGGAGTCGGTCTGCTCCACCTGGTGACGATCACCTATGTCGCCCACGTGGTGTCGAGGAAGTCCTCCCTCTACGGTGCAATCGGGATCGCGGTGGCGTTGCTCCTTTGGACCTACTTCGCGGGCCGGCTGCTTACTGCCGCGATCGCCGCCAACGCATCGCTGTGGAGGCGGCGGCACGGCGAACCGGTGGCGACACGAAGTGGCCCCGCGTGAAGACGCCGCTGCGGAGAGCACCGCTCGTTCTGACCTGAACGCCGAGAACCGGATCAGCGACGCATTGGCCCATCCCGCGAGGCACGAGCCGGCCGCGGCGTCGTCCAGGTCGGCGACGGCACCGACCTCATGACCCGGCCATGAGGGGTCGTGAAGGACACCACCGCGTTGGCATCGCCTTCCATGACCCAACCCAATTCATGGACGGCCCGGTGGTGGCGGTCGCACAACGTGACCAAATTGTCGAGGTTCGTCGCACCGCCGTGGGCCCAGTGGCGGATGTGGTGCACGTCGGTGAACTCGGTGTAGGTGCATCCCGGGAACCGGCACCCCTTGTCGCGGCGGGCTATCTCAATCCGCTGGGCGACCGTCGGGTCACGCCGGGCCCGGCCCTGGTCCAGGATGCAGCCGTCACGGGACTCCACGGAGAGAACCACGCGGGCGTCGCAGGCCAGCCGGCGGGCGACCTCGGCCGAAACAGGCCCCACGCCCTCGACCTCAGGCACGCCCTCGACCTCAGGCACGCCGCCCCCTCGTCTGCCCCGATGGGCATCCGCGTCCGCATCCCCATCGGCCGTCAGTTGCACGGCCCCGCCCGTGCAACTCAGGAGCAGCTCGAGGGGTGCATGCACGATGACACGTGGCCGGATTGGACGTTGGCCTTCCGACGACGCGCTCTCCACCCGGAACAGGCACATCATCGTGTCGTAGAGGCGTTGGTCGTAGGTGACGTAGCCGAGCGGGTCCTGCTCGCCGCCTCGTGTGCCGTCGCTCTCCCGCTTGTCGGCCGCCACGCGGGTGACGAGCGCCGATTTCGCCGTGGCGTAGTCGTCCTTCGTGAAGGCGACCCACATGGTCCTGCGCGTGTCGTTGAACCGGAGCGTGCGTCGATCGAACTCACGGGCGGCCGAACTCTCCGCCTCGAACGCGTCCTCGTGCCCTCCCCCGCCCCGCCCCTCGGGCTCACCGGCTTCGGCCCGGCATGGCGCGGTCCGGGATGCCATCGCCTCTGCAGCCGCCTCCCTCTGCGCCCGGTGCCGTGCGACCAGCTCTCGCGCCTGCCGCACGCTCCAGTGCGCCGACGCCTCGCGCAGTGCTGCATCGGTCTCCACCGACGCCACCTCCGCCAAGGGCTCGACCAGGTCCAGGGACATCTCGCCCGACGCCAGACCCTCGGCCAGACAGGGGAGCGACTCGAGGTTGGCCGCCGAGCGTACCCACTGCCGGGCGGTCGACGTGCTGACCCCGCACTGCCCGGTGACCCACGTGACCATCGACACGGACCCGTCCCCGCGCCACGCCTCCGAACGATCGAACTCGGCGACGTCGGCCAGCTGCTCCCGGTGGAGCGCCGAGATCCGCTTCGACCTCTCGACGATCCGTGTGGCGAGCTCGCGCGAACGGGCGTCCCCACCGAAGTTCCGGCAAGGCGGCCGCCTCCGGAACGACCGATCACCCCGCGCTCCCTCTGGCGGACCATCCTTCACCACGGGTGAACGGTCGGCGTCAGCCCGCCACGATCTCGGCCAACTCCTTCTCGCCGCCCGGCAACCCCACGACCGCCAGCCCGTCACGAGCGCGCAACCACTCGTGGTTCTGGATATGGACCGCCACTGCCCCGTCGAAACGGTTCAGGACGACCACGACGCCGGCATCGAGCGGCCCGAGGGCATCGACGCTGAGCCGCACCGCGTTGATCGTCCCCAGCCCGGCGTCCGCGACGAGCACCACGAGGTCGGGGTCGAGGGCCGCGCACAGGGCGACGCAGTCGCCGTCGGCGGCGAGCGGCGAGCGCACGCCACCCGCCGTCTCGACGAGGCCCACGTCGACGGCCGCCGGCGGCCACCGCAGCTCCGCCACCAGGTCGGCGGTGCCGAACGGGGGACGGCCCAGCGCGTCGGCCGCCATCGGAGGCGCCATGGGCACCTCGTACCAGCGCTGCGCGGGGCAGACGGTCTCGGGCCGCTCACCGGTGGCGGCGGCCAGGACCGCGGCATCGCGACCGGTGGGGTCGTCGCCCGGGTCGAAGGACTGCGCCGGCTTCCGCGCCGCGACCGTCAGACCCCGCACCCGGAGGTCGGAGAGCACGCGGGCGGCGACCCACGTCTTGCCGACGTCGGTGCCGGTCCCGACGACCACGACGAGGCGGCGCGGGCGCACGCCGGCCGGGGGCACGCCGCTCAGCGCACGGCGGGCGCTGGATGGGGGCGAGGCAGCCGGACCAGCGCATCGAGCAACCGGGTCACGTCCCCGTCCGTGTGCGCCGCCGAGAGCGTCACCCGCAGGCGGCTCGATCCGACCGGCACCGTGGGCGGCCGGATGGCGGGCACCCACAGTCCCTCGTCGAGGAGGGCGGCCGACGCAGCGAGCGCCGCCTGCTCGGGGCCGAGGACGATCTGGATGATCGGGCTCGGATGGCCCGGCGGGACGAGGCCGGCCTCCGCGACCCGGTCGATCAGGCCGGCGAGGCGGCCAGTCAAGGCGGCGCCCTCGGGAGAACGGAGGACGCGCAGCGCGGCCAGTGCGGCGGCGGCGTCGGCGGGGGTCGGCGCCGTCGAGAAGATGTAGGGGCGGGCGCGGTTCACCAGCAGGTCGACCACGTCCCGCGACGCCGCCACGAACCCGCCCAGCGACCCGAGCGTCTTGGACATCGTGCCGACCCGCACGACCGTTCCCCCGTGCGCACCGGATCGGCCTCCGTCTCCCGCCGCCCCGTCTCCGTCCCGCTCGGCGGTGGCGGTCGGGAGGTGGGGGCCGAGGACGGCGTGGGCCTCATCGAGGACGAGCAGGGCGTCGTGGCGCCGGCTCAGCTCCACGAGCTCGTCGAGCGGGGCGACGTCCCCATCCATGGAGAACACCGAGTCGGTCACCACGATCGTCGGCGCGGCGGCACCGGTCGGATCCGCCCCGGGTCCGGCCGTGAGCAGCTCCTCGAGGTGGGCCATGTCCCGGTGGCGGTACACCGTGAGAGTGGAGCGGGAGAGCCGGCACCCATCGATGATGCTGGCGTGATTGAGCTCGTCCGAGAGGACGCGCACGCCGGGCCCGCCGAGCACGGTGAGGACGCCGAGGTTGGCGGCGAACCCGGTCGGGAAGCAGAGGGCGGCCTCGGTCCCCTTCCAGTCGGCCAGCGCGGCCTCGAGCTCGCCGTGGATGGGGCGCGATCCGGTCACGAGCCGGGAGGCGCCCGAGCCGGCGCCCCAACGGTCGAGGGCATCGTGCGCGGCCGCAACCACCGCCGGGTGTGCGCTCAATCCGAGATAGTCGTTGGATGCGAACGACACGACGCCCGCCGTGCTGCCATCGAGCGCGCCCGCCGGCCCGCGGGCGTCGAACTCCCGCGGCGAACGCCAGCGTCCTTCCTCGATGACCCGGGCCAGCTCGCCGCGGATCCGTCCCATCCAGGGGCTCTCGCTCACCGGCCGGTCGCCGCGCCCGTCACTTCGTCGAGCGCCCCATCCAGAGCGTCGACCATCCGGATGACCTCGCCCTCGGTGATGGTCAGCGGCGGCATCAGGACCACCACGTCGCCCAGCGGCCGCAGCAGCACGCCACGGGACACCGCGCCCGCACAGACCCGCCGCCCCCAGCGCAACCCCGGCCCGGGCGGGGCCAGCTCGATGCCCACCATCAGACCCCGTTGCCGGATCTCGCGCACGGCGGCCCGACCGCCGACCCGTTCTCCGAGGAGCGACGCCAGCTGGTCGGCGCGGGCCCGCACGTTGGCCAGCACATCCAGGGACTCGACGAGGCGGAGATGCTCGAGCGCCACCGCCGCCGCCAAGGCGTTCCCGCCGTAGGAGTGCCCGTGATAGAAGGTCGCCGGCCCGAGGTCCTCGCCGAGGAAGGCGTCGTACACCTCGCCCGACGCCGCGGTGGCCGACATGGCCAGGTACCCGCCGGTGATCCCCTTGCCCAGGCACAGAAGATCGGGGCGCAGCCCGCACTGCTCGGACGCGAACAGTGTCCCGGTCCGCCCGAACCCGGTCGCCACCTCGTCGCAGATCAAGAGGACGCCGGCCCGGCGGCACGCCTCGCCGATCCGCCGCACGTCGGCCGCGGAGGCACACAGCATCCCCGCCGCACCCTGCACCAGCGGCTCGAGCACGACGGCCGCGAGCTCGCCGGCGCGGGCCTCGATGGCGGCGCACGCCTTGTCCGCCCATCCAGGATCCGCGTAGCCCGGGGTGCGGACGACGGGGAAGCACAGCGGTTCGAAGACGGCGCTGAACACACCGCCGTCGCCCAGTGAGAGCGCGCCGATGGTGTCGCCGTGGTAGGCGTCGCCCAGCGCGAGGAACGCCGCGCGCCCCGGCACGTCCCGGTTGACCCAGTACTGGAATGCGATCTTGAGCGCCTGCTCGACGGCCACCGCGCCGTCGGCGGCGAAGAGGAAGTGGGGATGGTCGACCGGGACGACTCGCGCCAGCGCCTCGGCCAGCTCGACGACGACGGTGTTGCCGTTGCCGAGCATCGTCGAGTGGGCCACCCGGGCCGCCTGGGCGGCCAGGGCGGCATCGAGCTCGGGGACGTGGTGGCCCAGCGTGTTGACCCACAGCGACGAGATGGCATCGAGATAACGGCGCCCGTCGGCGTCGATCAGCTCGCGCCCCTCCGCCCGCTCGACCACGAGGGGCGCATTGTCCACGTAGGCCGCCATCTGGGTGAACCCGTGCCAGACGACGGCGGCGTCGCGCTCGGCCCAGGTCCCTGGGGGTGTCCCGCTCACGCCAAGATTCTGGACGCCGCCCGGCCGGCAGGGCCAATGCGCGGCCTGCGCGAGAATGGGTCATGGACCTGATCGGGGTGGTCGACACCATGTTCGCCCGCTACGACATGGGCGCCGAAGCCGTGGACGAGCTCTCGGAGTGTCCTGGATACGGCACCCGGTTTACCGTCGTGCGCCGCACCGTGCCCGGCTTCAAGGACCTGGCCGTGGCGGCCAAGAAGCTCATCGAGGAGGAGGGTTGCCGGATCGTGGTGGCCCTCGGCATGCCCGGCAGGGAGAAGGTCGACAAGGTGTGCGCCCACGAGGCGTCCACCGGGATCATGACCGCCCAGCTCATGACGAACACGCCGATCCTCGAGGTGTTCGTGCACGAGGACGAGTCCGACGACCCGGCGACGCTCGCCATGGTGTTCAAGAACCGCTCGCGGGACCATGCCCGCAACGCCTATCTCATGCTCTACGAGCCCGAGGCGCTCACCGCCCGGGCGGGTCAGGGCATCCGCCAGGGCTTCGCCCACGCTGGGCCGCTGGAATTCTGAACCGTCCGCCGGAGCTCTGAAGCGGCGCGAGAGCTCTGGAGCGGCGCGGGAGTTCTGAAGCGGCGCCGGATTCATGATCCAGGCCGGGCTCAGACCGACCCCTCAACCGGCGAGTCCCGGATGTATCCGCCGACCCGGGTGGATACGCCCGCCAGCTGAGGGGCGGTTGCCGTGAGACAGCTCGGGCACGGTGCCCTTTGGATCTACCGCGACCTTCGACATGGCTACGAGTTCTCCCACGTCATTGAGAACGACGTCCCGTCCGAGCTCAGCGCACTGGGCGTGGCCAGCGCCGTGCCGTTGTCCACCATGGTGATCTGGTCGGCGTCGAACTTCGACAGCGAGCCCGTGGTGCCGGCGGTATCGACGAGCGTCGAGCCCGAGTAGCTGATCTGTCCGAAGTCGGCCAGCGGCACCTCGCTGCAGGAGAGGATGTTGCGGGACGACGGCGCCTCGGCGATGACCTCGGCCGAGGACCGGGCGAAGCCCGCATCGGGGTACCGGAGTGGTAACGGGGGCGGCTCAGGGATCTCGCGGAAGACCGAGCACCTTTTCGGCCACGATGTTGCGCTGGACCTCGGCGGTGCCGCCGCCCACGGTCAGTGCCGGCGCGAAGAGGAAGCCGCGGGACCAGGACGGGTCGGCGGCGGCCGCCGCGGTCCGGTCGGGGGTGGCGGGGATCGCCCCCCAGCCGCCGACGGGCCCCGTGCCCGCCAGCATGGCGTGCGGGCCGGCCGTGTCGCGGGCGACGTCCATGACGTGCTGGCCGTGGGCGTCGGCGATGGCCTTGCGGACCGAGGCCTCCGCGCCCGGGGCCTTGCCGGCGAGGACGGCCGACACCATCCGGAGGCGCAGGACGCGGAGGATCTGGCTCTCTATCCAGACGCCGACGAGGCGGTCCCGGGTCGTCGGGTCCGGGGCACCGCCCGCCCGGCGGATGAGCTCGACGAGGTCGTCGGCCGTGGGCCCCATCCCCCACAGCGCGCCCTCGCCCGAGAGCGACACCCGCTCGTTGCCCAGCGTGACTTTGGCCAGGTCCCAGCCGCCGTGCTCGGGCCCGACGAGATGGTCGGCCGGGATCTCGACGTCGCTGAAGAAGACCTCGTTGAAGGCGTGCTCCCCCGTCATGTCGATGAGCGGCCGGATCTCTATCCCGGGCGCATCCATGGGGCACACGAAGTAGCTGATGCCCATGTGCTTCGATGCGGACGGGTCGGTCCGGGCGAGCAGGATCCCCCACTTGGCGATGTGGGCGTAGCTGGTCCACACCTTCTGCCCGTTGACCACGTAGCGGTCGCCCCGGCGCTCGGCCCGGGTGGTGAGCGAGGCCAGGTCCGAGCCGGCGCCCGGTTCGGAGAACAGCTGGCACCAGAATTCCTCGCCGCTCAGCAGCGGCCAGAGCCAGCGCTCCTTCTGCTCCTCGGTGCCGGCGTACATGAGGGTCGGCCCCGCCCAGCCGATGCCGATGGGGTTGACCGGGCGCCGGACGCCCGCCCGCCGGAGCTCCTCGTCGATCACGAGCTGGGTCAGCGGGTCGGCGTCCAGCCCGAAGGGTGGGGCCCAGTGGGGCACGACGAAGCCGGCCTCGGCGAGCTGGCGGCCCGGGGGCCGGGGGTGCTCGGCCAGCCAGTCCCTGACGCGGCGACGGCGGGGATCGTCGTCGCCCGGGAGGCCGAGGTCCACGCGCGAAGCGTAGGCTCGGCCCCTCGCTTCACGCATACCCGCGGGGGCGGGGGGGGTCGACGGGGGTCGACGGTGCAGTGGCTGTGTCGAGTCGCGTGGCGGCGGATTGGAGTTGGGCATGACTGACTGGAACTACGCAGACGTCTGGGAGACCGTGGCCGACGTGCAGCCCACTGCGGTGGCCCTCACCCAGGGCGGGCGCAACCTGACATGGGACGAGTTCGACCGCGGGGCGGACGGCGTGGCGCAGTTCCTGCTCGATCTCGGCGTCGCCCGGCAGGACAAAGTGGCCGTCTACCTCTACAACTCGCCGGAGTACCTCCAGGCCACGTTCGCCGCCATGAAGGCCGGCCTCGTGCCGGTCAACACCAATTACCGCTACGGCGACGACGAGCTCAGCTACCTGTGGGACAACGCCGACGCGGTGGCGGTCGTCTTCCACGGCACGTTCACCGAGCGGATCGAGCGCATCCTCGACCGCGCGCCCGCCGTGAAGGGCTGGCTCTGGGTCGACGACGGCTCGGGCCCGTGCCCGGATTGGGCGACCCCCTACGAGGACGCCGCCAAGTCGGCCATCGGCCGCGTGCGGGCGCCCTGGGGGCGCAGTGGGGACGACCTCTACATGCTCTACACCGGTGGCACGACCGGGATGCCCAAGGGCGTCATGTGGCGGCAGGACGATCTGTTCGCGCGGCTCATCGACGGCGGCGTGCGCCACTACGACGTCGACGGCGGGCTCGAGGGCGCGCGTGCCGCGCTCGAGGCGAGCCCGATCGAATTGACCCTGCTGCCGGCCTGCCCGCTGATGCACGGGACGGGCGCCTTCACGGCCAACACGGTCCTGGCCGAAGGCGGCCGGGTCTGCCTCCTCGAGGGCCGCAAGTACGACCCCGTCGAGATGCTCGACACGATTGCCCGCGAGAAGGTCAACGCCGTCGTGATCGTGGGCGACCCGTTCTCGGCGCCACTCCTGGTCGTGCTCGACGAGCACCCCGGGGAGTGGGACCTGAGTTCGCTCGTGATGATCATCTCGTCGGGGGCCATGTGGAGCGAGCCGGTCAAGGAGCGCCTGCTCGGCCACCACAGCGCCATGATCCTGGCCGATTCCTTCGGATCGTCGGAGGCCGTCGGCATGGGCATGTCCGTCTCGGGCGGCGGCGCGGCGGCCAAGACCGCGTCGTTCACGCTGGGACCCGACGTCAAGGTCCTGACCGAGGACGGGCGCCCGGTCGCCCCCGGGTCGGGCGAGGTGGGCGTGCTGGCGCTGGCGGGACGCAGTCCGATCGGGTACTACAAGGACGAGGAGAAGTCGCAGCACACGTTCAAGGACATCGACGGCGTGCATTACTCCATCCCGGGCGACTACGCCCAGGTCGACGCGGACGGCACCATCCACCTGCTGGGCCGGGGCTCCGTGTGCATCAACTCGGGTGGCGAGAAGATCTTCCCCGAAGAGGTGGAAGAGGCGCTCAAGACGCACGAGGCCGTGCACGATGCGGTCGTGGTCGGCATCCCCCACCCCACCTACGGCGAACAGATCGTGGCCGTCGTCGAGCCGGTCGACGGCAGCGAGGTGCCGAGCGAGGCCGAGCTCATCGGCCACGTGAAGGAGCGCCTGGCCCACTACAAGGCGCCCCGGCGCGTGCGGTGCGTGGTCACGATCGGCCGGGCGCCCAACGGCAAGGTCGACTACAAGCGTCACCGGGCCGAGTCGGCCGATGAGCTGGGAGCCCTCGTCGACTGAGCCGATGTTCATCGCCCCGGTCGACGCCACGCTCGGCGAGAAGGAGTGGCGCCCGTTCCTCGAAGCCCACCCCTTCGGGCACCTCGTGGTCCCGGGGGGGCCTGGTCGCGACATGCCGGTGGTGGTCCCGACGCAATTCGTGCTCGCGGGCGACACGGTCTGGCTGCATCTCGTGCGGGCCAACCCCGTGTTCGACGCGCTGACCGAGAACCGGCGGGTGCTGCTCAGCGTGGCCGACGATTGGGCGTTCATACCTTCGGCGTGGAAGGCGGTGGGTGACGAGGACCCGGCGCTCGGGATCCCGACCACCTACTACGGCGCGGTGCAGCTCGTGGGCGCCGCGACGGTGCACGACGAGCGGACGTCGCCGGGGAGCGTGGCCGCGATCCTGCGGCGCCAGCTGGCGGCCTTCCAGCCCGACGTCGAGGTGGCGGATCCCGGCGAGACGCACGGCGTCAAGCTGTTCGGGATCCTCGGCCTTGAGGTGCGGATCGAACGTGTGACGGCGAAATTCAAGTACGGCGGAAACGTCGACGACGCACACCGGCGCGCGGTGGCCGATCGCCTGGTGCGCCGTGGCGGTCCGGGGGACGACGCGGCGGCGAGCCACGTCATGCGCCGGCTGGAGAGCTGAGCGCCGCCGGCGCAGAGGCCGGCGTCCGGTGCGGGTGCGGGTGCGGGTGCGGGTGCGGGTGCGGGCTGCTACTCGACGGCGGCGGCCAGGTTGGCCAACGTCGCCGCCATCTCCTGCTCGGCATGGGCGGCACTGTGGTCGCCCATGGCCCGCGCCACGAAGGTGAACCAGGGCTTGCGGCGGTCCTCCCACGACTCCGTGACGCGGCAGCCCGAACCGTTGTCCTCGAACTCGTAGCGCCATTTGGCGACTTCGAGGGGCCCCGACGTCACGGCGAACTCGAAGACCTTGCCGGGCTCGCAGGCCACGACCGTGACGGTGGTGGACCAGCGCCGGACCCCGTTCTTGTTGGTGCCCTTGAAGACGGCGCCGGGCGCCGGCCCGCTGGCGCCCTTGACCCACTTGCCGCCGGCGTTCTCGGGCGACCACTCCCCCATCCGGGGAAGATCGGAGACGAGCGTCCACACCTTCTCGGCCGGAGCGGCGATGTCGCGGGTCGCAGCGGTGGGATAGGCCATGAGGAGACGATAGATGGCAGCCGGTGCACGTTCCACCCGATGGAGCCGAGCGGTCTGTAACCTCCGGTGCCAGGGCACGTCTAGCGCCCTGAGGGGAATGGCCCCCACTCGGCGTCCGAGGAGGAACGAATGCGTGCTCTCGCGCGATCTACCGCGCTTGTTGCGATCCTGGCGATGGGGGGATCGCTCGCCGGCGCGACTGCCGTCGAGGGGGGTGCCGGCGCCACCACGCCGCCGGCGACGGTGAGCGCCGCGAACTGGACGATCGGGAGCACGCCGACCGTCACCACCGGCCTGTTCTTCGGGGTCTCCTGCGTCAGCGCATCCTTCTGCGTCGGCGCAGGGCAGCAAGGGGCAGGGCCTTCGCCGCTCCTCGAGCAGTGGAACGGCTCGTCGTGGACGGTCACGCCCGGTCCGACGCCGTCCACACAGAGCACGCTGGTCGCAGTGGACTGCATCTCCACCTCCTCCTGCATGGCGGTGGGCGGCGCCGGCAGTAATCCTCTCGTCGAGCAGTGGAGCGGCGCGGCGTGGACGATCACCCCGAGCCCCACCGTGGCCGGGGCCACCAGCAGCTACCTCGAGGGGATCTCGTGCACCAGCGCCACGTTCTGCATGGCCGTGGGCCAGGCATTCCTCGGTGGAGGGGTGTACGCGCCGGTGGCGATGAAGTGGGACGGATCGGTCTGGTCCTTGCAGACGACACCGGCACTGTCCGGTGCGGGCGGCTTCTTGAACGCGGTGTCGTGCACCGCGGTGATGATGTGCACGGCCGTGGGCACCACGGGGGGGAACACCCCCCTGACGGAGCTGTGGAACGGCACCGGGTGGAGCACCGTGCCGAGCCCGAGCCCGGCCGGCGAAAGCAGCGTCGACCTCAACGGGGTGTCGTGCATCGGGCCGGCGTGGTGCACGGCCGCGGGGGAAGGGTTCGCGGGCGGCACTTACAAGACCCTCTTCGAGATGTGGAACGGGACCTCCTGGACGATCGTCCCGAGCCCCAATGCCGGCTCGGCGAGCAACTACCTGACCGGCCTGGACTGCTTCAGCGCGACCTCCTGTTCGGCCGTGGGCTACGCGACGCCGCCGTCGGGTGATGTGACGCTGTCCCTGGCCTGGGACGGCACGACGTGGGCGGTCGTGACCACCCCGAACCAGCAGGGCGCGACGGGCACCCACCTCAACGCGGTCTCCTGCGTGAGCGACTGGCAGTGCGTGGCGGTCGGCACGGCCGTCAACGGCGGCCCCAACCCCTTCGTCGCCACCGCCCCGATCGCCCGCTCTGGCTACCGCTTCGTGGCCTCCGACGGCGGCGTGTTCAACTACGGCGCCGGGGCGCCCTTCTTGGGCTCGCTCGGGGGCACCCACCTCAACGCGCCCGTCGTGGGCATGGCCGTGATGCCGGCCGGCGACGGGTACTACCTGGTGGGGGCCGACGGCGGGGTGTTCAACTACGGCTCGGCCCTCTTCTTCGGCTCGGCGGGCTCCCTGCACCTCAACGCCCCCATCGTGGGCATGGCCGTGACCCCCGACGGGGGCGGCTACTGGCTGGTGGCCTCCGACGGGGGCATCTTCAGCTACGGCGACGCCGCCTTCTACGGCTCGACCGGCGGCCTGCACCTCAACAAGCCCATCGTCGGCATGGCGGCCACCCCCAACGGCAGGGGCTACTGGTTGGTGGCCTCCGACGGGGGGATCTTCAACTACGGGCCCGCTGCCGCCTTCTGGGGGTCCACGGGCTCGCTCACGCTGAACAAGCCCATCGTCGCCATGGCCGCGACCACCGCGGGCTTCTACTACCTCGTCGCGTCCGACGGCGGTGTCTTCGCCTTCCCGACGACCGGCGGCCCACCCTTCTTGGGGTCCACCGGGTCGATGCGACTCAACAAACCGATCGTGGGGATGACGACCGTCGCGGGCGGCTACTACCTGAGCGGCTCGGACGGCGGCATCTTCGCCTACCCGACCAACGGCGGCCCGCCCTTCCTCGGCTCGACGGGCTCCATCGCGCTCAACAGCCCCATCGTGGGGGTTTCGTCGTAGCCGACGACGCGAGCACATCGACGTTAGGTCCCACGACTTTCGGGGTATGCCCTGTAACCTGCCGAGACCGACCACGTCTCTCGTGCTCGAAGGGGAGCTTCCCGTTGGCGTCTGAGGAGGAACGAATGCGTTCAATCGCGCGCTCTGTCGTGCTTGCTGCTGTCCTGGCGGTCGGAGGATCGCTGGCAATGCTCGGTGCCGGTCAAGCCGGCGCCAGCATCCCGACGCCACCGGCCCAGGTGGGAGCGACCAGTTTCACGCCATCGCTGCCGCCGTCGCCCTCGACGACGCAGGATTCACAGTTGTACGCGAGCTCCTGCGCGAACAGCTCGTTCTGTGTGTCCGTGGGCTCCGAGGACACCGGCGGACCTCTCATCGAACAGTGGAACGGGTCGAGTTGGGCGGTCGCCACCGTACCGAGCGCCCCCGCCAGTGAGCTCTTGGGCGTGAGCTGCGCCGGACCGAGTTTCTGCGTCGCAGTGGGAGACCTCAACGGGGCCGACGACCCGCTCGTGGACCAGTGGAACGGTTCGACCTGGACCCAGGGCACACCCGTCAATCCGACCGGTTCGTCCCAGACGGACTTCCAGGGGATCACCTGCCTCAGTTCGACCTGGTGCATGGCGGTCGGGTTCAGCACCGACCTCTCGTCGAACCGCATACCGCTCACAGAGGTCTGGAACGGCACGACGTGGACCATCACATCCAATGCACCGCTGCCCACGGGAGCCACGGCCGCACAACTGAACGGCGTCTCGTGCGTCAGCGGATCGTGGTGCATGGTCGCCGGCAACCAGAAGGTCGGTGCCAACACCGTCTCGCTGGCCGAGGTCTGGAACGGCACGACCTGGAGCGTCCCCCCGACCCCCAACCCGGCGCCAGGCACCTACAGCGACTTCGCCGGCGTGTCGTGCACCGGTTCGAGCTATTGCGCGGCCGTGGGTAGCTACACGGACGGCAGCACCAACCAGCGCAACCTGGTCGCCTCCTGGAACGGCGTGTCGTGGACACAGAACAGCGTGCCCGACGGCCCGGACACCGCGAATGACAACCTCTACGCGGTCTCTTGCTTCAGCGCCACCTCGTGCAGTGCGGTGGGCGACCGGGGGACGTTCTCCCCGTTCAGCGCGGCGGCCCTGTCCTGGAACGGCGTGAGCTGGACGGTCGCGACCACACCGGCCCCGTCGACGTCGACGAGCAACGTGCTCTTCGGGGTCACCTGCCAGACCAATTGGGCCTGCATCGCGGTCGGGTTCGGCGTCGTCGGCGGCTTCAGTCAGCCGCTCGCGATGACTGCGCCCATCGCACGCATCGGGTACCGCTTCGTCGCCACCGACGGGGGGATCTTCGCCTACGGGCCCGGTGCGCCCTTCATCGGATCGCTGGGGGGCACCCCCCTCAACGCGCCGATCGTGGGCATGGCCGTGATGCCGGCCGGCGACGGGTACTACCTGGTGGCGTCGGACGGCGGCGTCTTCGCCTACGGCTCGGCCAAGTTCTACGGATCACGCGGCGGACAGCCGCTCAACAAGCCCATCGTCGGGATGGCCGTCACCGCCGACGGCGCCGGATACTGGCTGGTGGCCTCGGACGGTGGGATCTTCTCCTACGGGGACGCGCAGTTCTATGGCTCCGCTGGCTCGCTCCCGCTGAACAAGCCGGTCGTGGGCATGACCATCACCCCCGACGGAAAGGGCTATTGGTTCGTCGCCTCCGACGGGGGGATCTTCAGCTACGGCGACGCCGTCTTCGAGGGATCGACGGGCAGCCTCGTGCTCAACAAGCCCGTCGTGGGCATGGCCGCCACGACGTCGGGCGGCTACTACCTCGTCGCGACGGACGGTGGCGTGTTCGCCTTCCCGACCAAGGGGGGCCCGCCCTTCTTGGGCTCCACGGGGTCGATGACGCTCAACAAGCCGATCGTCGGGATGACCGCGGTCGCCGGCGGCTACTACCTGAGTGGCTCCGACGGCGGGGTGTTCACGTTCCCGACCAGCGGGGGGCCGACGTTCTACGGCTCGACCGGCTCCATCGTGCTCAACAAGCCCATCGTGGGGATCTCCGGCTAGCTGGTCGGCATCCCCGGAGAGAAGCCGGGCGGGACCAGGGCCGGCCGCCGGAACAGGTGACGAGGAGCCAGGGCGGCGGGCTGCCCCGACTCCTCGTCCCGCCGCTTGCCCGCAGAAAGAGAACGTGTTCTAACCTGAGCGCGATGGAGTTCAACCTGGCCGACCTGTTCGAGGCCGCGGTCGACGCCTACCCGGAGCGGGAGTACCTCGTCGCCGACGGCAAGCGCCGGACCTACGCCGAGATGGAGGCGCGGGCCAACCAGCTGGCGCACCATCTGGCGGCGCAGGGGATCGGGCCCGGCGACCACGTCGGGATCTACGCCTACAACTCGGTCGAGTGGGTCGAGACCGCCTGGGCCGTCTTCAAGCTGCGCGCGATCTGGATCAACATCAACTACCGCTACGTCAAGGACGAGCTCCGCTACCTCCTGACCAACGCCGACCTCAAGGCGCTGGTGCACCAGCGTGAGTTCTCGCCGCTCGTCACGGCCCTGCTGCCCGAGCTGCCCGAGCTGCGGCACGTGATCGTGATCGAGGACGGCAGCGACGTCGAGGCGACGCCGGGCGCCGTGGGCTACGAGGAGGCGCTGACGGGGCATTCGGAGGAGCGAGACTTCGGCCCGCGCACGGGCGACGACCTCTACATCCTCTACACCGGCGGCACGACCGGCATGCCCAAGGGCGTGGTGTGGCGGCACGAGGACGTCTTCTACGCGCTGGGGGGCGGGACCGATCCCGTGACCAACGAGAGGATCCTGGACCCGGCCGCCATGGTGGCCAAGGGCGCCGGCGGGGGGATGGTGCACCTGCCCGTGGCGCCGCTCATGCACGGGGCCACCCAGTGGTGCGTGATGGGCCAGAGCTTCGTCGGCTCCAAGATCGTGCTCATGGCCAGGTTCGACCCCCACGACGTCTGGCGGCTCGTCGGCGAGGAGCGGGTGAACTCGGTGATGATCACGGGGGACGCGATGGGCAAGCCGCTCATCGAGATGCTGCCGGTCCGGCGGGACGACTTCGACCTCTCGTCGCTGCTGGCCGTCGTGTCGTCGGCCGCCCTCTTCAGCGCCCCGGTGAAGGACCAGTTCTTCGAGCACTTGCCGAACCTCGTGATCACCGACGCCATCGGCTCGTCCGAGGGCGGCAACAACGGCATGACCGTGGTGACCGCGGGCAACACGGCCATGAAGAGCGGCCCGACGGTGCACCTGCTCGGCGAGACGGTCGTGTTCGACGAGGACCTCGAAACGGTCGCACCGGGGTCGGGGGTCATCGGCAAGATCGCCCGGTCGGGCGACATCCCGCTCGGGTACTACAACGACGCGAAGAAGACGGCGGAGGTGTTCATCGAGGTGCGGGGCCGGCGGTACGTGATGCCGGGCGACTACGCCACGGTCGAGGCGGACGGGTCGATCACCTTGCTCGGCCGGGGGTCGATCGTCATCAATTCCGGCGGCGAGAAGATCTTCCCCGAAGAGGTCGAGTCGGCTGTCCGCTCCCATCCAGACGTGATGGACGCCATCGTCTGCGGCGCCCCCGACGAGCGGTGGGGCCAGACGGTCGCCGCCATCGTGCAGCCGCGGGTCGGGCACGCGGCGCCGAGCCTCGAGTCCCTGCAGCAGCACTGCCGCGAGTCGATCGCGGGCTACAAGCTGCCCCGCCGCCTCTACGTCGTCGACGCCGTCGAGCGCTCCCCATCCGGGAAACCCGATTACACCTGGGCCGCCGCCATCGTCAACGCCGACGCGGGTGGAGATGCGGGTTCGACGGCCTCGCCGGAGGCAGGGAACCGCGTGCAGTCCTGAGCCGCGTGGCCGGGTGGCGGCGCACTGCGCCGAGCGCGCGGCGCTATCGACAGCGAGCGTCGTGAGGCGCTACGTTTCGCCCATCAATCGGGGCACGGTTCATTCGGTCAGGCGCTTCTTCGCGCACCGCCGGCGCGCGCGACCAACCGCCGCCGCGGCACTGGCCGGGATCGCCGTCGCCCTGTTCGCCGGTGGTCCGGCGGTCGCAAGCGCCGCCGGCGCGGTTGGCGCGGTTGGCGGCACGGCCCACATCGACGCCACGACGTCGTGGACCGTCTACCACGGCAATGCGCTCGGAACCGGTGTCGACCCCTCGGGCGTGACGTTCTCGCCGCCCAATCCCGCCTGGACGTCACCGGTGCTCGACGGCCAGGTCTACGGGGAGCCGCTCGAGGCCACCGGGCGCGTCTACGTGGCGACCGAGAACGACACCGTCTACGCGCTGGCCGCCGACACCGGGGCGGTCCTGTGGTCCACCCACCTCGGGACACCTGTGCCGTCGAACCCGGGCGAGGACCTCCCGTGCGGGGACATCCAGCCCACCGTCGGCATCACGGGAACCCCGGTCATCGACACCTCCCGGTCCGAGATCTTCGTCGTGGCCGACGAGCTGGTCGACGGCGTGCCGGCCCACGAGCTGGTGGGCCTGGACCTGTACACGGGGACCTCGGAGCTCGTCCAGGACGTCGACCCGCCGGACCCAACCGACAATCCCCCCGCCAACCTCCTCCAACGCACCGGGCTCAATCTCACCGCGGGTCATGTCGTGTTCGGCTTCGGTGGCAACTCCGGGGACTGCAATCCCTACCACGGCTGGATCGTGTCGATGCCCGAAGGGGGTGGCACGCCTGGTTACTACGACACCACCGGTTCCGTCGCCAACGGGGACCAAGGGGCGGTCTGGATGGGGGGCGGTGCGCCCGAGATCGACGCGACGGGCGACATCTGGGCCTCGACGGGGAACGGGTCTGCGTCGGACCCCTACGACGGCAGTGACTCGGTGTTCGAGCTGTCCTCCGCGCTTGCGCTCAAGCAGCTGTTCGCCCCGAGCGACTGGTCCTACGACAATTACGAGGACCTGGACCTCGGGTCGTCGCCGCCGGCACTGCTCTCGAACGGGACGATCCTGCAGGAGGGCAAGTCGTTCACGGCGTTCCTGCTGAACCAGGCCGCGCTCGGTGGCATCGGGGGGCAGATCGGGACCCCCGTACCGGTGTGCCCCGCGAACGACGTCGACGGCGGCAACGCCGTGCTCGGGACCATCGTCTACTCGGCGTGCGGCGGCGGGGTGCAGGCGATTCAGACCAGCCCCTCCCCGTCCGTGCTCTGGCAGGCAGCCGGCGGTGCGCCGGGACCGCCGATCGTCGCCGGCGGCCTCGTGTGGTCGATCGACCAGGGCGGCCAGCTCTACGGGATCAGCCCCGCCGACGGCTCGACCGTGTGGCAGGTCTCAGTGGGCGGCGAGGCCAACCATTTCCCGACCCCGTCGGTCGGCGACGGCCTGCTCCTGGCCCCCTCGACCGACCAGGTGGTGGCCTTCTCCGGCTCGGCCGGCCTGCCCGGCCCCCCCTCGCCGCCGCCGCCGGGCCCGCCGGACTCGTCCTACTGGCTGGCCGCGGCGGACGGCGGCATCTTCAGCTTCGGCACCGCGGGCTTCTTCGGGTCGGCCGGCAGCATCGCGCTGAACCGGCCCGTCGTGGGGATCGCGCCGACTCCGTCGGAGAACGGCTACTGGCTGGTGTCCTCCGACGGCGGCATCTTCACCTACGGCGATGCCGGCTTCTACGGCTCGCAGGGAGGCAAAGCGCTGAACGCGCCGATCGTGGGCATGGCCGCCACGCCGGACGGCGGCGGCTACTGGCTGGTGGCCGCCGACGGAGGGATCTTCAGCTTCGGCGATGCCAGGTTCCAGGGCTCCATGGGGGGCAAGGCGCTGAACGCGCCGATCGTGGGCATGGCCGCCGCCTCGAGTGGGCTCGGCTATTGGCTGGTGGGCTCCGACGGAGGGATCTTCAGCTTCGGCTCGGCGGCGTTCCACGGGTCCATGGGTGGCAAGGCGCTGAACAAGCCCATCGTGGGGATGGCGTCGACCTCCGACGGGCTGGGTTACTGGCTGGTCGCGTCCGACGGAGGGATCTTCGACTTCGGCGACGCCGGCTTCTACGGGTCGGCGGGCGGCACCCGGCTCAACAAGCCGGCCGTCGGCATGACCGCGAGCGCCGACGACCACGGGTACTGGATCGTCGCGTCGGACGGCGGTGTCTTCAATTACGGGGACGCCAACTTCTACGGGTCCGAGGGTGGCACCGCGCTCAACAGGCCGGTGGTGGGGGTCGCCTCGGCGAGCTGAGGGCCGTAGGGTCGGCGGCCGCACCGCGTGCGCAGCAGCACGGCGTTTCGCCTGGTGAGACCGGGTGCCCGTGGGCTCCTGGCTCCTCTCGCGCCCTCCGACCCACCCCCGGTGCGCAGCGCCTCGGTGGTGTCCGCTGGACCGCCGGCGCCGCCGCGGCGGACGTCGACAGACTTCGACAGGTCGGGCGGCGGCGCGTTACGGTTCGCCGATCACTTGCGGCACGGACACCTCACGCCCGAGCGGGCGACCGGCTGTGGCCGCTCGTCGTCGGCGCCGTACGTCGGCATTCGTGGCGTCCGTGGCGTCGTCCGTGACCGTTCTCGGCCTGATGCTGCTCGCCGGCGGGCCGGCGGAGCGCAGGCGGGGGCGCAGCCGGCGGGCGGCGGCGGCATCGCCCACGTCGACGCCACGTCCTCATGGACCGTCTACCACGGCAACGCGCTCGGCACCGGTGTCGACCCGTCGGGCGTCACCTTCTCGCCGCCCAACTTCGCCTGGAAGTCGACGGTGCTCGACGGGCAGGTCTACGGGGAACCGTTGGAGGCGACGGGGCGGGTCTTCGTGGCGACGGAGAACGACACGATCTACGCGCTCGCCGCCAACACGGGGGCGGTCCTGTGGTCCGCCCACATCGGGACCCCGGTGCCGTCGGGCGACCTGCCGTGCGGTGACATCGGCCCGACCGTCGGCATCACCGGCACCCCCGTCGTCGACGTGGCCCGCGGGGAGATCTTCGCGGTGGCCGACGTGCTGAGCGGGGGTGCACCCGCTCACGTCCTCGTGGGCCTGAACCTCTACACCGGCTCCGTCATGCTGGGACAGGTGGCGGTGGATCCCCCGGGGCAACCCACTGCTGCGATCCTGCAGCGGACCGGGCTGAACCTGAGCGACGGCCACGTGGTCTTCGGGTACGGCGGCAACGACGGCGACTGCTCGACCTACAGCGGCTGGGTCGTCTCCGTGCCCGAGGGCGGTGGGACGCCCGGGTACTACCAGGCGGTGCCGATCGGCAACGACGGTGCGGTCTGGATGGGCGGCGCGGCGCCCGAGGTCGACGGGGCGGGCAACATCTGGGTGGCCACGGGGAACGGGTCGTCGTCGAATCCCTACGACTACAGCGACTCGGTGCTCGAACTGTCGCCGGGCTTGGCCCGCACGCAGTACTTCGCCCCCACGACCTGGTCGAGCGACAACGGGGGGGACCTGGACCTCGGATCGAGCTCGCCGGCGCTGCTCTCGAACGGGACGGTCCTGCAGGTGGGCAAGTCGTCCACCGCCTACCTGCTGAGCCAGGCCAACCTCGGCGGGGTCTACGCGGCGCCGCAGATCTCGGCCTGCGGCAGCGACTCCGACGGCGGGGACGCCGTGACGGGGACCGTCGTGTACGTCCCCTGCGGCAGCGGGGTGCAGGCGATCCAGACCAGCCCGCTGCTCGGCGCGCTGTGGCAGACCTCCTCCGGGGCCCACGGCCCACCGATCACGGCCGGCGGCCTCGTGTGGTCGATCGGGGGGTCCTCGCTCTACGGGCTCAACCCGGCCAACGGGACCAAGGTGCAGCAGGTCTCGGTGGGCGGCCAGGCGAACCACTTCCCCACGCCGTCGGTGGGTGACGGCCTTCTCCTCGCCCCGAGCACCGACCAGGTCGTCGCGTTCTCCGGCTCGGCCGGTCTCCCCGGCCCGCCGTCGCCTCCGCCTCCCGCCCCGCCCAACTCGTCGTACTGGCTGGTGGCCTCCGACGGCGGCATCTTCACGTTCGGCAACGCGGGCTTCTACGGCTCGGCCGGCAGCATCCCGCTCAACAGGCCGATCGTCGGGATGGCACCCACGTCGGCGAACAACGGGTACTGGCTCGTCGCCTCCGACGGCGGGATCTTCACCTACGGCGGCGCCGGCTTCTACGGGTCCCAGGGGGGCAAGCCGCTCAACGCGCCGATCGTCGGCATGGCCGCCACACCGGACGGGGGCGGCTACTGGATGGTGGCCTCGGACGGCGGCATCTTCAGCTTCGGCGACGCGAAGTTCTACGGCTCCATGGGCGGCAAGCCGCTGAACAAGCCGATCGTGGGCATGGCCCGCGCCGCGAACGGGCTCGGCTACTGGCTGGTGGCCTCCGACGGCGGCATCTTCAGCTTCGGGAGCGCCGCCTTCCACGGCTCCATGGGCGGCAAGCCGCTGAACAAGCCGATCGTCGGCATGGCCTCCACGTCGGACGGGCTCGGCTACTGGATGGTCGCGTCCGACGGCGGGATCTTCGACTTCGGTGACGCCGGCTTCTACGGCTCTGCCGGCGGCACCCCGCTCAACAAGGCGGCCGTCGGCATGGCGGCCACCCCCGACGGCCACGGGTACTGGATCACCGCGTCCGACGGCGGCATCTTCAACTACGGGGACGCCAACTTCTACGGGTCCGAGGGCGGCGTCGCGCTCAACAGGCCGGTGGTGGGGGTGGCCTCGGCGAGTTGAGGCGAGCGCGGCGCCGGACGGACCACGGGCCGCACGCGAAGATGCTCCGGTGCGACCGGGCCCCGTCCTCCTCCTGACCGGCTCGCCCGGGTGCGGCAAGACGACGGTGGCGCCACTGGTCGCCGACCGCCACGAGCCCTCGGCCTGCCTCGACCTCGACTGGTTCTTCGCCAAGCTGCGGCGGGGCGCGATCGAGCCGTGGCGGGAGGAGGCGCATGCGCAGAACCGGGTCGTGCTGCGCGCCGCGGCCGAGGCGGTGGCCGCGTTCGCCGAGGGCGGCTACTTCACCGTCGCCGAGGGCATCCTCTACCCGTTCATGCTCGACCTGTTCGCCGCGGCCTGCGCGCCGCACGGCATCGCCCTCGACTACGCCGTGCTGCGGGCCCCCGTCGCCGTCGTGCAGCAACGCGTGCAGGACCGCAGGTTCGAGCCTCCCCACGCCGGCGCGCTGGCCGACGCCGCCGTGGTCGACGACCTGTGGGCGCAGTTCGAGGGCCACGGCGTCGCAGAGCGCCACCGGGTCGACGCGGGAGCACGCAGCCCGGACGAGGTCGCCGCGGAGATCGACCGCCGGCTCGGGGCCGGCGAGTTCCGCCTGTAGGGGGCCGCCCGGACCGGGGCGGCCGGCCGCCCGGGAGGGCGGCGGGGCGGCAGGGCGGGCTACTGGGCGGCGAGCCGCTGCTTGGTCGTCAGGTGCTCGGGGTCCTTGTCGAAGTCCCTCAGCACGTGCTTGCCGAAGGTCTCGACGGCCTCCTGGCACGACTCGATCGACATGGAGGTCGACAGCATCCCGAACGCGAGCTGGTCGGCGCCGGTGGCGGCGAAGCTCTCGACGGCCTTGCCCACCTCGTCGGGAGTGCCGACCGCGGTCACGCCCGCCGCGATGGCGGCGTCGAGCGTCGCCGCGTCCATGGCGGGGATGATGGTGGGCCACTCGGGGATGCCCGGGGGCCGGGGGAACGTGTCGAGATAGCGGAACACGAGGCTCAGGTGGTAGTTCGAGTCGGCCTCGAGGAAGGTCTTGCGCGCCTTGGCGCCGTCCTCCATGCAGATCATCTGCGTCGTGATCATCACGTTGTTGTTCACGAAGCCCCCGACGGGGTTGGTGCAGTCGGCGATCTTCTCCTTGTAGCGCGTCACCAACGGGGTGAGCTGGTCCGGCGTCGAGAAGCCGAAGCACAGGACGCCCACGCCGAGCTCGGCGGCGAGGTCGAAGGTGGAGGGGCTGCCCGCCGCCATCCAGAGCGGGGGGTGCGGCTTCGAGTAGGGCTTGGGCAGCACGTTGCGCTTCGGCATGGAGAAGAACTTGCCCTCGTAGCTGTAGTCCTCGTCCTTCCACATGCGAACGATCTGCGGCAGGGTCTCGGCCACCATCTCGCGGGTGAGCTCGGACTCCTCGATCCCGAAGCCCTTCTGCTCGGTCGTGGACGAGCCGCGGCCGGTGCCGAACTCGAAGCGGCCCTCGGAGAGGTGGTCCAGCATGGCGACGCGCTCCGCGATGCGGGCCGGGTGGTTGACCGGCGGCGTGATGTTGAAGATGCCCGAGCCGATGTGGATGGTGCTCGTCTTGGCGGCCACGAAGGCGAGGAACGACTCGGACGCCGACAGGTGCGAGTACTCGGTCAAGAAGTGGTGCTCCGACGCCCAGGTGTACTTGAAGCCGGCCTTGTCGGCCGCCACGATGAACGCGACCTCGTCCATGAGGCGGTCGTGCTCGGCCGACGCACCGTGCTGCTCGACGTACCTGGGCAGCACGCACGCGGCGTTGAAGATGCCGAATTCCATGGGGATGCACGTCCTCGTCTACGGTCGCCGCGGTCCGTTTCCGCCGGCGCTCCAGCGACGGTACCACGGGACCGCCTAAAGTGCAACGTGTTCCAATAATGGATGTTCCATCCCAGGTCAGAGTCGTTTGGAGATGCGGTGAGCTCAGCTGAGGCGGCGAACGAGGCGGATGCAGAGGGGGCCGAGGCGGCGGAGGCCCCGGTGCCCGAGACCATCACCGGGGCCGTGCTGGCCCGTGCCCGCGACGAGCGGCCCGGGCTGGTGGCCGGCGACCTCCGGCTGACCCATGCCGAGGTGGTGGGCCGGGCCGCGGCCCGGGCGGCCTGGCTGCGGGCCCGCCGCGTCGACGGCCCCTTCCACGTGGCCGTCATGCTCGACAACGTGCCCGAGTTCGTCTTCTGGCTCGAGGCGGCCGCGCTGGCCGGCGCCGTGGTCGTCGGGGCCAACCCCACCCACCGGGGGGACGAGCTGGTGCGCGACCTGACGCACACCGAGTGCCAGTTCCTCGTGACCGACTCGACGTACCTGCCCCTCGTCGAGGGCGCGCGCATCGGCGAGCGCCTGGGGGTCGTCTCGGCCGCCGGCGAGCGGGTGCTCGTCCTCGACACCGCCGCGGCCCGCGAGCAGCTGGCCGCGTACGAGGGCACGGCGGCCGGGGACGTCGCGGACGTCGCCGTGACGCCCGAGACACTCGGGTACCTGCTCTTCACGTCCGGCACCTCGGGCGCGCCCAAGGCGTGCCTGTGCAGCCAGGGCCGCCTGGCCCGCATCGGCGCCATCGTGGCCCAGATGTACGCGCTCGACGCCCGAGGACGTGTGCTACCTCTCCATGCCGCTGTTCCACTCGAACGCCCTCATGGCCGGCTGGGGGCCGGCGCTGATGGCGGGCGCGGCCTTCGCGCTCCCCGCCGCGGGCCGCTTCTCGGCGTCGGGCTTCCTCCCCGACGTGCGGGCGGCCGGCGCGACGTACTTCAACTACGTCGGCAAGCCGCTGTCCTACATCTTGGCCACGCCCGAGCGTCCCGACGACGCGGACAACCCGCTCGTGCGCGCCTTCGGCAACGAGGGGTCGGCCGACGACGTCGCCCGGTTCGCGGCGCGCTTCGGCGTCGCCGTCACCGACTCGTACGGCTCCACGGAGGGCGGCGCCACGGTGGCGCGGACGCCCGACACGCCGCCCGGCGCGCTCGGCCGCGCCCCCGAGGGCACGGTCGTGCTCGACCCGGCGACCGGCGAGGAGTGCCCGGCGGCCCGCTTCGACGACCGGGGCCGGCTGCTCAACGCCGCCGACGCGATCGGCGAGCTCGTGTCCAAGACCGGGGGCGCCGGGTTCGAGGGCTACTGGCGCAACGACGACGCCGAGCGGGCGCGGCTGCGCGAGGGGTGGTACTGGACGGGCGACCTGGCCTACCGCGACGAGGCCGGCTTCTTCTACTTCGCCGGCCGCGACCACGACTGGCTGCGCGTCGACGGGGAGAACTTCGCGTCGGCGCCGATCGAGCGCATCCTGCAGCGCCACCCCGACGTCGTGCTCGCCGCGGTCTACGCCGTGCCCGACCCCCTGGTGGGCGACCAGGTCATGGCGGCGGTGCAGCTGCGCCCCGGCGTGGGCGCCCTCGACGCCGGCGGGCTGGCGCCGTTCCTCGACGCCCAGGGGGACCTGGGCACCAAGTGGGCGCCGCGCTTCGTGCGCATGAGCACGTCACTGCCGCTGACGGCGACGAACAAGGTGATGAAGCGGGCGCTGCGCGCCGAGCGGTGGTCGTGCGGCGACCCCGTCCTGTGGCGGCGCACCCGGGGCGGCCCCTACGAGGTGCTGGGCCCCGAGGACGCCGCGGCGCTCGAGGAGGCGGTGGCCGACCGGCCGATCTGAGTCAGGCCGTGCTGCGCGCCCTGGCGTCGGGGGGCGGGTCGTACGACTCCTCCCCGTGGTCTCGCACCAGCTTCGTGGCCTCCCCGGCGACCGAGATCCAGCGCTCCTCGTGGATGCCGTACTCGTCCCGGTGCCAACCCCAGAGAACCGCCTCCCCATCCATGGGGTGTGAGTTTACCTAAAGTTTGAGTTGGCGTCACCCTTTGTTCATGTAGTTCACCGATCCGTCCCAGAGCCGCCCGGGTCCGCCGGGCCCGGTTCCGGCGGTCGGGCTCCATACCTCCAGGTCGGGGCACCGGGACTTCACGGGTCGGGAGCTCCGTGCCGGCCGTCCCGGCCGGACCGGGCGTGCTCAGCGGTCGACGCCGAGCACGAGCCCGCTGGTCGGCACCCCCGTGCCGGCCGTGACCACGACGTGCTCGAGCCCCTCGACCTGGTTGACCGAGGTGCCCCGCACCAGGCGCACGCCCTCGGCGATGCCGTTCATGCCGTGCAGGTAGGCCTCGCCGAGCTGGCCGCCGTGGGTGTTGAGGGGCAGCGCCCCTCCGAGCTCGATCCGGCCCTCGCCCACGAAGTCCTTCGCCTCGCCCTTGGCACAGAAACCCAGCTCCTCCAATTGGTAGAGGACGTAGGGGGTGAAGTGGTCGTAGAGGATCGCCGCCTGCATGTCGGCCGGGCCGAGGCCCGAGGTCTCCCAGAGCTGCCGCGCCACCACGGCCATCTCGGGCAGGCCCAGCAGGTCGTCGCGGTAGTAGCTCGTCATCATGTCCTGGCCGGCGCCCGAGCCCTGGGCCGCCGCCCGGACGACGACCGGCGCCGTGCGCAGGTCGCGGGCGCGCTCGAGCGAGGTGACGACGAGCGCCTGGCCGCCGTCGGTCTCCTGGCAGCAGTCGAGGAGGTGCAGCGGCTCCACGATCCAGCGACTCGCCTGGTGCTCCTCCAGCGTGATGGGCTGCTCGTAGAACCAGGCCCTGGGGTTGGTCGCGGCGTGCTTGCGGTCGGCCACGGCGACCCGGCCCAGGTCCTCGCTCGTGGCGCCGGTCACGTGCAGGTAGCGCTGCGCCGCCATGGCCACCCAGGAGGCGGGCGTCAGGAGCCCGACGGGGAGGTACGAGGCCATGTGCGCGTTCTCCGCGGTGGGCACGGGGGCCCGGCCCTGCACGCCGGCGCCGAAGCGGTTCCCCGAGCGCTCGTTGAAGGCGCGGTAGCAGACCACGACGTCGGCCACGCCGGAGGACACGGCCAACGCCGCCTGCTGGATGGTCGCGCAGGCCGCGCCGCCGCCGTAGTGGATGCGGCTGAAGAACGTCAGCTCCCCGATCCCGAGGCTCCGGGCGATGTCGACGTCGGGGTTGGTGTCGGAGCTGAAGGTCACCATCCCCTGGACCTCGGAGGGGGCGATGCCCGCATCGTGCAGCGCGGCGTCGACCGCCTCGACGGCCAGGCGGAGCTCCGAGCGCCCCGAGTCCTTGGAGAAATCGGTCGCCCCGATGCCGACGATGGCCGTCCGGCCGGCGAAGGCGTGCGGCATCAGGTGCCCGCCTCCCCGACGGGGAGGACGACCTTGACCGTGCCCGTGACGTGGTCGCCGAGGTCGTTGGCGCCCCGGATGGCGACGGTCACCACGCCGCTCGTCCCGTCGTCATCCAACGGTCCCTTGTCGGTGACCGACCCGGTCAGCGTCATGGTGCAGTCGGGGTAGTTCGGCGCGCCGAGCCGGATGTTGACCTCCGACAGCCGGCCCCGCGGACCCGACCAGTCGGTGACGTAGCGGCCGACGAGCCCGTTGGTCGTCAGGATGTTCATGAAGATGTCCTTCGATCCCCGCTGCGTCGCGAGCACGGCGTCGTGGTGCACGTCCTGGTAGTCGCGGCTGGCGATGGCCCCCGCCACGATGAGCGTCCGGGTGATGGGGAGGACGAGCGTCGGCAGCTCGTCGCCGACGGACACGTCGGTGAACGTCGGCCCCGGACCCGTCACCGCCCCACCTCCGCCTCGGCGTCCGCCAGCGCCTGCTCGGCGATCTCCGACCCGAGCCGCGCCAGCTGGGCGCTCGGACCGCCGAGCAGGAGCTCAATCTGCTTGCCCCACAGGAAGTAGCGGTGGATCGGATAGGTGACGTCCGCGCCCATGCCGCCGTGCAGGTGCTGGGTGGCGTGCACGGTCCGCTGCCCGCGCTCGGCCGCCTGCCACTTGGCCACCCGGGCGGCGTCGGCGGCGTCCCGCCCGGTGTCGAAGCGCCAGGCCGCGTTCTGCCAGGTCACCCGCATCGCCTCGATGTCGATGGCGGCGTCGGCCGCCCGCAGCATGGTGGCCTGGAAGGTGCTGAGCGGGCGCCCGAACTGGTGGCGGCCGTTCAGGTACGCGGCCGTCTGGGTGAGCGCGGCCTCGCACACGCCCACCTGCAGCGCGCACAGCGCGATGGTGGCCGCCACGGTCAGGAAGTCGAGCGTCGGCCGGCCCATGTCCGGTCCGACGAGGATGTCGTCCGCCCCGACGCGCACCCCGGCCAGGTGCAGGTGCGGGTGGATCTCGCGATTGGTGGTCACGGCGCGCTCGAGCGAGACACCGGGCGCCTGCGGGTCGACGAGGGCGAGCAGGACGCCGCCGTCCCCCCGCGCCGGCACGACGATCCGGGCCGCCAGGTGCGCCTGGGGCACGGCCAGCTCGGTGCCCTCGAGCACCCACCCGTCGTCCCCTCCCGTCGCGCTGACGGCCGGCGTGCCCGTCGGGCTGCCTGCGGTCCCGTTCAGGGCGGCGGTCAGGAAGACGTCGCCCGAGACGACGCCGGGCAGCCAGCGGGCGCGCTGCGCCGCCGAGCCGAAGTGCGCGAGGGGCAATGCGCCGAGGACGAGCGTCGCCCACAGCGGCACCGGTGCGACGGCACGGCCCTGCGCCTCCAGCAGGAGGCACAGCTCCATGAGCCCGTGGCCGGCACCACCCTCGGACTCGGGCACCGCGATCCCGAGGAGGTCCGCCTCGCCGAGCGCCTTCCACACGCCGCGATCGACGCGGTCGTCGCTCTTCTCGACGGTGCCGACCCGCTCGGGGTCGACCAGTCCGGCGAACACCCCCGCCGCGGCCTCCGAGACGGCGAGCTGCTCGTCGCTCAGGTGGAAGTCCATCAGGCGCGCACCTCCCCGGCCGGCGCGTCGGCGGGCACGAAGAGCGGCAGCGACAGCTCGTCGTCGTGGTCCACGAACTCGGCCCGCAGCGCCATCCCGATCCTGATGCCGTCGGGCGCCACGCCCCCGAGGTTGGCGACGACGCGGGTCCCCTCCTCCAGCTCGACCAGGCCGATGGGCAGCGGGTACTCGAACGCCGCCACCTGCGGGTAGTGCACCACTACGAAGGAGTACAGGGTCCCGCGCCCGCTCGACTCGACGGTGTCCCACTCCAGCGAGCCGCAGTGGCCGCACGCCGGCAGGGGCGGGTGGCGCAGCGTGCCGCACGACGTGCAGCGCTGGATCAGCAGCCGGTGGGCCCGGGCACCGTCGAACCAGAAGGCGTTGTCCTGGGTGATCGCCGGCCGCGGCCGGGGCGGCCTGGCCGCGTCAGCCGACGCCGGCGCCGCCGCCGGCGCACGGCCACCGGCGGGCGGCAGGTACTTGAGGATGCGGAAGCGCTGCGTCGCCACCGGCTCGCCGGCGTCGAAGAGCGCCTTCACCTGTTGGGACGACACCGGCACCCCGGCCGGCACCGCGGCGTCGGTGACCGCGACGTAGTCCATCCGGTTCGTGACGAAGCGGCCGGTGCCGAGCGCGGTGCGCTTCGGGTCCGAGATCGACTCGATCACGGAGCGCACCACCAACCGGTCGCCCACCACGAGCGGCCGGCCGTAGTGCTGCTCGCAGTTGGTGGCCACCACCGAGGTCAGTCCCTCGTCGTCGAGGAGGCGCATCAGCACCTCGTTCGGCCCGTCGCCCTGCGCCGTCCCGGCCGCACGGGCCTCCTCGAGCGCCATGGAGGAGCGCAGCCCGCGCATGATCCAGGCCTGCAGCATGGTCGGCGGCGCGATCAGTCGGTCGTACCCGGCCTGGCGGGCCGCCTCGTCGGACACGTAGACGGGGTTGTGGTCGCCCATCGCCTCGACCCAGTGCCGGATCATGGGCTCGTTCACCGCATGGGGCGACAGGGGCGACAGGTTCGGCAGCCCCAGGTCCTGGCCGACCAGCGCCGCCAGCTCGGCGCTGTGGTCGGGGAACGCCGCCAGCTCCTCGAACCGCGCGCCCGCCCCCGGACCGCCCGCCGCGCTCACCGCGCCCCCCGCGTCATGCCCAGCCCCGCCGACGCCACGATCTCGCGCTGGACCTCGTTGACGCCACCCCCGAACGTGTTGACCTGCGCCTGGCGCGCCGTCGCCTCGAGCCGCCCCCGCAGCACTGCCCCCGGGGACCCCGGCGTCAGGTAGCCCGCCGGCCCCACCACGCCGAGCAGCAGCCGCACCACCTCGATGATCCGCTCGGTCCCGAACACCTTGATCGACGACGACTCCGCGCCGGTCAGCTCGCCGTCGGCCACGTGGACGGCCATGCGCCAGTTCAACAGCCACATCGCCTGCAGCTCGGCATGGCACTTGGCGAGATCCATCTGTACCCAGCCCTGGTCGATCAGCGTCCTGCCGTCGTCGGTCGGCTGCCTCGCCGCCCAGGCCACGATGTCCTCGTAGAGGGAGAGGGCCAGGCCGCTCCAGGCCGCCAGCCCCACCCGCTCGTGGTTGAGCTGGGTGGTGATCATGCGCCAGCCCTCGTTCTCCTCCCCGACCCGGTTCGCCACGGGGACGCGCACGTTGTCGTAGAAGGTCTGCGTCGTCGTGAGGCCGCCCACGGTGTGGATGATCGACCACTCGAAGCCCGGCGAGGTCGTCGGCACGCACAGGATGGAGATGCCCTTGTGCTTGGGCGCGTCGGGGTCGGTGCGCACGGCCAGCCAGACGTAGTCGGCCTGGTCCGCGCCGCTGGTGAAGATCTTGGCCCCGTTGACGAGGTACTCCTCGCCGTCGCGCACGGCCCGGGTGCGCAGCGAGGCGAGGTCGGTGCCCGCCTCGGGCTCGGTGTAGCCGATGGCGAAGTTGATCTCCCCCGAGAGGATCTTGGGCAGGAAGAACGACTTCTGCTCGTCGGTGCCGAAGCGCATGATGGTCGGGCCGACCGTGTTGATGGTGACGAAGGGGAACGGCGCGCCGGCGCGCCGCGTCTCGTCGAAGAAGATGAACTGGTCGGTCGCCGGCCGGCCCTGCCCGCCGAATTCGCTCGGCCACCCGATCCCCAGCCAGCCGTCCTTGCCGATCTGGCGGACCACCTCGCTCCAGGCCACGCCGCCCTCGCCGCCCTCCGCCAGGCCGGCCCGCACCTCGTCGCTCAGCAGCTCCGCGTAGTAGGCGCGCAACTCGGCGCGCAGCTGCTGCTGTTCGGGGCTCTCTTCGAGGAACATCGTGGGGCAGCCTCGCGTGCACTCCGCGGTCCCTGCCAGGTCAAGGCCGCGCTCGGCCGAAAACTGTAACACGTTCTCGTTCTGGTGGTCCCGGGCCGACCGGGTCCGGCCGCCGCCCCGGTTCCGCCCGGCTCGTCCCGGCGGCTCGCACCCGACGAGCGACGGGCTCGCGTCGCGGCGCCGACGCGCGCGTCCGGCGTGGCGGCGGTGCCACCGCCACCCCTCGATGCCACCCGCGGGTCTGTGCCTATGATCACTGACACACGTTCTAGAAATTCGCACGAAAGGCCTGGCATCCGGCGTCGGCGGGGCGACGCCGAGGTGCCCGAAAGGGGGGCCCATGGGTCTCGACGAGATCGATCTGACCGACGGGCGCAACTTCGTGGCCGGAGTGCCCTACGACTGGTTCGCCCAGCTCCGTCGGGAGGCGCCCGTCTACTGGCACCACCAGGCCGAGGCGCCCCGGGGCGGCTTCTGGGCCATCACCCGCTACGACGACTGCGTGCACGTGAACCGGGACTGGGAGCACTTCTCCTCCGCCCGCCGCACCTCGCTCTTCCCCGAGATGGACGAGGACCAGCTGGCCCAGCAGCAGCTGATGATGGTCAACATGGACCCGACCATGCACACGCGCTACCGGCGGCTGGTCAACAAGGGCTTCACCCCCAAGATGGTGCGCGACCTCGAGCAGCAGATCGTCGGGTACGCCGACGGCATCATCGACTCGGTGTGCGAGCGGGGCACGGCCGACTTCGTGGAGGAGATCTCCGCCGAGCTGCCGCTGCTCGTGATCGCCGAGCTGCTCGGGGTGCCCCAGGAGGACCGGCGCATGGTCTTCGACTGGTCGAACCGCATGATCGGCTCCGAAGACCCCGAGTACCAGATCCCCGGCACCGAGCCGGGGGAGGCGGCCATGCAGGTGTACGCCTACGCCGAGGAGCTCGCCTCCCAGCGGCGGCTCGCGCCCCGCCAGGACCTGGTCTCGGTCCTCCTCGACGCCGAGGTGGAGGGCGAGAAGCTGGACCAGCTCGAGCTCGACCTCTTCTTCATGCTCCTGGTCGTGGCGGGCAACGAGACGACCCGCAACCTCATGTCGGGCGCCATGACGGCCTTCTTCGAGCACCCGGACCAGTGGGAGCTCCTGCGCCGGGACCGTTCGCTGCTGGGGGGCGCGGTGGAGGAGATGCTGCGCTACGTCACCCCCGTGATGCACTTCCGCCGCACCGCCACGACGGACCTCGAGCTGCGCGGGCAGCAGATCGAGGAAGGCGACAAGGTCGTCTTCTGGCACACCTCGGCCAACCGCGACGAGGAGGCCTTCGCGGATCCCGACACCTTCGACGTCACCCGCGACCCCAACAACCACATCGCCTTCGGCGGCGGCGGCCCCCACTTCTGCCTCGGGGCGAACCTGGCCCGCATGGAGATCATGGTGATGTTCGACCGGCTGCTCGACCGCATACCCGACATCCGTCTCGACGGCGAGGTGCAGCGCCTGCAGTCGAACTTCATCAACGGGACCAAGCACATCCCCGTCGCGTTCGCACCGTCCGCCCCCGTCGGGGGCACCCCGCTCCCCGCCGGGGCCCGCTGAGGCGGGGGCCGTGACCGGGCACGCGGTGCGCTTCCACCAAGCCGTCTCCTTCCTCCCGACGCGCCAGATCGTCCCGCTGGCCAAGGCGTGCGACGAGCTGGGTTACGGGGGTATGTACGTCTCGGACCACCTGTTCAACCCGCGCCACCTCGAGTCCCGCTACACCTACTCCAAGCGCGAAGACGGCGCACCGGGCTGGGAGTCCGAGACGCCGTGGCCCGACCCCATGTGCGTGATCTCGGCGCTGGCCGGCGCGACGGAGAACCTGCTCTTCACGACCGGCGTCTACATCGCGCCGGCGCGCGACCTGATGACGGTGGCCAAGTCGGTCGGGACGACCGCCGTCCTGTCCGACGACCGCCTGCGGCTCGGCGTCGGCGTCGGGTGGTGCAAGGAGGAGTTCGACCAGACCGGGCAGGACTTCGCCAACCGGGGCAAGCGGCTGGACGAGATGATCACGGCCCTGCGCGCGCTGTGGAGCGGCGGCTGGGTCGAGTTCCACGGCGACTACTACGACGTGCCGGAGTGCCAGATGGAGCCGTCGCCGTCGGCTCCGATCCCCATCATCGGCGGCGGGCACTCCCCCGTCGCCCTGCGGCGGACGGCGGCGCTGTGCGACGGCTGGATCGCCGCCGGCGCCTACAGCGAGGACGAGGCCTGGATGCACCTGGCCGAGCTGCACGACGCCCTCAAGGAGGCGGGCCGCGATGAGACGGACTTCACGGTCTACCTCTCCATCAACGAGCTGCCCAGCGTGGACCTGTACCGCCGCTTCGCCGACGCCGGGGTGACCGACTTCGTGTGCGCGCCGTGGATGGGCGTCGACGTCGCGCCCGGCACGCCCGACGGCGAGGCGCTGTCGGCGCGCCTGGCCGCGGTGCGCTGGTTCGCCGACGAGATCGTCGCCAAGGTCTGAGCCGGCCGGGGCGGCAGGAGCCGGGCACGGGACGCGAGAGGAGCCGCACGTGAAGACGATGAAGATCGGCCTGCAGCTGGGCTACTGGGGACCGGGGCCGCCCGCCGACGCGCTGGAGCTGGTGCTGGAGGCCGACCGCCTCGGCTACGACTCCGTCTGGACGGCGGAGTCCTACGGCTCCGACGCCCTCACCCCGCTGGCCTGGTGGGGCTCGCGCACCGAGCGGGTGCGCCTGGGCACCTCGCTGTGCCAGCTCTCGGCGCGCACGCCGACGGCCATGGCGATGGCGGCGCTCACCCTCGACCACCTCTCCGGCGGGCGTTTCGTCCTCGGCCTCGGCGTGTCGGGGCCCCAGGTGGTCGAGGGCTGGTACGGCCAGCCCTTCCCCGCCCCGCTGGCGCGCACCCGCGAGTACGTCGGCATCGTGCGCCGGGTCCTCGCCCGCGAGGGGCCGGTGACCAACGACGGTCCGCACTACCCGCTCCCCTATCCGGGCGGCACCGGCCTGGGCAAGCCGCTCAAGCCGATCGTGCACCCGCTGCGGGCCGACGTCCCCATCATCTTGGGCGCCGAAGGCCCCAAGAACGTCGCCTTGGCGGCGGAGATCGCCGACGGCTGGTTCCCCATCTTCTTCTCCCCGCGGGCGATGTCCTCCTTCGAAGCGTCGCTCGACGAGGGCTTCGCGCGTCCGGGGGCCCGCCGCAGCGCGGCGGACTTCGAGGTGCTGGCCTTCGCGCCGACCGTCATCAACGACGACGTCGAGGCGGCCGCGGACGGGTTCCGGCCGTCCCTCGCCCTCTACATCGGCGGCATGGGCGCCAAGGAGATGAACTTCCACTTCGACGTCTTCGCGCGCATGGGCTACGAGGAGGCGGCCCACAAGATCCAGGACGCCTACCTCGACGGGCGCAAGGACGACGCCGCGGCCGCCGTGCCCACCGCCATGGTGGAGGACATCGCGCTCGTGGGCCCGGTGGCCAAGATCCGCGACGACCTCGAGGCATGGCGCGAGTCGCGCGCCACGACCATGCTCGTCAACGGCGACAGGGCCACCCTGCGCACGATGGCCGAGCTCGTGCTCGGCTAGGCGCGCCGCCTCGGGATCAGACGGTCATGGCTCGCGGGCCGGCGGCGTAGGGGCCGGCATAGGTCGCAGGTCCGAACCCGAGGATCGGGATGAAGATGAAGGCCAGCAGGATCAGGCCGACCGCGAAGCCGGTGCTCTTCGAGAACGACTTGGCGAGATCGAGGGCCACGATGATGAAGATGACGATGTTGACGATCGGGATGAAGTAGAGGATCAGCCACCATCCGGGACGCCCGACGACCTTCAGCAGCGTGTAGTAGTTGTAGAAGGGGATGATGGCCGCCCAACCGGGCCTGTCCGCTTTCACGAACACCATCCACAGCGCAGCGATCTCGAAGACGATCACCGCGATGTAGACGATGATCAGGATCACGGCGCCGCCGGACGAGGCAAGCAGCAAAGCTGGCATGTCGGTCCTCCCGTTCTGCCCGCCACCGCTCTCTCGCGGGCCCAAGCGATCGTAGGCCGGTGCAGTCCCTGGTGCAGGGATGCTGACCAGGCATGCACTGAACGGTCACACGGATCGGCCACAATGCCGGACATGACGCTCTTCGACGTCGCCGGCCTGTTCGGGCCCGAACCGGGCGGGCCAGCGGCCGCGCCCGTCCCGCCGCAGCCGCCGGAGCCGCCGGAGCCGCCGCCGACCAACGGGTGGCGCCAGCGCGACGCCGCCGCGGCCGACCCCCGCCCCGTGGTGGAGGTCCGTGTGAGCGCCCGCCGCAAGAAGACATCGGAGGCAAAGTGGGTCGGCGAGCGCATCGTCGTGTCGCTGCCCGCGCACCTCGATGCGGAGTCGCGCCAGAAGACGACCGACTGGCTCGTCGAGCGGCTGCTCACGCGGCACCGACCGCAGGCGCATCTCGGCGACGACGAGCTCCTGGAGCGGGCGATCGCGCTGAGCGAGCGCTACCTGGTCGGCGCGCGCCCGGCTTCCGTTCGCTGGGTCACCAACCAGACATCCCGCTGGGGCTCGTGCTCCCATTACTCGGGCGACATCCGGGTGTCGCACCGGCTGCGCGCCGTGCCCGAGTGGGTCCTCGACTCCGTGCTGGTGCACGAGATCGCACACCTGACGCACCCGGACCACTCCCGCGCCTTCCACCGGCTGGCCGGCGGGTACCCCCGCCACGAGGAAGCGGGCCTCTTCCTGGCCGGCTACGGCCTCGGCCTGTCGCATCCCTCGGCCTGACGGGCTGACGACGGCCCGACCGCCCCTCGGGAGCGGCGCGCCCGAGCGTTCAGACGGGTTCGTCGGCCAGGATCCGCCCCAGGCGGCGCAGGCTGGTGTTGGCCCCGCCGAGCGTCAGCTCGATGTGGCGCGTCAGGAGGAAGTAGCGGTGCAGCGGGTAGTCGCGGTCGACGCCGACGCCGCCGTGGAGGTGGGAGGCCGCGTGCACCACGCGCTGCCCGCCGTCGGCGGCCCAGAACTTGGCGACGGCGACCTCTGCCGCGGCGGGCAGACCGGAGGCGAGCCGGGACGCAGCCTGCCAGGCCGTGAGCCGGATGGCCTCGGTGTCGACGTAGGCGTCCGCCGCCCGCTGCCCGACGGCCTGAAACGTGGCGATCGGCTTGTCGAACTGCACCCGCGTCTTGGTGTACTCGGCCGTGAGCTCCAGCGCCGCCGCGCACACCCCGGCCTCCTGGATGCACAGGGCCGCGGTCGCGTGCTCGGTGATGGCGTCGATCACGGCGGCGCCCTCGCCGCCGTCGCCGAGGAGGCGGTCCGCGCCGACGACGACACCCGCCAGCTCCACGATCGCCTCCGGGCGCCCCGTCGTGGTCGTCTGCCGCGTCATCGTGAGGCCCTCGGCGGCCGCGTCCACCACGAAGACCCCGACGCCCGTGACGGCGCCGTCGGGTGCCTGGCACGTCGCCGGCACCAACATGGCGTCGGCGACGAAGGCGGCGGGGACGCACGCCTTGGTGCCCGAGAGCAGCCACGAACCGTCCGGCTGCGCCGTGGCCGTGGTGGCGGGCTCGCTCCCGCCCGGCAGGATGACCTCACCGACCAACTCGGCCATCGCCGCGGTGAGGACGGTCTCGCCCGCCGCCACGCCGGGCAGCCAGGCCTTGCGCTGCGCGTCGGTGCCGAAGCGGGCGATGGGCACCGCGCCGTAGACCATGGTCTCGACCACCGGCACGTAGGCCGCCGTGCGGCCCACCGCCTCGATCACGAGACAGGCCGCCACGAAGTCCAGACCCGCCCCCCCGAACTCCTCGCCCAGGTGGATGCCGAGCAGGCCGGCGCCCGCCAGCTCCCGCCACAGGTCCCGGTCGATCGGCCCCTCGTCGCCGGCCTCCGCCTCGACCTGCTTCAGCCGCTCGTGCGTCGACCGTTCGCCACAGATCTGGGCCGCCAGCTGGCGGACGGCTTCCTGCTCTTCGCTGTAGGTGAAGTCCATGGGGCCCTCCTGGGTCGATCCGGGCTCAGCGCAGCGACCGCGGCATGCCGAGGCCGAAGATGGCGATGAGGTCACGCTGAATCTCGTTGGTCCCGCCGCCGAAGGTGAGGATGATCATGGAGCGGGCGTACATCTCGAGGCGGCCGGCGATCACCGCCGCCGGGGACCCGCGCGTGAGGTAGCCCGCCTGGCCCAGGATCTCCATGAGGGAGCGGAACGCGCGCAGGTAGAACTCCGTGCCGAAGACCTTGATGCTCGACGCGTCGGCCACGTCGAGATGGCCCTGCGTGGCCTGCCAGGCCACCTTCCAGTTGATGAGGCGGAGGAACTCGAGCTCGGAGTACACCCGGGCCAGGTGTTCCTGCACCCACTCCTGGTCGACGACGCGCCGGCCGTCGGGGAGCTTCGTCGCCTGCGCCCAGGCCCGCACGTCGGTCAGGACGCGTTCGATGATCCCGGGCGAGCACAGGGTCACCCGCTCGTGGTTCAGCTGGTTCGTGATCAGGGTCCAGCCCTGGTTCTCTCCCCCGACCAGGCAGCCGGCCGGCACGCGCACGTCCTCGTAGAACGTGTAGTTGATGTTGTGGTCGCCGAGGAGCTTCATCGGCACGACGCGGATCCCGGGGGTGTCCATCGGGATCACGAACATGGAGATCCCCTTGTGCTTGGGGACGTTGGGGTCGGTGCGCGTGGCGAGCCAGACGTAGTCGGCGTCGCCGGCGAGGCTGGTGAAGATCTTGGCGCCGTTGATCACGTACTCGTCGCCGTCGCGCACCGCGCGCGTGGACAACGAAGCCAGGTCCGTGCCCGAGTTGGGCTCGGTGTAGCCGATGCAGAAGGCGATCTCGCCGGCGAGGATCTTGGGGAGGAAGAACTCCTTCTGCTCCTGCGTGCCGAAGTTCATGATCGTGGGGCCCACCGTGTTGATGGTGAGCATCGGCACCGGCGCGCCGCTGCGCATCGACTCGTCGAAGAAGATGAACTGCTCGATCGCCGAGCGGCCCTGCCCGCCCCACTCGGTGGGCCAGCCGATGCCGAGCCACCCGTCGCGGCCCATCTGCCGGACCACCTTGCGCACCACGGGGCCGACGCCGCCGGCCAGGGCCAGCTCCTGTTCCACCTCGGGCGTCAGCAGGTTCCGGTAGTAGGCGCGCAGCTCGCTCTTCAGCGCCTGCTGCTCCTCGGTGTAGGCAATCTCCATCGGTGTCCCTCCCGGGTGGCGGGTCCGCATCGGCCCACGTCAACGCCACGTCGTCACCGGCTCGACCGTGCGGGCTCGGCGCGCTAGAACACGTTACAGTCCGCTTCGGGACGACGGCCAATGGCCCGTCCGGAGAACCCTCCGCGACCGACAAGTAACCTGCAATCCGCCCTGGGGCGGGATCCCCGGGCAGCGGAACGAACCGAGGAGCCGTCACATGCCTGAAGCCGTCATCGTCGCCACCGGTCGCACCCCGATCGGTCGGGCCAACAAGGGCTCGCTCGTCGAGTGCCGGCCCGACGACCTGAGCGCCCTCGTGCTGCGGGCTGTGCTCGACAAGGTGCCACAGCTGCAGCCCGCCGACGTGGAGGACGTGCTGTTGGGCTGCGGGCAGCCGGCCGGCGAGGCGGGCTACAACGTCGCCCGGGTCGCCGCCATCCTCGCCGGATTGGGCGACGTCCCCGGCGTCACGGTCAACCGCTACTGCTCGTCCTCGCTCCAGACCATCCGCATGGCCGCGCACGCCATCCGTGCCGGCGAGGGCGACGTCTTCATCGCGGCCGGCGTCGAGACGGTGAGCCGCTACATGCACGGCGCGTCCGACACCGGGCCCCACAACGCCGAGTTCGCCCGCGCGGAGGAGCGCACCAAGGTGCGGGCGCCGGCCGTCACCGAGCCCTGGGCCCCTGCGCCCGGCCTGCCCGACGTCTACATCGCCATGGGCCAGACGGCGGAGAACGTGGCCGAGTACGAGAAGGTGACCCGGCAGGAGATGGACGAGTTCGCGCTGCTGTCGCAGACCCGGGCCGTGGCGTCGCAGGAGAACGGCTTCTTCGAGCGTGAGATCATCCCGGTCACGCTGTCCGACGGCACGGCGGTCACCAAGGACGACGGTCCGCGCCCCAACACCACGCTGGAGGGACTGGCCAACCTGCAGCCCGTCTTCCGCGAGGGCGGCACCGTGACCGCCGGCAACGCGTGCCCGCTCAACGACGGCGCCGCCGCCGTCATCGTCATGAGCGACACCAAGGCCAAGGCGCTCGGCATCACCCCGTTGGCCCGCATCGTGGCGAGCGGCGTGTCGGGCCTCAACCCCGAGATCATGGGTCTCGGCCCCATCGAGGCCTGTCGCCAGACCCTGGCGCGGGCGAAGATGACGATCGACGACATCGACCTGGTCGAGATCAACGAGGCCTTCGCCGCCCAGGTCATCCCGTCGGCCCGCCACCTCGGCATCAGCTGGGACAAGCTCAACGTCAACGGCGGGGCCATCGCGCTGGGCCACCCCTTCGGTCAGACCGGCGCCCGCATCATGACCACGCTGCTCAACGGGCTGGAGGACGCCGACAAGACGTTCGGCCTCGAGTCCATGTGCGTCGGTGGCGGCCAGGGCATGGCCATGATCGTGGAGAGGCTGAACTAGCTCCTCGCCCGGGACTCCGCCGCCCGCGCCGCGTCGACCGCGGGCGCCGGCCCCGGATCGACGCCCTCGCGTCCGGCGAGGTGCAAGGAGACGAGCTGACCGAGCAGGGCCAGGTCGAAGAAGCGGCACAGGTCGTCGTCCCCTTCACCCTGCACCTCGAAGACGTCGGCCATGACCTCGTCGGTGGCGGCGCGCACGGAGTCGAACAGTCCCGCGGCCTCCGGTCCCTCGCCGCGGTGGCGCAGCAGCACGAGGGACATCACCTGGCGCGTGACGTCACCCCCCTGCCCCCAGCCCGCCAACTCGCCGTAGGCCAGCTCGGGCAGCGCGGCGGCGAACGACGGCGCCTTGGCGTTGAGGTTCACCTGCGCCTTCCACCAGCGGGCCGCCACCGCGGCGATCCCCTCGACGCCGTAGACGAGGGGGATGGTGCGCCCGAGACGGCGGGCCAGCTCCTCGGGGGCCCCGCCGGGTGCGACGAAGGCGTCGCGCCGGGGCTCGAGCGCCGCCGCGGCGTCGCCCACCGAGGCCGAGGCGTCGGGCACCAGGCCGGCCGCGGACAGCGCCACGAGGAGCGGCACGGTGGCCGCACCCAGCGCGGCGCGCGCCACCGGGCCGCCGGGAGCCACGGGGCACCACGGGAGCCCCGCCGCGGCGGCCAGGCCCTCGAGCGCGTCGTCGCTGCCGACGGCCACGACCCGTGCGCCGCGCGCCACCGCCTCGTGCGCGGCCGCCGCCGTGTCGCCACCTTCCCCGCACGACACCGCCAGGACCAGCGTGCCGCCGTCGACGAAGGCCGGCACCTCGGCGCCGTGGCCCACCCAGGACGGCACCCGAAGGTGCGGTGCCGCGAACGCGAGGGCGGCCTCGCAGGCCGTGGCGCCCGTCCCCTGGCCGAACGCGGCCACCGAGCGCACGTCGCCGCCGGCGAAGGCGGCGCCGGCCAACGCGTGACGCGCGCCGGCCAGCGAGGACCGCAGCTGCTCGGGGAGCGCGGTGGCGGCCTCCCACATCCCGAGCGAGTCGGGGTACGGCCCGTCGGTCACCCCTGCGTCGGCCCGGTGGCCCGCACCCCGTCCTTCTCGGCCTTGGCCGTCAGCCGCTCGTGCTCGGCGTCGCCGACGTCGACCGCCTCGTCGACCAGCAGCACCGGCACGCCGTCGACCACCGCGTAGCTCTTGCGCAGCCGGGGGTTGTAGAGGACGTCCTCGTCCTCGAACCACAGCAACGGGCCCTTGTCGACCGGGCAGGCGAGCACGTCGAGCAGCAGTGGGTCAAGGCTCATGGGGTCTCCTCACGTCAGGTCGGGACGGCATCGGTCTCACGTCGGGTCGATCCGGTCGCCGGCGGGGCCGGCGTTGGCGGCGATGAGCTGCTGCACCTCGGCCACGTGGGCCGCGCACAGCTCGGGCGTCCTTGCCTCGACGTTGAGGCGCAGCAGCGGCTCGGTGTTGGACGGCCGGACGTTGTACCACCAGTCGGCGTGCTCGACCGTCAACCCGTCCAACAGGTCGATCGACGCGCCCGCGGCCCGCTCGGCCTGTGCGATGGCGGCCACGGTGGCCGCGGGATTGCCGACCTCCGTGTTGATCTCGCCGGAATCGGCGTAACGCTGGAACGGCGCGAGCAGGGTGGAGAGGGGCTCGCCGCTCTGGCTGAGCAGCTCGAGCACGAGCAGCGCGGTGATGATGCCCGAGTCCGCCCGGAAGTTGTCGCGGTAGTAGTAGTGGCCCGAGTGCTCGCCGCCGAACACGGCGCCCGTCTCGGCCATCACCTGCTTGATGATGGAGTGGCCCACCCGTGTGCGCACGGCGGTGCCCCCCAGCTCGGTGACCACCTCGGGCACCACGTGGGAGCAGATGAGGTTGTAGAGGACCGTCTCGCCGGGGTGCTTCGCCAGCATGGAGGCCGCCACGAGGGCGGTGGTCAGCGAGCCGGACACGGGCTCGGCCTTCTCGTCGACGAGGAACACGCGGTCGGCGTCCCCGTCGAAGGCGAGGCCGATGTCGGCCCCCTGCGCCAGCACGGCGGCCTTCAAGGAGACCAGGTTCTCGGGCTGGATCGGGTCGGCGGGGTGGTTGGGGAACGTGCCGTCGAGCTCGGGGAAGAGGATCTCGACGCGGAAGGGCAGGCGGGCGAACACGATCGGCACGACGAGCCCGCCCATGCCGTTGGCGGTGTCGGCGACGACCTTGAGCGGTCGCAGCGAGCTGACGTCGACGAACGACACGACATGGTCGGCCCAGGCGTCGAGCAGGTCGAGCTCGCGCCGCGCTCCCCGGAGCGGCGGGACCGGCTCTCCGAGCAGCTTCTCCGCCTCGGCCTCGATGTCGGCCAGCCCGGTGTCGCGCCCGATCGGGCGCGCCCCCGACAGGCAGAGCTTCAGGCCGTTGTAGCGCGCCGGGTTGTGCGACGCGGTGAACATGGCACCCGGCGCATCGAGGTGCCCCGAGGCGAAGTACATGAAGTCGGTCGAGGCCATGCCGAGGTCGGTCACGTCGACACCCTCGGCGCGCACGCCGTCGGAGAAGGCGCGCGAGAGCTCGATGCCTGACTCGCGCATGTCGCGGGCGACCAGGATCTCGGGGGCGCCGGCGAAGCGGGCCATGGCGCGGCCGATGGCCACGCACATGTCCGCATCGAGCTGGTCGGGCACCGTGCCGCGCACGTCGTACGCCTTGAAGACCTGGTCCATCCGGTTCACGGGGCCCAACCATAGGGGCCGCCCGCCCACCGATCCGAACCGCGGGACGGCCCGGCGCTCAGTGGAACAGCACGCTCCCGTTGGTTGCGATGGCGATGATGGCGACGAGGTTGAAGGTGGCGTGCGCCACGATGTTCATGCCGAGGCGGCCCGTGCGGTACGACACGCCCGCCAGGATCATGCCGAAGGCCGCCAGTCCGGCCAGCTGGACCCACTCGCCGTGGGCCAGTCCGAAGAGGAGCCCGTCGGCGATCACGGCCAGGACGACGCCGGCGGCACGGGCGCCGCCGGCCGATGCCAGAGGGGTGAAGAGCCGGACGAGCGCCTTGAGCAGCAGCCCGCGGAAGAACAGCTCCTCCACGGCGGGGGCGAGGAGGACCGTGGCGATGGCGATGACGACGAACCCGGCGCCGTGGGATGCGCCCGTGAGCTTCTGCGAGGGGGCGTTGAAGTTGTGGATGTCGTGCTGGAAGGGCGCGTACATCAGCGCCACGAGGAGCTGGCCGCCGACCCCGATGGCGATCCCGACGAGGTCGATCAACCGGAAGCGGAGGCCGAGGTCGCGCACGAAGTTGCGCGTGCCCTGGGTCCGGCTGGCCAGCCACGGCGCGCCGATGAACCCGATCCAGAGCCCGAGCAGCGTGGAGACCACGTACCACTCGGGCGGTACCGCGGCCGAGGCGATGGACTGCAGCTGGGCGCCGGTCTTGCCGGCGATCGCGCCGGCCACCAACCCGAACACGAGTGCGCCGATCTGCCCGACCACGAACCCGACGACCGCGTAGACCAGCCACATCCACGCCTGGCGCTTGGTCTGCGGCGGCACCCAGGGCGTGTCGAGGAAGGGGACCTCGCCCTCGTTGCGGCGCAGTGCCGCCGCCGGCGGGGGCGGCGCCGCCACGGCAGGCACCGGCGCCCAGGCCGCGGCAGGCGGCGGAAGGGGCGGTGGCGGCGACTGCTGCACCCACTCGCGGGGCACGTAGCCCCCCGGGACCGGCCCCGGGGGCGCGCCGGCGGCCCGGGCGGGCCGGGGGCCGGCGCGCCGGGCTCGGTGTCGGTCATCGGCAAGACGTTACCGGCGCACAAGGGGCCTCCGACCTGCAGGGGAGCACGCGTGCGCCGCACCGGTGGGGCGGTCACCGCTCTGCGGGGGGGGCGCCTAGCATGGAAGCAGTGAGCCCGCAGCGCACCGACAAGCCGCAGAACCGCCCCAACACGCCTGCGGGCGGAGAGGGCGGCCCCTCCTCCCCGGCGCCCACCGGCCAGAGCTGGCGCTGGCTCTGGGGCGTGCTGGCCATCGGGATCGTGGCCGTCCTGCTGGCGGTCGGCACGATCAAGACCACCAATTCCAAGACGATCTCCTACACCAAGTTCCTGCAGGACGTCTCCTCCAAGCAGGTCTCCACGGCCCAGATCTCGAATTCGAGCGGCGAGATCATCGGCAAGTTCAAGGACGGGGCCAGTTACCAGGTGCAGGGGCCGAGCCCCTCGCTGCCCAACGACGTCACCACCATGCGCAACGACGGGGTTCAGGTCAGCTTCCCGACCCCCTCGACGAACATCTTCAGCGCCCTCCTGCCCTACCTCTTCATCGTCGCCTTGGCCGTCGGCTTCATCTACTTCATCGGCCGCCAGACCCGGGGGCAGATGTCGGGGATCATGTCGATCGGGCGCTCCAAGGCCAAGACCTTCAGCAGCGACCGCCCCTCGACCACCTTCGACGACGTCGCCGGCTACACCGGGGTGAAGCAGGAGATCAGCGAGGTGGTCGACTTCCTCAAGACCCCCGCCCGCTTCAAGGAGATCGGCGCCAAGATCCCCAAGGGCGTCCTCCTCGTGGGCCCGCCCGGCACCGGCAAGACGCTCATCGCCCGGGCCGTCGCCGGCGAGGCGGGCGTGCCCTTCATGTCGGTGAGCGGGTCCGACTTCATGGAGATGTTCGTGGGCGTCGGGGCCAGCCGGGTGCGCGACCTGTTCCAGACGGCCCGCAAGCAGGCCCCGGCCATCGTGTTCGTCGACGAGATCGACTCCATCGGCCGCAAGCGCGGCGCCGGCCTCGGTGGTGGCCACGACGAGCGGGAGCAGACGCTCAACCAGATGCTCTCGGAGATGGACGGCTTCGACACCTCCGAGGGCGTGGTGATGATCGCCGCCACCAACCGGCCCGACATCCTCGACCCCGCCCTCCTGCGTCCCGGGCGTTTCGACCGCCAGATCGTCGTGCCACTGCCCGACCTCGAGGAGCGGCTCCCCATCCTGGCGGTGCACTGCAAGGGCAAGCGGATGGCCTCCGACGTCGACCTCGGCGTCGTGGCCCGGGGCACCCCCGGCATGAGCGGCGCCGACCTGGCCAACCTGGTCAACGAGGCGGCCCTCCACGCCGTGCGCCGCGGCAGCGTGGAGATCGCCATGGCCGACTTCGAGACGGCGCGCGACCGGGTGCTGCTCGGCCAGCGCCGCGAGTCCATGGTCCTCTCGGAGGCCGAGAAGGAGCGCATCGCCTACCACGAGGGCGGCCACGCCGTGCTGGCCTACGTGCTCGAGCACGCCGACCCGGTGCACAAGGTCACGATCCTCCCGACCGGCATGGCGCTCGGGGTCACCCACCAGCTCCCCATGGAGGAGCGCCACATCCACCCCCGCCAGTACATCGAGGACTCGCTGTGTGTGCGCATGGGCGGCCGCTGCGCCGAGCTGCTCGTCTACGGGGACCTGTCCACCGGCGCCGCCAACGACCTGGTCGGCAACACCGAGCTGGCGCGCAAGATGGTGCGCGAGTGGGGCATGAGCGACGCCATCGGGCCGATGGCGTGGGGCTCGCAGGGACAGGTCTTCCTGGGCGAGGACCTCATGCACACCCGCGACTACTCCGAGGACACGTCCAAGATCATCGACGACGAGGTCGAGCGCATCCTGCGCTCCGAGGAGACACGGGCGATGGAGGTGCTCAGCAAGCACCGGGGCGGGCTGAACGCCATCGCGCGCGCCCTGCTCGACAACGAGATCATCGACGGGGCCGAGGTGGCCCGCCTGGTCGACGAGGCGCACGGCTCCCCCGTGCACAGCGAGGGGGCCAAGTCGGTCCCGCACTTCCACGAGGCCGCCATCAACGCGCCGGTGCCCAACGGGGCCAACGGGGCGGGCAACGGCCACGGCCCGTTGGCCGACGCCCAGGCAGGCACCGCGACCGACGCCGACGACGCCCCCGTGGCCGTCCCGGTCCCGCCGTCGGCGGGCGGAGCGGGATCCGAGGCGTGGCCCCCACCCTCGTGGCCGCCGCCGGCCGACCCCACCGGCGCACCGGAGGGACCAGCCACCCGCTAGGCACGGCCCGCCCGGGATCGAACCGATCCGGACCCCGCGGCGTCATGAAGGGGGATGGTGGAGCACCAGCTCGCAGAGTGGCTCGAGGACGGGTACGTCGCCTCCTTCCGCACCGCCTGCCTGATCCTCGGGAACCGGGCCGACGCGGAAGAGGCCGTCCAGGACGCCTACCTGCGCGCCTGGCGCTTCCGCGACTCGCTCGCGGCCGTGCCGAGCATCAGGCCCTGGCTCTACCGCGTCGTCGTCAACTCGTGCTATTCCAAGCTGCGCCGCGAGATCCCCCACCGCGACCGCCGCGCCGGTGACGAGCCGCTGGCGCACCTGCCCGAGGGTGGCGGCGGGCCCGAGACGCGGGCGGAGCAGTCCGAGGTGGCCGGGACGGTGCTCGCCGCGTTGGCCCGCCTGCCGCTGTCGCTGCGCGTGCCGGTCGTGCTGCGCTACTACGCCGACCTGAGCGAGAAGGACATCGCGCTGGCGATCGGCCGGCGCCAGGGCACGGTGAAGTCCCGGCTGCACGAGGCGCGCCGGCGCCTGGCGGCCGACCCCGCCCTGTCCGCCCTGGCCGGCGCCGGGGACGCACCCCGGAGCGAGGAGGCCGGCCCATGACCATGCTCGACGACGACCGCCTCGCCGCCCTGCTCGGCCGCGCCGGCGCCGCCTTCGAGGTCCCCCCCTCGGGCGTCGAGGAGATCCTGGCCCGGGCGGCCGGCCCGGCCCGGAGCGCCGGCGGGGACGACAGGGCGGGCGACCCGCCCGGCGACGTCGACGCGCCGGGGGACGGCGACGGCCTCCCCGGCCCGTCGGACCACGGTCGGGTGCGGCGCCTGGTCGTGCTCGCCGGCCGGCACCGGGTGCTCTCGGCCGCCGCCTGCATCATCGTGGTGCTCGCCGTCGCCGGCACCGTCGTCGGGCTGGGGCGCGCACCGTCGCCGCCGACCCTGACCTCGGCCCAGCCGCGGACCACGCACGGCGCGCCTCTCGGCGGGGCGAGCACGACCGTCCCCCACGGCCTCGCCGTGCCGGGCTCCGCCCAGAAGGCGACGGCACCGGCGTTCGGGAGCACCGGCTCGTCGTCCGGCGCGGCCGTGCCCGCTCCCGTCTCCACCCCGACCGCGCCCTCCCTGCCGAGCGGCGCGGTGGGGCAGCCCGCCAAGATCGAGCAGACCGGGTCCCTCGGGCTCAACGTCGGGCGCGGCAGCCTGGGCCGCACGATGACGAAGCTGACCGCGCTGGCCGTCGGCAGCGGCGGCTTCGTGGCCGGTTCCCAGACGCAGTCCTCGGGAGGTTCGCCCTTCGGCAGCATCACGCTCCAGGTGCCCGTGGCCGACTTCTCGGCCGTGCTGAAGCAGGCCCAGGCGCTGGGGAAGACCTCCGACCTCACGACGAAGGCCACCGACGTCACCGGCCAGTACGTCGACCTCCAGGCGCGCATCGCCGCCCTCGAGGACAGCCGGCAGCAGTACCTGAGCATCCTCGCCAAGGCGACCACGGTGGGCGACGTGCTGTCGGTGCAGGAGCAGATCGACACCATTCAGCAGCAGATCGAGGAGCTCCAGGGCCAACTCCAGCTCCTCACGAGCCAGACCTCCTACTCCACGTTGACCGTGACCGTCAGCGAGGGCACGCCCCCGCCGCGGCCCGCACCGCTGCCCGAGTCGGGCGTCGTGCGGGCGTGGCACGACAGCATCGGCGGCTTCGTCACCGGGGTGGAGGGCGTGATCCGGATCGCGGGACCCGTGCTCTTCGCCCTGCTGTGCCTCGCCGCCGCCGTGGTGGGCGGGCGGGCGTTGTGGCGCCGCTACCAGCGCCACAACCTGTAGCCGGCCGCCTCGTCAGAGGGCGATGGGAGTGGCCAACGGGAGGCCCGGCATCGTCACCACGCCGACCCCGCCCGAGGGGCCGACGTCCTCGCTGACCGCCATCGGCCCGCTGGCGCGGACGACGATCTGGTCGAAGCCCACGTGCGCGAGTGCGGCGCCGTCGAGGGACCCGGTGGACCCGGCGGGAATGGTGGCGGCGCCGATCGTCAGCTGGCCCGACGGCGACACGGCCACCACGCTGTAGCGCTCGTCGGCGCCCGACGTGTTCGTGAGCGCCAGGGAGGCGGGTGCCGCGCCGCTCACGGCGGGGTTCGCACTCGTGCCCGGTGGCGGCACCACCCACACGCCGGACGGCGAGTCGGTGCTGAGCCCGTCCACGGCCGGCGCGCTGCCGGATTGGGGTGTCGAAGCCGAGCTCGGGGCCGAGACCGTCCGTCCCACCACCACGCCGGGGCCGCCGCTGGCCTCGATGTCGGCGGAGTACGTGGCGTTGTGGGGTATCCGCGTCTGGCCGCTCGTCTCGAGGGCCCACGTGGTGCCCGGCGCCACCGTCCGGGTGAGCGGGGCGAGCTCGGTGCCGCCGAGGCGTACCCGCACGCGCACCGCTTCGGGCGCCGTGCCGGGGTTGAACACGTCGATCTCACCGGAGCCTCCGCCCGGGTCCTGGGCCTGGGGGATGACCCAGTGCGGGCCGGGGCGTGCCGCACCGGGCACGAGCGCCAAGCCCGGGGACGTGCCGGTGAACCCCTGCAACTCGGACGCCACCACGCGTCCCGTCCGGGTGGAGACGACGGTGCTCACGGTCGACGCGTTCTGCACCTCGGAGGCCACGTCCTCGGAGGTGACCTGGCCCGCCTGCAGGACGATCCCCTGGTAGTTGATGGGATGGACGGTGCCGGTGGGCGTCACGAAGCTGAGGTCCACCACGACGGGCGTCGACGTCGGGTTGAACAGCGACACGGAGAGCGGGTCGGCGTTGGCCGTCGTGCCGCCGGGGAAGTACCACCCGGCGGCCGTCGTGCTCTGGCACGGCGCCTCGGACCACCCCGACGAGCCGTGCACGGCCTGTGTGACGGCGACGCCCCCGCCGGAGAGGGTCACCGCCTGGGCCTCCCAGGACCCCGAGGAGACGGCGGGGATGCTCGGGGTCACCACCGCGCGGGCGGGCACGGCCACGGCGGTGTGCACCGTGTCCCCCGCGTCGGTCACCGCGGTGATGGTCCCGGTCACCGGCCGCGCCGTCGTGTTCGTGAGGATGAGGAAGCCGGGTGCGCTCCCCGTGCTCGTGGTCTGCCCCGTGCAGTAGGACGCGGAGGACTCCGCGTCGGGCGCGCTCACCAACGCGCTCGGCGTCGCCGGCGCGCCGGCGGGAGCGGGGGTGCTGCGGGCGGCGGCGGCGACGCTCACGCCGACCACCACCACGACGACGAGCGCCAGCACCACCCAGCGGCGCTCGCTGCTGTGGTGAGCCGGGCTCACGGCGCCCCCGGCGCGCGGGCGGCCCGCCTGGCTCTCGCGCGCCGGGATCGTCCGAGGATGGCCGCGGCCAGCAGCACCCACGCCGCCACCTCGAGCGTCACCGCGAGGGGGACGAGGGGGAACTGCGAGAGCGACAACGAGGCCTCGCCGCGGGGCACCGCGTACTGGGCCGCCCACCCGAACGCCGCTCGCCGCGGCACGGCCTGGCCGTTCACGCCGAGCGCGAAGCTGCCCGCCGGGGCATAGCCGGCGTACAGGGTGCCCGCGGGCACCGCCCCGGTCGCCGGCGCACCGCTCGACAGCGCGCTCAGCACGGGTTGCCAGCCCGCTACGCCCGCCGGCCCGGGGTAGGACCAGGTGTGCACCGCGGGCAGCGGGCTGGCGCGCTGCGCGGTCACCGGGATCATCTCGCCGTTCTCGAACACCTGGATCCCGAGCTCGCCCGGGACGACCTGCAGGTCACCCTGCTCGAGGAGGTCCGCCTCGAGCCCGGCGGGCGGCGGCGCCGCGACCGACGGTGTGACGGTGCCCACCATGGACGGTGCGACGGCGTCGACCACGACGACATAGCGCACCCCCGCGGGTGCGAGGAGCCGGCCCAGGTGCACCGTCCCGCCCGACACGGCCAGGCGGACGGCGTCGGCCACCAGGCTGGCCGGGCCGTCACCGGCGGGCGTGAACACCTGCGCGGCGTCGGGCAGGTGTTCGGGCGTGAGGGCGAAGGCCAGGCCGGGCTCCACCGTCCAGCCGCCGGCGGGCAGGGCCCGCGGGTCACCCAGCCACAGGACCCTCGCCACCGCCGTCGTGCCGGGTCGGGTGAGGAAGGCGAGCGGCGCCTCGACCCCCTGGGACGGGAGATCCCAGCGCCCCCCGGCCGCCGACGCGGCGACCGGGACGAGGCCGAGCGCCACGAACACGAGTGCGGCGACGCTGATCACCTGGCGCCAGCCGAATTCGCGACCAGTGAGGTCGTTCTCGAAGGCGGAGATGCCGAGCCCCACGCCGGCGGCGACGGCCAACCCCGCCGGGACCAGCACGACCGACTCCGAGGGCGTGAAGGAGCCCAGGTCACCGCGGGAGGCCGCGTAGGCGAGGCCCCACGAGCCGAGGGCGGTCACCCAGAGGCGGGCCGCCCAGCCGAGCCTGACCCCGCGCCCGATGACGAGGGGGAGGGCCGCCGCCACGACCAGGAGCCAGGCGATGGGCGAGCGGGCGGCCGGCCCGATGGCGAAGCGGAGCACCTCGCCCCAGCCCGGTGCCGTCGCACCCGAGATCGGCAACCCGAAGATCTGCACCGAGGCCTTCCCGGCGACCACGGTCCCGACCACCCAGGGCGCGGCCAGCACGAGGGCCGCCCCTACTCCCTCCGCCGCGACCACCAGGACCCGCCCGGCCCGGTCGCGGGCGCCCACGAGCGCCGAACCCACGAACCAGGCCAGCGCCATGACGACGACGAGCGGGACGATCGCCGGCGCAAAGGCCGACGACGCGGCGATGAGGGCGCCGAGGATCGCGATCTGCCCCGCGGGGCGGGTGCGCCAGCGCGGGCCGGGCTCGACGGCGAAGGGGGGGATGCCGGCGGTGCGGGCGAGGCGCAGCGCGATGAACGGCACGGCGGCGTAGGCGACGAGACCGTCCCACCGCCCCGTGCCGAGCGCCCCGTAGGGCAACGGGAGGCCGAGGTAGCAGATGACCGCGACCACGCGAGCCCGGGGGGAGACGAGCGGGCGCATGAAGCGCGAGACACCCCAGGCGCCGACGGGGATGCAACCGAGGAGGAGGACCCGCTGCAGTGTCCCCATGGCACCGAAGAGCACCGTCCCGCTGAGGCCGACGATGCCGAAGGCCGGTGACGCCGGTGCCGTGGTGCCGACACCGACCGACTGCCAGCCCGAGAAGAAGTGGTGCCAGCTCGTGGACCACGAGGGCAGCGGGGCGAGCTGGCCCACCAGGGGCAGCGTCCCGAAGAACAGGTCGCGGGTGCCGAGGGCGACGACCAGGAGCGCCACGACGACGGCGACGGCGCGCTGGCGACCGGTGCTGAGCGGGGCGGAGCGGACGCGGCGCCCGAAGCGGTCCCGGCCGGCGCGGTGGCCGAGGTCGTCGAGCTCGTCGAAGTCGGTGTCCTCGCTGAAGGCCGCCCCGACGCTGCCCGTCAGGACCGCCACCTCGGCCGGCTCGGCCGTCCGCTCCGGCCGCCCACGCGAGGCTGCGACGGCGTTGGCGGCCGCCAGTCCCTGGTGGGTCAGGCGGCTGAAGTACTGCGACAACCGGGCACTCCCCCGCACCTGCAGCCGGCGCACCTCGGCGTCGGGGAACAGGCGGTGCCGGGCCAGCTCGCCCCGCAGGAGGGACAGCTCGGTGAGCCGGCGGGCGTTCCAGCGCCACGCGCCCGTCACGGCACGGACCCGGTCGCGGTCGCGGGCGAAGAGCGCCACGATCACCTCGCCCAAGGCCAGCAACGCGGCCTGCGGCAGCACCCGGACCAGGGAGAGGCGCGTATAGCACTTGAGCACCGCCCGCAGCTCGTGCCGCCGCTGCAGCCCCTGCATGGTGACCGGGTGCCGACCTCCTGACGCCGCGCCGATCGCGAGGGGCTCGAGCCCGCCGGCGACCGCCTCGCGGTGGCGCACCCGCGCGTCGGGTGCCACGACGACGCGTGAGCCCGCCACCTGGCAACGCCAGGACAGGTCGAGGTCCTCGCCCATGGCGACGATGCCGGCATCGAAGCCTCCGAGCTCGGCGAAGAGGTCGGCGCGGACGAGGATGCACCCGCCGGGTGCGACGAACACGTCGCGCACGGCGTCGTGCTGCCCGTGGTCGACCTCACCCTCGACGATCCGGTCGACGACGGCGCCGGTCTTGTCACAGCTCATCCCGACGTGCAAGAGGACGCCGGGGTCGTCCCAGTTGACGAACTTCGGCGACACCACGCCGGCGTTGGAACGGAACGACTCCTCCACCAGCTTGTGGACGGCGTCCGGGTCCAGCGAGACGTCGTCGTGGCAGAGCAGGAAGAAGGCCGCACCCTCCACCATGGAAAGGACCTCGTTGGAGGCCGCCGCGTAGCCGGGGCGCCCCGGCAGCTGGCGGACGAAGGCGTCGGGGAGGATCCGCCCCACCCGTTGGGTCACCGACGGCTCGTCCGCGCCGGTCGAGAGGACCAGGACCGAGAGCTCCCCGTAGTCCTGCGCCGCCAGGGAGGAGACCGCCTCCTCGAGCCAGGGCCCCGGTTCGGACGTGACCACGACGGCGACCACGGCCGGCACTTGGGCGTCCATCAGGTGCCAGAGGCTATCTGGTGCGGGATCGGCCCCTCAGGCACGAATTCGGCGCGCTGCTGCTTGCTACTGTTATACAAATGTGATACTCTTGTACACGAACGCAGGGACCGGCCGGCGGGCCCGGCGTCACGAGAATCCGACCACACAGGAGGCCCTCATGCCTGACGTCAACACCAACATCAGCACCCTCTCCAAGGGTGTGACCGATCTGGCCCGCGATGCCGCGTACGTCGCCGTCGGCCTCGGCGTGCTGGGCTACCAGCGGGCCCAGGTGCAGCGGGTCGAGCTGCAGCAGCGGCTCTCCCAGGACTTCTCGCTCGACCAGCGCATGGACGACGTGCGCCAGGGAGTCGCCAAGGGGTTCCACCAGATCGACGACCTGGCCGAGTCGGCGGCGCACTTCGTCGAGACCACGCTCCAGCCGCTGGAGGAGAAGCTGCCCCCGTCGGTGTCGCAGCTGACCTCGAAGGCCCGGGAGCAGGCCCGCGAAGTCCGGACCCAGATCCGCCAGCTCGTCAACGCCTGAACGGCACCGCCTCACGCACGCTGACGACGCTCGCCCTCAGTCCGCCTCCCACGAGGCCAGGACGTCGGCGAGCGTCGTCGCGAGCGGGATGGCCGGTCGCCACCCCGTCGCCTCGCGCAGCCGTCGCGCGTCGCCGCGCAGCACCGGCACGTCGACGGGGCGCACCAGTTCGGGGTCGGTCTCCAGCCTGAGATCGGCTCCGGCCAGCTCCAGGAGCAGCGCGGCGACGTCCGCCATGGCGCAGTCCGTGCCCGAGCACACGTTGTAGACGTCGCCCGGGGCGCCCTCCTCCATCAACAGGCGGTAGGCCGCCACCACGTCGCGCACGTCGGTGAAGTCCCGCCGGGTGGTCAGCGTGCCCACCCGCAACGAGTCGGCGCCCGAGCGGCGGGCGTCGACGATCCGCTTGGCCAGGGCGGGCACGAAGAAGTTGGGGGACTGACCGGGGCCGATGTGGTTGAACGGCCGGACGACGATGACGCCCTGGCCGTACCCACGCCAGGCCTGCAGGGCCACCGCCTCGGCCGCCAGCTTGCTCGCGGCGTACGGGCTGGCCGGAGCGCGTGGGCGTGTCCTCCCCGAGCGGGAGCTGGTCGGGGGTGACCACGCCGTACACCTCGGCCGAGCTCACGACGAGGACCCGGGGGGTCCGCGGCACGGCGCGGGCGGCCGCCAGGACCTCGGCGGTCCCGAGCACGTTGACCCGGAGCACCTGGCTCGGGTTCTCCCAACTCTCGCCGACGTGGGTCATCGCGGCCAGGTGGTAGACCGCCTCGGGCCCGACGTCGGCCATCACCCGCCGGACGGCCGCGCCGTCGGCCACGTCGGTCTCGATGTCGATGACGGCGACCTCGTCGCCCGCGTCCTTGAGGTGCGCTGCGAGCCACTGGCCGACGAAGCCCTTGCCGCCGGTGATGAGCGCGCGCATGCGCGGAACCCTACTGTGCTGCCGCGTCGGCCACCGCGTAGGCGCGGAGGTGCCGGACGACGCTGGCCTCCCACGTGCGTTCCGCCGCCACCGTGAGGCCCAACGCCCGGCGACGCGTGCCGCGTCCCTCGTCGAGCGCCGCCCCGATCGCCTCCGCCATCGCCGTCGCGTCGCCCGGCGGCACCAGCAGTGCCGCGCCGGCGGCCAGCTCGGCCATCGCGGTCCCCTCGGTGGTCACCAGCGGCGCGCCGCAGGCGAGGGCCTCCAACGCGGGCAGACCGAATCCCTCCTCGAGGGCGGGGTACGCCACGACGGACGCCTGCCGGAGCAGGGCCGGCACCGCCCGGTCGGGCAGGTACCCGGTCCGCACGATCCTCTGCCCGTGGCGGGCCGCGCCCAGGGCGCGCTCGGTCTCGGCCATCCCCCAGCCGGGCTGGCCCCCGAGCACCAGCACCACGTCGGGCCGGGAGTCGGCGAGAAGGTCGAACGCGGCCACCAGCGGGGCCACGCCCTTGCGCGGCTCCAGGGTGCCGACGAACACGACGAGGGGCCGGTCCGTGGGCACCCCCAGCGCGCCGAGCTCGGCCCGGTCCGCCCCCGGCGCGTGCTCGCTGGGCGAGAACCGCCCGTGGTCCACGCCGTGGGGCGCGACCACCACGGGCGCCCGCACCTCGCAGCATGCCTGCAGCCGGTCGGCGGTCACCTGGCTGACGCAGATGACCACGCCGGCATGGCGGGCGGCGTGGCGGATGGCCCGGCGGAAGAAGGCCGCCTTCGACCGCACGTGCCACTCGGGATGGTCGAAGAAGGTGCAGTCGTGGATCGTGACGGCGCACGGCACCGGCGCGCGTGCGGGCATCGTGTAGTGAGGCCCGTGATGGACCCGGGCGCCGACCGAGCGCAGCACGGAGGCCAGCCCGAGCTGCTCGTAGGCGAGCCGGCCCGCGCGCGTGGCGGGGACGGCGCCCCGGACGGCCGCGCCCCCGGCGACGGCGCCCCAACGCTCCTCGTCCCCCCGCCGTGCGATGAGCGTGAGGTCGACCTCGTCGTGCACCGACAGGCCGCCCGCCAGCGCCATCGTGTAGTAGCCCGCACCGCCGGGGCGCGCCGGGACGGCCGAGACGTCGAGGGTGAGCGGCAACCGGGCGCTCACCGGAGCGACCGCCACAGGTCGATGTGGGAGCGCGCCGCCGCGTGCCACGTCCTCGTTCGGGCGAAGGCGGACCCCCGTGCCGCGAGATCGGCCCGCAACCCGTCGTCGGTGAGCACCGCGAACAGCGCGGTCGCGATGCCGTCGACGTCGAGCGGATCGACGATCAGCGCGGAGGCCGGGACCGCCTCGCCCAGGTCGTGCACGCTCGGCACCTCGGCGGCCACCACGGCCGGCGTGCCCGCACGCATGGCCTCGAGGGGGGGCAGCCCGTAGCCCTCGGTCAACGGGACGTAGGCGAAGGCGCGGGCGCGCCGGTAGAGGTCGGCGAGCACGGGGGCGGGGACCGACCCGGTGAACACGATGCTGTCGTCGCGACGCGTCGTGGGCTCGGGACCCCAGCCCGCCGGGCCCACGATCACGAGTCGCCACGGCCCCGGGAGCGACGGGCGCACCCGGCCGAATGCCTCGGCCAGGCGGTCCACGTTCTTGCGCGGCTCGAGCGTGCCGACGGTGAGCAGGAAATCGCCCGACACGCCCAGACCCGCCAGGAGCGCCTCGGTGGCGACCGGGTCGGGCTCGGGCAGGTGGTCCGCTCCCCCGGGCACGACGTTGATGCGGGCCGCGTCGAAGCCGAGGGCGGCCACGTCGGCGGCCACCAGCCGGGAGGGCACGACGATGGCGGCCCCGCCCCGGCGCGCCCGCAGCAGGGCGCGCTCGTGCCAGCGCCGTCCGCGTCGGGTGGTCGCGTCGGGATGACGTCGCCAGGCGACGTCGTGGACCATGACGACGTGTCGGCTCCGGCCGGACCGGCGCGGCGCGGGTGCGGCCAGGGAGACCGAGTGCACGATGTCGAAGCCCCTCGGCGCGTGGCGCAGCCCGTGGTCCCATGCACGCGTGAGGACGGGGCCGGGCAGGTGCTCGGCCGTCAGCGGCAGGCCGAACGCCGTCAGCGGGTCCTCGGCCGGCCCGGCCCGGCCGAGGCGGCCGCCGGGAGGCCGGCTGGCCAGGAGGGTCACGTCGACGTCGTCGCCCTCCCCGGTGCACGTGGCCAGCCCGCCCAGGAGTCCGCGCGCGTACGCGCCGATGCCGCCCGGCACCCGGCGCCGGAGCTGCTCGACCACGAGGAGCACCGATGGTGGCGGCCGTTCAGGCACCGGCGCCACCTGCGACGTCGCGGTAGAGCTCCTCGAGGCCTGCGCCGCACGCCTCCCACGTGAACCGGTCGGACCAGGCGGCGCCCGCGGCCACCAGCCTGCCCCGCAACGACTCGTCCGAGACCGACGCGTCCAGTGCCGCCACGAGCCCGTCGTGGTCGCCCGGGTCCACCAGGAGCGCGCCGTCGCCGAGGATCTCGGGCAGGGAGCCGGCCCGGGTGGCCACCACGGGCACGCCGGCCCGCATGGCCTCCAGGGGCGGGAAGCCGAACCCCTCGTAGAGCGACGGGTAGACGAGGGTGGTCGCCGCCTTCAGCAGAGCCGCGAGCTCGGGTGGCTCGACCCACCCGGTGCGCACGATCCGCCCGCGGGCCGGCGATGCGGCGATCGCCGACGCGAGCCTGTCCTCGTCCCAACCCGGCGGACCGGCGAGCACGAGGGTCAGGTCGCCGTTTCGCCCCGCCACCTCGCCGAACGCCCGCACCAGCCCCGGCAGGTCCTTGCGCGGCTCGGCGGTGCCGATGGCCAGGCAGAACCGGTCCGTCCCGGGCGGCAGCAGGCGGGACAGCGCGCGGGCCGCGTCGTCGTGCGTCACGGGGGGCAACTCCGGGATGCCGGGATGGACGACGCGCACCCGGGCGGCATCGGCGCCGAAGGCCTCGGTCACCTCGTGCGCCACGAAGGCGGAGTCCGCATGCACCCACGCGCCACGGGCGAGGGCGCGCCGGATCAGCCCCGGGTAGGCCAGGGTGGCCGCGTTGCACAATTCGGGGTGGTGGAGCGGCGTGAGGTCGTGCACCGAGACGACCGTGCGGGCGCGCGCGGTCGGCGGCACGACGAAGTTCGTGCCGTGGACGACGTCGGTGGCGCCGATGAACCACTCCAACGGCGGCGTGTTGCCGTGCGCCCACAGCGCGTGGAGGGGCCGGGCCGGCATGGGGCGCTGGTGCGCCGACACGCCGGCGGGAAGGTGCGCACGGATGGAGCCGCGGCGGCGCCAGCTCACGGCGTAGGCCCGGACGTCGACCCCGGGGCGCGTCGCCAGGGCGGCGAGCGCGCCATGGCAGAAGGCACCGATGCCGGTCGGGAGCCCGAGCAGCGGCGTCGCATCGAGCGCGACGCGCAGGGGCGCCTCGGTGGCGCCTCGCGACGTGGCGGGGTGGCTCAGGTCGTGATCGCCCCGTCGATGGAGAGGATCGCCCCGGTGATGTAGTCCGCTTCGTGCGAGCCGAGGTAGGCGAAGGCGCCGGCGATCTCGTGCGGGTAGGCGTAGCCGATCGGGGACATCAGCCGCTCAATCAGCTTCCAGTCGGCGTCCTCGGGCGGGGCGAAATTGTGGATGATCGGCGTGTCCACGCCACCCGGGGCCACCCCGTTGACGCGCACGCCGCGGGCCATGTACTCGACGGCCAGCGCCATCGTGAGCAGCCTGACGCCCCCCTTCGACGCGCAGTAGGCCGCCGAGTACGGCTGCCCCTTCATGCCGGCCGTCGACACGGTGTTGACGATCGCACCGCCGTGCTCGATCATGCCGGGTAGGACGGCGCGGCACATGAGGAACGTCCCGGTCAGGTTGACCGCGATGATCCGGTCCCATCCGCTCAGCGACTGCTCGGGCGTGTGCGCGAAGCCGCCGACGCCTGCGATGTTGCACAGATTGGTGATGCGCCCCAGCTCCTCCCGGGTCTCGGAGACGGCTGCGGCGACCCCGTCCTCGTCGGTCACGTCGCAGCGCACGGCGATGGCGCGGCCGCCGGCGTCGGCTGACTCCGCGTTGATCTCCGCCGCCACCTCGGCGATGGCGTCGTCGGCCACGTCGAGGCAGGCGACGGCGGCGCCCTCGGCGGCCAGGCGACGTGCCGTGGCGCGCCCGATGCCCGAGCCCGCACCGGTCACCACCGCGACCTTCCCGCGGTAACGGCCTGCGGTGATGGCCTCGGGCGCCGTCCCCCGGGTGGGGTCGGACTCCCCGACTCTCGTGGTCGGACTCATGCACGCTCCTTGTCGTCGGCCTCTCGCATGGGGCCACTGCCTAGCACCCCGGACGACGGCCCACGACTCCGCCCCCGCTCCGAGCGCCGCTGCTCGGCCCCACGTGCCGCCAGCTCGGCGAGGCGACCGGCGTCGACCTTCATCATCGGGGTCAGTGGCAGCTCGTCGACCACCACGAGCGCGTCGGGCGCCTTGTAGTCGGACAACCGGGCGGCGCAGTGCGCTCGCAGCGCGGGGAGTTCCGGCACCGCACCCTCCTGGGCCACGACGACTGCCACGCCGATTTCGCCGAGCACGTCGTCGGGCACGCCGATCACAGCGGCCCGGGCGACGGACGGGTGCGCAGAGAGCACCTCCTCGACTTCGGCCGGGTAGACGTTGTAGCCGCCCCGGATGTAGCGCTCGTGCGCCCGACCCGACAGCTGGAGGTTCCCCTCGGGGGTGCACAACCCGAAGTCGCCGGTGGTCAACCACCCGTCGTCACCCAGCACCGATGCGGTGGCCGCGGGGTCGATGAGCTCGCGCACCGGTCGGCCCCGTCCCGGTCCACGGCCCCAGTAGCCGCGCATGGTGGCCCCGGAGCGCAGCATGACCCGGCCCACGATCCCGTCGGGAACGGGCCGGCCTTCGTCGTCGACGACGGCGAGCTCCACCCCGGCGACGGGACGCCCGACGGTGGTCGCCACCTCCTCGTCCGACGAGCTCAACGTCGTCCCCGTGCCCAGTGAGGCTTCCGTCGAGGTGTAGCGGACGACGACGGGGGCGCCGAAGCGCCGGCGCACCTCGGCCACCATGGACGCCGTCATCCGCGCCGCGCCGGTCCCGGCGACACGCAGTGCATGCAGATCGGCGCGGTCCAGCTCCTCGCTCGCCAACATCAGCGCCCATTGCGTCGGCACGCCCTGGGCCACCGTGACCCGCTCGTCCGCCATGATGCGCACCGCCTCGTCCGCTCGCCAGGGGGTCGGTGTGATGACGGTGGTGACGGCGTTGGCGATCTCGTCCCAGGCCCGCGTCATGTACCCCACGTGCGCGAACGGCAGTGGCGACAGCCGGCGGTCCCCCGGCTGGCTCAGCACGTCCGTGCCCCTCGCCACGGCGGCGAGGTTGGCGTGGTCGAAGACCGCCCCCTTGGGCTGCCCCGTCGTCCCACTGGTCCACACCACGGCCACCGGGTCCTCGGGCGCCAGGTCGGGCCACGCGTCCGCCGGCGCGCCCGCCCAATGGGCCCGGGCCTCGTCCCGTGCGACCACGTCCACGCCGCCGGGAGGGAGCGGTGGCGACACGGCGGGGTCGGCCACCACGAGCACGGGAGCGGCGCGCTCCACGATGGAGGCCACTTCGCCGGCGCCCAGGCGGGTGTTGATCCCCGAGGTGATGGCACCGAGCCGGAGCAACGCGGCGTAGAGCACCGCGTAGTCGATGCACGAGGGCAGCAGCAGGCACACGACATCGCCCTTGGCCACGCCCCGGCGGGCCAACCACCCCGCCACCCCGTCGGCGGCACGGTCCCACTGGGCGAAGGTCAGCGAGCGCCGGAGGTTCGCGCCGGCCGGTTCCACGTAGGCCTCCACGTCCCCGTTGACCCGTGCCGCCTCCCGCAGGACCGACACGACGGTGGCGTGCCGATCCAAGGGGATGCGCTGTGGCATGGCGGGCGGCGATGGTACCAGGGGCCCGCCGGCCGGCCCGCTGCGGCGGCGCTCCTATGCTCGCAGCGTGCTGGTGGCCCTGTGCGGCGGCGTCGGGGCCGCCCGGATGCTCTCCGGGCTCGTGCACGTGGTCCCGCCCAGCGCCATCACCGCCATCGTCAACGTGGGGGACGACATGGTCCTCCACGGCCTGCACATCAGCCCCGATCTCGACACGGTCACGTACGCCCTGGCCGGCCTGGACAATCGGGAGACCGGCTGGGGCGTCGCCGGTGAGACCTGGGCGGTCATGGACGAGCTGGCCCGGCTCGGCGGCGAGGACTGGTTCCGCCTCGGCGACCGCGACCTGGCAACCCACCTGTTCCGGACGGGGCTCCTGCGCGCCGGCGAGCCCCTGAGCGTCGCGACGGCCGCCATCTGCCGCCGGCGCGGGGTGGAAGTGCGGCTGCTGCCCGTGACCGACGACCCCCTGCGGACCCGGATCACGCTCGCCGAGGCGAGCTCCCTCGGTCCGGCCGGGACGGAGGTCGGCTTCCAGGACTACTTCGTCCGGCTCCGCCACGACGTGGCGGTCCGTGGGGTCCGCTTCGACGGGGACGCGGCGGCCCGACCGGCGCCGGGGGTCATGGAATCCCTCGAGGCGGCCGACACGATCGTGGTCTGCCCGTCGAACCCGGTCGTCTCCATCGGGCCGCTGCTGGCGGTGCCCGGCGTGCGCCAGGCCCTCCTCGCCCGACGGGACGCGGTCATCGCCGTGTCGCCCATCGTCGCGGGCGCCGCCCTCAAGGGACCCGCCGACCGGCTCATGGCGGAGCTCGGGACGGAGGCGTCCGTCGTCGGCGTGGCCAAGCTGTACGCGCCCTGGGCGGCGACCCTCGTGGTGGACACGGCCGATGCCGGCCGCGTCGCCGACGTGGAGGCCCAGGGCATCCGCTGCATCGTCACGGACACGGTGATGAGCTCCCCCGAGCGTGCCGCGGGCCTGGCCCGCGTGGTGGTCGACGGTGGACGGTGACGGCGTGCGGGTGATCCCCGTCACCGGCATCGGCGAGGTCGTGGCCGGGGACGAGGTGGCGGGGTTGATCGCAGGGGCCCTGTCACCGGCCCGGACCGGGGGCCCCGAACTGCGCGGCGGGGATGTCGTCGTCGTCACCCAGAAAATCGTCTCCAAGGCCGAGGGGAAGCTGGTCGCCGTCGACCATGCCGATCCGGCGGCCAAGTTGGCGCTGGTGGAGAAGGAGTCGGTGCGCGTGCTGCGCCGCCGGGGCGATCTCGTGATCAGCGAGACGCGGCACGGATACGTCTGCGCCAACGCCGGCGTCGACCTGTCCAACGTGGCGGACGGCACGGCCGCGCTCCTCCCCGACGACCCCGATCGCTCGGCGCGGCGGATCCGGGCTGGCCTCCGCAAGATGCTGGGTGCCGACGTCGGGGTCATCGTCTCCGACACGTTCGGCCGGCCGTGGCGACGCGGGGTCACCGACGTGGCGATCGGGTGCGCCGGTGTCGCCGCCGTCGTCGACCTGCGTGGGACACTCGATGCGGGAGGCCGCGAGCTCGTGGCGACGGAGGTCTGCGTCGCCGACGAGATCGCCTCGGCGGCCGAGCTGGTCATGGGCAAGGACAGCGGTGTCCCCGTCGCCCTGGTGCGCGGGGTTCCGGCAAGTTGGCTACGTACGGCCTCGGTGCGAGCCGAGATCGTCCGGCCACCCGACGAAGACCTGTTCCGCTGAGCCCTCTCAGCCGAGGCGGGCGCCGACGAACTCGAGCACAGCGCGGGTCCCGTCGGCCAGCTCGGTCCACGGACGCCACCCGAGCTGGATCGCCGCTCGCTCGATGTCGAGGCTCGAGCGCAAGAGCTCGCCCGGGCGAAGCGGCTTCGGCACCGGGGTCACCTCGAGGTGCGCCTGGGCCGCCATGGTGGCGAGAAGCTCGTTGACCGACGTCTCGCGACCGGTGCCGACGTTGCAGACCAGGCCGCCACCGCGGGTCGCAGCCCGCACGAAGGCGTCGACGACGTCGTCGACGAAGACGAAGTCCCTGGTCTGTTCGCCGTCGCCGAAGACGGTCACGGGCTCGGACCGCAGGATGCGCTCGGCGAAGATGGCGACGACCCCCGCCTCGCCGTGAGGATCCTGGCGGGGCCCGTAGACGTTGGCCAGGGCGAGGGCGCAGAATTCCAGGGCGTGCAGCTCGCGGTACGCCACCAGGTAGTCGATCACCGACTTCTTCGCCACGCCGTAGGGGGACAGAGGCTGTTGGGGGTGCGATTCGCGCACGGGGAGCTCCTCGGGCACGGGTTCGCCGTAGAGCGTGCCGCCACTCGCGGCGAACACGACGCGCTCCGTCTCGGCCCGGCGGGCGCCCTCCAGGACGTTGAGGGAGCCGACGATGTTCACGGTGGCATCGAACACCGGGCGGGCCACGGAGACCCGCACGTCGGCCTGCGCCGCCAGGTGGAACACCAGCTCAGGCCGGCGGCGCGCCATGAGCTCGACGACGGCCGGCGCGGTGATGTCGAGATGGTGGATCGTCAGCGCCCGTCCGGCGCTGGCACGGGCCTCGGCCAGGTTGGAGAGGGAGCCAGTCGAGAAGTCGTCGACGACGTCAACCTCGTGCCCCTCGACCAGCAGGCGGTCGACGAGGTTCGAGCCGATGAACCCGGCCCCTCCGGTCACCATCGTGCGCATGCGACTTCTTAGCCCGAGACGCGCTCGCCGTCGACCAGCGTCCCCGAGGACACCACGGCATCCGCCCCGAGTACGGAGACCGCCCGCACGTCGGCGCGTTGGCCCACGATGGAGCGGGGACCCATCACCGAGCCTGACACCTGGGCGTCCGCTGCGACATGACACCCCTCCATGAGCACCGAGTCCCTCACCAGCGCGCCGGCCGAGACCACGGAGCCGCGCCCGAGGATGCTCCGTTCGACCCGCGCTTCGGGCTCCACCAAGCACCCGGCGAAGACGACGGCGGGACCCACCATCTCGCCCTCCACCTCGCTGGCACCCTCCATGAGAATGCCCCGGCCGTCGTCCACGAGCCCGGGGGCCACGACGGGACCGCGCTTCTGGTTCACGTAGTCGAAGTTCGCCTGCAGGTAGGCCGAGGGGGTGCCGGTGTCGATCCAGTAGCGGTCGTCCACCGCGAAGAGACTTTCGTCGCGCACCATGGCGGGGAACGTCTCTCGTTCGATGGACACACGAACGCCCTCGGGGATCCGGTCGAGGACGGAGGCCTCGAGCACGTAGGTCCCCGCGTTGATCTCGTTGGTGGGCGCCTCGTCGCGGGGCGGCTTCTCGACGAATGCCGTCACCCTGCCTTCGCTGTCGGTTGGCACGACGCCGAAGGCCGACGGGTCCGCCACCGGGTGGAGGTGGATCGTCCCCTCGGCCCCCCGTTCGCGGTGGAACGCCACGAGGCTCGTCAGATCCAGATCCGTGAGGACGTCGCCGTTGACCACCACGAAGGTCTCGGCGATGCCGGCGAACGTGGCCGCGAAACGGACCGCTCCCGCCGTGTCGAGCGGCTCGGGCTCGACGGCGTAGGTCAGCCGTACCCCGGCGGCCTGCCCGTCGGGATACGCCTCCATGAAGGCGTCGGGCAGGTAGCCGAGGGACAGGACGGCCTCGTCCACGCCGTGCAGCGCCAGCTGGCCCAGCACGCGCTCGATCATGGGGACGCCCACGATCGGCAGCATCTGCTTCGGTGTCGAGAGCGTCAAGGGGCGCAGCCTCGTCCCCTCGCCCCCGACGAGGACGACCGCCTTCATTACTTCGTCGTCGTGGTTGACGAAGGCTTCGTCGTGGTCGTGGTCGAGGGCTTCGTCGTCGTGGTCACGGGAAGGGTGGTCGTCGTGGCGCCGTGCGCCGTCGTGGTGGTGGCCGGCGCCGTGGTGGTCGTGGCGACGGGCTGGTTCCCTGCCAACACCTGCACCAGCGCGACGATGGTCGAGGTCGGCGGCTTCGGCAACGAGGTGCCGGGCGGCACGAAGCCCACGGTGATGAGCTGCCGGTTCAGGAACTTGAGGTCGGCGGGCTTGAGCGTGGTCAGGCCACCGGTCTCCACCTGCTCGCCGTTCTTGCCCGTCTTGGTGGACAGCACCCACCAGCGGGCCTGCACCTCACCCGCCTTGCCGGCGTCGGGGGTGCCGGCGGCGCACTTCTGGCCGTTCGTGTACGCGGGAACCTTGGCGGACGGGTACTTCAACTCGGTGTTGGTGAGCGTCAGCCCGTTGTACTCCTGGGCGAACTTGCCCAGGGTCGCGTTGTTGCCCGCCTCGCTCGCCGACTTGGGTGCGATGAGCAGGACGCCGCTCCCGGTCGTCGTCAGGCCCGTGGTGGCGCTGGCGGGCGAGGCCGCGATGGCCGGCTCCATCGTGCCGCACACGTCGAACGCCAGTGCCGCGTGCCAGGTGGTGTTCGTGGTCGGCTCCACCACCGCCGGCGTCTGGTCGTAGTGGTACTTGGCGACAGCGACGGATCCGAGCCCGACCAGGACGATGATCACCAGGGCGGCATACCAGTTCACCGGCATCTGCCCGCGATAGGTGGTGCCACCGCCCGTTGCGGCGGCGCGGGCTACCGACTTCCCAGAGGAGCTTCTCGCCATGGCGGGAGGCAACCCTACAGCCTGGCGGGGTGCCCTCCGGCGGCAGGGGAACCCTCCAGCAGGCCGCGGTAGAGGGCCGTCGTCTCGGGGTGGAGGCACGCGAGCCGGGCGTCGCCGCCGCCCGCCGTCTCGGGCACGCGCGGGGGGTGCCCCGGATCTCCCGCCAGCGTCAGCAGCTCGGCCATCGCCGAGCGCAGCCCCACCCGGTTGCCCTCGGCGGCCGTCGCTCGCAGCAGGGCGCGATAGAGCCGCTCGTCGTAGGGGCTCACGCGCAGCGCCTGACGGACGACCCAGGTGGCGTCGCCGCCACGGCCGCAGCGCACGAGCTGCGCCGCACCGCGCAGCGCGGTGCAGGCCACCAGCGACTCGATGCGTGCCTGTGTGCCGTCGAAGACGGCCCAGTCCGATCGCCGCAGCCCGTCGAACAGCGGCCCGCGGACGAGGCGCATCGCGTCGACGAGCAGGCGGGGATCGCCCGACTCGGCGAGCGAGGCGAACCGCTCGACGTCGGTGGTCACCGAGTCGCCAACCCGGAGGCGGGCCCCGCGGGGGAGGCGGGGCACGCCGTCCGCGCCCCGGCCGAGCGCTCGCCGCGCGTCGGACGCGGTCGAGTGCACGGTGGGGAGGGCGACGGGCTGGTCGGGCCAGAGCGCCAGGGCCCACTCGGCATGGCGCACGCCGCCACGGTGGAAGGCCAGGTAGACGACGAGCTCGAGGGAGGCGGCGCGGCGGAAGGGCTCGGCACCGCCGCGGACCGTGACCGGTCCCAGCACCGCGATCTCGACGCCGTCGTCTGGCACGCCGGGGAACGGTCGGCCGGAGCCGAGCGTGGGGGCGGAGGGATTCGAACCCTCACTGGGGACGGTTTAAGCGCCCTGCCTCTGCCAGTTGGGCTACGCCCCCGGTGCCCCATTCTTGACCCCTGCGGGCAGCCCCGTGAGGATGACCCGATCGTCGAGGACCTCGGGCAGGTCGATCTCACCGACCTCGACACCTTCGCCGGGGGGTTTGCCCACCAGGTCTTTCTGCGCCCACCGGGAGCTGGCACCCGTCTGGTGGCCCGAGCCCACGGCCCACACACGGGGAAGGCTTCTAGGTCGGTCGCCCCCTACGACGAGGTTGCGATCAGCCCGGCACGCCGGAGACGAGCGGGCGATGCCGTTCGAGGACGGCGAGCTCCGCGTCGCGCGGCGCGGGGGCGAGGGACGTCCGGGCACCGAAGATCATGGTGGAACGAACGGCGGGGTCCCACGGAAGCCACTCGTCGATGCCGCCGTGCGTGGGGTTCCCACCGGCGGCGAAGGCGAGCCAGGCGCGCTGCATCTGCTCGGAGAGCGCCTCCACCGCCGGGCCTCCTCCGGAGAACATCTGCACCACGGGCAGGTGCACGGCTCCGAACACGAACGGAAGCTCGAGCGCGTGGCACGAGCCGAGCATTCCCCCGAACGCCGGGGACTCCCAGTCGAACAGGTACACGAAGGTGCGCGATCCCCGCGCCGCGTGCGTGGCGGCGAGCTGGAGGCTCGGCCACCGAAAGACCACGTCGGTCCCCACCGCCACCCAGATGTCCATGGGGCCCACCGGCTCCCCCCGGGACCGCCGGGCCGACCGGTAGGTGTCGATCACCTCGCCGGCGGGCATGTCGGGAACGGCGTTTGCCACCCATCGCTGCATGCCCTCCTCGTCGAGCGCCATCAGCGTGGGGTTCCCCAGCCCGAAGAGGGTGAGCTCGTCGCGGTTGGTGCCGATCAACAGGTCCACCCCGTCGGCCGCACCGTTGGCCACGGCGGCCAGGGGGTGCTCGGGCAGCGACACGCCGTCGACGACCGGGAGATAGGGCAGCGGGATCATCCCGGGGTCCGGTCGGCGCCTCCCGATCTCCTCCGTGGCGGCGACGAGCTCGGACGCCGGGACGTGCTCCAACGACGCTCTGGTGCACGAGGCGAGACCCAACACCGCCGCCAGCCGCTCGGCCGAACGCTCCGCCTCTTCGACGCTGTGCACGTGCACCCCGCCGCTCTGCACCACGGCCCGGCGGAAGAGCCCTGCGGCGGCGGGCGTGCCGAGCAATGTCGCCACGCTGAAGCCCCCCGCCGACTCGCCGAAGATCGTCACGTTGTGCGGATCACCGCCGAAGGCCGCAATGTTGTCGCGCACCCAGGCGAGCGCTGCCACTTGGTCGAGGATGCCCCAGTTGCCGACACGCCCGTCCCGGTCGGCCAGGTCGCGATGGGCGAGGAAACCCAGCGCGCCGAGCCGGTAATTGATGGTCACCACCACGGCGTCGCCGTTGCGCACCAGGTTGCCACCCCGGTAGAGGAAGACCGACCCGCTGCCCGAGGTGAAGCCGCCACCGTGGATGAAAACCAGGACGGGCCTGCCGTGCCCGGGCTCCTCCGTCGGCGCCTCGGGGAGCTCCGGGGTCCACACGTTGAGCGACAGGCAGTCCTCACTGTGCGGTTCGGACGTCTCGGGATCGGACGGGCTCGTGATGCCCGGCACGGCCGCCGACTGCGGTGCGATCGGCCCGAAGGTCGAGGCGTCGCGCACCTCGTCCCACGCCTCGGGCGGTTGGGGCGCTCGCCAGCGCAATTCGCCGACGGGCGCCCGTGCGTAGGGGATCCCGGAGAACGACCACAGGTCGCCACGCCACACGCCCCGGAGACGTCCACGTGTGACGGAAACGACGCCCTTCATGAACGGCACCCTACGGACGGAGGCCGGCATGGTCAATCGTGACCGAATGCTCGTGAAGGGTCACATGGTGAACGTGACGCGAACACGGGCCGCAACCCGACCGAAACGACAGGGTGCCAGTTCTGCAACCGACCAGCCGTTACGCTTTGCCACGTGGGTGCAGTGAATTGTCGGGGCACTGTCCGCAGGCGGACCCATGTCATCCGGGCGACCATGGTCGCCGGGCTGCTCGGCGCGTGGCTCGCCACGACGGCCACCGCCGGCGCCACCACCTCGACCACCCTCCCCGGCCCGGCGCCGAACCAGGCCCAGATCAACGCGACGCAGTCGCAGGTGAGCCAGATCGAGGCGACGTTGACACAAGAGGAGCAGCAGACGTCGATCCTCGACGACAAGTACAACACCGCTGTCCAGAACCTCCAGAACGCGCAAACAACGCTCACGTCGCTCTCCGCCAGCCTGCTCCACGCCCGGTCCGCCGTCAGTGCCGACAAACGGACCGTCACGACCGACGCCGTCGCGGCGTATGTGTACGGCACGCCCGACACCGGGTTCGCCTCTTACTTCTCCTCGTCGGCGGACCTCAGCCAGGCCCGCAACCAGTACACCAACCAGATCGTGGGCAACCTCACCAAGGACGAGGCCGCACTGCAGCGCTCCGAGGCGCGCTTGCAGAACGAAGAGGTCCAGCAGCAGAACGTCGCTGCGCAGGCGCAGGCCGAAGCGGCCCAGGCCAAGTCGTTGGCACAGGCGAACGAACAGGAGGCCGCCGCGACGAAGGGGACCCTGAACCAGGTGCAGGGTCAGTTGGCCCAGCAGGTCGCGCAGGCGGCGATCCAAGAGGCGCAACAAGAGGCAGCGGCCGCGGCCAAGGCCGCCAGCGAGAAGCAGCAGCAGGCGGCCGCCGCCGCCGCCGCGGCCGCCACCACCGTCGCCGGCGCCGTGGGCGGGACGTCCAGTGGCGCCGCCGCGACCGACGCCGCCAACCAGGCCGGGGGGACGACCGGGCCGGTCGGCGGATCCTCCTCCGGTGGTGGCGCGGGCATGGCGGCGGTGCAGGCGGCGGTGTCCCAGCTCGGCGTGCCCTACGTCTTCGGGGGCGAGCAGCCCGGCTCCGGCTTCGACTGCTCGGGACTGGTGCAGTGGGCCTGGAGTCAGGCCGGCGTGTCGATCCCGAGGACCACGGAGTCACAGTGGCCCGCCCTGACTCACGTGTCGCTCGACGCCCTCCAGCCCGGTGACCTCCTCTTCTATTACAACCTCGACGGCGACAGCCAGGTGGACCACGTCGTGATGTACACCGGATCGGGTCCGTACGGGACGGACACGGTGATTCAGGCGCCCTTCACCGGGTCGACCGTGTCGTACTCGCCCATCTTCACCGAGGGTCTGATCGGGGCGGCGCGGCCCTAGCCACCGGCTCTCCCCCGTGACCTGCGGGGATGGCCCGTGGCGACGCCGACGGGCGCAGGCCTCCGGGACCAGGATTTCTGCGCCCCTGCGCTCGGTACCATGGCCCAATGGCCACCGGGCGCCCGGCTGTCGGTGAGAGGAACCGGTCGACGGCGATCGTCCCCATCCGGATCCCCGCCGAGGAGGGCGACGAGCAGGAGGACCCCCGATTGTCGGACGTCGACGAGTGGGGGCGGTCGGAACGCACGCGCGCACTGGCTCGGGCGCTCTACGAACCGATCTACTCGAGGTGGTTCCGCGCCGAATGGGAGGGCCTCGAGAAGATCCCGACCGAGGGCGGGGCGCTGCTCATCGCCAACCACGCGGGTGCGCTCCCCTCCGACGCACCGGTCATCATGCACGGGATCGAGAAGGAGCTCGGGCGGCCGATCTACGGCTTGGCCGACTACTTCTTCAGGACGGTGCCCGTCGTCGGGACCCTGTGGGCCCGCGCCGGCGGCGTGTCCGCTCGTCCCGCCAACGCATACCGGCTGCTGAAGGAGCAGGGGCAGCTCGTCCTCGTCTTCCCCGAGGGCACCAAGGGTCCGTCGAAATCCTTCACGGACCGCTACCAGCTGCGCCGCTTCGGGCGCGGCGGCTTCGTCGAGATCGCCATGCGGGCCGGAGTCCCCGTGATCCCGATCGCCGTCATCGGCTCGGAGGAGGCCATGCCCGTGCTGCTGCGGTTGCCCACGCTGGCCCGGGCCCTCGGCATCCCCTACTTCCCCATCACCCCCAACCTGTTGGCCTTCGGGCCGCTCGGCGTCGTCACCCCGTTCCCCGCCAAGTTCAAGCTGCGGGTGCTCGACCCCGTTCACTTCGACGTCCCGGCGGACCAGGAGCGGTACTCGAAGAGCCGCATCATGGAGGAGTCCGAGCGCATCCGCTCCATGCTCCAGGATTCGGTCTACGACATGCTGCGTGACCGCCGCAGTGTGTGGTTCGGCTGACGTCGCCGTGAGCAGGCGCGTCCTCGTCACGGGTGCCGACACCTTCTGGGGTGGACGCATGATCCAGGCGCTCGAGAGCGACCCCAGCATGGACGTGATCCTCGGAATGGGCACCCGGGCGCCCTCGTTGCCGTTCGAGCGGGCGGAGTTCGTCCGCGCCGACCAGACGTACTCCATCATGAACCGGATCGTGAAGGCGACACAGGTCGACACGATCCTGCACACGTTCATGATCACGAACTCGACCACCGTGCCGAGGCGTGCCATGCACGAGATCAACGTCATCGGGACGATGAACCTGCTGGCGGCCGCAGGAGCTGCCGGCTCGTCCGTGCGCCACGTCGTGGTGAAGTCGTCGACGCTCGTCTACGGCTCGGCGGCGAGCGATCCCAACACGTTCCAAGAGGACATGGTGCGCACGAGCCCGGTGAAGAACAGCGTGGAGCGCTCGCTGGTCGAGGCCGAGGGCCTCGTACGCGACTTCTCGGAGGACAATCCGGCGACTCGCGTCACGGTCCTCCGGTTCGCCAACGTCCTCGGCACGCACCTGACGACGCCGATCAGTCGCAACCTGGCCAGACCGCTGTGCCCGGCGATCTTCGGGTTCGACCCGCTGCTCCAATTCGTCGAGGAGGACGACGTCGTGCGTGCCCTCGTCCACGTGACCCGGGGCAGCATCCCCGGCCTCTACAACGTGGCGGGCGACGGCCGCTTGCCCTGGAGCGAGGTGGCCGGCATCTGCGGCACCCGTCTGGTCCCGCTGTCACCGTTCAGTCCGTTGAAGCTCCGTCCCGTGGCGAGGCTGTTCGACCTGCCCGAGGAGCTGGAGGACCTGCTCCGTTACGGGCGCGGTGTCGACACGCGGCGGCTCGCGGCGACGGGGTTCACCTACAACGCCACCAGCGCCGGCGCCGTGCGCACGTTCATCCGCCGCGCTCCGGCTACGCCGGCAATCGGGGCGCCAGCCGATGTCGTACACCTACGAGCACGACGTCGAGCAGTTCTTCCGCCACTCGCCCTCGGTCATGAGCGCGACCGACACCTGAGGTTCAGCCGAGCCACTCCGCCGCGAGGCCCGGTGCGCGGGAGGCCCACTCCTCCGCTGTGATCGCATAGCGCACATGGTCCTCCCACACGCCGTCGATCTCGAGGAAGCGCAGTGCGACCCCTTCCTCCCGGACGCCGAGCTTCTCGACCACCCGGCGGCTGGCGAAGTTCCTCGGGATGATGGAGATCTCGACCCGGTGCAGCGAAATGGCCTCGAAGGCGAAGCGGAGCGTGACGACGACCGCCTCGGGCACGAGCCCCCGGCCGGCGAGCGCCTCGTCGATCCAGTAGCCGATGAACGCGCTCTGGAACGGCCCGCGCTGAATGGAGGAGAGCGTGACCTCCCCGGCGAAGCGCTCGCCCAAGAAGATGCCGAACCCGTAGCCGGTGCCCAGGTGGCGCTCGCGTTCACGGATGCCGCAGCGGGCGGCGAAGCTGGGGCGGTCCTCCGACGGCACCGGGGCGCCCTTGGGCCGCGGCTCCCAGCGGAGCAGCCAGTCGGCGCAGCGGGTGCGCACCTCGTGCCAGGCCGGGAAGTCGTCCTCCGTCAGCGAGCGCAGCAGCACCCGCTTTCCCCGCAGCTCCAACGGAGCGTGGCGCACGGCCCTGGCGGCGCTCATCGTCCGAGCACCTCGCTCAGGGCGCCGAGCAGCGCGAACACGTTCCGCCGCCGGGCCACGTGCCCCATGCAGCCGATGCGCCAGACCTGTCCCGCCAGCTGCCCCGCCCCTGCGCCGATCTCTATCCCGTAGGAGCACAGGAGCTCGCGCCGGCACGCGGCCTCGTCGACCCCGGCGGGGACGCGGACCGTCGTCAATTGGGGCAGGCGGTGCTCCTTGTCGACCAGTAGCTCGAGCCCGAGCCCGACCAGCCCGTCCTGCAGCAGCCGGCCGCACTCGGCATGGCGCTGCTGCACCGCCGCGAGCCCCTCGTCGAGCACGGCGCCCAGCCCGGCGTGGAGGGCCGCCACCATGGCCACCGGTGCCGTGTGGTGGTACACGCGTCCCCCACCTTCGGCCTCGTTGACGTAGCGGGCGAGAAGGTTGAGGTCGAGGTACCAGCTCGACGGCCGCTCGACGAGACGGCCCAGGGCGCGGGGGGAGACGGTGAGCGGCGACAGCCCGGGCGGGACGCCCAGGCACTTCTGCGTGCCGCTGTAGGCCACGTCCACGCCCCAGTCGTCGACGGCGACCTCGATCCCGCCCAGGGAGGTCACCATGTCCACCAGGAGCAGCGCCTCGCCCTTGCCCCGCCCCAACGGCTCGATCTCGCTGCGCACCCCGGTCGACGTCTCGGCGTGCACCACGGCGACGATCGCCGGCGCCGGATGGGCGGCCAGGAGCTGGTCGGGGTCGATCGGCTCGCCCCAGGGGGCCTCGACCCGGACGACGTCGGCGCCGAGGCGGCCGGCCACCTCGCACATGCGCTCGCCGAAGACGCCGTTGACCCCGACGACCACCGCGTCGTCCGGCCGGACGAAGTTCACGAACGACGCCTCCATGCCGGCGGACCCCGTCCCGCTGATCGGCAACGTGAGGGCGTTCGACGTCGCGAAGACGCGGCGGAGGCGGTCGTTCGTCTCGTCGAGCAGAGCCAGGAACTGCGGATCGAGGTGTCCGACCACCGGTCCGGCGAGCGCCATGGTGACCTCGGGGTACGGGTTCGAAGGCCCGGGACCCATCAGCAGACGGTCGGATATCCCCACCCGCGCATCGTGGCAGGTCGGCGCTCACCTGCGCCAACGCGCCCGGTGAGGGCGAAGGGCCGGGATAGATTGCCCACGTGCGGAAGGCAGGCCAGGGCCAACCGGGTGCCCCCGGGCGAGCGGATCGGCAGGTGCGTGCGGCTCTCCACGGGCCGCGGACCACGTCGTGACCCAGGCCGGCCCGGTCGCCGCAGTGGATTGCGGGACGAACTCGACCCGCCTGCTGATCCTCGCCGGCGACGGCACGCAGGTGTCCCGCCTCATGCGGATCACGCGCCTCGGCGAGGGCGTCGATGCGACGGGGCTCCTCGCTCCCGAGGCGATCGACCGCACGCTCGCGGTCCTGTCCGAGTACCGGACGCTGATCGACAAGGAGGGGGCAACGGCCGTCCGCCTCGTCGCCACCTCAGCGGCACGCGATGCCAAGAACGGTGAGGACTTCCTTCGGGAGGCCTCCGCCGTCATCGGCGCCCCCGCCGAGCTCCTCGACGGGCAGGCGGAGGGCCGGCTGGCCTGGGAGGGCGCGAGCAGCGCGCTCGCACCCTCCGACGCCGACGACGTCGTCGTCGACATCGGTGGCGGCTCGACCGAGATCGTCCACCACCGTCGGGGCACGGTGCGGAGCACCTCTTTGGACATCGGGTGCGTGCGGGTCACCGAGCGGTACTTCCACCACGATCCGCCGACGAGCGCAGAGCTGCGCGCGGCGGAGACAGACGTCAGCTCCATGCTGCGTGCTGGTCTCGCCGTGCTCGTGGAGGCTGAGGGCCCGTCTCCTCCCGGCCGTCTCATCGGCCTCGCCGGAACGATCACCACGCTGGCCGCGCTCGACCTCGGGCTGGAGGAGTACGACCCGGGTCGCATCCATCACACGCGACTCTCGGGCGCCGCGGTCGATCGTTGGTACGAGGTGCTGTCGAGGGAATCGTCGCAGCAACGGGCTCTTCGACGGGTCATCGCACCCGGACGGGAGGATGTCATCGTCGGGGGGGCCCTCGTCCTCCGCTCGGTCATGGACGTCGCCGGGTTCGAGAGCTGCCTCGTCTCCGAGAGCGACATGCTCGACGGCCTGGCGCTCGGCATGCTCAGGCCCGGCGGCGCCGCATGACAGCCGGCGACCCGAGGCCGGTGGCCGTCGACCGGGTGAAGCGTGCGGCCCGGCGGCTCCTCGACAAGGTGGCCGAGCCCTACGTCGACAGGTCGATCCGGGGCGTCGTGGACGCCATCGCGTCACAGCCCGTGCAGGCACCCAGGGCGGCGGCGATCGAATTGCACTCCGCCCTCCACGAGGCGCGCTCCATCGCGCTGGCCGAGATGCCTCCCGGTGCCGAGACCGTCCTCAGCGCCGGAGCGAATGGTGCCTGGTACTTCGACTGGTTCGACCAGGAGTACGGCCCGGTGCGGCGGCACATCGGGGTCGAGGCGTACATGCCCAGGCCCGAGAACCTTCCCGGGAACGTGGAATGGGTCGAGGCGGACCTCGCGGGACCCGACGGGGTGGCCGCCGTGGCGAGCGGCTCCGTCGACCTGGTCTTCTCGGGTCAGAACATCGAACACCTCTGGCCCGGGCAAATGGTGGCCTTCCTCGTGGAGTCGAATCGGGTCCTGAGGTCCGGCGGGCACCTCGTCGTCGACAGTCCCAATCGTGAGCTCGCCGCGGCCTACCGGTGGAGCATGGGCGAGCACACGGTCGAGCTCACTCCCGACGAGGCGAGCCGCCTGCTGACGCTCGCCGGTTTCACGGTCGAGCACATGAAGGGCCTGTGGCTCTGCAGGAGCCGAGACCGGCTGCTGGCGCTGGAGCCGCCCGCGTCGGTCCTGCATCCCGACGGCTACACGCACCGGATCGCCCTGGCGGCGGCCCGCCCGTCGGACAGCTTCATCTGGTGGGCGGAGGCACGCAAGGTCGCCGATCCGGACGTGGGCGGGCTGCGGCAGACCGTCTCGGAGATCTTCGACGCGGCGTGGGCGGAGCGGGTCGGCCGGCTCAAACCCGACGCGGGCGATCCCGTCTCCCTCCCCGACGGTCGTCCGGGTGTCGTGATGCCGCGGGGACGCCACGGCATCTCCATGATGGGGCCGTTCATGGCCGTGCCCGAGGGCACCTACACGTTCACCGTCGAGGTCGCGTGGCGCGGCCACACGGATCCGCCGCACCCGTTGGCGATCCTCGAGGTGCTGGCGGGTCAGGAGGTGCTCGCCACCTCCGAGCTGCGCAGCCCGGCGCCGGAGGGGTCGGAGAGCTTGTCGGCCACCGCCGCCTTCGCCCAGCTGGCGTTCACCGTGCACGTCCGGCTCGTCTCCACCGGCGTGGCCGAGGTCACCTCGCCGTTGGGCCTGACGATGGCCCCGGATCCGTGGCGGAACGAGGACGCTTCCCTGGTGGAAGGTTCCGGACCCCTCTGACGGGAGCCCGGCGCTACGGCGCGAGCAAGGTCGCCTGCGGATGGACGGTCGCCACGAAGAGCATGACGGCGAGCGCCCCCTGCGAGACCGCCAACGCGCCGACCACCCCGGCGGTCCAGCTCGGGCGTATCTTCCACGCATAGCCCGCCAAGAGCGGGAAGACCGCCATGGAATAGCGGAGGATGCTCGAAGGCCAATAGGGGCTGAGCATCCCGAGGACGCTGCCGACGGTGAACACCCACCAGAAGAGCGGGATGCGCACCCCTTTCAGCTGCGCCTGCACCAGCCAGACCAGGCCCACCGCCGTGAACACGACGGCGGCGGCGGCGAGCACGTCGGGCGCCACCTTGAAGGCGTGCACCCCACCGAAGAGGTTGCGGAGGGATCGGAACGGGGTCATGAACCAGACGAAGTGGGCTCCTCCCCAGTAGTCCTCGGCCTTCAAGAACGCGAGGGCCGTGCCGGTCCGGTTCCATGAGTAGGCGAGCCATGCGATGAACCCGAGCGGTGCGATGGCGAGTGCCACGAGGGGTCGGATCTTGCGTTCCCTGACGACCACCGGCACGGCCGCCACCGCGACACAGGCGACGACGACAAGGCCGAAGTTCCGGGTCAGGCTCGCAACGACGGCGAAGACGGAGGCGGTGATCCAGTACCGCCGGGAGAGGGCCCACAGGCAGAACCCGGCCGCCGCGAGGAACAGCCCTTCGGTGTAGGCCATGCTCAAGACGAACGCCGTCGGGAAGAACACGTAGAAGAGGACGGAGCGATCGGCAATGGCCGCCCCGAACACTTCGCGCACGGCCAGCCAGACGGCGACCGCGGAGGCGGCTCCACACAGGAAGGAGACGACGATGGCGGCATGGGAGTACGACAGGCCCGTGACGGCGACACAGAACCGGATGGCCGCGGGAAAGGCCGGCAGGAACGCCCAGCTGCTGCCGGTGCCCTCGTTGACCAAGCGGTCGGGATAGCCGAATTGGGCGATGTGGTTGTACCAGCCGCCGTCCCAGCTGCCACCCATGACCGACGGGATGCTCAGATTGGGGAAGATCCACTTGCTGACGAGCGCAGCGAACAGGACGGCCACCCGGGACAACAGGAAATACCCGAGCGGCCGGACCAACGGAGCCAGCTGGGCGCTTCGCCGAAGCGGCTCGGGCGCCTCCACCGGTTCGGCGACCCCTTCGAGGGCCGGCGTGCCCGCTGGCACACCGCCTCCGTTGGCCGCGTCCACCGGCTCGCTCGTGGTGACACCGGTCGTGAGCTCGTCCCGGTCGTGGGTGAGCGAGGAGTCGGTCGTCATCGCAGACGTGTCACCCGCGGCGCGCCCCGGTCCCGCACGGGTCGTGGCCCTCGCCACGGGGGGACTCCTTGTTCCATGTCGTCACCTTCGCTCGTGGCTCCGCCGTCCGGATCAGGCCGATCGGGACCGGGCGTGGGTCGCAGCGCCGTCTTCAATTACCCACTCTAGCTGGGGTTTCCCCGCAACTCCGGACCCGCCACCACCTGCATCTTCGTTCGACTCGCAGCACCCCGGCACGTCTTCGGACGGCCCGTGCCGGCCGGCGAGGCACCGAAACCCATCGAAGTTCCCTCCTTTCCGGGGCGCGTAGCCTTGGCCCGTGTCCGCTCCGCATCTCTCGGTGGTCCTGCCGATGTACGACGAGGAAGAGGTGCTGCCCGTCTTGGTCGATCGGCTCCGCCCGGTCCTCGACGGGCTGCGCACGACCTATGAGGTGATCGCCGTCGACGACGGGAGCTCCGACGCCACGGCGATCCTCCTGCAGAAATTCCGGCGGGGCTGGTCGCAGTTGCGGATCGTGCGGTTGCGCACCAACGCAGGCCATCAGGCCGCCATCTCCGCCGGCCTGGCCGCCGCCCGCGGCGATCTGGTCGTCACGCTCGACGCCGACCTGCAGGATCCCCCCGAGGTCATCGCCGAGATGGTCGAGGTCGCCCATCGCGAGGGCGTGGACGTCGTCTACGGAGTCCGATCGGACAGGTCGACGGACTCGGCCTTCAAACGGAGCACCGCCAATGCCTTCTACCGGCTCCTCCGGCGCTTGAGCGGGAGTCATGTACCGGCCTCGGCCGGGGACTTCCGGCTGATGTCGAGGGCAACCGTTACGGCGATCAACGGCCTGCCCGAGCACCACCGGGTCTTGCGCCTCGTCGTTCCCGCCCTCGGCTTCCCCTCGGCGTCCGTCCACTACCGCCGCGAGGCCCGGGCCGCCGGCGCGTCCAAGTACTCCCTCGGGCGCATGGTGAGACTGTCGATCGACAGTCTCACGGCGTTCTCCATCGGCCCCCTGCGCCTGGCCACGTGGTTCGGGCTTCTCGGGAGCGTCGTCGCGGTCGGGCTCGTCTGCTACGCCATCGTGGCCCAGATCACGAGCACGACGGTGCCCGGTTGGACCTCGACCATCGCTGCGATCGCCGGATTCGGTGCGGTGCAACTCCTCGCTCTCGGGCTCCTGGGCGAGTACGTCGGACGGATCTACATGATGCTGCAGGGACGGCCGACCTACTTCGTCGCCTACGACTCGCTGCAGGAGGACGCCGGGGCACCCGACGACGAGTATGCACCGCAGGGCAGCGAAGGCTCCCGGGCTTCCGCGTGACATGACCGAGATCATCGCTCCTCACGACGAGCGGACGTCGGTGGACTGGACCAGCACGATGTGCTGCCCCCGCTGCCGCGGAGAGCTCACGATCAATCGTTTCGTCGAATCAGTCGACGGCCGCCTGAAGGAAGGCGAGCTCGTCTGCGACGGCTGCGCCCGCGTCGTGTGCCTGGTCAACCAATTCAAGTTCGACTTCCACGTCGATGCCGCGCCGCAGGTCGCACCCGCCGGGTGCCGGGTCTCCTCGTCCAGCCAGGAGCGGCGCATCCCAGCCGATTCGCCCGAGATCGCACGGACGTCGCGCTGGCACGAGGCCCCTCCCTTCTATCTGTACTCCCGAGGTGGTGTCGGCGACACCTGCTCGTTCAGCGGAGCGTTCACCGACGCGTTGGTCCGTCTGCGCCATCAACCCGACGGGGGCACCGTCGACGTCTTCGTCGACGATTCGCTCAGCGCGTCCAGCGAGCTCTTCACGCCAGAAGGGTCCTTCACCGTGCCGGTCATCGCGGCCAGCGACCTGTCGCCGGACGCCCACGAGTTGGTGATCGCCTCTCGGGGCGCCGCGCCACACGGGTCGAGTGGGACCGCCGTCCTGTTCGAGGAGCTGATCCTGTACGGACCGCCCGGCCTCGCGGCATTCCACACGCCCGAGCCCATCAACTACGGCAACCCCTACAGCCCCTTCATCGAGAGCTATCTGGCCCAGACCGGACCGGACGACCTCGTGCTCGAAATCGGCGGAGGCGACCGCAGGAGGGGCTTGCCCAACCACCTCAACTTCGAATACCTGAAGTTCGAACTGGCCGACGTCTACGGGGACATCCACGCACTGCCGTTCCAGGACGGCTCGTTCGACGTGGTCCACAGCCAGGCCGTCTTCGAGCACCTGGCCGATCCATTCGCGGCGGCGCGCGAGATCATCCGGGTGACCAGGCCCGGCGGCTTGATCCTGACCGAGGTCGCCTTTCTCCAGCCGCTGCATGCCGTCCCCTACCACTTCTTCAACATGACGTTGTGGGGGGTCGAGATGCTCTTCAAGGACTGTGAGATCGTCGCCTCGGACTGGTTCGGGCCGCTGTCCGATACCGTGGCCTGGTTGCTCGACGCTGCCGGCCTCACGGCGAAGGTGGCGCCCGACCGACTCGAGCGGATCCGATCGGAGTTCCGGGAGTTCGACGCCTTGATCTCGCACGACGAGCTCAAGCCGGTGGCCAGCGGTGTCCACATCGCCGCACGCAAGCCCGGCTGACTCCCAGGCTCATCGTGAGGTCGCTGCGACCTCGGGCACCGGGAGCCGCAGGATCGCCCGATAGAACTCCTCGGCGCCCTCGGCCATCTTGTCGAGCGTGAACCTCTCCGCGTAGGCCCGCCGGCCACCATCACCGAGGCTGGCGCGTCGTTCGGGCGAGCCGATGAGCGCCCGCAAGGCGTGGGTCAGGGCATCCGCATCGTCGGGCGGGACCAGGAGCCCCGAGACACCGTCGTCGACGATCTCGCGCATGCCGCCGATGTCGGTGGCCACGACGGGCTTCGCGAACATCATCGCCTCGAGCAGGATGAGCCCGAAGGATTCGAATCGTGACGGCGCCACGAAGACGTCGCATGCCCTGTACTCCTCCCGCAGGGTCTCGTCGTCGACTCGTCCGAGAAACGTGACCCGGTCACGCAGCTCCGGGTGGTGTCGCTCGAACTCGTCGCGGTACGGAAGCCCGGTCGGACCCGCGAGGGACGGGTCGCCCACCAGTCGAAGCTCGAAGTCGCAGCCCGCCTGCGCGAGCATGACCGCGCTCTCCAGGAGCGTGTCGATCCCCTTACGGGCCTCGAGCCGTCCCACGAAGAGGACACGAGCCCGGTCCCCCGCCGCCGTGGCGCCGGCACCGACCGAGGAGTCCTCGAGGCCATGGGCCACCAGCCCGAGACGGTCGTGCGGGAACAAGACCCCGTACCCGGACTCCACCTCCTCGACGATGGCCGGACCGCAGGCCAGATACCCCGCCGCCCGGCGGTAGACGAGGGTCTCGACATCGATCATCTGGTTGAACAGCTCCGGCGCGGCCTGTGCCCGTTGCCGCATGGCGGGATCGACGCGCAGGACCGTCTGCAGCGGCGTGTACATCCCGACGACGTAGCGGTAGCGGCCCTCGAGCACCGTGGCGATCCCTTCGGAATCCCAGTTCGGCCCTTGGACGACGTCGATCGGACGGAATGTCTCAATACGGTGGAGCTCGTCGAGCAAGGAAGCCGAATGGTTCCACAGGTGCTCGGGCACGTGCACGTCGTCCGGTACGGGGTGCGGGAGCGCCGGCACCCGGTGGACCCAGACGTCGTCCTCGAGATCGACTCTCGGGTGCCCCTCGCCGGTCGTCAGCACCCGGACGCAATGTCCACGCGCGGCCAGGCTCGTCGCCAGGGCATGGATCACCCGGCCGATGCCGTTGACGTGGGCCGGCGGGTATTCCGCCGACAGGAAGCACACGTGCAGCTTGGGCCCCCGCGGCTTCCTGGTCGGGTAGGGGACGAAGGGCTCCTCGCCCGGGCCGAACCATTCCTTGGGACGCTCTCTCGTGCGGCCGCTGACGAAGAGCTCGAGGGCCAGGTCGGAGGCGGCGGCGACGTCCGCCTCGAACTTGTCCCGTGTCGCCTTGTCGTGCACGCCCGCCTCGAAGTTCAACTCCACGTTGGCCCGCGTCTTCTCCACGAAGCTCGTCTGCTGGGCACACACTTCGGCGAACGAGGATGCCTTCAAGCCGTGCTTCATGCCGAAGTAGAACCGGCTCTTGAGGACCTGGTACCAGTCCTTGATCACGTCGCTTCGCTCGCGGATGTCGCTGGGCAGGAACTTGTGATAGACGAACCCGTCGTCGAGCGCGCTGATGACGTACCCCGCATCCGTGATGCGGCAGCACAGGTCCGTCTCGTCCAGGTAGTACTCGAACTCCTCGTCGAAGCCGCCGAGCTCCACCAGCACCTCTCGACGGAAGGAACTGTTCGTGCCGATCGTGTAGGTGTACTGCTGCGAGCCCGGAGCGGCCAGCAGCTGCGTCGGGTTGGCGCAGGGGGGAAAGTCCGTCCAGAAGTTCCCGAACCGGTCCGCCCTCGAGTGCCACACCTGGTACCAGAACCCGGTGTGACCGACGACGGGTCCCCCGGCAGCGGCGACCTCGCCCCACTCGAAGGCCTCGGCCAGGTGGTCGAGCCACGCCGGATCGGGATAGGCGTCGTCGTCGATGAAGGCGACGACGTCGCCGGAGGCCAGACGGACGCCGATGTTGCGGGACTCGGACAGGTTGCGGTTGGCGCAGCGCCCCCTCTTGATCCGACCCGCGTACCGGTCGAGCAGCTCCTCGGTCCCGTCGGTCGATGGCCCGTTGACGACGACGACCTCGAAGTTGGGATAGTCGAGCCACTCCAGCGAGCGCAGCGTGCGCTCCAGGCTGTCGCAGCGGTTGAAGGTGTTGACGACGACGGAGATGGATCGCATCACGCCGACCGGAGGGAGTGATCGGGCGTCGCGATGGCGCCGGTCAGCCATCCGGGAGTCCTGTCCTGCGACGCAGGTGCCAGCTCCTCGACGATCCGGAGGAACTTCGTCTCGAAGTTGGCCAGCGAGTAGTCACGCAGGTGCAGGTCGACCGCGTCTCGCCAGCTTGCCAGCGGCATGTCGCCGCGACTGGTGGGCAGGTCGAGCGGGTTTCCCGTCGTGCGCGACGTTCGCACTCGTGACGCGAACTCGTCGATTCGGCGGGCCAAGGCCACTGCGTCGCCGGTGGGGAAGACGGAGCCGAGGCCACCCATGACTGTCGGAATGTTCGCGGCATCCGATCCCACGACGAAACACCCCGACCGGAACGCCTCGACGATCGGCACGCAGTAGCCCTCATGGTGCGAGGGCATGACGAAGAGGTCGGACTGAGAGTACAGGTCGGCGATCTCCTCGTCACTCGCATCACGGACCAGGGAGAGCCGGCCGGACGCCTCGTGCTCGGCCAGCACGCGCTCGACCATGGCCACCACATCGGGCTGTGAGAAGCGGATGCTCCCCGCCAGGGTCAGGTGGAGATCCGGATCCCGCTCCCACAACCGCTCCATGGCCGCGATGAGATCGTCGACACCCTTGGCATCGACCAGCCTCCCGACGAACAGGAGCCGGATCAGTCTCCCCGAAGAGGGATCCGCAAAGGCACGGTGACGGGGCTCCACATCGGCGTTGTTCGGTGGGAGATGAATGACGGTGATGGGCGACGACGCCAATCCCATTTCGACCAACTGGTCGCGGGTGAACTCGCTGACCGTGGCGATCCGGTTCGCCAGATGGAAATTGTGCCGCTCGCGTATGGCCCTCTCGCACGCCAGCTCGACGACGGGGTCACTCACGAGTTCGGGCGGCGTCGTGTTGTGGTCGATCACGAGTGATGGTCGGTCGATCAGGAACAGGGCGTTGAAGAGCTCGTACCACATCCCGTACTCGAAGACATGGATGTCGGCCTCCTCGAACCGTCGCTCGCGCAAGAGTGACCCCACGTGCGGGGTGACGCGGATATCGCGGTCCTCGTAGTCGCTTCCCTGGGTGAACCCCGTCACCTCGACCGGATATCCCCTGTCGCGCAGTCGCTGCAGTAGCCGCAGCTTCCACAGAAAGCTCTTCGATATCGCGTCCCGCTCCAAGACGATGCCGCTGTAGAGGGCGACATGGACCGGGCGCTGGTCATGTCGAACCAACATGATCGATGCGCTCAGACTCCGTCTCAGACCGGAGATGAGATGCGGCGAACGGCCTCTATCTCCATCTCGTAGCAGGCCCCATTGCGTCGTCCCTCCTCGGTGACCTTCACGTCCTCGAGACCGGCGTCCTCCAGAAGCCCGGCCAGCGTCTCCTTGGAGAATCCACTGAAGTGGAAGTCGCCCGGGTACTCCTGGCCGCCGTACATCACCTCGACGAATTCGTCGAACGGTATGCGTCCCGCGGCGCGCTCCGCCACCATCGTCTCCACGTCGGGCACGACGGAGACCAGCTTCCCGCCGTCCTCGAGCAGGGAGACCCAGTGGGGGAGGATGACCCGTCGCAGCTCCTCGACCGGGAAGTGCTCCAGCAGGTGTGCCGAGTAGATCTCTTTGAGCTGCTCTTGCTGGAAGGGGAGGTCCCGGATGTCCGCGACGATGTCGATGCCTGGGAGCTCCCGCGAGTCCACATTGAGATACTCGTCCCGCGTGATGTGCCCGGCGCCGACGTTGACGCGCAGATTCCCCTCCATCGATCGGACCTTCGACTCGTTGGTCACTCGGGGCACGACGACGTTCGCCGCGGTTCCCGTCGGCGCGGTCTCACCGCCGCCGTACCGCTGTTCGAGCATGATCTCCTTGCGGACGAACTCGATGCGGTCGCGGATCTCCTCGAGCGTGGCGGCGTGGCTCTCGACGCCGGTCTCGAGCGCATCGAGGCGGGTCTCGCAGGCGTGCAGATGCCGCTGTGTCTCGCGGCTGGCGGCGTTCTGTGACGCAATCGTGTTGATCACCGTCGGCAGGTAGCGGTTGAGCGCTTCGATCTCGGCGGCCAGCTCGCCGGTGCGGGAGTCGATCATGCCCGGGACGGTGTCGAGGTCACGTCGGATCTCGGCGGCCCGGACGTCGATGCGCCCGTAGACCCGTCTGGTGAACGGCGAGGCCAGGCGTCTCGCGAACGTCTTGGCCGTGCTCTTCGCGCTCAATGCGAGCTCCCTTTCGATCGGTGATCGAGCCGGCCGAGTTCTCCACTTCCGAGCAAAAACCCGGCAAAACGCCCGTCGCTGCCGCCAAGTGTACTGGCCCGTGCCCCGCGCCCCCCTCCGCGGCGATCCGTGTCGTCGCAGGTCATCGGCTCCGACCAGCCTCCGACCGGGTGAGGTGGAGCTCCCGCGCCACCCACGCCCCGACCGGGTCGCCTCCCCCGGCGAGCCACCAGGCCAGATGGGCGTGGAGGCACTTGACCCCCTGGCGCGTGCCGCCGACTCCCCCGCTCGGACGCGGCCCCGTCCGCCCCGCCGGAATCGAGCGCGTCGCGCTCCTCGGCGTAGCGGCGGTGGCACTCGGCGAGCGCGGCGGGATCCACGTGCGCCTCGGCCTCCCGCACGCCGCCGGCCGCCTCGAGGCGTCCCACGGCCGAGCGGAGCTGCGGATCGACCAGCCAGTACCTGGTCGGCATCGGCGTCCCGTCGCGGAGGAAAGGCGCGTTGGCGATGACCATGGGCGCGCCGTCGGGGCGCCGGACCACGACGGCGAACTCGCCGCCGGGGTCCCGGCCGAGCAGCAGGGCCACCGCCTCGTCGTCGCCGGTCGCCTCCCTCTCGGTGTGCACCGCCGGGGTCATCGCCAGAATTCGAGGGAGTGCAGCATGCGCGACACGATGCCCGATCCCGACGGTGCGACGGAGGACGGTGCGCGTCGCGAGCCGGCGCGGGCATCCGACGGCATCGTCGTGGTCGTGACGCCCCCGGGCGGGAGCTCTGACGTCGCGGAGGGTGCGACTGGTCCGACCGACCCCGGGTCCCCCGCGAAGGGGGTGCCGGACGCGGCCGCACCCGTCGGCGGCAGCACCTGATAGGCCTGTTGGCCCGGGGTCACGAGCTGGTACTGGGCACGGGCGATACGCCCGATCTCACTGGCGTCGCTGAGGTTCTTCTTCTCTTGCGCCAGCGCGGCATCCTGCTTCTTGAGCGCGGCCAGCTGCGCCTCGGTGGAAGCCAGGTTCGACCGCTGGCTGAGGAGCGATCCGGCCGGGAACCACGCGAAGAGCACGACGGCGGAGACGACCACGGCCCCGAGGAGCATCAGCCGGGAGCGCCCGGCGCTCCCGGCTTGCTTCCGCGAGCGACGCGCCGGGCGGCTAGTGCCCGCCACGCCGGATCCCCCCACCCGACAGTGCGGCGCGTCCGGGGAAGCCCGCCGACTCGCCCAGGTCCTCCTCTATCCGCAGCAGCTGGTTGTACTTCGCGACGCGGTCCGAGCGCGCCGGCGCCCCGGTCTTGATCTGCCCGGCGCTCACCGCGACGACCAGATCGGCGATCGTCGTGTCCTCGGTCTCGCCGGAACGGTGGGAGATCACCGTGCCGTAGGAGGCCCGTGTCGCGAGCTCCACTGTGTCGAGCGTCTCGGTGAGGGTGCCGATCTGGTTGAGCTTGATCAGTATCGCGTTCGCGACGCCCTCGCGGATGCCTCGCTCGAGGAGCGAGGAATTGGTCACGAAGATGTCGTCGCCCACCAACTGGATCCTGCCTCCCAAAGCTTTGGTGTGAACCGCCCAGCCGTCCCAGTCCTCTTCCGCCATCCCGTCCTCTATCGACGCGATTGGGTAGCGGTCGACCAGGTCGACCCAGTAGTCGGCGAGCTCGGCGGGCGAGAGCGTCCGGCCCTCCCCCGCGAGGACGTAGGACCCCTCGTCCCACAACTCGCTGGTGGCGGGGTCGAGCGCCAGCGCGATGTCCTCCCCGGGGACGCGGCCGGCGACCTCGATCGCCTCGAGCAGGAGCTTCACCGCGTCCTCGTTGTGCGGGAGGTCGGGAGCGAAGCCTCCCTCGTCTCCCACCGCGGTCGAGAGCCCGCGCTCGGCCAGGATCGAGCGGAGCGCGTGGTAGGTCTCGGCCCCCCAGCGCAGCGCTTCGCCGAAGGAGGCTGCGCCGAGAGGCATCAGCATGAACTCCTGGAAGTCCACGGAATTCGTGGCGTGGGCGCCGCCGTTGAGCACGTTCAGCATCGGCACGGGCAGCAGATGGGCGTTGGTGCCGCCGATGGAGCGGTAGAGGGGGATCTCGAGGTCGTCTGCCACCGCCTTGGCGCTCGCCAGCGACACCGCCAGCATCGCATTCGCCCCCAACCGGCCCTTGTCGGGCGTGCCGTCGAGGTCGATCATGAGCGTGTCGACCGCGCGCTGGTCCAGGGCGTCGAGCCCGCGCACGGCGTCGGCGATCTCGCCGTTGACACTGGCCACGGCCCGGAGCACCCCCTTGCCGGAGTACCGGTCGCCTCCGTCGCGCAGTTCGACCGCCTCGTGGATGCCGGTGGAGGCGCCGGAGGGGACGATCGCGCGCCCCCGGGCGCCCGAGTCGAGGAGCACCTCCGCTTCGACGGTCGGGTTCCCGCGGGAGTCGAGGACCTCGCGCCCGATCACGTGCTCAATGGTGCTCACGACATCACTCCTTGGGTGCCCGCCCTGGTGGGACACCGGGGCACAAGGTTAGCGGTTGCCAATCTCCTGGTCGGGGACGCCTTCGGCCGCGCGGATGTCCACGCGCAACGCCAACGCGCGTGCGCGCAGGGCCTGCTCCGCGTCGACGCCGAGGCGTTGCGCGAGGTTGGCCACCGCGAACAGCAGCTCGCCCACCTCCCCGGTGAGCTCGCGGGCGTCGTCGGAGAGAGGATCGTCGGCCGCCGGCCGCATGCTCCCGGCGCGTCTCGCCAGCGATTCCAGCGCGGCCACAGTCTCGGGGCCGGCGTCGTCGTCGAAGGGCTCGAGGCCGACCGAGCGCGCCTTGCGGGCCAGCTTGGTCGTGAGCATCAACGCCGGCAGGCCGGACGGGATGCCCTCGGTGACGCTGGAGCGGCCCTTCTCGCTCTTCTTGATCGCCTCCCAATTCGAGACCACCTGGTCCGCGTCGGGTGCGTCGACCTCACCGAACACATGGGGGTGGCGGTGCACCAGCTTGTCGTGGACCCCCTGTGCCACCGCCGCCAGGTCGAACCGGCCCTCCTCGTCGGCCAGGCGGGCGTGGAACACGATCTGGAACAGCAGGTCCCCGAGCTCTTCCTGCAGGTGTGCGAACGCGTGGCCCGCCTCCGTCGCCTCCAACGCGGCGAGCGCGTCGAGGACCTCGTAGCACTCCTCGACGAGATGCGGCATGAGCGACGCGTGGCTCTGCGCCCGGTCCCAGGGACAGCGCTCGCGCAGCGTGTCCATCAACGCGACCAGCCGGGCCATCTCGTCGCCGGCCCGCCTGCTCGCCGCCCGGGGCAGCGCAGGCACGTAGAGCGACGTCAGATGGTCGGGCTCCAGCGTCCGGTCGAGCTCCCACCAGTCCACCGTGGCCACCACCTCGTCGGGGAGCCCGAGATGGTGCAGGAGCACCGGGCGGGGCAGTGGGCCGACGGTGTCGTCCGGAGCCGCGAGCTTGACCTCGGAGAGCAGGTGCCGCGACCAGCACTGCCCCACCAGGAACGGCCCGGGCTCGGCCGCCGCGATGGATCCGAACGCCGCCGCGTCGACGAGCCGGACCCCTTCGGCCACGGGGTCGATGCCCAGCGCCGCCCAGGCCAGGTCCAGGAACGAGAGCGCGGGCACGATGGCGACGTCGATGCGGTCGTCGGCGCGCAGCAGCTCGACGGTGCGCTCGGCCACCAGGGGCGATCCCGGCACCGCGTAGACGACGGGCTCGGGCGCCGCGTCCACCGCCGCCGCGACCAGCGCCTCGACGATCGCCGCGTACACCTCGTCGAAGGTCACGGCCGACTCGTAGAGGTCGTCGAAGGCGCGGGCCGCGTCCACCCGGGCCGCCGCCGGATGGCGCGCCGTCCGCAGGTAGGCCCGCCCGGGCCGGGACAGCAACTCGGCGGCCCCGGCACCGAGCAGGTCGGCGTCGGCGGGCCCGAGGCCCACCACCGTCACGTGGGGGCGGGTCCGCGCCACGCTCAGCCGTTGGACGGGCTGGCCGCCGAGGCCGGCGTGGCGCCGGGCTGGTTCGCCGACGCGTTCAGCACGTCGGAGCTCTTCGGCGTGAACGGGGTGAACACGCTCGCCGAGACGGGGACCCACACGCCGTAGCGGGGGTCGACACTCACCGCGGAGCGCCGCTCGGCTGCGGTCAGGGCCTTCTGCGTCGCGCTCGTCCCGGCCGTCTGCGCCGCCTGCGCCACGGCGGACTTCGCCGTGGCGAAGGGCGTGGGCGTCCGCTTGGTCAGCTCGAGGAGGTAGTAGGCCCCGTTGACGTCGATCGGCCCCGCGACGCCTCCCACCGCCAGGCTGTCGAGCTTGGCGGTGGCGGGCAGCTGCGCGGCGAAGTTGGCCAGCACGCCGCACTGCAACTGCCCGGTCTGGGTGGCCTTCTGCGCCACCTGGGCGAACGGCGTCCCGAACGCGACGGCCGCCGCGGCCTCCTGGGCCGCGGCCTGGCTGGAGTAGACGGCCGCCGTGAAGCACGCCGTGTCGTACCGGGCGCGGTGCTGCTCGAAGTAGCGCTGCAGGTCGGCGTCACTGGAGCCCACGCCGGCCAGGACCTCCTGCAGCGCACTGGCCGTGGCGACGAATTCCACCTGCTGGTCGACGAAGGACGGCGGCAGCGTGCTCAGCACCTGCTCCCCGGTCACCGGTTGGCCCGTGGCCGTGCAGCTGTAGCGCGGGTCCTGTCCGGCGCTGGTCTGGAGGATCTGGGACAGCACCTGGGAGATCTGGTTGCTGAGGTTGGTGCGGGCGTCGGCCAGCTGCGTCGGGGTGACCGTGACGTGGTGCGCGTCGGCCACCTGGTAGATGATCTGATGGCCGATCACGGTCGACAGGTAGGTGCTGACGAAGGCGTTGTTCGCCGTGGGGTGGTCCCCCACGTTCTGGCCCGTGCCGGCGCCGGTGACCGGCGGGAGCTGCTGGCTGCTGCCGCCCGACGCCAGGTAGGCCTGCGAGTTCAGGTAGCACTGGTAGGGGATGCTGGAGGCGATCGCGCTCACGTCGGCGTTCAGCGTCTGCTGGCTGACGCTCGAGCCGTTGACGACCGCTGCGTTGGTGGGGATGGTGAGCGCGGCCGCGGCCACGCCGCCTGCGAGAACGATGAGGAGGACGAGGAGCCGCTTCACGCGCCGCGCATGCTACAAGGTGTCCCCGACCGGGCCGGCATCGCCCGCCGGGATCAGCTCCTCGACCACGCGGCGCACGGCGTCGGCGGCCGGCTCTCCGTCCGGGATGGGCACGAGGAGCTGGGACAGGTCCTCGCGGTAGGTCGCACCCGGCGCCACGCGGCGCAGCCGCACCTGAGCACTGGCCGGCAGCGCGAGCGGCGACACGCGCACAACCGGTCGGCGTGTGCCGCCGGGCCGGACCGAGCTCATGGCGATCTCGCCGATGCCGCGGGCCAGCGCGCTGGCGCGCAGCCGGGCCAACGCCAGCAGGCCGGTGGCCGGGACGGGCAGCGGGCCGTAGCGGTCGGCCCATTCCGCGCCGATGTCGTCCACGTCCGCTGCCGTGGCCGCCGACGCCAGCCGGCGGTACGCCTCGAGCCGGGCGTCCTCGGCCGCCACGTAGTCCGAGGGGAGGTGCGCGTCCCCCGGGACGTCGATGGAGACCGCGGGCGGCACCGGCCTGGCCTCGCCCCTCGCCTCCGCCACCGCCTCGGCCACCAGCTGGACGTAGAGGTCGTACCCCACCGCCGCGATGTGGCCCGACTGGTCCGAGCCGAGGATGTTCCCGGCCCCCCGGATCTCCAGGTCGCGCATGGCGATCTTGAAGCCCGAACCGAGCTCGGTGTGCTCGCCGATCGTCCGCAGGCGCTCGTAGGCCTGCTCGGAGAGGACGCGGTCGGCCGGGTGGAACAGGTACGCGTAGGCCCGCTGGCCGCCGCGGCCCACCCGGCCGCGGATCTGGTGGAGCTGGCCCAGGCCCAGCAGGTCGGCCCGGTCCACGATCAGGGTGTTGACCGAGGGCATGTCGATGCCGGACTCAATGATGGTCGTGCACACCAGGACGTCGTAGCGCCGCTCCCAGAAGTCGAGCACGACGGTCTCGAGGCTCCCCTCGTCCATCTGGCCGTGCGCGATCGCCACCTTCGCCTCGGGCACGAGGTCACGGACGTCACGGGCCACCCGGTCGATGTCCGAGACCCGGTTGTGGACGTAGAACGCCTGGCCCTCGCGCAGCAGCTCGCGTCGCAGCGCCTCGCTCACCGCCGACGGGTCCTGCTCGCCGACGTAGGTGAGGATCGGGCGGCGGTCGGCCGGCGGCGTGTTGACCATCGACAGGTCCCGGATGCCGGTCAGTGCCATCTCGAGGGTGCGGGGGATCGGGCTCGCGGTGAGCGTCAGGACGTCGACCCCTTCGGCCATGCGCTTCACGGCCTCCTTGTGCGTCACCCCGAAGCGCTGCTCCTCGTCGACGACCAGCAACCCCAGCTCTTTGAATTGGACGTCCTGTGCCAGGAGGCGGTGCGTGCCGATCACGACGTCGACGGACCCGTCGGCCAGCCCCTGCACGACGGCACGTTGCTGCGCCGGGGAGAGGAAACGGCTCAGCAACTCGACGCGCACCGGGTACGGCGCGTAGCGGTCGGCGAACGTCTGCGCGTGCTGGCTCGCCAGCAGCGTCGTCGGAGCCAGCACCGCGGCCTGCGTGCCGTCCTGCACGGCCTTGAAGACGGCGCGTAGGGCGACCTCGGTCTTGCCGAAGCCGACGTCGCCGCAGACCAGGCGGTCCATGGGTCGCGGCTCCTCCATGTCGCGCTTGACGTCGGCGATCGCCCGCAGCTGGTCCTCCGTCTCGACGAAACCGAACGCGGACTCCATCTCCCCCTGCCACGGCGTATCGGGCGCGAAGGCGCGTCCCTCGACCGCCAGGCGCCGGCGGTAGAGCTCGACCAGCTCGGCCGCCACCTCGCCGGCCGCCGCCCTTGCCCGGGCACGGGTCCGCTGCCAGTCCGCTCCGCCCATCTTCGAGAGCGTCGGGGACTCGCCGCCCGAATACGGGGTGATCGCCTCGATCTGCTCCACCGGCAGGTACAGGCGGTCGGAGCCCCGGTACTGCAGGATGAGATAGTCGCGGGTCGTGCCGCCCATCGTGCGCGTCGTCACACCCTCGAAGCGGGCCACGCCGTGCTGGCGATGGACGACGAAGCTCCCCGCCTCGAGGTCGTCGAAGAACCCGTCGGCCGCCCTGGCCCGCGGGCGGGCCCGCCGGTGCGGCATCCGGCGGCCCGTGACGTCGGTCTCCGAGAGGACCGCCACCTTGGCGTCGGGGAGGATGAAGCCGTTGGTGATGGGTGCCACCACGACGGTGGCACCCGGTGCGCCCGGCGCCGCCGCCGCCACCGGGGCGTGCACGCCTTCGGCGGCCAGGGCCGCGGACAGCCGTTCGGCACCCGGGACCGTGGCGGCGCACAGCGTGACCGCGTAGCCCTCGCCGACCAGGCGGGTCACCCCGGCCGCCAGCCGGGCCGGGTCCCCCGCCACCGGGTCGAAGCGCCGCACGGTGAGCGCGGCGGTGGACGGCCCCTCGGGGACCGGCGGCAGGGCCACGACGCCGGCCGGGCAGTCGCGCAGCAACCGGTCGAAGGGAAGGTGGAGCCGGGGGAAGCTGCCCTCCTCCCCCTCCTTGGCCCCCCAGGTGGCGGCGAGCGTCTCGGCCAGCGCGGCCTCCTCGTCGAGCAGCTGCACCGCACGGTCGCGGATCCGCCGGGGCTCGACCAGGACCACCTGGCCGCCGGGCGGGAGCAGGTCGGGCAGGAGGCGCTCGCCGGGCTCCAGGAAGGGCAGCCACGACTCCATGCCGTCGAACTGCTCTCCTTCCGCCAGCCGGTCCCACACCGACGCCCCCCAGGGACGCCGCACGGCGAGCGACGCCGCCGCCGCCCGCAGGTCGGGCGTGACGACCAGCTCGCGGCAGCCGTAGAGGACGGCGGCGGCCAGGTCGCGCGACGACCGCTGGTCGCTGACCGAGAACGCGGTGAGGCGGTCGACCTCGTCCCCCCACAGGTCGATGCGCACGGGCTCCTCGGCGGTGGACGGGAAGACGTCGACGATCCCGCCGCGCACGGCGAACTCGCCGCGGTGCTCCACCTGGTGCTCGCGCCGGTAGCCCTTGGCCGCCAGCTCGGGCAGGAGCGTCCCGACGTCGACGTGGGCGCCCGGGCGGATCACGACCGGCGCGGAACCGTCCGGCGGCGCCAGGCGCTGGAGCAGGGCGCGCGCCGGCGCGACGATCACCCGCGGGAGGGCGGGCAGCGTGCCGTCGGGCGCCCCGCCCAGTGCATGGAGCACGGCGAGGCGCCGTCCCATCGTCTCGATCTCGGGGCTGACGCGCTCGAAGGGCAGGGTCTCCCAGGCCGGCAGGACGGTGACGGGTCCCGTGAGCGCGCCGACGACGTCGGCGCCCCCCGGGCCGCCGCGTTCCGCCGCCAGCAGGCAGGCCAGGTCGTCGCCAAGGCGCTCGGCGTCGAGGCCAGTGGCGGTGACCACCAGCAGCGGGGTGCGCTCGGTGAACGCCGCCAGCGCCGCGGCGACCACCGCCTGCGCCGGCTCGGCGACGGCGACCGTGGCGTCGGCCGCGCCCAGGAGGGTGGCGATCACCGGGTCGGTGCGCAGCAGGCGGGGGACGGCGGACAGGCTGGAGCCCGGGCGGGAGGGCGCGGGGGTCGGCTGGGTGGCGGTCATCGGGTCGGCCCTAGGTCGGCAGCGAGTGGCACCATGCCATGGCGGCGTCGACGCCGTCGGCCGCGATGCGCTCGACGGAGTCGGCCGCCGTCTGCACGGCGAGGGCGAGCAGGTCGCGGACCGCCCGGGGCGGGCGCCCGAGCACATGGGACGCACCGGCCGCCGCTCTCGGCGGCTTACCCACGCCGATGCGGACCCGGAGGAAGTCCGAGGTGTGCAGGTGCGACGAAATGGAACGCAGCCCGTTGTGCCCGGCCAGTCCGCCGCCGGCCTTGAGCCGCACCGTGCCCGGGGGCAGGTCGAGCTCGTCGTGCACGATCACGATGGCCGTCGGGTCGTCGATGCCGTACCGCTTGGCCAGGGCGCGCACGGCGAGGCCGGACTCGTTCATGTAGGTCGTCGGGACAGCCAAGGCGACCCGGCGGCCCGCGAGCGTCACCACCGCGGCCCGGGCCTGGACGCCCTTCTCGGGGCGCAGCGAGGTGCCCTGGCGCTGCGCCAACAGCTCGACGGCGTCGGACCCCGCGTTGTGGAGGCTCCCGGCGAACTCCGTCCCGGGGTTGCCCAGTCCGACGACCAACAGGTCCGCCGGGGTCCCCCGGCGCTCGGACCGGGCGAAGGGGCGGCGCAGGGCCTAGCCCTCTTCGCCCGTGGTCTCGGCTGCCTCCCCGCTCGTTTCGGCGGTCTCGGCCGCAGCGCCCTCCTCGCCCTCGCCCTCGGCGGCGGCCTCCTCCACGACGACGCGTGGCGGCTGACCGATGGCGATCGCGGTCTCGGGGTCGATATCGGTGCTGACCCCCTCGGGCAGCGAGATGTCGGACACCCGGACCTGCCCACCGATCGTCAGCCCGCTGATGTCCGCCTCGATGGCCGTCGGGATGGCCCCCGGCAGGGCGCGGATCGGGAGCGTGAACATCTGCTGCTCGACGAGCCCGTCGCCGTGGTGGACCTCGGTCGCCTCCCCGACGAGCGTGATGGGCACGTCCGCCGCGATGACCTCGTCGCGGCGGACGATGACGAAGTCGACGTGCGTCACCGTCTGGGCGACGGGGTGGCGCTGCATCTCGCGGGCGATGGTCAGGAAGGTGCCCGAGCCCGTCTCGAGCGACAGCAGCTGGTTCGCGCCGGCCTCCGTGTTGAGGGCGGCGCGGAGCTCGCGGGCCACGACGGCCACGGGCACCGGGTCGGTCCCGTGCCCGTAGATGACGCCCGGGATCTTCCCGGCGCGCCGCAGGCGGCGCACGGCGCGCGAGCCGAGCGGGCGCCCGACCTCGGCGGCGAGTACGACTTCGGCCATAACGGATCTCCTCAGGTGGCGAGAGCGGCGTGCGCGGACGGCGGCTGCGCCTCCAGCGAACGGCCTACCAGCGTAGCCGCCCGGCGGGGGGGCGACCACCGCGCTCGGGTGGGCCCGCCGGGCCCCCGGCTAGACCAGGTTGTCACCGCCGAAGAGCTCGGAGACCGAGGTGTCCTCGAAGACGGCGTCGATGGCGTCGGCGATGATCTTGGCCACGGAGAGGACCTCGAGCTTGTCGAACGTGCGGTCCTCGGCGACGGGGAGGGTGTCGGTGACCACCACCCGCGAGATCGGCGCCGCCTTCAGCCGGTCGACGGCGGGGTCCGAGAGCACGGCATGGGTGGCCATGGCCGAGATGTCCGACGCCCCGGCCTCGGCCAGCAGCTCGGCGGCGGCGCAGATCGTCCCGGCGGTGTCGATCATGTCGTCGATCAGGACGCAGGGGCGCCCCTCGACCTCACCGACGACGTGGCGTGCCTTCACCTCGTTGTAGGTGCCCCGGGGGCGCGTCTTGTGGATGAGGGCGAGGTCGAAGCCGAGGTGCTGGCTGTAGCGCTCCGCCACCTTGACCCGCCCGGCGTCGGGCGCCACCACGACGACGTCGTTGCCGAAGTTGTCCCGCATGTAGCCCTCGAGGACGGGCGCCGCCACCAGGTGGTCGAACGGCACGTCGAAGAAGCCCTGGATCTGCCCCGAGTGGAGGTCGACGCTGATGACGCGGTCGGCACCGGCGGCCGAGAGCATGTCGGCGACGAGCTTCGCCGTGATCGGCTCGCGCCCGGTGGACTTGCGGTCCTGACGCGAGTAGCCGTAGTAGGGGCACACCGCGGTGATCCGCTTGGCCGACGCGCGCTTGGCCGCGTCGATCATGATCAGGTGCTCCATCAGCGAGTCGTTCACGGGGCTGGCGTGCGTCTGGATGATGAAGACGTCGCAGCCTCGGATGGAGATGTCGTACTTGCAGTAGATCTCCCCGTTGGCGAACTCCCGCAGGTTCGCCTCGCCCAGCTCCACGCCCAGGTGGCCCGCGATGTCCTGCGCCAGGACCGGGTGCGAGCGGCCAGAGACCAGCTCCAGGCGACGCCGCGGGATCAGCTCCACGGGCCCAACGCTACTCGCCACGGCGGGACCCGGCTCGGGGCCACTCAGGTGTCGGGGGCCCCGAGCACCGAGTGCGGGCCGAGCTCGGAGCCCGCCGCCACCTCGGCGCCCGGCTCCAGCACGCTGTAGGGGCCGATGCGCGCTCCGGCGCCGATGGTCGCCCGGGTGCACACGCTCTCGGCGACCAGCGCGCCCTCGCCGACCGTGGTGTCGGTCAGGACGCTGTTCGGGCCGATCTCGGCCCCGGCTCCGACGGTGCAGGCGCCGCGCAGGATCACGCCGGGCAGGAGGGACACGTCGGCCTCCAGGCTGGCCTGCGCGTCCACGTAGGTGCGCTCGGGATCCCACATCGTCACGCCCCGGCGCATCCAGCGCTCGTTGATGCGGTCGCGCAGCTCCGCCTCCGCGACCGCCAGCTGCGCCCGGTCGTTCACGCCCGCCGCCTCCATGGAGTCGGGCAAGACGAGGGAGCGCACCGTGTAGCCCGCGCCCGAGAGGACGGCGACGGCGTCGGTCAGGTAGTACTCCCCCTGGGCGTTGGCCGGGCTCAGCCGGCGCAGGGTCGGCGCCAGGATGCTGCGCCGGAAGCAGTAGATGGAGGTGTTGACCTCGTCGATCGCCTTCTCGTCCTCGGTGGCGTCGGCTTCCTCGACCACCCGGGCGACGTCGCCGTCCTTGCCGTGCACGATCCGGCCGTAGCCCGTGGGGTTCTCGACCACGGCCGTGAGCAGCGTCGCCCCGGCGTCCTCGGCCCGGTGCGCTCGCACGAGCGACGCCAGCGTCTGTGGTCGCAACAGCGGCGTGTCGCCCGGGAGGACCACGACGTCCTCCACCTCGTCGTCGTCGTCGGGCAGGCCGGTCAGGCCGACGGCCAGCGCGTCGCCGGTGCCGGACTGGGTCAGCTGCTCCACGAACTCGATCTGCATCGACGGCGGGGCGAGCTGCACCAGGGTCTTGGTGACCCATTCGCCGCGGTGCCCCACCACGACGACCACCCGCCGCACGTCGATCTCGGCCATGGCGTCGAGGACGTGGAGCACCATCGGGCGGCCGCACAGGAGGTGCAGCGGCTTGGGACGCTCGGAGCGCATGCGGGTCCCCTCGCCGGCGGCCAGGACGACGGCGGAGAGGCGGCGCTCGTGCATCGGGGCATTCTTAGCCCGCCCGGCCGTCCGGCGTGCGTATGGGACACTCGTGTGGTGCCGGAGTTGATCCCCTACGACGAGTTCGGGCTCTTCCACGAGAACGCCGAGGAGTACGGGCTGCCCTATGCGGGACCGCCCGACGTGCGCCGGGTCGACGTCGAGGTCTCGCCCGGGCGGAAGGTGTCCAGCCTGGTCTGGGGCACCGGGGAGCCCCAGCTGGTGCTCGTCCACGGCGGCGCGCAGAACGCCCACACCTGGGACACCGTCGCCCTGGCCCTCGGCCGGCCGCTGGTGGCGGTCGACCTCCCCGGCCACGGCCATTCCGACGGCGGGCCGCAGGGCTCCGTCTCCATCGGCACCAACGGCCGTGACCTCGCGACCGTCGTGGCGGAGCTGGCCCCCGCGGCGCGGGGTGTCGTCGGCATGTCGCTGGGCGGCATGTCCTCCATCGCGCTGGCCGCGCAGGCCCCGGAGCTCGTGCGGGCCCTCGTCCTGGTGGACATCACCCCCGGGGTGAACGCTGAGAAGGCGGCGCCGGTGACCAACTTCGTCAACGGGCCGGCGAGCTTCGACAGCTTCGACGAGCTGTTGGCCCGCACCATGGAGCACAACCCCACCCGCTCCGAGTCGTCCCTGCGCCGGGGCATCCTGCACAACGCCGTGCAGCGCGAGGACGGGAGCTGGGTCTGGCGCTACGCGCGGTTCCGCACCGACCCCGCCGCGGGTGTGCCCGATTTCGCCGACTGGTGGGAGGCCGTGTCGGCGCTCAGCGTGCCCGTCCTCCTCGTGCGCGGCCTCGCCTGGTCCGTCGTCGACGACGCCGACGTGGCGGAGCTGCTGCGCCGCCAGCCGACGGCCACGGTGGTGGGCGTCGAGGGGGCCGGGCACAGCATCCAGGGCGATCGGCCCCTCGAGCTGGCGGCGATCCTGCACGACTTCCTCTTCGCCGGCGGCTGATCGACACACGCGTCTGGCTCTCGCGCCGCGCCCTGAAGCTGCACGCGGTGATCCTCGTCCTCGTCCCCGCCTTCATGGCGCTGTGCATCTGGCAGATCACCCGCGCCCTCGACGGCAACAGCCTCAGTTGGGCCTACGTCTTCGAGTGGCCCATCTTCGCCGGCTACGCCGTCTACATGTGGTGGCGCTTCGTGCACGAGGCGGCCGAGGTCGAGCCGCCGCCCGCTTCTGCCGAGCACGGTGCCGGCGGCCCCGGCCCCGACACCGGCTCCGAGCGCGCCGCGCGCCAGGAGAAGCAGGAGGAGGAGGATGCGGAGCTCGCCGCCTACAACGAGTACCTGGCGCGTCTGGCCGAGCGGGACAGGGCCGCGGAGCGGTGACGCGGCGTTCCGGGGGGAGGGCTCGAACCTCCAACATCCGGCTCCAAAGGCCGACGTTCTGCCGATTGAACTACCCCGGACCGAGGTGGTCGCCACCCAGAGGTTAGACAGCGCCCGGCCGTGCCCGGGCGAGGCGCGGCGGTAGCTTCTTCTCTCGTGCGCATCCTCGTGGTCGACGACGACCTGGCGGTCCGCCGGTCGATCGACCGTGCCCTGCGCCTCGACGGCTACGAGGTGCTGACCGTCGCCTCGGGCGGCGAGGCGCTCGAGGCGCTGGCCCAGACGCCGCCCGACGCGCTGATCCTCGATCTCGGGCTGCCCGACGTGGACGGCCTGGCCGTCTGCCGGCGCATGCGCAGCGCCGGCGACGACACGCCGGTCCTGATGCTCACGGCGCGTGACGCCGTCGACGACCGGGTCCAAGGGCTCGATGCGGGCGCCGACGACTACTTGGTCAAGCCGTTCGCCTTGGCGGAGCTGCTGGCTCGTCTGCGCGCCCTGCTGCGGCGGCGCTTCGAGGGGGAGGGTGGCCTGCTGCGCGTGGGCGACCTGTCGCTGAACCTCTCCACCCGGGAGGGCCAGCGCGGGGAGCGCACCTTCACCCTCACGCGGATTGAGTTCGACCTGCTCGAGCTGTTCCTGCGCCACCCCCGCCAGGTGCTGACGCGTGACGTGCTGTTGAACCGGGTCTGGGGCTTCGACTTCGACTCGGGCACCAACTCCCTGGCCGTCTACGTCGGCTACCTCCGCCGCAAGCTCGAGGAGGGGGGCGAGCCCCGCTGCATCCAGACGGTCCGCGGCGTCGGCTACGTGCTGCGGGACGCGTGACCTTCCGCACCCGGCTCGTCCTGGCGACCACGTCTGCCGTCGTGGTCGCCGTGCTCGCTGCCTCCCTCGCCTCGTTCCTGGTGGCGCGCAACACGCTCCTGCAGGCGGCCGACAATTCGCTCACCACGGCGGCGCAACGCGTCCTGGCCGGCCAGGAGATCGGCTCGACCACGGCCACGCTCGGGCAGGTGATCGACACCAGCGGCGCCGTCGTCTCGGGCGGCGGCCTGCCCGTCACCGGGCAGGTGCGGCTCGTGGCGGTCGGGCTCGCGCCGGCCTTCTTCACCACGGTGACGGTCGACGGGAACCAGATGCGCGAGTACGTGGAGCATCTCCCCGCCGGCACGACGGTGCAGTCGGGCATCCTCGTCGAGGGCGGCGCGCTGCAGATCGCGACGCTGCTCAACGTCAGCTCGGAGCTGCGCACCCTGGCGCTCCTGCTCGGCGTCGTCGCTTTCGTCGGCGTCCTGCTGGCCGTCGTCCTGGGATGGCTCGTGGCCCGCACCGCCCTCGTCCCGCTGAACTCCCTCACCGACACCGTCGAGGACGTCGCCGAGACGACCGACGTGACGCGCCGCTTGTCCCCCGGCGGCCCCGACGAGCTGGGCCGGCTGCGCCGTACGTTCAACCGGCTGCTCGAGGCGCTGGAGTCGTCGCGGCGGGCCCAGAGCCAGCTCGTCCTCGACGCGTCGCACGAGCTGCGGACGCCGCTCACCAGCCTGCGCACCAACCTCGAGGTCATCCGCCGGGTCGACGAGCTGAGCGTCGAGGACCGCTCGGTGCTCGTCGACGACGTCCTCGTGCAGCTGCAGGAGCTGACCGATCTCGTGGGCGACCTGGCCGAGCTGGCCCGGGGCGACCAGGAGCCGGCGCCCCCGGAGGTGCTGCGGCTCGACCTGCTCGTGCGCGACGCCGTCGCGGTGCAGAACACGCACGGCCGGACCAAGGACGTGCGCTTCGAGCTCGATGCCGAGCCCACGTGGGTCGAGGGCCACGCCGACCGCCTGAGCCGCGCCGTCGGCAACCTGCTCGACAACGCCCGCAAGTGGAGCCCGCCCGCGCGGCCGGTGTCGGTCGAGTGCCGGGACGGGAGCGTGGTGGTCCACGACCACGGTCCCGGCATCGCCGAGGGGGACCTGCCGCACATCTTCGACCGCTTCTACCGCTCCCCCGCCGCCCGGGGGCTGCCCGGGTCGGGCCTGGGCCTCGCCATCGTGGCCCAGGTGGTCAAGGCGGAAGGGGGGACGATCCAGGCGGAGAACGACCCCGGCGGCGGGGCCCGGATGTCGCTGCGGCTGCCTGCGGTGCCCGCGCCCGACGAGGGGTCCGGACCCTCCTAGCGCGGTCCGGCCCGGCACGTGCGTTCTTCGGGTCTTCTTACGCGTTCCCCATCGTGTGCCCAGTCGGTCGTCCGAAAATGGACGAGTACCCCGCCGGTGGCAGGAGTGTCACCGGCGACGCCGGCGGGGGCGGTCCGCCTCCGCCCCCGCCGGCCCCCCTTCTCGCAGCTCAGCCGGCCGCGACGAGCTCGATCCGGTTGCCGAAGGGATCGTCGACGTAGGCGCCGCCCCCGGGCTCGCGGTCGGGGTTGGCCCGCACCTTCACCCCTGCGGCGGCCAGTGCAGCCTCCAGGGCACCCAGGTCGCGCACCGCCAGTGCCGGATGGGCCTTGCGGGCCGGCCGGAAGTCCTCCTCCACGCCCAGGTGCAGCACCACCTCCCCGCGGCGGAACCAGCAACCGCCCCGGGCGGCCAGGGGCTCCGGCTTCGGGAGCCGCTCCAGGCCGAGGAGACCGGAGTAGAAGGCCTCGGCGTCCGCCTCGCGGCCGGGCGGCATGGCCAGCTGGACATGGTCGAGCCGGACGATCTCGAAGCCCATGCCTGCCTCCTCGCGTCCGGGCCGACCTGGCAGTCGGCCCCCTGGACCGCTAGCCTGCCGCACGCCATGGGATCACTGATCAAGAAGCGCCGCAAGCGGATGCGCAAGAAGAAGCACAAGAAGATGCTCAAGGCCACCCGCTGGCAGCGCAGGGCCGGCAAGTAGCCCACCCGGCGCCCGCCCTCCCCCTTCCCCTCAGTCACCCTCCCAGCCCGCCGGCACCGTTCGCACCCGTTCCAGGCGTGCCGTCGCGCCCCCGCTGCGCAGCGAGGCGGCCGTCCCGCTCCCCGTGACCGCGCCCTCCACGAACCACGTGGAGCCGCTGCCCGCCAGCGTCGGCTCCCGGCCCGTCAGGTCCCCGAGGGCGTCGCGCCAACGCACCAGCCGGGGCTCGACCGCCGACGCGGCCGCCGTCAACTCGTTCGGCCCCTCGCCGCGGTGCCCGGCGTCCCAGGCCGCGAAGACTTGGGCCGTGTCGACGCCGAACGGCGGCAACGCCAGCAGGTAGTCGCGGGCGACGAAGGGCAGCGGGGTCACCCGCTCGCCCACCCCTTCGACACGAGCGCGGCCACCGACGACACAGAAGGGCACGTCCGCCCCCAGGCTCGCCGCCAGCGCCGGGTCGGTGCATCCGGCCCAGCGCAGCACGGCGGCCGCGTCGGCCGACCCGCCCCCCAGGCCGCCCCCGAGGGGGATGCACTTGGTGAGGTGGACCGAGGCGCGGCGGCCGCACGCGGACAGGGCGCGACCGATCAGGTTGCGCTCCGGGGCCGGCAGGCCATCGGCCCTCGTCCCCGGTCCCGCCGCGACCTCCAGGCCCGACCCGCCCTCGGCGAGCACCAGCTCGTCCGCCAGGCTGAGCGTGACCATCTCGGCCTCGAGCTCGTGGTACCCGTCGGCGCGGACGCCGCGTACCCGCAACGACACCGTCAGCTTGGCCGGGGCCACCACCGTCACACGGGCTTCGCTCGTCATTGTGCGGCCAGCCTCCCCCATTCGGCGACGCCGAGCTCCTCGGCCCGGGCGTCGGGCCGTACCCCGGCGCGCTCGAACGCGTCGGGCTGGACCACGCCGGCCAGCGACCGGCGGAGCATCTTGCGGCGGTGGGCGAAGCCGGCGCGCACCACGGCGTCGAGACGCGCGAAGGTGACGAGGGAGGGGTCGACCGCGGGCGCGGGCCGCCGCTCGAGTCGGACGAGGACCGACTCGACGCGGGGGCGGGGGATGAACACCGACGCCGGCACCCGGCCCACGACCTCGGCCCGGGCGAAGTACGCCACCCGGACCGAGACGGCGCCGTAGGCGTCGTCCCCCGCCGCGGCAGCCATGCGCTCGCCCGCCTCCCGCTGCACCATCACGAGGAGGTGGGCCACCGCCGGCACCTCGACCAGGACCCGCAGGACGAGTGGGGTGGCGACGTTGTAGGGCAGGTTGGCCACCAGGCTCCATGGTCCCCCGCCCCGCTCGGCGAGCAGGGCGGCGAGGTCCACGGCCATGGCGTCGGCCTCGACCACCTCTGCGCCCACCGGCTCGACGACGGAGCGCAGCACGGGGATCAGGTGGCGATCCGTCTCGAGCGCCACCACGGTGGCACCCGTCTCGGCCAGCGCCAGCGTCAGCGATCCGAGCCCCGCGCCGACCTCGAGCACGGCCGAGCCGGAGGTGACGCCCGCGAGCCGGGCGATGCGGCGGACCGTGTTGGGGTCAGCGACGAAGTTCTGGCCGAGGGCCTTGCTGGGACGGAGCCCGTGCGCCGCCAGCAGCTGGGCGATGTCGGCGCCGGAATGGGTCACCAGGAGATTGTGACGTCCACCACTCCCTGGCTCGTGTCGGCGATCTGGGAGAAGCCCTCGGGCGAGAGGTCCACGACCCGCGGGTAGCCGGCGTCCTCACGATCGTCCACCGTGCACTCGGTCGACGCACCGGTCGCGTCGTTGACGACGGTCAGCACCGTCCCGAACGGCAGGGTCGGGCTGGCGCACAGGCCCGACGGAGCGGCCGCGTACCAGGTGGCCTCACCCGACTCGTCATGGGCGGCCACAGCCGCCGCCCGCGGTGCCGTCGTCGTGGTCGTCGGCGGTGGTGGCGCTGGCGCGGTCGTCGTGGTCGTCGGCGGGGGCGGTGGTGGTGCGGTCGTCGTCGTCGCCGGCGCCGGCGCGGGCGGGGTCGTCGTCGTCGCCGGCGGCGCCGTCGTCGTGGTCGTCGCCGGCGCGTGGTACGCGACGAGGTGCGACGGCAGGTTCACGCCGTCGAGATGCGAGGCCGGGTGCACGACGGACTCGTGGCCGCCGCGCGCCGTGCGCGCCGCTTCCTCCGCGCGCGACGCGTGCGCCGTTCCGTTGTGCAACAGCAGGAGAGGCACGCCGAACACGACGCCGCAAAGTAGCGCGGCGACGCCCAGGCGCCTCCCCCCAGTGCTCTGGTTCCGCAGGGCTCCACCCTTCTCCGGCGACACAGTGCACCCGCGCCGACACACGGGTGGCGAGGGATTTCTCGAGAACTTAGATAACCGATCCCGGGGAGTGCAAACCCGAAATGTGAGGGAGCCTTTTCGCGCGTCATTTTCGCAGGTCACACACGGCGCGGTGCGCGATATTTGGATGAACTCCCAGTTCAGGAGTTCTTTCTAGCAAGAATTACCCTCAAACACCCAGGTCAGAAGGTTCTCGTATTACGCACAACAGCGCGTGAATTAGCTGCCTGTGGAAAACACCATGGCGGCGGCGGCGGCGGTGCGCTCCTTGACCTCGTCGACGCTGCAGTCCTTCACGGTGGCGATGGCGTCGCCGACCAAAGGGAGGTACGACGGTTCGTTGGTCCGGCCGCGGTGCGGCACCGGCGCGAGGAACGGGCTGTCCGTCTCGACGAGCAGGCGGTCGAGCGGACAGCGCGCCGCGGCGGCCCGCACGTCGGCCGCGTTCTTGAACGTGATGATGCCGCTGAAGGAGATGTACATGCCGGCGCGCAGGCAGCGATCGGCTTCGTCCGGGCCGCCGGTGAAGCAGTGCAACACCGTGCGCTCGGGAACGCCCTCGGCCTCCAAGACGTCGAAGAGGTCCACCCAGGCGTCCCGCGCGTGGATCACCAGCGCCAGGTCGTGCGCGTGGGCCAACGCGATCTGTGCCGCAAAGGCAGCGCGCTGCGCGGGGCGCGGCGAGTGCTCGTAGTAGTAGTCGAGGCCGCACTCCCCCACTGCGACCACCGCGCCGTCGCCCCGCGCCACCTCGCGCGCCAGGAGGGCCGCCACCTCGCCCACCCCTTCGCTCGCCTCGTGGGGGTGCAGCCCGATGGACGCCCAGGCCCGGGGCGGCGACCCGGCGCGGGCGGTCTCGCGGGCCAACCCCACGGCTTGCCGGGACGTGGCGACGCCGGTGCCGATGCACACGAGGCGGTCGATGCCGGCCTCCCGCGCCCGCGTCAGGACGGGCTCGAGCTGCGCCGCCCCGGCCCGGTCCGCCCCGAGGAACTCCTCCTGCACGTGACAGTGGGAGTCGAACCACCCCCCCACGTCAGGCCTTGCGCCGGGGGAACAGGGGATCGCCCTTGACGACCTCGGCCCCGCCGCCGTAGCCGCCCCAGACGGCGGCGTCGGGCAGACGGGCGGACGACGGGTCACCCTCCAGCCCGATCCGGCGCCACACTTCGGCCGCCGTGGACGGCATGGCGGGGGCGACGAGCACGGCCACGATGCGGAGCACCTCGAGCGCGTCGCCCAGGACCGCGTCCACCGCGGGACCCGGGTCCATCTTCCACGGCTCGGCGACCTCGAGCTCCGCGTTGGCGGAGCCGATGAGCCGCCACGTCTCCTCCAGCGCCTCGTGGGGCGCCCATCGGGCCCACGCCGCCGTCGCCGCGTCGAGCACTGCCGACGCCACCGGCCCGAGCACGCTGCCTCGGTTGCAGGCCGGGCCCACCCCCCCGCACTTCGAGTGGACGACCGTCGTGACCCGCGACACCAGGTTGCCGAGGTTGTTGGCGAGGTCGGCGTTGTAGCGCGCCACGATGCCCTCGTAGGAGAAGTCGCCGTCGCCGCCGAGCGGCACCTCGCGCAGCAGGTGGTAGCGCAGCGGGTCGACCCCGATGTCGTCGGCCAGCGCGAGCGGCGACACGTCGGTCACCTTGAGCGGCGGCGCCCCCTCCCCGCCGCCCGCCAGTCCGGTGGCGATCATCGTCTTGCCCAGCTTCTGCCCGCCCATGAGCAGGTACCCGTGGACGAAGATCTCCTCCGGCGGGCTGATGTCGGCCGCCAGGCACATCGCCGGCCACCACACGCAGTGGAACTTGAGGATGTCCTTGCCGATCAGGTGGTGCGCCGCCCCCCACCGCCGCGCGAAGGCCTCGGGGTCGTCGCCGTAGCCGGCCACCGTCAGGTAATTGATCAACGCGTCGTACCAGACGTAGAAGACGTGCCCCTTGTCCCAGGGCACCGGCACACCCCACGAGAACGATGTGCGGGTGATGGAGACGTCGCGCAACCCGCCCCGGATGAACCCCAGGGCCTCGTTGCGCTTGGACACCGGCCGAACGAAGTCGGGGTGGGTGTCGTAGTAGTCGAGCAGGCGCTGCCCGAACTCGCTCAGCTTGAAGAAGTAGTTGTCCTCCTGCATCTCCACCACGGGGCGGCCGTGCACGGGGCACAGGCCGTCCACGAGCTGATCTTCGGTGTAGTAGTCCTCGCACGCCACGCAGTAGAGCCCCGAGTAGGGCGCCAGCTCGATGTACCCGTTGTCGTAGATCCGCTGCAAGAACTGCTGGACCACCGCGTAGTGCCGTGGCTCGGTGGTGCGGATGAAGTCGTCGTTGGAGATCTCGAGCCGTGACCAGGCTTCTTGGAACCGGGCGGAGGTGCGGTCCGTCCACTCCTTGGGGGTCATGCCGTTGGCCTCCGCCGCCTCCACGATCTTGGCGCCGTGCTCGTCGGTGCCCGTCATGAACCAGACGCCGTCGCCCAGGAGGCGGTGCCAGCGAGCCAGGGCGTCCGCGTTGACCGTCGTGTACGCCGTGCCCACGTGCGGCGCGTCGTTGACGTAGTAGATCGGCGTGGTGAGGTAGTAGGGGGGCACCGGCGGTAGCGTACCGGCGCGCTCAGGCGCCGCCCGCCGGGCCCGCCGCCCCGTCGCCGGCCCGGACGCGCAGTGCGGCTTCGTACGCGCGCCGCCGCGGCACGCCGAGCGCCGCCGCCACACGCTCCGCCACCTGTCGGGGCCCCGCGGACGGGTCGTCCCCGAGCTCCGCCCGCACCGCCCCCTCCACTTCGGCGTCGCCTGCCGGCTCACGCTCCGGGGCGCCGCCGACCACGAGCACGACCTCGCCGCGGAGCTCGCGGCCGGCGAACTCCGGGGCCGCCGCGCCGAGCGGGCCCCGCCAGACCTCCTCGTGCACCTTGGTCAGCTCGCGCACGACGGCGACGGGTCGCTGCGGGTCGGTGGCGGCCAGCTCGGCCAGCGTTCCGGCGACGCGGCCCGGCGCCTCCAGGACGACCGAGGTCCGCTCGTCCTCCATGAGCGCCGCGACGCGGCGACGGCGCTCGGAACCCTTGCGCGGGAGGAACCCCTCGACGGCGAAGCGGTCGGTGGGCAGCCCGCTCACGACGAGCGCGCCCAGCACCGACGACGGGCCCGGCACCGTGCTCACCGTCTCGCCGGCGGCGGCCAGCTGCGCCGCCAGCCACCCGCCGGGGTCGGACACGCCCGGCGTGCCGGCATCGCTCACGACGGCCACCGTCGCGCCGTCCGCCACGGCGGCAGCGACCCGGTCGAGACGGGCCGACTCGTTGTGGCCGTGCAGCGAGAGCAGCCGGTTGCCTCCGGGGAGGCCCACGGCCGAGAGCAACGCCCGGGTGCGCCGCGTGTCCTCGCAACAGATCAGGTCCGCCCCCGCCAGCATCTCGCGGGCCCGAGGCGAGAGGTCGCCCAGGTTGCCGATCGGCGTGGCCACGAGCACGAGCCGGCCGCGCCGTTCCTGGCTCACGGCCCGTCGCTCACTGCACCGTTCGGCACCTCGCGCACCTCGAGCTGGTCGCCCACCCGCACTCCCCAGCGCTCCAGCGCTCCGGCCTCGGTCTCGACGACGCTCCGGGCCCCGCGCCCCCCGACCGCCACCCGCCACGGCTTGAGCCGGGCCAGGCGCACCACCGTCAGGTCGTCGGTGAGGAAGGCCACGTCGATGGGGAACTTCATGCCTGCCGTGTGCACGGTGCGGGCCCCCTCGACGTGCAGCGCGCCCTCGCAGCCGGTGCGCCCACGCAGGGCGCCACGCTCGGCCGGCGAATCGGCCATCTCGAGTGCACACACCACGTCGCCGTCCCGCAGCAGCCATCCGGACCGCATGCGACCGAGGCTACCGGACGCCCTGCGCCGCTCCGTCTAAGATCGTCGCCCCATGTCGAAACGAACGGTCAAGCGCAAGCTCAGGACGAAGAAGAAGGCCAACCACGGCAAGAAGCCGAACTGCGGCCGCGGCTAGGCGCACCGGCTCCGCCTGAGGGCCACCCGGCTCACGTCCCGTCCCAGGCGACCCCGCCCGACGACAGCACGCCGCACAACGTCGTGGGCAGGTCCGAGATGATGCCGTCGACGCCGAGGCCCAGCAGGCGCTCCATCGCCTCGGCGTCGTTGACGGTCCACACGTGGACGGCCTTGCCCGCCTCGTGCGCGGCCGCCACGAAGCGCTCGTCCACCACGACGAGGTCGCCCTGGCGCTCCGGCACCTGGTAGGCCACCGCCGGGATGTCGGGCATGTCCTCGCCGGCCTGCACGGCGCGCCAGGCCTCCGCGGTGGCCACCGTGCCGGCCGAGGTCGCCACGGTGGGCGCGTAGCTCCGGAAGGCGTCGGTCGCCGGGTCGAGGAACGAGGCCACGATGACGTCCTCGTGGCGCCCGTACTCCGCCAGGAGGCCGGCGAGCGCCTCCTCGTAGGGTGCCACCACGGGCGCCGTCTGCTTGATGTCGAGGTTCAGGACGACGCCGGGGAAGCGCTCCAGGACCTCGCGCAGCGTGGCGATCCCGAAGGACGGGTCGGCGGGCGCCCGGCCCCGGAACGGGTAGTCCGCCGCCGGCCGGCCCGGCGTCACGTCGGCGCCGGGGACCCACCAGTACGAGAAGTCCAGCTGCCGCAGCTCCTCCAACGAGAACGACGCGATGGTGCCCGACGCGGCGGTGGTGCGGTCGACCGAGGCGTCGTGGCAGACCACCAGTTCGCCGTCTGCGGTCGCGTGCACGTCGAGCTCGATCCCCGTGGCGCCGACCTCGAGCGCATGCGCGATGGCATGCAGGGTCGACGACGGCGACTCCCAGGCGCCACCCTGGTGCGCATAGGCGATCACCCTCCGTTCGAGCCAGGGGGACCGCTCGCTCACCCGCCCGACGGTAACAGCCGGGGCCGGGCCGGCCGCCCCGTCGGCCGGGGCGAGACCGCATGAGCCCAGGGCGGGCCTATCCTCGTGCCGCGTGCTCGACCACCTTCTCGTCGACGTCATCAGCACCATCCGCGCCTCCTTCGACCGGGCGCTCCTCCAGCGCCAGGCGGTGGAGGAGCGCTTCCAGGTGGACGTCTTCCTGGGCGACGTGTCCTGGGAGACCTCCTACAGCCTGCCGGGCGAGGAACAGCCGCCCCGGGTGCGCGCCGACGTGTCGGTCGACTGGCCCACGTGGAGCCAGACCTCCTACCGGAGCTGGTCCATCGGCGAGCCGCCCGACGAGCTGCCCGAGGTCGTGATCGAGGTGGCGCTGCGCGTCCAGCGCATGGCGGAGGCGCCCGACACCGAGAAGGTGATGGCCGCGCTGCCGATCACCGGCCCGCTGGGCGACCCGATGGACCTCGTCCGCACCGCCACGACGATCGAGCAGGTGCGGACCGACGCGGACGGCGGTGCCGACGGGCTCCGTTGGGCCGCCGAGGCCACCTACGAGGGCTCGGTCCGCTTCAGCGAGCAGCAATTGGAGGACCCCTCGACCATCGCGCCCGTCTTCGACGCCCTGACGCGCTGGATCGCCTCCACCCTGATCTCGCTGGCGGACCTCCCCTTCTCGTTCCTGCCCGCCGGGGAGGACGACGACTGAGCCGCACATCTCGGCGCCGCGCCCGGGTCACCACGCTCGTCCTCGCGCTCGGCCTGCTGCTCGCCGCCTGCGGATCGTCCGCACCGGGCGCACCGCCGCCGGGACAGGGGCTGGTGCTCGACCAACCGACCCCCCAGCACGTGCCCCTGGTCGACCAGCGCGGTCGCCCCGTGTCCCTCGCTGCGCTGCGCGGCAAAGTGGTCGTCCTCGCGCCCTTCCTCTCGCTGTGCCAGGACGAGTGCCCGCTCGTCACGGGCGCCTTCATCTCCTTGCAACGCGACCTGCGCGCCGCCGGCCAGGCACCGCGCGTCTTCTTCGTCGAGGCCACCGTGGACCCCGGCCGCGACACCGTGGCACGCCTGGCCGCCTACCAGCGAGAGTTCGGGGCCGACTGGGACCTGTGGACCGGCACGCCGGCGAACGTCGCCGCGTTCTGGAAGCCCTTCGGTGTCGAGTACCAGATCGTCCCCGAGGACCAGCCGCCGCACCTCGACTGGCTGACCGGCACCCCGCTCACCTACGACGTGGACCACACCGACGGCTACATCCTCATCGGGACCGACGGCCGCGAGCGCTTCGTCGACGCCACCGCTCCCAACCTCGGCGGCCGGCTCGACCACAAGCTGACCTCGCTGCTCAACGACGGCGGCGTGCACAATCTGGAGCATCCCCAGCAGCCGAACTGGACCGTCGCCGACGCGTTGGCGTCGATCAGCTGGGCCCTCGGGACCGACGTCCCCGCGTCAGGCTCGTGAGGGCGGCCGGGCTGCGTCGTGCCGCCCTCGTCGTCCCCGCAGCCCTCGCCCTGCTCGCCCTCGCCCTGGCCGCGTGCTCCGGTGGCGACGTCACGGTGCTCTCGGCGCCGCCCACCACCGACACCTCGCTCACGCTCACACTGCAGCGCTCGCCCGTGGGCCCGATCCTCGCCACCGGTGGTGGCAACACCCTCTACGACTTCGCACCCGACAGCCCGGACCGCAGCACCTGCCTCAACGACGGCTGCGTGTTCCAGTGGCCCCCGCTGATCCGGTCGGGGCCGGTCCGCGTCGGCCGCGGCGTCGACCCCGCGCTGGTGGGGACGCTGCGGCGCCCCGACGGGGCCGTCCAGCTCTCCTACGGGGGCCACCCGCTCTACACCTACAACCTCGACGTGACGCCCGGCGTCGTCATGGGGCAGGCGATCGACCAGGACGGCGGGCTCTGGTACGTGCTGAACGCCCGGGGCAAGCAGATCACGACCGCCTTCTCGGTGACCGCCAACCCGAACGTCAACCCGAACACCTGACGACCGCCGTCAGGTGTTGCAGCGGAACTCCTCAGGCTTGAGCGGTTGCTTGTGGCTCGCGTTGAATGTTTCCGGTCGCTGTGGAACGTCCTGTGGACTTTTTGCGGACTGCTACGCCACCGCCCCACGCCGCATCGCCTTGCGCTGGACCTCGGAAGTGCCGCCCCACAGCCCTTGGAGGTCCGGGTTGGCCAGGGCCGTCGAGAAGCACTCCTGACGCACCGGACAGCCCGCGCAGAGAGCGCGTCCCGCGTCGTACTGGCCGCCACCACGCCCGACGACGAACCGAGCGGTCCCCAGGCCCTTGCACGCTGCGTCCTGGTGCCACCCAGGGCGCCGTAGGAGGTCCTCGAGCGACGGGAGCATTTCGCCGTGGCCGGGTGCCATGAGCCAGGCCGTGAGGAACTCGTCCACCGACCTGTGAGGGTACGGCCGGGTAGCGCGGCGCGGGTGGACCCGTCCTCCGGCGCGTATCAGGAGTCATCGGCGCTAGCTCAATATCCCCAGGCCACTGTGATCGCTTCGCCAATGGCGGCTAGGGGGTGACGTGGCTCGGCTCAGCCCCGAGTTCTCGCCGGGGTTGAGCCGCGGCCGCCCGTAATGGATCTACGTCCCGACAACATCATCGCAGCCGTGACATTTGGCTCTGTCAACATCGACCGAGATCGGCGATCGTGAATCTGTGGTGCTCTCGGACCTGTCGGACACGGTTTTCGACGCCTTGCACGACGCTCTCCCCGACTCTCACTCAGTCTGGCGCGTCGAAGTGTTCGAGGGCTGGGCCAGAATCCCCTTCGTCACCGTCTACTCCGGGATGAGCCGCAGCAATGCCGGCGCCGCGCTCGCCGAGAAGATTCATGCGGTCGTCGCCGGGGTCATGGATGGGCGCCGCCACGATGTCCGGATCGTCTGGGCGCTGCACAGCTGAGTTCAACACGAGCCAGGGGCGCTAGGCGGCCGGGTGGGCTTCAGACCCCGAAGCTACGGCCGCACCGTGGACCTGATGCCTTAACCCGGCGACCTGATCGCCGCATTCAGTCCCCAGCGGGGGCGGTGCTTTCGGATGGTCCAATCCCGACAGCTACAGGGGACCCATTGTCGCCAGGAGCCGGCGTGGAATGAGATCTGGACTGACAGGAAAGGCAAGGGCTGGTAGGTGGAGGCGTGGCGCAGCACGCGCCGAAGATGACGAGTCAACCGGCGGAGGGCTTCTGATGCTCTTGCCCAGGCACTTTCGGGGCAGTCGCTCTCGCTGCCAGACTGCCTGGGTGACAGTCGAACAAGCCAGCTCTCATATCTCCCTGGCCGTTCTCATCGATGCCTATTGTCGGCGCGTCTGCCCAGCCGTCCTCGAACAGCATGAGGCGGATTCGATCTCCTCACCCCTCGGCGTCTGGCTCCTCCTTGCCGCCTGTGCGTCTGCCGCCGCGGACAAGGATCGAGAAGAGCTCGAAGATGCACTCGGTTGTTCGTCGACGACCGCAACAGAGCTGCTCATCAGTTTCCTAGCGGACCCTCCGCCACCTCTTCACAGTGGGTTGGCGTTGTGGGTCAGAGACAACGAGGTCACGCCAGCGCTCACCCGATGGAATGCGACCCTCCCGACACAAGTCGAGCGTGGAGACATTCCGTCTCAGGTTGCAGCGGATGCCTGGGCCGACCATCAGACCTCGGGCCTCATTCGGCGGTTTCCGGTACAGATTACGGACCTGACACGCCTTCTCCTCACGTCCGTGCTCGCGACCAGAGTGTCGTGGCAAGAGCCGTTCGAGGTAGTCGCCGCGCAAGATCATCTCCGCTCCTCGAGCCCGTGGCGAGACCAAGTTAAGGAGGTCCTTCTCGACAGTCGACCTTCACGGTTTCCCCCGACGATGTTGGCTATGACCGAAGCGGCCGGGGTGGTCGCGGTGCATTTCGCCTTGGCCAACGAGGAACTCGCTGTGCTCTCGGTGGCTGCGGACCCAGAGATTGACCGCCATCTGGTCTTCGAGGCCGCCTACGAGATCGCACGGCTCTGCCGCGAGGACGGTCTGGACTCTGTCTACTGCTCACTCTTCGACCTCCCCCTCGGCAGCGGCCATTCCTGGGAGATCACAGAACGCGAGGTGCTGGCCAGGGTGGCGGGAGATCGCTCCGAAAAGATCGTGGGCGCGATGCTCGCCGCATGGCACGCGAAGAGCACGCTCAAGCTCCAGGCTTCGGAGGCGTTCGGGGTCAGGCCCGCGCTCTCCGCTCTCTTCGGCCTCATCGGACCCGATCCACGGGGCGACGGAGTCGAGGCGTTTCAATCGGCCGTCGCCTCCTACACTCCAACCGGCTTCGAGGCTGCCGCGATCTCGGCCTTTGACGTCATGGGTAGTGTCACCCGTCCCAGGGAGCGCGGCCTCTCACGCACCGCACGGCTCTACTTCGATCATCCCTACGCAGCGGTTGCCTTGGCGGGTAGTACGTCTGACTTCACACGGGCACGTGCTGGTCACACGGAGCTGTTCTGCCTGCCGCTCTTTAGTGCCTGGGTGAGCACACCCCACGAACCCGATTCGATCGAGCCGACCTAAGGCCGGGGGTGAGTTCCTAACGGCAGTCAAGCCCCTCAGGCCACATTTTCGCTAGCTTCTTCTCCCGGCGGGTCGGTGGCCGGAGCGACCTTTCGGGCCGACTCCTTTCTGCCTCGACCCGCCGCCCTGTTCTTGAGGGTCTTGGCTGGTGTGTTGCGACGACGGGCGGCCCGGACTTTGGGATCAATCTTGAAGCGGTCTGCGCAGGCAGCCTTGCCTTCTGCCTCGCTGATCGCTTCACCGTCTTCGTCTCGCAGTTCGTAGAGCTCGCCTTTGCGCCAGCATGCGGCGATCCGGGTGATGAGGACGGCCGAGACCGAGCACAGCGCCGAGTTGTGATGCTTGCCCTCGACAATGACGAGCCGGTAGTAGCGCTGGGCGAGTGTGGGGTCGATATGGCGAGCGTGATCAGCTGCCAGGTAAAGGGCCTGGCGCAGGCCGGCGTCTCCCGCCTTGGTGATGCCCTTGTGTCCCGCCACCAGTCCGGACTGGTCGATCTTGGGCACAAAGCCAGTGAAGGATCGCACGCCGGCCAGGTTGGCGAATCGGTTGAAGTCGCCCGCGTTCCCCAAGATGGCCGCAGAGAGGACGGGCCCGAGTCCCGGGGCCGAGCGGACGATGCCCTTGGGATCGGCCTCGTCATAGAGCACGGCGATCCGCTTGTCGGCCGCGGCGATCTCCTCGTCGAGCTGGCGGAGCACGCGGACTTCTGAGGCGATGTCGTGGGCCAACTCGGTGAAGTCGATGCCTCCGCATGACCACAGGGCCAGGGTCTCGTTGGCCATGGCCAAGAGCTCGTCGGCCTTGTCCTCGCGCCACAGTCCCGAACTCGAGCGGATCACCAACGCGGCGAGCCGGGCGCGCCCGAGACGCTTGAGAGCCCGTGGATCGGCGTATTTCTCCAAGATGACCAGGGCGGTCTTCGAGGCGGTGGCCGATCCGAGGGAGTCGGCCCACCCCGGCCCCAGCAGCTCGACGAGTGCGTCGAGGCGCAGGCTGGCGGCACTGCGGCGCTTGACCAGGCTGAAGCGGTGACGGACTGCTCGGCGCAGTGACTCCGCCGGACCGAGGTTGTCGATGCCCCTCAGGCCCTCTGGGTGGAGCAACGGCAGACGAGCCAACACCCGCGAATCGAGCCGGTCGGTCTTGGTGTGCTTGTTGTAGTAGTCCCGCAGGTCGGCCGACTGCTCGGGTGGCACCAAGATGACCGTGGCACCACGTGCTTGGAGCCAGGCCGACAGCGGCACCCAGGCATTGCGGGTGGGCTCGAGAATCACGGTCACCGAGGCGCCGTCGGGGATCTTGGCCCACAGGCGCTCGAGGTCGGCGGTCGTCGTGCGGAACTTCCACGACGACCAGATGAACTCACCTCGCTCGTCGGCCAGGCTGGCCCGGTGGTCGGCCCGACAGGCGACGTCGATGCCCAACCTCACTTCACTCATGGCGTGGTCCTTTCGCTAGACGATTGGTCAGTCGGCTCTCCGTCGTCGACCGCTGCACGTTCCGCAGGGGTGTGACCATCCAGACATTCAGAAGCAGGGGTCCGACTCCATGATCGGCCGCCGAGTTCCAGAAAAGGGATGCACGTGCGTCGGGAGGCTCGTCTGGTCGACGATCACCGTTGTGGAGTCGAGCTGTCGCTCGCTCCGACCCCCAAAAAGTCAAGCCAGAAGAACCGACCCGACGCACCCTACGAAGGGCTTCCGCCAAATCGGTGGATGCCCGGAACCAACGCTAAATGAGTTCCTACCGCCGGGCTGGGGTGCATTCGGCCTGACTGCGCCGCCCCTTCCCAACTACGCTGGCGAGCTTCGCCAGGAGGAGAGGGAAACATGGATGTTGGAGCTGTTGTGACCGCCTACGGCTCTGCCTGGAACGAGCCTGACGAGGCCGCCCGGCGCCAGTTGCTGGAGTCGGCCTGGGCTGACCATGGCACCTACTGCGACCCAACGGCCAACGTTGAAGGCAGAGAGGCGCTCGTCGCCCACATCGGCGCCTTTCAGGTCGCCATGCCCGGCCACACGATCGACTTGGTCACGGCTGCCGACGAGCACGACGGCCACGTGCGTTTCGGATGGGTCATGCACGGCCCTGACGGTTCGGCGGTACTCGAAGGTATGGACTACGGACACCTGGCAGAAGAAGGGCGGATTCAGCAAATAGTCGGCTTCTTCGGACCTTTCCCGACCCTGGACCCATCATGAATACGGAACCGCCAGCAGTCACGATCATCGGATCCGGCATCGGCGGCAGTGCGCTTGCTGCCGCGCTGGCGACCGCTGGGGTCCCGGTTCTCGTCCTCGAGCGGACGGAGCAGTTCGTCGACCACGTGCGGGGCGAGTACATGCACCCTTGGGGGGTCGCTGAAGCCATGCAGCTCGGGCTGTACGACGACCTCATCAAGGCCGGGGGCAACGTCATCTCACGTTTCGTTGGCTACGACGAGGCCTATTCGCCGGCGGAGGCTGAGGTCAGCGCCCTGCCTCTCACAGACCTCGTGCCCGGTGTCCCAGGTGCCCTAGGCATCGGACACCCCGTGGCCAGCCAAGCCCTCTTCGACGCCGCCGTGCGGGCGGGCGCGCATGCTCTCCGCGGCGTAGAGCAGGTCAAGGTGACGCCTGGCGACAGTCCCGAGGTCCGCTACGTATACAGCGGCAGCGAACACGAGGTCCGACCTCGCCTCGTCGTCGCCGCCGATGGACGCGAATCCTCGACTCGGCGCCAGCTCGGCATCGTGCTCGAGAAGACAGACCCCCGCATCTTCCTCGCGGGCATGCTCGTCGACGGCGTCCGCGACTGGCCGAGCACCGACTCGGTCATCGGCACGTCCGGCGATACGATCCTTTACGCATTCCCCCAAGGTGAGGACAGGGCGCGGCTCTACATCGGTTACTCGATCGAGGACAAGACCCGCTTGGCAGGCGCCGACAAGGCGAAGACTCTTCTGGAGGCGTTCCGCGTGGACGCGATCCCCGATTGCGGGCGTTTCGTCGATGCCAACCCGACCGGACCGTGCGCTGCCTATCCTATGTTCGATTCCTGGTCCGATGCCGTCGTTGGCGATGGCGTCGTGTTCGCCGGTGACGCCGCCGGCTTCAGCGACCCCACCATTGGAGAGGGCTTGTCTGTCGCCCTGCGCGACGCACGCATGATTCGCGACGTTCTCCTCGGTGGTGAAGACTGGTCGAAGGAGGCCTTCACGCCGTACTTGGAAGAGCGGGCAGAGCGGATGCGGCGGCTGCGTTTCGCCGTGCAGGTCTTTACCGACGCCCACATCCCGCTCGGGCCCGACGGAGTGTCCGAACGGCGGCGTCGCTCGGACCTGATGACGCAAGACCCGGATCTCTTCATGCTGGTGGCCGCCATGACATGCGGGCCGGAGCTGGCGCCTGAGTCCTGCTTTGCGGACGAGATCAGGGAGAGGCTGCTCACCCCGGTTTAGACTTCCTCCCCGTCTGACGAGAGGGTGCCCCCACGCCGGAATAGGGCGCTACAAGGCGGCATCCTCCCCGGTTCCGTCTTCGGCGTAGACATCGAGGACGAGGGAGAGGCGGCGCTCGGCAAGTACAACCCTGAACACCTACAGGCACCCAGAAGAGCCATGTCGAGTACGCCCAAGGAACCCGAAGCGCCGCCGAGGGCCTGGTCCGTGAGACGCTCGACGGGACTCCTGCGGACTTCCGGCAGTCAGTAGTCCCCTGACCTGGGACTACGCCCCGTCTCAGGTGTTGAAGCGGAACTCCACCACGTCGCCGTCGCGCATGACGTAGTCCTTGCCCTCCATCCGGGCCTTGCCGGCCGTGCGCGCCGCCGCGACCGAACCGGCCTCCACCAGGTCGTCGAAGCTGATCACCTCCGCCTTGATGAACCCCCGCTCGAAGTCGGTGTGGATCACGCCGGCGGCCTTGGGGGCGGTGTCGCCGGTGTGGATGGTCCAGGCCCGCGCCTCCTTGGGGCCCGCCGTTAGGAACGTCTGCAGCCCCAGGGTGGCGAAGCCCACGTGCACCAGCTGCTCGAGGCCCGACTCCTCCTGCCCGTAGCTGCGCAGCAGCTCCGCGGCGTCGGCCCGGTCCAGGCCGGCCACCTCCGCCTCGATCTGGGCGCACAGGACGATCGCCGGCGCCGGTCGCACGCTCTCGAGCAGCGCGGCGGTCAGCGCGGCGTCCCCCAGCGCGGTGTCGTCGACGTTGAAGACGTAAATGAATGGCTTGGCCGTCAGCAATTGCAGGTCGCGCAGGAGCCCGGGGTCCACGTCGCCCGCCGCGGCGGCGCTCGAGATCGTGCGGCCCTCGCCCAGGATGCGCTCCGCCGCGGCGACGGCCTCGACGGTGGGCCGGAGCGCCGCTGCGCCCTTGGCCTCGCGCGCCAGACGGGGGAGCCGCTGCTCCACCGTCTGGAGGTCGGCCAGGATCAGCTCGGTGTTCACCGTCTCGATGTCCGCCGCCGGGTCGACGCGCGCGTCGACGTGGACCACGTCGTCGTCGTGGAAGGCACGCACCACCTGACAGATGGCGTCCGTCTCGCGTATGGCGGCCAGGAACTGGTTGCCCAGCCCCTCGCCCTTGGACGCGCCGCGCACCAGGCCCGCGATGTCGACGAAGGTGACCGTCGCCGGCACCTGGGGTGCGCCGCCATAGAGCGCGGCCAGCCGGGCCAGCCGCGGGTCGGGCACCGCGACGACACCGACGTTGGGGTCGATGGTGGCGAAGGGGTAGTTGGCGGCCAGCACCTCGTTGTCGGTCAGCGCGTTGAAGAGCGTCGACTTGCCGACGTTCGGCAACCCGACGATCCCGATCGACAGGCTCACGGTGCGCCCGGCTACGCCGGCAGGAGGCCGGCGGCGGCCGCGGCCACCTTGAGGTCGGCCTCAGGGCGGGCGCCGGTGTGGGAGATGACCTCCGCCGCGCACAGGCCGCCGAGCGTGGTGCTCTCGAGCGGGCCCAGGCCGTGGGTGAGCCCGAAGAGGAAGCCGGCGGCGAAGAGGTCGCCCGCCCCCGTCGTGTCCACGACGCGGTCGACCGGCGGGGCGGGGACCGCCTCGGGACCGTGGGCGGTGAGCACGACCGCACCCAGCGCGCCGCGCGTCATGACGACCAGCAGGCCGGTCTCCTCTGCGGCCGCGAGCGCGCCCTCGTGCGAGCCGGCCCCGAAGAGCATCGTGATCTCCTCCTCGTTGCCCAAGAGGACGTCGACGTCGTCGATCAGCAGGTCAAGGAACTCGCGCTGGTGCCGTCCGACACAGAACGGGTCGGAGAGGGACAGCGCCACCGAGCCCTCCGACGCGTGCGCGGTGGCCGCGGCGTGGCGCATGGCCTCCTTCGCCGCGGGGACGTCCCACAGGTACCCCTCGAGCAACACCACGGAGGCCCGGGTCACGAAGGAGGTCGGGACGCCCTCGGGCGACAGCGTGGAGGCCGCCCCCAGGTACGTCCCCATGGTCCGGTCGGCATCTTCGGTGATGAGGACGATGCAGCGGCCGGTGCCGAGCCCGTCGCCGGCGGCCGACTCGCTGTAGTGCGGTTCGAACTCCACGCCGGCCGCCCGCAGGTTCTCGGTGTAGGTGCGGCCGATCTCGTCGTCGGCCAGGGCGCCCACGAATCCCGCCCGGCCGCCGAGCTCGGCGATCCCCGCCGCCGTGTTGGCGACTGAGCCGCCCGAGACGTAGCGGGGCGACCCCATGAACTCCTGCACGGCGTTGGCCGTCACCAGGTCGATCAGCGTCATCGAGCCCTTCTCCAGGCCGACCCGGTCGAGCTGCTCGTCGCTCGCCATCTCGATCACGTCGAGCAGGGGGGACCCGATGGCCACGACGTCGAGATCGTGCCCGGAACCCTCCTGCGCCCCAGGGGGTGGGCCGGCGTCGTCGGGCGTGGGTGCATCGTGGGCAGGCACGGAGCGAGAAACTACTCGCAGCGCCGCGGGTAGCCTTCACCGGATGCCACCAGCTCTCACGCCGAACGACGCGCCCAGCTCGGAGGCGTTCCGCCTGCCACGGACGGTCGAGCCGGTGGCCTACCGGATGGAGATCGAGCCGAACGTGGCGTCCGCGACCTTCTCGGGGACGGTCGCCATCGACGCGGTGGTGCACGAGGCGGTCACGGAGATCGTGCTCAACGCCGCCGAGCTCGCCGTGAGCGACGTCGAGGTCCTGCTGGCCGACGGGAGCGTCGTCGCCTGCAGCGTCACCTTCGACGACGAGCTCGAGCAGGTCGTCTTCGGGCCCTCCCGAGAGCTCCCCCCGGACCGTGCACCGTCAGCTGCCGCTTCACGGGCGCCCTCAACGACAAGCTGCGGGGGTTCTACCGCTCGACCTACATCGCTCAGGACGGCGAGACCCAGACCATCGCCACGACCCAGTTCGAGTCGGTCGACGCCCGGCGCTGCTTCCCCTGTTTCGACGAGCCGGACCGCAAGGCGGTCTTCGAGATCGCGCTGATCGTCGACCCGGACGTGGACGCGATCTCCAACTCCCCCGTCGTCGGTGTCGACCCGGTCGGCGCGAAGCGACGCATCCGGTTCTCCCCCACCATGAAGATGTCGACCTACCTGGTCGCCTTCGTCGTGGGGAAGCTCGAGGCCACCGAGACGGTCGACGTCGACGGGGTGCCGCTGCGGGTCGTGGCCACGCCCGGCAAGCGGCACCTCGGGCAATTCGCCCTGGAGGTGGGCGCGTTCGCTTTGCGCTTCTTCACCGAGTACTTCAACGTCCCCTACCCGGGCGAGAAGGTGGACCTCGTCGCCATCCCCGACTTCGCCGCCGGCGCAATGGAGAACCTCGGCTGCATCACCTTCCGCGACACGGCGCTCCTGGTCGACGCCGACGCCGCGGCCCGGGCCGAGCTCGAGCGCGTGGCCGACGTGATCGCGCACGAGCTCGCGCACATGTGGTTCGGTGACCTCGTGACGATGGGCTGGTGGGAGGGCATCTGGCTCAACGAGGCGTTCGCCACGTTCATGGAGATGTTGTGCGTCGACGCCTTCCGACCGTCGTGGGACCGCTGGGTCGGCTTCGCCCCCTCACGCGAGGCTGCCCTGGCCGTCGACGCCGTGCACTCGACCCGTCCGATCGAGTACCCCGTCGGGCCCCCCAAGGAGGCGGAGGGGATGTTCGACCTCCTGACCTACGAGAAGGGCTGCGGAGTGCTGCGCATGCTCGAGCAGTACATCGGTGCGGACGTCTTCCGCGACGGGGTGCGCACCTACCTCAAGGCGCACGCCTACGGCAACACGGTGACCACCGACCTGTGGGACGCACTGGAGGACGCCAGCGGTGCCCCGGTGCGCGACGTGATGAACACGTTCATCCTCCAAGGAGGGCACCCGCTCGTCTCGCTCCACGGTGCCACCGTGACCCAGCAGCCGTTCTCGTTCGGCCCGCCCCCGCCGGGCACCACGTCGTCCATCGGGACGGAGTGGCAGGTGCCCGTCGCCGTGCGCGCTCTGCCCGCGGGGGACCGGTCCGGCGCGCCGACGCGGCACTTCGTCCTCGGTCCCGAGCCGGCGACCGTCGAGGAGGCGGCACGCGGGCTGGCCGTGCTCAACGCCGGCGGCTGGGGCGTGTACCGCGTGGGCTACGAGACCGAGCACCGGCTCGCGCTGGCGGAGCACCTGGACGAGCTCACCCCGCTCGAGCGGGCCAACCTTCTGGCCGACACCTGGGCGACGACCCTGGCCGGGCACACGGCGCTGGGGGAATTCCTGGTCCTGGCCTCGCGCCTGGGGCTCGAGCCGGACCCGGCGCCGTGGGCACCCGTCGGCGCGGCTCTGGTGCTGACCAACCGCATCGCGCCGCCCGAGTGCATCGACGCCCTGCACGCTGCGGTGGCGGCACTCGCCGGCCCGATACACCGCCACCTCGGCTTCGACGCGCGCCCGGGCGAGAGCGACCGCACGCCCTCGCTGCGCGCGCTGGCGATCAGCCTCTTGGGCACCGTCGGGGCCGACGCGGAAGTGCGCGCCGAGGCGGCACGGCGCTTCGACGCCTCCCCCGTCGGCGGCGGCTCGGGAGCCCCGATCCCGGCCGACATCGAGTCGGCCGTCCTGGCCGTGGTCGCCCAGCTGGTGCGCCCCGGGGACTACGACGCCCTCTTGGAGCGCTACGGGTCCGCCTCGACCCCGCAGGAGGAGATGCGCTCGCTCGGCGCCCTCGCCGGATTCGCCGACGTCGACCTCTGCCTGCGCACGTTCGACCTGGCCCTGACCGAGGTGCGCAGCCAGAACGGGTTCAGCGTGATCGGCGCACTGCTGGCCAATCGAGTGGGCAACCAGGCCGTGTGGGAGCGCGTGACCGAGAACTGGGACACCATCCTCGACCGCTTCCCCAAGAACGCACCGCCCCGCATCCTCGAGTCGCTGCCGGCGCTGTGCGCGGACGCCGACTTCGCCGACCGCGCCGTCGCGTTCCTCCAGGCCCACCCGCTCGAGTCGGGGCCGCGTCGCGTGGCGCAGTCGGTCGAGCGCTTGCGGGTCAACGTCGCCTTCGCCGCCCGCGAACGGCCCGGGCTGGCCGACTCGTTGCGAGTCGCCGGCGCACCCGCCGTTTGATGCCCGGAGCGCCGGGCGGCGGCCGCGGTCCCGGACGAGTCGACGCACTGTTCGCGCTGGCACAGGGCACCCGGGGCTTCATGCCCGACGACGAGGGGCGGGCGCTGTTCGACGCGGCACTGCGGGCAGGGCGCTCGGAGGTCCCCGGCGCGACGCCGCCCACCTTCGTCGAGATCGGTGCCTGGTGCGGCAAGTCCACCGTGTACCTCGGCGCCGCCGCCGAGGCGACGGGCGCGGTGCTGCTGTCGGTCGACCATCATCGGGGGTCCGAGGAGAACCAGCCCGGGTGGGAGCACCACGAACCCGATCTCGTCGATCCCGACGAAGGACGAATCGACACCCTGCTGCACTGGCGCCGCACCGTCTCGTCCGCCGGGCTCGAGTCCGCCGTCGTGGGCATCGTCGGCGACTCCCCCACGGTCGCGGTGCGCTGGGACCGGCCGCTGGCGTTCTGCTTCATCGATGGCGGGCACGGAGAAGAGCCTGCATGGGCCGACTTCCGCGGCTGGGCGCCCCACGTGGCCGTCGGGGGATGGCTGGCCATCCATGACGTGTTCCCGGACCCCGCGGACGGCGGGCGGCCGCCGTACGAGCTCTATCGGGCTGCGCTCGACTCGGGGGAATTCGTGGACGACGGCGACTGCGGGAGCCTGCGGGTGCTGCGCCGGACGAGACCGCCGGCGACCTGACCCCGGCACGGGACGCGGCGCCTCCGACGCCGGCAACCTGCGACCGACTGCTACCTTCGTCCCTGTTGCGGCAGTCGTGGCGCACGCCGGTCGCCATGCCCGAACGTCGCCGGCGCCCGCGTGACGCCCACAGCCATCCATGACGGACCTGACCTCCCCAGCACCATCGGCCACGGAGCCGGGTCTGCGTGGGGCAGCCGTGGCCGAATCCGCGCCCGCCACGGTGCGGCGGCTCGACCCCGTCACCACCACCACCGTCGTCGTCGCGGTGGTGGTGGGCGCGCTCGAGCGGCTGTGGGTGATGGTCCACACGCCGCTGTTCGCGGATACGGCCGTCGTGGGCCTGATGGGCCGTCAGATCGAGCACGGGCACGTGTTCACCTTCTACTGGAGCCAGGCGTACGGCGGCGTGGAGCCCTACGTCGTCGCGGCGGTCAACGACGTCGTGCCCGGTTCGTTCGGGCTCAATCTGACCTCCGCGGCGCTCTCGGGGCTTGCCGCGGTCATCGTGGGCCTGATCGTCACCGAGCTGTGTGCGGATCGCCGCGTCGGATGGCTCGCCGGGGCCATGGCGTGGGTGTGGCCCTACGCGACCCTGTGGAACTCCACCCGCGAGCTCGGTTTTCACTTCGTGTCGCTCTGCCTCGGTCTCCTCATGATCTGGCTCGCCATCCGCGTCGACCACGGGCACACGGGCGACGGGACGTTCTTGGCCCTCGGCCTGACCGCCGGCCTCGGGGTCTGGTCCTCCCCCGAGGTCGTGTACTTCGTGCTTCCGGCGGCCATCGTGCTCGTCGGCTCCCGACGACGGTGGTGCACCCTGCGTCGTCTCTCGCTTCTCGCCGCCGGCGTCCTCGTCGGCGCGCTCCCGTGGCTCTACACCAACGCCCGTTCGGGCTTTGCCTCGCTGTCGACGGGGGCCGCGCAGGTACAGGGCTCGGGGCACCGACTGAGCCTCTTCGTCCACCAGTACCTCCCCGTCGCCCTCAGCTTGAAGCACCTCTTCACCGGGTCGTGGGTCGGCGGCGCCGTTCTGGGCAAGCTGCTGCTCGTCGGTGCGGTCGTGGTGGTGGGCGGGGCGCTGGTCGGCTCGGTCTGGCTGTACCTCCGCACCGGGAGGGAACTCGGGCTGGTGGCGTGCAGTGTCGGGGTCGTCACCTTCCCCCTCCTGCTCGCGGTGAACTCGAAGGCGGAGTACTGGGTGGACGGCCGTTACGGCGTCGACCTCAGCTTCCTGATCGTGATCGTCGTGTTCGCCACGGCGGCGGTGTGGTCGCAGACCGCGCCTCGGGCCCTCCCCCGGGCCCGGCACTCGACCGCAGCGTCGGGATCCTCGAACCGCCTCCCGCACGTGCTGGCCGCGGCCGTCGTCGCCGGCGTGCTGCTCACGGTGGCCCAGTCCGGTGTCAACGCACAGTTCGCCAGCTCGACGGCATCGCTGCACAGCGGGTTCACGGCGTTGTTCTCGGGATGGCACGACCCCGACCGGGAGCTGGAGGCGTCGATCGCGGATATGCACGCCGCCCACATTCAAGACGCCTACGCGGACTATTGGACCGCCTACGACATCGACTACCTCGATCCGACGATCACGGCGAGCCCGTCGCGCCTCGACGTCACGCGGTCACAGTCGCTGCTCGACGCGGTCGAGCGCTCGCGGCAACCGGCCTGGCTGTTCTCCGCTCCGTCGCACCTCGCCGGCGCCGATCTCGCGTTCGGCGACCAACAGGGTCCGGGACCGTACACCGAGAGCTCGTTCCTGGCGATGCTCAGCAGTCGTGGCGTCGCGGCGCGGGTCGTCCATCTCGGGATCCTCGACGCGGTGATCCCGGACCGCAAGATCGCCATCCCCTAGCGGCGTCCGGATGGCCCGGCCGACCCCCGATGCCTGGGCCGGAGCGGACCACCGGCTCAGCCTCGGGCGAGGCCCCGCTGGAGGTCGGTCGCGGTGCACCCCTCCGTGGCGTCGCCGCAGTGCGGCTCGGCCAGGTCGAGCGGAGCCGGCAGGCACTCGCCGCGGAACAGCCCGGCGGCCGGCGTCGTGGCCGACAGCGCGTCGGCGGCGAGCACCATGGCGGCGTAGGTGTAGGTGGTCCTCTCGTGCTTGGGGAACGTCTCCTGCTCGGGGTAGACCATCCCCGTCCAGTAGGACCCGTCGCGCAGGCGCAGGTTCTGGCCCGCCGTGAACAGGTCGAGGGCGTGCTCGTCCATGCCCAGCGCGTCGAGCGTCAGGACGCACTCCGCCGTCTCGGCCGCGGTCACCCAGTCGCCCGTCGACACGCAGCGCACACCGAGTCCCTCCATGACGAAGGTCGACCACCCGTCGGCGACCCGTCGCCGCCCGGGCTCGCCCTCCAGCGCGCCGGACAGCATCGGGTAGTACCAGTCCATGGCGAACTCGACCTTGGGCGCGAACGCGCCCGGGTGGTGGGCCACCGCGTGGCCGAGCCGGCCGGCGGCGAGCTCCCAGTCGGGGCGGTCCTTGGCCAGGCACTCGGCGACCGCCACGGCGCAGCGCAGCGAGTGGTAGATGGAGGACGAGCCTGTGAGCAGGGCGTAGCCCTCGGGCCGCCCGGCGGAGTCGAGCGACCACAGCACCGAGCCGTCGGGCTGCTGCCAGCGCAGGATGAAGTCGATGCCCTTCTCAATCGTCGGCCACAGCTCGCCCAGGAACTCGACGTCGCCGGTGATCAGGTGGTGGTGCCAGGCGCCGGCCGCCAGATAGGCGCACACGTTCGTGTCGAGACGGGGGTCCTTGACGGCGTCGCCCTGGTAGTAGTTGAACCAGCTGCCGTCGGCGTGCTGGCGGCGGGCCAGCCACCGGTAGGCGTCCACGGCCTCGTCGACGAGACCGCACACGGTGAGCGCCATGGCGGCTTCGACATGGTTCCAGGGGTCGCAGTGCCCGCCCACGAACCACGGGATCATCCCGTCGGGTCGCTGCACCTCGGCGATGGCGTGCCCCGTGGCGAGGACGTCCGAGCTCGAGAGGATGCCGGGCACCTCGGGGAGCGTGACGGCGGAGCGGATCTCCTCGGTCGTCACGCCGCCGCCCCCTGTGTCGGGCTGGTCGGCCCCCGCCGGCCGGGGACGCCGCGGGGCACGTTCGGCCGGGCGTCGGACAGGCCCGCGACGCTTGCCTCGGGCTTGGCCAGGTAGAGCACGAGGCTCTTCCCGATCAGCGGGCTCAGCACCCGGTCGGCCGTGCGGGTCACCAGCGGACCCTTGACGATGTCCCAGACCAGCACCTTGTGGTACGCCTCGACGGCCGGGTGCGCGTCGTTGGACGGCCCGACCAGGCAGCGCAACCACCAGTAGGGCGAGTGAAGCCCGTGGGCGTGGTGGTACCCGGTCGGCACGAGGCCGCTGGAGCGCAGGCGGCGCTCGAGCGTCGACCGCCGGTAGATGCGGACGTGGCCGCCGGGGGTGTCGTGGTACTCGTCGGAGAGCGCCCAATTGATCGCCTCGGGGACACAGCGCGGCACCGTCACCGCCATCGCCCCGCCGGGACGCAGGACCCGCGCCAGCTCGCGCATGGCGGCGGCGTCGTCGGGGATGTGCTCGAGCACCTCCGATGCGATCACCCGGTCGAAGGTGGCATCGGCGAAGGGCAGCGCCAGCGCATCGCCCTGCACCGCGGTGGCGGGATGGCCGGAGGCGAGCTCGCCCGCCTCCACCATGGCGCCGAGCGTGGCGCGCACCTGCGCCACCTCCTCGGGGCCGGCATCGAGGGCCACCACCGAGGCGCCGCGGCGGGCCGCCTCGAAGGCGTGGCGCCCGAACCCGCACCCCAGGTCGAGGACCAGGTCGCCCGGGCCGACGCCGAGGCGCTCGTAGTCGACGGTGAGCATCAGGCTGCTCCCCGCGCCGGCACGGCGCCCGCTCGCTCGGCGGCCGCCGGCGCGCCCGGCAGGGGCCGCCCCTCGAGGAGGGCCTCGTAGCAGGCCGCCGTCCCCGCCGCGGTCACCTGCCAGGTGAAGCGCCTCACCACACGCTCGCGCCCTGCCGCCCCGAGCCGCGCCCGGAGCGCGGGATCGTCGAGCAGCCGCGCGATGGCTGCGGCCAGCACGCCGGGGTCGTCGGGCGGGACCAGCAGCCCGGTCTCCCCATCGGTGCCCACGACCTCGGGGAGCGCGCCCCCGGTCGTCGCCACCACGGCGACGCCGCAGGACATGGCCTCGATCGCGGGCAACGAGAACCCCTCGTAGAGCGAGGGCACCACGGCCACCTGCGCCTCGCCGTAGAGGCGGGCCAGGTCGTCGTCGCTGATGCCGCTCACGCAGCGCACGGCGTCGGACAGCCCCAGGCGGGCGATGGCCCGGTCGACCGCGCCCACCCTCGGCGGGCCGGCCGATCACGGTGAGCTCGACGTCGCGCTCGGTGCGCAGCTTGGCGACGGCCTCGAGCAGGGGCACCAGGCCCTTCATGGGCACGTCGCTGCTCGAGGTCACCATGATCCGGCCGGGCACCGGGATCACGTCGTCGATGGGACGGAAGACGGTGTGGTCGACCCCGACCGGGACGACGGTCATCCGCTCGGGGGCGACCTCCATCTGCGCCGCGATGTCCTGGCGGGAGTTCTGCGAGACGGTCACCACGGCCGGGAGCGCGCGGGCGACGCGGACCTGCATGCCCAGGAACCCGAACCAGCGGCGGGTGGTGAAGCGCTGCCAGGGGTTCGTGGTGTGCGAGAGGGCGAGCTGGCGGTCGACCGTGATCGGGTGGTGCAGCGTGGTCAACAGGGGCCACCCGTCCTCGACCATCTCCAGCATCCCACGGCCGAGGCACTGGTTGTCGTGCACCACGTCGAACTCGTCTCGGCGCTGCGCCAGCTGTTGGCGGGCGCGCAGCGAGAAGGCGAGCGGCTCGCCGAAGCCGGCCGTGCACATGATGCCGAACTCCGCCCAGTCCTCGCGCGACGTGAACTCCCTGGGGTGCGGCACGCGAAAGGGGTCGGGCTGACGGTAGAGGTCGAGGCCGCGGACGGGCGTGAAGCCCACCCCCTCGTCGAGCTCGGGCCAGGGGGGACCCGCGAACACCTCGACCGAGTGGCCCAGGGCGACGAGCTCCCTGGTCAGGTGGCGGGTGTAGACGCCCTGGCCACCACAGCGCGGGTTCCCGCGGTAGATGAGGAAGGCCACGCGCAGGCCCCCGGGACGGGGTGGCACGGCGGCAACCGGGGCGGGCACCTCCATGTGGCGCGAACGCTCCCAGGACTCCTTGGTCTCGATCCACTTTTGGCGGGGCGTTTTAGGCAATGGATGTCCCGACGCGCTCCACCATGGCCGCATAGCCTCCCCGAACCCCCTGGTCCGGCGCAAACGCCGCCTTTCCAGGGCCGTTGCGGGGCCCGTGGCCTGGTCGCACCCGCCCGATGGGGACGGGTACCGTGCAGCCATGGACCTCGCCTACCCGGCCGAAGCGGAGCAGTTCCGCGTCGTCATCGCGGGGTGGCTGAAGGAGAACCTGCCCTCCGGTTGGGGCGAGCCGGGGTTCTCCATGACGCCCGACGAGCGCAGGGTCTTCAACAGCGAGTGGACGGCCAAGCTCTTCGCCGGCGGCTGGATCTGTGCCGGCTGGCCCGCCGAGTACGGGGGCAAGGGGCTGAGCCTGCTCCAACAGGTGGTCCTGACCGAGGAGTTCGCGCGGGCCGGCGCACCGCTCCGCGCCGATTTCTTCGGAGACACCCTCGTCGGCCCGACCATCCTGCAGTGGGGCACCGAGGAGCAGAAGAAGCAGTTCATCCCCGGCATCCTCAAGGGTGAGATCTCGTGGTGCCAGGGATTCAGCGAGCCCGATGCCGGCTCGGACCTGGCGGGCCTCAAGACCAGGGCGGAGCTGGACGGGGACGAGTGGGTCGTCAACGGGCAGAAGGTGTGGACGACGCAGGCTCACTACGCCGACTACATCTTCCTGCTGGCCCGCACCGACCCCGCCGCGCCGAAGCACGCCGGGATCTCCTACCTCCTCGTCCCCATGAAACAGCCCGGCGTCGAGGTGCGGCCGATCGAGCAGATCGACGGGTCGGCCGAGTTCAACGAGGTCTTCTTCACCAATGTCCGCTGTCCCAAGGACAACGTCATCGGCGGCGTCAACAACGGGTGGAAGGTCGCCATGACCACCCTGGGGTTCGAGCGCGGCACGTCGTCGACGACGGGGCACCGGCGCTTCCAGAAGGAGTTCGACGAGATCCTGCAGGCGGCCCGGGACAAGGGCCGGGACGGCGACCCGCTGACGCGCCAGCGACTCGCCCGCTCCTGGTCGAAGATCAAGATCATGCAGATCAACGGGTTCCGGACGCTGACCGACGCCCTCAACGGCACGCACGCGACGGCCGCGCTGGGTGCGTGCAACAAGATGTTCTGGTCCGAGGCCCATCAGGAGACGATGCTCCTCGCCATGGACATCCTGGGCCTGCAGGGCCAGATCCTCCAGGGCGACGACGACCCGGACGCCCTGCTGCCCGGGGCCCGCCGGGCCAAGTCGAGCTACCCCGTCGACAACCTCCAGGCACTCTTCTTCTTCTCCCGCTCGGAGACGATCTGGGGCGGCACCGCGGAGATCCAGCGCAACATCGTGGGCGAGCGCGTCCTCGGCCTGCCCAAGGAGCCCCGGCCCGGGTAACCCGCGGCGCGGGATCAGCCGGCCCCGGACCGGTCGGGCAGCAGGACGCGGAAGGCGGCGCCCCCGTCCGGGGCGTCCTCCACCCAGGCCCGGCCACCCTGGATCTCGGCGAACTTGCGCACGACGAACAGCCCGAGCCCGAGGCCGCCGACCGTGCTGCCGGCCCGGCGTTGGAAGGCCTCGAAGACGGCCTCCTTCTCGGCGTCGGGGATCCCGGGGCCCGAGTCGTCCACGGCGAGAAGGACATCGCCGTTCCGGCGCGCCAACGCCACCCGGACGCCCGTGCCCTCCGGCGTGTGCCGCAGGGCGTTGCTGACCAGGTTGTCGACGATCCGCGCCGTGAGCTCCGGGTCGAGCTCGACCATCGTCTCGGCGCTCGGGAGCGCAATCGCCTTGTCCGCCCCGTTGAGGCCGTGGGCGCGCTCGACGACGAGCGCGGCCAGGTCGAAGCGCCGCCGGTGCGCCGCCACGTACCCCCCGATCACACGCTCGGAGTCGAGCAGGTTGGTGAGGATGGCGCGCAGCTCCGCACCGGTCTTCGCCAGGCCCTCGGCCATTTTGCGGACGTCGCCTCCGGGCAGGTCGGGATGGCGCACGAGGAGCTCGGCCAGGCCCGCGACGGCGGCGATGGGCGTGTTGAGCTCGTGGGACGCCGCCAACAAGAGCGCGTTCTTGGCTGCGTCGGCGTCCCGCAGGGCGGAGGCCGCCATCTGCTCGCGCGTCAGCGCCTCCTGCAGGGCGGCCCGGACCGCCTCCCGCTCGCGGACGTCGCGCAGCGCGTACTGGAGTCCGAAGGCGCGGTCTTCGGGGTTGCGGAAGGGGGCCACCCTCGCTTCGACCGGCACGAACTCGCCGTCGCCGCGCCGGAATCGGCATACCGCCGCCACACCGCTCTGGCCGAACAGCACCTCCTCCTGGAGCGACGACAGGGCGGGTCTGTCGTCGGGATGGACGAAGTCGGCGATGGACGCACCTTCGATGGCCGCCGGGTCGATGGAGAGCATGGCGCGGACGGAGGGCGAGGCGAAGGTGACACGGCCCCCGCTGTCGGTCGCGATGACGACGTCGGCTGCGCTCTCCGCGATGAGCCGGTACCGGGTCTCACTGGCGACGAGCGCCCGCTCGGCCGCCATCTGGCGGCGGATGTCACGCACGAGCCAGCGCACGCGCGGGCCGGAGGGGTCGACGACACCCGCGGCGCCTCCCACGGTCAGGTGCACCGAGGCGGGGAAGGAGTTCTGGTTGGGCGGGGCGAACCGGGCCTCGAACTCGAGCACCGGGCCGTGCTGCCCCGTCACCGCATCGTGCAACTGGTTGAGGACGAGACGCCGGTCGGCCGCGTCCACGAAGACCACGACCGGCTTCTGCCTCAGGAAGTGAACCGGGGTCCCCAGCAGCTCGCTCGCGGCGCGGTTCGACTCCAGGATCACACCGACGGTGTCGGTGACGAGGTACCCGTCGGGTGCCAGGTCGAACAGGTCGCGGTAGCGGGCGGACTCGACGTCCAGCTGCCGCTTCGCCTCGGCCAGCGCCTCGTTCTGGCTGTGGATCTCCTCCGTGCTCACCTCGAGCTCCTCGACCGCCGCCGACAGCTCCTCGAGCATCTCGGCCACCAGGGGGGACGGCGGGCCTCCCGACGCGCCCAGCACGCGCTCGGAGAGGGTTTCCAACCGGCGGATGAGCGCGTCGGCCTGGCGTTCGAAGTCCTGATCCCCGGCGCCGGGCAGTCGAATCACCTTGCGGTGGCCTCCACCCTGTCCATGACCAACATGGCCGACGTCTCGGGGTCGTGTCCCGAGATGGGGATCACCCGCACGCGGCAGGTGAAGGGGATGCCCGACCGGTCCGTCGCCTGGACCTCGAGGCCGGACGGCAGGGCGCCGGCGCTGCGGCAGGCCCGCACCGGTTCCTGGAGCGCCGCGAGCGGCAGACCGAAGTCGAGCCCGAAGAACGGCTCCCCCACGACGCCCCCCTCTTCGCATCCCCACAGCTCGGTCGCGGCGCGGTTCCACTCCTCGACGAGCAGCTGGGCGTCCAACACGACGACGGCGGCGGGGAAGTTGTCCATCACCTCGCGGTGCAGGCTGCTGAAGCGGCGGAGCTCCAGGTTGGTGTCGACCAACGACTCGTTCAGCTTCTCGACGGCATCGCTCGTCGACCTGAGCTCGAGGTACGTCGTTTCGAGCTCCTCGTTGGACGACCTCAGCTCCTCGTTCGTGGTCTCGAGTTCCTCGTTGGCGGACTGGAGCTCCTCGTTGCCCGTCTCCAGCTCTTCATAGCTCGACTGCAGTTCCTCGTTGCTCGTCTCCAGCTCCTCGTTGGTGGATTGCAGCTCCTCGTAGGCCGTCTCGAGCTCCTCGTGCACTTGGCGATAGCTCTCCCGGAGCTGCTGGGAGCTGCGGACGTCGGCGAAGGTGACCGCGGCGCCCAGCTCGACCTCGTCCGCGGTGAACATCGGCAGCACCCAAGCCTCGAGCTCGAGCACCTCACCGTTCGGGGCCCCGTACGGCGCCTGGCCGACCCGGTGGGACACCCGTTCGACGAGGGCGCGTCGGACGTGCGCCTCGAACTCCAACGGCTCGAAGGCCAGGCGGAGGTCGGTGATGGGTCGCCCCATGTCGGTCGCCGCGATCCCGAAGAGCTCCCTGGCCGAGTCGTTGGCACCGGTCAACAGCGCGTCCGGGCCGACGAGCAACTCGGCCACCAAGGACTCCGTCGCGACCGCCACGGACGGCACGGACAACCCCTCATCGGGCGGCAACTCCAGACGGCCGAGGTGGAACGGGCGCCGGCCGTCCGGGTCCGAGTGAGCGGGAACGGCCTGGTCCTGGGTGGTCGGCAGCGCGGTGAAGACCCGATTGCGCAAGCTCACGGGCGCGAACCGGCCCGCTCCCCCGCGCAACACCATCTCCGCGCGGCCCAGGAAGAGGTAACCGCCGCTGCCCAGCGCGTACTGCAGGCGCGGGATCACGAACTCCTGCGTCTCCGAGTTCAGGTACATCAAGGTGTTGCGGCACGCCACGAGGTCGACGCGAGAGATCGGGGGGTCCCTGGTCAGGTCCAGGCGGCCGAAGACGACGGTCCGGCGCAGCGTCGGCGTGAGCACCCAGCCACGGTCGTGGACGTCCCGCTCGAAGCAGGCGGCGCGGAACTCCGCAGGGACGTCCTGGACAGACTTCTCCGAGTAGACGGCCGCTCTCGCCTGCGTCAGCGCGTCGAGGTCGACGTCGGTGGCGTAGATCTTGACCCGCCGCGCCGTCTCGTCGAGGCCGAGCTGGTTCGCCACGACCATGGCGAGGGTGTAGGGCTCCTCGCCGGTCGCGCACCCTGCGCTCCACAGGCGAATGGGCTCGTCTCCATCGTGGCGCCCGATGATCTCCGGGATGATCTCGCGTTCGAGGTAGCGCCACGCGACCGGATCACGGAAGAACCCGGTCAGGTTGATGAGGACCGTGTTGAACAGCGCCGTGAATTCGTCGACGTCGGCCTCGAGGACGTCGCGGTACTCCGAGAGGGACACGATGCCGAGCTCGCCGGCCCGGCGGCGAACCCGGCGCCCGATGGAGGCGCGCTTGTAACCGGTGAAGTCGAAGCCGCGGTCGTCGCGGATGAACCGAAGGAGCCCCTCGAGCTCCTGATCGTGGTCGTCCCCCGGCTTCGACACCGTTCCCGGTCCGCGCTCGGAGCCCCGAGTCGAGCTGTCTGCGCTCACCGCGTCACCTCGCCGACCCCGCCGACCCGACGATCGACGAGCGCGAGGAGGGTCGGACCGATCTCCTCCAGGCGCAACACGTGGTCGACGTCACCCGTGTCGATGGCGGCCTGGGGCATGCCGGCGAACTCCGCCGAGGCGGGATCCTGGGCGATGACGGCGCCGCCGCCCGAGCGGATCGCGCGCACCCCCATGTTCGAGTCGCTGCCCGTTCCCGAGAGGACCACCCCGATGGCCCGACCGGGGAACGACGCCGCCGCGGACTCGAACAGCACGTCCGCCGACGGGCGCACGAAATGGACGGGGTCGGCCTGCGAGAGGCTCAAGGTCCCGTCCGGTCCCACCAGCAGATGCCGGTTGGGCGGCGCAATGAAGACGGTGGCCGGCGCGACGTGGGCGCCCTCTTGGGCTTCCTCCACGTGGAGCGAGGTCCTTCGCCCCAGGATCTCGGCCAGGAGGCTGCCGTGCCGCGGGTCCATGTGCTGCACCACGACGACGGGGATCGGGAAGTCGCCCGGCAGCGCGCCCAGCACTGCGCTGATGGCCGCCAGCCCGCCGGCCGAGGCCGCCAAGAGCACGATGTCGAACCGCCGGGCTGGTCCGGGCGGGCGGCCACCCTCGGCGGTCGGTTGCGGCTCCGACACGGCCATCCCCTCAACCGCCATGGGGGATTCGGACAGCACGCTGGGAATCGATCATTGGCAACACCGTCATCGTCGCATATCGTGCATGTCGTCAGGCAGGGAAGCACGCCGAGGTGCAATCGGGGGTGTATGCCGTTGAAGGCCGGCGGGCCGCTCAAAGTGATGGTCTTGGACGATCACCCCGTCTTCGGTGAGGCGCTCGCGCTGGCCATCGAGGCGACCGGGGACCTCACCTGCGTCGGGACCGCGCTCGACGTCGACCAGGCCTATGCCCTGGCGGACGAGCTCGAGCCCGACGTCGCCGTGGTCGACATCCAGCTCAACGGCACGGACGGCGTCGCGGGCACCCGGCATCTCCTGGACCGCCATCCGGGGATGCAGGTGCTCGTGCTGACGGGCCTGCCGCTCAGCCAGGCACTGGTCCGGGCCGTCGCCGAGTCGGGGGCCGCCGGCCTCCTCCCCAAGTCCGCCAGCCTGGGCGAGGTCGTCCGCACCATCCCCTCGCTCAGCGACCACAGCTTTGCCATGGACCGCCAGTGCCTGGTCTCGCTCTGCGAGCCGGCCGACGGCGACGAGGCCGCCCCGCGCAGGCGGGGTGCGTTCCTGACCCGGCGCGAGCAGGACATCCTCTCCCTCTTGGTGAGCGGGGTGGACCTCCAGAGCGCGGCCGCACGGCTCGGCATCACGGTGAACACGGCCCGGGGCTACATGAAGAACCTCTATCGCAAGCTGGGCGTCCACAACCAGCTCGAGCTGCTGGCAGTGGCGCGCGAGCGGGGGCTGCTCGCCGACGGGTAGCGCCCGGGAGGGCCGGCCCGCCCTCAGGCCCCGGTGGGCAGCGGGCGCCGGTAGCGGGTCTCGGTGATCGTCGCGAAACCGCCGACCGTTGCCGTCTTCTCCGCCCCGTCGCACGACCACCCGGCTGCGGCGTAGAAGCGCCTGGCCCGCTCGTTGCCCACCAGGACCCACAGAACGGCGCTGCGGTAGCCGTCCTCGCGGAGCCGGCGCAGGGCGGCGTCCATGAGGGCCCGCCCGTGGCCGGTGCCCCACACCTCGGGAAGGAGGTAGATGGCGGAGACCTCACCGGTCCCCGCCTCGGCATCGGCGTCACGCGCCGGGCACACATGGGCGAAGCCCACCACCCCGACATCGGTCTCCGCGACGAGGACGCCCTCTCCGGGTTCTCCCGCTTCGACGAGCGGGCGCCACACGTGGGCGCGCTGGTCCACCGAGAGGCCGTCGAGCACCTCGTCGGGCATGAGCCCCCGGTAGGCCGCCTGCCAGCTCCGGACCTGCACGGAGGCGACCGCGGCGGCGTCGCCGGTCGTGGCTCGTCGTATCCGCACCGCCCCATTGTGCGCGCTGCGTTCCCGGGCCCGGCACCGCAGTGGCGCGGGTGACCTTTTCCCCTACCCTGGGTCGCGGATGGAGGCGATGATGCGGGTGATGAGCGGGTCGAGAGCCCCGCGGGAACGGGGTGAGCAGGAATGCTGGTGAGAGAGTGCCTGAGGAGCGCCCCGGTGACCGTGCCTCCCGGGTGCACGCTCGAAGAGGCCGGCCGGTTGATGGGCAGCCACGGCGTCGGGTCGCTCCTCGTCCTCGACGGTGACCGCCTCGTGGGGATCGTGACCGACCGCGACGTCACCGTGCGCGGGACCGGCGAGGGCAAGCCGCCCACGGCCGAGGTCAGCGCCGTGATGACGCCGGATCCCGTCACCATTCAAGGCTCGGCCGACGTCTTCGAGGCGTTCCACGTGTTCAAGACCGCGACTGCACGCCGGCTCCCCGTCCTCGAGGAGCAGGACTTGGCGGGCATCATCTCAGTGGACGACCTGTTGATCTCGTTGGTGGTCGAGTTCGGCGCCGTCCTGTCGCCGGTCGCGAAGGAGCTCGTCCACCCGGCCTGACCGCCCGCCTAGCTGGTGCGGCGCTTCCCTTCGTACACCGCCTCGGTGACCGGGAGCATCGGCGGCAACGGCAGTGGGACCACGTTCGCCGGTGCCGCGTCGATGCCCGACACGAGTCCCTCGGTGCCGTTCCGCCGCTGCCTCCTGCCGAGCACGAAGAGCGGGATGCTGGCCAGCAGCGTCGCCACGCCACCGATGGCGAGCGCCACCCGGGGGTTCGTCACGTCGCTGACGTAGCCGAGCAGCGGCGCACCGATGGGGGTGCTGCCGAGGAAGGCGATGGCGTTCAGCGACATCACCCTCCCCCGCATGGTCGGCTCGGCCCGCAGTTGCAGGGTGGCGTTGTTCGTGGCGACGAAGGAGATGGCGGCGGCGCCCATGGGGACGAGCAGGGCGAGGGCCCAGGCCTCGGTGGGCGACAGCGCCACGGCGAGGATGGTGACGCCGAAGGTGACCCCGATGAGTGAGAGAAGGCGCGTGGAGGGCCGGCTCCGGAAGGCCGTGGCCAGCCCGCCGAGGACGGCACCCGCACCCATGGCCACCATGAACCAGCTGAGGAGTCCCGCGCCGCCGTGGAAGGTGAACTTGGCCAGGAGTGCCAGCGTGACCGTGAAGTTGAAGGCGAAGACCCCGACCACGGCCATGGAGACGAGTGGCACCCGCAGGTCGGGCGTGGACCAGGCGTAGCGCAGGCCCTCCCGCACCTGGCCCTTGGCCCGGACTACGCCGGGATGGCGGATGAGCTCCGACTCCCGCATCATCGCCAGCGCGACGATGACCGCGGCGAAGGAGACCGCGTTCAGGAAGAAGCACGTCGCCACCCCGACGGTGATGATCAGCACGCCGCCGATGGCCGGACCGATCACCCGGGCCGAGTTCATCAGCACGCTGTTGAGGCTCACCGCATTGGGCAACAGGTCCACCCCGACCATCTCGGACACGAAGGTCTGGCGCGCGGGGTTGTCGAAGAGGTTCACGAACCCCAGCCCCGCCGCGAGCAGGTAGACCTCCCAGAGGGTCACCGTGTGCGTCACCGCGAGCAGGCCCAGCGCCAGGGCGAGGAGGCCGGCCGCCCCCTGCGTGGCGTAGAGCACCTTGCGCTTGTCGAGCCGGTCGGCGATGAGGCCCCCGAACGGGCCGAGCAGCAGCAGCGGCAGGAACTGCAGGCTGGTGGCGATGGCGACGTCGACGCCGGTGCCGTGGAGCGGGAAGAGGATGAGGTAGGCCTGCGACACCGTCTGCATCCAGGTCCCGGAGACCGAGATGACCTGGCCGGTGAAGTAGAGCCGGTAGTTGCGCACGGAGATGGCGCGGAAGGTGCGCCGCCCGGCCTCACGCATGCGGCGTCTCACGGCTCCTCCAGCAGCTGCTCGAGCAACGCGACGAGCTCCGCCGCGTGCCGCTGCCCGTCGGGACCGAGCTCGCCGAGCCGGCGCAGGAGGAAGGCGTTCTTGCGGGTCCGCATCCGCTCGAGGGTCCGCTCTCCGGCGGGGGTGCTCCGCACGCGGGCGCTGCGCCGGTCGTTGGGGTCGGCCACGCGGGTCACCATGCCCGCCTCGGTCAGGCTGGCCACGATCCTCGTCATGGTCGGCGGTTGCACCTGCTCGAGCGCGGCCAGCTCGCCCAGGGTCGGGCTGCCGTGCCGGCTGACCGAGCCCAGCGCCGAGGCCTGGGCCGGCGACAGGCCGCCGAGGGACTCCTGGCGGAGGCGCCGCTGCAGGCGGTTGACCGCGATGCGCAGGCGGCCGGCCACCTCCTCGTCTGTGAGCGGAGGGGCCCCGGTGCGCATGCACCCAGTATACTTAGTTGAGCTAACTAATCAATCGGCCCGACGCGGCGCACCGGCCGGGTGCGCCGGTGGCGCTCAGAGGTTGGGGACGTAGCCGCCCGCGCCGAGCGAGGCGCTCTCGTCGAAGGTCAGCGAGTCGTCGATCCCGCCGATCACCTCGGTCACCCACGGCAGGCGGTCGCGCAGGATCCGCTCGACCCCACCCGACAGCGTGGCGGAGCTCACGGCGCACGAGCTGCACGCACCCTGGAGCTCCACCTCGACCACCCCGGTCGCCACGTCGGCGCGCACGAGGACGAGGTCGCCACCGTCGGCCTGCACGGCCGGGCGCATGAGGTCCATGATCCCCTGCAGCTTCTGCAGGCGGTCGGCCCTCTCTGCGTCGCTCAGCTCTGCCGTCGTGTCGGTCACCCCACCATTCTGCCGTGCCGGCGCCGCTGTGTGACCACGCCAGGGACAAGCCCTGCCTCAGTCGAGCCCGACCGGCTCGGGCCGTCCCCCCTGCTCGACGGGGTTCGACAGCTCACCGATCCCCTCGATCTCGATCCGCACGGTGTCCCCGTGGGCGAGGAAGCGCGGCGGGTCCATCCCGGCCCCCACACCGGCCGGCGTCCCCGTGGCGATGATGGTGCCCGGCTCGAGCGGGAACGCGGTGGTGAGGTACTCGATCATGGCCGCACAGCCGAAGATCAGGTCGGCCGTGCTCGAGTCCTGGCGCAGCTCGTCGTTGACCCAGGTGCGGATCGCCAGCGCGCCCGGGTCGCCGAGCTCGTCGCCGGTCACCAGCTCGGGGCCGCAGGGCGCATGGGTGTCGAACGACTTGCCCAGGGTGAACGTGGGCGTGCGCCACTGCCAGTCGCGCGCGCTGACGTCGTTGATGACGGTGTAGCCCGCCACCACCTCGTGCGCGCGGGCGGCAGGGACGTGCTGGCAGCGCCGGCCGATCACCATGGCCAGCTCGCCCTCGTAGTCCACCATGTCCGAGACCGCGGGCAGGACGATGGGATCGCCCGGCCCGGCGATGGCCGTCCGCTGCTTGTTGAACCAGTACTGCCATTCGGGGGGCTCCCGGCCCATCTCGGCCACGTGGGCCCGGTAGTTCATGCCGATGGCCAGGATGGCGGGCGGGTCGGGCACCGGTGCATGGCGGCGCACCTGCGCGAGCGGGAGGCGGCGTGCGCCGCTCGCCGCACCGGCGGCGGCGCGCTCCAGCGCGGGAGGACCCAGCGCCAACAACGCCGCCATCGTCGCCGGCAGCCCGGCGGCCGGGTCGCTCAGGTCGACGACCTCGTCTCCGGCGAGCAGTCCGGGCCGGACCGGCCCGTCGCCAAGGGAGAAGCTGACGAGACGCATGCCCCTCCCCCGGGCTCAGCGCACCTGGGCCTTGTAGGCCTCCCAGCTCTTGGTGGCATGGCGGGCGGAGAACGCGCCGATCATCTCGACGATGCCGAAGGCGATGGCGAGGATGCCGATCAGGACGACGAGCGCCGTCAGGGGCGCGCCCGGGTGCCGGATGCACAAGAAGCCGATGGCCACGGCGACGATGCCGCGGATGAGATAGGCCCACCAGTAGGGGAGGTGGTGGTAGCGGAGCGACTGGATGATGTCGAAGATGCCGAGCACCAGGAAGGCCCACCCAATGAGCACGGCGGTGATGAAGATGGTGATGTGGGGCCACACGAAGCCGACGATGCCCACGCCGATCCAGATCAACCCGAAGACGAGTTGCAGCCAGCGCTGCCGGGCCGTCCTGATGGCACCGACGATCTCAAAGGCACCGACCGCGATGAAGAACCCGCTGGCCAGATAGACGATCGCATAGACGCTGGCGTGCCGGTAGCTGATGATGAAGAACCCGAAGATGACGGAGAAGATGCCGCCGACGAGATACCAGCCCCACATCTTCTCGAGTTGTTCGCTGACGACATCACCGACCGCGATGTCGTCGTCTGTCAGCACGTAGGTCATGACATCCTCCATGGCGAGTAGGAGTGCACTGCAAGGGCAGTGGCCGCAGCGTACCGCCGCGCACCACCCGAATTGGGGGATCTCGGCCGCTCAGGCGACGCACGAACGCAGCGCGCGCAGGGCACGGCTGCCCCACGTGGACCCGGTACTGGCCCAGCGCGCCGGGTCCGCGAGCACGTCGTCGGCGTCGGCCCACAGCTCGTCCTCGACGGGCTGGAGCACCGCCCGCACCCCCGGGAGCGCTGCGGGATCGGCCTCGATCCGCTGGCGCAGGGCGTCGGCGGCGTGCCACAGCTCCTCGCTCGACAGCTCGAGGGGAATGAAGGGCGGCGGGCCCGCGACCGTGCGCGGGAACGCGGGGACGTAGATGCTGGCGCAGGGGCTTCCCGCCGCCACGTAGACGCGCAGCGGCGCGCCGTCGTCGATGCCGAGAGGGAGCTCCGCGATCATGGATGCTGCCGTGACACTGAGGCCGCGCACGTGCATGCAGACACTCACCCCGCTGAAGTCCGCCCCGATGCCCTCCGGCGGTCGATGGACCGGCCCCTCGACGCCGGGGGCGCCCCAGGGCCCGGTCCCGTGGTCGCGCAGGTGGGCCGCGGTGGCGGCCGGCGTCAGCCCGCCGGGAGGGGCCGACGCGAGGAAACGGCGGCTGGCCGCCAGGCGGACGTCGGCGTAGCGGGTGTCCTCCCCGGCGTCCCGGAACCGGCCGAAGTCCTCGCCGGGGGCGAGGGCGGCCGAGGCGAGCGTCCACCCGGTGCCGATGGTGAGGCGGTTGGAGATGGCGGTGCCGGCGGGAAAGGCGGCGACCGCGAAGTCGGAGCCCGCCGTCTCGAGGACGTAGGCGTCGGTCGGGTCGGCGACGAGGAAGGAGGAGTCGTACGCCTGGCCGTGCGTGGCGTCCGCGATGCCGCCCTGCCCGCTCGACTCGAGGAGCCCGGTCATGACCTCCACCGCCTCCGCGGCGCTGCGAGCCCGCTCGAGCCCGAGGCGCACCAGGTCCATGCCGATCAGCGCGGGCGGGGCCGCCGCGGCGTCGTGGGTCGTGCTCACCCGCTCATTGCCGATGGCCACACCGTGCTCGTTCACACCGTGCTCCGCCCCCCACAACCAGGTCGGGCACGAGAGGAGGGCCGCATGTGCGCCGGTGTCGCCGATGGTGAGGTACTGCGTGCGCAGGGTGCACCCCGCCGAGGCACGCCGGCCGAAGGGCCAGGTGACCTGGACCTCGCCGGGCGGGCGGTCCGAGTTCTTGGCGAACACCATGCCGGCCCGGCCCGGGGCGCACAGGGTGTCGCACATGGTCGCAGCCTACGGTGGCTCGCTATCGTGACCGCTGTGGAACCTCGTGCCGTCCTCAGCCCCGACGAGATCGACCTGTCCGACATGGAGTTCTGGGCCCGGCCCTGGGAGGAGCGCGAGGGCGCGTTCCGGACGCTGCGCAACGAGCGCCCCATGCCCTTCTTCAAGGAGCCGGAGATCCCCGAGGCGCTCAGCTACGTCATCCCCCAGGGACCCGGCTACTACGCCCTGACCCGGCACACCCACATCTCCGAGGCGAGCCGGCACCCCGAGATCTTCCAGTCCGGCAAGGGCGCCACCTCCATGATCGACATGCCCGCCGAGATGCTCGACTTCTTCGGCTCCATGATCAACATGGACAACCCGCGCCATGCCCGCCTGCGCCGCATCGTGTCGGCCGCATTCAACCCGCGCATGATCAAGTCGATTGAGGACCGCATCGATTTCGTGGCCAACGAAGTCATCGACCGCGTGGCCCCCCTGGGTGGCTGCGACTTCGTCACCGAGGTGGCGGCCCGCCTGCCGCTCGAGATCATCTGCGACATGATGGGCATCGCGGCAACCGACTACGACGCCGTGTTCCACGCCTCCAACGTGATCCTGAGCAACGGCGACCCCGAGTACGTGCCCGAGGGAGCGGACCCCATGGTCGCCTTCATGACGGCCGCCCAGGAGCTGAACATGCTGATGATCGACCTCGCGGCCGTCCGACGCGAGCACCCGACCGACGACGTCACCTCGGCCCTGGTCAACACGAACGTCGACGGCGAGGCGCTCACGGACACCGAGGTGGCCGCCTTCTTCATCCTGCTCGTGGTGGCCGGGAACGAGACGACCCGCAACGCCATCAGCCACGGGCTGCTGGCATTGACCCAGCACCCCGACCAGCGAGCCCTGTGGCAGGCCGACCCGGCGGGTATCGCCGCGACCGGCGTGGACGAGATCGTGCGCTGGGGCTCGCCGGTGATCTGGATGCGCCGCACCGTGGCCGCCGAGACCACCCTGGGCGGCACCGAGTTGCACGAGGGCGACAAGGTCATCATGTTCTACAACTCGGCCAACCGGGACGAGGACGTCTTCGACGACCCGTTCACCTTCGACGTGCGGCGCAACCCCAACCCCCACATCGGGTTCGGTGCGGCCGGTCCGCACTTCTGCCTCGGCGCGCACCTGGCCCGTCAGGAGATCGACGTGATGTTCCGCCGGCTCTTCGAGCGGCTGCCCGACATTGAGAGCGTCGGCGAGCCGGACCGGTTGCTCTCCCCCTTCATCAACGGCATCAAGCACCTCGACTGCACCTTCACCCCGGCCGCACCCCGCTGAGCGCGCCCGGGCCGCGCCTATCCGCCGAAGAATTCCCCGAACGCGGCCAGCGCGCGCGGTCCCCACACCGTGCCCGGACCCCCGTTCATGGAGATGGCGACGCCGATCATCTCCGCGACCTCCTGGGTGGTGGCGCCCTGGCGGGCGGCGCCGCGGGCATGCGCCGCGATGCAGCCGTCGCACTCGCGGGTGACGGCGATGGCCAGCGCGATGAGCTCCTTCGTCTTGGCCGACAGCGCCCCGTCGGCCATGGCCGCCGAGCTGAGGGCCCTGTAGGCGGACATCACCCCCGGGATGGCCTCCTGCAGCGCAAGGTAGGGCTCACGGAGGTCCTCCCGGACCCGGTGGAAGTGTTCATGTGCCATGGCGCATGCTGGCACGCCCCGCGCCGCCGGCGCGGGGAATCGCTCAGGAGCTCTCGGCGCTCCTCGGGCCGCGGCTGCGGACCTCCTCGACCGCGGACATCGCGTCGCGGAGCTCCCGGATCCAGTCGGCCTCGTGCTGGGACACCAGTCGCACGCACCACGCCAGGGCCTCGCTCCGGCTGCGCGCCACGCCCGCGTCGATCAAGGTGTCGAGCACCCTGCGGTCCGCCATGCGCAGCCTGGTCATCACGGGCACGCCTGCCGTCGTGAACAACACGGTGGACCCGCCGCACACCGCACCCCAGGAGACGGAGCGGCGGAAGGCCGGTTGCGCCTCGTCGGCGATCCGCATGCGGGCGCCCCGGCTCTCCTCCCGGAACCCGGTGATCCGTGCCTGCTCGGCCACCCGCACCTCGTCCTCGCCCGCCCCCTCGGGCAGCTGCGGGGGGGCGAGGGTCCCGACCACCTGGATCTCGTCGCCGTCGATCCCGATGCTCGGACTGCCCTCGAACCAGGCGTCGGGCACCCGGCCCGCGAACCAGGCCCCGATCAGGCGCTCCTGCTCGGGGCCCGAGGGTGGTGGGGTGGCCGAGCGTCTCCGGCCGCGCTGGGCGCCCCGGTGTCCTTCGTGAGTGTCTTCGTTCATATTACGAGATTACATGATTACATCGGAAGGGGCAAGGGCCGGGACCTGGCCCTTCACCCGAGGAGCAGCTTGAAGCCGACGTGGGTGGGCGAGAACCCGAGCCTCTCGTAGAAACGGTGGGCCTCCTCGCGCCGCGCGTCTGAGGTGAGCTGCACCCGGTAGCAGCCGAGGGCGCGGGCTCGCTCGACGGCGTCGCGCAGCAGCGCAGTGCCGATCCCGCTCCCACGGTGGTCCGGATGCACGTGCACCGACTCGATCTCCGCGCAGCGCCCGCCCCGCTGCTGCAGGTGTCGGAACACGATCAGCTGGCACACCCCGACAACCTCGCCGGCGAGCTCCGCCACGAGGACGGCGCCGCCGGCGTCCTCGGTCTCCCGCCGCGCCGCCGCGTAGGGGACGGTGTCGGCGGCGTCTTCCCGAGGTGGCGCCCCGGGCAGCGCGCCCAGGGTGAGCAGCTCCACGGCCCGGCCGAGGTCGGCGTCGGCGGCGCGCCGGATGACGAGCCCGGCGGGTTTCATGCGCAGCCGGTGGACGCTGCCACGGGTCCATCATGGCCCGCCCGTGCGGTCAGTGACCGCCCTTTCGCTCCCGCAGCGTGATGGCGCGCCGGGGGCAGTCCCGGGCGGCGCGCTTGGCCGCGTCGACGAGCGCCGCGGGCAGTGGCCTGCCGTCGACGATGGGATAGCCCCATTCGTCGAGGCTGATGGCCTCGGGCAGGAGCTCGGCGCAATAGCCGTAGGCGTCGCACGCGACCGGGTCGACCAGGATGCGGAGCGTCATTCACGCCGCCCGGGCCGGCGGGGGGAGACGGAGCAGCGTCGGGCGGTCCCAGTGCGGGCACGGCGCGCCGTGGGCGTGGGCGGCGACGTCGTCGGCGAACACCTGCAGCGCACTGCGCACCAGGGTGACGGCCCCGTCGGGGTGCCGGCACGCGCCCCGGCCCGCGACCTCCTGCAGCCTCCGCTCCATCCGGGCCATGAGGCCGGGGTCGACCCGACCGCGTGCCAGGCGGGTCAGGTCGTCGGCGACGGCCGGCAACCCGTAGACACAGGGGCCGCACTGGCCGGCGCTCTGTCCCGCCAGGTAGTGCGCGATGCGCGCGGACTCCATGAGCCCGCAGGCGTCCTGGCCCAGCACGATGACGATGCCGACGCCCGCTGTCGCCCCGATGGCGCGGCAGGGACAAGGACGCGTACGGCGTCGTGAAGGCGGCCGGGCCGACCCACGTTCCGCCGTAGCCGCCGACGAGGATGGCCTGAGGAGTCCCCGTCGGCGTGGCCCGGTTGGCGACGTCGATGAGGGGCGTCCCCCGGTCCACCTCGACCACGCCGGGATGCGTCACCGCGCCCGAGATCGTGATGAGGGAAGTGCCGGGGTCCTCCACGAGGCCGTGGGCGCGGAAGGCATCGGGCCCCGTCCGGGCGATCATCGCGACGTGGGCCAACGTCTCGGCGTTGTGGACCAGCGCGCCGCGGCGGCCGATGCGGAGGGCGGTGCCCTTGTCGGGTCGGAAGGACGGCAGGGAGCGACCCGAGTCGACCCAGCCGACGAGCGCCGACTCCTCCCCGGCGACGAAGCGGTCGGGCGGCCGCACGAGCACCTCGGCGACCGGCGAGCATCCCGCCGCGGCCCGTTCGGCCATGGCCGTCGAGACGGCGGCGGCGACCTGCTCGCGGCCTTCGGGCACGCAGACCGTGACCCGACGGGCGCCGCTCGCCGCGGCGAGGAGCTGGGCGCCGTCGAGCACCAGGTGCGGCGAGCGCAGCAGGAGCAGCTTGTCCTTGTCGCTGTGCGGCTCGCCCTCCATCGCGTTGACGAGGACCGTGCCGCCCCCGCCGGCGGCGTGCGCCACGGCCAGCTTGATCGCCGCCGGGAACCCGGCCCCGCCGCGCCCCGCCAGGCCCGAGGCCTCCAGCATCGACACGAACGCCTCACGCCATCCCCGGGCGCGCGGAGATGGCAGCGGGACCGGCCCGAGCGTCGCCACGTGCCCGGCCAGGTCGGTCGGATGGCCGAGGAGGCGGTACCGGCCCGTGGTCGGGAGGATGTCGCTGGCGCTAGGCACGTCGCGCCTCCCCTCGGCCCCGGCCACTCAACGCCAGATGCTTCGGAGGGACGCCGGAGACGGCGGCGTGGGCCGTCCTGACCGAGACCTGGCGGGAGGCCACCCGGAGCCGCCAGGCCAGGGCCGCGGCGACGGTGGCGACGCACGCCACACCCAGCACGATGACCCAGCCCTCGCGCGCGTCGGTGCCCATGCCGAACGTGTGGGCGAGGGCGACCGGCCAACTCAGGTAAGCCAGCCAGTGCACGGCGCGCCATGTCCCCGGCCGCAGACGCGCGCGCAGCAGGCTCGTCACGAACACGGCAAGCATCAGGTCGAGCGCGACCGCGCCGACGCCGACCCAGAGGCGCCCGTAACTCGAGGTGAACGGGATGACGACGGCGGCCCAGCTGATGCTCACGTAGGTGTCGAGCACGCTCGTCAGGACGTGGAGTCCGAGGAAGACGACGGCGATCATGGAGATCCGTCGGTGCAGCTCCTGCTGGGCGAAGCCCGGCCAGCGGCGGGCGCGGGCCCGGGTGGTGGTCGTGAGGCCGAGCACCATGGTCAGGGTGAACAGGACGAGGGCCACCAGGCCGGTGGCCCTCGTGGCGTACCAGAGCGAGGTCGAGCTCATGGCGCCGACTCCGGCGGCCACCCGTTGACCGAGAACACCCGCCCGTCCGTGCGGACGAGCCGCAGGCTCTGTTCGAAGCCGGCGAGCTTGCCCAGGGCCTGGTCGCCCCAGACGATGGCGGCGGTCGTCACGATGTTGGCCTGCACGCAGCTGGTGCCGGTGGCGGAGACGAGGACCCAGTACGGCGCCACGCAGTCGCCGGTGCGCGGGTCGAGGATGTGATGGACCACGCGGTCCCCCACCGTCCACGCCCGGACCGACGTGGCCGAGCTGGCGAGGCCACCGTGCGTGATCGCCACCACCTGGTCGACGAGGCCGGCGGGCGTCGACGACTCGCGGGCGATGCCGACGGCCCACCCGCCCTCGGGAGGGGCGCCGGCGACGGCGACGTCACCGCCAAGGCTCACCAGCGCGCCGCTTCCGAGGGCGTCGGCGATGCGTGCCGCCGCCCGGTCCGCCGCCAGCGCCTTGGCCGTGGAGCCCAGGTCGAGCCGGACACCGCGTGGGATGCGCACGGCGCGGGTGCGGGAATTCAGCTGCACGTGCAGGTACCCAGCCACCGCTCCGAGGGCGCGCGGCGGCGCCGGTGGCCGCGCGCGCACGTCGTCGAGGTCGGCGTCGTAGCCGAGCGCAGCGATGGCATTGCCGATCGTCGGGTCGACGGCCCCGCCGGTGCGCTCGGCGGCATCGAGCGCCACCTGGAGCGCCTCGAAGAGGAGCGGGCCCACCCGGACGGGGCGTCCGGCACCGGCGTGCACCATCTGCAGCTCGGAGTCGTCGCGAAAGCGGCTGCAGGCCTGATCGATGGCCTCGATCTCGGCCGCCAGCAGGCGCTCGGCCGCGTCGGCGGAGCCGGGGTCCTGCACGACCACCGTCGCGGTGGTCCCGATGGCCCGGAACGAGCGGGTCGTCAGCGCGGGCGCGCGCACCTGCGTGGCCGTCACGCCGAGGACCCGCCGGACGTGACGGCCGGCGTGGTCGTGGTCGTCGTCGGGGTGGACACGGTGCCGGCACTGCCACCCGACGTGGAGCTGCCGCCGACCGCGGTCGAGCCGGACCCCGACGACACCGTCGCCGTCGTGCCCGCACTCGCCCCGCCGCTTTTCGACCCCGCGTGACCGTGGGACACGGCGGCGCCGATCGCCACCGTCGCGCCGGCCGCGGCGAGAACGGCCCCCCGGGTCAGCGTGCGCACCCGGGCGCGGGCCTTCTCCCTGCTCTCGGGTGTCATGGGCTGGCCAGCGGTCGTCATTGGGGAGTACCTCTGCTCGGGGAACGACCTCATCCCACCATCCCCGCATCGACACCGTCGCAGCGCCCGCTGTGGGCCTGCTGTGACATGGCGCCCACCGCCGCCGCCGGCCCGGATCACCGTCCACCACTACGATTCCCCGGCACCGGGCGCGGACCCGAGGACGGCGAGGGAGACACGATGTCCCAGGTCAACACGGTGCGTGGGCCGGTCGAGGGCGAGCGTCTGGGCCGCACCCTCATGCACGAGCACATCTTCGTGCTGAGCCCCGAGATCGAGAAGACCACCGAGGAGTGGGACGAGTCGGCCCAGCGGGCCCGCGCCGTCGAAAAGCTGCGGGAGCTCAAGCAGCGCGGCATCGACACGCTCGTCGATCTCACCGTGGTGGGGCTGGGCCGGTACGTCCCCCGGGTCGTCGCCATCGCCCAGCAGGTCCCCGAGATCAACGTCGTCGTTGCGACGGGGGTGTACACGTACAACGAGGTGCCGATGTACTTCCATTTCAGCGGGCCGGGCACCCTCCTCGGGGGGCCCGAGCCCATGCTGGAACTCTTCGTCCGCGAGATCCGGCACGGGATCGGCGACACCGGGGTGCGGGCGGGCATCCTCAAGTGCGCGTCGGACCGCCCGGGCATCACACCCGGGGTGGAGCGGGTGCTGCGCGCCGTGGCGCGCGCCCACCGCGTGACGGGCGTGCCCGTCACCACCCATACACCGACACCGCCCGAGCCGTGGGGCCTCGAGCAGCAGCGCATCTTCCGCGAGGAGGGCGTGGACCTCGGCCGGGTGGTGATCGGCCACAGCGGCGGGACGGTGGACACGGACTACCACCTCAGCCTGATCGACAACGGGTCGTACCTCGGCTTCGACCACTTCGGCCTGCCGGGCATCACACTCGAGGAGCGGGTGGACGCCGTCGCACGGCTCTGCGAGCGAGGGTACGCCGAGCGGATCGTCCTCTCCCATGACGCCATGTGCTTCGTGGACTGGTTCCCGCGTTCGTTGATGGACGCCACCGAGACCTGGCGGTGGACCTACATCTCCGACGAGGTGCTCCCCGCCATGCGACGGCGCGGCATCGGCGAGGCCGACATCACGACGATGCTCGTCGACAACCCGCGCGCCATCCTCGAGGGCGGCGACCCCTACTGATGGTGCCCCCGCAGCCCCGCACGTGACGCTGCTCCAGGAGCAACTGCTGGCCCAGCTCGCCGCGGCGTTCCCCGACGGCGTGGCGTGGCGCAACCTCGCCGACGGCACCCAGCTCACCCTGGAGGAGTGGCACCGACGCTCCAACCGCCTCGCGCGCGGCCTCCTCGGGCGCGGCCTCGGGCAGGGGGACAGGGTGGGGCTCGTCATCGGCTCGGACGAGCCCCTGGAGTGGCTCGTCTCGTACATCGCGGTCCACAAGGCCGGAGGGGTGGCCGTGCCGCTCCTCCCCCGGCTCGGCCCCGCCGAGCTGGACCGGATCCTGACGCATGCGGGTGCGGCGATCGTCCTGTGCAGCCGCGGGCCCGACGAGCTCCGGTCGGCGGCGCGGACGATCGTCTCCACGGCGGGCGGTGGCGACGCCCGGTGGGCGGACCTGCTCTCGTCCGACGACGCGGACGTCGAGCCGGCGCTCTCGCCCGACGACGTCGCCGACATCATGTACACCTCGGGGACCACGGGCGAGCCGAAGGGCGTCGTCGTGCGCCACGGCGGGCTCTCCACGACGGATCGCGTGCCCCCGGCCTGGCTCGGGCTCGGGTTCCTCTCCTCGTCGCCCTTCGCGACGACGAGCGGTTCGCTTCTCGTCTGCGGTCCCCTGCGCGGCGGGATCAGCGGCTGGTTCCTCCCACGGTTCGACCCCGAGCGCTGGCTGTCGGTGGTGGCGCGCGACCGGCCCGTCGTGGCCTTCCTGGTGCCGGCCATGGTGGAGCTGATCGTGCACGCCCCCGGCTTCGACGGGGCGGACCTCTCGAGCCTTGCGGTCGTCAACGTGGGGAGCGCGCCGATCGCCGCCGCCACGCTGCGTCGTTTCGGCGCCGGGCTGCCGCGGGCGGAGATCCTGTGCGGCTACGGCATGACCGAGTACGGCGCCGTCACCGCCGTGCCGCTGGGAGACGGCGGGCGCCACCTCGGCTCCGTGGGCGTGCCCCTCCCCGGCGTGGAGGTGCGGATCCTCGGCCCCGACGGCGAGGAGGTGCCGACCGGCGAGGTCGGGCAGGTCGCGATCGCCGGGACGCGTCCCCCCGCGCCTACCTGGGTGATCCGGAGGGGACGGCACGCACCTGGGTGGACGGTTGGCTGCGCAGCGGCGACCTGGGCTACGTCGACGCGGACGGCCACCTCTGGATCGTGGGCCGGGAGAAGGAGATCATCATCCGCGGCGGCCACAACGTCGTGCCCGCCGAGGTGGAGGCCGCCCTCTTCGAGCACCCTGCCGTGGCGGAGGCGGCTGTGGCGGCCGTGCCGCATCCGGTGCTCGGAGAAGACGTCGCGGCCTGGGTGGTCCTCGACGGGCCGGCGACGGCCGACGAGCTGCGCGGGTTCCTCCTGACCCGGTTGGCCGACTACAAGGTGCCGCGTCGGATTACCGTGGTCGGCGCGCTCCCGCGCAACGAGAGCGGCAAGGTCCTCAAGTCCCAACTCGTGCCCGGCGACGAACCGAGGAGCCCATTGTGACGGTGAGCTTCACCACGCTGACGGTCGAGGAGATCGGACCCGTGCGCCGGCTGACGCTCAACCGGCCCGAGCACCACAATCCGTTGACGCCGCGCTGCACCAGGGAGATCCTGCAGGCCGTCGCCGCGGCGGAGGCTGACGCCGGCGCACGGGTGGTCATCATCCGCAGCACCGGGCGGTCGTTCTCGTCCGGCTACGGGTTCATCGCCGAGGACACAGACCCCGGGGACTTCCCCCCGCACCAGTCGATGGAGGGCGACGCATCCGCCATGCTCGCCCTGGCGGCCGGGTGGAGCCGCGTCTGGGACTGTGCCATCCCCGTGATCGCCCAGGTGCAGGGGAACTGCCTGGCCGGCGGCACGGACCTCGCGTTGCACTGCGACCTCGTCGTGGCGGCCGAGGACGCGCGCATCGGGTTCCCTCCCGTCCGCTCCATGGGTGTCCCCCCGACCAACATGTGGCTCTACCACCTCGGTCCGCAGTGGACCAAGCGGCTGCTGCTCACCGGCGACACGCTGACCGGAACTCAGGCGCGTGACCTCGGGCTCGTGGTCGCCACCGCGCCCGCCGACGCCCTCGACGACGTCGTTCTGGGACTCGCTCGCCGCATGGCGCTGATCGGGAGGGACCTCCTGGTCGCCAACAAACGAGTGGTCAACATGGGTCTCGACCTCATGGGCCGCGCGCAGCTCCAGCGCTTCGCGGCGCTCAACGACGCCATCGGGCACCGCGCCCCCGAGGCGCAGGCCTTCTCGGAGCGGATCGCCGACATCGGGTTGCGCCAGGCGGTTCGTGAGCGCGACGCGGCCTTCGAGCCGCCCCAGTGAGGCGGTCTCAGACGTCGGTCAACGAGGTCTCGGTGATCCCGAGGACCCGCAGCGTCCGGCCCAGGCCGAGGAACGCAGAGAGGCAGATGGTCAGGTCGAGGATCTCCGGATCGGTGAAGCGGAGCCGCATCCTCTCCATGAAGGCATCGTCGATGCTGGTGTGGTCGACGGCGAACCGTTCGGCGTACTCCACGGCCAGTCGCTCCTGCTCCGTGAGCGCGGCCCCGTCGGGTGAACCGACCGCGCTGTAGAAGTTCTCGTCGAGCCCCTGCGCCCTCACCTTGTCGGCGCGAAAGGCGAGGCAGACCGTGCAGTCGTTGAGTTGGGCGATCCGCATCCTGGCCGCCTCGCGCACCCGCACCGGCAGGATGCTCTTGTTGTAGGCGGCGTCGACCAGGCGCGTGGCCGCCGTACCCAATGCCGGCTGGAGCGACCAGATCTGCACGGCGTCCCCACCCTCGCCGGGAGGGATGTCGAGGCGGGCCACGACCCGACTTTATGCCAGTATGCGGTTCTCGCGCGCAGTGGATCCGGGCGGCAGAGCCCCCCGGGGAACGGAAAGTCAGGGAATGGGGCTCGCTCGCTACACCTTCGATTCGGTGCGGTCCTGCGTGTGGGTGAGCGGCCGATCGAGCCTGCACCCGATCAACACCGAGACACGCGGGATCACCGGGTGGTTCGAGACGTCGACGCGGGACGACGGCTCACTGGACCTGGACCTCCCGGTATCCGGCGAGCTGGAGCTCGCCGTCGAGCGGCTCACCTCGGGCAACCAGCTCTACGACCGCGAGCTGCGCCGACGGATCGACGCCCGGCGCTACCCCACCATCGCCGGGCGGGTGTCGAAGATCGAGGCGGCCGGAGCGCACCCCCGGTACGTCGTCACGGGCGACATCGACTTCCACGGCAAGACACGCACGTTCGAACACGAGATGCACATCGAGGTTCACGAGGAGGCGGTCGTGCTGAAGGGTGACGACGTGTTCGACATCCGCCAATTCGGCATGAAGCCGCCCTCCATGCTGATGGTCCGCGTCTATCCCGAGATCACTGTGCGCGTCGAGCTGCACGGCACGCGCGACGGCTGACGACTCCACCCGGCCGGGACGTCACGTCAGTCCCCACCGACCGCCTCGTGCGTCGCTGCGGGGTCCGCCGAGCGGGCGGCGTCCGGGTCGTGGTCGAGCGGGACCAAGCCGCTCCCGATCACCTTGAGACACGCGTCGACGACGTCGGGGTCGTAGATCGTGCCCGCGCCGTTCTGGATCTCCCGAATCGCCCGAGGGAGCCCCAGGGGCGCACGATACGGTCGGAGCGACACCATCGACTCCACGACGTCGGCGACGGCGATGATGCGGCTCCCGAGAGCGATCTCCGCGCCGTGCAAACCGTTGGGATAGCCGGACCCGTCCATGCGCTCGTGATGTTGGAACACCATGTCGGCGACGTGACTCGGGAATTCGAAGCGGTGCAACAGGTCGAAGCCGACCTGACAGTGCATGCGGACGACGGCCATCTCGGCCGCGGTCAGACGGCTCGGGCGCGCCAGGATCTCGGACGGCACGGACAACTTGCCGATGTCGTGGATCCTGGCCGCCAATCCGATCAGGTCGATCTCCGCCCGGTCGAGATGGAGCTCGGACGCGATCGCCACGGCAATGCGGGCGACGCGCTCTTGGTGCCCCGCGGTGTAGGGATCGCGGAGCTCGACGGACGCCGACAGTGCGGCGACGACTGCCTTCGTCAGGGTCGCTTGACCCTGCTCCAGCTGCTTGCGATCGGTGATGTCGAGGACGACGATGGCGATGCCGATCACGCTGTCGCCCACCTTGACCGGACTGAGGTTCGACAGCCAGTAGTGGGTTCGGCCCGGATCGGCGGCCGTGAGGCCGGCGACCTCCTGGTTGACCATGGCTTCGCCACGCTCGATCACCTGTTGGAAGAGCGGCTCCAGCGTCGGCCACAGGGCCGGCACGACGTCGGCCACCCTCCTCCCGATTTGCTCGTCGATCCGGCCGCCGTGGGCGGCTGCGAGCATCGAGTTGATCCGGATCAGGCGGAAATCCCGGTCGACGTAGCCGAAGCCGATCGATTCCGCCGCCTCGAGCGAGTCGATGATCGAAGAGGCCTCGGCCGTCGCACGGTTGGACTCGCGCAGGCCCTCCTCGAGCCTGTCCCAGTCGGCTTGTGCGAAGACGGGGTCGTCGGGCCTCGGGCGCGGTGGGTACGGACCGGCGTCACCGACGTCGTGGATCGTGGCGCTGCGACCTCGCCCGTTCGCCTTGGCGAGGTACAGGCCCTTGTCGGCCTCGTGGAAGATCTTGCTGCCCGACGGCTCGAGCGTGTCGAGGGTGGCCACACCGACGCTGACACTGACGGCAATGCTGCCCGGCCCGTCGGCGACGGCGTGAATGATCCGTTCCGCCAGGACTCCCGCACTGGTCAGGTCGGTGTGAGGGAGAATCACGGCGAACTCGTCCCCTCCGATCCTCGCCACATGGTCGACGGAACGGGTCAGATGTCGCATCGTCGCCCCGACCCGAGCCAGTGCTCGGTCACCCGCAGCATGGCCGTGCGTGTCGTTGAAGGACTTGAAGAGGTCGACGTCGATCACGAGCAGCGCCAACGGCTCTGCGTGTCGCAGCGCCCGGTCGATCTCGACACCGAGAACCTCGTAGAAGGCTCCATGGCTGAGACAGCCGGTCAGCGAGTCCGTGCGCGCCCGATGCTGGAGCTCTCCGATCAGCTGGTGCTCGTCGCCCTCGAGGCGGGAGCGATAGACCGCGGCGCCCACACTCAGGGCGACGGTGCCGGCCAGGAAGGCAACGGAGGCGGCGATCGTGCCGGTCGTCGCCTCCGCCGTCGTATCGGTGAACACCACCATTCCGAATTCCACGAACGCCGCGAGGCCGCAGATCGCCACCTCTCTCGGCGGGAGCCCGATGGCGGCGCTCATGACCGGCAGCGCGAGCAGGCTGAGCAGCGGGCTGTGGAGTCCTCCGTCCAGGCAGATGCAGAACGTGAGGATGGACCCGGCGAGGAGCACGGAACCGACCGAGAAGGTCGTGCGCCAGGAGTGCCTGGAGATCAGGTCGACGAATACCATGGCGGCCAGCGCCGCGAGCACCGTGAGCGAGCTGACGACCAGCAGGCCGCTGCGGTGCGGCGCAGAGGACCAGACCGCGAAGTACACGAAGACGAACAGCGCCTCGGCCGTCAGGACGAGAAAGCCAAGACGGTTGTGGTCGCGCCAGAACCGTTGCCGCGGGGGTCCGAGAGATTGATCGACGGCGAGCAGGCCGGTGCTCCGGCCCCCGCCTCCGGCGGGAGCCCGTGTGCGAGGCAGCACGTCCGCCTTCATACGTTCATGCCGCTTGCCGCCATCTGCCTACCCCTGGTTGCCACTCATATCGACCGGCTCCCCGGTCGCATTGAGCACAACCCTCGCCCCTTTGCCCGCCGGGCCCGGTCGTCAACTCCTGTTGCCCAAGGTCGTCGAAAGAGTTCAAGCGCACCCGCAGGTCTGACGATGCCTTACCGTGGCGGCAAAACCCCTGCCAGGGGGAGTTGAGCAGGGCAGCCGGCCCTTCGGCTCGCGCCTGAAGGCGCACGTGCTCGACCCGGTCGGGCTCGCGGGGCTCCCGGTGGCCGCCGTGTTCTGCCTGTTGCGGTTTGGCGGTCTCATCGCCCCGATCCCGTATTGGCTCATCATGGTGCTCGTCTTCGGCGCGCTCGCGATCAGCTGTTTCGCCGGGGCGGCGTGGCTCGATCGTGCGGAGGGATGGCGGCTGAGTGCGTACGTCGGAGCCATCATGGGCGTCATCGGGATCGTGGCCTACAGCACGGGGTGGGGCCCGATCCTCTCGCTCGGCTTCATCTTCGGAGCGGCGTCCATCTTCGAGAAGCTCGGATCCAAGGCGACCAGGGCCGCCCTGATCTGGACCGTGGTCTACATGGGCTTGGGTCAGCTCGCCATCTGGACAGGCGTCGCGCCGAGCCTCATCACGGAACCGCGGATCGACGGGCTCGCGGCACTGTGCCTGTTCGGCGTGCTGCTCACGATCGCCCTGCTGGGGCACTCCACCTCCGCCCGCGAGCACGTCGAATCGGACCTCCGGCACTCGGCCCGGAGATTCGAAGCGTTGGTGCAACACGCGTCCGACATCATCGTCGTCGTCGACGAGATGGGCCAGCTGCAATACGTGAGCCCCGCGTTCGAGCGGGTGCTCGGCAAATCCCGGGATGAGTTCGGGTCACGACCGGCAATCGAGCTCATGCACCCCGACGACGTGCCCAAATTGAGGCCGGCGCCGTTCGAGGACCAGAACGACGTCGACAACGGCCAGCGGGCCGAGTTGCGCCTGCAGCATGCCGACGGCACCTGGCGGTGGTTCGAAGCGACCGTGACGGATCGTTTCGCCGACCCGGACGTGCGGGGCATGGTGTCGAACCTGCACGACATCACCGACCGCAAGCATGCCGACGAGGCGCTGCGGGAGGCGCACGAACGGTTCCGGTCGGCCTTCGACAATGCCCCGATCGGCATGTCGATGGCCGACATGGACGGGGTCATTCTGCGCGCGAACCCCGCCATGGGCCGGATCCTCGGGCGTGACGCCGCAGACCTCCCCGGTCGGCACATCGACGCCTTCACCCATCCCGACGACCGGGACCTCAGCAACTCCGAGCTGGCTCGTCTCGTCGCGGGCGAGTCCGAGAGCTACCGGATCGAGAAGCGCTACCTCCACACCGACGGCCACGACGTGTGGGCGTCCCTCCACGTGTCCTGCGTGCGGGACAACGAGGGAAGGCCGCTCTATTTCATCGGTCAGGTCGAGGACGTCACCGAAAGCAGAGCGCTCCGGGAGCGGCTCGCCCAGGCGGCCATCCACGATCCCCTGACCTCGCTCCCCAACCGCGAGCTGTTCATGGACCGACTCGAAAACTCGTTGCATCTCGCATCGAGGGACCACCGCCGCGTGCTGGTCATGTTCCTCGACATCGACCGCTTCAAGCTGATCAACGACAGCCTCGGGCACGACGTGGGCGATCAAATCCTCTGTGCCGTGGCCGACCGGTTGCGCGGTGTGATGCGGGCGAGCGACACCCTGGCGCGCTTCGGGGGCGACGAATTCACCATCCTGTGCCCCGAGGATCACGACGAAAAGGACGCACTCGGGGTGGCCGAGCGACTGGTCGGGGCGATGGCGGACCCAATCGTCCTGCCGAGCGGGGAGATCTTCGTGTCCCTCAGTGTGGGCATGGCACTGTCGAGCGGGGACACGGTGTCGGCGGCGATGCTCCTGCGCAACGCGGACGTGGCGATGTACCAGGCCAAGGATCGGGGACCCTCCCGCATCGAGATCTACCGGGAGGCGAACGAGTCGCATGTGGTCAGCCGCCTGCGCACGTCGAACGAGCTGCACCGGGCTCTCGAACGAGACGAGCTGGAACTGCACTATCAGCCGATCGTCGACCTTCGCACCGAGACGCTTGTCGGGATGGAGGCCCTGGTGAGATGGCGGCATCCCTCCCGGGGACTGCTGTCGCCCCGGGAATTCATCCCCCTGGCGGAGGACAGCGGGCTCATCTCCCGGGTCGGGGCGTGGGTGCTGACCGAGGCATGTCAGCAGATCGCGGCTTGGGCCACTCGTTGCGCGACGAGCGGCCGGAACGACGCTCATCTCAACGTCGCCGTCAACATCTCGGCCTTGCAGCTCGGCGAGCCGGGATTTCCCAGGCTCGTGGGGGAGATCCTGGAAAGCTCCGGCATCCTCGCGAGTCAGTTGTCGCTCGAGATCACCGAGAGCGCCCTGATGCGCGATCCCGACGACGCGATCCTGGTCCTGCGGACGCTTCGCGATCTCGGTCTCCACCTGGAGATCGACGACTTCGGAACGGGCTACTCCTCACTGAGCTACCTGCAACGCATTCCCGTCGAGACATTGAAGATCGACCGGAGCTTCGTCGAGGAGATGGATCGCAACTCCGAGAGCGTCGCGATCGTCAGGACGATCATGGGTCTGGGAGCGTCCCTCGGCCTGGCCGTCATCGCAGAGGGAGTCGAACGGACCGCGGAGGCAGCCCGGTTGAAGGCACTCGGATGTCACCTGGCCCAGGGCTACCTGTACGGCGGGCCCCTCCCCGCGAGCGCCTTGGGGCACATCCCGGCAGACGACCTCAGTTCGTGGCAGCCCCTGTTGGTGTCCTCGGCATCCTGAGACGCGGGTGCCCCGGCCCCGTGTCCGCCGGCCTGCCTCCGCAGGGCCGGGTGCCGACCAGGTGCTCAGGCGCCCCCGGGAGGATTCGAACCTCCGCACACGGTTTAGGAAACCGATGCTCTATCCCCTGAGCTACGGGGGCCCAGTCACGTCGATGCACTGAACAGTACGTGCCGCCGGGTGGGGGTCCGCTCACCCCTCGCCGCGAGATGTTTCACCCCTGCCCCGCCGGCGATCTATCCTGGGGACGGGTACGCGGCCTCCGACAGAGGTCGGAGCACGTGCGTTGCGCTTCCGCCGTCCGGCCCGCCGCATGTTTGCGCGACCCGCGCAACCGACCCGAAGGAGCTGCAATGACCTCACCCCTCACCTTCAAGGTGGCCGACCTCTCGCTGGCCGCGTTCGGCCGCAAGGAGATCGACCTCGCCGAGCACGAGATGCCTGGCCTCATGGCCATGAGGGCGGAGTACGCCTCCACCCAGCCCTTGGCGGGCGCCCGCATCACCGGGTCGCTCCACATGACGGTGCAGACGGCCGTGCTCATCGAGACCCTCACGGCGCTCGGCGCCCGGGTGCGCTGGGCCAGCTGCAACATCTTCTCGACTCAGGACCACGCCGCGGCGGCGGTCGCGGTCGGGCCCGAGGGCTCGGTCGACGACCCCAGGGGCGTGCCGGTCTTCGCCTGGAAGGGCGAGACGCTCGATGAGTACTGGTGGTGCACCGAGCAGGCCCTGCTGTGGCCGGATGAGGGCGGACCCAACATGATCCTCGACGACGGCGGGGACGCGACCCTCCTCGTGCACAAGGGGGTCGAGTTCGAGAAGGCGGGCACGGTCCCGGACCCCTCGACGGCCGAGTCGGAGGAGTTCGCGGTCGTCCTCGCCCTGCTGACCCGCAACCTCTCCGAGGACCCCGGGCGCTGGACCTCCATCGCCAACGGCATCAAGGGCGTCACCGAGGAGACGACCACGGGCGTGCACCGCCTGACCGACATGGCCAAGCGAGGTGAGCTCCTGTTCCCCGCCATCAACGTCAACGACTCCGTGACCAAGTCGAAGTTCGACAACAAGTACGGCTGCCGCCACTCGCTGGTGGACGGCATCAACCGCGCCACCGACGTCCTGATCGGCGGCAAGGTGGCCGTCGTCTGCGGTTTCGGCGACGTCGGCAAGGGGTGCGCCCAGTCGCTCGCCGGGCAGGGCGCGCGCGTCGTCGTGACCGAGGTGGACCCGATCTGCGCCTTGCAGGCCGCGATGGAGGGCTACCAGGTGACCACGCTCGAGGACATCCTCCCCGAGGCGGACATCATCATCACCACGACCGGCAACAAGGACATCATCACGGCCGCGCACATGGCGGGCATGAAGCACCAGGCCATCGTCGGGAACATCGGTCACTTCGACAACGAGATCGACATCGCCGGGCTCGCCAAGACCCCGGGGGTCGAGCGCGTCAACATCAAGCCGCAGGTCGACAAGTGGGTGTTCCCCGACGGCCACGCCATCATCGTCCTCTCCGAGGGCCGGCTGCTGAACCTGGGCAACGCGACGGGGCACCCCAGCTTCGTGATGTCCAACTCGTTCACCAACCAGACCATGGCCCAGGTCGAGCTGTTCACCCAGAGCGGCCAGTACGTCAACGACGTCTACGTGCTGCCCAAGCACCTCGACGAGAAGGTGGCTCGCCTGCACCTCCGTTCGCTCGGCGTCAAGCTGACGAAGCTGAGCCGGGAGCAGGCCGACTACATCGGCGTGCCGGTCGAGGGCCCCTACAAGCCGGACACGTACCGGTACTGAGCGGCGTCAGCCCAGCGTGGCGGTGGCGATCACCGTCCCGCTGGGCGACACCACCTCGGCGCGGCGGATCGTCGACGGCTTGACGTGGTGGAGGGGGGCGATCCACGCCCCGTAGCCCTGCCGGGCCCAGAACGTCCCCACCTGGTGCGTCACACCGTCCGCGGTCACGACGACGCAGTTGACGTGCCCGCTCGCCGTCGAGTCGGCCAGCATCATCGACATCCAGGGCTGGGCGCCCCCGCCGGCGACGACGTGCCCGACGACGTCCCCGTTCGTCACCAGGTCGGCCGAGATCACAGAGCCGTGCCGGTGCGCGGTCGCCGTCGCGGTCGGCGCCGGTGACGACGAGAGGGTCAGACCGAGGCCGAGTGCCAGTGCCAGCAGCGCCGCCGCCACGGTGGCCGGCACCCAGGCCGAGGGGCGGAACCGCCGGCGGCGGCGCACGTCGACCACACCCATGCGCTCGAAGAGCCGCACCTCGAACCCCACCGGTGGCTCCACGTCGGGTCCCACCTGCACGATGACGTCGGCGACCCGGGACAGCTGCTCCAGCTCCTCCGCGCACCGGGGGCACGACTCCACATGGGACAGGGCCTGCGCCCGGGAACGCCCGGTGAGCGCCCCGAGAGCCAGCTCGGCCAGGTCGTCCGCGTAGGCCTCACACCCGTTGTCTCTCACGTCATCGCTCATCGCTGACCCCCTCGGCCGGCTCGACGGCGGCCCGCAGGCGGAGCAGCGCCGTCCGGATGCGCGTCTTGGCCGTGCCGAGCGGAATGCCCTCGGACTCGCTGATCTCCGACGCGGTCCGGCCGTACACCGCCGCCAGCACCACCGCCCGCCGCTGCTCGGTGGGCAGCACCTCGAGCGCTGTGCGCACGGTCTGGCGGACGTCCCCCCGGTGCGCCGCGTCCTCCGGGTTGTGCTCGTTGCTGCGCTGGGCCGACGCGGCGAACTCTTCGGGGTCGGTCGGCACGGCGCGACGGAGGCGCAGGGCGTCGATGGCGAGGTTCCGGGTGATGGTGAGGACCCACGACGCCACCGAGCCCCGCCGGGGGTCGAACACCGGCGCGTGCCGCCACACCCTGATCATGGCCTCCTGGGCGACGTCCTCGGCCACCCCGGCGTCGCCGGTCATGGAGTACGCCAGGCCGAACACCCGCCGCTGGTAGCGGCGCACGAAGGTGACCGCTGCCGCCTGCTCCCCCACGGCCATGCCGGCCAGGAGACCTTCGTCGGAGAGCTCGCCTTCGGCCACGCGCGAATTGTCGCATCACCAGGTCTACGGGCGGCGACGCCCGCCGGATTCACCACGGAGGGCCAATCCGGGCACCGCCCCGGCCCGTATCCCACAGGTGCTCGTGGGATCGGTACCCCCGACGTCCGCCCCGGTCCGACCCCGGCCGGGACCGCGACGTGGGGACCACTCCCGACCGGGCCCGCGTCCCTTTCTCCCGGTTGGGGCGCGGGTCCGGGCTCGGGCCCCGCGTCAGCGCAGCCCGGCGAAGAGGTCGTCCTCGGGGACAGGCGCGTCCGTCGAGTCGACGACGCGCACGAAGCTCTCCGATCCCATGAGGGTCGAGAACAGCTCCTCACCCATCTGCAGGAAGAAGATGTTCTCGCTCTGGCTGGCGTGCGCGGCGAGCGACGCGTACTTGCGTCCCGCCACCGCGGCGCAGTCGATCGTGGTCGTGATCAACTCGTCGGGCGTCCCGAAGTCGGGGTTCTCCTGCACCTCGGCCGGTGGCCCGTCGATGCCCGCCTCGGCCAGCATCTCGCCGAACGCGCGCAGCCTCGAGCGCGCCACGGCGGTGTAGTAGAGCTTGGCCGGGCTCCCGCATTCGTCGAGCGCCGCATGGGTCACCCGATTGGCCTGGATGTGGTCGGGGTGCCCGTAGAAGCCGTGCTCGTCGTAGGTGACCACGACCTGCGGCTCGTAGTGCCGTATCAGCTCGGCCAGCCGGGCCGCCGCCGCTGTCACCGGCGTCCGCCAGAAGCTCCCGGGCGACTCGTTCTGGGCCCAGCCCTCCATGCCCGAGTCGTGGTAGCCGAGCAGCTCCAGGTGCGACACCCCGAGCACGTCGCAGCTGGCCTCGAGTTCCTGCCGGCGCAGCCGGACGACGACGTCCTCGTCGTGCCCGGGCTCGCCCGGCTTCACGCCCCCGGGTGCGTCGCCGAGCTCGCCGTTCGTGCACGTGACGAGCACGGTGCGCACGCCTTCGTCGGCGTAGCGGGCCAGGATGCCCCCCGTCCCGATGGCCTCGTCGTCGGGATGGGCGTGCACCGCCATGAGGGTGAGAGGTCGCGCTGGCATGCCGGCAGCGTATGGGAACGGACGCCGGGCCCGGTCCGCCACCGGGTCGGGAGGGCGGCGCGGCGGCGGAGGTCAGGTCTGCAGGCCGCCCACCGCGCCCGCCAGGCGCTCCAGCTCGTCCCGCCATTCCCCCGGCGGCGCCATCGGGCGCACGATGAACTTGGAGAACCCGGCGGCGAGGAAGCGTTCGATCATGGCGCGCAGGCCGCCGAGCCCGACCGGGACGATCTGCTCCAGCGGTCGGCCCCTGGCGCGCCGGGCGAGGGGCGACGACGCCATTGCGGCCACGTCCGTCCCCTCCGGTGCGTAGAACAGGCTGACCCCGAAGTGCTCCGGGCTGATGGAGCGCCCGTGCTCCGCCGCCACCGACTCGATCACCGCCTTGCCGGCCGCGGCGTCCGCGGGCGTGCAGAACGCCGGGAGCCACCCGTCGCCGAGGCGCCCGCAGCGCTCGAGCGCAGCCGGGAGGTTGCCGCCCAGCCAGACGTCGAAGGGGTCCTGGAGCGGACGCGGCGAGACGGAGACACCGGCGAACGAGGCCGCCGGTCCCTCGTGGGACACCTCCTCGCCCGCCCACAGGCGGCGCAGCACGGGCAGGGCGTCGTCCATCAGCGCCCCGCGCTGCGCCGTCGGGATGCCGATCGCGCTGCGTTCCCCGCCGATGGCGAGCCCGGGGACGAAGGTCAGCAGGAACCGTCCGCCCGAGAGCACGTCGAGCGTCGCCACGGCCTTGGCCAGCCACACGAGGTTGCGGCCGGGCAGCAGCATGGTGGTCCCGATCTTGAGGCCCGGGCAGGAGCCCGAGACCCAGGCCAGCCCCACCAGCGGGTCGGGCCCGGGACGCGAGAGCACCTCGGGCAGCCAGAGCGAGTCGAAGCCCGCCTCGGAGATCCCGCGTGCCACCGCGAGCATGGCGTCGGGCCCCAGGCTCTCACCCCCGGCGCTGATCCCGATCCGCACCTTCACGGTGCCGTCCCCCCGGCGCGTCGCGGAGCGCGGCGACGGCGCGCGCGACGCCGGCGTCGTCCACGTCGCGGTGGGTCACGAAGCGGACCGTGTCCGGCGCGATGGCGTGGGCCAGCACGCCATGACCCTCCAGATGGGCGAGCAGCTTGTCCGGCTCCGGATGGGTGAACGTCACGATGTTGGTGCGCACGTCGGCCGGCTCGAGGCCACAGCCGGGCCAGCGCTCCGCCACCGCACGGGCCAACCGCCCGGCGCGCGCGTGGTCCTCGGGCAGCCGCGCCACCATGTCGGTGAGGGCGACCAGTCCCGGCGCCGCCAGGACGCCGGCCTGGCGCATCCCCCCGCCGAGGCGCTTGCGAGCGAGGCGCGCCTCGGCCACCACCTCCGGCGCGCCGGCCAGCAGCGACCCCACGGGTGCGCACAGCCCCTTCGACAGGCAGCACATCACCGTCGTGGTGCCCGCCGCCCATTCTGCGGCCGGCACGCCGGTGGCGGCCTCGGCGTTGAACAGCCGCGCGCCGTCCATGTGCACGGGGACCGGTCCCGCCGCGTCGAGCAGCGCGCGCAGGCCCGACGTCGTCCAGGGCGCGCCCGACGCGGCCATGTGCGTGTTCTCGATGCTGACGAGCGAGACGGCCGGTTGGTGGTGCGCCGAGGCCTCGCGGGCGAACCGGACGTCGGCGGCGCGGAGCATGCCGTCGTCGTCGTCCAGCTGGATGAACTGGATCCCGGCGTTCATGGCCGCCGCCCCGTACTCGTAGGCGACCACGTGCTGTCGGCGCCCGGCGAGCACGGCCGTCCCCGGCCGGGTGAGGACACGGAAGGCGATCTGGTTGGCCATCACGCCGGAGGCCACGAAGAGCGCCGCCGGTTTGCCCACGCGCTGTGCGAAGGCTTCTTCGAGGGCCCGCACCGTGGGGTCCTCGCCGTAGTCGTCGTCGCCCACCTCTGCCTCCGCCATGGCGCGGCGCATGGCGGGGGTCGGCGTCGTGACGGTGTCGCTGCGCAGGTCGACCACGTCGGGCACGCGCTCAGGCTATCGGCGCGCCGTTAACATCCGGCGGTGACCACGCCCTCCTCCGACGGCGGTTCGGGCTTCCCGCCGGCCGTGAGCCAGAGCATCCACGAGCTGCTCGACGTCGAGTTCGTCGAGGCCGCTCCGGACCGGGTGGTCCTGCGCATCCCCGTCGACTGGAAGGTGCACCAGCCCTACGGCATCCTCCACGGCGGGGTCTCGGCCCTTCTGGCCGAGTCGGCCGCCAGCCTCGGCGCCGCGCTGGCCGCCGGGCCGGACCGCGGCGTCGTGGGGATCGAGCTCAACGCCAGCCACCTGCGCTCGCTGCGCGACGGCCACCTCACGGCCGAGGCCACACCGGTGCGGGTCGGCCGGACCGTGCAGGTCTGGCGGATCTCGCTGACCGACGACGACGGGCGGGCCATCTGTGAGGCGCGGTGCACCCTGTCGGTCCTCGGAGCCCCGGGCGGGACGTCGGGAGCGGTGCGGCCACCCGGGCTCTCGGAATAGAAAGGCCGACCGCTCCGGCGTATCATGTCGGTGTGACCCTGGTAGGAAGTGGAGTGTGCCGCCCATCCCTCGGGCTCATCCTCCCGGCTACCACGCAGGGAGAACTCCCCTCCGAGGGTGGTACCACCCTTGGTAATACCAACGGTGGGGCCGCGCTGGTCGAGCTGTGCCGCGGCGCCGAGTCCACCGGGGCCGACTCGCTGTGGGCGGTCGACCACCTGTACTGGCCCCACCCCATCGGGGAGGCGCTCACCACGCTGGCCGTGGCCGCCGTCACGACCACCCGGCCGACGCTCGGGACCTGCGTGCTGCAGCTCCCCCTGCGCCGGGCGGCTGCGGTGGCGAAGCAGGCCACGTCCCTCCAGCTGCTCTCGGGGGGCCGCTTCGTGCTCGGCCTGGGTGTGGGCATCCACGAAGGGGAGTACGAGCGCGCCGGCGTCGACTTCGGTCGCCGGGGCCGGCTGATGGACGAGGGCGTCGCCGTCCTGCGGGAGGCCTGGGGCCCCCGTGCCGGGCCCTCGGACTACGTCCAGGAGCCGGCGTCGGCCCCCGTGCCGGTGTGGTTCGGCGGGGCCAGCGACGCCGCACGCCGCCGGGCCGCCGCCGTGGGCGACGGTTGGATCCCCCTGTTCCTGGCACCCGACGACTACGCCACCGCCTTGGTCGCACTGCGGCGCGAGTCCGCCGAGGCCGGTCGGGATCCCGGGGCGGTCGAGCCCGGCGTCGTCGTCTTCGCCTGCGTGGGCGACGACGACGCGGGCGCGCGCGGCGCCGCCTGGCTCTCCCGGCTCTACCGGCTCCCGGCCAAGGCGTTCCAGCGCCACGTCGTGGCGGGGTCGCCGGAGCGTTGCGCCGCCGGGCTGCGCCGATACGCCGCGGCGGGCGCGCGCCACATCGTCGTGATGGTGGCGGGGTCGCCCGCCGTCGAGCACTTCGCGCTGCTGCGGGCGGCCTACGCGCGCGACGAGGAGCGGGTCCTGACAGGAGCACCGGTATGAGCAGCACCGACATCGCCATCCTGGGCACGGGCATGACGGACATGAGCCGTCGCGACCTGGACCTCGACACGATGGCCTACCAGGTCGTGTACGAGGCGCTCGGCGACGCCGGCGTGTCGCCGCACGAGCTGGGCCTCGTCATCGTCGGCAACGCGATGGCCGGGCGCCTGAGCGACCAGGGCTGCATGCGCGGCCAGACGTGGCTGCGCAAGGCCGGCCTGAGCGAGGCCGCCATCATCAACGTCGACAACTCGTGCGCCGGAGGCAGCTCCGCACTGCACCTCGCCACCATGGCGGCGACCGCCCACGATCGTCCCGTGCTCGCGCTCGGGGCCGAGAAGATGTGGACCGGCAACCGCGCCGAGACGATCGCGGGCATTGAGGACGGGCTTCCGGCGGAGTACCGCCGCGACCTGCACGAGCGGCGCCACGCCGACAACAACCCCGCCGGCAGCATCCTGATGGGGCTCAACAACGCCTGGGCGCACCGGCTCATGGCCGAGGTCGGCGCCACGGTGCGCCAGATCGCCGCCGCCGCGGCCAAGGCGTTCCACCACGCCTCGCGCAATCCCCTGGCGCAGTTCCAGCGGAAGGTCACCATCGACGAGGTGCTGGCCTCCCCCCAGGTGGCCGGCGTCCTGACCCGCCTCATGTGCAGCTCGTTCACCGACGGCGCGGCGGCGATCGTGCTGGGCGGCCCCTCCGTCCGGGCCCCCGCGTCGGCGCCCCGTATCATCGGGTCGGTGGCGCGCTCGGGAAACGGCTTGCTCGACTACCACGACCGGTTGACCCAGACGGCCGAGTCGGCCTGGGAGACCTTCGGGCTCGGGCCCGACGAGGTCGACCTCGTGGAGCTACACGACGCCACCGCCGCCGAGGAGCTCTACGCGCTGGAGTCGCTGGGCTTCTTCGCTCCCGGCGAGGCCGGCCCGGCCACCGAGGCCGGCGCCACCGGCGTCGACACGCCGGGCCTCGTCGTGAACCCCAGCGGCGGGCTGGTCGGCCGCGGGCACCCGCTGGGCGCCACGGGTCTGGCCCAGGTCGTCGAGCTGGCGACGCAGATCCGCGGCCGGGCCGGCGACCGCCAGGTCGCGGGCGCCCGCACCGGCGTCGCCGTGAACACCGGCGGCATCATCTACGGGGATGCAGGCTTCGTGGGCATCCACGCGGTGCGCGCCGGGTCGGCCGCGTGAGGGGTATCCGTATCACCGGTTGGGGCATCGCCGTACCGGACAAGGTCGTGACCAACGACGACATGGCGGTCAACCTCGACACCAGCGACGAGTGGATCGTCGAGCGGACGGGTATCCGTGAGCGCCACATCGGGGGCACCACCTCGGGGCTCGCCATCGAGGCGGCGCAGGAGGCTCTCGCCTGCGCGGGCCGCACGCCCGAGGAGATCGCGCACCTCGTGCTCGCCACCACGACGCCGGACGGCATCGTGCCGGGCACGGCCCCCACCGTGCAGCACGGCATCGGCATGCGCGGCGGCGCGTTCGACATCAACGCGGCGTGCTCGGGATTCGTCTACGGCCTCGTCACGGTCGCCGGCCTGATCGCCATCGGGTCGGGGCCCGTGCTGCTCGTCGGGTCCGAGACGCTGTCGCGCATCACGGACATGGACGACCGCAAGATCGCCATCATCGTCGGCGACGGTGCGGGCGCCGTCGTCGTCGAGCCGGTGGACGGCCCCGGGGGGCTGCTCAGCTGGAACATGAACGCGGACGGGTCGCTCAGGCACCTGCTCAAGTGCGAGCACGGGGGCACGCTGTTCATGGACGGCAAGGAGGTGTTCCGCCGGGCGGTGCGGGTCGTCGTCGAGTCGGCCGAGCGCGCCATGGCCGACGCCGGCCTCGGGCCGGGCGACATCTCCCTCATGGTGCCCCACCAGGCCAACGTGCGGATCATCCAGGCCGCCGGCCAGCGACTGGGGATCCCCGAGGAGCGCACCGCGGTCGTGATCGACCGCTACGGCAACACCTCGTCCGCCTCCATCCCGCTCGCGCTCTACGACGCCATCACCAATGACCGTGTCCACGACGGCGACAACCTCCTGCTGACGGGGTTCGGAGGCGGGATGACCTGGGCGAGCGCCGTCTTCCGCTGGAACGCATGACCGACGGGGCAGGCGGGGCGGGTCTGACGCTCGTCGTCCTGGCCGCCGGCCGGGCCAAGCGCTACGGGGGGGTCAAGCCCCTGGCCCCGGTGGGGCCGCACGGCGAGGCCGTCATCGACCTCGTGGCCTCCGACGCACTGTCCGCCGGCTTCGAGACGATCGTGCTCGTGCTGAGCCCGGGCACCGGGCCCGCCATCCGCTACCACGTCGAGCACGCGTGGCCCTCGGGCGTCGACGTGCGCTTCGCCACGCAACCCGTGCCGCGGGGCACCGTCGACGCCGTGCTGTCCGCCTCCGACGTCGTCGGTGACACCCCCTACGGCGTGGGCAACGCCGACGACATCTACGGCCGGGCGGGCTGCGCCCAGCTGGCCGAGCACCTGCGGGCCCACGGCGACACCAACGCACTGGTGGGCTACCGCCTGGCCGACGCCGTCATCGGCTTCGGGCGGGTGACCCGGGGGGTCTGCCGGGTCGGGCCCGACGGGATGCTCCTGGGCGTCGACGAGCGGCGCCAGGTGTCCGCCACGCCCGAGGGCGGCTTCGTCGCCGCCGACGGCCACGAGCCCGCCATCCTCTCGCCCGACGCCCGGGTGTCGATGAACCTGTGGGGCTTCACCCCCGCCTTCCACAAGGCGCTCCAGGCGGCCATGGAAGCCGCCGTCGACGCCTCGGAGGAGTCCGAGGTCCTCCTCCCCGAGGTGGTGGCGCACTCGCTCGGCACGAGCTCGTTCGCCGTGCTGCCCGCGGGGGGCCGCTGCGTGGGGGTGACCCATCCCGACGACCTCTCGCTGGTGCAGGCCGAGCTGAACCGCCAGGTGGCCGCCGGCGAGCGCCCGGCGGGGCTCTGGCCCTCCCTGCGCTGAGGCGGCCGCCCCGGGCGGGCTGATCCGACCGGAGGCGTGGGACGCGGCCACTTCGGCCGTTACCGGTGCATGAAGGGGTGCCCGGACGCGACGCAACCCCGAGTAACCGTTCGGCCGAAGCCTCCCGTGCTCCTCGGGGCCACGTCAACGACGACCCGCTGGCACCGTACGGGGGTCGTGTCGGACAACCCCCGTCCGGGCCGGCCGCGGCGACTCCAGGGAAGCCACCGTGGCGCACCACGGACCATCTCAGTGCAGAGTCTCGTACCCACTCCGGTCATGCCCCCCTTGCGGGGTGCGCACCCGGTCCTCGATCCCGCCTTGCAGCGTTCTCTCGGCTTCCCCCCGGTCCGCCTTGCGGCTTTCCTTCGGGCTTCCCTCGCTCCCACCTTGCGGCGGTCGCTTGAGGTTCGGTGGGCTCTCGTCTCCGAACTGACGACAGGTTGCGCTTCGCGTCACGCAAGGTCAATGGACATTCGCGAAATCCAGACGTTCTCCCCATCTTTCTTCACGTCATCCCCAAGGTGCGCTGTCGCCATCCCCAGTTCTTCCCCATGGTGAGCGCGTCGCGCACGCATCAGGCCGCCGTCGCCGCCGGCATCACCGCCTGCCTGGCCGCGGGTGCGCTCCTGCTGAGGAGCGTCCTCGGGCTCGGTGCGCGGACCGCCGGCGCACGGGCCGCGCAGCAGGCCGGGGTGTCCCCGGCGCTCTACCTGTCGACGGGCGCACTCGGCGCCGCCGCCGGCGACGCCGCGCTCGGATTGCGCATCCCCTACTACGAGCCCCCGAACCTGAGCGATCCGTCGCAGCCGGGCTTCACCATCAATTCGGGCGCCGACCAACCCGACCCCTTCATGTACCAGCAGGGGGGGCGCTACTACCTCTTCACCTCCCAGGACCGGGTCCCGACGAACGTGCCGGTGCGCTCGGGCACCGTGGTGGGCCGGTGGGACGCTCCCACCGACGCCCTGCCGGACCCGCCGGCGTGGGCGCAACCGGGAGTCATGTGGTCGCCCGACGTCGTACGTTTCAGCGACCACTACATGCTCTACTTCAGCACGATGCTGCGCGACGTCTCGCCCGGCACCATGTGCATCGGCGACGCCATCAGCACATCGGTTGCGGGCCCCTACCTCGCCGCGCCGGAGCCCTTCGTCTGCCAGCAGTCTCTCGGCGGCTCCATCGACCCCCGTGTGTTCGTCGACGGCACCGGTCAACCCTTCATGGTCTGGAAGTCCGAGCAGAACGCGCGTTCGCTCGGTGCCGACACGCAGATCTGGAGCCAGCCGCTCAGCGCCGACGGCATGCACCTTGTCGGGGCGCCGACCGTGATCTTCGGTCCCGACGAGCCCTGGCAGGACCACATCGTCGAGGCGCCGCAGCTCGTCCTCGTACGCGGCGTCTACTACCTCTTCTACTCGGGCGGGTGGTTCAACCAGCCGGGCTACGCCGTCGGGGTGGCCCGCTGCGCCGGCCCGCTGGGGCCCTGCGGCGACGTGTCGGCGTCGCCGCTGCTGGGCTCCAACGCCCAGGGCGAGGGCCCGGGCGAGGAGTCCGTCTTCGCGGACGCGGTCGGCGTCTGGCTCCTCTACACCCCGTCGCGCTCCACCCTCCCCCTGCCCGGGCCGCCCCGCCCGGTCGCCATGGCCCAGCTCGGCTTCGGGCCCGCAGGCCCCTACCTGGCCGCGCCGTTCGAGGTCGGCGGGCCGGCCTGAGCACACCGGCCCCGGCCGCGCCGGACCTCAGCCGTCGGGTTCGCCCGCTGCGCCACGCTCGCCGAGGCGCGGGCGGCCGAGCCAGACCGCGAGCAGGCCCAGGAGCACCGCGAAGCCGGCCAGGATCAGCGCGGCGATCGACAGGGCGTTGCTGCCCGAGCTCGTCACCGACGACGAGCTCGCGCTCGCGGGCGGCGCGGCGGCGCCGGCGCCGGCGCTCCCCCGCGGCGTCGTCAGCGTGATGGTCGGTGCCGGGTGCGCCGGGTCCGGCACCGCCCGGTCGGGCACCTGAATCCACGACACGACCGTGCCATCGCCGTAGGACTGGATCGCCTTGAAGACCAGCTGCGTCGTCCCGGTGGGGATGCCCTGGGCCAACACGTCGAACTCGCCGAACTGGCCGACGGGGATGGTGCCGCCCGACCAGTCGATCTCGCTCGTGACGGAGGTGAAGGTGCCGTCGTCGGTGGTGACCGGCTTGGGGAGCGCGGTCCTCACGGCGGTCACCTGCCAGCCCGACCCCGCCTCCGGGTTCAGCAGGATGATTGGGTGCTCGAGCGGGAACTGGATCTTCAGGCCGGTCACGGCGGCGCTCTGTGACTCGTTCGGGACGCGGAAGGTGAGGATGGCGTCGGAGGTGCCCTGCGGGAGGCTGGACGGGCTCACGGTCACATGGGCGGCGGCCACGGCGGCGTCGAGCGCGACGAGGCAGAGTGCGCACACGACGGCCAGTCCGAGCTTCCTGATCATCTGACGACCCTCCTCCGCCGACCCGGCGGCCTACTGCACGGTGTCCACGAAGCTGACGTCGGGCTGGCTGAATTCGGAGACCTGGACCTGCAGGACGATCTGCCACGTGCCCACGATGGGTGGGTTCGGGCTGTTGGCGAGCACGAAGCGCCCCACCCCCACCTTGCGCATGTCCTCCTCAATCGGACCGACGTTCTGCGCGGGGAGCACGAGGTAGATCGAGACGCTCTCGGCGAGGTCCTGCGCCGCGCCCCCGGCCCCGCTGAATTGCACCGTCCAGTCGTTCACCAGCGCCTGGTTCGGAGTGATGCGCAGCGTCACGTGCCCTCCGTCGAAGGGCTGCGTCTGGGTGAAGGGGACCGGGGGCGGCGCGGTGGCGCCGTTGCTCGGGATCCCGTTGGCCAGGACCGAGGTGACGCCGAGGACGGCCACCATGCCGAGCGCCTCCAGGCGGACCGTGGCGGCGAGCCGCCGCCAGCCCCGGGCCACGGCCTCGCGCCGCGGCGAGGCCGCCGCCGCGAGGAGCCCGGGGAGCAGCAGGTAGCGGTTGTAGCCGGCGAGGAAGAGCAGGAGGCCGACGAGGGCGATCTTGACGAGCAGCAGCTGGCCGTACCCCGTCTCGAAGAGGTTCGCCACGGACCCCACCTCGGCGACGGCGAGGAGGGTCCCCGCGACGAGGATGCCGGCGAAGGAGATCCCGGCCATCGTCGAGAAGCGCCCCACCACGCCGGCCGTGTCGCCCAGGAGCGCCCCGTCGCCCTCCCCCGACGTGGCCCCGGCCGGGGCGCTGACGCCCCGGCTCGCCGGCGGCGCCGTGCGCTCGAGGACGGCCGTGGGGGCGCCCATGCCCGCGGCCCGGGCCACGCCCGCCCCGAGCGGGCGGTCGGCCGGGACGCTCGCCGGGTCGTCGGGCGTCCCGGCCACGAGCTGTCCGGCCCGGCGCGCCGTGGCCGTCCGGGTGCGCAGGACGCTGACCAGCCCGACCAGCCCGCCGGCCCACATGGCGACGAAGACCACGTGGACCACGTCGGCCGGGATGCTGAGCCAGCGTTCGGGTGAGACGAGGGCGTGGCCGAACAGCACGAAGGCGCCGGCGGCCAGCAGCAGGCCGTAGAACGCCGCGAACTGGCGCCCGACGGCGCTGCGCAGCCGGAGGGAGGCGACGCAGCCCGCCAGGCCGACCAGTTGGACGGCGCACTGCTGCCCGAACTTGCCGCCGAAGGACTGCTTGACGATGCTCCAGTGGGCGAGCGAGGACACGGACCCACCCGTCAGCACGGACTGGGCGCCCCCCGTCACCACCATCCCCACGATCCCGATGCCCGCCGCCACCACGGTCCAGCGCCCCAGCCGGCGCCGCTCCTCCCCCCGCCCGCGCCCCAGGACGAAGGCCAGGAAGAAGGCCAGCCCCGCCGCCACCAGCACGCCCAGGTAGATCAGGAACTGCCCGAAGTCGTCCACCCGGGTGGCCATGGAGGTGCGGGGGCGGGCGAACGCGCCGATGGACCCGGCGCGGACGTTGCCGACGAGGAAGACGATGGCCCCGCTCACGACGTGGCCGTCGACCGAGGTGACGGTGTAGTCCGAGGCGTAGGCGCCTGGACCGAGCGAGGCCGGCAGGACCGCCTGCAGCGTGGCGGGCGCGGGGTGCGACGACGACACCTGCACCTGTTGCCCTCTCGAGTCCAGGACGACCAGGCCGCCGGCGTCGGGCCGCACCGGCTGGTCGAAGTCGACGGTGACCGAGTGGGGGACGTCGGCCAGGTGCGCCCCCTGCGCCGGCGAGGACGCCACCACGGCGGCGTGCGCCGCCGCCGGCGTGGCCCACCCCACGAGGACGAGGCAGCCGAGCGCGGCTGCGGCCAGGGGACGCCGCGCCCTCATCCCCGAAGACCTCGTCCCCCCAGCCGACCGGTCAGCGCAGGGCCGCGATCAGGACTGGCGGTCGCAGAAGCCGATGGCGTTCGTGAGGTCCGTGTTGCCCGGGCAGTAGATGTGCAGGTTGTCGTGCGAGAAGACGCCCTGGGGGCTCTCCCAGCCCGGCACGACCCAGGCGTGCACCATCCACACCGTCTTCTTCATGAAGACGCCGTTGACGTCGGCGCACTCCTGCGGCGTCACGCTCTGGTCGGCGGCGAAGGGCACGCCGATTTTGCCGTGGGCGTACTGGACGCACACGTTCGAGTGCTGGTGCCAGTGGTCGTTGGGGCCGATGAACCCCGACGGCGCCTTGGCGGCCATGGAGATGTACATGACGCCGACCACCGGCGCGTTGTCCGCGGTGCTGGCGTAGATCCACGAGGCCGGGTAGGCCGGGTCCACCGATCCGTCCGGGTTGATCCCCTTGAACGTGTCGGCGCTGATCAGCTGGTAGTGGGCGCCGACGCCGGGGGCCATGCCGCCGGCCAGGATCAGCCCGGCCGCCTTGGCCGCCGCCACCGTCGGGTAGCGCTCGGCGGCCTGGAGCGCCGTGGAGAGCTGGTTGGAGAGGATGGCCTGGTCGTGGGGGTTCAACGGCACCCACTTCTTGAGCTCCGACTGCTCGGTGTCGTTGCCGGCCACGATGCTCTGGAACGTCTTGGAGTTCTCGCCGGGAACCTTGACCGTCGTCGACAGCGCGAGGGCGGCCGCCGCGCCGCCCGGGTTGGCCGACGATGCCGGCGCCGCCGGCGTCGACAGGGCGTTGGTCGTCGCGAACAGGCCGCCGATGACCAGCGCGGCGAGCGCGAGGGGCACGACGGAGCCGATGACGTCGGTCGACGACGGCCACGAGCGGCCGAGCGACGGCCGGACGGCCAGCGCCGCCGCCGTCAGGACGGCGACGAAGGAGAGCGCCACCCCGATGCCGGCCGTGGCCGCGGACACCGCCTGGGGGCCCTCGACGGCCGCCCAGAAGCCGGCGACCGCCACGTTGGCCAGCGCGGCGGCGATGAAGAGGGCCCGGGACGGTCGGGTCAGCGCGCCCACCGCCAGGCCCACCTGGAGAAGGGCGGCCACGATGCCCGCCGTGGCCCGGACGCCGTGGAGATGGCCCGAGGCCATGGCGAACAGGAGGACGGCCGATCCCCCCAGTGAGACGGCCAGCACGATGTGCACGGGCCGCGTCGTTCCGCCGGCGTCGTCCCGGCGGTGCTCCACGGGTGGTGCCGACGGGGCGGCCGCGTCGTCCTCGGTCGAGAACGCCACGTCCACACGTTCGATCAGGTCGGTCATGTCCCCTCCCAACCTCCAAGACGGGCCGGCGGCAGGTGCGCCGGCGCCGGGGAAACCGTACCCGAGTTCGGCGGGCGGCGGCCGGAGGGCCGCACCGTAGGCTCGGCGCATGCAGCTGAGCGGGGAGTGCGCACGGGTCCTGGGCTCGCTGGTGGAGAAGGGCCTCACGACGCCCCAGCAGTACCCCCTCACGCTGAGCGCCCTCCTGGCCGCGTGCAACCAGACGTCGAACCGGGAGCCGGTCGTCGCCTACGACGAGGCGACGGTGCTCCTCGCCCTGGACGAGCTCAAGGAACGCCGGCTGGTTCGCTTCGTCCTCCCCTCGCACGGCCGCTCGGTCGTGCGGTACCGGCAGGTGCTCGACGAGGCCCTCGGCCTCGATGACCGGCAGTGCGCCGTCCTGGCGGTGCTGATGCTGCGGGGAGCGCAGACCGTGGGCGAGCTGCGGCTGCGGACCGAACGGATGGCCCGCTTCGAGCTCCTGAGCGAGATGGAGCACGAGATGGAGCTCCTGGGTGGGCGCGACGAGCCGCTCGTCCGCAACGTCGGGCGCCGGCCCGGCCAGAAGGAGGAGCGCTGGGCGACGACGCTGCTCGGCGCCGACGAGCAGGCGCCGCCTGCGGCGGCCGGTGGCGACGCCGCGCCGATCCCGTCCGCGGCTGCCTCGAGCGTCGTGGCGCCGCGCGCCGACCTGCGCGCCGAGGTGGCCGCGCTCCGGTCCGAGGTCGCCGAGCTCCGGCGTGCGCTCGAGGAGCTGCGCACCAGCCTCGGTGGCTGACCGTCAGAGCGCCGCGGGGCACACGCCGTACGACTTGATCTCGTAGACGAGCGAGCCCGGGGGTGACGGGTGGGACTGGCTCTCGAGCGCGAACACGATGCCGTCGTGCGACTTCCAGAAGTCGGTGCCGGTCTGGGTGAGCCGGTAGCGGCGCTTCACCTCCGCGAACGTGCTGCCGAGGGAGATCCCCCTGGCCGTCACGAGCTTCGGGGAGACGGCCAGGGTCGACGCCGAACCGGACCCGTTGACCCAGTAGCGGTACCCGCTGAAGCGGCCGTGCCGGAACTGGACGATCAGGTCGTGCCAGGCCACCTGGGTGTACCCGCCGACGCAGCCGGCGGCTGGGATCCCCGTCGGGGACCCCAGCCGGGCCGAGATCGCGTCGGTGACCGAACGGGCCGGCGAGCCGAAGTGGGCGACTCCGAGCCCGTCGCCCGCCAACACGACGGACGGCCGCGCGCCCGGGCTCGAGGCAGCGGCCGGCGAGATCGCCGACGCCAGCACCAGCGCCGCCGCGCCGACCCCGAGCAGCGTGCGGAGCACCCGCACCGTCGGCCCGCGCCTCACCTCCCCGTGCCGGCTCACAGCGGCGTGACGTAGGCCCCCGAGATCCCGCCGTCGACGAGGAACGTCGACGCGGTCATGAACGAGGAGTCGTCCGAGGCCAGGAAGGCCGCCGCGGCGGCGATCTCGGAGGCCTCCCCGAAGCGGCCCATGGGGATGTGGACCAGGCGCCGCGCCGCCCGCTCGGGGTCCTTGGCGAAGAGCTCGACGAGCAGTGGCGTGTTGACCGGCCCCGGGCACAGCGCGTTGACCCGCACACCCTGGCGGGCGAACTGCACACCCAGCTCGCGCGACATGGCGAGCACGCCCCCCTTGGAGGCGGTGTAGCTCACCTGGCTCGTGGCCGCGCCCATGACGGCCACGAACGAGGCCGTGTTCACGATCGACCCCTTGCCGCGGGCCAGCAGGTGCGGGAGGGCGTGCTTGCAGCAGAGGTAGACCGAGGTGAGGTTCACCCTTTGCACCCGCTCCCACGCATCGAGGCCGGTGTCGAGGATGGAGTCGTCGTCGGGCGGGCTGATGCCGGCGTTGTTGCAGCAGACGTCGATCCCCCCGTAGTGCCCCGCCACCTCCGCGTAGAGCGCCTCGACCTCGTCCGCGGACGTCACGTCGGTGCGGACGAAGATGCCGTCCACGGCGGCCGCCACCTCTCCCCCGGCGCCCTCGTCGAGGTCGACCACGGCCACACGGGCCCCCTCGGCGGCGAAGCGCTCGCACATGGCGCGGCCGATGCCGCTGGCGCCGCCGGTCACGACGGCGACGCGGTCGACCAGGCGGCGGGCGTACGGGGCGGTCTCGCTCATGTCTCTCCTCGTGATGTGACGGCGCTAGTCCGAGCTGATGAAGACGTTCTTGACGTCGCAGAACGCATCGAGGGCGTCCGGCCCGAGCTCGCGGCCGATCCCGGACTGCTTCGCCCCGCCGAAGGGCGTCCAGTAGCGCACCGACGAGTGCGAGTTGACCGACAGCGTCCCCGTCTCGACGGCGCGGGCGACGCGCAGCGCCCGCCCGACGTCGCGCGTCCACAGCGAGCCCGAGAGCCCGTAGGGGGTGTCGTTGGCGAGGTGGACGGCCTCCGCCTCGTCGGCGAAGGGGATGACGACGACCACCGGCCCGAAGATCTCCTCCGTCGCGGCCCGGTCGCCCGGGTCGACCGGCGCGAGCACGGTGGGGGCGAACCAGTTCCCCGGGCCCTCCGGGCACGTGCCGCGCACGGCCACCGGGGCGTCCGCGGGCACGAAGGAGGCGACGGTGGCCAGGTGCGCCTCGGAGATCAGGGGGCCCATCTCGGTGCTCTCGAGCGTGGGGTCGCCGACGGCGACACCGTGCACCGCCGGCTCGAGCAGCGCCAGGAAGCGCTCGTAGACGGAGCGCTCGACGAGGATGCGCGAGCGGGCACAGCAGTCCTGGCCGGCGTTGTCGAACACGCCGTAGGGGGCTCGGGCCGCGGCCAGCTCGAGGTCGGCGTCGGCGAAGACGATGTTGGCGCTCTTGCCGCCGAGCTCGAGGGTGACCCGCTTGATCTGCTCGGCGCAGCCCGCCATCACACGCCGACCGACCTCGGTGGAGCCGGTGAAGCACACCTTGCGCACGGCGGGGTGGGCCACGAAGCGCTCGCCGACGACGCTGCCCTTGCCGGGCAGGATCTGCAGGACGCCCTCGGGCAGCCCGGCCTCGAGCGCCAGCTCGCCGATGCGCAGCGCGCTGAGCGGCGTCAGCTCGGCCGGCTTGACCACGACCGTGTTGCCGGCGGCCAGCGCCGGTGCGAAGCCCCAGCCCGCGATCGCCATGGGGAAGTTCCAGGGCACGATGACGGCCACCACACCGAGCGGCTCGTAGAAGGTCACGTCGAGGCCTCCGGGCACGGGGATCTGCCGGCCGCACTGCCGCTCCGGGGCCGCCGCGTAGTACTCGAGCACGTCGCGCACGTTCCCGGCCTCCCAGCGTGCGTTCCCGATCACGTGGCCGGCGTTCGCCACCTCCAGGTCGGCCAGCTCGTCGAGGTGCGAGTCGACGGCGGCGGCGAAGCGCCGGAGCAGCCGGGCCCGCTCCCCGGGCGCGACGTGCCGCCAGGTCTCGAAGGCGGTGGCCGCCCGCGCGATGGCGGCGTCGGTCTCCTCGGCGGTCAGCCCCTCGACCTTGGCGATGACCTCTCCGGTGGCTGGGTTGCGGACGTCCACGGACTGATCTTTGCCGATGGCCGCCCGCAGTCCCCAACCGGGTCGCCGATCGCCCCGTCCCGGGCGGAGGCCCGCCGGTAGTGTGCGGGGCCGTGCCCGAGACCACAGCGCCGCGGACGGCCGTCCAATTCAACCTCGCCAAGGCCTTCGACGTCCTCGTCGAGAGCCTGGGCGACCGGGAGTGCATCGTGTGGCGCGACCGCCGGCTCAGCTACGGCGACCTCGACGATCGCTCGAAGCGGCTGGCCTCCTACCTGCACGGCCGCGGGCTCGGCGTGCACCGCGAACGGGCCGACCTCCGGCCCTGGGAGTCGGGACAGGACCATGTCGCGCTCGCGCTCTACAACGGCAACGAGTACCTCGAGGGGATGCTCGGCTCCTACCGGGCCCGCGTCGCCCCCTTCAACGTGAACTACCGCTACGTCGGCGAGGAGCTGCGCTACCTGCTCGACGACGCCCGGCCGCGCGCCATGATCCTGCACTCGTCGCTGGCCCCCACCCTGGCCGAGGTGCTGCCCACCCTCGACGCGCCGCCCGACGTCCTGCTCCAGGTCGAGGACGAGCCGGGGCACGACCTCCTCCCCGGGGCGGTCTGGTACGAGGAGGCCCTGGCCGCCTCCTCGCCGGACGGGCCGCCCGTCGACCCCTCCCCCGACGACCTCTACGTCCTCTACACCGGGGGCACGACCGGCATGCCCAAGGGCGTCCTGTGGCGCCAGCACGACATCTTCATGGCCGCCATGGGCGGGCGGAAGGTCGGCACGTGGGAGGTCGTGACGAGCTACGAGGACATCACGACCCGCCTCGCCGACAGCTTCCCGGTCCGCCTCATGGTCCTCCCGCCGCTCATGCACGGCGCCGCGCAGTGGGCCTGCTTCATGCTGATGGCCCAGGGGGCGACCCTGCTCTTCCCCGACGAGACGCACCGCGTCGACCCCGACGACGTGTGGTCGGTGGTCGAGCGCGAGAAGGCCAACTCCATGACGATCGTGGGCGACGCCGTGTTGCGCCCCCTGCTCCTCCAGCTCGACGCCAAGCACTACGACCTCTCGTCCTTCTTCGCCGTGGGCAACGGCGGCGCACCCCTGACCCCGGCCGTGCGGGCCATGGCGGTCGAGCGCATCCCCAACCTCGTCATCTCCGACTCGGCCGGGTCCTCCGAGACCGGCGCGCAGATGCACGTCACCTCGGTCGACGACGTCGAGGTGGGGACGTTCCTGCCCGGCCCCGGCACGGTGGTGACCGACGAGACGTTCACCCGCGTGCTCCCGCCGGGGCACGAGGGCAACGGCTGGCTGGCGCAGACCGGGAGCGTGCCGCTCGGGTATCTCGGCGACGAGGCCAAGACGGCGCGCACCTTCCCCGTCATCGGCGGCGTCCGCTACTCCATCCCCGGCGACCGGGCGCGGCACCTGGCCAACGGCGAGATCCAGCTGCTCGGGCGCGACTCGGTGACGGTCAACTCCGGCGGCGAGAAGATCTTCGTCGAGGAGGTCGAGCGGGCCATCGCCGGCCATCCCGCCGTGGCCGACGTCGTCGTGACGGGGCGGCCGAGCGAGCGCTGGGGCTCCGAGGTGGTCGCCGTCGTCCAGCTCGCCGACGGCGCGTCGGCCGACGCATCGTCCATCGTCGAAGAGGCCTCGGCCCACATCGCGCGCTACAAGCTGCCCAAGGAGGTGGTGTTCGTGCCGAGCATCCAGCGCTCGCCCTCGGGCAAGGCGGACTACCGCTGGGCGGCGGAGACGGCCGTCAAGGGCGCCGCGGGAGCCTGACCGTGGCGCCGCCCGGGCCGACGATCACGACGGCGCGCCTCGTGCTGCGACCGTTCACCGACGTGGACCGGGCGCCCTTCGCCGAGCTGAACACCCACCCGCTCGTCGTCGAGTCGCTCGGCGAGTCGCCGAGCCGGGCCGAGAGCGACGCCGCGCTCGACCGGTACGACGCGGAGATGGCACGCGAGGGGTGGGGCCTGTGGGCGGTCGCGCTGCCCGGCGGGGCGCCCTTCGTCGGCATGGTGGGCCTGCACCGGGTCAACACCGCACTGCCGTGCGCCCCGGCCGTCGAGGTCGGCTGGCGGCTCCACCCCGACCACTGGGGGCACGGGTACGCCACCGAGGCCGCCGCGGCCTCGGTGCGCTTCGGCTTCGACGAGGCGGGGCTGGACGAGATCGTCGCCTTCACCACCACGCTGAACACGCGCTCGCAGGCGGTCATGGAGCGGATCGGCATGGTGCGCGACCCCGGGGGCGACTTCGACCACCCGCGGCTGCCCGAGGGCAGCCCGCTGCGGCGCCACGTGCTCTACCGGGTCACGCCGTCACAGGTGAGGCCTACGGTGGCGCCGTGAGCGCCGCCGAGCCCACGCGCTGCGACTGGGCCGGCACCGATCCCGCGATGGTGGCGTACCACGACACCGAGTGGGGGGTGCCGGTGCACGACGACCCGACGCACTTCGAGTTCCTCGTCCTGGAGGGCGCGCAGGCCGGATTGAGCTGGGCCACCATCCTCAAGCGGCGCGCCGGCTACCACAAGGCCTTCGCCGGCTTCGATCCCGCCAAGGTGGCGCGCTTCACGCCGGCCCGGGTGGAGAAGCTGCTGCAGGATCCCGGGATCATCCGCAACCGGGCCAAGGTCGAGGCCACGGTGCGCAACGCGCGCGCCTTCCTCGACGTGCAGGAGGAGTTCGGCTCCTTCGACGCCTACGTGTGGGGCTTCGTGGGCGGCCGCCCGATCGTGCACACGTGGAAGCGCATGGCCCAGCTGCCGGCGATCACGCCGGAGTCGGAGGCGCTCAGCAAGGACCTGCGCCGGCGGGGCTTCGGCTTCGTCGGCCCCACCGTCTGCTACGCGCACCTGCAGGCGACCGGGCTGGTCAACGACCACCTGGTGCGCTGCTTCCGCTACGCCGAGCTCACAGGGTCCGGCGCATGAGGACCCGGGTGCCGTAGCGACCCATCACCGCCTCCTCGGGCTCGAGGCCGTGCGTCAGCAGCCAGTCGTCGACGGGGCCCACCTCGACGAAGCCCTCCGAGGCGTAGAACGGACCGTTCCAGGGCACGGCGTCGCGGTAGGTGGCGAGCGTGAGGTCGCGGTAGCCCTGCCCGGCCGCCCAGGCGCACCGCGCACGCAGCAGTGCCCGGCCGATGCCGCGCCTGCCGTGGTCGGGGTGGACGGAGAGCTGTTCGAGGTGGGCGCCGTCCCCGACGCGGTCGATGCGGCACAACCCCACGGGCGGGTCGCCGGCCACGAGGACGACCAGGGCCGCCGCGAATTCCTCCACCGTGCCGGGGCCGGGCAGCGGGCCGATGCCGAGCGGGACGAAGAGCGTGTCGGCGGCCGCCTCGAGGGCGGGGAGCAGCGCCAGCTCGTCGGGCCGCACGGGGCGCACGTCAGGGTTGGAGTCGAGCGTGGGGTCCACTGGCCGACGGTAGCGTGTCGGCCCGTGCGCGCCGTCGTCTGCAACGAGCTCGGTCCGCCGTCGCTGTTACGGGTGGAGGAGCGCCCCGACCCGGTGCCGGGACCTGGCCACGTCGTGGTCGACGTGGAGGCGGCGGGCGTGAACTACGTGGACGCGCTGTTCGTCGGGGGGCAGTACCAGATCAAGCCGCCCGTCCCCTTCGTGCCGGGGACCGAGTCCGCCGGGCGCGTGGCCCAGATCGGCGACGTCGGCGGGCGGGCTCGAGGTCGGCCAGCGCGTGCTGGTCTCGGCCGGGCTGGGCGGCTTCGCCACCAAGGTCGCCGCGCCGGCGGCCGCGGTGACGGCACTCCCCGACGTGCTCGACGCGCCGCGGGCGGCCACGTTCACCCAGAGCTACAGCACCTGCCTCTTCGCCCTACGCGAGCGGGCCGCGGCCCAGGCGGGCGAATCGGTCCTCGTCCTCGGCGCCGGCGGCGGTGTCGGGCTGGCCGCCATCGGCGTGGCCCGGGCCCTCGGGTGCCGGGTGCTCGGCGTGGCCTCGAGCGCGGAGAAGCGCGCCGCCGCGCTCGCCGCGGGGGCGGAGGCCGTGCTCGACCCAGCGGCCGAGCCCGTCAAGGATGCGGCGCGGGTCTGGGCGGGGGGCACCGGCGTGGACCTCGTCGTGGACCCTGTGGGCGGCGCGCTGGCCGAGCCGTCGCTGCGCGCCCTGGGCGACCGGGGCCGCTATCTCGTCATCGGGTTCGCGAGCGGCCCGATCCCCTCCGTCCCGCTCAACCAGGTGCTCCTGCGCAACCGCACCGTCATCGGGATCGACTGGGGCATCTGGGCCATGCAGCACGCCGAAGAGCAGCGCGCGCTGTTGGCCGACCTGCTCGCCATGGTGGCCGGCGGGATCATCGACCCGGTCCACCCGACCGTGTACCCGCTCGACGACGTGGCCCGGGCGCTCGAGGACCTCCTCGGCCGGCGCACGGTGGGCAAGATCGCGCTCATCCCCTAACCGCGCCAGCGGGTGCCGGCGGTCCAGAGTGGAGAGGGGCGCGACGTGATGACCCGGCCCGACGGGCCGGCGAAAGTGAGCTCCTCGTTGGCGTTGCCCGTCATCTTCCAGCCGCCGCTGTGGACCACGTGATGGTGGTGCACGCACATAAGCGCGAGGTTGTCGAGGTCGGTGCGGCCGCCGGGGTTCCACGGCAGGATGTGATGGGTGTTGGTGAAGGTGACGTTGGTGCAGCCCGGGAAGCGGCAATGGCGGTCCCGGCGCATCACCTCTCGGCGTTGGGCATCGCTGGGTGTCCGCCGGGCCCGGCCTTCGTACATCGAGTGGCCCACGTCGTCGTCGACCCCGATGGCGATGGTGGCGTCACAGGCGATCTGACGCACGGTTTCGGTGCTGATCAGGCCATCTCGCTCGAGCTCGCCAGCGAACGTGGTCGTCTCGCCCGACTCCTCGACCAGGGTGGCCAGAGGCACGTGGACGACCACGAAATATGGGCTGGCCGTGGTGGCACGCTCGGCGGCCGATGAGCGGATCATCTCGACGAAGGCGTCGCAGAGGCGCTGGTCCCAGGGCGTCTCGCCGTCGGTGGGCACGTTGCGGGCCCGAGCCTCGAGGCAGACTCGGGACTCGGCGAAGGACTCGGGAGGGAGCTGCACGGTCATGGTGCGGAACTGATCGTTGAAGCGCAAGAAGCGCCGGTCATACGCGGATCGGCCCGGCGGCGGCGGCTTGGCGGCGGTATTCAAGCGGGCCAGGTCCGCCAGTTCGCGCACTGAGCACTCCTGGGCCCGGTCACAAAGTTCCTGGTCACTCTCTGGGGTGGCCACCTCGGCTACGGCGCGGAGCTTGTCCAGGGACAGGTCCCCGGCGCACATCGACTCGACGAGGTGCGGCATGTCCCAGGCCCTCTCACCGAGACGGGTCAGGGCCCGCACCGTCGCGAGCGAGACGCCGAAGCGCTCCGCGGCCCATGGTTCGGTCGCTGTCGCCCCTTCATCTCGGTAGGCCTGGCGCCGGCCGACCTCGCCCAGGAGCACGACGATGGCTCCCTCGACGGCCGCCTTCTGACGGAAGAGCCCGTCGAGACGCTCGGCGATCGCGTCGTTCGACAAGGCCGCGGCCGAGGCGATCGTGTCCGTTTGAGTCTCGGGCATCGGGACGAGAACGGTCCCCCCAAGCCGGAGTGTTGCACAAGGTTCGACGAACCGGCACTGGAGAAGCGGGCGTCGGCGTCGGCGTTGTGCGCTCAGGAATCGCGCGACTGCACCCACCACATGGTGAACCCCACCAAACCCAGGGCCAGCACGAGGAAGATCCCGGCCTCCATCCCCTGGAAGGCCCAGAAGCGACTGTCGGGCTGGTAAGTGACCAGCTGGTGGAACCCGTGCGAGGCGAAGCACTGGCTGTTCACCGCCCCCCCTTTCAACAGGGCGCCGCCGCAGTCGGCGGGGATCTGGGGAAAGTGGCGCAGCAGCGAGATGTACCCGGTCCCCAGGTCCTGGCCGCGGCCGTTCACGAAACTGGTCGACAGGACCCAGGCGCCAGAAGGGCTGCTGGCCGGACCGACGGGTGAGAAGAGCTTCGTGAGGGGCGCCATGAGATGCGGGCGCAGGTAGACGCCGATGAGGGCGCGGAGTCCCACGAAGAGGGCGAGCGTGACCGCGAGGCTGGGGAGCACGCGTCGCAGCACCGACCCGACGGCGATGCCGAGCGCGACGGCGAAGAGCGCGTAGGCCACGGGAACGATGCCCTGAATGTCGAAGGCCTGGAAGCGTGAGTTCAGCGCGTTCTCGGGGACGCGCCAGTAGCTGACGAGTGCCGCCAGTGCGGCTCCCCACAGCGCCGCGGCGACCAACGACCATCCGATGTTCACGCGGAGCCAGTGCCGGCGACTGACCCCTTGCGTCCACGCCAGGTTGTGCGTGCCGTCCTCGAACTCCTTCGACAGCAACGGGGCACCCCAGAAGAGGCCGAAGAGCAGCGGCACGACCAGCGTGAGATCGACCAGGTCGATGATCGCGCCGTCGCCGCGGAAGAGCGACGACGAGACCAGGTCGCCGCAGTGCGCCGCGGCGCAGGCCGCCAACGAGTTGCGGTAGTCGTCGGCCATCACCTTGCCGGTCACCAGGAGCACGGCGGCGAGCACGGCCAATGCGGCGGCGGCGAAGTAGACCTGGTTGCGGTGCAGGCGCCAGACGAGGAGGTTCACTGCGCCACCTCCAGACGTGGGCGCGCTGCGTCGGAGTGCGCCTGCTCGCTGCCCATGTAGGCGAGGATCACGTCCTCGAGGCCGACCTCGGCCTCCTCCCATGCCGGGTCGAGCACGGGGCCCTCGGTGCGCACGAGCAGCCGGGTCTGGCGCTGCGTCTGGGTTGCGGTGATGACGGCGAGGCCCGGCTCGACCTCGGAGAGCGGACGCCGGGGACCGACCAGCATGCGGTGCGTCGCCAACACGGAGTCGATGTCGGCACAGAGCTGGACACGCGACGCGCTCAGCAGGATCACGTGGTCACAGACCCGCTCGAGGTCGTGGAGGAGGTGCGACGACAGCATCACCGAGAGTCCTCCGTCGGCCACCGCCTCGCTGAGGGTCGAGAGAAACTCGCGGCGGGCCAGCGGGTCGAGCGCCGCCACCGGCTCGTCGAGGAGCAGGAGCGCGGGCTCCTTGGCCAGGGCCAGCCCCAGGCCGACCTGCGCCCGCTGGCCGCCCGAGAGGGTGCCGACCGGCCGGTCCAGCGGGACCTGCAGCCGCGCCAGCCGCTCCCGTGCCCCGTCTGCATCCCACCGCGCGTTGAGGTGGGCGACGAGCGCGAGGTGGTCGGCGCCGCTCAGACGCCGGTAGAGCGGGACGTCCTGGGCCAGATAGCCGATGCCGGCCAGGAACCCCTCGGACCCGTCCGGGACCCGGCCCCTGACCTCGACCGTGCCGGCGCTCGGCGCGGCGAGGCCGACCAGGAGACGGAGCAACGTCGTCTTGCCGGCACCGTTGGGGCCGACCAGCGCGGTCACGCGCCCCTCGGGCACGCGCAGCGTGCAGTCCTGCAGGGCCCAGGTCGCCCCGAAGCACTTGCCCAGTCCCACCGTCTCGAAGGCGGTCGCGCTCATGCGATCCTCACGGCGTCCGAGGCCCGCAGCGCGTCCCGCAGCATCGATTCCATCGCCTCGTCGTCCATTCCCTCGGATCGGGCCGATTCCACCCACTTGTGCAGACCGCGCGCCAGGCGCGTCTGGGTGCCGGGTGGGGGCCCCGCGGGGCGCCGCGCCACGAAGGTCCCGACGCCCTGTCTGCCCTCGACGATGCCCTCGTGCTCGAGCTCGCGATAGGCCTTGAGAACGGTGTTCGGGTTGATGGCGAGCTCCCCCACCACCTCCTTGACCGTCGGCAACCGGTCGCCGACGTCGAGGACGCCGCGGCGCACGGCCTGGCGCACCTGCTGGGCGAGCTGCAGGTACGCCGGCACCCCCGAGTCCGTCCGCAGGTGGAAGGTCATCGACTGGTGCAGTACTTCACTAGTCATCTAGATAACTATAGATATCCCAGCGTCCGTGTCAAGTCATCAGTCGTTCCAGGTCGGCCGTCATCCCGGCCAGCCTCGTCTCGAAGCTCCGGGCGTCCGCCCGGGCGTGGTGCCTGATCATCGGATGCTCGGCCTCGCAGAGGTCGGGCACGGAGTTCCAGGCCAGGTCCAGGAAGCCGAAGTGGGCGCGGTCGGCGGTGTCCTCCACGAGTGGCCACGGGGCGTCCAGCGAGTGCCCGAGGACCACCAGGAAGGCTGCGTTCTCCCACCAGTTGTGCTCGACGAGCTCCGTCATCGCCCAGATCCTGTGGAGCAGGTCCAGGGTGTACGGACGCCGCCGCAGAAGGAGGACGCCGGCATTGGGGACGATCGGCGCTCCCGGTTCGGGCTGCGGGTGCTCGACCAGGTACGCATCACGCCCCTCGGGGGCCTCGCCGAGGATGTCGCGTCCGAGGTCGACGAAGAGGGCGTCCGCGTCGACCCACAGCACCGTCTCGTACGACGCCAACAGCTCGAGCAGCAACCGCACCTTGCTCCATGACGGCGGTCGGTCCGCGGCAAGGTTCTCGGTGCTCAGGACGACGTCCCAGCGCCACCGCCGGGCGTAGGCGACCAGGGTGGGCGAGGAGACGGCCATCAGCCGGCGGTGGGCACCGGTGGCCAGCGAGCAGATGACGCGCCGGCTCCGCCTCGGTGCTGCGGCAAGGGGCTGAATACGGCTCTCGGGAGGGACGAAGTACAGCTCGGCGGGCTCGACGCGCACCTCGGGCTCAGTGCGCCACGACGTGGAGCGGGAAGCTGAAGTGCCGGTTGTCGACGACGAGGGTGTAGGCGCCGAGCGGCAGGCGCAGCCGTGCTGTTGGGCTTGGTCTGCCCCCAGGCGCCGGTGCCCGAGACCGTGCCGTTGGCCGCCAGCTGCGCGAAGCCGAGCGCCGGGCAGTTCACGACCTGCACGCCGGGCCACACGTTGGCGTGGTTCGCCCTCAGGATCTCGAAGCCGACCGACCCGCAGGGGCCGGCCTGCAGCGTGGTCGCGGTCGGCCCCGGTGTCACGCCGGCATAGGGCGCCGTGTAGTTGCACGGTGTCGAGGCCCCGTTGCGCACCGTGAAGCTGATCTGGAGGGTTGCCCCCGGGTGCAACGTGAGGGTGTTGACCGCGACCAGCAGCTCGGTCGTCTTGGCGTGGCACTCCCAGAAGGTCACGTGGCCCAGCTGGGCCAGCTTGGGCGCGGGATGCGTGGCGCCCCGGGTGCCGGCCGCGCCGGCGTGGGGCAGCGGCCCCGCCATCGCCATCATCGTCGTCGTCACCGGGGCCAGTGCCCGCCACGGGCCTGCTGCTCTCGCCATCCCCACAGACTGCCCGATGGGTCCGGCTCAGGAGGAGGCGAAGGCCGGGATGACCTCGGTGCCCATGAGCTCGATCGTCTGCATGACCGACTCGTGGGACACCTTGTAGGGGTTGACCAGACACAGCAGGAGGTCGACCCCGGCGGCCTCGTAGGCACGGCAGGCCTCGATGCATTCGGCGGGCGTTCCCAGCACGCAGGCGTTGGCGTCCATCAGGTACTCGAGGTTCAGGAGGTCGAGCAGGCCCTCGTCGTCGGTCTTCTTCATGTCCGCGGCGTAGGCGTAGCTCCCCAGGCCCTCGTTGCGCTCGGCCATCCAGTCGGTGAGCGTGGCGATCTGGCGGGCACCGGTCTTGGGGTACCACTCGAAGGACTCGCGCGCCTCGGCGATCGCCTTGTCGCGGTCGGGCGCGCAGATGGCCATGGTGAAGGTCGCCGCCTGGTCGTGCACGAAGGCGCCGATCGGCGCCGAGCAGCGCGCCACGGCGTCGCGGTAGATGTCGATCTTGCGCTTCACCTCTGCCGGCGGCAGCCCGACGGCGAAGGAGCACAGGCCGAGGCCGAGCTCGCCCACCTGGGCGTGGCCCTCGTCGCTCGTGGTGGCGCCCCACAGCGGCGGGTGCGGCTTCTGCCAGGGCTTGGGCTGCACGCGGCGCCGGGGCATCTGCCAGAACTCCCCGGCGAACTCGTGCTCGTCGTTGGTCCAGCAGCCGACGACGTGCTCAATGGCCTCCTGCCACATGCGGCGGCTCTCGGCCGGGTCGATGCCGAAGCCCTCGAGCTCGGCCCGGGTCGCCGAGCGGCCCGTCCCGAGGTCGACGCGGCCCCCCGAGAGCAGGTCGAGAACGGCCACCGACTCCGCCGTGCGCACGGGGTGGTTGTACGGCTTGGGCATGAGGCGCACGCCGTAGCCGAGGCGGATGCGCTCGGTCCGCGCCGCGATGGCGCCGTAGAGGACCTCGGGGTTCGAGCAGTGCGAGTACTCCTGCAGGAAGTGGTGCTCGACGGTCCAGAAGGCGTGCCAGCCGAAACGGTCGCCGGCGATGGCCTGCTCGAGCGTGTTCTGGTACGCGACGAGCTCGCTGTCCTCCTCCCAGGGGCGGGGGACCGGGATCTCGTAGAACAGCGCGAACTTCATGGCGTGGGCTCCCCCCGGACGTCGGCGGCCCCGGGTCGGCCCGGGCTAGACAGTGCACTGCTCCTATCAGCCCGGGTCGGCCGGGCGCAACCAAGACCCTGGAGGTGCCATGCGTGGATTGGGCGGACGCACGTACATCGTGACCGGCGCGGCGTCGGGCATCGGCCGGGCCACCGCCGCCCGCCTCCTTGACGAGGGCGCCCTCGTCATGGGGGCCGACCTCGTCGTGCCGCCCGACGACGTGCCGGAGGGGAAGGACGAGTCGGGCCGCTGGGCCTTCACCCCCGTCGACGTGACCGACGAATCCTCCGTGGCGGCGCTCGTGCGCGCCGCCGTCGAGTTCGGTGGCGGCGCGGTGCACGGCATGGTCAACGCGGCGGGCGTGGCCGGGGGCGGACCGGTGCACATGCTGCCGGCCGAGGAGTGGGCGCGGGTGATCGGGGTCAACCTCACCGGGACGTACCTGACCGCCAAGCACGTCATCGCGCAGATGCTGGGGCAGCCCGCCCGCGAGGACGGCCAGCGCGGCTCGGTGGTGACGGTGGCCAGCATCGAGGGACTCGAGGGCACCGCGGGCGGGAGCGCCTACAGCGCGTCGAAGGGTGGTGTGGTCATCCTGACCAAGAACATGGCGATCGACTACGCCGGCCGCGGCATCCGGGTCAACGCCATCTGCCCGGGCTTCATCGAGACGCCGATGACCGCGATGGTCTTCGGGCCGGGCATGGAGGACGCGTTGGCCGACATCGTGCATGAGCACAAACTCGGTCGGCGCATGGGCCTGCCCCACGAGGTGGCCGCGGTGGCCGCGTTCTTGCTCTCCGACGACGCGTCGTTCGTGACGGGTCACGCGCTCCCGGTCGACGGCGGCTACACGGCCGGCCGCGACCACGGCGTCACCGACATGCTGGGGCTCTCGGGCCCGGAGTGACCGCCTGACCCCCGTTGCTTGACGGGAGCCGGGCCCTGATCAATACTTAAGTCAATGCTTAAGTATCAGCCGGTCGACGAGGTGTTCCGGGCGCTGAGCGACCCCACCCGCCGCGACCTGGTCGAGCGCCTGGGCGCGGGCTCGGCCACGGTCAGCGAGCTCGCCCGGCCGCTCGACATGACCCTCTCGGCCGTCGTGCAGCACCTGGCCGTTCTCGAGTCCTGCGGCCTGGTCCGCTCCGAGAAGGTGGGGCGCATCCGCACCTGCCGCCTCGAGCCGGTCGGGCTGCAGCTGGCGGCGGACTGGTTCGCCGGCCAGCGCGCCGCCTGGGAACGTCGGCTCGACCGGCTGGGCGACGTCCTTCATGCCGACCTCGCTGCAGCAGGAGAAACCGGCACCGGCCGCACCGGTGTCACAACCGGAAGGAGCATGAGATGACCACCTCCCCCAGGACCGCCGAGCACGGCACCTTCACGATCACCCGGACCTACCCCGTCCCGCCCGATCGCGTGTTCGCCGCCTGGTCGAGCCGCGACGCCAAGGCGCGCTGGTTCGGCGACCCGTCGGCACCCGATGTCGACTACGCCCTCGACTTCAGGGTCGGCGGCACGGAGACCAACCGCGGTGGCCCGCCGGGGGGACCCGTGTTCACCTACGTGGCGTCCTACAAGGACATCGTCCCCGACGAGCGCATCGTCTACGGCTACACGATGGACGCCGACGGATCGCTGATCTCCGTCTCGGTCACGACGGTCGAGTTCGCGGCGGTGGCGGCCGGCACCGAGCTGACCTTCACCGAGCAAGGCGTCTTTCTCGACGGCGCGGACACGCTGGCCGTGCGCGAGAAGGGCACCGGGGAGCTCCTCGACAACCTCGGGGCCGCGCTGGCATGACTCCGGGCAAGGTCGTCGTCCACCGCGCCATGTCCCTCGACGGCTTCGTCGCCGGCCCCGACCACGAGATGGACTGGGTCTTCGAGCGCACCGCACCCGGGCGGGGTGCCGAGGCCATGGCCGCCACCGGCGCCATGCTGGCCGGGCGCCACACCTACGACGTCGGGCAACGGTTGCGCCGGCCCGAGACGAGCGCCGCCTACGGCGGCGCGTGGTCCGGCGCCGAGCTCGTCCTGACCCACCGGGCCAGGACGGCCGACGACAACCCCACCGCCGTCTTCCTCTCGGGCGACGTCGGCGAGGCGGTGGCGACCGGGCTCGTCGCCGCCGGTGGCAAGAACCTCGAGGTGCTCGGCACCGACGTCACGGTGCAGTGCCTCGCCCGGGGCCTGGTGGACGAGGTCTACGTGCACGTCCTCCCGCTGCTGCTCGGCGCCGGGAGGCCGCTCTACGCCACCGAGGGCATGGCGCCCGTCGACCTCGAGCTGCTCGACGTCACGACCTCCGATGGCATCGCGTCGCTGCGCTACCGCGTGCGCCGGGCGGACGCCGATCGTCCCGGCGGCTAACGCGCACGGGCCTGGCGTCGCGCCAACTTCGCCCGCACCAGCGGATCCGCCGCCTGCTGCCGTCCCGAGGTCGTGATCCGTCCGGGCGCATTCGTGAAATACACCGGCAGTGCGAGCGGCACCCGGTCGCCGGTCATCCGCAACAATAGGTCCCAGTCGCCCAGGCCGTTCAGCGACTCGTCGAAGCGTGCCTCGGGAAGACCGCGCCGGTGGGCGATCACACCGAGGTCGATGAAATTGCCCTCCTCCAGCCGGGCACGATCGAACGGCTCGAAGTTCAGGTGCGGCAGCGCGTCGTCGCCCTGTTCCCACCGGACCTCCGAGTCCTTGACTCTCGCTCCGTACAGAAGCTCGAGTCCGACTTGCCGTTCGAACGCCCACACCACGGCCTTCAACCAGATGGGCTGCAAGACGTTGTCGTCGTCGAGGTAGCAGACGATGTCGCCCGTGGCGGCCGCCAAGCCGGCGTTGCGCGCCGCGCCCACGCCCCGGTGAGGTTGCGTGATCACCACGATGCGGTCGTCGGTGCCCGCCGCCTCGGACAGGACGGTCGGCGTGTCGTCGGTGCTGCCGTCGTCGACGACGACGAGCTCCCACACGGGATAGTCCTGGTCGCGCACCGAATTGATGGCCGTTCGCAGCGACGAGCTCCGGTTACGCGTGGCGAGAACGACGGACACGCGCATCGTCGGATCCTGGAGGGTCCTCTGGATCAACGACGTCACGATGGGGATGCGCGCCGCCAGGGCGGTCTGGGCGGCGCGGCGTTCGCTCTCCGCCGGCGGGGTCTCCTCCAGGCGGCGCAGCGCCTCTTCGGCCCTGTCGAGACGCTGCGCGAGGACTCGCAGCTGGGTCACGACCCCGCCCGCACCCGCATCCCCGTCGGCGGCCACGCATGCTTCTCGCGTGGCGGGCCGACGAGCATCGATCGCGTTCGGGTCCACACGGTCCCGCAACCGGACGAGCAGCGAGACTCGTCCGTTCGCCTCCCTCGCCCCGTCACGGAGTGCCGCCAGTTCCTCCGCGGCCGCGGTGACGGCCTGACGTAGGCGCACGCGCCACCTCCCTGCTTGCCCCGAAAACCCGGGACGGTACCAGTCCCCCGCACACTCCCGACGGAGGCTCCGGTCTGCCGGTCGGGCCGCGTCAACCCAGCACCAGGTTCCCCCCCGTGAAGTCGAGGACCACCCACCCGAAGTGCGCGAGCTGGTCGGACCCGAGCAGCCCGTCGATGCCGCCCAGACTGATGGACCCGAAGTCGGTCTCACCGACGAGCTGGGCGCGCAGCGGTTGCCCGGGCACCGACCACGGACCGCTGCGCACCAGCGGGACGGTGATGACCGAGCACACCGTGGACTGACGCTGGGCGAGGTCGGTGCGCTTCAACCTGGCGGCGTGGGCCACCGAGGTCGCAACGACGCTCTGCGACGACCCGGTGTCGACGACGAAGCTGCGCGTCGGGCCACCGGCGAAGCGGACCGCCACGCTGAGCGAGATGTCCCCGGGCACCGAGGTCACCGACAGCGGCACGGTGGTCCCGGCGCCCTGGGTCAACGCCACCGGCGGCGGTCCCAGCGGGCCGGTGGCGGGGGTCGAGGCGGTGAGCGACGGGCCCTCCGCCCCCGGCAGCACGATGGCGCCGGCCGTGAAGTCGACGCGGACGGCGCCGAAGCGCGCCAGGACGTCCGCTCCCACGAGACCGACTGGCTCGCCCTTCCCGCCGATCTGGGGCAGTGTGGCCGCGGTCAGCTGCTGGGGCGCGAGGGCCACCCCGTCGAGCGACCACGGCCCCACGGCGACCGGCCGGGCCGTGCCCGTGCAGCCGACGCCGGCGAACGAGATCGCCGGGCCGGCCGACGCCAGGTGCAGGCGGCGGGCCAGACGGGCGTCGATGGTCGACTGCCCCGCTCCCGAGTCGAGCACGAAGGGGAACGGCCCCCGCGCGCCGATGCACACGTCGACGGTCTCCGCCACCTGCCCGGCGACCGTGCTCACGGTCATGGGCACCCGTGTCGTCCCTCCGGGCCCTGCCGCCGCGCCGGTGCAACCGGTGGACGGTGGCGGCAGCTCGAAGGTGACCTGTGGCTCGACACGCACGCGTGGCTGGCGCCCGGAGCTGCCGGCCCCGGCCGCCGGGACGAGGGTGAGCACCGCGGCCGCGACGGCCACGGTCGACACGGCACCGAGCCCCCGCCGTCGGCTCACGGGCTACCGGGACAGCGCCAGCCGTATGGTCGCCGCGACCAGGCGCACCCCGAGCACCACCACGGCGAGCGGCAGGGCGGCCCGGCGCCAGCCCTTGGTCGTCCGGACACTGAAGCGCAGGGCCGAACGGTGGTGGGCGACCATCATGCGGTAGGGGTGCCGCGCGGTGCTCACGCCCTGAATGTGGGTGACGTCGGCGGTGCCGGCATACCCGACGCCCCACCCGGCCTGATGGGCGCGCCAACACAGGTCCATGTCCTCGTTGTACATGAAGTAGGCCTCGTCGAACCCGCCCAGCTCCTCGAGTGCGCTGCGGCGGCCGAGGAAGCACGATCCCGACACCCACCCCGCCCCCGTCACCACGCCACCCTCGGGAGTGCCGGGGTTGTACCGCCGCGTGAACCGGTTCTCGGGGTGGAAGAGCGCCAGGAGCGCGTGCCCCGCGGCGTCGGTGAGCGAGGGGAAGCGGCGCACCGAGGGGTACACGTCGCCGGCCTCGGTCAAGATGCGTGGCCCGACGATGGCCCAGGCAGGGTGGGACCCGAGCGCCGCGCGCAGTGCCGCCAGTGCGCCCGCATGGACCACGAGGTCGGCGTTGGAGACGAGGACCCACTCGGGTGGCGTCGGCTGGCCGGCGAGCGCAGCCAGCCCCCGGTTCACGCCCGCGCCGAAGCCGAGGTTGCGACCCGGCCGCACGATGTGCACGGGCGGCGCGGGCTGCGCGCCGAGCAGTCCGTCCAGCGCGGCGGCCGCGCTCCCCGACGCACCGTTCTCCACCACGACCACGGGGGCGGCGCCGTCCTCGAGCAGGGAGCGCACACAGCTCTCGAGCAGTGGGCCGACATCGTGGTCGACCACGACGGCGCCGATCTCGCCCGGCACCGGCGGCTCAGTACTCCCGGGTGAAGCGGAACTTGATCAGGGCCTTGAGGGCGCCGAAACCGTCGCGCCAGGTGATCTTCTTCCCCTCGTCGTGCTCACGCCCGGCGTAGGAGATCGGCACCTCGTAAATCCGGTGGCCGCGGCGGAGCACCTTGGCCGTGATCTCGGGCTCGAAGTCGAACTTGTTGGACACGATGGTCACGCCCTCGAGAACCCCGGCGTCGAAGAGCTTGTAGCAGGTCTCCATGTCCGAGAGGGTCGAGCCGTAGAGCACGTTGGTGACGAGGGAGAGGACGCGATTGCCCATCCAGTGCAGCGGCAGCATGTTCTTGCGCTCCCCGGTGAACCGGCTCCCGTAGACGACGCGGGCCTTCCCGCGCAGGATCGGGTCGAGCAGGCGTGGCCAGTCGTTGGGGTCGTACTCGAGGTCCGCGTCCTGAATGAGGATGAGGTCGCCCCGGGCTTCTGCGAGACCCGTGCGGATGGCGGCGCCCTTGCCCTGGTTGACCTTGTGTCGGATCACACGCACCGTCGAGTCCTCGAGGGCGCCGAGCACCTTGTCAGAGCCGTCGCTCGACCCGTCGTCGACGGCGATGATCTGCAGCACCAGTGGCAGCTCCACCGCCCGCATGCGCCGGATCACCTCGGCGACGGTGACTCGCTCGTTGAACACCGGCACGATCACCGTGAGCGACCGGTAGGTCCGCTGCGGGGAAAGCTCGGTCAGCTCCGGCTCCGTCATGTGCCCCTCACCTTCTCCGCGAAGTAGTCGATCGTCTTCTCGATACCCTCCCGCAGGCCCGTCGTAGGCTCCCATCCCAGCTCGGTCCTGGCCAACGTGATATCGGGGCAACGCCGGGTCGGGTCGTCGGTGGGCAGCGGCTCGAAGACGATGCCCGACGCGGAACGCGTCATCTCCAGCACGAAGTGCGCCAGGTCGCCCACGGTGCGCTCGTCGGGGTTGCCGATGTTGACTGGTCCCGTGAGCGAGGAGTCGAGCAGGGCCAGCAACCCCCCGATCTCGTCGTCCACGAAGCAAAGGCTGCGGGTCTGGCTGCCGTCCCCGTAGACGGTCAGCGGCTCGCCCCGCAGGGCCTGCACGACGAAATTGGAGACGACCCGGCCGTCGCCGGGCGAGAGCCGGGGCCCGTAGGTGTTGAAGATACGGGCGATGCCCACGTTCACCCCATGGGTGCGGTGCATCGCCATGGTCAGGCTCTCGGAGAAGCGCTTGGCCTCGTCGTAGACGCTGCGGGGGCCGGTCGGGTCGACGTTGCCCCGGTAGCTCTCGACCTGGGGGTGCACCTCGGGATCCCCGTAGATCTCGCTGGTGCTGGCCATGAGGAACCGCGCGCCGTGCGCCCGGGCCAGCTCGAGCAGGCGGCGGGTGCCCTCGCTCCCGACCGCCAGCGTGTCGAAGGGACGGGCCAGGTAGGCCGGGGGCGAGGCGGGCGAGGCGAGGTTGCAGACGGCGTCGACCGGGGACGAGTCCCCGAGCTCCACGTGCTCACTCACGTTGGTCACGATGAGGTCGAAGCGCTCGTGGCCCAGGAGGTGAGCCACGTTCTCCTTCGAGCCGGTGGAGAGGTCGTCGAGGCAGACCACGGAGTCGCCCCGCTGCAGCAGCCGGTCGCACAGATGCGACCCGAGGAACCCCGCGCCGCCGGCCACCACGACCCGGCTCACCGGCGGCCGATCCCGGTGTAGTCGAAGCCCATGCGCCGCACCGCGGCCGGGTCGAGCAGGTTGCGGGCGTCGACTATGCGGGGCTCGGCCATGACGGAGAGGACCCGGGAGAAGTCGAGCCAGCGGAACTCGTCCCATTCGGTCAGCACCACGAGCACCCGTGCCCCGGCGGCGGCCTCGTAGGGGTCGGCGCGCAGGAGCAGGCCGCGCAGGTCCTCCGGCGGCTCGTCGGCGGCGTCCACGGTCGGGTCGAACGCCTGCACGGTCGCCCCGAGCTCGACGAAACGGTGGCTGACCTGCAGGCTGGGCGAGTCGCGCCGGTCGTCGGTGTTGGCCTTGAAGGTGAGACCCCACACCGCGAGCGTCGCCTCGGCGACGGAGCCGCCGCACGCCGCCTCGACCTTGGAGACGACGCGCGTGAGCTGTTCGTCGTTGGACGCGATGGCGCCGGCCAGCAGCGAGAAGTCGTAGCCGGCCTCACCGCGATGTGGAGAAGAGCCCGCGTGTCCTTGGGCAGGCACGAACCGCCCCACCCCGGCCCGGGCCGGAGGAACTCGAAGCCGATCCGTTTGTCGTAGCCGAGGCCGAGCAACACGTCACGCGCGTCCGCCCCCACCTCCTCGCACAACCCGGCCAGGGCGTTCACGAAGCTGAGCTTGGTGGCCAGGAACGCATTGGAGGCGTACTTGATCGTCTCCGAGGTCGTGGCGTCGGTGACGATGAGCGGTGCAGCGGTCGACGAGAAGAGCTCGCCCACCTTGGCGGCCGCCCCCGGGTCGTCGGCCCCCACCACTATGCGGTCGGGGTTCAGGCTGTCGAGGACCGCCGTGCCCTCTCGCAGGAATTCGGGGTTGGAGACGACGCTGACGTCGGGGCGTCCGATGACCTGCTCGACCACTGTGGCCGAGCCGACCGGCACCGTGGACTTGTTGACCACGATGGTGCCCGGCTCCAGGCGGCGCGCGATCTCCTTGGCCGCGCCCTCCACGTAGGACAGGTCGGCCGAGCCGTCGGCGCTCTGGGGCGTGGGCACGCAGAGGAAGACGAATTCGGCGCCGGCCACGGCCTCGACCGCCGACTCGGTGAAGGAGAGGGTGCCCGCCGCGACACAGGCTGCGACCAGGTCGTCAAGCCCGACCTCCACGATCGGCATGCGGCCCGAGCGCAGGGCGGACAGGCGGGCGGGATCGCGTTCGGCCAGCACGACGGTGTGCCCGAAGTGAGCCAGCGTCGCCGCCGTGGGCAGCCCGACGTACCCGGCGCCGACCACGGCCACCGTGTGGGGCGTGATGCGCTGGTCGCGATCATTGGTGCGGGCCGTCACGCGGCCGCCTCCTCCCGTCGGGCACGCAGCGCGGTGACCAGCCGGGACAGGCCGTCCGGCCAGTCGGGCAGCGCAGGGAGACCGCTGAGGCGCAGCGCCATGTTGTCGAGCACCGAGTAGGCCGGGCGCGGCGCCAGGAGGGGCGGGTCGAGCTCAGCCGTCTTTATCGGCCGCACCCGGTCGGGGTCGGCGCCGGCCTCCGCCAGCGCCGCCCGCACGAGGCCCCACCATGTCGTGGCGCCGCCGTTGGTCACGTGGAAGATGCCCGGGCGGCGGTCGAGGCCGAGGGTGACGACGGCGGGCGCCAGGTCGGCGGTGAAGGTCGGCGACCCGTGCTGGTCGTCGACGAAGCGCAGCTCCCCCTCGCCGTCGGCCAGCCGCAGGGCGGTGGCCACCATGTTGGCGCCGTGGGCGCCGCACAGCCAGCTCGTGCGCACGATCGTCGACCCGGGTCGGCACTCGCGCTCGCCCGCCAGCTTGGAGGCGCCGTACACCGAGACGGGGCAGGGCGCGTCCCACTCCTGGTAGGGGCGCCCAGCCGTGCCGTCGAAGACGTAGTCGGTGGACACGTAGACGAGGTGCGCCCCCACCGAGGCCGCCGCCTCGGCGACGTGGCGGGTGCCGACGGCGTTCACGGCGAAGGCGGCGTCCACTTCGGTCTCGCACAGCTCCACGGCCGTGAGCGCCCCCCGTGCAGGACGAGCTCGGGCCGGAAGGCGGCGAACGTGCCCATGACGGCATCGCGGTCGTCGACCCGCATGGTGTCGACGTCGGTGGCGAGCACCTCGTGGTCGAGGCCGGCGCGGGGTCCTTCCGGGCCGAGGAGCGCGCAGCGGCGACCGCCGGCCGGCACCCGTCCCGCCAACGCATCGCGCAGGTCGCGTCCGAGCTGCCCGTCGGCTCCGGTGATGAGGATCCGCACCGTTCAGGCCCCGCCGGTTCCCCAGGCCCCTTCGACGACGGGGGCCCGGGCCCGCAGCGGCTCCCACCATTCTCGATCCGCGGCGTACCACTGCACGGTGTCCACCAGGCCCCGCTCCCACTCGACCGAGGGCGTCCAGCCGAGCTCACGCCGCAGCTTCGATGCGTCGAGGACGTAGCGACGGTCGTGGCCGGGGCGGTCCGGCACGATCGTCTTGAGCGACGCCGGCTTGCCGAGCGCGGCGAGGATGCGGTCGGCCACCTCCATGATGGACGCCTCGACCCCGCTCCCGACGTGGTAGGTCTCCCCGATGCGGCCCCGCGTCAGCACGGCGTCGATGGCGGTGCAGTGGTCGTCCACGTGCAGCCACTCCCGCCGGTTCCCGGTGCTGGCGTAGAGCGTCAAGGGCTGGTCGTCGAGCGCAGCGCGCAAAAGTGCGGGATCAGCTTCTCGGGGAACTGGTACGGGCCGTAGTTGTTGGCGCAGTTGGTGATCGTGATGGGCAGCCCGTAGGTCTCGGCGTAGGCGCGCACCGCGTGGTCCGCGCCGGCCTTCGAGGCGTTGTAGGGGGTGCGGGGCCGGTAGGGCGAGTCCTCGGTGAAGACGTGGGCGCTCTCCAGGGGCAGGTCCCCGTAGACCTCACAGGTCGAGACGTGGTGGAAGCGGGAGACGCCCGTCTGGCGGGCCGCCTCGAGCATGGTCTGGGTCCCGAGCACGTTCGTCCGGAAGAAGAGGCCGGGGTTGAGCACGGCCAGCGAATTGTGCGACTCGGCCGCGAAGTGCACGACGGTGTCGATCCCCTCCCCCCGCAGCGCCTTCTCGGCCGCGTGGGGATCGCAGACGTCCCCCTGCACGAAGACGATCCGGTCCTCGATGTCGGACAGGTTGGGTCGGTTGCCGGCGTAGGTCAGCACGTCGTAAACGACGACATGGTCCTCGGGGTGCTGTTCGACCCAGTAACGGGCGAAATTCGACCCGATGAAACCGGCACCCCCCGTCACGAGAAGGCGCATAGGGCGGCAATGTTAGCCGGGGGCCCGGGGCCCTCCCCGGCTCAGCCGGGTCGGAGGTGCACCACGTCGCCGGCGGAGACCCGGCGGGGGCCCGAGGCGGTCTCGACCACGAGGTGCCCGGCGTCGTCGATCGCGGCGGCCAGCCCGGTGATCTCCTCGCCCGCCATGACGACCCGCACCGGCTGGCCCAGCGTGGCGCAGCGCCGTCGCACCTCGTCGGCCAGAGCGGCCCGGCCGCCGGCATCGTCGAGGAGCGGGCGTCGGGCCGAGAGCGCGTCCAGCAATCGCTCGAGAAGCGCACGGCGGTCGATGGGCCGTGTCGCCGCGCCCACGTCGTCGAGGCAGATGCCCCCCGCCTCCGCCGGGCCCGGCCAGGCCACGTTGATGCCGACGCCGACCACGACCGCTGCCAGCTCACCGCCCGAGAACTCCGCCTCGGCGAGGACGCCCGCCAGCTTCGCCCCCGCCACGAGGAGGTCGTTAGGCCACTTGAGCACCGGCTCGACCCCGGCGGCCTCGTGGCAGGCGTCGGCCGCCGCCAGGGCCACCGCGCCGGTGCACAGATGCACGTCGCGCGCCGTCGCACCGGGGCCGCAGGAGGACCGAGGCCAGCAGGTTCGCTCCCGGCGGCGACTCCCAGCGCCGATCCAGACGGCCGCGGCCGGCCGTCTGGAAGTCGGCCACCGCCACCAGGCCCTCGGTGGCACCCCGGCGCGCACGGTCACGCACATAGGTGTTGGTGGAGTCCACCTCGTCCAGCCAGCGGATCTCCCACTCCGCAGGTGACATGGCAGACACCATACGGCACGTGCAATTGTGAAGGCCCACCTCACGGAGGAAAGGCCCAGCGTGCTCGAGAAGATCCTCATTGCGAATCGCGGCGAGATCGCCGTCCGGGTGATCCGGACGTGCCGCGAGCTCGGCATCGGGACGGTGGCCGTCTACTCCAACCTCGACCGCGACGCGCTGCACGTGCGGATGGCCGACGAGGCCTATGCCCTGGGCGGCGAGACGGCGGCCGAGAGCTACCTCAACACCGAGGCGATCCTGCACGCCGTCGAGCAGAGCGGGGCCGACGGCGTCCATCCCGGCTACGGGTTCTTCTCCGAGAACACCGACTTCGCCCGCGCCATCACCGGGCGCGGCGTCACCTTCATCGGTCCCCCACCCGAGGCGATCGAGGTCATGGGCGACAAGATCAGCTCGCGCCTGGCGGCCGAGAAGGCAGGGGTGGCCGGCGTGCCGGGCCGCTCCGAGCCCCTGACCTCGCCCGAGGAGGTCGTCGCGTTCGGCGACCTGCACGGATGGCCGGTGGCCATCAAGGCCGCGTACGGCGGCGGCGGGCGCGGCATGAAGGTCGTCGCCGCCGCGGAGGACGCGGCGGAAGCGATGGAGGCGGCGGCGCGCGAGGCCCAGGCCTACTTCGGCCGCCCGGAGATCTATCTCGAGCGCTATCTCGCCTGGCCCCGACACGTGGAGATGCAGGTGCTGGCGGACCAGCAGGGCACCACGCTGTGGCTCGGCGAGCGCGACTGCTCCGCGCAGCGGCGCCACCAGAAGCTGATCGAAGAGAGCCCGGCCCCCGACTTCCCCGACGAAGTTCGCCACGCCATGGGCGTCGCCGCGGTGAAGGTCTCGCAGTCGTGCGGCTACTACAACGCCGGCACCGTCGAGTTCCTCTTCCAGGACGGAGAGTTCTACTTCCTCGAAATGAACACGAGGCTCCAGGTGGAGCATCCCGTCACCGAGCTCGTGAGCGGCCTCGACCTCGTCGCCTGGCAGATCCGCATCGCGTCGGGCGAGCCGCTCGACTTCACTCAGGAGGAGGTCCGCCGGCACGGGCATGCCATAGAGGTGCGGATCAACGCGGAGGACCCGGCGGGCGGCCGCTTCTCGCCCTCCCCCGGCACCCTCGCGGCCTTCCACCAGCCCTCGGGCCCGGGCGTGCGCCTCGACGCCGGCTACGAGGCGGGCGACACGATCTCGCAGTACTACGACAACCTGATCGCCAAGCTGATCGTCTGGGCGCCCAACCGTGAGGCGGCGAGGCGGCGCATGCTCCGGGCGATCGGTGAAACCCGCGTGAGCGGCGTGGCCACCACGCTGCCGGCGCACCAGGCCATTCTGAGCCACCCCGACTTCGCCGCGGCGGCGCACTCCACCAAGTGGGTCGAGGAGGTGCTCGACCTGAGCACCCTCGTGACGGAGCCGGCGGGCGCGCCGGCGCCCCCGCCGGCCGACGAAGAGGTACCGACCGTCCAGCGCGACGTGACCGCCGAGGTCGACGGTCGGCGGTTCTCGGTGCGGCTCTGGGTACCGGACCTGGGTCCCGCCGGCGCGCCTGGACGGGCGGCCGGCCGGCCGAAGCGTGCAGCGGCCTCGGCGGTGGCGGGCACCGGGTCGGGGCAGGTCACCGTCCCGATGCAGGGCACCATCGTCAAGGTCCTGGTCTCGGTCGGCGACGTCGTCGAGGTGGGCCAGGCCGTCTGCCTGCTCGAGGCGATGAAGATGGAGAACGCCGTCGCCTCCGAGAAGGACGGTGTCGTCAAGGAGGTGCGCGTGAGCGCCGGCGACTCCGTCGGCGCCGGCGACGTCGTGGCGGTCATCGAGTAGGTGAGCGCCCCGTCGGCCGCCGCCTCGTCGGCCAAGGAGGCGGCTGCCGCCGTCATCGACCAGCACCTGGCGGACCTCGTCTCGCTCAGCCACCTCCTGCACTCGACACCCGAGCTGTGCTTCGGGGAGACCGAGTCCGCCCGGTCCGTGGCCGAGACGTTGCGGGCCGGCGGGCTCGAGGTCGCCGAGGGCGTGTACGACCTCCCGACTGCGCTCGAGTCCCGGGCCGGGGACGGCGACCTCGTGGTCGCGGTCTGCGCCGAGTACGACGCGCTGCCCGACGTCGGGCACACGTGCGGGCACAACATCATCGCCGCAACCGCGGTCGGCGCCGGCCTGGCCCTCGCCGCCGTGGCCGACGACGTCGGGCTCGCCGTGCGGGTCCTCGGCACCCCGGCCGAGGAGGGTGGCGGCGGCAAGATCCTCATGCTCGAGCGGGGCGCCTTCGCCGGCGTCCACGCCGCCATGATGGTCCACCCCTGGCCGGTCGAGCGCCTGACCGGCCGCTGCCTCGCCGTGGCGCACTTCGACGTCCGCTTCACGGGTCGGGAGGCGCATGCGTCGGCCGCCCCCTGGGAGGGCGTCAACGCCCAGGACGCGCTGACGGTGGCCCAGGTCGCGATCGGCCTGCTGCGCCAACAGCTCCCACCCGGGGACCAGGTCCACGGCGTGGTCAGGGCGAGCTCCTCCGCCGCCAATGTGATCCCGGCGGCCGTCACGGCCCGCTACATGGTCCGCTCGCCGACCGCCGAGGGGCTCGCCGCGCTGCGGCCCCGGGTGGACGCCTGCTTCGAGGCGGGTGCGCTCGCCAGCGGGTGCACGGTCGAGTACGAGGAGCTGGCACCCGTGTACTCGCACATGGAGGCCGACCCTGCGCTGTTGCGCGCCTACCGCGCCAACGCCGAGACCCTCGGCCGGCGCTTCGCGGCCGACGACTCCGGCGCACCCGCGCCCACGTTCTCGACGGACATGGCCAACGTGTCGCTCGCCGTGCCCACCATCCACCCGCTCATCGGGATTGAGACGCATGGGGCCGTGAACCACCAACGCGAGTTCGCCGCCGCCTGTGTGACACCCTCGGCGGACGCCGCCGTGCGTGACGGCGCGGTGGCGCTGGCCTGGACGGCGATCGATGCCGCCACGGATCCCGAGCTGCGGGCGCGGCTGCTCGACGCGTGATCACCGAACACGCGCTGCTCGAGGTCGTGCCGGGCCGGGCCGAGGAGTTCGTCGCCGCGATGGAGCGGGCCAAGGACCTCATCGCCGGCAGCCCAGGCTTCGTCTCGCTGCGTGTCGAGCGTTGCATCGAGCACCCCAGCCGCTTCCTGCTCCTGGTCGAGTGGGAGCACCTGGAGGACCACACCGAGGGCTTTCGTGGCTCGGCGGCGTACGAGGACTGGCGGGCGGCCCTGCACCACTTCTACGACCCCTTCCCCGTGGTCGAGCACTTCGAGGTGACGGTCACCGCCTGACCGCCGAGGAGGGCGCTGCGGATCGGGCGAGGCCCTGGTCACCGGCCATTTCCCTCAAGCCCTTGTCAACGCCATTTCCCTAAAGGCATCCCCGGTTGGTGACGACAACGATGCCGGGCGGAGGATGCGGCCCCGGGCTGGCGAACCGCCGGGGCGGCTCTCGCGCCGGCGGGTGTCAGGGGGTCGAACAGGACATGGTGACCGAGGAGGAATGGAGCGGGGAAGTCGCGAAGTCGAAGCGCTTCCGCCTGCTCAGCCCGATCATCGCTCTCGGCGCGTTCGGGCTCGTCTTTGTGCCGTGCATGGCCGCCGGCAACGCAATCGCGTCGGGCTTCGCGGCCTACCTGGTGTCCGTCGGCCTCGTGCTGGCGATCATGTTCCCGATCGCCTTTGTCCTGGTCATCTTCGGCGAGCGCCGACAGCGCGTGACCGACGAGAAGGTGCGGAACCTGAACACCGAGCTGACCGAGGCCATCGCGGCGGCCGACCGCGAGGCGGTCGTCCGGGACTCCCAGGTGCAGCGACAGCGCTTCGAGAGCCGCCTGGCCAATGCGCTGGACATGGCGGAAGGCGAGCCCGAGGTGATCGACGTGATCGAGCGGTCCTTCAGCGCGGTCCTGCCCGACGCCCCGGCGGAGCTCCTGCTGGCCGACAACAGTCATGCCCATCTCGTGCGCATGGCGGCGGTGGGTCCCGACGGCGAGCCGCCCAGCTGCGGCGTGGACTCACCCGACCGCTGCCCGGCGGCCCGGCGGGCACAGATCCAGGCCTTCCCCGACAGCGACGATCTCGACGCCTGCCCGAAGCTGCGCAACCGGCCCCAGGGGCGGATCTCGGCGCTCTGCGTGCCGGTCTCCATCATGGGCCGGACGGTCGGCGTGATCCACGCCACGGGCGCGCCCGGGGTGGACGTCGAGGACGACAGGGTCGACGACCTCACCACGCTGGCGAAACTCGCGGGTGCGCGCATCGGTCTCCTGCGGGTTATGGCAGAGACGCAGTTGCAAGCGTCGACCGACACTCTCACGGGACTCCTCAATCGCCGCGCCTTCTCCGAGCAGGTCGCGGGCGTGCCGGCGCATCTCTATCCCGTCGCAGTGGCGATGGCCGACCTCGACCGCTTCAAGACGCTGAACGACACCTATGGGCACGAGACCGGTGATCGCGCCCTCCGGCTGTTCGCGAGGGTCATGCGTGACTCGCTCCGGGGAAGCGACGTGGTCTCGCGCTATGGCGGTGAGGAGTTCGCAATCGCGTTCCCAGACTGCTCTGCGATCGACGCCAGCCGAGCCCTGAACACGGTACGGGCGCAACTCGACGCGGCCATCACGGTGAGCGGGCTGCCCAAGTTCACCGCCAGCTTCGGCGTCACCGACGCCGAGCCCGGCGAGGAGCTCATCGCCGTCCTGCGTCGGGCGGACGATGCGCTCTTGATGGCGAAGCGGCAAGGCCGTGACCGGGTGGTGCTGCACGACGCGGCCGGCCTCCCCGTTCCGGCCGAGGGCGAATCTGGACTGCCTCGCTTCATGGACGAACAGCTCTCCGGCGCCGATCACACCTGACCGGTCGGCCACTCGTCCCGCCCGCCGTCCCCGGGGGTTGGACGTCGGGGGTGCCCGCGAACCCGGATGCCCGCCTCAGGCGCGGTTGCGTCGCCTGCCGGCCCTCAACAAGCCAAGCAAGGCCCGCACCACGCTCAGGCTCGCCAACGCGATCAGCGTCGCGTCGAAGGATGGGACCCACCGGACCTGGTCCCCGTTGACGACGTAGACCCCCACGGGCAGGACCAAACCACCGAATCCTCCTCCGGTGCCCGTTGGCGGCTGGGCGTCGGGCGGGGTGCCGTTCGCCGGCTCCGTGGTCTCGACGGCAGGGGTCGGCCCGGGGGCGGACGGCTTGATCGGCCCTTCACCCCCCCCGCCCCCACCGGCCACCAAGGCGACGGGAATGATGAGGATCCCGTCCCGCTCATAGGCGGTGCCAAAGGAGCGTCGCACCGACAGGTTCTCGGCCATTCTTTCCAGCAGCTCTCGGGTGTGCACGGCTCGGCCTTCCTTTCCTTCCCGCCCCATGGGCGACGCTCTCGACGTGGGGCTGCCCGCATCGTGCGGTGCACCCACAGAAGCGACCGTAGGTCCGGTCGGCGTCGCCGTCACGCCCGGCCCGACAGCGCTGGGCCGACGAACATCTCGAGGCACCCGTCGAGCCCGACGATCTCGATGTCGCTCCGCCGGCGGCGTGCCCACGTCGCCCGGTCGATGCGGAACCTGACCGTCCGGCCCGAGCCGTCCCGCCGCGGCGCCCGTGCCTCGCCGTTCTCCGTGTAGCCGACCGCTCGCGACGTCGCCAACGAGGCGGCGTTGTCGTCGAACGCGCCGCTGAGCGCCTCCTCGGCGCTCAGGCCGGCGAAGGCCAGGTGCAGGATCGCCTCGCGCATCTCGCGCCCGAGGCCTTGACCCTGGTGGGCCACGCCCAACCAGGAGCCGGTCTCCACCGAGCGCACCGCACGGAAGTGCTCGGCGAACAGGTCCTGCATGCCGACCGGTTGCCCGTCCACGAATGCGGTCGCGGTGAAGGTCCACTTGTCGGCGGACCAGTTGGCCCGGTGCCCCCACAGCCACTGGGCGGTGGCGCGGGCGCGTTGCCCCGGCTCCACGTCGGTCCAGGCCACGAAGAACGGCATGGTCGCGGGGTCGTGGACGCCACGGTCCACCAGGGCGACCAACGCGGCGAACTCTTCCTCACGCGGCAAGCGCAACTCCAGGCGGGGGGTGCGCACGACCAGGTCGAAGAGGGGCCAGTACGGCCGGGCCCCGCGCGCCACCGCCACGCGTCAGCCCCCGGGCTGGTAGACGCCGAACTCCCCCCGCAGGACGTCCGCCACCTCGCCCAGGGTCGCCATCTCCTTGAGGGCAGCCTTCATCGGCACGAGCAGGTTGCCGTCGCCCCTCGCCGTCTCCGCGACGGCGGCCAGCGCACGGTCGACCGCTGCCTGGTCCCGCTGGGCCCGGACCGACTTGGTGCGGTCGATCTGCAGCTGCTGCAGCTCCATGTCGATCGGGAAGACCTCGGTCCGCTCCTCCTCGGCATCGGTGAACCGGTTGACGCCCACGACGACCTTCTCGCCGTCGTCGACCGCCTTGGCAAAGCTGTAGGCCGCCGCCTCGATCTCCTCCTGCGGGAACCTGGCCTCGATGGCGGCCACCGCCCCGCCCAGCTGCTCGATGCGCGCCAGGTATTCGTCGGCGGCCGCCTCGACCTCGTCGGTCAGCGACTCCACGAAGTAGGAGCCCGCCAACGGGTCGACTGTGTCGGCGACACCCGACTCGAACCCGACGATTTGTTGGGTGCGCAGGGCGATCTTGGCCGCGCGGGTCGTGGGGAGACCGAGCGCCTCGTCGAATCCGTTGGTGTGGAGGCTCTGGGTGCCACCCAACGCGGCGGCCAGGCTCTGCACCGTCACCCGCACGATGTTGTTCTCGGGTTGCTGGGCGGTGAGCGTCGAGCCCCCCGTTTGCGTGTGGAAGCGCAGCATCTTGGAGCGCTCGTCCTTGGCGCCGAACCGTTCGGTCATGATGCGGGCCCACATGCGCCGCGCCGCCCGGTACTTGGCCACCTCCTCGAAGAGGTTGTTGTGCGCGTTCCAGAAGAACGACAGCCGGGGCGCGAACGCGTCGACGTCCATGCCGGCCGCGATCGCCGCCTCGACGTAGGCGATGCCATTCGCCAGTGTGAACGCGATCTCCTGCACCGCGGTCGAGCCCGCCTCGCGGATGTGATAGCCCGAGATCGAAATGGTGTTCCAGTTCGGGAGATTGGCGGCGCAGTAGGCGAACGTGTCGACGATGAGCCGCATGGAGGGTCGGGGCGGGTAGATGTAGGTGCCCCGCGCGATGTACTCCTTCAAGATGTCGTTCTGGATGGTGCCCCGAATCTCGGCGCCTGGCACACCCTGCTCCTCTGCCACCAATTGGTAGAGCAGGAGGAGGATTGCCCCCGTGGCGTTGATCGTCATGGACGTCGTGACCTTGTCCATCGGCAGGTCGGCCATGAGGAGGCGCATGTCGGCGAGGGAGTCGATGGCCACGCCGACCTTGCCCACCTCGCCCTCGGCGCGGGGATGGTCCGAGTCGTAGCCCATCTGGGTCGGCAGGTCGAACGCGCACGACAGGCCGGTCTGGCCGGCGTCGAGGAGGAACTTGAAGCGCTCGTTGGTGGCCTCGGCCGAGCCGAAGCCGGCGTACTGGCGCATCGTCCACAGCTTGGAGCGGTACATCCCGGGGTGGACGCCACGGGTGTAGGGGAAGGAGCCCGGCTCCCCGAGCTGGGTGGCCGCCTCCCAGCCGTCGAGGTCGTCCGCGCGGTAGACGGGCTGGATCACGATGCCCGAGTCGGTTCGGCGCTCCGGGCTGGACTGGGGGCTCTGTTCCTTCTCTGTCACGCACCACAGGCTACGGATGATCCGGGGCCCCGGGAAAGCGGGCCTCCGGGCCCCGGGACGGGCAGACTACGGCCGTGGACGACCCCGCCTTCTCCCACTTCGGCATCTGTGTCAGCGACCTCGAGCGGTCCGTGGCCTTCTACTGCGGCGCCCTGGGCTTCGAGAAGGCCGAGTCGCACGCCATCGGGACCGAGTTCGCCCGGCTGATGGACCTGCCCGACGTCGCGGTCACCTCGCAGTTCGTCCGCCGGGGACCGACCGCCATTGAGCTCCTCGCCTTCACGGAGCCCGCCCCCTTCGGCGAGCGGGAGCGGCGGGCGGTCAACCGGCTCGGCCTGACCCACCTCTCCTTCCGGGTGCGCGACGTGGCGGCGACGACGGCACGGATCGTGGCCCTGGGAGGGGCCGTGGTCGAGTCGAGCCGGACCTGCATCGATCTCGGCGGGACCGCCCTCGAGTTCGTCTACTGCACCGACCCCGACGGGGTGCGGGTGGAGCTGATGGACCTCGGCGGCTGACCGGGTGACTCGGCTTGGGCCTGCGCGAGGGCTTGGGCGTCGAGCTCGGCGTCGATCCGTTCGGCCTTGCGCTCCTCCATGTGCATCCAGCGGAGCGCGACGGGGATCATGGGCCAGAGCATGAGCGTGTCGCCCACCACCCACATGATGGAGCCGCCGGCATGCAGGTCGACCACGTAGGAGGGTCCCCACGTGCGGTGCGTGGCGAAGTAGGCGGGGAAGAGCTCTCTCGACGCGCCGGCGAGCGACAGACCGGTGAAGGTGTCGATCGGGATCGCCAGGAACAGGTAGAAGAACTGGAGCGCGGGATGGAGGCGGTAGCAGTTGGGGTCGTTGCCGAAGATCTGGCGCCAGAACATGTAGCCCACGACGAGGAACGCGAGGTGCTCGGCGTTGTGCAGGCTCTCGTGCTCGAGGGTGAGGTTGTACCAGCTCGTCAGGTGGCTCACCGGGATCAGGACGGCGTACAGGGCGAAGGCGACGGCAGGGTGCCCGAGGAACTTGGCCACGGGTGAACGGAGCGCCTCGGTCACGACCAGGTGCGCCGTGCCCGTGGTCGAACGCCAGGACAGCTCCAACGGCGACGAGATCGCGAACAGCGGGGCCGCCACCATGATGAGGAGCAGGTGCTGGACCATGTGGTCCCAGAACAGCTCGCCGTCGTACACCCCGATGGAGCTGAAGATGGCCACGGCCGTCGTGAACAGAGCGCCCACGAAGGCGACCGTCTTGCCGGTCGACCATGGGTGGCGCGGGTGCAGCGCATTGTTGCGCCTGACGCCCCACAGGTAGAGGACGAGGGCGGCGACGATCATCGCCACCGGCACGAAGTCGAACTGGGTGGCGAAGAGCTGCGACCCCCGCAGCGGCGGGAGACCCGCGTCGTAGAGCGCGGCGATCACCTCAAGACGGTACCGCCGTCGTCAGCCGTGCTGCCAGACGCGCTGGGAGATCCCCCGTTTGCCGTAGAGCGCTGCGGCCGAGAGGCGGCCCGCCTCGTCGTCGGTCATCCGCCATCCCAGCGCTCCGGCGTTCTGCTCGGCCTGCTCCCTGTTCTTGGCCCCCGGGATCGGCACGGCGCCCTGCGCGATGAGCCAAGCCAGCGCGACCTGGCTGGGCGTGCGCTCGTGGGCCTCGCCGATCCGGCGGAGCTCGGCGACCACGGCGTCCACGTCGGCCCACGGGTGGGCGGAGAAGGTGCGACCACCCTGGGGAGGGTTGGAGGCCGAGTACTTGCCGGTCAGGCGCCCCTGCCCGAGGGGCGAGTACGCCAGCGGGACGACACCGAGCTCGCGGCAGCACTCGAGCAGCCCGACCCGGAGCGGCATGGTGCGGAGAAGGGAGAACTCGACCTGGTTGCTCGCCAGCTGCAGGCCCCGGCGGCGGAGCGCGGCGTCGATGGCCCGGGTCTCCTTGGCCGAGTAGTTGGACACGCCGACGGCCTTGACGAGCCCTTCGGCGTGCGCCGCGGCGAGGGCCTCTGCCATGGCGTCGTGGGAGCGCAGCGAGATCGGACCGTGGACCTGGTAGAGGTCGATGGCGTCGGTCCCCAATCGCTCGAGGGAGCGCCGCGCCGCGGTGAGCAGCGCCGAGTGCACCTGGAGCTTCCACGGGCTCGGCATGAACTTGCTGGCGATGACGACCCGGTGGCGCGTGCCGGGGTCCTCGGCGAGCAGGCGGCCGATGATGCGCTCGCTCTCCCCACCCCCGTAGACCTCGGCGGTGTCGAAGAGCACGACGCCGGCCTCGATGCTGGCCTGCCAGGCGTCGCGGATGGTCGACTCGGTGAGCGACTGGTCGTAGCCGCCCATGCCCCAGGTGCCCTTGTCCCCCCAGGCCCACGTCCCCACACCGAGCGGTGGGATGGTCACGCCGGAGCCTGCCAGCGCGATCCGGTCGCCGGCCTGCGGTGGCGGCCCGCCGGTCATCGGGCGCTCGCCGCCCACTCGAGGTGCGCCTCGACGGCGGCCCGCCAGGCGGCGGCGTGGGTGAGCTGCGGCGAGTGGTAGGCGCCCGCGATCACGGCGAGTCGCCCGTCGGCCACCTCTGCCGCGAGGTCGGCGGCCTGGTCGACGAGCGGGTGATCGTGCTCACCGACGATGACCGTGGTGGGACAGGTGATGGACGGCAGGTCGGGGCGCAACGAGGTCTCCCCATCGGCGTCGTCGGCCATGAGGGCCGTGCCGAACCCCTTGACGGCGTACGCGTCCATCCCGGCGAAGATGGCCTCCTTCTCCCGTTGCCACGCCGGGGTGGTCGCCGCTTCGATCAGCGTGTCCTCGGGCCCGCCGAGGCTCAGGGTGGCCGGCATGCCCTGGGACGGGTCGAACGCCTCGACGAAGCCCCGCACGAGGGCGCGCAGCTCCTCGTCCCCCGGCATGAACGACCACGCGCTCGGTGTCCATGAGGACGAGCGAGCTCACGAGGTCGGGCCGGCTCAACACGGTGCCGAGCGCGACCCGGCCACCCATGGAGTGGCCGAGCAGGTCGACCGGGCCCTGACCCACCGACTCTAGGAAGACGGTGAGGTCGGACACGAGCTGGTCGATGGTGTAGCCGTCGAGCACGCCCAGCTTGCTCGAGTGCCCGTGGCCACGTTGGTCGACGGTGACCACTCGCCGCTGGCGGGCCAGCGCGTCGACCTCGAGTGCAAAGTCGTGCGAGGAGCCGGTGAACCCGTGGACGAGGACGAGCGTGGACGATCCCTCCGGGCCTTTCCCATGCTCGGACCACGCCATGTCGATCCCGTTGACCGACAATGTGGACTGGGCCGTTTGTGTCATGGCCACTGTCTAGTTCCTGTTGCCGCCTCGTTGCTCGTGCCCCGGGTGTGCTGCTCCCACCACCTACAATCCGCCCCGATGCCCACCTCCCCAGGCGACGCTCCGCGTGCCGGGGCGGCGCCGGGGCCCTTGGTCAGCATCATCACGCCATCGTTGAACCAGGCACCGTTCATCCGTCAGACCATTGAGAGCGTGCTCGGCCAGGACTACCCCCGGATCGAGTATCTCGTCCTCGACGGAGGCTCGACCGACGGGGCCCTCGACGTCATCCGCGAGTACGACGGCCGGCTCGACTGGGTCTGCGAGAGCGACACCGGGCAGGCGAACGCCATCAACCGTGGCCTGCGTCGGGCCCGCGGCGAGATCGTCGCGTGGATCAACTCGGACGATGTGCTGCTTCCCGGAGCGGTGACCGCGATGGTGGAGCGCTTCGCCTCCCGGCCCGACGTGTGCCTGGTCTATGGCGACGGCTTCCTCATCGACGTCGGGGGAGACGTCGTCCAGGAGATGCACCTCGGCGAGCCCAACCTCTGGGAGCTCATGCACCTGTACAACCAGATCGTGCTGGGGGTCGCCGCCTTCTACCGCGCCGGCGCCCTGGAGTCGGCCGGGTACATCGACGAGCGTTGGCGTTGGCTCTTCGACTACGAGCTGTTTCTCCGACTCTGCACGAGGTACCCGTACGCGCACCTGTCCGCGCCCGTGGTGTCCATGCGTGTCTACCCGCAGACCCTCTCGCAGTCCGGGGGGATCCCCCGTTGGAGGGAGATCAGGCGCATGCTCCGCAAGCACGCCGTCCGCCGTTTTCCCCCATCGACCCCGTATTTCCTCGCCGACCTGGTCCGTCTGAACGCCGCCGGCATGCAGGCGCACGGCGGCGCGTCCCGCGCCCGGGCCGCAATCGCCACACCCGTCACGATGGCGAGCGAGCGGGTGAAACACGAGGTCTTCCGCCGCGCGCACCGGGTCCACGACGACGGATGGGTGGAGCAGCGCGCCGAATTCGTCCTCCGCCGGCCACGGGGAACGGTGGCTGTCCTCGAGGGCGAGGTTCCCTGGGAACTCCCCCGGCAACAGCTGCAGGTGCGCGTGGAGGGCGCCCGTCCGGTGGAGTTCGAGCTGGGACCCGGTCCATTCGAGAAGACGATTCAGGTACAACCTCGAGGAGGGCGACGGCCTCCATCGGCCGACAGGCCGACCCTCGTGCGCATCCGCGCCGCGCAGTTCTTCAGGCCCGCACGCCGCTCGACGGCGTCGGACGACACCCGCAGGCTGGCGTGGAAGATCCACGGCTTCGACTGGGCGGACGCTTCACCTCCTTGAGGAGGTCCGTCGCCGCGCCGGGCGCTCTGGCCCAGAGGGATTACCCGTACGTGTGGGGCATGCAGAGATCGTCGTACTCGGCAATGACGATCTCGCCGGCTTCCGGACCGCAGGCCGGGCACGCGGGATCCCGACGCACCTTGAACGTCCTGAAGGACTCTTCGAGGGCGTCGTAGGCAAGGAGACGCCCGACGAGCGGATCACCCAGCCCGAGCAGGACCTTGATCGTCTCGATGGCCTGGATCGAACCGATGATGCCGGGCAGCACCCCCAACACGCCGGCCTCGGCGCACGACGGGGCGAGCTCGGCGGGGGGCGGCTCTGGGATGAGGCAGCGGTAGCAGGGCCCGTTGTAGGGGTCGAACACGGTGACCTGACCCTCGAAGCGGAAGATGGAGCCGTGGATCACGGGGATGCGCTTGACCAGTGACGCGTCGTTCACGAGGTAGCGCGTCGGGAAGTTGTCGGTCCCGTCCACTATGGCGTCGTACCCGTCGATGATGTCGAGGATGTTGTCGGCGCCGAGACGCACGTCGTACGTCACCACGTTCACGTCTGGGTTGAGGGCGGTCAGCGTCTTCTTGGCCGAATCGACCTTGCGATCACCCACTCGGTCCATGTTGTGGAGGATCTGGCGCTGGAGGTTCGACTCGTCGACCACGTCCATGTCGATGATCCCGAGCGTCCCCACACCGGCTGCCGCCAGATACAGGGCGGCCGGCGACCCCAGTCCGCCTGCGCCGAGAAGGAGCACCTTCGACCCCAACAACTTGAGCTGTCCGACCTCACCGACCTCGGGCAGCAGGAGGTGGCGCTGGTAGCGGTTGCGCTGGGCCGGGCTCAGGGTCTTGGGCGCGACCCATGGGCGCCCGTCGTCCTTCCACTTGTTGAAGCCGCCGACCAGCGACTGGACGTCGGTGTAGCCGAGGTCCCCCATCGTCTTGGCGGCGAAGGCCGAGCGGACGCCCCCGGCGCAGTAGACGACGATCGGACCCGACTTGTCGGGAAGCTTCCCCTCCACCTGGAACTCGAGGTGGCCGCGGGGCAGGTGAACGGCGTTGGGAAGCGCTCCTTGCTCGTACTCGTCGGGCTCCCGCACGTCCAGGAAGGTGACCCCGCCGGCATCCAGCAGGGCCTGCGCGTCCTGCGGCTCCACCTCGCGGATGCACGCCTTCGCCTGGTTCAGTAGGTCTCGAGGAGTGGCCAAAGTCAACCTCCGTGGCCGTGCCGAGCCGAGCTGTCCGCCCGGCATACAACTGTTAAACACTACCAGCGGGGTCAACATTCCCGGTTGTCTGAGGCGGCGGCCCCCGATCGGTGGGAGACTGCGGGCCGATGGAGCTCCACGAGGCGATGCGGCGCCGTGCCATGGTCCGGAGCTTCTGCCGCCGAGCCCCTGGACCCGTTGGTGGTGGACCGGCTGGTCCACGCCGCACTCCGCTCCCCAACCGCCGGGAACACCGGTGCCACGGCGTGGGTCGTGCTGCTGAGGGCCCAGAGGAGACATCGGCGTACTTCCATGCGACGACGGACGAGGAGTGGCGCGCCAGGCATCGGAGCTGGGCTGACGGCTTGGGCCGGGCGCCCGGGCTGCTCCTCGCCTACACGTCGCCAGATGCGTACGTCGCCCGGTACGCCGAGGACGACAAGGTCCGGACTCCGGGCTGGGCGACTGAGCACGGCGCAATGGCCCGTTCCGTACTGGTATCGGCGACGCGGCGTTCGGCGTGATGGCGGTGCTCCTCGGGGCGGTGGATGCTGGACTCGGGGCCTGCGTCCTGGGCACGTTCCGAGGGGAGTCCGAGCTGGCGGAGAGGCTCTGGCGTGCCCGAGGGCTGGCGGCTCTTCTGCGCTGTGGTGCTGGGCGGCCGGACGGCAACGACCGACGATCTCAGTCGCTCGACCGGGCCACACCTCCCCGGTCGGCCCGCGTGCACTGGGGCGGTTGGTAAGCCCGCGGGCTCCGCGGCGCTTCAACCGCTGCGCTTCGCACTGCCAACGCGTGGCGGTTGGCGTGGGACCTTCTCCGTGCCGAGCGTCGTGGCCGGCGACGCGCGCCCTCGTTGGTTTCGACGGCCCGCACTCCACCTCCACGGCAGAAGCACCGGGAGCACGGCGGTCCCTGCCACTACGATCGGGTACTCATACCGGTAGGCGAGACCGGGGATGGTGAAGATGATCACGAATTGGAACAGGATCATGGCGATGGCAAACGCCGCGACTTCATCGTCCCCGGGTTGTCTCCGACGCAGCAACACCGGCACGGCCGCGACGAGGAATCCGAGGTAGATCCAGCCGGTGTAGAGAACGTCGCCGTACAAGTTGCCGCCGGTCGAGAATAGCGACAGGAAGTCAAGGCCGTACTGGCGGAGCGTCGGACTGACCGGAAGCTGGGTCGCATCGTTGGGAGAGCTCTGGAACGTCCAGAACGACGGGCGATCGACAGCGAGCAACGCGAGGCCGATCCGGGCCCGCTCATCCAGGTACGCGCCGGGGTTGTCCGTCACAGCCGAGCTCCAGGCGTGCTGGAGCGACGACGCTTGGGCCGGGGTCAAGGAGAAGTCGATGAAATGCTTCGGTCCGAACACGATCGGGTCGATCGTGCCCGTCTGCACTACGCGACGGATATCCGCCATGGTGTTCGTGTGCGGGACGCGGACATCGCGCGGGAAGAGGACCTTGCCCTCTGCCTTGGACATCTGGGCCAGGTCGTAAATGAATGTGGACCGTTGCGGGCTGACGAACGTCGTATTGATTGCCTTCTCGGCCCCGAACTGGAAACCGTAGAGCACCAGGATGACGACGAGCCCCGCCGCCAACGCCAACACTCGGCGCCAGCTCACTGCTGGCGGCAGCAGGCGGTACGCCAGCAAAGCGAACAACACGAGCAGTGGGACCAAGGAAATCTGCCAGCTGAAACTGCACAGCGCGGCGGACACGAGGCAGACAACGAGATTGGTCGTCCGCTGTCGATCCCGCATCCGCGCCATCCGCGCCGCAGACCCGAACGCGACGAGGGCGAAGGCGATGCACCACGTGTCGCGCCCCACGTGCACAGCCCACGACAGCACCGGCGGCCACGTGCAGCACAGCATGGCCAGCACGGCTGCGACAGCGCGGGGGAATCGGACCCGCAGAATCAGATAGAAGCCGACCAGCAAGGTGAACAAGGACGCCACGAGGATCCAGCCTGGACTCGTAAATCCGAGCAAGTACGGCCCGCGGAAGAGCAGCGAGAGCAACGGGGTGTGAAAGTCCTGGAAGTGGCCCGTCGCGGCCTCTGTGAGCTCGTCGAGGGTGTCGGGGTCGACCTGGCCCGGCCAGTAGACGAGCGCCACGACGGTCACATAGACGGAGAAGGACAGCACCACCCAGGCCAGATGGGGCACCCTGACCCTTTGTCTCGCTTGTGCGTGGCGCGGTCCACTCCGCACTTCGGCAGCTCCCTCCTTGGTGGCACCTGATCCCGGTTCCTCGAGTACCGATGTTCCCGAAGGCCGCGTTCGATTCAAGATTTTCGCCACGCTCCGCACCGCTGCCCAGGGCCACAATAACCCCGGCGAGCCGCCGAGCTCGATCGTCGGGTCGCCACGAACGCGACCCGGCGGCGACAAGCCGTCATGCCGTCGACAGACCATGGCGATCGGCGATCGCTATCGGCGATGTCAAGTGCCTAGTGGGACCGCCGGTAACCTGCGGGGCCATGGCCCGCCCGTCTGAACCCCTCGGCCGATTCGACCCATCATGAACGTCGAGGAAGCGTCCGTGGCTCCCGAGAACTGCCCTGCGTGCGGCAGCCGCGCGGGCACACGACTGCGAAGCACTTCGTACCCTGGCGCACCGTCGTGGCGGCGATGCTCGGCGTGCCGGAGCGAATTCTTGGTGCCCCAGCCGAGCGACGCTCGGCTCGCAGAGATCTATGGCACCTCGTACTACGAGCCGTGGCAGTGGGAGAACAAGGAAGTGGTACAGGGCTTCAAGGCCAGCACCTTCTTGCACGGACTGCGACGAGCCGAGCCGCGCCAGGGAGATCGCCTGCTCGACGTAGGCTGTGCCCAGGGCGAGCTGGCCGCCGCCGCCATCGGCTTCGGGCTGGAGGTGCTGGGCATCGACATCAACCCAGACGCCATTGAGCGAGCACGCGAACGTGTTCCACAAGCGACGTTTTCCTGCGGAGAGCTCGATGCCGACGTCGTGGGCTCCAATTGGGACCTCGTCACCATGTTCGACTTCATCGAACACGTTCGCCTGCCCAGGGAGACCCTCACCAAAGCCCACGCTGTCTTGCGGCCCGAGGGCAAGCTCCTCCTGTCGACACCGCGGACCGGATCGGTTACCCACCACCTGTCAGCACGGTTGTGGCCGCAATACCGCGAGGAACACCTCGTGCTTTTCTCCGAAACTGGACTTCGACGGGCCCTGGCCGACGCGGGATTCCGTGTCGAGTCGGTCGTCCCGACGACGAAGTACACGACGTGTGCCTATTTGTTGGGACAAGCCTGGGGCTACTCGTCGCCCGCAGGACAGAAGTTGGCGCAGCTCGCCTCGAAGCTCCTTCGATTCCGATTGACGCACACCCAGTTTCCGCTGCGGTTTGGGGAGATGACCGTCCTCGCCCGGAGAGGGGAGTGAGCGGGGATCAACGGTATGAGTAGAGCCGGGAGAACCGGTATCTGAAGCAGGCTCTGACCCAGGTGAGGGGATCGCGGAGCAGCCTGATCTTCTTCCCCTCCCCGAACGACCGGGAGTGGTAGGAGACCGGGAGCTCTATGGGCTTGTAACCGGCCCGCACCAGCTTCGCCGTCAACTCCCAGTCGAAATCGAACCGATTGCACTCCAGCGGGATCCCGTGCAGGCAGTCGCGCCGGAACACCTTGTACATCGTGAAGGGATCGCGAAGCCTTTGCTGATAGACGACGTTGAACAGAGCGAGGAAAGCGATGTGCCCGACGTTCATGATCTTGCTGAGCCTGGACCCCTGGCCGAAGTGACGCATGCCCCAGTGGCCGTCGGGCGACCGGCGACGTCCGAGCACGAAGCCGGTTTCACCGTGCCGGAGCGGTTCCAGCAGGTTCCCGTAGTCGTCGACGTCGTATTCGAGATCCGCATCCTGGATGAGGACGAAGTCACCCGTTGCGGCTTCGAGACCACGGCGGACGGCGTGTCCCTTGCCTTGGGGTGACTCCTCGAAGATCACTGACACGCGCGGAGCATCCACGAAACTGAGAACCTTCTCGCGGGTGCCGTCCGTAGAGTGGCTCTCCACGATGATCACGTCGATCTGGACTCCCGGGATTTCCTTGCCGAGGACCAGTTCCATCGTCTTCTCGAAGGTCTCCACTTCGTTGTAAACGGGCATGATCACCGACAGGCGATGAGGCCGTTCGGACGGCGGATCGAGAGCACTTCGGCGGGCGACCACCAAGCGGGTCGCGCCGAAGCGATAGAACTCCGGCTCTCCAAAACCGCACTGGAAGAGCAGTGATGCCAGGCTTTGGCCCGAAAACACATACGTTCGATCGTCGCGCCCGGAGATGCGAAACTCCGCCCCCCTCGCGGGCCGACGGTGACGATGAGCATCCCGCCTGACCGCAGGCGCCGCCGGACATCCGCGAGCTGCTGGCCCGGCTGACCGGTTCGCTCCAGCACCCCGTCCAACACGACTGCAGCCACGGAAGCCGGCGCGTGGAGCTGGCCGAACGGATCTTCCGTAGACCCCACGATTGTGTCTCGGCCTGGCGACCTGAGCGCCAAGAAGGGGGAGCGCCGACGGTCGCTCACCACGAGCACGGGTCCTGCAGGAGCTCTCCCCAGCGCACGCTCCGCCGCGCCCGTGCACCGGCGATCGGAAGGGCGGGGGTCGAAGACTGTGCCGACGGGGAACTGGCGGACCACGCCCGGGGGAAGCCACCCGCCGTCCCTACTGACACCGGCGGTGGCCAGCGAGTCCTCTGGCACTGCGGGAGTATAACACGCGCCCTAAGAGCGCTCGTTGGATCCAGGATGTTTGCAACGTGGCGCAGCCGGAGTTCAGCCGTCGGTACTTCGACGAGGTGTCCAAACTCGCAACGGCTCTCGACCCCGCGGTCGTCGACGAGATCGCACTGGGACTGGCCGCCCTGCGCGATCGCGGTGGACGGCTCTTCGTATTGGGCGTCGGCGGCGGGGCCGGCCACGCGTCGCACGCGGTGAACGACTTCCGCAAGCTCTGCCACATTGAGACGTACGCCCCGACCGACAACGTCTCCGAACTGACGGCCCGCATCAACGACGACGGCTGGGAGACGATCTTCGCCCGGTGGCTCGAGATCTCGCACTTGTGCGCGCAGGATGCCATCATGGTCTTCTCGGTCGGCGGTGGATCGCGGAGTCGGGGCGTGTCCATGAACCTGGTGATGGCGATTGAGCTCGCCCACGAGACCGGAGCGTCGATTTACGGCATCGTCGGATCTCGAGACGGATCCCTGGCGCAATTCGCCGACGCCGCGGTCATCGTGGAGCCACCGGCGGACCTCAAGACCCCGCTGGTCGAGTCCTTCCAAGCCGTCGTGTGGCATGCGCTCGTCTCGCATCCGGCGCTGGCGGCCCAGCAAGCTCACTGGGAGTCCATCACCTCGACCGACGGCGCGATGACGTCCATCTAGGCATTCCGTTGTCGCAGCCTGGAGTCGTCATCCTCGATCGGGACGGAGTCATCAACGATCTCGTGGCCCGACCACCCGACCTGCGAGGCGAGTCGCCCCTGCGCCCCGACGAGGTCCGCCTCTCCGAGGGTGTGGTCGACGCCCTACGCCGGATCCGTTCCGCCGGGAACCTGCTGGCGTGTGTCACGAATCAGCCAGCGGCAGCAAAGGGACAGTGCACGATGTTGCAGGTCGAGGCGGTGCAGGCAAGGGTCCTGGACCTCCTTCGCCACCACGCCATCGAATTCGATGCGGTGCGACTGTGTCCCCACCACCCCGACGCAAGGAAGCCCTCACTGCGTGCTCCTTGCCTCTGCCGCAAGCCGCAGCCGGGTATGCTCCGCGAGGTGCTCCTCGAAGTCGATGCCGACGCCATGGAGTCGTGGATGATCGGCGACACGGACTCCGACGTCATCGCCGGCCAGTCGGCCGGGGTGCGGACGGCACTGATCCTGAACCCGGACAGCGCCCACAAGCGAGCGGGTCGTGTCCGGCCCGACGCACTCGTTCACGACCTCGGCGAGGCGGTGGGGGTTATTGTTGGCGGCACGGGGACACGGATACACTCCGCGCGGTGACTGACCCCGTAGACACGCGTATCTTCGCAGACGGGGCCGATCTGGAGAGCATCGTCGCCCTGCGCTCAGATTCGCTCGTCTCCGGGTTCACGACGAACCCCACCCTGATGCGGAGTGCTGGCTTGACCGACTATGAGCACTTCGCAAGGACTCTCCTCGAGGCCGTCGATCAGCACCCGGTGTCACTCGAGGTCTGCGCCGACGAGCCGGAGGAGATACGCCGCCAAGCCGCACGGCTCGCCGGTTGGGGATCGAACGTCTTCGTGAAGGTGCCCATCACGACGACCACTGGCGAATCCCTGACCCGGTTGTCAAGGATCTGGCCAGCGAGGGCGTGAAAGTGAACGTGACGGCGATCTTCACCGCGGCGCAGGTTGAGCAATCCGTGATCGCCCTCGACAACGGGCCGTCGTCGTTCGTCTCAGTATTCGCCGGTCGTATCGCGGACGCTGGTGTGGATCCAGTGCCCATCGTGGCCGAATCGGTGCGCCTGGTGAACAGCTGCAACGGGCCGGAGGTGATCTGGGCATCACCGCGGGAAGTACTCAATCTGGTTCAGGCGCGGTCCGTCGGGTGCCACGTCATCACGATGACCGTCGACCTTTTGAAGAAGATACCGCTGCTGGGCAAGGACCTCGGTGACTTCTCACGTGAAACCGTAGAGATGTTCTACCGGGATGCCCAGGCCGCCGGGCTCCGCATATAGTGGGGCCGAACAGGTCGTGATTCCGCGGCGAGCATGCATCACCGGCGGGGGCGGTTTCATCGGAAGCCATCTCGCCGAGGCTCTCCATGACGCCGGGTCCGAGGTCGTCGTCGTCGACGACTTTCGAACCGGCCAGCGCGAGTTCCACGACGGGCTCCGGGGCAGCTCGAGGTTCGAGTTGGTGGAGGGCGACGTGCTCGACGGGGGGCTCCTGACGGAAGCCATGCACGATTGCGACTGGGTCTTCCACCTGCAGGCCAACGCAGACGTCCGGCGCGGGCTCGATCATCCTACGAAGGACCTCGAGCAGAACACGGTGGCGACATCAGGGGTCTTCGAGGCGATGCGCACCGCGGGCGTAAGCCAGATCCTCTTCTCTTCGACTGGTTCGGTGTACGGAGAGCCGAGCGTCTTTCCGACTCCCGAGGACGCTCCGTTCCCCCTCCAGACGTCCCTGTACGGTGCGTCGAAGCTCGCAGGCGAGGGCTTCGTCGCCGCTTACGCCAGCGGGTTCGGGTTCGTTGGGTCATCTGCCGGTTCGTCTCCATCTGGGGGAGCGTTACACCCATGGACACGTCATCGACTTCTACACCGCACTGAAGAACGATCCGAGCCGGATTCCAGTGCTCGGGAACGGGAAGCAGGAGAAGTCCTATCTGTATGTCGGTGACTGCGTGGCTGCCATGCTCGCGGCCGTCGACGCCCACCACGCAGACAGTGGGGCGCACGCGTACAACCTCGGCACGGACGAAACCGTGATCATCGACGACTCATTGCGGATCATCACCGACCATCTCGGCGTATCACCGCACGTGGAGCACGCGGGAGGCAACGTGGCTGGGTCGGCGATTCGCCGCTGATCCACCTCGACACCACCAAGATTCGCTCCCTTGGCTGGACCCCCACGCTGACCATTCCACAGGCAATCCGTCGAACCCTGGAATGGCTCGACGCCCACGAATCCGTGTGGAGGGACCACGTCCTGATCGACTGTCGAACTAGGAGGCGGGTTCGTGTCGGTCATCTTCGCCCGTGCTCCGCTGCGAATCTCGCTCGGCGGCGGTGGTACGGATCTACCTTCCTTCTATTCGAAACACGAGGGTTCGTCGTGTCCGGAGCCATCGACAAGTACGTCTACATGCTGGTCCACACCGTCTTTCAACAGCGCTACCGCATGAAGTACTCGGAGGTCGAAGAGGTCGACACCATCGACGAGATCCGCCATCCGATCCTGCGGGAAACCTTGTCACGACACTGGCGGGGCAACCTCTGGAGATCGCGTCGGTGGCGGACGTGCCGGCGGGAACCGGGATGGGATCGTCCGGAACGTTCACGGTGTGCCTCTTGAAGGCTCTCGCCCATGCCCGTTCGACATCGATCACTCCCGGCGCACTGGCCGCCGCTGCCTGCCATATCGAGATCGACGTGCTGCATGAACCAGTTGGCAAACAGGATCAATACGTGGCGGCCCACGGCGGCATCTGCGCCTACACGTTTCGCCGTGACGGTTCCGTAGAGGTGGAACCGCTCGAAATGGACCCCGAAACGCTTCGCCAGATGAGAGACCAACTGTTGCTCTTCTATACCGGCCACGTCCGCTCTGCGTCGAGACTCCTCTCGGACCAGGACACTCGGTCGCGCGAGGGCGATCCGACCATGATCGAGAATCTGCAGAGAACGAAGGTGCTCGGCTACGAGAGCCGGGAATTGCTACTGAAGGGAGACCTCGCCGGATACGCGTCGCTGATGCACGAACACTGGACGCACAAGAGAGAGCGCTCCGAGGGGATGGCGAGCGAACGGATCGATCGGCTCTACGAGGTTGCGCGCGGGAGCGGAGCCGTCGGAGGCAAGCTTGTCGGCGCTGGTGGCGGCGGATTCCTGCTCGTCTTCACCGACCGACCCGAAGACACACGACGAGCCATGGCCGAGGAGCGGGCCCCGGAGCTTGCCTTTAAGTTCGAGTTCGGCGGAGCGGTGGCGAACGAGTTCACCTGATGACGCCGTTGCGGGTCGCCATCGCCGGATGCGGACTGATCGGACGCAAGAGGGCTGATGCGGTGGGAGACGACCAGGTCGTCGGCTGTTACGACGTCGTTCCGGAGCGGGCCGCGGATCTCGCCGCTCATAGCGGGTCCGTGAGCGCGGCTGATCTCCGAGGGTTGCTGGACCTGTCCCCGGACGTGGTCGTCGTCGCAACCATTCACAGCGAGCTGGCGTCGGTGGCGGAGAAGGCTCTCGAGGCGGGAGCTCACGTGCTGGTGGAGAAGCCCGCAGGCCGAAGCCTCGCGGACGTCGAGCGGATCAAGCGCGCTGCGACGAAGGCGACCGCTTGGTCAAGGTCGGCTTCAATCACCGGTTCCATGGTGGCATTCATCGTGCTGCGAGCGCAGCCCTGTCGGGCGAGCATGGGCCGATCATGTTCGTCCGCGCCCGCTACGGCCACGGGGGACGACCGGGGTACGACAAGGAGTGGAGAGCCGACCCGGCCCAGTCGGGTGGCGGCGAGTTGACGGACCAGGGGATGCACCTACTCGATCTGTGCTACTGGCTGCTCGGGGAGCTTCCGGTCAGCGGCTCCCTGATACGAACCCATTTCTGGCGGGCCCCGGTCGAGGACAACGGGGTCCTGCTCCTGGGCGAGCGAGGCGGGGTCGGCGACGAGTCCCCATGGGCGATGATCCACGCCAGCTGGACAGAGTGGAAGAACATGTTCTCTCTGGAAATCTACTGCCGGGATGCGAAGTTCGACGTCCAAGGCCTGGTTCGGTCCTATGGACCTCAACGACTGGCGATACATCGGATGCGGCCAGACCTCGGGCCGCCGGACACGGAGATCGTTCAGTACCCGGACCGGGACACCTCCTGGGAGGCAGAGTGGGCGCACTTCACGGCCGCTCTCCGTGCCGCCGACGGCCGACCCCTGCTCGGAGATCTGGATTCGGCTGCTTACGCTTGGCGTTGCGTCGAAGCGGCAACCTCATGATTGCGGGCGAGGGGCTGGACGGATCGAGGATCCTCGTGACCGGGTGCAGCCGCGGCATCGGACTCGCCGTGAGTCGAGAGCTGGGAGGCGCGGCGCGAGCCTGGCGTTGGCCGGACGGGATCGCTCCGCGTTGGAAGACGTGGCACAACAGCTGGCGGGCGGGCCGCACTCGGTCGTTGACCTCGACGTCACCGACGAAGAGCGCTGGACTGCCGCGACAGACCTGGTCGCGCCCGACGGACTCCTCCACGGGATCGTCACGGCCGCCGGGGAGATCGGACCAATCGGTCCCGTCGGCTCCTGGACCGTGGACGCCTTCCGCCGGACGATCGATGTCAACGTGCTGGGGACGTTGCTCCCCATCATGGCGTCGCTCGAGCCTTTGCGCGCCGCGAAAGGAGCCATCGTGACCTTCTCCGGGGGCGGTGCGACGGGGTCCTTCCCACGCTTCGACGTGTACGCGGCATCGAAGGTGGCTGTCGTGCGTCTCACCGAGAACCTCGCCCAGGAGTTGTCGGCCGACGGAATCCGGGTCAACGCCATCGCCCCGGGCTTCGTGCTGACCGACATCCACGCCGAGACCGTGCGAGTCGGTCCCCACCTGGTCGGTGCTGACTACTTCGAGCGTACCCGAAATGCACTCGAGGCTGGAGCGGGTGATTCCCCCGAACTCGCGGCGGCGCTGGTCACCTTCCTCCTTTCCGGCGGAGCGCAGGGCATCACCGGCCGCTTGATCAGCGCCCGGTGGGATCCTTGGCAAGACGAATCCTTCCGCGAACGGCTCCGAACGGATGCCGACCTGGCGAGACTCCGGCGCATCGACGACCAGTTTTTCCAGGCCATGGAGCGAGAGGCGGAGACGCAGTGACCCTCGGGACGCTGCCGTGCACATGCATTCTCGCCGGGGGACGGGGGACGAGGCTCGGATCGTTGACCGACACCACGCCGAAGCCCCTGATCACGGTGGCCGGAAAGCCGTTCCTCCTCCACCAGCTCGAGTTGCTGGAGGGGCACGGTGCCCGCCGTGTCGTTCTCTGCGTTGGCTATCGGGGCGAAACGATCGAGGCTTCCCTGGGCCGCCGCTTCGGTCGGATCTCGCTCGACTACAGCTACGACGGTCACGAGCTTGCCGGCACCCTCGGTGCCGTCCGCCGGGCCCTTCCGCTGCTCGACGATTCCTTCCTACTGCTCTTCGGTGACACCTATCTGCGGATCGACTACTCGGCGTTCGCCGTTGGTTGGCAGGCGAGCGGCTGTCCTGGGGCGATGGCGGTGTTGCGAAACGCGGGTCGTTGGGAGAGGTCCAACGTGCGGTACGCGCGCGGCCGTGTCCTTCGGTACGACAAGTTCGCCCCCACCGAAGACATGGCGTGGATCGACTACGGGCTGGGTGGCCTCACTGCCGAAGCGGTCGGGATGCTCCCCGCGACAGCGGGCGAGCTCGGTGCCCTCTATGCTTTGCTCGCTGAACGGGGCGCACTGTTCGGGTTTCCGGCCACTCGGCGCTTCTACGACATTGGCACCCCCGAGGCCTTGCGGACGACCGAACGCTTCCTGTCCGCGAACCAAGGTGGATGACCACCCGTCGCTTCTTTGCCCGGTCTGTGGGAGACGGACGGGGCAATGCGGGAGCAAGTACAGCTCGTTCAGCGGCCGTCTGTTCTCCTTTCGGCGCTGCGAGCAATGCTCCTTCACCTTCGTGGCCGATCCCGAGGTCGATCTCGCATCGGTGTACGACGAGCGCTATTACCGAGGCGAAGGTGCAGATCCCCTCGTCGACTACGTACACGAGGCCGAGAACGTGGACCATACGATTCGTCGCTTCGAGTGGCGGGGTGTGCTCAACGTCGTCTCGAGTCTCATTCCGGTCGGACCGGAGACTCAATGGCTCGACTACGGCTGCGGAACGGGCGGGCTGGTCTCGTACTTGCGAGGACACGCTGTCCAACACGCCGTCGGGCATGAGGTGGGATGGGGTGCCGAATTCATGCGCGAGCGGGGCGTTCCGTTGCTTACCGTTGATGATCTTGGTTCAGCCCGTGCCACCTTCGACGTCGTAACACTCATTGAGGTGATCGAGCACACGATCGACCCAGTGACGGAGCTCGAGCGTGTGCACAGCCTCTTGAAGCCGGGCGGACTTTGCTTCTTGACGACCGGCAACGCCGAGCCGTTCCGGGGTCGAATACCCAAATGGAGTTACGCCCTCCCCGATGTACACGTCTCCTACTTCGAGCCCGGTAGCTTGCGCGTCGCTCTCGAACGGGCAGGGTTCACTACTTCGTTCCCCGGCTACCGGAGCGGCTGGAATGACATCCTGCGATTCAAGGTGCTGAAGCGGGTGGGTCGTCGCACCAGCGGTCACGCCCTTCAACTCGTGCCCTGGGGCCCGGTGTCTCGCACGCTCGATCGGAGACTGCGGGTGAGTGCTCACCCCGTTGGTTGGGCTTGACTCCGACGTCGGTCAATCACCGGCCTTGGACAACGTGCGCTGTCGCCCCTCCTGCCAGCGCGCCATCGCCCACAACAGGTCGGACAGCCGGTTCAGGTAGGCACCACGACAAGGACCCGTCGGGCCGGCTCCGACACGGCGATGCGTTCGGCCCGGCGCACGACGGTGCGGGCCACGTCCAGCGCGGCGGCGACGCGGTTCTCTCCCGGGACGGTGAAATCGCTCGGCATGTCGAACCGGGCGAGGAGGTCGTCGATCCCCGCCTCCAGCGCAGAAACCATGTCCGGGGTCACCAGGGTCGACCCCGCCGTGAGCTTGTGGCGGTTCTCCGGGGCGGTGGCCACCTCCGCCATCAGCACGTAGAGGTCACGGGCGAGGGCGGTCAAGCGTTCGTTGACCTCGGAGCCCGGTGCGCACTCGGCGCGGGCGACACCGATGGCCGCCTGGGCCTCGTCGACCGCCCCGTTCAGCTCGATGCGCCAGGAGTCCTTGCGGACCCGCCCGCCGAAGAGCAGGCCGGTCGTCCCGTCGTCACCCTTCTTGGTGTAGATCCTGGGCGCCACCAGGCGGAATGCTAGCGGTGCCGTTCCGGAGGCCGTGGGGTGCCCCGGTAACCTGTTGGGTGGTGGCACACTCCCCCGAACTCCTGGGCCGGCTCGACCCGTCCGCATCCGCCTACCTGCAGGCGCTGCACGAGCGCGTCGTCGTCTTCGACGGCGCCATGGGCACGAACCTGCAGCTCCTCGGCCTCGGCCCCGACGACTTCGGCGGACCCGAGCTCGAGGGGTGCAACGAGTGGCTGGTCGAGACGCGGCCGGACCTCGTGGCCCAGGTGCACCGTTCCTTCTTCGAGGTGGGCTGCGACGTCGTCGAGACGGACACGTTCGGCTCGACCTCGGTCGTGCTGGCCGAATACGGGCTCGCCGACCAGGCCCGCACCCTCACGCGCAAGGCGGCCGAGCTCGCCCGCTCGGTGGCGGACGAATTCTCGACGCCCGACCGACCCCGCTGGGTGGCGGGCTCCATGGGCCCCGGCACGAAGTTCCCCACCCTCGGGCACATCTCCTACGCGGCGTTCCGCGACGCCTACGAGGAGCAGGCGCTCGGGCTGCTCGAGGGCGGCGTCGACCTCCTGCTGATAGAGACGCAGTTCGACCTGCTGTCGATCAAGGCCGCCGTCAACGGCGCCCGGCGCGCCATGGTCGCGCTCGACCGGCGGGTGCCGCTGCAGACACAGGTCACGATCGAGCTCACGGGCCGCATGCTCCCCGGCACCGAGATCGGTGCCGCCCTCACCGTGCTCGACGCCATGCAGGTCGACGTGGTCGGGCTCAACTGCGCCACCGGACCGGTCGAGATGGGCGAGGCGCTGCGCCATCTCTCCACGGCCAGCCGCGTCCCCATCGCCTGCGTCCCCAATGCGGGCCTCCCGTCGGTCGTCGACGGCAAGATGCACTACGACCTCACGCCGGACGACCTGGCGGAGCACCTGCACCGCTTCGTCACCGAGTTCGGGGTCTCGGCCGTGGGCGGGTGCTGCGGCACGACGCCCGACCACCTCGCCGCCGTCGTCGCGCGCTGTGCCGCGGCGACCCCGGCCCCCCGCACGCCGGTTCACGAGCCCGCCGCGGCGTCCATCTACACGTCGGTGCCCTTCCGACAGGACACCTCGTTCCTCGTCGTCGGCGAGCGCACCAACGCCAACGGGTCCAAGGCCTTCCGCGAGGCGATGCTCGCCGCCGATTGGGACACCTGTGTGGCCATGGCCCGCGACCAGGTCAAGGAGGGCTCTCACCTGATCGATGTCTGCGTCGACTACACGGGTGCCGACGGCGTGGCCGACATGACCGAGGTGGCGAGCCGGCTGTGCACCCAGTCCAGCGTGCCCCTGATGGTCGACTCCACCGAGGGCCCCGTCGTGCGGGCCGCGCTCGAGTGGATCGGGGGACGGCCCATCCTCAACTCCGTCAACCTCGAGGAGGGCGACGAGCCCGGGACGAGGCTCGACACCTTCCTCCGCCTCGCCCGCGAGTTCGGTGCCGCCGTCGTGTGCACCTGCATCGACGAGGAGGGCCAGGCCCGCACGGCGGAGTGGAAGCTGCGGGCGGCCCGGAACATCCGCGACATCGCGGTCGAGCGCTACGGCCTGGCGCCCGAGGACCTCCTCTTCGACCCGCTCGCCCTGCCCCTTTCGACGGGCATGGAGGAGAGCCGCAACGACGGCGTCGAGACGATCGAGGGCATCCGCGCCATCAAGGCCGAGCTGCCCGGCGTCTCCACCATCCTCGGGCTCTCCAACGTGTCCTTCGGGCTCAACCCCGCCGCCCGCCAGGTGCTCAACTCGGTCTTCCTGCACGAGTGCGTGGAGGCCGGCCTCGACTCCGCCATCGTCCATGCCTCCAAGATCCTCCCCCTGTCCCGCATCGACGAGCGGGCCAAGGAGGTGTGCCTCGACCTGGTCTACAACCGGCGCACGGACGACTACGACCCGCTGCAGGAGCTCCTCGCCCTCTTCGAAGGCGTGAAGGTCAACGCCAACGCGGCCGACGAGCACCTGGACTGGCCCGTCGACCGCCGGCTGGCCCAGCGCATCATCGACGGGAACCGCAACGGGCTCGAGCGCGACCTCACCGAGGCGCTCGAGTCGGGGCTCGGGGCGCTCGCCATCGTCAACGACATCCTGCTCGAAGGCATGAAGGTCGTCGGCGAGCGCTTCGCCTCGGGCGAGATGCAGCTGCCCTTCGTGCTGCAGTCGGCCGAGACCATGAAGACCGCGGTCGCCTTCCTCGAGCCGCACATGGAGAAGGCGGACCAGGGCGGGAAGGGCACGGTGGTGCTCGCCACGGTCAAGGGCGACGTGCACGACATCGGCAAGAACCTGGTCGACATCATCCTGACCAACAACGGCTACGACGTGGTGAACCTGGGGATCAAGGTCGGCATCAACGAGATGATCGCGGCCGCCGAGGAGCACGGGGCGGACGCCATCGGCATGAGCGGCCTCCTCGTCAAGTCGACCCTGATCATGCGCGAGAACCTCGTCGAGCTGAACGACCGCGCCCAGGCGGAGATCCCGGTCCTGCTGGGCGGGGCGGCCCTGACGCGGACCTACGTCGAGCGCGACCTGCGGGAGGTCTACGACGGCCGGCTCTTCTACGGCCGGGACGCCTTCGAGGGGCTGCGGACGATGGACCGCCTGGTGGAGCTGCGGCGCAGCGGGGAGGACGACCCTGATTTCGGGCGCGAGATCTCGGAGAAGAACGTGCCCAGGCGCAGCCGGCTCGACGACCAGGACACGGCGCCGGTGGAGGGCCAGCCCGCCCGTTCGGACGTGGCGGCCGACAACCAGCTCTTCACGCCGCCCTTCGTCGGGAGCCGGGTGGCGGTCGGCATCCCGCTGGACGACATCGCCGAGTACCTGAACCTGACGGCGCTCTTCCGCAACCAGTGGGGCTTCCGGCCCGAGGACGGGGAGGACGACGGCGAGTTCAAGGACCGGGTCAAGGCGACGCTGCGCGACGAGCTGAGCAAGGCCAAGGAGGCGGACCTCCTCGTGCCCTCGGTCGCCTACGGCCACTTCGCCGCCAACGCGGAGGGCAACGACCTCGTGATCTGGAAGGACGAGTCGCGCTCGTCCGAATGGATGCGCTTCGCCTTCCCGCGCCAGCGCAAGGAGCCGTGGTTGTGCATCGCCGACTTCTTCCGCCCGGTCGGCTCGGGCGAGGAGGACTTCGCCAGCTTCATGCTGTGCACCATCGGCGCCCGGGCCTCGGAGGAGACGGCCCGTCTCTTCGCCGAGAACCACTACCAGGAGTATCTCTTCCTGCACGGGCTGAGCGTCGAGATGGCCGAGGCCACGGCGGAGTACTGGCACCGCCGCATCCGCGAGGAGCTCGGGTTCGCGGGCGAGGACGGACCCACGCTGACGGGGCTGTTCCGCCAGCGGTACCGGGGAGGCCGGTACTCGTGGGGCTACCCGGCCTGCCCGGACCTCACCGACAACGCCAAGGTCGTGGAGCTGCTGGGAGGAGACCGCATCGGCGTGACGGTCAGCGAAGGATTCCAGCTCAACCCCGAGCAGACCACCGACGCCATCATCTGCCACCACCCAGAGGCGAAGTACTTCATCGCGTGAACGGTCGTCCGGCCCGGGCGGCGGCGCGCTCCTGCCTGGCCGGCGGCCTCGTCCTCGGCTTGCTCTGGACCTGGCCCGGCTCACCGCCCCGCGCTGCCGCGCCCCTTCCCTCATTGGACACGATCGTCATCCCCGACCTCGGACCGGGCTACTCCGTCACGTCGGAGGGGCCGCTGAACGCGTCCCAATTCGCTTCGAGCTCGCCGGACCCGGCCGCTGCCTCGACGGCTCTGGCCACTCTCGCCGGGACGATCAGCACCTACCAGCGCGCCTGGGCCGACGAGAGCGGCGCCAACGAGGTGCAGGACCTCCTGGTCCGCTTCCCCTCCGCGGTGGGGGCACAGGTGTTCCTGCAGGCGGCGCGACACTCGCTCGCCTCCGGGGAGATCGTGAGCTCCGGCGCGCTGCCGGGGGTCGTGGGCGCCAGCCGGACGACGTACTTCGGGTCGACCACCCGGGCGGGCGTCGGCCAGGCGATCACGATGCGTGCCGGCGTCTACGTGGACCTGCTGTCCTTCTTCTCGGCGGCGTCGGGCAACCCGCAACCCATCACGCCGGCCGACGCAGCCAGGGTCGCCCGGGGCCAGCGAACCGCGATGGCGGCGGCCCCGGGCGCAACGTCCGCGCTGCCCACGACGAGCAGCTCGAGAGGCATCTCCACCGGCTCCATCGGCGCGGCCGCGCTCGTCGTCGCCGTGCTGGCCGCCGCCATGATTACCCCGCTCGTGATGCACCGGCGGCGGCGCAGGACGCCCCCCACGGCGTAGCGCGCGTTTCGGCGGAGGCCTCGTGCAGTGGACGCCGGCGTACCGGGTCAGAGCGTGGGGTCTCTCAGCCCACGCCCGACGCGGCGGCGGCCTCCCGGGCGTGATAGCTCGACCTGGTGAGTGGCGACGCCTCCACGTGCGCCACGCCGAGCCCTGCTCCGGCCTCCTTCAGGCGGTCGAACTCCTCCGGCGCCCAGTAGCGCGAGACCGGGAGATGGTCGCGGCTCGGACGGAGGTACTGCCCGATGGTGACGATGGAGACGCCCACGGCGTGGAGGTCGGCCATGGTGCCGACCACCTCGTCCTCGTCCTCGCCCAGCCCGACCATCAGCCCCGACTTGGTGACCAGCCCCGCCGCGGCGGCGCGGGCGAGCACGGCCAGGCTCCGGGCGTACCCCGCGGAGGGGCGCACGGCACGCTGGAGCCGGGCCACGGTCTCGATGTTGTGGTTCAGCACGTCGGGTCTCGCCTCGAAGATGGCGTCGAGGGACTTCTCGTCCCCCTTGCAGTCCGAGATCAGCACCTCCACCGTCGTGTCGGGCGTGCGCGCCCGGATGGCCCTGATCGTGTTCGCCATCGCCCCGGCGCCGCCGTCCTCGAGGTCGTCGCGGGCGACGCACGTCACCACCGCATGGCCCAGCCCCATGCGCGCCACCGCGGCCGCCACCCGCTCCGGCTCGTCGGGTGACAGCGGCAGGGGGTGGCGCGTGTCGACCTGGCAGAACCCGCACGCCCGCGTGCAGCGTTCGCCGTTGATCATGAAGGTGGCCGTGCCGTCCGCCCAGCACTCGTAGATGTTCGGGCACCCGGCCTCCTCGCACACCGTGACGAGGCCGAGGTCGTGGACGGTGGCACCGAGCGCTCGGTACCCCCTCCCGATGCGCACGGGAACCCGCACCCAGGGCGGTTTGCGGGTGGCGATGTCGAGGCCATCCTCCGGCGCCACCCCGGCCTGGCGCAGGCGGCGCAGGAGCGGGCGCTCGTCCGCTTGCCGCGGGGCCGTGCGTGCCGCGGGCCCGGCGACGACGTCCCGGCGCTCCACGGCGCCATCGCCGAATGCGGCGGCGGCCCGGGCGACGAAGGCGTCGACCACGGCGTCCATCGGGACGTCGACGCCCTCCGCCCGCAGCGACGTCACCCCCCGGTCGGCGATGCCGCACGGCACGATGTGCCCGAACATGGCGAGGTCCGGGGTCACGTTGAGGGCGACACCGTGCAGGGTCCTGCGGCGGCCGCCGCCGACCCGCATCGTGCGGATCCCTATCGCCGCGATCTTCCTGGGATCGGGACCGTCACCGTCGACCCAGACGCCGGGGTACTCGTCGACCGTGCCCGCTCCGGGCAGCCCGAGGTCGGCCAGCGTCTCCACGACCACCCGTTCGAGGCGGTGCACGTGGCGGGGACCCGACGAGGGGTCGTCGGGCACGGTGACGATCGGGTAGGCGACGAGTTGACCCGGCCCGTGGTACGTGACGTCGCCGCCCCGGTCCGTGCGCTCGAGGGTCGCCTGGACGCGTGACGGGTCGACCAGCACGTGACGCTCGTCCGCGTGGGCCCCGAGCGTGTACGTGTGCGGGTGCTCGAGCAGCAGGAGGTAGTCGTCGTCGGCCCGGGCCAGCGCGTGCTGCAGGGTGAAGGCCTCGTGGTACGGGACCGTCCCGAGAGACCGGATGCGCAACACCGGTCCCGACCTCAGAGCTCCGCGGCCCAGTCGCGGCTGCCCAGCAGGTCGGACACCCGCGCCAGGAACAGCGACACGTAGGCCCCGTCGACGGCCCGGTGGTCCCAGCTCACGCCGATGATGCCCGTCGAATGGATGGCGATCGACTCTGAGCCGTCGGGATGCGTCACGACGACGGGCCGGCGCGCGATGCCGTCGGTGGCCAGGATGGCGACCTGCGGCTGGTTGATGATCGGCACGGTGAAGTATGTGCCGAAGGGGCCGTCGTTGGTGATGGAGAACGTGCCGCCGGCGATGTCGTCGGCATTGAGCTGGCGGCTCCGCGCCCGCTCCGCCAGGTCGCGAATTCTTCGCGCCACGCCCCGGAGGGTCACCTCTTCGGCCCGGTGGATCACCGGCACGATCAGGCCCTCGTGGGCCAGGTCCACCGCGATCCCGAGGTTGATCTCGGAGTGGACGAGCAGCGCCTCGTCGACCACCGATGCGTTGAGGAGGGGGAAGTCGCGCAGCGCCTCCACAGCGGCCCGGGCGACGAAGGGCAGATAGGTGAGCGTGAAGCCCTCCTCCGCCTTGAAGCGCTCGCCCCACGCGGTGCGGACCCGCTCCACCGCCTCGAAGTCGACCTCGTTGGCGATGAACGCATGGGGCGACGTGGCCTTCGACCGCACCATGTGCTCGGCCGTCCGTCGCCGCATGTTCGAGAACGGAACCAGCTGATCCCCCGCGCGGCGGAACGACGCCATGGAGACCGGTGGCGCGGACGGCACGCTGGCGACGGGGGTCGCCGGAGCGGTGGGCGTGGGCGTCGGCGCGGGCGGCGCCGTCGCGGTGGTCGCCCGGCGGCTCTCGACCACCCGCAACGCGTCCTCCCGCGTGATCCGCCCGCCGGCCCCCGACCCCGTCACCTCCGACTCGCTGATGCCGTTCTCCGAGAGGATCTTGCGCACGATCGGCGAGAGGAGCATCGCATCGGTGCCCCCAGCGTCGGCCACGACGGCGGGCGGCGAGGCGGTGGGCGGCGTGGCCTCCACCGGCGCCGGAGCGGACGGGAGTGGTGGTGGCGGTGGGGGTGGTGGTGGCGGTGGGGGTGGTGGTGGCGGTGGGGGTGGCGCCGCGGGCTCGGCCTGCGGTGCCGCCGGGGCGGTCGGCTCGGTGGCCGATGCCGCCGGTGCGGTGTCGGAGGAAGGCGACCCGGCGCCGTCGCCGATCACGGCCAGCTTGACGCCGACCTCGACCGTCTCGCCCTCGGGCACGAGGATCTCGGTGAGGACGCCCGCGGCCGGCGAGGGCACCTCGGAGTCGACCTTGTCCGTCGACACCTCGAAGAGTGGCTCGTCACGCTCGACCGTTTCGCCCACGCCCTTCATCCAGCGGGTGATCGTGCCCTCGGTCACGGTCTCGCCGAGCTGCGGCATCATCACGTCAGCCAACGTGCAGTCCCCTTCCGGTCAACGCCAACATGGTCTCGCCGAACGTCTCGGAGAGCGACGGGTGCGGCTGAATGAACTGGGCCACCTCGTCCGGGAAGGCCTCCCAGTTGACCGCCAGATAGCCGGCCCCGAGCTGCTCGGTCACCCAGGGGCCCGCCATGTGGACACCCAGGACCCGGCCCGCCGAACCGTCCGGGCGGCGCTCGGCCACGATCTTCACCACGCCGTCGGTGTCGCCGATGATCTGCGCCCGGCTGTTGCCCCCGAACGGGTCCTTCTTGGTGACCACGTCGATCCCCGCCGCCTTGGCCTGGGCCTCGGTCATGCCGCAGAAAGCGACCTCGGGGTGGCAGTAGATCGCCCAGGGCACCTTGCCGTCGTCGACGGGCACCACGGGCTCGCCCAGCATGCCCTTGACCGCGACGATGGCCTCCGCGAACCCGACGTGAGCGAGCTGGGGCGTGTTCGCCACCAGGTCGCCCACCGCCCACACGCCCGGTTCGGAGGTGCGCTGGTACTCGTCGGCCACCACGAAGCCGCGCTCGTCGACGACGACGGCCACCCCGTCGGCGACCAGCCCCTCGGTCCGGGGACGGCGGCCGACCGAGACGACGATCGCCTCGACCTCCCAGGTCTGCTCGCCCGCGCGCACCGTCGTCACGCTGCCGTCCCGTGCGGGCGTGTGGTCCTCCACGGCGGCGCTGGTGAAGATGTCGATACCGCGCTTCTTGAACGATCGCCCGACGAGGCGGATGATGTCGTCGTCGCAGCCCGTGAGGATGGTGTCGAGCGCCTCGATGATCGTCACCTTGGACCCGAGGTCGGCCAGGAGCGACGCGAACTCGCAGCCGATGACGCCGCCGCCGATGACCGCGACGGAGGCCGGGAGCTCTTTCAGGTCGAGGAACTCGTCGGACGTCATCACCCAGCGCCCGTCGACCTCGAACCGCGGCAGTGTCCGCGGCACCGAGCCCGCCGCCAGGACGACGTTGCGCCCGGTCACGACGCGGCCCGCGTCCTCCCCGTCGGTGACCTCGACCCGACGGCCGGGCTTGAGCATCCCCGTGCCCGTGAGAATCGTGACCTTCCGCCCCTTGAGCAGGCCGGAGAGGCCCTTGAACAGCTTGTCGACCACGGCGTTCTTGCGATCCTGGCTCCTGGCGAATTCGACGGAGACGCCCGTGACGTCGATGCCGAATTCCTTGGCCTCGCCGATCGTCCGGCGCACGGCCGCCGTCTCCAGGAACTCCTTGGCGGGGATGCAGCCGCGATGCAGACACGTCCCGCCGACCTTGTCGCGCTCGACGATGGCGACCGACAGCCCGGCGGCCGCACCGTAGAGCGCGGTCGCGTAGCCGCCCGGACCCCCGCCGATCACGACGATGTCGAACTCTTCATCGGTGGCCATCGCCCGTCCTACTCCTCTGTGTCAGCGAGGTTCCGCCCGGCGCGCTCGGCTCCCCCGAAACTGCCCGATCGCACCAGCCGGAGGCCTCTCCGCGCTCCGCGTGTGCTACCCAGGCAGCCTACCGTTCGGGCCGGTCCACCGAGGCCGGCGCGAGCCCCGCCTACCCGCTCGAGCCGTTGCCCGAATCGGCCGCCACGGTGGCCAGTTCGTCCACCCGGTCGTTCCACCGGTCGCCCGAGTGGCCCTTGACCCAGCGGAACCCGACGTTCGAGTCCGACGACAACGCCAGCTCGATCAGCGGCTCCCACAGGTCGCGGTTGGCCACGGGCTTGTTCTGCGCGTTCTTCCAGTCTCGGCGCAGCCATCCCCTCCACCAGCCGTCGGTGAAGCACTTGACGACGTAGGTCGAGTCGCTGACCACCTCGATCCCTGCCGGTGCGTCGGGGGTCAGCGCGCGGAGCGCCTCGAGCGCGGCCGTGATCTCCATGCGCTGGTTGGTGGTGTGGGGGTCGGCACCGCTGGCGTAGCGCCCGCCCGGCACCGCCCAGGCCCAGCCGCCGGGCCCCGGGTTCCCCCGGCAGGCACCGTCGGTGTACACGATGACCGGGGCTCCGTCGGCAGGCATGACAAATGTGTAACACCCGCGACCAGTGGTCGTGCGTGTCCCTCCCCTCCCGGTACCGTGGGGAAATGCTGTTCGACGGGATCAGCCACCAGGTTCCCGACACGGATCCGGGAGAAACGGAGGAGTGGCTCGACTCGTTCGACGCCATCGTCGACGCCCGCGGACGGGCCCGGGCGCGCTACCTGCTGATGAAGCTGCTCGAGCGGGCGCGCACCAAGCAGGTCGACTTCCCCGCCACCGTCTCGACGCCCTACGTCAACACCATCCCGGCCGATGCCGAGCCGTGGTTCCCCGGCGACGAGTACCAGGAGCGGCGCATCCGGGCCTACATCCGGTGGAACGCCGCGGCCATGGTCATGCGCGCCAACACCCGCACCGAGGGGATCGGCGGGCACCTCTCGACGTACGCCAGCTCGGCGGCGCTCTACGAGGTCGGCTTCAACCACTTCTTCCGTGGCAAAGCCGACGGCGGTTTCGGCGACCAGGTCTACTTCCAGGGGCACGCGGCGCCCGGGATCTACGCCCGGGCCTACGTCGAGGGGCGCCTGAGCGAGGCGGAGCTCGACAACTACCGCCACGAGGTCGGCGGCGACGGCCTCCCGAGCTACCCCCACCCCCGCTCCCTGCCGGAGTTCTGGGAGTACCCGACCGTCTCCATGGGCCTCGGCCCGATCTCGGCCATCTACCAGGCGCACGTGAACCGCTACCTCAACCTGCGCCACCTGGTCGACACGTCGGGGAGCCGGGTCTGGTGCTTCGTGGGCGACGGCGAGATGGACGAGCCCGAGTCCACCGGCGCACTCGGCGTGGCGGGCCGCGAGCACCTCGACAACCTCATCTTCGTCGTCAACTGCAACCTGCAGCGGCTCGACGGGCCGGTCAGGGGCAACGGGAAGATCATCCAGGAGCTCGAGGCGGTGTTCCGCGGCGCCGGCTGGAACGTGATCAAGGTGATCTGGGGCTCGCGCTGGGACGCCCTGCTGGCCCGTGACGTCGACGGCGTCCTCCTCGACCGGATGAACACCACGGTCGACGGCGAGTACCAGAAGCTGGCCACCGAGTCGGGCGCCTACATCCGGGAGCACTTCTTCGGACCGGACCCCCGCCTGCGCAAAATGGTGGGGGACCTCAGCGACGACGACCTCGTGACGCTCCCCCGGGGCGGCCACGACTACCGCAAACTCTACGCCGCCTACAAGCTGGCGACCGAGCAGCGAGGGGCACCCACCGCCATCCTGGCCAAGACGATCAAGGGGTGGACGCTCGGGCCCGAGATCGAGGCACGCAACGCCACGCACCAGATCAAGAAGATGACCAAGGCCCAGCTGCGCGCGCTGCGCGACCGGCTCTACCTCACCGACGACATCCCCGACGCCGCCCTCGAGGGCGACCCGCCCTACATCCGCCCGGCCGAGGGCTCCGACGCCATGGAGTACCTGCCGCGCCCGCGGCCGCATGCTCGCCGGACCGGTGCCGGTGCGAGTGGTGCGGCCGGTGCCACCCCAGAAACCCGACGCCAAGGTCTTCGAGGAGTTCGCCGCGGGATCGGGCTCGCAGTCGGTCTCGACCACCATGGGCTTCACCCGCCTCCTGAGGAACCTGGTGCGCGACCCCACGGTCGGCTCGCTGGTGGCCCCGATCGTCTCCGACGAGGCCCGGACCTTCGGCTTGGAGCCACTGATCGCGGAGGCCAAGATCTACGCGCCCGACGGCCAGAACTACGTGCCCGTCGACGCGGACCTCCCGCTGCACTACGCCGAGAGCACCTCGGGCCAGGTCCTCCAGGAGGGGATCACCGAGGCCGGTGCCCTGGCGGCGTTCACGGCGCTGGCCACGTCCTACGCCACCTGGGGCCAGCCCATGGTCCCGGTGTTCCTCTTCTATTCGATGTTCGGGTTCCAGCGGGTGGGCGACCTCGCCTGGGCGCTCGGCGACATGCGCGGCCGCGGCATCCTGGCCGGGTGCACGGCCGGGCGCACCACGCTCCAGGGCGAGGGGCTCCAGCACGACGACGGGCAGTCGCCGCTGCTCGCCTCCACCAACCCGGCCGCCATGGTCTACGACGCCTCGTTCGCCTACGAGGTCGCCACCATCGTGGAGGCAGCCGTCACCGAGATGCTGGGCCCGGATCCCAAGGACCGCTTCTGGTACCTCACGCTCTACAACGAGAACTACCCGATGCCGGCCCTCCCGGAAGGCGAGGAGGGGGCGGCCATCCGGCGCGGCATCATCGAGGGGGTCTATCGCTACGCCGCGGCGCCCGATGTCTCCGGCGACCTGCGCGCCTCGCTGTGCTTCTCCGGCCCGATGTGGAGCGTCGCCCTGGAGGCCCAGCACCTCCTGGCCGAGCGCTACGGCGTCGGCGTCGACACGTGGGCCGTGACGTCGTGGACCAGCCTCCGGACGGACGCCCTCGAGGTCGAGCGCTGGAACCGGCTCCACCCCGGCGACGAACCGCGCCGGGCAAGGATCACGCAGGCACTCGGCTCGGGCCCTGACCCCGTCGTCGCCATCACCGACTACATGCGCAGCGTGCCCGACCAGGTGGCGCGGTTCGTGGACCGCCCCTACACCTCCCTGGGCACGGACGGGTTCGGGCGTTCCGACGCCCGGGGCGCCCTGCGCTCGTACTTCGAGGTCGACGCCCCGCATCTGGTGGTCGCGGTGCTCCAGCAGCTGGCCCGGAGCGGTCGCGTCGACCCCGCCACCGTGACCGGCGCGATCGCCGACCTCGGGATCGACCCGACACGGGCGGCACCGTTCACGGTGTGAGCAGGGCGACGAAGGACGCCATCGCCTCCTCCGCCCCGTCGGGGACGCGCAGCGTCAGCGCGCGGTGGTCCGCCCCGATGTCGATGGCGACGTCGAAGAAGCCGCAACACTGCTTCTCCCTCTGACCGAGCCACGCCGCAGCCACGAGCGCTTCGTCCGACCCGTCGAGCACGAGTCGCACCGAGGTGGGACCGGTGTCGACCTCGACCACCGACGTCGCGACGAGCGTCCGCCACTCCTCCATGCGCTCGGCCAGGGACCCCGCATCGAGGTCGCAGGCGATCGGCGCGGGGTCGCCGGCGGCGCTCACCGCTGATGCCCCGCCACGAGCGCATCCCGGGTGATCTCCATGTGGCCGAGATGCTGGAACAGCTCCTCCAAGATATGCAGCAGGACGGCGCCCTTGGCCTCGACGTAGGGCACGGGGTCCTCGCCGTCGCGCGGCACGTGGGCCGGCGCCGCCCCGGCGTCGAGCGCCACGATGTCCTCGCGCAGTCGCCGCCGGGCTTGGTCGGTCCGCCGCAGGAGCCCGGCCACGTCGCCCCTCGCGCTGAACTCCGCCCCCCGGTCGCGCTGCACGGGGCGCTCGGCGACCGTGGCGCCGCCCCAGAACTCCATCACCCCGAGGCAGTGCGTCAGGAGCACGTACGGCGAATTGCCGCCCCGGAAGGGCGGGCGCCGGTTGGCCAGGTCGTCCCCGAGCTCCTCGACGATGCGCGTCATGCCCCCGAGCGCCAGGTCGACGAACCAGAGGTAGTCGCTGGCCGAGACGGCCACGGGCGCGCTCGCCGCGCCGTTAGTGGGCGACCCAGGCATCCGGGTCCGTCACCAATTTCTGCACGTGGGGAGGCAGCCGGCCCGAGAGGACGTGGGTCAGCGTGACCTTCTCGAGGACGGAGCGCAGGCTGGCGCGGACGGCCACCCAGACCGGTTGGAGGTGCTCGGCCGCGCCGTCGTAGTTGGTGGCTTCGGGCCGGAACCCCCGCACTTCCGCCAGGGGGCCGTCGAGGGCGCGGATGACGTCCGCGATCGTGATGGCGTCCGGCTCCCGGGCGAGCCGGTAGCCGCCCTCGGCACCCCGCTGGCTGGCCACGATCCCGGCCCGCCGCAGGTCGGCCAGGATGGCGCCGAGGAAGCGTGGTGGCAGGCCCTGCTCCCCCGCCAGGTGCTCGGCGGTCTGAGGCGTCCCAGCCGCGGCGAGCGCGAGCAGGGCGCGGATGCCGTAATCGACCTTGGCCGGGATGTGCATGGCGAGAGTCTGCCCGCGCCGCAGCGCCGGGGCACGTCCGCCAACCCCGACTTCGTGCCAAAATCTCCCCCGTGGCCCGGACAGCGCTCCACCTGAGCGGCGACGCCGACGCGGACGCCGTACTCAGCCGCGACCCGCTCGCCTTGCTCATCGGGATGGTGCTCGACCAGCAGGTGACCCTGGAAAAGGCCTTCTCCTCGCCCGCCGAGCTCGCACGACGCCTCGGGGGCTCCCTGGACGCGGCGTCCATCGCCGCCATGGACCCCGGCGAACTCGCCGCGGTCTTCAAGGAGCGGCCTGCGCTGCATCGCTACCCCGCATCGATGGCGGGGCGCGTCCAGGAGGTGTGCCGCACGGTCGCCGAGGACTACGGGGGCAAGGCCGACGCCATCTGGAAGGGCGTCGGCAGCGGTGAGGAGCTCGTGGGCCGGATCCGGTCGCTGCCGGGATTCGGGGAGCGGAAGTCCAAGATCTTCGCCGCGCTGCTGGGCAAGCAGCTCGGCGTGCGCCCCGAGGGTTGGCGGGAGGCCAGCGCGCCCTTCGGCGACGAGGGGACATTCCTCTCGGTGGCCGACATCACGGACGGTGCCACCCTCGACAAGGTGCGGGCCACCAAGAAGGCCATGAAGGCCCGGGCGCACGGCGGGGCGTGACGGCGGGCCTCGCCGGCCGCCGCCTCTACCTCTGCACGCCGGACCGTCCCGACCTGGCCGCCTTCCTCGGCGACTGCATCGCGGGGGGCGTCGACGTGGTCCAGCTGCGCGACAAGACCCTCGAGGCCAAGGAACTGATCGCCCGGGCCCGGGTGGCGGCGGCGGTGTGCGTTGAGCACGGCGTGCCCTTCGTGCTCAACGACCGGCCCGACCTCGCGCTCGAGGTGGGAGCCGACGGGGTCCACGTGGGGCAGGACGACGCCCCGGTCTCGCTGGCCCGGCGCATCCTCGGACCGGGGGCGATCGTCGGGCTGTCCACGCACTCGGAGTCGGACCTGGCGGGTGCGGCCCGAGAGGACGTCAGCTACATCTCGGCCGGGCCGGTCGAGGCGACGCCCACCAAGCCGGGACGGGAGGGCACGGGGATCGGCTACGTCAGTCTGGCCAGCGCACGATCCAGCGTTCCCGTCTTTGTGACGGGCGGCGTGACGCCGGAGAGAATCCCTGCTCTTGCTGCCGTCGGCGCGCGCCACTTCGTCGTGGTGCGGTATCTGACCCGAGCGCCGGATGCGGGACGCGCGGCCCGGGCGCTGCGCGATGCGATCGATGCCGCGTCGAGTAGCGAGCCACCGGCGGCCTGACCGTGTCCGACACGTTCGCCCCGTGGTCCTCGGGGGGGTGCGACGTCGCCAAGACCCCCTCGCCCAGCGAGGTCGTCCCGCCACCGGTCCGGTGCACGACCACGCTGAAGGGCGTCGTACCCCCCTCGGTCATGTCCTAGTTCTCGGACGGTGCGGCGCCCTCCTTGAGCGTCTCTCGCGACAAAGGAAGTGAGTCCCTAGTGACGCCGCTCCAGCCAGCCCACCAGGATGGCGATCACCCTCGGATCGGCCCGCAGCCAGTGGCCCGCCCCGAAGACCACGTGCAGCTCGGCCGGCCCCGTGGCGGCTTCGGTCAGGGCCCGGGCGTCCGAGACGGGCACGTCGGGGTCGTCGGACCCGTGGACCATGAGCAGCGGCCGGCCCTTCAGGAGGCCCGCGTCCTCGGCGGGGTGCAGGACCGAGAGCTCCTTGACCCACGCCTCGCTCGACCCGGGGAACCCCGGCGTCGTGATGAGGCCGTCACGCCGGCACCGGGCCAGCAGGTCCTCGGGATCACTGGTCAGCGTCCCGAGGTCCGACGGCGTGCCGAGGCAGGCCACTCCGGCCACCCGCTCGTCGAGCGCGGCGAGGTGCAGGGCCAGCACACCCCCGAACCCGAAGCCGACGACGATCCAGGAGGACTCCTCGGGGATCTCGTTCTGGGCCAGGAACGTCAGGTCGTCGAGCCAGCCGAGCGCGGAGAAGTCCCCGGCCGACTCGCCGGTGCCCCGCAAGGCGGCGGTGACGACGCGGAAGCCCGACTCACGGGTCAGCCGGTCGGCCAGCGCGGGGAAGGTGAGGGCCACGTCGGCCGCGGCGCCCTTGGGCCGCGGCAGGTCGTGGCAGAGCAGCACGTGGCCGCGGACGGGCGCGCCCGGTCCGGTGGAGCTGGCGTACGTCGAGAGGTCACCCGCGGGTCCGGGCCGGAGCCGGAAGGGCCCCGGCACCTCAGATCCCGATGCGCTGTGCCAGCAGCTCGCGGTGGTACGACGGGTCGCCCAGCAGCAGCTCGGAGGACTTGGCCCGCTTGAAGTACAAGTGCGCGGGGTGCTCCCAGGTGAAGCCGATGCCGCCGTGGATCTGGATGTTCTCTGCGGCGGCGTGGAAGTACGCCTCGGAGCAGTACGACTTGGCCAGGCTGGCCACGACCGGGAGCTCGTCGGAGTCCTCCGCCGCCGCCCAGGCGGCGTAGTAGGCGGCCGACTTGGCCGACTCCACCTCGAGCAGCATGTCGGCGCACTTGTGCTTGATCGCCTGGAAGCTGCCGATCGGGCGGCCGAACTGGATGCGAGTCTTGGCGTACTCGACGGATGCATCGAGCACGTGCTGCGCGCCACCCACCTGCTCGGCGGCCAGTGCGACCGCCGCCAGGTCGAGCGTCTTGGAGAGGCCCGCCTCCGCACCCCCGTCGGTGCCGATGAGCGTCGCCGGCGTCGAGGCGAACTCCAGACGGGCCTGCTTGCGCGTCTGGTCCATGGTCGGGAGCGGGGTGCGCGTCAGCCCTGCGGCGTCACCGGGCACCGCGAAGAGCGACACGCCGGCCGCGGTCCGGGCCGCGACCACGACGAGGTGCGCCACGTGCCCGTCGATCACGAACATCTTGTGGCCGTCGAGGACCCACCCATCCCCCTTCTTGGTGGCGGCGCACTCGATGCCGCTGAAGTCCCACCTCCCGTTGTCCTCGGTGATGGCCAGGGTGGCGATCGTCTCGCCGGACGCGATCCCGGGCAGGTAGCTCTTCTTGGCCTCGTCGTCGCCGGAGGTGAGCAGGGCATTGGCCGCCAGGGCGACGGAGGAGAAGAAGGGGGCGCACAGGAGCGCGGCGCCCATCTCCTCGAGCACGACGAGCAGCTCGACGTAGGTGAAGCCCGAACCACCGAACTCCTCGGGGATGGTGAGGGACTGCAGGCCGAGCTGGTCTGCCATCTGGCTCCACACCGCCGGGTCGTACCCCTCGGTGGTGTCCATCAGGCGACGGACCTCGCTCTCGGGCGACTTCTCGGCCAGGAACCGGCGCACCGCTGTGCGCAGTTCCTCCTGCTCGTCACTGAAGGCGAAATTCATGCCTGGGCTCCTCTGCCTCTCCCCCCGGCAGCCCCGCCGGTGGTTACATGCGGTGTCTACCAGACCAGGGCCCTCGGCGACCAGAAGCCCGGCTCCGTGCCGAACGGACGACCGGCTCCGTGCCGAACGGGCGGCTCGGCTGTGCCACGCTGGGGCCATGGGACAGCTGGAGCAAATCTGGAGCGACGCCGCCGCCGAGGTCCACCAGATCGTGGTGGGCCCGATGGACAACAACGTCTACATCCTCCGTTGCCGCCGGACGGGCGACGCCATGCTCATCGACGCCGCCAACGAGCACGAGGCCCTGCTCGAGATCTGCCAGCGCCTCGGCGTGCGCCAGGTGGTCGAGACCCATGGGCACTGGGACCACATCCAGGCCGTGCCGGCCGTGCGCGACGCCGGCATCTCGGTCGCCGTGACCAGCGCCGACGCGGGCATGCTGCCCAGCTACGACCTCATCTTGGAGGACGACGAGCAGCTCAGCGTCGGCGACCTGCGCATCAGGACCCTGGCCACCCCCGGCCACACCCCGGGCTCCATCTGCTTCGCCGTCGAAGGCACGAACCTGCTGTTCACCGGCGACACCCTGTTCCCGGGCGGGCCGGGCAACACCTCCTTCGAGAACGCCGACTTCGGCACCATCATCGAGTCCATCGACCGGCGCATCTTCGCGGCGTTCAAGCCGGACACCCTGGTGCTGCCGGGGCACGGGGCGTCCACCACGGTGGGGAACGAGTCCCCCCACCTGCAGGAATGGGTGGACCGGGGCTGGTGAGGGCCGCCGCAGCCGGTCCCGGCGGCACGGTGCGGCGGGCCGTGCCGGGAAACCTGACCAAAAAGGTAAGCTTTTAAGCGATGCCGGCCGCTCCCCCGCTGCTCGAGGTCCGGGACCTCCACGTGTCCGCCGAGGACGGGGCCATCCTGCGCGGCGTCGACCTCACGGTCGGGGCCGGCGAGATCCACGCCCTCATGGGCCCCAACGGAGCCGGGAAGTCGACCCTGGCCGGCGCCCTGATGGGGCACCCGGCCTACACGGTGACCGCCGGCACCATCGTGCTCAACGGCGAGGACGTCACCGGGTGGGCGACCGACGTACGGGCCAAGGCCGGCCTGTTCCTGGCCTTCCAGTACCCCGAGTCGATCGAGGGCGTGTCGGTGGCCTCGTTCCTGCGCCAGGCCATGGCGGCGCGCACCGGCGAGGAGGTGTCGGTGCTCGAGGTGCGGGTGCTGATGACCGAGTGGATGGAGCGCCTCGGCATGGACACGTCGTTCGCCAGCCGCCACCTGAACCAGGGCTTCTCCGGCGGCGAGAAGAAGCGCAACGAGATCCTGCAGATGGCGCTGCTCCAGCCACTCGTCGCCGTGCTCGACGAGACCGACTCGGGTCTCGACATCGACGCGCTGCGCGTCGTCGGGCGCGGCGTGCGGGCCGTGCGCGAGGCCCGACCCGAGCTCGGCGTGCTCGCCATCACGCACTACCAGCGCCTGCTCGACGAGCTCGTCCCCGACGTGGTCCATCTGCTCGTCGACGGGCGCATCGTGGCCAGTGGCGGGCCCGAGCTGGCCCGTCAGGTCGAGGCCGAGGGCTACGAGGCCTGGCGATGACGCCCGCGCCCGCCGGCCCCGCGCCGCTCAACGTCGAGGCCCTGCGCAAGGACTTCCCCCTCCTGACGCGCACCGTCAACGGCCGGCCGATCGTGTATCTCGACTCGGCCTCCTCCGCCCTGCAGCCCCGCGTCGTGATCGACGCCATGACGCACTACTACGAGACGACGCACGCCAACGTCCACCGCGGTGTCTACGCCACCGCCGAGGAGGCGACCGCGCTCTACGAGCGGGCCCGCAAGGTGGCGGGACGCTTCATCGGCGCACCGGACCCGGCGCACGAGGTGGTGTTCACCAAGAACACGACCGAGTCGCTGAACCTGGTCGCCCACGCCTGGGGGCGGGCCAACCTGCAGGCGGGGGACGCGGTCCTCCTGACCGAGATGGAGCACCACGCCAACATCGTGCCCTGGATGATCCTCGCCGAAGAGCTCGGCGGCCTGGACCTCCGCTACATCCCGATCGACGACGACGGGCGTCTCGTGCTCGACGACCTGGACCGCCTGGTCGACGGCGTCAAGCTCGTCGGCATCTCGGCCATGTCCAACGTGCTCGGCACCATCAACCCGGTGTCCGACGTCGCGGCGGTGGCGCACCGCGCCGGGGCCATCGTGGTGGTCGACGCGGCGCAGCTCGTCCCGCACGCACCGGTCGACGTGACCGAGTTGGAGGCCGACTTCCTCGCCTACTCGGCCCACAAGACGATGGGGCCCACCGGCCTCGGGGTGCTGTGGGGCCGCGCCGAGCTGCTCGACGCGATGGCACCGTTCCTGGGCGGGGGCGGGATGATCCTCGACGTGAAGCTCGACTCCTTCCGCCCGGCGCCGCCACCGGCCCGCTTCGAGGCGGGCACGCCGCCCATCGCCGAGTCGGTCGGCCTCACTGCGGCCATCGGCTACCTCAACGACATCGGGATGGACCGCATCCGCGCCCACGAGCTGGCCCTGACGAACCATGCGCTGGCCCGGCTCGACGAGAAGCTGGGGGCCGACGTGCGAATATTCGGCCCACCGGCGGGCGCCGACCGCGGCGGCGTGCTGTCCCTCGCCTACCGCGACGTCCACGCGCACGACCTGGCCCAGGTGCTCGACCAGTTCGGCGTGTGCGTACGGCCGGGCCACCACTGCGCCAAGCCGCTCATGCGCCGCCTCGGCGTGCAGGCCACCGCCCGGGCCTCGTTGTCCCTGTTCAGCGACGAGCACGACATCGAGGTGCTGATCGAGGGATTGCTCGAAGCCGGTAGGTTGTTCGGCTGATGGCCGACCTCGAAGAGCTGTACCGCGAGATCATCCTCGACCACTACCGCTCGCCGAGGAACCGGGGCGAGCTGGACTCGCCGCCGGCGCACCGCGTGGAGGGCTTCAACCCCCTGTGCGGCGACGAGGTGGTGCTCTCCATGGTGGTCGAGGACGGCACGCTGGCCGACCTCAAGATCGGCGGGTCCGGCTGCTCCATCAGCCAGTCGTCGGCCTCGCTCATGTCGGCCGCCGTCAAGGGCAAGCCGGTCGGCGAGGTGCGCCGCCTCATCAGCACCTTCAAGGGGATGATGTCGATCCACGAGGCCGCCCTCGAGCACGACGGCGACGGGGCCGAGGTGGTGGCCGAGGAGCCCGAGGAGATCGACCTCGACAAGCTCGGCGAGCTGGCGGCGCTGCAGGGCGTCGTGAAGTTCCCGGTGCGCATCAAGTGCGCGACCCTGAGCTGGAACGCCCTCGCCCAGGGCCTCGACGAGGTGGCCGCCGAGGCCTCCTGACGTTCCTCGTCAGAGAAAACTGGGCATTCCGATGTCCCGGTCGATCTCCGTTCCTCCCCGGAGGGCCGACCAGGGGCGCCAGATCCAGAGGGTGGCCGTGAGGCCGATCAGGCCGACCAGCAACAAGGCCCATCCCAGCGGGTCGAGGGCGCTTCCCGGTCCCGAGAAGAACTGGTGAGGGATCACGTGGAACGACGGCACCGGGCGGATGAGGCGCCGCCCGACGGGAGCCGCCGCCATCGCCTGGGAACCGAAGCGGGGTCGCACGAGGATGAGGAAACCCACCCCGGCGACCACCGCGCCGGCCAGGGCGCTGAGGGCCAGCACGAGCGAATGGATCCGGATCGCGGTGCGGTTGCCCGGTGCCGGGCCCGCGACGCCCCGGGCAATGGCCCAGGAGGCGGCGAAGGCCTTGGCGTCGAAGTAGCCGTTCCCCAGCACCTCTTCGGGCGAGACACCGTCGGCTCGAGCCTCGGCGAGGTCCGCCTCGAGGTCGGCGGCCATCTCGTTGGCCACAACCTCGGGGACACCGAGCCGACCCCACTCGCCGCGGCACACGTCCACGAACTGGCTCACACGCTCACCTCCGTCTTCGCCACGCCGAGCACGGCGTCCACGGCGTCGCGGGTGCTGCGCCACTCGTCGATGCCCGACGTGAGGGCACGTTGGCCCTGGCGGGAGAGCTGGTAGTACTTCCGCGGCGGACCGCCGTTGCTGGCGGCGCGGTGCGTGTCCACGAGGCCGTCCCGTTCGAGCCGGCCCAGCAACGGGTAGATCGATCCCTCGCCGACGATGGAGAGCCCTCGCTCCCCGAGTCGCTTGGTCATCTCGTACCCGTAGGCCGGGCCCTCGCCCATCACCGCCAGCAGGCACAGGTCCAGTACCCCGCGGAGCAGTTGGGTGCGGCGACCCCCGCTTACTACCATGCCACACATGATAGTGCCCCGTAGCTTGCGACGCAAGGGAGAGCCTGGTCCGGGCGCGCCGGGTCAGCTGCCGTAGGGCCGCGTGAGCACCTCCATGTTGTGACCGGACGGATCCGCGAAGTAGAAGCCGCGGCCGTGGTTGTTGATGATGTTCTCCTGGTGGTGCCCGGGGTCGGCCCAATAGGTGAGCCCGCGTTCGGTGACCCTGGTGAAGATGGCGTCGAACTCCTCCTCGGTGACCAAGAAGGCGTAATGGTGCTGCTCCGGAGCCCCTCGGTCGTCGTAGTCGAGGCTGACGCCGTTGGCGGTCTCGAGGCACAGGAACGGCCCGAACGGCTTCGGGGGATCGAGGCCGAGGATCTCGGCCAGGAAGTTGGCCGATGCCTCCTTGTCCTGCACCGGGACGATGGTGTGGTTGAGCTGCACTGCCATGACGCCTCCCTCCGGCTTGGCACCTTCCATTATCGGCCCGGTGGGGCCGGGCGTCAGCCGAGCGTGTGCGGACGTCGATGGGTAGCCTTCGGACGGTGGACGCGGTCGAGGCCAGATCGACGAGCGCCGCATCGTCGCTTTCGACGGCCGGGTGCTCGAGGTCTTCGGCGGCGAGACCCGCCGCTTCCACGGGCAGCTCTGCAAACTCCGGCACCCACCCCCGGACAAGAAGGGGATCACCCATGCCGTGGTCGTGCAGTCCGGCCGCGAATGGCCTCTCGACATGGAGGCTGACGCCCTCGACCGGTTCCAGGTCGTCCTCGCCGCGTTGCGGGCCGCCGGCGTCCGCGTGACCGACTGAGCACCTGAGCGCCCCAGCGGGAGCGTGCCAACGACGGTGGCACGGGAGCCGACCTCCGGCTGGTGAAGCGCCTCCGACTCCCTGAGCTGGGGCACTCCTCGTGTGTCACACCCCGAGTCGATACTTCTTCTTCCGTCCCAAAGGAGCTTTCCATGCATCCCGAATTGCTCAGAGCCCTCGCAACGGCCAGACATGAGGACCTGCTCACTCCGCGTCGAACCCGAGGGCAGCCAAGAGGCCGACTCCATGACCATTCGCCGCGGTTCCCTCGCACAAGGGGGCGCGTGGGCTCCCTGCTCGTCTGGGCAGGCTCACGCCTGGCCGGTGACCAGCGGGGCCCGCTGGAGTTGGCTCACAAGTAGCCCGGATCGCCCACCAGGTCGACGGGACGCTCGCGGGGGACGTGTTCAGCCTCGTTGCTACACCTCGCACGCGGCCGCGACCACTTGCTCGATCTCGGACAACTCGGCCGGCGTGGCCCGCGGGGGAGTTCGGGAGTCACGTCCGGTGCAGACCCGAGCCTCGGGGACACTTCCGCGAGAATCTATCGACCGGTTCGTCCATCGATTTGCTCCCGCAGGATGTCGGCGTGACCCGCATGCCGCGCCGTCTCCTCGATCATGTGAACCAGGAGCCATCGAAGAGACAGCGGTTCGGGGGTGATGGGCGCCCACGCGCAGAGTTGATCGAGGTCGTCGGCCTCGTCCACCACCTGATTGCTCACTGTCGTGGCGTCCTCATCCGCGGCGACCGCGGAGGCAACGGAATCCGTCGGCTCCGTTTCCTCGGAGGGCATCGGAACATCTCGACCGGCGAATGCGAACTGGAACCAACCCACCTCCACGGCGGTCAGGTGTTTGATCAAACCGAGAAGGCTGGTGCCGGTCGGCACGGTCGATCGCCGGGCCGACTCCTCGTCGAGGTCGACCACCTTCAGGAGCAGCGACTCTCGTAGGTAGTCGAGAAAGGCCCGCAAGGTTGCTGCTTCGTCGTCGACCAAGAACGGCGTGCGGCGATCGGGCATCGGACTGGACCGTAATCCCGCGTTCAGGGGACGGCACGCTGCACCGGGGTGCGGCCGGTGGCCTCTCACCCGGAGATGTGGAGAATGCCCGATCACCTTGCGCCGACCCCCGGAGACTTCGACCGGAACCCAGCCGAGCTCCAGGGGAAGTCGGACAGGGCGGCCCACTCTTCCGCGGTGGCCTCCTGCCACACCCAGAACGACGCGCCGAGTGCTCCCGCCCGGCGGCTGGCGCTCATGAACTCGGTGATCTCACCCCCACTCGGTGAGAAGGTGCGCCCGCCGACGTCCGCCAGATTGAAGGCTTGTCCGATGACGTGCACGGGCCTGAGCGTGGACAAGCGAGCGACGTCGACGGTGGCATCGGTGCCGGGATCGGTGCACTCCCAGTACACCATCGGGGCGAAGGCGTCCACGTAGGGTGCCATCGCCCGGTAGGGGTAGCTACCGGCCCAGTTGGCGTCGGTCGGAGGGTAGACGGTGGCCACGACGAGCCGACTGCCGGCGGCTGCCCGAACGAGCTGGAGGTAGACGGCCGCCCGCTGGGGGCTCAGCATGACGCCCTCGGTGGCTTCCTCGATGTCGGCGCTGTAGCCGTCGACCCGCTGGCCGTCGGCGGCGCGCCAGTCGAGGATCTGCGCGGTCCACCCCGCGTCACCGACCGGGTCCCAGAGGTACGGGAAACCCCACGCGATCACTGCGAGTCCGTGGGCATGGGCCACCGGGACGAGTGCGTCGAGTTCGTCGGCGCCGTAGAAGCCGTCCATGGAGTCACCCACCCGGACCCACAGCTGGTGCAGCCCCGCCGAGACAGCCTTCTGCACGATGTCGGCGGCGTCGCCACCATCGGTGCTGTTCCACTCCCAGATCCACATGCCCTTGCCGGTGAGCGCCGCAACGTGGGACGTCCACGGCGCCGGTGCCTTCACCGGCGGAAGCGACGTCACGAGGACGGGCGGGTGCCACGGCGGCGGTGAGGGCGGGGCGGGCGGGTGCGGGGGTACGGGGCAGCCGGTGAGCGGCACAGGGACGGGCGCCGTTGGCACCGTCGTGGTGGTGGTCGACGCGGAGCGTGCGCCGGGGTGCGGCGGCCGTCTCCCTGGCCGGCGCGACGCGAGGGCCGGTCGCGACAGGCGCGTGGGTGTCGAGACGGCGACACGGCCCGAGCCGCTCGAGGCCTTCGGCGCGTCGGCACCCGACGTCGCGGCGAACGTCGGCAGCGCGGCCGCCGCGACGCTCACGAGCACCACCGACAGGGCGGCCCACGAACGCTTCATCCGCCCGGGCAAGAACACGCTCCATTGTCGCGGGCCGCAGGACGACGCGCTCGGCAGCCCGGCTCCGGCCCCTGCACCCTCCGTTCCCGCTCCGGCGCTCGGACTACCGGTGGCTCATCCCGGGACAACCAGAATCGGGACCCTCGAAGTGAAAGAGACCGCGAGACCCCACCGGGGCATGGGGCCGCGGCAGCTCCCACTCCGGCCGGAGAAGCCAAGACCGAGGGTGCGACGAGGCTCATCACGAGCGCCGGCGGGACGATGGGAACCCATCGGCTGACCATCAGCGCATACGAATGACATTGCCGGTGATCATCCGGGCCGTGTCCGAGCAGAGCCATGCGATCACCGCCGCGACATCGCTCGGTTCGGCCACGTGGATGTGATCCGGGTCCGACTCGACGAAGCTCCGGACGGCGTCGTTCACCCATCCCGTGTCGGTCACCGGGGGGTACACGACGTTCGCGGTAATCCCGGTCTTCATCAGCTCCCGAGACGCAGAAAGGGTGTAGCTCTCGAGGGCCGCCTTCGCAGCACCGTACGTGACCTCACCGGGGAACCCACCGGTCCCCCCCGAGGTCAGCGTCACGATGCGACCCCATGTGGCGCCGCGGTCGAGATATCGGCGGGTGAACTGGGCGATCACAAGTGCTCCCGCCCTGGCATCGACACCAAAGGTGCGGTCGATCAGTTCTCCGTCCACCTCCACCGAGGTCCGCCCAGCCTCGTCGACCCGATCGGCGACGAAGGAATCGCCGCGCAGCCAACCCGAGGCGTTGTGGATCAGGATGTCCACCGGGCCGAAAGCCTGCTCGGCGAAGTCGAAGAGCACACCAGCCGACCGTGCGTCGAGCAGGTCCGCCTCGATCGGAGCGGCCTGCCCACCACGATCGCAGATGGAAGCGACGACCTCCTCACCCGAGACCATGCGATTCTGGTTGTAGGTCGGTGGCGTCCCTGTGGTATCGAGCACGGGGACCTGCTTGTACGCCACGACCACAGCTATGCCGTCGCCCGCCAGCTGTGCGGCCGTGGCTGCTCCGATCCCACTGTTCGCTCCGGTGACGATCGCCACGTGTCGCATCGCTGCAATGTACCGACGTCCTGGCCCGATGGGACAAGCTCGAGGGCTGCCTCAGCCCGGGCGGCGCCGCGCCCGCAGCTCGAGCGGGCGAGGTCACACGCGGAACGGACTCAGCGCCGGCGCTGGGCCTGAATGAGCGGGACCCCGAAGGGGAGAAAAGCCACGATGGCAGCGGCCAGAGCGAGAAACGCGCCCCAGGACCAGCCGAATCCGGCCGGCTTGAGCAGGAAGGCCAGCGCCACGAGAGCAACATTGAGCCCGGTCATGACGACCAGGAGCTGATCCTTGGACATGCGACCCTGCTCCGCGAGGTCCCCGACGCCGAATGCAGTGAACACGGCGTAGAGCACCAGCACAATCGAGTTCAGCACCGAGATGAACAGCCAACCGTGGACGCTCAGTCCATCGGCGGAGAAGGGACCGACGCTGTACCAGGGCAGCCACAATGAAATCAGCAGGACCAAGGTGGCCGGGCCGGCGACCCGGTCCCTGGCGTTCAGTGCGTTGAGGCGTTGCCGCGACTTGCCGGCCTTCTTGGGCGCCGGTCGTGGCATGACAGTCGGCCTGATGGCGGCGCCGCAACTGGGGCAGAGGGCAGTGCCCGGGAACACTTCAACCAGGCAGCGAGAGCACGCAGGCACTCAACCTCCTTCTTGCTCGCAAGGAACCGTCCGCTCAGGCTACAAGCCCGGCCGTGGCGCGGTTTGTACGGCCCGGACCCGTTGATGGGGTCCCGAGGCACCGATCGCCGACAGTGAGGACCTCACAGCGACCACACCTGCCACCACTTTCGTCGCCCTAGCGGAGCTCGTGCCGGCTCAGCAGCTCAACGGGGTCTTGCATGCGCACCATGCCGAGGTAGCCACCGCCTCGAGGGATGCTGTCGTGCACGGCGTAGCCGAGTAGTTCTTGGGCTTGCCGTGGGAGTTCGGCAGCGATGGCAGGCGGGACCGCCAGGTAGTTGTTCTCCTCGGTCCGAAGCCACCCCAGGCAGTAGCTGAGGTGTGCACCACGGCGAGGGACGTCGGTGGTGTTCGACCCTCCGCCGTGGATGGTTCCACCCGTGTAGAGCACCGCGGAGCCGGCGGGCATCTCCGCGTACGCAATCTGTTCGGCCGTCGGAGGTGGCTGGGCGAACTGCTCCGCGGGCGACAGGCTCCGGTCCGGCCAGCGATGGCTGCCGGGCACGATACGGGTGCCGCCGTTCGCTCGAGTGAAGTCGACAAAGGCGATGACGGTGGCCAGCTGCAGCTCGGGCGCCGGCTTCGGCACGTCGCTCCAGACGGCCTCGTCACGGTGGAGCAACTGCTCGTCAGCGCCGGGTCCGCGTTGGAGTAGGTGGCCGAGATTGAGTTGGTAGCGCGCGCACGATGGAAGCAGGACGCGGTCGCACACGGCCAACAGGAGCGGGTGGCACATCACCTCCGTCGCGAAGGTCGGCGAGAGAGCGCAGACACCCGAAACCTGCTTGGTGCAGGGACCGTGGAACGCTTTCATGATCGGGTTGAAGAGTTCTGCGTCGGGATCGGTGGCGTCGAGGGTTGCCCCGACTTCGTCGTTGACGCGGGCGACGACGTCGGTGCTCAGCAGCCCCTCGAGGATCACCACTCCATCGCGCTCGATGATGGCGTGGACGGCGTCGGGGTCCGCATCCGGTGCGTGCACGCGCTCGATCCTCGCCGTCGCCGTCATGGGCACACGCACCTTTCGAAATATCTCCCGACGCTAACGGATCGCCTGGAGCTAGGTCGCGAGGTCCGGCTGCCAGTCATAACACACGTCGGGGAACTTCTCCTCGTTGTCGCCCTCGGTCATCGCAGTCGCGACGAAGCCGCGCGCTTCGTAGAACCGTCGGGCCTCGAGATTGCTCTGAAAGGTCCAGAGCTTGAGCCCGGTCGGGCGCTGCCTCATGGCACGGTCGAGCAGGGCCCCTCCGATGCCCCTTCCCGTAAAGGCCGGGTCGACGTAGAGCTGGTCGATCCACTCATGGTCCAGCACCATCAGGGCTCTCACTTGGCCCCCTCGGTCAGCGACCCAAACCTCGCATGTCGGCAGGACGACGTCCTCGAACCATCGGTGCACTTCCTCACCGGTGTGGACGGTTCGAGGGATCGACGGGTAAGAAGCGGCACGCGACCGGAGCCAGAGTGCGGCGAGCGATCTCGCCTCGCCCGGGAGGGCCCTCCGGATCTCCATGCCACATCATGTCGTGGCCCAAGATGCGGGCAGACCGTGCGTCGCGGGATCAATGCCCGAGGCGAGCCGGCCGAGATGGGCCCAGGTGGCGAGGTCGGGCGAGGCGATCGTCTCGACCCTCCTGTCGTATTCGGCCAGAGCCTCCTCGTCCGCACGAGCGCGCCATTCGCCGAAACCACCCGCCCGGAAGAACGCTCGGTCGTCCCTCCAAATGGTTCCGGCGTTGGGGAGCACATCTTCGGCCCGATCGCGCATCCGTTCCAACGTGGCCTCGGCGGCGAACGTCGTGGCCTCGTCCGGGGTCACCTCGATGTCCAGCGCCGTACCCAAGCGCACGATCTCGCCGGCAAGGTCGGCGCTGAGGTCGGCGTAGTGACAGAAGACGACGTTCGGGCAGTGGCGAAGTTGCCAGGCAGTATCGAGGTGGTGCATGACGCCGCCGAGGTTCACCGTGCCCGCCCCCACATCGGAACCGCCGACGAACGTTCGGAACCGTTCGGTCGGGTCGTCACTGACCTCTGGCCGCGGTGGGAGGCTGTCGAGATCCATGTTGGCGACGTGATGTTCCATGGAGATCATGACGTCACGCGGATCTCGTCCCACGACGACGTAGGTGACATCGTCGCGCAGAGGAAGACCGTCGAGAGGGGTGTGCGTCTTGATGAAGCGGCGGTGCCCCTGCGCCGCGTAGAGCGCGCGCACCTCGTCGAGCGGCCGGAGGGTCTGATCCAACCACGGCGAGACTTCGCCGAGCGGCGCCGGGAAGTCGGGGCCGTCGAAGATCAACATGGCACACAACATCTGCGTCCACGTCGTCCCGCTCTTGGGCGGGGTGCTGATGACGATGTCAGAGGGACGAAGCTCGAAGCCGTCCCAGCGGGAGTTGTCCTTCATGAGGGTCCGGTACCGCACCGCCATGGCCTGCACCTTTGCGCTGGTCGCACCATCTGTCACCCCTGCCGACTGATACACCTTCGCCCGATGCGCTTCCGGTAATCCCCTACGCCGGGCTGCAGGCCGTCGGATCGAAGGACGGCGCCGCCGCCGGCGCGGCGCTCGCCGGAGCGCTCGAGGGCGTTGCCGGGCTGGCCGCAGCCTGTGTCGTCGTCGTCGTGACCGGGGGCGGAGGGTCCGGGTTGCCTGCGGCGTCGGGTGGGAGATCGGTCGGCGCGACGAGGCTGGAGCCGAAGATGTTCACGAGCATCTGCTGGGCCGCCGGCTGGTCCACCGTCAGGACGTCGCCCAGGCCGCCGAACGCGTTGCTCGAGACCGTGGGCAGCGTCTCACCCTGGAGGGCCGTCGGGTCGAACGAGTGGTAGGTCAGGGCGAGCCCGACGAGCTCGTTGAAGCCGAAACCGTCGTCGATCTGGATGCCCTGGTTGACCGAACCGAGGAAGGCGTTGACGGTGAACGGGTTCACCTTCGACTTGGCCGCGCTCATCATGGACTTGATGAAGACGTCCTGGCGCTGGATGCGCCCGAAGTCGCTCGTCCCGTCGTAGTGCCAGTAGCCGTCGGCGTAGTACTCGTAGTGGCGGGCCCTCGCCACCGCCAGCGCCTGGAACCCGCCGAGCAGCTGGCAGCCCGGGGTCGTGATGTCGAGGCCGGAGTAGGCGTCCTTGGCGGGGTACGGGAAGTCGAGGTAGATGCCACCCAGAGCGTTGACTGCGTTCTGGAAGCCGGCGAAGTCGACCTGCACGACGTGGTTGATCGGGATGCCGAGGTTGGCGGTGATCGTCTTCACCAACTGGTTGGCCCCCGTGTTGTAGGCCGTGTTGACCCGGTTGTAGGTGCCGTACTGCGAGTTGTCCGGCGGGAGCATGGAGACGACGGTGTCGCGCGGGATGGAGACGATCTGGATCTGCTTGGTCGCCGGCGTCACCCGCCACAACTGCAGGACGTCGCTGCGCTGCCCGGTCACCTGTGACGCCGAGCCGAAGGCCTGGACCGCCTGGCCGGTCACACCGACCCGGCTGTCGGAGCCGATGACCAGGATCGTGAAGGGGCCCCCGTTCTGCACCGCCTGTTCCGCGCTGATGTGGATCTTGTCGATCTGGCTGTAGCGGTACCACAGGTATGCGTAGCCGCCCCCGACGACGGCCGCCAGGAGCACGATCACCGACAGGAGCGCCACCACCGTCTTCTTGCCGGCGCTCCACTTCGGTTTGCCGTTGCGGCGCATGCCGCGGGGCCGGGCGCGGTCGGCGTCGATGCGCGCGCCCAGCGAGCGCAGTCCCGATTCGTTGGCCACCGCGTCCGGCGCTCCCCGCACCTGGCGCCCGAGCGCGGCCAACCCCTCCTGGTTCGCGGACCGACCACGTGACCTACCGGAGGAGCGACCCGATCCGTCGCCCGTCGGACGACCGTTGGCCATGACGCTTTACGGTACCAAGCAGGATCGCGCCGGTGGGGGCAGGCACCTGCGACTTTGGGATGAACGTGCCCCGGCCGCCCATCGGGGCGCCGGCTCCCGGCGTCAGCGGGGGTCCTGGTAGCCGGCGTATCCGGTCTGCTCGAGCCGCAGCGCCAGAGCTGCATCGCCGGTGGCGACGATGCGGCCGTCCACCATGACGTGCACCAGGTCGGCCTCGAGCGTCATCAGGAACCGGTTGAAGTGCGTGATGGCGAGAATGCCCGCGCCCCACTCGTCGGTGGCGTGCTGCAGGCGGCGCGCCACCTCGTCGAGCGCATCGACGTCGAGCCCGGAGTCGACCTCGTCGAGAATGCTGATGGCGGGGCGCAGCACGCCGAGCTGCACCATCTCGGTGCGCTTGCGCTCGCCCCCGGAGAGGTCGACGTTGAGGGGACGGCGCAGCAGCTTGGGATCGAGGCCGACCGCCTTCGCCTCGTCGACCATGCGGTCGGACAGCGCGGCTTCCGCGACGGCGCCGACCGCGGACGACGCCGCCCCGAGCAGCGAGCGCAGGCCGACGCCGGGGACCTCCACCGGGTGCTGCAGCGCGAGGAAGAGGCCGGCCCGCGCGCGCTGCCAGGCCGGCAAGGTGGTGAGCTCTCGACCGTCCATCGTGATGGAACCCGCGGTGACCTCGGTGCCGGGCCGGCCCATCAGCGCGTGGGCCAGCGTGCTCTTGCCCGATCCGTTGGGTCCCATGATGACGTGCACCTCGCCGCTGCGCACCGTGAGGTCGATGCCGTGCAGCACCTCGCGCCCACCGGCCGAGGCGTGCAGGCCCCGCACCTCGAAGACGTGCTCGGGACCCGGTGCGCTCACGGCAGCACCACCGACACGGTGTCGCCGTCGACCACGACCTCGTAGACGTCGACGGGCTGGGTGGCGGGCAGCGAGCAGGGCTCGCCGGTCAGCAGGTCGAACGTGCTCCCGTGGCGCGGGCACTCGATCTGGCACTCGTCTGCCCACACCTCGCCCTCGGCCAGCGAGTAGTCCTCGTGACTGCACCGGTCGTCGACGGCGTGGAAGGCGTCGCCGCAGCGCGCCAGCGCGATCCGGCGGCCCCGCACGTCGAAGCGCCTCGCCTCACCGGGTCCCAGCTCGTCGGTCTTGCACAGCGCCACCGTCTCAGACACCGGCCGCCACCCGCTCGCCCAATGCCGCGTCGAGACGCTGGTGCACCTCGCTCCGGAGGAGTGGGGTCACCTCGGGGATGGGGCCTCGGTCGATGATGGCGTCGAAGAAGCCGCGCACGATGAGCCCCTCCGCCACCTCGGGCACCACGCCTCGCGACTCGATGTAGTACCGCTGGTCCTCGTCGATCGGGCCGACCGTCGACGCATGCGAGCACTTCACGTCGTTCTCGAGGATGTCGAGGTTGGGCACCGAGTCGGCGTGCGCGCCCTCGTCGAGCACGAGGTTGTGGTTCGTCTGGCGGGCGTCGCTCCGGACCGCCCCGCGGTGGACACGGATCAGCCCGCTGTAGACCGAGCGCGACTGGTCGGCCACCGCGCCCTGGCACAGCAGCTCGCTCGTCGTCCGCGGGGCCGCGTGGTCCTGCAGGGTGCGAATGTCGTGCACCTGGGACCCGTGGCCGAAATAGGCCGACAGGATCTCGCTCCGCGCGTCGCGTCCGTCCACTGAGACGTCCGCCCGCACCCGGCCGTAGGAGGAACCGAGGCCGACGGTGAACGTGCGCAACGCGGAGCTTCCCGCGCCACGGGCGGCCAGGCGGGCGATCGACCAGGCCGACGGGCCCAGGATCTGCAGCGACACGTAGGAGAGCGACGCGCCCGCGGCGGCGGTTAGCTCCGTCACCGGGACGACCAGGGAGCGGTCCGGACCGTCGGCACCAGCGAAGACCTCGACGACCGCCGCCGTCGCACCGTCGCCGACGCGCACTGCGAGGCGCGGGAAGGTCGCGACGCCCGGGTCGCACCAGTGGACCACGAGCAGCGGGCCGGCCACCCTCACCCCCGCCGCGACATCGACGAACACCGGGTCGGCGGCGAAGGCGTCGTTCAGGCGCACCAGTGCGTCCCCACCGCGTTGCACCGACCCCAGCAGCTGGTGCGACCCGGGCACGTCGTCGGCCCGCCCGAAGGCGAGCCCGGCCGTGGCGCGCCCGTCCGCCGTGACGAAGGTGCCGGCGCGCCCGTTGTGGACCAGGACGCTGCCCGCAGTTCCCCCGAGCGCCGCCTCGACGGCGACCCGGAGCTCCTCGGCGCCGGCGTCCGCCCCGCCGCCAGCGGCCGGCGCGAGCTCCTCGAGGGCCAGATGGTCGATGGGCGAGTAGCGCCAGACCTCCTCGCTCTCGGTGGGGAGCGGGGTCGACGCGAAGGCCTCGTGGCCGGCCGCCCGCCGCTCGCGGAGCCAGGCCGGTCCCGTGAGGTCCGCGGACGCGTCGGCGCTGAAGGTGGGCAGGGTCAAACCTCTCTCGGGGGGATGCGTGGGTGGTGCGAAAGCAGCCCATGCACTGTAGTGGGCCTCACCTCGGACCCCGGCCCTGCGGTTAGCCTGCGGGCATGGGAGAGAGCGCGATCGCACAGTTCGAGTCGCCGGTGCTGAGCATGGAGCAGGACGAGGCGGTGGCCACCGTGTGGCTGGACCGGCCCGAGGCCCGCAACGCCATGGGGACGGACCTGTGGCGGGACCTGCCCCGGGCCATGGCCGCCGTCGGCTCCGACGCATCGGTGCGCGCCGTCGTCGTGGCGGCGAAGGGACCGCACTTCTCGGTCGGTCTCGACCTCAAGGAGATGGGGGGCATGCTCACGGGCGGCGCGGCGGAGGGCATGGAGCCCGGCAGCTCGGGCACTCCGGCCTCCATGGCAGCCCGGGCGCGCGCGGGGCGTGCCTCGGTGCTCCGGCTGCAGGATTCCATCACGGCCGTGGCGCGCTGCCCCAAGCCCGTCATCGCGGCCATCCACGGCTACTGCATCGGCGGCGGCGTCGACCTCATCGCCGCCTGCGACATCCGCCTGGGCTCGGCCGACGCCGTGTTCTCCGTGCGCGAGGCCAAGATGGCCATCGTCGCCGACCTCGGCAGCCTGCAGCGCCTGCCCGCCATCGTCGGCGCCGGCCACCTGGCCGAGCTGGCCTTCACCGGCAAGGACATCACCGCGGAGCGGGCCAAGGAGATCGGCCTGCTGAACGACGTTGCGGCCGACGCCGAGGGCGTGCGCAAGGCAGCCCTGGCCCTGGCCGCCGAGATCGCCGCCAACTCCCCCGTCGCGGTGCAGGGCACGAAGGCGGTCCTGGCGGCCAACGAGGGGCGGACGGTCGCCGAGGGGCTCGACTACGTCGCCACCTGGAACGCGGGCATGCTGGCCTCCGACGACCTCGTCGAGGCCGTCACCGCGTTCATGGAGAAGCGGTCGCCGCGCTTCACCGGCCGCTAGGGCCGGACGGCGCCCACGCGGCGCAGGTTGCCTAGCGCTTGCGGCGCCACCAGCGGTTGGCCGAGCGCTCGCGGCGGGCGTCCTCGGCCCGCACCTCGTCGAGCACCTCCGGGGCGACCTCGTTGACGATGTCCTCGGCCGAGCCGAGGAGCTCGGCCACCTCGGGGCCGCCGCCGCCCGGCTCGTCCTCGATGGCGGGCTCGACCAGGCTGCCGTGCACCCAGCCCACGTCGGCCATCCGGCGGTGGTAGGACGGGCAGTCATCGGGGCAGCGCCACGGTGCCTCGGGCGCGAGGTCGAGCACGCAGAAGCGAGCCGCCTCGCCGGACGCGTAGGTCCGGCTCTGGAAGTGGATGCACTCCTCGCGCATGGGCACGCTTCTATGGTGCCACGCTGCAGGATGGGTTGCGTACCCTCAGCCGACCGAACCTTCCATCTGCAGCTCAATCAGCCGGCTCCACTCCACGGCGTACTCCATGGGCAGCGTGCGGGTGACCGGCTCGATGAAGCCGTTCACGATCATGCCCATGGCCTGCTGCTCGGACAGCCCACGGCTCATCAGGTAGAAGAGCTGGTCGTCCCCCACCTTCGAGACGGTGGCCTCGTGGCCGATGCGGGCACTGCGCTCGCCGACCTCCATGTAGGGCTTGGTCTCCGAGATCGACTCGTCGTCGAGGAGCAGCGCGTCGCAGCGCACGAAGGACTTGGCGCCGTACGCGTCGGGATCGACGTGCACCTTGCCCCGGTAGGTGGTGATGCCGCCGTCCTTGGAGATCGACTTCGAGACGATGGTCGACGTCGTCTCGGGCGCGATGTGGAACATCTTGGCGCCGGCGTCCTGGTGCTGGCCGGCACCGGCGTAGGCGACCGAGAGGACCTCGCCGCTGGCCTTGGGGCCCATGAGATACACCGAGGGGTACTTCATGGTCAGCCGCGAGCCGATGTTGCCGTCGATCCACTCGACGTGCGCCTCCGCCTCGGCCCGTGCCCGCTTCGTCACCAGGTTGTAGACGTTCGTCGACCAGTTCTGGATCGTGGTGTAGGTGATGCGCGAGCCGGGCAGGGCGACCAGCTCCACGACGGCCGAGTGCAGGGAGTCGGTGGAGTACACCGGGGCCGAGCAGCCCTCGATGTAGTGCACCTGCGAACCCTCGTCGGCGATGATCAACGTCCGCTCGAACTGGCCCATGTTCTCCGCGTTGATCCGGAAGTAGGCCTGCAGCGGCATGTCCACCTTCACTCCGGGCGGCACGTAGATGAACGACCCGCCCGACCAGACGGCCGAGTTCAGGGCGGCGAACTTGTTGTCGTTGGGCGGGATGAGCTTGCCGAACCACTTGCGGACGAGTTCGGGGTACTCGCGCACCGCGGTGTCCATGTCGCAGAAGAAGACGCCCTGGGCCTCGAGGTCCTCGCGGTTGCGGTGGAACACGACCTCGGAGTTGTGCACCACGAAGCCTTCGGCCACGAAGTTGTGATGCCCCTCGACCTCGATGTCGTAGACCGGCTCGACGCCGATCCGCTCGATCCTCTCGACCCGGGCGAAACCCATCATGTCGCTCGTGTGCGCCCGGAACACCGTGCCCTTGGCCGTGCGGTACCCGTGGCTGAACGAGCGGCGCCCCATGCGCTGGTACCGGCGGGGCGAGCGTGCCGGGATGCGGTCGAAGCGGCCGGACAGGCGGAGGTGGTACGCACGCAGCACGCGGTCTCGGTCCAGCGGGTGCCGGTTCGTGACCGGGATCACGCTGCTGCTCCAGACTCCCGAGAGCGCCAGCAGCTCCTTGACCCCCTCCAGGAGGTCGGCGTTGGCGCTGCAGAACATGGCGTCCTTGGACGTCGGGTGATCGCGGACGTAGCCGTCCGCATCGAGCAGGCCCGCCACGAACGAGAGACGCTGTGTCGACGGGAGCCCGAACAGCCAGTCGGGCACGCGTTTGGTGTGCGACGTCCCGCCGAGGCCGTTCAGTTGCAGGTACTCGGCCAGCGCCGCCGTGCCCCGCGCCTGCAGTCGGTAGCCGTCCTTGCTCAGCGCGAAGTCGAGGCCGAACAGGATCTTGGCGACCCGACGGATCTCGTCGACCAGCACGGTGTCGGTCCGGTCGACGGCGATGCCGACGGTCGTGTAGCCGTCGGAGTGCTTGAGGTACCCGTCCCCGAGGTAGAGGCCGAGGAACCAGCACAGGTCGTCACTGGTGACCCGGGGGTACCGATCGCCGCGGGCGTCCTCGGGGAGCAGCATCGGGGCGTTGTGGCCGTACTCGGGAAGATCGGTGGCGATGGCGACCAGGTCACCCTCGTTCAGATCCTCGGCGGGCACCCAGCGGGCGGCGAAGCGGGCGCGCTTCGCGCCCGGCTCACGCTCGTCCCGCAGCACAAGGAAGGGGTGGTTGCCCGACGCGCCGATGGTCCTGCCCCGGGCCGTGATCTCGTAGATCTCCTTCTCGCCCGAGCGCCCGCCGGCCACGACGCGCGCCCGCACGAGCCGCTTCGTGCTCTCGTCGAGTGCGAACACCTCGTCGCCGGGGCCGAGCTCCTTGATGGTTCGCATGCCCGTGGTCGTCCAGACCCGGGTCGTCGAGCGCAGGCATTCGTATTGTGCGGTGACGCCGGAGAGGTACTTGCGCTCGGCCTCGGGGATGCCGAGCTTCTCGTAGGTGTTCTTGATGGCGTCGGGCAGGTCCTCCCAGTCGTCGACCTGCCCGCCCGTCGGCTTGATGTAGTAGTAGATGTCGTCGAAGTCCAGGTTCGGCATCTGCGTGGCGAACCAGGGGGCCATGGGCTTGCGCTCGAAGTGTTTGAGCGAGCGCAGGCGGAAGTCACGCATCCACTCGGGCTCGCCCTTCATCTCCGACATCTCGCGCACGATCGACTCGTTCAGGCCCTTCTTGGGCTTGAAGACGTAGTCCTCGGCGTCGCTCCATCCGAGCTGGTAGCGACCCAGGTCGAGATCCGGTGCGGCCATGTGGCTCCTGAGGTCGGGGGGAGGAAGAATTTCCCCTATGGAGATAGTAACAACTACCCGGGCCTGCCGAAACGCCCCGGTCGGGCCGCCGGGCGGCCGGGACGGGGGGCCGTCCGTGGCAGGCTCTGCGTCCATGGCCAGCCCGCCCCTGGCGCCCCGGCGCCCCCATGTCCTCTCGGCCCACGGCCACGACCGCGAAGACCCCTGGTACTGGCTCCGCGAGAGGGACGATCCCGCGGTCCTGGCCTACCTCGAGGCGGAGAACGCGTACACGGAGGCGGAGATGGCGCCATTGGGCGCCCTGCGCCAGGGACTCTTCGAGGAGATGAAGGCCCGGATCAAGGAAACGGACATGTCGGTGCCGACGCGGCGGGGGCCGTGGTGGTACTACGTCCGCACCGAGGAGGGCAAGAACTATCCGATCCACTGCCGTCGCCCCGCCCGCGGCCGCGACGAGCTCCCCCCGGCGGGCGAGCCCGGAGGCGAGGAGCAGATCCTGCTCGACGAGAACGCGCTGGCCGAGGGGTCGGACTACTTCGCCGTCGGGAGCGCGGCGGTGAGCCAGGACCACCGCTGGCTGGCCTACGGCACCGACCGCGCCGGCAACGAGAAGTTCGACCTGCGCTTCATGCCCCTCGACGCCGAGACGCCACCCTCGGTGGCGGCGGAGTCGGTGCCCGAGACCGGCTACGGCCTGGCCTGGTCGGCCGGGGGCGACGTCGTCTTCTACGTCCGCATGGACGAGGCACAGCGGCCCCACCAGCTCTGGCGTCACCGGCTGGGCACCGACCCCGCCGGCGACGACCTCGTCTACGAGGAGGCCGACCGCCGCTTCTCGCTCAGCACGGGGTCGACCCGCGACGAGGCCTTCGTGCTGATCGGGCTCCACAGCACCAACACCACCGAATGGCTCGCCATCCCCTCGGCCGACCCGCTCGCGGCGCCCACGGTCGTGATGGGCCGCCGGGAGGGCGTCGAGTACGCGGTGGACCACCTCACGCCCGCGGGCGGCGGGACGGGCTGGTTCGTGGCGCTGACCAACGACGGCGCCCTCGACTTCCGCGTGATCGCCGCCCCCGACGACGGGCTCGCCGCCGCGGACCCCTCCGACTGGCGCGAGGTGGTGGCGCACCGGCCCGGCGTGCGCGTCGAGGACGTCGACGCCTTCGCCTCGGCCCTCGTGCTGAGCGAGCGCGCCGAGGCCGAGACGCGGGTGCGCGTGCTGCCCCTCCCCGAGCGGGGGGATCCCTTCGCGGACGACCTGCTCGCCACGGGCTGGATCGTGCCCTCCATCGACAGCCCCGCGGCCACCTGGGTGGGACCCAACCCCGAGCCGGATGCGGCGGTGCTGCGGATCGGGCGCACCTCCCTCGTCACCCCTTCGAGCGTCCTGCAGGTGGGCCTGGCCGACCGGGTCGAGACGCTGCTCAAGCAGGAGCCCGTCCTGGGCGACTTCGACGCCGCGCGCTACACGACCTACCGGGAGTGGGCGGTCGCCCCCGACGGGACCCGGGTACCGCTCTCGGTCGTGCACCGCCGCGATCTCGAGCTGCCCGCGCCGGGGTTCCTCTACGGGTACGGCGCCTACGAGATCTCCATCGACCCCGCCTTCTCGCACCACCGGCTGTCCCTCCTCGACCGCGGGATCGTCTTCGCCATCGCGCACGTGCGCGGCGGGGGCGAGATGGGGCGCGCCTGGTACGAGGACGGCCGCATGGAGCACAAGGAGCACACGTTCTCCGACTTCGTCGCGGCCGGCCGCCATCTCCTCGACGCGGGGATCGTCCGGCCGGGCGCGCTGGTGGCACGGGGTGGCTCCGCCGGCGGCCTGCTCATCGGTGCGGTCGCCAACCGGGCCCCCGAGCTGTTCCGGGCGCTCGTGGCCGAGGTGCCGTTCGTGGACTGCGTCACCACCATGCTCGACGACGAGCTCCCGCTGACCGTCGGTGAGTGGGAGGAGTGGGGCAACCCCCTGGCCGACGAGTCGGCCTACTGGCGCATGCTCGGGTACTCGCCCTACGACAACGTCAGCGGCACCAACCCCGACGGCTCCGCACGCGCCTACCCCGATCTCTTCGTTTCGACGGGGCTGAACGACCCCCGGGTGGCCTACTGGGAGCCGGCCAAGTGGGTGGCCAAGATACGGGCCCTGTCGCCCGGCACCCGGGTGCTCCTGCACACCGAGCTGGGCGCCGGCCACGCCGGGCCTTCGGGGCGCTACGACGCCTGGAAGGAGCAGGCGCTCGTGTTCGCCTTCGTGCTGGGCGCGCTGGGCCTGGCGGGGAGCGGGCCCGACCCCGGCGGGGAGGCCGGCGTGACCGGCGGGGCGGGCCGCTAGGCCGTCTGGGCGGTCGCGAAGCTCAGCGTGAACGGGGCCTGGTAGCCGAACGGCAGCGTCACGGCGGACCCGTCGACGCTGGCCGAGAAGGCCGCGGGCGCCCCGGCGATCACCGTGACCGGCCCGGTGGCCGCGATGGTGTGCGACTGGCCCGAGAAGAGCGTGCCGGTGAAGAGCACCGAGCCCGTCGCGGTGTCGGTCGCCTCCACCCAGCACTGACCACTGGTGGCGGCGAGGTCCAGCGCGTAGGTGGCGTCGGCGACGTGGTAGGTGGCGCCGTGCGCGGTCGACGCCGCCGGCGCGGAGACCGTCAGCGGCGCAGTCGACGTCGTGGTGGGGGCTGGGCGTTGCTGGCCCGTGTGCCGCGGGTGCGTGCCGCTCGTGCTCGCCGTGGTCGGCGTCCCGGCATGGTGCGTCGGGTTGTTGCTCGAGTGGAGCCCCGTGACGACGAGGACGACGATGAGCACCGTCACCGCGGCGACGGCGGCGGCCGGCCCACCCAGGCGGCGGGGGCGGTGGTTGATGGCGTGCATGACGCGGTCGTCGCTGCCGCTCATGAAGGTCGCGGGGACCGGCTCGGGGCCCGCGTCGTCTTCGTCGTCGCCGAAAGCCACCGGCTCGGCGGGGTTGGGGACGGGCGGCGGGGGGACGGGCGGGACCACCGTCTTCCCGGGCTCGGTCAGGCGGACCGTCGTGGAGCTCGACACCCGGAAGGCGCTGGCCGGGAACGTCGCCTCGCCGTTGCCGTTCTCGTGGTCCGCAGGCGGGTGGGCCCGGATCTCCTCGAGCGTATGCAGCTGGCGGTGGTAGTGCTCGACCGAGTGGACGTCGTCGTGGGAGCGCCGGCGGACGAGCACGGCCGCGACGACGCCCACGACGACCACGACAGCGACGATCCCACCGATCATCAGCACGGCCCCTATTCAACCCGATGCGCGGGGTGGCCAGGGCCGCGGGCTACGGGAGGGCCGCTGGGCGGAGCGGCGCCGGCGCCGCTGGTTCAGCGAGCCAGGCGGGGAAGGATGTCGTCGGGGAGGTCACCCCGGCGAGGGTTCGCCCGGTCCCGGTCGGAGAGGACGGGGTCGGCGACGCCCCAGTCCGCGCCGACCGCGGGGTCGTCCCAGGCGAGCCCGTGCTCGTCCGAGGCGTCGTAGTAGTTGTCGACCAGGTAGGTCAGCAGAGTGTCGGTCAGCGCGGCGAACCCGTGGGCGACCCCGGGCGGGATGTAGATCCCCTGGTCGACGTCGCCGTCGAGCTCGAGCACCTCGGTCGCCCGGTCGGTCTCGGACCCCAGGCGCAGGTCGTGCAGGACGACCCGGGCCCGGCCCCGCAGGGCGTACCAGTAGTCGGCCTGGTGGAGATGGAAGTGCAGGCCGACCAACGCACCCGCATGCTTCTCGGACCGGTTGCCCTGGACCATCTCGCGCCCGTTCGGGAACCAGCTGCGCCGGTAGGTCTCGACGAAGCGCCCGCGCTGATCGCCGTGCACGTCGGGGCGGACGAGGACGACGTCGGCGATGACGGAGGACGGGAGCAGCTCTGGCACCGGGGCGGAACGGTAGCGGGTGCCCCGCTCAGGGAGCGAAACGGCCGAAGCCGGACCGGTAGAACAGCAGCGGGCCCCCGTCCCCGATGGCGGTGGCCAGCACGTGGCCCGTCACCAGTTCGTGGTCGCCGCCGTCGAAGATGTCGCCGAGGCGGCACTCGACCACGGCCAGCGAGCCGGCGAGCACGGGCGACCCCGTCAACCCCGGCGCCCACTCCACGCCGTCGAACTTGTCGCCGCCCGAGACGGCGAAGGAGCGGCACAGGGCCTCCTGGCCCTCCTCCAAGATGTTCACGCAGAACGCCCCCGCCTTGGCGATGCGCGGCCAGCTGGTGGAGCTGCGGGCGGGGGCGAGGATCACCATCGGCGGGTCGAGGGACAACGCGGCGAACGACTGGCAGGTGAACCCGACGGGCTGCCCCTCCTCGAGCGCGGTGACGATCGTGATGCCGGTGGCGAAGTGACCGAGCACCTCGCGGAACCGGGCCTGGTCGAGGCCCGACACGCGTGCGTTACGCCTTGCCGAGGTCGATCGACTGGGACTCGTGGGCGGACGACACGTCCTCGACACGCTTGGCCTCGGGCAGCCGGCGGGCCTGGTTCAAAATGCGGTCGAGCTCCCGGTCGGTGTGCGACGGGTCGTGGTGCGTGAGCAGCACCCGCTTGACGCCGGCCTCGGCCGCGACGTGCACCGCGTAGGCGGCGGTGGAGTGCCCCCAGTCGGCCTTGGCCGAGAACTCGTCGTCGGTGTACTGGCCGTCGTGGATCAGCAGGTCCACGCCCGAGCACAGCTCGAGCACCGCCTCGGGGATGGCCCGGCGGTCGAGCGGCGCCTGATGGTCCGACATGTAGGCGACCGAGCGGCCCTCGGCCTCGATCCGGAAGCCGAGCGTCACGCCGCTGTGCGGGATCGGCCGGGCCATGATCTTGGCCGAGCCGATGGAGAAGTCCTCGTCCCCGACGTCGATGGTGATCAGCTCGCCGCGGAACTGCTCCATGTGGATGGGGAACACGGGCGGCTGCACCGCCGCGTGCAGCGCGTCCTTGAGGCTGCCCTTGGGCTGGGCCGGCCCGTACACGGTGAGGCGGGCGCCGGGGTCGTGCAGCGGGCTGAAGAAGGGGATGCCGAGAATGTGGTCGAAGTGCAGGTGGGTGAGCAGCGCCGTGGCCCGCATCGGGGTGCCGAGGGCCCGCACCTCCTTGTGCAGGACGTCGCCCAACGCCCGCAGCCCGGTGCCGAGGTCGACGATCAGCGGCTCGTCACCCTCGACGTCGATGACGAGGCACGAGGTGTTCCCCCCGTAGCGCCGGTAGCGATCACCCGAGCACGGGCACGACCCCCGCACGCCGTAGAACGTGACGTTCACCTGAGCCAGGTTACTCGCCCGGGGGATGGACCCGCGGGGCAGGTACGTTCTGGCAGATGGAACTGCGGACGGTCGAAGCGAACGGGCTGGAGGTCGCGTATCTCGCCGAGGGGCCCGACGACGGGCCCCTGGCCCTCTGCCTGCACGGGTTCCCCGACACGGCCCACACCTGGCGCCACCTGCTCCCCGAGCTCGCCGGCGCCGGCTTCCGGGCGGTGGCGCCCTTCCTGCGCGGCTACGCGCCGACGGGCATCCCGGCCGACGGTCGCTACCAGGTGGGGGCGCTCGTCCGCGACGCCAACGCGCTGCACGACGTGCTCGGAGGCGACGGGGACGCCGTGATCGTCGGGCACGACTGGGGCGCGCTGGCCACCTACGGCGCGGTCGCGCACCGGCCCGACCGCTGGCGCCGGGCCGTCACCGCGGCGGTCCCGCCGACGGCGTCGATCGGCCCGTCGCTGCTGACGTACGCGCAGCTCCAACGGAGCTGGTACATGTTCTTCTTCCTCTCCCCCTTGGCCGAGGTCGCGCTGCCCCTCGACGACTACGCCTTCATCGCGCACCTCTGGCGCGACTGGTCGCCCGGCTACGACGGGACGGAGGACGTCGCCCGCGTGAAGGAGTCCATCGGCGACCCCGCGCGCATGCTCGCGGCCATCGGCACCTATCGCGCCCTGTACGACCCGGCCCAGGCGGCGCCCGAGCTGGCCGACGAGCAGGCCGCGATGCTGCTCCCGACGCCCAGGCCGACCCTGTACCTGCACGGCCGCGACGACGGCTGCATGCTGCTGTCGTCCATCGGGTCGCCGCTCGACTTCATGGCCGAGGGCTCGGAGATGGAGATCGTCGACGCCGCCGGCCACTTCCTCCACCTCGAGCGCCCCGACGTCGTGAACCGGCGCATCGTCGACTTCCTGGCCGCCTGATCCGCCTCCCTGTCGCCGCCCTAGCGCAACCGGAGGACGGGATCGGCCCCGCCGGACCACCGGGCGAACCCCTCGTCCACCAGTGCGGTGGCGATGCGGGCGGCCCGGGGCCTGTCGCCGGGCCACCCGCAGGCGCGGGCGAGCGCGGGCCGCGGCACGCCGCCGCGGCGCAGCGCGGTCAGCAGGCGTCCCCGCCCCTGCCGGTCCGAGCCGGCGAACGCACGCTGCGGGCGCGCCGTGGGGCCGGCCCGCCACGGGTCGTCGCCGGCGGCCGGGTCACGCCGCCACGCGCACAGGCGCCGCAACGGGCAGCGCGCGCAGTCGGGCCGCGACCCCGTGCACACGGTGGCGCCGAGGTCGAACATGGTCTGGTTGAACTCCCACGAGAGGCCGGCGGGGACGAGCCGGTCACCCAGCCGCACCGCCGCCGCCGGGCCGAGGGGCGCACCCTGTACGGCCCGCGCCAGGACGCGCACCGCGTTGGTGTCCACTGCCGCCACGTCCTCGCCGAAGGCGAACGACCGCACCGCGCGCGCCGTGTAGGGGCCGACCCCGGCCAGGGCGCGCAGGTCGGCGTCGGCGCGGGGGACGACGCCGGCATGCTCGGCGACGACCGCGCGGGCCGCGCGGTGCAGGTTGAGGGCCCGCCGGTTGTACCCCAGGCCCTCCCACCGCCGCACGACGTCGGCGGGGCGGGCGGCGGCGCAGGCCGCGGGCGTCGGGTAGGCGGCACGGAAACGCTCGTAGTGCGGCACGACGCGGTCCACCTGCGTCTGCTGCAGCATCACCTCCGAGACGAGGATGTGCCAGGGGTCGCGGGTGCGCCGCCACGGGAGGTCGCGGCGGTGCTCGGTCCCCCACGCGAGGACGCGGGCCCGGAGGCGCCGCACCCGGTCGCCCCGGAGCGGCCGTGCCTCAGTCCCAGACGTCGTCGCCGTAGGGCCGCCGGCGCTCCGGCGCGTGCGCGGCCTTCCAGACCATCAGCTTGCGGCGGAAGTAGCAGACCTCCTCGCCCCGCTGGTTGAAGGCCTTGGTCTCGACGGTCACGATCCCCCGGTCGTCCTTGGACTTCGACGGCGTGGCGTCGAGCACCCGGGTCTCGGCGTAGATCGTGTCGCCGTGGAAGGTGGGTGAACGGTGCAGCAGCGACTCGACCTCGAGGTTGGCGATGCACGAGCCGCTGACGTCAGGGACGCTCATGCCGAGCGCGAGGGAGTAGACCAGGTTGCCGACCACGACGTTCTTCCCCTGCACCGTCTCGTGCTCGGCGAACCACGCGTTGGTGTGCAGCGGGTGGTGGTTCATCGTGATCATGCAGAACAGGTGGTCGTCGTACTCGGTGATCGTCTTGCCGGGCCAGTGCCGGTAGACGTCGCCGGGGGCGAAGTCCTCGAGGTAGCGGCCGAACGGCCGGTCGTAGACCGTCACTCCTCCGCCTGCGCCGGCCGCGGTCGCGTGGTGAACCCGAGCGAGGCACCGGGGAGCGACTCGCCGTCGATGGTGAGCCGCCAGGCGAAGCGCGTGCCCGGCTCGAGCGGGATGGGCCCGAGGTTGACGGCCAGGGCCACGTCGATGGGCGATCCCTCCGGGATCCCCTGGGGCTGGCTCACGGTGAACTCGCCCCGCACCTCGACGGGCTGGGTCCCGTCCGGGGTCTCCATCAGCACGGGGCGGCCGTCGGCATCCTCCAGGAAGAGCTCCCAGTGGTGGGACGCCTCGGCCTCGTGCCAGTCCACGTCGATCTTCAGCGCGACGGCAGACGGCACCGGGTCGGGGCCCGTCATGCTCCAGCCGCCGCCCAGTATGTAGAGCTTGCCGTCGGACACCTGGGCTGCGTCGCAGAGCAACATCGTCACTTTCACGGGGAAGGAGGTTATCGGTCCGGCACCCGGCGCCGATAAAGGGGGGACGAGGGCGGGCCGGCACGACGAGCGGGCCGGGTCCGCACTGGAGGAGGCATGGGACGGACAGCGGCCTGGGCGGAGGAGCGGAGCGCGCCCGTCGCCGCCACCGTCGCCGTCCTCGTCGGTGTGATGGCCTACAGCCTGCTCGGCCGCCACCTCGTGCACACCTCCGGAGTCGGCCTCGCCGCACCCGGCGACCTGTTGAGCATGGCCAACAGCTCGTGGGCGATCTTCCACGGCCAGTTCGACCAGATCTACGTGCGCCACCAGGCGTTGACCTCGCCACCGGCCTTCGAGGTGCTCCTCCTCCCGGTCATCGGTCTCGGCCAGCTGCTCGGCCTCTCACCCCACCTGTCGGCCCAGGGCGAGCCGCTCAGCATGTGGCTGGTCCTCGGGCCGGCCGCGGTCCTCATCGGCTCGACGCCGCTCTTCGCGCTCGATGCGGTGGCGCGCCACTGGCACCTGGGCGACCGGGCCCGCCTCGCCCTCGCGTTCGCCGGCGCCCTCGGTGTCGCCAACGTCGTCGGCGGCTGGGGCCATCCCGAGGACTGCGTCGCGCTGGCGTTCGTCGTCTGGGCCGCGTTGGCCGTCGAGCGGGACGGCGCGGCCGGCGCGCCGCGCGCCGCGCTCCTCCTCGGCGTCGGCATCGCGTTCCAACCGCTGGCCCTCCTCGGCGTCGCGCCGGTGCTGGCCCGCCTCAGCTGGCGCGCTGCGGCGCGCCTGTCCTGGCGCCTCGCGCTCCCGAGCATCGTGGTCCTCGTCCCGCCGCTCTTGGCCGAGACCGATCGAATGCTCTTCGTCCTGCTGCGCCAGCCCATCGAGACCCGGTACAACTCGCTCACCCCCCTGAGCGGGCTGGCGCCCGTCGTCGGTCCCGGGCTCCACGGCGGGGGCCCGACCCGGTTGCTCGCCACCCTCCTCGGGGCCGCCCTGGCCGTCCTCGTGTGCCACCGGCGCCACGACCTCGACACGGTGCTCGGCATGGCCGCCGTCGCCTTCTTCCTGCGCGTCCTGCTCGAGACGGAGCTGAACTGGTACTACCTCTGGCCCGTCCCCGCCCTGTGCCTGCTGCTCGCCCTGCGGCGCAGCGCGTTCCGCTTCGGGCTCTGCACCGCCGCCCTCGTCGTGAGCATGGTGCTCGGGGACCGTCGGGTGCACGACATCGTGCTCTGGTGGCCCGCGCTCATGGCCACGCTCCTCGTCATGCTGGCCACCATCGGGCCGTCGCCGCGCCGATGGGCCGCCCTAGCCGCCGGCCGCCGGGAGCGGCCGGGCGCCGCCGGCCCCGTAGAGTGCGAGTCCATGGTGCCGGTCGGTGCGAGTCGACGTGAGTGAGCTGAAGGGCCTGCGCGACGACGTCTACCGGCGCCCGCTGGCCACCGCGCTCCAGCGACTCGGCCTCGGCGCCGGCTGGCGCTGCGTCGACGTGGGCGCGGGCGGGGGCGACGTGTCCGTGGCGCTGGCCGAGATGGTCGGGCGCGACGGCCGCGTCTACGCCGTGGACAGCGACCCGTTGGCCCGCGACGAGGTCGCGCCGCGCCGCGGCCGCGCACGCCCAGGTGATCGCGCTGACCCAGGCGGGCGAGGACCTCTCGCTGCCCGAGGAGGTGGACCTCGCGTTCTGCCGCTTCCTGCTGCTCCACGTGCTCGAGCCGATCGCGGTGGTGCGCATGATGGCGCGCGCAGTGCGTCCCGGCGGCTGGGTGGTGGCCCAGGAGCCCGTGACGTCCGCCGGCCGGATCGCCGGCTCGCCGCTGTCCATGCCCGACGCCCTCCACCCCGACGTCGGCGCGCTGCTTCCGGCGCTGGTGCGTGACGCCGGCCTCGCGGTGGTCGACGCCTGGGCGGAGGCGCCAGCGGGCGTCGGACCCGGGCCGGTGGCGCGCTACCTCGGGTCGCTGACGGGGGTTGACCCCGGAGACGACCCGGTCGTGCTGCCGCCGCTGGTGACGGTCATCGGCCGCAGGGCCTGAGCACCGGCCGCCGCCGGGTGGCCCCGGTGCGAGCCATTAGGGTCGCTCCCCGTGACGATGCCCCCTGCGCCCGAGCTGGCCGGCGCCGCGGCCGCGGTGGACCTGGCCCAACACCTCGTCGACCAGGCCTGCGCCACGGTCCGCGCCCACGGGGGGATCGACGCCAACCAGGTGGTGGCCTACGACGTGGCGCACGCCGCCGCCGCGCTGTCCTCGGCCCGGGCCACCCTCGCGTACGGCGCGCGGGGGGAGACCGAGGCCCGCATCGCCTCCGCGTTCGTCGCCGACGTCGTGGCCGAGCTCGCCGGGAAGGTGGCCGGCCGGGAGACCCTGTGGGGGGTGGACGCCGGGTGGCTCGCGCCGGCCGCCGCCTTCCTGGCCGCCCAGCGCGACCCGGCGGTGCTGGCCGGGCTGGCCACGGTCGAGGGCCCGCGGCATCTCGGCGAGGACTTCGAGCTGGTGCGGGAGACCTTCCACCGCTTCGCCGAGGACAAGGTCCGCCCGCACGCCGAGCACGTGCACCGGGCGAACGCCGACATCCCCGAAGACGTCATTGGGGGCCTGGCCGAGCTGGGCGGCTTCGGCCTGTCGGTGCCCGAGGAGTACGGCGGCTTCGCGACGGGCGGGGAGAGCGACTACATGGGCATGGTCGTGGCCACGGAGGAGCTGAGCTGGGGCTCCCTCGGCGTCGGCGGCTCGCTCATCACCCGGCCCGAGATCCTGACCCGCGCCCTGGTCTACGGGGGCACCGAGGAGCAGAAGAAGCAGTGGCTCCCCCGGCTGGCCTCGGCGGAGATCCTGGCCGCCGTCGCCGTGACCGAGCCCGACTACGGGTCCGACGTCGCGGGCATCGTGACCGCCGCGACGCCGGTGGAGGGCGGCTGGGTGGTCAACGGCGTGAAGACATGGTGCACCTTCGCCGCCCGGGCCGACGTGTTGATGCTGTTGGCCCGCACGGACCCGGACCGCTCCCTGGCCCACCGCGGCATCTCGATGTTCGTGGTGGAGAAGCCGCGCGGCGACGGCCACGGCTTCGTCTTCACCCAGGAGGACGCGCCGGACCGACCGCGGGACCTCGCCGCGGGCCGCCTGGAGGGCCGCCCCATCGACACGATCGGCTACCGCGGCATGCACTCCTACGAGCTGGCGTTCGAGAACTGGTTCGTGCCCGGGGCGAACCTCGTCGGTGGTCCCGACGGACTGGGGAAGGGCTTCTACCTGCAGATGCAGGGCTTCGAGAACGGTCGGCTGCAGACGGCGGCGCGCGCGCTCGGCGTGATGCAGGCCGCCTACGAGGCGGCGGTGGCGTACGCCGCCGAGCGCAAGGTCTTCGGGTCGCCCATCGGCGACTACCAGTTGACTCAGGCGAAGCTCGGGCGCATGGCGGTCATCATCCAGGCGACGCGGCAGAGCTCGTACCACGTCGCCCGTCTCATGGCGGCCGGCGAGGGAACGCTCGAGGCGTCCATGGTCAAGGCCTACGTGTGCCGCGCCGCCGAGTGGGTGACGCGCGAGGCCATGCAGATCCACGGCGGCATGGGCTACGCAGAGGAGTTCCCCGTGAGCCGCTACTTCGTGGACGCCCGCGTCCTCTCCATCTTCGAGGGCGCCGACGAGACCCTCGCCCTCAAGGTCATCGCACGCCGCCTGATGGGCTGATCACCCGGGGGTGCGCGTCAGCCCTGCCCGCTGACCCCGGCTGACGAACTTGATCGCCATTTTGCGGCTGGCCTCGTCGATCATCTCGTCACCGAACATCACGGCGCCCTTGCGGTCCTGCTCGGTCGCCTTCTGGTAGGCGTCGAGGATGTCGAAGGCCCGGTCGAACTGCTCCTGGGTCGGAGAGAAGACCTCGTTGAGCACGACAGCCTGGTCGGGGGTGAGCGCCCACTTGCCGTCGTACCCGAGCATGCGGGCGCGCATGGAGTACTCGCGGAGGGCGTCGAGCTCGCGCACCTTGAGGAACGGCCCGTCGATCACCTGCAGCCCGTTCGCCCGGCCCGCCATGAGGATGCGACTGAAGACGTAGTGGAAGTGGTCGCCGGGGTACTCCGGGATGTCGACCCCGCCGGTCAGCACCGGCATCTCGATGCTCGCCGCGAAGTCGGCCGGGCCGAAGATGATCGTCTCGAGCCGCGGTGAGGCGGCACAGATCTCGTCGACGTTGATGAGCCCGCGGGCCGTCTCGATCTGCGCCTCAATGCCGATGTGCCCGACGGGGAGCCCCGCCTTCTTCTCCACCTGCGTCAGCAGCAGGTCGAGCGCGACGATCTCCGCCGCGGACTGCACCTTGGGCAGCATGATCTCGTCGAGGCGCTCCCCCGCGTTGCCGACGACCTCGATCACGTCGCCGTAGGTCCACTCGGTGTCCCAGGCGTTCACGCGCACGCACAGCACGCGGGCGTCCCAGGCAAGGTTCTTGATGGCGTCGACCACCTTCGGCCGTGCGCTCTCCTTCTCGAGCGGGGCCACGGCGTCCTCGAGGTCGAGGAACGTCATGTCGGCGGGCACGGTCGGGGCCTTGGCCAGGAACTTCTCGTTCGATCCGGGGGTCGAGAGGCAGGAGCGGCGTGGGAGGTCACGGGAGCGTGCAGACATGACCCGATGGTAACAAACGGGCCGCGGGCCTCCGCCGGGCACGCCGTGGCGACGCGTCGGCCGTGACCGCACCGTCGCGACGAGGTGCGACGTCAGACGATCAGGACAGGTGTGCCCGGAAGAACTCCAACGTGCGCTCCCACAACGAGTGCGAAGCTGCCGCGTCGTACACCTCGGGTCGCGTGTCGTTGAAGAAGGCGTGGTCGGTGCCGGGGTGGACGACGATCTCGACCGACTTGCCCATGGCGCGCAGCTCGTCGGCGAGCGCGTTCGCCGCCTCCGGCGTGAAGAACGCGTCCTTCTCCGCGTAGTGACCCAGCACCGCAGCGGTCATCGCGGAATAGTCGGGCTGCGCGTCGGGCCACGGGATGATGCCGTAACACGGCACCACGGCCGCCACGGCGTCGGGACGCTGTGTCGCCAACACCAGCGCCAGCCCGCCGCCCATGCAGAACCCGATGACCCCGACCTTGTCGCCCGAGCTCCGCCGAAGGAGCTCGTCGACGGCTCCGCTCATGTCACGGGCGGCCTGGTCCATCCTCATGGCCATCATCGCCTTGCCCGCCTCGTCGGGCTCGCCGGGCTTCACCTGCTGCCCGTGGTAGAGGTCGGGGGCCAGGGCCACGAATCCCTCCGCCGCGAAGCGGTCGCACACGTCCTTGATGTGGTCGACCAGTCCCCACCACTCCTGGATCACGATGACACCGGGCCCGCGACCACCATCAGGAGAGGACACGTAGCCACCGGAAGTCGATCCGTTGCTCGCGAATTCGATCATTTCACCCATGTCGACCGACCGTAGTTCCAAAACCTCGCTTTCGTTCCTCTGGGCGGTTCTTCAAATGTTCTCGATTTTCTGTTTTGTCCACTCACCTGCACATTCGTACTAAGGGTGCGACCGCACACAGGCATTTCGCACTGATGGTGTTTGAACCGTGGGGGGGTTTCCTATAAGAATGTCGCACATCGTGACTGACGTAGAGCGGGTTCATCACCACTCCACGCCGCGGTCTCCGAGGAGCGCTCGTGCGCTCCAGCGGGTCGGTATCCCCGCGTTGACCGTCGTCACAGTGTTGTCGAGCACTGTGGTCGGTTTGGCGCGCCCGGCCGCCGGCGACGCCATCTCCGACGCCAAGGCCAAGGCGGCCGCCATCGAGGCTCAGCTGTCGCAGGCGCAGAACGAGATGTCCGCCCTGAGCCAGCAGTACGACTCCGCCCGCTACCACCTGTCGCAGATCGACACGAACATCGCCACCACCAAGGCCAACATCGCGACCGACCAGCAGCAGGTGGCGAAGGACAAGTCCACCCTCGCCAAGGCCGCCGTCGCCAACTACATCTCCAACGGCACCGCTGCCACGCAGAACCCGATCTTCAGTGGCAACCAGTCGACCCTCGGCGCGAGCACCACGTACAACACGATCGCCGAGGGTGACATCTCGCTGGCGGTCGACAACCTGCACACGGCGGAGAATGCGCTCAACGCGCAGGTCGGTCAGCTGCAAGGTGAGCAGGCACAGGCGCAGACGCAGGTCACGGCCGAGCAGAACGCGGTAGCGCAGAACGCGCAGGCCATACAAGAGCAGAAGAGCGCGCTGTCGCAGGAGCAGGGACAGATCGCGCAGCTCGTCCAGCAGCAACAGCAGGCCGAGGCCGCCGCCGCCGCCAAGGCGGCCGCGGAACGCCAAGCCGCCGCCGCGGCCGCCGCTGCAGCGGCCGCCGCCCGCACGACCGCTGCTGCGTCCTCGTCGTCGGGCAACAGCGGCAGCGGCAGCGGCCCCGCCAACACGGCCGTTCTCACCCAGGCCGCTCCTCCGCCCACCTCCCCGGGTGGCGCCGGCGCCGTGCAGGCCGCGGAGAGCCAGATCGGCGTGCCCTACGTCTGGGGCGGCGAGTCCCCGAAGGGCTCGGGGAGCCCCGGCTTCGACTGTTCCGGGCTGACGGCCTGGTCGTGGGGCCAGGTCGGGGTGGGCCTGCCGCACTACTCGGGCGCCCAGATGGCCGACTCGACACCGGTGCCGATCAGCGACCTGCAGCCGGGCGACCTCCTCTTCTACGGTCCGGGCGGCTCGGACCACGTGGCCATGTACGTGGGCGGCGGCTCCATGATCGAGGCGCCCTACACCGGGGCATCGGTCTGGGTCACCGGCCTGCGGCTCGGAAGCGGCTTCGCCGGCGCCGGCCGGCCCTAGCCCTCACGTCCGGATCCGCCACCTCCTCCTCGCCCCGGACCCGCCACGCCGTGCTGGGGTCCTAACCTGGCCGCGAGCCGTGCGATGAAACCGATTCCCGTCAGCTTCCACATCGGACCGTTGGAGGTCCACACCTACGGCATCGGCCTCGCGCTCACGTTCTGGTTCGGGTTCGTCTACTTCGAGCGGCGGCTGCGGAAGAACGGCTACCCCACCGACTGGCTGGTGCCCGTCTTCCTGTGGATCATCCTGTCGGCGATCGTCGGGGCCAGGGCCATGCACGTGCTGTCGAACCTGAGTACCTACACGCAGCATCCAGGCGACATCCTCGCCGTCTGGCAGGGCGGCCTCTCCTCCTTCGGCGGGCTGCTCGTCGCCGTGCCCGTCGGCATCGTCCTCACCCGGCGCCGCTGCCCCGAGCTCCCGCTCGGGCGCGCGCTCGATCTGGCGGCTCCCGTGCTCTTGGCGTGCTGGGCCATGGGGCGCCTGCTCGGCCCGCAGCTCATGGTGGCCGGTGGCGGCCACCCGACGCATCAGTGGTTCGGCATGTACTACGCGAACCAGCCCGGCCGGAGGCTGCCCGTCCCCATCTTCCAGGCCCTCGAGGACTTCACCGTCTACCTGATCCTGATCGCCATAGAGCGCCGGCTCGACCGTTGGCCCGACGGCACGCGCCGCGTCGGCTACCCCTCGGGCATCGTGCTCGGGACCGGCATGGTGCTGTGGGGGATAGAGCGCTCGCTCGACGAGCACCTGTGGCTCGGAGAGGACGGCCGGCTCGGCTCCGCCCTGGTGCAGGTGGCCGGGTTGCTCCTCGTGGCGGGCGGCACCGTGATCCTGGTGCGCACGCGGTCGCGTTGGAAGCAGTGGCTGCAGACGCACCATCCACCGGGCGTCGCGGCGGCCGAATCGGAAGAGGCGACGCAGCCGGCCTGACCGTGCGAGGCGTCGGGGCTCAGCGGACCAGATCCTCCACCACCGCTGGGTGGATTTCGCACCGGTGCTGCAACATTGTTGCTCCCCCCTCCCTGACCACGCGCCGTATGCGCGTCTGGCCGGGAGGCGGGGCCGATCGCCTGACTTCGCCGCTAGGCGGGGCCCTCTCAAGGCTTTTTCGGATGATGCCGATACGGCGGAGAGAAGGGGGTGAACGAGCGTTGGCTACAGTCCCGCGGTGTTCACCAGTGATGGCCGAGAAGATCTGGAGCGAAGAGGAAAAGCGGGAGTGGATGTCCGTGCACGGCGGCGCGGCCACCCATGTCGTGACCTTCGAGCCCCTGTACCAGATCGAGGTGTGCATCCCGCCCTGGGAACACCCCGACCGCCAGATCGCCCGTTCTGCCGTCGCCTGGGGCAAGTCGATGAGCCAGGTGTTCGACGAGGTGCAGTTCGGCGCGGCCGCGGTGCTCGCGGCGCATCACGAGGGGAATTCGCTCGAGGTCTACCACGCGGTGACGCGCCGGCCCCGGCTGCGCCCGGTGACCTGAGCACGGCGGAACTAGGCGTTCGGCTTCTCGCCCGAGGCCGCCGCCTGGCGCATCTGCTCCAGGCGGTCGATCATGGCCATCCGCTCCTGGCCGACCGTGCTCTCGAGCCGCTCGGCGATCTGTTCGGGCGTCCAGCGGCCGTCGGCCCACATCGCCCGCACCTCGGCCGGCTGGTTCCACACCGCGATCTTCGAGCCGACCACGGTGTACACCTGACCGGTCACGTGCTTGGCCTTGTCGCTGAGTAGGTACACCACCATCGGCGCCACGTCCTCGGGATCGCCCATCTCGGCCAGCTCGGACGGGACGTTGGCCGACATGCGCGTGCGCGCCACCGGCGCGATGGCGTTGGCGGTGACGCCGTAGCGGTGGAGGCCCACGGCGGCGGACCGCACCAGGGACACGATGCCACCCTTGGCGGCGGCGTAGTTCGCCTGGGCCACGCTGCCGACGAACGCCCCCGAGGTGAAGCCGACGAGCGCACCACCTCCCTCCTGCTTGCGCATGACCGCCGCCGCGGCCCGGAACACCGTGAAGTGCCCCTTCAGGTGGGTGGCGATCACGGCGTCCCACTCGTCCTCGGACATGTTGAAGAGCATGCGCTCGCGCAGGATCCCCGCCACCGCCACCACCCCGTCGATACGGCCCCACGTCTCCACCGCCCTTGCGATGAGGCGCTCCCCCGACTCCATCTTGGAGATGTCGTCGGCCACCGCGATCGCCTCTCCGCCTGCCTTGGTGATCTCGGCCACCACGGCGTCCGCCACCTCGCTGCTCGGGTCCTCCCCCGCCATGCCCACGCCGAAGTCGGCCACCAGGACCTTGGCCCCCTCCTCCGCCGCGGCGAGCGCCACGGCGCGCCCGATGCCGCCGCCGCCGCCGGTCACCGCGACGACCTTGCCTGCGAGGAACCCTGCCATGGTCGCGTCTCCTGATCTCTCCGTTGCCCGGTCCGGCGGGCCGCAAATTGCCGTAAGTTAGAACACGTTCTAGCCTGCGGGCGGCGGGGGCTGCCATTTGTCCCGGCCCCGCGAGCGCGCAAGGAGAGTGCTGATGGGTGATCTTGGCTTCTGGGCCCTGGCCCAGGAAGATCCCGACTACCTGGCTCTCGTCACGCCCGAGGGCGACGAGGTGCGAGCCGGTGAACTTCTCGGCCACGCCAACCAGGTGGTGCACGCTCTGCGGGCTCAGGGCTTCGGGCGCGGCGACGTCGTGGCCACGTTGCTCCCGAACGGCGCCGAGATGATCGAGGTGTACCTGGCGGCCCTGCAGGCCGGCTGGTACCTGGTGCCGATCAACCACCACCTGGTGGCGCCCGAGGTGGCCTACATCCTCAAGGACTCGGGGGCCAAGGCGTTCGTCGCCCACGAGCGCTTCGCCGACGTTGCCCGTGCGGCGGCCGACGAGGTCGGGCTCGACGCGGCCGGCCGGCTCGGCGTGGGCGACATACCCGGGTTCGCCTCCTACGGGCAGGCGCGCGACGCCCAGCCGACCTCGTTGCCTGAAGACCGGACCGTCGGCGACGTCATGAACTACACCTCCGGGACGACCGGAAACCCCAAGGGGATCTATCGCAAGCTCATGGGCATCACCCCCGAGCAGGCGGCCCTGGGGCTGTCGGGGCTGCTGTTCCTGTTCGGGATCCAGCCCCAGGACGACAACGTCCACATCATCGGCTCGCCGCTCTACCACACGGCCGTGCTCCGCTTCGGCAGCGCGTCCCTGCACCTCGGGCACACCGTCGTGCTGATGGACAAGTGGCTGCCCGAGGACATGCTCCGGCTCATTGAGGAGCGCCGCGTCACCACGTCGCACATGGTGCCCACGCAGTTCCACCGGCTGCTCGCCCTCCCCGAGGACGTCCGGGCCCGGTACGACGTGACGTCCCTGCGCCACATGATCCACGCGGCCGCGCCGTGCCCGATCGACGTGAAACACAAGATGATCGCCTGGTGGGGCAACGCGGTCGACGAGTACTACGCCGCCAGCGAGGGCGGCGGCACCTTGGTCACGGCGTCCGAGTGGCTGCAGAAGCCCGGCACCGTCGGCAAGCCCTGGCCCATCAGCGAGATCGCCGTCTTCGACGACGAGGGCACCCGCATCACCGAGCCCAACGTCATCGGCACCGTCTACATGGCGATGCAGTCCGCCGACTTCGAGTACCACGGCGACAAGGAGAAGACGCAGAAGAACCGCATCGGCCCCTTCTTCACGGTGGGCGACGTGGGCCTGATCGACGAGGACGGCTACCTCTTCCTGCGCGACCGGAAGATCGACATGATCATCTCCGGTGGCGCCAACATCTACCCGGCCGAGATCGAGGGCGTCCTGCTGACGCACCCCAAGGTGGGCGACGCCGCCGTCTTCGGGATCCCCCACGACGACTGGGGCGAGGAGATCAAGGCCGTGATCGAGCCGGCCGAGGGCGTGGAGGCCAGCGACGAGCTGGCTGCGGACATCCTGGCCTACTGCGCCGGCAGGCTCGCGAGGTTCAAGACCCCCAAGACGATCGATTTCACGACCGAGATGCCGCGGGACCCCAACGGCAAGCTCTACAAGCGCAAGCTGCGCGACCCCTACTGGGAAGGGGTGCAGCGGGCACTCTGAGCTCCCGCCAACGTCTACCCGACCTCTTGGACCGAGACGACGTCGAGGTTGTGGAACGTGGGCGGGCCACCCACCAGCTCGCCCATCTTCGCCGCGTACTTGTCGACCACCGGGCTCTCGGAGTTCTTCATCGCGTCCTCGTAGGAGTCGAACTCCACGATGACGTAGTAGTGCCCGCGCCGGTCCCGGTCCTCCGTCGTCGTGGCCTTGCGAGCCAGGAACCCGGCGCCCGCCTCTTTCTCCAGCTGCCGCGCCAGGGCGTCGACCTCCTCGATCCTCGACGTGTCGAACTCCATGATCTGCACGAACCCGGGCATGGCGCACCTCCGTTGTCTGTCTCGCTGTCGGAGGTTACCGACCCCTCCGGCCGGCCTCAACGGACACGGCCCCCGGGGGTCCGGCAGGTGCGATGTGGAACCATGGGCCCGTGACCCGCCGCCAGGGCCTGTCGAGCGACCCCGAGTACCTGCGGGAGCGCCAGTACAAGGACCCGTCGAACCTCAACGCGCGGATCGCCCTGCACGCGAAGTACGCCAGGGCCGACGAGCCGTGGTACCCGTGGCTGGCCGGTCGCATTGCGTGGCCCGCGGACGGCGACGTACTCGAAGTCGGCTGCGGGACCGGTGCGCTCTGGGACAACGTCGCCCCGCTGCTCCCTCGCCTGCGGCTCACGCTCACGGACCTCTCGGGCGGCATGGTGGAGGCGGCCGGGAGCGCGGTCGAGCCCCTCGGGAACATCGAGCTTGTGGCGACCCGCACCTGTGACGCTCAGGACCTGCCGTTCGCGGACGAATCCTTCGACGTCGTCGTCGCGAACCACATGCTGTACCACGTCCCCGAGCCGGACCTGGCCGCGGCGGAGTTCGCCCGGGTGCTGCGCCCCGGCGGCGTGCTGCTGGCGGCGACGAACGGACCCCGCCACCTCGACGCCATCGCCGACCTGTCGCGCCAATCACTGGGCTGGTCACCGCTCGACTTCGCGGGCGCGAGGTTCGGGACGGCGAACGGAGCGGCGATCCTCGGCACCGCATTCGCCACCGTCGAGTGGCAGCCGCACCCGAGCACGATGGTCTGCACCGACGCCGACGACGTGTACGCCTTCATCGCGTCGACCGCGGCCGGTCAGGAGGCCTCGCCCGGACAGCTCGTGGCCCTGCAGCGAGCCATCGAGGACCGCATCACGGCCGGTGGCGGCGCGCTGTCGGTCACCACCGAGGCCGGCTGCTTCGTCGCCCGGGGCCCGGCGAGCCGGCCGCGCCGTCCTGAGAGCAACGAGCCTGTCGGGGACAGGACCTTGACGTTGCCGAGGTCCTGAAGTTGGCTGGGTTTCCCGGAGGCTCAGCGGGTTCGTACATCCGACCAGGGAGGATCATCCATGGACGTCACCATCATCGGAACTGGCTTCATCGGTACAACGCTCGGGCGGTCGCTGGCCGCGGCAGGGCACCGCGTCGTCTACGGCTCCCGGCATCCCGACGACGACGCCCTGGCCGGGACCGGCGCCGCCGTCGCCTCGCTGGGCGACGCGTTGTCACAGGGCGAGGTCGTCATCCTCGCCATCCCGGGCTCGGCGGTCAGCGAGCTCACGAAGGACCACGGCGACGCTTTGGCAGGCCGGCTGGTGATCGACGCCACCAATCAGATGGGCGCCGAAGCGCCGAACGCCAGGGCCTCCCTCCCGCCGTCGGTCCGCTACGCCCGCGCCTTCAACACGCTCGGCGGCGAGAACCTGGCTGATCCCCTGTTCGACGGCGTGCGGGCGGACATGTTCTTCTCCGCCCCCGTGGACGACCGGGCCACGGTCGAGACGGTGATCGAAGGGGTGGGCCTGCGGCCCGTCTACGTGGGCGAGGACCAGGAGGCGATCATCGACGCCTTGTTCCAGCTCTGGATCGCTCTGGCCATGAAGCAGGGCCGCGGGCGGCGGCTGGCGCTGCACCTGCTGGAGGGCTGAGAGAAGCAGCTAGTCGGTGTCGAGGCCCAATTCCCGCCGTACGTCCGCGGTGGTGTTGGTGTGGGGGAACGGCTCGTCGGGGACCTCGAGGTGCAGCGCGGCACAGATCGGCCGCCACCCTTCTTCGGGACGCCACTCGAGCAGGCGGTCCTTGGGTGCGGTCGCCCGCACGTTCTCGTTGTAGGCGAGATACGCGGCCTTGGCCGCGGCCTCGTCCCGCCAGTCCGGCGTGAACGCGTTCATCATCCCCCGACCCATGCGGGTCCAGCCGTCGTCGGGGGCGTCGTCCGCGTAGTAGGTGGCCAACGCCACGAAGATGGTGCCCGAGGCGCTCTTCCACCAGGCGTCGGCGTCCCGCACCGACAACAGGATCACGGCGTCGGGGAACGCGGCACTGATCTCCGGCCAGAACGGGGCGGCCGGCCAATCGACCGTCGCCGAGTAGCCGTCGAAGAAATCGAGCCACGCCGGCGGTCGACCCGCATAGGCGTCACCCCACGCGTCCGGGTCGTCGGGGCGCTCCCTGACCTCCAGCATGTGGTAACAGGGCCCACCGAGAAGACGCTCGAGCGCGGCTTTCAGCGACAGCGTCCCGGTCCTTCCCAACCCGGCGCCCACGACCTGCAGACCCACTTGCACCGTCCTCTCGGTCCAGAGATCACCCGTGCGCCGGCGACGGAATCCCAAGCACGTCGGCAGCCGCCTCCGAGCTGGTGTCCAGGGTGGCCGTCCACACTTCGCTCATGAACGTGATCATCTTGGAGTCGTGCCACAGTACCTGGATCTTCGAGCCTCGACAGTTGCGGTTCTGCCGGATCCTGAAGGGCATCGAGGTCGGACGCCGGCGGGTCTCGACGGAGTGGCGCCCCTATTGGGACCTCGAGATCGATCCACACCGTGCGGCCTTCACCGTGTGCCTCGACGAGGCCCGCACGCGCCTGATCCGGTCGGTGCGGCAGATGGAGCGCTGCGCGGAGTGCGGAGGGTACGAGACCGTGGAGCTGTCGCTCGAGGACATCCGTCGGGCAGTGGCCTAGGGCGTACGCTCCATCGGCGATGGGAGTGGACGAGCTCGGACCCTGGCTGCCCCTGGGGCTCGGCGACGTCGTGCGGCTCTTCGCGGGGTTCCCGGCGCGCTGGTGGATCACTGGTGGGCTCGCGCTCGAGCTGCACCTTGGCCGGTCATGGCGCGCGCACGAGGACAGCGACGTGAGCCTGCTGCGTCAGGACGCCCCGGCGCTCCGTCACCTCCTGGCCGGTTGGGACCTGTGCGTCGCGGCCGCCGGCTCGCTCTCCCCGTGGGACGGGGCCCCGCCCTCGGCCGAGGCCAACCACAACAACGTGAGGTGCCGGACGGCCACGGACCAGCCCTGGTGCCTCGACGTGACCATCGGCGACGGTGACGGGGACTGCTGGGTCTTCCGGCGCGACCCGACGCTCCGGGTCCCGTGGGACGAGGCCGTCCTTCACGACCGGGAGGGCGTCCCGTACCTGGCTCCCGAGCTCCAGCTCCTGTTCAAGAGCAAGAACGCCCGGCCGAAGGACGACGTCGACGCCCGGGAGGTCATCCCCGAGCTCACGGTGGACCGACGGCGTCGGCTCCGCCACCTCCTGCCCGACGATCACCCGTGGCAGGCCCTCGTGGAGCGACCGGGAGGTCGTCCATGTCGGACCTAGAAGGGCCGAAGGTGGCCGGTCGTGAAGCCGTCTTCCGGCATCTCGAGGATCCCGACGTCCCCTGGCAGCAGGTCCGTGCCGTGCGGTTGGCCGACGGCACCGTGGCCTCGGTGTGGGAGAAGTGGCTGGCCTTCTCCGCCGACCCGCTCTACCTCTCGTTGTACGCCAGGTGGGATCCCGGCGTGATCCAGCGCCGTCACGGGCACCTGAGCCCGCATGTCGTGATGGTCCTGGAGGGGGAGATCACCTGCGGCGGCCGGCACTGCCCCGCGGGCACCCACATCGAGCTGCCCCAAGGAGCCGCCTTCGGCCCCTTCGAGGCCGGTCCCGAGGGAGCGCTCCTCTTCGAGGTGATGATGGGTGACCCACGCGGCTGGGGGGACGATCCGGCATCCTTCGAGCGCCTGCTGCGACAGCGAGGCGCGCAGGCTCTGCCGGACCCCCCGATCGAACTGCCGCAGTGGCTCGAGGACCTCCGGGGGCGCTGGGTGAGCGACGAGGTCCGAGAGCCCGGCTGACGGCGATGGAGCCCTTCGACGCCTCGGTCGTGCGTGCCGCCTATGACACCGTCGCCGAGGACTACGCAGAAGCCTTCGCCGATGATCTCCTCCGGCTCCCGATCGATCGCGCCGTCCTCGATTCCTTCGTCCTGCGACTCGCCCCCGGAGAGCGGGTGCTCGACCTCGGTTGCGGTCCGGGCCAGGTCGGTCAGTACCTCGCCGAACGAGGACCTCTCGTGATCGGGATGGACCTGGCGCCACAGATGCTCCTCTTGACGCGCCGGCGCACCGGCAATGGTCGCGTCGTGTGCGGCGACATGTGCTCCATCCCCTTTCGTTCGGGGTCGTTCTCGGGCGTCGTCGCGTTCTACTCCGTGCACAACCTTCCCCGTCCGGCGCTTCGCACAGCCTTGGCCGAGATCCACCGGATCCTCGAGCCGGCGGGCACGTTCGTCGTCGCCACCCATCTGGGCGAGGCTGAGGTGTACAGCAACCAGTTTCTGGGTCACGAGATCGAGACCGTGGGAGGCACTCTCTACCGTGACGACGAACTGCTCGCGGCGTTGCAGGGCCGGTCCTTCGTGGTCGAAGAAGTTCGCCGTCGCGACCCGCTGCCTCACGAGCACAAGACCGAAAGGATCTATCTGACCGCCAGGAGTGCGGGCGATTGACCCTTGGCGTGATGCCCGTGTGCGTGTCTCGTTCCGGCGCCCGGCGGCCGGTCGCTCTCCGGCGACGCCGGCGTGCCATACTCCGCCGATGTCCGACGCCAGGTTCGGCGATCGTTGCGCCGGGTCACGACCGGTGACCGTCATCGGACGGTCGAGAGGCCAGAGCCTGGCGCTCGCCGGGGTGCTGACCATCTCGGCGCTCGTCGCAACGTTCACGTCCCGTCCGGCGGGCGCGGCCGGTGACCGGACGGGGGACGTGCACGCGGTCGGGATGACCACCGAGACCTACGTCGACACCACCCGGCCGACGGCGGCATGGGGGTCGAGCCCGTCACGGCCGTCGCGCACCCTGGTGACGACGATCCTCTACCCCGCCCAGGGGGCGGCCTCGTCGGGAGCGCTGGCGGGAGCCAGCCCAGACCGCAGCGGCGCACCGTATCCGCTCATCGTGTTCGCCCACGGACTCGGGGCGGACCCGATGCAGTACATCTCGCTCCTCCGCCACTGGGCCGCGGCGGGGTTCGTGGTCGCGGCACCGCTGTTCCCACTGAGCAGCTCCCAGACGCCGGGTGGCCCCGACGGGGGCGACGTCATCAACCAGCCGGCCGACATGAGCTTCGTCATCACCTCCGTCCTCGCAACGTCCGCTGAGTCCGGCGGGCTCCTCAGTGGCCTGGTCGACCCGCAGGCGATCGGAGCCGCCGGTCACTCGAACGGAGCGATCACGACGCTCGGCCTCGTGGCGAACACGTGCTGCCACGACCATCGCGTGAAGGCGGCCGTCGTGATGGCCGGGGCTCCCGAGGCGTTCCCCGGTGGTCAGTACGACCTGGCCCAGGCGCCACCGCTCCTCCTGGTGCACGGCACCGCCGACGCGCTGGTCCCCTACAGCGGAGCCGTGGCTGCCTTCAACGGTGCGCACGGGCCGAAGGCCCTGCTCAGCATCAAGGGCGGGGACCACGGGTCGGCGGCCGGGCTGACGGCTTCATCGGAGGTCGCCGTGCAGCGCACGACGACGGACTTCTTCGAGGCGTACCTCGAGGACGACCACCCGGCGCGGGCGGGCCTGACGGCGGCCGGCCAGTCCGCCGTGACCGCGGTGCGCTTCGACGCGACGCCCGGATCGAGGACGACCATCCCCACCCTTCCGCCGCCGGTGCTCCATCTGCGGGCCTCCGTGACGCCCACCACCAACCTGACCAACGGTGAGACGGTGGCGGTCAAATGGAGCGCCTACACCGCCGGGAAGGTCGTCAACATCTTGGAATGCAACGCCAGCGACCTCCACCTGAACAGCTCTGCGGCGTGCAGCTTCGCCCACGCCGACATCCTCACTCCCGACCCGACGGGTCGGGGCACGGCCAAGCTCGAGATCGTGGAGGGCCCCGTCGGGAACGGCACCTGTGACGCCACCCACCCCGGATGCATGATCGTGATCAACAATGCCAGCTCGACGGCGCCGAACGCATCGGTCAAGGTCCCGATCAGCTTCGCCTCGTAGCGGTCCGGCGTTCGACTCGAGTGGGTCGCCCCGCGCCTTCAGGTGCGAAGCTCCTCCAGAGCCGCTCCGTCCCGCGAGCGGTTACGACGCGCCGACCGCGGCGAGATGCGCCGCCAGCACCTCTGCCGCAGCTTCTGGCCGTTTGCAACGGCCACCAGTGCCCGGCAGCGTGCAGTGTCTCGTGGCAGGCACCCAGCGTGTCGGCCACCTCGCGGAGCGCGTCAGCCGGTCGGACCGGCGTGGTGGTCCTCCACGCCCGCCGCGATCATCCGCCGCCAGGCCCGGTCGACCAGCGGCGCCTCCGCCACGTCGGCGTTGCCCGACACGATGTCGAGCATCTGGCCCGGCAGCACCTCGATGAAGATCCCGTCGGCCTCCGCCGTCAGCTCCCCCTCGTGGTAGATGCCGCCCCAGGTGAAGATCTTGCGCCCCTCGCGGCCGGAGAAGCGCGCCACCAGGTCGAGCGGCGCCAGCAGCGGCGTCGGCCGCCGGTAGCGCACCTTGAGCGTGCCCGTCATGCCGGCCTGCCCCGCCGTGATGTTGGCCAGCCCGAGCAGCTCGTCGAAGATCTCGGCGATGACGCCGCCGTGCACGCAGGTGGGCGGCCCCTCGTACTGGTAGCCGCAGGTGACGCGGCCCCGGATCTCGCGCCGGCCGTCCTCCCCCGTCACGGCCCACACCTCGACCGGCGGTGCGATGGGGTTGGCGTATCCGACCATGGGGCTCGTCGGGAAGTGGTCCTGGGGATGCCCCTGGGTGTTCGGCTGCAGACGCGTCATCTTCTCCTGCGGTGCCGCCGCCTCGAGCCGGTCCGCCAGGGCGGACATCTCCTCGGCCGCCGCCCCCACGTCCTCGTCGCTCAGCGGCAGGGCGACCGAGACGCCGGCGATGCGCCGCATGGCGGCCGCCAGCCGGTTGAGGGGCCCGTCCGCCGCAGAGGTGGACGGGCCGTCGATGCCGGGGAAGCCCTGCCCCGGTCCCGGGCCGGCCGCCTCCGCCGCCCCCGTGCTCACGAGCGCGTGTAGGTGGGTGGGCGCTTCTCGGCGAACGCCTTCTGACCCTCGGCGGCGTCGTTGGACGAGAACACCGGCCAGCCGATCTCGAGTTCGCGGGCCAGACCGTCGACCTCGGACATGCCCTCGGTCTCGCGCACGCTCCGCTTGATCGCCTCCACCGCCAGCGGCCCGTTCGCCCCGATGACGGCGGCGATCTCCAGCGCCCGCTGCAGCGCCGTGCCGTCGGGGACGACGTGGCCGATCAGCCCGATGCGCAGGGCCTCCTCCGCCGGCACCTCGCGCGCCGTGAGCAGCAGCTCCATGGCCAGCGTGTAGGGGATCTGGCGGCGTAGCCGCACCGTCGAGCCGCCGAGGGGGAACAGGCCGCGCTTGGCCTCGAAGACCCCGAAGACGGCGCTCTCCCCCGCCACCCGGATGTCGGTGGCCTGCAGGATCTCGGTCCCGCCCGCCACCGCCCAGCCCTCGACGGCGGCGATCAGCGGCTTGCGCAGGTCGTAATGGCGCAGCAGCGCCTTCCAGTGCAGGTCGGGGTCCTCGGCCATGCGGGACTGGTACTTCTCGGCGTCGCTGCCGCCCATGGCCTTGAGGTCCATGCCGGCGCAGAACGTGCCGCCGGCGCCGGTGAGGATGGCGCAGCGGATGTCGTCGTTGCCGTCGATCTCCTCCCAGGCGTCCTTCATGCCCACCAGCATCGGGAGGCTCAGCGCGTTCTTCGCCGCGGGACGGTTCATCGTCACGATGGCCGTCGCGCCGTCGCGCTCGAACGTCAGGTGCTCAGTGCTGACCACGGTCCCCTCCAGAGGTAGGCGCCGATTCTTTGGAAGTACGTCCTAGAGCCGCTCGATGATCGTGCCCGTCGCCACCGCGCCGCCGCAGCACATCGACACGAGGCCGTAGGTGCCGTCGGTCCGCTCGAGCTCGTGCAGGATCGTCGTGATGAGCCGGCTCCCCGTCGCGCCGACGGGGTGGCCCAGCGCGATGGCGCCACCGTTCACGTTCAGCTTGTCCATGTCGGCGCCGTGCACCTTCGCCCAGCTGCACACGACGGAGGCGAAGGCCTCGTTGACCTCGAACAGGTCGATGTCCTGCATCGTCATGCCGGCCTTGGCCAGCACCTTCTCGGTCGCGACGATGGGGCCGTCGAGGTGGTAGTAGGGGTCGGAGCCGGCCAGCACCTGGGCCACGATGCGAGCCCGTGGCTTGAGGCCCTCGGCCTTGGCCCGCTCCTCGGACATCCACAGCACGGCCGCCGCGCCGTCGGAGATCTGCGACGAGGTGCCCGCGGTGTGCATGCCGTCGGGGAGCACCGGCTTCAGCTTGGCCAGCCCCTCGAGCGTCGTCTCGCGCGGCCCCTGGTCCTTGGACACCACCATCTTCTCGCCAGAGTGCTCGCCGCGCGGCCCCTCCTCGCCGACGATGGGCGCCTCGATGGCGAAGATCTCGCGGGCGAAGCGGTCCTCGGCGACCGCCCGCGCCGCCTTCTCCTGCGACGCGAAGCCGAGCGCGTCGACGTCCTCGCGCGAGATGCCGTACTTCTTGGAAATCCGCTCGGCCGCCTCGAACTGGCTCGGCATGTCGTAGGGAAGGTCCTCGGGCAACGCCCGCCCGACGCCCGGCGCCGATGCGTTCGCCCCGAGCGGGATGCGGCTCATGGTCTCGACGCCGCACCCGATCGCCGTGTCGATCGCCCCCGCTGCGATGAGGTTGTTGGCCATGTGGTTGGCCTGTTGCGACGACCCGCACTGGCAGTCGATCGTCGTCGCGGCGACGTCGTAGGGCAGGCCGGCCAGCAGCCACGCCGTCCGCGTCACGTTGAAGCCCTGCTCGCCCGCCTGCGTCACGCACCCGCCGACGACCTGCTCGACCGACGCCGGGTCGATGCCCGCCCGCTTGACGACCTCGGTCTGCGCCGCGCCCAGGAGGTCGGCCGCCCGCAGGCCCGAGAGCCACCCGTTGCGCTTCCCGATCGGGGTGCGGACCGCCTCGATGATCACCGGCTGCGCCATGACGGAACTCCTCCTGCTGCCGTTCCCGGCCCTCGGCCGGCTGCCCGCGTTGGGCGAATTTAGAACCTGTTCTAACTTTACCACCGGCCCTCCGGGGCCGGCCCCGAAGTCTGCCCGGGCCTGGTCGCCGGGCGCCAACGCCGCCCCGCCGGACCTACACGTGCTTGAGCAGCTCCCGGGCGATGACCACCTTCTGCACCTGGTTGGTCCCCTCGTAAATCTGCGTGACCTTGGCGTCGCGCAGAAAGCGCTCGACCGGGAAGTCCTTCGTGTAGCCGTAGCCCCCGAGCAGCTGCACGGCGTCGACCGTGACCGACATGGCGGTGTCGGAGGCGAAGGCCTTCGCCATGGCGCCGAAGGTCGTGAGCTCGCCGCCGGGGTCGTCGTCGACCATGGCGCAGGCGCGGTAGACGAGCGCCCGCGCCGCCTCGTTGCGCATCGCCATGTCGGCCAGCATGAAGCGCAGCCCCTGCAGGTCCGCGATGGGGGCGCCGAAGGCGTGGCGCTGCTTCATGTAGGCGGCCGCGTAGTCGATGGCACCCTGGGCGATCCCGACCGCCTGGGCACCGATGGTGGGCCGGCTGCGGTCCAGGGTGTGCATGGCGACGGTGAAGCCCTGGCCCTCCTCGCCGATGCGGTGCGAGGCCGGGACCCGCACCTCGTCCAGGACCACCTCGCCCGTCGGGCTGCCGCGCATGCCCAGCTTGTCCTCGTGCTTGGCGATGCGGATCCCCCACTCCTTCTCGACCACGAAGCACGAGATGCCGCGCCCGCCGGCGTCGGGGTCCGTCTTGGCGAAGACGATGTAGACGTCGGAGATCCCCGCGTTGGTGATCCAGTACTTCGAGCCCGTGAGGACGTAGTCGTCGCCGTCGCGCACCGCCCGCGTGCGCATGGAGGCCACGTCGCTGCCGGCGTCGGCCTCGGACAGGCAGTAGCTGGCCTGGATCTCGCCCGCCGCCACCTTGGGCATGTACTCCTTCTTCAGCTCCTCGCTGCCCCAGTTCATGATCGGCAGCATCCCGAGCTTGGAGATGAGGATGGTCAGCGACGTCGAGGCGCAGACGCGGGACAGCTCCTCGACGGCGATGGCCTGGGTGACCGTGTCCGCCCCGGCGCCGCTGTAGGCCGCCGGGATGCCCAGGGCGGGCAGCTCCATCTCCTTGCAGGCCTCGAACGACTTCCAGGGGAACTCGGCCGCGCGGTCGACCTCGGCCGCGTTCGGCGCCACCTTCTCCTCGCAGAACGCGCGGAGGGTCGCGCGGAACTCCCGCTGGACGTCGGTCAGGGCGAAGCTCATGGGCCCATTCTCGCAGAGCCGATCCCGCCCGTTCGTGCTCAGCAGGCCGACAGGTGGCCGAGCAGGAGGTCGGACAGCTCCACCGGCGCCATCTCGGGGATCCAGTGCGACACGTTCTCCAGGACCTCGAACGTGTAGGGGCCGTGCACGCACTCGGCCGTCCCCTCCGCCGCGGCGCGGCAGAAGGCGTCGTCGCCGGTCGACCAGACGTAGAGCGTGGGGACGACCACGGGCTCGAGGTCGAGCAGCACGGCCAGGTCCATCGCCCGGTACCAGTTCAGGGCGGCGGTGAGCGCGCCGGGCTCGGTGAGCGCCGTCACGTACATCGTCGCGTCCTCGTCGTCGAGGCCGGACTCGGCCAGCAGCGTGGCCAGGCCGCTGCCCGTCCCCTCGGGACCGAGGAGCAGCCGCTCGGGCACCTCCGGCGGGTGGAACGAGGCCATCGCCTCGCCCCGGGCCGCCTGGCCCGGGTCGCCCCCGCGCAGGGCGTGCTGCAGGGCCAGCGGGTGCGGTGTGGACACGACGCTCAGCGAGCGCACCCGTCCCGGATTCTGCGACGCCACGATCCAGGCCAGCATGCCGCCCCAGTCGTGCCCCACCAGGTCGAAGGTCTCCATCTCCATGGAGTCGGCGAGCGCCATCACGTCGCCCAGCAGGTGCTCGGTGCCGTAGTCGCCGGTCTCGATCGGGCGGGCGCCCGTGCAGTAGCCGCGCTGGTCGGGCGCGATGGCGCGGTAGCCGGCCTTCCCGAGCGCCCACAGCTCGTCGCGCCAGGCCCACGACGTCTGGGGGAAACCGTGGAGGAGCAGGACCCGCCGTCCCTCGTGCGGGCCGCAGGCTCGGCCGGTGAAGGTGAGGCCGCCGGCCGATATCTCGAGGCGGTCGATCGTCTCCACGGAGCGAAAGCCCGCGCTAGTCACCGCCCCGGCCGCGCGCGTCCTCGGGGCCGAGCCGGAGGACCTCGTCGGGAACGGAGTCGACGAGCCGCCGCTGCGCGACGTAGTCGTGGGAAACCCCCGAGAAGGCGGCGCGGCGGCGCGCTCGCAGCGCGGGGGCGCGTCGACGAGCAGATCCCAGAGGTGGAGCGCGAACTGCACGTCGTAGACGGACGGGGCGCGCCCGAACAGGGCCGCCCGCTTGGCGGCGATCAACGCCACGCCGAGCAGGACGTCGTGCGCCGACTCCCCCTCCCCCAGCTGCACCTCGTGCTCGAAGCGCCGGGCCAGGCGCAGCGCGAACCCCTGGTCGGGCCCGGGTGTCCCGAGGGAACGGCCGCGGGCCTGGACCGGGCCCCCGGCCTCCGCGGGGCGCGACGCCGTCCACGACCCCGGCACGTGGAGGTGCCGCGCCGGCCGGACCTGGTCGGCCTCGGCGATGGGCACGAAGGTGGGCTGCGTCATGGCGCGGGAGGTTAGCCGAGGGTGCCCGGCGCACCCATTCCGTCGCCCAGCAGCCGCACGACGTTGAGCGCGACGGACGACGGCCGGGCGGCATCGTGGAAGACCTCCTGGTCCGCCGAGCGCATGGAGGCACCGGTCGCCGGCGGCTCGCCCGTGCCGGTGTTGCGGGCGAACAACGGGTGGGCGCCGCTCGACACCTGGAGCCGGATGCGGTGCCCGGCGCGGAACGTGTTGGCGGTCGGCCACATGGCGATCTCCACCTTGGCGACGCCGTCGTCGTCCGTGGGCACCGACCCCGGCCTGAGGCGGATGACGCCGTCGCTCACGTTGAACGACCGCCCCTTCTCCGACACGTCGCACAGCCGCACGAAGAAGTCGGTGTGCTCGAGCGAGGAGCGCAGGTACAGCGTCGCCGTCAGCGGGCCGACGACGGTCAGGCCCTCGCGCAGCACCGGGCTGGTGTAGGTCAACACGTCGTGGCGGTGCTCGCGCCGGCGCTGCTCCTTGCGGCCGGCGCTGCGGAAGTTGAGCGACGCGCCGCCCACGGCGGGGGTCGGGTCGTGCGGGTTGTAGTGGAAGCGGTCGGCGGCGCTCTCGGCCGGGAGCGCCGTGTCGAGCGTGTGCCAGCGGCCGAGGTACCACCGCTGCGTCTCGCCGGCCGGGGGCCACATGGAGAACTCCTGCCACGTCCGCGAGCCCATGACGAAGACGCGCACGGGCGCACGGGACTCCCGCCCCGGCCGCTCGTCGAGCTGTTCGTCGAACCAGTCGGGGCCGTCGCGGACCGTCTCGGCGAACAGGCCCGGGCTGGCGTGCGTCCACGGGCCGATGGTGAGGCGGGCCGGGCGGCCCGCTCGCCGCAGCGCCTCGTAGTCGGCCACCTGCGCCTGCAGGAAGATGTCGTACCACCCGCCGATGAGGCTCGACGGCGGCACCTTCTCCAGCCGCCGGCCGAAGTCGACGCCGTCCCACCACGGGTCGCCGGGCTCGCTGTGGGCGAGCCAGTCCTGGTAGGCGGGAGCCGCCACGCCGAGAGCCGCCTCGTCGCACTTGCCGAGGGGCAGGACGTCGGCGGCGGCGGCCACGATCTTGGCCCCCTTCATCTGTGAGCGCACCACGGTGCGCCAGCCGAGCTCCTGGTGCTGCACCTGGAAGAACCAGGTCAGCGCCGTCTCGAGCGCGAAGCAGTCGCCGGGGAACACGACGGCGTCGCGGAAGTTCGACGCGGTGACCTGCAGGCCCAGCGCCTTGACGTAGTCGGGCGCGTCCTCGGCCACGGCCCACTGCGTCAGGCCGAGGTAGCTCCCGCCCCACATGACCAGGCGGCCGTCGAACCATGGCTGCGCGGCGACCCAGTCGAGCGTCGCGCGGCCGTCGTCACGCTCGTGGCGGACGGGGGACCACTCGCCCTCGGACCCGAAGGTCCCCCGGCAGCTCTGGATCACGGTCTGGTAGCCGCGCTCGGCGTAGAGCCGTCCGAGCGGGCCGATGATCCGCCGCCCGTACGGCGTGCGGATCAACACGGTCGGCAGCCCGCCCGAAGCCGGCACCGGGAACCAGCGGTCGGCCAGCAGGACGGCGCCGTCGGGCATCTTCGCGGCCAGGTCGCGCTCGACCGAGACGTGGGTGCTCCGGGGCGGGGGCAGCCCGACCAGCGACGCTGCCACCCGGCTCCACACGCTCATGTCGACCCCCCTGTCACGCGGCCGCCCGGCTCCCCTCAGGTCGCGTGGAGCAGCCCGAAGACGATCGAATCGTAGAGCGCCTGCCAGCTCGCCTCAATGATGTTCTCCGACACGCCGATCGTCGTCCAGGTGCGCTCCCCGTCGGTCGTGTCCACCAGGACCCGGGTCACGGCGCCGGTGCCCCGGCCGCTGTCGAGGACGCGCACCCGGTAGTCGGTCAGGTGGATGTGGTCGAGCGCCGGGAACTTGGCGCCGATGGCCCCCCGCAGGGCGCCGTCGAGCGCGTTGACCGGGCCGTTGCCCTCCGCCACGGCCACGATGCGCTCCGTCCCCACGTGGACCTTGACCGTCGCCTCGGTCATGACGGGGACGGCCGCGCCGACTTCGTCGCCGTGGTCGGTGATGACGCGGAACGACTCCACCGTGAAGTAGTCCGCCACCCACCCGGTGGCGCGGCGCAGCAGCAGCTCGAGCGAGCCGTCGGCCACCTCGAAGTGGTAGCCCTCGTGCTCCAGGCGCTTGAGCTCGTCGAGCACACGCCCGATCACCTCGCCGTCGAGCTCCAGCCCCAGCTCGTCCGCCTTCATGGCCAGCGTGGAGCGGCCCGCCATCTCGGACACGACGACACGGGTGCCGTTGCCGACGAGGTTCGGCTCGACGTGCTCGTAGAGGTCCGCGCTGCGGGCCACCGCGCTGGCGTGCAGCCCGCCCTTGTGGGCGAACACCGAGTTGCCGACGTAGGGCTGCTGCGGGTTGGGCGCGATGTTGACCAGCTCGGCGATGTGGTGCGCCACGGGCGTCAGCCGTTCCAGGCGCTCGGTCGGGATGGTGCGGATGTTGAGCTTGAGCGCCAGGTTGGGGATGGCGGCCGACAGGTCCGTGTTGCCGGCCCGCTCGCCGTAGCCGTTGATGCACCCCTGCACCTGGGTCGCGCCCGCCTGCACGGCCACCAGGGAGTTGGCCACCGCGCAGCCGGCGTCGTTGTGGCAGTGGATGCCCAGCTGGGCGCTGGTGCGGGCCCGCACGTCGGCCACGGCCCGGCCGACGTCGTCGGGCAGCGTGCCGCCGTTGGTGTCGCACAGGACGAGCGCCTCGGCGCCGGCCTCCTCCGCGGCGGAGAGGACCGCCAGCGCGAACTCGGGGTTGCCCTTGTACCCGTCGAAGAAGTGCTCCGCATCGAGGAAGACGCGCAGGTCGTGCTCGCGCAGGTGGCGCACGGAGTCGGCCACCATCGCCACCGCCTCGTCGAGGGAGGTGCGCAGCGCCTCGGCCACGTGGCGGTCCCACGACTTGGCCACGATGCAGGCGACCGGAGCCCCGGCGTCGATGAGGTTGGCCAGGACGGCGTCGTCCTCGGGCCTGACCCCGGCGCGCCGGGTGGAGCCGAACGCGACCAGCGTCGCCGTGCCGAGCGTCAGCTCCTTCTTGGCCCGTGCGAAGAACTCGATGTCCTTGGGGTTCGCCCCGGGCCAGCCGCCCTCGATGTAGGTGACCCCGAGGTGGTCGAGCTGCTCGGCGACCCGGAGCTTGTCGTCCACCGTGAGGGAGAGCCCCTCCTGCTGGCTGCCGTCGCGCAGGATGGTGTCGAAGATGTCGACCGCCTCGGGCAGCTCGGGCACGGAGAAGTCGTGCGCGTGCTCGCTGTGCCCGTGGGCGTTGGCGTGGGCGTGGCGGACGCCGCCGTCAGTCGACATGGTCCAGCCATTCCTTGTACTGGTCCACCTCGCCCCGCACCGTGGCGAAGTAGGTCTGCTGGATCTCCTTGGTGATGCGGCCGGGGCGGCCCTGGCCGACGGGACGGTCGTCGACGGCGCGGATCGGCACGACCTCGGCGGCGGTGCCGGTGAGGAAGGCCTCGTCGGCGAGGTAGAGGTCCGTGCGGATGATGTGCTCGTGGCGCACCTCGATCCCGAGGTCGCGCGCGATCGTCTCGACGGAGTCCTGCGTGATGCCCTCCAGCGCACCGGCGTCGGAGGTGGGCGGCGTGATGAGGACGCCGTCGCGCACGATGAAGATGTTCTCGCCCGTGCACTCGCTGACGCGGCCGTTGGGCGCGAGCAGGATGGCCTCGTCGTAGCCGGCCTTGATCGCCTCGACCTTGGCCAGCGACGAGTTCACGTACATGCCGGTGCCCTTGGCGGCCGTCGGCACGGCGTTGGGGTCGTGGCGCTGCCAGGAGCTGATCTTGCACGAGACGCCGTTGGCAACGCCCTCGTCACCGAGGTAGGTGCCCCAGGGCCAGGCGGCCACCGAGACGTTGACCGGGCAGGGCAGGGGGTTGAGGCCCATCTCGCCGTAGCCGAGGTAGACGAGCGGCCGCAGGTAGCAACCGTCGTGCATGCCGTTCACCCGCACGACGAGGCGGGTGGCCTCCATGACCTCCTCGACCGTGTAAGGCACGTCGATCATGAAGACCTTGGCCGAGGCGAACAGCCGCCGGATGTGGTCGCCCAGACGGAAGATGGCGACGCCCCGGCTCGTCGGGTAGGCGCGGATGCCCTCGAAGACGCCCGAGCCGTAGTGCATGGTGTGCGTCAGCACGTGCACGGTGGCGTCGGCCCAGTCGACCAGCTCGCCGTCCATCCAGATCTTCTCGGTCGGGGTGATGGGCATTGCGGCTACAGCCTTTCTGCGATGGCGTCGCCCACGGAGGTCGTGGACAGCTGCTCGTTGGAGGTCGGGAGGTCGGGGTTCGACATCTCGTTGGTCTGCTCGGCGACCGCCTTCTTGATCCGTCCGGCGGCGTCAGCCTCACCGAGGTGCTCGAGCATGAGCGCCGCCGAGTGGATGGCGGCGAGCGGATTCGCGATGCCGCGGCCCGCGATGTCGTGGGCGGCGCCGTGCACGGGCTCGAAGAGCGACGGCCCCGTGCGGTCGGGGTTGAGGTTGGCCGAGGCCGCGAAGCCGATGCCGCCGCTGACGGCGCCGGCCAGGTCGGTGAGGATGTCGCCGAAGAGGTTGTCGGTGACGATGACGTCGTAGCGCTTGGGGTCCTCCACCAGGTAGATGCAGGCGGCGTCGACGTGGTTGTAGTCCCAGTCGACCTCGGCGTAGTCGGGCGCGACCTCGCGCACCGTGCGGTGCCAGAGGTCGCCGGCGAACGTGAGCACGTTGGTCTTGTGCACGAGCGTGAGGCGGCGCCCCGGACGGCCCGCCGCCAGGTCGAAGGCGAAGCGCACGCAGCGCTCGGCACCGTGGCGGGTGTTGACCGAGCCCTGCGTGGCGACCTCGTGGGGCGTGCCCTTGCGCAGGAACCCTCCCTCGCCGGCGTACGTGCCCTCGGTGTTCTCCCGCACGACCACGAAGTCGGCGCCGGCGGCGACCGACCCCGGGACCCCCGCGAAGGGACGCAGGTTGACGTAGAGGTCGAGATCGAAGCGGAGGCGGAGCAGCAGGCCGCGCTCGAGGGTGCCGGGCGGGACCGCCGTGTCCCCGACGGGCGGCCCGATGGCGCCGAGCAGAATGGCGTCGAAGCCCCGCAGCTCGGCCAGGGTCTCGTCGGGGAGCACGGCGCCGTCACGCAGGTAGCGGGCGGCCCCGAGGTCGAAGTGGGTGGTGTCGAGGTCGACGCCGGCCGCGGCCACGACCTTCAGCGCCTCGGCGCAGACCTCCGGCCCGATCCCGTCGCCGCCGATGACGGCCACCCGGTGCCTTCCGTTGCTCACTGTCCCCATTCTCTCTTTCTTCGGTGGTCCCGCACTGTGCCGGGAATTGAAAAACCGCCCACCGAGTGGACGGTTCGAAGGCGCGCGGAGGTGGTGCGCGCCTAGTGGATAATGCCTACGAGGTGCTCGGAACGGTGCATGGTCACCCCAGTCTCTCGCAGCCGGGGCGCCCAGTCAACAACGCACGGCGGAGGCCGGGCACCCATGCGGGGCCGATTAGCCTTGTCCCCTGCCGGCGCAGTGCACCGCACCGCCCGCGATCCGCCTCCCGGAGGACAACGCCGTGACAAATGCTCCCGCCAACCAGACCGAGACGACCAAGCTCACCCAGGCCACCCACGACCGGCTGGTCGCCGAGCTGGAGGACCTGACGACCCGGGGCCGGGTGGAGATCGCCCAGCACATCGAGGCGGCCCGGGCGTTGGGCGACCTGAGCGAGAACGGCGACTACCACGCGGCCAAGGACGCCCAGGGGAAGATGGAGTCGCGCATCCGCCAGCTCCAGGCCATGCTCAAGCACGTCGAGCTCGTCGACGAGGCCGGCAGCGGTGACGGCTCCGTCTCGCTGGGCAGCACGGTCACGCTCCTGTACGACGGCGACGAGGAGGACGACGCCCAGAAGTTCTTCGTGGGCTCCATCGAGGAGCGCCAGGGCGACCTCAACGTGATCTCGCCCAGCTCGCCGCTCGGCCAGGTGCTGGTGGGGCGCGGCGCCGGCGACACCGTCGAGTACCGGGCACCCGGTGGCATGCTCAAGGTCCACATCGTGGCCGTCGAGCGCTGATGGCGCCGCGCACGCTCAGCGAGAAGATCTGGGACGCCCACGTCGTCCACGCCACCGAGGGCGAGCCCGACCTGGTCTTCATCGACCTGCACCTGGTGCACGAGGTCACGTCGCCCCAGGCCTTCGACGGGCTGCGCCTGGCCGGGCGCACCGTGCGGCGGCCCGACCTGACGGTGGCCACGGCGGACCACAACGTCCCGACCACCGACATCGACAAGCCCGTCGCCGATCCCGTCTCGGCCCAACAGCTCCAGGTCCTCAACGACAACACCGCGGAGTTCGGCATCACCTGCTACCCGATGGGCGACGCCAACCAGGGCATCGTCCACATCATCGGGCCCGAGCAGGGCTGGACGCAGCCGGGCATGACGATCGTCTGCGGCGACAGCCACACCTCCACCCACGGCGCCTTCGGCGCGCTCGCCTTCGGCATCGGGACCAGCGAGGTGGAGCACGTGCTGGCCACCCAGACGCTTCCCCAGGTGCGGCCGAAGACCATGGCGGTCACGGTCGACGGCGAGCTGGCGACCGGCGCGACCGCCAAGGACATCGCGCTGGCCGTCATCGGCGCCATCGGCACGGGCGGCGGCATCGGCCACGTGATCGAGTACCGGGGCTCGGCCATCCGGGCCCTCTCCATGGAGGGCCGGATGACGCTGTGCAACATGTCCATCGAGGGCGGGGCCCGGGCGGGCCTGGTGGCGCCCGACGAGACGACGTTCGCGTACGTCGAGGGCCGCGACCACGCGCCGGTGGGCGAGGCCTGGGACGCCGCCGTCGCCTACTGGCGCACCCTGCCCACCGACGAGGGGGCGGCCTTCGACCAGGAGGTCGTGCTCGACGCGTCCGCCATCACGCCGCACGTCACCTGGGGCACCAACCCGGCCCAGGTGGTGCCGATCGCCGGCTCGGTCCCCGACCCGGCCGCCATGGCGGACGCGGGCGACCGGGAGGCGGCCGAGCGGGCGCTGGCCTACATGGGGCTGGCGGCCGGGACGCCCGTGCGCGAGATCGCGGTCGACACCGTGTTCCTGGGCAGCTGCACCAACTCGCGCATCGAGGACTTCCGGGCGGCCGCCGCGGTGCTCGACGGCCGGACGGTGCGGGCCGGCCTGCGGGCGCTCGCCGTGCCGGGCTCCCATCGCGTCAAGGCCCAGGCCGAGGCGGAGGGCCTGGACAAGGTCTTCACGGCCGCGGGCTTCGAGTGGCGCGAGCCGGGCTGCTCCATGTGCCTCGCCATGAACCCCGACAAGCTGGCCGTCGGCGAGCGCTGCGCGTCCACCTCGAACCGCAATTTCGAGGGTCGCCAGGGCCGCGGCGGGCGCACCCACCTCGTCTCCCCGGCGGTCGCGGCGGCGACGGCCGTGGCGGGGACCTTCGCCACCCCGGAGGACCTGGACTGATGGAGCCCGTCGTGATCGTGACCGGACGCGCCGTGCCGCTCGACCGCACGGACGTCGACACCGACCAGATCATCCCGTCCGACTGGCTCAAGCGCGTCGAGCGGACCGGGTTCGGGGCCGGGCTCTTCTCGGAGTGGCGGGACGACCGGGACTTCGTGCTGAACAACCCGGATTTCGTGGGGGCGACGATCCTCGTGGCCGGCCACAACTTCGGGACCGGCTCCTCCCGTGAGCACGCCGTCTGGGCGCTCATGGACTTCGGGTTCCAGGCCGTGGTGTCGTCGCGCTTCGCCGACATCTTCCGGAACAACTGCACCAAGCAGGGGCTGCTGCCGGTCCAGGTCACCGAGGAGCTCGACCGCGCCCTGCTCGACGCAGTGGCGAAGGATCCCTCCCTCGAGCTCACGATCGACGTGGCGCGGGGGACGATCGAGGCGCCGGCCGCCGGCCTGGCCGGAACCTTCCCGCTCGACGAGTTCACCCGCGAGCGGCTGCTGAACGGCTGGGACGACATCGGTCTCTCGCTGCGCTACGCGGACGACATCGCGGCGTACGAGCGCCGCCGCCCCGCCTTCCTGCCCTCGGCCTGACGCGACCGGCCGTGGTCACCTACCGCCCCATGACGGAGGCCGACGTGCCGGCGGCCGTCGCCGCGTTCGACAGCGGGCTGCTGGCCATGCTGGCCCGCCACCAGCTCCCGGTCACGGGCAACTCAATCCAGGACGAGCGCCGGCGCCAGGACCGCACGCGCCACTTCCTCGGCACGGACCCGGACGGGTCCTGGGTCGCCACCGACGGCGGCACCGTCATCGGCATGTCGCAGTCCTTCGTGCGCGAGGACTACTGGATGCTCTCGCAGCTCGGCACGGTGCCGGGCCGCCAGGGCCACGGGGTCGGGCGCGAGCTGCTCCGCCTGGCCCTCCAGCACGGCGACGCGCACAGCCCCGGGACGATCCAGTGCTTCGCGCGACCCCAAGGCGATGGCGCTGTACACGAGCTTCGGCTTCGTCCTCCATCCCGTGGTGGCGGCCTGGGGCGTCATGCGGCCGGGCTCGGTGGCGAGGCCGGCCGGGGTGCAGCGGTTGGAGCCCGACCGGGTGACCGGGCACGAGCTCGACGTGATCGCCGCCATCGACAGCCACGTACGTGGTTCGGCGCGCACGGTCGACATCGTCTCCATGCTCGCCCATCCCGGGAACCGGCTCCTGTTGCACGCGGACCAGGGCTACGCGGTGGCCCGGGACGAGCGCATCGTGACGCTGGGCGCGCGCCAGGAGGAGTCGGCGGCGCTCGTGCTGCGCACCATGCTGGCCGAGGCGCCGGTGGGCGAGACGATCGAGGTGAACTGGCTCACCTCGGCCCAGCACTGGGCCATCCGGGTGGTGGTCGAGGCGGGGATCGAGCTGGTCCCCTACGGGCCGGTGATGGTGCGCGGCATGGACGGGCCGCCCTCGCCCTACATCCCGAGCGGCGGGTACGGCTAGGGCGTCAGACCGACGCGCGCTCCGCCGCCCGGTGGGCGAAGCGCTGCAGGCCCATGCCCCAACCCCCTTCGGAGCGGACGGCGTCGCGCACGCCCTCCCAGCCCTCGCCGTGACGGTCCAGGTGCCGGTGCTCGAGCTCGACCCGGGTGCGGCGCTCGCCCTCGGGGACGAAGCGGACCTCGACCTCGCTGGTCCTCGACGGGTCGGTCTCGATCTGCCACGCCACGCTGATGTCCCAGCTGAACACGACCCGGGTGGGCGGGTCGTAGGCCAGCACACGCGCCCACTGGCACTCGCTCCCGTCGGTGCCGACGTCGTAGATGCGGCCGCCGGCGCGGGCCTCGAAGACCATGGACTCGAGCGGCGCCTGCAGGAGGTGGTGCTCGGGGGGCCACCAGCTGGCCATGTCCGTCGTGAACACCGCGAACGCCGTGTCGACCGGTGCGTCGACGACGATGGACGTGGTGATGGAGGTGGTCGTGTCGGTCATGGTGTCTCCTCCTGTTGCTCGACTCGGGTCTTGAACTTGTGCAGTGCCGTGTTCCAGAAGCGGTCGAGGTAGTCGCGCAGCCCGTCGATCCCGGCGGGATCGAGGCTGTAGACGCGCCGCGTCCCCACCTGCACGTCGCGCACGAGCCCGGCCTCCTTCAGCACCTTGAGGTGCTGGGAGACGGCCGGCCGGCTGACGGGCAGATGCGCCGCGAGGTCGACCACGGCGGAGGGCCGTTCCCCGAGCCGCTCGAAGACGGCCCGCCTGGTGGGGTCGCCCAGCGCGCCCAGGGCCTCGGCGGTGCGATCGGCGTAAGTAGGCACTTACCGTAAGCTACTACTTACGGTAAGTGCGCCGTCAAGGGGCGGCGTCGGGGGGCAGCAGGCGATAGGACCCCACCGTCGTGGCGTCGGCCGGGAGGGGCCCCTCGGCGCAGCGCTCCCCGATGCCGGCCTGGAACGCGGCGAACGCCGCCGACGTGGTCAGGGGGTTCACCTCCCCGTCGACGACGGCGACGTGGACGAAGCTCACGCCGTCGTCGAGGCGGAGGGCGGTGTAGTGCAGGCCGTCGGGCTCCTGCTCCGCCAGCTCGGCGAAGACCGCCCGTATCAGCCGCTCGTTCTCGTCGGCGTGTTCCGGCTTCGTCCGGTAGCGGACCACCTTCGTCACGGCCATGATCAGCGCGCCCGCATCCGGTTGTTGCGGGCGTCGTGGGTCACCTCGGCCAGGCCGAGCTCCTCCAGCAGCGGTGGGAGGTACATCCCGAAGCGCCCGCGGTAGCCCGTGCGCCGGCCGTACCAGCCGCCCACCGGGTTGTCGGGCGAGCGGCCCCACGCCTCCACGGTGCCCGCCGCCGCCGGCTTCTTCTCGTCGGCGGCGCCGAGCGGCACCCAGTCACCCTGCTCGCGCAGCCAGCCGTGCAGGTCCTCGATCGCACGCAGGTCGTAGGTGAGCTTCGTGGAGCCCACCTGGCAGACCAGGACGGGCGGCTCGGCCCCCTCGTCCCGGTACATCGTGTACTCCGAGCTCCCCGGTGGCGTCGTGAGCACCCACGGGTCGTCCTTGGTCCCGGCCGGCATCAGGCGGCTCCCTTCGTGACGGCTGCCTCGAAGTGCGGCAGCAACGACTCCCACCCGGCGCGGTTGCGGTCGCGCCAGGCGTCCGCGTCGGCGCCGAGGCGCTCCCACCCGCGGTGCTCGATCTCGACCCGCGTCCGCTCGCCGCCCTCGTCGACGAAGTGGATGTCGACCTCGGTGGCCTCGGCGCGGTCGCGCCCCAGGTGCCAGCGGTAGGCCAGCCGGCGCGGCGGCTCCCACACCGTCACCTCGCCCCAGTCGTGGCGCTCCCCCGCCGAGGTCCGCTCATAGATACGACCCCCCGGGCCGCTCTCGAGCACGATCTCGTCCGGACCGCCCGTCACGGTGTGGTCCGGCGGCCACCAGCTGGTGATCCGCGACGTCCACACGGCGAAGGCGTGCGGCGCCGGGCAGTCGACGTCGAAGGTGATGCGCAGCGGCGCGGTCACGGGGTGGTGTTCTCCGCCAGCAGGCGGAACCGGGCGGCGGCGGTGCCCCAGACCCCCTCGAGGTACTCCTGCACGGCCCGCAGCCCCTCGTCGCGCAGGTGGTAGATCCGGCGGTTGCCGGCGGCATGCTCGGCCACCATCCCCGCGTCCTTCAGGAGGCGCAGGTGGCGCGAGACGGCCGGGCGGCTGACCGGCAGGGCCGCCGCGATCTCGTGCACCGGCTTGTCGCCGTCGCTGAGCAGCCGCAGGATCTCGCGCCGCGTGGGGTCGCCCAGCGCGTCGAACGGGTCGCCGGCTGGGGCCGCGGGCGGCATCGGTTCAGCGTCCCCTGCTCATTGGTAACACTTCGGTTACCGTAACAGAGCGGTTACCCAACGGCAACGGCCGCCGGTCAGGCGGCCCGGCGCTCCTCGACGGCCCGGGCGGCCGCCGTGTCGCGCACCTTGGCGGCGACGGAGGGGGCGGTGGCGAGGATCTGGCGGAACTCGGCCGGCGAACCGGCGTAGATGACCATGTCGGTGCGGGCGGTCACGGTGGCGTTGCGCCGGCCGCGGCCCCGCTCGTGCTCCAGCAGCGCCATCTCGCCCACCAGGTCGCCCCGGCCGAGGGTGGCGATCGTCCGGCCGCCACCCTGGCTGACCTCCGCCTCGCCCTCGAGGATGACCATGAACTCGTCCCCGAAGGCGCCCTCGCGCACGAGGACGGTCCCGGCGGGCACGTTCAGCCTGGTCAGCTGGCGCCCGATCAGGCGCAGCTCCGACCGGCTCGCGTCCACGAACAGGCTCAATTCACGCAGATCGTCCCGCACGACACACTCCTTCTTCCGTGGCTCTCCCCACCGCCAGGCTGGCCCCCGCACGCCAATCTGTCAAGCAGCTAGAGGAGATACTTTGAATCTTGAATTACGATTCTAGCGGGCGAGCCACGAAGGCCGTGCGCCTATCCGTCGAACCAGCGGTAGTGCGTCCAGCCCCCCATGGGCCGGGCGCCCAGGCGTTGGTAGAAGTCGATGGCGTCGGTGTTCCACTCCAGCACCTCCCACTCGAGGCGCCCCTCGGTGAGCCGGCGGAGGTGCGCCATGAGCGCGCCGGCGTGGCCCCGCCGGCGGTGCGCCGGGCGGACGTAGAGGTCCTCGAGCCAGATGCCCGTCCTGCCGAGGAAGGTGGAGAACGTCCGGTACCACAGCGCGTGGGCCGCCAGGCCGCCGTCGCCGTCCTCGACCACGGTGTCGTGCACGACGGCCCCGGGCTCGAACAGCGTGCGGGCGAGGTCGTCCTCGGTGATCACCACCTGGTCCGCGAGGTGCTCGAACCCGGCCAGCTCGCGGATCATCGCCACGAGCTCGGGGACGTCCTCCTCGACGGCGGGGCGGATCACCCCGGGCGGGCCCGGTTCGCGGCGGAGACCACGGCGCTCAGCGACGCATCGAGGATGGACGAGTCGCGGCCCACGCCCCACCACGTGGCGCCGTCGGGCCCGGCGACCTCGACGTAGGCCACCGCGGACGCGCCCGCGCCCTCCGTGAGCGCGTGCTCCGAGTAGTCCTTCACCTCGAGCACGATACCGAGGTCGGCCTTCAGGGCGGACACCAGCGCGTCGATCGGGCCGTTGCCCTCGCCCGTGACCGTCCGGTGCTGGCCGTCGACGAGCAGCTGGGCCGTGACGCTGGTGTGGCCGCCCCCGGTGGACACCTCGCTCGTGATCAGCCGCAGGCCGGCGTCCTCGGGCAGGTAGATCTCCTCGAAGACGTCCCACATCTGGCCCGAGCGGATCACGGTGCCGCTGGCCTCGGTGATCTCCTGGACGCGCTTGGAGAACTCGATCTGCAGTCGCCGCGGCAGGTCGAGCCCGTGGTCGGTGTCCATCACGTAGGCGACCCCGCCCTTGCCCGACTGGCTGTTGACCTGGATGATGGCCTCGTAGGTGCGCCCCGTGTGCTTGGGGTCGATGGGCAGGTACGGCACCTCCCACTCGTCGTACTCGTCGCCGATGGCCGCCATGCCCTTCTTGATCGCATCCTGGTGCGAGCCCGAGAAGGCCGTGTACACCAGGTCCCCGGCGTAGGGGTGGCGCGGGTGGACCGGGAGCCGGGTGGCGTACTCGGCCACGCGGCGCACCTTCTCGATGTCGCCGAAGTCCAGCGCCGGGTCGATCCCCTGCGAGAACAGGTTCATGGCGAGCGTGACGACGTCGACGTTGCCCGTGCGCTCGCCGTTCCCGAACAGCGTGCCCTCGACCCGGTCCGCGCCGGCGAGCACCGCTAGCTCGGCGGCGGCGACGGCGGTGCCGCGGTCGTTGTGCGGGTGCAGGCTGAGCACGATGGCGTCGCGGTCCTTGATGGTGCGGCCGAACCACTCGATCACGTCGGCGTAGACGTTGGGGCTGTACATCTCGACGGTGGCGGGCAGGTTGAGGATCATGGGCGACTCGGGCGTCGGCCCGATCACGTCCATCACCGCCTCGCAGATCTCGAGCGCGAAGTCCGGCTCGGTCCCCGTGAAGCTCTCGGGCGAGTACTCGTAGCGGATGTCGGTCCCGGAGACTTGGGCCTCGTACTTCTTGCAGAGCTCGGCGGCCTTCACCGCGATGTCGACGATGCCGGCCTTGTCCAGGCCGAAGACGACGCGGCGCTGCAGCTCGGACACGGAGTTGTAGAAGTGCACGACGGCCCGGGACGCGCCGGCCAGCGACTCGAACGTCCGCTCGATCAGCTCCTGGCGGCACTGCACCAGCACCTGGATCTCGACGTCGTCCGGGACGAGCCCTTCGTCGATGATGAGCCGCTGGAAGTCGAAGTCCGTCTGCGACGCGGAGGGGAACCCGACCTCGATCTCCTTGAAGCCGACGTCGATCAGCGTCTGGAACAGCGCCAGCTTGCGCTCCGGGTCCATGGGGTCGATGAGCGCCTGGTTGCCGTCGCGCAGGTCGACGCTGGCCCAGCGCGGGGCGCGGGTGAACTGGCGGTCGGGCCACGTGCGGTCGTGCAGGACGAGCGGCACGTGGGAGCGGTACTTGCCGAACGGCATGGGTGACGGGTCGCAGGGCAGGGTCAGGCGACACCGCTCCACGTCGTGACCACTTCCCTTCTCTCCCTCGACCATGTTCGGATCCCTTCTCGTATCGTTCCGTACCAACAAAAAACCCCCTGGCCTTTCGGCGCAGGAGGTTGCGAGCGAACGCGATGTGGCGTTCGCCGTCAGGTAAGCAGCAGCTCGGACGTCGTGGGCGTGTGCATCTCTGGGGCAATTGTCCCATCGGAGGGGGCCAACGTCAAGGCCGGGTCCGGGATCCGAAGCGCAGCAGGTTGCCGTCGCCGTCGGTGTGGGCGGCCTCCCACACGCCGAAGCCGGGGTCGAACAGGTCGCCCGTCTCCCCCACCCCCGCCGCCCGCCACTCCGCGTGGAGGCCGTCCGCGTCGTCGACCGCGATGTAGGCGGCGCCCCGCGCGTCCGCCGGGCCGAGGTCCGGGGTGTGCCGGAAGTGGATCCGGACCGCGTCGCGCGCCGCCGTGCCGTAGCCGCCGTCGTGGACCTGCACCTCGAAGCCGAGGGCTTCGTAGTGGGCCTGCGTCGCACGGAGGTCCGTCGACGGGAAGATGGGGGCGATGCTCTGGAAGGTGGCCATGGCGGGTCACGCTACCGTTGTCGGATGCGCCGCCTCCTGTGGACGATGTTCCGGGCCGCCCTGGTGATCGGTGTGCTGGCGGTGGTGCGCGCCGTGCTGCTCGACCACGCGCCGCAGCGTGCGCTCCACGGCAGCGAACCCGTCATCGGCAGTCTCGACACGTGGCCGGACGTCCCGCGCAAGGTCAGAGCGTGACGCGGTGAATGTCGAGGATCCCTTCGTCGCCCCGTAGCCGCTCCACCACGAGGTCGGGTGCCGGGGTCGTGGTGGAGATCACCATCATGGCGGTGGCGGACTCGGGCGAGGGACCGACGGCCATGGACGAGATGGAGACGCCCGCCTCGCCCAGCGCCGTGCCCACGATCCCGATCACGCCGGGCCGGTCGTCGTTGCGCACGACGAGCATGTGCTCGGACGGCGGCACCTCCACCAGGTGGTCGTCGACGACGACGATCCGCGGCTCAATCCGCAGCCCGACGGTGATCAGCGTGCCCGCCACCGAGTGCGAGCCCGAGCGGAGGGTGAGCAACGACTTGTAGTCGTGTGACGTGGTGGTGGAGGACTCGCGCACCTGCAGGCCGCGCCGCTCGGCCAGCTGCGGCGCGTTCACGTAGGAGACCGGCTCCTCCGTCGACCCGCCGAAGATCCCCTTGAGGACCGACAGCGTCAAGATGCCGGTGCTCTCGCCCGCCAGCTCGCCCTGGTACTCCATGTCGATGGCGTCGGGCAGCCCGTCGTGCAGCCCGACGAAGAAGCGCCCCAGCTGCTCGGCCAGGCCCATGAACGTCCGCACCGTGTCGGAGACGTCGCGCGCGGCCACGTTGACCGCGTAGGGCACGAAGTCGCCCGCCAGCGCGAGCAGCACCTGCTCGGCGATGGTGACGCCGGCCTTGTCCTGCGCCTCCTCGGTCGACGCGCCCAGGTGCGGCGACACCACGACCCCGGGCAGCTCGAAGAGCGGCGACTCGGTGCACGGCTCGGTGGCGAAGACGTCGAGCCCCGCCCCCGCCACGATGCCGTCCCTGATCGCGTCGGCCAGGGCCTCCTCGTCGACGATGCCGCCGCGCGCGGTGTTGACGATGCGGATGCCCGGCTTCGCCTTGGCCAACAGGTCGCGCCCGAAGAGGCCGAGCGTCTCGGGCGTCTTCGGCGTGTGGATGGAGACGAAGTCCGCCTGCGCCACCAGCTCCTCGATGCTGACCAGACGCACCCCCATCGCCCTCGCCCGCTCCTGGGACACGAAGGGGTCGTAGCCGATGAGCTCCATGCCGAAGGCGTGGGCGCGCTGGGCCACCAGCGAGCCGGCCCGTCCGAGCCCGACGACGCCGAGCACCTTGCCGTGCAGCTCGACGCCCTCCCACTTCGAGCGCTCCCAGCGCCCGGCCACCAGCGCGGCGTGCGCCTGGGGGATGTTGCGCGCCTGCGCCAGCAGGAGCGCCATCGCCTGCTCGGCCACGGAGAGGATGTTCGACGTCGGCGCGTTGACCACCATGACGCCGCGCTCGGTGGCCGCGCCGACGTCGACGTTGTCGAGGCCGACGCCGGCGCGCCCGACCACCTGGAGCTCGGCGCCCGCCGCGAGCACGTCCGCCGTCACCTGCGTGGCCGAGCGGATGATCAGGGCGTGCGCCCCGGGGACCACCTCGAGCAATTGGGCGGGGCTCAGCCCCTCCCGCACGTCGACCTCGTGGCCGGCGTCGGCGAGCAGGTCGAGCCCGCTCTGCGCGATCTTCTCCGTTACCAGTACCCGTGCCACCGCGGTGGTCTCCTCACTCCCCCCGCCGATCGTGGGTCAGTCTTGCGCCTCGGCGAAGAGGGTGGCCAACCGGGACACGCCTTCCGTGAGGTCGTCGTCGCCCAACGCGTAGGACATGCGGAAGTAGCCCGGCGCGCCGAACGCCTCGCCCGGCACGACGGCCACCTTGGCCTCGTTGATGCAGATCTCGGCCAGCTCCGCGCTGTTCGCCGGACGCTGTCCCCGGAGCGACCGGCCGAGCAACCCCTTGACCGAGGGGTAGGCGTAGAACGCCCCCTCCGGCTCGACACAGACCACCCCGTCGATGTCGTTGAGCATGGTGACGATCGTCCGGCGCCGACGGTCGAAGGCCGCCCGCATCATGGCGACGTCCTCGAGCCCGCCCGTCACGGCGGCCAGCGCGGCGCGCTGGGCCACGTTGGACACGTTGGAGGTCTCGTGGCTCTGGATGTTGGTGGCCGCGGCGATGGCGTCGCCCGGCCCGATCAGCCACCCGACGCGCCACCCGGTCATGGCGTAGGTCTTGGCCACGCCGTTGGCGACGAGGCAGCGCTCGGCCAGCTCGGGCACGAGCACGGGCATGGAGTGGTGCTCGGCGCCGCCGTAGACCAGGTGCTCGTAGATCTCGTCGGTGAGGACCCAGATCCCCTTGGCCAGCGCCCAGCGGCCGATGGCCTCGATCTCGTCGCGCGGGTAGACCGCCCCGGTCGGGTTGGACGGGGAGACGAAGAGCAGCGCCTTGGTGTCGGGCGTCCAGGCCGCCTCGAGGTCCTCCACCGAGGACCGGAAGCCGGTGGTCTCGTCGGAGGAGACGACGACGGGCGTGCCGCCGGCCAGGCGGATCGACTCGGGGTAGGTGGTCCAGTAGGGGGCGAGCACGATCACCTCGTCGCCGGGGTCGCACAGCACCGAGAACGCGTTGGCCACCGCCTGCTTGCCGCCGTTGGTGACCAGCACCTGCGCGGCGCTCACCAGCAGGCCCGAGTCGCGCTCGGTCTTGTCGGCGATGGCCTGGCGCAGCGCCGGGATGCCGCCGGTCGGCGTGTAGTGGTGGTTGGCCGGGTCGCGGCACGCGGCGACCGCCGCCTCCACGATGTGGGCGGGGGTCGGGAAGTCGGGCTCGCCCGCGCCGAAGCCGATGACGTGCTCCCCCGCCGCCTGCAGCGCCTTGGCCTTGGCGTCCACGGCGAGGGTCGCGGACGGCGCGACGGCGGCGGCCCGGCGGGAGATCCGGCGGACCTCGGTCGTGGAAGGGGTGGTCGTCACGGGTGCCATGATCTCATACGTGCCAGACATCACGATCCCCGCCGAATTGCTCCCCTCCGACGGCCGCTTCGGGTCCGGCCCCTCCAAGGTCCGCCCCGCGCAGGTCGATGCGTTGGCCGCCGTCTCCCGGACGTATCTCGGCACCAGCCATCGCCAGAAGACGGTCAAGGCACAGGTCGGCCGGGTGCGCGCCGGCATGCGCGAGCTGTTCTCCCTCCCCGACGGCTACGAGGTCGTGCTCGGCAACGGGGGGACGACCTGCTTCTGGGACGCGGCGACGTTCGGGTTGATTCAGGAGCAGAGCCAGCACCTCAGCTTCGGCGAGTTCTCCTCGAAGTTCGCCTCCTGCGTCAAGGCGGCGCCGCACCTCAAGGACCCGCAGGTGGTGGAGTCCGAGGTGGGCACGCACCCGCTCCCCGTGGCGGACCCGTCCGTCGACCTCTACGCCCTGACCCACAACGAGACCTCCACCGGGGTCGCCATGACGATCCGGCGACCCGACGGCGGCGGTCTGGTGGCGGTGGACGGCACCTCCGGTGCCGGCGGCCTGCGGGTCGACCCGGCCGAGTTCGACGCCTACTACCTGGCCCCGCAGAAGTGCTTCGCCAGTGACGGGGGCCTCTGGGTCGCGCTGATGTCGCCGGCCGCGCTCGAGCGGGTGGAGCGGATCGCGGCCTCGGGCCGCTGGATCCCGACCTTCTTCGACCTCAAGACCGCAGTGGACAACTCGGTGCAGGACCAGACGTACAACACCCCCGCGCTGGCCACCATCTTCATGCTGGCCGAGCAGCTCGACTGGATGAACGGCAATGGCGGTTTGGAGTGGACCGCGTCGCGATGCGACCGCTCGGCCGAGATCCTCTACACCTGGGCCGAGCAGTCCGGCTTCGCCCGGCCCTTCGTGGAGAACCCGGCCGACCGCAGCCATGTCGTGGGCACCATCGACTTCGTGGACGCGATCGACGCCGCCGCCGTCGCCGCAGTGTTGCGGGCGAACGGGATCGTCGACACCGAGCCGTATCGCAAGCTCGGGCGCAACCAACTCAGGATCGCGATGTTCCCGGCAATCGAGCCCGAGGACGTGGCGTCGCTGTGCGCCTGCATCACCCATGTCGTGGGCGCGCTCGCCGCATAGCACTGGTGCTGGCCCCAGGACGACTACGGGTGAGGGCACCCTGGCCCACCGCCCACCTCGTCCGTACCATACCGAGTAGAGCGCAAACGAGAAGGTCGAGGTCAGAGCAATGAGCACTGCAACGTTGGCCAACTCAGGACGATTGCCATCCTTCGATGGTGGCCAGTACGCAGTCGAGACCCACGGGCTGACCAAGCGCTTCGGGGACAACGTCGCCGTCGACGACGTCGAGCTCCTGGTCCCCCGCGGTTGTGCCTTCGGCTACCTCGGCCCCAACGGCGCCGGCAAGACGACGCTGATCCGGGTGCTGCTGGGCCTCACCCACGCGGACGCCGGGACGATGTCCCTGCTCGGCTACGCCGTCCCCCGCCACCGTGACCGGGCGCTGGCCCGGGTCGGGGCCATCGTGGACGAGCCCCGCTTCCACCGCCACCTGACGGGTCGCCAGAACCTGCAGATCCTGGCCGCGGCGCGCGAACCCGCCGCCAAGGGCCGCATCGAGCCGGCGCTCGAGCGCGTCGGCATCCTGCATCGGGCCAACGACAAGGTGTCGAAGTACTCCATGGGGATGCGCCAGCGCCTCGGGGTGGCGGCCTGCCTCCTCGGCGACCCGCAACTGCTCATCCTCGACGAGCCCATGAACGGCCTCGACCCGGCGGGGATGCTCGACATGCGCGACATGATCCTGTCCCTCGTCGCAGAAGGCCGGACCGTCGTGCTGTCCTCGCACCTGCTCGACGAGGTGGAACGCACCTGCGACGCCGTGGCCATCGTCGACCGGGGCAAGGTCATCCGGCAGGGACCGATCTCCGAGCTGCTCGCCGGCTCCTCCTTCGAGGTGCAGGTCGAATGCTCCGAGCCCGACCGGGCGCGCAGCATCCTGGAGGGAACGGCGCTCGGCACGCACGTGAGCACCGGGCCGGACGGGCTCGCCATCTCCCTGCCCGAGGGCACCGAGCGCGATGCCATCGCGGAGATCAACCGCCTGCTGGTGGAGGGCGGGATCTCGGTGTTCCGGCTCCAGCACATGCAGGCCTCGCTGGAGCAGTGGTTCCTCTCCGTGACGAGCCGATTGGGGGCCGCCGAATGACGACGATCTCCGACGTGGGTGCGGCGGCACCAGGTCCGGCCCCCGACACCCTTCCGGCGGTGACTCGGGGCGATCACCGCGGCTCGTGGATCCCGACGTGGGGCATGATCACGACACGCTTCATGGAGCTGCGCAAGCGGCGGGGGCTGATGATCGCGCTCGCCTTCGTCTTCGTCGGCATCCCGGTGATCTTCCTCGCCGTGCGGCTCATCTCCCACGCCGTCGACCCCAAGTCCTTCGGGCCGGCCGGCGGCTACGACATCTTCACCACGTTGGTGCTCGGCTTCATGTACGTCTTCGGGTTCATCGTGGCGGCCGTCGTCGGCTGCACGGCGGGGTCCGTCGACCTCACCGACGGCATGTTCCGCCATCTGGTGATCACGGGCCGTTCCCGCATGGCCCTGTACCTGGCGCGGATCCCCGCCGGGCTGGCGATCGTCATCGCCATGGTGGCGGTCGGTTACACGATCGTGTGCGCGGTCTGCGTGTTCGCGGCGCCCACGCAGCTCAACTACGACGGGATCAACGTGCCGCAGGGGCTCTCGCGTCCCGCCCTGGACGCATGGGCTGCCGACCACGCCGATCAGATCATCTGCAACTTCAACTACAACGGGCCGAACCCGCCGCCCGATGTGCCGTGCGGCAACGGTCAGGCCAGCGGTCCGCCGCCCGGAACCACCATCCAGACGCCGAAGGGCACGATCGTCGTTCCCGCTCGTGCCACGGAGGCACAGGTCCGCGCCTTCGCCGTCACGATGGCCAATCAGAACTACGCGGACTACATCGCGCACTTCCGGGTCCCGTCGACCTCGCTGATGGTCGACGTCGGCCTGTGGATCGCGCTGGAGGCGACCATCGGGTTCATCGTGGGCCTCGGGCTGGCCTCGCTGATGGGGCAGCGGACGGTCGCTGTCATCCTCCTCGTCGTGCTGGAGCTGATCCTGACCCCGATCTTCAGCCGCGCCGTCATCGCCTACATGCTCAACGTCCAGCGGGCCCTCGTGGGCGTCGCCATGCTCCATATCGAGCCGGGCGGCCTGACGACACCGTTCGGCGGTGGCGGTCCCGGTGGCGGAGGTGGTGGGGGCCTGGGCCGGGACCTGCTGCGACCAGAGTCCACCCTGGTGGCCTCGCTGGTGATCGTCGCCTGGATCGTGTTCTGGACCGCCATCGGGGCATGGCGGATGATGACTCGCGACGCCTGACCCGCCCGCCCTCAGCCGTCGACGGGGAAACCGGCCGACGCGAGCAGCCGCTCGCTCTCGTCCCACAGACGGGACGCCGCCTCGTCGTCCTTGGCGCGGCGGCTCACGTGGCCCGGCTTGGAGCGGACCCAGTACATCCCCGTCTTGGTGGCGACGTCGGGGGACGTCGCGAGGTAGACGGAGGTCCGGGCGGCACGCCGGGGGGTGATCTGGAAGGGCCGCATCGCCCGGATGCCGAAGCCCATGACCCCCGAGAGATCCCCGTCCATCCCGAAGCGGCTGCGGACCCAGCCCGGGTGCATGACGTTCGCCGTGACCCCGGTACCCGCCAGCCGCGCCGCCAGCTGGCGGGTGAAGAGCACGTTGGCCAGCTTGGAGCGGCAGTAGACCTCCATCGCCTCGTAGCCGTTCTCACTCTGCAGGTCCTCGAAGCGCATGCCGTGCCATGCCGCATGGTGCCCGACGGATGTGACGTTGACGACCCGCGAGGGAGCGTCGGCGCGCAGGCGGTCGAGCAGCAGGTTGGTCAGGTAGAAGTGCCCGAGGTGGTTGACGCCGAAGGTGTACTCGATGCCCTGCGCCGTCAGCATCCGCTCTGACCACGTCCCGCCGGCGTTGTTGACGAGGACGTCGAGCCGGTCCCAGCGGGAGCGCACCTCCTCGGCCGCCTTCCTGACCGAGGCCAGGTCGGCCAGGTCGAGCGAGACCACGTGCACGTCGTCGTTCCAGGTGCGCTTCGTCACCTCGGTGGCCGCGGCCTCGGCCTTGTCCCGGTTCCGACAGGCCAGGACGGTGGTCGCCTCGAGCGCCGCCAGGCCGACCGCCGTCTCGAACCCGACGCCGGCGTTGGCCCCGGTGATCACGACGACCTTGCCTTGCATGCTCATGGGCGACGTCCAGTCCGGCGAGAGGGTACCTACCCCGAGATCAGACCCCGTGCGGGCCGCCCGGTGCAATTCGCGGCCCGTCTTGCGACAATGGGCGTTGTGGGCCATACGAACCGGGTCGTTCGGCGGTTTCGGGGCGTCTCCCGGACCTCTGCGACGGCGGGGCTGGCGGCGGCGGGCGTCGCCCTCCTCCTGATCGGGGTCGCCGGCGCCGCCCAGGCCCAATTCCGGCCGCTCTACCCGGGCCTCAAGCCGCAGGCGACGTATCAGGCGGAAGCCAAGGGCGACGCCGGCGACATCGCCGCTGACCTGGGCCACGGCCTCGGCCTGAAGCTGACCGTGGTCGTCAACACCAAGCAGATGAACGGCGACGTGCCGGCCTACACGCTCGTCTACGACAGCAGCGGCGGCGTCGCGGGAGCCCCGGCCCGCTGCAAGACCTTCATCAATCCCAGCTTCGCCAAGGAGGACGCCGAGTACCAGAAGCTCGCGCTCGTCCACGAGGTGTTCCACTGCTACGAGGCCATGGATTTCCCGACGGCCGACGCGTTCCAGTCCGCGCCGGACTGGCTCATCGAAGGTGAGGCCGAGTGGGTGGCGGCCACCCTCGCCCCCACCCAGCTCCCCGCCTGGAATGCCTACCTGACGGGACTGAGCACGAGCCTGTTGGCGCGCAGCTACGACGCCATCGGCTTCTACGCCCACATGACCAACAGCAGCGAGGACACGTGGCACCTCCTCGACCGCATGCTCAAGGCCGACGTCACGGGCGGCAGCGCCGCCGCCTACAACGTGGCCGCCAACAAGCAGGTCCGCCTGACCTGGGCCTCCTCGCTCGCCCGCCAGACGAGCCTGGGCTCGGGGTGGCAGACCACGGGTCCGGGCATCACCGGTACCACCTATCACCCACCCATCCACGAGATCGCCGTGGGGACGAACGTCAGCGACAACGTGGCGGCCTACACCAACGCGCTGGTTCGGTTCCAAGTGACCACGGCCCAGGTGGTCGACATCTCGGCGAGCACCCAGTACAGCCGTCTCCACACCGCGAGCGGGTCCAAGTACGACGACCTCACCAAGCCCCCCAACGCGTTCTGCATCAGCGACTGCAACATGTGCCCTCAGGTCGCAGACCTCCCGAGGTTGACGACCGGGATCAATTGGCTGGCGGTGACCGGCGACTCCTCGGGTGCCACCTATTCGATCGCCGGTGCCAAGGTGACGTGCGCGCCCTGTCTGGTGGGGAATTGGGTCGTCACGAACCTGACCCTGACCACCAACCCGGGCGGCGCCAAGTCGGGCGGGGCGGGCACCACGGTCGACATCCAACCCAACGGGGACGCGGTCGGGAACTTCACGCCAGGAGGGCCGCTCGTCGGCGGCGGCGGCTCCGTCAAGTTCGACGGCGTCGACACCGACCACTACTCCTTCCCGACCAATACGACCGCGCGTTCGGGCAGCTTCACATCCTCGAACGTCTCCACGTCGCTCACCATCAACGAGGGCGGCCTGTCCGTGCCCGTCAAACCCGCGACGACGAGCGGCAGCTACAACTGCGTCGGCACCGGCCTGACCCTCCACTTCGTCGGGGGCCCGACGACCCTGGACTACACCTTGGTCCCCGCCGGCTGAGGCCCCTAGCTCCCCCGGCCCAGCCTTGACATGAACCCGGCGGGAACCGACCCACGACGATCGTCTCGAGATGGCATCGGTGGCGCGGCGCGGAGAGGTCGCCGACCCGACTCGTCGCTCACGCCCACGGCTCCCCGTCCATGATCTCGAGGTGGCGCTCCAGTGCGTTGGGCTGCTCCCCCCAACCCCGGCGGTACGGCATGAGCCACTCGTCGACCTCGCGCAACGGCTCGGGCCTCACCCGGTAGATCCGCCGCTGGGCGTCGGAGCGGGACTCGACCAGGCCGGCGTCGCGCAGGACCTTGAGGTGCTTCGACACTGCCGGTTGGCTGAGCGACAACAGCCCGACGAGGTCGCCCACCGGTCGCTCCCGCTCCACGAGGAGGTCAAGGATGCGGCGACGGCTCTCTTCTGCCAGCACCTCGAATGTGGCTGTCACACAGCTAGTATTTCCCTAGACGTATATAACTGTCAAGGGATATTGGCGGCCGCGATCCTGCGGAGGGGCGGCAGGGTGGGTGGGGGCTGGCGCCGCGGCGGGAGGGCGGCCAGGAGCTCGGTGGTCGCCCCGGTGACCAGCGTGACGGCCCGTTCGAACGCCTCCTCGGTCTGGGGCGACGTCGACTGGACGCCGCTGACCTTGCGGACGTACTGGCGGGCCGCCGCCTCGATCTCCTCGGGCGTGGCCACGGGCTCGAGCCCGCGCAATGTGGTGATGTTCCGGCACATGCCGGCCACCCTATTGGGACCTCAGTAGTCCAAACCCGCGTACCAGTCGCCCCGGCCGTGCGGCGTGAGGTCCAGCAGGTGCCACACCGGCGAGAGCAGATCGATCCCCCGCTCGGGGATGTCGTCGGCCATGTGCGGGTGGCAGGTGTAGAAGTGGCGGGGCGAGCCGTCCGCATCGAGCCGGAAGACCGAGACGGTGGAGTCCTGGTTCCCCGCCTCGTCCTCGGCGCCCAGGTCGTACTGGAACGTGCTGTCACCGCAGCTGAGCAGGCGGACGTCGTCCCACCCCCGGTTCCGGGCATGGGCGCGCAGCGGGGCGGGGTCGGCGGCGGCCGCCACCACGAAGTCGGCGTTCTGGGCGATGTGGCGCGTCACCCCGTTGAGGCCGTCGATCCACATCGTGCACATCGGACAGGGCGACGTCTGGCGCTTGCCGTACATCACGTGCTGCACGACGAGGGCGCGGTCCGGCGCCGTGAACAGCTCGCTCAAGCGCACCGTCGTGGCGGGCTCGTCGCCGTCGGCGAGGCGGCGCGGCCCTTCCAGGAACTCGTAGTCCTCGACGACCGCCCCGGGCGGCAGCTGGCGGCGGAGCGAGGCCACCTTCTCGCGGTGGTGCATGAGCTCCACCTCCGCCTCCCGGAGCTCCTCGCGCCGCTTCGCGTACTCGGCCGGCTCTTCGAGGCGGGTCTGCTCCACGGGGTTCCTCCTTCGACGGTTCGAATGTAGGGGAAGAATGGGACGGTGCTCGGTCATCTCGGCGTCAACGTCCCTGACCTCGGGCGGGCCACCGCCTACTACGGCCCGCTCATGCCCCTCCTCGGCTACGAGCCCTTCGTGACCGCCGAGAACGCCGTCGCCTTCATGCCCGCCGGCGGCGGGCGGGGCGCCTACCTCTTCTTGTACGAGGCCACCGAGGACGGGCCGTACTCCCGGGAGCGCGCCGGCTTGCAGCATCTCGCCTTCGCCGTCCCGACCCGGGCCGCCGTGCACGAGGTCCACGCCCACGTGGTGAGGGAGGGCTCAGCGGTCCTGCACCCTCCGCAGGAGTGGCCCCAGTACCCGCCGCCCTACTTCGCCACCTTCTGGCTCGACCCGTTCGGGTTCATGCTGGAAGCGGTCTGCCACCACGAGGTCTAGGCGACCTGTTCCAGGGCCCGCTCGATTTCGACGTTGCCCGAGACGCTGCGGACGCTCAGGTCGACCAGGGCGCCGGCACTCCCCCGGCTCGGCGCGTCGTCGAGGGAGAAGTCCGAACGGACCGTGCCCGACAACGTCTCGACGTCGACGTGGAGAGCCACCCCGCTGACGACGCCCACCGACACGTCCCCGGAGACGGAGCGGACGTGGAGGGTGCCCTCGCCGAGTGCGAGGATGCGCACGTTGCCCGAGACGTTCACGATCCGGGCCCCGTGGGACAGCTCGCCGAGACGGACGTTGCCCGACGTCGCCTTGACCTCCACCCGGTCGCGGGCCGCCCCCACCTCCAGGTCGCCCGACGCCGTCGCGAACACGGCGGAGCCGGCCACGCTGGAGCAGCGGAGGTCGCCCGACGCGGAGTGCACCCGGAGGTCGCCCCCCACGGCACCGAGCGTGACGTCGCCGCTGGCCGTCTTGGCCACGACGTCGTCGACGACGTCGCCGGCGGTGATGTCCCCGCTGGCGGAGGCGAGGTCCGCCGAGTGGATCCGCCCCGTGATCTCGATGGCCGCCGAGCCCGTCAGCAGCTTCACGTCGCTGCCCTCGGGCACCTCGACCCGGACCGCGACCGCGTTGCGGCGGACGAAGCGCATCCCGTGCAGCCGCCGCACCTTGACGGCGACGATGTGGTGTCGCTCCGACCACCGGCACTCGACGACCGCGTTGTCGACGAGCTCCTGGCCGCCCGGGGTCTCGGCCTCGAGCGAGACCACGGTGGTCCCGGTGTCGGTGGCCGTGACCGCAACCAGGCCGACCTCGTTCTCCACGTACAGCCAGACGGGCCCCGGCGTCTCGAACGTCTTCTCCATGTCCCTCGCTCCTTTCAGGTCGTGCCGTAGCCGCGCAGGCGGTTCCCGCCGCGTCGGCTCCGGCCCGGGTTCGACGACCCCCGTTCGAGGGTCCGCACGACGAAGGTGTTCACCGAGACCCCCTCGCTCGCCGCCGCTGCCTCCACCCTGGCCTTGAGGCTCTCGCCGAGACGGAGGGTGATGCGGGCCGACGCGTCGCCGTCGGCCTCGAGGTCGGGGGCGTGCTCGTCCTCGACGTAGGCCAGCTCCACGTCGTCGCCGGTGACCCGCGTCTCGACCCGGCCCGCCGGCAGCACGTCCGACAGTTCGGCGGCGGCGTCCGACAGGAGGTCGAGGATGCGGGAGGGGACGGAGCGGGCCAGCACGCCGGCGATCCGCTCGGCTGCCTCGGCGACCGCGTCGTCGCCCAGCTCCCCCACGGCGACCACGTCGGAGCGCAGGCCGTCCACCACCAGTGACATCTTCATGCTGTCACTATGACATCACTATGATGTCGAAGTCAACCCCCCCGCCCCGGGGACCCTGGTCAGCCGCCCGAAGCGTCCTGCACCCGGGTCTTGCCGGCCGAGATGAACGGCATCATGTCCCGCAGCTCCTGCCCCACCTGCTCGATCTGGTGGGCCTTCCCAGCCTCGCGCAGCGCCTGGAAGCGGGGGCGCCCCGCCTTGTTCTCGGCGATCCACTCCTCGGCGAAGGCACCGCTGCGGATGTCGTCGAGGATGGTCTGCATCTCCGCGCGGACGGCGTCGTCGATGACCCGGGGCCCGCGGGTCAGGTCGCCGTACTCGGCCGTGTCGGAGATGGAGTAGCGCATCCCGGCGATCCCCTGCTCGTACATCAGGTCGACGATGAGCTTCAGCTCGTGCAGGCACTCGAAGTAGGCCGACTCGGGCTGGTAGCCGGCGTTGACCAGCGTCTCGAAGCCGGCCGTCACCAGCGCGGTGAGGCCGCCGCACAGCACGACCTGCTCGCCGAAGAGGTCGGTCTCCGTCTCCTCGTCGAACGTCGTGTCGAGCACGCCCGCCCGGGTGGCGCCGATCGCGTGGGCGTAGGACAGCGCGAGGTCGCGCGCCTTGCCCGTGGCGTCCTGGTGCACGGCCACGAGGGAGGGCACGCCGCCGCCCTCGGTGTAGGTGCGGCGCACGAGGTGGCCCGGGCCCTTGGGCGCCACCATGGTGACGTCGACGCCGGCCGGGGGCACGATCTGCCCGAAGCGGATGTTGAACCCGTGGGCGAACATCAGCATGTCGCCGTCGGTCAGGTGCGGGGCGACGAACTCGTCGTACGCGGCCTTCTGCTCGGTGTCGGGCAGCAGGATCATGATCACGTCCGCCTCGGCGGCGGCGTCGGCCAGCGACATGACCCGCAGCCCTGCCTCCTCCGCCTTGCGCCGGCTCGTGCTGCCCTCGCGCAGGGCGACCCGGACGTCCACCCCCGACTCCATCAGGTTCAGCGCGTGCGCGTGCCCCTGCGACCCGTAGCCGAGGATGGCGACCTTGCGGCCGGCGATCAGGCTGGGGTCGGCGTCGGACTCGTAGTACAGCGTGGCCATGGCGTCTCTTCTCTCTCTTCTCTCAGTCTGATCAGTGGCGATCAAGCTTAGGCAGTGCGACCCGCCCCGTCCGTTGGAGCTCCACGACCGTGTAGTGCTCCAACAACCCCTCGAAGTCGTCGATCTTCTCCGGCCGGCCGGCCAGCATGACGGTCAGGCGGTCGGCGCCCACGCTGACGACCTCTCCGCCGAACACGCCCACCAGCTGGATCACCTGCGAGCGTTCGGTCGGGCCCACCGCCACGGTCACCAGCACGAGCTCCCGCTCCACGGCCTCGGCCGGCGACAGCTCGCCGATGGAGACCACGTTGACGAGCTTGTCCAGCTGCATGATCACCTGCTCGAGCGGCGCGGACTCCACGTCCACGACGATGGTGATGCGGCTGAAGTGCTCGTCCTCGTCGGTGGGCGCCACGGCGAGCGAGTAGATGTTGAAGCCCCGGCGGCTGAAGAGCCCGGCCACCCGCGCCAGCACGCCGGCCTTGTTCTCGACCAGCACCGAGAGGATGTGGTGACGCGGCGACGCGGACGCCTTGCCACCGGGGAGCGCGCTCGAGGTGGGCGGGCGACGTCACTGCGCTGCCGTCTGGTCGGGGTGCACGACGATGTCGTCGTTGGAGGCGCCCGCGGGCACCATGGGGAAGACCTTCTCGAAGGCGTCGGTGCGGAAGTCGACGACGACGGGACGGTCGTCGATCGAATTGGCCTTCTCGATCGCCGGTCCCACGTCCTCCGGCGACTCCGCCCGGATGCCTATGCACCCCATCGCCTCGGCCCACTTCACGTAGTCGGGCAGGTCGGGCGAGAGATAGACCTCCGAGTAGCGCTCCCCGTAGAACATCTCCTGCCACTGGCGGACCATGCCGAGATACGCGTTGTTCAAGATGGCGATCTTGACCGGGATCTGTTCCGAGCTGGCCGTCACCAGCTCCTGCGCCGTCATCTGGAAGCAGCCGTCGCCGTCGATGGCCCAAACGGTGCGGTCGGGCCGGCCCACCTTGGCGCCGATGGAGGCGGGCACCGCGAAGCCCATGGTGCCGGCGCCGCCGGAGTTAACCCAGGTGTAGGGGTGCTCGAAGTTCCAGTACTGCGACGCCCACATCTGGTGCTGGCCCACGCCGGCGACGACGATGGTGTCCTCGGAGGACGAGTCACGCAGTTGCTCGACCACGTTCTGCGGCTTGATCGCCCCTCCGTCCGCGTCGGCGTAGTGGAGCGGGAAGCGCTCCTGCCAGTCGCGGATCTGGCGCCACCACGGCGCGAGGTCCTGGACCACCGGCTCGTCGCCGCGGGCGTCCATGGCCAGGAGCAGCTCCTCGATCACCAGCCGGCAGTCCCCCGCGATCCCCACGTCGGGGACCCGTACCTTGCCCAGCTCGGCAGGGTCGATGTCGACGTGGATGACCTTGGCGTCGGGCGCGAAGGTCGAGATCTTGCCCGTCACCCGGTCGTCGAAGCGGGCGCCGAGGTTGATCAGCAGGTCGCTGCGCTGCATCGCCGTGACCGCGGTGTAGTGGCCGTGCATGCCCGGCATGCCGAGCGCCTGGGGGTGCGAGTCGGGGAAGGCGCCGCGCGCCATCAGCGTCGTGACCACCGGGATGCCGGTGCGATCGGCCAGCGCCCGCAGCGCCTCGGCGGCCCGCGCCTTGAGCACGCCGCCGCCGACGTAGAGGACCGGGCGGTGCGCCCGGGCGATGAGCTCGGCCGCCTGCCGGACCAGCACCGGGTCGCCGAAGGTCACCGGGTGGTAGCCCGGCAGGTCGAGCTCCTCGACGGACGACGGCCAGTACCACTCCATGGTCTGGTTCGAGATGTCCTTGGGCAGGTCGATGAGCACCGGCCCCGGCCGCCCGGTGGTCGCAACGTGGAAGGCGGCGGCCACCACCCTGGGGATCTCCCGCACGTCCTTGATGAGCCAGTTGTGCTTGGTGATGCCCATGGTCACGCCGGTGATGTCGCACTCTTGGAAGGCATCGGTGCCGATCGACGGCGTGGCCACCTGCCCCGACACCACGATGAGGGGCGTCGAGTCCATGTAGGCGTTGGCCAGCGGGGTCACGACGTTGGTGGCGCCCGGACCGCTCGTGACCATGGCGACGCCGGGCCGCCCCGTCACCATGGCGTAGCCCTCGGCCATGTGGCCGGCGCCCTGTTCGTGGCGCACGAGGATGTGGCGGATGGAGGAGTCGATGATCGGGTCGTAGACGGGCAGGATGGCGCCGCCGGGCAGGCCGAACATGACGTCGACCCCCTGCATCTCGAGGCTCTTGATGAGGGCCTGTGCCCCTGTCATCTTCATATATGACTCCCCTGTCATGTCGGTCGGATCGGTCCGGAAATTGAAACGACCCCCCGGGATTGGGAGGTCGTGAGGCGCGCGTTGCGATGTGGGCGCGCGCCTACGTTACGAGTACCAGAATCGTCGGTCGGGGGCTGCGTGCCTGCATGAGGCCACCATTGTGGCACGCCGCCGGGCCGGGGACAACCCCGGGTCGTCAGGTGGGCGGGTGTGTGGCCATGCCCCCGCCGAGGAGGGCGGGGAGCGCCGTCGCCCGCATCCGCGCCAGCACCCGGTCCGTCACCGGCTCCACGTCGGGGTGGACGCCCCCGTTGCCCTCGGCCGCCGCCCCCCACGCCGTGGACCGGCGGTCGAGCACCTCGGGATCGTCGAGTTGCACGCAGTCGAGGCGGTCGGTCGTCAGGTCGACCACGATGGTGTCGCCGTCCTCGACGAGTGCGATCGGCCCGCCGAGGAGAGCTTCCGGTGCCACGTGGCCGATGACCAGACCGACCGATCCCCCCGAGAACCGTGCGTCCGTCATCAGTGCGATGGTGATGTGCCGCTGCCGGCACAGGGTCGTGATCCTCGAGGTGGGGTCGAGCAACTCGGGCATGCCCGGTGCGCCCCGGGGCCCCTCGTAGCGGATCACCACCATGTCGTTGTCCTCGAAGCTGTCGGGGAACCGGTCGAGGGCCTCGATGAGCAACCGCTCGCCGTTGAACACTCGGGCGCGGCCGGTGAAGACGCCGTCCTTCACCCCGCCCTCGACGCCGGCGACCTTGAGGATCGCACCGCCGTCCGGGGCCAGGTTCCCCCGGAGCAGTCGGAGCCCGCCGGTGTCCTTGAAGGGCTTGTCGACCGCGTAGATCACGTCCTGGTCCGGTGCCGGCGGGGCCAGCCGTCGGAGCTGTTCGGCCAGCGTCTCGCCCGTGCAGGTCACGGCGTCACCGTCGAGGAAGCCCGCCTCGAAGAGCTCGTTGACGATGACCTGCAGACCGCCCTTCTCGTCCACGTCCACCATGGAGTAGTCGCCGAACGGTCGCATGTTGACCAGCACGGGCAGCCGCCGGGCGAGCCGGTTGAAGTCGTCCTGGCTGAGGACGTCGTCCCACAGGTCGATGCCGGCGGCACGGGCGATCTCGACGCTGTGCAACAGCACGTTGGTGGAACCGCCCATGGCGATGGCGACCGTCATGGCGTTGCGCAGTGACGCCGGCGTGACGATGTCGCGGGGCCGGATGCCGCGGCTCGTCATGGCGAGCAGGCAGTCGACCATCTGATCGGGGAACTCGGTCAGCCGGCGCGGGTCGTCCGACGGCGGCGACACCATGTGCAGCGGTTCGAGCCCCAGCACTGCGATGAAGGTCTGCATCGTGTTGTAGGTGAACATGCCGCCGCAGCTGCCCTGGCCGGGGCACGCGTTGCGTGCGTAGCGGGCGCGGGTCTCGGCATCCTGGTCCACCACCTGGAAGGCCGACACGAGATCGATGCGGCCACCCGTCGCCGGGTCGGTGCCGGGCCTGATCGGGCCGTCGGACAGGATCACCGCGGGCGTGTCGTTCTCGAGCACGGCCGCGACGGTCCCGACCGGGGGCTTGTCACACGCCACGACGGCGATCAACCCGGCGACGCCGTTCGCGGCGAGATGCACATCGGCGACGTCGTGGACGAGCTCCCGACCGACCAGGGAGAACCGCATCTGCGGCGTGCCGTTGAGCTGGCCGTCCGAGACCCCCAGGGTGAACGCGGGCGGTATGAGCCGGACCGCCAGGTCGTCCTCGGCGATGCGGCGGGACACCGCGGCCTGCACCGCCTGCACCTTCTGCGGCACGCCCAGGTAGCACTGGCTGTCCCCGAGATTGCCGATCACCGCCCACACGGGGTCGTGGATCTTCTCGACGTCCTCACCGAGGAAGGCCGCCGTCCCGACCTTCTGCACGTCGCGCCCGGGGTTGATGGACACGAACGTCTCCGCTTCGCTGCGCACGGACCCAAACTAATGGCGGCCCGCCCCGACGTCAGACCGGACTCGGCGCGGGGGTCGGACCCGACGTCGGCGTGACCTCCATCCCGATGGTGGGAATCGAGCGCTCCAGGAAGGCCGGCATCCACCAGTTCACCGGACCCAGGATCTCCATGATCGAAGGCACGAGCACCATGCGCACCAAGGTGGCGTCGATGAGCACCGCCACCGCCAAACCGAGGCCGAAGACCCGCAGGATGTGCAGGGGGTCGTTGATCACGAACGAGGCGAAGACGCAGAACATGATGGCGGCGGCGGCCGTGATGATCCGCCCGGTGACGGCCAGGCCGTCGGCCACCGCCTCCGAGTTCACTCCCGTGCGTAGCCACTCCTCCCGGATGCGCGACAGCAGGAACACCTCGTAGTCCATGGAGAGCCCGAACAGGATGGTGAACATCGTCACCGGTATCCAGGGGTCGATCGGACCCTTCTCGCCGATGCCGATGATGCCGCCGGCCCACCCCCACTGGAACACGGCGACCATCACGCCGTACGCGGCGCCCACGCTCAGCAGGTTCATGATGACGGCCTTCAGCGGCAGCACCAGGGAACGGAAGACCATCATCAGCAGCAGGAAGGACAAGATGAGCACGGCGCCGATGACGAGGAAGAGCCGGCTGCCGAGGAAGTTCGCCGCGTCGATCCCGCCGGCCGTCTGCCCGCCGACCAGCGCGTTGACGTCCGTCCCGTTGACCACCGGGGGGATGACGTCGTTCCGGAGCGTCTGGACGAGCGTCTCGGTCTGGGCCGACTGCGGGGAGGTGGTGGGGACCACGAGGATGACGGCGCCGGTGTCGGAGGAGTTGAACTGCGGCGGTGCGGTGAACGCCACGTCGGGCAGGCCGTGGTCGAAGGCGTGGCCGAGCCGCTCCACCACCGCCCGGTCCTGCGGCCCGTGCATGTCGACGGCGACGACGAGGGGGCCGTTGAACCCGGTGCCGAAGCCCTGGGCCAGGAGGTCGTAGGCCTGACGAGTCGTCTGGCTCGTCGGGTCGTTGCTGGCGTCGGTGAAGGCCAGGCGCATGCTGAACAACGGGAGCGCGAGCACCAACAGGACGAGCACCGCGAGGGTTCCGGTCACCCAGGCCCTCCTCTGGACGAGCCTGCTCCAGCGGTGCCAGAAGCCGTTGGGCGGCGGCGGCCCGCCGCTCTGGAGCAGGCCGGGAAGGTGCAGCTTGTCGATCGCGTTGCCGGAGAACCCGAGCAGCGCGGGCAGCAGCGTCAGCGCCGCGATCAGCACCATGAGCACGGCGGCGATGCAGGCGGTCGCCAGCCCGATCATGTAGGGCTGCCCGATGAGGAACAGGCCGAAGAGCGAGATGACGACGGTCACTCCCGCGAACAGCACCGACCGGCCCGACGTCATGAGCGACGTGACGACGGCTCCCCTGGGGTCCCGCCCCTCGAAGATGCCCTGGCGGTACCGCGTGACGATGAACAGCGCGTAGTCGATGCCGACGCCGATCCCGATCATGGCCGCCATCTCGGGAGCGAAGTTCGGGACCACGAGGAAGTGGGTGACGAGCTCGAGCAGCGCGACCCCGATGCCGAGGCCGAACAGGGCCGTGATGATCGGAAGGCCCATGGCGACGACGGAGCCGAACGCGAGCAGCATGATGATGATGGCCGCGGTGATGCCGATGCCCTCGCTCGCGCCGGGGGAGATCTTGGCGACCGAGGAGATCGGGTAGCCGCCCAACGCGATCTGGAAGCCTGGTCTGGCCGCCGCCTCGGCCGTGTGGATGACCTGGTTGATCGCTCCGGGCGGCAGATTGTCGGTCGTGGTGTCGAACTGCACCACGGCGAACGCGATGTCGGCGTGCGACGAGACCTGGTGGGCGCCCGCCGGCGAGAAGGGGCTGGTCACGCTCGTCACGTGGGCCAACGGGCGGAGAGAGGCGACGACCTGGTCGATGGCGACCTCGTTGGCCCGGATCGGCGTGGAGGTGTGGAAGACGACGTCGGCGGTGTCGCCCGCCTTGGAAGGGAAGCGCGCGCTCAGGAGATTGGCCGCCTGCTGGGACTGGGTGTTGCCCGCCGTGAACTTGTTCTGGAAGCGCGTGCCCACCACCTGGGCGACGACGGTGATGCCGATGATGGCCAGGATCCAGATCACCAGCACGGTGCGGCGGCGGTCGTAGCAGCGGCCGGCCAGCCGGCCCAGGGCGGTCACGGTCTCCACCTCGCCGGCCTGTGGCGCCCCGGTGGTCTCGAGCGTCTTCGACCCCGTGCTCACCATGGTGCGATCCTATGATTCATCACTGATGAGTTGTACCATACAATTCCCCGATGGTGAATACCTCGTGACCCGCCCGTTTGCGATGAAACGCCCGTGAGCGCCGCCGGCCGCCGGCCCGGCAACGCGGACACCCGGGGCGACATCGTCGAGGCGGCCAAGCGCGTCTTCGCGGCGAAGGGGTACGACGGCACGAGTCTGCGCGCCATCGCCCGCGAGGCCGCGGTGGACCCCGCCCTGGTGCACCACTACTTCGACGGGAAGGCCAGCCTGTTCGTGGCGGCCATGGCCCTGCCCTTCGATCCTCGCACGGTCGCCGAGCAGACCTCGTCGACGACGACGTCCGTGTCGGTCGGCACCCGGATCGTGGTGGGCTTCCTCACCATGTGGGACAAGGCGGAGGGCACCGGCTCCTCCTTCGCTTCGTGCGTGGCGGCCATGGCGTCGTCTACCAACGTGGCCGACGCGATGCGCGAGTTCGTGGCGGAGAGGGTCTGGCATGACAACCCCGCCAACCCCGACGAGACCCCCGGTGTCACCCGTCAGCGCCGTGCCCTCGTCTCCTCGCAGCTGATGGGTCTCGCGTTCACTCGCTACATCCAGCGGGTGCCTCCCCTCTCGACGGCGACGCCCAAGCAGATCGGCCGCTGGGCCGGGCCCACCCTCGACCGCTACCTCTCGGGGGCCATCGAATAAGTCCGTCGGCACGTCCCGTTCGAATCGGGACCGTTCTGATGGTGATGGCCGAGACCGCAGCCCACGTGGAGAGAGGTCCCTCACACGGCGTCGCGGTCGGTGCACTTTCTCCCGACGACGTGATCGGCTCTGCCGGAGCGATGTCCAACGAGGAACTCGGGGAGCGCCTGGACCGGCTCTTCCGGGAGAAGGCGGCCCTCGAGGGTGCCATCGTCGTGCTCCTGGGCGAGATCGACCGGCGGCAGGCGTATCGAGACGAGGGAGCGACGTCCTCGGAGACATGGGCCGTAGAACGCTTCGGTGTCTCGACTCCCATGGCCCGCACCTACGCGCACCTGGCCGAGAAGGCCTGGGACCTGCCACACCTGATCACGGCGCTCTGCACGGGCGACCTCACGCTGGACAAGGTCCGGGCGGTGGCGGACGTGGCGACGCCCGAGACGGACCGCGACCTGCGGGAGCGGGCCCAGGAGTGCTCCGTCCGCCAGCTGACCGAGCTGGCCCGCTCGAACGCGGCGCCCAACGGGCCCCGCGCCGAGTCCGCCCACGGGCGGCGCTTCCTCCGCTTCAACGACCGGTTCCGCACCATGACGGTCCAGCTGCCCGCCGAGGCCTACGCGGAGTCCCGGGCCGCTCTCGAGTCGCGCGCCCGGAAGATCCCCTCCAGCGGTGAGACGCCGTGGGACCAGCGCCTTTGCGATGCCTTCTTGGCGATGGTCCGCTCCTCGGCTCAGGGAGCGATCACGACCGCGAACCCGTACTTCGTCGTGGTCCACGTGCCTCTCGCCGCCCTGATCGACGAGTCTGGCGACACCTCGGACCTCGCTGGCGACCTCGAGCGGGACGGGTTGATCAGCACGGAGACGGTCCGGCGCATCGCATGTGACGCGACCATCGCGATCGCCGTCGACGACGACGTCGGCCACACGATGTTCGAGGGCAGGGCCCGTCGAGAACCGACCGACGCCCAGCGACGAGAGGTGATGCGACGGGATCGCCACTGCCGGTTCCCGGGGTGCACGAACGTCACGTTCACCAATATCCACCACGTGGTGCCGTGGAAGCCCGACGGGTGCACGGACCTCCATAACCTCGCGCTCCTGTGCCACTACCACCATCATCTCGTCCATAGCGGCGGGTGGATGCTGTCGGGGGACGCCAACCGCGAACTGACCTTCGTGGGCCCGACGGGCCGCCCCATGGTGACGCGCCCGTCCCCGGTCTGGACCGGGTCGGGCTCACCGGCCTAGCCGCGTCGGCGGCGCAGCTCGGCCGCCACTTCCTTGCCGTTGGCATTGCCCGAAGTCGCCTTCATCACCTCGTGGGTGAACATCCCCGTCAGCTTGTCCTCGCCACCGACGAAGCGAGCCCACTCGTCGGGATGCGCCGCGATCACCTCGTCCAGCACCGTCGAGAGGGCGTCCGCCGCCAGTGCCTCGAAGCCCATCTCGGCCGCCACGGCCGCCGGGTCTCCCCCGCCCCGCTCGATCAGCGTGCCCAACACCGCCTTGGACTGGGTCGCCGAGAGCTGGCCCCCTGACTCCATCGTCAGGAGACTGGTGAAGACGCCCGCGTCGAGGCGGAGCCCGGCATCGCCCTGGGCCGCTACTTCGTTGGCCGCCCGCGCCAACGCCAACGAGGCCGGAGCCCCCGCCTCGGAAGCCGCCGTCACCAGCCCGTCGAGCCCGAGGTCGACGACGGCACGGATCTGGTCGATCTCTGCGTCGCTCGGCGCGCCGCCGAGGGCGGCGGCGAGGCCGGCCCGGCGTGCGGCGGGCAGCGGGCCGAGTCCGACGCGCACCCGTTCCTGCCAGGCGGCGCCCGGCGCCAGCGGCACCAGGTCGGGCTCGGGGAAGTAGCGGTAGTCGTTGGCCTCCTCCTTGGAGCGCATCGACTCGGTGCGGCCCGCGGTCTCGTCCCAGTGCCGTGTCTCCTGATCGACGGTGCCCCCGGCCTCGAGGACGGCGATCTGGCGCGCCGCCTCGTACTCGATCGCCCGTCCCAACGAGCGCAAAGAGTTGAGGTTCTTGATCTCACATCGAGTGCCGAAGGCACTGGTCCCGGACGGTCGGACCGAGACGTTCGCGTCGACCCGCATGGAGCCTTCCTCCATGCGCCCGTCGGACGCGCCGGTCGCCATGAGAATGCCTCGTAGCTCGCCCACGTAGGCACGCGCGTGGGCAACCGTGCGGATATCGGGCTCGCTCACGATCTCGACGAGCGGCACGCCCGAACGGTTGTAGTCGACGAGCGCGTGCATGGCGGCGTTGATGCGGCCACTCCCCCCCACGTGCGTGAGCTTTCCCGTGTCTTCCTCCATGTGAGCCCTGGTCACACCGACGCGGTACTCGTCGGGGAGCTCGAGCCAGCCACCGGCGTTCAGCGGCTTGTCGTACTGGCTGATCTGATAGTCCTTCGCCTGGTCCGGATAGAAGTAGTTCTTGCGGGCGAATTCGGACGGCCGTATCTCGCAATGCAGCGCTTCGCCTATGCGCATGGCCAGTTCCACCGCGTGCTCGTTGAGGACCGGGAGCGAACCCGGCAGCCCGAGGCAGGTAGGGCAGATGTTCACGTTGGGCTCGTCGCCGAAGGCATTGCGACAGCCGCAGAAGAGCTTCGTCGCCGTCGCCAGTTCGCAATGGACTTCGAGCCCGATCACCATTTCCCAGTCGGCGGTCACGATTCGCTCCCCCGGGCGCGCGCGCCTCCACCACTTGTGCCACGCGGAACATGATCGCCTCGCCCAGCGCCGGCGCCAGTACCTGCACGCCGACCGGCAGACCGTCGTCGCCGGTCCCGAACGGCACGGAGATGGCCGGGTGACCCGACAAGTTGGACGGAATGGTGCAGACGTCGTTCATGTACATGGCCATCGGGTCGTCCACCTTCGCTCCAAGGTCGAACGCCGTCGTCGGCGCCGTCGCGCCCAGCAGCACGTCCACCGATTCGTAGGCCCGGTCGAACGCCCGCATGACCAGCGTGCGGACGCGCTGGGCCTGGGCGTAGTACGCGTCGTAGTAGCCGGCGGACAGTGCGTAGGTGCCGAGCATCACCCGACGCTTGACCTCGGCGCCGAAGCCCGCCGTTCGGGTCGCTGTGTTCATCGCCTCCGCGTCCTGGCCGTCGACCCGGAGTCCGTAGCGGACCCCGTCGTAGCGGGCGAGGTTGGACGACGCCTCGGCCGGCGCGATGAGGTAGTAGGCGGACAGCCCGTAGGCGAACTCGGGCACCGAGATCTCCTCCACCTTCGCCCCGGCCGCAGACAAGGCCTGCGCCGCCTCGTGGACCCGCGCCGCCACGTCCGGCGCGCAGCCGTCGACGAGGTCCGGGCAGAGGCCGATCCGGATGCCCTCGACCCCCTCGTGCACCGTCGCCAGAGTCGGCTCGGGGACCGAGGGAAGCGACGTACTGTCGAAGGGGTCGTGCCCGGAGAGGACGTCGTAGAGGAGCGAGGCGTCCTCGACCGTGCTGGCGAACGGACCGATCTGGTCGAGCGAGCTGGCGAAGGCCACCAGCCCGTAGCGCGAGACCCGTCCGTACGTCGGCTTCATGCCGACCACGCCGCAGAGCGCTGCCGGCTGGCGGATCGACCCGCCGGTGTCCGAGCCCAGCGCGAGAGGGGCGAAGCCCGCCGCCACCGCGGCCGCCGATCCTCCGCTGCTGCCGCCTGGCACCTTCCCGGTGTGGCGGGGGTTGCACGTCGGGCCGTAGGCCGAGTTCTCCGTGGAGCTGCCCATCGCGAACTCATCCATGTTGGTCTTGCCGAGCGTGATGGCGCCGGCGGCACGCAGCGCCTCGACGACCGTGGCGTCATAGGGAGGGTGCCAACCCTCGAGGATCTTCGAGCCGCAGGTCGTGGCCACGCCACGGGTGCACAGGTTGTCCTTCAGCGCCACCGGCACGCCGGCGAGCGGGCCGGGGTCGTCGCCGGCCGCCACGGCGGCGTCGACCGCGTCGGCCTTCGCCCGTGCGTCGTCGCCGAGGACCGTGAGGAACGCGTGGAGCTCGCCGTCTCGCGCTGCCACTGCGGCCAGAGCTTCCTCCACCACCTCACGGGCGGTCCGGCGTCCGGCCCGGACGTCGCCCGCCATATCGACCGCGGTGCTCACGGCGCCTCGCCTCCGATGCGTGGCACGCGGAACTGGTGGTCCTCGACCGCCGGGGCCTGGGCGAGCACCTCCCCGCGGTCGAGACTCGGCCTCGGCTCATCGGGCCGCAGCACGTTGTCCAGCGCAATCGGGTGGGAGGACGGTTCCAGGTGGGCCAGGTCCAGCGCCGCGACGTCCGCCGCATGGTCGAGCACGGTACGCAGCTGAGCCGTGAAGAGCTCCACCTCGTCGTCGCGCAGTTCCAGGCGTGCCAGGTGGGCCACGTGGATCACATCCTCCCGGCTGAGCTTTGCCGGGCCAGGGACCTCGGGCGTGCGGTCGCTCACGGCCGCGGCGACGACAGCACGCCGGTCACGAACTCCACCGTGCGCGCCTCGATCTCGTCCTGGTCGTAGTCCAGCGTCGCCACATGGAAGCTGCGCTCCAGCAACACCTGCTCCACGGGACCCTTCGCTCGCGCAACGAGGATCTCACTCGACTTCGGGTCGACGACGTGGTCCTGGATGCTGGTGAAGACGAGCACCGGGCACGCGACCGACTCCAGGTTCGCCTCGACCTCCCGGGTGGCGGCGAAGAGGGAAAGCACTGCCCGAAGCGGGAGACCGGGGTAGGCAGACTCCACTGCGCCCTCCAACGCGATGTCGGACCCGATCCCCGGTGCGACCTCCTCACCGCTCTCGGCCATCGCCTCCACGAAGGCCACGGTGTCGGCGTCGGGGGAGGCGACGAGCGGATTGACCAGAGCCAGGGCGGCGATCTCGGCGTGACGCTCGGCCAGCCACACCCCGAGCATCCCGCCCATGGAAAGGCCGACGACCACGACGGAGTCGCAGCGTGCCGCAAGTTCGGTGTACGCCCGCTCCGCTGCCTCGGACCAGTCCTCCCAGCGGGTCGGGAGCATGTCGGCCATGTCCGTCCCGTGGCCCGGCAACAGCGGCATCTCGACCGTGAGCCCCGCGTCGGCCAGCGCCAGCGCCAGGCCGCGCATCGACTGGGGGTTGCCCGTGAAGCCGTGGAGGACCAACGCGCCACGGGCGTCGCCGGTCACGGAATAGGGCTCGGCACCGGGCAGGATGGGGGCTGTCACGCTGCGGCAGCCTACCGGCGGGGCGAGTAGGGTTCCGGCGGCCACATGGCTCCCGGGGCGGGGCGAGCGAGGTCCTGCACCACGACCGAGACCGAGTAGATGAAGGAGCACCCCAATGCCGTCGTACCCCTTCCTCAGTGACGAATGGCTGGACGAGGCCCGCAAGATCCGGGCCGAGTACGAGGGCAAGACTCCCCCCATCCCCCATGTCGTCCGTATGAACCTCGTCGTCACGGCCGTCCCCTTCACCGAGGACGACATCCACGCCCACATGGACACGTCCAACGGCGAGCTCGTGCTCGACGTCGGCCACCTCGAGATCCAGGACCTCAAGGTCACCGTGGACTACGAGACGGCCAAGGCGATCCTCGTCGAGGGGAACCCGCAGGCCGGCATGCAGGCGTTCATGGCCGGCAAGGTGCGCGTCGAGGGCGACATGGCGAAGCTGATGGCCCTGCAGGCGACGCCCGCGGCGAGCGACCCCAACGCGGCCGCGATGGCCGACCGGCTGCGCGAGATCACCGAGTAGCGGGCGGGCGGCTCAGGCCGCGTCGGCCAGCAGCTCCGGGGCGCGGGCGTCCCGCGGCAGCGACCGGATGAAGAACGCGCACACCACCGACAGTGCGGCCATCGCGGCACCCACCCAGAACGCGATGGAGAAGCTGTGGAGCAGCGCCGTGCTGTGGTGCACGTTGCCCAGGCCCGAGCGCTTCGCGACCGACTCCTGGATCGTGAGCACCACCTGGATCCCCGCCACCTCGCCGACCTGGGTGGCCAGGAGCTGGGCGGCGCTCATGACGCCGTACTCGGACTCCGCCAGCTCGTTGGACATGGTGGCCGAGGTGGCGGGCATCGACACGCCCATGCCGAGCCCCGAGAGCGCGAGGGCGGCGAGGACGATGAGCAGGCCCGACGAAGCGCCCAACGTCGCGAAGAGCACCATGGAGAGCAAGAGCGAGCCGGTGCCGAACAACGTCGCCGTGCGCTCCCCCGTGCGCACCGCCATGTACCCGGCGATCGGCGCGCTGACGGCGAACAACAAGGGTCGGGCGACCGAGATGAATCCCACCTGGGAGACGCTGTAGCCGTAGACCTGTTCCATGAGCAGGGGGAACAGGAAGAACCCGCCGAAGTAGGCGAAGCTCGAGAAGCTCTTGGTACCCATCGGGAACATGAAGTTGCGCCGCCGCCAGTACGTCGTCGGTACGAGGGGGGTCGCGAAGGTGGACTCGCGCCAGACGAACACGCCCGCCAGGACCAACGCGACGATCCCCGCCGTGATGACCGCCGCCGATGTCCAGCCCACGATCGGGCCGATGCTGAGCACGAGCATCGCGCCGGTGACCGCACCGGCCAGGCTCCAGCTGCCCACCCAGTCCATGCCCTCCCACACGCGGGACCGGTCCCGAACCGCGGCCTTGGGCCGCCGGTCGGACGGCAACAGCAACGCCACCACCACCGAGGCGACGACCAGGAGCACCAGCTGGCCCCAGAACAGCGTGCGCCACCCGAAGAACTGGATCACCGGAGAGCCGAGCGTGACGCCGAGGACCGGCCCGCCCGCCCCGACCAGGGACCACCACCCGAGCGCCTTGACCCGGTCCGCCGGAGCGAACAGCTCGAGGATGATCGCCATGGACGCCGTCCCGGTGGCGGCGCCCTGCACGCCGTCGAGCGCACGGGCGAACAGCAGCATGCCGACGTCGGGCGCGGTGGCGGTGAGGATCGCGCTGACCATCGCCCCCAGAAGCCCGAACTGGTACAGCCGGCGGTGCCCGAAGAGGTCCCCCGCCTTGCCGAAGAACGGTGCGGCGACGCCGAAGGCCAGCAGTGGGCCGGTCGAGGCCCAGGCCAGCACCGAGAAGTTGGTGTGGAAGTCCGCCTTCACGGTCGGCAGGGCGACCACGAAGACGGTGAACGTGATGTTCAGGGACAGCAGGCCGGCCAACAGCGCCACCAGCGCCCACCACTGGTACCGCGGGCTGCGCACCGCCCGGGCGGAGACGCGGCGGTGCAAGAGGCTGAACCAGTTCGTCTCGACGGAACCGTCCGCGCCGAGGGTCCCCATCGCCCCTCCGCCGGGGTCGTATTTGGGGTCGAGCAGCAGGTCGGAGCGCTCGTCCCGGGGCGGGTCCACCCCGGACACCCTACCGTTGCCGAATTTTCCCGAGCCCGAGTCGGAGCACTAACGGAAGCGGCGGAACCACCAGTTGGGATCGCGCCCGTGGGCGTGGAAATGGTTCGGGATCTGCCGCATGACGCGGTCGACGGACCACTCACCGGGACCGAAGCGGACGTCGGCCACCCGCGTCAACTCGGCCAGCATGTGCGTCACGTCGTCGTCGGGTGGTGTAGGGCCGTGGTGCTTCCACACCACCATGGGCACCCCGCAGACCTCGCAGTCGGCCACCCAGCACACGTCGTCCTCGTGGTGCCACTCGGAGAGACGCGCCGCCTCGCAGAGGTCGCAGGCCGGGTCGAACGGGAGCGCCACGGACGGAGGATCAGTGGGTGAAGAGCTGGATGGACGACCCGGTGGGCACGGACGTGCCGACGGACGGCTGCGTGCCGGTGACGTTGTTGTTCGGGTTGCCCGAGACGCCCGAGACGCTGAGCCCAGCCTGTTGCAACGCGTTGGTGGCCTGCGCCACGGAGTCCTGGATCACGTCCGGCACGGTGGTCATGGGCGGGCCGGTCGACACGTTCACCGTCACCGCCGAGCCGTAGGGCGCCTGCGCGCCGCTGGCCGGGTTCGTAGAGATCACGTCACCCGACGGCACGGTGGGGCTGGACTGGTTGTTCTGCGTGGCCGTCAGCCCCACCGCCTGCAGCGCGGCCTGGGCCTGGGCGAAGCTGTAGGTCTGCGGGATGCTCGGCACCGTCGCCGGCGTGTGGCCCAACGAGGGGACGAGGGCGATGGCGGACCCGTAGGGCGCCTTGGACGGGTTCGCGGTGGCGCCGAACGACCACAGCACCAGCACGCCCGTCGGCACGGTGTTGCTGTAGGTGCCCGGGGAGCACACCGAGGTGAAGTGCGCCGACTGCAGTGCCGCCGCGGCCTGGGCACAGGTCATATCGGTGAGGGAGGGGATGGAGACGTCGGGCTTGCCGCCGGAGATCACGACGTTGACCGTCGAGCCCTCCTTCTGGCTCGTCCCCGCGGCCGGGCTCTGGGAGATGACGTCGCCGGCGGCCACCGCGATCGACTTCACCGATGCCCCCACCTTCAGGTTCATATGGACTCTGGCCACGTCGGCCCGGGCCTTCGCCAGGGACACGTTGACCAGGGCGGGCGTCGGGTGCGAGGGCGTGAAGACCTTCGCCTCGTACGCGGCGACCAGGCCCCCGACCACGATCACCACGAGGGCGATCGCCGCCACGATCCACCAGGTGCGTCGCCGGCGGCCCGTGCCCGTCCGAGCGGCCTGGCCACCGGAGCCACGTCGGCGCCCCCCGTAGGGCTCGGCGTCGAAGATCTCCCCCGGCCCCGCCTTCGTCCCCACCGGGGCCCCCGCCACGAGCGGGGCGATCGCCGTCGACGAGCCGACCACCCCGCTGTCGGTGAGCTCGGTGACGCCGGGGGCACGGAACCCCGTGATGGGGGCGGCGTCGGAATGCGGGATCGCCAGCGGCAACGGCGCCGGCGTCGGGAGGGCGGCGGCCAGTGCGCCGAGCCGGGCCGCCAGGCCGGCGGCGTCCAGGCGGGACCCGACCGAGGGCGCCGCCGCCCGGGCCAGGACGTCGTCGAGGGGGCCGAGCGCCGGGTCGTGCGGCAGCGGCTGGCCGATCCGGGCCGCCAGCGTCCCCATCGTGGTGTCCGTCACGAAGGGCACCGTCCCGGTCACGGCCTCGTACAAGACGAGCGCCAACGAGTACACGTCGGCCCGCCCGTCGACCGGCTTCCCCTCCGCCGCCTCGGGCGAGATGTAGCGCGCCGTCCCCACCATCGCCCCCGCCGGCTCCGTCCAGGCGGCCTCGGCGAGCGCGCGCGCCACGCCGAAGTCCGCCACCCGCACCCGGCCCTCCTCGTCGAAGAGCAGATTCGCGGGCTTGATGTCCCTGTGCACCAGCCCGCGGGCGTGCGCGTAGGCCAGACCCTGCGCCACCTCCGTCCCCAGCACCGCCGCCTGCGAGTGCGAGAGCAACGACCCCCGGTCGAGCAGGTCACGGAGCGAGCCCCCGCCGAGATACTCCAGGACCAGATACGGCCCGTCCGCGTCCTCCCCCCAGTCGAAGACGCGCAGCACGTGCGGGTGGTTCAGCGACGCCACCGAGCGCGCCTCGGCCCCGAAGCGCTTCAGGAACGCCTCGTCGGTGGCCAGCCCCGGCTGCAGGACCTTGACCGCGACATAGCGCTGCAGCGACACGTCCTCGGCCAGGAAGACGTGAGCCGAAGCGCCGGTGCCCAGAGCGGAGAGCAGCCGGTACCGCTTCCCAAGGACCCGGCCGATGGAATCAGAAATCAGGGGCATCGGGGCGAACTCAGGCTACCGATCCGCACGGCGTATCCGGTGGACACCCCCTCACCAGCCGTCACCCGGGCAGATCCCCGCTCTCGAGCAGCGCCTCGAAGGAAGCAGCATCGACGATCGGCGTGCCGAGCTCCTCGGCCTTGCGGAGCTTCGCCGCGCCCGGCGCGTCGCCGACCACCAGCGCGTACGTCTTCTTCGACACGCTCCCCGGCGACGTCCCGCCCCGCGCCATGATCGCCTCCTCGGCCCCCTCCCGCGTGTAGCCCGGCACGCCGCCGGTGACCACCACCGCCTTGCCGGCCAGCGTCTGCACCACGGCGGTGCCCGCCGCCACTCGACCGCCGGACCCCTGACCGGCGGCCCCCGGCTCCTCCGTGTTGACCCCGGCGGCCTTCAGCCGCCCCACGACACCCTCGTTGGTCGGCTGGGCCAGGAACTCGGCCACGCTGGCCGCGATCACGCCGCCGACGCCGTCGACCGCGGCCAGCGCCTCGGTCGACGCGGCGAGGATGGCGTCGAGCGACCCGAAGGCGCGGGCGACTGCCCGGGCGCCCGTCGGCCCGAGATGCCGGATGCCCAGCGCGACGAGGAGCCGGCTCAGCGGCTGCGTCGTCGACTTCGCGATGCCCGCGACCAGGTTGCCCGCCGAGATCGCCGCGAAGCGCTCGAGCCCGACGAGGTGCTCGACCGTGAGCAGGTACAGGTCGGCCGGGTCGTTGACGAGGCCGGCCGCGACCAGCTGGAGCACGCGCTCCTCGCCCAACCCCTCGATGTCCATCGCCGAGCGCGACGCGTAGTGCGCGATGCGCTGGACGCGCTGCTGGGGGCAGTCGATGTTGGTGCAGAACGTGTCGCTCTCCCCCGGCAGCCGCACCAGCGGCTGCCCGCACGACGGGCACGTGGTCGGGAACGTCCACTTCGGCTTGCGGCGCTTCGGCACACCGGGCCCGTGCCGCACCGGGCCGACCACCTCGGGGATGACGTCGCCCGCCTTTCGCACGATGACGAGGTCGCCCGGCCGCACGTCCTTCGCCGCCACCTGGTCCTCGTTGTGCAGCGTCGCCATGCCGACGGTGGAGCCGCCCACGAAGACGGGCTCGAGCTGGGCGAAGGGCGTGGCCCGCCCGGTGCGCCCGATGGAGACGTGGATCGCGATGAGCCTGGTGGTGCGCTCCTCGGGGGGGAACTTGAAGGCGATGGCCCAGCGCGGCGCCCGCGAGGTCGCGCCCAGGACCTCGTGCAGCGCCAGGTCGTCGACCTTGATCACCACGCCGTCGATCTCGTAGGCCAAGGAGTGCCGCTCCGCTTCGAGCTCCACGCACCGGGCCACCACCTCGTCCATCCCCTTGACCAGCACGGCCTGCGGGCTCACCGGGAACCCGGCGCGCGTCAGCTGCGCCAGCGTGCCGCTCTGCGTCGCCGCCGGCCAGCTGCTCTTGGGGGGCGAGCCCTCGACGACGCCGACCTGGTAGGCCCAGAAGTGCAGCGGCCGCTTCGCCGTGACGGCCGGGTCCTTCTGGCGCAGCGCGCCGGCGGCGGAGTTGCGCGGGTTGACGAAGAGCCGTTCCCCGGCCTCGGCCTGGCGCTTGTTCATCGCCTCGAACTCGTCGACCGGCATGTAGATCTCGCCGCGGACCTCGAGCAGCTCGGGGTAGGGACCTCCCGCCTTGGCCAGCGCCTTGGGCACGTCCTTCACCGTCGCCACGTTGGCGGTGACGTCCTCACCGGTGACGCCGTCGCCCCGGGTGGCCGCCTGGACGAAGCGCCCCCGCTCGTAGGTGAGCGACATGGCGACGCCGTCCACCTTGGGCTCGCAGGAGAAGGCGAGCGCGTCGAGGTCGAGCGACGGGTCCTGCCGCCGCAGCCGCTCGGCCCACGCCCGCAACTCGGCCTCGTCGAACGCGTTGTCGAGGCTCATCATCGGCACGCGGTGGCGCACCTCTTGGAAGAGGCCCGACGGCGCGGCACCCACCGCGTTGGTGGGCGAGTCGGGCGAGGCCAACGTGGGGTAGCGCTCCTCGAGCCCGCGCAGCTCCACGACGAGGAGGTCGTACTCGGCGTCGGGGATCTCCGGCGAGTCGAGCACGTGGTAGAGCTCGTTGGCCCGCACGATGAGCGTGCGCAGCTCCTCGACCCGCGCCACGACCTCGGGCGGAGGGGCGCCCACGTCCGCCATGCTCAGGCCGCGATGCCCGCGCCGACCACGGCGTCGGGGTCGAGTGCGTCGTAGAGGGCCACCGTCTGCCCGGGGGCGACGGGCCGCTGGGGGGCGTCGAAGCGGACCACCAGGTCAGTGTCGCCGCCGGCTGTCTCACCGACAGTGCAGGACACCGGGCGCCCGTGCGCGCTCACCTGCGCGACGGCGCGCGTACCGGCGGCCAGCGGGCCGTCGACCCAGGTGATCGAACGACCGGCGAGGACGACCGAGGAGCGCAGCGCGTCGGCCGCGCTCCCGACGGTCACCCGGCGCGCCGCCACGTCGACGTGGGTCACGTAGCGACGGGTGCCGTCGCGGCCGTGGCCCATGCCGCGGCGCTGGCCGACGGTCACGAGCTCGACGGCCACCACCGAGCCGGCCGGCCGGCCCTCGGTGTCGACGACCTCGGCCGCGTGCAGCGCCATGCGGCCCTCCAGGAAGCCGAGCCGGCCCTCGGCGCTCCCGATGAAGCAGACGTCCTGGCTGTCCGGCTTGGCCGCGGTGCGCAGGCCGAGCCGGCGCGCCTGGGCGCGCACCCGCTCCTTGGTCATGTCGCCGACCGGGAAGAGCACGCGGGCCAGCGCGTCCTGGCCCAGCATCGAGAGCACGTAGGACTGGTCCTTGCGCGCGTCCGCCCCCCGGCGCAGGCGCAAGGCTCCGGCGCCGCTCGCTCTTTCGCTGCCAGCGGCGGTCACACGTGCGTGGTGCCCCGTCGCCAGGCGGTCGAAGCCCAGCCGCTCGGCCCGCCCGAGGAGGCGGTCGAACTTGAGCGAGCGGTTGCACTCGATGCACGGGTTCGGCGTCCTCCCCCGCTCGTGCTCGACGACATAGGGGGTGACGACGTGGCGGTCGAATTCCTCGGTCAGGTTGAACACGTGGTGCTCGATCCCCAGCTGCTGGGCCACCCGGCGCGCGTCCTCCACGTCGGCCACCGAGCAGCAGCCCGAGTCCGACGCGCCACCCCACAGCTTGAGCGTCGCCCCGACGACGTCATGTCCCTGCTCGACCAGCAGCGCGGCCGCGACGGACGAGTCGACGCCCCCCGACATCGCCACGAGCACCCGCATGGGACCAGTGTGCCACCGGCGCTCAGGCCCGTCGGCGCAGCGCAGCGACCACGGTGGGCACCACCTGGAGGGCGCGGTCGACGTCGGCATCCCTGGTGCCATACCCCAGTGTGAAGCGGAGTGCACCCCGGGCCAGATCCGGGTCCACGCCCATGGCGGCGAGCACGTGGCTCGGCTCGAGCGCCCCGCTGGCGCACGACGACCCGCCCGAGACGCACACGCCCTCGGCGCCGAGCGCCACCAGCAGCTCCTCGCGCTCCACGCCCGCCAGGCAGAGGTGCAGGTGGCCCGGCAGCACGGCGACCCCGGCGGGCACCGTGCGGTGCGCGCCCTCCACGGCGTCGACGAGCCCGTCGCCGAGCCGGTCCCGCAACGCCGCCACCCGCACCGCCGCCTCGTCGCGCTCGAGGGCGGCCAGGCGCAGCGCCGTCGCCAGCCCGACCGCGCCGGCCACGTCCTGGGTCCCGCTGCGCCGCTCCCGCTCCTGTCCGCCGCCGTGCTGGCGCGCCAGGAGCGCCACCCCGGGGCGCACCGCCAGGGCCCCCACGCCGACGGGGCCGCCGACCTTGTGGGCGCTGAGCGACACCATGTCCGCGCCCGCCGTGGCCTCGGCCAGGTCGAGGAACGTCGCGGCCTGGACGGCGTCGGTGAACACACAGGCCCGCGGGGCCCGCCGCCGTACGGCGTCGACGACGTCGGCCACGGGCTGGACGACACCGGTCTCGTTGTTGGCCGTCATCACTGCCACGAGCGTGGTGCGCGAGGAGAGCGTCCGGCCCAGCGCCTCGAGCTCCACGACGCCGCGCCCGTCGACCGGGAGCTCGCGCACGTCGACGCCCGACGCCCTGGCCGACTCGCGCACCGCCGGGTGCTCGACGGCCGAGCAGAGCACCACGGCCTCCCCGCGTTCGCGCCAGGCGGCGTCGGCCACCCCGAGCACCGCCAGGTTGGCGGACTCGGTGCCGCCCGAGGTGAAGACCACCTCGCCGGGATCCCGGCCGAGGAAGGCGGCGACCTCCTCGCGCGCGTCCTCGAGCAGCCGCCGGGCCCGCTGGGCGGGGGGATGGCTCCCGGTGGGATTCCCGAGCGGGGCGGCGAGGACCTCCGCCATGGCGGAGCGCACCTCGGCCCGCAGCGGTGTGGTGGCGGCGTGGTCGAGGTACGTCGTGGTCGGACTGGTGGCGCACACAGGGCGGCGGCCGTCAGGCGACGAAGACGGTCTTGACGTTGGCGAACTCCTTGAGGCCGATCTCGGACAGCTCGCGGCCGTAGCCGGACCGCTTCACGCCGCCGAAGGGCAGCTCGGGCGCGGAGGCCACCATGGCGTTGACGAAGACCGCCCCCGCCTCGATCCCGTCGACGCAGAGGTCGATCTCGTCGTCGTCGTCGGTCCACACGCTCGAGCCGAGGCCGAAGGGGGTGGCGTTTGCCGCCTCGATCGCCGCGCTCAGGTCGGGCACCCGCAGCACCATGGCGACCGGCCCGAAGAGCTCCTCACGGGCGACGGGCATGTCGGTGGTGACCCCCGAGAGCACCGTCGGGGCGAGCCACCAGCCGTCGGAGTCGGGGAGGGTGGCGCCGGCGTGGACGGTGGCGCCCTGCTGGCGCGCCGCGTCGATCTGCCCCACCAGCTCGTCGCGCTGGGCCTGGCTCACGATGGGCCCGACGTCGGTGGCGGGGTCGAAGGGGTCGCCCACCACGAGCGACCCCATCGCCTCGGTGAAGCGGGCCAGGAACTCGTCGTGCACTGCGTCGATGACGATGAAGCGCTTGGCGGCGATGCAGGACTGCCCGTTGTTCTGGACGCGGGCGGTCACGGCGGTGCGCACGCACGCATCGAGGTCGGCGCTCGGGGTGACGACGAAGGGGTCCGACCCGCCGAGCTCGAGCACCGTCTTCTTGAGGGCGCGTCCCGCCGCGGACGCCACCGACATGCCGGCGAACTCGCTGCCCGTCAGCGTGACGGCGACGATGCGCGGGTCCCCGATGAGGTCGGCGACGTCCTTGGACTCGACGAAGAGGTTGGTGAAGACGCCGTCGGGGAGGCCGGCCCGGCGGAACAGGTCCTCGATGGCCAGCGCGGTCTGGGGCACGTTGGACGCGTGCTTCAGGAGGCCGACGTTGCCGAGCATCAAGGCGGGGGCGGCGAAGCGGATGACCTGCCACATCGGGAAGTTCCACGGCATGACGGCGAGGACGGGCCCGAGGGGCTGGTAGCGCACGTAGGACTGCGTGGCCGACGACTCGATCGGCTCGTCCGCCAGCAGGGCCTCGGCGTTGTCGGCGAACCAGCGCAGCCCGACGGCGCACTTGGAGACCTCGGCCTTGGCGGCGGCGAAGGTCTTGCCCATCTCGGTGGTCAGGATGCGCGCCACGTCGGGGACCTCGCCCTCCAGCAGCTCGGCCGCCGTCAGCAGGTGACGCGACCGTTCGGAGAAGGTGGTCGTCCGGTACTCGGCGAACGCGGCCACGGCGCGCTGCAGCAGCTCGTCCACCTCCGCCGGCGTGTGGGCCGGGAACTCCTTCTCCGTCTTTCCGGTGGCGGGGTTGGTCGTGGCGAAGGGCATGACGTCAGTCTTACCCGCCGACGGCTTCGGTTCCTCCCGGTCCCGCCAGGCCCAGGTGCCCGGGGACGGCTCGTCGTACGAGCTTGCCGGTGGCGGTGTGGGGCAGCTCGCCGGCGGCGAAGTAGGCCTTGGGCCGCTTGTAGGGGGCGAGGCGCTCCGACGCGGCGGCCCGCAGGGCCTCCTCGGCGGTGGAGGACGGCGCGTCGGCGACGTAGGCGACGCACACCCGTTGGCCCCACTGCTCGTCGGGCAGGCCGAAGACGGCCACCTCGACGATGCCGTCGACGGCGGCCAGGACGTTCTCGATCTCGGCGGGGTACACGTTGACGCCGCCGCTGATGATGAGGTCGTGGCGCCGGCCGGTCAGGTAGAGGAAGCCGTCCGGATCGAGGCGGCCGAGGTCGCCGATGGAGCAGGCGGGCCCGCGCCAGGCCTGCTGCGTGGCCTCGTCGTCGCGCCAGTAGCGGAAACGGGCGAAGGACGGCATGTCGCACCATATGACCCCGCTGCCCGTCGGGTCGTCGATGAAGAGCCGCCGGCCCGGGCGGGCCCGGCCCACGGTGCCCGGGCGCTCGAGCCAGTCCTCGGGCGGGCACACCGTGAACTGGCCCTCGGTCGAGCCGTAGAACTCCCAGACGCCGCCGCTGCGCACCCGCTCCATCGTCGCCCGCTTGACGGACTCGGGGCAGGGCGCGCCGGCGTGGGCGAGCAGGCGGAGCGACCCGAAGCGCTCGTCGTCGCCGAGGTCGGGACACCCGAGGATGCGCTGGAGGTGGGTCGGGACGAGGAAGGCGGTCGTCGGACGGTCGTGGCGCAGGACGTCGAGGGCCGTCGACGCGTCGAAGCGGCTCAGGATGGCCAGCGACCCGCCCGAGAGGAGCGTGCCGGTGGCGAAGCGGATCGAGACCGTGTGGTACATCGGTGAGCACACCATGTGCAGGTCGTCGCGGTCGAAGTGCCACACCGCCGCCTCGTCCTCGAAGACGGCGCGGGCCGTGGCCTCGTCCCAGATGCCCGTCGTGACGCCCTTCGGCCGTCCCGTCGTGCCCGACGTGTAGTGCATCGGGCGGGTGAGGGGGTACGGGGCGAGCTCGACGGGCGTGCCCTCGTGCACGAGGGGGGCGAGGTCCTCCCGGGTGAAGACGCGCACGGCGGGCCCGGCGTCGTCGGCGAGGAGGTCGCGCTCGGCCGGGGTCAGCGTCGCGTTGAGCAGGACGGGGATGAGGCCCACCCGGGCCGCCCCGAGCACCGCACAGATGAGGTCGGCGGACGACCCGAGTGCGAAGACGACCCGGTCGCCCTCCCGGCACCCCCTGGCCAGCAGTGCGCCGGCGGCCCGGCGCTGGCGGTCCTCGGCGTCGGGGGCGTGGAGCAGCTCGACGTCCCGGGACACCGCGGCAGCGTACGTGCCACCATGGCGCCTGCGATGGACGTCAGCGACGAGGCCCGGCGGCTGCTCGAGCAGTCGCGCCGGGTGGTCGTGCTCACGGGGGCCGGCATCTCGACGGACTCGGGGATCCCGGACTTCCGCGGGCCCCGGGGCGTGTGGACCAAGAACCCCGAGGCCGAGAAGATGGCGACCCTGTCCGCCTACGTGGCCGATCCCGAGCTGCGTCGCCGGGCCTGGCGGAACCGGCTCACCTCGCCGATGTGGTCGTCGGAGCCCAATGCGGGGCACCGGGCCCTGGTCGAGCTCGAGCGCGGCGGCCGGCTCGACACCCTGGTGACGCAGAACATCGACGGGTTGCACCAGAAGGCCGGCACCGACCCGACGCGCATCGTGGAGATCCACGGCACCGCGCTCGAGGTCATGTGCCTGACGTGCGGCGACCGCCAACCCTCCGAGCCCGTGCACGAGCGGGTGCGCGCCGGCGAAGAGGACCCGGCCTGCACCGTCACGTTGGCGGACGGCGCGGCCTGCGGCGGCATCCTCAAGTCGGCCACGATCAGCTTCGGGCAGAACCTCGTCGCCGAGGACCTCTTCCGGGCCGAGGCGGCGGCGGCGACCTGCGACCTGCTGCTGGCCGTGGGCTCCACGCTGGGCGTGTTCCCCGCCGCCGGGCTCGTGCCGGTCGCCGTGCGCCACGGCGCGGTGCTGCTCATCGTGAACGGCGACCCGACCGAGATGGACTCCCTCGCCGACGTCGTGGTGCACGGCCCCATCAGCGACATCCTGCCGGCGCTGGTCGAGGGGCTGCCGGCGGTCGGTTGACCCTACGTGGCCTTCTTGGCCTTGCGACGGGGCTTGAGGGCGAACCACCAGATGCTGGCGATGGTCCCCAGCGTCACCGCGGCGGCGGCCACCGGCTTGACGACACTCCTGGAACCGCTCTTGGCCATGGGCGCGAACCTTACCCGGCGACGTCCGGGACGCGGAGCACGACGGAGTCGGGGCGCTCGGGCCCGAACGCCAGGGCCAGGATGTGCTCGGCGACCCGGGTCGGGGAGTTGAACCGGTGCTCGTCCTTGGCGCGGCGGAAGCGGTCCACCTCCGGGAACGACGCCTCGTCGACGGCGCGGATGGCGGCCTGCATGTCCGTGTCCACCAGCCCGGGCGACAGGGCGTAGGCGGCCAAGCCGTGCGGCGCCTCCTCCAGCGCGACGACCCGGGTCAGCTGGTCCACCGCCGCCTTGGTGGCGCCGTAGGCGGCCCACCCCTGGTACGGCGTGGTGGCGGCGCCGGAGGACACGTTGACGAGCACGCCGCCCCCGGGGCGGGAGCGGACGTGGCGGGCGAACACCGACGACCCGTTGAGCACGCCCGTCACGTTGACGTCGACGGTGCGCCGGACCTCGTCGGGGTCGGCCACCGCGAGGGGGGCGATGGGCCCCAGCAGGCCGGCGTTGTTGACCCAGAGGTCGATGCGGCCGAATCGAGCGACCACGGCGGCCGCGAATCGATCGAGCGCGTCGTGGTCGGTGACGTCGACGGAGGACAGGACGTGCGCCGTGGGCCGGGTGCGGGCGGCCAGGACGGGGCGGTGCCGGGCGCACAGGCCGAGGTGCATGCCCGAGGCGGCGAAGTGCACGGCCAGGCCGGCGCCCAGGCCCCGGCGGGCTCCGGTCACGACGGCCACCCGGCCGCTGATCATGCCGGCTGGCGCACCGACCGTTCGTGCCGGTAGTCCTGCGCCGCGTGCACCAGCGCGTCGAACGGGCGCTGGTCCATCTGCTCCTCGGGATGCCACTGCACCCCGAGGACGAAGCGCGCCGACGGCAGCTCGATCGCCTCGATCACCCCGTCGTGGGTGGACGCCGTCTGCACCAGGCCCCGGCCCAGGGCGCGGATGGCCTGGTGGTGCGAGCAGAGCACCGTCGGCGTGGTGCCGAAGACGGCCGCGGCGATGGTGCCCGGCACCGTCTCGACCTCGACGTCGCCGAAGACGAACGGGGCGCTGCGGTGGTCGAGATGCCCCACCACGTCGGGCAGGTGCTGGTGCAGGGTGCCGCCGAGTTCCACGTTGAGGACCTGGCAGCCCCGGCAGATCGCGAGCACCGGCAGGTCGACCCGCAGCGCCGCCTCGAGCAGGGCACGCTCGCTGGCGTCCCGGGTCGGGTCGACGCCCCCCACCTCGGGCGCCGGGTCGGCGCCGTAGGCCAACGGGTCGACGTCGCCACCCCCGGTCAGCACCAGGCCGTCCAGCACGGCGACGACCTCGTCCGCGCCCGCCTCCGGGCCGCCCGGGCCGGTGCTCGGCGGGGGCAGGAGCAGGGGTCGTCCCCCCGCCGCCGCCACCAGCTCGAAGTAGGCCTGGGGCAGGACGGCCGCCCGGCGCTCCCAGGTGGCCCAACGGGCGTCGGCGACGTAGGTCGAGAGGCCGATGAGCGGGGTCACGGGACGGGCGAACTCACCGACCCAGCGTACATACGGGCTGGGCGATCGCCCGCGGCGGGCTAAACATGCCGCATGCCAGGTCGACAGCTCATAGATGACGGAATCGCCGACGGGTCCATCGACACCGTCGTGGTCGCCTTCCCCGACATGCACGGGCGGCCCGTCGGGAAGCGGGTGACGGCCGACTTCTTCTCCTCGCACGTGGCCGAGCACGGGATCGAGGCCTGCGACTACCTCCTGGCCGTCGACGTCGACATGACCCCGCTCCCCGGCTACCGCTTCACCAACTGGGACACGGGCTACGGGGACTTCGTCTGCCTGCCGGACTACGCCACCGCCCGCCGCATCCCCTGGCTCGAGGGGACGGCCCTCGTCATCTGCGACCTCGTCGACGACCACGGCGAGCCCGTCGAGGTGTCACCCCGCCGGATCCTGCGCCGCCAGCTGGAGCGGGCCGCCGAGCGCGGGCTGCGCGTGTGCAGCGCCACCGAGCTCGAGTTCTTCCTCTTCCTCGACTCCTACGAGGAGGCCAGCGCCAAGGGGTGGAAGGGCCTGACGCCGCACATGTCGACGATCGAGGACTACCAGCTCATGCAGACGGCGCGGGAGGAGTACATCCTGCGTCGCATCCGCAACGAGATGCGCGCCGCCGGCATCCCCGTCGAGTTCTCCAAGGGAGAGGCCGGACGGGGGCAGCACGAGGTGAACGTCACCTACGACGAGTCCCTCACCACCGCCGACCACCACCTGGTGTTCAAGAACGGGATCAAGGAGATCGCGGCGCAGGAGGGCCGGGCCGCGACCTTCATGGCCAAGTGGACGATGGACGACGTGGGCTCCTCGTGCCACGTGCACACCAGCCTCTGGGACGCCGAGAGCGGCGACGCGCTGATGGCCGACCCGGCGCACCCGAGCGGGCTCTCGACGCTCGGGCGGCGCTTCCTGGCGGGGCAGCTCCACGCCGCCCGCGAGCTGGCGTGGTGCGCGGCGCCGACCGTGAACTCGTACCGGCGCTACGTGCCCGGCAGCTGGGCCCCGACCGCGGTGGTCTGGGGCGAGGACAACCGCACCTGCGGCTTCCGCGTCGTCGGCCACGGGGCGGGGCGGCGCGTCGAGTCCCGGGTCCCCGGCGCCGACGTCAACCCCTACCTGGTCGTCGCCGCCTCCATCGCCGCCGGCCTCTACGGCGTCGACCACGAGCTCGAGCTGGGCGACCCCTACCCGCGCAACGCCTACGAGGCGGCCGACGTGCCGCGGATCCCCTCGACGCTGGTCGAGGCCATCGACGAGCTGCGCGGCTCGGCCGTGGCGCTCGAGGCCTTCGGGCCCGACGTGCACCACCACCTGCTGAACACGGCCGAGCAGGAGTGGCTGGCCTGCAACCGGCACGTGTCCGACTGGGAGCTGGCCCGGAACTTCGAACGGATCTAGGACGTGCTGCGCTCGCAACTCTGCTCGGCCGAGTCGCTGCGCTCCCCCGAGCTGCGAGCCTGGGCGGACCGCCTGCGCCCGATGTGGGCGTCCGGCGACGAGGACCGGCGCGACGTGATGCTGCACCGCAAGATGTGGGAGTGGCTCTTCATCGCCGAGGCGCTGCGCGAGCGCGCCATGCTGGCGCCCGGGCGCTCGGGCCTCGGGTTCGGTGTGGGGAAGGAGCCCCTGGTGGCGCTGTTCGCCGCCGAGGGGTGCGACGTCGTCGCGACGGACCAGCCGCACGCCCTGGCGCTGGCCTCGGGCTGGACCGACTCGCAGGCCGAGTGGGCGGGCGGGCTCGAGGACCTGAACACGCACGAGCTCTGCCCCGACGAGGCCTTCGCCCGCCGCGTCCGCTACCGCGACGTCGACATGAACGCCATCCCCGACGACCTGCGCGGGTTCGACTTCACGTGGTCGTCCTGCGCGCTCGAGCACCTGGGCACCCTCGCCGCGGGGGCGGACTTCGTCGCGGCGCAGATGGCGTGCCTCCGCCCGGGCGGGGTCGCCGTGCACACCACCGAGTACCTCGTCGGCTCCGACGACGACACGGTGGAGGCGGGCGGGACCGTGTTCTACCGGCGCCGTGACATTCAGGCGCTGGTGGAGCGGCTGCACCGGGCCGGGCACGGCATCGACGTCGACTTCACCCTCGGGGCCGCGCCAGAGGACCTCCACGTCGACGTGGCCCCCTACACCGACGTCCACCTGCGCACCCGGCTGGGCGGGTACGTGACCACGTCGCTGGCGCTGGTGATCACGAAGGGTTCCGGCCGCCGGAAGTTGCTGCGGCGGGCCGGCGGCGGCGGCCTCCCCTAAGACGCGCCCTGGTGCAGGCGGCGACCGTTCAACCGCTTGTGGATGCCCTTCGTCTTGTCGTAGAGGTTGACGAACTCCTTGAGCAGCCCGGCGTAGACCGCGGCGGCGGCCGGGTCCGGGTCGTAGGTGGCCTTGACCTGCACCGTGCCGGGGATGTCGGCCACCGTGATGTGGCCGAGGGCGAGCAGCGTGAGCAGCCCGGCGCCGCGCACGTTGGCCAGGACGGGGTCGGCCACCTGGCGGATGGTGCGCCCGGTGGCGTCGGCGTGGATCTGGGACCACAGGTCCGAGTTGGCACCGCCGCCGACGAAGGCCAGCGACCCGAAGGGCCGCTTGCAGAACTTCTCGACGGCGCCGAGCAGCCAGGCCGAGTTGAGGGCCACGCCCTCGAAGACGGCCCGCACCATGTCGGCCCGGGTCGACGACAGCGAGATGTTGTGGAAGCCGGCCCGGATGGTGTGGTCGTCGACCGGGGAGCGCTCGCCGTTCAGCCAGGGGGTGAAGAGGACGCCGTGCGCGCCGGCCGGCACCGTCGACGCCATGTCGTTGAGCGTGCCGAAGAAGCCGTCGGGGACGGGTCCGGTCGTGGCCATGGCGTCGTCGGGGAAGAGCAGGTTGTCGCGCAGCCAGGTCAGGCAGGCCCCGCCGGTCTCGTGCTCGTCGGCCACGATGTAGCGGCCCGGGATCCCCGAGGGGATGGAGGCGATGTTGGTCAGCGCGTCGGTCTTCTTGAACGGGACGTGGCAGCTGATCCAGCTCGAGGTGCCGATGTAGAGGTGGGCGGCGAAGTCCGCCACCGCCCCCGAGCCCACGGCGGCCGAGTGCAGGTCGCCCGTCCCGGTGACGACCGGCGTGCCGGCCAGCAGGCCGAGCTCGGCGGCCGCGGCGGCGGCCAACCCCCCGACCACGCTCCCCGTCGGGACGAGGTCGGGCAGCTTCGAGCGCTCCAGGCCGGCCAGCTCGATGAGGCTCTCGTCATACGAGATCGCCGCGATGTCCCGGTTGTCGGTCACCCAGTGCCCGGTGATGGAGTCGTGCGACGCCCGGGCCAGCCCCGTCAGGCGCAGGTTGAGGTAGTCGACCGGCTCGAGGAACATGGCCGCCGCCGCGTAGACGTCGGGGCGCTGCTCGCGCAGGAAGTGGATGTGGCCCACCGGGTCCTTGCCCGACAGCGTCGGGATGCCGCCGGTGCGGCGCACCCATTTCGCCAGCTTGGGGGCGGAGTAGCCCTGTACGTTGAGCGCGCCGCGCACCGTCTCGCGCACGGCCTTGGCGCCCCGGGAATCCATCCAGATGATCGCTGGCCCCACGGCCTGGCCCTCGTCGTCGACGGGCACGGTGCCCATCCACTGCGACGTGCACCCGATTCCGACGACGCGCTCGGGCGCCACGCCGCTCTCCGCCAGTGCACCGCGGGCCGAGGCCACGATCGCGTCCCACCAGGCCCGCGGCGACTGCTCCGCCCCGCCGTCTTGGAACAGGTCGACGCCGACCGCATGGAAGGCGTGCGCGACGATCCGCCCGGTGGCCGACAGGACCGCCACCTTGGGCCCGCCCGTCCCGAGGTCGACGGCGAGGACGAAGGTGTCCTCGGCGGGTGCCGGGTCGACGGTGCGGCGCTCGGTGGCGGGCGCGCTGCGCAGCCGAGCGGCCGGCGGGGAGGGCATGGGCGGCAGCGTATCGAGACACAGCAGCGCCGACCCGATGGGGCCGGCGCTGCTGTGCTGCTCGACTGCTGGTCAGGTCACTCGGCCAGGCCGGCCTCGACCTCCAGCTCGATCACGACCTTGTTGCCCACCACGACGCTGCCGTCGAGCAGCGAGTGGTTGAAGCTGACGCCGAAGTCGCGCCGGTCGATCTCCGCCGAGGCGGAGAAGGCCACGACCGTCTTGCCCTCCTGCATGGACTGCCCCTCGCCCAGGAACTCCAGGTCGAAGTCCACCGGACGGGTGACGCCCCGGACGGTCAGGTCGGTGCTCAGGATCCACAGGTTCTCGCGGACCCGCTTCAGGCCCGTGCTCTTGAGCTCCAGGGTCGGGTAGTTGGCCACGTCGAGGAAGTCGTTCGTGCGCAGGTGGTCGTCCCGCATCGACTGGTTGGTGTGGATGCTGGCGGCCTGGACGGTGGCCTCGACGGTCGACTCCTCGGGGTTCTCGGCCACGGTGAACGTGCCCGCTACCTCGGTGAAGCGGCCCCGGACCTTGGTCCCGATGAGGTGGCGGGCGACGAACCCGACCTCGGTGTGAGCGGGGTCGATGGTGTAGACGCCGGCCTTGGGGACGGTTGCGATGCTGGTGGTGGTGCTCATTTCGTGCTCTCCTCGGGTTGATGAGTAACTGTTGACAGTATAATATCTGATTAGACAGATACTTGTCAATCAGCAATAGTGGGTGCAAGAGCGTGATTCGCGAGAGACTGAAGGACATGGGAACGGCGACCATTCCCGCCAAGGGCGGCGACGAGGCGCGGGCGCGGGTCGAAGCCGACGGCGACGGCGGCGGGACCTGCGGCATCCTCGGCCAGATCGACGACGAGCGGCTCCAGCTGATGGGCCTGATCGTCCGCACGCACCGTGGGTTGACCGATGCCCTCGAGCGCGAGCTGGAGCAGTCCGTCGGGATCCCCCTCGTGTTCTTCGACGTCCTCATCCATGTCGGCGCCGCCCCCGAGGGCCGGCTGACCATGAGCACGCTGAGCGGCAACGTCGCCCTCACCACGGGCGGCGTGACGCGCCTGGTCGACCGCATGGCCGAGGCCGGCCTGGTGGCCCGGCAGAACTGCCCGAGCGACCGCCGCAGCATCCACGTCGTGCTGACGCCCGAGGGGCAGGCCGTGCTCGGGCGCGCCATCGCCGCGCAGATCGACGGCATCGACCGCCACCTGATGGCGCATCTCGACGCCGGCGACCGCGCCGACCTCGCCGCTCTGCTGGCCAAGGTCCTCGACGCCGGCTGCTGACCGACGCACTGCGCGGCCGCAGGGGCGGGTGGGTCAGGCGGCCTCGCCCTCGACCTTCGTCAGCCACACCCGCACCGGCTGGGTCAACAGCTCGTCGTCGAGCTCGAGTGCCGTGCCCTCCCCCGCGCCGGGGCCGGGGACGATCTCGGTCGCCAGGACCTCGCGGGCGATGAAGTCGAAGTGCCCGGCGATCGCGTCGAGTCCCACGACGTGCAGCCGGATGCGGTCGGAGACCTCCAGCCCGCTGGTCTTGCGCAGGTCCTGCACCAGGCGGACCACCTCGCGGGCCAGACCACGCGTGCGGAGGTCCTCGTCGAGGGTGAGGTCGAGCGCCACCACCTCGCCCCCCTCACGCGAGACGGCGTAGCCCTGCTGGCCCCGCACCCGTAGCTGCACGTCGTCGGGTGAGAGCTCGACGTCCTCGCCACCCAGGTCGACGGTGATGGCGCGGCCCTCCTCCAACGCCTCGGCCGCCGCGGCACCGTCGAGCTTGGCCAGGGCCGGCTTGAGGTCCTTCACCCTGTCCTTCAGGCGCGGCCCGAGAGTGCTGAAGTTCGGCACGAGCTCGAACGCGATGACCTCGCTCAGCTCGTCGGCGGTGTCGATCTCGTCGACGTTCAGCTCGTCGGCCACGATGTCGCGCAGGATCTCGGGGGCGCCGGCGGGGAGGAAGACCAGGGCGCGCTTGAGCGGCTGGCGCACCTTGACCGACGCCTCGCTGCGGGCGGCCCGGCCCAGGGAGGTGAGGCGCCGGGCGAGCGCCATCTGCGCCTCCAGATCGACGTCGACCTGGTCGGCGGCCGCGACGGGCCAGTCGGCCAGGTGGACGGACTCGTCCTCGCCGGCGCCGGTCAGGTGGCGCCACATGGTGTCGGCGACGAAGGGGCACAGCGGGGCCAACAGGAGCGTGAGCGTCGTCAGGACGGTGTGCAGCGTCGCCTGCGCGGCCAGCGAGTCACCGGGAGGCGCGTCCGGGTCCGTCCGCCAGAACCGGCGCCGGCTGCGGCGCACGTACCAGTTCGACACGTCGTCGACGAGGGCGCCCAGGGCGATCGCCGCCCCGAAGGGCTCGTAGCCGAGGAGCCCCTCGGTCATCGACGAGGTGGTGCTGGCCAGGCGCGACAGGATCCAGCGGTCGAGCGGGCCGCGGCTCGGCCGGCGCCGGCACGGCGGGGTCGGCCGGGTCGAACCCGTTCAGCGAGGCGTACGTGGTGAAGAAGGAGAAGGTGTTCCACAGCGTGAGCAGCATGTCCCGCATGGCGGCGTCGATGGAGGGCAGCGTCGCCCGCGTCGGCGTCCACGGCGAGCCCTGACTGAACATCCACCAGCGCATGGCGTCGGCGCCCCGGGTGTCGAGGATCTTCCAGGGGTCGATGATGTTGCCCAGCGACTTGGACATCTTGCGGCCATCCGCGTCGACGATGTGGCCGAGGCACACGACGTGGCGGTACGGGCTCTCGCCGAACACCAGGGTGTTGATGGCGAGCAGCGAGTAGAACCAGCCCCGGGTCTGGTCGATGGCCTCCGAGATGAAGTCGGCGGGGAAGACGAAGGCCTCCGACGACCCGGCCGCGTGCGGGTAGCCGACCTGGGCCGCCGGCATGGAGCCCGAGTCGAACCAGGCGTCGATCACCGGCTCGACCCGGCGGGCCAAGGCCAGCTCGTCCACGGCGACGTCGGCGCCGGCCTCCGCCTCGGCGGCGCACGTCGAGCAGAAGAACGTCACTTCGTCGATCGTCGGGCGGTGCGGGTCCAGCCCCGTCACGTCGCGCCCGCACAGGTCGGAGAGCTCGGCCAGCGACCCCACGCACCGGACGTGCCCCCGCCCGCAGCGCCAGATCGGCAGCGGCGTGCCCCAGTAGCGGTCGCGCGACAGCGCCCAGTCGACGTTGTTGGCCAGCCACTCGCCGAAGCGCCCGTGCTTGATGTGCGCAGGGTGCCAGTCCACCGTCTCGTTCGCCGCCAGCAGGTCGTCCTTGCGGGTCGACGTCGCGATGTACCAGCTCGGCTTGCCCCAGTAGATCAGCGGCGTGCGGCAGCGCCAGCAGTGGGGGTACGAGTGCACGTAGGGCAGGCGCCGGATGAGGAGGCCGGCAGACTCGAGGCGGTCGTTGATGTCGTGGTTGGCCTCCCGCACGTCGCGCCCCGCCAGCCACTCGATGGCGTCGGTGAAGCGCCCGTCCGGCCCGACCGGGTTGAGCGAGGGCAGGCCGTTGTCGCGCCCGATCTGGCGGTCGACCTCGCCGAAGGCCGGCGCCAGGTGCACCAGGCCGGTGCCCTCCTCGGTGGTGACGTAGGCGGCCGGGACGACCCGCCACCCGTCCGCGCCGGTCCCCGAGCTGTGCGGCGGGGGCGGCGCCAGGTCGTCGAAGGGCCGCTCGTAGTGCAGGCCGACCAGCGCCGAGCCGGGCACCCGGGCCGACACCCGACCGGAGGCGCCCTCGCCGAAGACGTCGTCGACGAGCTCGTCGGCCACGACCACCCCGTCGACGACCGCGTAGACGAGGTCGGGGTTCACGGCCACGCCGGTGTTGGACAGCAGCGTCCACGGGGTGGTCGTCCACACCGCCAGCCACCGGGCGCCGGCGTCGGCCAGCTCCGCCGGCAACGGGTCGTCCGCGAGCCGGAGGCGCACGTAGGCCGACTCGTCCTCCTCGTCCCGGTAGACGTCGGCCTGCCCCAGCTCGTGCGACGACAGCGCCGTCCCGCACCGGGGGCAGTACGGGACGACCTTGAGGTCCTCGTACAGGAGGCCCTGGTCGAACAGCCGCTGGAGATGCCACCAGACCGACTCGATGTAGTCCGGGCTCAACGTCCAGTACGCCGCATCCATGTCGACCCAGTAGCCGATGCGCGTCGTCAGGCGGGCGAACTCGTCGACGTAGGAGTAGACGGACTCGCGGCACAGGCGGGTGAACTCGGCGATGCCGACCTGGTGCTCGATCTGGTCCTTCCCCGTGATCCCGAGCTTCTTCTCCACCTCGACCTCGACCGGGAGCCCGTGGGTGTCCCAGCCGGCCCGGCGGGGCACGTACGAACCGGCCATGGTCCGGAAGCGGCAGAAGAGGTCCTTGTAGACCCGGGCCCAGGCGTGGTGGAGGCCCGGGCATGCCGTTGGCGGTCGGCGGGCCCTCGTAGAAGACCCACCGGGGGGCGTCGCGGCGCCGCTCCATGGAGCGCTCGAACACCCGCTGGCCCGCCCAGCGGGCCAGCTCCGCCTGCTCCAGGGCGACGAAGTCGATGTCGGGGGGGACGGGAGTGAACACGGGAACAGGGTGATCGGCGCCGGGAACGGGGCGCCCCTGCGTCTCGGAAAGGATAGAGGCTGTGCATGACGTCACCCTGCAAGTGGAGCCGTACGGCACCGAGGGCCCGCGCTTCGTCGTGGCGCGGGCCGAGGCCGAGCTCGTCGAGCGCTACGGCTTCCTCGATGCGGGCGAGCACGGGCTCACCGCGGCCATGTTCGACCCACCGCAGGGGGCCTTCTGGGTGGCCCGCCGCTCCGGCGACGCCGTCGGCGGGGTCGGCCTGCGCGCCGTCGCCCCGGCCGTCGGCGAGGTGCGCCGCCTGTGGGTGGACCCCGGCGCACGCGGACGCGGCGTCGGCCGTGCCCTCATGGCCGCGCTGGAGAAGGAGGCCGCCCACCGCGGGCTCACGTCGCTGCAGCTCGCGACGGGCGACCGCCAGCCCGAAGCGGTGGCCCTCTACGACGCGACGGGGTGGGAGCGCGTCGACGACGTGGAGGTCTGCGGCATCCGCTTCGTCAAGCGCCTGACGCGCTCACCCTGAAGCGATCGCATCGAGCGCGGCGCCGTCCACGTCGAGCAGCGAGTCCACCACGAGGTCGGCCAGCGCGAACGCGGGGTGGTGCCCCTCGCCGTGCTCGGGCACGGCGATGCAGGCCATGGACGCCGCCTTGGCCGCCAGGACGCCGGCCGGCGCGTCCTCCCACACGAGGCACTGTCGCGGCGCGGCGCCGAGCTCGGCGGCCGTCGTGAGGAACACGGCGGGGTGCGGCTTGCCGTAGGGCTCGTCCTCGGCCGAGTGGACGAGGGCGAAGCGGTGCCGCAGCTCGAAGTGGTCCAGCGCGGCGTCGATCAGGCGGTACTGCGACGACGACGCCACGGCCAGCGCGAGGCCCCGTTCGGCGCACAGCTCGATGGCGTGGACGGCGCCGGGCTTCAGCTCGCCCTTCGTCACGATCAGGTCGATGACGCGGTCGACGACCGCCACCGCCACCTCCGCCGGCGTGGGCCCGCCCCAGGGGTACAGCCGGTGCCAGTGCGCGGTGACCTCGTCGACGAACATGCCCTTGGTCGAACGGCAGCCCTCGACGGCGAGGGGGACGCCGAGGCCGCCGAGTATCTCGATCTCGGCCTCGTGCCAGAGGATCTCCGAGTCGATGAGGAGCCCGTCCATGTCGAAGATGGAGGCGGTGAAGGTGGACCCCGCCGGAACGGGTCCGGCGGTGGTCAAGCGGCGGACAGCTGCGCCTCGATGTCACCCACGACGGCCGGGTCCTCGGGCTCCACCTGGGGGCGGTAGCGGGCCACGATGTCGCCCGCCGGGGACACGAGGAACTTCTCGAAGTTCCACGTGATGTCGCCGGCCTTGCCCTCGGCGTCGGTCTTCTCGGTCAGCTCGGCGTAGATGGGATGGCGGTCGTCGCCGTTCACCTCGATCTTCTCCATGAGGGGGAAGGTCACGCCGTAGGTGGTCGAGCAGAACTGCTCGATCTCCTCCGCGCTGCCCGGCTCCTGGCCCATGAACTGGTTGCACGGGAAGCCGATCACGGAGAAGCCCCGGTCGCCGTACGTCTTCTGCAGGCGCTCGAGGCCCTCGTACTGCGGGGTGAGGCCGCACTTGGAGGCCACGTTGACCAGCAGCAGCGTCTTGCCGGCGTAGTCGCCGAGCGTGGCGTCGTCACCCTGGAGGGTGTGGATGGGGATGTCGTAGAGGGCCATGCCCCGGACCCTACCGGTCCCGGCCGCGGGCGCGCCCGGGCGGGACGGCCCGCGTAGGGTGGCCGGCGTGCACGCTGTGGTGATCCGGGACGGCCGGCTCTCCTGGGAGGAGCGCGACGACCCGGTGTGCGGCGACACCGAGCTCCTCGTGGCGGTGCGGGCGGCCGGGCTGAACGGGGCGGACATGGCGCAGCGGGCGGGGGCGTATCCAGCGCCGCCGGGCTGGCCACAGGACATCCCCGGCATGGAGATGGCCGGCGAGGTCGTGACGGTGGGCCGGCAGGTGACACTGTTCGGGCCCGGGGACCGCGTCATGGCCGTGGTCGGCGGCGGCGGCCAGGCGACCCTGGCCCGCGTCGACGAGTCCCACGCCCAGGCCGTGCCGGACGCGGTGCCCTGGCCCGAGGCGGGCGGGTTCCCCGAGGTCTTCTGGACCGCCTACGACGCGCTGTTCACCCGGGCCGGGCTGCGGATGGGAGAACGGGTGCTGGTGAGCGGCGCCGCGGGCGGCGTCGGCACGGCGGGCGTGCAGATGGCGGCGGCCGCGGGGGCGACGGTGACGGCGTCGGTGCGCAACGCCGCGCTGCACGACGCGGTGCGCGAGCTCGGGGCGACCTTCGTCGTGGAGCCGGGGGACGAGGGGGCGCACGGCCCGTACGACGTGGTCCTCGAGCTGGTGGGTGCGCCGAGCTTGATCGGCGTGCTGCCCCACATCGCCACCGAGGCCCGTGTCGTCGTGATCGGTGTGGGTGCGGGGGCCCAGATGGACCTCAACCTGTACGTGCTCATGGCGTCGCGTGCCCGCATCGGCGGGTCGACGCTGCGGGGGCGCAGCCGGCGCGAGAAGGCGGACGTGGCCGCCGCGGTGGCGGCGCACGTGCTGCCGCTGCTGGCCGACGGTCGGATCCGGGTGCCCGTGGCCGACACGTTCCCCATGCCCGACGCGGAGGCCGCCTACGAGCGCTTCGCGAAGGGCGGCAAGCTCGGCAAGGTCGTGCTCGTCACTTGATCGAGGCCGTCCTCTTCGACGGGGACCAGACCCTGTGGGACTTCGAGCGTGTCATGACCGACGCGCTGACGGCGGTGGTGGGCGAGCTGCGGGCGGCGCGACCGGGCCCGTTCACGGCGGCGCTGCGCTGCCAGGACCTGCAGGACGACCGCACCGCCGCGGTGCGCGAGCACCCGGAGGTCTGGAGCCTGGAGCGCCTTCGGGTCCTCGGGTTCGCCCGCACGCTGGCGCGGCGGCGAGCGGTCGAGGGCGGCGACGAGGCCGCGGACGTCCCGCTGGCCCGGGGAATGGCGACCTCCTACTTCGAGCACCGCGACCGTGACCCGGCGCTCTTCGACGACACGGTGCCGTGCCTGAATGCGCTGCGGGCGCACTACCGCCTCGGCCTCGTCTCCAACGGGAGCCGGCTGCCCGAGAAGGTGGGGCTGGCGCAGTACTTCGAGTCCGTGGTGTTCGCCCAGGACCACCGGGTGGCGAAGCCCGACAAGGGGATCTTCGAGGTGGTGGAGCGCCAGCTCGGCGTGGAGCCGGCGGCGTGCGTGCTGGTGGGCGACCACCCGCTCAACGACGTCGTCGGGGCCAAGCGGGCGGGGTGGCGTGCCGTGTGGATCGACCGCGACGGCGGGGGTGCGTTCGTGCCGCAGGGAGGCTGGGGGGAACGGCCGGACGCGGTGGTCACCTCCCTCGGCGAGCTCCCCGAGGCGCTCGAGGTGCTCGGCCACACCTGACATCGGCAGCCGGGCCGGTGGGAGCAGCTACCGAGCGGCATCCACGTCTGACCAGCTGAGGCCTGTGACCCCTGCGACCTATCGCGGTCTGGTGGTCAGGCGAGCACGTGTTCGAGGTTCTCCATCGCGGATCCGATGTTGGCAGCGAGCGAGGTGAACGCCTCTTGCACCCTGGCGTCGTCAAGGTGCTCAGCTGCGCCGCGTGCCGGGTTGAGCCGACATTGTTCGGTCCATGCCGAAAGCTCGGGATCAGCAGAGCGCGCGACAACACCTGCAATGCCGGCGCGCGAGATGGGTAGGAGAGAAGATGTCTCGCCCGTGAAGGCGACTGTTGGGCACAGCTCGTTCTTGCGAGTCTCGTCTTGGCCCGATGCCTCAACGGCCGCGATGGTCGCGGCACTCCAGGGGGCAATGCCGATCGTGACGTACTGAGGGGTGATTCGATCGGACGCAAAGACCGGACGCGGGGAAACCGGTGGCAGACCCTCAGCGGTGCAATCGACGTAGACCTGTTGTGCATCCGTGGAGAGAGAAGTTCCGTCGAACTCCATGTGTTTGGTTCCGATGCGTCGGACACGGCCGAGCCGAACGACGTTCTCGATGCTGCGAAGAGCATCCAGCTCCAGCAGGCTGAGCGTGGCGCCACGGAACACCCCCGGCTCCACGTTCGGGTCGATCCTCATCATGACGCCGTCAGCCTCGAGCCGGTGGACAAAGTCGGTCGCGTCACCGCAAGTCGCGGCACTTTCCACCCAGCGCGCTTGAAGCTGCATGTACGACGCGACCAGGTCGAGAGGCTGCATGAAGGCGCGGTTCAAGAACCACCCATCACGCGGCCGGATCCAACGGATGTGGTCAGGGTCGACGCCCGCATCGAGGAGCCAGCTGCAGGTATCCATCGCGGTCTTGCCCGCGCCGATAACCGTGAACCCCGATGCCCGCTCATCGAGGTCGACAAGCCCGTTCGGCGGGATCACATGCACGCCCGGGTCGATCTCGTACATCGGGGTATGCCGCGAGGGTATCGATGACTCGACATAGGTGGCATCGACGAACTTGCGGCGCACCGTCACGGTCGTCTCGGCACCAGTCAGCCGCGATACGAAGTGATGGCCGCCCGCATCGCTGCCGCGATAATCAGACATCGGGAAGAAACGCACGCGTCCCGAGGCAAGAAGGTGTTCTTGGAGCACACGGTTGTAGTAGTCGCAGATCTCCGCGGCTGTGGACCGCTCGTAGAAGCCGGCGTTTGGACCGGAGTCGTCGACGCGCTCGTTGCCAAGCACACGCGAGTTGACTCCGTAATACGCCGACGGTTGGTGGAGACGTACAAACGGATAGGCATCGAGCCAGTGACCACCAGGACGATGCCGCCGGTCAACCATGACCACGTCGACGTCCGATTCGGCGACCAACGTGTCGACGAACGCCATCCCAGTGGCACCGGCGCCCACAACGAGGTAGTCGGTCTCGACCAGGCGCACCCGTCCTCCCTTCGTGAGGCGAAAACGTACTTAAGCTTGTCCGGTTGCTGCGTGACGCGCAATAGGCTGACGAGCCACCAATCCGGTAACGGACGATCCAGGTCACACGGTGTATCGGATTGAATCGAGCGCCACGATCCCGAAGAGGCCTTTGGCTCGCCCGGTGCCATCAACCCATGCTCGCCAATAGGGGTACGAGACAGGCTCAGGGGAACGGCCACCCGCCGGCCTTCACAAGGAATCGCCCCTCTATTAGCCTTACGGCATGGCCTTGTTCCTTGATCGACACAAGGCGCCCGGCGCGACCGCTGCCGACATTGCCGCGGCGCACGAACTGGACCTAGCTGTTCAGGAAAAATACAAAGTTCGTTACGTCACGTATTGGTTCGATGAGGACGAAGGGACCGTGTTTTGTCTCGCAGAGGGCCCTGACCGACAGTCCTTGGAAACTGTGCACCGAGAGGCTCACGGTTTGGTTGCCGACAACATCATCGAGGTGGGCAACGGACCCATAAATGCGTTTCTTGGCGAGATTCCCCGACACCCGGCAGGGGAGGCTTACGTCGAATCTGCTGTTCGAGTAATTCTGTTCACCGACCTTTGTGACTCGACGCAGCAGACCCAGGAACTAGGCGACGAGGGGTTCATGCTGCTCATTCATGAGCACGACGACATCGTGCGAACCGCATTGAAAGACCAGTGTGGACGCGAGGTGAAACATACGGGCGACGGGATCATGGCGTCATTTACGTCGGTGTCGGCTGCTGTGGCGTCGGCCATAGACATTCAGCGTTCGTTGCGCTACCGGAATGAACATGCAGAGCGGCCCATTGCCCTCCGTGTTGGTATCAGCGTCGGGGAGCCAGTTACAGAAAGAGGCGACTTGTTCGGGGCGGCGGTTCAACTGTCGGCACGACTTTGCGCAGTGGCCTCTCCAGGTGGCATCGCCGTTTCGACAGCCGTACGTGAGCTCTGTGTTGGGAAGCGCTTTGATTTCGATTCCAAGGGAGCGCTCGATCTCAAAGGGTTCGCCGACCCGGTTCCCGTCTTTGAGGTACGTATCCCCACTGAATAGAAGCGTCAACTCGCCAACGAACCGCAGAGCGTGCCCCCTATCCCCCGGACTGTGTGGGGCCGGTTCGGGATTGCTGCGCAGGTCAGCGGTATGGTGCACCGATGGGTCAAGCCGACCGATCTGAGGACCCAAAAACCACGCCGACGCTCTTTGTGATGGTGGGACTTCCGGCCTCCGGCAAGACGGCCCGAGCGAAGGAGATCGAGGAGGAGTGGCAAGCGCTGAGGCTGACCCCCGACGAGTGGATGAACCCTCTCTTCGGAGAGCCCGAGGGTGGAAAGCGTGAAATCTTGGAAGGTCGCTTCATCTGGTTGGCAGTCCAGGCGCTGCGCCGTGGCATCAATATCGTCTTGGACTTCGGCGTTTGGACCAAGGACGAGCGATCAGCCCTCCGCTTTCTCGCCAACTCGGTTGGAGCCTCATGCGAACTCGTGTACCTGGAGATCGACCAGCTAGAACAGCGGCGCCGTCATGACAATCGGTTCTCGGCTGAGCCGGAGACGACATTCCCAATGAGCGACGACGACTTCCGGAGTTTCCGTGAACAGTTCCAGGCGCCGGATGAGGCGGAACTTCTTTCATCCGAGGTCGGCCCACCGCCGCTCGGACATGCTACGTGGAGCGCCTGGATATCCGAGCGTTGGCCTACGTCGATTCCGTGAAGCGGGTGAGCCGAAAGGACCACTGACCCATCAGCAACGTACCGATACCGAGCAGGGCGCAGCGTGTCCCCGTACGCATCAGATCTCGGGCGCCCATTTGCGTCCACCGACCGGCACTTATGCCACGCTGGATAGATGCCCCCCGGCCAACCGGGGCAGCCAAGGACGATCATTCGTTGCGGGACTAATGAAGGAGGTCCGCGGCGCCGGATCTCGCCGGTGAGCTCAGCATTCACGCGGACCCGTCGCCGGACGTAGTCGACGGCCACCGAGCGGGTGACCAGTCCCCCATTGGGTCCGTCGTTTGACCTACTTCGATCAGATGACCATCGGGATCGCGGATGTAACAACGGATCTCATACTGGTGCTGCTTCGGTGGCGTCAGGAAATGAGCGCCCCGGGCACTCCATTCGGCGTACACGGCCTCGATGTCCTTGACCCGAATATTCAGGAAGCTGCTGACCCGGTCGGGATCGCGCGGCGTTTCCAGGGTGACGGCAGGCTTGTCATCGGTCGGGCCTCCGCCGACATTTATGACGATCCAGCTGTTGGATAGTTTGACATTGACCGGGCCTGTGTCGTTTCCTCGAAAGACCACCTTGCCCCCCAGTACTTCGGTGTAGAAGCGCCGAGAGCGCTCGACGTCGTTCGAGACGATGAAGTGGGTCAGCAAGATTTCCTCTGCTGGCGATGGAACTTCGGCCATCTGGCACCTCCACTGGTTGGGTCACAGACCCCGCCTGCGACCGGTCATTCCTCAATTGAAGTATGGCAAGACCCTCACCGGGTACCCCTTGCCGCCGGATCGGTGAGACAACCGAACGACCCATCTTTGGTCATTCTGGATTCTGGTCACGATCAATACGGAGCTGAATGGTGATTTGGACTTGCCCGACGTGCTCTCGCGAATGCCCATAAGTACCGATCAGCCATGTCAGACCGGTGCGCTCCTCCTCTGGCGGGCACGTTGGTAGCGCAAACTTCGCGCTGAGACGACTGGTCCCGATGCGGGGTTCCAGTTCCGAAATCAGCGTGTCGGCTTCTTCGAGCAGCCGAAGAACATCGGCTCGCGTGAGCCCGGGCCCGACGAACTCCGCATCTCGGTCGCGCTCGCATGTGATGCCAGCAACGCATCGAAGGGTCTCGGTTTCTGAGCCGACGAGGTGCCGGATGATCGTTGCAATAGAGTTCGCCCTGGGCATGGGTACCCAGTTGAGGGCCTCATCGTCGAGGCCATCGAGTTCATCGCGAAGCTGCTGGTGAACTTGGCGGAAGAGCACAAAGACCGTGGACGGAACTCCACCGTTCGTCGGGGCGGCAGGTATCGGCACGGCACTCATTCTGCACCGATGCGCGGGAGTGGCCGACGCCTGTCTGAGTTGGTACCAAGGTGTCCCACTTTCGCCGGGACTGTGCGCGTCGGAACCATCAGGAGTTCGGCGAGATGCCAGTGATTGGCGTTACTACCGCGTAGCTACTGCTCTCGGGTATCCCAGTTCGCACGGACGTGGGGCACTTTGACCAGTCTGCGATGGCGGTTCCCACGTTCCACCGGGGGCAGCGATCCCGGCGGTGCTGTACCGTTCTAGCGAACCCCCCCTTCAGAAATCGAGGAACGTCCATGAGCGTTACCACCGTGACCCGATTTCACGCCGCTGCCGGCCAGGAGGCGACGCTGCTCGCCCTGCAGTCCGAGGGGCGGCGACGCATGTTGGCTGCCCACGGATGCAAGTCATTCGACATACTGCGCGATCAGGCCGATCCCCGATCCTCCGCCTTCGTTCAGACCTGGTCATCACGCGAGGCACACGACGCCGCTTTTGGCGAGTTGATCATGGCAAGCGGTCACCTGGAGAAGGTGCTTGCGACTCTCGACGAGGGCGTCGTACAGACCTTCTACGATGTGGTCTCCTGACGAGTCGCGCCTTCCCCAGAACGCTGCCGGTCTGTGGACGCTACGACGATCGAGCCCGGCTGCTCCTGATCCGGCCATCCAGTGCGCTTCCTTGGCGGCGACCCGACGACCGCGAGCAGACTGTCCAAGGTGGTGACCGACGCCCCTGAGACCCGTTACACCCGCTCGAGGGATGGGACCAGCCTCGCCTACCAGATGAGCGGGAAGGGGCCACTCGAACTGGTTTTCGTGCCCTCCCCTATTCCGATCGATCTCATATCCGACGATCCAGGGTTTATCCGTCTTCGCAGGCGGCTGGAGACCTTCAGTTGCACCGTCTGGTTCGACGCGAGGGGCATGGGCGCGTCGGAGGGTGACCCACGAGCGTCCTTGGTGGGCGACATCTCCGATGCTGACCTGACGGCTGTGCTGGACGCGGTGGGATTCGAGCGACCGGCGTTGGCGGGCGTGGATCCAGGCATGGCCCAGATCCACTTCTCGGCTACCCATCCCGAGCGGGTGAGTGCGCTGGTTCTTATCAACAGCTACGCGCATTACGTGCGGGAGGACGACTACCCCTGGGGCGTTCCACCCCAGACCATCAATGAGTTCGTGGCCACCGTCAAAGAGGGCTGGGGGACGAGCACGGCGGTGGATTTCGTTGCCCCAGCCGAAGCGCTGACCAACAGTTCCGAGCTTGGTACGCCCGTGCCGGGCGCTTCGGCGGCAGCCCCAATCAATTCGCTGACATCGTTCGCGCCAACTTCGAAGCGGACTTGCGTAGCCTTCTGCCTTCGATTTCATGTCCCACTCTTGTCTTGCATCGCAAGAACGACCGTTACATCCGACTGGGCGCGGGTCAGTACCTGACCGAACACATCCCAAATGCCCATCTGGTCGTACTCCCCGGCGACGACCACCTGTTCTTCGCCGGCGACATCGACGCCTTGGTCGACGAGATCGAGGAGTTCTTGACCGGTGCCCGCAGCGGGGCGGAGGGCGATGTTCTTAGCATGACCGTTCTCTTCACCGACATAGTGGCCTCGACCGAGTACCAGGCCCGGGTCGGTCAGCGCGAGTGGTCCCGGCTTACCGATCGCCACGACGCCATAGTCCGTACCGCCTTGAACCGACACCGCGGCCGCGAAGTGAAGGCGATGGGGGATGCCTTTCTGGCTACCTTCGACGCCAGCGGGAGAACCATTCGTTGTGCTGCCGAGATCGTGGCCGCTGCAAAAAACATCGGGCTCGACCTGCGAGTGGGTATTCACACGGGGGAGGTCGAAGTGCGGGGCGACGACATCGCCGGCTTGGCGGTGACCATCGCCAAACGCGTGTGCGACCTGGCGAGGCCAGGTGAGGTGATGGTTACGAGAACGGTAACGGACCACGTGGTGGGTTCAGGCATCGAGTTCGACGACCAAGGCGACCGCGAGCTCAAGGGAGTCCCCGGCACCTGGCGGCTATTCACGGTCGTCGGTTAGCCCGACTTGCAGCTGGATGCCGATATCGGGCGTCTCAAGCCAACGGGTGGCCATGCCACGGTTTGATCGTGGACAGGCCATCATGGTCAGGTGGGAGGGAGTCAGCGACGCCGATGGTGGTCAGGTGGGGCTACCGCCACGGTTCTCTTCCTCGTCTATGGCCTCAGTGGCGTTTCGGATGCGAGCGGGTCCCTCGATGTTGGCACTCCTGCGCACCCCCAGCTCCTCACCTGTTATGAGGAAGCGACGCAGTTCACGGGCACTCTGCCCCCCATCGGGCCACATGACATCGGTTTCGGCCCGGGGTATTTCCCTCAGGCGCGCCGGCTGGCCACCATGAGTCCGCAGGCCTTGGTTCCTCGTCCCAATGGGTCCTACAAACTCCCTCCAGTGGTCGATCCAGGGGCCACGGTGACCATGACGATCGCCCGTGGCGCTCGGTCCTACGTCGTCCAACAGAATCCGTGGTCACCGCCCCAAGGGAGCCAGTCGGTCACGTACCGGGCCTGTTTGCACAAGCGTGGATTCTTTCCGCAGAGTTTCCGGTTCACTGACGGTCGACTACGGGGCTGCGTTCCCCTCGATGTACGTGTCAATGGGCAGCGCAAGACGAGCCGCATCGTTCTTTCGCTCTTCGCTGGAACCTGCAGAACCTCGACCTGATCCATCGGTAGTGCCCCCGTACACCGGGACGATGAGGCACTCCGCCTTGCTGGAGTAGGCAATTCCAAAGGCATGCCTGTCATGTTCGTTGTCGACAGCACGTGACGGGGTTGCGTGGTGCCATCCTCTCTGAATGACCAGAGAGGGGATCACCAAGGCAGCGGGCACCTATACCGTGACTGACATCATCTTTCGCCAACCCGCTCGACTCTTCGGGCCCCCGAACAAGCGGGCCAGCGAAGAGGACATCGAGGCGGTGAGAGTTGGCGAAGCTCGGCTAGTGGCATGCTTCTTGAAGGGTCCTTGTGATCCCTATCCACTCAAGAAGAAGCAGGGCATGCTCCTGCTTCGTGGCAAACGAGTGAGCTGGACCGCGTACTGGGGTAAGCGCAAGCCATTGGAGATTGACGAGGTTCCCGAACTCGTCGAACGGGACGGCAATACAGTGCGGTGCGCGATGGCTTCGGGCCGATTCGATTTTGCAGTTCCCAAGTTCGACGTCCCACTCGTTCTCGACTTCTTCGAGCGGCTCCTCGTAGAAAAGTAACTCCGGTGCGTGTCGGGACGGCTTTGGAAGTGCCGCTTGCGAGCCGGTTCGGGGATGCCCCAGCACGCCGGGTAGGTGAGACACCCCATCGATACACTTTCGAAGATGGATGCACCTGAGACCGGGGCAGTGACACGTGCCACGCCATCTGTTGAGTTCCTACCGGCGCAGCTCGATGGGCGTCAGGTCGGTGTCCTCTCGGTGGAGTCGCCCGGCGTGCGAGACGAGTGGGAGCTGCATCCCGAACAAGACGAGCTGCTGTACCTCCTAGAAGGTGCCATTGATGTCTTCCTCCGAGCCGATCTTGAGGGGTCCGAGGAGGACACGCTGCACTTCCGACAAGGTCAGGCATGCTTAGTCCCGAAAGGAATGTGGCACCGGCAAAAGGTGGTGGTCGCTCCATGCAAGATGTTGTTCCTAACTCCAGAGACGATCCATCGGGCATATACGCCTGAAACCGGATGGAACAACTGACCGGCTGATACCGATCCACACGATGACAGAGGAAAGCAAGACGGTCGAAGCGTCACGCAGGATCGAAGCACCGGCAGCCTTCATCTTCAAGATCCTGGCGAATCCGCAACGCCACAGGGATTTCGACGGGTCCGACATGCTCCGGGGAGCCATCTTCAATCGTCCCATCTCCGGCGTCGGCGACACCTTCACCATGAAGATGCATCGGCTCGGTCGCGACTACCTCATGGTCAACTATGTAGTGGGGTTCGAGCAAGATCGCCGCATCTTTTGGGAACCCGCTCCGGGAGACGTCCCTACGGCTGGCGGTGATCCGTCCAAAGTCGGCATCCCTGCGGGTTACAGCTGGGGCTTCATCCTCACTCCGGACGGTGACGACGCCACCGTCGTCACCGAGGTCTTTGACTGCGGCCCAGAGGAGAACCGCCAACACCTCCTAGGCGATGGCGGGGCATGGATCAACGGGACCAACTCGGTGCTTGAGTCCATGGCGGCCAGTCTGGAGAGGCTCGAGAAGATCAGTACCGAATAGGCCGCTGGCCTTTGGAGCGTTCTAATCCTCAACCCCAGGTCGGAGCAAACCCGATCGGGACGACAGGAATTGCCGTCGATACTTCAGAGCCGCGCTTCATCGGCGAGAAAGGGAGTGAGAATCGGCATCGACTCTCTCTTTCCGACGAACACCAAGTCGTTGCTGGTCAGAAAGACCGACGTCTCCCCGGAACACGGAGCTACCTCATCACACAAGCACACGAACGCCTCCGGCGCGGCATCAATGCCTCCTGGTTCGGCTATCTTCCTCACCGAAGCCAGGTGGCATCCGAATTGAATCGCCTCTAGCCCGATCGGGCAGGGAGCCCTCCCCCCTTTAGAAAGACGTGTGCTGTGAGAAAACTGACTCTGAATCTCGTCGTCGCGGCAAGCATTGTCGCAACCGTTTCCGCGGTCGTAGGGTCAATTTTCGTGGTGCCTGCCGCGGCAGCCACGTCCTCGGCGTCGAAGCCATCAACCAATGTGCTCGTTCCCACATCTGCAGCCAAGGACGCGGGATTCGCGATGGTCGTCAACGCTCCCTCCACCTCGACGAACACCGGCGTCACGGGATGCCCCTATGGAGCCCAAGAGGAATTCGCCAGCGCATCCGGGAAACTCGGGTTGGAGTCTGAAGTGCTCTACTGCGAATCAGCGGCAGATGCGGACACGCTCTTGAAGGGTCTTGCATCCAACGCCAAGACGCAAGCGGGTCTGAGCCCTCCGAAGAATCTCGGATCGACCGCCGTCGAGCGATTGGGGTCGGATTCGACGTACCTCATCGCCTGGCGCCGCGGCGCCGCATTCGAACTGATCGGCCTGTCCACGGACCTGCCCTCGAGTGCGACGACAAGTACCACCACGGGGACCCCGGTTCCGCTTACCGAGCACGACAAGCAGGTGCTGGCACGCGCGGCGACACAACAGAGCGCGAGGTTCACGAATGTGACGGTTTCCTCCGGGACGGGCGGTTCGGCGGCCGCTGCGAAGGCGCAGGCAGCCGCAAACACAACTTCGGTGGCTGCCGGCTGTCCAAAGAACCCCGCAACACCGCTGCAGAAGCCGAAGTGGAGCAGCGCACCGGCCACGACCATCGATGCCGCCAAGGCCTACACCGCAACGGTGAAGACCGATGTGGGCACATTCGTCATTGCGCTTGATGCAAAGGATGCACCCCAAACCGTCAACAACTTCGTCTTTCTCGCTCAGCACCATTTCTTCGACTGCGTGATCTTCCATCGGGTCATCCCGGGGTTCATGGATCAAACGGGGGACCCTACGGGGACGGGGAGCGGCGGCCCGGGGTACACCATCCCCGACGAGCTACCCGCGAAGGCATCGAATCCTGCCGACCAGTACCCGCTCGGATCCGTGGCCATGGCCAACACCGGCCAACCTCATAGCGGCGGCAGCCAGTTGTTCATCGTCGCCGGAGCGGAGGGCGAATCCCTACCGAATTCGTACTCCCTCTTCGGTCATGTCACCTCGGGGATGAGCGTTGTGGAGAAGATCAATGCGCAGGGAAGCGCGTCAGGAGTCCCTCCCGACGTCACCCACCGGATGCTGAAGGTCGCTATCGCCTCGTCCTGACCGTGGCGGCACGGGGGATCTCACGACAACAGGACATCTATCCGACGACCTGGAAGAGAGCTGACGCCGACGTTACGGCACGGTCCTCGTTGCCCTCGTCGTGAAGGACCAACCGGGCGCCAACCGTGCCATCCGCGCCGCGTACCGCATTGCCGTCCACCCGGAATGGGCCTACCTTGCCACGCGCCAGGAACATCACGTGCCACGTCCGCATCTGCAGCATGTCCGTCCCTAGCAGGTCAGCGGCCAGATCCATGGCCGCAGTTTCGAGCACCACGTGCTGCGGGCCGAGGTGAAGAGCGGCATCCGGTGACGCGAGTTCCACGGACAACGTCGGTAGGGCCCAGTGGCCGTCGCTGCGGCGCGAAGCGCCAAACGCCTCCCACAGCGGCGGAAGCTCCGGTGAGTCCACGATTTCGAGTTTGGCTTCGTCCATCTTCTTGAGACCCTCTGGCGTGGCTCCCAAGCTGACTCCCTGACCCTCGGTGAAGGCGATGACACGTTCAGGATCATCGGCATCCACGATTTTGGACCGGCTGTAGCCCATCCGGACGCCCGACTTGAGAACCTCGGACTCCACCACCTCGATGCGCTGCACATCACGCGCCGCATCCAGTATTTGGCAACAGTGGATGACTGGGTTAGGGACCGCCACCAAGTCGGGCCCGACCCCGCCCTCGGGCGACGCGATCGCGATCGGCGCGACGAGCAATCCGCCTGACTCGTTGCGCATGTCCCTGCGCAGCGTGACGGTGTTGTCGATTGCCCCCGTGTTCATGGAAGCGTGAGAACGGCCTATGTAGCGATAGCTCAGAATCCCCGTCCAGCGCCGTTCGAGCTCCTTGGCATAGGCCTCGGGATCGTTCTTCAGCTCGCGGATGTCTCGAAGCGTGTCAGTCCCCCTGGTCGCGTGTCGGCTACAGAATGGGACCAGGAGGGACATCACGCAAATGCGACCCCCAGGTGGCGGCGTCAGCTCGCTGGATGGCCTGTCGGGACCGCCGACCGATATGAGAAACGGGTGTAGTCCGAAGGTCGTTGGGTCTGGCCCAGGGAGTGGTGGCTCTTCACGCGCCCGGGTCCCAGGTGGGCTGGGACTACGGGGACGCCTCGCTGCCGGTGTTGCGTGGAGGTGGGTCGGTGCCGGGGACACCACCATCTCTCACGTGCTCGGTCCATTCAGACCCCGACCAGTACCGCTGCTCATGTCGGCCACAGGGGTCGGTGAGCCAGCCGGGAGGGATGCCTGTGAATGTGACCTGGCCGGACGACCTGTCGACTCCATCAGATCCTTGGCTTGGAGAAGCGGGGGAGGTGAACGAGCTGGTGGAAGGTGAGCTCATTGGCCGACCCCGGCGGCGTCGCTGGGACAAGAGCACCCGCATCGCGAAGAGGCCGAAGAAGACCACCAAGGCGATTGATGAACCGTGGCCGTAGAACGTGTTCACACCCTAGCCTCGCAGGGCGAAGCGACGGAAGGCGTTCAGCGTGTACGCGCACGACACCGGCGAAGGTCCTCTCACCGCTCACCCGCCATGGATCCCAGGTATCGGCCAACAGCGCATGCCCGGGCACACAGAAGGAGGCTTCCGTACATTGCCGGAAGGCCAGACGGTTAGGCGGCCCATCGTCGAGTGAGGACCTTGGCGTCCACGACGGCCAGTTCGGCGGTCCGAGCAACCGACCGTCAGCGAGCTCAGCCACGAGCCGAGGGCCGTCGAGCGTCGACTTGTCCCAGAAGGCTGCCGACGGGACCTCGGCGGCCGCGATCGCCACGTGCAGGGCGACGAAAGAGCCGGCCTCCTGGCCGTCATTGAGGACCGGTGGCCTCCTTGTAGCTGGCCTCGGCCAGCGCCTTGATGGCCGCCAGCCGCTGGTCCCACACGCTCGCCTGCTCCGTCATGGCGTGGGCCGCCTCGTCGAGCCGGCCGGGGTCGACCCGGAAGCGCACCTCGCGACCCTCCTTGTGGCGGGTGACGAGCCCGGCCTGCTCGAGCACGACCAGGTGCTTGATCACGGCCTGGCGCGTGAAGGGCACCTTCTCGGCCAGGGTGCTGGCGGTCGTGTCGCCGCCGGCGACGAGCAGGTCGAGCACCCGGCGACGCGACGGGTCGGCGATGGCCGACCACAGCGCGTCGTCCATGGTGCTCATCGGGCCAACAGGTCCTCGAGGCGGCCGAAGAACTCCGCCCAGCCGTCGCGGTGCTCCTTGGCGTAGCGGGTCGTGTCCTCGTCCGGCCAGCCGATGGTGTCGAGGCCGGTCTCGGTGACCCGCAGCCGGGTGCGGTCGCTCGCCTCCTCGGTGAGCGTGAACTCGACCAGGACGGAGTTGCCCGCCAAAGGCACCTCGCCGTCGGGATGGCACCAGCGGAACGAGAACCGCCGCGGCGGCTCGACCGCGACCACGACCAGGGGCGCCGTCATCTTGCCCTCGAACACGAGGGTGCCGGCGCCGCCCTCCCGCAGGTCGAGCTCCACCTTGTCGGCGAACCACCGGGTGATCTGGTCGGGCTCGGTGATGGTGCGCCAGACGACGTCGGCCGGCGCCTCGATGACGATCTCGCGTTCGATGCTCAGGTCGGCCATGTCGCTCAGCCCCAGCTGCTGACGGGGACGTTATTTGGGTACGGGGCCGCCTTGTCGCCCTCGAGCCCGTGCTTCAGGCTCAGCAGGTACGAGGCCCAGGCCGTGGAGCAGTGGTGCATGAACTCGACCGGCTCGCGCCAGCCTGCGTTCGTGAAGAGCACCACCGTCTCGTCGCCGTCGGCCCGCAGGTCGAAGGTGAAGGTCGTGTCCTGCCATTCGGACGGCCCGCCTTCGACGCCGCGCCACACGACCCGGCTCGGGCTGGTCGCCTCGACGACGTCCATGACGGCGACCCGGTCGGGTCCGCCGAAGCGGAACTCGAGGCGCCCGCCCACCCGGTCGTCGCCCACGACGTCGTCGGTCCACCACTGCGACAGCCCCTCTCGCGTGGCGATGGCGTCGTACACCTCCTCGATGGGCGCGTTCACCCCCACCCTGTTCCTGATGTCCGGCATTGCTCCAACCTCCTCGTTCGGTGATGTGCAACTCATTGTTGCACATCGTGGAGAGAAGTGCAACCAAAAGTTGCGGGTTTTTCGGGATGGCGGGAGCGGCGGGAGCGAGGGGGCGGGCGGGACGTGGGATGTCTAGCGGGTCAGGATGACGACGCCGGCGTTGGCGCCCCGGCCGACCGTGTGCGAGAGGGCGACCCGGGCCCCCTCGACCTGGCGGGGGCCGCACTCGGCCCGCAGCTGGCGCACCAGCTCGACCACCTGGCCGAGGGCGGAAGCCCCCAGCGGCTCCCCCTTGGAGAGCAGCCCCCCGCTCGGGTTGACCGGGAGGCGGCCGCCCAGCTCGGTGGCGCCGGAGTCGAGCAGCGCCGCCGAGCCCCCGGGCTCGCACAGGCCGAGCTCCTCGCAGGAGAGGAGCTCGCGGGCGGCGTCGGTGTCCTGGCACTCGACGACCTGGAGGTCGGACGGCCCGAGGCCCGCCTCCTCGTAGGCCGCCGTGGCCGCCAGCGTGGTCGGCGCCGGCGCGGTGTCGTCGGCCAGCCCGGCCAGCGGCGTCGACTCGCTCAGCACCGACCCCGGGATGTGCGAGCGCAGCACGGCGGCGGCGAGGGTGACCGGCGGCGGCGAGGACGAGGCGGGAGGAGCAAGGTCGTCCCGGCGCAGGACCAGCGCGGCGGCGCCCTCGTTGGGCGAGCAGAGCATGAAGAGGTGCAGCGGCTCGCAGACGACGCGGGAGCCGAGGACCTGCTCGACCGTCGTCTCCTTCTGGTACATGGCGTCGGGGTTGGCCACCCCGTGGCGGCGGTTCTTCACCACGACACGGGCCAGGTGGTCCTTGGTCACGCCGGAGCTCAGGCAGAGGCGCTGGGCCCGCAGGCCGAAGAAGGCGGGCGTGGCGGCCAGGCCGGCCTCCTCCTGCCAGGGCTCGAAGAACGAGGAACGGATGATGCCCTTGGGCATCTTCTCGGTCCCGAAGACGAGAGTGGTGTCGTACTGGCCGGCCCGGATGGCCGCCGCCGCCAGCATGAGGGCCGCTCCCCCACTGGCGCAGCCCGCCTCGACGTCGAGGATCGGCATGCCGGTCATGCCGAGCCGGCTGAGCACCTTGTGGCCGGTCGCCACCCCGCCGTAGGCCGTGCCGCAGAACGCGGCCTGGAACCCGCCCTTGCCGATGCCCGCCTCGCGCAAGGCGGCGCGCACGGCGGCAACGCCCATGTCGGTCGTCGAGACGCCCTCGAAGCGGCCGAAGGGATGCAGGCCGACCCCGGTGACGGCGACACCGGTCACGACGCCGTCCCGGCCGGGGCGAAGGCGTACGTCACCACGTCGGTGCCGTCGTCGTTGCGGTGGAGGGGCACGATGCGCAGCTCCATCGGCTGGCCCGCAGCGAGCGCGGCGGGGTCGCTCTCGGTCAGACGGGTGATCACGCGCACCCCCTCGGGCAGCTCGACCACGCCGATGCCGAAGGGGACCTCGCCCTCGTAGCCGGGGGGCGGCGCCGTGACCGCCGTCCAGGCCCACAGCGTGCCGGGGCCGGACAGCTCGACGAGCTCGGGGTCCTCGGTGGCGCAGTAGGTGCAGGCGTCGGCCCGCGGGAAATGGACCTTCTGACAGGCGGTGCAGCGGCTGCCCAGCAGCGCGGGCGGGTCGGCGTCGCTGAACAGCCCGTCGCGGACCATCACGGGCACGAGAGGCTCACTCCTCGACCTCGACGAGCTCGAGCGCGTCGAACTCCCAGAACGCCCGCAGCGACGCCAGCTTCCCGGCGCCGTTGCTGCGGTAGGTGTAGACGCCGTGGACGATCGCGTCGTGGGACCCGCCGGCGATGCGGGTGCGGATGATGCCGACGTCGGCCACCTCGTCGCCGCAGAGGTAGGACTCGGTGATCTCGAAGGTGATCGACTCGCTCGGCGCGATGACCGTGTCGTAGAAGCCGGCGATGGCCGCGAGCCCGTGGTGGCCCTTCCCCTCGGGGTCGAAGGGCGAGGGGCCGATGGGGTCCGCCACGAAGGCGTCCTCGGCGAACAGGCTGAGCCAGGTCTCGCGGTCCCGGGCGTGGACGGCGGCCCGGGACCGGATGGCGAGCTCTCGGGCGTCGAGCGGTTCGTCGGCCATGATCAGCGCACCTTGGCGATGACGTCGTCGGCGAAGCGGCGCAGGTTGTCGACCTTCGTCTGCAACGACTCAGTGTCCTGCTCGGTGCCGTAGGGCCAGCGGAAGCCGACGATGACGTCGGTGACGCCGAGCTCCTCGAGCCGTTTGACGCCGTCGGGCGTGTACGCATCGAGCGAGATCACGTGCGTCTCGAAGGGCTTGGTGTCGGTGCCGTGCTCCTTGCGCAACGCCGCCAGGCGCTCGAGGAGTCCCGGGAGGTCGGCGGGGTCGCCCCCGCCGTGCAACCACCCGTCCCCGTCGCGGGCGGCCCGCTGGAGGGCGGCCTCGTGGTGCCCGCCGATCAGGATGGGTACGGGACGGCTCGGCGTCGGGCACATCTTGATGGAGGGGATGTCGAACACCTTGCCGTGGAACTCGAAGAAGCCGCCGGCCATGAGGCCGCGCATGATCGCGATCTCCTCGTCCATGCGGGTGCCCCGGCGCTCCCAGGGCACGCCGCAGATCTCGTAGTCCTCGGGCCACGGGCTGGTGCCCACGCCGAGCAGCAGGCGGTTGCCGGTGAGCACCGCGGTGGAGCTCACCTGCTTGGCGATCAGCACCGGCTGGCGGATGGGGAGCTTGATCACGAAGGTGACGAAGCGGATGCGCTCGGTGACGGCCCCCATGGCGGGGATGAGCGAGAACGGCTCCAGGAAGGGCTTGTCCTCCAGGAACTCCCGGGAGCCGTCGGGGTTGAAGGGGTAGGTGGTGTCGGAGACCTCCGGGTAGCAGATGGAGTCGGGGACGACCATGGAGTCGTAGCCGGCCGCCTCGGCCGCCTGCGCCAGGGGCAGGTAGTACGACGGGTCCGTCATCGACTCCGCAAACGAGAAACGCACGGCACCTCCCCTGTCCGAGAGCACGGGCGGCGCCTACCATGCGGCCCGTGCCCGCTCATCCTGCCAGCACCAGCGCTCCGGGGCACAACCCCGAGGGCGCGGACCTGCGTCTGAGCGGGGCGACGCCCCTGGTCACCGACCTGTCGCTCGACGGCCTCGAGCGCGACGCCCGCCACGCCATCGGGGAGATGGCCTACGCCTACTACGCCGGTGGGGCGGACGACGAGCGCCTCCTGGCGGGGAACGTGGCGGCCTGGGGCCACTGGCAGCTCCACCCGCGCGTGCTGGCCGGGGTGGCCGAGGTCTCGACGGCGACGACCCTGCTCGGGACGCCGGTGCGCACGCCGGTGGGGGTGGCGCCGACGGCGATCCAGGGGCTGGCGCACCCCGAGGGGGAGGTGGCCACCGCCCGGGGTGCGGCCGCGGCGGGGGCGCTGCTGATCCTGTCCTCGCTCGCCACCTGCCCGCTCGAGGACGTGGCCGCCGCGGTGCCGGACGCGGCGCGGTGGATGCAGGTGTACATCTTGCGGGAGCGGGCGCGCACCGCCGAGCTGGTCGACCGGGCCGCCGCCCACGGCTACGGCGCGCTGGTGCTCACCGTCGACGCCCCGGTGTCGGGGCTGCGCCTGCGCGAATGGCGCATGGGCGTGCACCTCCCCGACGACCTCGCCCTGCCCAACCTGGCCGGGGACAGCACGTCGAGCGCGCGCGAGGGTGGGTTCATGGCGATCGTGACGCACGAGTTCGAGCCGGCGCTCACCCCCGACGACATCGGGTGGCTGGCCGGCCTCAGCGCGCTGCCCGTCGTGGCCAAGGGCGTGCAGCGGGCCGACGACGCCGTGCGCTGCGTGGACGCGGGGGCGGCGGCCGTCGTCGTCTCGAACCACGGGGCGCGCCAGCTGGCCGACGCGCCGGCGACGGCCGACATCCTGGCCGAGGTCGTCGACGCCGTGGCCGGCCGGGCCGAGGTCTACGTCGACGGGGGCGTGCGGCGAGCGCCCGACGTGGTGAAGGCGCTGGCGCTCGGGGCCCGGGCCGCGATGGTGGGGCGCCCCTCGCTGTGGGCGCTGGCCACCGGAGGGGCCGACGGGGTGGCGGCACTCCTTCACTGGTTCGAGAGCGAGCTGCGGCGGGCCATGGCCCTGTGCGGGGCGGCGACCGTCGACGACGTCGACCGCACGCTGGTCCGCCGCGCGCCGGGATGGGCGCTGCCGTGACGACCGTGGCGGCCATGCTGGCGGCGCGGGCCGAGGACGACCGCACCGGCGTCCTCGACGCCGGCGGCGAGTGGACGTGGCGCCAGGCCGTCGCGGAGGGCGCGGCGCGCGGCGCGCTGGCCCGCTCGCTCATGGGCGACGCCAAGCCCCACGTCGGCGTGCTCCTCCCCAACGGGCCCGAGTACCTGTTCTGGCTCAACGGCTGCGCGCTGGCCGGCGCGGCGATCGTGGGGATCAACCCGACCCGGCGCGGCGCGGCGCTGGCGGCCGACGTCCGGGCCACCGACTGCGCCCTGATCGTCACCGACGCCGAGGGGGCGACCCTGCTCGAGGGCCTCGACCTCGGGATGGAAGAGGACCGTGTCCTCGTCACCGGGACGGCGCGCTACGAGTCCCTGCTGGCCGGGTTCGCCGGCGGCGACCAGGCCCGGCGGCTGATCGACGAGGCGGACCGGGTCGACGAGGGCGCGCTCTACCTGCTCATCTTCACCTCGGGGACGACGGGCGTGCCCAAGGCGGTGCGCTGCACGCAGGGCCGGCTGGCCGGCATCGCCGAGGTGGCGGCACCCGGGTACGGCTACACGGCCGAGGACGTCTGCTACTGCCCCATGCCGCTGTTCCACGGCAACGCGCTGATGGCGCTCTGGGGGCCCTCGGTGATGGTGGGGGCGGCCATCGCCACGCGGCCCCGGTTCAGCGCGTCGGCCTTCCTCGAGGACGTGCGCCGCTTCGGGGCCACCAAGTTCAGCTACGTCGGCAAGGCGATCGCCTACATCCTGGCCACGCCGGAGCGGCCCGACGACAAGGAGAACACGCTGAAGAGCGCGTTCGGCACGGAGGCGTCCGTGCGCGACCGCGAGCGCTTCCGCGCACGCTTCGGCTGCTACCTGATAGAGGGCTACGGCCAGAGCGAGGGGGGCGCCGCGGTCAACCCGGTGCTCGGCATGCCGCGGGGCGCGCTGGGCAAGCCGGTGGGCGGGGTCGACCTGGCGATCATGAGCCCGGAGACAGGCGAGGAGTGCCCGCCGGCGCGCTTCGACGACGAGGGGCGGCTCCTCAATGCGGGCGAGGCCATCGGCGAGATCGTCAACCGCAGCGGCCGAGGCAGCTTCGAGGGTTACTACGAGCGGGCGGACGCCGAGGCCGAGCGCCTGCGGCGGGGCTGGTACTGGACGGGCGACCTCGGCTACGTCGACGAGGACGGGTTCTTCTACTTCGCGGGCCGGACCGGGGACTGGCTGCGCGTGGACTCGGAGAACTTCGCGGCGGGGCCGGTGGAGTCGGTGCTGTCGCGCCACCCCGACGTCTCCGTCCTCGCGGTGTACCCGGTCCCCGACACGGCGTCGGGCGCGGGCGACCAGGTGATGGTGGCGCTCGAGACGGTCCCGGGCCGCGCCTTCGACCCCGACGAGTTCGCCGCGTGGCTGGCGGCGCAGCCGGACCTCGGGCCGAAGTGGGTCCCGCGCTACGTGCGCGTCTCGTCCTCGCTCCCCCAGACGGCCACGGGGAAGGTCACGAAGGTGGGCCTGCGGGAAGAGGCCTGGGCCTGCGCCGACCCGGTGTGGTGGCGGCCGCTCGGCCGCGCCGACCTCCGGTTCGAGCGGCTCAGCGACGAGGACCGGGCCGCGCTGGCGGCGGGGCTGGTCGAGAACGGGCGCCCGCCGGTCGGCGCCGAGGCCGCCGGCTGAAGAGCATCCCCCTTGACACCGTCCAGGCCGATGCGTACTCTACAAGTAGTTACTTGTACAATCTAACCCTTGAGAAAGGACCCAGCTGTGAGCACGACCACGACCACCACCGACGACTTCCGATCGACGAAGACCTTCGCCGCCGCCCCCGACAAGGTGTACTCGGCGCTGACCGACATCGACGCCCTGAGCGGCTGGTGGACCCCCGCCGGCGGTGGCGCCGGGGCCGGCCAGACGCTGCGCTTCCTCATGGGCGACCGGGAGGTCGTCATGCGGGTCGACGAGGCCGACGGGGCTTCGCGGGTCCGCTGGAGCGTGCTCCTCTGCGAGGCCGCCCCCGACTGGGAGGGCACGTCCATCACGTTCGATCTCGAGCCGGTCGGCGCCGGCACCGAGCTGCGCTTCCACCACCACGGGCTCAACCCCGGGCTCGAGTGCTTCGACATGTGCCACGCCGGGTGGACACGCCACCTCGCCAGCCTCGTCGACTACGTCGACGGGGGCACCGGCACCCCGAATCCGCCCGCCGACGTCGAGCGGTTGGCCGCCTGGCGCGCGGTGCACGCCGCCAACTGAGCACGCGTGGACGGCGGCGGTCGCGCTCCGCTAGGAAGCACCGATGACGCCGGTGCCGGAACCCGAGGAACCGGCTGCACCCGACGCGGTCCTGCGGGCGCTCGCCGATCCTCACCGGCGCCAGATCCTGCGGCTGGTCCAGCACACCGAGCTCCCCGCCGGGCAGATCGCCGCCCACTTCGACCTCACCCAGCAGGCCGTCAGCCAGCACCTCGCCGTGCTCAAGCGGGCCGGGCTGCTGGCCGAGCGCCAGGAGGGAACCCGCCGGCTCTACGTGTTGCGGCCCGAGTCGCTCCAGCCGCTGCGCACCCTGCTCGACGAGTACTGGCCGGACGCCCTCGCCCGCCTGAAGCAGTCCGTCGAGAACGCCCACCCCCGCACCCAGAGGAGAAGACCGACGTGATCAGCACCAGCGTGCGCATCGCCGCATCCCCCGAGGTGGTGTTCCCCTACTTCACCGACCCCCAGCTGATGGTCACCTGGATCGGGGAACGCGCCGACCTCGACGCCCGGCCGGGCGGGACGTTCGCCGTCGACGTCGGCGCGGCGGCCGCCCGCGGCACCTACGTCGCGGTCGAGCCGCCCCACCGGGTGGTCTTCACCTGGGGGATCCCCGATGACACCACGATGCCGCCCGGGAGCAGCACCGTGGAGGTGGTGCTCGTCGCGGACGGCGACGACACGATCGTCAACCTCACGCACCGCGACCTGCCGCCGGACCGCGAACCGTCCCATCGGGAAGGCTGGGAGCGCTGCCTGGGCGTGCTCGCCGACGCCCGTGCCCGATGAGGGCGCGTCACGAAAGGCCGAGAATGGGGAGGAGGCCCGTCAGGTCCTCGACGCGGTGGTCACCGGGCTGCAGCGGCGGCGGGTCGAGCCCCGGGCGCTCACCCTCCCGCCAGACGTGCACGGCCGTCATGCCGGCGCGCCGCGGGCCCCGGACGTCGGGCTCCCAGGAGTCGCCGACGAAGACGACGTCGCGTGGATCCACGTCGAGCGACCGGGCCGACCGCTCGTAGATGCCCGGGTGCGGCTTGCGCGACCCCGCCCGGGCCGAGGTCACCGCGACGTCGACGAGGTGCAGGAGGCCGACCTCCTCGAGGTACGCATCGAGCTCCCAGCCCCAGTTGGAGCAGACGCCGACGGCCAGGCCCGCCGCCCGCAGGACGGCCAGCGTCTCGCCGGCCTCGGTGTAGGCGACCATCGGGGCCCGGTCGGTGGCGCGCAGGTCGGCCACCATCGCCTCGACGTGCGCGTCGTCCACCCCGGCGGATCGGGTGAAGTCCCGCAGGCGCGTGCGCACCCACGCCTCGTAGCGCTCCTCGCTGACCGAGTGCTCGGCGTGGTCGACGCCGTCGTAGCGGAAGAAGTAGTCCTCGAGGGCGGCCGGGTCGAGGGCGTAGCCGTGGGCGTCGAAGACGGAGGCGTAGCTGGAGGCGCGGGTGTCGGCCCAGTGGGCCAGGGTGCCGTAGAAGTCGAAGATGACGGCGGTGGCCACGGGTCCATGGTGCCGCATGGCCGTGACAGGGGCGGGGAGACATGGTTCGCCGGACGCAGCGCGCAATACTTCCTGGTGCATGGACGTCGACGCACAGCCGGCCGAGGTCGCGGGCTCGGAGCCGGATGGCGGTCCCGGCGCCGGGGCCGGGCACCGGAGCGGGCGATGGATCGTCGAGCTGGTCGTCGTCGTGGTCGTCGCCGTCGTCATCGCCCTCCTCCTCCGCACGTTCGTGGTGGCGACCTACTCCATCCCGTCGGGCTCCATGGAGCCGACCCTGCAGGTCGGGGACCGGATCGTGGTCGATAAGCTGAGCTACCACCTGCACGGCGTCGGCCGCGGCAACATCGTCGTGTTCTCGACGCCGCCCACCGAGAACTGCGCGGGCCCTCCCGTGGCCGATCTCGTCAAGCGCGTCATCGGCCTACCCGGCGAGACCATCTCCCTGACCGGCGGCCACGTCTACATCGGCGGTCGCCTCCTGCCCGAGCCGTGGCTGCCGCAGGCGGTGCGGAGCGAGACGTTCCCCGGCCCGACGGACCAGCCGTTCTCGCTCCACCACCCCTATCGGATCCCGGCCCACGAGGTCTACGTCATGGGTGACAACCGGACCGAGTCCTGCGACAGCCGCTACTGGGGACCGGTGGCCGAGTCGACGATCGTCGGCAAGGTCGACGTGCGGATCTGGCCCCTCTCGCGTATCGGTTTCTTCTAGGCCCGGGTCAGGCCCGGCGCTCGCGCCGCCACACGACGCGGAGACCCGTCCACGTCTCGTCGATGGCACAGACCTTGTTGTCCACCAGCCCGAGCGGGAGGGCCACGGCGCGCACGACGCCCTCGTCCATCGTGGTCGCCACGCCCGAGGAGCGCTTCGGCCAGGCGATCCAGAGCCCTCCCGAGGGGAAGATCATCTCGGCCAGCGCGTCGATGCGGCGGTCGAACGCCGCGCGCTGGGTGAAGAACGCGACCACCACGTCGGCCGACCCGCGCGCCTGGTGCCTCACCGTGACGCCCGGGGGCAGGCCGTCGACCACGCCGGGCGGCGCCGCCACGAGCGCCAGCGTCGAGCCCTCGGCGATCCCGAGCTTCTTGGGCAGCGGCGTCCCGCTGTAGCCCGCTGCCACCGGTTACGGGTTGAGGGCCCGGAACACCCGGAAGGCCAGGGGGAAGTCGTACTCGTCGGGCCCGACGGCGAACCGGGCCAGGAGGTCGTCGATCGCCGCCAGCGCCTCGTCCTCCCGCGCCGGCGGGATCCCGAAGAGCGCGAACGACGAGCGGTCGTAGACGGCGCTCGCCGGGCCGCGCACGACGGTCTCGTGGTCCGTGCCGTCGACGGCGGTGAACCCCGCGCTCTCCAGCAGCTCGTGCACGTACTCGTCGTCCCCGAAGGCGAACGGCCCGACGGGGCTCTTCCCCGGTGGCGGCGTCGGCGCCGACGGGAGCATGGACCGCAGCACGGTGCGGACGTGCCACGGGTTGCGCTCGACGTCCTGCCAGCAGGCGAAGACGAGGCGGCCGCCCGGCGCGAGGTAGCCCCGGATGGTGCGCAGGGCCGCCAGGGGCTCGTCGAAGAACATGACCCCGAACTGGCTGACGGCCAGGTCGAAGGGGGCCTCGGCCAAGACGCCCGTCTGCACGTCCATCACGACGAAGCGGGCGTTGGCCACCGCCGCCTCGCGGGCCCGCGTGCGGGCCAGGTCGAGGAGGGGGGCCGAGACGTCGACGCCGACGACCTCGCCGTCCGGGCCGACCGCACGGGCCAGGGCGAGGGCCAGCCCCCCGCCCCCCGAGCCGATGTCGCACACGCGCTCGCCCGGCTCGGCGCCCGCCGCCACCAGGACGTAGGGCGTCACCGCGCCGGTCAGCGCCTCCCGCCGGGGCCAGGCCGCGGTCCAGGCATCGTCGTTCCAGCGCTTGGTCTCCGTCTCGTTGGCCACGGCGACACGGTACCGGGCCGGGTAGCTTCGGCGGCGTGCGCGTCGGCCTCGTCATCCTCCCGACCGACCGGTGGAGCGAGGCGCGCCACCAATGGGAGTGGGCCGACGGGGCCGGCTTCGCCACGGCGTGGACCTACGACCACATCCGCTGGGGCGGCATGCCGGACGGGCCGTGGCATGCGGCGGTGCCCGTCCTCGCCGCTGCGGCCGTCGTCACCACGCGCATCCGCCTCGGCACCCTGGTCGCCACGCCGAACTTCCGGCACCCGGTCACCCTCGCCCGCGAGGCGATCACGCTCGACGACATCAGCGGAGGCCGGCTCGACCTCGGGTTGGGGCCGGGCAGCGAGGGGTTCGACGCCGCCGCACTCGGCCAGGAGCCGTGGTCGAAGGCGGAGCGGCTGGCCCGCTTCGAGAAGTTCCTCGAGGTGCTCACGCCGATCGTCGACGGGGAGCCCGCCACCCGCACGTCGGTGCGGACACTGCACTACGCCGCCCAGGAGGCACCCAGCACCCCGGGCACCGTCCAGCGCCCGCTCCCCCTCACCATCGCGGCGGGTGGGGCGAAGGGCTTCCGGCTCGCCGTGACCTACGGGCGCAATTGGGTGACCATCGGCCCGACGGGCCCCGTCGAGCGGACGCCGGCGTCGGTGCTCGAGGCCGTGCGGCTCCAGGTCGTCGAGCTCGACGCCGCCTGTCGAGCGGCCGGGCGGTCCACGTCCGACATCGGCAGGGTCCTGCTCTGGATGCCCGAGGAGCCGCTCATCGACTCGGCCGACCACTTCGACGACCTGTTCGGGCCGTACGCCGAGCTCGGCTTCGACCAGGTGGTCCTGCACCATCCGGCGCAGACGGGGCCGTTCCGGGGCGACGTCGCGACGTTCGAGGAGATCGCGGCGCGCCACGCCCGCACCTGAGGGCACCGAACCAGACCGATGCGCCGAAGCCCCGGCGACCGAAATCGGCGAGGACCCGCTCCTACGCTGACCGCGTGCCGCGGCAGACCGCCCTCCTGCGCCCACCCGGCGCCGTGCCCCGCGCGGCCATCGCCGCCGTCGCCACTCTCCTCCTGGCGGCCGGAGGATCACCCGCCGGAGCCGCCGCCGCCGCCATGCAGTCGCCGCCCCCGCACGCCCGCTCCACCACGTCGACGACGACACCGGCCACCACGACGACCGCCGGCCCTCCCCCCGCCGCCCTGGGCACGCCGCCCTGGACCGTCCTCAGCACCGATCCCGCCGGGGTCGCGGTCGAGCAGCGGACGATCACCGTCGCGTCGGGGGACAGGGTCACCCTCATCCGCTTCGACGCCGGCCGCGTCGTGTTCGACCTCCACATCGGGACCACCGACCCGCCCGTCGACCTGGCCACCATCCCCGCCGATCGCGGCCCCGCCATCGCCGCCGACGAGGCGCCCTTCCTGCTGGCGGCGTTCAACGGCGGCTTCAAGATCCGGGACGGGCCGGGCGGCGTGGTGCAGCAGGGACAGGTGATCGCCCCGCTGGTCGACGGGAAGGCCAGCTTCGTGGTCGACGTGAACGGCACGGCGCACGTGGGCGTGTGGGGCAGCGGGCTGCCCGCACCCGGCGAACAGGTCTCGAGCGTCCGGCAGAACCTGGCGCCGCTGCTCACCGGCGGCGTGCCCAACTCGACCGTCGGCATCCCGGCCGACTGGGGGGCGACTCTCACCAGCTCCAAGGTCGTCCCGCGCTCCTCCGCCGGCGAGGACGCCCAGGGCGACATCATCTTCGCCGGCGGCATGGCGGTCGTGCCGGCGGACCTCGCCTCGGCGCTGCTCGCCAGCGGCGCGGTCGACGCCATGCAGCTCGACATCAACCCCGAGTGGGTGCAGCTCGACGCGGCCGCCGCCGAGGGCGCCCCGCTCGTGGCCCAGATCCCCGGTCAGAACCGCCCGGCCGACCAGTACGTTGCCGGTTGGACCCGGGACTTCTTCGCCGTGATGGGCCCCTTCGTCGTCCGCCCGCTCAAGCCCCGGTAGGGACCACGCTCGCCGCAGCGAGCGCCACATCCAGCCCCGCCCGCGCCGCCACGGGCTCCACGCGCTCGAGCACGACCCGCGTCGCACCGACCCAGGGGGCGGCCTCCACCAACGCCCGCGCCACCCCCTCCGCCGCGCCCGGATCGAAGAGCGTGACCTGCTTGGCCACCAGCGCGTCGTCCCGGCGCCCGGGATCGACCAGCCCGACGATCCTCGTGCCGGCGAGCACAGGCATGGCGAAGTAGCCGTACACCCGCTTCGCCTTCGGGGTATAGGCCTCCAGCCGGTGGCGTAGGCCGAACAGCCGCTCCAGGCGCTCCCGGTACCAGACGAGGGAGTCGAACGGCGAGAGGAGGACGTTCCGCCCCCGGGCCCGCACGCCGAGCGCGCCGAGCGCGCCGGGGTCGGCGTAGGCCGGCTGGCTCCACCCCTCCACACCGACCGGCACGAGGTCGGTGCCGGGCAGCGCCGCACGCACGAGCGGACGCGGCAGCCCGTGGTACGTGGCCAGGTCCGCCTCGGTCGCCACGCCGAGCGACCGCCCCGCCGCGGCCACCAGCCGACGCGGCGCACTCGTCGTCGGTCCACTCCCGGGACAGGAGGTCGGCGGGGATGGCGCGCGAGGCCATGTCGTAGACGCGCTGGAAGCCCCGCCGCTCGCGGCAGACGAGCTCGCCGACGTCGAGGAGCCACTCGGCCGCGATCTTCGTCTCGGACCAGTCCCACCACGGCCCGCCCTTCTTCGCGCCGCCGAGCTGGTTGGCGGTCAGCGGGCCCTCGCCCTCCAGGCGCTCCAACACGTCGCGACAGCTCTTCTCCTTGTCCTCGAGCCGGTGCCACCGTCTGCCCTTGCGCCGGACGGCCCGCCGCTTGAAGCCGTAGGCCGGCCAGTCCTCCAGCGGCACCACGCAGGCGGCGTGCGACCAGTACTCGAACGTCGCGCTCCTCGCCCCCCAGTAGGCCCGCTCCACCCGGGCGCGCCCGATCGCCCCCAGGCGGGCGTAGGCCACCAGCTCGTGCGACCGGGCCAGCACCGAGATCGTGTCGAGCTGCACCGCGCCGAGCCGCCGTAGAACAGCTGGCACACCACCGACCGCGCCCCGCGACCCGCGCAGCCCCTGCGCCGACAACGCGACGCGCCGCGCCTCCTCCAGACTGAGCGTCTCGCGGCCCATGGGCGCTGGACGCTACCAAGCGGGCGCGTCAGTCGAGCAGGGCGGCGGCCACCGCGTCCTCGAGCGTGCGGTCGTTGGCCCACATGAGCTGCTGCTGCTTTGCCCGGCGGAAGTAGAGCTGGATGTCGAAGTCGAGCGTGAACCCGATCCCGCCGAAGAGCTGCTGCGCCATGGCCGTGATGTCCCGGAAGGTGCTGCAGGCGAACAGCTTGGCCATCGGGGCCAGCGAGGTGAGCTGGCGCCCGCTCGCCCCGGCCCACGCCGCCTCGTGCACGAGCTGCTCCGCCCCGTCCAGGTTGGTGACCGCGTCGGCCAGGTAGTGCGCCAGCGCCTGGAACGCGCCGAGCGGCTTGTCGAACTGCTGGCGGTCCTTGGCGTACTGCGTCGTGATCTCGAGCGCGTAGCGCGCCCCGCCCACGGCCTGGGCGCCCAGCAGGACGAGGCCCGGCTCGAGCACCTGCTGCCAGGTGGCCCACCCGCTGCCCGCCGGGCCGATGCGGTCCTCCTCCCCCACCACGACGTCGGCCAGCGTCACCTCGTACTGGGTGTCCGACGCGATGGACATCTGCTGGCGCAGGGTCACGCCGGCGGCGCCGGGGTCGACCAGGAAGAGGTCGACCGCGTCGGCGGCGTCCCCCGTCCGGGCCAGCACGACCAGGCGGTCGGCCGAGGAGGCGAAGGCGACGTGGCGCTTCACCCCGGAGATCCGCAACCCCGAGCCGTCGCCCACCGCCCGCAGCGAGACACCCCGGGACGAGAACCCGTTCTCCGGCTCGAGCCAGGCGGGCGTCACGATGGCCTCGCCGGCGGCGACGGGGCGGAGCCAACGGTCCTTCTGCGCCTCGCTGCCCGCGGCGGCCAGCACGCCGCCGCTCATGACGGCGCTGGCGAAGTGGGGGGTGGGGGCGAGCGCCCGGCCCAGCTCCTCGTAGAGGGCCACGCCCTCGATGAGCGACATGGCCGAGCCGCCGTACTCCTCGGGCAACAGCAGCCCGATGAGGTCGAGCTCGCCCAGCTGCTCCCACAGGGGAACCGGGTAGCCGACCGGGTCCTCCTCCATCGAGCGGACGACCTCGAGCGGACAGTAGCGCCCGAGCACGTCGCGCACGGTCTGGCGCAGCAGCTCCTGCTCCTGGTCGAATTCAAGGTCCAACACGCGGCACCACCTTCGTGTACAGAGGGGACAGGAAAAGAGAACGCATCACGACGCCGGCGAGGGCCGCCACTGGTCGCCCCGGCGCGCCCAGGGGTTGTCGTCGGGACGCAGAGGCAGTGCGAGACGCGCCGCGCACGTCGTCTTGGTGTCGCCGCCGACCGAGAGGGTCACCGCCACCGACACGAACCCGCACCCGACCGAGTCGACCTCGGTCGACTCCACCACGCCGCGCAGCGACATGGTGTCGCCGGGGAACACCGACCCCAACATGGAGAACGTGACGCGGGCCAGCCGGCCGTGCGGCCCGGTCCAGTCCGTCAGGTAGCGCTCGAACCAGGCGGCCTGGTTGGGCGTGTTCAAGAAGATGTCCCGGGTGCCGTTGCGCACGACGGCGAAGTCCTTGTCGTGGTGCATCGGGCGCCAGTCGCGGGTGGCCAGCGCACCCAGCACGACGGTCGTCGCGGTGACCTCGTAATCGAGGGCAGGGAGCTCGTCGCCCACGGCGATGTCGCCGAACAGACGCTGGGGGACGACGAGGACGCTCACGACGCCCCGTCCCCGGCCCGTCGGTAGCCGAACCCGGTGTAGGACTCCACCGCCACCAACGCGCCGTCCTGGTTCGCATACACGACGTCGATCACCCAGAACCGGCCCGTGCCGAGCTTCGTCGTCTTCTCGTCGCTCACCGAGCGCAGCACCTGGTGGGTCCGCAGGACGTCGCCCATCCGCACGGGCTCGTGGAACTCGATCGTGTTGTCGGTCATCACCGCCTCGGGCAGGCCGAAGCGCTCCTTCAGGTCGAAGTGCACCTGCAGCGGCAGCGCCTGCTCCGTGCGCCCCGGCGCCCAGTGGTGCGGCCGGAACCAGACCGAGACCATGGACGGCGGTGCGATGGGGCCGCCCGTGAGCGCGTCCGCCACGTCGTCGTCCCAGAAGAGCGGGTTGCCGTTCTCCACCGACGCGCACGACGTCCACACGTAGCCGCGCTCGACGGGGAACTCCCCCACCTCGTGGTACTGCTCCTTGCCGATGAGGTCGAGCGCACCGCTCAGCGCCTCGTCCGTCGTCATGCCACCACCCCCCGGGCGACCCAGCGGGCCACCGTCTCGCCGTCGACCCCGGCCTCCTTCAACAGATGCTCCGTGTCGGTCTGGGCCATGTCGGGCAGCGCCACCGGCCCCTCCCCCCGAGCCATCCCGGCCAGCAACGGTGCCAGCTGGCGCAGCTCACCTTCCTCCGGATGGGTGGCCGCCCCGACGACCCGCCGGGCCGAGAACTGGGGGTGCCCGGCCACCTCGGACACATCGAGCACCGGCGCCACGCAGGTGTCGGCCCCCGCCAGCGCCGCCACCCACTCGTCCCGGGTGCGCGTGGCGAAGGCGGCGGCAAAGGCCGCCCGGATCGCCGGCTGCGCCTCGTCGGCGAGCTGGTCTCCGGCGAGCTCGGGGCAGCCCAGCGCCGCGCACAGGTTCGCGAAGAACTTGGCCTCGATCGCCCCGACCGCCAGCCACCTCCCGTCGGACGCCTCGTACGTCCCGTAGCAGGCGTAGCGGCCCGACAGGACGTCGTGCCCGGGCCGGATCTCCCCCCCGAGCGCCAGCTGCTCGTCGACGGGCAGCGACATCAGCCACAGCACGCCCTCGGCCACCGAGACGTCGAGATACGCCCCCCGCCCCGACGACGCCCGCCCCGCCAACGCGGCAGTGATGGCCAGCGCGGCCTGCATCCCCCCGGCCGCCGCGTCGGCCACCGTGGCGCCCGGCAGCGGCGGCGCCCCACCAACACCGGGCGTGCTCATGGCCAGGTACCCGCCCAACGCGAGGTAGTCGATGTCGTGGCCCGCCCACTGCGCCGCCGGGCCGGACTGCCCGTAGCCGCTCGTCGAGCAGTACACCACCCCCGGATTACGCGCCGACACCGCCGACGTAGCCGATGCCCAGCCGGTCGACCACGCCCGGCCGGAAGCTCTCGACCACCACGTCGGCCGCCGCCGCCAAGGCAAAGAACGCGGCGACGCCGTCGGCGTCCTTCAGATCCACCAGCACCCGCCGCATGCCGCGGTGCCCGCTGTAGGCGAAGAACTGTGGCCGAATGGGCGCCGCGTCCGCCGCCGGCACCGGCCCCACCTTCACCACCCGCGCCCCGTAGTCGGCCAGCAGGCGCGTGCAGCGCGCCGCCGGCCCGACCGTGGAGAGGTCGAGCACGGTGACCCCGGCGAGGGGCCCGGCAGGCGACGACGCAGCGGGCACGTCAGAAGTTCTTCGGCAGTCCGAGCTTGCGCCGGGCGATGATGTTCTTCTGGATCTCCGACGCCCCGCCGCCGATGGTGTCGATGACGGTGTAGCGGTAGGTCGATTCGGCCCGGCCCTCCATCGGCGCCTCGGCGGTCTTCACGCGCAGCTGCGAGCCCGGGCCGGCGATGTCCATCGACGCGTTGGCCAACCGCTTCGAGAGCTCCGTCGCGCACAGCTTGTACTCCGAGGCCTCGGCCGTCGGCGCCGCCCCGCCCTTGGAGGACTCGTAGACGAACTTGAGGCCCATGACCCGCGCCACCTCGAGCTGCGTGGCCAGCTGGGCCAACCGCTGGCGGATCACCGGGTCGTCCTTCAACGCAACGCCGTCGCGCACCGTCGTCCGCACGTACTCGACGAGCAGCTCGAAGCGCTGGGCGATGGGCGAGAAGGTGAACATGGTGAAGCGCTCGAGGTCGAGCGCCTCCGAGATGTACTGGAACCCGCGGCCCACCTCGCCCACCACGTAGTCGTCCGGGACGAAGACGTCGTTGAGGAACACCTCGTTAGTGCGCTCGTCGCCCATGGTCCAGATGGCGTTGACGGTGATGCCGGGCTGGTCGATGGGAACGAGGAAGAGCGTGATGCCGGCGTGCTTGGACTCGGGGTCGGTGCGCCCGCCGACCCAGTACCACTCGGCGAAGTGGGCGGAGGTGGTCCAGGTCTTCTGGCCGTTGAGCACCCAGCCCCCGTCGTCGCGGGTCGCCTTGAGCTGCATGGAGGCGGCGTCCGAGCCGGCGTTGGGCTCGGAGTAGCCGACGGCGAACTCGACCTCGTTGCGCAGGATCTTGGGCAGGAACTCGGCCTTGAGCCGCTCGTTGCCGTGGCGGATGATCGTCTTGCCGACGATGCCGACGCCCTTGCCGATCTGGGGGCCGCCCCGGCCGGCCAGCTGCTCGTTGAGCAGGTACTCGTAGACGCCCTCGCCCTCCTTGCCGCCGTACTCCTTGGGCCAGGTCATGCCGAGCCAGCCCCGCTCGCCGAGGGACGCCATGAAGGCCCGGCGCTTGGGGGTGTCGACGATCTGGGCCATGTTCTCCCTGGTCAGGTCGAAGACCTCGGGGTCGTCGTTGGCGTCGAGGAAGCTCTCGACCTCCTTCACGAAGGCCAGTTGTTCCGGCGAGAATTCGAAGTCCATCGCTGCCTCCAGGTCGCCCGGCGCGCCGGATCTGACGGTGCGTCAGATGACGGCGACATATTAGGGCAGACCCCGCGCGTCCTCCGGAGCCTGAGGTGGGAGTGACCGCCGCCCCGCCGGCCGAGTGAACCCTCGGGCTCCGGGCACCCTCCTACACTCCCCCGGGTGACTCGGGGGGCGAGGATTGCCGTACGCATCGGCCTGGCCATCTTCGGCCTCGGCCTGCTCCTCGTGCTCTTCGTCGCCTACCAGCTCTGGGGGACGGCCCTCTACGAGGAGCATGCGCAGTCGCACCTGAAGTCCGAGCTGGCCACCCAGCTCCACCACGCGCTACCCACCAAGGCCGCCGAGCTCACCGACACGCAGCGCTTCGGCCTGCCCCCCCTGGCCCGCGTGACCGCGCCGCCGTCACCCGAACCCGCGCTCGGCCAGGCCGTCGGCCTCCTCTCCATCCCGAAGATCGGCATCCTCGACGCGATCGTCGACGGCGTCGGCGAGGCGCAGCTCGAGCAGGGCCCCGGCCACTACCAGGGGACGGCGCTGCCGGGCGAGCCGGGCAACGTCGCCATCGCCGGGCACCGCACCACCTACGCCCACCCCTTCTACAACCTCGATGCGCTGGCGCCCGGCGACAACGTCTACATCCTGACGAATCAGGGGTTGTTCGAGTACACGGTAACCGGGACCCAGGTGGTCGCCCCGACCGACGTCGCGGTCCTGGGCTCGGTCCCGGGGAAGAACACCCTGACGCTCACGACCTGTAACCCTCGCTACAGCGCGGCGACCCGGCTGGTCGTCACGGCGAGCTTCGACGGGCACACCGCACCGGCCGCCACGACGACCTCGACGACGCGGCCCAAGATCACGCAGCTGGCCGGGGAGTCGACCGGCGCGTCGCTCGGAGGGAACAGCTCGCCGTGGACGTCGGCCATCCTCTGGGGGATCCTCACGGTGGCGTTGACGGTCGGGGCCGTGCTCCTCTGGCGGCGCATCCGCGGGCGGCCGCGCCTCCTCGTCCTCCTCGCCATCCCGCTGGTGGGCCTCTCGCTGCTCGTCTGCTTCGAGCACGTGAGCCTCGCCCTCCCCGGGAGCTACTGAGTCAGACGGTCTCGGAGAGCGGCGGGACCGCCTCGGTCTCCGTCGTCGGCGGGTCCTCGGGCTCGGTCGGCTTCGGGTTGTTCCGTTCGTAGCGGCGGCGCGCGATGTTGCGCCACGCGAGGAGGATCATCTGGACGAGGATCAAGGCCACGACCACCAGCCCGATCGGCCACACGCTCGTCGACGTCTTGAACTCGACGATCTGCCCGTCCTCGGTGACGACGTGCCCCTTGAGGGTCTGGTTCCCGACGGTGAGCGCGGGGAACGTCACCGGGACGTCGTAGGTGCGGACCTGTCCCGCGCCCAACGCGGACAGCCGTGTGCTCACCACCGGCGTGTTGCCCAGGCTGGCGAACAGACGCATGTCCGAGGCGCGCGCCGAACCCCTGTTCAGCAGGGACACGGCGAGCGTCCGGGTCGCCTGGAAGCCGAACCACTGCTTCAACGGTGTCGACCCGGTGAAGCCGGCATGCACGACGACGAGATGGCTCGTGGGCACCTGGGGCGTGGTCGTCGGAGCGTTGCTCGTGCTCGCTCCCTCAATGGAGATCGGGGTCGTGAGCTGCGGCCCGACGGTGACCGGGAAGGCGGCCACGACACACGGGCACTGTGTGGGAGGCAGCACCACCGCGACGGGCACGCTGAGCGTCCCTTGGGGGTCCACCTGAGTCGTCGACGTCGCAGCCGCCGCGCAGTCCGCAGAGCCGTGTACGGCATTCTGTCCGCAGACCTGCACCTGGTAGATGCTGCGCGGCGTGAGATCCGTCCCGGTGACGATCACCGTCTGCCCGGGGGCCGCCGTAGTCGGGCTGATCGCCAGTTTCGGCGCGGGCGGAGCGGCCATCGCTGCCGGTCCCGGCATTGTGGCGACACCCATGGACAAAGCCGCGGTGAGCACCGCGAGCCCAACCGCCAGTCGCCAACTCGCCTCGATGGTGCCGGCGGCACGAAATCGCCTCATGGCACCATCATTTGATCACGGTCAGAACCCGACGGTGACTTTTCCGCGAGATTTGCCCTTCTGAGTCGGCGGATGCCCACCGGCACCACGAACCGAGCTCTGACCGTGCTGCGCCGATGCGCCTTGCGCTGAGGAGGTCGATCCCGGCGACGGCAGCTTGGCGCAGACGTGCTGGAGCCCGACGAAGCCACCGAGCGAAGCGAATAGGCCACCGAGATTGACGCCTTCAGTCGCCTTCGATTTGGAATGCGGCTTTCCCTTCGGCTTTGTGGTCGTTGTGGCCTTGTCAATCGCCTGCTTGACCTCCTCCGCGTAGCGCTTTAGCGGAAGGTAATTGGCTGATCCGGCGGCGTTCGCGATTTGGACCATGTCCGAACGCCACGTCCCGTAGTCCTTTGCGTTGTAGGCCGTCGTCGCCTTGGCAATCACCTGACAGATCGATGTGTCTGTTGCCCCCGGGGGAGGCGACGTGGTCGCGCTGCCCTTACTGCTCGGTGTTGTAGGGCCGCTGCTACACGCGGCGAGCGCAACTGCGCACGTGAGCGCGGCGAGTCCCACGGTCGCCCTCGTGCGAAACGGACTGGTCATTGGGCTGCTCCTGTCGTGCTCAGTTGCGCAGTCGGCTGATCGTGGCGGTCCGGCGGAACAGGGAACTCGACTGCCTGTTCGGCGCGGCGACGGCCCAAGAAGGCTGCCACAGCGAGGAGAACTCCCACCGCGAGCAAGATAAGGAGAATGTAGAGCCCCCATGGTGTGGTGGCAGTGACGTTCGAGAACCTGTCGTCGAACCCAGTTCCCGTCACAGTCCCCACGACAACGAACTGACCGTTGGCGAACGTGCTGAGGGAGAAGGGCGCGGTCAGCTGTGTGGTTCCGCCGGCGCGCAACCTTTTCGGCCTTGGGCTCGTAATCACGTAGTTGTCAGAGCCGTCGATCCAGCTGGCCACCAACAGGGGTCGGACCGCCAACGACCCACGGTTGTGCACCGTGACCACCAACTCCCGCGGCGCCGCAGCCCCGAACCAGGACGTCCACGAACTCTGGGACACGACCTCGACGCCAAATACGCGAACGCTTGGACGCGCCGGGAAGGGCGTCGGGATCGACCCGGTCGGCGCGCCCTCGATGGTGACCGGCAAGGACTCTGTCGCACTCGGGTTCACCTGGGTGACGAGGATCACGCAGGGACAGGGCGCGGGGGGCACGCTGGCGGTCAACGACGCGGCGACCACACCGTTGTCAGCGGAGCCGAATTCGATGGCATGGGTGAGGTCGCACTCCGAGCTCACAGCGAGCGGACCGCCCCCACATACGGCAGCCTGCAGCAATCTGTGCGCAGGCCAGCCCGTCCCTGTGATGGACACCGACTCGCCGGGCGATAACACCGAGGTACTCAGTTCGAGGTGGGGAGATGGAGCCGCTCCGTCTGCTTCCACCTGCCCGACCATTGCCGCGACGCCCCCGAGCCCTAGGAGAGAGAGGAGTCCAAGTATGGCTGCGAGTGCCCCGACAGGCCGGCGCATGCAGTTACACGCTGGTGGCTGCGGCGGCGGGCTCAGCCTCCACGACAGCGGTCGCCGCCAGGGCGGCGCGCCGACGACGGCGGCGGTACCAGAAGAAGCCGATGATCATCAGGATGATCGCGATGAGGATCCACGGTATGACCCACGCGGTCGCTGTCGCGCTCGTCGGTCCAGCACCGGACACGATCGAGAGGTTTGCACTCAGGCGTAGGAACGCCTCTTTGCTGGGCAGATGGTAGGTCACCGTGACCGAACCATGGGGCAAGAGTGAGGGGAACGTCTTCCGAGGGAGGTTCGTCGCCGAACCCAGCAAGGGCGACACGCTGAGCTTGGCGGTCGGGTTGAGGATCTGATTCCCGGTGTTGGTGAGCGTGTACGTGACAGTCGAGCTGACCGGACCACCGACGTAACCCGCCAAGCCGGAGGTACCTATAGAGAGCTGGGTAACGGACAGCCCGGGATGGAGTGGTCCGCGGATACGGACGTATATGCGCGTCCCGACGTTCTGAAAGACGTTGAACGTCACGTTTCCTCGGTGCTCGACGATGGGATTGACCGTCTGGAGGACGACGCCGCCTGCGTAGTCCCCCGGAGTCAACCCGTTCGGGACATCAAGCGTGAAAGGGACGTTGGCCAGCGAGTGCGAAGGAAGGGTGAATTCGACGGAGCTGAGTTTCACCCAGCCGCCCACCGACTTGAGGGCAGCCTGTGGCGGGTTCAAGGCGAACCCTCCGCCCTCACCGTTGATGGCATCAGCCGGATACAGCTTGAAGGCGATGGGGGAGGTCGTCTGGTTCGTGACCGTGACTGCGTCGCTGACGACGGAGCCGGGGTTGACGAGGTAGTTGAAGTACACCCGGGGCGAGCTTCCGGCGACGGTGGCAGGAAAAACGGAGTACAACCCGTTTCCCGCAGCGCCGGCGGGGGGAGTCCCCGCTCCAATGGTGATCAGGGAAAGCGCGGCGACGGACGACACGACGAGGACGGACAGCGTACGCAGCGCCGACATCGACCAGGTCTTCACGTCTTCCCCCAACCTCCATTTGCGAACGGCGGGCAAGAGTAGCGGATGGGCGGCACCCCAAGGGTGCCGCCCATCCATCTACTGCGTTATTCCACTACTGGTAAGGGACTACTACGCCACCGTGTACTGCACGGAACCGATGTAGTTCCCCGCGTAGACCGACTCAGGAATCGTCAGTGAGTAGGTCGCGTTGTAGAGGAACGTCCCACCGCTCTGTCCGACCGCGGCCACGCAGAGAGTGACCGGCGACCCGAAGTTGCCGCCAGCCGTGTTCGAAGCGGGCGGGTTCAGGTTCGGCGGGTTGTAGGGAGGAGTGCCGGTCCCACCCGTGGCGTCAGGCAGGCACTGAATGCTGCCGACCTGGAGGTAGTTCGGGGCGATCTGCCCGTCGTGCGCTCCGTTGGTGGCGGTGTTGAGCGCTGCAGCTCCGATGGTGGAGTTGCAGAATGCGTCAACGCCCGCGCAGGACGCGTTGGGGTTCTGACCGTTGCCTCCACCGATCGCCGTCGGGACGAAAGTCCCCGTCAGCGTCCAGGTGTCCGTGGGGCTGCCTCGGTTGTCCGAGATGTAGATCGTCCCGGGTGCCGATCCGCTCGGGTTCCCACCAGTGTTGCCGGTGGTCCCGGTGACCGTCTGCTCCAGGCCGTCCAGGGTGATGGGCGGGAACTGGAACTCGGGGCACTGCAGCAGCGGATTCGACCCTGTCGGAGCCGGACTCTGGTTCTGACCGGCCGGAGTGATGTAGTTGGCCGGCGAGTCACAGCTCAGGACGAGCTGTCCTCCGGTCACCTGCTCCGAGAACGGCTGAATGACCGGCGGTGTACCGATGACCACCGTGACAGTGGCTGGCGTCGTGCTGCACGCCGGTCCACCGCTTCCAGCCGCCAGCGAGTCGCAGGCATTGAACTGGAAGGTCTCCGTCACTGCGGAGCTCGCTGTGTTCGTCGTGTTCACGACGGCCGATGTACCCACCTGGGTAATCGTCAGGACGCCGATCGTCTGTGGGCTTCCACCGACGATGGAGAATCCGTTGGGATCAACGGGGTACGACCCGGCCGATGCCGTCAAGGTGATGGCAAACGGTTGACCCTCACCAACACTCACCGTCTGGGGATTCGGCGTCGGTGCGGTGTCCACCAGGTTGACGTAGGCACCCGGCTGGAACGTCGGGGCCGCCGTCACCAACTCAGTGGTGCTACCCGGCGGAGTCTGCGGGGTCGCTGCGCCCGTCTGCGCTGGACCAGGGGTAGGACCTGCAGCCCAGCCCGTCTCCAGACAGTTGGAAAGGCCGACGCCAGGAGCTCCACCGAAGGTGACGCTCAGCACGTTCGTCGTGATCGTAAACGTCGAAGTGCTCGTGATCCCGATGCCTGCTGTCCCTCCGTTTGTCCCGGCCGTGGTGAACGCGGTCGCCGGTGTCGCAAACGCGGCGTCGGTGAACGTGATGCCGGCAGCCGGAGCTGTAGCAACGGTGACTGGGCCGGCCTGCGCTGCGGTCGTCGCAATGCTGATGGTGATGCTAGTTGCCGTCCCGGGTGACGTCGTCACGGAAGTCGGGTCGAGACCGGCGGTGAGGCCTGCACTGATGGCTTGGCCCGCTGGCACTCCCGTGAAGTCCCCGTTGAGTGTCGTGGAAGCGTTGGCCCACGACACGCCGGTGATCAAGCTGCCGGGGATCGGAACCTGAGCGAAGCTATTGGAGTAGGCGTATGTACCCGTCGCGTGACCGTCCGTCGAGCCGAACGTCTCGGCGACGTTCAGGCCGACCGTTGACGGCCCCAGGGCAGCCCTGAGTCCGGCAACCACCGCACCGGGCATCGTCTGAGAGACCGCTCCCGCGACGCCGAACGTCGCGCCGGTCGGCTTCAGAGTGTCCGAGGTGGTGTTGATGACCGTCGACGAGATGAACGGCGCGACGACCCCTGCTTGCAGGGTGCTCGTGCAGTCCGACTCATACGACACTGCGGGGCTCGTCGGGTTGCCGGCAGGGTTGTTGTTGACTGCACCTGCCGGTGCCGACAATCCGATGACTGCGCAGACTCCTGCGCTTAGGGCGAGGGCTGCTCCTCCCGAAGCAACTCTCTTCAATCTTGTGAGTCTCAACTCATTTCTCCTTGAACAGGTGACCCTGGCCCCCTCAAACACAGAGATCCACGAAAATGGAGTTGGAGAAATGGTGAACACGCAAACACACGTCGAAGTGACGCGATGCGCGAAGTTTCCCTTCCCCCAACCAACGCGAAGCTACCCCTGACCCCCTTTCCCCCGGCCGGGAATCCGACCTGGTTCCTCCCCAACCCTCCGGCTCACGCCCTGGGTCCCTACCTTTCGGGGTGCTCCGCCAAGCGCCCTGCTCGGCATCATTGGTCAAACGTGTGTTCAAGTCAAACGAAAATTTGGTCGATGCGCAGATCGGCTCTCCGCGGATTTGACGCGGTCGGCCAAGAAACCCGTGTTGCGCGCACGAGACCGCTACCGAATCTGATTCGCCTGCGATGGCGCTGGCTCCTCTCGTATGACACGCAAGAATCCTGCAAAACAACCACTATCAAATGACCACTGCCATTGGTGATTGGAGATCTGACTTCAGGTCGCAGTGCTCACACACTCTGTCTGTCCTGCCGAAGGAGTGACAAAACGTCTTTGACGGAGTGACAAAGCGTCTCTGATGTTGACGTCGCCTACTTCACGTTCCAATCGATGACCGAATCTCCTTGACGCAATCCGGAAGGCTAGGAAAGACTGCCGCCCGGAACTGCAGGCGTCCGGATGGAGGGCTCGGGCTCCTGAGGGGGGCGTGATTTTGCGCTCGGGGGATGAGGCATGCGACGTATCAGGCGCGCCAACCGGCTTTCGATAGCCGTAGCTGTACTCCTGCTGTCGGCAACAGCGGCTGCGTTGTTTCTCGCTGTCCCGGCCTCTGCGACCGCCGCCATTCAGGTGTCTCCAAGCACCGGCTTGACGGCCGGCCAAACGGTCGCCGTGACCGGGTCCGGCTACGACGCGAATTCCACCGGGGCGGTCCTGGAGTGCAACAACGCAGCCGGTCAGCCGACGATCCCGGTGCTCGGGAACGCCATTCCTGTCTCGTGCACCAATCCCCTGTCCAACCTGCAGTCGACCGACGCCGGCGGGAATCTCAACGCGACCTTCACCATCTCGACTGGTGTGACGGGGCCTCCGGGAACGGGAACTGACAGTTCCGGTGGGGAGGCGGCTACCGACGCGGCGAGCTATCCGTGCCCGCCGACTGCAGCCCAGATCTCGGCCGGTGTTTCGTGTGTCATCTCCTACGGCGACCAGGGTGGGGCCCAGGCGACGACGCCAATCTCCATCGGCGGCGGAACGACGACCACCACCCAAAGCACCACCACGAGCCAACCGACCACCACCACGACCCAGCCGACGACCACGACGACGACTCCTCTGCCAGGATATTTGACCGTCGTGGCGGGCCAACCGACGATGATCCAAGGAGCTGGGTTCAAGGTCGGCGAATCAGTTTCCGCCGATATTCACTCGCTCTCGGTCCATCTGGCAGTCTTGACGGCCAACTCGATAGGAGTCGCCGTCGGCAGCGTGACCATCCCGATGGGCACGATGGTCGGCTACCACGAGATCATCATGACCGGTGCATCGAGCGGGCACGTGGACACGATCCCCGCCTGGATCATCCAGGGGTCGGCCCAACCGGTCACGTCGGCCGGGGCCACGGGCATCACGACCTCGGGTGCCTCGTCCCCGGGCGCAACGACGGCCGCAGCGACCCCAGCCGCATCGACCCCTGGCGCGACGCCGCACACCTCGTCGCTCGCCTATACCGGGGCTGGTCGCGGGGTGTTGGTTACCCTCGCCGGCGGGCTCCTGCTGTTGAACATGGGCTACCTCGTCATGACGATGTTCTGTCGACCTCGTGAGCTGGCGCGGTCGGCGGGGCGCGTGGTCAGGCGCTCATTCCGCGACGGCCGATAGCGCTCTCCATGTCGACCCAGCGGAACGCTGTTCAACCGGCCACTCACACAAAGTGCCTTGACGACCGTGCCTGGTTGGGTCAAACTCCGCCCGCAGTACCGGATTGCTGGGGGGCTCTCCGGGTCGTGAGGGGGTCGGTTGAGGGGACGGGCTAACGCCCGGGGGGAGAACATGGGACGCGTACGGAACAACGTTCGACTGCCACTTGCAGCTGCGGTCCTGTTAGCAGGGGGGATGCTCGGCATCTTCGCCTTCACGGGAGCAGCCGGAGCGGCCGCCACTCTGATGGTCTCCCCCAGTACGGGACTCACGAACGGGCAGTCCGTGACCGTGACGGCAACCGGGTTCACGGCCAGTGCGACCGGTGCGATCCTAGAGTGCAACAACGACGCCAGTCAGCCCACGATCCTGGTTCTCGGCGTCGAGCAGATCCCCGTTTCGTGCTCCAACCCCCTGCTCTCGCTCCAGACGACCGACTCCAGCGGGAACGTCACGACGTCCTTCACGGTGAGTACCGGGACCGTCGGGCCGCCCGCTTCCGGGACGGACTCGAGCGGGGGCAGCGCCGCCACCGACGCCGCCAACTACCCCTGTCCGCCCACTGCTGCCCAGATCTCTGCCGGTGACTCTTGCGTCATCGCCTTCGGGGTCGAAGGTGGTAGCCAGCAGACCCAGCCAATCACCTTCAGCGGCCAGGCCACCACCACGACGACGTCAGGCGGGAGCACCACCACCACGGGCGGAGGTTCGACCACCACGACGGCCAGCAGCACGACCACCACGGCAAGCACCACGACCACCACGACGGCCAGCACCACCACCACCACGACGGCGGGCACGACCACGACGACGGTGCCCTGCAACGCCAAATCGACCACTTCGACCGCCTCCGGGCCGAGCATGACGGCGAACCCGGGCACCTGCCTGAACGGTGGCTCGGTGGTCACAGTGACGGGCTCGGGATTCGACAACAGCTCAGCGGGCGCGCTCCTCGAGTGCAACAACGATTCGGGCCAGCCGACGGTGGCCCTGGTCCTCGGCACCATCAAGGAGACGCTGCCGGTTTCTTGCTCGGCTCCAACGACTGCCGGACTCATCACCACCTCGTCGAGCGGTGGGCTTTCGGGGAAGATCACGATCATTGCGGGGACAGTGGGGCCGCCCTGCGGTAAGACCGGGGATCTGTTCGCGACCTGTCCTGCCACCGACAGCGCCGGAGGGAGCCTGGCGACCGACGCCGCCAAATACCCCTGTCCACCCACGTCAGCACAGACATCGGCCGGTGATTCGTGCGTGATCGCCTTCGGCGACTCGGGCAGCAAGCAGCAGACCGTGAACATCTCGTTCGTCCCGGCGCCGACGCCCGGCACGGGCCAGGGCGCGACGGCGCCGGTGACCCAGGCGTCCAACTCGGGGACCCCCGCCGCCACGGCGGGGTCCACGACCGCGACGACGACCCCGAGCACGAGTGCCAGCACCCTGGCCTTCACTGGTGCCGGCCCGGGCATGTGGTTCACCCTGCTCGGAGGCCTGCTCCTGCTCGACCTCGGCTACCTGATGATCACGGTCTTCTACCGGCCGCGTGAGTTCGCCCACAGGCTCGGGCGCACCGTGCGCACGATGTTCGGGGGGAACTAACCCGCTTCCGGCTCAGCCGGGCTGGGTGCCCACGACCGACACGAACGAGACCATCTCGCCTGGGTAACCGCCCAGGTTGTGGGTCAGAGCGAGGCCCCGGTCCGTGGTGGTGATCTGCCGCTCTTCCGGCGCCTCGTGGCGCATCTGGAGCCAGCACTCGAAGAACATGCGCAGGCCCGACGCCCCGACGGGATGGCCGAAGCTCTTGAGGCCGCCGTCGGGGTTCACGGGCAGGTCGCCGTGCAGGTCGAAGGCCCCGGCGAGCACCTCCTTCCAGGCCGTGCCCCGGGGCGCGAAGCCCAGGTCCTCCATCAGCACGAGCTCGGTCGGCGTGAAGCAGTCGTGCACCTCGGCCATGGCGAGCTGGCGCCGGGGGTCGGTGATCCCCGCCTGGGCGTAGGCGTCGCCCGCCGCCGCCTCGCACTCGGGGAAGTGCGTGTAGTCGTAGCCGGGGTCGATGAGCCCCGAACCGCTCCCGGCGGCGAAGGACAGGGCCTTGATGTAGAGCGGCTTGTCCGTGTAGCGCAGGGCGTCCTCGGCCCGGACCACGATGGCCGCCGCCGCCCCGTCGGCCACGCCGGCGCAGTCGAACACCCCGAGGCCGCCGGCGAGGCGCGGTGAGGCCAGCGCAGCCTCCTTGGTGATCTCGCGGCGGAACTGGGCCCGCGGATTGCGGGCGCCGTTGAAGTGGTTCTTGACCGCGATGGAGGCCAGGACGTCGGCCATGGTCTCCTCGTCGACCCCGAACTTCTGCGCGTACGCAGGGGCGACCATGGAGAACATCGCCGCCGCGGTGAGCGTCCGGGCCGTGCCGTCGCCCGGTGGGTTCATGGGATTGAGGCCCTGGAACCCGCTGTCCTTGACCTTCTCCGCTCCCACGGCCATCGCCACGTCGTAGGCCCCCGAGGCCACGGCGTAGACGGCCCCGCGCAGGGCCTCCGAGCCGGTGGTGCAGTAGTTCTCGACCCGGGTCACCGGCTTGTTCCGGAGCTGGAGGGGACGGGCCAGCGTGATCCCGCTCATGCCGCTCTGCGCCGTGCCGAACCAGTAGGCGTCGACGTCCTCCTTGTTCACACCTGCGGACGCGAAGGCCTCGGTGCTGGCGTCGACGATCAGGTCGTCCAGCCCCTTCTCCCAGAGCTCGGCGAACCTGGTGCAACCCATGCCGACGATGGCCACCTTGTCCCGGACGCCGTGCGATCCCATCAGGACCCACCTCCCTCGCGCACCGGGCGCGCCTTCCAGAAGTAGTCGTGGATGCCGTCGGCGCTGAAGAGCCGGCGGAAGGTCATCTCCACCCTGGTGCCCGCACGGACCTCGTCCGGGTCGACGTCGGTCAGCTCGACCGGGTAGCGCCCGCCGCCGTCGAAGTCGACGATGGCGAACACGATGGGCGGGCTGGGCGAGTAGGCCAGACGGTCGACGGTGGAGGTGACGACCGTGCCCTCGGCGTCGGCCATCGCCACCGGCTCCATGTCGTCGACGGCCCCGCCCTCCATGGAGACCCGGGACGGGGGCAGGTGCACCGCGCCCGAGCTGCGGTCCTTCGAGCCGACGAAGCCGAACTTCCAGTCCTCGTTGCGGTGGGCCGCCGTGCTCGAGACCCGGGCGGGCTCGGGCCGCCGGGGCGGCTCGGGCTGCAGCTGTCCCCGCCACGACAGGAACTTCGCATAAGTAAGAGGACTACCGCAGGTGATCATGGTGTTAACACCTCGAGCCGGGCGCCAGCCGGCGAGGGCGGCGGTCGTCCGCAGCACGACGACATCGGCCCCGTCGGCCAGGTGCACGACGACCACCGGCGTCCCCGGCGCGGCCTCCGAGGCGGCCATCGACTCGAGGGCGGAGGCCAGCACGAGGAGCGGGTGCGCCGTGCCGCTCTGGCCCACGGTGGAGGCGAGGTCGTCGACGGCGGTCCCGGCGGCGAGCGCCAGCTTCTTCGCCAGGCCCGCCACGGCGCGTCCGTGCATGCCCGTGACCACCAGACGTCCGATGTCGCCGGCCTCGAGGCCCGCCGCCTGGAGGGCCCGGGCGAGCGCCTCCTGACCGAGGGCGAGGTAGCGGTTCTCGCCGAACCGCTCCTCCCAGAGCTTGGACACCCGGTCGCCCGGCGCACGCCAGCGGTCGGTGAACTCGTCGGACGCCGAGGCGGTGGCCACGAGCTCGGCCAGCACGCCCGGTCCGTCGCCGACGAGCACGGCGGCACCGGCGTCACCGCCGGCGGACTCGTCCCCGCTCGTGGGCAGCCCGTCGCGCAGGTCCGCAACGACGACCAGGGTGGTCCCGGTCCCCCGGAGCGCACTGAGGAGGGACCCCATGCCCGAGCGCAGGGCGCCCCCGAAGTCGTAGGCGGCCACGTCGCCGGGCAGGCGCAGCGCCGCCGCCACGGCGGTCGCGTTCGTCTTGTCGAGGTAGGCGGGCCGGGAGGTGGCGAACCACAGGGAACCGGGCACGTGCCCGGGCGCGGAGCGCAGCGCCAGCCGGGCGGCCTCCACGCCGAGCGTGGTCGTGTCCTCGTCGTGGGACGCCACCGCCCGGGTCCCCTTGCCGCCGCCGCTGCCCATGAACGACGTGACGTCCGCCCGGGCGAGGCGCCGGTAGGGCACGTAGCCCGCCGCACTCAGGATGCCTCGCACGGCCGACGAGCCTAACGCCGCCCGGGCCGGCCGCCTGCTGAGCGCCGGGTCCGACCACGACCGGGCCGACCGGGCAGACTTGGGACATGGCGGACGTCCCGTTCCCCGAGAACCAGCGACCGGCCGGCGGGGGCAGGCGTGGGCGGAGCGAGCGCGTGGCGGACGCGGACCGGGACCGCACGGTGACGCAGCTGCGCGAGCACGTGGTCGAGGGCCGGCTGACGCTCGACGAGTTCTCCGAACGGGTCGGCCGTGCGCTCGAGGCCAAGACCAGGGGCGAGCTCGACGCCGTCATGGTGGACCTACCGGCGACCCAGCCACCGACGACCACCGAGATCCAGCCCGCCCGGAGGGCGGCCCGCCGGTGGCACGTGGCCTTCATGAGCGGGCACAGCACGAAGGGTCGCTGGCGCATCGGCGACAAGACCACCGCCGTCGCCGTGATGGGCGGGTGCGACCTGGACCTGCGCCGGGCCGAGATCGAGGGCCCCGAGGTTGAGATCACGGCCGTGGCCTTCTGGGGCGGCGTCGACGTCATCGTGCCCGAGGGCTTCGACGTCGAGCTCCGGGGCCTCTCCATCATGGGCGGCAGACGCCTCAGACTCCGGGACGTGCCCATCGTGCCGGGCTCGCCCCGCATCGTGATCCGCGGGTTCGCCGATCATGGGGGGCATCGAGGTGAAGAGCCGGCCCCACCGCTCGGGCAGCCAGTCCGTCCGGTCGGTCGGCCCCCACGGCGTGCCCGAACTTCCCCTCCTTCCCGGCCGACCCGGCGACATGGCCGCGCTGGGCCGGGACCTCCGGCGGGAGCTCCGCGAGCAGCGCCACGCCGAGCGCCACGGCCACCGCCACGGGGACGTGCCGGTACGAGGCCCGGCGGCAGAGGCGCAGCCGGCCGACGGCACGGTCACGATCCTCTTCTGCGACATGGTCGACTACGCCGGGATGACGGAGCGCCTGGGCGACCAGGCGTCCCGGCGGGTCCTGCACGAGCACCACCGGATCGTCCGCGAGGCGCTGCACCGGCACGGCGGGCGCGAGATCAGCGTGCAAGGAGACGGGTTCATGATCGCCTTCGGCGGCGCGGCCCGGTCCCTGCGCTGCGCAATCGACATCCAGCGGGCCTTCCAATCGTTCGTGCCCACCGACGTCGCCGAGCCCATCGCGGTCCACATCGGCATCCACTCGGGGGACGCGGTCGCCGAGGGGGACGACTACCTGGGCCACACCGTCATCGTGGCGAGCCGGCTGGCCGACGCAGCCGGGCCCGGGGAGGTGCTCGTGTCGTCGATCTCCGAGCAGCTCGTCCAGGGCTCGGGCGAGTTCACGTTCGACGGTCATCGCGACGCGACGCTGAAGGGCCTGACCCGGCCACAGCCCTCCGCCACCCTCGTCTGGGCGGGGTGAACCGGTGGACGCGGAGCTGTGGGAGCGGGTGGGCCTCTACGACCCTCTCGACCCAGGATCGGCCGAGCGCCTCGCGCTGCTCGTGTACCTGACCGAACGCGGCGCCACCATCGAGCAGATGGTGGAGGCGCACCGCACGGGGACGTTGCCCGGCGTCGCCGGCGACCTCGTGACGCAGGGCAAGACGCCGATGGCGACGGTGCGCGACATCGCGGCGGAGAGCGGCGTCTCCCTCCCGCGCGTCCTGCGCGCACTGCTCGCCGCGGGGATCCCCGCAGGACCCGACACCGAGGTCCCCGCGGAGCAGGTCCGCCTCATGGCGGCCTTCGAGCAGGGTGCCGATCTGATGGGCGACGAGGCGATCCTCGCCTTCACCCGCGTCCTTGGCGCGGCCGCAATGAACATCGCGGAGGCCGCGGTGGCGCTCTTCTTCGCGGAGCTGGGTCCGGGGACTGTCCGCGAGGGCCCCGACGAGCTCGCCCGGGCCCGCATCTCGGAGGCGGCGACGACGGCCTTCACGCAAGTGCCCGACGTCCTCGCACGGATGGTGATGGACGCGTTCGAGCGGTCGCTGCGGCGGGCGCAGCTGGCGCGGAGCTGGCTGGCGCCGTTCTCCGCGGAGGAGGCCGACGCCGAAGGCCCCACAGAGGTCGTCGCGTTGGGCTTCGTGGACCTGGTCGGCTCGACGGCGTGGGCCCAGACGATGAACCTGCGGGAGCAGAACCTCGCCCTGACGCGCTTCGAGTCGGCGGCGTGGTCGAGCGCGGTCCTGGCCGGCGGGCGCGTGGTCAAGACGATCGGCGACGAGGTGTTCTTCGTGGCGCCGACGGGCGACGCCGCCTGCCAGATCGGGATCGAGGTATGCGAAGCAGCGGCGCTCGACCCGTTGCTCCCCGCCGCCCGCGGGGCGGTGGGCATCGGCCCTGCCGTCCCGCGTGAGGGCGACTACTTCGGGCCGCTCGTGAACCTCTTGGCGCGCCTCGTCAAGGTCGGTAAGCCCGGGGAGCTCGTCGTGACCGAGGCGGTGGCCGAGGACCTCTCGCCCGAGGAGTGGACGCTGCGCCCGCTCGAGCCGGCAGACCTTCGCGGCATCGAAGACCCCCAACGAACGTTCCACGTGGAGCGTCGCGCGGGTCACGCCTGACTCCGGCCGTGCCCGGAGCGGTGTTTACACCGCTTATGGGCCAAGGTCCTCCGAATTTTCGAGCGTTAACACCTAAATGCGCGGCGGTTAACACCCGATATTGTTGATGCGCCATGGTGACCTCCAAGTCCACAGTTCTGGGCATCCGGCTCGATCACGAACGACGAGCGTGGGTCGAGTCCGAAGCAGCCGGCCAGGGGGTCACGGTCCGCGTCCTCTTCGAGCGGATGATCGACCGGGCCCGTGCCGGCGAAACGGAGCCCGAGGCCACCCCTGGCGCCGGCTCTACGGCCGGCTCCGTCACATCGATGCGACCACCAAACGGGATCGCGGGTGTTAACACCACGGCGGACCAAGCATCTTCGCTTCGAAAAGAGGAACCGAGATCGGGGCAGGCGACCTCGTGGCCTTCGCAACCTTCCGACCTCGATCGGCTCGTGGCCCTCCCCGGGGAGATGATCCATGCGGGCGTCTTCGTCGCGACCACCATTGTGGTGACCAGCGGTCGCTGCGTCCGCTGGAGCTGGCACACCTGCACCGCACCGGTGGCCCGGTGCGGGCGCACATCGCCGGGCCTCCACACGTACCTGCCCTAATCGGCGAACCGTGCAGTGCTAGAACTCCCCCCCGTGCGAGTTCGGACGCGGGCGCTCTGGGCGATCCTCACGGCGGGCGTGGTGTTAACAGCGTGGAGTGCCTCCCCGTCGACTACCTCCTCGGGCGCCGCGACGCCGACGGGACCCTGGCCCACCAAAGCCCAAGCCGCCGCGTGCGCAAAGAACTCCCCTGATCACTGGATGGGTTGCCTGGTCAAAGCCCGGGCCGCTTTTGCGAACGTGCCGTTGTCGTCGCTCGCCCTCCCGGGATCGGAGAACGCCGGCACGTTCAATCTCGACGCCCAGGCGTTCGACACGCAGGCGGGGTCGGCCTGCACCACGCTGAGCGGTGGCTACTCCGTGGGTGGGACGAAGGCACTGCGTTTCTCGACCACCCAGGACCAGACCGTCGCCACACAGCTCGACGACGGCGTCCGGTGGATCGACCTGCATGTCGGCTACAACGGAGGGGGGAACCCCGTCACGGGGTGGCGGGTCGTCCAGAACCTCTACAGCAGCTGGCCCCTCTCCGAGTACCTGGACCAGGTGGCGAACTGGGCGGCAAAACACCCGACCGAAGCGGTCGTCGTTGACCTGTCAATGATCTGTTACGACCACAGTCCGACGACGACGGTCGACCAGGGTCTTTGGGCCAACTTCGCGGCGAAGAGCGCCGAGGGTGCCGGCCCCAAGACGCTGGCCAACGTCGCCGTGCGACCGGCGTCGTTCGGGCGCACGCTGGCCACCGCGACGCTCCGCCAGCTGACCCGACGCGGGCACAACGTCGTCGTCCTCATCCCCTCGACCGCGCTGGATTGGCGGGTCCTTCCAGGCACGTACCACGTGAATCCGCTGCTCACGGTGGCTCCTGGTCACGCGGGCGTCGGAACGACGCAGGTCATGCGGTCCGAACCCGGAGTCGCCCCGACGAGCCCAACCCAGTACCCCCTGGCCAACGGACAACTCGCCGCCTTCCCGACGAAGGCCAGCCCACTACTCGGATCACTTCACAAAAAGGGCTTCTACGTGAGCCAGTTGGCCTACGACCTCAAGGCGGCGTCCGCTACCGCCCAGAGCGCGATCCTCACCTCGTTCGTGGGCCTGATCGCAACCCAGGGCATATTCCACGCCTGGACGTCGGGCCTGTGGAACGGCGCCTACCGGCAGATCGTCACCAGGTGGGGTCGTGCGACCAACGTCGTGTTGGCCGACGGCATCGACCTCGGCGGCTTCGTCGCGCCGGTCATCGAGCAGAACGGGCGGTAGGCCCGTAAGGGACCGCCATCCGGGCGAGGGCATCTACGGCAGTTGATGCAATCCCAATTCAGGGACAACCGGTAATGAGGCCGGGACATACTCCTGCTTTCGCGGAGCGGAATCACCGGACTGCAACCGAGCTCTGTCAGTCGCAGAAATAGGTGTAGGTGGGGTGGAAGTGCAGCCCTGCCGCCGGTACCATCTGAACGCTATCGGGCCAGCAAGGCGGCTGGTTGGGGTGGTTCGACTCGAAGCTCGACAGGCAGGGTGCCTGTTCGCTCCAAGCGCTCCTCCTAGATCCCGTGGCGGGATGGCGACACGACACGAGACAACACAAGGGGGAGGCGCTGGTGGACCAGCGGTCGGGCTGGCACGGACGTGGGCGCGGACGCACGCGTCTCGCTTTCGTTCCGTGCAGGCGTCGCACCGCGTGCGACCGGACGCCCTTGGCTACCAGACGCGAAACCCGGGAGCGCGGATGATCGGGATGCCCGCACGTCGTGCCGCGCATCCCGTCCCGCACCGCTGGGCTCACCGGGTCTTCACCGCCGGGCTCGCGGCATCGTTGGCCATCGGCGCGCTCGTCGGCATCGTGGCCGTCGCACCCGAGGTGTACTCACCCTCCATCGCCGCCGCGTCGAACGTGTACACCGAGACGATCAATGGCGCGACCGGTCCGTGCTCCGGCAGTTGGTTCAACAACTCCACCCTCGTCGTGCCGGCCGGCATCATCTCGACACAAGTGACCATGATCGGTGGCGGTGGCGGTGGGTCGACGTCCAACGGCACCAATGCGACCGACGGGGTCGGCGGTGGGGCGGCGCAGGTCGTCGCCACCATCCCTGCCGCCAACCTCGCTGCGGGCTCGGTCCTCTACGCGCACCTCGGCTGTGGCGGCGGGGCCGGTTCGGGCACGCCGACCGGTGGTGCGGGGGGTAGCGGTGAGAGTGACTCCGGTACGGGAACCTCTACGCCGACCGGCAGTGGCGCAATAGGTGGCACGGCCCAAGGTGACAATGCCGGAGGTGGAGGCGGCGGCGGGAGCGCGCTCTGTGTGGTGGCCGCGGCCGCCACCAACTGCAACGGCGGGACGATCATCGGCGTGGCGGGCGGGGGTGGAGGTGCCGCCAGCGCGAACTCTCATGGAGGCGGTCCACCGGCGGTGACGGGCGCCACCGGCGGTGAGGGCGCGGCCACCGGCACGAGCGCCGGAGGGACCGGCAGCGTCACGCTGTGTCCCGGCACCGGCGAAACGGGAACCTGCACGGGGGGCGGCGGCGGCACGAGCGCCGCGGGTGCGGGCGGAACCGGGCACGTCGCGGGCACTGCTGCAGTAGCCGGCAACGGTGGAGCCGGCGCAGCGGGTGGCACGGGAACGGGCAACACCCGGGACTCTGCCGGCGGGGGCGGAGGCGGGGGTTACTTCGGCGGCGGCGGCGGAGCCGCCGCACAGAGCACTGCGAACCCTGGCTCGTCTTCGGGCACCGGTGGCGGAGCGGCCTCCTCCTTCTGGAACGCGACCTACGGGTCCGGGACGTCCACGAACATCGCCACCACGGCGAACAATTGCGGGACGGGTACGGCGCAGTGCACCAGTAGCACCACCGCGAACGGCTCGGGAGGTACGGGAGGTCACACCGGCGCGTCCGGATCGCTCGTGATCAAGTACACCGTGGGCGCCGTCCCGACCCACTCGTCCTTCAGTACACAGCCGAGCACGACCGCCACGTCGGGCGCTGTGTTCGCCACCCAGCCGGTGGTCACACTCGGGGACTACGCCGGCGTCGCAATCGTCGGCGACCCGGTGCAGCTTGCGATCGCCACCCATCCCGCCGGCACGCCCACGCTGACGTGCACCACCAACCCGGTGACCTCTGTCGCCCTGGGCGTGGCGAGCTTCGCCGGGTGCTCCATCAGCGGGCCCGTCGGGGCCTACACCCTCTCGGCCACCGATACGAACGACGGCCTCGTCGTCGCCACGTCGTCGACCATCACGCTGTCGCCCGGTACGCCGACCCACCTGGCCTTCGTCCAGGGCCCGACCAACACCACGGCCGGCTCGGCCATCAGCCCGGCCGTGACGGTGGCCGTCGAGGACGCCGCCGGGAATGTCGAGACGGGCGACCACACCACCACGGTCGGCGTGTCGATCGGGACGAACCCCGGGGGCGGGACGCTCACCGGCGGATTCTCCGTCACGGTTGTCGCCGGCGTGGCGACCTTCTCGGGGCTCTCCATCAACAAGACCGGGACGGGGTACACGCTCACGGCAAGCAGCACACCGAGCTACACCGGGGCGACCTCGTCGGCGTTCAACATCACGCCGGGGGCGGCCAACCGGCTGGTCTTCGTTCAGGGACCGACGACCACCGCTGCCGGGGCCACCATGACGCCGGCCGTCACCGTCGCCGTGGAGGACAGCAACGGCAACATCGAGACGGGCGACAACGCCACGACGGTGAACCTGGCCATCGGGACGAACCCGGGGGGCGGAACGCTGACCGGCGGTGCTGCAGTAGCGGTTGTCGCGGGAGTGGCGACCTTCCCCAGCCTTTCCATCAACAAGACAGGCACCGGGTACACGCTCACCGCCAACAGCTCACCGGCCTACACCGCGGCCACCTCGTCGGCCTTCAACATCACGCCCGGCACTCCCACCAAGCTGGCGTTCATTCAGAACCCGACCAACACCGCGGCAGGCTCCTCCGTCTCCCCGGCGGTGACCGTGGCGGTCGAGGACGCGAACGGGAACGTCGAGACGACGGACAACGCCACCAAGGTGACCCTGGCCATCGCGACGAACCCTGGCGGCGGCACGCTCACCGGTGGAGCAGCGGTCACGGTGGCTGCAGGTGTCGCCACCTTCTCCAGCCTTTCGATCAACAAGACGGGCACCGGCTACACGCTGTCCGCATCGAGCACGCCGACCTACACCGCGGTCACCTCGTCCGCCTTCAACATCACCCCCGGCGCAGCCAGCAAGCTGGCCTTCGTTCAGAACCCGACCAACACCGCCGCCGGTTCCCCCATCAGTCCGGCGGTGACGGTGGCCGTGGAGGACGCCAACGGGAACGTCGAGACGGGTGACGGCAGCACGACGGTCAGCCTCGCCATCGGCACCAACCCGAGCGCAGGGACGCTCAGCGGGGGCTCGGCCGTGACCGTGATCGCAGGGATCGCCACCTTCTCCGGTCTCTCCATCAACAACGCAGGCAACGGCTACACGCTGACGGCCTCGAGCACACCGGGGCACGGGACCGCAACATCCACCACGTTCAACATCACCCCCGGGGCGGCGAACCACCTGGCCTTCGTCCAGCAACCGTCCAACACGGTCGCCGGCTCGACCATGACCCCGGCCGTCACCGTGGCCGTCGAGGACTCCAGCGGCAACGTCGAGACGGGTGACAACGCAACCACGATCACCCTCGGGTTCGGGGTCAACGCGGGCGGGGGGACCCTCACCGGCGGTGCTGCCGCCACGGTCGTCATGGGCATCGCGACCTTCTCCGGACTCTCCATCAACAAGTCGGGCACCGGGTACACGCTGAGCGCCACCAGCACCCCGGCCTACACGTCGGCGACCTCTTCGACCTTCAACATCACGCCGGGCCTCCCGACCAAGCTGGCCTTCGTCCAGGGACCGACCAACACCGCGGCCGGCGCCACCATCACGCCGGCGGTGACGGTCGCCGTGGAGGACGTCAACGGCAACATCGAGACGGGCGACAACGCCACGTCCATCTCGCTGACCTTCGGCACCAACCCGAGCGGCGGATCGTTGACGGGTGGCTCGGCGACCACGGTGCTGGCCGGCGTGGCGACGTTCTCCGGACTGTCCATCAACAAGGTGGGGACGGGTTACACGCTCTCGGCCTCGAGCACCCCCTCCTACACGCCGGCCACCTCCTCGGCCTTCAACATCACGCCGGGCGCGCCGGCGCACCTCGTCTTCCTCCAGGGACCCACCACCACGACGGCCGGCTCGGTCATCACCCCGGCGGTGACCGTGGCCGTCGAGGACGGCAGCGGCAACGTCGAGACCGGCGACAACCTGACGCAGGTGACCTTGAGCATCGGCACGAACCCAGGGGGTGGCACGCTGACCGGTGGCTCGGCCGTGACCGTCACGGCCGGAGTGGCCACCTTCTCCGGTCTCTCCATCGACAAGGCCGGCACCGAGTACACCCTGACCGCGAACAGCTCGCCGTCGTACACGTCCGCGACCTCGGCGGCCTTCAACATCACGCCGGGCGCGCCGACCCACCTCGTCATCCTCCAGGGCCCGACCACCACGGCCGCCGGCTCGGCCATCACCCCGGCCGTCACCGTGGCCGTCGAGGACGCCAACAGCAACGTCGAGACGGCTGACCACACCACCACGGTGAGCCTGGCCATCGGGATCAACCCGGGCGGCGGGACGCTCACCGGGGGCTCGGCGACCGCGGTGGTCGCGGGTGTCGCCACGTTCTCGAGCCTCTCCATCAACCTGATCGGATCGGGCTACACCCTCACCGCGTCGAGCACCCCGACCTACGCGACGGCCACCTCGCTGTCCTTCAACATCACTCCGGGGGCGGCCGATCACCTGGGCTTCATTCAAGGCCCGACGAACACGGTCGCCGGCTCGGCCATCGCGCCGGCAGTCACGGTGGCGGTCGAGGACGCCAGCGGCAACGTGGAGACGGGCGACAACGCCACGAAGGTGACCCTTGCCATCGGCACCAACGCGGGCGGCGGCACGCTCACCGGCGGCGCGGCCGTCACGGTGGCGTCCGGCATCGCCACCTTCGCAGGCCTCTCTATCGACAAGGCCGGCACCGGCTACACGCTGACGGCGACGAGCTCCCCGGCCTACACGGCCGTCACCTCGTCGGCCTTCAACATCACCGCCGGCGTCGCCACGCAGCTGGCCTTCGTCCAGGGCCCGTCCACCTCACCGGCCGGCACCGCCGTCGCTCCGGAAGTGACGGTGGCGGTCGAGGACGCCAACGGCAACGTCGAGACGGGTGACCACTCCACCACGGTGAGCCTGGCCATCGGGACGAACCCCGGCGGGGGGACGCTCACGGGAGGCTCGGCCGTGGGCGTGTCCGGGGGCATCGCGCTCTTCCCCGGCCTTTCGATCGACAAGGTCGGGACCGGCTACACCCTGGTCGCGTCCAGCACGCCTTCGTACACGGCGGCCACCTCGTCACCCTTCAACATCACCCCGGGCGCCCCCACGCAGCTGGCATTCGTCCAGGGCCCGACGAACACGGCCGCCGGCTCGTCCGTCACTCCGTCGGTGACCGTCGCCGTCGAGGACGCCAACGGCAATGTCGAGACGGGTGACCACACCACCACGGTGAGCCTGGCCATCGGGACGAACCCGGGCGCGGGGACACTCACTGGAGGCTCGGCGGTGGCCGTGTCCGGAGGCATTGCGACGTTCTCCAGCCTCTCGATCGACGTCATCGGGGTCGGGTACACGCTGACCGCAGCGAGCACACCCTCGTACGCACCGGCAACCTCCTCGGCCTTCAACATCACTTCTGGGGTCGCAAACCACCTGGCCTTCGTGCAAGGCCCGACCAGCACGACGGCCGGCGCGGCCATCAGCCCGGCGGTGACCGTGGCCGTCGAGGATGCCAGTGGCAACGTGGAGACGAGCGACAGCTCCACGATGGTCACCCTGGCCATCGGGACCAACCCCGCTGGAGGCACGCTGACGGGTGGTGCAGCCGTCACGGTGTCGTCCGGCATCGCAACGTTCGCGGGACTCTCCATCGACAAGGCCGGGGTCGGCTACACGTTGAGTGCCAGCAGCGTGCCCTCCTACACGCCGGCGGCCTCTACGGCCTTCAACATCACGCCCGGTACGCCCACCCAGCTCGTCTTCGTCCAGGGTCCCAGCACCGCGCAGGCCGGCGCCAATATCAGCCCCGCCGTCACCGTGGCCGTGGAAGACGCCAACGGCAACATCGAGACGGGTGACAACGGCACGACGATCGGCCTCGCCATCGGCACGAACCCCGGCGGAGGGACGCTCACCGGCGGGACCGCCGTGGCCGTCATCGCCGGCGTGGCCACCTTCTCCGGGCTCTCCATCGACAAGACCGGGACCGGCTACACCCTGACCGCCTCGAGCACGCCGTCCTACCCGCCTCTGACTTCGTCGGCCTTCAACATCACGCCCGGCACGCCCACCCAGCTCGTCTTCGTCCAGGGGCCGACGAGCACGACGGCGGGCACGGCCATCAGCCCGGCGGTGACCGTCGCCGTCGAGGATGCCAACGGCAACGTCGAGACCGGTGACAACGGCACGACGATCGGCCTCGCCATCGGCACGAACCCCGGCGGAGGGACGCTCACCGGCGGGACCGCCGTGGCCGTCATCGCCGGCGTGGCCACCTTCTCCGGGCTGTCCATCAACAAGACCGGGACCGGCTACACGCTGACCACCTCGAGCACGCCGGCCTATCCCACGGTCACTTCCTCAGCCTTCAACATCACCCCCGGAGCGCCGACCCAGCTTTCCTACGTCCAGGGCCCGACGAGCACGACGGCCGCCACCACGATGACACCGGCGGTGAGCGTGGCCGTCGAGGACGCCAACGGCAACATCGAGACCGGTGACAACGGCACGACGATCGGCCTCGCCATCGGCACGAATCCCGGTGGAGGGACGCTCACCGGGGGGACCGCCGTGGCCGTCATCGCCGGCGTGGCCACCTTCCCCGGGCTGTCCATCGACAAGAGCGGGACCGGCTACACGCTGACCGCCTCGAGCACGCCGGCCTATCCCACGGCCACTTCGTCGGCCTTCAACATCACGCCCGGCACGCCCACCCAGCTCGCCTTCGTCCAGGGCCCGTCCAACGGCATCGCGGGTTCGGCCATCACCCCGGCGGTGACGGTCGCCGTGGAAGACGCCAACGGGAACATCGAGACCGGTGACAACGGCACGACGATCGGCCTCGCCATCGGCACCAACCCGGGCGGCGGGACGCTCGCCGGCGGGACCGCCGTGGCCGTCATCGCCGGTGTGGCCACCTTCTCCGGGCTGTCCATCGACAAGGTCGGAGTCGGCTACACGCTGACCGCCTCGAGCACGCCGAGCTACTCCCCGCTCACCTCGTCGGCCTTCAACATCACGCTCGGCGCGCCCACCCAGCTCGCCTTCGTCCAGGGCCCGTCCAACGCACAGGCCGGTGCCGGCATCGCCCCCGCCGTCACCGTGGCCGTCGAGGACGCCGCCGGCAACATCGAGACCGGTGACAACGGCACCACGATCGGCCTCGCCATCGGCACGAACCCCGGCGGAGGGACGCTCACCGGCGGGACCGCCGTGGCCGTGATCGCCGGCGTGGCCACGTTCTCCGGGCTCTCCATCGACAAGGTCGGTACCGGCTACACGCTGACCGCCTCGAGCACCCCGGCCTACTCCCCCGCCACCTCGTCGGCCTTCAACGTCACCCCGGGTACGCCCACCCAGCTCGCCTTCGTCCAGGGCCCGACCAACACCGTTCCGGGCGCAACGATGACGCCGGCCGTCACCGTCGCCGTCGAGGACGCCAACGGCAACATCGAGACCGGTGACAGCGGCACGACGATCGGCCTCGCCATCGGCACGAACCCCGGCGGAGGGACGCTCACCGGCGGGACCGCCGTGGCCGTCATCGCCGGCGTGGCCACCTTCTCCGGGCTGTCCATCAACAACTTCGGCACCGGGTACACGCTGATCGCTTCGAGCACGCCCACGTACTCCCCCGTCACCTCTTCGGCCTTCAACATCACCGCGGGAGCAGCGACCCAGTTGGTGTTCATCCAAGGCCCGATCACGACGGTCGCAGGCTCCGCCATGACCCCGGTCGTGACTGTCGCCGTCGAGGACGCGAGCGGCAACGTCGAGACCGGTGACAACGGCACGACGATCGGCCTGATGATCGGGACCAACGCGGGCGGCGGGACGCTCACCGGCGGGACCGCCGTGGCCGTCATCGCCGGCGTGGCCACCTTCTCCGGTCTCTCCATCAACAAGGCCGGGACGGGCTACACCCTGACCGCCTCGAGCACGCCGACGTACGCCCCGGCCACCTCGTCGGCCTTCGACATCACACCGGGTACGGCCACCCAGCTCGCCTTCGACCAGGGGCCGACCGCCACCGTCGCGACCGCCACCATGACGCCCGCCGTCACGGTGGCGGTCGAGGACGCCAACGGGAACGTCGAGACCGGCGACAACGGCACCTCGATCAGCCTGGTGATCGGTACCAACCCCAGCAGCGGCACCCTCAGCGGCAGCTCCACACTCCCCGTGTCGGGGGGCATCGCGACCTTCGCCGGGCTCTCCATCAACAACCCGGGGACCGGCTACACACTGACGGCCTCGAGCACGCCGACCTACGCCCCGGCCACCTCGTCGCCCTTCAACATCACACCGGGAACACCCACCAAGGTCGCGTTCGTCCAGGGCCCCACCAACACGGTCGCCGGCTCGGCCATGTCCCCGGCGGTGACCGTGGCGGTCGAGGACGCCAACGGCAACATCGAGACGGGTGACACCAGCACGACCATCAGCTTGATGATCGGCACGAACCCCAGCAGCGGCACGCTGACCGGTGGTGGGCTCGTCACGGTGTCCGCCGGCGTGGCCACCTTCCCGGGCCTCTCCATCGACAAGGCGGGGACGGGCTACACGCTGACCGCCAGCAGCGTGCCGGCGGTCACCCCCGCGACCTCGTCCGGCTTCAACATCACTCCGGGAGCACCCACCAAGGTCGCGTTCGTCCAGGGTCCCACCAACACGGTCGCCGGCTCGACCATGAGCCCGGCCGTCACGGTCGCCCTCGAGGACACGAACGGCAACGTGGAGACCGGCGACAGCAGCTCCTCGATCAGCCTGTCCATCGGGACCAACCCCGGCGGCGGGACGCTGGGAGGAGGCTCCGCGACCACGGTCTCCTCCGGGGTGGCGACCTTCGCCAACTTGTCCATCGACGCGATCGGCGTCGGCTACACGCTGACGGCCACCTCACCCCCCTACACGGCGGCCACCTCGGCGACCTTCACCATCTCCGGCGGCCAGCTCTCGCTGAGCTGCGTCCCTCCGCCGCTGGCGCCGGCGACGCCATGCCAGAGCATCAATCTCCCGGCCATCACGCTGGACGGCGTCGAGCAGACGACGCAGGCGCCCGGGAACGCCTTCTACGTCACCGACAACCGGGGCATGGCGAACGAGGGATGGTCGGTCAGCGCCTACCTCATGCCCACGCCCGGGAACCCGAACGCCACCTGCGCCAGTGTGGCCACCTTCTGCAACTCTTCGGTCGGTGCCTCGGCCGCCAACCCGCAGGGACAGATTCCCGCTTCCCACCTCTCGGTCGGCAACATCACCTGCACCGCCGTGAGCGGCAACTCGAACCCCGGCCCTCAGCCGGGCACCGGGGGGGACTTCCCGAGCGGCAGCGGCGCCGTCTCACTGTGCTCGGCCCCGGCAGGGCAGAGTGCGGGGACGTTCAAGCTGGGAGCGACGTACTCACTGGGGATCCCGGAGGGGATCTACGCCGGGCAGTATCAGGCGACGGTCGAGTACGTCGCGTTCTAGCCGCCCGGTTCTGGAGCGGGCACTGCCGTCGTGGCGGGGCGCCACGGGGCCATCATGGTGCGCCAGATGAGCAGACACGCAGGGCGGACGACCGCGAGGGTACGAGTGCGAGCCTCGGGGCTCTTGGCGGTGGCCTTGATACTCGGCGCCTTGCTCACCCTCCCGCCGGCCCAGCCGGCATCGGCCGCCAGCAACGGCCAGTGGTCGGTCTTCCCGACGACCCCTCGGGGGCAGGCACCGCGTGAGTTCTTCCATCCCGTCCTGATGCCCGGGAAGTCCTACGCCGACTCGGTGACCGTGGCCAACTACACCTCGGCACCGCTCACCTTCCACCTCTACGGTGCCGACGCCGTCAACGCCCGGGGCGGCGGCCTCTCCGTCAAACGGCGTACCGACACCCAGACCGACATGGGGCGGTGGATCAAGCTCCCCTCCCCGGAGCTCACCGTCCCCGCCCGCAGCGCCTCGGTCGTGCCCTTCACCATCCTCCCGCCGCCTGACGCGACCCCGGGTGACCACGTCGGCGGCATCGTGGCCGAGCAGACGCAGGGCGTCACGTCACGTGCGGGCTCGGTCCCGATCACGGTGCTCCAGGCCGTGGGCGTCCGCGTCTACGGACGCGTCGTCGGCCCCCTCCACCCGCGGTTGGCCCTCGAAGGCCCGTCGCTCTCCGTGCAGAGCTCGGTCGCCACCGGGTTCGGTGGTTCCGTGGACGCGCGCGTGAGCTTCAGGGTGTCCAACCTCGGCAACACCGTGCTCGCCCCGGTCGCCACGATCGTCGTGACGTCGCCGTTCGGCACCGCGGCCCGGCGAACGCTCGTCATCGGCCAGCTCCTGCCGGGGAATTCGTTGACGTACCGGCTCACGTTCACGGGGCTCGCCCCCGACGGTCACCTCACCGCCCGGGTCACGGTGTCCGCTCCGGCCGCCACCGCAACGGCGACCGCCTCGGCCTGGGTGGTGCCATGGGGGCTCCTGGTGGTCATCATCCTGGTGGTGGCGCTCGTGGTGGTCCTCCTCGTCCGGCGCCACCGCCGGCGGCTGCAGCAGATCAAGTTGGACTGGGAGGACCTCGCACTGGCCCCCGACGATGACGGCGACGGTGCGCTCCCTGCCGGCGCCGACCGCGCGCGACGCGCGCCGACGTCCGGGGACTGAGGTCCACGGCGTCGCGGCCGGCCCGGTCAGACCAGCAGTTCCTCCAACGGCGTGTAGGCCATGCCGTGGGCGTCGGCCACCGGCCGGTACACGACGCGCCCCTCGGCCACGTTCACACCCTCGGCCAGTGCAGGGTCGTTCCGTACCGCCTCTTGCCAGCCGCGGCCGGCGATGCCGAGGGTGTACGGCAGCGTGGCGTTGGCCAGCGCGTGGGTCGAGGTGTGCGGGACGGCACCCGGCATGTTGGCCACGCAGTAGAAGATCGACCCGTGCAGCTCGAAGGTGGGGTTCGAGTGCGTCGTCGGGTGGGTCGACTCGAAGCAGCCGCCCTGGTCGACGGAGATGTCGACGAGGACCGACCCGGGACGCATCTTCTCGACGAGCGCGTCGGACACCAGGCGGGGCGCCCGTGCGCCGACCACCAGCACGGCACCGATCACGATGTCGGCGTCGAGGCAGACCTCCTCAATGGCGTGCTCCGAAGAGGCGATGGTCTCGAGCGCGCCCCGGAAGTGATGATCGACTTCGCGCAGCTTGTCGAGGTTCCGGTCGAGGACGAACACCTCCGAATGCATCCCGACGGCCATGGTGGCTGCCGCGAAGCCGGCGACGCCGGCCCCCAGGATCACGATGCGGGCACAGCGCACCCCGGGCACCCCGCACACCAGCACGCCCCGCCCACCACCCGGGCGCATGAGGTGGTGCGCCCCCATCAGGGGCGCCATGCGCCCGGCAACCTCGCTCATCGGGGCCAGCAGGGGGAGAGAGTTGTCCGGCTGGCGCACCGTCTCGTACGCGATCGCGACGTTGCCGGCAGCGACGAGGGCGTCGGTGCAGGCACGCGATGCGGCAAGGTGCAAGTACGTGAAGAGGATCTGGTCCTTGCGCGCCCCCAACCGGTGGTACTCGTCGGGGACCGGCTCCTTCACCTTGCACACGAGATCGGCCGATGCCCAAAGGTCGTCGGGATCGTCGAGGATCTTGGCCCCCGTCCGCACGAAATCGGCGTCCGGCATGGACGAGCCGCTGCCGGCGCCCTTCTCCACCAGGACGGTGTGGCCGGCCGAGATGAGCTCGCGCACGCCGGCCGGTGTGATGGCCACCCGGTACTCGTCCGCCTTCACCTCGCTGGGGATCCCGACGATCATGGCTACTCCTCGATGTTGCTCATCACGTGCTTGATGCGCGTGTAGTCCTCGAATCCGTAGACCGAGAGGTCCTTGCCGTAGCCGGAGCGCTTGAAGCCGCCGTGGGGCATCTCGGCCACCAGGGGGATGTGCGTGTTGATCCAGACGCAACCGAAGTCGAGGTCGCGCGCCATGCGCATGGCCCGGCCGTGGTCACGGGTCCACACCGACGACGCCAGCCCGTACTGCACCCCGTTCGCCCATTCGAGGGCCTCCCCCTCGCCGCTGAATTCCTGCACCGTGATGACCGGACCGAACACCTCGGACTGGATCATCTCGTCGTCCTGGCGCAGACCGGCCACGACGGTCGGCGCGAAGCAATAACCCCTGTCGCCGACTTGGGCGCCGCCGGTCACCACCGACGCGTGGGCGGGGGTCCGGTCGAGGAAGCCGCGTACCCGCTCCAGCTGCGTCGCGTTGTTCAGCGGCCCGAAGTCCGCCTCCTCGTTCTCGGTGCCGCCGACCGTCGTCCCTTCCGCCTGCTCGACCAACGCGGACAGCAGCGCCTCGTGGACCCGCGGCGCCGCCAGCACCCTCGTCGCGGCGGTGCAGTCCTGCCCCGCGTTGAAGTACCCCGCGCCCGCGATGCCCTCCGCCGCGGCGGCGGGATCGGCGTCGTCGAACACGATGACCGGCGCCTTGCCGCCGAGCTCGAGGTGCACCCGCTTCAGCGTGGGCGCGGCGGCCGCAGCGACCTCCATGCCGGCCCGCACCGAACCGGTGACCGACACCATGGCCGGCGTGTCGTGCACCACCAGGGCCCGGCCGGTGTCGCGGTCGCCGCACACGACGTTGAAGACGCCCGGCGGCAGGAACTCGGCCATGATCTCGGCCATCAGCAGCGCCGTGACGGGGGTGGTGTCGGACGGCTTGAGCACCATGGTGTTCCCCGCCGCCAGCGCAGGGGCGAACTTCCACACCGCCATCATCATCGGGTAGTTCCACGGCGTCACCGCGCCGCACACGCCGATCGGCTCGCGACGGATGAACGACGTGTGCCCCGCCATGTACTCCGCCGCTGCCAGGCCCTCGAGGTTCCGCGCCGCACCGGCGAAGAAACGGATCTGGTCGACCATGGGGGGGATCTCCTCGTCCATGGTCAGCTGGAGGGGCTTCCCCGTGTTCTCGCTCTCGGCGCGGACGAGATCCTCCGCCCTGGCCTCGAGGGCGTCGGCGATGCGGATCAGGGCGAGGCTGCGTTCGGACGGCGTGGTGCGCCGCCAGGAGGCGAAGGCCTCGGCCGCCACGCCCAACGCCCGGTCCACGTCGGCGGGTCCGGAGACGGGGGCCTCGGCGAACGCCTCACCGGTGCTGGGGTCGATCAGAGGTGCTGCGGGCCCGTCCTCGGCGTCGCGGTAGGCACCTCCGATGAAATTCTGCAACTTCCGCATGCCGCTCCCTTCGCCGCCTGGTCCGTGGGTACAGAATCACAGATCGTCACGGTGCCAACAAGCGTTTTCGCAATATTGGGACCTCGATGTGACGAATTCTGCTTGACTGAGGTGGGTAAGATGACACAATTCTGCATATCGGGAACCGTCCCCGCGTGCCGAACGAAGCGAGGTGTGAGCATGCCGGACATCGACGAGCCGGCTGGAGCAGACCCCCAGAACGACCCGGGACAAGCTGCCAACACGCTTCTCGACGCCCCCAACCGGGCCATCATCGAGGCCCTGCAGCGGGACGGGCGGCAACCCTACGGCGCCATCGCCGACGCAGTCGGACTGTCGGAGGCGGCCGTCCGCCGCCGCGTGCAACGCCTGCGCGAATCGGGGATCATGCAGATCGTCGCGGTGACCGACCCGCTCCAGCTCGGCTTCACCCGCCAAGCGATGATCGGGATCTCCGTGGAAGGCGACGTCCGCCGCGTGGCCGAGAAACTCTCGTCCCTGCCCGAAGTCGACTACGTCGTGATGTGCGCCGGGTCGTTCGACATCCTGGCCGAGATCGTCTGCGAGGACGACGAGCGCCTGCTGCACGTCCTCAACGACTCCGTGCGCTCCATCCCCGGCGTGCGCGCCACGGAGACCTTCTTGTACCTGAAGCTGGCCAAGCAGACCTATACGTGGGGCACGCGTTGAGCACCCCCTCGAGTGGAGGAACGATGAGCATCACCAGTCCGGAGAATTCCAACCTGAGCAATCAGGCGCGACGCCATCTGTGGATGCACTTCAGCCGGATGGCCGCCTACGAGGACCACGAGGTGCCCGTGATCGTGCGGGGCGAGGGCGCCTACGTCTGGGACCAGCACGGGAAGCGCTACCTCGACGGCCTGGCCGGGCTGTTCACCTCGCAGATCGGCCACGGACGGACCGAGCTCGCCGAGGCGGGGGCCAAACAGGCGGCGACGCTCGCCTACTTCCCGCTGTGGACCTACGCCCACCCCCGCGCCATCGAGCTGGCCGAGCGGGTGGCGAGCTACGCGCCGGGCGACCTCAACCGCGTCTTCTTCACGACCGGCGGCTCCGAGGCGGTGGAGTCGGCCTGGAAACTCGCCCGTCAGTACTTCCGCCTGGTGGGGCAGCCGCAGCGCACCAAGGTCATCAGCCGCTACATCGCGTACCACGGCACCTCCATGGGGGCGCTCTCCATCACGGGCATCCCCGACCTGCGCATCCCCTTCGAGCCATTGGTGCCGGGGGCGATCAAGGTGCCGAACACGAACTACTACCGCGCCGGGCGCGGGTACTACATGACGAGCGAGGAGCACCCCACCGACGAAGGCTCGGTGCTCGACAAGGACGCGTACCCCGACGACGAGGTCGCGTTCGGCCGCTGGGCGGCCGACGAGATCGAGCGGGCCATACTCCAGGAAGGGCCTCAGAGCGTGGCGGCGGTGTTCCTCGAGCCGGTCCAGAACGCCGGTGGGTGCTTCCCTCCGCCGCCGGGGTACTTCCAGCGCGTGCGCGAGATCTGCGATCGCCACGGCGTGTTGCTGGTCTCCGACGAGGTGATCTGTGCCTTCGGGCGCCTGGGCCACTGGTTCGGCGCGCTGCGCTACGAGTACCAGCCCGACATCATCACGGTCGCCAAGGGGATCACGTCGGGCTACGCACCGCTGGGGGCCATGATCGCCTCGGACCGGCTGATGGAACCCTTCCTCGGGGAAGGCGCCTCCTTCCTGCACGGGTTCACCTTCGCCGGTCACCCCGTCAGCTGTGCCGTGGCCATGGCCAACCTCGATGTCTTCGAGGGAGAGCACATCCTGCAGCACGTGCAGGAGACAGAAGCGACCTTCCGCAGCGCACTCGAGGGCCTCTACGACCTGCCCATCGTGGGCGATGTGCGGGGCGCCGGCTTCTTCTACGGCATCGAGCTGGTGAAGGACAAGGCGACGCGCCTCTCGTTCGACGACGAGGAGTCCGAGCGCCTCCTGCGCGGGTTCCTGTCGGGTGCGCTCTTCGAGGCGGGGCTGATCTGCCGGGCCGACGACCGGGGGGACCCGGTCGTCCAGCTGTCGCCGCCCCTGATCTGCGGGCAGGAGGAGATCGACTTCATGGCGTCCACTCTGCGCGAAGTCCTCTCCGAGGCGTGGCGCCGGATGTAGCGCGGGGGGCCGCCTCGGGCTACCAGCGGCTGTCGCTGTGGTGGGAGGCCGTCCCCGCCCCGCTGCCGCCGAGCCCCGCCCTGAGCGAGGACCTGCAGGTCGATGTCTGCATCGTCGGCGCCGGCTTCACCGGACTGTGGACCGCCCACTCGCTCGTGCTGGCCGATCCGACGCTGCGCATCGCCGTCCTCGAGCGTGAGGTCGCGGGCTTCGGGGCGTCGGGGCGCAACGGCGGCTGGTGCTCTGCGCTCTTCGCCACGTCCGACGCCGCACTCGCCCGCCTCCACGGCCTCGAGGCCATGCGCGGCGATGCGCCGCGCCATGCAGCAGACGGTCGACGTCGTCGGGGCCGCCGCGGCGAGCGAGGGCATCGACTGCCACTTCGCCAAAGGCGGATCGGTCGACCTCGTGCGCAGCGAGGCGCAACGGGTGCGGGCACAGGCCGACGTGGACGAAGCCCGGATACTGGGTTTCGGAGAGGACGATGTGCGCTGGCTCGGCCCCGACGAAGCACGCGAGGTCATCGGCGCCGACGGCACCCTCGGGGCGACGTTCACGCCGCATTGCGCCGCGCTCCAACCTGCGCTCCTCGCCCGCGGGCTGGCCGACTCGGTCGAGCGGCAGGGCGTCCGGCTCTACGAGCACACCGAGGTGCTCGACATCCTCCCCGGACCGCGCCCGACGGTCGTCACCCGCGGTGGCACGGTGCGGGCCGACGTGGTGGTGCGGGCCACCGAGGCCTGGACGCCCACGTTGCCCGGGCTCCATCGGGCGATCGTCCCGGTCTACTCGCTCATGGTGGCCACCGAGCCCCTCGGCGACGGGTTCTGGTCGTCCGCGGGCCTCGGGAGCCGTGCCACCTTCGCCGACCATCGCCACATGATCATCTACGGCCAGCGAACGGCCGACGGTCGGATCGCGTTCGGCGGCCGGGGCGCGCCCTACCACTTCGGGTCGTCGGTGCGTGCCCGCTACGACTCCGAACCGGCCGTCCACGCCCTGCTGCGGCACACGCTCACCGAGCTGTTCCCAGAGCTGGAGGAGGCACGCTTCACCCACGCCTGGGGCGGCCCCCTCGGGATCCCCCGCGACTGGCATTCCTCCGTCGGGTTCGACCGTGCCACCGGCCTCGCCTGGGCCGGCGGGTACGTGGGCGACGGCGTGGCCACGACGAACCTGGCCGGGCGCACGCTGGCCGACCTCATCACGGGAGCCGACACCGACCTGGTCTCCCTGCCCTGGGTGGGCCACCGGTCCCCACGGTGGGAGCCCGAGCCCCTGCGGTGGGTGGGTGTCAACGCCGGGCTGTGGGCGATGAAGCTGGCGGACCGCAGCGAGGCCCGCCGCGGGCGACCCAGCCGGGTGGCGGACGCCATGGGACGCCTCCTCGGGCAGTAATCGGTGCCACAATCTCGCCGTGCAGGAGACGGCGGCCGGAGCGGTCACCAAGCTGATCTACACCTACGCGGAGCGGATCGACGCGGGTGACTTCGCCGGCGTGGCCGAGCTCTTCGAGCATGCGACCCTGACCTTCGAGGGGTTCGATGACGCCGTGACAGGCCGCGACGCTATTGAGGGCCTCTACGCGAGGAGCACGCGGCGGTACGAGGACGGGACGCCGCTCACCAAGCACGTGATGACGAACGTGATGGTGGACGTGGCGGACGACGGCGCGACGGCCGCCTCCCGGTCCTACTTCACGGTGCTGCAGGCCGTGCCCGGCGCGCTCGCCCTGCAGCCGGTCATCGCCGGGCGCTACCGTCACACCTTCGAGCGGGTGGAAGGGCGGTGGCGGGTGACGACGATGCACATCATGATCGACCTGGTGGGCGACCTGGGTCATCACATGTTGTTCGGCCTGGCGCCATGAGGCTGTCACTGGTCTATGACTGGGGCTGCACGCCCGAGGCGTTCTGGACCCTCTACTTCGACCCGGCATTCGTGGTCCGCCTCCATCTCGACGCCCTGGGCTCCACCTCGGCGGAGGTGGAGGCGCAGGAGGGAGACCTGACGAGCGGCTTGGTGCGCACGCTGCGCTACGGCCAGCGGCCCTCCATGCCCGGACCGGTCCGCAAGATCTTCGGTGAGGAGGTCGTCACCACCGAAGTGAGCACCTACGACCCGGCCACCTCCACGACGACCTTCACCATGACCCCCGGCACCATGGCCGACAAGACCCACATCGAAGGCGCCATCGCGCTGAGCCGGGACACCGGCGGCACAGTGGAGACGTTCTCGCTCGACGCCCGCGTCAAGATCTTCGGCGCCGGTCCGATCGTCGAGCGCTTCATTGAGCACCAGGCCCGCGAGATGCAGGAGAAGGCCGTGGCGTACATGCGTGCCGAGCTCGAGGGCTGAGACCCCGCCGGACCCGCGCTGACGAGCGTTCGCTGGGCTGGGTTGGGGCCGGCTCTCCCCCCTGGCCTTCGGGCACCAGAATTCGACGGAGCCCCTTGACCGGGCGCCGCTCAGCACCCAAGCTGCGGGCGGCACACCTTCGGTCGCTCGCCAGGGAGGCGTACCGAACCCGACAGGGCGGAGTGCGCGGACGCGAGACTGAGGGCGGCTGCCGGGGGGCAGCCGGGCACGAGCCAGCCTTCGATCGGCCCGCCGGGGCGTCCGGCTGCTTCCGCTGAGGCGACAACGAGGAGGTAACGCGGTGGCGATCACCGAGGACTTCGCCGAGGACCTGGCGGTCATCCACGACCCGGAGGCCAAAGAGGCGCTCCACGTCGAGCAGCACGGCATCGACTTCATCCCGGAGAGCGAGCGCTGGGCCAGGCCGAGGGACATCGGCGGAATGTGGGCGGGTGCCAGCGTGCAGATCGAGTACTTCATTTACGGGGCCATCCTGATGACCTTCGGCCTGACGTTCGCCCAAGTGGTCATCATCATCGTGCTCGGCAACCTCTCCTACTTCCTGCTCGGGCTCTGCTCCCTGCAGGGGCCCGACGCGGGCACCACCGTGTTCGCCATCAACCGGGCCCCCTTCGGCCCCAACGGCTCGCGGCCCATCTCGCTCTTCAACTGGCTCACGCAGATCGGCTTCGAGGTGGAAGGACTCATCCTCATCGTCGGGGCCGGTCTCGTGCTCATGATCAAGGCCGGGTACCTGCCCGGCGACCCGGCCAAGGTCGTCCTCGTGATCGTGGCCGTGCTGATCCAGGGCATCCTGCCCTTCCTGGGCCACGCCGCCATCGTGAAGACGCTGCGCCTGCTGGTGCTCCCCTTCTTGGTCCTCTTCGCCATCATGCTGGGCTTCGCCATCCCGCACGCCAACCTCCACGTGGTGAAGTCCAGCGGCGACTGGCAGGCCTTCACCGAGGCGCTCGCCTTCACCATCGCGTTGAGCGGCCTGGGCTGGACCGAGAACGGCAACGACTACACCCGCTACTGCCCCACCGACACGTCGAAGAAGGGGATCGTGGGCTGGGTCTTCCTCGGCACCGCCGTACCCGAGATCCTCATCATGACGCTCGGCGCGGTCGTGGGCACCTTCGTCCTGAACATCGGGACGGGGGCCGGTGGTTTCCTGCCCTTCGCCCACACCAGCGCCATCCCTTCCTGGTTCGTCGTGGTGTTCCTGATCTTCGCGACGCTGCAGATCTTCGGCGTCAACAGCCTCGACATGTACTCCTCCGGGGTCACCCTTCAGGCAGTCGGGGCCCCGGTCAAGCGCTACCAGGCCGTGCTCATCGACTGCGTGATCTGCCTCGGCATCACCATGTGGGCCATCTTCAGCGGCTCCTTCACCGAGTACCTGTCCGACTTCGTCGACCTCGTCATCGTGTGGATCGCACCATGGTCCGCCATCTTCCTGGTCGACTGGGTGCTCCGGCGCTGTCGCTACGTGCCGAGCGAACTGCAGAAGACGGGCCGCGGGTCGTTGTACTGGCGCAAGGGCGGCGTCAACTGGGCGGCCATCGTCGCGCAGGTCATCGGCATGTACGCCGCCATCTCGGCCCTCTACGTCAACCCGACCTACTACTTCCGCGTGCCGCGTTGGATGAACGAAGTGACCGACCACACGCAAGACGCCTACCACTACGGGGGCGATGTCAGCATCTTCCTGGGCATGGGAGTGGCCGCGGTCGTCTACCTCGTCCTCGCCGTCCGCAAGGTGCGCAAGGAGGCCGACGCTCAGGAAGCCTTGCTCGAGGAGGAGGGCCTGCTCACCGCCTGAGACGGTCTCAGTCCCAGTCCTCGACCAGCCCGCCCTCGCCGTCGGGGTGGAACAGCGGCATGGCGCCCAGGGCGAGCACCAGCGCAGCGTCCTCCCCGAGCACGCGCCGCCACCCTCCTCCCTCGGTCATGAGGGTCCCGATCGCCACCGGCTCTGCGTCCATGCGGCGGACCAGGCGCAGGGCAGAGGACAGGGAGGCGCCGGTCGAGATGACGTCGTCGACCACGGCCACCCGCCGGCCTCGCACGGCACTCACCCGTGCCGGGTCCATGCGCAGCCGCTGGGGCTTGTCGGTCGTGATGGAGTACACCGGCTCGGACCACGTCTCGCCCAGGTGGATCTTCGGCGTCTTGTGCAGGATCACGTAGTCGTCCAGCCCCAGGGCGCGGCTGGCCTCGATGGCCAGTGGGATGCCCATCGTCGCCACCGAGACGACGATCTCGGGCCGGGCCGGCCGCATCAGGTCGGCCAGCTCGCGCCCGGCCGTCTCCGCGAACGCGACGCCCATGTCCACGCAGATGAGGAGTGCGATCGTCAGGTCGTCGGAGAGCGCGACGAGGGGCAGCTCGACCGCCTGGCTCCCGACTGTGGTCGTGTACGTACGATCGGCGGCCGTGGACATGACTCTCCTGCGAGCTTAGGTGCTGTCGCCACCATGCCTGATGAGATGCGTCGGATGAGCGTTCGGTGTGCACCCGCGAGTGAACGTTCTGTGAACTGGTCGTCCATCGACGACCTGTTCTTCGATTCCGATCGACCCGAAGCTCGAATCTAGAGTCGTTGGTCCCTGGTGTGGCACGGCGCTTCCCGTTCACAATGACCGCTTCAACGGGCTGCAGTGGCACGCGGGTCGGTGCACTCCGGCTGGCGACGGGCTAGACAGGAGGGCGGTGGAAGCCACGCCGAAGGCGAAAGCGCCAGAGGAGTTCTCCCGGCCGGCCTCCCGACACCGGACCGGACCCCTCGACCCCCGGCTTCTCCGCTACGCGCACACCACGCGCCGCTTCATTCTGCTGGCCATCGGCGTCGGCGGCACGACAGCGCTCCTCGTCGTTGCCCAGGCCTGGCTCATTGCCACGGTCGTCAACGACGCCTTCTTCCACCACGGGTCGCTGTCCTCGCTCCGCGACCCCCTCCTTCTCCTGCTCGCGGTCATCCTCGGACGTGCGGTCCTGGCCTGGGCGACCGAGCGGGCGGCCCATCGTGCCTCCGCCTCCGCCAAGTCGGAGCTGCGGCACTCGGCGGCCGAGCACATCGCCGCCCTTGGCCCGACCGGTCTGGAGCAAGGCGACAACGGCCAGCTCACCGTGCTGGTGACGACCGGGATCGACGCGCTCGACGGCTACTTCTCGCGCTACCTACCCCAGCTCTTCCTCGCCGTCATCGTCCCGGTGGCCATCATCGCCGTGATCGCCGGCGCCGACTGGATCTCGGCCGCATTGATCGCGGTGACCGTACCCCTGATCCCCGTCTTCATGGGCCTGGTGGGTCTGAGCACCCGGGACCGGACGGCGGCCCGGATGCGCTCCATGCAGCGACTGGCCGGGCACTTCCTGGACGTCGTGGCCGGCCTCCCCACCCTCAAGGTCTTCGGGCGGGCCAAGGCGCAGGCCCGCGCCATCGCCGAGGTGACCGACCGCTACCGGACCACGACGCTGGCCACTCTCAAGCTGACCTTCCTCTCGTCGCTCATCCTCGAGCTGCTGGCAACCGTGTCGGTGGCCCTCGTGGCGGTGGCCGTCGGCCTGCGGCTGCTCGATGCCGACATGAGTTTCCGTGCCGCCCTCTTCGTGCTCGTCCTCGCGCCCGAGGCGTACCTGCCACTGCGGGCCCTGGGCGCCAACTTCCACGCCAGCGCGGACGGGATGAAGGCGGCAGAGCAGATCTTCGAATTGCTGGAGACGCCGGTCGGCGAGCGGAGAGACGGCACCGTCCGACCCCGGGACACCAGCATCCGCATCGCCGGTCTCGACGTCACCTATCCCACCCGCCGCATCCCCGCGTTGCACGGCGCCGACCTCGTCGTCCAGCCGGGCGAGACCGTCGCACTCACGGGTCCCAGCGGCTGCGGCAAGTCCACCCTGCTCAGTGTCGTCCTGGGGCTGCGCGGCCCCAGTGCGGGGCAGGTTCTTCTCGGCGGGGTGGACCTGCGCGACCTGGACCTCGACGACTGGCGGGCCCGGATCGGTTGGGTACCCCAGCGCCCGCACCTCTTCGCGCGGACGGTGGCCGACAATGTTCGCGTCGGCCGGCCCGACGCCACCGATGCCGCGGTGGCGACCGCCCTGGAGGCGGCCGGCCTCGCGCCCGTGCTGCAGCGACTTCCCAGGGGCGTCGACACCCCGCTGGGTGACGGCGGCGCCGGCCTCTCCATGGGCGAGCGCCAGCGCCTGGCGCTCGCCCGGGCCTTTGTGCGCGACGCGCCGCTCCTTCTGCTCGACGAGCCGACCGCAAGCCTCGATGCAGAGACCGAGGCCGACGTGCTCGACGCCGTGCGCCGGCTGACCGAGGGACGCACGGCCCTCGTCGTGGCCCACCGCCCCGCGCTCGCCGCCCTGGCCGACCGTGTGGTCCATCTGCCGAATCCCGTGGTGGCGCTGTGAGCGGCACCGTCTTCGAGCCGACCGTGGACCGCCCGGCGCCGATCGGGCGCACGCTCGGTATCGCCCGCGTCGCCGCCGGGCGGCTGGCGCAGGCCTCGGCCCTCGGAGCAGGGGCGATCGGAGCGTCCATCGCCCTCATGGGCACCTCGGCCTGGCTCATCTCCCGTGCCGCTCTCCACCCGTCGGAGGCTTCGTTGACCCTGGCCATCGTGGGCGTGCAGTTCTTCGGGCTCTCTCGCGGCTTCCTCCGCTACGGCGAGCGCCTGGTCGGGCACGACGCCGCCTTGCGGGTCCTCACCGACCTGCGCGTCCGTGTCTACCGTCGGCTCGAGGCGATCGCTCCGGCCGGCCTCCCGCTGTTCCGCCGGGGCGACCTGGTGGCCCGCGTCGTCGACGACGTGGACTCGCTGCAAGACGTCGTGTTGCGCGTCGTCCAGCCCTTCGCGGTGGCCTGCGTCGTCGGCGCCGGCACCGTCGCCGTCATGTGGATCCTGCTCCCGGGGGCGGGTGCCGTGCTCTTGGTCGCCCTTCTCTCGTCGGCCACGCTGGTGCCCTGGCTCACCGGCCGCCTGGCCACGCGGGAGGAGTCCAAGCAGGCGTCCGCTCGGGGGAGCTCGGTGCAGCGGTGCTCGACCTCATAGAGGGGGCACCCGAGCTGACCGTCATGGGGGGCACCGGCGAACAGGTGGCGCGGATCGCCGCTGCGGACCGCCGGCTGCGCGCCACGGCGCGCAAGGGGGCGGGCACCGCCGGCATCGGACTCGGCCTCACCACGGCCCTCGCCGGGCTGGCCAGCTGGGGCGCCCTGGCCCTCGGGGTGCGAGCGACCCACGCAGGTCACCTCGACGGCGCGTTGCTGGCCGTGCTCGCCCTCGTCCCGCTGGCCGCCTTCGAGCTGGTGGCCCCGTTGCCGGCTGCGACCCAGGCCCTGCAGCGCTCGCGCACGGCCGCCGGCCGCGTCTTCGCCGCCACGGACTCCCCCACACCCGTCGGTGAGCCCGACACCCCCCTGCCCCTGCCCGGCGCGGTTCCCGGACCGCACACGCTCCGCCTGCGCTCGGTGTGGGCCGGCTACCCCGGCACGGAGCGGTCGGTGCTGCGCGGCGTCGATCTCGACCTCGCCCCGGGACGCCGGGTGGCACTGGTCGGCCAGAGCGGGGCCGGCAAGTCGACACTGGCCGACGTCCTGGTGCGCTTCCTGCCGGTCGACGCGGGCGAGGCCACGCTCGACGGCGTCCCTCTGGACCGCCTGTCCTCCGACGAGGTGCGCCGGGTCGTCGGGCTGGTCGAACAGAGTCCGCATCTCTTCGCCACGACCCTGGCCGAGAACCTTCGGGTGGGCCGGCGCTCGGCCGGAGACGACGAGCTGGTGGAGGTGCTGGCCCGGGTCGGCCTGGGCGATTGGCTCGCCGGGCTGCCCGACGGCCTGGCGACCCGGGTCGGGCCGGCCGGCGCCCGGATCTCGGGTGGGCAACGCCAGCGCGTGGCCATCGCCCGCGCCCTCCTGGCCGACTTCTCCGTCCTCATCCTCGACGAGCCGGCGGAACACCTCGACCCCGAGGCCGCCGACGCCCTCACCGCCGACCTGCTCGCCCTCACCGAGGGCCGTTCGACGCTCTTCATCACGCATCGCCTGGTCGGCCTGGACCAAATAGACGAGATCATCGTCCTCGACGAGGGGCGCGTCGTCGAGCGCGGCACCCATCGCGACCTCTTGACAACGGGTGGCCGTTACGCCGGCCTGTGGTGGGACGAGTTGATGAACGACCGGCGGGCACTCGAACCTCGGCCCGCGACCCCCGCTTCCACCGAGCGGCTCGCCTCCATCCTCGATGCAACAGTCCTCAATGAAGGGAGCGACACCCCGTGAGCCTGGACCTCGCCCGCTTGCAGTTCGCCAGCACGAGCATCTACCACTTCCTGTTCGTCCCGGTGACGATCGGCCTGGCCTTCCTGGTGGCGCTCCTGCAGACCGCCTGGTACCGCAACGGCGACGACACCTATCGCCGTCTGGCCCGCTTCTTCGGGTCGCTGCTGCTGATCAACGTGGCGGTGGGCGTCGTGACGGGTCTGATCCAGGAGTTCGAGTTCGGGATGAACTGGTCCGCCTACTCGCGCCTCGTCGGCAACGTCTTCGGCGGGCCGCTGGCCATGGAGGGGCTGGTCGCCTTCTTCTTGGAGTCGACGTTCCTGGGCATCTGGATCTTCGGCTGGAACCGCCTGTCCAAGAAGGCGCACCTGGCCTGCATCTGGCTGGTGGCGGCGGGAACGATGCTCTCGGCCGCCTTCATCATGGCGGCCAACTCCTGGATGCAGCACCCGGTCGGCATCACGACGAACAACAGCACCCACCAGCCCCAGCTCAACAACATCTGGGCGCTGTTCACCAACCCCGTCTTCCTGTGGGGTTACACGCACGTCGTCGTGGCCTCCCTCGTCACCGGAGCCGCGGTGATGCTCGCGGTGTCCGCCTGGCACCTCTACCGGAAGAACCAGGTCGAGGCCTTCCGCCGCACGGCCGTCATCTCGTTGGTGGTCCTGTTGCCGACCGTCGCCTTCAACCTCTTCGTCGGCAGCGAGCTCGGCGTGGTGGAGGGGAAGTACCAGCCGATGAAGATCGCCGCCGCCGAGGCGCTGTGGACGACGTGCCCCAGCCACTGCTCGTTCTCGTTGGCCCAGATCGGTGGGGGCAAGAACGACGAGACGCCGACCCAGATCCTCGAGGTCCCCGACCTGCTGTCCATCCTGGCCACCAACCACGTCGACGGCGAGGTGCAGGGACTCAACAACCTCAACGCCCAATACCAGAAGGAGTACGGGCCGGGGAACTACATCCCCAACGTCTTCATCCAGTACTGGTCGATGCGGGTCATGGCCTACCTGGGCACGCTGATCTTCCTCTTCGCGCTGTGGGGAGCATGGCTGCTCTACCGCAAGAAGCTCGAACACGCCAAGTGGTTCCTCCGAATAGCGCCCTGGGTGGTGATCCTTCCCTTCCTCGTCAACACGTGTGGCTGGATGCTCACCGAGAACGGGCGGCAACCCTGGATCGTCCAGGGCCTCATGCTCACCAAGAACGGCGTCTCCTCGTCGGTCTCGGCGACGGACATCTGGATCTCGCTCGTCGTCTTCTACCTCATCTTTGCCGTCCTCGGCGTCGCCGACGCATGGCTGATGATCCGCTTCGGCCGACGCGCCATCGGCGACGACCCGTTGGCCAAGCTGACGTCCGAGGGCGGGGGCGGCCCCGACAACGGGGGCGGCACCGGCAAACCCTCATCCACCGACGCCGAATCCGACTCGTCCCACGAGGACGAGGACGTTCTGGCCCTCGTCTACTAGGAGGTCGACATGGGAGGCATATCACTCGGAGACCTCTGGTTCGTCATCGCCGCCATCTTCTGGGTCGGCTTCTTCGTGCTCGAGGGATTCGACTTCGGCGTGGGCATGCTGCATTCGTTCATCGGGCGCAACGATCTGGAGCGCCGTGTCCTGGTCAACACGATCGGGCCCGTCTGGGACGGCAACGAGGTGTGGCTGATCGTGGCGGGGGCGATCTTGTTCTCCGCCTTCCCCGGCTGGTACGCCACGATGTTCTCGGCCCTCTACCTGGCCCTGGTCGTCCTGCTGGTCGCCCTGATGGCCCGCGGGGTCTCCTTCGAGTACCAGCGCAAGTTCGACGACCCCCGGTGGCGCTCTTCGTGGCGCTGGGCCCTCACGATCGGGAGCGCCCTGATCCCGCTCCTGCTCGGCGTGGGCCTGGGCGACCTTCTCCACGGGCTGCCCATCAACAGTTCCCACGAGTTCACCGGCAACTTCTTCGACCTGCTCACGCCCTTCGGCTTGTGGTCGGGGCTCACGATGCTGGTGCTCTCGCTCCTTATGGGCGCCACGTACCTCACCTTGAAGACAACGGGCGAGCTCCACGACAGAGCGCAGAAGGCGTCGGCCGCCATCGGCCTTGTGGCCATTTTCGTCACGTTCGGCTTCATGACCTGGATCCACGTCGGCCTGAGCACCGGCTTCGTCCCCAAGCCGATCGAGGCTCTGGGCCTGATGGCCGTCATCGCCGCCGCCTGGGCCGCCCACGCCAAGGCGGAGGGTTGGGCGTTCACGGCTGCCGCCATCGGCATCGCCGGGGCGGTGGGGGCGCTCTTCAGCGAGCTCTACCCCCGGGTGATGATCTCGAGCACCAACGCCGCCTACGACCTCACGATCAAGAACACCGCGAGCCCCCCGTATTCCTTGAAGGTGATGACTGTGGTGGCGGTCGTGGTCTTCCCCGTCGTGCTCATCTACCAGGCGTGGGGTTACCACGTCTTCCGCAAGCGGCTCTCGGTGCCCCGGGTGGGAACCGCCGGCGACGAGGCCACGACGTCGCCGGCGGGGGCGACAACGCCCGCCGAAACCTCATGAGCCGACCGGGAGTCCCGGTCGGCGTACCCATCCCGTCGTTCAGAGGCCGGGGCTGCTCTGCATGATCCCGCCGTCGGCGAAGATGGTGGTCGCCGTGATGTAGCTGGCACCGTCGCCCGCCAGGAAGGCCACCACCGACGCGATCTCCTCGGGTTCGGCCATGCGGCCGATCGGGATGGCGCTGTTGAGCTTGGCCAGCGCGGCGGGGTCGTTGATCGTCTGCGCGTTGATCGGCGTGTTGACCGCGCCGGGACCGACACCGACCACGCAGATGTTGTGGGGCGCGAGCTCCACTCCCGCGGTCCTGGTCAGCATGCGCATGCCGCCCTTGGACAGGCAGTAGGGGGTGTTGCCGGGCATGGGCCAGTCCTCGTGGACGGACGTCATGTTGACGATGCGGCCACCACCGCCCTGTTTGATCATCTGCTTGGCCGCCAGCTGGGTGCCGAAGAACGCGCTCTTCAGGTTCACCGCGATGACCTTCTCGAACTGTCCCTCGGTGGTGTCGAGCACCGAGGTGCGCGTCTCGATGCCGGCATTGTTGACCATGACGTCGAGCCGGCCGTAGTTGGAAACGGCGGTGTCGATCATGCGTTGGAGGTCCTCGATCTTGGAGACGTCGGCCTCGACCCCGACCGCCATGTCACCCAGGCTGGCGATCTTGCGCTCCAGCTCCTCCTCGGCCTCCTCGTTGGCGACGTAGTCGATCACGACCTTGGCCCCCTGCTCGGCCAGGGCGAGCACCACCGCGGCACCGATCCCGGTGTTCCCACCGGTGACGATGGCGACCTTTCCCTGCAGCTCCTCGGCCATGGCGCACCTCCGTTCCGCGCCCGTGCGTGACAGGGCGAGGTCTCGAGCGATGGGGCACACGCTATCGAGCCGTTCGGCCGCGGAGAAGTGGAGCGTCTCTCGTGTGTGCCTGTTGCGCCGGCGTTCACCTGGATGTCACCTTGCGGGTGACGGATCACCGTTACGTCACCCGGACCGGGACCAATGACCCTTGAGCCCGGCACCCGAGTTCCCTAGCATCGACCGAGTGACCGAAGACACCGCAGTTGACCGTCAGGAAGAGGTCTTTCCGCCCATCGCCGACTACGGGTTCATCTCGGACTGCGAGAACAGCTGTCTCGTGGCTCCGGACGGCTCGGTCGAGTGGTTGTGCCTCCCAAGACCGGACTCACCGAGCGTCTTCGGCGCCCTCCTGGACCGCACGGCCGGCAACTTCCGGTTCGGTCCCACCGGCACCCTGGTTCCGCACCAACGACGCTACGTGCCCGGGACGATGGTGCTGGAGACGACCTGGCACACCCCCACGGGCTGGCTGCTCGTCGAGGACCTGCTCGTGGTGCAGCCCGTGACCGACGGAAGTCGTCGACCGGACTACCGTCGCTCGCCTGGTGACACCGCCGCCACCGGGACCCTCCTACGCCTGGCCACCTGCATCGAGGGCCACGTCGAGGTGGTAGCCAACGTCGTCCCCATCTTCGAGTACGGGGTCCAGACCGGGATGTGGGACTACGAGGGCGACGGCTACGAGACCATGACGGTCCGCCCCCCGGTCGGCGACCCGGTGCTCACCGTGAACTCGACCATCCGCCTCAGCGCCGTCGGGGCCCGCTGCTACGGACGCTCCACCCTGAACAAGGGTGAGTCGGCCTTCGTCGCGCTGTCGTGGTCCGGCCACCGGCCCGCCGACCTCGACGAGGCGCAGGAGCAGCTCGCGGCAACCGTCGTCTACTGGCGGGACTGGCTCTCCAACGGAACGTTCCCCGACCATCCCTGGCGTTCCTACATAGAGCGCAGCGCCCTGACGCTCAAGGGACTGAGCTACGCGCCGACCGGCGCCGTCATGGCGGCCGCCACGACCTCACTGCCCGAGACCCCCGGCGGAGCGCGCAACTGGGACTACCGCTTCACCTGGATCCGCGACTCATCCTTCATGCTGCGCTCGCTGTACCGGCTCGGATTCGACTGGGAAGCCCTCGAGTACTTCGCCTTCATCATCGAGGCGCTGGCCGGGGGAGGCGGCGACTTCGATCTGCAGATCATGTACGGCATCGACGGTCGGAAGGACCTGACCGAGCAGACCCTCGACCATCTTTCGGGCTGGCGGAACTCGCGGCCGGTGCGAGTGGGCAACGGCGCCTGGGACCAGCATCAGAACGACGTGTGGGGAATGCTCCTCGACGCGGTGGAGATCCACCTGCGCCAAGGCGCGTCGCAGATCGTCAAGCCGATGTGGGAGGGCCTGGCCAAGATGGTGGAGGCGGCCATCACGCACGCGGGGGACCCCGACCAGGGTATCTGGGAGATCAGGGGCGATCCCGAGCACTTCACGGCCTCCAAGGTCCTGTGCTGGGTGGCCATGGACCGCGGCGCCGACATGGCCCGGATCCGCCAAGAACCCGACCGCTCCGAGGCGTGGCGGAAAGCGGCCGACGAGCTGAAGGCCGAGATCCTCGACAAGGGGGTCGACGCGGAAGGCCGGTTCCGCCAGGCCTACGGCAACGAGGAGCTCGACGCGTCGCTCCTACTCATACCGATCCTGGGCTTCCTGCCACCCGACGACGAGCGGGTGCGCGCCACCGTGCTCGCCATCGCCGACGAGCTGACCGAGGACGGACTGGTGCTGCGTTACAAGGTGGACACCACCGACACGGGATTCGAAGGCAAGGAGGGGACCTTCACCATCTGCTCGTTCTGGCTGGTCACCGCGCTGGCCATGATCGGCGAGGGAGAGCGCGCCCGAGCCCTGTGCCAGAAGCTGCTCGCCTTCGCCGGGCCACTGCAGCTCTACGCCGAGGAGATCGACGCTGCCACCGGCGAGCACCTCGGCAACTTCCCCCAGGCCTTCACCCACCTGGCGCTGATCGACGCGGTGGGCCGGCTCATAGAGGCGGAGCGCGGCAACGCCCCGATCTGAGCCCGGGCCTGGGCGGCCCAGCCCTGACCACTGAGCACGCCCGCCGCAAAGCGGTGGGGAGGAGGTCCTTCGATGGCCGAGCACTACGACGTGATCATCATCGGGACGGGGGCGGGCGGCGGCACCCTGGCCCACACGCTGGCGCCGTCGGGGAAGCGGATCCTGCTCCTCGAGCGGGGCGGCTTCCTCCCACGGGAGAAGGAGAATTGGGAGCCCGACGCCGTCTTCATCCAGGGACGTTACGTCTCACCCGACTCGTGGAAGGACAAGGATGACAGTGCGTTCCAGCCCGGTGTGCACTACTTCGTCGGGGGCGCGACCAAGCTGTACGGCGCCGCGCTCTACCGCTTGCGCCCAGGTGACTTCGGCGAGCTGAAGCACGCCGACGGCGTCTCACCCGCCTGGCCGCTCAGCTACGAGGACTTCGAGCCCTGGTACACCAAGGCCGAGTGGCTCTACCAGGTCCACGGCAATCACGGAGCCGATCCGACCGAGGGCGCCTGGAGCCGCCAATATCCCTGGCCGGCCGTCAGCCACGAGCCGCGGATCCAGCAGATCCACGACGACCTCGAGAAGGCGGGCTACCACCCCTTCAATGCCCCCTGCGGCATCCTCCTCGACGAGGCCAACCCCCCGACCAGCACCTGCATCCGCTGCACCTGGTGCGACGGCTACCCGTGCCTGGTACAGGCCAAGGCCGATGCCGAGACCATCGCGGTCCTGCCGGCCCTGCAGCACCCGAACGTGACCCTCCAGGTCAACACCGAGGTGACCCGCCTGCAGACCGACGCCGGCGGCCGCACGGTCACCGGCGTGATCACTCAGCACGGGAGCTCCGAAGAGATCTTCACCGCCGACGTCGTGGTGGTCTCGGCCGGGGCCACCAACAGCGCCCGGTTGCTGCTGGCCTCGGCCAACGACGCCCACCCGAACGGACTGGCCAACGGCTCGGACCAGGTGGGGCGCAACTACATGTTCCACAACTCCAAGGCCGTGGTCGCGCTGGGCAAGGAGCCCAACGAGACCGCATTCCAAAAGACGCTCGGCCTGAACGACTTCTACTTCGGAGGCCCCGACTTCGACTACCCGTTGGGCAACATCCAGATGGTCGGCAAATCCAACGCGGAGGCCATGAAGGGCGAAGAGCCCCACCTCACCCTGCTGGCACCGCACTGGAGCCTGGCCGACGTCGCCTCCCATGCCGTCGACTTCTGGCTGACCACCGAGGACCTGCCCTTGCCCGAGAACCGCGTCACGCTCGACGGGGACGGCGACGTGCACCTGGCCTACAGGCCGACCAACGACAAGGAGGCCGACCGCCTCTACGGCGAGCTGAAGAAGATCCTCAACCACGTCGGCATGGCCCAGCACCACGTGCTCAACAAGAACTTCTACATGTCGATGGACATCCCCGTCGCCGGGGTGGCGCACCAGGCCGGGACGTGCCGCTTCGGCACCGACCCGCAGACCTCCGTGCTCGACGCGAACTGCAAGGCCCACGAATTGGAAAACCTCTACGTGGTGGACACGAGTTTCTTCCCCAGCATCGGTGCGGTCAACCCCGCGCTGACCGCCATGGCCAACGCCATCCGCGTCGGCGAGCATCTCAGCGAGCGGTTGGCCTGAGCCCGACCGCCGCCGCGGGCCCCGGTGGGAGTGCGGGCCGAGACCAGCTGACGTCGAGGCCGTACTCTGGGGACGCGACCGCCGTGTCACCGCGACCGCTTGGAAGGGAGCCATCGTGAGCGCAACCCCACGCCACCGCGTGGTCATCGTCGGCGGCGGCTTCGGCGGCCTCCCGGCCACCCGGGTCCTCGCCGGTGCCGACGTCGACGTCACGCTCATCGACCAACGGAACCATCACTTGTTCCAACCGCTCCTCTACCAGGTGGCCACCGGCATCCTCTCGCCCGGCGAGATCTCGCCGGTGCTCCGGCACATGGTTCGACGTCACAAGAACGTGGAGGTCGTCCTGGCCAAGGTGACGGGGTTCGACCTCGACCGGCGGGTCGTGCGCGCGGCGTCGATCCCAAGCGAGGAGTGCGACTACCCCTACGACAGCCTGATCGTTGCCGCCGGTGCCGGCCAGTCCTACTTCGGGCATGACGAGTACGCGTTGATCGCACCGGGGATGAAGACGATCGACGACGCCATGGAGCTGCGGCGACGCGTCTATGGCGCTCTCGAACTGGCCGAGACGCGGACCGACCCGGCCCAACAGCAGTTCTTCATGACCTTTGCCATCGTCGGGGCCGGGCCGACCGGTGTGGAGCTGGCGGGCCAGATCCGCGAGCTGGCCTACCGGAGCCTGACCAAGGACTTCCGGAACATCGATCCCGCCGCCGTCCGGGTGATCCTGCTCGACGGCGGCAAGGAGCCACTGGCCAACTTCGGGGATTCTCTCTCGGAGCGGGCTGCGAAAGAGCTGGAGAAGATGGGCGTGGAACTGCGCATGGGCCTCCGCGTCGTGGGTGTCGACGCGCTGGGAGTCGACACCGAGGGGGCCGGCGGGGAGAAAGGGCGCTTCGAGTGCGGCACCACGATCTGGGCGGCGGGCGTCCAGGCGTCACCGCTCGCCGGCATGCTGGCCGAGGCCACCGGGGCGGAAACCGACCGAGCCGGCCGCGTCGCGGTGCTGCCCGATCTGAGCTTGCCCGGTCACCCCGAGGTGTTCGCGGTCGGTGACATGGCGACCGTCAACAACCTTCCCGGTGTCTGCGAGGTGGCCCTGCAGGGCGGTCTGCACGCGGCCAACACGATCAAGCGGCGACTGAGAGGCCACGAGTCCGTCCCCTTCAAGTACCGCGACCTCGGCAGCGCCGCGGCCATCGGCCGCTTCAAGGCCATCGTGAGCGTCCGGGGGCTGCACCTCAGCGGCTTCCCGGGATGGGTGGTCTGGCTCTTCGTCCACGTCGCCTTCCTCAACGGCTTCGGGAACCGCCTCAGAGCTCTCTGGCGCTGGAGCCGGTCGATGCTCGGGCGCGCCCGGCCGGAGCGGGTCTTCAGCGTCGGCCACACCGGCGGCGACCTGAGCCTGCCCGAGGACGTCAGGGCCAAGGTGATGCCCAGCCCCTTCCCGATCTTCGAGTCCGATCTCGCGCTGATCGACCGCGTGGGACGACACGACGAGCCCGGGCGCGCCCCCGCACCCGACGACGCGGGGGCGCACGGGGCGGAAACGGTCTGACCGAAGGGGCCGGGCCCCGGAGGTCCGTGGGCAACTATGTTCCTCGAATGATCCTCGACCGTTTCCTCGTGACCGACCAGGTCGCCGTCGTCACCGCCAGCGGACGGGGCATCGGTGCCGCCACGGCGGTGGCCCTCGCCCAGGCCGGCGCCGACGTGGTCCTCGCCGCCCGCACCGAGGACCAGCTGCGCGACGTCGCCAAGCAGGTGGAGGCGGCCGGGAGGCGCGCCGTGGTGGTGCCGGGCGACCTGACCGACTTCGACCTCATGGCCTCCCTGGCGGAGACCGCGCAGCGCGAGTTGGGTCGGCTCGACATCGTCGTCAACAACATGGGCGGCACCATGCCGCGGCCCCTGCTCGACACGTCCCCGCGCTTCTTGGAGGAGGCGTTCCGCTTCAACGTCTCGGCCGGCCACGCCCTGGTGCGCGCCGCGGTGCCGCACATGCTCGAGGGTGACCACCCCGGCGGCGCCATCGTCAGCATCTCCTCGGTGATGGGCCACGTGGCGGGCCGGGGCTACCTCGCCTACGGCACCGTCAAGGGCGCTCTCGAGCAGTACACCCGGCTCGCCTCACGAGACCTCGCCCCGCGCATCCGGGTCAACGCCATCGGCGTCGGCTCGACCGCCACCTCCGCGCTCGACATCGTCATGTCGAGCGACGAGCTCCGCACGGCCATGGAGGAGGCCACGCCGCTGCGGCGGCTCGGTCACGTCGACGACATCGCGTCGGCGGTCCTGTACCTGGCCTCGCCCGCGGGAGCCTACGTCACCGGCAAGATCCTGGAGGTCGACGGCGGGCTCCAGTCGCCCAACCTCGAGTTCCCCCTCCCCGACCTCTAAGGAGCCGCCGCCATGGCATACCGCGTCGTGCAATGGGCCACCGGCAACGTCGGGCGCCACACCCTGGCCGGGATCGACGCCCGTCCCGACCTCCAGCTCGTCGGTGTCTTCGTGTCCAATCCCGACAAGGTGGGCCACGACGCCGGTGAGCTGGCGGGCCTGGAGCGCACGTTCGGCGTCGCCGCCACCGGTGACGCCGACGAGCTCCTGGCGCTCCGGCCCGACTGCATCGTGCACACCGCCATGGCGGACGACCGGCTCGGCGAGGCGCTGGCCGACCTCGAGCGCTTCCTGGCCGCCGGCATCAACGTGGTGTCCTCGGGGCCGGTGTTCCTCCAGTACCCCGAGCCGGACGACCCGATGGCGGCCCCGCTCGTGGCCGCGGCGGAGGGAGCCGGCGTGTCCCTCTTCGTCAACGGCGTCGACCCGGGCTTCGCCAACGACGCCCTCCCCCTCGTCCTCACGGGGATCTCCGAGCGGATCGAGGAGGTCCGCTGTTCGGAGGTGCTCAACTACAACACCTACAACCAGCCCATGGTGCTCTTCGACATCATGGGGTTCGGCCGTGACCTGCACGACGTGCCGCTCCTGCTGAGCCCGGGGGTGCTCACGATGGCCTGGGGCAGCGTCGTGCGCCAGATCGCCGCCGGCCTGGGCGTGACGCTGACGGCCGTGACCGAGTGGTACGAGCGGGAGGCGGCGCCGGAGGACTTCGAGATCGACGCCGGCACCATCAGGGCCGGCACCGCGGGGGCGCTGCACTTCGAGGTGCGCGGCATGGTCGGCGACCGCCCCCTCGTGGTGCTCGAGCACGTCACCCGCCTGCGCGACGACCTGGGCACCGCCTGGCCCCAGCCCGCCGGGCACGGCTGCTACCGCGTCCAGATCACCGGCGAGCCCAACTACACCCTCGACCTCCAGTTGATGGGTACCGACGGCGACCACAACACGGCCGGCCTGAAGGCGACCGCGATGCGCCTCGTCAACGCGGTCCCGGATGTGGTCGACGCCGCACCCGGCCTCGTCACGGCCCTGGACCTGCCGCTCATCACCGGCCGGGGCCTCGTCGTCACGTAGGAACCCGTCGCGGCGGCCGGGAGGCCGTCACGGTGCCGGCCGCTCCGGCTGTAACCGCGGCGTGCACCCACCGTCTCAGTGTTGGATCGCGCTCCCGCCCGTCGGGATGAGAGGCGATGACGGGGCAACCACGCTGCTTCGGGAGTTCCCGGCGGCGCGTCGCCCGTGCGTCGACCTCGGGCACGAGACCGCTGCTGGGCGGGCCAGAAGGAGGTGGGGGCCGGGCGGGGAGGGGTCTGGGAGGACCCTTAGATCCCGGCCCCCACCCCCCTAGCTTCCGTACCCCGAAATCTACCATGGAACCGCCTGAGAATGAACGTAACCGAACCTGAGAACCCCATTCGGAGGACAGCGGGTCGAAGGGACGGAAACCCCGGCGAAGTCACGCCGGCGCCGCACGCACCGCCGGCCGGTCGAGGGGCGCGGCCGGTCGAAGGACGACCGCGACCACCGTGCCGGCGTGGCCCGGAGCCGGGGCGCCGGCGCTCAGGAGTAGCGGGCGGCCCGGGTGCCCGGTGGGTGGCTGACGCCCGGCACCGCGTCGGGGTTCTCGACGCACACCTCGCACTCCAGGCCGTCGGGATCGCGGAAGAAGATGCTCAGCATGAACCCGAAGTCGGTGACGAAGTCGTCCGCCGCGCCGCGCGCCATGAGGCGGTCGCGGATCGTCTCGAAGTCGTCGAGCGACGCGGCCTGCAGGGCCAGGTGGTCGAGACGACCACGGCCGAACATCGGGGTCTGGCGGTCCGCCTCGGTGTTCCCGTCGATCTGGAACACGTTGAGCTCGGCCCAGTCGCCGATCTTGATGATGGAGAGCCGGGGACCCTCGCCCCCGGGGAACTCGGACCCGTCCCGCACGATCTCGGCGTCGAAGACCTCGCGGTAGAAGTCGTTCAGGCGGGACGCGTCGTTGGTGATCACGGCGACGTGGTTCAGTCCCTTCAGCAGCATGATGTGCTCCTCCTCGTGGCGGTCCTGGGCACACAATTCCCCCACAAGTCGCGGGCCTCTGCACAATTCCCGTAAAACGGCCGACACCGCACCATCAAGGCGGTCGGGCGGGCGGGCGACACCAGAGTGTGCTGAGTGGCGAGAAGACCGTGGCGCGCGGGCGTCGCCCCGCCACGGTCACGGCCGCCCTCACCGTCGCGGCTGCGCTCCTCGCCATGGGGGGCTGGGTCGCCCATGCCGCGGCGACCGCCTCGGCCACGCCGGTGCTCACGTCCGAGAGCTGGTCCGGGCAGGGCGGGCCGACCGTCGGCACGCCGAGTCCTCCGACGCCCGCACCCGGAGGCGACGTCGTCACGCCGAGCGTGGCCCTGGGCTCCGGGAGCTCGGCCGTCCAGACCTTCGGCGTCTCGGTGCTCCCGGGGCCCCTGACCGTCTCGCCCACCACCGCGTCGGTGCCGCTCTTCCCGTCCTTCGCCTTCGGTCACAGGATCTCCGTCTACCAGGGTCAGCTGCCACCCGTCACGGTGGTCGACGCCCGCGGGTCCCTCGTCGGCTGGCGCGCCACCGTCTCCCTGCAAAGTGTGGCCGGCGCCGCCTCGACGCAGCTGGCGCACGCCTTCGTCTGTGCGTCGTCGCCGAAGCCCACGTATGTGGCCGGGAACCCCGGCGACGTCGTGCGCGGCGAGGCCCTCTCCTGCGCCGGGGTGGGTGATCCCCTCACCGTGTTCTGGGCCGCCCCGGGCGGGGGCGGCGGGACCTTCAGCGACAGCGCCGTCCTGCGGCTCGTGGTCCCGGGCGGGAAGCTCCCGGCCCAGGCCACGGCCTCCCTCGCCGTCACCGTCCACTGACACCCCCGGATTTCCCGGCGGACGTGTCGAATTCGGCCTGACGACTCCGACTCCCCTCCGAGCGGCGCCGACCCGGCGCCGGACACGGAAGGATGGAGCGATGCGATTCATGCTGATGCAGAGCTACGGGGGTGTCGAGGCTGACTGCGCACCCATGTACGAGTGGACCCCCGAGGAGGTCAAGGCCCACATCGAATTCCAGCAGGCGCTGAACAGGCAGCTGGAGGAGCTGGGCGAGCTCATCGATGCCCAGGGGCTGGCGGGTCCCGACGAGGCCCGCGTCGTGGTCTCGGACGGGACGTCGGCACCCCTGGTGACCGACGGGCCGTTCCCCGAGACCAAGGAGTTGCTGGCCGGCTACCGCATCGTCGAGGTGGACACGCCAGAGCGGGCGCTGCAGATCGCGGCGGCCGTCTCGGCTGCGCCGGGCCAGGGAGGCCGGCCGATCCGCCAGCGCATCGAGGTGCGCCAGGTCATGAGCGCCCCCGACCCCGAGGTGTGACCCGCCAGCTCGGCGTCGAGGGCCTGCTGCGCCGGCTCGCCCCGCTGGCCCTCGGCGCCGTGGTCCGCCGCTACGGGCACTTCGCCGACGCCGAGGACGCCGTGCAGGAGGCGCTGCTCGCCGCCGCCACCTCCTGGCCCGCCGACGGCGTCCCCGACAGCCCGCTCGGCTGGCTGGTGCGGGTGGCGTCGCGTCGCATGACCGACCTCTCCCGCAGCGACGAGGCGCGGCGGCGGCGCGAGGACCTGGCGGCCTCCTGGTCGCGGGAACCGGGCGAGCCGGTGTCGGGACACGACGACACGCTGGCGCTGTTCTTCATGTGCTGCGACCCCTCGTTGGCGCCGGCGTCGGCCGTCTCCCTCACGCTGCGGGCCCTCGGCGGGCTGACCACGAGGGAGATCGCGCGGGCCTTCCTCGTCCCGGAGGCCACGATGGCGCAGCGGATCAGCCGGGCCAAGCGGATCGTGGCCGAAGGCGGGCGACCCCTCGCCCTCCCCGACGACGCCGCCCGGGCGGCGCGCCTCGCGCTCGTGCTGCGCGTCGTCTACCTCGTCTACAACGAGGGCTACGCGTCGAGCAGCGGACCGGACCTCGACCGCGTCGACCTCGCCGCCGAGGCCATCCGCCTCGGCCGGCTGCTGCACGACCTGCTGCCCGGGGACCCCGAGGCGACGGGGCTCCTCGCCCTCATGCTGCTGAGCGAGGCCCGGCGGCCGGCCCGGACGGCGGGCGACGGCGCACTCGTCCCGCTGTCCGAGCAGGACCGCACCCGGTGGGATCGTGGCCTCGTCGCGGAGGGCACCGCCCTGGCGGCCGTCGCGTTGGCGCAGGGCCCGATGGGCGAGTACGCGGTGCAGGCATCGGTGGCGGCGCTGCACGACGCGGCACCCCGCTACGAGGACACCGACTGGGCGCGGATCCTCGCGCTCTACACGCTGCTGGAGCGGATGACGGACAACGCGGTGGTGCGGCTGAACCGCGCCGTCGCGGTGGCGATGGTCGAGGGCCCCGACGCCGGGCTGGCGCTCGTCGACGACCTGGCGGCCTCGGCGCCACTCGGCCGTTCGCACCGGGTGCACGCCGTGCGCGCCCACCTCCTGGAGCAGAAGGGCGACGCGGCCGGGGCCCGGGCGGCGTACGTCGCCGCAGCCGCCGGCACCCACAACCTGCGGGAGCGGGACTACCTCACCCTGAAGGCGGCGGCGCTGCCCGAGCGGGGCTGACGGCCGGCGCCGGGCGGGCGTGCCGGCTCACGGCGCCGGGCCCGGAGTGGCGGGCAGCGGCCCTCAGCGGAGCGGCCCTCAGCGGAAGTCCCGGCTCGCCGGCACCGCCGTCCCGACCACCAGCGCCTCGACCCGCTCGGCGTCGAAGCTGACCGCCCCCTGCCCCCTGCGCACGCGCCCGCGGATCAACAACACGGGCGCGTGGCGGGCCACGTGCTTCCAGCGCGCCCAGGCGCCGCGGGAGAAGACGACGTTGACGTGCCCCGTCTCGTCCTCGAGGTTGACGAAGACGGCGCCGCGCGCCGTCTCGGGGTGCTGGCGGTGGGTCACGACCCCGGCCACGGTGGCGCGGTCCCCGTCGGCCGATGCCTCCAGCGCCACGGCGGTCACCACGCCCATCGCCTCGAGCCGCTCGCGAGCGAGATGCATGGCCGTGCGCTCCGGCGCCAGCCCCAGCGCCCACAGGTCGTCGCCCACCGCGTCGTAGAGGCTGGGCTCGGGCAGCGGCGGGGCCTCGGCCCCCACCACGATCCCGGGCAGGCGGTCCGGCGTCCCCTGCGCCGCCGCGCCGGCCGCCCACAGCAGCCGGCGCCGGCCGGCCGTCGTCCCCTGCGCCTCGCCGGCTCCGTCCTCATCTTTGGGACCCTCGGGGTCGAGCGCCCCGGCGGCGGCCAGCGTCTCGAGCTGGGCCTGGGTGACACCAGCGCGCCGCACCAGGTCCTCGCCGCCGCGCCAGGGCCGGCCGGCCACGACCCGCTCCGCCGTCGCCTCGCCCACCCCGCGCACCGACCCCAGGCCGAGGCGCAGCACGGCGTCGGCCCCCGCACCGGGCTCGAGCGACGCCCCCACCTCGGAGCGGTTCACGTGCGGCCGGCGCACGCGCACCCCGTGGCGGCGCGCGTCGGCCACCAGCGACTGGGGCGACCAGAACCCCATGGGCTGGGAGTTGAGCAGCCCCGCGGTGAACGCCGCCGGGTAGTGCAGCTTCAACCAGGCCGAGGAGTAGACGAGATGCGCGAACGACACCGAGTGCGACTCGGGGAAACCGAAGTTGGCGAACGCGGCGAGCGCCTCGAAGACCTGGTCGGCCACGGCGCCCGTCACCCCGCGCGCGGCCATCCCGTCGTAGAGGCGCGCCCGCATCTTCTCCATGCGCGCCGCCGAGCGCTTGGCCGCCATGGCCTGGCGCAGCTCGTCGGCGTCGGCCGCGCTGAACCCGGCGATGGCGACCGCCATCTCCATCAGCTGCTCCTGGAAGAGCGGGACGCCGAGCGTGCGCTTGAGGATCGGCTCGAGCAGCGGGTGCAGGTAGGTGACGGGCTCCTCGCCCCGGCGGCGGCGGATGTAGGGGTTCACCGCGTGGCCCTGAATGGGGCCGGGCCGGATGAGCGCGACCTCAATGGCGATGTCGTAGAACGTGCGCGGCGCCACCCGGGGCAGCGTCCCCATCTGGGCCCGGCTCTCGACCTGGAAGACCCCGACCGTGTCGGCCCGGCACAGCAGGTCGTAGACCGCGCTCTCCTGGGGCAGCTGCCCCAGGTCGACCTCGGTCCCGTAGAAGTCACGCACCAGGTCGACCATGCGGTGCAGCGCCTCGAGCATGCCGAGGCCGAGCAGGTCGAACTTCACCAGCCCGATGGCGGCGCAGTCGTCCTTGTCCCACTGCAGCACGCTGCGCCCCGGCATGCGGCCCCACTCCACCGGGCAGACCTCGACCACCGGCCGGTCGCACAGCACCATGCCGGCCGAGTGGATGCCGAGGTGGCGCGGCCGGTCGAGCACCTCGGCCGCCAGCTCGGCCACCAGCGGCGGCACGCCGCCCGTCCCGGCCCCCCCGCCGGGCGCGTCCGGGGCACCCACCGCCTCGTGCACCGCGGCGGCCGAGGACGGGCCCCGCCCGTACCCGGCGTCGATGCGCGCCGACCAGGCGTCCACCTGCTCGGGGGTGAAGCCGAACGCCTTGCCGACGTCGCGCACGGCCGAGCGTGGCCGGTAGGTGATGACGTTGGCCACCTGCGCGGCGTGGCGGCGGCCGTAGCGCTCGTAGACGTACTGGATCACCTCCTCGCGCCGCTCCGACTCGATGTCCACGTCGATGTCCGGAGGCCCGTCACGCGCCGGGGAGAGGAAGCGCTCGAAGAGCAGCCCGAGGTCGACCGCGTCGACGTTGGTGACGCCGAGCGCGTAGCAGACGGCCGAGTTGGCCGCCGAGCCGCGCCCCTGGCAGTAGATGTCCAGCCGCCGGCACACCTGCGCGATGTCCCACACCACGAGGAAGTAGCCGGCGAAGCCGAGCTGGCCGATCACCTCGAGCTCGTGCGCGATCTGCTTCCACGCGCCGGGCACCCGCTCGGCCCCGGGCGGCCCGTAGCGCGCCGTCGCGCCCTCGGTCACCAGGTGGCGCAGGTAGCCCTGCTCGTCCATCCCGGCGGGGACGGGGAAGTCGGGCAGCCGCGGCGCGACGAGGCGCAGGTCGAAGGCGCAGGCGCGCCCGAGCTCGGCAGCACGCGCGACGGTGCCGGGCCAGCGGGCGAAGCGCCGGGACTGCTCGGCGGCCGAGCGCAGGCAGGCCGCCGGGGCCGACGGCAGCCAGCCCTCGAGCTCGGCCAGGGGGCGGCGCGCCCGCACCGCGGCGAGCGTGGTGGCCAGCCGGAACCCCGCCGGCGTGGCGTAGTGCACGTTGTTGGTCGCCACGGCGTCGACGCCCCACTCCACCGCGAGTTGCGCCAGCGCGTCGTTGCGCGCCGTGTCGAGCGGGTCCCCGTGGTCCCACAGCTCCAGCGCGACGTGGGCGCGGCCGAACGCGTCGACGAGGCGGCCCACCTCCTTGGCGGCCGCCCGGGGCCCGGCGTCCATCAGCGCGGCGGGGACCGCCCCCTTCCGGCAGCCGCTGAGCACCAGCCAGTGGCCGCCCGCGGCGCGGGCCAGCGCGTCGAGCGTGAAGACCGGCCGCCCCTTCTCCCCGCCCTCGAGGTGCGCGTCGGCCAGCACCGTCGACAGGCGGGCGTAGCCGTCGGGGTCGCGGGCGAGCACGACGAGGTGCGCGCCGGTGGGGTCGGCCTCGCCGGTGCGCGGGCTGGCCGGGGCGAGGGTCACCTCGCTCCCGAAGACCGTCGGCAGCCCGCACGCCCGCGCCGCGTTGGCGAAGCGCACCACGCCGTAGAAGCCGTGGTGGTCGGTCAGCGCCAGCGCGGCCAGCCCGAGCCGGTCCGCCTCGGCCACCAGCTCCTCGGGGTCGCTGCTGCCGTCGAGGAAGCTGAACCCCGAGTGCGCGTGCAGCTCCGCGTAGGCCTCGGTCATGGGGCTCGCCCGGTCGCGAGCCGCTCAGTCATAGAGCGCCTCGACCCACCACTGCCCCCGCTCGGTGCACAGCAGGCGCGCCACCCCGTCGGCGGTGACCACCTGGAGGCGGGCCCGGCGCCGGCGCACCGACCACCAGCGCTCGGTCACCGGCCAGGGGCCGGCCCACCCGGTGACCGGCTGCCAGGGGCCGCCGCCGACCGACAGCCGGTCGATCCCCCCGGTGAGCAGCCCCCGCCCGCTGACCGCGACGGCACGGCCGGCCGCGTCGGCCACCTCGGCCCGCAGCGGGGCCCGCAGCACGTCGCTCGGCGCGGGCGGCGGCAGCCGGCCCGGCCACGGCGCGCCGGCGGCCGGGCCGGCGTCGGCGTCGGGGCTGCCCCAGGGCACGAGCACCGACTGCCCGGCCGGGTCGCGCCCGCCCCGCAGCCGGCCCATCAGCACGGCCTCCACCCCCAGGCGCTCCTGCACCCGCACGAAGGAACGGGCGGCGCGGGCGTCGGCCTCCGACGCGCCGCCGAAGAAGCCGGGCTGGGAGGGCGGGGGCGGCGCGTCCCCCCGGTCGGGGTCCTCGCCCCGGGCCACCCGCAGGCGCCGCTCGATGGTGCGGTCGCGCAGGCCGGCCAGCTCCCCGCTCTCGCCCCGGGCCACCGCGTGGCAGGCGGCCGCGTCCGCCCCGAAGCGGTCCGAGACGCTCGCCGCGGGCAGCGCGGCCAGCTGCCCCAGGGTGGTGACCCCCAGCCTTTGCAGGGTGACGGCCAGGTCGGGCCGCGCCAGCGTGGCCACCGACCAGGGGGCCAGGAAGCCCGCCGTCCCCCCGGCCGGGACGATCAGCCCGACGCGGGCGGCGAGGGCGGCGGCGAAGAGCCCGTCGGCCACGCCGACGGCGGCCTCGGTCTCCTCCTCCACGGTCGCGGCCAGGCGGGCCACGACCGCCTCCTCCCCGCCGAAGAAGCGGGCGGGGCCGCGGGCGGGCAGCGCGGCGACCCCGAGCCGGACCGGATGGACCCAGGGGCAGAGCTCGCCGGCCCGCGCCAGCACGCGGGCGAAGCGCCGGGCCTCCTCCCCCTCCGCCCCTTCTTCCAGGAGCCCGGGGCACCAGATGACGACCAACCGTTCCACGTCCTCTTCTCCACCGTTCGCTCAGGCCGCCTCCGGCCCGTCACCGGGGCCGACGCCCGCCTCGTCCGCGGCGGCCAGCGCGCCCGAGTCGGCGGGCAACCACAGCGAGCACTCGGTCGACCCGGCCGGCGGCGCGACGCCCGCTGACGCGCACCTCGGCGCGGCGCCCGCGCAGGTGCCCGTGGCCCCGGCCGATGCCCTCCCACTCCACGGCCCCCACCGAGAGCGCCAGGTCGCCCCCCTCGGGCCAGCAGCCGGTGCCCTCGAGCAGCACCACCAGCGCCGCCTGGCGCTCGCGGGCCCGCGCGCTCAGGTGGCGCGCCGCCGTCAGGCGGGCCCGGCCGGGCGGGCGCACCAGGACGGCGTCGACCCCGGAGAGGAGGTCGCCGGCCGCCTCGGCCCAGCCGGCGCCGGGGTGGGGCACGAAGACCACGCGGCGCAGGTCGAGCCCGAGGCCGGCGGCCGCCACCACCCCGGGGTCGGGCAGCCCCACCGCGGCGCTCCAGCTCCCCGCCGCCGACGCCGCGGCCAGGAGCGCCAGCGCGAGGGTGGTGGCGCCGTGGCCGGGCTGCCCCACCACGGTGGTGGTCGTGCCGCGGCGCAGGGAGCCGCCGGGGAAGAGCGGGGCCAGCGGCGGGGGCACGGGCAGGGTCCGGCCGGCCACCGGCGTCGTGGGCCGGACCCGGTCGGCCAGCCCGGGCGGGAGCTCCCGGGAACGGGGGGCCTGGCGGGTCCCCGGCCTGGAAAGCGAACATATGTTCGTACCCTAGTCAGGCCGTGTGCCGCCTGCTCGGGGAGCCAAAAGCCCAGGTCAGCTACGAGACCGCCTCCGAGGTCACCTATACGTCACAATGCAGCCCGCATGTGCGGACGCTTCGCTCTCTTCACTCCCCCGGCCCGGATGGCCCGCTACTTCGGAGCCTTCCTCGACGAGGGCACCGACCCCGAGCACGCCCCCAGCTGGAACGTGGCGCCGACCGACGAGGTGCTCGGCGTGCGCGACCGCCCCGTGCGCCCCGCGGGCGAGCCGGAAGAGAAGCCGACCGACACGGTCACGAGCGAACGGCTGCTCCTGTCCTTCCGCTGGGGGCTCGTCCCCTGGTGGTCCAAGGACACGAAATCGGGCGGCCGCCTCTTCAACGCGCGCAGCGAGACGGTGGCCACCAAGGCCTCCTTCCGCGAGGCCTTCCGCGAGAGGCGCATCATCGTCCCGGCCGACGGCTTCTACGAGTGGCACACGGCGGAGACCGGGCAGAAGCAGCCGTACTACTTCAGCCGCGCCGACGGCGCGCCGCTGGCCTTCGCCGGATTGGCGGAGCGCTGGCGCCCGAAGGGCGCGCCCAAGGACACGCCGTATCTCCGGACGTGCACCATCATCACCGCGCCCGGCGGCGCGGACATGGCGGGCATCCACGACCGCATGCCGGTGATCCTCGACCCCGCCACCTTCGACCTCTGGCTCGACCCGGCCAACGAGGACGCCGAGGAGCTGCGCGCGCTGCTGCGCCCGCCGCCGGCCGGCACGGTGACGCACCACCTTGTCGGGCCGCGGGTGGGCAACGTCCGCAACAACGACCCGGCACTGATGGAGCCCGTGTGAGCGCGTGCCGCGCCTGAGCCGATGACGAAGCCCGCACGGCGCTTCGACCGCCGCACGCTCCTCGCCGCGGCAATGGCGACGGGGGGCGCCGGCGTGCTGGCCGCCATGACCCGGTCCGGCGCCGCGGGGGCGGCGGCCATGGCCCGGTCGGCCGCGTCCACCGCGCCGGCCGGCTCGGACCCCGGGGCGATCGAGCACGTCGTCTTCTTGATGCAGGAGAACCGCTCCTTCGACCATTACTACGGGACCTACCGCGGCGTGCGGGGCTTCGACGACCACCCGGCGGGGTCGCCCGGCGTGTTCGCGCAGCGCTGGCCCGGCGGACGCGACAGCCACCTGCTCCCGTTCCACCTCGACTCGACGTCGGGGATCGGCGCCTGCACCAACGACCTCGACCACAGCTGGCAGGGGCAGCATCTCAGTTGGGGCGGCGGCAGCAACGCCGCGTTCGTCGCCACGCACGTCCGGCCCGAATTCGAGGGGCCGGACCAGGGCGTGCTGACCATGGGCTACTACCGGCGGCGCGACCTGCCGTACTACTACGCGTTGGCCGACGCGTTCACCATCTGCGACAACTACCACTGCTCGGTGTTCGGGCCCACGCACCCCAACCGCCTCATGTCGCTCTCGGGCACGCTGGACCCCACCGGCCACGCCGGCGGCCCCGTGCTGATCACCGACCCCTCGCCCGACGCGGTCTACAGCGTCAGCTGGGACACCATGCCCGAGGTGCTCGAGGACGCCGGCGTCAGCTGGAAGGTGTACACGCCGCAGGGGGCGATCTACACGCCGGCCTTCTTCGAGCAGCACGGGCTGGTGGCGACCGACGCCATCCTCCCCTTCTTCTCCCAGTACAAGAGCCCGACCTCGCCGCTGTACCAGAAGGCGTTCCTGCCGCTGTATCCAGCCGACTTCGTCTCCGACGTCGCCAGCGGCCAGCTGCCGGCCGTGAGCTGGATCCTGCCGCCGGCGGGCTACGACGAGCACCCGTCGTCGCCGCCCGCGCTGGGCGAATGGTTCACCAGCCAGCTCGTGAAGACACTGCTGTCGAATCCCGCGGTGTGGTCCAAGACGGTGCTGTTCCACATGTACGACGAGAACGACGGTTTCTTCGACCACGTGCCCCCGCCGTCGGCGCCGGCGGGGACGCCGGGCGAATACCTGGCGCAGCCGTCGCTGCCGGGCGACGCGGAGGGGATCCGCGGTCCGGTGGGCCTGGGCTTCCGGGTCCCCATGCTCGTCATCTCCCCCTTCAGCCGGGGCGGCCACGTCGCGTCGCAGGTGTTCGACCACACGTCGCAGCTGCGCTTCTTGGAGGAGCGCTTCGGCGTGCGCGCCCCCAACATCTCGGCCTGGCGGCGCCGGCACACGGGCGACCTGACCTCGGCGCTGCACCCGGGGCGGGCCGAGGTGGCGGTGCCGGCGCTGCCGTCCACGGCGCACGACCAGATGGCGGACGTCGCGGCCCTGGGCTGTACCCAGGCCATGGTCCTCGACATCGACACGAACATGCCCGTCTACCCGGTCCCGCTGCACCAGTCGATGCCGCGCCAGGAAGGCGCCTGAGCGGCCGCCGGGCCGTCGGAAGGGTCCCGGATGGATGGAGAGGGGACGATCGTCGTGCTCAACGGGACGCCGCGCTCGGGGAAGTCGAGCATCGCGCGGGCCCTGCAGGGCGCGACCGGCGGCGTGCGGCTCAACCTCGGTGTCGACGCGTTCGCCGCGGTCACCCCCGCCCACCTCCGGCCCGGCATCGGCCTGCGGCCGGGCGGCGAGCGGCCCGATCTCGAGCCGTACGTCGTGGCCCTGTTCGAGGCCCTCTACGAATCGGTGCTCGCGTGCAGCCGGCTGGGGTTCGACGTCGTGGTCGACGTCGGCCACCACGACGACTACTCGTCGCCGCGGGGGATCCTCCCTGCGGTCGCCCGCAGGCTGGCGGGCCTCCCCGCCTACCTCGTCGGTGTGCGCTGCCCCGACGAGGAGATCCTGGCCCGGCGGGAGCGGGTCGAGCCGGGCCGCGAGGGTCGCTACGCCGGCCCACGCCCCGACGGGACGGCGCCCGACATCGTGCGGCGCTGGGACCGCGCGGTGCACGATCCGGGCATCTACGACCTCGAGGTGGACACGGCGCGCTCGTCGCCCGCGGCGTGCGCGGCCGCGATCGCGCGCCGCATCGGTGGCGGGACGCCCACGGCGTTCGCCGAGCTGGCCCGGCGGTGACGTAGCCTCCCCGCCATGCACCACCCCTTCGGGACCCTCCGACGATGACGACGGTGCTCATCCACGGTGGCGGGACCACGGCGCGCTTCTGGGACCGCCTCGTCCCGCACCTGGAGGGCGACGTCGTCGCCGTCGACCTGCCGGGCCGGGCCGACCGTCCGGCGGACCTGGCGACACTGTCGGTCGACGACGAGGTGGCATCGGTCGTGGCGGACATCGAGGCGCGCGCCCCGGAGGGCCCGCTGACGCTCGTGGCGCACTCCTCGGGCGGCCTCGTGGTGCCGGGGGCGGTCTCCGCCCTGGGCGGCCGGGTGCGCGGGGTCGTCCTGAACGCCGCGCTCGTGCCGGCCGAGGGAGGCTGCGGCATCGACTGCATGAAGGAGCGCCACCGCGAGGGCCTGCTGCTCGCCGTGGCCGCCGCCGAGAGCGAGGGCCGCACGATCACGCTGCCCGGCCCGCCGGCCGACGCCGAGTCCTTCCGCCACGCCTACGGCGGCGACCCCCTCGACGACGAGACGCTGGCCTTCGTCGTCGATCCCGTCCGCTGCGTGGAGGACACCGTGCACCACTACTTCCAGCCGGTGCACTGGTCGAAGGCGGCGGGCGTCCCCGTCACCTACGTGCTCAACGAGCGGGACCGGCCCGTGCCGACGGGCACGCAGGAAGAGATGGCGCAACGGCTGCCCGGGCCGGCGACCGTGATCCGGGTGGACTCGGGCCACCTCCTGCCGGTGACGGCGCCGGCCACCTTCGCCGCCATGCTCCGGCCCTGACCCGGGGCGACCTCTCGCCCGCCCGGGGAGGGCGGTCGTAGTCTGGAGCGATGGCCCTCGCCGCCGAGGACATCGTCGCCCGCTGTCAGGCCGCGCTGGACGAGCACACGCCGGTCCTCGCCGTGCGCGACGTCCTCGACGAGCTCGTGGCTGACCCGGCCGGGCTGGAGCACGCCCTCGGCCCGGTGGAGTCCGGCGGCATCCGGACGCTGCACCACGACGCCGATCTCACCGTGCTCCACGTGGCCTGGACGCCCGGCATGGCCCTCAACCCGCACGAGCACCGCATGTGGGCGGTCATCGGCATGTACGGCGGCCAGGAGGACAACGCCTTCTTCCGGCGGGCTCCCACCGGCCTCGAGACGGCCGGTGGCCGGGAGCTGCCCGCGGGTGACGTCCTCGTCCTCGGCGACGACGTGATCCACTCGGTGACCAACTCCCGCCGCGAATTCGCCGTGGCGCTGCACGTGTACGGAGGCGACTTCTTCTCCGTGGAGCGCTCCGAGTGGGACTTCGGCACCTTCGTGGAGCGGCCGCGCGACCTGGAGCGCACCCGGCGCCTGTTCGACGAGGCGAACGCCCGCTGGCTCGAACAGCGCTGAGCGCGTGGCCCGACGCGGGCCCTCACGCGGGCGCGGCGCACAGCCGACCGAGCACCTGCTCCACGCGGGCGGCGTCGTCGGGACGGGCCGCGATCTCGAGGAGCTTCCGGCGGCTGGTCGCCCCCCGCACCAGCGTCACCGACCGGCGGGGCAGGCCGAGCGCCGCGGCCACGGCGCGCACGGCGGCCTCGGTCGCCCGGCCGGCGTCGGGCGGCTCGGCCACACGCACGACGAGCGCACCGTCGAAGTCCCCGCCGACGCCGGGCGTCGAGGAGTTCGGCCGCACGTAGATCGCGACCCGCACGGGACCAGTCCGCTCAGGCGCCGGGCTCCGGCCGGGCGCCCGACGCGTAGCTGTCGCCACTGGCGGCCGAACCGAAGCCGCCCGGATCGTCGTGCGGCGTCTGCCAGTAGATCTCGATGCGCGTGATCAGGCCGTCCGCACCCATCTCGAAGGCATAGGCCTCCTCCAGGTGGAGCTCCTGCTCGGGATAGCGCAGGTGCTCGGTCACCCTGGCGAAGGCGGCGCGCCCGTCGGGAGCGCCGACGATCCGCCGGACGTCGTTGCGGTAGTCGGGGGGCACCGTCCCCCGCAGGAAGTCGAGATAGGCGGCGCGGCCGTCGAGGCGGTCGCCGAAGGGCCCGACCCGTACGACGCCCTCCGCGAGGACGAGCCCCAGGCCGGCCCAGTCCCGGGCGGAGAGAGAGGAGAAGTAGCGGTCCACCACGCCAGTCGCACTCGGGCTCACGACGCCTCCTTCCACCCCGAGGGTACCGAGCGAGCCTGGCCCGCGCCGCCACCGGTCCTTAAGATCCCGGCAGCACCGACCCGGGAGATGCCACGTGACGACCGCCCAGGACAACCAGGAACTGATCGAGGCGTTCTGGGACGACCTCTACCGGCAGGACTTCGGGTCCTTGGTCTCCCACTTCGCGCCGCAGGGCGAGTACACCGACATCTGCACGCCGGATGACGACGTGGCGCGGGGTGGGGACGAGATCACGGCGCGCCTGACGCTCGCGTTCGCCAAGCTGGCGCGCCTCTGGGACGAACGGCTCCATCTGGTCGCCGGCGACGACGTCGTGATGACCGAGCACATCGAGCACTGGGAATGGCCCACCGGCGAGTCGATGGGGCTGCACGTCGCATCCGTGCACGAGGTGAGCGGCGGGAAGATCACGAAATGGACCGACTACTGGGACATGAACGTGCTGACCGCCGCCGCGCCCCAGTGGTGGTTCGATCACGTCCTCCAGGGCTGGAAGTAGACCGAGCCGACTTCTCCGGTCCCGTGCGGGGACCTAGTGGAAGGAGGCCAGCAAGAGCGCGAACCCCATGCCGATGCCCGCCGCCGCGGTGAACCAGAGGCCGCGCACCCACCACCGGCTGTGCTCCTGCACTGTCGGCCGCATCCATTCGCTCCGCGCGATCCCGGCCAGGGCGTAGGGATCGACCCCGGCCGCCACCTCCGGGCCGGGCCGCACGACCGGCGCGGGTCCGTCCGCCTCGGGCTCGGTGTCCGGCTCGTCGGAACGATCCATGGGCCGGGGCTCCGGCTCGTGCATCCCGTCCGTCTCCACGCGCAAAGTCTCGCAGATTCGGCGCCGGGGCTCGTGCGTCGGGCTGGCAAACTGGCGCGATGCCGAGTTGGGGCGATCTCGAGGCACAGGCGCCCGAGCTGGCGGCCTTCGGAGTGGAGCGACTGACGGGCGCGCCGGCGTACCTGGCGACGGTCCGCCCATCGGGCGGGGCCCGGGTCCACCCGGTGGCCCCGATCATCGGGGGCGGCCGGCTGTTCGTGTTCATGGAGCCGAACTCGCCCAAGGGGCACGACCTGCGCGAGCGGCGGTGGTACGCGCTGCACAACGGCGTGGCCGACACCTTCGGCACGGGCGGCGAGTTCTTCGTCAGCGGGCACGGCGTCTTCCTGGACGAGCCCGACCTCCGAGCGGTGGCGACCGACGCGGCCGCGTACACGCCCGAGGATCGCTACGTCCTGTTCGAGTTGGAGATCGACAAGGCCCGCTGCAACGGGTACGGGGACGTCCCGTTGCCCGACCCGCCGCGCTGGACGGCCCGGTAGGAACCTGTCCAGCTCGTGAGCACCCGGAGAGTCGGGCCGCCGAATCGATGGTGACTGGCCATCATCAGCCCGACCCCTCGGGTGTGGGCGCCCCGGCCGGGAATCGAGCCCGGTGCACGTTCTTAGTCAGGGAACGGCAGACATCCAGTCCCAGGGCGCCACGGAAGAACGGTCGTCTGAGCCACGGCAACGACTGGTATCGTGATCGCCAGTCAGGGAGCGGCATTCATCGTGCGAAGGGGCCTTCGGGCCCCTTCAGCGCGCCTGCGCCTGGACCCAGAGAGGGCCAACTTCGGCGAAGATGCGAAGCGTGGCGTCGCTCACGAGGCTAACGGGAGCGGGGTGACGACGCCGGCCGGGCGACGATCACATCGGTCTCGCCGTCGCGCCGGCCCGACCTGACCCGCCGGCCCGCCCAGTCGGTCCGGCGGAGAGCCTCGTCGAAGTAGGCGAGGTCGAAACCCAGCTCGAGCCAACCGTGCGTCCGGCTCGACCAGACCGAGAGGCCGTCGAGCCGCGGCCCCCAGGGATAGTCGAGCCGCTGCACCGGCTCGGCCGCGAACAGCACGGCGCCGCCCGGGCGCACGATGTCGCGCAGCCTGCGCAGCATGGCCATGTGGTCGGCGCAGTGATGGAAGCTCTCGAAGAAGACCGCGGCGTCGAACGGCTCGGCGGCGGTGAAGGACAGCATGTCGCCCCGCACCACGGTCACGCGCCCCGGCCCGTCGCAGCGTTGCTCGACGAGCCGGCAGAACTTCTCGTCGAGCTCCACGGCGGTCACGTCGAGCCCGGTCGCCACCAGGTCCCGGGTCAGGTTCCCCCACCCGGGGCCGAACTCCACGACGCGCCCCGCCCCCCCGTGCGGGGTCAGCACCTGGGACAGGGTGCGCAGAAGATGGCCGCGGGCCTCCAGGTCGCGCCCGACGAGCGCCAGCGAGCCGCTCTGGTAGGGGAACGGGCGGGCCAGGGCGGCCGCCAGGTCGAACGGCGAGGTCTCGTTGGTCGTGTCGTAGGCGGCGCGGCCCGAGACGCGGCGATAGAGGTCCCACGTCCAGTCCCGGTAGGCCCCCGAGAACGGGTCGTCCGGCGGCGCCGTGGGCAACGCGACGACGAAGCCGTCGAGCAGGGCACGGGCCTCGTCCTCGTCGGTGCCCATCGACGCGGTGGCCCGAGCCAACCAGGCGTCGAGGTCGCCGAGGTCGACCTGGCGCGGCCCGGGATGGCCCAGGGCCGCGCGCAGCCGGCGCCGCAGCGGCACGGGGAGGGCGTCGACGGCCCGGCCACCGAGGTGCACCAACGCGCGACGCGACCGGCCCATGGAAGCGTGACGCTACCGGTCCGCCCGCCGGGGTGCGGGCCTCGGCGCCCCCGTCAGCGAGGACGACGCCGCAGGTTCACATCCGAGATCGCGGCCGGCACCCACCCGACGTCCGTGTCGTTGAGGTCGGTGCCCGGTGGGACGATCTCGTCGATGCGGTCCAGGACGTCGGTGCCGAGACGCAGCTCGAGCGCGGGGAGCTGCGACTCGAGGTGCTCCATCGTGCGGGGGCCGATGATGGGCGAGGTGATGGCCGGGTGCTCGAGCGTGAAGCCCAGCGCGAGCTCAATCAGGCTCAAACCGGCGTCGTCGGCCACCTTGGTGAGCTCGCCGACGGCCTGGACCTTCTGCAGGTTCCCGGGCAACGACATGTCGTAGTGGTGCGGGATCATCGTCGAGCGGCGACTCGTGTTGTCCTTACCCGGGCCGAAGGCGCCCGAGAGCCAACCGCCGGCGAGCGGGCTCCACGACAGCACGCCCATCCCGTACTTCTCGCACATCGGCAGCACGTCCCGCTCGATCCGCCGCACGAGGATGGAGTAGGGCGGCTGCTCGGTGACGAAGCGCTCGCGGGCGCGGCGCTCGGCCACCCACTGCGCCTCCACGATCTCGTGGGCGGGGAAGGTCGAGCTGCCGAAGTAGCGGATCTTGCCGGCGCGCACCAGGTCGGTCAGCGCACCGAGCGTCTCGTCGATGTCCGTCTCGGGGGACGGCCGATGGATCTGGTAGAGATCGATGTAGTCGGTGCCGAGCCGGCGCAGGCTGTTGTCGCACTCGGCGAGGATCCAGCGGCGCGAATTGCCCTGCGCGTTGGGGTCGCGTCCCATCTGCCCGTGCACCTTGGTGGCCAGCACGACCTTGTGCCGCTTCGTCTTGGCCAGGGCCTTGCCAACGATCTCCTCGCTCTCCCCGAACGAGTACATGTCGGCGGTGTCGACGAAGTTGATCCCGGCATCGAGGGCCGCATGGATGATGCGGATGGACTCGTCGTGGTCCTGGGTGCCCCAGGCCCCGAACATCATCGCCCCCAGGCAGAGGGGGCTGACCTTTATGCCGGTGCGGCCAAGCGTGCGGTACTCCATCGGGCCGACACTAGCCAGGCTCCCGGCCCGAGGCCCCGCGTGGCGTCCTCAGCCGCACAGGCGGGCCGACGCGTCGGCCGCCGCCCAGATGAGTGCGGGCTCACCGCTGCGCCCGAAGCTCCGCAGCGCCGCCTCGGTCAGCTTGATGGCATGCTCGTCACCGCAGTTCAGCGCCCGGTCGACGAGCTCGTCGGCCGCCGGGACCTCCCGCACCGGCGCGAACCCCTGGCGAACGACGTCGTAGGCGACGTGCAGGGCGGCCACCGCCTGCCAGATGTAGCCCAGCGCGGCGGCGCGGTCCTCTTCGGCCAGCCACGGGAGCAGCAGCTCGCCGGCGAGCGGTGCCGTCACCGAGTGCAGGAGTCCGATGGCCCCGCCCGCGTCCGCGTTGCGCAGGTAGGCCCGCGCGCCGCCCGCCGCCAGCTGGTCGAGCAGCTCCACCGCTCCGCCGCCCCACCCGAGCGAGGCCACCGCCTGCTCGAACTCGTCGGCGATGTCGGCGACGCCCGCCACCATGTCGCTGATCAACACCCGGCGCGGCGCGTCCTCGGGCAGGTAGGGCAGGTCGGCCAACGCCTCGGGGACTCCCTCGCTCCCGATCAGCAGCGGCGGTCCGGGGAGCTCCTCGTAGCTCGACGCCCAGAACGCGAGGCCGGTGGCGACCTCGAGGCGGCGCGGCTCGGTGTCGGCCGCCGCCAGAGCCCGCAGGGCGTGCCCCGTGCGGATCAGCCCGTGGGTCGCCGCCCCGACGGCGCCCGGCACCAGCCGCGGGGCCCACTCGCCCACCACGGCGACCGGGGGCCGGTCGGCCACCTCCCGCTCGAAGAGCGCCAGCCATTCGGGGTAGCGGTCGTGTTGCCCGAGCGCAGCGGGCCAGTCCTCCTCGGTGAGGGGCCGGGCCGCCGGCGCGGGGCGGGCTCGAGGCGCGTGCGATAGCGCGCCACCCAGGCCGCGACGGCGTCGTCGCGGCCGAGGTGGACCAGGGCCTCGGCCACCATGGGCCCGTGGTTGGCCAGGCCCAGGGACCCGTACCGGGGCGCCGTCGCCGCGAGGACCGTCAAGGCGTCGTCGAGGACCTGCGTCTCCACCGCCTCAGTATGTCGAGGTCCGGCCCCCGTTGCCCGTGGCGGCGGCCGCTACGATCCGGCCTTCGACGACGGGAGGTCCGATGGCGACGACGCCGCCCCTGCACGGCATGAGGATCATCGAGTGCTCGGCGCTCGGGCCGGCGCAGATCACGACGCCCCTGGTCGACCTCGGGGCGGAGGTGATCAAGGTCGAGCCGCCGGCGGGTGACTACATCCGCGAGATGACCTGGCCCATCGTCGAGGGCACCTCGCTGATGCACCTGCACCTCAACCGGGGCAAGCGCTCGCTGGTGCTCGACCTGCGGACGGAGGCCGGCGTCGCCGTCCTGAAGGAGCTCGCCGTCGTCTCCGACGTCGTCGTCGAGGCCATGCGGCCAGGCTCGCTGGCCCGGCGCGGCGTCGGGTTCGAGGACCTGCGCGCGGTGAACCCGAAGATCGTGTTCTGCACCATCTCGGGCTACGGCATGACGGGCCCCTACCGCGACTACCCGAGCCATGGCGTCGCCTACGACACCTGGGCCGGCATCGTCAACGTCGCCACGGACGAGGAGGGCTTCACCTACATCCCCGAGCACGCGTCCATCGGCATCCATGCCGGTCCGCTCTTCGGCGCGCTCGGCATCCTCGCCGCGGTGGTGCGCGCCCGGGCAACCGGCGAGGGTTCCCACATCGACATCGCCCAGTCCGACGCCGCCGCCGCCATGGACTGGCTGCGCAGCGAGACGTGGCGGGCCTACGAGCGGCCGGAGTCCGAGGTCACTGGCAACAAGGCCGACGACTACGAGCGGCGCGCCCCGGGCACCGCCGGCATGGTGGAGGGCGTCCGCTACCAGGTCTACGAGACGTCCGATCAGCGCTACGTGCTCTTCATGGCGTCCGAGCAAGCGTTCTGGAAGAACTTCTGCGAGGGCGTCGGCCGGGTGGACCTCTTCGAACGCTGGCCCGGCTCGAAGTACGCGGACCACGCGCGTGGCAATCGCGAGCTCCAGCGAGAGCTGCGCGACATCTTCCACACCAAGACGGCGCAGGAGTGGCTCGACTTCGGCGGCAGGGTCAACACCCCGATCGCACCGGTGAACACCCCGAAGACGTTGCTCGACGACCCCCAGTTCGCGGACCGTTTCCCCTTGCTCCCGGCCGCAGAGGTCGGCACCGACCAGCTCTTCACCCCCCTGCACTTCGTGGGCGAGGAGCTGCCGCACCCCTCCCGGGCGCCCACGGTCGGCCAGCACACCGAGGACGTCTTGCGCTCGGTCCTCGGGTATGACGACAATCGGATCTCATCCGCCCGGGCTGGGGGGGCATTCGGGACCGACGCGTCGGCGGTGCGTCGCCACTAGGGAGGGTCTGATGGACAGGGTCCGGCTGGGCGTGCTGGGCGCCGGGAACATCGCGGTCATGAACGTGCGGGGCTACCTCGAAGACCCCCGCTGTGACGTCGTCGCCGTGTGCGACTCCGACGCAGAGGTGGGCCGCCTGGCCGCCAAGGAGTGGGGGGCGGACGCGGTCTACACCGACGTGGCCGACCTGCTCGCCGACGAATCCATCGACGCGGTCGAGGTGCTCACCCCGACCCATCTGCATCACGACCACGTCATCGCCGCGCTGGACGCCGGCAAGCACGTCTCGGTCCAGAAGCCGGTGGCCAACTCCGTCGACGACGCGCTCGAGATGCAGGCGGCGGCGGACCGCTCCGGCCGCATCCTGCGCATCAGCGAGTGCTTCGTCCACTACCCGCCGCTCGAGCTGGCGAAGCGCCTGGTGGCCGACGGTGCCATCGGCAAGCCGAGCTCGCTGCGCATCCGCACACTCGTGGGCCAGACGGACTCCGCCTTCCAGGCCGCCCTGCGGCCCGAGGGCTACGGCTGGCGACTGGACAAGCGGAGCCCGGGGGGGCACCTCTTCGACGACATGGTGCACAAGTACGCCATGGCGCTCTGGCTGCTCGACCTCGACATCACGTCGGTCCAGGCGGTAGTGCGCCGACGCGACCTCTTCTTCGAGCCCTGTGCCGTGATCTTCGAGTACGAGGACCCCGAGGTGCTCGGCATGATGGAGGTCCAGTACGCCCCGAACTTCTACATGCGCTCGCAGTACTACGGCGCCGACGAATTCTTCGAGATCACCGGCGACGAGGGGCAGATCTGGGTCACCCGGGCCACCGGCGAGATGCTCGACCTCGCCCCGGTGATGCTCTTCACCGGCACGCCGCACGAGCGCACGACGACCGAGTTCACGGACCTCGACGCCGACTGGGGCGCCGGTTTCGTGCGCTCCTCGCAGCACTTCGTGGACGCGCTGGTGCAGGGAACCCCTGCCGCCATGACCGTCGCCGAGGCCACCGACGTCCTGCGGCTGTGCTTCGCCGTCTATCAGGCGGGCCAGACGCGGGCGCCCGTCGACCCCCGCACCATCACCGGCTCGGTGAGCCCGCCGGGCTGGGGCGAGTGGTAGGTCACTCCCAGGGCGGCGCGCCGACCTCGAGCCGCGCCAACGAGGATCGCACCGTGCCGAAGCGGCCGTCGTCCGCCGCCCATTGGCGGCGGGCCTCGGAGATCTCCTCGCGGGTGCGTCCTACGAAGTTCCACCACATGAGCACGTGGTCGGGGAACGGGAGGCCGCCGAGGAGCAGCGCGCGAGCCGGCGCATCCGTGACGAGCTCGCACTCGTCGCGCCGCGTGCCGAGATAGGCGAGCACCCCGGGCGCGACGGACTCGGGGCCGACCCGCACGCCGCCTTCCAGGACGACGAGCGCGTGCTCGTAGTCGCTGCGCAACGGCACCGTCGCGGTGCCGCGCCCGAGCGTCAGCTCCACCCCGACGTGCTCGGTGTCGCGCCGGGCCGGTGACGCGAGGCCGGCGAAGTCGCCGACGAGGACCGTGGCCGCCCCGCGGGGAAGCTCGACCCGCGGCAGCTCGGCGTGGTGCTCGAAGGCCGCGGGGTCGTCACGGGTCTCCTCGGGCTGGGCCACCCAGAGCTGGACCGCGTGCAGCTCTTCCGCCGTCCCGGGGTCTTCCTCGGCGTGGGCCACGCCGTGGCCGGCCGTCATGAGGTTGAGCTGGCCGGGCCGGATGAGCTGCTCGGAGCCCAGGCTGTCGAGGTGCACCAGCGCGCCCGAGACCAACCAGGTGACCGTCTGCAGACCCATGTGGGGGTGCGGCCCGATGCCGAAGGCGCCGGGCCCGCGGACCGCGACCGGCCCGGCATGGTCCGCGAAGCACCAGGCGCCGACGGTGCGCCGCGGCCGCTGCGGCAGGACGCGCCGCACCGGCAGGGAGCCCACCTGCGTGGCCCGGCCAGGCTCGATCGTCACGACGGGGCCGGCCGCGCCTGCCGGTGCCGCGGGGGACGGGGCCACGTCGTCGGTGGTGACCGGTCCGCTCACGGTTGTCTTCCTACACCTTTATGGTGACGTCGGACATTGACGACTCCGGAGGCCCCCATGACCACTGCCGATGACGACGTGAAGGTCGTCGACGTACCCGCGGAGAGCAAATTCGTCGTGCGGGCCAACGGCGCCGAGGCCGAGTTGGTCTACCGCCTGAACGGCAACCGGATGGTGCTCGTCCACACCGAGGTCCCCGACGAGCTGGGCGGCCGGGGCGTCGGGGGACGACTGGTCATCGCGGCCATCAGCCGGGCCGGAGCGGAGGGTCTGACCGTCGTGCCGTGGTGCCCCTTTGCCCGCCGCTGGCTGAAGGAGCACCCGGATGTGGCCGCCGCCGTCACCATCGACTGGGAGTCGCTTCCGCCCCCGGCCCCGTGACCAAGCGGCAGGCCTGCTAGCCCAGCCGGGCCCGCAGCGCGTCCGCCAGGTGCGCCGCCTGCCGGGCCGGATCGGTCCACCTGCGGCCGTAGTCCCAACCGGACGCCGCGAGATCGGACAGGCGGGCCCGGTCGGCCAACGCGTGCTCCATGACCTCGACGATGTCGTCGCGGGAGGGGTCGTAGAGGAGGCAGACCTCGCCGGACTCCCAGCGCTCGGGCTCGGGGACCTGCAGGCGACGGTGGACCGGCTCGGAGAGCGCGTGTCGCCCGGTCCGACCCGCGCTCAGACGCGGGCGAAGAACTCGATCAGGTGCCGGGCCACTTCGCCGGCGTGCGTGACGATGCCGATGTGCCCGGCGCCGGCGACCTCGCGGTACTCGCAACCGGGGATGGTCTCCGCCGCCTGGCGCGCGTAGCGGGGCGGCGAGTCGACGTCGTGCTCGAACGCGAGCACGAGGCACGGGACGCGCACCTCGGGCCAGCGGGTGGTGCGGGCGGGATCGGTCGACCAGGCCAGTGCCGCCTCGTACTGGCCCAGGCGGCCGGGGTTGGGCCACACCGGGACCTCGCCCAGGAGCGAGAGCCAGGTGCTGACCACCTCGGAATCCTGGATGTCGGAGGTCGGGAGGTACCGCATGGTCTCGGTGGCGTAGAAGAGCGGCGGCAGGTCGTAGTCCAGCCGGGCCAGGTCACGCTCCACCGTGGTGATGGCGATCTCCCATGCCGTCGGCTTGTTGGCGCTGCCCATCAGCGCAGCGGCCCGGACGCGTCCGGGATGGTCGAGCACGAGCGTCTCCGCGATCCAGCCGCCCATGGAGTGGCCCGCCACCCGCACCGGCCCGTCCCAGCCGAGGTGATCGAGCAGGGCGAGAGTGTCGCCGGTCATGCCCTCCACGCTGTAGGGGGCGGGGGGCGAGGAGGACGGCTCCACCCCCCGGTTGTCGAAAGTGGCCACCGCGTAGCCGGCGGCCGCCAGCGGCGGCACCAGCGAGACGTGCCAGGCGACGGCGGGTTGGCCGCAGCCGGCAATGAGCACGAGCGGCTCCCCCTCGCCCGTCACGTCGTAGGCGATGGTGGCCCCGTTCGAGGTCGACCTCAGGAATGGAGCACCTCCGAGAGCAACTTCGGCGCGACGTTGCGGCCGCTGAGGATGACCACCGTCTCCCTCCCGCCGGGATCCGGGGTGACCACGCCGGCCCGGAGCGCGGCGACGCCGACGGCACCCGCACCCTCGAGCACGAGGCCGATCTTGGTCGCGGCGTACGCCATGGCCGAGCGGATGTCGGCTTCGCTCACCGTCAGGACGGCCACGCCGTGCTCGAGCGCGATGCCCACCGTCACGGCGCCGGGCTCGAGGTTGCCGGCCAGCCCGTCGGCCACCGTCGGCTCGACGTCGATGGGCACGATGCCGCCCGCGGCCAGCGCGGTGCTCATGGACGGCGACGCCTCGGACTCGATCCCGACGACGCGCACGCCGGTCCCCTCCAAGCCCAGGATGACGCCGGCGAGCAGTCCGCCACCGCCGCAGGGCACGATCACGGTGCCGAGGTCCGGCACCTGGTCGAGGAGCTCGCGGGCGAGTGTCGACTGCCCGGCGATGACGTCGGGGTCGTTGTAGGGCGACACGTAGCGGCTGCCCTCGCGGGCCGCCAGTTCGAGCGCGTGCGTCTCTGCCTCCCGGTAGCCGTCGCCGTGCAGGACGAGGCGCACGTCGAACTGCTGCAGGGCCGCGACCTTTGCCGCGGACGCCCCCGTCGGCACGACGACGGTCACGCTGGCGCCGAGCTTCGACGCGGCGAAGGCCAGCCCGAGCCCGTGGTTGCCCGCCGACGAGGCCACGACGTCGCGGCCGGGATCCTGCCCCAAGGTGGCCGCCACCGCGGCCAGGCCCCCGCGCACCTTGAAGGAGCCGGTCGGCTGGACGGTCTCGACCTTGGCCGACACGGCGGGGCCGAGCTGGGGGGTGCCGATCACCGGCGTCACGTCCAGGAACGGGCGCACCGCCTTCCAGGCTGCCTCCATGTGGGCCGACCCCGGGACCTCCACGTCGCGCACCGGTCCAGTCTGGCCGAGGTCGGGCCTGGCATGCTGAGCGGCGTGCAGACCGGGACCACCTCCGTCGGCGGCGCCACCGTCCGCGTGCACGCGGACACGGCCGCCATGGCCCGCGCCGCCGCGGACGAGGCCCGCGACGTGATGCGGGCCGCGGTGGCGGCGCGTGGCGTCGCCCACGCCATGTTCGCCACCGGGAACTCCCAGCTCGCCTTCGTGCGCGCGCTCGTCGAGGAGACCCAGGGCGTCCCCTGGGCCGACACGGTGGTCTTCCACATGGACGAGTACGTCGGGGTCGGCCCCGACCACCCGGCGGGGTTCCAACGTTGGATCCGGGAGCGCATCACGGAACCGGCGCACCCCCGGGCGGCCTACTACGTCGAGGGCCTGGGCGACGCCGAGGCGGAGTGCTCCCGTTACGCCGGGCTCCTGCGCGCCCACCCGCTCGACCTGTGCTGCCTCGGCATCGGAGAGAACGGGCACCTCGCCTTCAACGACCCGCCGGTGGCGGACTTCGCGGACCCGCTCGACGTCAAGGTGGTCGAGCTCGAGACCGCCTGCCGCCTCCAGCAGGTGCACGAGGGCCACTTCGCCGGGCTCGAGACCGTGCCGACCCACGCCATCACGGTGACCATCCCGGCCCTCCTGCGCGCCGGCCGCGTGCTGGCCGTGGTGCCCGAGGCGCGCAAGGCGGAGCCGGTGCGCGCCGCCCTGACGGGACCGGTCGCCACGTCGTGCCCCGCGTCGGCTCTGCGGACCATCAACCACTGCACCATCCACCTCGAGCCCGACTCGGCGCGGCTGCTGCCCGACTGACTGACACCCCCTTCTCGGGGGGTCTCAGACCCCCTGACGCACGCCGACGTCGAGAAGGTGATGGACTGGGTCGTGGAGGAAATAGAGCGCGAAGCTCGCGACGGTGAACGTCGCGCCGTCGCTGCGCCGACCTCGCCGCTCCCACTGCTCCCGCCGCACCTGCTCGAAGACCGTCGCCAGTTCGTCGGCCAACCCGTGCAGCTGGGCCGAGACGGCGACGGGGTCCTGCTCCCGGTAGCGCTGCTCGACCGCGGTTGCGTCCTGGTCCCAATTCGGGAAGAGCGGGTCGTCCTCGCGCAGCATCAAGAGGAGACGGATGCGGTAGAGCAGGCACACGTCGCGCACGTGACAGGCGTACTCGAGCGGCGCCCAGCGGTCTTCGGCCGGGCGGCGGCGGAGCTCGGTGGCCGGCCGACGCAGCACCCGCACCCACGCCGCCGCGTTGGCGCGCAGCAGCGCCCCGACCGACGCGGGCGCCACTGTCGACGCGTCGAACCCGCACTCGGGGCAGGGGCGCTCGAGCACCCAGGTCCAGTCCTTGTCGTCCGGCACGATCGGCACGCTCAGACGTCGTTCTCTTCCCGGTGGAGCCAGGCCAACATGTCCGCCGGGGCCATGGTCGCCACGCGTTCGTGATAGCGCGCCAGCTCGCCGGCGCTGAGCAGCGCCGGGCCGTCCCCCGAGACGCCGTGGCGGAAGAAGGCCGCGGGGTCCTTCAACACCCCGAGGGTGTCGGGGGACGACGCGCGGGAGGGCCTCCGCATCGCCTCGAAGGTGGCGGCCCCGACGAGCGCGGGCCAGCGCCCCTCGTCGACGGCGAGCCCGAGGCGCGCCGACAGCCCGCGCATGGCGCCGTCGAGGTCCGCGAGCAGGTCGTCGTAGTGCACCAGCACGACGTTGGGGTCGTGCCGGCGGGTCCAGGCGTCGGAGAGATGCCGCATCGCGCCGGGCAGGGTGTCGAGCCACTCCCGGGCGTCGCCCTCCCACTCGATGAATCCGAGCAGCCACTCGTGCAGCGGCGGGCGGGGCGGTCGCTGGCGTCTCGGGGATCCCCGTCAGCTCGGCCATGCGCCGGCGGTCGATGTTGTCGCCGTGGTGGTAGAGGGACACGGCCACATCGAGCGGATGGCGGCCCACGACGACGAAGGTCGCGCGCTCGTCGAGAGGCACGCCGTCGAGCGGCGTGTGCGTCTTGATGACGCGCCGGTGCCGCTGTGCCTCCAGGCGCGCGAAGACGTCCTCCTTGGACCGGACCAGGTGGTCCAGCCAGGGCGAGAGGGCGCCCAGGCGATCGGGCAGGTCCGGGGTGCCGAACACCAGGAGGAGACAGATCATCTGGACCCACGTGGTGCCCGACTTGGACCGCGTGCTGACCACGACGTCGCCGGGGCGGAAGGCGAAGTCCCACCAGCGCGCGCCGTCCTCGTCGGGCGAGGTGTAGCGGACCAGGGGTGCGGCCGCCGCCGTGGGGTCCGGCGGCACGACGCGGTGATCTCCCATGCACCCAGCATGTCCGACGGCGGGACCGTCGGGGCGAGGCCACGGCAACCACATCGAACCCTGTGGGCAACGTCGGGGCAATGGCCGGTCCGTAGGTTTCGGGCACGGAGATCTGGGCGTGCCGGGCACCGGGGCCCGAACGCTGGACGGAGGGGGACTTGACGACTGCGATGGCCATCGGAGAGGGCCCGGCCGTGCCGGAGCCGGGGCCGCGCCCGCGCCGCCGGCGCCGCGTCCTCAAGCGGGTGCTGATCATCTCCGGCTCGGGCCTCTTCGCCCTCATCCTCCTCGTCGCGGGCTGGGTCGGCATCAGCCTCTACCGCATCGACCACGCCGTGCACCACGTCGGGGTGCCGGCCTCGCTGCTGGCCGAGGGCAAGAACGACCTGCTGGCCATCGTCAAGGGACCCAACCACACCGAGCAGATCTTCGTGTTCCATGCCACGGGCGGGCACACCCACGTCCTCAAGATCCCGAACCAGCTGGCGCTGCCGGCGGCGGGCGGCGGCCGGGTGCCGATCGACACGCTGAGCCTGCACGCACCGGCGACGATCATCGCGGGCCTCGACAGCCTCGGCATCCCGGTCAGCCATTACGTCGGCGTCGACCTGCACATGGTCAGCGCGACCTCGAGCCTCGGGCGCCTCGCCACGGGGAACCTCTCGGTGACGTCGCTCATCTCGGACCCGACGGGCACCACCTCGCTGCTCGAGCAGGTGGCGTCGCACATGTATCTCGGACCCGGGACCCCGGTGTCGGCCGTCCTCTCCCTCATGGACGTGCCCACGGCCAACCCGGTCAACGTCCCGACCAACAAGGACGGCACCGGCCACGTCGTGCTCGCATTGAGCTTCACCAACGTCCTGCGCGGTTTCCTGTAGTGGCCACCGCGCACGGGCGGGGCGGGATCCGGCGCTGGCAGGACTGGCTGCGTCGCGCCACCCACCACTCGGCCGAGGACGACCGTCAGCTCGTGCAGGCGGACGAGCAGGAGCGCCACGAGGGCGAGGACCATCGCGGCGGGACGAAGACGCAGGCTTCGCTCGACCAGGTGCTCCGCCGTGCCGAGGCGGAGCGAGCGGCGCGGCGCGACACCAAGGCCTGAGCCGGGCGCAGCCCGGGGGCGGGACCGGGGTCAGCCGACGCCGGGCGGAGGCTGGTGGCCCAGCCAGTGGTCGAGGAAGGGCAGGGCCTCGGTGCCGTGCCACTGGTGGCCACCCTCGAAGACGTCGTGCACCACACGGTCGGCCGCGCCCTGCTGGGCGTAGACGAGGCGGGTGCGGCGCACCGACTCCGCCGCGGTCGCGACCGGGAACAAGTCGTCGTCGGTGCCCGACTCGACGAGCAGGGGGCGCGGCGCGACCATCGAGCCGAGATCCTCGTGCTCGAGACGGCCCAACATCCCGAAGAGGATCTGGGAGCCGCACATGTTCCACGGCATCTTGTGGCTGTCGGCCCACGAGGAGAAGTAGCCGCTGACCACCGACGCGGCGACGCGGGCGTCGACGGCGGCGGTGAAAAGGGTGACCGTGCCCCCGTAGGAGATCCCGACCATGCCGAGGCGCCCGGGGTCGACGAGCGGGTGCTGCTCCAGCACGTCGAGGCAACGCCGCAGGTCCCAGATGTTCTGGGTCAACGGGTTCCATCCGGCCATGGCGGCATGGACCAGGTTGGTGTCGCAGGCGTAGTGGTCCTCGGGGTTCCAGTCGAGCCGCTCGCCGAAGCAGCGCAGGTCCGGCGCCAGCACCACGTAGCCGCGGCGGACCAGCTGGAGCCCGTAGTCGGCGTTGGGCATGGCGGTGTGCTCGAGGCCGACCACCTGCGACTTGCCCGGTCCATGGCCGTGGCAGGCGAGCACCGCCGCCCCGGGCGGCGTGTCCTCACGGCCTTCGGGCACGAGCAGGTAGGCCGGCACCGACATCGTGTCCTCGGTGTCGAAGACGATCTTGTCCCGGCGGTAGCCGTCGCAGCGGACCGACTCGAGCGTCTCGAGGTCGAGCGGCACCGGATCGGGCTCGGGCCCGAGGAGCTCGGTCAGGCGGGCGCGGCAGCGCCCCAGCCACGCGGGGAGGGCGGCGGGATCCCTCTCGGGCAGGGGGTCCTCGTGGACCGTGGCGGCCAGGCGGACCATCCACTGGTACCAGGGCGAGTAGTTCCGGGCCGGCGGGGGCAGGACGAGGCCCCCGGTGTCCGCGTCGTTGCTCATGGACGGCCTCTCTCCTCCGTGCGGCGGTCGGTGGGGGGCCAATGTAGGTGAGCCGGCCCCGATGAGGCGCCACGGCGCCGGCTCGGGCAGAATTGCGCCGTGACCCTCGCCACCTCGCTCAGCGTGCACCCGATCTCCCCCACGATCGGCGCCGAGATCCGCGGCGTCGACATCTCGGCCCCGTTGGCGCCCGAGGTGGTGGCGGCCGTGCGGGACGCGCTGAACACGCACCACGTCATCTTCTTCCGCGACCAGTCGCTCGGCGCCGAGCAGCAGGCCGACTTCGCCCGCCAGTTCGGTACCGTCACCGAAGCGCACCCGGTGCTGCCCTCCATCGACGAGAGCCCCGAGGTGCTCGCCATCGACGGCAAGGTCGACCGGGCCAGCTGGTGGCACACCGACGTGACCTTCCTGGAGACCCCGGCGATGGGCTCAATCCTCTACATGCTCGAGGCACCCGCGGTGGGCGGCGACACCATGTGGGCCAGTCTGCAGGACGCCTACGACGGGTTGGCCCCGCCGGTACGCGCCATGTGCGACCAGCTGATCGCCATCCACCACGACCCGTGGTTCGCGGCGGACGTGGCGGAGCGGGGCGGCTACGAGTGGGACGGCACTTGGCGGGAGAAGCTGCTCCCCGCACTCCACCCCGTCGTGCGCACCCATCCCGAGACGGGGCGCAACGGCCTGTTCGTCAACCGCCAGTTCACGCGGACGATCTTCGGGCTGTCGGACAACGAGAGCTCGGCCGTCCTCGAGATGCTCTACAACCACTGCATCAAGCCGGAGTACACGTGTCGCTTCCGCTGGCGCGCCGGGTCGGTCGCCTTCTGGGACAACCGGGCCACCCTGCACTACGCGCTCGACGACTACGGCGACGCGCCCCGCTACGCGCACCGGGTCACCCTGCGCGGTGACAAGCCCTTCGGCCCAGCGATGCCCCGACCCGCGGCCTGACGGGCTGACGGGCGTCAGTGGCGGCGGGCGGCCTGCCGGCCGACCTCGGCATCGCCGCGGCCGCCTTCGTCGGGACCAACATCGACAACACGCTGGTGACCATGGCGATGGTGGCCGGCGCGCCCGTCGAGCGGGCACATCGCATCGCGGTGGGCCAGGTGGTCGGCTTCGTCGTCCTCGTCACCGTCGCCGCCGCCGGCGCGATCGTGCTGTTCGAATTCTCGACGGCCGTCGTCGGTCTCCTGGGTCTGGTGCCGATCGCCATCGGGGTGAAGGGCCTCCTCGGGTTGGCGAGGGAGCCGCCCGCTCCCGATGGCGGAGCCGGCAGCGGGCGGCGCCGTGGCTCGAGGGCGGCCGACCGTGCGGTCGGCCGGTCGCTCACGGCTGCCGCGCTCGTCACCATTGGGGCCGGGGGCGACAACCTCGCCGCCTACATCCCGCTGTTCCGGGTGGGCGGGGCGACCAACATCGTGGCCATCGTCGCCGTCTTCGCGCTCGGTGAGGTGGCCGTGACGGCCGCCGTGCTCGGCGGAGGACGGCATCCCAAGGCGAGACAGATCATGGACCGCCTCGGCGCCGTCGCCGTGCCCGTCCTGCTCTGCTGCATCGGCGTGCTGGTGATGGTGGAGGCGGGGACGTTCTCGCTGTTGTAGCCGGGCCCGAGGGCGGGCAATCTGAGCGGATGCTCCCTCCGATCGCACACGACGACGTGGTGACACTTCGACCACCTGAGCCGGGCGACGCCGCGGTCCTCACGGCGGGACGTGACGACGAGTCGCGGCGCTGGCTCGGCCCGGGGACCACCGATCCGGCGCCGGTCGCGTGCATCGTCGTCGACGGCGAGATCGTCGGCTGGGTGGACTACGACACGGATCGCGACTGGCTCGGGGCGGGCGAAGTCAACGTCGGCTACTGCGTCTTCGCCGATCACCGCGGGCGCGGCTATGCGTCCCGTGCCATCGAGCTGCTCGTGGAGCACCTCGGACGCACGACGCCCTATGGCACCGCCACGCTCCTGATCGACGCCGGGAACGGCGCATCACTCGCGGTGGCCGCCAAGCTCGGGTGTGCGGCGCAGGGCGACATGGGGGGCAGCCGCTACTTCAAGCTGCCGATCGTCCGCCGGGACGGATAGCGGACCGGGATACGGCTCGCCGAGGTCGGGTTGCCAGCCACTGGGGCCGTTTCGGATAGTCCGCAGCCGACCACCGCTCCCGTTCGGGGAACGGAGTGCACCCTTCATGCGGGCTGCCACCCGTGCGGCCCGAACACCCGTCCCCGCCGCTTCCGCCGACTCGACTCCTGGATCAGGAGGACGAGGCCCACGATCGCCACCGGGAACCCGACGCCGGTGAGGATCAGCCAGGGCGCCGCGCCCAGGAGCAGGCCGCCGACCGAGGGCACCCGGCGATCCGGGCCTACTCGCACCTGAGAGGAGCCCCTGCTCACGGGCGTCCCAGCATCGTCTGGTTCAATGACGAACCGTGCCGCGCTCGACGCTACGGGCAGGAGACCGGGTCGGACCCTACGACCTGCCCCTAGGCCCAGAGCTGGTTCGACGGTTCGCCGAGGCGACTCTCGACGACATGCAGCGGTTCCGCGACGGCCAGGTGGTCCCACCCAGCCTGGTCGCGACGCAGGTCTACCGGGCCCAGTTGGCGGCCATCACCGAGCTGGTGCCCGAGAAGATCTTCTCCGCCGCACGCAGTGGTGTCCACGGCCAGCACGACCTTCTGCTCCACCGGCCCATCGCGTCCGACGAGCGGCTCCACACCGTCGTCGAGACCCACAGCGCGGCGCCTGCGGGCGACAACCTCCGCGTGACGCTCCGCCACCTGAACCTCGACGACCACGACGAGCTCGTGGCGGAGCAATGGTGGACGACGGTCCTGCTGGGGACCACCGCGGAGCCCACGGGGCCCGCACTGCCCGACTACTCGTTTGCGAAGGACACGGAGGACACGGTCGTCGCAGAGGACGTGGTGCGGATCGACGGGATCATGGCGTCCCGCTACGCCGACGTCTCCGGGGACCACAGCGACCACCATTTCAGCGTCGAAGGAGCCCGGCGGAGCGGCTTTGCGGCCCCGTTCCTCCACGGATTGTGCACCATGGCCCTCTGCGTGCGCGCGGCGACCAAGACCGTGGCCAACGGTGATCCACGGCGCATCCGCCGGGTGGCCGTCCGCTTCGCCACCCCGGCGTTCCTGGGCCACGACCTGAGGGTACGGCTCTTCCAACGACCCGATGGCGCGTTCGCCCTCGACGCCACCTGCGGAGACGCCACCGTCATCCGGAACGGCCTCGTCGAGCTCGCTGCTCGGGCTCACTCGGAGGACGAGACCGCGCGATAGCTGAGGTGGCTGACCACGAAGATCGGCACGCCATCTCGGTGGTCACCGACGCCGCTCGGGTTACCGAGCCGGGTCGGTGCGGGCCGAGAGGGTCACGAGCAGCACTCCCGACCCGACGGTGCGGGAGCTCGTGACCTCCAGGGTCGACGGATGCGGCAGGGAGGACGGGAACATGCGCTTGCCTGCCCCGAGGACGATCGGGAAGATCATGAGGCGGTACTCGTCCACCAGGTCGTGAAGCACCAGGGTCTGGACGAGTTGCGCACTTCCCTCGACGAGCAGGTTCCCGCCCGGCCGCTCCTTGAGCCGGCCGACTTCGGCGACCACGTCGCCCCGGAGCACCGAGGTCTTGCCCCACGATGCGTCCGCATCGGCCAACGTGGAGGACACCACGAACTTCTCCATTTCGTTCATGCGCTGCCCGAACTCGTCGTGCCCCATGCTGGGCCAGGCGGCGGCAAATCCCTCGTAGGTGACGCGTCCGAGCAGGAGCGCGTCGGCCTCGAACAGCTCGTCGAACTTGAACGCGTCCCCCTCGGGTCCCCGGTCGAAGTCGAAGGTCCACCGCGGCTCTTCGATGACGCCGTCGAGCGAGACGAACTCGGTGACCACGATCTTGCTCATTTCCTCGTCCTCCATCGTCGTCGGCCGGACCGGCGCCGGCCGTCACCCTCTACACGAACGGCCCCTCCCGGTATCGACACCTCCGGGAGAAATTCTCTCCCAGCGCAGGTGACCGGGTGACGGGAAGTACAGTCGGAGCGGCCCTGCAGGAGTCGCTCGATGCTCGAGAACGCTCTCCACGAGCAACAGATCGATCAGTTCGTGGAGGACGGCTACCTCCACCTCGAGGAGGTCGTCCCGGCGGCCGTCGTTGCGGCCGGGCAAGAAGTGATCTGGTCGGACATCGGTATGCGCCCGGACGACCCCGCGTCGTGGACGGCGCCGGTGCTGCGAGTAGTGCCGTCCGACCCACGGCCGTTCTCGGCCGCCTTCGACAACCCGCGGCTCTCCACGGCGTTCGACCAGATCGTGGGAGCGGGACGCTGGCAGCACCGTCCGCACCTGGGTCAGTTCGTCGTGCGGCTCCCCCACCGGGCTGCTCCGAGCGACACGGGTTGGCACGTCGACGAGAGCTTTCCGGCCGAGGGAAGGGTGGACACGCGCTTCGACTACAGCCATTGGAGAGTCAACGTCCTCTCCCGTCAGCGTGCGCTGCTCCTCTTGTTCCTCTTCTCCGACGTCGGACCCGACGACGGTCCCACCCTCATGCGGGTGGGCTCGCACCTCGACGTGCCGGCTCTCCTGCGTCCGGCCGGCCTGAAGGGCCTCCCCTTCTCCATCGCGACCAGGCTCGCCGCCCAAGCTTCCGCTTCACGGCCGGTGGCCCTCGCCACCGGACGCGCCGGAGACGTCTACCTCTTCCATCCGTTCTTGGTCCATGCCGGGCAGCCGGTCGCGGGCAGCAACCCCCGCTTCGTCTCGCAAACCCCGTTGGTGAGCGAGGAGCCCGTGATCCTCGACCAACCGGCCGGGGCCGACTCACCCATGGAGAGCGCGGTCCGGCGCGGCCTGGCGACCGGGGCCGTCGACTCGTCCCCGTAGTCCTCCGGGATCGGGGCTGCGACCTACCATGGCCAGGCATGGCTGCGATCTGCACGTGCTGTTCGGCGTCGGTCGACTGGTGGGTCAGACTGCGCTCGCACCCCGACCAACCGATCTGCCACGACTGCCTCGGCGGGCTGAATGGGCAACGAGACGGCCAGCTCCAACTCATGGCCGGGACGTGGCTCGTCACGGGGTTCGAGCCGATCTTCATGGTCGCCGACGTGACGCGATCGGTCGCCTGGTTCGAGGCTGCAGGCTTCGAGACGTCGTTCCACGACGACACCTATGCCTTTGCCCACCGGGATCGGGACCTCACCATTCACCTGACCCAAGCCGCAGCCGACGAAATTCCGGGCCGCGGTGCCCTCTACCTCCACTGTCAGGAGGCCGACCGGGTCGCCGAGGAGTGGAGGCGGGCCGGGATCGACGTGGACGGCCCGAGGGACGAGGACTACGGCAAGCGGGAGGGCTCCATCCGCGACCCCGACGGAAACGTGATCCGGTTCGGCAGCCCCATTCGCGAGGCAGGAATGGTGCGGAAGCGATGATCAAGGAGCTGAGCGACGAGGCAGTCGCCTGGGTCGCCGGCTGACGGGCGGTCAGGGCACGCGCTGCACCCACAGCAGGGACGGAGCTCCATCTCCTTGGGCGGGGATCATGATCAGGGCGGACTTGTCGGTGTACCCGTTGCCGTAGAACGTGTCGAGGTACATCGTGCCGCCCGGACCGACGGCGATTCCGTTCGGCGAGAAGCCGGTGATGCCGAGATAGCTCACCTTGTCGGTGGTCGGGAACCTGACGAGCGTCTTGATGCCCTGGGGCGAGAGCCCAACGACGCCCAGCTCGTCCATCGCCGTCACCGAGCCGTCGGGAGCGGTGACCAGGCCGCCGGGTCCCCTCGGGTAGATGCTGCCCAGAGAGTGCACGATGCCCTCGGGGTCGACCATCAGGATGGCCTTCGTGTTGGATCCCGCCACGTAGAGATTGCCCGACCTGTCGACCGCCACCCCGTTGGCGCCGTCCGCGGAGGCGCTCCGTGCGGGCCCACCGATGCCGTAGACACCGGCGTACTCGTTGGTGTTCTCGCCGAGCACCCTGGTGAAGGTCCCGTTCGGCTCGAGTCTGAGGACCTCCTGATCGTCCGCCACGTACATCAGCCCGTCCGGCCCGAACGCCATGTCGCTCGGCCTGAGCGACACTGCGAGCGCCGGGGTCCCGTCGGCCACCCATCCACCTTCCCCGCCGTTGCCGGCGATCGTCGTGATGACGCCCGCCGACGAGACTGCCCGGATGCGTCCATTGAGGTCATCGGCGATGTACAACGTGCCGTCCGGGCCGAAGGTGATCCCGGCCGGATAGTTCAGCTCCGCACTCGTGGCCGGTCCGCCGTCGCCGGAGAACCCGACGGTGCCGTTGCCGGCGACCGGCACGAACGTCCCGTCGGGGAGGCGCTCGAGGACCTGGTTGCGCAGGTCGTCGGCGATGTAGAGGTTCTTGTTCGGCCCGATGGCCAGCGACGACGGGCGCTGCGGAACGACCCCGGTGCCGGTCGGCGCGACGGGCGTGGCGGCCTTCTTGGCACCCGGGGGACGGGCGACGCGGTGTCTCGGTGGCGTGCCTCCTCCGGTGAGGCCGACGATGGCGGCGACCGAGAACCCCACCACCACGACGGCGGCGGCGATCGCGAGCCAACGCCGCCGGCGGCGCCTCCGAGCCTCGCGGATGACGAGTCCGTGGTCGACGTGGTCGGGGGGCTCCCTCACGGCGGTACTGGTCCGTTGCACGATGGTGACACTATGATTGTCACCATGCGTACTGTCAAGCTCCAGCGCGACGACGCCATGCCCCTGCACGACCAGGTCGCTGCGGAGATTCGTCGGGACATCGCGAACGGCGACGTCCGTGCGGGTGAGCGCCTGCCTCCCGCCCGGGACATGGCGGCGGTCCTGGGCGTGCACCCGAACACCGTGCTGCGGGCGCTCCGCATCCTTCGAGATGAAGGCGTGCTCGAGTTTCGGCGGGGCCGCGGTGTGACGGTTTCGGGCGAGCCCGAGCGCGGCGTCATCTGGGCCCAAGCGCAGGAGTTGCTCGACCAGGCCCGCCGGTTCGGACTTCAACGCGAGGATCTCGTCTCCATCATCGAGAACCTCTCTTAGCGATCACCCGCCCGGGTCGGCTGGCCTCATCGCCCGGTCCATCGCGGCGGCCGGCGCTCCGCTGCGGCCTGCAGCCCTTCCGTCGCGTCCTGGGTCGCCCCGGCGACCTGCCGCATCGTCTCGCCGAAGCGGAGCGCCTCCAGCGTCGTGATGGTTCGCGTCCGCATCGCCATCTCCTTCATGGCCCGCTGAGCCAGGGGCGCTCCGGCGAGCAGGCGTCGCGCCAGCGCGTTGGCCTCGTCGAGGAGGGTCTCATGGGGGACGACCCGCCAGACGAGGCCCATCGCCCGGGCTCGCTCGGCATCGATGCGCTCCCCCGTGAGCAACAGCTCCATGGCATCGGCCCAGTTGAGGCGCTGCGGCAGGCGTATAGACGCCACGATCGCCGGGACTCCGAGCCGCACCTCCGGAAGGCCGAACTCGGCCCGATCGCTCGCCAGGACGAAGTCGCACCAGGTGGCAAGGGTCAGGCCGTAACCCAGGCAGTACCCGTTGACGGCGGCGATGACCGGCTTGAAGATCTCCCAGCCGCTCTCGAAGGAATTCAGCGTCGGCTTCTCCCAGAACGTGCCCGGGAACTCACCCGCCGCCCCGGCTCCTTGACGGAGGTCCGCCCCGGCACAGAAGGCGCGTCCCGAGCCGGTGACGATCGCCACCCAGGCGTCCTCGTCGTCCCGGAAGCGGGCGAAGGCGTCGTTGAGGTCCCGCCGCATCTCGGCGTTGATGGCGTTGAGCGCGTCGGGTCGGTTGTAGGTGATGGTGGCGACATGGCCATCGAGTCGGAAGGTCGCTGCTTCACCCACGGCGTCAGTCTGCCCGGTCGGGAACGGCGGATGCCGCCCGGAGCGACACGATCCGGCCACCCTCGGCACCTTTGTCGCGGAGAATGGCCGGGATTAGCCTGGCGTCATGGCCCGACGCCGGACCCCTGCGAGCCTCGGCAGGCGCATCGAGGCCCTCGTTCTCACCCCACTGCTGATCGTGGGCACGCTGGGAATCGGCTGGCTGGTCTGGAGCGTCTTCGAATGGCGCAACGGCCGGACGCCGAGCTACCGGCTCTTGGGTTTGGTCGTCGTCCGGGTGTCGGATGACCGTCCGATCCGCCTGACCAGATCGTTCGCCCGCGCCGTTCTCTGCGGCCTCTTGGTCATACCGACGGTCGTCGTCTGCTGTGTCATCGGTGTGTGTTTCGCCTTCGGCGCGTCCCCCCGGACGGCCTGCTCAGCCAGCCTCGGACGGCCCCCTGGGACCACTTCACCGCCACGAAGGTCTCGGTCGAGCGCACTCGATCCCGGGGCAAGCGCGATCTCGCCCACGGGATCCTGGAACCCATCGACCTCGCAGCGGCCACGAGGGCCTCGGGAACGCGCCACAACGGGCACGCCCACTGACACCTGGGAGCCCGCGCGGCGTTCCCGGCAGGGGCCGGCCGCCAACGTGCCCTAGCCTTTCCCCGCTGCGGCAGCCGACGGAGGGGTGACGATGGAGATGCGCTGGGTCAGGCCGACTGCTCCCGCCACCCTCGCCGCCTCGCTGGCCTTGTCCGTCCTCGTGCTGGCAGGACCGGCGTCGGCACAGGCCCAGCAGCCAGGTCCCGTGCCCGGCACCCACATCACGCACGGCGACACCGTGCCGACCGTGGCACGTCTCGGGCCGGGCAGCTTCACCGGGCCCGGACCGTTGGGCGTGGGTGAGACGACGCTGGCCCTGCCGACGGACGGCGCACCGGTCGAGGTGTGGTACCCCGCCGCAAAGGCGAGCGTCGCCGGCAAACCCGAGGCCACCTACGACGTCGCCACCTGGCTGCCGCCCTCGCTCAAGAAGCTGGTCCCCGCAGGTTTCACGGTGAGCTACCCGAGCGGCGGCGTGATCGGGGCCCCGGTCGCTCCGGGCCGTTACCCGCTCGTGGTGTTCAGCCATGGGTACGCCGGTTTCCGCGACCAGTCCACCTTCCTGACCGCCCGGCTCGCTTCCTGGGGGTTCGTCGTCGCCGCGCCCGACCACTTCAGTCGCGATCTCACCGAGGTCCTCGGTGGGCCGACTGGGGCGACGAGCACGACCACCGATGTCGCGGACCTGATGGCAACCATCTCGCTCATGCAGGCGCAGGACGCGTCGGCGACGAGCTCGTTCCACGGTCACGTGGACACCAAGCTCGTGGGCGCCGTCGGCCACTCCGCCGGGGGCGCCGCCGTCGAGGCGCTGGCCGCCAGCGACCCCCAGGTGACCACGTTCATCGGCCTGGCGGGAGCGACGGTCGGCTCACTCGGTCGGAGCGGGAGCGGACCGGACAGCGTCGTCCCGCACCAGCCCGGCATGCTCATGTCCGGCACGTCGGATCATGTCGTCAGCCACGTCGGGATGATCGCCGCGTACGGGAAGATGCACACGCCCAAGCGTCTGATCCTCCTGCGCGGTGCCGGCCACCTGGTGTTCGCCGACCTCTGCGAGGTGGGCTCGTCGCAAGGCGGTCTCCTCTCCATCGCCGCCGTCCTGCACGTCCCTGTCCCGGCCTCTTTGGTGCCGCTGGCCTCCGACGGCTGCCGCCCGCCGGATCTGGCGCCGCCATTGGCGTGGCCGGTCATCCGCCAGGCGGTCATCGCCCAACTGCGCCACGTGTTCGGGTTCGACAGGTCCACCGCCGGCCTTGCCGGTCTGGGCGCCGCCTACCCCAGCATCGTCGCGGCGAACCGGGCGTCGCCCGGCCCGTAACCCGTCCCTCAATCACCACGAGGCCCGCCGGGCGCCGTATCCTCGGATCGTGATCAAGCTCGTCTTTTGCCTGCGCCGGCGGGCGGACGTGGACGAGGCCGAGTTCCACCGTTACTGGCGCGAGGTTCACGGACCGTTGGCGGCCTCGTTCGCACCGGTGCTCGGGATCCGCCGCTACGTCCAGGTGCACGCCATGTCGGGACCGGTCGGCGACGCGATCGCCTCGGATCGGGGCGCGCCCGAGCGCTTCGACGGCGTCGCCGAGCTGTGGTTCGACAGCCTTGACGCGCTGGTCGGGTCCACGAGCACCCCGAAGGTGCCGCCGCGGCGGCGGTGTTGCACGCCGACGAGAAGACGTTCATCGACCATGCGCGCTCCCCGATCTTCCTGGCCGAGGAGCACGAGGTCCTCTGAGAGCGGCGGCGGCGCCGGCGACGGTGCGACAATGGGCAGTGCCATGCCCGACGCCACCGTCGACGCCCTGATCCTCGACCTGCTCGAGTGGGTGGGCCCGCACCCCCGGCCCTACGCGGAGGTGATGGAGGCGTGGCGCACGTCGTGCCCGCGCCTGCCCGTCTGGGAGGACGCCAACGAGCGCGGGTACATCGCGCGCCACCGCGAGCCCGGCCGCGGGGAGCTCATCTCGGTGTCCGCGGCCGGTGCCGCCTACCTGCGCACGCAGCGCCCGACTCCGGTGCGCTGACGATGGACCAGGTGGCGCTGGCCTGTCCGGCGCCACCGTGCTTGACTGCGGCCGCAGCGCGACGGAAGGGAGGGCTCCCATGAAGGACCTGCAGGGGAAGGTGGCCGTGATCACGGGCGGGGCCAGTGGCATCGGCCGCGCCGTGGCGGAGAAGGCGGCGGCCGAGGGCATGAAGGTCGTCCTGGCCGACATCGAGGAGGGCCCGCTCAAGGAGGCCGAGACCGAGCTCACCGGGCGGGGGGTAGAGGCCATCGGCGTCGTCACCGACGTGTCCGACGCCGCGTCGGTGCGCCGCCTGCGCGACCGGGCGCTCGACCGCTTCGGCGCGGTGCACCTCGTCCACAACAACGCGGGCGTCGGGACCGGGGGCCCCATCTGGGAATTCTCGGAGGAGGACTGGCGCTGGATCCTCGGGGCAAACCTGTGGGGCGTGATCCACGGCGTCACCACGTTCGTGCCGCTCCTGATTGAGCAGGGCGAGGGACACGTGGTGAACACGGCGTCGATCGCCGGCCTCACGACGACTGCGTTCCTCGGCCCCTACCACGCCACCAAGTTCGCCGTCGTGGCCATCTCAGAGTCGCTCTACAAGGACCTGCAGGTGACCGGGGCGCCGGTGGGCGTGTCGGTCCTGTGCCCCGGCTTCGTCCAGACCCGCATCGCCGAGTCCGACCGGAACCGGCCGGCGTGGGCCCCCGGGCGCGACGTCGAGGGCGCCGAGGAGCTGCGCGCCGCCATTCAGGGCATGGTCGACGGCGGGATCCCACCCGCCGTCGTGGCCGACCGCGTGATCGACGCGGTCAAGGAGGACACCTTCTACATCCTCACCCATCCCGAGCTGACCGAGGCGGTCCGGATCCGTTGCGACGACATCGTGCAGGGCCGGCCGCCGACTGCGACCAACATCGCCTGAACGTCCAACCGGCGGTGGTGGAGCCTCCTGGCCCGGGGTGGGCAGGGCGGCGGCGGCACCACCTGGTCCTACTCGTCGTGGAGCACGAGCGCGGTCGCGGTGCGGGCGGCTCGCCGACCGGGCAGCACCGCCGCCACGTTGGCGAGCACGAAGGCGGCGATGGCGGCCAGCAGCACCGACCACACCGGCACCGTCGGGACGGGAACGGCGCCGATCTCCTCCGCGAACACGGTCCACAGCCATCGCCCGAGCACGATGCCGAGCGGGATGCCGATGACGACCCCGACGGCGGCGGCGATGGACGCGTGCCACGCCACGGCGGCGGCCAGCTGACGTTGGACGAAGCCCAGGACCTTGAGGAGCGCGAGGTCTCGACGGCAGCGCCGCACCGATGCAGCGAGGGCCAACCCGACCGCCACGACAGCCGCGAGGGCCAGACCGGCGGCGAGCAGCACGGGGGTGGTGCCCATGGAGCGGTAGTTGACGATCTGGGCGGGGTGCTGAGTGCCGACGACGGTGGCGACGTTGCCTCCGCAGCTCGAGGACTGCGGTTGCGCGGCCAGGATCCGGTTGGCCGCGTCGGACAGCCGCTGCGCGGCCGCACGACCCTCCGGCGTGCCCTGACCTCCCCGGACCCGCAAGAAAACCATGTTCGGTCCGGTGCAGGAGGCGTCGTAGGCCTGCGGGCCCAGACTTTCCGTCACCGGCCCGGCGTCGTCGGGCACCGAGGCGCCGATCCCCATTGACGTGTGGAGCCCCTCGGCGATCCCGATGGCGGGCATTGTGGCCACACCGACGATCGTGAGCCGATAGGGACGGCGCGGATAGCCGGGGACGAAGCGGAGATCGACGATGTCCCCGATCCTCTTGTTGAGCTGTGCCATCGTGGCCGCGCCGAGAACGATCTGGTGCGACGTCGCCAGTCCGTGACCCGAGACGATGGGCGGGGCGACGGGGGAACCGGGGTCGGACAACAGGGTGGGCACCTCGACCCCGTCGAGCTCCATGGTCGCGAATGAGACGCCCGACGACGACGTGACCTCTGGGTCGTGCCGGACGGCCGCCACCGCCCGGTTGGGGACGGGGCCGTAGCCGTCGGAGCTCTGCACCGCGTAGTCCCAGTTCCACCCGTAGAGGGCCGGCCGGGACACCAGCGTCTGCAGGCTGGCGCCGAAGGTCAGCGTCGTCGTCACGACCAGCATGGCGATGACGGCCGAGATGAGGGACCAACGGAAGGCGCCCGCCGCCCTGCCGGACCGTGCGTCGACCGTGAAGGACGCGCCCGCAACGGCTGAGGGCGGAAGGCCGGACCGGGCGGCGAGCTGCACGGTGGACGAGCGGCGGCCGCGGAAGCGAGCGCGTCGCTGCACGCGGTGAGGTGCCTCGAGAACCGCGATGATCACGGTCCCAGCTGCGAGGGCGCCGACCAGGATCGCCACCCCCACGCCGAGCACCGTCCAGTCCGCGTTCACGCCGGGATCGGGGTAGACGGGACGGACGGGCCCGATGGGGAAGAGGCTGGAAAGGGCCAACGCCACGCCCACGGCGAGGACCGACCCCGCCAGGATCGATCCGAGGATGCCGATGACACCGTCGAGCACGGTCGTCCCAGGGTCGGCCCCGATCGCCCGCATCACGGCCAAGTCCTGTTCGCGGGCGCCGAGCCGGCGCGCGATGACTTGGATCCCGAGGAGCAGTGCGGCCAGAGAGGCAATGACGCCGAACGCCCCGAGGGCGAGTGCCTCCGGTCGTATCGACTGTTGGGCTTCGGTCTCGAGCTGCGACGCCACCTGGAAGTCGGTGAAGTAGCGCTCGCTCGAATTCCACCGCCGCTCCACTGCCGCGACGTCACCCGCGCCTCCTCGCAGCTGCGCGCCCAGGTAGAGGTTGCTGCCGTCCGCGGGCACCGACGCGGTCAGCGCAGGCGTCGCCACGATGTAGGTGGGGAATTTGGCGATCTCGTCCTGCACGACCTCCCGATTCAGCAGGCCGATGCCGACGATCTTGAGTCCGATCCGTCGGACCGGTACCGGCCCCGAACCCGAGGCCGACGAGAGCTCGACCGGGACGATCTGTCCGAGATGGAGTCCCATCGTCGCCGCCGCATTCTGAGTGACCATCACCTCGTCGGCGCGGGCGGGATCGGCCATGCGACCGCTCGTGATGGCGAAGCGATCCTGGTTGAAGAGGAGGCCGTCCACGCTGCCCACGAGGACGACGTTGCTGTTGAAGCTCCGGGTCTCGGCCCTTCCGGCTTTCACGAGCGACGCGTTGAGCACCGCGTAGCTCTCGACTCGCGTCACCCCGGGGTAGGCACGCACTGCGGCCGCGAGCTTCTGCGCCAGGTGGGGTTGACCGAGGCCCTGGCCACCCGCCGGCTCGATCAGGATGTCCGAGGGGTTCGACGCGGCAAGGAACGTCGAGAACGACGATGCGGTCCGACGGGCGGCCGCGACTGATCCCAGCGCGATGCCACCGAGCAGGCCGACGAGGAGGACGAGCACGAGGTAGCCGGCGCGTTGGCGTCTCCAGGAGACGACCGACCGGTACCAGGCCGTTTGCACCGCCGTCGAGCCGTGCGCGCCGGTGCCGCGCCGCCCCTTCGGCTCTGGGGCGGGCGGGGCGGCAGCCTGCTCCATTGCCACAGCCTGCCCGACTTTCGGTCGTCCGCCAATGTGGTCAGCACGGTGCGCCGACCTCGTGGTAGCACGAGGCCGGGGGTGACCCTCGGCCTCGGGTCAGCCGGCCGGCAGCGGCTTGAAGGGCTGCACGGTCACCCAGCAGGTCCCCTGCGGCTTGTGGTTCGTCTTCAGCTTGCACTGCGACGACGGCGGCACGTTGTTGTGGATCTTGACGACTTGATACTGGGTCGGACCGTAGAACTTCGAGGGCCCGAAACTCCACACCGGTGACAGCGTGCCGGGAAAGTCAGTGATCTTGGACATCGCCTCGACGAACGTCTTTCGGTTCAGGTCCTTGCCGGCGCCCTTGGCCGCCGTCGCGAAGAGCCGGATGGCCCCGCACCACGCCTGGATCGGTCCCTGCTCCTCGATGTAGTAGCTCTCGGTGCCCGGGATGGGCTTGGGGTGGTACGAATGCCAGGTCCCGAAGCAGGAGCGCACGCCCGGGTCGTAGCCGCCCTGGCTCTCGGGCCGGGCGTCGTCGAAGCCGCCCAGCGTCTCGGTCGTGACGCCCTCCTGCCCGTTGAGCGCCGCCTCGTAGGGCACGGGGATGAGGCCCAGCGCCACCTCGATGGTGGACTCGTAGTCGCTCAGCAGCAACTGGGGAAAGTACTGCTGGGAGGTCTCGGCCGACACGTACGGGAAGAACGCGTTCTCGGGGAGCAGGGGGAAGACGGACTGCACCCCTGCCGCCTTGAAGCGCTCCACGGCGAGCTGCGCGTCCGAGTTGGTGGCGGCCGACTGGTCGGGGTTGCCCGCCACCGTCGCCACCTGCGGCGTGATCCCCACCTTCTTGAGGTCGGGCAGGAGGTAGGAGTTCAGTGCGGCCTGGTCGCCCGCCTGGTCCGAGACGACGATGCCGACCTTCTTGCTCTTGGACAGGCGCCCCGAGGCCAGGCCCCACTGCACCGTGGCGGCCAGCACGGGCGCCTGGTCGGGCCCCGTCCACCACAGGTAGGGCGAGCCCAGCTGCGTCCAGTTGGTCGTGGTGGACCAGGCACTGATCAGAGGGGTGTGGCCCTGCTGGGTGACACAGAGCTGGTTGTCCCCGATCCACGTCCCGATCCCGTCGACCACGGCGAACACGGCCGGATTGCCCTGTGTCCATTGCGCACAGAGCGACTGCTCGTTGGCGTTGTTCGACGGGTCGAAGTTGACGATCATCGGGTTGATCTTGCGCCCGTTGATGCCCCCGCTGTTGTTGATCTGCCTCACGTACAGGTTGATGGAGGCCACCTGCTCGTTGTACTCCTTGTCCTGCGCGAACCCGAAGCGCCCCGCCTCGCTGTTGACGGCCACGACCGGGAACACCACGTTGATGCTGCTGGCCGTCACGCCGCGCGTGCTGGTGCTGGCCTGGCTGACCGGGGTGCCCGTGGTTGGATTCGCGGTGGCGACCTCGGCGGCGCCGGCGGCGCCGGGGCTGCCCGGGGTCCCCGAGGGCGCCAGGAGGAGCCAGGCCACGAGCCCCACCACGAGAGCGATCACGATGATCAAGGTGCGTACCTGCATGGCCCGGGGCCGCCGGCGCAGCCGCCGCCAGGACCGGCCCAACGGCGCCAGTGGGTGGTGCAACGCCCCCCGAGGCGCAGAGACTTCCGTGCTGGTGTGCATGCTCACGCTCCTTCGCTGCGGCTTGTGCCGCCGCCCTCCCCGATCGGTCCTGATGCCAACAGGGCCTCGTCGCTCGCACCAAGGTAGGCGGCCAGCGCCTTCGGGTCAGCGCGGATGGCCTCGGGGGGCCCGGCGGCCACCACCCGGCCCAGCTCCATGACCACCACCTGGGAGCACAGCGCGAAGACCAGCGGCACGTCGTGCTCCACCAGGACGATGGTCGTGTCGGCCACCTCGTGCAGCCGGCGGAGCAGGGGGATGAACGCCTCGGCCTCCCGTTGCGCGATGCCCGCCGTCGGCTCGTCCAGCAGGAGGAGCCGGGGCTGGGCCAGCACGACCGAGGCGAGGTCGACCACGCGCCGCGTCCCGGTCGACAGCTCGGCCGTGCGGTGCTGCCGGAAGCGCTCGAGCCCGAAGGCGGCGATCACCTGGTCCACCGCCTCGAGCTTGCGCCGTTCCGCCCGCCGCGCCCACGGCAGGCGGAGCGTGGTGGGGAGCACCGCGACCTCCGACCGTGCGTCCTCGCAGAGCAGGAGCACGTCGAGCACCGTCAGCTCGGGGTAGAGGCGGCAGTCCTGGAAGGAACGGACCATCCCGATGCCGAGCCGCTCCTCGGGCAGGTACTCGCCCAGGTCGGTGTCGTCGAGTCGGACCCGGCCCGACTGCGGCGCCACCAGCCCCGAGATCACGTCGAGCGTCGTCGTCTTCCCCGAGCCGTTGGCGCCGATCAGGCCGACGATGGCGCCCGGCTCCGCCTCGAAGGTCACCCCGTCGAGGGCGTGGACACCGCCGAAGTGCACGTCGATGCCCTCCACGCGGAGACGCGCGGGGTGGGTCGACGGCGCCGCCGACGCGTTCGGGGCCGGTGAGGTCACCGCTCGGCCCCGTCGGCGACGAGGGTGGGGGTCACGTCGGTGGCGCTCCCCGACTCCACCGGGGGCTCGGCCCGCCGCGACGCGATCCGCTCCTGCGCCCCGCGGATCCCGAGGGCGACCAGGTCGCCGGAACGGCGCAGCAGCTCGGCCAGGCCGCCCGGCAGGTAGAGGATGAACGCGATGAGACCCAGGCCGCTCGTGATGAATTGGATCGTCTGGTTGGCGCCGAAGATCGCGGGCAGGCCCTCGAGGTAGAGCGCGCCGAGGATGGCGCCCGAGATGGAGCCCAGGCCGCCGATGACGATCATGGAGATGATCACGAACGAGGTGGTCGGGTCGAAGGTGATGTCGGTGTTGTTCAGCTGCTGCGTGGCGAAGGCGAAGCACACCCCGGCGTAGCCCGCCATGAAGCCCGAGAGCCCGAAGGCCAACAACTTGGTGCGCAGGATGGGGATGCCCATGGCGGCCGCGCCCAGCTCGTTGTCGCGCACGGCGACGAGGCGTCGCGCCACGCCCTTGTCGCGCCAGATCCGCACCATGTAGACGGACAGCAGCAGGACACCCAGCGAGAACCAGGCGAAGGCCCGCTGCGAGCTCAGGCTGAGACCGAACAGCGTCGGCCGGCTGAGGACCGTGTAGGCGGGGTTGGGCAACCCGGTGCAGAGCGTCTTGTCGATGCCCGGGATGGTGAAGCACGGGGTGGCGAGCACCGCCGTCTGCATGAACAGCGCGAACGCCAACGTGGTGACGGCGAGGAAGAGGCCGGGCATGCGCAACGCGGGCAGGCCCACGAAGATGGCGACCACCGCCGTGACGACACCGCCGTAGAGCATCACGATGGGCAGCGGGAGCGACGTGCCCAGGTGGACCGCCACCAGCGCGCCCACGGCGACCAACCCGAACTGCCCCAGCGACACCTGCCCGGCCCACCCGGTGAGCATGGTGAGCGAAAGGGCGACCACGGCGTAGATGCAGATCTGGCTGAACAGGACGTCGTGGCCGACGGAGAGCACGAAGGGCAGCAGCGCCGCCACCGCGACGGTCAGCCAGGTCCCGGTGATTGAGACCCGGCGGCGCAGCTGGTCGACGCCGGCCCGCATCGTCGTCACCGCGCCGTGCTGCCACGTGCTGCGCTCCTCGGTCCTGGCCCCCTTGCGCAGCGCGCTCACCCGCACGAGCAGCACGGCCATGACCACGATGAAGATCACGAGCTGCTGCTTGGCCGGCGAGGGGACGTTCCAGGCCAGCAGCTCGAGGAAGACTCCCATGCCCACGCCGGCGATGAAGGCCACCGTGAGGTTCACCATCGCCCCGATCAGCGCCGCCGTGAGCGCGTAGAGGAGCAGGTCGGGCGAGAGCGCCTGCGTGAGCGCGCTGGTCTGGTTCGGCGCGTTGAGGATGGCCGTGAACGCCGACAGAGCGCCGGCGACGGTCCAGGTCAACGTCGAGGTGCGGCGGATCCACACGCCCGAGAGGCGGGCCGAGTCGGCGTTCTCGGACATGGCCCGCATGGCCAGCCCCCACGAGGTGAAGCGGACGGCCAGCACCAGGGCGACCGTGACCAGGGGGGCCACGATGAGGGTCATCACCTCGGTGGGGGTGATGATGAACGGCCCGAGCGAGAAGGACAGGTCGAACGGCACCGGCACCGGCTTGTAGAGGTTGGACGGCCTGATGAAGGGCAGGGCGGTCAGCGCGAGGAGCACATAGCTCAACCCGATGGTGGCCACCATGACGAGCACGCGAGGACGGTTGAAGAGTCTGCGCAGCACCAGCTCCGACCCGGCACCCACCAGGGCGGCCAGCCCCACCGAGAGCGTGAGGGAGAACCAGTAATTGAAATGGAAGTCCGCCGTCAGCTTGACGAGGAAGACGGCGGCGATGACCCCGATCTGACCCTGCGCGAAGTTGAGCACCCGGTTGGTGCGGTAGACGAGCACCAGTCCCAGGGCCAGCAGCCCGTAGCCCAGCCCGTAGAAGACGCCCTGGACGAGGACGAAGTCGGGAGCCGAGAAGGCGAGCACCGGGGCTATCCGAGCCCGGCGGCGGCGGCGCCGAGGAACACCGGCCGCAACAGGTCGTCGCGGGCCATGAGCTCCGCGGTCGGCCCGTCGAAGCGGATGGTGCCGCGCTCCATGAAGAAGCACCGCTGGGCCAGGCTGAGCGCCCGGTTGAGGCTCTGCTCCACGATGATCACGGTGGTGCCGGCCTCGTTGATGCGGCGCACCATCTGCATCAGGTTGTCCACCGTCATGGGCGCCAGCCCGAGCGCCAGCTCGTCGATCATCAGCAGGCGCGGCCGCGTCATCATGACGCGCGAGAGCGCGAGCATCTGCTGCTCGCCCCCGGACAGCGTGCCGGCGGGCTGGTCGAGCCGCTCGGCCAACTCGGGGAATGCCGCCAGCGCCTCGTCGTACGCCTGGGTGGAACGGGCCCGGTCCCGCCGCAGCGTGTGGCTCCCGATGCGCAGGTTGTCGCGTACCGTGAGCCCGGGGAACGTCATCTTGCCGCCGACCAGCAGGGCCACACCCTCGTCGATGATCTGCTCGGGCTCCAGGTAGGTCGAGTTCATCCCGAAGATGCGGATCACGCCCCGGTGCGGGTGGGACAGTCCGGACACGGCGCGCAACAAGGTGGACTTTCCGGCCCCGTTCGTTCCCAGGAGGGCCACCATCTCCCCCTGCTCGATCTGAAGGTTGACGTCGAAGAGGACCTGGTTGGTGCCGTAGAAGAAGTCGAGGTTGTGCACCTGCAGGGCCGGGATCGCCCCGCCGGCCTGGCGCCGCTTGCCCTCGGCGTAGCGTTCGAGCACGTCCTCGATCACGAGCGTGATGTCACGCCGCACACTGCGCGAGCCGATCACGAGCAGGAGCCCCCCCACGGCGCAGACGGGGAAGATCAGCGTCAGCGCCACGACGATGCCGTGCAGGCCGCCGAGGGCGTCGGACACCGCGCCCAGGACCACCGACCCGGCGAAGCCGCCGAAGACGAGTGAGTAGACGCCGAACATCGCGAAACAGATCGTGCGCATCTCGGGTGGAGCCGTGGCGGCCAGCGTGAGGAAGATGCAGATGGCCAACGGGGACACCGCGGCGCTGGCCAGGAACTGCAGCGTCACCACCATCCAGAGCTGGGGTACGTAGAGCGAGAGGACGAAGAGCCCGCCGTAGAGCGTGATGCAGATGCCGGCGATGACGAGCGGCCGCTGCGGGGCGCGCCGGAAGTAGCGGTCGCCGAACACGTAGGCGATCGGCAGCCCGAGGAAGGCGGCCAACCCGATGATGGCGTAGACCTCGCTGCGCTGCGCCGTGTCGAGGTGGAACTTGTCGATGAAGAAGAGGTTGCCGAACAGCGGCGCGCCGGTGCCGGCGAAGCCGAGGATGGCCACGGCCACCAGCTCGTAGTAGAGCGAGCGGATCCGCAACAACCTGGTCATGGCGGAGCCGAGGAGGACGCGCGGCGCCTTCTCCTGCTGGGCCTGCAGGTCCATGCCCGACGCCTTGAGGATGTGGCTGCTCTCGTTGGCGCCCTTCTCCGGCTCGCGCAGCGTGAAGAGGGCGAAGCCCAACGGGATCCCGGCCAGGGCGACGAGCAGCCCGTAGCGCCAATTGTGGGCGATGGTCACCACGTAGCCGAAGATCAGGATCCCCACCGTCTGCGACAGGGGGTCCGAGAGGTTGTGCCAGCTGAAGACCCGCCCCCGCCCCTCGGTCGGGTAGGCGTCGGACAGGTACGAGTTGTGCACCGTGTTGTTCACCCCGGTGCCGACCGAGGCGGCGAGATACAGGAAGGCGAACCACCACACGTTGGGCGAGATCGCCATGAGGGCACCGAAGCCGGCGAAGACGAGCAGCGCGACAGCCGCCACCACCTTGCGGCTGCCTCGGTCGGCCCACAGCGCCAGCGGCACCGCCCACAGCAGCTGGGACACCTGGGCGATGAAGGCCACGGCGCCCAGCGACGCGTTCGACATGTGGAAGGACGTCTCGAGGTTCCTGCCGACCAGGGCGATCCCGTTGCCGAAGGTGCCCGGAACCAACGCCGCCGCGGTCAGGAGGACGAGCGGCGCGTAGCCGTAGCGGTGCAAGATGCCCGTGAGCGGCGGCGGCTTGCCCTCCCCCGTGCCCGGCATGACCTCGATGTCGGCCACGACGTCGGGGTCGCTGACCTGGGCCACCGCTTCCCTCAGCAGGTCATCGGGGACGGCGAAGTCGAACAGCGGTTCGTCGGGCACTGCATCGGCACTCTATCCCTGACACGCACGTCAGGAAGGTCCGCCGGGTCAGGCCGAGGAGCGCACCGTCGCCACCGTGAGCGGCCCCTCCGGCAGCACCGCCACCCGCGGCCGCGGCCCGAGGCGCCCGAGGGCGGTCGCCACCGCGTCGTCGAGATCGGGGGCGGGCACGAGCAGCGCGCCCGGGAAGTCGGCCTCCCCGACGCCCGCGGCGTGCAGCTGCACCTCGGCGCGGGCCAGCACGCGCCCGAGGACCTGCGCCTGCCACCGGTCGAGCTCGGGCCCGGCGGCGGCGTCGGTGAGGTCGGCCGCCGAGCGCGCCCCCGCGACGATCCGGGCGAACGCGCCGCCGGCCGGCACCCCGTCCTCGCAGGCGGCGGCCATGACGATGATGCCGCCGTCGCGCGCGATGCGCTCGGCCGCCGCCATCCCCTTGACCGCCTGGTACAGGTTGCGGTCGAGCGGATGGCCGCCGTTGGTCGACACGACGAGATCGAAGGGCGCGCCGACCTCGCGCACCGCCGAGGATCGCACGTGGGCGCAGGCGGCGTCGTGCGCCTCGGGGAGCGGTCCGGCGAAGACCGCGGTCACCTGGCGCGCCCGGTTGATGGCCACGTCGAGCGACAGGTGCGGCGCCGCCAGCGCGGTGGCCGCCCGGACGAAGTCGTGGACGGGATTGCCGGCGCGGGTGACGAAGGTGGCCCGTCCGTCCGCGATGCGGCGGGGATGGTGCGCCTCGAGGATCGTCTCGGTGGCGGCCAGCCCCGGGCACACCGCCTTGGGGCCGCCGCTGAACCCGGCGAAGAAGTGGGGCTCGACGAAGCCGGTGACGATGCGCAGGTCGGCCTGCACGTACTCGCGTTGCAGGAGCACCGCCACGCCGTCCACGTCTCCGACCCGCTCGTGCGCGTCGCTCGTCGCGTCGTGGTCGACGAGCGCGTAGCGCGCCGCGACGTCGGGCCCGACCAGCTCTCGCATCTCGGCCGCGGTGGCCTGGCGGTGCGTCCCGGTGGCGCAGAGCAGCGTGATGCGGTCGTCGGGCACGCCGCAGCGCTCCAGCTCGGCCAGCAGTGGCGGCAGGACCGTGCGGTTGGGCATGGGCCGCGTCAGGTCGGGGAAGACCACGGCCACACGCCCGGCGCGGCGGGCCAGCTCGGCGAGGGGCGGGCCGGCCGCGGGGCGGCGCAGCGCGGTGGTGATCGCCGCCGCCTCGTCCGCCAGGCCCGGCAGGTCCACCGGCTCGACCACCTCCGCGCCGTCGGGCACCTCGACGGACGTCCCGTGGCGGCCGTAGGCGAGGTCGACGCGCACTGCGGTCAGAAGACGGGGTTGCGGTCGGGCCCCGGCAGTGACTCGGTGGCGGCCAGGGCGGACTCCGCGACGTGGTCGACCCGCGCCCGCAGGCCGCGGTAGACGTCGACGGCGGCGGGGTCCGGCTCGATCAGCGCCTCGACCGGGTCGAGCTGGTCGAGCGTCAGCCCCATGCCGAGCGCCCGGCCCGCCAGCAGCGCAGCGCCCGCCGAGGCGGCCTCGCCCGAGCGGTGCCGCGTGGCGGGCATGCCGAGGACCGAGGTCAGGACCTCGACCCACACGGGCAGTCCCGAGCCGGCGCCGCCGAGGGTCACGCCCGACGCGATGGAGCCGCCGAGACGCCCGACCGTGACCACCTCGAGCACCCGCAGCACGTCCCAGGCCACCGCCTCCATCACGGCCCGGGCCAGGTCGCTGGCGCCGTGGGCGGCACCCAGCCCGACGAACCCCGCTCTGGCGTCGTCTCGCCACCACGGGGCGCGGGCGCCGTCGAGCCAGGGCACGGCCACCACCCCGCGCGCGCCGGGCGGGCTCTCCCCGGCCAGGCGCGCCAGCTCGTCGGGCGTGCGGTCGAGCAAGCGTCCCAGCCAGGCCAGGAACGAGCCGGCGGCCGAGAGGCCGCCCTCGAGGAGCCAACCCCCACCGGCCGCCCGGGTCACCACCGCGCCGGCGGGAGACGGCACCGGGCGCTCTTGCACCGGCACCGAGACGTTGCCGGTGGTGCCCCAGCTGACCATGGGGTGGTCCTCCGAGGCGCCCGACCCCAGCACCTCGCACTGGCGGTCCCCCGCGCCGATGACCACGGGGGTGCCGGGCCGCAACCCGAGCTCGGCGCCCGGCACGGACTTGAGCTGGCCGACGACGGTGTCGGAGGGCACGACGGTCGGGAGCTTGCCCAGCGCCGGACCGGCCAGCTCGCGCACGGCGTTGCCGTCGAAGTCGTACAGCCCGCTGCGCGACGCCGAGGTGGTGTCGGTGACCAGCTGGTCCGTCATGCGGTACACCATGAGGTCGCGGGGCGAGAGGATCACGTCGGCGCTCTCCAGGCGCCCCGGCTCGTTCTCGGCGAGCCAGGCAAGCTTGGCCGCCACCGCGCCGGCGTCGAGCGGGATCCCGGTGCGGGCCCGGTTGATGTCGTCGCCCCCCATGCGCTCGGCCAGGGCGCGCGCCTGGGCCGCGGCGCGGTGGTCCGACCACAGAATGCCCTTGCCGATGGGCTCCCCCTTCGCCGTCACCGGGACGAAGGTCTGCCGCGCGCCCGAGCAGGCGACGACGTCGACTTCGCCGAATGCCTTCGGGGACTGGGCGCGGGCCTCGGCACACACGATGACCAGCGTCGTCCACCAGCGCAGCGGGTCCTGCTCGGCCCAGCCCACGTCCGGGTGCGCGGTGGTCAGCTCCGAGCGCGCCAGCGCGGCCAGGCCGCCGTCGCCCCACAGCCCCACTTTGGTGACGGTGGTCCCGAAGTCGACGGTGAGGATCACCCGGTCACCGGCCGTGCACGAGCCGCGTCGACGAGGCCGGCCATCTCGGCCGGATCCGGGTCTTGGTACAGGGTGCGCCCCATGGCCATGCCCGCACCCCCACCCTCCATGACGTCGCGGACCTCGTCGAGCACGCGGTCGCGCCCCGCCCCGGTGACCGGGCCGCCGAGGAAGAGCACGGGCACGCCGACGCTCGCCACCACCCGGGCCACCGCCCGCTGGCGCTCCGCTCCCGCGCCGGCCGCCGGCACGGGGACCTTGATCACGGGTGCGCCCATGTCGTGCGCGATGACCGCCGCCAGCACGACGGCATCGGCGTCGCGACGCACCCGGCCCTCGTGCCACACCAACGGCTCCACCAGCGCCTCGAGCTCGGCCTCACGCGCCTGCTCGAGCACCTGGCCCAGCAGCTCGAGCGCCGCGGCCGAGACCGGGTCGTCGAAGTCGATGCGCGTCATGTGCTTCACACCGGTCCAGCCGTCGGCGGCCGCCCGGGCCACGCTGGCGACGAGGCGGTCGTCCAGCTCGAAGACGGAGCCGGCGAGTCCCGTCCGGTTGATGGACAGGTACGTGCGGTGCAGTGCCGTGACGTGGCCCGCCGACGTCAGCGACGTCAGCGGCTCCGCCGTGGCCAGGATGCCGTCGCAGAACGGCAGGGCCTGCGCCAGCGCGCCGGTGAACTCGGACCAGTTCTCGGTGGTCAGCACCGCGCGGGCGCGGTGGTCCGCCGCCAGGATGAGGGCCGGGGTGGGCAGCGGCCCCGGGCGCGTCATCCGGCGCCGGCCAGCGCCAGGACCACCTTGGCCACGGCCGAGAAGTCCTCCCGCCCGTAGCCGGCGGCGCTGGCCGCCGTCAGCATCTGGCGCGCGGCCGCCGTCGTGGGCACGCTCACCCCGCGTCCCGCTGCGTAGGAGAGTGCCAGGTCGAGGTCCTTGGCCATGAGGTCGGTCATGAAGCCCGGCTGCCACCCGTTCGACGCGGGGCTCTCGGGGATCACCCCGGGCACCGGCAGACGGGTCCGCACGGCCACGCAGTCACCGGTGGCATGGGTGAGGACCAGCAGCAGCTTCTCCATGTCGACCCCGGACCGGACCGCCATGGCAGTCGCCTCGGCCGTCGCCGTCATCTGCGCCGCGTAGATCACCTGGTTGCACAATTTGACGACCTGGCCCATGCCGGGACCCCCTACGTGCACGACGAGCCCCGCGAAGGGCTCGAACGCCGGCTCGGCCCCGGCGAGGACGGCGGCGTCGCCACCGACCATCAGCGTGAGGGTGCCCTTCTGCGCGCCGCCGGTGCCGCCCGAGAGTGGCGCGTCGAGGTAGTGCGCCCCGGTCCCGCCGACCCGGGCGTGCTGGGCCCGCTCCACCTCGGGATCGATGGTCGAGCAGTCGACCACGGTCTGGCCGGCACGGAGCACCGGCAGCATGGCGTCGACCACCTCGACCACCTCGGGCGAATTGGGCACGCACACGATGACGACGTCCGAGGCGTCGGCCACGCCCCGCGGGGAGCCGCCGTCGACCGCGCCCCGCGCCACGGCGGCGTCGATCGGCCCGCGGCCGCGCGAGGCCACCGTGACCTCGTAGCCGGCGGCGACCAGGTGGCCCGCCATCGGCAAACCCATGGCGCCGAGCCCGATGAATCCGATGCGCATGCGTGTCCCTCCAGAGTTCTCGGCCGCCGGTCAGGCGAAGTGCGGCAGCCACTCCGCCGTGCCCGCGAGCAGCTCGTCCACCATCGCCTCCATCGCTCGCAGGTCGCCCCGGCCGGCCAGCGGGTCGAGAGCGAAGGCCTCCGCCGCCAGCGCGCGGTCCGCGCGGACGGCGGCCTCGACGGTGAGCTCCTGGGTGGCGACGTGGCGCCGCACGATCTCGTCGTAGGGGTGCGGCAGCGGGTCACGGTCGCGCCCGCGAATGCCGTCGCCGTCGATCACGCAGATGGACTCGAGCACCGCGTCGGGCGGCAGCCCGACGCCCTGACCCGTGTTGGGGATGTTCACCGGTGCCTCGAAGGGCTCCCCGCTCAGCATGGCCTGGATCATCGGCGACGGCAGCTCCCCCGACTGCCAGGTCTGCAGGTCCTTCGTCCCGGCAAGCCACGCGTCGACGTCGGCCACGTACTCGGCCTGGTGCTTCTCGCGCCTCGAGATCGGGCTCAGGTCGATGTTGTAGGCCTTCCCCCACTCCGACTCGGGGGTGAGGGCGAAGGGGACGAACTCGGCGATGTGCCGGTCGCCGGCGGCGGGGAAGGTGCCCCAGCGGTCGAGCAGGGTCAGCTTGAACACGTGGCGCCGGGCGAAGTCGAGCTTGGAGAACGGATCGGCCTCGGGGCGCCCGGGGTACGGCGGGAGCGACGCCAGCCCGCCCACCTCGTCGACGAGCTTGCGCAGCACGTCGAACCCGTCCGCGCCGTCGACCTCGAGCGAGGTGAGCACCGGGAAGTGGTTCACCCCGGTCACCGAAGCCGAGACGGCCTCGGCCGGCCGGCCGAGCGCGATGGCCAGGTCCATGCAGAAGTTGCCGACTTCGTGGCAGAGCCCGACGGTCTTGATGCTGGTCTCCCGGCACACCGACCGCGTCAACGCGCTCATGGGGTTGGTGATGTTGAACAGCCACGCGTCGGGGCAGCACTCCTCCATGGCCTTGCCGATGCCGACGAGCACGGGGATGTTCCGCAGCGCGCGGTTGATTCCACCCGGGCCGACGCTGTCGCCCACGGTCTGCGTGATGCCGTGGGCCGCCGGCACGTCGAGGTCGACCGCCATGGAGCGGAAGCCGCCTGTGGAGATGCACACGATGACGAAGTCGGCGCCGTCCAGCGCGGCCCGCAGATCGGTGGTGGCGGCCACAGTGGCCTTGGCCCCCATGGCGTCGTTGAGCTTGTGGGCCAGCGCCTCCATCTTGGGGAGGGGCGCCGGGTCGATGTCCTCGAGCACGAGGTGCAGGCCGGCGAGCGCCGGCGTGCCGAAGAGGTCCGCCATCAGCTCCGGTGCCCACTGGTAGCTGCCGCCGCCGACGATCGTCACTTGGGTGCTCACGCCGCCACAGTACAGTCCCGGTCGTGCGCAGCCTCCGGCGTCGTGCCCCCCTGGCGTTGGCCGCAGTGTTCGCGGGCAGCGGCACGGTGCACCTGGTGCGCCCGCAGTCCTTCGCCTCCATCATGCCGCGTGCCATCCCGCAAGAACGGCACACCGTCCTCATTTACGTCAGCGGGATGGCCGAGCTGGTGTGCGCGGCGGGGTTGGTCCGGCGCACCCGGTGGGCGGCCGCGGCCAGCGTGGCCACCCTGGCCGCCGTCTTCCCTGCCAACCTGCAGATGGCGCTCGACGCCGGCACCGGCCGCAACTCCGGCCCGGCCGACAGCCGCGCCGTGGCCTGGGGCCGCCTCCCGTTGCAGCTCGTGATGGCCTGGATGGCGCTCCAGGCGCGCCCTCCCCGCGATCCCGGGTGACCGTGGGGGATCAGGGAGTGCCGCCCTGGCCCAGGCGCTTCTCCCCCCAGAAGCAGGCGAAGGGGTTCTCGTTGTAGCGCGGCACGTCCTGGTACCCGGCGGCGCGGTAGAGCCGCTGCGCGTGGACCTGCCTGGGCCCCGTGTCCAGGCGGGCCCTCCGGTAGCCCAAGGACAACGCCGCCTCTTCCAGCGCCGCCAGAAGCTGCGCCGCGACGCCCCGCGAGCGGGCTGCGGGGCGGACGTACATGCGCTTGATCTCCGCCACGCCCTCGCTCAGCCGGCGCACGCCTCCACCGGCGACGGCCTCGGCCCCCTCGTAGCCGACGAGGTAGACGCCGCCGGGCGGGCGCAGCTCGGCCGGCTGCAGGGGCGGGTTGTCGAGGCGGCCGGGGGCGTCGTAGGCACCGACGAGCTCGGCCTTCATCTCGGTGAGCAGTCCCGAGGCCGGCGGGTTCTCCGGGTCGCAGCGCTCGAAGCGCACCGCGCCCGCGGCGTCCCCTCTCACGCCACGCGGTCGGGGTGCAGTGCCTTCGCCATGCGGCGCATGCCCTCGCGCCAGGGGACCGTCGTCGGCCCCACGAGCTCGTGCATGCGGGTGGTGTCGATCTCCACGCTGTCGATCGTGTGATCCGTGGGCTCGAAGCGGGCCTCCACCCCGACCAGTCCGGCCAGGTAGGCGCACCACTCCTCGATGCTCACGGGCTCGCTGCCGCCCCAGTTCACGGTCACGGCGGGCACGGCCGCCACGCCGAGAAGGCGCGGCACCATGGCGAGGATGTCCTCGGCGTGCAGCGGGTGGTACACGCTCGGGGCGTTCACGTGGACCGGGACGGCGTGGCCCGCGAGCATCATGTGCAGGTGGATGGCGGGCCAGCCCCCGTTGTCGCCGTAGGGCACCGACAGCCGGGCGATGGTGGTCGGGAGCGCGAAGCGCTGCGCCCCCCAGCGCGCCGTCCCCTCCGCCGCGATCTTGCAGATGCTGTAGGTGCGCAGGAACGGCCAGACCCCGTGGTTGTCGCCCAGCGGGCCTTCCTCGTCGAAGACGCGGTGCCCGTCAGGCTTGTAGACGGCGGTGGAGGAGCAGTGCAGGAAGGCGCGGGCGCGGCGATGGTGCTCCATCAGCGCGGCCAGGCCGCCGCTGTTCGCCGCCAGGTCGCGCTCCCACTCGTTGGTCTTGGCCACCGCGAAATTCAAGACGTAGTCGGCGTCCTCGGGCAGGTCGCCGACGTCCCCCGACACCAGGTCGACCGGGATGCACTCGATCCCGGCCGCCTCCAACTCGGCCCGGGCGGCAGCGTCGGAGAAACGGGCCGCCCCGATCACGCGGTTGTCGCGGGCGAGGGCGGTGGCCAAAGGACGCGCCACCTGACCGGTGACGCCGGTGACGACGATGGTGCTGCCGGACAGTGTCTCGGGGCTCATAGCCCCTTTCGTACTCGCTACGCTGCCCGCGTGCATCTCTTCGTCGCGTTCCTGGGGGGCGACCTGAGTCCCGGCCGCATCGGTGAGGACCACGAAGTGGTCTTCGTCGTGGCCGAGGACGAGCTCTCGGCCCGCCGGGCGGCGAAGGCCAAGTGGGGCGGCGACGGCCGGCCCCATGTAGACGCCCTGACCCGCCTCGACGTGATCGACGGCTACGGCGTCGGCCTCACCCATCGGGGCGAGGGCGACGTCACCGAGACCGTCGGCTACGACGAGTAGGCCGCTCAGACGACCGGCGAGAGGCCCCCGTCCAGGTTGATGGCGGCGCCGGTGAGGTACGAGGCGCGGGCCGACAACAGGAAGCAACCGAGGTCGGCGAACTCCTCGGCGCGCCCGAAGCGACCGAGGGGGATGGCGGCGTCCTTGGCAACATGGTCGTAGAAGTCCCCGGGCTCGGTCCCCGCCCCGGCGGCGCCGCGCACCCACTGGCCACTCTCGATCAGGCCGATCAGCACGGCGTTGACCCGGACGCCGTCGGGCGCCAGCTCCTTGGAGAGCGCCTTCATGAGGGCCATCCCGGCGGCTCGCGTCACCGAGCTCGGCTCGCTGGCGGCACCGGGCGCCTTGGCCGCCATGGCCAGGGTGAACAGGACGGCGCCGCGGCTGGCCCTGAGCTGGGGCAGGACGAGGCGGGTCAGCCGCACGGCGGCCATGAGCTTGAGCTGAATGTCCGACTCCCAGGTGGCGTCGTCGATGGATCCGAGGGGCCCGGCCGAGGCGCGCCCGGCGTTGTGCACCACGCCGTCGACGCGGCCCCAGCGGGACACGGCGGCCTCGGCGAACGCCGCCAGGTCCGCGGCCACGGCAACGTCGGCCCGCTGCGCCAGCACGTCCCCGCCGGCTCCCCGCAGTCGCTCCTCCGCCGCCTGCAGCCGCTCCTCGTCACGGCCGCAGATCGCGACCGACGCGCCCTCGTCGGTGAGCTGGGCGGCCAGCGCCAGTCCGAGCCCGTCGCTGCCGCCGGTGACGAGCACGACCTTGTCCGCGAGCTCGAGGTCCATCGGTCACATCTCCTTCGTCGTGGCGGCCGTCACGCCGGCCAGGAATCCGTCGGCCTCCGCCTGCGAACGCAGGCGGACGAAGCGCAGGTGCGCCCACCGCTGGTCGCGCTCGGCCTCCTCGTAGCGTCGACGGTAGACGCCGTGCCGGGTGGCCGCCCAGGCGATGATCGACTTCTCGGGGTCGACCGACCACAGGTTCGAGAACGGCTCCCGGTTGCCGTTCCACAGCTCCTCACGGGTGGCCGTGCGCCGCACCGTCCGCCGGATCGTCCGCGCCAGAACCGTGGCGTAGGGGAGGTCGAACCACACGACCGTGTCGGCCTTCCCCCAGACGACTTCGTGCACGACCGAATAGTTGCCGTCGACGACCCAACGCGGCGACTCGGTCGCCGCGGCCACCCGGGCCCGGAACTCGTCGGCGGCGAGCGGCGTCCACCCCGGCTGGTGGTAGATGGAGTCCAGCTCGACGTGGCACGCGCCCATCGCCCGTGCCAACGAGACGGCGAGCGTGGTCTTCCCGGAGCCCGAGCACCCGACGACGGCGACCCGTTCGATCTCAGCGCTCCTGTTCGGTCGGCCGGACCAGGATCTCGTTCACCGCCACCCGCCGCGGCTGGGTGATCGCGTAGCGGATGCTCTCGGCGATGTCCTCGGCCTGCAGGATCTCGATGCCCCCGAACTGCTGTGCCATGCCCTCGAGGATCTCGGGGCGGTTGTGGAAGGCCAGCTCGGTGGCGGTGGCGCCGGGTTCGATGAGGGTCACGCGCACGTGGCGGGTCGTGACCTCCTGGCGCAGCGACTCGCTGAAGGCGCCGACGCCGTGCTTGGTGGCGTTGTAGACGCCGCTGTTGAGTCGCGCCACCCGTCCGGCGACCGAGCTGACGTTCACCACGTCGGCCACCTTGCGCGGTTCGGCCTCCCCGGCGGCCAGGAGGTGCGGCAGCGCGGCGTGCGTGCAATAGAGCAGCCCCAGCAGGTTCAGGTTGACCATGCGTTGCCACTCCTCGAGCGGCGCGCCGACGATGGGTCCGAGCAGCATGACGCCGGCGTTGTTGACGAGCGTGTCGAGGCGTCCCAGCTCGGTCACCGTCCGGGCGACGGCACCCTCCGCCTGCGTGGGATCGGTGACGTCCGCCTCGATCACCAGCGCCGTGCCCGCTCCCCCGAGGCGCTCGGCCAGGGCCTCGAGCCGGTCGCGGCGCCGGGCCACCAGCGCGACGGTCGCCCCCTCCTCGGCCAGGGCGACCGCGGTCGCCTCGCCGATGCCGCTGCTGGCGCCCGTCACGAGGGCGACCGTCCCTTCCAGCCTCTTCGTCATGGAGCCTCCATCGTCTCGGGACGTCCACGCCGCGCCGGGCGCGGCCCCGGGAGGCTCTGGAGGCTACCCGGCCTCGGTCGGCTCCTTGTCCGTCGCGTCGGCGCCGGCAGCGTCGCCGTCGCCGTCGAAGGGCTCGATCCCGAAGAGCCCCACCGGCGTCCCGAGGTCCTGTGGCACCCGGGTCGGCGTGTCGCGGTTGAGCACCTCGCCCCGGAAGAACGCCGGGCGCAACTGGGCGTAGACCACCATCGAGCACGATGCCGAGGAGGACGGCACCGGCATCGAGGACGAACACGCCGCCCATGTGCCAGTGCGTCAGTGGCATCGTCCACGAGGTGTACGAATTCACCGGTTTCCAGTAGTACCAGAAGGCCCAGAACATGGCGAACCACAGCATCAGCCAGCCCGCCCCGGGCAGGATGCCGCGCAGCCAGAGGTTGCGGCCGCTCTCGCGCAGCGTGCTGCGGTAGTACCAGACACAGGAGAGCCCCGTCAGCCCGTAGTAGAACGCGATCCACACGCCGAGGGCGGACACCGAGTCCTGGATCACGGCGTTGCCGCTGGACAGGTAGTTCATCGTCACGTAGAGGACGATGGAGACACCACCCATGGCGAGGGTCGAAGTCGTCGGGGTCAGGAACCGCTTGTGGATCCTCGAGAAGGCGCTCGGGATGGCCTTGAACACCGCCATCGAGAGCGTGGTACGCGCGGTGGGCAGGATCGTCGTCTGAGTGGACGCGGCGGCGGAGCTCAGCACCATCAGCACGAGCAGCTTGGTGAGGAACGTGCCGAATCCGGAGGTGCCGAAGATGGAGGTGCCGAGCACGGTCAACACGTCGCCGTTGTGGTTGGGGTTCTGGAGGCCGATCCCCGTCGTCCCGATGCCGGCGTAGGACTGCGTGGACATGATGACCAGGGCATAGGTGGCGAGCAGGATGAAGGTCGACGTGACGGCTGCCCGGCCCGGGATCTTGTCCCGCTCCTTGGTCTCCTCGTTCACCGAGACCGCGGTGTCCCAGCCCCAGTAGATGAAGAGCATCAAGGTGAAGCCGACCATGAAGCTCTCGGGGCTGGGTACGTCGAAGGGGTTGAACCAGGTCCACGACGGCGTCAGGTGGCCGGGGGGTGCGGTGCCGTTGCCCACCTTGACGAGGGCGACGATGGAGAGGACCAGCAACATCGTGATCTCGATCCCGAGGAGCACCTTCTGGAAATTGGCCGAGATCTCGATCCCGACGTAGCAGATGGCCGTCATCGCGACGATCCACCCGACGCCCACGAGTAGGACCCAACCGCTGTTCGGGTTGGCGGCGAGGCCGTTGGCGCCGAAGAGTTGGAACAAGTAGTCGGCCGCCACCTGGGCCAGGCTGGCCATCACGAGGATGTCGGCCACGACGATCCCCCAGCCGCCCCACCACCCCGTCTTGGGCCCGAAGGCCCGGGTCCCCCAAGTGAAGGTCGTGCCGCAGTCGGGGTCGGCGCTGTTCAACGCCTTGTACCCGTACGAGACGCACAACATGGGGATGAAGGCGATGATCGTGATGATCGGCGCCTGCAGCCCGTTGATCGCGATGACGACGAAGCCGAGGGTGGCGGCCAGGCTGTACGCCGGGGCGGTGGATGCCACCCCCACCACCACCGAGGACACGAACCCGAGCGCGCCGCCCTTGAGACCCTTGTCGGCACCCTCCCCCTGCTCAGCCAGTGAAGCGTCGAGATGTACCACGACCACCCCCCGTTTTTTCAAGGATGGCTCTGCACCATACTCAAGGAGCGCCGGAATTTCCGGAATTTCTTGCTGATCCCGTCTGCGACGGGAGATCTCCGGGCACTTTCATGGGGCAAGGAAGGGCTCCCCTGCCTAATTTCGTCGCTCCCCCGGCTCCTCAGACCCCGTCTGCTCGATGCCCTCGCGGAGCTTCTCCAGGCTGGAGGACAGGAGCCTCGACACGTGCATCTGGCTCACTCCGACGGCGACGGCGATCTCGGACTGGGTGAGCCCGTCGACGAAGCGCATGCGCAGGATGGACTGCTCGCGGAGAGGGAGCGTGGCCAGCGCGGGGCCGAGCAGAGCCCGGTCCTCCACCGAGTCGTAGTTGCCGTCGTGCTCGCCGAGGCGCGCCGAGAGCGGATCGTCCTCGCTCTCCGTCGCGTCGATGGACGCGGCGCGGTACCCCTGGCCGGCCTCGATCGCCTCGATGACGGCTTCCTCGCCCGCCCCCGTGGCCTCGGCCAGCTCGGCCACCGTCGGGTTCCGGCCGAGCTGTTGGGCGAGCGCGGCCGTCGCGTGCCCCAGCTCGAGGTACAGCTCCTGCACCCGCCGGCTGGCGCGCACGGCCCAGCCCTTGTCGCGGAAGTGCCGCTTCAACTCGCCGATGATGGTGCGGGTCGCGAAGGCGGCGAAGTCGACGCCACGCGCGGGGTCGAACCGGTCGACCGACTTCACCAGCGCCACCGACGCCACCTGGACGAGGTCCTCGAACGGCTCCCCGCGATGGAGGAAGCGCCGCGCCAGCTGGTGGGCCAAGCCCAGGTTCGAGGTGATCAGCTCCTCGCGGGCCGCCGGGTCGAGCGGCGCCTCGTCAGCGCCCGCGGTGTCGGACTGCGGCCCGGGAGCGCCTTCCCGGCCCCTCGTCACTCCGCATGCCCCTCCCTGCGCTTGCGCAGCCAGGCACGCACGAAGCCGTCGTGGCTCTCCCTGCCGTGCTCGTCCACCAGCGCGTCCAGGATCTGCTCGCTCAGCTGTGCGACCTCCGCGCCGTCGGGTCGCGGCATGTCGGCGGCGGTGGCGTGCTCGAGTGTGCAGACGACCCCGATGGCGTCACCGAACACGGTGAGCTCCAGGCAGAGGTCACCCGACCGTGCGTCGCTGCCCTGCAGGGTGAGGAGGCACAGCTCGCCCACGGCGAGCCGGAGGTCCTCGAGCTCCTCGATGTCGAAGCCGGCTCGGGCCGAGATCGCGCTCGTCACGAGGCGGGCGAGGACGATCAGGTCGCCCCGGGCCGGGAACTTCAGCTCTATCCGGTCGCCCGTCACCAGGAGGTCGGGTGCGTCGGTCATGACGCGCCGGCGGCTTGCAGCGACTCGGCGATGGTGAACACGTTGGTGAGGCCGGTGATCTCGAAGATCTTCATGATCCGCGGGTCGGCCACCACCAGGTGGAGGTCGCCGCCGAGCTCCCGGCATCGTTTGAGCGCCCCGACCAGTACGCCGAGCGCGGTCGAGTCCAAGAAGGTCACTCCCAAAAGGTCGACGACGACGGTCGACTCGCCCCGGGCGATGACGTGGTGCAGGCACTCGCGCAGCTGGGGCGCGGTGGCGACGTCGATCTCCCCACTCACCGCGATCACCGGGGGCGTCACGCCGGCCCGCGCCTCAATCTGGAAGTCCTGGTCCACTCCATCCTCCGCATCCCGGCGTGCCCCGGGGCCGTTGCCTGACCTCCTGCAATGCCGATTGGCCAGTGCGTTCTATAGCCCCTGGACAGAGAACCTAAACCTTGGGGGGGGTTTCCGACGGCGTCCCCCAGGGTAGGCAGTTGGGGGACAACCCCGGTGAAAGGCGGTCCCCGGCCCGCGCCATCCGGCAGGGGGAATAGCGTTTCACCCACGGACCGCGGCCGCGACCGGGGAGAGAAGACGGTGTCCGAGACAGGCGAAGAGGAGCTCCAGGCGACGGCTCGTAGCCACCGGGCCGATCGCGCCGAGGCCGTCGCCACGCTCTTGGCGCTCCTCTGGGTGTCGACCGTGGCGATCGTCTTCGCCGTCTACGGGGGCAATGTCTCCCTCGTCGGCTTCCTGGCCATCGCCCCCTTCATCGCCGCCGCGTTCGCCCGGCCCTCGCGCGTCCTGGTCGTCGGGTTGCTGGCGGCCTTCTTCGCGCTCGTCATCAGCACGCCGCCGCACAGCTACGGCGAGCTGAACCACACGCTCCGCGTCGTGACCCAGCTGGCCGCCACGGCCCTGGCGATGTGGATCTCCTATCTCAGGGGCCAGCGCAACGTGCAGTTGTGGACGGCCCGCTCCGAGACCAGGTACGAGCGACGGCGGCGGGTGGCCGCAGAGACCGCGCAGCGCATGCAGGCCATGGCGCGGGCGCTCACGACCGCGGCGGACCCCGCCCAGGTGGCCGACGCCGTGTTCGCCGCGCTGCGCGACGAGCTGCACGTCGACGCCGCCACGTTCGCCCTCGTTGACGAGCGGGGACACCTGCGGACGCTCAGGCGGTTCGGCTACGGCCCCGAGGAGCCGATCGACGGGGTCCTGCCCGCGCTGCGGCCCGACGGCCCGGTCCTGGGCGACAACGTCGCGCTCTTCGCGGAGTCCCTCGAGGAGCTGCGGCGGCAGCGCCCCGACCTCTACGTGGCGCTGGGCTCGAGCCGCTTCCGAGCTCTGGCCGTCGTGCCGCTGGTCGTCTCGGACCACACGATCGGTGCCGTCGTCGTGCACTGGGACCTCGACCGGGAGATCTCGGACCCCGACCAGAGCTTCCTGTTCACCATCACCGGCGCCGCGGCCCAGGCGGTGGAGCGGGCCCGCCTCACGCTCATTGAGTTCGTCAATCTGGAGCGGAGCCAGCACCTGCACCAGCTGAGCTCGGCGCTGGCCGCCGCCACCACCCCCGGCGACGTGGCCCATGCCGCGATCGCCGGTGCGCGGCGCGCCCTTGGCGCGCAGTCCGCCGTGGTGCGTGTCCCGGCCTCCGGCGAACGTGCGCTGTCGTGCCTGGCCAGCAGCGGGCGCCCGTCGCTGCTGTCCCGTGCCCTGGTTCCGGTGGACGACAGCCACGCGGGCACCTGCTTCACCAGCAGTCGGACCGTCGTGGCGACCATCGGCGCGGACGGGGAGGCCGGCGCGGACATCGCCGGCGAGCTGGTGGCCCGTGCGCTGCGGCAACTGGACGAGCCCGTCACGATCGTCACCGAGCCGCTCGTCGGGAGCGTCGGGCCGCTGGGAGTCCTGTCCCTGGCCTTCGTCACCGAGTCGGAGCCGAACGCGCCCGACCTGCGCTTCCTCTCCACGCTGGCCGGCCTCACGGCCCAGGCGCTCGAGCGGGCCCAGGTCTTCGAGCACGAACGTGAGGCCCTGCGCGCCGCCGAGGCGGGCCGCGAGCGGCTGTCGCTCCTCTCGGAGGTCACGAGGCTCTTGAGCTCGAGCCTCGAGCCGACCACGGTGATCCGGCGCACGATGAGCCTCGTGGAGGGGAGGTTGGCCGACTCCTGCATCGTCCAGGTGCCGGACGAGGGCGGGCTGGTTCGACTCGACATGCGCCACCCTGGGGGCACGACCGCCCCGGCGCAGAACCGTCGCACCCACCGGGAGCACCTCCCCTTCGATTCCGACCTCCCGGCCGCCGTCGCCTACCGGACGGGGCGGACCCAGCTCGCGCCGCTCCATCTGGGCGAGGCCGGCGCGGATCCTGCAGCCGTTTCCACGGCGCTCTCGGTCCCGCTGACGGTCAACGGCGAGGTCATCGGCGTCATGACCTTCATCGACGGTCCCGGGCGCCTCTTCGAGGCCGACGACGTCTCACTGGCGACCGAGGTCGCGAGCCGGGCGGGTGTCGCGCTCGTCGAACGCCACACGCTTCCAACGCGAGCACGTGGTCGCCGAGGTGCTCCAACGCGCCGTCCTGCCGGACTCGTTGCCGTCCGTGGAGGGGATCCGCCTCGACGCCGAGTACCGCGCCGGTGTGGCCGGCACGTACGCCGGGGGCGACTGGTACGACGTGTTCGAGCTGGGCGACGACGCGGTGTTCTTCAGCGTCGGCGACGTCATGGGAAAGGGTGCCGCCGCTGCCGCGCTGATGGGGCAGGTGCGCAGCGCCATCCGCGCCTACGCGGTGTCGGGGTTGTCGCCCACAGAGGTGCTGTCGGCCCTCGACGGCCTCTTCGACGCCCTCATCGAGGACAGGGTGGCGACCGCCGTCGTGGGCACGATCACCCCGTCGACGGGACGCGTCGTACTCAGCAACGCGGGGCACCCGCCGCCGCTGGTCGTGCGGGCCGACGGGAGCGCGACCTTCTGCCCGATGCAACAGTCGCTGCTCATCGCGGCGGGCCTCAACGGGGCCCCTCGGCCCCGCGACGAGCTCGTGCTCGACCGGGGTGACTCGCTCCTCATGTACTCCGACGGCCTGATCGAGCGCCGCGGCGAGCTGATCACGAACGGCATGGAGCGCCTGGCAGCTGCGGCAACGGAGATTGCGCGTGCGGGCTGGCCCGACCGTCCCGCCGTGACGTTCGCCTCCACGCTGAGCATCGAGGAGCGCACCGACGACGTCGTGGTGCTGTATCTCAACTACAGCGGTGTCGGCGCGGAGCGCATAAGCACCCAGCTCGTGGGTACGTCACGTGATGGGATGTCGACACTGCACCTGGAGCCGGTGGTGGAGAGCACCCCCGTGGCGCGCCATTGGATCGCCGCCCATCTGCGCGAACTCCCCGCAGAGGTGATGGGCTATGCCGCTCTCCTGACCTCCGAGCTGGTGACGAACGCGGTGCTGCACGCGGCGACACCGATGTCCGTGACCCTGCACATCCTCCCCGACCGCATCCGGGTGGACGTCGCCGACGGCAACCCGGCCTTCCCGTCGCTCAAGGAGTACGGGCGTGAGGCGGCCACCGGGCGTGGGCTGACGCTCTTCAACACGTTGGCGTCGAACTGGGGTGTGCAGGCGGTGGACGGCGGCAAGATCGTGTGGTTCGAGTTGCCGGTCGACTTCCCGGTGTCACCGGGTAGCGTCTCCGACGGGACCTTCCGGTTCGACCTCGCCGGCATCACCCATCCCGACCTGCGCGGGGATGCCAGAGAGTCGCCCGAGGTCGCGGTCCGGCTGATCGGGATCCCGGTCGGGTTGCTACAGAAGTCCAGTGAGGAGTACGAGGCTCTGTTCCGTGAGCTCCGCCTGATGAAGGAACGCCCCGACAACGCGGCCGGCGCTCCCCTGCTGCCCGAGCGGCTGGCGGTGCTGGTCTCGGAGATCGGGACCCGCTTCAACCGGCTGGGCCCGGGCATGGACGAGATGTGGCAGCGCGCCGTCGACGAAAAGGTCGACTACTACGACTGGACCCTCGTCCTCCCGCAGTCGGCCGTGGTGGCGTGCGAGTTCTACGACGCCATGCTCGACGAGGCCGACGAGTTCGGGCTGTCGCAGCAGCTCCTGACCCTGCCGGCCTCGGGCACCAGCGTGGCGGTGCGGCGCTGGTTCCTCTCCGAGATCATCGGCCAGCTGCACGGGAAGGCGCCCGTCTCGTGGAGGGACAGCCGCTTCCACGCCGGGCTCCAGGCGGTGACCTCCCGCTGAGCGGGCGGGATCAGCGCGGCCTGGTCGTCGCCTTCTTCAACACCTTGCCGTAGTGCTCCAGGCCCTCGCTCGAGAGCGAGGCCGCCGGCCCGCTGGCGATGGAGACCCGTTCGGGCACGATCCCCCACACGGGGACCTTGAGCTCGGACCACCATTCGATGGTGGCCTGCAGGTCGTTGGTGCCGAGCCGGGCCGAGCAGATCACGACGCCGGCGGGGATGTTGCGGGGCGTCATCTCCAGGGTCGTCACGACCCGGTTGGGCTCGACCCCGCCGGCGCGGGTCGGGATGATCACCGCGTCGGCCCGGGCCAGTGCGGCCTGGACGACGGTGCCCTCGCCCGGTGGGGTGTCGACCACCACGAGGCCGTCCTCCTGGTTCATCGCCTTGGTCACCGTCCGGACGGAGGGGCCCTCGATCAGCTCGACGCCTTCGAAAGGGTCGGCGTCGAACCACTCCGCGGTCGACCCCTGGGGGTCGGCGTCGACCAGCAGGATCGGGCCGCGGCCCCGGCGCGCCGCGACGGCGGCCAGGTAGACGGCGGTGGTCGTCTTGCCGACCCCGCCCTTGACGTTGCTCACGACGATGTTCATGCGTCCGGTCCTCTACCGCTCGGGAGTGCGGCCCCACGGTACCGGGCGCCGGGGCCGCTCCGTCACGGCAGGAGCAGTGCTCCGAGCCGGCGCCGGGTGATGAGCACCCCGGCCACCGCCATCACGACCAGGTAGGCGATGTGCCCGAGAAGGGTCCAGCTCCAGATCCCCAGGTCGGCGGCGCGGACCAGCACGACGCCCTGGTAGAGCGGGGTGCAGCGCACGACCGCCTGCAGCCATCCCGGGTACACCGTGATCGGGTAGAAGGTGGCCGAGAAGAGGAAGAGCGGGATGAAGGCCAGCGACACCATGTCGAAGTCCTGCCAGGTCCGCATGTACGTGGTGCCGGCCATCCCGGCCGACGCGAAGGCCAGGCTGATCAACACGGCCGCCGGCCAGCACAGGACCGCCCAGGGCGAGACGATGTACCCGAGGATCGCCATGATGGCGAGGAAGGCGGCCGAGTAGAGGGCGCCCCGCAGGACGCACCAGCTCAGCTCGCCCAGGGCGACGTCTCCGACTCCGAGCGGCGTCGACAGCATCGCGTCGTAGGTCTTGGCGATCTTGAGCTTGAAGAAGACGAGGAAGGTCGAGTCGAGCATGGCGCCGTTCATGGCCGAGGAGGCGAGCAGGCCGGGCGCGACGAAGGCGGTGTAGGGCACCAGCCGGCCGTCCACGGGGATGGGGCCGACGAGATGGGACAGGCCGACCCCGATGGACAACAGGTAGAAGAGCGGCTCGAAGAATCCCGAGACGATGAAGATCCACGATCGCCGGTAGACGAGGATGTTGCGCTCGAGCACGCGCGAGGCATGACGCCCGCCCAGGAGGGCGAGAGGGGTGATCCGCGCCACCACCCCCGGTTGTCGTTCGTCGACGACGGTCCCGGTCGCGCTCACGGCGACCTCACACCACCAGCCGCCGCGCGAAGGTACGACGGCCGACGACATAGCCCACGCCCGCACAGGCGCAGAGGTAGGCGACGTGCCCGAGGTCGGGCCAGCCGACCTGGCCGAGCGTGAGGTCACGGCACAGGGCGACCCCGTGGTACAGGGGTGTGACGTAGGCCACGGCCTGCAGCCAGGTCGGCAGCTGCGAGATCGGGAAGAAGGTGCCCGAGAAGAGGAACATCGGGATGATGGCGAAGCGGTACAGCGTCGAGAAGGCCGAGTCCTTGTCCTGGGTCGCCGCGAAGGCGGCGACCGGCGCGGCGAACGCCACCCCGGTCAGGACGCCGGCCGGCAGGGCGAGGACGGCCCACGGGGAATAGACGATCCCGAAGGCGGCCATGACGGCCAGGTAGATGGAGACGACGATGGCCAGGCGGGCGGCGATCCAGGCCAGGTGGCCGAGGAGCACGTCGTAGACGTCGAGCGGGGCGGCGAGCTGGGCCGTGTACGTCCGCACCCACTTGATCGCCCCCATGACGGGGTAGGTCGCGTCGTTCGTCCCGATCTGCATGCAGGTGCCGGCGAGCAGCCCGGGCGCGAGGAACGCGACGTAGGTGACGCCGCCCACGCCGTGGGAGTGCTTGTCGATGAGCGAACCGAGCGCGATGCCCATCGCGGCCAGGTAGAGGACCGGGATGAGGAAGCTGGTCACCACCGAGCTGCGCCACGTCCGCTTGTACTGGTAGCCCCAATAGCTGGCGGCGCGCAGCCACATGGGGGTCGCGATGCGTCGGGCCGGCAGGTCCTCGCCGTGCCGGAACATGACCCCTCCCGGCCCGCCCGAGCCGCTCAGTGTCGTCATCGGGTCAGTCGACCAGGGAGCGGCCGGTGAGGCGCAGGAAGACGTCCTCGAGGGTCGAGCGCCGCACCAGGGTGCTCTGCGCGACATGGCCCATGCGGGCCACCTCGGCCAGCGCGGCGTCGCCGTCGTCGGTGTACAGCAAGATGCGGTCGGGCAGCACCTCCTGGCGCTCGGCCAGCTCCGCCAGCGAGGGTGCGACCTCCTCGTGCCGTCCCGGCGCGAACCGCAGCTCCACGACCTCTCTCGTCGAGAACGCCTGAATCAATTGGCGCGGCGTGCCCTCGGCGGCGAAGCGGCCCTTGTCCATGACCACGAGCCGGTCGCACAGCTGCTCCGCCTCGTCCATGTAGTGCGTGGTGATGACCAGGGTGACCCCTTCCTGCTTCAGGCGGTACAGCCGGTCCCAGAGCAGGTGGCGGGCCTGGGGGTCCAACCCCGTGGTCGGCTCGTCGAGGATGAGCAGGTCCGGGTCCGAGATGAGCGCCCGCGCAATGGTCAGCCGCCGCTTCATGCCGCCCGAGAGCGGGTCGACCCGGTCGTGCGCCCGATCGGTGAGCTGGGCGAAGTCGAGGAGCTGCTCGGCCCGTTCCCGGATGACCTTCTTGGGCATGTCGAAGTAGCGCCCGTAGATCATGAGGTTGTCGAGGACGGTCAACTCCAGGTCCAGCGAGTCCTCCTGGGGGACGAGCCCCATGCGGGACCGGATGCGCGCCCCGTCGGCGGCGGGGTCCATGCCGAGCACGCGCAACGTGCCCCCGCTGAGCGGGCTGATGCACGAGATCATCCGCATGGTCGAGGTCTTGCCCGCGCCGTTCGGCCCGAGGAACCCGAACGACTCGCCCTTGGCGATGGTGAAGTCGACCGCGTCGACGGCGACGAAGTCCCCGAAGCGCTTGACCAGGCCGTGGGCCTCGACCATCGGGGCGGCCGCCGGCGACTTCGGCGAGGACGCGTCGGCCGGTGACGGCTCCGCTGCGGGGACGTGGGTCGTCGGCGAGGAGGAATGTGACGCCATCGTCAGGGAACGATACCGTGCCGCCCAGGAACCCTGAGCAAGCGGGGAGGGCACACGGATGGCTGGAACGGGAGGGGGGCGGACGTTCCCCGAGGGCTTCGCGTGGGGCACGGCCACGGCGGCCCACCAGATCGAGGGCGGCAACACCAACAACGACTGGTGGGCCTTCGAGCACACGCCGGGCTCGGGTTGCGCCGAGCCCTCGGGCGACGCCTGCGACTCCTGGCACCGCTGGGAGGAGGACGCCGACATCGTGGCCGAGCTCGGGCTCGGCAACTACCGCTTCTCTGTGGAGTGGAGCCGGATAGAGCCGGCCGAGGGCGAGTTCTCCCGGGCCGCACTGGCGCACTACCGGCGCCAGTGCCTCGGCCTGCGCGAGCGCGGCGTCGACCCGGTCGTGACCTTCCACCACTTCACGACGCCGACCTGGCTCACGGCACAGGGTGGGTGGGAGACCGGCGTCGCCGTCGATCGCTTCGGGCGCTTCTGCACGATCGTCGCCGAGGCGCTCGGCGACGTCGTGACGCAGGCCTGCACCCTGAACGAGCCCAACATCGTGGCGACCATGGGCTGGCACGCCGGCATGTTCCCGCCCGGGAAGACCGACGTGGCGCTGTCGCGCACGGTCGGAGGACACCTGGTGGACGCCCACCGTGTCGCCGTCGACGCCATCCGCGCCGCCGCGCCAGGAGTGCCCGTCGGCCTCACGCTGTCCATGACGGACTACCAGGAGGCACCGGGCGGAGAGGAGAAGCTCGAGAGCATCCGCCACCACGCCGAGGACGTCTTCCTCGACGCCACCAAGGGAGACGACTTCGTCGGCGTGCAGGTCTACACCCGCATGCTGATCGGTCCCGACGGTTGGGCCGGTTACGAGGACGGGGTGCCCGTCCTCGACATGGGCTACGAGTTCTACCCGGCCTCGCTCGGCAACTGCCTGCGGCGGGCCTGGGCCTACACCGGCGGCGCCGTCCCGCTCGTGGTGACCGAGAACGGCATCGGCACCACCGACGACGAGCAGCGCATCGACTACGTGCGCCAGGCGCTCTCGGGCGTGCTCGACGCCCTCGCCGAGGGGATCGACGTGCAGGGCTACACCTACTGGTCACTCCTCGACAACTTCGAATGGGCGCTGGGCTACCGGCCCAAATTCGGCCTCGTCGCCGTCGACCGCGCCACCTTCGCCCGCTCGCCCAAGCCGAGCGCGGCGTGGTTCGCCGCGGTGGCGGCGGCCAACGCGCTCGACGCCTGACGGCGGCTCAGACCGAGGCGAGAGCGGTGTTGGCGACGATGGCGTCGGTGACGGTGCCCCAGAGCGCCTCGGGAAGGTCGTGGCCCATGCCCGGGATCGTGATGAGCTCCGAGCCGGGCACCGCGGCCGCCGTCGCCTGCCCCCCGCTGAGCGTGACGAGCGGGTCGGCCTCCCCGTGGATCACGAGGAACGGCAGCCGCACCCCGCGCAGGCCCGCGGTGCGGTCGGGCGAGGCGAGGATGGCGCCCAGCTGGCGCGCCGTCCCCTCGGGGCAGAAGGCGCGGTCGTAGGCGGCCGCGGCGCGCTCGCGCAGGACGCTCTCGTCCGTCGGGTACGCCGGCGAGCCGATGACCCGGCTGCCCTCGACACTGGCCGCGATCGCCTCCTCGCGGTTGGTCGCCACCGGCCGCAGCAGCGCGGTCATGGCCTCCCCGGTGGGCGCGCCGACCGCGCGGTCACCGGTCGTCGACATGACGGAGCACACGGTGAGGAACCGGTCGGCGTGGTGGATGACGAGCGCCTGGGTGATCATCCCGCCCATGGAGACGCCCACCACATGGGCGCGGGCCACGCCGAGCACGTCGAGGAGCGCGGCGGCGTCGTCGGCCATGTCCTCCACGAGGTAGGACTCGGACGAGGCGGATCGGGTGAACAGCGAGGTGAGATCGGGCAGACCCTCGAACTTGGTCGACAGTCCGCAGTCCCGGTTGTCGAAGCGGATGACGTAGAAGCCTCGGTCACGCAGTCCGTCGACGAACCCCTGCGGCCAGGCGGTGAGCTGGCCGCCGAGGCCCATGACCAGCAGCATCGGCGGGTCGGCCGGGTCACCCTCGGTGGCGTACTCGATGTCGATCCCGTTGGCGTGGGCGGTGGGCACGGTCGGCTCCCTTCGGCGGCGGCGTTCCTTCACTTCCTGGCGGATTTCCTACCAGGTGCGAGCCCCCCGGCGGGTGTCCGGCTCAGGCCGGCGAGGTGGGCTCGGCCAACGACGGGTCGTCGTTGCGGCTGCGACGGAGCCGCGGGCCCGGTTCGAAACCGACCAGTACGACCTCCACCGAGGCCATGCAGACGATGAAGATGGGGAAGGCCGCGACCTCGAAGGTCCAGTCCTGAATGGTGAGCAACAGGATGGCCATGCTGACGACGGCCCCGAGGTAGGAGTAGACGGTCTCGGTCTCGGGATGGGTCCAGCTCTTCATGACGGTGGGCACCCCGGCGAGGAAGTCGGCCGCGATGGCGGCGCAGATGGCGAGGACGCCGTTGCGGGTGACGAGCCAGACGAGCGTGCCGACCACGGACATGACGCCGCACGCATAGTCGATGCGCCGGACCTTCCACACCGCGGCCGCGTTGTGGAACGAGGCGGCGAACACGAGCAACGGCATGAAGCCCACCATGAACGTGGGCAGGGCGCGCAGGCCCACGCCCTCGTTCAGCTCGACGGCGGCCGCGAGCAGGGGCGCGACGGCCCAGAGGAGCCACGTCACCCGGTTGGGCTTGGTCGTCCCCCGCAGGGTGTCTCGGAGGTAGACGGCCGTGCCCAGCGCCCCGATTGCGGTCCCGAGGTAGATCCAATTGACGTTGATCACCGTTTGACAGTCTGGTGTGCCACGGGCCGGCCGTCATGCGCCGGGGCGACCCCTCTCCGGGGCCGCCGCCCGCTAGGTTCGCCGCCAGGGGAACTTCGCGAAGGAGCGCCGGTGCCCAGCAGCCGCCTGCAACACAGCGACCTCCATGGGTGAGCTGCTCCTCGTCGCGTTCGTCGGTGGGCTGATCACCGGGCTCTCCCCGTGCATCGTCCCGGTCATCCCGGTCGTGATGGCCGGCGGCTCGACGGCGACGAGCAAGTCCCGGCCCTACGTCATCATCGCCGGCGTGGTCGCCAGCTTCAGCATCTCCGTCCTCTTCGCCAGCTCCCTCCTCAGCTTCCTTCACCTCCCGCAGGACTTCTTGTTCTGGCTCGGCGTCGCGCTGTTGGGCCTGCTGTCGATCGGCCTCCTGGTCCCGCACGTGGGCGAGCTGGTGGAGCGCCCCTTCGCCCGGCTCGGGTCGTCCCGCTACGCGACGGAGGGCGGTGGCTTCGTGCTCGGCCTCAGCCTCGGGCTCGTCTTCGTGCCCTGCGCCGGGCCGGTGCTCACCGCCATCTCGGTGGCCGCGGCCCACCACCGCGTCGGCGCGACCTCGCTGTTCGTCACCCTCTTCTACGCCATGGGCGTCACCGTCCCGCTCCTCGTGCTGGCGGTGGTCGCCCAGCGTGCGACCACCTCTTGGTCCGCGCTCCGCGGCCATCTGCCGACGGTGCGTCGGGTCGCCGGCGTCGTGCTCGGCGTCACGACACTGGCCATCGCCTTCAACTGGCTCGGGGCGCTGCAGCGCGACGTCCCGGGCTACACGACGGCGCTCGAGGACCACATCGAGTCAACGGGCTCTGCGTGCACGGCGCTGCAGCGGCTGAGCGGCGAACACCAGAACCAGTTCGCTGCCGCCAACGCGCGCCTGGAGGGACAGAAGGCGACCTGCACCAACACCGACACCGGCAACTCGCAGAGCGGGCACCTCTCCGCCGGGGCCACCACGACGACCACGACCCATGGCACCACGACCACCACGGGCACCGGTGCGCAGAAGCCCGCGGTGTTCATGGCCGGCAAGACCAACCTGCCTGCCCTCGGCCGGGCGCCCGACTTCACCGGCATCACGGCCTGGTTCAACACGCCGGGCAACCAACCGCTCAGCCTGCGCGAGCTGCACGGCAAGGTGGTGCTGGTCGACTTCTGGACGTACTCGTGCATCAATTGCCAGCGCGCCATCCCCCACGTGGAGGGCTGGTACAACGACTACAAGAAGGACGGCCTCGTCGTGGTGGGTGTCTCGGCGCCGGAGTTCGCCTTCGAGCACGTGGTCTCCAACGTGGAGAGCGCGGCGGGAAGCCTGGGGATCGACTACCCGGTCGCGATCGACGACAACCTGGCCACGTGGACCGCCTTCAACAACAATTACTGGCCGGCGGACTACCTCATCGACCCGACCGGTGTCGTGCGCGCCTACAACTTCGGGGAGGGCGGCTACGGCACCATGGAGAGCAACATCCGGATGCTGCTCAGCGCCAATGGCGTCACCAGCCTGCCGCCGCGCACCGACGTCCCCGACAAGACGCCGACCAACGAACTGACGCCGGAGAGCTACGTGGGCTACAGCCGGCTCAGCAACTCGGTGGGCACGGCGGTGCAGCCCGACAAGACGGTCGTCTACCACGCCCCGTCGTCCATCCCCTCCAACAGCATGGCCTTCGGCGGGACCTGGACGGTCCACAGCGAGGAGGCGACGGCCGGACCCGACGCCACGCTCGGGCTCCACTTCACCGCCGACGACGTGTACCTGGTCATCAGCGGGCAGGGCACGGTGGGCGTGGCCTACAACGGCCGCCAGCTGACGACGGAGCACGTCGGCGGCGTCCCGAAGCTCTACACGTTGTTCTCGGGCAGCGCACTGCAAACCGGTGTGCTGACGCTGACCCTGTCGCCGGGCGTCGAGGCGTACGACTTCACGTTCGGCTAAGCGCTCCCCTCAGTTGATCGACCGTTCCTTGCCCGACCAATAGGGCGCACGCAGCTCCCGCTTGAGGATCTTGCCGGACGGGTTGCGGGGCAGGGCGTCGACCGGGTCCACCGAGGTCGGGCACTTGTAGTGGGCCAGAAGCCGGCGGCAGTGGGCGATGACGTCGGCCTCGTCGAGCGTTGCGCCCGGCGCCAGCACGACGACGGCCTTCACCGTCTCGCCCCACTTCTCGTCGGGCACGCCGATGACCGCGGCGTCCACCACGGCCGGGTGGGACAGCAGGACGTTCTCGACCTCCGCCGGGTAGATGTTCTCGCCGCCGCTCACGACCATGTCCTTGATCCGGTCGTGCAGGTAGAGGTAGCCGTCCTCGTCGAAGAACCCGGCGTCCCCCGTGCGCAGCCACCCGTCGGCATCGACCGTTCGCACCGTCTCATCGGGCTTCCCCCAGTAGCCGGCCATGTTGTAGGGCGAGCGCGTCCAGACCTCCCCCACGTCACCGAGCTCGGCGTCCTTCCCCGTGTCGGGATCCACGACCCGCAGCTCCACGGACTCGTGCGGCTTTCCCGCGGAGCGCAACAAGCTCCTCCGCGGCCCGTCGGGGTCGTGGTCCTCGAATGGCAGCGCCGTGATGGCACCGGTCGTCTCGGTCATCCCGTAGACCTGGCAGAACCCGCAGCCGAACGCGTCCATGCACTTGACCAGCACGTCCTCGGAAATCGGGGACGCGCCGTAGAAGATCAGGCGCAGGCTCGAGAGGTCGGTCGTGGCGAGCGACGGGGTGGCGAGCAGCATCATCAGCACGGCGGGGACGAGGAACATCTCGGTGATGCGCTCCCGGGCGACGAGGTCGAGGAGCACGACGGGATCGACGTCGCGCAGGATGATCGACCGGCCTCCCCGCGACATGGCGCAGAGTGCCCACCCGGATCCCCCGATGTGGAACAGCGGCATGGCCACCAGGCTCACCGTGTCGTCCGAAATGGTGAACGTGTCGCCGGCGGCGCCGATCGCCGTGGAGAGGTTGGCATTGCTCAACATGACGCCCTTCGGCAGGCCCGTCGTGCCGGAGGTGTAGAGCTGCATGCTCACCTCGTCGGGCGGCCCGACATGGCCGGGGTCCTCCGGGGGACATCCCTCGAGCCAGGTCTCGAAGGCCAACGCCCGCGGGTCGGCGCACGGCGGCGAGCCGGAGCCGCCGACGACCACGATCCGCCGGACCGTGGGCAGGCCGCCCGGCATCTCCGCCAGGGCCGTCAGGTAGTCCACGTGCAGGACGAGCAACGGTGCTCCCGAGTCGTCGATGATGGCCGCCATTTCCGCGGGCGCGAGGCGCCAGTTGACGGCCACGTTGACCGCGCCGAGCAGCGACCCGCCGAAAAGGAGGTCGAAGTAGGCCATTCCGTTGCGGTCGAGAAACGCAATGCGATCCCCGACACCGAGTCCGTCGCGGCGCGCCGCCTGCGCCACCCGGCACGCGATGTCGAACTCTTCCCCCCATGTGCGCCGCTCGTCGCCGAGCACGAGCATCTCGTGGTCGGGTTGCCGACGCGCCAGGTACCGGATCATCCCCGCGACCGTGTAGCGGTCCTCTTCGGTGGCGGTGACGCTCCTGGGCACGGCTGACCTCCTCGCGGCGACGTTCCGGGACGGGACCCTACGCAGCGCCGCGCCACCGTCGCTTGGGAGGCCAACCGCCGTTCAGCCTCTTTGTGACGCTCGGGTTCGTACTGGTCAGGCGCATATTTACGAAATTGAGAACAAATTTATGTCGGCTATTGACCTAAATACAGGTCGTCTACCTGGGACTTTGTGATTTTCGTCACAAAGTCTCCGGACAAAGAACCAGCTCAGAGCACTGGTTTGGACGCGCAGCCGGGTTCCGTTCACCCGACTGCTACATTGCTCAGCGGCAAATCCGAATCTGCCTTATTGATGCATGTCGTGAGCGGAGTCTTGGCTCCAAACATGAAGCATGCGGCCGATCGGAGACATTCATACTGACCAAGGTCCCGACGCGCCTGAGCGAAGGCGGGCGGGGCCACGAATCGAGGACCACCCCAGGACCACCCCGAGGGCTGTACACAACCGGCCGCACACCCTGCGGCAATGAGCCAGAACGGACGATGCCTCCCTGCTCTCCGTTCGGGGCGCGAATGCAAAGGCCGGAGCCCGCCTACACCGAGCAGAGCCTGGCGCAACGACGCGCCCGACGAAGGGAGGTGCCGTGCGGATCCGCATTGCACTCGCGACGGCTGTCGCCGTCATTGTCTTACCTGCAGTTCTTTTCGCAGCATTCAGCAGTCCCGCGGCCTCGGCCCGGGTGACCCGCCACGTGGCCATTGGTCACCACCGGGCGGTCAAGGTCGACATGAAGCTCATGTCGTACGCCCAAGCCGAGAACGTTGCGAAGCTGGCGACGTACTCCAACGCCGTGGAGGCCCAACAGCAGTCCACGTACTTCAAGGACGTCGCCTTTCTTGCGTACCTCAAGAAGGTGAGCTTCATCAAGGCGATCGCGTCGCAGCAGGAGGCAGCAGCCCGGGCGCAAGCCGCCGCTCGGGCGCAGGCCGCTTCGGCACCCGCACCCGCACCTGCACCTGCACCGGCCGGTGGGTCTTCGGACGCCACGAGCACGAACACGCCGGACTGGGCCTGCATCCGGCAGCACGAGTCGGGCGGCGACTACGCCGTCGGCAACGGAGGCGCGTACCAGTTCGGGTTCGGGACGTGGCGCTCGCTCACCGGGCTGCCCGACCCCGCCGAGGACTACCCGCCCGCCGTGCAGGACGCGGCGGCCCTGAAATTGTTCGCCCAACGCGGCTGGGAGCCGTGGAAGACCCGCTACGTCTGCGGACTGTGACAACCAGCCCGCCCACACCGATCAGAGCCAAGCGCGCGCGGAGCGCGCGCCCAACGAAGGGAGGTGCCGTGCGAATCCGCATTGCACTCGCGACGGCCGTAGCCGTCATCGTTCTTGCCGTACCAGCCGTATTCGTCTCGTTGTTGAGCAGCACCCCCGCCTCGGCCCAGGCGACCCGCCACCAGGCGGCGAGCGCGTACCGGAGCACGGACGTGCGCCCCTCGGTGCGCATCAACGACCAATTGACGTCCTACTCCCAGGCACGCAAGGTCGCCAGGATCCTGACCTACTCCAAGGCAGTCCAGGCGGCCCAGAGGGCCAATTTCTTCAAGGCCCTGGCCTTCTTCCAGGCGGTCGCCGCCCAGGAGAACACCATGCCGGCCGCATGGGTGGCGACGGCCATGTGCGAGGAGGGGGGCCGCGACGACCCCTACGCCGGCTACTTCGGGATCCTCCAGTGGAACGGTTTCGGCGGCTACCCGACCGCGGGCAGCGCCCCCCTGTCGGTGCAGCTGGCCTGGGAGGCGCGGTACGTGGGGGGACCGCCCGACGCACCAGGGCAGTGCCACAGCTACTGACGCAGCGCGTGCCGCCGCCCCACGAGGGGCGCTGACGCCCGGCCGCTACCCTGCGTCGAAGATGGCGGTCACCTGCGCCATGTCGAAGTAGTCCCGCCATGCGGTGATCTTCCCGTCGGCGACGTGGAAGGCACCCATGACGGGCAGCGGGGCGGTCTTCCCCTTGATGGTGAAGCGGTCGGTCCGCTCGGTGAGCACGGTCGACCCGTCGCTGGCCAGGTGGTGCACCTCGAACTCCAGCCCGTCGCACATCCCCAGGAACATGTCGATGACCGCCATCGTGGCCTCGATCCCCTCGGCCGGCTCCATCGGGATGTTGTGGTACACGACCTCGTCGGAGAAGAAGGCGCGCAACACCTCGGGGTCACGCGTGCTCGCCGCGGCACAGAAGTCACGGACGACCTGTTCGGCGCTCGGCATGGGCTCCTCCTCTTCTCCCTGGCGGCGGTGGGAGCACACGGTAGCGAACGATCCGCCATGATGAAGGGGTGACCACGCCGACCAAGCGGGTAGCCGTCCTCGCCCCCATGCAGCCCGAGCTCAAGGCCATCGTCCATTCCTTCGGGCTGCGGCCGACCAAGGACGACCCCGTGTTCTCGCACGCGGGGACAGCGGGTGACTGGTCGGTGGCGTCGCTCGTGACCGGCATGGGTCCGGCCCAGGCCCGGGAGGCCACCCGGAAGGCGCTCGACACGGGGCACTTCGACCACGTCATGGTCATCGGGATCGCCGGCGGGCTCGACCCGGAGCTCCCCGTGGGCTCTCTGATGGTCCCCGAGCGCGTGCAGCTCCATCCCGACGGCCCCCTTTACCGCACCCACCCCATCCCGCCCCGCCGGGCGGCCGGCGGGCTCATGACGACCGACGGGCTGTTCGACGACGACGACGTCTGGCAGCCGATCCTCGAGCGAGGCTTCGGAGCGGTCGACATGGAGGCGGCGGGGGTGGCCGAGGTGTGCGAGGAGGCGCGCGTCGAGTGGTCGGTCTACCGCGGCATCAGCGACCGGCCCGACGAGCACATCGTGGACCAGGCCGTCTTCAAATTGGGCAAGCCCGACGGCTCCGCCGATCCGGTGGCGCTGGCGAAGTACCTGGCCCGCGACCCGCGGCGGGCCAAGGCGCTGGCGCATCTCAACCGCTGCATGCAGGCGGCGGCGGCGTCCGCCGCCGACGCCGCGTTCGCCGACCTCGGCGGCGGTTAACCCTCGTCCGGCTCGGAGAGTCGATCGTCGGGAGCGTCGCGGCGCGCGATGACGTGCAGGTCGATGTCGTTCTCCGACGCCATGCGCAGGATCTGCTGAATCACCGAGCCCCTCGTCATCGACTGCCAGCGGGTCAGCCGGGACGTTCCCAAGACGATCTGGGTGATCTGCTGGTCGACGGCCGCGGCGAAGATGGTCTTGGCCACGTCGTCGCCTTCGAGGGTCTGCCACCGGCCTCCCACCGCCGCCACCAGTTCCTCGAGCTCCTTCGTGCTGGCCCGTGACGCGTCGTCCCCCGAGATCACGTGCACGGCGATGAGGTCCGCCTTGATGCGGGCCGCGATGCGGGCCGCCCGCCGGATCACCGACGCGTTCCCCGGGGCGCCGGTGACGGCCACCATGATCCGTTCCGTCGTCTCCCAGAGCTCGCCGGCCGCACCCTTGGAGCGCAGGAATTCGAGCAGCTCCTCCTCGGTCTCGTCGGCCACGAAGCGCAGCGACAGCTCGCGGAGCGCCACCAGGTTCTCGGCCCGGAAGAACCCGTTCAACGCCGCCGGCACCTTGTGCTCCGGGTAGATGTTCCCGTGCAGCATCCGCCGGCGCAGTTGGTCCGCCGAGGAGTCGATCAGCTCGATCTGGTCAGCCCGCCGCACGACCCAGTCCGGCACCCGCTCGCGCACCCCGACACCGGTGATCCGTTCGACGGCGTCGGCCAGGGACTCGATGTGCTGGATGTTCACGGTCGAGATGACGGCGATGCCGGCATCGAGGATCTCGAGGACGTCCTCCCAACGCTTCTCGTGCCGGCCCGACCCGGGCACGTTGGTGTGGGCCAGCTCGTCGATCAGTACCACCTCGGGCTTGCGGGCGACGACGGCGTCGACGTCCATCTCCTCCCAGGACGAGTTCCGGTACTCCACCCTCTTACGCGAGACGACGGGCAGGTCTCGGATCTGCTCCACCGTGTAGGGCCGCTTGTGCGTCTCCACGAACCCCACCACCACGTCGGCCCCGCGCTGGAACCGGCGCCATCCCTCGTCGAGCATGGCGCAGGTCTTGCCGACGCCGGCCGCCGCGCCGAGGTACACGCGGAAGCGCCCGGTGGGCCGTACTCCCTCGTCTTCGCCGGTCTTGCTCATCTCCGCCTTTCGCCGGGTCCCATCAGTGCGTCGGTACACTCGGAGGGCCCTCCGAGGGACGGAAAGTAGTGACGTACGTGAGACGAAGCGGGCTGGTTACCAAGGCAACGTACCAGCGTACGGCGTTGGGGATCGTCGTCACGCTGGCCGGCCTGGGTGCGCTCCTCGCACTGCTGCTCCCCTTCCGGTCCCACCTGAGCATCGCCATCCCCGCACTGGCGTTCGTGCTGCCGGCCATGACGGGCGTGGTCATCGGCGGTTTCGTCCCCGGCGTCGTCGGCGCGCTCGCCGGCTTCCTCCTCTACGACTACTTCTTCCTCCCGCCGTACAACACCCTGACGGTGCGCTCGCCTTCCAACTGGTTCGCACTGGCCGTCTACGTCGTCGTCGTGCTCGTGGTGGCCCAGGTCGTCGCAAGCCAGCGTCAGGCGCGGGAGGAGGCGCTGCGTCGGACCGAGGAATCGGAGCGACTGTTCGAGCTGTCCCAGGCGCTCATCGGCGACCTCACCCTCGCGCAGCTCTTGACGCACATCGTCGGCACGGTGCAGAGCGTCTTCGTCCCGCGCTGGACCGCCCTCGTGCTCCCCGACGGCGGCCGCGACGCGACGGGATCCGCCGAGGTGCTGCGGGTCGCGGCCACCGCCGGCCAGGCGCTGACGGACACCGACGTGACTTCGTTGACGTCGGGGGGCGGCCAGGCGCGCTCCCTCGGGCTGGTCGACGACGTCGGACCGCGCCGGGTGTCGGTGGCGCTGGTGGTGAGCCATCGCCCAGTCGGCATGCTCGTGCTCCAGGACGTGCAGCTGGCGGAACGGGAGCGGAACCTGCTCGGCACCTTCGCCAACCAGGCCGCGCTCACCGTCGACCGGGCCCAGCTCCGCGAGCAGGCGTTGCGGACCCGCCTCCTCGAGGAGATCGACCGCTGGCGCAGAGCGCTGATGGGCGCTGCCTCGCACGACCTGCGCACGCCACTCGCCTCCATCAAGACCGCCGTCTCCAGTCTGCGCCGGGTCGAGGCCCCGCTGAGCCCGAAGGACCGGGCCGAGCTCCTGGAGCTCATCGAGCTGCAGGCGGACCGGCTGGCCCGGCTCGTGACGAACCTGCTCGACATGACCCGCATTGAGGCCGGGGCGCTCGAGCTGCGGCCGACGACGGTCGCCTTCGACGAACTCGTCGCCGAGGCGGTGGCGTCGCTCGGCGGCTTGATGGTGCGGGGCCGCATCAGGGTCGACGCACCGAACGACCTGCCGCTACTGCACCTCGATCACGTCCTCATGAGCCAGGTCCTGGCGAACGTGCTGGAGAACGCGGAACGGCTGTCGCCGGACGACAGCGTGATCCGCGTGGCGGCGCGCACCGCACCGGGGAGCGCCGCCACGCGGGTCGAGATCGCCGTGAGCGACGACGGTCCCGGCATCGCCCGCGAGGACCGGGAGCGCGTCTTCGAGATGTTCAGCCAGAACGGCGGTGGGGGCAGGGCGGGCCTCGGCCTGGCGATCGCGAAGGCCTTCGTGGAGGCGCACGGGGGGCTCATCTGGATCGACCCCGACGTCGCCCGGGGTGCCCGGGTCGTCTTCACGGTGCCGGCCGAGACCCGCGTCACGGCGCCGGTCTGAGCACGCCGTGACCAAGGTCCTCGTCGTCGACGACGATCCCGCACTGCTCAAGGCCCTCCGGATCGGGCTGACCGCCCGCGGGGACGAGGTGCTCACCGCGCACTCGGGGACGGAGGCCGTCAACCAGGTCGCCCTCGGCGGCCCGGACCTGGTGATCCTCGACCTCGGCCTCCCCGACATGGACGGCCTGGAGGTGTGCCGCCGCATCCGGGAATTCTCCGACGTGCCCATCGTGGTGCTGTCCGCGTACGGCGACGAGCGCCGCAAGGTGGAGGCGCTCGACAGCGGGGCGGACGACTTCGTCACCAAGCCGTTCGGGATGGCCGAGCTGGAGGCCCGTCTCCGGGTGGCCCTGCGCCACGCCGCGGCGCGGCAGCGGGAGGCCGCCGAGCACCCCACCACGCTGGAGGTGGGGGACCTCGACGTCGACCTCGTCCACCACATGGCGACGCTGGCCGGCGCGCCGTTGCAGCTCACGGCGAAGGAGTTCGAGCTCCTGGCCTACCTCGCCCGCCACGCCGGCAAGGTGTGCACCCACCACATGATCCTCAAGGACGTGTGGGGGCCCGGCTACGGCGCCGAGTCCAACTACGTGCGGGTCTACACGCACCGCCTCCGCAAGAAGATGGGGGACGAGGAGGGCCGGCTGCTCAAGACCGTGCCCGGCATCGGTTACCAGCTCGTCCCCGACGCTCATTCGTCCTTGACGAAAGAGTAGAGCGGGTTTCGCATCAGGAGCATGCCGTCCTCGAGAGCCGGCGTACCCTGGGCGACGACGCGGCGCCCCGCGGCGATCCCCGGCACGGAGGCACGCCCCACGAAGCGCAGTACCAGTGTCCCCGTGGCGTCAGTGAGGACGGCATCGGTGCGGACCCACGGCCGCTCTGTGGAGAGGACCGACTCGATCTCGCCAGCCACCACCGTCCGCCGACGCGGCACCAGCGCCGCGATAACGGTCGCTGTGCTCACGTCTTGAGCTTGGCCAGCGCCTCGTTCAGCTGCAGCACGTTCACGAAGGGCGATCCGAGGAAGCCGAGCGGCATGCCCTGCGTCTGCTGGTTGATCAGGCTCCGCAGTCTGGACGGCGTGATCCCCGTCGCCCGCGAGACCATGGGGATCTCCGCGTACGCGTCCTGCGGCGTGATGTCGGGGTCCAGACCGCTTCCCGACGTCGTCACCAGGTCGGGCGTCGGGTTCACGCCGCGGCTGTGCCAGTACGCCACCAGCTCCTTGGTGTAGTTGAGGAGCTCCTGCGAGCGCGGCCCCAGGTTCGTGGTGCCCGAGCCCCCGGCGACGCCGTTCGCCATCAGAGGGTTGTCGCCGGGGTGGCCGACCGGGCTGTCACCCTTGAACTTCCCGGTGTCGGAGTACGGGCCCAGATTGTCGGGACGTCCCTGGAAGACGCAGCTGCCCAAGGGGTTACCTGGGCAGCGCGTCTGCGACCAGTCCTGGCCGATGAGCCTCGAACCGTTCGCCGTGATGGAGCCGTCTGCCTGGCCTCGGAAGAAGGCCTGGGCGACCCCGGTACCGGCGAAGGCGTAGAGGAAGCCGAAAAAGGCGGTGAAGACGACGACGGTGACGATGGAGCGACGGATGTTCGTGATCATGTTTGGCTCGCCAATCAGTAGGCGTGTAGGGCGACAAGGATGATGTCGATGAGCTTGATGAAGATGAACGGCACGATGATCCCGCCCACGCCGTAGATGAAGACGTTTCGGCGCAGGATCGCCTCGGCGGACGCCGGCCTGAACTTCACTCCTCGCAGCGCGAGCGGAATCAGTGCCACGATGACGAGGGCGTTGAAGATCACGGCCGAGAGCACTGCACTCTCCGGGCTGTGCAATTTCATGATGTTGAGCGCGTTGAGCTGCGGGTAAGTGGCCACGAACAGCGCCGGGATAATGGCGAAGTACTTGGCGATGTCGTTGGCGATGGAGAACGTGGTCAGCGATCCCCGAGTGATCAGCAGCTGCTTGCCGATTTCGACGACGTCGATCAGCTTGGTGGGGTTGGAGTCGAGGTCGACCATGTTGCCGGCCTCCTTGGCCGCGGTCGTCCCGGTGTTCATCGCCACACCCACATCGGCCTGAGCCAGGGCCGGCGCGTCGTTGGTGCCGTCGCCGGTCATCGCCACGAGCTTGCCGCCCTCCTGCTCGTTCCGGATGAGCTCCAACTTGGCCTCGGGAGTGGCCTCGGCCAAGAAGTCGTCGACGCCTGCCTCTTGGGCAATGGCGGCAGCGGTCAGCGGGTTGTCACCCGTGATCATGACCGTCCGGATCCCCATCTGACGCATTTCGTCGAACTTCTCCCGGATGCCCTGCTTCACAACGTCCTTGAGCTCGATCACACCGAGGATCGCCGGGCCGTCGGCGACGACGAGTGGGGTGGACCCGGCCCGTGCGATGCGATCGACGATCTCTTGGAGCCCGTCGGGCGGCGTACCCCCCTGCTCGACCGCCCAGGTCCGTACGGAATCGGCCGCACCCTTGCGGATCTGGCGGCCATCGACGTCGAGTCCAGACATCCGGGTGGTCGCCGAGAACGGGACGAACTCGTGCGAACCGACGGGCAGCTCCCGCTCGCGAATGTTGAAGCGCTCCTTGGCCAGGACCACGATGGACCTACCCTCGGGCGTCTCGTCGGCCAGCGAGGCTAGCTGGGCGGCGGAGGCCACCTCCTCTTCAGTGTGTCCGTGTGCCGGGAAGAAGGCGGACGCCATGCGGTTGCCGAGCGTGATCGTGCCGGTCTTGTCGAGCAGCAATGTCTGCACGTCGCCAGCCGCCTCGACGGCGCGTCCGCTCATGGCAAGGACGTTCCGCTGCACGAGCCGGTCCATGCCGGCGATGCCGATCGCCGAGAGGAGCGCGCCGATGGTGGTCGGGATGAGGCACACGAGCAACGACACCAAGATGACGACCGACACCGTCGCGCCCGAGTACTTCCCGAAGGCTTGCAGGGTGACCACGACGGGGATGAAGACGATGGTCAGCACGGCCAGGAGGATGGTGAGGGCGATCTCGTTCGGGGTCCTCTGCCGGTTGGCCCCCTCGACCAGGGTGATCATGCGGTCGAGGAAGGTCTGCCCGCGCTCGGCAGTGATCCGCACCACGATGCGGTCGGAGAGCACGCGTGTCCCCCCCGTGACGGCAGAGCGATCACCCCCGGACTCACGGATGACGGGTGCCGACTCCCCGGTGATGGCCGACTCGTCCACCGAGGCGATGCCCTCGACGATCTCACCGTCCGAGGGGATGAGGTCGCCCGCCTCGCACACGACGAGGTCCCCCTTTGCAAGATCCGCGGCGGCCACCCGCTCCTCGGTGCCGTTCGGCCCCAGACGACGAGCTTCGGTCTCGGCGCGCATCCGTCGCAGGGTGTCCGCCTGGGCCTTGCCCCGCCCTTCCGCCATGGCCTCGGCGAAGTTGGCGAACATCACCGTGAGGAAGAGCCACACGGTGATGGACCAGTCGAACACGCTGGGATGCGCTATCGACTCGATGAGCGTCACGACGGTGCCAACCAGCACGACGAACATGACCGGGTTCTTGATCTGCACCCGAGGGTCGAGCTTCTTGAAGGCATCGACGAGGGCTCGGCCCATGATCTGACGGTCGAAGAGGCTCCGAGACCCCGCGACGCCGTGTGGCAGGTCGCTTGGCTGGGATTGCGGTTGGGTGGTCACCGTGGTCATTAGAAGAACTTTCCGTGACTGAGCTGCTCGACGATCGGGCCGAGCGAGACGGCAGGGAAGAAGGTGAGGCCGCCGATGATGATGATGACGCCGATGGTCAGCCCGACGAACATGCCGTTGTCGGTGCGGAACGTCCCGAGCGATGCGGGGACGGTGTTCTTGGCGGCCAGGACGCCTCCCAGCGCGAGGGCCGGGATCATGATCCCGAAGCGGCCGATCAGCATGTCGATGGCACCGACGATGTTGTAGAAGGCGGTGTTGCCGGTCAGTCCAGCCATGGCCGACCCGTTGTTGTTGCCCTGCGACGTGAGGGCGTAGAGGATCTCGCTGAATCCGTGAGGACCGGCGTTCAGCGGGCCGGCCCGCCCGGCATGGAGCGACACCGCGATGGCCGTGACCACCAGCACGGTGACCGGCATCACCACCGCGGCCAGGCCGGCCAGCTTCACCTCCCGGGCCTGGATTTTCTTGCCCAGGTACTCGGGTGTTCGCCCGATCATGAGGCCACCGATGAACACGGCGATGACGGCATAGATGAGAATGGTGTAGAGGCCGCTGCCCGTCCCGCCCGGGGTCACCTCACCGAGCATCATGCCGGTCATCGGGCCGAAGCCACCCATGGGGTTGTAGGAGTCGGTGGCGCTGTCCACTGCGCCATCAGAGGTCTGGGTCATCGACACGTTGAACAGGGCGCTGGTCGTGTCGCCGAAATAGGAGTTCTTGCCATTGGTGTTGCCCACGGTGGAGTGCACGCCGGCCGTCGCGATGGCCGGGTTGTTCTGGTGCTCGGCGTAGGCGGTGAAGCCGACCCAGGTGCCGAAGATCAGGACCATGGCGATCAACAGTGCGACGCCGTGGCGGATGCTCCCGACCATCTTGCCGAAGGTGTACGTCAGTGCAAACGGGATGGACAGCGTGAGCCAGATGTAGATGAAGTTGGTGAGCGCCGTCGGGTTCTCGAAGGGGTGGCCCAGGTCGACGTTGAAGAACCCGCCTCCGTTCGTGCCCAGCTGCATGATCGGCCCCATGAAGCCCGCAGGCCCCCGCGGGATGGTCTGCGTGACGCCGTTCATCGCGTTGTGGATCGACACGGGCCCGGCCAGGGTCTGCACCGCGCCCAAGGCGACCATCACGATGCCGGCCAGGAAGGCGATGGGGAGCAGGATGTAGAGGCTGCAGCGGGTCATGTCGACCCAGAAGTTGCCGATGGTGGGCGAGTTCCGGCGCGAGAAGCCCCGGGTTACGGCGATGGCAACGGCGATGCCGACGGCCGCGCTCACAAACTGCTGCACCGTGAGCACGCCGATCTGCGAGAAGTACGACATGGTCGTCTCGCCGCCGTAGTTCTGCCAGTTCGTGTTCGTCATGAACGACACGATTGTGTTGAAGTCGAGCGCCTGTGTCACGGCCCCGAAGTGCTGCGGATTAAGCGGCAGCGACCCCTGGATCCGCATGAGGACGTAGCCGACGACGAGGAAGACACCGGAGAAGATGACGGTGGAGCCGGCGTAGCGCTTCCAGGACTGCTCCTTTTCGGGTCCGGTCCCCAGGAGTCGGTAGAAGGGTCGCTCCAGCCAGGCCAGATAGGTCACGCGGCCGTCGAAGACGGCGGCCATGTACGACCCCAGGTACCGCCAGGCGAGACCCAGCGTGACGATCAGGAGGACGATGGTCCAGAAGAAGCCCACGTCAGAACCACTCGGGCTTGAACATGGCGATGCCCAGGTAGATGAACATCACGATTGAGATGCCGAGGAGGAGGCCCTGAACCCAGGTCATACCCGCTCCAGGCACCAGATGAGGCCCAGGAACGCTGCGACGAACGCGACGAACCCCAGTACCGCGAGGAAGTCAGCCATGGGCGCCATGCTGGCGGGAACCGCATCAACGCAAAGTGAACAGCGGCGATTGCTCTGTCAACATTTCGTCAATGGCCGGTCGGCGCCTGCTGTGCGTAAGGTGAGCCGGAGACGGACCTGTGTGTCCGGCCAGGACCGAAAGTGGGGTGGACGATGGCCTTTGACCTGCAGGGATGCCGCACCTTGGTGACGGGGGCCTCTTCGGGCATCGGGGCGGGGCTGGCCGAGGCGCTGGCGGCGCGGGGTGCCGTGGTCGGCATCTGCGCCCGCCGGGCCGACCGGCTCACCGAGGTCGTGGGACGCTGCATGGAGAACTCACCGGACAGCCGGATGTGGGTGGTCAACCTGGCCGACCCCGACGCCGTGGACAAGCTCGCCGTCGACGTGATGGACGCGTTCGGCGGGGTCGACCTGCTGGTCAACAACGCCGGGATCCCCAAGCGCCGTCACACCACGGCGCTCGACATCGACACCATCACCGCCGTCATGCACGTCAACTACCTCTCGCCGATGCGTCTGACCATGGACCTGCTGCCCCAGATGCTCGCCCGAGGCTCGGGCACCATCGTGAACATCTCGTCGATCGCCGCCAAGCTCAGCGCCCCCGGCGAGGCGGCCTACGACGCCTCGAAGGCGGCGCTCACCGCATTCTCCGAGGCGATGGCGGTGGACCTGTGGGAGGACGGCATCAAGGTCATGGTGGTCTACCCCGGCGTCATCGACACCGAGCTGTTCACCCTGCCCGACAACGACGTGCCCGACCTGCCGGTGCCGGCCGAGCCGGTGTCGGTGGCCGTCGACGCCATCCTGGCGGGGCTGGACGCGGGCGCCGCCCAGGTCTACGTGCCCGAGTGGTTCCGCGGCGTCGCCGCCAACAAGGAGAAGGACGTCGGCGCGTTCCTCGAAGGCACCGCCGCCTACATGCGCGAGCAGAAGCAGAAGCACAGCCAGAAGGCCTGAGGGAGGACGCATGAAGATCGAGCCCGATGCGGCCGGCATGAACGCGGAGCGCCTGGAGCGCATCACCGAGCACTTCGGCACCCGCTACGTCGATGCGGGGAAGATCGTCGGCTGCCAGGTCACCGTGGTGCGCGGCGGGCACGTGGCCTACCAGCGTTCGCTCGGGCTCATGGACCGGGAGCGCCAGATCCCGATGGCGGACGACACCGTCTTCCGCATCTTCTCCATGACCAAGCCCATCGCCTCGGTCGCCCTCATGCAGCTCTACGAGCGTGGGATGTTCCAGCTGCTCGACCCGGTGCACCGCTACATCCCCGAGTGGCGGGGCCAGCAGGTGGGCCAGGTGCAGGACGACGGCTCCGTCACGCTGGTCAAGCCGGAGCGCCCCATGAACATGCGCGACGTCCTGATGCACACGACGGGCCTGCCCGGCGGGCTGTTTCCGGGCAACCCCATCGACGACGCCTTCAACACGGCGCGGGCCGCGCTGGGGACCGAGCAGTCGCTCGAGAGCGTCACGGCCCTGCTGGCCGAGCACCCGCTCAAGTTCCACCCCGGCGCCCACTGGAACTACGGCATCTCCACCGACATCGTGGGGCGGCTCGTCGAGATCCTCTCCGGGCTGCCCTTCGACGAGTACCTCCGGCGCGAGATCTTCGAGCCCCTGGGCATGGTCGACACCGGGTTCTTCGTCCCCGAGGCCTCGCTGTCCCGCTTCTCCGCCTGCTACGAGTACCGCCCGGCCAACACACCCCGCCTCTTGGAGAGCGCCTTCTTCAACGGGTTCGTGCGCCCCCGCACCTACCTCTCCGGTGCCGGCGGGCTCGTCTCCACGACCCACGACTACGTCGCCTTCTGCCAGATGCTGGCCAACGGCGGCCAGCTCGACGGTCGGCGCGTGCTGGGCCGCAAGACGCTCGAGCTGATGACGGTCAACCATCTGCCCCGCGGCGCCACGCTGCAGGACATGGCGATCGGGGGCTTCGGCGAGGCCGGCTTCGAGGGCGTGGGCTTCGGCCTGGGCTTCGCCGTCGGCCTGGGCCCGGCCGCGACGACCATGGCCGGCTCGGCGGGCGACTTCTACTGGGGCGGCGCCGCCAGCACCGCCTTCTGGGTCGATCCCGCCGAAGACCTCTTCGCCGTGTTCATGACGCAGCTCTTCCCCTCCATCGCCTACCCCTTCCGCGCCCAGCTGCGCGCGCTCGTCTACCAGGCCATCGACGACTGATGGCCGGCGGCCAGGAGCCGGTCGGGCCGACGGACGCCACCGCCGTCCCGCGGTTCTCCGGCATCGGGACGTTCGCCCGGCTGCCGATGGTCGGCGAGGTGTCGCGCTGGGACATCGCGGTCGTCGGCGTCCCCTTCGACGGCGGCACCAGCTACCGGCCGGGCGCCCGCTTCGGGCCGGCGGCCGTCCGCCAGGGCTCGCGCCTGTTGCGGCCCTACAACCCCGCCCAGGACGCCCTGCCCTTCGCGCTGGCCCAGGTGGTCGACGCCGGTGACATCGCCTGCACGCCGTTCAGCACCGAGGAGGCGGTGCCCCAGATAGAGGCCGCCGCCGACGCTCTCCTCGCGACCGGGGGGCGCCTGGTGGCGATCGGCGGTGACCACACGATCGCCCTGCCCTTGTTGCGCGCCACGGCGCGCCGGCACGGGCCACTGGCCCTGGTCCACTTCGACGCCCACCTCGACACCTGGGACACCTACTTCGGGCAGCGCTTCACCCACGGGACCCCGTTCCGCCGCGCCTGGGAGGAGGGCCTCCTGCGGCGCGGGCGCAGCGTCCACGTGGGGCTGCGGGGCCCGCTCTACTCGGACCGTGACCTGCCCGAGGACACCGGCATGGGCTTCGCGCAGATCACGACGGACGACGTCGACACCCTCGGCGCGACCGAGGTGGTGCGCCGGGTCCTCGCACGAACGGGGGACGCCCCGGTCTACGTGTCGGTGGACATCGACGTGCTCGACCCGGCACACGCGCCCGGGACCGGCACGCCCGAGGCGGGGGGGCTGACCAGCCGCGAGCTCCTGTCCCTCCTGCGTGGCCTCGAGGCCGCCGCCGTGGTCGGCGCCGACGTGGTGGAGGTCTCCCCCGCCTACGACCACGCGGAGATCACGGCGGTCGCCGCCGCCCACGTGCTCTACGACCTGGTCACGTTGCTGGCCCGCCGCCCGGCGGGCTGACTTTCGTCCCCGTCCACGACGTCCCACGCCGCTGCGGCGCGGCGCCGTGTTGTAACAGTGCATTCACGTACGGGAAACCGGCCGTGAACGTTGCGCTCGTAGGGTGACCCTCACGCCGTTGACGACGGAAATCAAGGTGGCGACGTGAAGCGAGACCTTCTGGTCGGCGTGGCCCAGTGGCTGGCCGCGGCGGGCGGGCCCCGCCAGAACATGAGCGTGGCGCTCGGCATGATGGACGACGCCGCGGCGCGTGGCGTGGAGCTCCTGGTCCTCCCGGAGCTGTGGTCGTGCGGCTACGACCCCGAGACGCTGGGCCGTGACGCCCGCGCCGACGCCGAGCCCCGCGAGGGCCGACGCTCGGAGCGGCTCGGCGAGGCAGCTCGCCAGCGCGAGATGTGGCTGGCCGCGGGGAGCGTGCCGGAATTGGGCGAGGACGGCAGCCTCTACGACACGGCCCTCGTCTTCAACCCACGCGGCGAGCTGGCGGCCTGGCACCGGAAGGCGCACCTCTACCCGCCGACCCGCGAGTACTCGGTGTTCACCCCCGGCGACCGGTTGACGACGTTCGACGACCCTGCGCTCGGCCGAGTCGGTCTGGTTATTTCCTTCGACGGCGCCTTCCCCGAGGTGGCCCGCACCCTGGCCCTGCGCGGCGCCCGTCTGGTGCTCGCCCCGGCGGCCCACGAGGTGGAAGGGGCCGACGCGTGGGACCTCCTCTACCCTGCCCTGGCCCTGACCAACAGCCAGTGGTGGGTGCAGGCGAACCAGGCGGGAGCGCACGCCACCTCCACCCTGCTCGGCGCCAGCCGGATCGTGGCGCCGACCGGCACCGTGGTGGCCGAGGCCAGCCGCGCCGCTCCGGGCTCGTCGAGCCGGGCCGAGCTGCTCGTCCACCGCATCGACCTGCACCTCGGCTACGAGCGGGGCGGGATCTCCGCGTTGTTGGAGGACGGGCGCCGTCCCGATCTCTACGTCGAGCGCGTGCCGGCCGAGTCCAGGTGACCCGGACCCGCCACGCGCGGCACGGGCCTCAGGAGCGACGGAATTCGGCCTCGTTGCGCTCGATCCAGGCGGCGAGCTCCCCGAGGTCGCGCAGCCAGATCTCGCGGTCGTCCTCGGGCACGTAGACGCAGATCGCGCCGTCGATCACGTTGACCGCCAGCAGGATCTCGCCGCCGTGGTCGAGGCACCACGAGGGCGCCGCCCCGGGTGTGGGGGACGGCTCGTAGCCCCAACCCGGGCGCGGCTCGAGGAGCCGGCCGATCTGCTCGAACAGGTCGCCTTCATTGAGCACTCGAAAGCCTTTCGACGTTGTGCGGGCGACAGTCTCCCACCGTGTCTCGCCGACCTCGTCGTGCGGCCTCCACATCCCCCGATCGCCCCGGCGGCCTGGGTACGTTGGCCTGATGGGCGACGTGCCGACGTGCCGACGCCGGCGGGACGACGAGGTCGCCTGGGGCGTGCAGTCGCACGGGGAGCCGCGCTGGCCGGCCCTGCTCGCCACCCTGGCCGCCATCGGCCTGCAGTTGGTCCTCCCCGACGACCTCATCCGGTACCTCGGCAACCGGGCGCTCATCCCCTCCCTCGAGGGGGGCCTCCTGCTGGTCCTGCTGATCGCCAACCCGGGCCACATCTCCAAGGAGGAGTCGCGCCTGCGCCTCATCGGCATCGCGTTGATCGCGCTCATCACGGTCGCCAACATGGTGTCGCTCCTCGAGCTGATCCACGCGCTGCTGTACCCGGCCGGGGGCCATGCCGGTGGTCGCTCGCTGGTCTACGCGTCCGTCCCGATCTGGCTGACCAACGTCATCGTGTTCGGGCTCTGGTACTGGGAGCTCGACCGGGGTGGTCCGGCGGCACGGCAGCAGACGCGTCACCGCAAACCGGACTTCCTCTTCCCCCAGATGTCGACGCCGGGTTCCGCGCCGGGGTGGACGCCGGACTTCCTCGACTACCTCTACACGTCGTTCACCAACGCGACCGCGTTCAGCCCGACCGACACCATGCCGCTCACCGGCTGGGCCAAGCTGCTGATGATGCTCCAGTCCCTCGCCTCGCTGGTCACGGTCGCCGTGGTGATCTCGAGGGCCGTGAACATCCTGGCCTGACGGGTCCCGATTCGGAGCCGTTGCGCCCGGTCGGCAGGTGCGAGCAATTCGCAACGTGCACACCGCCGCACGCCGCACGACACTTGCGACGTGGCCATGGCGAACGACGGGTCCGCATCGCACCCCGATCACCCGCGCACCGCAGGCGGGCACGGGCACCGTCACGGCGGAGTCCTCGGCGCCCTCAGGGGGGTCGACTCGGCCGTCGTGGCCCGCATCGCGGGGACCGTCGCCGCCGTCGACGGCGTCGTCGCCGTCACCGAGGTCCGCGCCCGCTGGGTGGGGCACCGGTTGCTCACCCAGGTTCGGCTCAGCGTGGACGGCTCGCTGCGGGTCACGAGGGCGCACGAGATCGCGGAGACCGCCCATCACGAACTGCTGCACCGCGTCTCGAACCTCTCGGACGCCATCATCCACGTCGATCCCGCCGTCGCGGGGTTCGACCCCCACGCGTCGACGGCCCACCACCGGGCTCCCTGACCCCGGACGTCACCGGGCGGGCATACTGGCCCGGTGGCCGCACCGGAGGCACCGCGCCTGGTCCTCGCCTCCGGGTCCAAGGCGAGGCTGCGCGTCCTGTGTGACGCCGGCTTCGCGCCCGACGTCGTCGTGAGCGGGGTGGACGAGGAGGTCGGCGGCCTGGGGACCGCCGAGGCGGTCGCGGTGCTGGCCGAGCGGAAGGCCTCTGCGGTTGCCCCGCGGTGCGAGGGCGCGCTGGTCCTGGGCTGCGACTCGCTGCTCGAGATCGACGGGGTCTCCCTCGGCAAGCCGACGTCGGGTGCCGAGGTCGTCGCCACGTGGCGGCGCCTCGCCGACCGTCAGGCCCTGCTCCACACCGGTCATTGCCTGATCGACACGGGAACGGGCCGCCGCGCCCGTGGCGTTGCCCGCACGACCATCCGCTTCGGCAGTCCGACGAACGAGGAGCTTGAGGCGTACGCACAGCGTCGCGAGGTGCTGGAGCTGGCGGGCGCGTTCAGCATCGAGGGTCACGGGGGGCCCTTCGTGGAGGGCATCGACGGCTCGCCCTCCAACGTCCTCGGGCTGTCGCTCCCCCTCCTGCGCACGCTGCTCTCCGGCCTGGGCGTCCGGGTCAGCGATCTGTGGCGCGACCCGGGCTGAGCGCCGGACCGCTCAGCCCGCCGCCACCTGCAGCAGGAACCCGGAGACCTGCTCGGGCTCGGTGATCATCAGGTCGTGGCTGGTGTCGATCTCGAACACCCGGTCCGCGCCCCGTGTGCGCTCCGCCACGTCGATCCGGCCGGTGCCGAGGGGGTTGACGCACACGATGTCGGTCCGCGGGATGCGCCGCACCGCCGCCTCGTCGACGAGGTGCAGGTTCTGCTCGAAGGTCCTCCAGGGCTGTGGGGTCAACCGGCCTTGCATCCAGGCCAGAGCGTCCTCGTCCGTCACGCCGTAGAAGCGACCGGCTTCGGGCATCGCGTTGAGCACCAGCTCGACACCGTCGACGACCTTGCCCATGCCCCGCGCCATCGCCATCAGGTCCGGGGACACGTCGGCGAGCGACTGGCCGTCCACCGGCGTGGCGGCGTCGAGATACACCAGGTGCCCGACGCGGGACGGCGCCCGGTCCGCGACCCCGGTGATGACCATCCCGCCGTAGCTGTGGCCCACCAGGATCACGTCGTGGAGGTCCTCGTACTTGAGCACCGCCACGACGTCGTGAATGTGCATGTCCAGGTCGACGTCGGGGCCCAGCAGGTGCGCCCGCTCGCCGAGGCCGGTCAAGGTCGGCGTGTAGACGTCGTGGCCGCCGGCGCGCAGGTGCGGGGTCAGGCGCTGCCAGCACCATCCGCCGTGCCCCCCGCCGTGCACCAGCACAAACGTCGCCATGACCGCGACCCCCTTCGTTCCGGCCCGCCGGCTCCTCGCCGTGGCCTCGCTGCGACGGGCGCCTCGCGCCCGCAGCGGGCTCACCCTAGTTACTTTCCCCTGAAAAAGTCGCCGTAGATGCTCGCGATTTGAGCGTCGATCGATAAGGATGGCCCCGAACCGTAGGACTAGTACGGATCGAGGCCATCGTGTTGAGAACTGTAAACGCGCAGCCCACGTTGTGGGAAGCGATCCTCCCCGAGATGTGCCTCGGGATGCCCGCCGAGCTCGAGACGGTCGACCGCCTGCTCGACGATCCCGCCTTCTTCGACCCGTTCCGGGCGCACTTCCACGCTGCCCTTGGGCGCCCGTCGGTGCCGATCGAGACCTATCTCCGTCTGATGTTCTTGAAGTACCGCTACCGCCTGGGCTTCGAGCCCTTGTGCCGCGAGGTCGCCGATTCGATCTCGTGGCAGCGCTTTTGTCGGATCCCGTTGGGCACGGCGGTGCCGCACCCGAGCACCTTGATGAAGATCACCACCCGCTGCGGGCCATCAGCGGTCGAAGGCCTGAACGAGGCGCTGCTGGCCAAGGCGGAGGCGGCCAAGGTGTTGAAGACCAACAAGGTCCGCGCCGACACCACGGTGGTCCCCGCCAATGTCGCCTATCCGACGGACTCGGGCCTGATGGCCAAGGGCGTGGCCAAGATGGCCAAGGCCATCGAGAAGCTCAAGGGTGCCGGACTGGCGTCTCGGACCAGGTCGCGGGACCGGACCCGGATGATGCGGGCCCGGGCCCGCTCCATCGGCGCCAACCTTCGACGACGCAGCGGCGAGGCAAAAGACGAGGTCATGGCCATCAACGCCGAGATGGTCCGCATCGCACGGAGGGCTGTCGACGAGGCCCGGCAAGTGGCGACGAACGCTCGTCGGGCGCTCAGGCGCCTCGGTCACGGCGCCCCGAGGAAGCTCTGCTCGATCGTTGGCGACTTGGAGATCACCGCCGATCGGGTCGCGCGGATCGCCGAACAGACAGAGAAGCGTCTCGGTGGCGAAGTTCCCGACGGAGCGACCAGGTTGGTGTCGCTCCATGACCCCGACGCCCGCCCGATCCGCAAGGGGCGGCTCGGCAAGCCCGTCGAGTTCGGCTACAAGGCCCAGGTCGTCGACAACGAGGACGGCGTGGTGCTCGACCACAACGTCGAGGTCGGCAACCCGCCCGATGCGCCGATGCTGGTCCCCGCGGTCGAGCGCGTGGCCCGGCGGGCAAGGCGAATGCCCTCGGCGGTCACCGCTGATCGCGGCTACGGGGAGAACGCCGTCGCAGAACAGCTCAGCGCTCTCGGAGTACGCACTGTCGTCCTTCCGACGAAGGGCAAACCGAGTGCGCCACGGCGCGCCGTCGAGAGTCGAGCGCAGTTCCAGCGCCTGGTGAAGTGGAGAACGGGGAGCGAAGGCCGGATCAGCTGCCTCAAACGGGACTTCGGTTGGAGCAAGACCCAGATCGACGGGATCGAAGGAGCACGCACCTGGTGCGGTTACGGGGTCTTCAACCACAACCTGGTGAAGATCGGAGCACTGACAACCTCCGAATAGGGCGAATCGGACCCACCGCCACCAGGATCGGAATCAGAAATCACTGAACAGCAAGATGCAGGCGATGCACGGGAGGGCCCAGCCTCACTTCGGGTTTTTCAGGGGGAAGTAGTTAAGGTCTCGCGCCATGAACTTCTGGGTGACCTACCCGCTCATCTCACATCCGTACAATCCCGCCTTCGTCACCAAGGCGGGGCTCACCGAATTCTGCGTCGCGGCCGAGGCTTCCGGGTTCTCGGGAATCGGGTTCACGGACCACCCGGTCCCGACGGAGCGCTGGCTGCGGGCCGGCGGGCACGACGCCCTCGACCCGTTCGTGGCCCTGTCCTTCTGCGCGGCCGTGACCGAGCGCATCCGCCTCATCCCGAACATCCTGGTGCTGCCGTACCGGAACCCGTTCCTGGTGGCCAAGTCGGTCGCGACGCTCGACGCGCTGTCCGGTGGCCGCTTCACCCTGTCCGTCGCCACCGGCTACCTCCGCGGCGAGTACGGCGCGTTGGGGGTGGACTTCGAGCAGCGCAACGCGCTCTTCGACGACGCCATCGAGGCGATCCTCGGCATCTGGGGGCAGGACGACTACGCCCACCAGGGCTTGACGTACACCGCCAAGGGTCAGACCGCCAACCCCAAGCCCGACCCGCTCCCCCCGATCTGGGTCGGGGGGAACAGCCGGATGTCGCGTCGGCGGGTCGCCCGCTACGGCAACGGCTGGAACCCCTTCCCCGCGCCCCGCGTCCTGGCCCAGACGGCCAAGACGCGGCCGCTCGAGTCCCTCGACGACCTCCGCCCCATGCTCGACGAGCTGTGGGTGTTCGTCGAGGAGGCCGGACGGGACCCCTCCGAGATCGACGTGTCGTTCGGCACCGGCGCCGGCGGCGACCCCGGCAGCGACGCGTTCGACGCCGACGCCCACCTGGCCGCCGTGGGCGAGCTGGCGCAGCTCGGCATCACGTGGTCCGGCGTCGGCGTGCCGGGCGACTCGCTCGCCCACGCCGTCGAATCGCTCCACCGTTTCGGCGAGTCGGTGATCCGCCGGCAGTAGATTGCGCCGCGCCGAACCGGTGACCGCGCGCCGCCCGCAGCTCAGGGCGTCGCCGCAGGGTCCGTGGTGCCGAGGACGATGCCGGCGAGGCCCTCGACCAGCTGCGCTGTCGAGCGGAGGGAGGCGTCCGGTGAGTGTGCGGCCGCCGTCAGCGCGGCTTCCGCCATAGCCCGCGCCACCGGCTCGGCGATGGGCGGCGGCGGGCTGGCAGCGCTCGCCTCCACCTGCGCCAGAAGTGCCGCCGATGCCGGTCCGACAGTGACCGTGTAGCCCGCCGAGGCCCCACCCGTACCCGAACCCGTCGTGGTCACGTAGGCCACTCGGACGCCGTCGGGGCGAGTCACCACCGTGTCGAGGTGCGCCGCCCCGGTCGCGTGCACCGCCCCCGTCACGGTCGCCGGGATGGAGATGACCGTGTCGGTCTGCGTGTCGCCTCGCCGGCCGACGGACGTCGACGTGGCGGTCATGGCGAAGGTCCGGGTCGCCGGGTCGAACGCGTAGGCGCCGAGCCGCCCGGCGGTGGTCACGGGCCACACGCGCGCCAAGAGGCGCTGCCGGCTGGTGATCACGAGGTCGTTGGGCGACGGCACCGATGACGGGTTGCCCTTGCCCGGTGTGCCGTTGGCGGTCGTCTGGTAGCTCGAGTGCTGCCAGCGTGTGCACCAACACGACTGCGATGTCTTCGAGAGCCCCTTCCAGGCCCACAGGGTGCCGCCGGTCTGCGTCGCCTCCTGCGCCGCCAGTTCGTTGGCGAGGATGGCCGAGTCGGTCCCGGCCGAGTCGCCGAATTCGGTGGTGAACACCGCGGCGTGCATCGCCAGCGCCTCCGACTCGGCGGTCTGGTAACCGAAGGTGAAGTTCGGCGGGAACCCGCCCGGCTTCGCCGGCTCTCCCAGCAGCTCCTGGGCGACCGTGAAGGCGTAGGTGTACACGTGGGGAGCGAAGACGAGGTTGGGATAGGACGAGAACGGTGCGGAGGCCTGCAGCGAGAAGTCCACGAGGTTCCTGTAGGCCAGCGGCTCGAAGAAGACCTGCTGCCGGTTGACCGCCGCCAGCTGGGTGTACGCGCACGTGCCCGCCAGCGAGGTCGGGGTTGCGACGGGGCAGGTCGGCAGTCCGTCGCGCACGCCGGTGATGGCCTCGATGGCGCGACGGTAGAAGGGGTAGAGGTCCTGGCTGCTCGCCTGGTAGCCGTTCGCCGCCGGCGTGGAGCCGATGGAGCCGGGCTGGGGCTCGTTCATGATCTCGTAGCCCAGGACGGCAGGGGTGCCGGCGAAGCGTCGCGCCAGCGCCGCCAGGGCGCCGATGTAGTGGTCCTGCAGGCCGGGCCCGGGCGCATCTCCTCGGGGACCGGCCACGGGCGCGTTCTGCCAGAAGTTGTAGAAGGACGCCGACTCGGCGGGGTTCAGCTCGTCGATGCCGAACAGCGCACACCCCGGCTTTCCGTCGTCCTGCACCGCCCACCCCGGCGCGCCGTCCCCACCGCCCGACGGCGTGCAGCCCGCAGGAGTGGTCCCGCTCTTGCCCGGCACGATGTAGCGCGAGTACTGGTCCTGGTGCATGTCGAGGACGACATAGATCCCTTGCTGGCGCGCCCAGCCGACCACTTGGGCCACCCGGTCGAGGTACGTCGCGGAGTAGGCGCCCGGCTTGGGTTCGAGCTGGCTCCAGTTGAGGACCAGGCGGACCACGTTGAAGCCGAGCGCGCGCATCTGGGCGAAGTCGTCGCCGCTGCCGGGCGCGGTCGACTGGGAGAAGGCCGGCAGTGACGCCTGCACTTCGCAGAGCGGCGGCTGGGGGATCAGCGGCGAGGCCTTGGGGCAACGCCCGTCGTAGGCGGAGGGCGACACCGGGAAGAGCGCCGGTCCGCCGTTCGCGTTTGGATAGGCGACGTCCTCCATGCCGACGGCGGCGACGCCGCGCAGCAGCACCTCGCGTCCCGCGGCGTCGGCCAGGTACGGGGTCAGGTCGGGTCCGCTCGCCGGCGTGACGACGTGGAGGAAGCTCAGCGGTGGGAGCATGCCCGGTGCCGGGCGGGCGGCCGCATCCGCCGGGGGGGGCATGAGTGCACAGACGGCGGCGACAAAAGCGACCGGGAGCACACCGATGTGGGCGAGGCGAAGCCGTCCGGGCATGGCGGGGCAACCTAGCGGACCGCCCAGCCGAGTTTGGCGCGGCCGGTCCAGGCCCACGCACGTTGGTATGGTCGCCGTCATGGCACAGACCCAGTGCACCGGGTCCGCCGGCCAGTTCACCGGGGTCGGCGGAACCAACCGGTGAGCGCCGCCCAACGGCCACCGTCGGTCTCGCTCTACGAAGGCATCCTGACGACCCGTGCCATCCGGCGCTACACCGACGAGCCGGTCCCCGACGACGTCCTGCGCGACATCGTCTTCGCCGCCACCCGCGCCCCGAGCGGTTCGAACCGCCAACCCTTCCGCTTCGTGGTCCTGACCGACGGCCCGGCGGCCCGGGAGGCCAAGCGGCTCATCGGGGAAAAGGCGCGCGGCTTCTGGGCCGCCAAGCGGGCGGCCGACGGCTACGACACGGGATCGGGCGCCGACGCCGACTCACCCAAGGCGCGGATGGCCCGCACCATGCAGCACTACGTGGACACCTTCGAGTCCGTGCCGGTGCTGATCCTCCCCTGCTTCGTCCGCTACCGCCATGCCCCGCTGCACACCGACGGCGCGTCGGTCTACCCCGCCTGCCAGAACCTGCTGCTGGCCGCCCGCGCCCTCGGCTACGGCGGGGTCATGACCATCTGGCACTTCGGTGTGGCCGACGGAGCTGGCCGCATTGCTGCACATCCCCGACGGGGTGGAGATCATGGCCACCATCACGATCGGCCGCCCACAGGGGCACCACGGTCCGGTGCGCCGGCGCCCGCTCCCCGAGCTCGTCTACGGGGAGCGCTGGGGGGAGGCGCCGGTGTGGGCGGTCGACCCCGAGGGCGTGGCGCACACGGCGGCGGGGCCGCCGACCGCCAGCTAATACAGTTTGGGGGATCGCCCGCACGCGGAAGGCTGACCATGCCCCCTCCTGTCGACCCCCCCGTCTTCGACGCCGACAACCACTACTACGAGGCGCTCGACGCGTTCACCCGCCACCTGGACCCCGCCCTCGGGCCGCGGGTGATCGAATGGGCCGAGGTCGGCGGCCGGCGCTACCACGTGCTGGGCGGCCGGGTCAGCCGGGCGGTCACCAACCCGACCTTCAACCCGATCGCGCCGGCCGGCGCGCTGGTCGACTACTTCCGGGGCAATCCCGACGGCCGCCCGATGCACGAGCTCATGGGTACGCCCGAGCCGATCCGTCCCGAGTACCGTGACCGCGACGCGCGACTGGCGACGATGGACGGCCAGGGCCTGGCCAAGGTGTGGCTGTTCCCGACGCTCGGCATGCTCTACGAGGAGGCGCTCAAGCAGGACCCGGGCGCCGTGGTCCTGCTGTTCCGGGCCTTCAACCGCTGGCTCGCCGAGGACTGGGGCATGGCCTACGCGGACCGGATCTTCGCCGCCCCCTACATCTCGCTGGCCGACGGGGACGAGGCGGTGCGCGAGCTCGAGTGGGCCCTCGGTGCGGGCGCCCGCACCGTTGTGATGCGGGCCGCGGCGCCCACGACCGTTGCGGGCCCGCTGTCCCCGGCGGCCGACGCGTTCGACCCCTTCTGGGCCCGCGTCAACGAGGCCGGCATCACGGTCGTCGTGCACGCCGGTGATGCCGGGCTCTCCTCCAACGGGTACGCGGCCGACGGCTTCTCGGCCTCCTTCCGTGCCGGAGGTGGCCGGCCCAGCATCAAGATGTTCGCCATTGAGCGGGCGGCCCACGACTTCCTGGCCACGCTGATCCTCGAGAAGCTCTTTGACCGCTTCCCCAACCTGCGCATCGCCTCGGTCGAGAACGGCTCCGAGTTCCTGGCCCCGCTGTTCAAGAAGATGCGCACGACGGCCCGCCGCATGCCGGGCTACTTCGCCGAGGACCCGGTGGTCACCTTCCGGCGCCACGTCTGGATCAACCCGTTCTGGGAGGACGACGTCGACGAGATCGTCGACCTCATGGGCGACGACCGGGTGATCTTCGGCTCGGACTGGCCCCACGTCGAAGGGCTGCCCGAGCCCACCGACTGGGCGACGGAGCTGCAGAAGCTCCCGCCCGAGTCGGTGGCCAAGATCATGGGCGCCAACGTGTCCGAGCTCAACGAGCGCCGGGTCGGGCCGTGACCGAGATCGTCGAGCGCAGCGAAACGGTGGCCTCGGCGGCGCCGACGTTCCAGATGGAGCCCCATGTCATCGTCCTCTTCGGGGCGACGGGCGACCTGGCGGCGCGCAAGCTGCTGCCGGGCCTGCTCCATCTGTCCCAGACGGGGATGATGCCCGACTACCGGATCGTCGGGAGCTCCACCAGCGACCTGAGCGACGAGGACTTCCGCCACCTGGCCCGCCACGCCTGCGATCAGTTCGCCACCGGCAAGATCTCCCTTCTGCAGTGGGCCAACTTCGAGAAGCGGCTGACCTTCGTGTCCACCGCTGCCGGGCCGGAGGCCCTGGCCGACGCCGTCCACCAGGCGGAGGACGCCATCGGCGGCGAGCCGCGCCGGCTGCACTATCTCAGCATCCCGCCGGTGGCGGACCGCGACGTGATCCAGATGCTGGCCGACGCCAAGCTGGTCGAGCGCTCGCGGGTGATCTTGGAGAAGCCGTTCGGAACCGACCTGTCCAGCGCCATGGCGCTCAACGACATGCTGCACCAGTACTTCGACGAGAGCCAGATCTTCCGCATCGACCACTTCCTCGGGAAGGAGGCGGCGCAGAACATCCTCGCCTTCCGCTTCGCCAACGGCCTGTTCGAGCCGATCTGGAACCGGGACCACATCGACCACGTGCAGATCGACGTGCCCGAGACGCTCGGTGTCGACGACCGTGTCAAGTTCTACGAGGCCACCGGCGCGTTCAAGGACATGGTCGTGACCCACCTGTTCCAGATCCTCGGCTTCATGGCCATGGAGCCGCCGACAGAGCTCTCCGCCGGCCCCATCAACGAGGAGAAGAACAAGGTCTTCCGCTCCCTGCGCCTCCTGAACCCGTCCCAGGTCGTGCGCGGCCAGTACGAGGGCTATCGCGACATCCCCGGCGTGGCGCCCGATTCCGAGACCGAGACGTTCGTCGCGCTGCGCTGCGACATCGACAACTGGCGCTGGGCGGGCGTGCCCTTCTTCCTGCGCACCGGGAAGCAGCTCGGCGGCGGCGAGCGCATCATCTCCATCGCCTTCCGTGAGCCCCCCCGCTCGATGTTCCCCGACGACTCGGGCATGGGCAGCCAGGGCCCCGACCACCTCACCTTCGACCTGGCCGACTCGTCGAAGCTGTCGCTCTCCTTCTACGGCAAGAGGCCGGGGCCCGGCATGAAGCTCGAGAAGCTGAGCCTGCAGTTCGCGTTGCACGAGACCGGGCAGGACGCCGACGTGCTCGAGGCCTACGAACGCCTCATCCACGACGCCATGGTCGGCGACCACACGCTGTTCAACACCGCCGAGGGCATCGAGCGCCTCTGGGAGGTCTCGACGCCCCTGCTCGACGACCCGCCCCCCGTGCAGCCCTACCCCAAGGGGAGCTGGGGGCCGCCGGCCAGCAACGACCTCATCGCGCCCCGGACCTGGCGGCTGCCCTTCGAGCGCCGCTGGCGCGGGGCCAGCGCCGGCTGAGCGCCCCTGCCGTGACGGCCGCGGGCGCGAGCACGAACATCTCCTCCGGGCTGGTCAGCGACAGCGAGATGACCTGGGGGGCTGCTGGGTCACGCCGCCGGGGTCGCACCCGGGAGCAGGAGCACGCGGCCGAACGCTTGGCGGCTCTCGATGTAGGCGTGGGCGCCGGCGGCGTCCGACAGCGGGTAGGCGCGGTCGATGACCACCTTGAGCTCGCCCGCGGCGATGTCGTCGAGATGCCGGGCGATCATGGCGTGCGCCCGCGGGAACAGCAGCAGCTCGGCGCCCAGGAAGTACCCCGACAGCGTCTGGTTGTTAGGCCGCATGCCCGAGATGTCGAGGTGCTCGGCGGCGGCCCGCCCGGCGTCGCCCACGGTGACGCAGCGGCCCCGGTAGGCGAGCACGTTGATGCTCCCCTGCAGCGTGACGCCGCCCACCGAGTCCACCACCACGTCGACGCCGCGGCCGTCGGTCAGTCGCCGTGCCTCGGCGACGAAGTCGTGCGTCGCGTAGTTGATGCCCTCGTCGAGCCCCAGCTCGCGCAGGCGCTCGAGCCGGTCGTCGCTCGAGGCCGTGGCGAGGACCCGGGCACCGGCGCGTTTGGCCATCTGGATGGCGGCGATCCCCACCCCTCCGGCGCCGGCGTGGACGAGCGCGGTCTCGCCCGCCTGCAGGCGGCCGAATTCGAAGAGGCAGTCGTCGGCCGTCCCGAACGGCACCGGCACGCAGGCCGCCTCGTCGGTCGGGACGCCGTCGGGGATCTTCCAGGCGAAGCCCTCGGGCACCGCCCTGCGCTCGGCGTGCGAGCCGTCGAGCCCGACGGTGACGGCACGGTCCCCCACCGCGAAGCCACGCACGTCCGCCCCCACCTCGGCCACCGTGCCGGCACACTGGTAGCCCACCACGTGGGGCACCCGGGCCAGGTCGCCGCCCAGCCGATTGAGCGTGTCGCCGCCCTCGATGCTGATCGCCTCGACGTCGACCAGGATGTCGCCGGGCCCAACCACCGGGTCGGGCACGTCCTCGTAGCGGAAGACGTCGGGGGCCCCCGTCTCGTAGTACACCGCTGCCTTCATGAACGGACATACTCCCGCATCCGGAAGCGGCGCGTCCTCTCGGCGTACCACCGGGACGTCTGGGGCAGCTGCGTGGCGATCTTGCCCTTCTGGTTCTTGAAGTAGCTCTGGCACCCGTCGCTCCAGATCGTGCCGGCCAGTGCCTCGGCCAGCTCGCTGTTGTAGTCGTCCATCACCTCGCGGCGGACGTCCACGGCGCGTGCCCGGTGCAGGCGCATGGCCCGGAGCGCACGCAGGACGTAGGTGGCCTGGGCCTCGAGGATCACGATGATCGAATTGCCGCCCTGGTTGGTGTTGGGACCGTAGAGCATGAAGAAATTGGGGTAGCCGGCCACCGTGAGGCCGAGGTAGGCGTGTGCCACCTCCGCCCAGTCGTCGTGCAGGCGCCGTCCGTCCACGCCGACCACCTCGATCCCCTTCAGGTACTCCGTGGCCTCGAAACCGGTGGCGAGCACGATGACGTCCGCGGGCCGCTCCCGCCCGTCGGCCGTGACGACGGAGTCGGCGGTGACCCGCTCGATGCGCTCGGTGACCAGCTCGACGTTGTCGCGCAGGAGCGCCTTGTAGAAGTCGCTGCAGACCAGTGTGCGCTTGCACCCGAAGGGGTAGTCCGGCGTGAGCTTGGCCCGCAGCTCGTCGTCCTTGATGCGGTGCTCCAGGTGGCTGAGCGCCAGCGCCTTCAGCCGCTCGGCCACCTCGTCACCGTGGCGAAAGGCGATCGTGTTCTCGAAGGCCCAGTAGATCTCCCGGCGGTGATGCCGTGCCGCGATGGGGTTGCGGGCGAAGCGGCGCTTCTGCTCCTCGGTGAACGGCTTGTCCGAGCGGGGCAGGATCCACTGGGGCGTGCGCTGGTAGACGTCGACCACTGCCGCGACCTTCGCCAGCTCGGGCACGATCTGCGCCGCGCTCGCCCCCGTCCCGATCACGGCGACCCGCTTTCCCGCCAGGTCGTGCTGGTGCTCCCAGCGGGCCGAGTGGAAGCACGGCCCGGCGAAGGACCCGAGCCCTTCGATGGCGGGCGTCGAGGGGACGGCGAAGGTCCCGATCGCGCTGACCAGCACGTCGGCCGTGTACGTGCCGCCCCCGGCGTCGGTGAGGTGCCAGCGCGCCGCGCCCTCGTCCCACCGTGCTGTTGTGATGCGGGTGTGCGGGCGCAGGTGCGGCCGGATGCCGAAGCGGTCGGCGCAATCCTCGAAGTACTGGAGGATCTCGGGCTGTTCGGCGTAGGTCTTGGTCCAGTCGGGCTTGAGGGCGAACGAGTAGGAGTACAGGTGCGACGGCACGTCGCACGCCGCGCCCGGGTAGGTGTTGAGGCGCCAGGTCCCGCCCACCCCGTCGGACGCCTCGAAGAGCACGAAGTCGCGCTGGCGCGACTTCGCCAGCCGGATGGCCAGGCCCAGGCCGCCGGCGCCCGCCCCCATGATGGCGACCCGCCAGTGCGGGACGCCCCCGCCCCCGTGCCCCTCGCCCCCCGGCGCCGTCATGTCAGGCACCGGCCCCCGGCAGGTCGGCGAGGTTCCGGCGGGCCACGTCGTCCATCAGCTCCACCGCCACGCCGTTGGGGTCGCGCACGACGGCGAGGCGCACGGGGCCGACCGCCGCCACGGTCGGCTCTCCCCCGACGCCGAGCTGCGCCAGCCGCGGCAGCACCGCGTCGAGGTCCGCGTAGAGCGAGAGGAGGAAGAAGCCCTCGGCCGGTCCGGGCGGTGCCGCCGCGGGCGGCGCGGTGCCGTCCATGACGACCAGCTCGACGATCCCCGCCTCCGGCGCCGCCGCCTCGCCCAGGAACACCGAGCGCAGGGTGGTGGAGGCCGCACCGAAGAGCACGGGCCACGGACCGTCGAACGTGTGGTCCATGAGCACCTCGAGCCCCAGGCCGTCGCGCCAGAAGACCAGGCTGGCCTCGACGTCTCGCGTCGCGATCGCGGAATGATGCACCTTCGCCACGGGCCCAGAGTCTGTCACCGCCGGCCGGGTACGGTCGGGCGCTGGGCTGGAGCGAAGGGAGCGCCATGGAGGACGAGACGGAGCCGCTCGCACTGGTCGTCGGCGGCGGGTCGGGCATCGGCGCCGCCCTGGCCGACCTGCTGCGGGCCCGGGGCACCACGACCGTGACCTGGGACGTGGCGGGCGACCACGACGTCACCTGTGACGTGACGGACCCCGATGCCGTCGACGAGGCCGTCGGCCTGACCCGCCGGCGCTGGGGCGTCCCCACCTGGGTCACCGTCACCGCGGGCGTCGGGCACGCCGGCCTGCTGGCCGACGTCACCGTGGAGGACTTCGACCGGGTCATGCGGGTGAACGCCCGCGGGCCCTGGCTCTGCATGCGGGCCTGGGTCGGCGCCATGCGGGAGGAGGCGGTCGCCGGGTCCTTCGTCGCCACCTCGAGCGTCAGCGCGCACCTGGTGGACCGCAACATGGGCGTCTACTGCGCGTCGAAGGCCGCACTGTCCATGCTGGTGAAGGTGGCGGCCGCCGAGTGGGGTCCCCTCGGTGTGCGGGTCAACGCGGTGGCGCCGGGGGTGACGCGCACCCCCATGCTCGGACGCGGCCGGTCGGCGACCGTCGAGGGCTCACCGTGGCTCGCCGGCGTCGCCGACCGCACCGCGCTGGGGCGGCTGGGTGAGGCCGACGACATCGCGGAGGCCATCGTCGCGCTGCACGCCATGGAGTGGGTCACCGGCCATGTCCTCGAGTGCGACGGCGGACTCTCGCTGCACAGCCCGGCCGACCCCTACGGCGCCATGCTGCGCATGCGGGGCGACGGGCGCTGAGCGCCGCAGCCGGTGCGACCGGCTCAGCCGGCCCGTTGCGGCCGCAACCCGTCGCAGACGATGCCGAGCAGGTCGCCGGCCGGCGAGGCGTCGGCGTGGGACGCCGCCTGGCACGTCGCGCCGACGAGGGACATGACCGTCACCGCGGTCACATCGGGACGCACGGCACCGGCCGCCTGTGCCCGGCGCAGCAGCACGCCGATGGCCTCGCGCAGCCCGTCCTTGACGTGGGCGGCCGCCTGCTCGAACTCGAGTCCGGCGCCCGCCACGGCGACCAGCAGGTCCCGCTTGGCGGCCCCCTGCTCGACGACGTGGCCGAGGAAGCCGAAGAAGGCCGTGGCCGGGTCGGGCGCGTCGGCCAGCGCCTGCGCGTCGAGGGTGAGGTCCGACAGGCGGTCCATCAGGATGGCTTCGCAGAGCTTCTCCTTGGTCGGGAAGTGCCGGTAGAGGGTCCCCACCCCGACGCCGGCCTTCTCGGCGATGGTGTCGACCGGGACCTCGATCCCCTCGGCCGCGAACACCACCTCGGCCGCCTCGAGGATGCGGGCGCGGTTGCGCTGGGCGTCGGCCCGCAGGGGGCGCGCCGCGCCGGCGCTCGGCCCGTCACACCCGCCCGGTAGCTTCGGCTTCGGCCCCACGGAAATTCTCCCTCCCCCCGTTGACAAACGGAATCATGGTTCCGTATAGTGTAACTGGAACCAGAACTCCGATTCCGATTGTAAGCCATCCGGGCCGCCGAATCCAGACCCTTCCCAGGTGAGAGGCAGGCGTCGGCAGCCGGAAGCACCGGACTCGGACCCTTCCAGGAGACGGAGACGACGCCATGACCACGACCCTCGACCGCCCGGACCAGACGACCAGGCCCGGCCTCGACCCCAAGCGCTTCCGGGCGCTCGCCATCATCGCGGTGGCCCAGCTCATGGTGGTGCTCGACGCCTCGGTGGTGATCATCGCCCTGCCGTCGGCCCAGCGCGCCCTGCACATCTCGGCCGCCAACCGCCAGTGGATGCTCACCGCGTACACCCTCTCCTTCGCCGGCCTGCTGCTGCTCGGCGGCCGCATCGCCGACTACTTCGGGCGCAAGCGGATGTTCGTGGTCAGCCTGATCGGCTTCGCCGGCGCCTCGGCGCTCGGGGGCCTGGCCCAGAACTCGGCCATGCTCTTCAGCGCCCGCGCCCTCCAGGGCGCCTTCGCCGCCATCATGGCGCCGGCCGCGCTGTCGCTCCTCACCGTCGCCTTCACCGAGCCCAAGGAGCGGGCGCGGGCCTTCGCCGTCTACGGCGGGATCGCCGGCGCCGGCGCCGCCATCGGGCTCATCCTCGGGGGCGTGCTCACCGAGTTCGCCTCGTGGCGCTGGACCCTGCTGATCAACGTGCCGATCGCGGTCATCGCCGCCGTGGCCGCCTTCCGTTACGTGTCGGAGAGCCGGGCCTCGGCCAACCACGGCTACGACCTCCCGGGCGCGGCGACCGTCACGGGTGGCCTCCTCGCCCTCGTCTACGGGTTCACCAAAGCCGGCACCGACGGCTGGTCCTCGTCGACCACGCTGCTGCTCTTCGGCGTGGCGGCCGTGCTGCTGGTGGCCTTCGTCGTCATCGAGCAGCGGGCCGCCCACCCGCTCCTGCCGCTCCGGATCGTGCTCGACCGCAACCGCGGCGGGTCGTTCCTGGCCTCGCTCCTGGTCGGGACCGCGATGCTGGGCACCTTCCTCTCGCTGACCTACTACTTCCAGGGCACGCTGCACTACTCGGCGCTCAAGACGGGCTTCGCCTTCGTGCCGTTCTCGCTCGGGATCATCACCGGCGCCACGGCAGCCAGCCGCCTGCTCCCCCGTTTCGGGCCGCGGGCGCTCCTGACCGGCGGCCTGCTCATGGCGACGGGCGGTCTCGCCCTCTTCAGCACGCTCGACGTGCACTCGGCCTACGTGAGCACGGTGCTCCCGGCCGAGCTCATCGTGAGCCTGGGCATGGGTCTGTCCTTCGTGGCCATGAGCAGCACGGCCCTCATCGGCGTGAGCCCCGAGGACGCCGGCGTGGCGAGCGCGCTGGTCAACTCGACGCAGCAGACCGGGAGCAGCATGGGCGCCGCGCTCATCAACACCATCGCCACCAGCGCGATGGTGTCGTACGTGGCCGCCCACGGCACCTCCCCGGAGGCCCTGACGGCGGGCGCCATCCACGGCTACACGACCGCCTTCACCTTCAGCGCGATCGTCCTGGCCCTGGCGGCCACCGCGGCGTTCACCCTCATCCGGCGGCGGGCGCGCCCGGCCGAGGCGGTGGAGGGTGAGCCGGAGATGCTGGCGCTGGCGGCCGTCTGACCGCCGGCCGGACCGGCTACTCCTCGACGATCTCGATGGCGTACTCGGGGCAGTTGGCCACGGCCAGGCGGGCCTTGTCCTCGAGCTCGGTCGGCACCACGTCGACGATGACCGAGGCCTGCCCGTAGTCGTCGACGTCGAAGATCTCGGGCGCCAGGCCGTAGCAGCGGGCGTGGCCCTGGCACTTGTCGGGGTCGACCCGGAGCCGCATCAGAACACCACCGGGCAGACGCGCGGGCCTCGGACCTGGCCACCGGCCCACGTGACGTCTGCGCCCTCGGCGAGGGAGAAGTCCGGGATCCGGGCCAGCCACTCCTCGAGCGCCACCTGCAGCTCCATGCGGGCAAGGTTCGACCCGGCGCAGCGGTGGATGCCCGAGCCGAACGCCACGTGGCGGTTGTGGGCCCGGTCCAGCTGCACGGCGTCGGGGTGCTCGAAGACCTCGGGGTCTCGGTTGGCAGCGGGGAAGTTCATGAGCACCTTGTCGCCCGCCTTCATGGGGCAGCCCGCGTACTCGACGTCCTCGGTCACCTCACGCGCCATCGTGACCGGCGAGTAGGCCCGCAGCAGCTCCTCGATCGCGGTCGGCATGAGCTCGGGCTCGGCGGCGAGCCGCTTGCGGTCCTGGGGGTGGGTGGCCAGGTGCCAGAGCGACGACCCGATGGCGCTCCACGTCGTGTCGACACCGGCGATCAGGGCCAGCGCCGCCATGCCGAGCACGATCCCGTCGTCGACCGGCTTGCCCTCCACCTCGGTGGTGAGGAGCTCGCTGAGGAGGTCGTCGCCCGGGTCGGCCCGCCGCTCGTCGATCTGGCCGACGAAGTAATAGAGGAGACCCTCCGCCCCGCGCTGGCGACGCTCGGCGTCGTCGGCGAACTCGAGCACGTCGCGGACCCAGCCGGTGAAGGTGTCGGACAGGTCGGGCGAGACGCCCAGGATGTGGGCGATGACCCGCACCGGGATCTGCTGGGCGTAATCGGCGGCGGCGTCGGCGTGGCCGGCCCCGGCGAACCCGTCCACCAGCCTGCGGCACAGGTCCCGGGTCAGCGGGATGTAGCTCTCGACCCGTTTGTGCGAGAACCAGGGCAGCAGGAGCCGGCGGGTCCAGGTGTGCAGCGGCGGGTCCGACGAAATGGGGGGCAGGCCGTACTCGAGGTTCGGCCCCTCGAAGTTCTCGTTCGGGTCCTCGTCCTCGTCCCCGGGGATGACCGCCACCTTGAGGGAGCTGAAGTGCTCGATGTCGTGCGCGATGGCGGTCACGTCCTCGTAGCGGGTGGGCAGCCAGCTGCTCTTGCGCCGGTCCGTGTGGGCGATCGGGCAGGTCTGGCGGAGCTCGTCCCAGATCCGGAAGGGGTCGGTGACGTACGCGGGGTCGAGGACGTCGAAGTCGGTGGCCCAGTCCTTGACCGGCGCGGTGTGTGCCATGGTGCTGCCCCCTTGTGGTCCTGTAGTCAGCTACTCGACAATCAGCCTAGTGCGGCCCGACGAGGGCCCCAAGGCGACCCGGCCATGTTGTGACCGTGGTCCCAGCCCCTGTGCAGGGCGGCCACACCCCGAGGGCGCAGCGTGGACGGACGGCAGATCGCCGGGACGTGACACAGACAGGAGCGAGACGACATGTACAGCGACGCAATTCCCGAGCCGACCCACCACGTCGACACCGGGCTCCCCCGCCCGCGCCGGGGCGCCCGTTGGCGCTGGGCCACACCCCGGCGTGCCCGCCCGGCCCGGCGCCCCGTGGGGCACTTCCCCTAGCCCACGACCGGCGCGCCGTCGCGCAACACCTCGTACTGCCGGGATGCGTCGTCCGCGACGACGCGGGTCGTGGCCCCGTCCGGCCCACCCCGGATCACCGTGGCCCCGGTCGGTGCGAATTGCACGATGTAGGCCTTGCGCACCGCGTCGGTGCGGTTCGGGCCCGTGGAGTGCGGCGTCAACGACGAGAAGACGACGATGCTCCCGGCGCGCGCCGGCAACGGCCACCGCGTGGGCGGGCTCGCGCAGGCAGACGAAGCCGATGTCGGAGTACTCGTGGGCCAGGGTGCCGAGCCGGTGCAGCCCCGGCACGACCCAGGGGCAGCCGTTGTCCTCGGTGGCGTCGGTCAGCGCCACCCAGCAGGTCAGGTACTGCTGCGGCTCGACGAAGGCGTACCCGTTGTCCTGGTGCCAGGGGAAGGGCGACTCGGTGCCCGGTTTCTTGTAGACGGCCTGGTCCCAGTAGAGGCGTGCGTCGGGGCCGACGAGGTCGGCGCAGAGGTCGGCGAACAGCGCCGACGCGGTGAAGTCGCGCAGCAGCGCCGAGCGCAGCACCAGGTGGGTGGTGAAGGTGATCTCGTCCGCCCGGGCGATGAAGAAGCGCCCGCCCTCCATGGCGCGCAGGGCCTCCTCCTGGCGCGCCTCGAAGGGGTCGATCGTCGCGACCAGGGCGGCCACCTCGCCCGGGTCGAGCGCGTCCTCCAGCACGAAGAACCCCTGCTCGTCGTACTGGCGAGCCTGGGCGGGAGTCACGGCCCGGTAGGGGCCGGCGTGGTCGGCCCAGGCGAAGGACGTGTTCAGCTCGTGGGCCGGCGGCCGGGCGGCGTCGTTCACGACCCGCTGAACCGGGGCTCCCGCCGCTCGGCGGCGGCGCGCACGCCCTCGGCGAAATCGGCGCTGTCGCGCAGGCGCTGCTGCTCGGCGCACTCGTGCTCCATGGCGAGCCGGGCCTCCTCCACGAGGCCCGACCGGAGCGTCGCCCGGATGGAGCGGACCGCCAGCGGGCCGGCGGCCGCCAGCTCCGCCGCGTAGGCCAGGGCCTCGTCCCTGAGGGCGCCGGCGCCGGACAGGCGGTCGCACAGCCCGAGGGCCAGCGCCGCGCCGCCCCCGACCCGTCGCCCGGTGAGCAGCAGGTCCGCCGCGGCCTGCCGGCCCACGGTGGCGGGCAGCGTCACGGTCAGGGCGAAGCCGTGGTGGAAGCCGAGGCGCGCGAAGTTGGCGCTGAAGCGGCTCTCGGCGGTGGCGACGCGGAAGTCGGCCGACAGCGCCAGCCCGCAACCGCCGCCGATCGCCGCCCCCTGGACGGCGGCCACCACGGGCAGCGGGGCGGCGAAGAGCCGGAGCGCGCCCCGGTAGAGCGCTGCGATGTCCTGCCCCGCGTTGGCGGCGAAGTCGAGCCCGGCGCAGAAGTGACGCCCCTCCGAGGCGAGGACGATGGCGCGGCACCAGCCGGAGCGGTCCAGCGCCTCGTAGGCCGCCGCCACCTCTTCAATCAGGGCGGTGTCGAAGTAATTGTTGGGTGGCCGGTGCATGCAGACGACCGCGACGTGCTCGAGGTGCTGCTCGACCGTGACGTCGGCACCGCTCACGGCTCGATGTCCTCCAGGCTGCGCCAATAGATCAGGGCGTCCTCGCCGTCCACCGCCTCGGGGATGCGGCCCACCTCCTCGAAGCCGAGCTTGCGATACAGCGCCCGGGCCGGGTTGGACTCGAACACGAGGTTGAACTGCAGGGCGTCGAAGCCCAGTCGTCGCGCCTCGCGCAAGGAGTGCTCCAGCATCGTCCGTCCCACACCCGTGCTCCGGTATGGGGCGAGCACGAAGTAGCCGGCGTTGGCGATGTGCGCCGCCCGGCCGACGAAGTTGGGCTTGATGTAGTAGGCGCCGACCAGGTAGCCGCCGAAGTGGGCGACGGCCACCGTCGAGGAGTGCTCGATCCAGTAGTCGTCGAAGTCGGCTCTGCTCAGCGGCGGGCGGTGGGGGAAGCCCTCCTTGGCACCGACGATGCGGCCGAACGCGCTGAACAGCTCGTCGTAGTCGTCGGCCGTGGCCGCTCGGATGTCCACCGGCACGACACCCACGGTACCGGTGCGCGGGATCGTCGCGACTGATCGCACCGGGGATGCAGCCCGACCGGCGTCGGCGCGCGCTACCCGGCCACCGCGAAACCGGTCGAACCGGTGCCGGGGCGGACCGCCTCAATGGGATCGCGCAGGTCGTCGATGTAGCCCAGCGCGTAGGCGCCGCGGTCGTAGCCCATGAGGCGCAGCAGCTCGGTCGGGAGCGTCTCGGCCACCTCGCGCGGCACCGAGAGGTACTGGTTCTCCTCCTGGCGCAGCCAGGCCACGTTGTAAGTGATGTTGAGGCCGATGCGGGTGGCGGCGGAGCGGTTGGGCCCGCCACCGTGGTACACACTGCCCGAGTAGAAGAGCACCGAGCCGCGGGCCATCTCCGCCGGCACGGTGTCCTCGGGCGAGAAGGTCAGCTTGTCCGCGGCGGCGTTGCTGCCGGGCACGACCCGGGTGGCGCCGTTCTCCTCGGTGAAGTCCGTCAACGCCCAGATGGTGTTGCACTGGACCTCGTAGCCCGGCGGGAAGGGGAAGAAGTCGAACGCCCACTGGTCCCGGTGGACGGGCTGGGCGGTCTCGCCGGGACCGATGGCGATGGCCTGCGTCAGGTGCAGCTGGATATTGGTGGCGTGCCCCAGGAAGCGACGCGCCGCCCCGAGCGACAGCGGGTGCAGCACCAGCTCGCGGCACGCCGGTGACCGGGCGATCAGCGACCCCGTCCGGCGGGTGCGGCTGCCGCTGAAGTCGTCGGGCCCCGTCGGCGTCGCATCGAGGTACGGCCGCAGCTCCGACTCGATGCGGTCGAGCAACGCGGCCGGCGCCACCGCGTCGACGACGACGGCGCCGTCCCGCCCGACGGCCTCCGCCACCTGGTCCGGGCCCGCATCACTCGGCAGGTGGACAATGGGCACGCCCCATCCTCCACAACCGCCCGCAGGGCGGCAACTCGGAGCCGCCTACCCTCGTCCCCCCGATCGCAGTTAGGGGCCGGGGAAGACGGCGCGCAGCGTCTGGAGGGCGGCCGCGTCGCCGGTGACGGCCGGCGTGTGACCCGGGTCGAGGCGACCGTACACGAGACGGCAGAAGGCCTCGGCCGCCAGCACGAGATCGGGCGCGCCTCCGAGGTCCTCGGCGTGCAGTTCCACGCCGTCGGCCGAGAGGCGGACGGCGAACGCGCGCCCGGGGTCGGTCGTGCGGACGGCGACGTCGCGCCGCTCCCCCGTCGGCCGCGCCGTGTAGCGGGCCGTGAGCCCGAGGTTGTCGACCACGACGGCGGCGATGTCGTGGGGGAGGTGGGCACCGTCGTCGAACGTCACCTCGATGTCCCAGGTGTGGCACGCATGCTCGTTCAGGCGCATGGCCGCGAACTCCTCGAAGCCCATGCGCAGCGGTCCCAGCGAGACGACGAGGCGGTCACGCTCGGCGGGGTCCAGCGCCTCCAGCGCCTCGAGCAAGGCCTCGTCGGCCACGAGCGCGCTGTCCGCCTTGTCCCGGGGTGACTTCGCGTTCCACTCATCCCACACCGCCGGCGCCAGGTCGTCGGGCGTCTCGGCGCCGGCCAGGGTGTCGCCGAGGCGGCGGCGCTGAATGACGGCGCCCGAGCCCAGGTGCGACAGCACGTCGGCGATCGACCACTCGGTGCAGTAGGACGGCGCCCGCAGCTGGACGTCGTCCAGGCCGCGGCAGAGCTGGTGAAGCCGGACCACCGAGTGGCGCAGCGGGCCCAGCGGGCTGTCCATGTGTCGCACCTCCCGGTCTCGCGCCCGGGAGACGGTCTACCCGCCGGCAGCCCGCGCCGTCGCGAGCGCCTTCGTCCACCAGGCGAGGTCGTCGGCCAACAGCGCCAGCCTGGACTCGAGCGGCGCGAAATGGACGGCGTCGTCGGGGTCGTCGGACTGGAAGATGGCCCGCATCACGTCGGGCAGGATGTGGACGGCATGGCGCAGAGGTGCCATCTCGAACTCCACCGCCACGGCGCGCAGCTGCTCCACTGCACGCGCCCCTCCGGTGTTGCCCCACCCGACGAAGGACACGGGCTTGCGCCGCCACTCCACGAACGTCGAGTCGAGCGCGTTCTTCAACACGGCCGGGTAACCGTGGTTGTATTCCGCTGTGAGGATGACGTAACCGTCGGCACGGTCGATGACCCTGCCGAAGCGGACCACGGCCTCGTCGGCGTAGTCGCGGCCGGTCCGGACGGGCGGGTCGCCGTCGAAGAACGTGAGCGGGTGGTCGCGCAGGTCGACGAGCTCGACCTCGAAGGCGCGGTGCTCCGCGAGCCGGCTCGTCACCCAGGCCGCCACCCGCTCGCTGAATCGACCCTGTCGGGTCGTGCCCGTGATGACCTGCAGCAGCACGCTCGGCGCCTTCCGTCGTGGTGGTGTCGTCCCCGCCGGACGAAGGGTAGCAGGGCCAGGGCTGTATTTAACTTGACAGCTAACTAACTCTTTGGTTAAATATACCACCATGACCATGACCGACGACCGGCTCGATGCGGCCTTCGCCGCGCTCTCGGACCCCACCCGCCGGGCCATCGTGAGCCGGCTGGCCCGGGGCGACGCCACCGTGGGCGAGCTGGCCGAGCCCTTCGCCATGTCGCTGCCCGGGATCTCCAAGCACCTCAAGGTGCTCGAGCGCAGCGGCCTCATCTCGCGGGGCCGCGACGCCCAGTTCCGGCCGTGTCATCTCGAGGTCGAGGCGCTCGACGGCGCGCTCGACTGGATCGACGCCCACCGGCGCATGTGGGACCAGCGCTTCGACAAGCTCGACGCGCTGCTGTCCGACCTCCAGCGCGCGCCGGCGCCGGGCACGGCGCCGCCCCAGCGGAAGGCGCCGGCCCGTGGCTGAGCACGTCGGCTCGCCCGCGTCCGACGAGCTCCGCTTCACCCGGGTCTTCGACGCACCTCGGGAGCTGGTCTTCCGCTGCATGATCGATCCCGACCACCTCACGCACTTCTGGGGCCCGCGGGGCGTGGCGGCACCGCGCGACCTCATTCGCGTCGACGCCCGGCCCGGCGGTGTCTTCGAGACCGTGATGGTCAACGAGTCCGACGGCGGTCAGTACGCGACCCGCGCCGTCTACGACGAGGTCCGTGAGCCCGAGCTGCTGGCGTGGACCGAGTCGCACTCGGGCATGCGGGTGACGACACAGTTCGTCGCGCTCGGCCCCGACCGCACCGAGGTGCGCATCCACCAGCAGTACGTGCCCGAGGCGTTCCTGCTGCCGGAGGTGCAGGCGGGGTTCCTGTCGTCCCTCGACCGCTTCGGCGAGCATCTCGCCCGCCTGACCGGGTCCACGCCCACACCGAAGGAGGAAACCCCATGACACTCACCGCCGAACTCCGTGCCGACGGGGACCTCGCCGCTGCCGTCGCCGACGAGTACCGCGCGCTGGCCGACCTCCTCGAGGCGTGCGGACCCGCCGTGTGGGACGCGCCGTCGCTCTGCGAGGGTTGGCGCACCCGGGAGGTGGTGGCGCACATGACGATGCCGGCGCGCTACGAGGGTCCGGCCTTCATGGCCGAGCTCGAGGCCGCCGGCGGCGACTTCACCGTGCTCTCGAACACGGTGGCGGCCCGGGACGGCGAGCTCCCCGCAGCAGTGCTCCTGGGCGACCTGCGCTCGGAGGTGCTGCACGGCTGGCAGCCGCCGGGGGGAGGGCTGGAGGGCGCGCTCACGCACTGCGTGATCCACGGGCTCGACATCACCGAGGCGGTCCCGCTGGAGCGGCGGGTACCGACCGAGCGCATCGCCCGGGTCCTCGGGATTGTTGCCGCCCCCGACCTGTTCGGCGTCGACCTGGGCGGCGTGGAGCTGCGGGCCGACGACGTGGACTGGTGGTTCGGGTCGGGCGTTCCCGTGACCGGGCCGGCCCAGGCGCTGGTCCTCGTGGTCTGCGGCCGCCGGCTGCCCCCCGGCCGTCTCGGCGGCGAGGGCGCGGCACGCTTCAGCCAGGCCTGACGGCGACGACGTCTGAGCGCGCCGCTCCGCACGTCGGTCACCGAGGGATAACGCGCCCGTCACGGTCCCGTCGTCGGCGTGTCATGGGGGGGTTCTACGGTCCCTCCCGCCCGGAGGTCGTCGATTCGCACCGTCCCCGTCCGCTCTGTGTCCCTCGTCGCGAGCGCCGCGCTCGTCCCGCTCGTGGTCGGGCGCCCCCCTCGTGCCCCAGGGCGGCCTCCTGTTCGTGGGCGACCGGGACGGGCACGGCCACGAGTGATCTGATTCACGAGCCCCGCCCCCCGCCCCCGTCGGAGAGCGGCCTCCGAGGCCGTAATTCCTTTGCGATCACCCGGCGCTCGTGTGTCGAACGTTGTAACGTCGCACGCGATGCCGGGGGGCTGGTACGCATGACTGCTTGGTGGACGCGGCGGGGGCCGCTCCGCACCGCCCCGCGACCCTGGTAGGTCCCCCGGGTGGGCCCGATCCTTGAGGTCTCGGCCACCCCGGCTGAACCAGACGGCGCGCACGGCGCGGGCGCGGCACTCCTGGTCGTCGACGAGGTGAGCATCGGCTTCGGCGGCCTGCTGGCTCTCGCCGATGTGTCGATGTCGGTGGGCGGGAACGAGGTGGTCGGCGTCATCGGGCCGAACGGCGCCGGGAAGACGACCCTGTTCAACGTGATCTGCGGCTTCGACCACCCGAGCGCGGGCACGATCACCTACCGCGGCACCCGCCTGCGCCGGCACCACCCCCACGACCTGGCCAAGCTCGGGATCGCGCGGACCCTGCAGGGCATCGGGCTGTGTGCCGGGCTGACCGTGCACGAGAACGTGATGCTCGGCGCCGAACCGGTGCTGCGGAGCGACGTCGTCTCGTCCTTCCTGGGCCTGAGGCGGTCGAGCCGGGAGGAGCGGCGGGTGGCGGGCCGCGCCATGGAGGTGCTCGACGAGCTCGGCGCGGCCGACTACGCCCGCCGGCTCCCCTCTGCGTTGCCCTACGCGATCGCGAAGCGCGCTGCGTTGGCGCGTGCGCTCATGGCCGAGCCGCGGCTGCTGCTGCTCGACGAGCCTGCCAGCGGGCTGTCCGAGGGCGAAATGGACTCGCTCGGCGAGCGGATCCGCGGCCTGACCGATCGCATGTCCGTGCTCCTCGTGGAGCACCACATGGACCTGGTGATGTCGGTGTGCGACCGGATCGTCGTCCTCAACTTCGGACAGGTCATCGCCAGCGGCACGCCCGAGTCCATCCGCGTCGACCGCGCCGTGGTGAGCGCCTACCTCGGGGACGAGGTGCGCGGGCGCGACCCCGCTCGGGGACCGGGGGCGAGCGGTGCTTGAGGTCCGCGATCTCAGTGTCTCCTACGGCGCGGTGCAGGCGCTCACCTCCGTGTCCTTCGACGCCGGGCCCGGCGCCGTCACGGCCGTGTTGGGCGCCAACGGCGCCGGCAAGACCACGTTGCTGCGCACGATCTCGGGGCTGGTCAAGCCGAAGGAGGGATCGGTGCGCTTCGACGGGGGACCGCTCCTCGGGCGCAACGTGGAGGCGATCGCGCGCCTGGGCGTCTCTCATGTGCCCGAAGGTCGGGGGGTGATCGAGGAGCTGACCGTCGAGGAGAACCTACGCCTGGCGACGCTCTGGTGCCTGCGCCGGGCGGAGCGCCAGGGCGCCATCGCGGAGGTCCTCGAGCTCTTCCCCCGCCTGCAGCCGTTCCGCAAGCGCATCGCCTCCACCCTCTCGGGCGGGGAGCGCCAGATGCTCGTCCTCGGGCGGGCGCTCATTTCGCGGCCGCGTCTGCTCCTCCTCGACGAGCCGAGCCTTGGGCTGGCACCCATGGTGACCGCGCAGCTGATGGCCCTGATCCGAGAGCAGACCGAGGGCAAGGACCTGACGGTGGTCCTCGTCGAGCAGAACGCCCGCAGCGCCCTCTCGGTGTCGCACCACGCCGTCATCCTCAACCTCGGCCAGGTGGTCGTCTCCGACAATGCGGCCACCGTCGCCGCCGACGACGCCCTGCGTCACCATTACCTCGGGTTCTGACGCGGTGAGCCTGTTCCTCGACTACACCCTCAACGGCATCGCCAACGGGCTGATCTACGCCACGCTGGCGCTGGCGCTCGTGCTCGTCTACCGGGCCACCAAGATCATCAACTTCGCTCAGGGTGCGGCGGGCATGCTCACGACGTTCATCGCGTTCAGCCTCTTGTCGCGCGGCGTCGGGTACTGGTGGGCCTTCGTCCTCGTGCTCGTCATCGGCTTCGCCATCGGGGCGGCGACGGAGCGGATCCTCATCCGCCCGCTGCACGGCAGGTCCGAGCTCAACCCGGTGATCGTCACGATCGGCCTGCTGGTCGTGTTCGAAGGCCTGGCCGGAGCGATCTACGGCAACGCCAGCCGTGGTTTCCCGGCCGCCTTCTCGCAGAGCGGCCTCCGGGTCGGCAACACGACGATCGCCTTCTCCCACTTCGACGTCTTCATCCTCGTCGCCGTCCTCACGCTGATGGCGGGCACCCTGGTGCTGTTCCGGTACACCGCTGTCGGGCTGCGCATGCGCGCGTCGGCCTTCTCCCGGGAGATCGCCCGGCTCCTCGGCGTGCGGGTGGGCATCCTCCTCAGCCTCGGCTGGGGGCTGGCGGGCATCGCCGGGTCCCTGGCCGGGCTGCTGGTCGCGCCGACCCGGTCGTTCGGCCCCTATTACATGGACCTGATCCTCGTGTACGGCTTCACCGCGGCCGTCATCGGCGGCCTGGAGAGCCCGGTCGGCGCGCTCCTCGGCGGGCTGATCGCCGGTCTGTGCATCTCCTACGTCGGCGGGTACCTCGGCTCGGGCCTCGAGCCGCTCGGCGCGCTGGCACTGCTCATGGTCGCCCTGATGGCCCGACCCGAGGGCATCTTCGCCCGCCCGCAGGCAAGGAGGGTCTGAGTGGAGCCGGCCGCGATCGCCCGGGCGCTGCGCCTGCCGCGCCAGCCGATGGTGCGCCATCTCCTCTGCGCGCTGGCCGCCGCCGCCGTGCTCTACGTCCTCACGGCGCGGCTGAACCAGTACAACGACTATCAGGTTGGTGAGATCGCGTCCTACGTCGTGGCGCTCGTCGGGCTCAGCCTGCTGACGGGCGCCAACGGGCAGATCTCGCTCGGTCACGGGGCGTTCATGGCCGTCGGGGCGTACACCATGGCCCTCCTGATGAACCACACCCAGTCCAACTTCATCCTCGAGCTGGCCGCCGCGACGGGGGTGGCGGCGGCGGCGGGGCTGGTGATCGGCCTGCCCGCCACCCGGCTGAAGGGCCCCTATCTCGCCGGCATGACGTTGCTCTTCGCCCTCGCGGTGCCGTCGGTTTTCGACAAGTGGCCGGCGACCTTCGGCGGCGACCAGGGGTTGACGACGACCGTACCGACGGCGCCGGGCTCGCTGAGCGCCGAGGAGTGGCTGGCCCAGATCCAGATCATCGGCGCACTGGTGGTGATGGTGCTGGTGGCCAACCTCCTCTGGAGCCGGTACGGCCGTGCCTTCCGGGCCGTGCGCGACGACGAGATCGCGGCGTCGCTGGCGGGCATCCACGTCGCCCGCACCAAGGTCATGGCCTTTGCCATCAGTGCGGGGTGTGCCGGCCTCGGCGGTGCGCTCCTCAGCCTGTCGACCGGCATCGTGAACACGGGCGAGTTTCCCCTGACCCTCTCGATCCAGTTGCTGGCGGCGATGGTCCTCGGCGGCACGGGGACGCTGATCGGCATGGTCTGGGGCGGGATCCTGCTCGTGTACATGCCGCAGTGGTCGACGTCGCTGTCCTCGGACTTCAACCTGGGCACCGGCGCCAACGCCTACCTCGCCACGATCATCTTCGGGCTCGTGCTGATCGTGGCGATGATCGCGGCACCGAACGGGATCCAGGGCGGCCTCCGCTGGCTGTGGGCGCACCGGCCGCACCTGGGCAAGGGCGGGCGCGCCGCGCCGGCACCCGTCCCCATTTCGACAGGCAAGTAGAGCAATGCGACATCCAACAAAAGGAGAAGTGATGCCACGACGAGCGACGAGAAAGATCGGGTGGACCCTGTGGGTACGGGCCCTTGTTGCCGGTTCCCTGGGACTCATGCTGGGAGTGGCGCTGCTGCCGGCGACGGCGGATGCGGCGAGCACGCCGGGAGTGACGTCGTCGACGATCACGATCGGCGCGACCGTCCCCCTCACCGGGCCGGCGGCACCGGGCTACGACGAGATCGCGCCGGCCATGAACGCGGTCTTCAGCTACGTCAACGCCCACGGCGGCGTCTACGGCCGCAAGATCAACTACATGTACCTCGACGACGGGTACAACCCGGCCAACACGGCGACGCTCACGCGCAAGCTGGTGCTGCAGGACAACGTCTTCGCCGACGTGGGCCCGCTCGGCACGCCGACCCAGACCGCCGTGCAGGGCTTCTTGAACGCCCAGAAGGTCCCGCAGTTGTTCATCGAGTCCGGCTGCAATTGCTGGAGCAACCCGAAGTTCCCGCAGAGCTACGGGTGGCAACCTCCCTACACCGTCGACGGGAAGATCCTCGGCGCGTACATCAAGGCCAACTTCGCCGGGAAGAAGATCGGCTACCTCTCCCAGGCCGACGAGTTCGGCCAGGACGTCGTCAAGGGGCTCGACATGGAGATCCCGTCCTCGTCGGTGGTCTCCCGCCAGACCTACGACGTGGCGACGCTGGCCGGCCCCCTGTCCAACCAGATGGCAGCCCTGAAGGCCGCAGGCGCCCAGGTCGTGGTGCTGGCCACCATCCCGGCCGCCACCGCTCTGGCCATGCTCCCGGCCGCGGTCATCGGCTACTTCCCCCAGTACGTCGTCGACAGCGTGGGTGCCGACTCCCCGACGGTCGGCCCGCTGCTCTCCTCCTTCGCCCAGAAGGGCGGTGGCACCGCAGCCCAGGTGGCGGCGGCCGCCGGCCTGCTGAACGGGGTGATCACGACCGCCTACTTCGCGCCGGAGTCGGACACGTCCAACCCGTGGGTGCAGGCCGAGAAGAACATCCTGCAGAAGTACGCGCCCTCGCTCTACGCCAAGAGCGGGCTCGACGGCAACACGCAGTACGGCGTGGCGCTCGCCTACACGTTTGTCCAGGCGCTGCAGAAGGCAGGGAAGAACCTCACCCGGCAGAGCCTGCTCAACGCCGTCAACACCAGTGGCAAGAGCTTCGTGACCCCCGGCTTCGTGCCGCTGTCCTACTCGAGCTCGGTGCACTACGGGTTCTTGGGCGAGGAGGTCGTCAAGCTCCAGAGCTCGGCCCCGCCGGCGGTGACCCCGACGGGCAGCTGGATCGGCGGCGTCGCGGTCAGCCCGGTCGTGGTGACCGGCCCCGGCCGGGGACCGGTCAAGAAGTACACCGGGCCGACGTCGGTACCCCCCAAGAGCCTCACGTCGACCAGCTGATCCGGCCGCGGTGATCGGCGTGCGGTCGCGCCCACGCGGCGCGGCCGCACGCCAGCGCGGGATGCCGGTTCAGACGGGGACGCGGGCGGGCAGCCGCCCCACTCCGGGCACCACGGTCCCCCGCAGCGCTCGCAAGGTCTGGCGGTAGGAGCCGATCAGGCTGTCCTCTTGGTAGCCGAAGCCGTTGTCGAGGCAGAAGGCCCTGACGATCCCTTGCGCCCGCGCCAGGTTGGGGCGGGGCATGCTCGGGAAGAGATGGTGCTCAATCTGGTAGTTGAGCCCGCCCAGTAACAGGTTGGTGAAACGGCCGCCCACGATGTTGCGCGAGGTCACCACCTGACGCCGGGCGAAGCTCAGCCCCGCGTCGGAGTCGATGATCGGCATGCCCTTGTGGTTGGGGGCGAAGCTGCAACCGAGGTACACCGAGAACACCGCCTGCTGCAGCGCGATGAACGCCAGTCCCTTCAGGGGGGACAGGACCCAGAAGACGCACGTGAGATAGAGGGCGGCGTGCAGCGCCAGGAGGGCACCCTCCACCGCGGCGGCACGGTCGCGCTGGCGGATCAGCCGCTGGATGCTGAGCACGTAGATGCCGGTGCTGCGCAGGACCATGAGCGGGAAGAAGAGCGGCGCCCGCCAACGCTCGAGGACGCGGGTCAGGCGGCCGGGCGCGTCAACTCCCCCGGCCTGAGCCGCACCCCCGTCGCCCACGTCGGGGTCGCGCCCCACCTCGTTGGGATGGGCGTGATGGGCGCTGTGCTTGGGCACCCACCAACCGAAGCTCATGCCGATCAGCACGTTCCCGACTGCGAACCCGAGCAACCGGTTGGCCCGGCGAGAGCGGAACACCTCCTGGTGCCCGGCATCGTGCCCCACGAAGCCGAGCTGGGTGAACATGAGCCCGAGGAGCGCGGCGATAGCCAGCACGAACCAGGTGTTCCCGAGCAACACGAGTCCGGCGAAGCAGGCGCCGAACGCGCCGACCGTCAGCGGGATCTTGGTGCTGTAGTACCCGAGGCGCCGGTCGAGCAGCCCCGCCTCGCGGACCTGACGGGCGAGGCTCCCGAAATCCTCGGCGGAGACGAAGGGGTCGGCGGGGACTTCAACGGTGTTCGTCTGCACAGTTCCACTTCCGCGAAATCCCGTCATAGAGCGCTACCGCGGACCGAGGCAACACCGAGAGTCGACGCTCTCATTCCGTGCTCGAACTCTAGACCGTCGCGGCTGCACGTTCAGTGCGCCGTCGTGGTCGTCGCGCGACGAAGCGCGATGGGGCGCGGCACGCCCCTGTTTGGGGGCACCACCATTGGGGGTCGCGGGTGCGCGCGCCGTAGGAAGCCAAGGTGAGCGGTTCGAGATGGTGTGGTGGCCCCGCTGAACGATCGCCTACGTACCCTCGGGCTCGTCGAAGGGCACCCGCGCCGCCGCGGCGGTCTGCGCATCGAGCAACTGGTGCGAGTAGATGTCGAGCAGCGCCACGGCGAGCAGCTGATCCCCTTCGGGCTCGAAGATGTCCGCGCCGATCTCCCGGGACACGTGGTCGTGGAGCAGGGGGATGCCCATCGCCATCGCCGTGACGAGGGTCGCCCGAACCCGCCGCCCGACCGTGGGCGGTTCGGGGCGCAACGCGTCGGCCCGGGCCAGCCACTGCTCCGTCATGGCCACCATCTCCTCGAAGATCGGCGTCGCGGAGGCGGACCCGTCTGCCAGGGAACGCGCCACGTAGCGCCCGAAGCGCCTGGAGGCCTGCCTGCCGGCGGCCCCGGAACCGGGGTCCTCGAGGAGCTCCGCGTTCAGGCGGTGCAGCATCTCGAACACGTAGTCGTCGCAGGCCCTCCGCAATGCCTCCTTCGAGCCGTAGTGATGCCGGAGCAGCCCGGGTGACACGCCCGCGCTGCGGGCGATGGACCGGATCGTCGCCCCCTCGTAGCCGTCGTCGGCGAAGTGCTTGAGGGCGGACTCTCGGATGCGGGCCCGCGCGGTCAAGTCCTCGAACGCGACGCCACCGTCGTCCATGGGCTCACTCATGGGAGGGCCCGCGCCGGTCGCCTGCGCGCTCACGCCTCTTGCAGGTCCCGTCGGCGGAAGCAGAACCCACCGAGAACCGCCGTCCCCACGCCGATGGCGGTCATGACGCCATTGGCCTCCCAGTTGGGTGACACGGCCGGAGCCGCGGCCATCTGGTGGAAGACCGAGGTGTCGAGGATCCAGTGATCGACGGCACCGATGCCTCCCACGATCTCCAACAGGAACGACCAGGCCACCACCCCGTAGACGACTCCCGAGGTGAGGCGGGGCCGAATCCCGAAGGCGAGGACGCCGAGGCCGAGGACCGTGATCGCCGGCGGCACGATGTTCACCCCCGCCGCGAGCAGGTCCGTGAAGCTCACCCCGCCGTGCTCGCTGGCGGCGCCGAGCCACGCGAACACCCCGGCGGTCACGCCGGCGAGGAGGAGGACGACCACCGCGACGACGAGCCGCCCCCCGAGCCACCCCGATCGGGAGACCGGCCCGGCGAGGATCTGGTCGAGCCGGCCTCCCGACTCCTCCGACCGCGCCTGCGTGACCTGGCCCGCCGCGACGAACGCCACGAGCACCGCCAGGACGAGGAAGCACACGCCCAGGACGGCTTCGGTGCCGTTCCCCCTCGCGCCGAGCCGGGCGAACACCTGCTGCACCGAAGAACCGGAGATCGTCATACCGGCCGACTTGGCGACGAGGCCGTACAGGAACCCGGAAACGGCGATCGCCACCCCCCAGCCGATGACGGTGGCTCTCGTCAACCGGATGGCCAAGCCGGTCGGCCCGAAGAGCAGGCGCAGACGGGGCCGTGCGTGGGCCTGGTCCGGAACGATGCTCGCTCCCACGTCTCGTGTGCCGGCGAGGTGCACGGCGAGGACCGCCAGCACCCCGGTGAAGGCGACGATCGGCAAGAGCGCCATGGGTCGCGGCCCCGCGAGGGGCTGCAGCTCCTCGACCCAGCCGAGCGGGGACAACCAGATCATCCAGTGCAGGCCGACGCCGGCGTCGGCGATCATCCGAACGGCGTAGGCCACGCCCAGGAACACGGCGGCGAAGGAGGCCGCCTGGCGCCGGGTGCCCGCCAGCTGGCTGGTGAACGCACCCACGGCCAGGAACATGCACGCCGTTCCCACCATGGCCAGGGCGAAGTAGAGGGAGGGTCCGGCGGAGATGCCGACGCTGTGGCTGCGGCCCGACAACACCGTGATCACCGCGGTGATCGCCCACAACACCACGAGACCGGCGCCCAACCCGGCCAACGCCTGGGTGGTCGCGCCCTTCCTGGTCGTGTGACCGGAGAGCACCACCTCCCACCGGCCCTCGTCCTCCTCGCCGCGCAGCAGCCGGGTGCTGAGCAGCAACCCCCACACGGCACCGAGGATCATGAGGGTCATGGAGATCTTGAAGACCGTGAAGCCCCCGACCGTCTGCAACTGTGGGGCCGGTCCGAACAAGGCGCTCGTGGCCTTGTTCGCGCCGTAGGCAGCGGCGAGCGCGTCGCGCTCGGCCGCCGTCTTGTAGATCCTGGTGTAGCTGATCTGTGACGAGGCGACGGCGATGCCGAAGACGTACCCCCACACCACGCCGGAGCGGACAGCCTTGCGCGCGGTGAGCCCGCCGACGACCGTGCCCGGGGACCGTTCGGCGTCAAGGTGCGGCGCGACGGCGGCGTCGGCGTGCATCGTGCCGGGCAGGCTCACGCAGCGCCTCCCGCCTCCGCCGGCTCGCCGTACTGGGCGAGGAAGAGCTCCTCCAATGAGGGCTCCCGGCTCACGAGCTTGGTCACCCCTGCGTCGGCCAGCACCTTCAGGAGAGGAGCGATGGAGCCGCGAACCTGGCAGTGAAGGACGTGCCCGTTGTGGACCACCGCGCTGACCCCCGTCACGCCCGAGACGTCGGGGACGCGCCCGTCGAAGACACCCTCGACGCTCACCGCGCTCGAGGTGCCGCATGTCCGCCAGCGAGCCCGACTCGACCAGCTTTCCTGCTCTGAGGATGCCGACGCGGTCGCACAGCGCCTCGACCTCGCTCAAGATGTGCGACGAGAGGAAGACCGACTGGCCCCGGTCCCGCGCCTCGCGGACGCACTGGCGGAACGCCTGCTCCATGAGCGGATCGAGCCCGCTGGTCGGCTCGTCGAGCACCAGCAGGTCGGGACGGACCATCAGCGCGCCGATCAGGACGACCTTCTGGCGGTTCCCCTTGGAGTAGGCGCGGACCTTCTTGGTCGGATCGAGCTCGAACCTCTCCATCAACTCGTCCCGATACCCCAGGTCGACCTGGCCGTGGATCCGGCCGAGGAGGTGCAGGGTCTCCGCCCCCGTGAGCGACGGCCAGAGGTTGGCTTCCCCGGCCACGTAGGCGAGGCGCTCGTGGGCCTCGACGGGCCGGCGCCGGCAATCGAGACCGAAGACTTCGCAACGACCCGCCGTCGGCTGCGCCAGCGCCAGCAACAGACGGATGGTGGTCGTCTTGCCCGCGCCGTTCGGGCCGAGGAACCCCACCACTTCACCCGGCGCGACCTCGAAGTCGAGCTGGTCGAGGGCCACGACGTCGCCGTAGTGCTTGGTCAGACCCTCCGTGCGCACCGCCATGACACCCATGCTGACCCCTGTTCGCTCGTCTTGGCACGAGCGTATAGGAAACTATGCGTTCGTATAGTCCCGCCAGAGCTCTTCGAAGGACAGAGCGCCGGGCTCGCCGACGTGCAGCCGGCCGGTGAGAAATACCCGCTGACGTGCGGGCGGCAGGTCGAGCCGTCCGACTGGAGAACGAATCGGGAGGAAGAGGAGAACGGTGCTCTACCCGTCCGGCCACAGAATGGCCTCCTTCATCTTTTTTTGGTCCGACCGGTCGGCGGGTAAACGTCTGAGTCGTCAGGGGTTCGATGAGGGCGTGGGTGCCGAAAACTGATCCCTCACACTGCGACGACAGCGCGTGCAGTCACATTTTCAAAAAGCAGAACGCCATTGGCCGTCCGAGATTCCTCGGTTATAGTGACCCGCGTTGGTGAGGCACCGCTCACTTAGGAGTGCCTAACCTGGCCCAACGTGCGAACAAGCAGGACCCGCTGCGACGGGGCACAGCGCAGAGTGGGTGCGGCACGGCAGGATCAAACTGGACACGCGCTGCTGCGCTTGTAAGGGGGCGCCGGATGCTCGAATTCGTGATCGCGGGGCTGGTACTCGGTGGCATCTACGCGATCGCGTCGGCCGGCCTGGTCATCACGTACACGGCATCGGGAATCCTCAACTTCGCGTTCGGCGCGATGGCCTTCTTCATCGCGCGCTTCTACTACTACCTCCACACCGAACAGCAGTGGTCGATCTGGGCCGCGGCAATCGTCGCCATCGGTCTCGCGGGACCGGCGATGGGCCTTTTCCTCTACGCCGTCCTCTTCCGGCACCTGCGGTTCCGCTCGCCGCTCATCAAGGTGGTGGCCACCATCGGGCTGCTTGTGGCCATTCCCGCCGTGGCAACCGTCATCTTCGGCAGCGGGGCCATCCTGCAGGCCCCGGGCCTCGCACCCGAGCCCGTCCACGTCTATCAGTTCCTCGGCGTCCCGGTGACCCTCGACCAGATCATCGTCTACATCTGCGTCGTCGCGACGGTGGTCGTGGGTGCCGCCGTGCTGCGCTACACGGAGGTCGGCCTCAAGGTGCGGGCCATGGTCGACTCGCCGGCCATGACGGACCTGTCCGGCACGAACCCCAGCGCGGTCTCGGCCGGCGTCTGGGCCGTCAGCGTGTTCTTCGCCGGGCTGACCGGGGTGCTCGCCGCACCGATCATCGGGCTCGACCCCAACAACTTCACGCTCTTGATCGCTGCCGCGTTCGCCGCCGTCATCGCGGCGAAGATGCGCAGCCTCCCGATTGCGGTCGGCGTGGGGCTCCTCATGGGCATCGCCACCTCGCTCGCCCAGCGCTACCTGCCCTCGAACAGCCAGTGGACCGGCGAGATCATCGACGCCATCCCCTTCATCGTGATCGCCGTGGTGTTGCTCTACAGCCTCGTTCGGCGCGGCAGCGTCGGCGAGATCGAGCGCGTCGGGGGAGCACTGGACCGGGCCATCACGCCCCAGGGGGAGAGCAAGCTCGCCGGCTCGGCGAGTAGTGCGCTCGAAACGGGTTCCCTGAGCCTGGTGAGCAAGTACACGGGCCCCCTCTTGCTCATCGCCGTAGCCGCCATGCTCCCCTTCATCCTGTCTGGCTACTGGGTGGGGCTCACCGCCCAGGCCTTTGCCTATGCCGTGATCTTCTTGTCATGGACGCTGGTCACCGGCGAGGGGGGCATGCTCTGGCTCTGCCAGATCACCTTCGCAGGGATCGGCGCCGTCACCACCGCCGAGCTCGCGACCACCCACGGCTGGCCGGTGCTCGCGGCCGTGCTCGCCGGCGGGCTGATCGCCATGCTCATCGGACTGGTCGTCGGCCTGCTCTCCATCCGTCTCGGCGACCTGTACGTGGCGCTGGTCACGCTCACGTTCGGGCTACTGGTGGAGACGCTGGTCTTCACCCTGCCGCAGTTCGTCAACAGCGGCCTCGGGCTGACGCTCAACCGCCCGAGCTTCGCCACCTCCGATCGCGCCTACGCCTACCTCTGCCTCGCTGCCTTCGTGATCGTGGCGCTGTTCATCCTGAACTACCGCCGCTCGACGACGGGGCTGGCGATGAACGCCGTGCGCTGGAGCAGCGCGGGCGCGCGCACGACGGGCGTGAGCGTCGTGCAGATGAAGGTCACGGTCGCCGCGCTGGGCGCCCTCGTGGCCGGCATCGGCGGCGGCCTCCTGGCCCTCGCGCAGACCTCGGTGGTGCCGAACGAGTTCGCCACCTTCCTGGGCGTGGTCTGGCTCGCCGTCCTCGTCACCATCGGTATTCGCTCTACCGCGGCGGCCATGGTGGCGGCGCTGTCCTTCGTCATGCTGCCCGCCATCGCCCAGGCGTACCTGCCCAGTTGGACGGGCAATTGGCTCCCCGTGTTCTTCGGCCTCGGCGCCGTCTCCGCGGCGCGATACCCCGAAGGGACCCTCGCGGAGCTCAGCCGGAGGTTCCGCGGCTCGCTCTTGCGTCTGGCCGACCGTCAGGGGCCTCCGGTGTTCGACTCGCTGTCGCCCGACGCCGGCGCCCCCGACGGCGAGACCGCGGGCGGCGTCGCGCCCGAGGGGTCGGTGATGGTGGAGAACGTGCCGTGACGATGTCCGTGGTGGACGAGGCCACGACCACGCCCGTGCTCTCCGCACGAGGCGTCACCGTCACCTTCGGCGGCCTGCGCGCGCTCTCGGAGGTGGACCTCGACGTCGCTCCCCGGTCGATCGCGGGGCTGGTCGGCCCCAACGGCGCTGGCAAGACGACCATGCTCGCCGTGCTCTCGGGCCTGCTCCGCCCGAACAGCGGCCGCGTCGCGCTCCGCGGCGAGGACGTCACCGATGCCTCGCCCCAGGCCCGGGCCCGCCGCGGCCTGGCCCGCACCTTTCAACAGCCCGAGCTGTTCTTGGGCCTGACAGTCCGCGAGCACCTCGTCTTGGCCTACCGGGTGCGGTACGAACGGCGGCGGCTCATGCGCGACATGGTCGACCCCCGGTTTTGGCGCCCACCCTCGACCGCTGAGCACGATCGCGTCGACGGACTCCTCGAGTTGCTCAACCTGACCACGGTGGCCAAGGCGCCCGTGGCGGCGCTGCCCCTCGGGATGAGCCGGCTTGTCGAGGTGGGCCGGGCGCTGGCCAGTGACCCGGAGGTCGTCCTCCTCGACGAACCCCTCTCCGGGCTCGACATGAAGGCCTCGGAGAAACTGCTGGCGGTGTTCCAGAGAGTCGTGGAGCAGTCCGAGCAGAACGTCTCGCTCCTGCTCGTCGAGCACGATGTGGCGGCGGTGCTCGCGCTCTCCAGCTGGATCTTCGTGCTGGACTTCGGTGAGTGCATCGCGGCGGACTGCCCCGAAGTCATCAGGCGGGATCCAATGGTCCGGGCGGCATATCTCGGCGACGACGAGCTGATCCAGAACGAGCCGACCGGAACGGGCGAGGCGTGAGCGAGCCCATCCTCAAGGTCGAGGACCTCCACGTCCGTTACGGGACGTCGCAGGCGCTGTTCGGCGTCTCGACGGAGGTCGCACAAGGGTCCGTCCTGGCGGTGCTGGGAGCCAACGGGGCCGGCAAGAGCACGCTGGCGCGCACCATCTCGGGCCTCGTGCCGCCCTTCGGCGGCCGTGTCACCTTCGACGGCCAGAACATCACCGGCAAGGCCGCCCACCGTGTCCGCAAGCTCGGGCTCACCTACATCCCGGAGGGTCGCGGCATCTTCCCGGGCCTCACCGTCATCGACAACCTCAAGATGGCCGTCGCCCAGGTGAAACGGAACGAGCGCTCGCCTGCCATCGACCGGGCGATCGAGCTGTTCCCGGTGCTCGGGTCCCGGCGATCGCAACAGGCCGGAAGCCTGTCGGGCGGCGAGCAGCAGATGCTCGCACTGGCCCGGGCCGTGGCGGTGCTGCCCAAACTGATCATCGCGGACGAGCTGTCCCTCGGACTGGCGCCACAGATCGTCGAAGCCGTGTTCAAGAGCCTCGAAGAGACGCGTCGATCGGGCGTCACCATCGTCCTGAGCGAGCAGTTCGTGCACCGGGCGCTCGCGCTGGCCGACACCTGCATGATCCTCACCCGCGGGCGGGTCGGCTGGTCGGGCCGGGCGTCGGACGCGGGCACGGAAATCATCGACCGCTATCTCGGCGACGCCGAGCCGTCGCACGCCCCGGTGACTTGACGTGACCAATGGGAATGTCGGTGACCCGTTGGGCTTCATCGGATCGGGGGTGCGCCTACTCGACGGGGGTGACTGAACTTTGGTCTCTCGAATAGCTACGCTCCGGCCCCTGGCGATGGGCCATCGGGTCCGCGTAGCCCCGATGGGCGGCAGCAGAAGGCGACGCCGCTCTCATGCGAAGGAACTTGCGTTCCGGGGAGGAAGCACATGAAACACTCACGGTTGTTGAACGTCTCGGTGGCCGTCACCGGGCTTCTCGGCCTCCTGACGGCCGTCTCGGGCCTGGCGGCGACGCCGGCCTCGGCCTCGGGCTCACCGATCACCCTGGCCTACATCACGTCGCTGACCGGCCCCGGCTCCCCTGAGGACGCCGGCACGCAGGCCGGGTTCATCGCCCGGATCGACCTGCAGAACTCCATGGGCGGGGTCAACGGGCACAAGCTCGTGCCGCTGGTGATCGACGACCAGTCCAGTCCGACCGTGATCACCACGGCGGTGCAGGACGCCCTGTCGAAAGGTGCCTTCGGCATCGTGTCGCAGAGTGCGCTCTTCTTCCTCGCCGACAAGGCCCCGAACCAGCAGGGTGTCCCGGTGACCGGCTCTTACGACGACGGTCCCGAGTGGGGCTCGCAGCCGTTCACGAACATGTTCGCTTCCGACCACGGCAGCGTCGACCCCAAGTACCCGGTGAACACGCTCCTCGGCAGCATCCTGAAGCAGCGGGGGGCCACGGTCGTCGGGACCTACGGCTACGGGATCGCGCCGCTCTCCGCCGCCTCGGCCCGGGGGAACGCGGCGTCGTTCCAGAACGCCGGCGGCAAGGTCGGCGTCGAGAACACGACCATCCCCTTCGGAGGCACGAACTTCACGTCGGTGGCGCTCGTCGCCAAGCAGAGCGGCGTGAACGCGATCGTCCCGAGCATGGACAACAACTCGAACTTCGCCCTCGCGACGTCGATGAAGCAGGCCGGCGTGCCGCTCACCCATTCGGTCTTCGCCACCGGGTACGAGCCCGACGTGATCAACTCGCCCGTCTGGTCGACGCTGCAGGGCGCCTACTTCCTCAGCGCGTTCCGCCCGTTCTCGCTGCCCAACGCGGGCACAGAACAGATGGCCGCCGCCATGGAGAAGTACTCGCACATGGCCAAGAGCTCCTTCCCGACCTTCGGAGAGATCGAGTCGTGGCTGGGCGCCGACCTCATGATCAAGGGCTTGCAGATGGCCGGGTCCAACCCGACGCGGGCGGCCGTGATCAAGGACCTCCGCAGCATCAAGTCCTACAACGGGAACGGGCTGCTGCCGATCACCGTCAACTACTCGACGGGCTTCGGAAAGGACCCGGCGAACTGCACCTGGCTGGTGAAAGCCGAGAAGAACGGGTTCGTCCCGGTCTCGTCGCAGCCGTTCTGCGGTCACGACCTCCCCGGAACCACGACGCTCGCCGGCTAGACGTCGAACTCGTCCGTCGTTCGCGACTGGGGGTCAGCCTCTCCATGACGGTGGGCATCGTGACCGGGGCGGGTCGGGGCATGGGGCGGGCCTGCGCCCGTCCGGTGGCGGAGCTGGTCGACCACGTCGTCCTGGTGGACCGGGAGGAGGCGCTCCTCGCCGACGCCGTGCACGAGCTCGCAGCCGCCGGCACCGCGGAGGTCGAACCGTTCGTCCTCGACGTGACCGACGCCGGCGGCACGGCGCGCCTGGCGGCGAGTGTCGCAGAGAAGGGCGTCCTACGCGCCGTTGCGCACGCCGCCGGCATCTCCCCCACCATGGCCGAGTGGCGGCGGGTCTTCGAGGTCGACCTGGTCGGGACGGCACGGTTGACCGAGGCGCTGTGGCCGCTCGCCACGACCGGCACGGCGGTCGTGTGCTTCGCGTCGATGGCGCCGCTGCTCGGGCTGGTCGAGATCGATGCGACCCCCGACCCGGTGCTGGACGACCCCCTCCATGCGGGGTTTCTGGATCGGATCCACGAGGCCGTCGGGCCGGACATCGAGGACTCGGGAATCGCCTACATGTGGGCGAAGCGAGGCGTGCAGCGCCTGGTCCGCCGGGAGGCCGTGCGCTTCGGCCGGGCCGGTGCACGGATCTGTTCCGTCTCACCGGGCATCATCGACACCCCGATGGGCCGGCAGGAGGCCGCCGCCCGCCCCACCAACGACTGGCTGGTGGAGCAAACGCCGCTCGGACGCGAGGGGCGACCCGAAGAGGTCGCTGCCGCGGTGGCCTTCCTGCTCTCGGAGGACGCCAGCTTCGTCAACGGGATCGACGTCCCCGTCGACGGCGGCGTCATCGCCGCGCTCCGCAGCCAACAAGCCGCTTCATAGACCTGCACCGGGGGGTACCAGTGGGACATGCGACCAGTTCCGATCGAAGCCGGGTGACCCGCGCCCGCTTCGTGCCGGCCCGAGTCGCGGCGGGGCTGCCCCTGCTCGTGGCGCTCACGACACTGTCGGTCGTGCAGGCCGGCCCGGCCGCCGCCGCCGCCAGCGCGTCTGCGTCGGTGCCGGCCAGCGTGCCGCGGGCGACGGTCACCGGCCCGGTGACGGGTGGCAAGGGCATCGACCTCGCCGGCACGACGAGCTTCGACCTGCGCAGCGTCGGCTATGAGCAGAGCGAGTACTTCCTGTCCGGCACGGCCGCGGCGTACACGAGCGCATCACCCCTGACGTCCAACGGTCGCTGGTCCGTGACGGCGGCGAGCACGGCGCCGTACACCACGAGGATGGTGGTGTACCGGCCGATCGATCCCAAGCGGTTCGACGGCACGGTGATCGTTGAATGGCTCAACGTGAGCGGCGGAGTGGACGCGGCCGCGGCCTGGCTGACCGGCCACGTGCAGATGATCCGCAGCGGCATGGCGTACGTCGGGATCAGCGCGCAGGCCGCCGGCATCGTCGGTGCGGCCGGGTCGCTCGGCGCGGCGGGCGGGCAGGCGGGGGGGATCAAGGGGTCCGACCCCGCCCGGTACGCTTCGCTCGAGCACCCGGGTGACAGTTACTCCTACAGCATCTTCGAGCAGGGTGGCGCCGCGGTGCGCCGCGATGCTGCGAAGGTCCTCGGTGGCCTCGAGCCCAAAAAGGTCGTTGCCCTCGGTGAGTCGCAGTCGGCCGGCCGGATGGTCACCTACATCGACGCACTGCAACCGCTGAGCCGAGGTGTCTTCGACGGGTACTTCGTCTACAGCCGCTTCGCGTCGGGTGCTCCTCTCTCGCAGGCGCCCCAGCCCGCGGTGAACCTTCCTGCCACGGTCCTCATCCGCACCGATCTGGGCGTACCGGTCATGATGTTCGAGACCGAGGCGGACGTCGTGGTCCTCGGCTACCTGCCGGCTCGTCAGCCGCCGACGCGATTCATCCGCGAGTGGGAGGTGGCCGGTACCGCCCACTACGACAGCTATGGCCTGGTCGAGTCGATGGCCGACGCCGGCAACGGCACGGCCGACGTCAAGACCTTCGACACCATGATCGACCCGGTCTCCTCCTTCGACAACGGGGCCATCAGCTGCCCGGTCCCCCTCAATGCCGGGGCGCACACCTATGAGCTGCGGGCCGCCGTCGTTGCGCTCAACAGGTGGGTGGACACGGGCCAGGCGCCCCCGCAGTCACCGCGCCTCGACGTGGCCAGCCCGACCTCATATGCGCTGGACGCCAACGGCGAGGCGCTCGGAGGCGTGCGGACCCCCCAGGTGGCGGCGCCGGTCGCCGTCGTGAACGGGACGGGTGATACGTCGAACGCCGGCGGCGGGTTCTGCAGGATCTTCGGGACGACGATCCCGTTCACCTCGGCCAAGCTCGCCCAGCTCTACCCGACCCATCAGGCCTTCGTCGAGAAGTGGGACGCCGCCGTGGCGTCCGACGTCGCGGAGGGCTACCTCACCGCGGCCGACGCCGCCGTGCTCGACCGGGTGGCCAAGCAGTCGACCGTCGGGGGCTGAAGCGGAGCAGGGCCCACCGGGGCGAGTAGGTTCGCCGCCGATGACTCCCCCGCTCGAGTTCTGGCTCTACCTGCCCCAGATGCGCATGACGATGGACCAGATGACCGCACGCGCCCGCGGCGCCGAGGCAGCGGGCTTCACCGGTGTGGCCGGCATGGACCACCTGGCGCCGCCCGGAGCCGAGAGCGCGCCCATGTTCGAGGCCATGGCGACCAACGCCTGGCTCGCCGCTCGGACCGATCGGCTGCGCGTCGGGTCGCTCGTGCTGTGCGACTCGTTCCGCCACCCCGCGGTGCTGGCCCGGGAGGCCGTGACGCTCGACCACGCCTCCGGCGGGCGCTTCGAACTAGGCCTGGGCTGGGGCTCGGTCGTCGGCGAGATGCAGTCGTTCGGCGTCGGGTCGCTCGAGTCCCCAGAGCGGCTGAGTCGGCTCAGGGAAACCCTCGAGGTCGTCACGGCGCTGTGGCGTGGCGAGCCGGTCGACTACGAGGGCGAGCACTTTCGCCTACGGGGGGCGCAGCAGCAACCGCGGCCGCTCGGCGAGATCCCGATCGTCATCGGCGGCGCCGGCCGCGGGACGATGGAGCTCGTCGCCACCCATGCCGACTGGTGGAACGTGCACATCGGGATCGTCGACCGGCTCGAGGAGATGCGCGCGCACTCGGGAAAGGCGCGCTGCTCCCTGCAGATGCAGGTCGCCCTCGTGCCTTCCGAGGACCAGCGCGACCACACGGCCGCGCTGGCACGACGGCGGTTCGGGACGACCCCCGTCGTCGGCACCGCACCCGAGCTCGTCGACCGCTTCGCGTCGCTCGCCTCCCAGGGCGTGGAGCGCGTGTACGTCTGGTTCTGTGACTTCGCCCCGCCCGAGACGCTGGCCGAATTCGGCGCGGAGGTGATCGGCCAGCTGGGTGGGACACCCGCGACGTAGGCCACTCCGGCGCCGGCCGATCGAGGCCGCCGGTTCAGCCCCCGGGCGGCCTTCTCGCCAGCGTGACGGGGACGTACTCCGGGTCGTCGGGGGTGCGCATGCTGAACCGCCACTTGCAGCACACGTCGCCCGGATCCCGCCGCGGCGGGATGGCCAGGATGTCGACCTTCATGTTCGGGTCGTACATCTTGGTGGTCTCGATCATCGACTTCGGGCACGTCGAATGGCAGTTCTTCTCGAGGATGTCGGGGCGGCCCATCGCCTCCCACTGGTCGGCGGCGACGCAACGATTGAACGTCATGATCCCGACGTCGGGCTCGGGCATCTCGAACGAGACGTCGAACGCCTTGCCCGGCATCGCGGTCGCGTCGATCTGCAGATCCTTCATCCAGTCCGCCACCGTGTTGCCGCTGATCCCGAGGTACTCGGCCTTGAGCTTCTTGACCCCGGGCAGCACCGTCTCCCCCCACAAGGTCCATTGGATGTCGAACATCTGGTCGAGCCCGTAGCGGACCGTGATCTGCGTCGCCCAGGCCTCGATGCCACTGCCGAGACGCGGGTGCGCACGGCCATCCTGTCGGCGGCCTTCGGTGGGGCCGTCGTCCACCCCTTGGTGGTGGACCTCGACGACGAGACCTTGAAGGCCGAGCTGCTCCGCACGGCCCGTCGGCTCTTCGACCTGCCGGACCAGTGATGCGGCCGCACCCACCGCGTTGACGGTGGCCGCCATTTGATGTCATAGTTCTGACACCAAATGGCGAAGGAGGTGGCCGCCGTGGTGAGCAGCATGACGGACGTCTACTACGACCCGTACGACGTCGGGATCAACGCCGACCCGTACCCGGTGTACCGCAGGCTACGCGAGGAGGCACCCCTCTACTACAACGACGTCCACGACTTCTACGCGGTGAGCCGCTACGAGGACGTGGAGCGCGGCCTGCTCGACGCCCAGACCTACATCTCGGGGAAGGGCGCGATCATCGAGGTGATCCGGGCGGACATCCAGATGCCGCCGGGCGTGCTCATCTTCGAGGATCCGCCGACCCACACCATCCACCGCCGCCTGCTCTCGCGTGCCTTCACGCCGCGGCGGGTGGCCGAGCTGGAGCCGAAGATCCGCGAGTTCTGCGTCACGTGCCTCGACCCGCTGGTCGGCGCCGACCGATTCGACTTCATCGCCGACCTCGGGGCGCAGATGCCCATGCGGGTCATCGGCATGCTCCTCGGCATCCCCGAGAGCGACCAGGAATCCGTGCGAGACCACGTCGACGCCAACCTCCGGACGAAGGAGGGCAAGCCGATGAAGGTGAAGGAGAACTTCATCACCGGGGAGATCTTCGGCGACTACATCGACTGGCGGGCGAAGCACCCTTCCGACGACATCATGACCGAGCTCCTCAACGCCGAGTTCGAGGACGAGACCGGGACGCGGCGTCACCTGACCCGGGCCGAGCTCCTCACCTATCTCGAGGTCGTCGCCGGGGCGGGCAACGAGACGACCACGCGTCTCATCGGGTGGGCCGGCAAGGTGCTCGGGGACCATCCCGATCAGCGGGCGCGACTCGTCGCGGACCCCGCGGGCATACCCAATGCGATCGAGGAGCTGCTCCGCTACGAGCCTCCCGGCCCGCACGTCGGCCGGAGCATCGCCCGCCAGGACGTCGTCGTCCACGGGCAGAAGGTGCCGGCCGGCGGCATCATGCTCTTCCTCGTCGGCTCGGCGAACCGGGACGACCGGCGCTACCCGAACGGGGACCGGTTCGACATCGGTCGGGAGGTCGGCCGGCACCTCACCTTCGGGAACGGCATCCACCTGTGCCTCGGCGCGCCCCTGGCCCGCCTGGAGGGGCGCGTGGCGCTCGAAGAGGTGCTGAAGCGGTTCCCCGCCTGGGAAGTGGACCTCGACAGCGCCAGGCTCTCGCCCACCTCGACGGTCCGGGGCTGGGAGTCGCTCCCGGCCTTCATCGGGTAGCGGAGATGGGCGAGCTCGACGGCAAGGTGGCCGTCATCACGGGGGCGGGGTCGGGCATGGGGAAGGCCTCCGTCGAGGTCTTCGTCCGCCAGGGCGCCAAGGTGGTGGCAGGGGACATCAGCGGGGCCGAGGCCGACACCGCCGCCGAGGTGGGTGGGGAGGTGCTCGCGGTGCGCTGCGACGTGACCAAGGAGCCCGACGTCGAGGCGATGATGCAGGCGGCCGTCGAGCAGTTCGGGCGCGTGGACGCCGTTCTCAACGTCGCCGGCATCGCGGACGGGTGCATGATGGCGGACCTCACGATGGAGCTCTACGACAAGCTGATGGACGTCGACCTGCGCGGCGTCGTGCTCGGGATGAAGCACGGCATCCGCGCCATGCTGCCCACCGGTGGGGGCTCCATCGTCAACTGGTCCTCGGTCGGCGGGCTCAACGGTGCTCCCGGGACCAGCGTCTACTCCGCCGCCAAGGCGGGCGTCATCGCCGCCACCAGGTCGGGAGCCGTCGAGTACGGCGCCCGGGGCATCCGCGTCAACGTGATCTGCCCCGGTTTCATCCTCACCGAGATCATGGGTGCGGCCGGCGCGGACCTGCCGGGCATTCGGGAGAAGGCCGCCCTCGGGCGCGCCGGCCTACCGCACGAGGTCGCCGAGGTCGGCGCCTTCCTGGCCTCGGACCGGGCCTCCTTCGTCACCGGCGCCATGATCCCGGTGGACGGTGGATGGTCGGCCAAGCTGGCCTAGCGGTGCCCGCTGCCCCGTGGGCCGGGACGGCGCGGCGGTGACCACACCGCTGCGGGCGACCCGGCAGTACGACAGCCCGCTCCGCCGCCGGCAGGCCGTCGAGACGCGCCAGCGCATCGTCGCCGCCGGGTGTGAGCTGCTGCGGGCGTCGTCGATCAGGGACTGGGGAGCGCTGACCGTCCGCGGGGTCGCCCAGCAGGCCGGCGTGAACGAGCGGACCGTGTACCGCTACTTCAGCAACGAACGGGGGCTCCGGGACGCGGTGATGCACCGGCTCGAGGAGGAGGCCGACATCGACCTCGCCGGGATGCGGCTCGAGGACGTCCCCGACGTCGCGGCCCGGATCTTCACGCATGTGTCCGCCTATCCCCTCGAGCCCAAGCCGCCCCTCGACCCGACGCTCTCGGAGGCGGGCGTGCGCCAGCGCACGGCGCTGCACGACGCCCTGGCCGAGTGGACCGCGACCTGGTCCTCCCGGGATCGCGCCGCGGCGGCCGCCATCTTCGACGTGTTGTGGAGCGTGGGCGCCTACGAGCGGCTCGTGGCCGACTGGCAGATGGACCGCGAGCAAGCGGTCGGGGCGCTCACCTGGGCCATCGGGTTGGTCGCCGACGCGGTGCGCAGCGGAAGGCGACCGAGCTAGCCGGGCGTCTTGGGCGTCGGCCGCCAGCACGTCGCCAGCAGCAGCGCCGCCCCGGCGGCGCCGCCCCCCAGCGAGATGGCGAATCCCGGCCAACCCAGCAGTTGGGAGAGCGCGTGCACGTGCCCGTCGACGCTCCAGTCGCCCGGCCCGAGGGTGCCGATCACGACGCCGAGCATCGTGAGGACCATCACGTACTCCCACCCCTCGCCGGGGCGGAAGATGAAGAAGCCGTTCTTCCGGTGGTTGGTGATCCACGCCACCAGCATCACGCCCACGACGCCGGCGCCGGCGAGCGGCGTCGCCAGGCCCACCACGAGGAGGACGCCGGCACCGACCTCGGTGAGACTGGCGAACCACGCGTGCACGATGCCCGGCCGCATGCCGAGCCCCTCGAACCAGCGGGCGGTCCCGGCGATCTTCCCGCCTCCGTAGATGTGGTTGATGCCGTGGGCCAGGAACACCCCGGCGAGGACGACCCGCGCCAGCAGCAGGGCGGTGTTGACCGACGAGGGCGAGAGGCTGCCGACGAGTTGGTGCACGTGTCCTCCGACGTCAGGTGGAACCCAGGACGTTACCGCCACGCCGATCGGAGATGCCGAGTGCATTCACGAAGATCCGGGTCAGTTGGTCCACCGCCGTGTCGAGGCTGCACTCGATCGCCCCCTGCACCAGCCACAGTTCGGGAAAGCGGCCCGTCATCGCCCCCAGGGCCTCGGCGGCGAATTCGGGATCGAGAGCCGGGTCGGCCAGGCCGTGCTCCTGCAGGCTCCGGATGGAGGCGGCGACCTGCTTGGTGTACCGGGCGTGACGCTCCATGCGCAACGCATTCACCTGCTTGTCGTACCGGGACATCTGCTCGATAACCCCGATGATCCGCGCCTCGCGCTGATAGCTCTCGAGATGGCGGCGCAGCGCCTCGCGCAGGCGGTCCTGCGGCGTGGCACGGGACTCCGGATCGAGGATGACCAGTCCCAGCGGCTCGCCGAGCTTCTCCTCCACTGCGGCCGCGACCTCCCGGAAGATCTCTTCCTTGGAGTCGAAGTAGTGGTAGAAGGAGCCGTGGGAGAGGCCGGCCCTCTCGGCGATGTCCGAGATGCGGCCCTCGAGGAACCCGTCCTCCTCGAAGATCTCCTTGGCCGCCTCCAAGAGACGCACTCTCGTGCGGGTGCCCTTCACGGAGCGGGGGCCGCTCGGCCGCTCGTTCTCGGTCGGGGCGGCGGTCGGCGATCGATCCCCCTTCGCGTCCGCCGGCACCGTGGAGGGTGACACCCGCATCGAGCCGGTCGGTCTCAGACCGTCACACCGACGCGCATGATGCGGGCCAGGTTCCCGCCCATGATCTTCTCCACGTCCTCCTCGGAGAAGCTCTCGGGGAGGTGGTCGAGGTAGCTGCGGGGCTCGGCCAGTCCTTCCGGGTGCGGGTAGTCGGAGCCGAAGAGGAGGTGGTCGGTGCCGAGGATCCCGGCAAGGCTCTCGAGGTTGTCCTCGTGGAACGGGCTGATGTAGACGTTCCGCTTGAACGCGTCGACCGGGTTCTCGACGAAAGCCTGGGGCATCTTGGAATAGGTGTCGTCGAGGTGGTCGAGCAGCGGCGCCACCCATTCGGCACCGTTCTCGATGAAGGCGATGCGCAGGTCGGGAAAGCGCGTCAGCAGGCCGTGGCAGGTCATGGCGGCCGATGCGTCCTCGGCCGGGCGCTTGCCGATCGACATGGCCTTGAACGGGTCGAGCCGGAAGGGCAGATACTCCTTCGGCCCGGTCCAGTCACTCTGGTAGCGCGAGTAGCCACTGTCCGAGGCGTGCATCGACACCAAGATGTCGGCGTCGACGACCCGCTGCCAGAACGGGTCGAACTCCTCGAAGGCGAACGAGCGCGAGCCGCCGAAGCCGGGAACCGGTGCGGGGCGGATGAGCACCGTCTTGGCGCCCCGCTCGAGCACCCACTCGAGCTCTTCGATGGCCTTCTCCACGATCGGGAGGGTGATCACCGGCGTGGCGAAGATGCGGTCTTCGTAGTTGAAGGTCCACTCCTCGTGGAGCCACTGGTTCAGGGAGTGGATCACGACATGGGTGAGCTCGGGGTCGTCGCGCAGGCGCTCCTCGAGCAGGCTGGCCAGGGTCGGGAACATGAGGGTCCGGTCGACGCCGAGCTCGTTCATGAGCTCGAGGCGTGGCGCGGGCTCCCGGAAGGCCGGCACGGCGCGCATGGGCTCACCGATCAGCTCGCGGTAGGACTTGCCCTCGGGGTTGCCCTTGCGGAAGTACTCCTCCTGGGCGCCGGGCCGGGCCACCACGTCGAAGGTGGGGTTGGGGATGTAGTCGCTGACGAGGCCCCGGATCATGATCTTGGTCCGCCCGTCGACCTCGACGTACTTGATGGCGCCCTTGTAGGGCTCCGGGAGGTGGCGGGTGAAGGCGTCGCGGGTCTCGTAGAGGTGGTTGTCGGCGTCGAACACCGGGAAATTGCAGGTTCTGGACATGCGCTCCTCGCCCATCTGATGACCGTGACGTTTCATGACCGTGACGTCAAAATCGGAAATGTTGCCGGGCTCCAGGGTACAGATTATTGACTTCGACGTCAAGATTGTGATGGAGCGGTTACAGGCTTCTACCGGGTCGAGGGAAAGCCCAGGTCGATGGCGCTCTCGGTGGGCTCGGGCCAGCGCGACGTGACGACCTTCGGCCTGGTGTAGAAGCGGATGCCCTCGGGGCCGTAGATCGGCGAGTCGCCGAACAGTGACGCCTTCCATCCCCCGAAGGAGTGGAAGGCCACCGGCACGGGGATGGGCACGTTGATCCCCACCATGCCCACGGTGACCTCGCGTTCGAATCGCCGCGCCGTGCCGCCGTCCCGGGTGAAGAGCGCCACCCCGTTGCCGTAGGGATTGGCGTTGATCAGGTGCACGGCCTCGTCGAAGGACGGCACCCGCACGACCCCCAGCACCGGGCCGAAGATCTCGTCGTCGTAGAGCCTCATGCCGGGCTTGACCTCGTCGACCAGGGAGCACCCGGTGAAGAACCCTTCGCCGCCTTCGCCAGAGGTGCCGTCGACCACGACGCGGGCTCCTTCGTCGCCGGCGCCCCGCACGTACGACGTCACCCGGTCCCGGTGTTCGGCCGTCACGAGCGGGCCCATCATGGACGCCGGCTCGCTCCCGGGTCCGACGACGACATCGGGGATCCTCGTCGCGATGGCGTCGACGAGACCGTCGGCCACCGACCCGACGGCCACGACGACCGAGATGGCCATGCACCGCTCCCCCGCCGACCCGTACGCCGCGGAGACCGCGGCGTCGGCGGCGGCGTCGACGTCGGCATCGGGCATGACGACCATGTGGTTCTTCGCACCGCCCAGCGCCTGGACCCGCTTGCCGTTGCGAGTGCCGGTCTCGTAGATGTGGCGCGCCACCGGCGTGCTGCCCACGAACGACAGCGCGTCGACGCCCGGGTGGCCCAGGAGCGCGTCCACCGCCTCGGCGTCGCCCTGCAGCACACTGAAGGTGCCGTCGGGGAAGCCGGCCTCCCGGATCAGCTCGGCCAGCAGGAGGGAAGGGGAGGGATCCTTCTCGGAGGGCTTCAAGATGAACGCGTTGCCGCACGCCAGCGCGTTCGCCAGCATCCAGAGCGGCACCATGACCGGGAAGTTGAACGGGGTGATGCCGGCGACCACACCGACCGGTTGGAGCACCGTGTGGACGTCGACCCCTCTCGACACCTCCGAACTGTGGGACCCCTTCAGCAGCTGGGGGACGCCGCAGGCGAACTCGACGCACTCGAGACCGCGTGCCACCTCACCGGCCGCGTCGGAGAGGACCTTGCCGTGTTCCTGGCTCACGAGCATCGCCAGGTCCCCTCGGCGGCTCACCAGCAGCTCTCGCAGCCGGAACATCATGTCGGTGCGCTGACCCAGCGGCGACTGACCCCACGGGCCGGCCGCGTCGGCGGCGCACCGCACGGCAGCATCGACCTCCGCCGCCGAGGCCAGGCTCACGGTCTTGGTCTGCATCCCGAGCGCAGGGTCGAAGACGGGACCCGACCGCCCCGACGTGCTGGCGGTGGACCGGCCACCGATCCAATGCTCGACGGACTGCATCTCGGTGCCTCGCCGTTACACGCGGTAGAGCGCGCGGGCGTTCTCACCCATGATCTTGGCGCGCACACCTGCAGGCAGCGTGGCCATCTTGGACTCGACCGTGTCGAGCGGGCTCGGGTAGAGGCACGTCGGGTGGGGGAAGTCCGTCTCGAAGAGGATCCTGTCCTCACCGACGGCGTCGATGAGGTCCGGCAGCTTGTTCCTGTTGTTCTCGAACCAGAAGGTCGCGTACATGTTGCTCCGGAAGTACTCGGACGGCATCTTCTTCATCTGCTTGAGCTCGTTGGGGGCATTCTCACTCATCTCGTAGTCGAGCGCCTCGAGAATGAACGGGATCCACCCACAACCGCTCTCCACCGACACCATGTCGATGTCCGGGAACCGGTCGAAGATGCCCGACAGTATGAGGTTGGTCACGACCCGGGCGTTGCCGATGAACAGCAGCGTGCCCCCGATGGCCAGGCGGGTGTTGGCCGGATGCGACGGCCAGGGATAGCTGCCGTAGAACGTCATGCCCGTGACACTCGCCCCGATGTGGAAGTGCACCGGGAGCTGCAGGTCGGTGCAGACCTGCCAGAAGGGATCCCAGTCCCGGCTGGCCAGGTCGGGGGCACCGAGGTCGTGCGGGTCCGACGTCATGTTCACCCCGCGGGCACCGAGGGAGGCGACGCGCGTGGCCTCGGTGACGCAGGCGTCGACGTCCCAGGCCGGCATCAGGGGCAGCGGCAGCAGCCGGTTGCCGGACTCCGCCTGGATCTCGGCCTGGGCGTCGTTGTAGATCTCGATGGCCAGGCGGCTCAGTGCGTCGTCTCCGGAGAGCCCCAGATCCTGGCCGCCGAGGCCGATGGTGCTCGGGAACACGATCTGCGCGTCGATCCCGCACTCGTCCATCACCCCGAGGCGCACCTTGGGGTCGTAGGCGCCCTCGTGGACCTGGTCGATGGTCCAGTGGTTCAGGGCGATGTCGGCCTCTTCCTTCGATCCGTCGCGGGCGATGACACCGCCGGCGCTGAACCGACCCATCGGATGACCGTCGAAGACCCACATGGGCTGGCCGTCGACGTCCTCGACGCGCGGCATCCTGTCCCGCACGGCGGCCGGCGCGCGGCTCGTGAACAAGTCGGGCCGCTCACACCAGTGTGAGTCGGCGTCGAAGACGAACAGACCCTCCGCTGTGGCCATCATTCCTCCTTCTTGCCGAGGACGCGCTCGGACCGGGACGGCTCCCGAGAGGTCGAACTAAGCGAATGCTTGCTTATCACAGGCAGCGCGACGCTAAGGTGACGCCCATGGCAGGGCGCGTGATCCGGGCCTCCCGGGCGAAGGCGATTGATGGCTAGGCAGGCGACCGCTCCCGGCGTCACCAGGACCGATGGCCCCCGGCCCCGCCGGCTGAAAGCCGATGCCCGGAGGAGCTCGATCCTCGAGGCGGCACGCATCGCCTTCAGCAAGACCGGTGACGTGAACGGCACCACCATGAAGGTCATCGCCGAGCACGGCGGGATCAGCGAGGGTGTGATCTATCGGCACTTCGAGAGCAAGGAGCAGCTGTTCTACGAGGCGGTCGTGGAGCCCCTGCGGGAGGCCGTGGACCAGCTGGTGGCGGCCACCGAGGTGGCCGACCTGCAGATGACCGCCGAGCAGAAGCTGCAGTCGATGAACTGGCTCTACCGCGAGCTGACCTCGACCCTGCAGGACGTGCTCCCCTTGCTGGGTCTCGTGCTCTTCGGCGATCCCAAGGTGGCCAAGCGCTTCTTCGACGAGCATTTCGCCCTGGCCATGAACCGGCTGGCGACCGCCTGGCGCCAGATGCAGGAGCGCCACGGTCTCGAGTCCGAGCCCTCCGACGTCTCGGCGCGGGCGGTCATGGGGATCGCTCTGATGATCGCCCTCGAGAGCCATCACGACAAGGCCTTCGACCGCGACCGGGCGGTGGCGATCGCGAGCGAGGGCACGCTGTCGGGCTTCTTCTCGCACACCCCGGCTCCCGAGAGCCGCTGACGCCGGGCCATGGCAAGGGCAACGGTGCACGGGCACTCGGTCGGCTACGAGGTCATCGGCGAAGGCCGCCCCTGGGTCGTCACGCCGGGTGGTCGCTTCAGCCGCGCCTCGCCCGGGGTGAGGGAGCTCGCAATGGCGCTGGCCGAGGGCGGCAATCGCGTCCTCATCTGGGACAGGCCGAACACCGGGGAGTCCGACGTGTGCTTCGAGGGTGAGTCGGAGTCGGCGATGCAGGCCGACGTGCTCGCCGGTCTCCTGGAGGAGCTCGAGATGACGCCGGCCGTGATCATCGGCGGGTCTGGCGGAGCCCGGGTGTCGTTGTTGGCCGCCGCCCGCCATCCCGAGGTGGCCGCCGCCCTCGCCCTGTGGTGGGTGAGCGGAGGCACCTACGGCCTGATGACGCTCGGGACGCACTACTGCGGCGGGTCGATCGCCGCAGCGTGGAAGGGCGGCATGGAGGCGGTCGTGGCCTTGGACGAGTGGTCCGAGGTCCTCGAGAAGAACGCGTCGAATCGCCAGAGGTTCCTCGCTCAGGATCCGCGCGCCTTCGTGGCCACGATGGAGCGGTGGATGGGTGCCTACTGCGCCTGCGACGGAGAGCTCGTCCCGGGGCTTCCCGACGCCCGGGCGCGCCGGCTCGAGCTCTCCGCGTTGGTCTTCCGCAGCGGGACGACGGACCTCAACCACCGGCGCGAGACGACCGAGCAGCTGGCCGACCTCCTGCCCAACGCCGTGCTCGTGGAGCCGCCGTGGGGCGACGACGAGTGGAACGAGCGCTCCGCGGCCCGTCCCGGCGGCCGGGGCGAAGGGCTCTTCGTCGGGTGGCCGCAATTGGCACCGCTGCTGCTTCGTTGGACGGCGGACACCGTGTACCCCCGTTGACCCGTCGGCCGACCACCGAGGCGGACAACACTGCGCCGGCGTCGCCGGGGGAGGCCGCGGCCACGCGCCTCCCCTGCCTCTTCACCGTGCGGGCCTGGTGGGGGGACGAGATGGTCGCCGAGTCCACGGCCGCCGTCCGCCTGGAGCAACCGGGGCGGCCCCCTTCCCTCCTCCTCCCCGTAGAAGACGTGCGGCTGGAGGCGTTCTTCCTCGAGGAGGATGCCGGGGACTCGGCGGCGTTCCCGGTCGAGGGCGGCACCCGGTGGAGCATCCGCTCCCTCCCGGACCCCCAAGAGGCGGTCACCTCCGAGTGGGGTCGGTCCGCCCTGAGCGGTGACGGTCGGGACGTGCTGCGGACCTTCGCCGAGGGGGCGGCGACCGCGTGGCTCTCCGGACTCGCCACCTTCGACCAGCAACGAGTCCGCCTCGAGCTCGTCGACCCGATGGGGACGAGCGAGCCTCGCGCCGTCTCGGTGAAGCGGTTCCCGACGTGGGGAGACGCGGCAGACCTGGTCGACATGCTCGACGTCCGGCCCGACGGTGCCGCCCGGTTCCGAGGCAGTGCCCGCGCCAGCCACGTCCGTGCCGTCGTGGAGGGGAGCCAGATCCTCGGCCAGGCGATCGTGGCGGCCGGCCGCCACGCGCCCGGCCGCCGAGCGGTCTCGGCACACATGGTCTTCGTGCGGGCGGCCGACCCGGCGCGACCGCTGCGCCTCGAGGTCGGCGATCTGAGCGCCGGGCGGACCTTCACCGCACTGGGGGTCGACGTGAGCCAGGGTGAGCGGCGCTGTGCCAGCGGCACGTTCCTGCTCGACGTCACAGCCCCGGACCTGGTCCGCCATGCCGTGGCGCCACCCGACGTGCCGGGACCCTACGCCTGCGAGTCCTACGACATGGCGGTGACCGGTCGGGATGTCCGCGTCGTCGGCGCCGCCTACACGGACGACCCCGATGCGCCCGTCGGGCCGCCGGTGCTCGATGCGTGGGTGCGTTTCCGGGACCTACCCGACGACCCGTTGCTGCATGCCGGCTTGTTGGCTCAGTTCACCGGCCACATGTCGATCGCGGCCGCCCTGCGTCCCCATCATGGGGTGGGCCAACGCGACACGCACCGCACGATTTCGAGCGCGATCAACGCCATCGGGCTGTCACTGCACGCCGACGTCAGAGCTGATCGATGGATGCTCTATCACCACGAATCGACCTTCGCCGGCGACGGGATGACACACTCGGCGTGCCGCGTGCACGACGAAGAGGGCCGCCTCCTCGCCTCGTTCTCGGTGGACGCGATGGTGCGCGGCTTCGAGGGCGGGACCGCGCCGTCCGACGACCGGACCGCACTGTGAGCCTGTCCACGGGGCGGGGCCCCCTCGGTGCCAACCGTGCCGGTCGCTTCAACAAGGCCATCCCCGGCGACCTGGTGTACGTGGAGCCGTTCCCCCGCCGGGTGCGCGGCGTGACCGGCGGGGTCGTCGTCCTGGACAGCGAGCGGGTCCTGCTGGTGCACCGTCAGGGACACGCGCCGGCCTACGCGTTCCCGGCGGGAGATGCGGCCGGGCTCCGCAACGAGCCCGAGGCCGAGGCCGCCGGCTACGTCCGCGTCCCGTGGGGAGCGGTCGACGAGTGGTACGAGGAGGAGGAGCAGGTCTTCATGCACCCGCGGAACCCCTACCACCGGGTGGACTGCGTCCCCACCGCCCGGCGGCTGCGGGTCGAGGCCTTCGGCGACGTGCTGGTGGACGCCACCGCGACCATCGGCGTCTACGAGACCTCGCTCGCCCCGCGCCTCTACGTCAGCCGGGACGAGCTCCGGACGGATGTCCTGCGCCCCAGCTCGACGACGACCTACTGCCCCTACAAGGGCACAGCCACCTACTGGTCCGCGCAGCGGGGCGACGACAGCCTGACGGACGTCGCGTGGTCCTGACGAGGCACCGAACGCGGAGTGCGGCGCGATCCGCGGTCTCCTGTGCTTCGACGAGAACGCCATCGCCGTGCACGCGGAATTGCCCGAGTGGCCCGGCCGGTCCGAGACTCTCGACGCGTGAGCACCAGCCCCCCCGCCCAGCACATTTTGAGCGAGCTCGGCTTCTCGGTCATGCCCGCCGCCTCTGGTCTTGCCGGCTCCATGACGGTCATCCCCGAGATGTGCGTGCCGGACACGCCACACCTACGAACGTCCATCCTTGCCGCGTCGGCTGACCACATCGCCGGTCTCCTCGCCGCCACGGTCACCGCGCCGATGGTTCCCGTGACGCTCGAGCTCGACGTGCACCTCTACGCGCCGGCTCCAGGCTCGGGTTCCGTGCAGTGCGTCGCCAAGACACTCAAAGCCGGCCGGACCGTGTTCATGGCCAGTGTCGAGTTCGGCACGGCTGACGGCGTGCCGATCGCCATCAGCACTGCTTCCTTCATGACCGCGCCCGACACCAGCCTGCGGCTGCCGTCGACGTTGAGCCTCGACGGCTCCCCCGCCTGCCCAGAGCCTGCGGGTTCCCTGGGCACGACGCGCGGGTTGTGAGCGGGGTGAGCCCGGGGTCGCCGTCCTTCCCCGGTCGGACGACGGGCTCAACTCCTCCAATACGGTCTTCGGGGGCCTGATCGCCCTCGTCGTGCGAAGAAGCCCTGCTCTCTCGGTACACCCGGGGCGACGGTGTCGTCATTGAGCCTCCGCTACCTCCGACCGCTGCGTATCGGTCCCGCCGTGGCCACCGCGCGCGCCCGGTCGGGGCTCGGGCAGATCGAAGTGCGCGACGCCGGGAACGAGAATCGCCTCACGGTCCTCGGCACGGCCCGGCTCTTCGACGGGTGAGCTTCGTTCCCGGCGATCCCCTCTGACATGCGTAATGATCGGCGTCAGGACCGAAGGACGGACCTCGGGATTCAGCGAGGAGCGCCGGCATGAGAGATGACGTCTGGATCCTGGGGATCAACATGACGAAGTTCGGCAAGCACCGCGACAAGGACGTCATCGACCTCGCGGCTGAGGCCGCATCGGACGCCCTGGCCGACGGCGGCGTCACCATGCGGGACATGCAGATCCTCGCCTACGGGAACCTCCTCGGGCGGACGGTCGGGCAGCACCTCCTCCAGCAGATCGGGCAGTTCGGGATCCCGGTGTTCAACGTGTCCAATGCATGCTCGACCGGAGCGACGGCACTCCGCCAGGTGATCATGGCCGTGAGGGCGGGCGAGGCTGACTACGGTCTGGCGGTCGGGGTCGAGAAGTTGGCCGGGGCTGGCCTCCTCGCAGGCGGGGACCGCAGTGAGGACGCCTCGACTTGGACGCCGTCGGGCCGGTTCGGTGCCGTCGCCCCACTCGACGGCCGCGTCGGGACGGACACCATGCCCGGAGTGTTCGCCCAGATCGGGATGGAATACGGGTACAAGCACGGGGGAACCAGCTTCGAACTGTTCGCCCGGATCAGCGAGAAGAACCATGCGCATTCCGCCCTCAACCCGCTGGCGGCCTACTCGAAGAGGATGACGCTCGAAGAGATCATGGGTGACGTCATGATTGCGTATCCCAACATTCGCGGCCCATGTGCTCGGCCAATTGCGACGGTGCCGCAGCGGCCGTGGTGGTGTCGGACGCGAAACTCAAGACCCTTTCGCTCGAGCAACAGCGCCGGGCGGTGAAGGTCTCGGCCTCGGTGCTCACCACTGACCCCTGGGTGGAATCAGGCCAGTCCCTGCCCGACATCCACACCCTCACCCGCAACGCGGCGGTGCAAGCCTACGAGGCTGCGGGCATCGGTCCCGGCGAACTCGATCTGGTCGAGCTCCACGACTGCTTCGCCACGGCTGAACTGGTCCATTACGACAACCTGCAGCTGTGCGAGCCCGGTGGGGCGGTCGACTTCTTCGACAGTGGCGCCCCTTGGCGTGACGGGCGGATCCCGGTCAACGTCTCCGGCGGGCTCGAGTCCAAGGGCCATCCTGTCGCCGCCACCGGCCTGGCCAACATTTGGGAGCTCTGCCAGCACCTGCGCTCCGAGGCCGGACCCCGCCAGATCCCGGGGGCCAGGATCGGCCTCGCCCACGTCATCGGCTTGGGGTCTTCGTGCGCAGTGCACATCCTCGAAGCTGCGGCGGCCTGAGGTTCAATCCGGCTCGAGCCACACGGGCCGGGTCGTCGGCCGACGACGGCTATTTCATCGAGTCGGGCACGAGTCCGGAGATGTCGATGCTGCCCGTCATCACGGCGCCCATCGTCCCGCCGTCGGTGACGAGGTTCTCCCCGGTGATGTAGCTGGCCAACTTGGAGTTCAAGAAGATGAGCGGCCAGGCCTGCTCGTCGGGCGTCGAGCGCCGCCCGAGGGGCACGGGGAAGTTGTCCATGAACTCCTTGCCGACGTACTTCTCGAAGTCGGGCATCATCGGAGTGTCGGTGGGACCGGGGCTGATGCAGTTGACGCGGATGCCCTTCCCGGCCAGGGCGAAGGAGGCCCAGAACGTCCAGATGATGATCGCCTCCTTGGACGGGCCGTATCCGCCGGCGATCTCCTCGGGGTGGGTCTCGCACCATTCCTTGGCCGCCTCGAATCCCGGCAGGGTCACGAGCGGCATCCACTTCCCGATGTTCGCCAGGTAGCCGGATCCCGCCGTCGACGAGATGCTGGCGATGGCTGCCCCGGGCTCCATACGGGCCGCGACCAGCTCGGCCAGGTGGCGCATGCCGACGAGGTTGACCAGCATGACGTCGAGATCGGGGAACTTCGATCCCGCCAGCCCGGCACAGTTGAACAGGGCGTCGACCGTCCCCCCGATGCTCTCGACCGCGACGGCCGTGGCACGGGATCGCGCAGGTCGACGGCCTGGTGGCTCGCCACGTCGACGGGCGGATCCTTCAGGTCGAGCACGTGCACCTCGGCCCCCAGTCGAGCTCAGGTGGCGCACCGCGGCGGCACCCATCCCGCCGCCGCCGCCGCCGCTCACGATGACTCTGCTTCCTTCGTACCCCCACGCTGATGTCATCCGACCTCCTCCTCATGTTGTCCGGGTGCATTCGCAGTTGCTTGCTCCGCGCTCGTCATCGAGGCAGGCCCAGGCCGTGCTCGGCCACGACGTTGCGATTGATGTCACTGGTGCCCCCGGCGATCGAGCAGGAGGGCGACATGAGCAGTGCCTTGGTCCAGGAGCCGCCGATCAGGGCACCCGGACCCAGGATGCTCACGGCCAGCTCGGCCAGCTCCTGGCTGGCCCGCGCCCAGGCCAGCTTGGCCAGGCCGCCCATGGCCGCCGACGGCTGCTGGCTCCGGCCGATCTGGGCCAGCTCCCGGGAGGTGGCGTAGCGCAAGCAGGCGATCTCGGCGTACAGGCCGGCGAGACGGTCGCGCTGCACCGCATCGGTGATCGGTCCCTCGCCGGCGCGCCGCCTCCACCAGGCGCTCGAAGCTCGCTACGCAGGTCGAGGTGGAGACGGGCCACCCCGGCCCGCTCGTGGCTGAGAGTGGTCATGGCCACGCGCCATCCCTCGTTGAGCGGGCCGAGCAGGCAGGATCGGGGCACCCGGACGTCGTCGAAGAAGAGCTCGGCAGAAGGTGAAGTCGCCCGTCATGGTGCGCAGCGGGCGCACCGTGATGCCGGGGGAGGCCATGTCGACGAGGAGGCAGCTGATCCCCTTGTGCTTCGGAGCGTCCGGGTCGGTGCGGACGTAGAGCTGGCACCAGTCGGCGTGGCGACCCAGGCTGTTCCACGTCTTTTGTCCGCTCACCACGAAGGTGTCGCCGTCGAGTCGGGCCGCCGTGCGCAGGGAGGCCAGGTCGGAGCCGGCGTCGGGCTCGGACATCCCCTGGCACCAGATCTCGTCGCCGCGCAGCATGGGACGCAAGAAGCGCTCCTTCTGCTCCTCGGTGCCGAACGACATGATGGCCGGGGCGATGTTGGACACCCCGATGGTGTTCACCGGTCCCGGCGCCCCGGCCCGGGACATCTCCTCGTGGTAGGCGAGCTGCTGATCGACGTCGGCGTCGCGCCCGCCGTAGCGGGCAGGCCACGAGACGCCGGCCCATCCGGCGTCGGCCAACCGGGCGTTCCAGGCCCGGAGCACGTCGAGGCGCTCCTCGCCGTCGGCACTGGCCCGCTGCGCCTCGACCACGTCCGGTGTGAGGTTCGCCGCCAGCCACTCGACCAGGCTGCGGCGGAACTCGGTGAGCGCCTGGGTGCTCGTCACGGTGCCGCGTCGCTCCGTCGACCGTTCATGCGTGCGCAGCCTCGCCCAGGTAGCGGTCGATGACCTCTTGGTGCGCCTCCGACGCCAGCCCCGACCAACCCACTCGACCCCGCATGAGAATCACGCAGCGGTCCGCCAGGGCGAGGGCCCGATGAACGAACTGCTCAATGAGGACGACCGTGATCCCCGACCTGCGAGCTTCGTCCAGACCCCTGAACACCTCCTCGGTCACCAGGGGGGCCAGTCCGAGCGACATCTCGTCAGCGATGATGAGCTTGGGTGTCACGGCGAGGGCCCGGGCCAGGGCGAGCATCTGCTGTTCGCCACCGGAAAGCGTCCCGGCTCCCTGCCGGCGGCGCTCGCCCAGAACGGGGAACTGCTCGATCGCCCGATCGATCGCGGCCGATCGCTGGCCGCGCTTGAGCTGCCCGACCGCCATGCGCAGGTTCTCGAGCACCGACAGTCCGGGGAAGATGCCCCTGCCCTCCGGGATGTGGGTGAGCCCTTCGGCGCTCAGCTTGTGCGCCGCCCTCTTGGTCACGTCGACCCCGTCGAAGCGGACGCGCCCAGCGGTCGGAGGCACCAGGCCGGACACCGTTCGGGCCAGCGTGCTCTTGCCCGCACCGTTGGCGCCGAGCACGGCAACGAGCGATCCCGTCGCCACCTCCAAGGAGACGCCGAACAGCGCCTGAGACGCGCCGTAGCTGACGTCGAGGTCCTCGATCACCAGCATGGGCTCGCTCATGAGCCCGGTCCCCGCACCGACCCTCCGTCGTCATCCGTCAGATCGGACCCGCCGGCGGCCGGTGGAGCCAGCCGGTCCGCGGTGGCGTCTTCGTCGCCAAGGTATGCGTCCCGCACCGCGGGGTCGTGACGGACCTCGTCGGGTGTCCCCTGCGCGATGAGCTGACCGAAGTTCAACACGAAGATCCTGCTCGAGAGCGCCAGCACCGACGCCACGTCGTGTTCGACCATCAGCAACGACAGCCCGTTGGCGCTGTTCGCCACCACACGCTCGAACGCCGCGGTCAGGTTGTCGGTGGCACGAACGTCCAGTCCCGACAGTGGCTCGTCGAGCAGCACTACGCTGGGGTGCGTCGCCAGTGCCCTCCCCACCTCCACCAGTCGGGCCAGACCCGAGGGGGAGCACCGAGACCTGGGTCGTGGCGAGGTCCGCGAGGCCGAGCAGATCGAGGAGCTCGTCCACCTGCTCGGTCTCCTGTCTCGTTGGCGGGAACAACAGGGAACGGAAGCTGAGGAGATCGCTCCAGAACCGACGACGCTCATAGCGGGCCCGGTGCGCGAGCGACGAGGTGCTCCCGCACCGTCAGGCCCATGAAGAGCTCGGGATGCTGGAAGGTACGGGCCAGTCCGAGACGCGCCCGGAGCTGCGGGCTGAGGCCGGTGACGTCCTGACCGGCGATGAAGACCCGGCCGCTCGCCGGTCGTAACAGACCGGACATCACGCCGAAGAGGGTGGACTTGCCGGCGCCGTTGGGGCCCACGAGCCCGACGATCGTTCCCGGCGGAACGTCGACGTGACACATTGGACAGGGCGAGGAGACCGCCGAAGCGCACGGTGACGCCGGTGGCCGCCAGTACCGATGCCGAGCGCTGCGCTCTGTTTCTGGGATCGGTTGCGACGTTCACAGCGAGGTCTCCGCCCATGACGGCGGATTCCCGGGTCGCGGGGACCGGGCCCTGGCCTCGACACGCCGCGCAACTTGTCCCAGGCCCACAGGACCTGGCGCGCGTTCTCGGTCATGGCCCCGTTGGGGAACTTGGCGACCTGTACGGCGCCGAGCCCGAACAGAATGGGCGTGACCTGCGTGAACTCCGTGGGCAGGTAGGCCACGACGACGCCCGAGAGGACGGTGTAGGACACGCCCGCCAGCAGGGCCGCGATGCTCGAGCGGATGCCGAGCGTGACCAGGATGGCGAGCCAGACGAGACCCAGCAGCGAGGAGTAGTTGGTCGGGAGGGCGGATCCCAGGGAGAGTGCGTACATCGCCCCGCCGATCCCGGCGACGCACGCCGCGATGCCCGAGACCAGGACCTTCATCTGCAGGACGCTGATCCCGATGGTCCGGGCAGCCGACGGGGCTCCACCGGACCGCATTCAGGGCAAGGCCGGCCGAGGACCGTTGCACGTTGACCACCACCAGTGCGGCGAGGGCGAAGACCCCCAGGGACAGGTACGTGAAGGCGCGCGGGCTCGAGGCAAACGACGGCAGGTTCGACGTTCACCCCGATGGAGTAGTTGGAGAAGATCTGCTGGGTGAACACCAGGTCGTCGAACAGCAGGCCGACGGTCAGCGTGACCAGCGCCACGTAGAGATTGCCCAACCGGATCGTCACCAGCCCGATGATCACGCCGAAAGGCAGGGCGGCGAGCCCTCCCACCAGCACCGACGGCAGGACCGGCCACCCGTGCCGCGACCGCCAGCTGCGCCGCGACCACGGCACCGATGCCGGCGAAGGTGGCCTGGCAGAGCCAGATCATCCCGCCCTCACCGGTGACCAGGGTGATCGACAGGAGGATGATCCCGAAACAGACCCCTTGCCCGATGAGGCCGATCCAGAATCTGCTGAGGACCAGGGGAAGGACGCAGAGGATCGCAAAGGCAAGGAGGGGAAGCTGCCAGCCGAACGCGGAGGCGTACCGGTCCCGCTTGGATCCGGTCGGGGCATCCCCCTGCGGCGTGATGGCCCGATCGAGGGGACCGCCGACGCCCTCCGATTCGTCGACGCCGGTGCCACGAATCATGAAGTAGACGAGGACGATTGCGGTGACGATGAACGGGATGGCCGGTATGACGTCCGCGCTCAACGAGGTCGAGTTGGAGAAGAAGTACTGCACCAGGGTCCCGGCGATACCCATGAGCAGCCCGACCGCCATGGCGACAGGGAGGCTGCGCAGTCTCGCCGCGATCACCGCCGCGAACGCGGCCACCATCACCAGCGTGAAGTCACCGGGGTCCAGGCCGACGACGGGCGCCGCCAGCACCCCGACGAGCCCGGCGAGACCGATGCTCACCGCCCAGACGCCCATGGAGATCCGGTCCGGGTTGGTCGCAGAGAGTGACGTCATTGCCGGTGAGTCGACCATGGCCCGCACCCGGAGGCCGATGTCGGTGTAGCGCAGGACCAGGACTCCGACGACGACGATGAGCGGCGACGCAGATGTACACGATGATCTGCTCCATCGTGACGGCGACACCCATGAAGTCGAAGACGCGCACGGGCTCGGGAGCGAGGCCGGGTGCGGAGAGGATCGTCTCGTTGCCGAAGATGAGCGTCGCGGCGGGAGGGATGGCCACCGAGACCCCGATCGTGGCGACGACCTTGATCAGCGGCCGCGCCAGCCGCAGCCGTCGGAAGAGGGCGAAGTACAGGCCGATACCGAGCGCCGGACCCGTGATCACGATGGAGACGAGTGCGGCCGGGAGGATCGCCCAGTGCTCCTGGGTGTTCAGGTAGTAGTAGAAGCGTGCCACGGCGTACGCCAGCGAAGCGAAGGCGAAGTTGAGGATGCCGGTCGACTGGTAGGTCACGACCAGTCCCGACGCCGCGATCGCGTAGATCCCCCCGTAGACCAGACCAGCGATCACGTACTGCAGCACCGCATCCCCCGATCCGACCCACCAGCACGGCGCCGGCGGATCAGAGGCCGTTCTCCCAGGTTCTCATGGTCCGAGTTTGGGCGTCTGCCCAGCTGAGCTCGTGCCAGATGGTACCGTAAGCTGGGGTGCGGTTCCACCAGTTCAGCGGGCCCGTGACGGGCGCCATGCCCCCGCGTCACCAGCGGGGTCGTGTGCCCGGAGCACCGCGGGCCGGCGGGCGCCGCCCCGGGTGGCTTGGCGACGCGACGGCGCGCCGCAGCACCGACCGGGAGGTGTCGGCGCCCTGACCGTCGACGCGGTGATCGTCGGCTCCGGGCCCGGGGGCGCCACCGCCGCCGACGTCCTGACCCGCGCCGGATGGTCGGTGGTGATCATCGAGAAGGGCCGCAACCACCTGCTCGACCCCGAGGACATGGCCCGCCCGGCGTCGGACTTCTCCAACGACGAGATCAAGTTCATCCATCGCCACTTCCTGGGGCCGGACCCGCTCTTGGAGCCGCGCACCTTTCGCTCCGGGCCCGAAGACGGAGACCGTACCCACGTGGGCGAGGTGAACTCCATTCCGTCCACGGTCGGCGGCGGGGGCACGCACGCCGACGGGAAGACGCCGCGGTTTCGCGAGGTGGATTTCGCCCTGCGGTCCGTCTACGGGCCGCAGCCCGGGGCGGACGTCGTGGACTGGCCCGTCACCTACGACCACCTCGAGCCCTGGTACGCGATGGTGGAGCAGGCGATCGGCGTGGCCGGCGACGCCGGCGGGAATCCCTACGCCGCACCGCGTTCGGGACCGTTCCCCATGCCGCCCGGGGCCCCGATGTTCGGCTCCCTGTTGTCGACGGCCGCCGCCGAGCGGCTCGGGTTCCATCCCTACGCCGCCCCCACCGCGGCCAACAGCATCCCCTACGGCGGCCGCCCCGCCTGCAACAACTGCGGCTTCTGTGCCTCCCTGGGGTGCCCGATCCACGCCAAGGGCGATCCGATCGCGCTGCTGACCCGGACGATGGCGTCGGGCCGCGCCGAGCTGTGGCCGGAGACCTTCGTCTCGAGGATCCGCACCGCCGGGCGCCGGGCCACCGGCGTCGACTTCATCGGTCCGGACGGTGTGGAGCGATCGATGGACGCCGGCCACGTGATCGTTGCCGGGGGCGCGGTCGAGACACCACGGCTGCTCCTGTTGTCGGGCGTGGGTAACGAACTGGTGGGTCGCTACCTCATGGTCCACTTCCAGACCATCGTGGTGGGCATGATGCCCTTCGACGTGCATGCCGACCGCGGCCGGGCGGTGACCCACGTGCACGACGACCCCATGATCCCCGACGAGCTGTCGCGGGCGGCGGCCCGTGAGGCGGGGTTGCCGTGGCTGCGCGGCGGGATGGTGGAGCACAGCGGCGGCGGCATGCCGGTCGGGGAGGCCAAGATCTCCCCCTGGGGACCCGAGCACGCGAGACTGATGATGGACTCACCGCACCGGCGCCACGTCTGGGCCTTCATCATGCAGGGCGAGGACCTCCCGTACGCCACCAACACGATCGATCTCGATCCGAAGGTGCGCGACGTCCACGGGTTCCCGGTGGCCCGAATGACCTACCGCGCCGGCCGCCACGAGCTGGTGGCCTCCGAGCACCACGGGCCGCGGCTCGAGACCATCCTGAGCGAAATGGGCGCAACCCGGACCTTCCGCACCAGCTCGCCGGGCGGTGACTTCCTCGGCGTCAGGAGGAAGCCCATCCCCGACAGCCGGCACGTCATGGGCACCACCCGCATGGGAGAGGACGCGACCGCTTCGGTGGTGGATCCGCTCGGCCGGGTGCACGGGCTGGACAACGTCACGGTGGCCGACTCCTCCGTGTTCCCCACCTCCTCCGGCTACGGGCCCACCCTGACGCTGGTCGCGCTGGCCGCGCGGGCGGCGGGAGCTCTCACCGGCAGCGGACCCGAGACCCGGGACCGGCCGCCGGCGATGGGTGAATCGATCGACCATGGAACTTGACCTCAGCAGCGACCAGGAGCTCCTCCGCGGCACCGCCGCCCGGCTCATGGAGTCGCCTGTGCCCGCTCCCCACCGTGCGCCGGCTGACGGGAGCGACACCGGTCTTCCGCCGGGCTACCTCCGCGCCGCCGGCGAGCTCGGGTGGTTCGCCATGCTCGTGCCCGAAGCAGCACGGAGGGGGAAGCGTGTCGGGACGAGGGCGTGTGCGACCTCGCCATCATCGCCGAAGAGCGGGGGCGGGCGCTGCAACCCGGCCCCTTCGTCTCCATGAACGTGGTCGCCGCGGCGTTGGCCGCCGCGGGTTCGCCCGGAGCAGCAAGCGGCGCATCCTCCCCTCCCTGTGCCGCGGCGAGGTGGTCGGCCACGTGGGCGCTCGGCGACGCCGTCGTGGCGCGGTCCCGGCCGCTTCGGTCACCGCGACCACGCGCGGTGAAGGGCTTCTCGTTGTCCGGGCGAGGCGGGACAGGTCGACGCCGGTGCACATGGCGGATTGGTTCCTCGTCTCGGCCGGCGGGCGAAGACGGCCTCGACGCAGTTCGTCGTGGCGGCGACCGACGCCGGGCATCACCGTCACGCCTCTCCAAGGGCTCGACATCACGCAGCGTTCCGCCTGCGGTCTCCTTCGATCGACGCGATCGTCCCTGCCGACGTCGGTGCTGGGAAGGCCCCGGCGACGTGCGACGCGGACGTCGAACGCCAACTGCAACTGGCCTGCGTGCTGTCCGACGTCGGAGACCGTGGGGGCGATGGATGCCCTCTTCGAGCTCACCCGCCAGTACGCCGTCGACCGCACGGCGTTCGGCCGGCCGATCGGCTCCTTCCAGGCGGTGAAGCACCAGTTGGCCGACATGAGCCTCTCGCTCGGAGGCCAGCAAGGCCGTCGCGCGCCGCCGCCGTCCGAGCGGTGCAAGGAGCCCGGGAGGACGCCGGCGAGATCGTCAGCATGGCCAAGTCGTGGGTGGGCGACGCCGGGATCGACGTCGCCCAGGGCTGCGCGCAGGTGTTCGCCGGCATCGGGTACACCTGGGAGCACGACCTCCATCTCTTCCTCCGCCGCATCACCATGAACGGCCTCCTCTTCGGCAACCCGACTGGCACCGCGAGCGCATCTGCCGGATCAACGGCATGTAGGGCGATGACGGAGCGACAGCACCATGCCGCGCGAGGACGAGACGCGGACTCGCGGCACTACCGGCGCGAGGCGCGTGCCTGGTTGGCCCGGAAACCTCCGGCCACGGGAGCGGCCCCGACCCCGATCACGGGGTCGACCACTACACGCCCGAGGTGATGGCGGCCAACCGGGCGCTGCAGCGGCAGCTCTTCGAGGCGGGCTACGCCGGGCATCACCTGGCCGAGGGAGTACGGCGGCCAGGGGCTCCCCGCTGCCTACGAGTGGGCCTTCGTGGACGAGGCGGCCGGCTTCGTCCTGCCCGACTTCGGCGCGCTCACCATCACCACCTTCTACGTCTGCGTCCCGACCATGCTGGCCTACGCCTCGCCGGGATTCCTCGCGCCGGCTTCGTGCCGAGGGTCCTGGCCGGAGAGGAGCTGGTCTGCCAGTTCTTCTCGGAGCCGTCGTCCGGATCCGACCTGGCCGGCGCTCGGACACGGGCCACCCGGGACGGCGAGCAATGGGTCCTCAACGGCCAGAAGATCTGGAGCACCTTCGCCCACCTGGCCGACTCGGGCATGTGCCTCGCCCGCACCGAGTGGGACGTCCCCAAGCACCAGGGCCTCACGTGGTTCCTGGTGCCGTGCGGCTGCCCCCGGCGCTCACGATCCGACCCATCAAGCAGATCAACGAGGTCGCGGAGTTCTGCGAGGAATTCTTCGACGACGTGGTCGTCCCCGACACGCACCGCCTCTGCGAGGTCAACGCGGGCTGGGCGGTGACGCAGACGATGTTCGTGATCGAACGCGGCGCCGGGCGACCCGAGGACGGCACGCCGCTCGGAGGGCCCAGGCCCGATCGCGCCCGACCTCGTGCGGCTGGCTCGGCGAGCCGGACGGCTCGACGACCCGATCGTCCGGCAGAAGCTCGCCCGGGCCCACACCACCGATTTCGTCGGCAGGGCGCTGGGCGCCCGGATCGCCCAGATGGGACGGCTCGGCCGCCTGAACCCTGGGGTGGCCTCCTACGTCAAGCTGTTCCGGGGGACGTACAGCCCGGTCCGAGCCCGGCTCGACGGTCGAGATCGGCGGCGCCGAGCGCCATGACCTGGGACCCGGCAGACGACGAGGGGGCCGAGCCCGCCCTCACCTATCTCCGGGGGCGCGGCGCGTCCATCGCGGGCGGCACCAACGAGACCCAGCGCAACGTGATCGGCGAGCGGGCCCTGGGTCTCCCGCGCGAACCGAGCTTCGACACCCGAAAGCCGTTCAGCGACGTCCTGCGCGACGCCAAGAACTGGACCGGCAAGGTCGTGAGGCCGCCGTGGGCGGCCGGCGCCGACGCGCGAGCGTCAGGTGGCTCACCCGGGTACGTCGCCGTACAGGTCGGCGTTCGGCGCGGCCCGGTCCACGAGATCCGTCACGACCGGGCCCAGCTCGGCGGCCTCCCAGCGTCGCTGCTTGTCCGCCGAGGGTCCGGCGTGCCACCCTTCGACCACCCGTATCTGCCCACCGCGGACCGTGAACACCCGACCCGTGACGTGCGCCGACTCGGGGCTGGCCAACCAGGTGACCAGGGGGGCGATGTTCTCCGGGATCCGAGGCGTCGAAGGTGCCCGGGCTCGACGGGTGCGTACGAGCCCGGCTTCGCCTGCTCGGTCATGCGGGTGTGGGCCCCGGGGTTGATCGCATTGACCGTCACGCCGTAGCGGCCGAGCTCGCCGGCGGCAATGATGGTCAGCGCGGCGATGCCGGCCTTCGCCGCTCCGTAGTTCGCCTGGCCGACGTTGCCGAAGAGGCCGGACGGCGGACGTCGTGTTGATGATCCGGGCGTCGTTGCGTCCGGCCCTCCTTCGCCCGGTTCCGCCAGTACTCCGCCGACCAGCGGGCGGTGGCGAACGTGCCCCGCAGGTGGACCTTGATCACCGCGTCCCACTCATCGATCGACATGTTGACCAGCATGCCGATCGCGCAGGATCCCGGCGTTGTTCACCACGATGTCGAGCGATGCCGAACGTCGCGATGGCCGTCTGCGACCAGCCGGCCGGCGCCGTCCCAGTCGGACACGTCGTCGCCGTTGGCCACCGCCTCGCCCCCCGCGGCGCGGATGGCGTCGACCACCGCGCCGGCCGGGCGCCTCCGAGCTCCCCCGGCCGTCGACGTCCCCGCCCACGTCGTTGACGACCACCTTGGCGCCCTGGCGGGCCAGCTCCAGCGCATGGCCGCGCCCGATGCCGCGCCCGGCTCCGGTCACGATGGCCACGCGACCCTCATTGATCCCGGGCATGCGTGCATCCTCCTGTCGGACGGGTCCTCAGGGCCTGCGCGGTCCTCGGTCCACCTCGGGCACCCACACCGCCCCGCTCCGGCGCAGCCGGTCCACGTCGGACTCGCTGCAGCCCAACCACTCCCCCAGCACCGCAGCCGTGTGCTCGCCCAGTCCGGGGGCCCCGCGGGTCTCCCCTCCGCTCGTCCGGCGCATCGGGTTCGGGGACTCCGGGTACTCGACGAGCCCGATGTCGGGATGGCAGACCTCCACGAAGGCCCCCCGGCTCCGGAGCTGCGCGTCCCGCCACAGGTCCTCGCCGTTCTGCACCGGCCCCGCGGCCACGACCGAGCCTTCTGCAACTGCAGGGCTGCCTGCAACGGGTGCGACCGTGCCGGCCCAGCTCTCGACGGCCTCGCGCAGGGACTCCCGGTCTCCCTGGCGTCGGCCGGCCTCGTCGAGGTCGAGGTCTCCGCGCTCCAGGAACGAGCACATGACGGCCCAGTCCCTCGCGTCCTCGAGCTCGATCGCCACCCAGGCGTCTGCACCCTAGGCACCGGACCACTCCGGAGAACAGCGAGCCCGGCACCTCGTTGGGCCCGGCGCTCCACTCGCGGCCGTTGGCCAGGTAGTCGAGGTACAGGGGCGCCAGGATGGCGGCACCCGTCTCGGTCTGCGCCATGTCGATGAAGACGCCTGGCGCCCCCCGGTCGACCTCGCGCCAGCGCGGCAACGACGGCGCACGCCCCGTGGATCCCCGCCACGAAGTCGAAGTGGATGCCGTCGGGGGCCCATGCCGACGGTGAGGCCGAGGAAGTTGTTGATGTTCGACGCGTAGGCCCGGAAGCCCGCCAGTGGGCCCGACCGGCCATAGCCCGAGATCGACAGCATGACCAGACGTGGGTTGCGCGCGCGTCAGGTCGGCGAACGAGCAGCCCCACGACTCCATCGTCCCGGGGCCCAGGTTCTCCACCACCACGTCGGCTCGCACCGGCGAGACGTCCGAAACGCGACACGGCCGCCCTCGTCGGTCATGTCGATGCCGGCACTGCGCAGGCCGCGGGTCATGCCGGCGAACAGTGCCGTCGTCCGGACTACCGGATGGCTCGAAGACCTGCGGCTGCCCGGGCGCGTCGTAGGCGCGCAGGGCCTCCGGGCGGTCCCGTGACTCGATCTTCACGACGTCGGCGCCCAGCTCCGCCAGCATCAAGGCGCAGATGTTCCCGGCGACAAAGGAGCCGAACGAGAGGACGCGGACACCGCTCAGGGGCGGCAGCGGGACTGGGACTAGACGAGACCATCAGCCCGCCACCGCTCCAAGCTCCCGTGCCGAGTGGCCCAGATCGCGCACGTAGACCTGCTCGTTGTCCTCCCCCAGCCGGGGCGCCGATCTCCGGTAGGCGATCAGCGGAGGCGACGGAGATGAAGGGCGCGCCCGGGAATGCGGAACCGATCCGGTGCCCCGGCGCGCGAGGATCGATGAAGAAGCCACGGCCGCCGGCTGGGGGTCCTGCACGAACTGCGGCCGGGGTCTGCGTCAGTGCGCAGGGCAAGCCTGCCGCCTGTCCCGGCCACGACGAACTCCGCGCGCGCTCCGCGTCGAGAGCAGGTCGGCGATGACGTCGGTCAGCAGGTCGAAGAGCTGCACCCGCATCACCCGGTCGCGATAGATCGGGTCGGTGAGAACGTCGGGCCGACCCACGCAGGTCGACGAAGAGGTCCCAGTGGTGAGCCGAGTGCGCGCCGATGTCGACGAATCCATCGCGGCACCGCCAGATCCCACCCGGGGGCGGTCCGAAGTTGGTCGCCCGCGTCTTGATCTGTCCCGGCCAGGCCGTACTGCTCCGTTCCCAGCTTGTTGAACAAGCCGACCTCGTGCACGGAGAGGTCGATCACCTGCGCCCACAGCTCACGTGGGCCCCGCAGAGTCGCCTGGACGAGGAACGCGGCCCAGATCCCCGCTTCGTCGTAGAACTGCTGGCCGGGCATGGCCAGGGGGGGTCCTTCCGGGGCACCGACGGCATGCATGTAGCCGCTCATGGCGAACGAGGTGAACGGCGTCGCCCGCCAGTCGCGGTACGGACCGGTCAGTCCGAACGGCGTGATGAAGCAGGTCAGCGGTGGACCCGAGCACCCACGACAGTGAAGGCGGGTCCTCGACGAAGCCGATCAGCCGCTCCGGTCTCGCCCTTCGGCGACGCCAACACGACGTCCGCCCACGCCGCGAGACTCCTCGAGGACCGCGTCGTGCGTCGTCACGCTCCCAGTCGAGCGTGATGCCCGCGCTTGTTGTGGTGGTAGTAGGCAAAGAGCAGGCTCGCCTCGGGCCCGCTCTCGCCGTCGCGGAACGGCGGCAGGAGCCGCATCCGGTCGCCCGTCGGCAACTCGGCCTTCACGACGTCGGCGCCGAGATCCGCCAGGATCTTGCCGCAGTAGGCGCCGGGGCGGCCGCTCAGATCGAGCACCCGCACACCGGTGAGCGGTGTGCACCGACCCCGCCCGTCCGCCCTCGGACGCGGAGCGAGGAGGTGGGTCGACCGTCATCGGCGCATCCGCCTCTTGACGACGCCGAATCGGCCGGCACGAACCGGTAGAGCGCGCTGCCCTCGCCGGTGTCACAGAACACGACGCGCACCGGCTGGCCGATGTGCACCTCGTCGGGCTCGCACCCCACGATGTTCGTGAGCACGCGTGGGCCTTCCGCGAGCTCCACATAGGCGATCACGAACGGCACCGCCTGGCCGAACGGCCCGGCGCGACGGTGCACGACACTGAAGCTGTAGACCGTCCCGTGCCCGGAGGCCTCGTCCCAGATGACCGAGAGGCCGCCACACGCGCGGACAGTAGGTCTTCGGATACCAGATCACGGTGCCGCAGTCGATCACAGCGCGCCAAGAGAAGCCGCCCCGCCGCCGTGGCGTCCCAGAACGCCTGCGTCTCGGGCAGTCGCGCTCGGGAGCGGGGACCGGGAGGACCGGCGGCGTCACGCGTCCTCCCGGCCGAGGATCAGCGTCGCACTTCCCATCCTGGTGCCGATCGAGCCGCCGGTGCCGTGGGCCAGCGCGATCTCGCAGTCAGGCACCTGCACGGCCGGATGAGCCTCGCCGCGCAGCTGGCGGACGGCCTCGATGATCTTGGTCATGCCGCCCCGGTTCGAAGGATGGTTGTTGCACAGCCCGCCTCCGTCCGTGTTGAACGGCAGCCGTCCGTCCGGCGCCACCAGGGCCCCGTCGAGCACGAAGCGCCCGCCCTCTCCCTTCTCGCAGAACCCCAGGTCTTCGATGGTCTCGACGACCGTGATGGTGAACGAGTCGTAGATGGAGACGTAGTCGACGTCCGCCGGCGTCGACGCCGGCCTCGGCAAAGGCCAAGGGCCCGGTCACCGCGGCGCCGGTGCGACGTGAGGTCGATGCGCCCGTTGTCCGTGTGCTTCACCGCCTCGGCGTGGCCCAGGACCTTGACGGTCCGGCGCTCGAGGTCGCGGGCGACCTCGGGGCTCACGACCACGACGGCTCCACCGCCGTCGGTGACGACGCAGCAGTCGAGGCGGTGCAGCGGCGAGCTGATCAGCGGGGAATCGAGCACCTCCTCCACCGTGACCGGGGTGCGCAGGAGAGCGTGGGGGTTGTGCTGCGCGTGCAGGGACGCGGCGACCTTCACCTCGGCCAGCTGGGCGCTGGTGGTGCCGAACTCGAACATGTGCCGCTGGGCGGCCAGCGCGTACCCGGTCACGGCCGACATGCCCCACGTGGACTCGAACGCCGCCTCGGGAGAACCCGAGGACCGGGCGACCGGCGCCTCACCCGCGGCTGCGCGCCAATCCGGCCATGGTGACCAGGGCCACCTGGCACCGCCCGGCAGCGATGGCCGCCGCCGCATGGCCGACGTGCACCAGGTACGAGGAGCCACCCGTCTCGGTCGAGTCGACGTAGCGGGGGTGGAGGTTGAGGTACTCGGCCATGGAGACGGCGCCGAACCCGGCCGTCGAGTCACAGAGATAGGCGTCGACGTCCGAGAGGTCCAGGCCCGGCGTCCGCCAGTGCGCCGAGCGCGACCTCGGCGTGGATCTGGGGGATGCTCCGGTCCGGGATCTCCCGCCGCGGATGCTCGTAGACACCGGCGATGCACGCGCGCGCATTGATGGTCACGGCGGCTCCTCGTCTGCAAGTTATCTCAAGGTAGCTCTCGGTCGGTGGGCGCCGACTGGAAGCAGGTCGCGCGACGATCTTCAACCCGCCCGGACGACGTCTCCGGCCTCGGCCCGCACGACAGGCAGCACCTCGCTGGAGAACAGACGCAGGCTGTCCTCCGTCTCCTTCACCGACATCCCGGCGATCGAGTGCAGCATGACGATGTGGTCCGTCCCGGTGACCTCCGCATACATGCGGATCTTCTCGATGCATTGCTCGGGGGTCCCGAAGATGCCGCTCTGGATGTAGTCCTCGCGGGGTGACGGTCCCCGCGGATCCCCACCGCCGCCGGGCGAGTACTGCTGATAGCCCTTGATGTTGGCGAATTGCTGCGGGTTGTCGAATCCGTAGTGCCGTCGCGAACCCTCGATGTAGCCTCCGAACGCTCGCTCCGCCACCTCCATGGCCGCCTCCGTCGTCGTGGCGCAGTACCCCGGTGCGGCGATGATGGGATGGCGTCGGCCCGAGGCCCACCCTGGCCCGGGCGCCGTTGAAGATCTCGCAGTTCTCGGTCATCGTGGCCACCGAGGTGCCTCCCGTGCACATGAGGTCGAGGCCCATCTCGGCAACCGGCTCGAGGCTCGACTTGCTCACCAGGGCCCCGTAGATCGTCTCGCCCAGCGTCGGCCGACCGTGGCCTCGGACGGGTGGTCGCCTCGCTCACGTGGTAGTGCGTCCCCTCGTAGGAGACGTTCTCCTGGCGGAGCGCGAGCCGGAGGATGTCGACACCCTCCTTGAATCGCTCGCTGGCTTCGTTCTGATCGATGCCCAGATAGCGGTACTCGCTCGGGGAGCTCCCGCGGCCGACGCCGATGTAGATCCGGCGCCCTTGGAGCAAGTTGTCGAGGACCGAGAGCTCCTCGGCCACCCGGAGCGGGTTGTTCCAGGGCAGGACGACGACGCACGTGCCCATTTCGAGTCGTTCGGTCCGGCCCGCCATGTAGTAGAGGATGGCCAGGGGATTGCTCGTCATGTGGTACGGCGAGCCGTGGTGCTCCACCTGGAAGAGGGCGTCGAACCCGAGCGGCTCGAGCAGGTCGGCGATGTAGATGTTGTCCTCGTAGACCTGCCCGTCCCTGATGGTCGGGGGATCCGCCGAACCCGGGCGAGTCGTTGCGGATCCAATCTCCTCCCTGAAACCCGAGAAACAGGCTGATCTTCATGCGTTCATCCCTTCTGAGACCGGACTCGGCGTGTCGGTGGTCTTCCGATCGTCGGCCGCTGCGGTCGCATTTCCTCATGTGGTGGGAGCCTCCGCCGGGCGTGAACCGGAACAGCCGCTCCGCGTTCCCCCGCAGGATCTTGTAGCGATCGACGTCCGAGAGGCTTTCGAGCTGCTTCGTGGCATGTTCCAGGCAGTTCGGCCAGGTCGAGTCGCTGTGGGGGTAGTCGGTCTCGATCATGACGTTGTCGACGCCGATGACATCGAGGCTCTTGACCCCATGGAGATCGTCGATGAAGCAGCCGTAGATGTGCTCGCGGAAGGTGTCCATGACGGAGAACCCCTCCAGATCGACGCCTGCATCCTCCATCACCTGCACGTGGCCGGAGAGGGAGTCGTGCTTCACGTCTCCCTTCTCGATCCAGTACCGGTGCTTCTCCACGACCTGGGCGCAACGGTCGAGGAAGAAGGGCATCCAGCCGATGCCCCCTCGGCCAGGGCGACCTTGATGCCTGGGAACTTCCGCACGACCGGGACTGAAGATCCACTCGACCATGGCACCGGCGATCATGACCGGCGGTCCCCACGACATCGTCACCAGCATGGGTGACTCGTCCGACATCGTGTACCGCCTGCTGGAGGAGCCGATGTGCATGCACACGACCGTCTCGCGTCTCCTCGCAGGCCGCCATCAGGGGGTCCCAGTGGCCCGCCCGGTCCTGAATGGTCGGAAGGCCGAGCATGGCCGGGTTCTCGGAGAAGGCGATCGCCCGGGATCCCTTCTCGGCGGTCCGGCGGACCTCGGCGGCCGCCAGCACCGGGTCCCACAGGGGAATGAGCGTCAGGGGGATGTAGCGACCGGGAGCACGACCGCACCATTCGTCGATCATCCAGTCGTTGTAGGCCTGCACGCACAGCAGGGCCAGCTCCTTGTCGTCGGCTTCGTGGAACACCTGACCACAGAAGCGGGGGAACGACGGGAAGCACAGCGAGGCCAGGACCCCGGCCCGATCCATGTCCTCCAGCCGGGCCACCGAGTCGTAGCAGCCGGGCCGCATCTCGTCGTAGGTGATCGGCTCGAAGCTGAACTCCTCCCGGCTCTTCCCGGCCACGGCCCCGAGGCCGGGTGTGACCATTCGCCTGCCCTCGTAGATCCACGCCTCGCCCTCGGCGTCGCGAACAGCCGCGGGGCGGCGCTCTCGATACTTGGCCGGCATGCGGTCCTGCCACACATGGCCGGGCTCGAGCACGTGATCGTCGACAGAGATGAGCCACTCGGATATGCCTTGGTCCGTCCACGTGACTTGCCTCGATTCACTCATCAGATCGCGTGACCCCTCGCTCCTTCATCGGATCGCGCCGGCGCTCGCCCGACGCCATCGGTGCATTCGGCCTCACATCACCGTGCCGTGCTCTTTCAGTGCGACGATGTCGTCCCAGCCGAGTCCGAGCTCCAGGAGGACGTCTTCGGTGTGCTGCCCGTGCTCGGGTGCGCCGGTGAGCGGCTCCGATCGGGCTCTGGTCGAACCGGGCGGGTGACGCCACGCCCCGGTAGACCCGGCCGTCGCCCTTGTCCACGCCGGCAGGTAGCCGTTGGCCATGCGCCTGCGGATCCTCGCCGATCTCGGCCGGACTGAGCACGGGGCCCAGACACCCTCGAGGGTGGCCAGGGCCTCTCGCCACTCGGCCAGCGTCCGCGAGGCGAAGATCTCGTCGAGGACCTCGGTGCACTCCTCCACATGCGCGTTCCTCGCCTCGGCGTCGGCGAAGCGAGGGTCGTCGACGAGGTCCGGCCGGTCGACGTGCCGGCACAGGTCGGGCCACCACCGGTCGGCCTGGAGGAAGACCAGGCACAGCCAACGGCCGTCCTTGGTCGGGAAGTAGTTGACCAGAGCGTTGAACGGGTTGCGTGCGGGTCCGGAACTCCCGGGTCACCCCGACGGCGCCCGCCGGTGATCGCCTGCGCCATCCACCACATACCGGTGGCGTACAGCGAGACCTCCACGACCGGGGGCGTGCCCGTCGCACTGCCGCCGGTAGAGCGCGGCCGCCACCGCCCCCGCCAGGTTCATGCCGCCCGACAGGTCCCCGAAGGAACCGGGCTGGTTCGGTGGCTCTCCCCCGGCGGGCGTCATCTGGAAGGCCGCTCCCCCTCTGGCCCAGGCGCTGGCGAGGTCGAATCCGCCGCGCTCGGCCTCCGGGCCTACCGAGCCCTGTCCCGTGTCCCGAGTGCGTAGACACGATTCGGAGTTCCGGGCCCGGATGTGCTCGACGTCGATACCCAGACCGCTGCCGTGCGTCAGGCAGGAAATTGGTCAGGAACACGTCGGCCGAATCCACCAACTTGTAGAGGATCTCCCTGACCCTCGTCCGTGGCGATGTCAAGGCCGACACTTCGCTTGCCGCGGTTCGGCAGTTCGGTGTTCGGGATTCATCAGCGCACCCGGTCGCCTCCGACGTTGGTCAGACCCCGAATGGGGTCGCCCGTGATCGGGTGCTCGATCTTGATCACGTCCGCCCCCCAGTCCGCCAGGACGGCGCCCGCCGCGGGCACGAACAACCAGGACGACACTTCGACAACTCGCACGCCCTTCAAGATGTCGTACATGACCCTCAGCTAGTTCCGGCGAGTCGACTCCGCGCGCACCCGGCGGTAGCTACCCAGACCCATTCATCTGAGCGTATGCTCTAACCTATCGCAGTCGCGTGTCGAGCCATTCGTGCGGGACTGCGCCGAGCTGACGGATGCCACGCCCAGGTAATTTGGGCGTATGCTGTGACCTTTGGTCGCGAGGCAGTGGCGAGCCGCTCGTCCAGGAGGCTCAGGACGTCAGGAGGATGCACCCGCAGCGGAAGCCGCCGCCGGCGGAGGTGACCGCCACCTGCGCGCCCGGGACCTGGCGTCGGCCGGCCTGCCCTCGGAGCTGCAGCACCGCCTCGTGGAACAGCCAGAAGCCGTGGAGCCGCCCGGCGGACAACTGCCCGCCGTAGGTGTTGAGCGGCAACTCGCCACCGAGGCTGATCCGGTGGCCGCCGTCGACGAAGCTCACCGGCCTCCCCCTCGCCGCAGAACCCGAGCGCCTCCAGCCAGGACAGCGTGAGGACGGAGAAGCCGTCGTAGAGCTGGGCGACGTCGACGTCGGCCGGCTTCAGATCGGTGCGGGCCCACATCTGCGCCGCCGCATCCTTGGCCGCCATGGCAGGGAAATCCAGCCGCGGCTCCCACCCGTGCGTGTCGTGATTGGCGCAGCCGACGGCTTCGAGGCGAACCGGCGGATGCGGGCAGTCGGCCGCGGAGTCGGCCGGAAGACAGCACGAGGCCGACCGCCCCGTCGATCGGCAGGTCACAGTCCAACCGCCCCAGCGGCTCACTGATCATCGGCGCATCGAGATAGTCGTCCATGGTCATCGGCGAGCGGAGTACCGCCTTCTCGTTCAGCGCTGCGTGGTGGCGGCACGTCAGGGCGATCCAGCCGAGCTGCTCCTTGGTCGTGCCGAACTCGTGCATGTGCCGACGCGCCTGCATGGCCATCAGGTTGACGGCGGAGTACTCGTGGAAGGGCACGTGCCACTCCCAGGGGCCGGCGGGGTCGGGCAGCGCCCCCGAGGCGCTTCCCAGCATGCCCCCCAGCTGCCGGACCGAGCGGTAGACGAGGACGTGGCGGCAGAGGCCCGATGCGATCGCCATGGCGGCGTTGATGATCACACCGAGCTGGGCACCCGAGTTGGCGCCGCCCATCCAGTTCAGCTGCAGGCCCAGCGCGTCGACCATCTCCTCGGGAGGCCGGTCACCGAAGGGCATGGAGCGCAGCGCCGTCGATGTCCGACGGCTGCAGGCCGGCATCGGCGATCGCTGCCAGTGCAGCGTCCAGGGCAAGGTCGAGACCGCTGGCGATCGAGGCCGCCGGCCGGTGTCGGAGAGACCGAGGCCCGAGACGATCACACGCGGATTCGAACTTCTCCATCACGTCCTCCTCGCTCAGGCCGGCCCCGGTGGCCGAGTCGACCCGGCGACTTGGACGCCCGGGCCAGCGCCCAGACCACCTCGGCGTGCTCGTCGAGGTGCGGCGCACGCCCGCGGACCCTCCATGGCGAGGCCGGCGCCTGGAACGCGTGCGCCCGGGTAGACGAACGACCGATCGAGGTCTTCGTGGTGGATCTCGACCGGGAAGCCCGCGGGCGACGAAGTGGTCGATCGCTCATGACGTCCTCGGGGGCGAACAACATGGCCGCCGGGATGCCCCGCCGCTGGGCCTCGAAGAAGAACGCCCTTGCCCGGGAGATGCTCCGCCACGAACCGCAGCGCGTCCGATCCCGCCTGGTAGATCGCCGCCGCCTCGGGATCGGATGCGATCTCGGGGATCAGGACGCCTCCGCGCTCCACTCCCATCTCCAGGAAGAAGAAGTCCTCGAACTGATCGCTCAAGTCCGAGCTCCATGATCCACTCGCATCAGCGCCGCGGAACTCGCCGGCGCGTCGCGGCAGCGCTCCGATCACCGATGCCGCCGTCGGCGGACCGCCATGAGCCTCGGAGGGGTCTGCCGCACCGCCGCATGGCGAAACGTCTGCCGCTGCACCGTCGCCTGAGCGACGAGCCACTCGTAGGTCGCCGCCTCGGTCGTGACGTTGGATGCCGCATGCATGCTCACGTCGACACGCTGGCCGAAGCCCGAGCGTCTCGCGCGCGTAGAGGGCGACCAATGCGCGGCCTCCACCGCCCAGAGGCATGCCGTGTGGTATCCCTGGTTGCCGCCGGGCCGCACCGGAGGAAGCAGATGGTCGTCGTACCCGCAGCTCCAGGCCGGGCCCTGCCGCCGGCCAGCAGCGTGAGGTCGGTACCGGCTCCCGGGCACGCGCGACGTTCGCGCCCGAACGGCGTGATGGACACCCAGACCAGTTCGGGCCGCTCCGGCTCGAACGCCTCGTAGTCGAGACCCAACCCGGCCAGCAGCCCCGGGCGGCTCGCCCTCGAGGACGATGTCGCTCGTCGCAACGAGGCTCCGGAACAGGTCGGCACCGCGCCGGTCGCTCGAGATCGAGCGACGACGCTCGAGCTTGCCGGTGTTGTAGTACCACCACCACAGGCTGCGTTCGGGCCCGGGCACGTCGTCGAGGAAGGGCTCGAAGCGTCCGGGAGGCGTGGCCCCCGGGCGGTTCGACGACGATCACCTCCGCGCCGAGGTCGGCCAGGATCTTGCCGGCGAAGGCACCGTGCTCGCTCGCCAACTCGACCACCCGCACCCCGTCGAGCGCCCCCGGACGGGCCCGTCGACGACCCTCGCCCGCTCACAGCACCCCCGTCTTCCCGAAAGGTCCGGAGATCCTCGCTCGGTGTAGCCGAGGAGATCCCCGAAGACGACGTCGTTGTGCTCGCCGAGGCACGGCGCGCCCCGCGCGATCACCCAATCCGTCTTCGAGAAGTGCACCGGGATGCCGTCCACACGGACCTCGCCCATCTTCGAGTGCGTCACGGTGGGCCAGAGGCCCCAGTCCGACGTCTCGGGATCGCTCGTCGATCCGTTCGCTCGGGCCGCTGGACGGCGGCGGCGGGCACGCCCGACCTCGCGCAGCGCCGCCGCGAGCTCGAACCGGTCGCGCGAGCCTGGTCCACGCCGGCCAGGAGCGGCATCGAGCTCGTCCTGTCCCTCGACGCGGCCGGCGCAACGTGGCCCAGCGACGGTCAGCGCACCAGTCCGTGGCGATGACACCGGCCAGCGCTGCCCACTCTCCGATCGTCGCGGCAGGCGATGGCGATCCAGTTGTCGTCGCCGGCCGACGGGTAGATGCCGTGCGGCGCCATGAGCGGGGTGCTGGCTCCGGTTGCTGTCGGGCGAGCCCGGCCGCCGCATCGGCCGGCCGTTGACGGTGTAGTCGAGGAGCGCGGGCCCGTTGAGAAGCGCGCCGGCCTCGGTGCACGAGATGTCGATCCACTGACCCTCACCCGTGCGATTGCGGTGCAGGAGGCCGGCCATGACGGCGATGGCCATGACGTTGGCGCCGTGGTGGTCCATGTACGAGTAGCCGATGCCCGCCGGGTGCTGGCCGGCGAGTCCCGTGGCGAAGGCCAACCCGCAGCACGCCTGGGCCAGCGGGCCCCACGTCTTGAACTCGCGGTACGGCCCGGCCTGGCCGAAACCCGAATTGGACACGTACACGATGTCCTCCTTGATGGCCCGCAACTCCTCGTAGGAGAAATCCGAGGCGCGCCATCACCCCAGGCGCGAAGTTCTCCGTCACGACGTCCGAGACGGCGACGAGCTCGCGCAGAAGCTGCTTGCCCGTGTCGGTACGCAGGTTCAAGGTGATGCCCAGCTTCTCGACGTTGTGGTTGTTGAAGGGACCGCCGAAATCAGGTCCGCGGCGCTCGTCGACGAACGGCGCCACGCCCCGCAGCGCGTCCCAGTAGCCCTGCGTCACGGGATCCTCGACCCGGATGACCTCGGCGCCCATGGCGGCCAGGAACCGTGTTGCTCCCGCCCCGGCCAGCTGGCCGGAGAAATCGCAGATGCGAAGACCCCCCAGCGCCGTCGACCACGGGTCACGCCTCCGGATGCGGCGCTCGTCGTCCTCGCCCCAGAAGACCCTCGTGCGCGTTCCTGCCCGGCGAACCACGGCATCGCGTCGTCGCTGATGCCGCACGTCGGGCAGCTCGCGTCGCACCCGGTCGAAGGTCAGGAGCGGGTAGTCGGAGGCGTACATCATCTTCATGCGCCCCCGCCTGGTGTTGGCGAAGGCCACGAGCTCGGGCGGGTACCGGCTCGGCGGGTAGGCCGAGATCATGTGGTAGCAGGTTCGGCCACGTCCGCAGGAGCTGGACCAGCAGGCCGGTCCAGGGGGCACCGCCGTGGGCACTGACGACCACCAGCTCCGGGAAGAACGCACAGACCTTGTCGAGATGCTTCGGGTTCTGCACGATCCCGGGTCGCTGCACGAGGGGCATGCCGACGGTGATGGTCACCGGGATCCCGAGCTCGATGCACTTGGCGTACAGCGGGAAGTAGGAGCGGTGGCTGGCCCGCTTCCCGTCGCGGTACGGAACGATCCGCAGCGCCCGGGCACCGTCGTTGCGCACCATGCTCTCGAGGTGGCGGACGGCCCGGATGCCCTGTTCGGCGTCGACCCGGACGCTCAGGCCGAAGCGGTCAGGGTGCTGCTGCACCGCATCGAGCGTCCAGCGGTACCCCGCCACCTGGTCGCCCATGGCGGACTCCGGGGGTGGTGCGAGGAGCGCTCGTGCGATGCGGTTGCGGTCCATGTCGGCCACGAGGTGCTCGAGATCCTGTGACTCGGTCCTCGCCGATCCGTAGGTCTCGTCGGTCAGGCTCCAGGTCGAGACCGAGGTGTGGCGGGTTGGCGTTGACGTAGGCATCGACGATCCATGGCATCACACTCTCGGACACGCCGCTCTCCCTCCTCTGCCGCCCTACCGACCGCGCGGCATCCTCTGGATCCACCGGCCACCGGAGTCGACTCCGACGCCGGGTGGCCGGCCGGCCAGCTGACGCCGGACGAATCCTCATCTCGCGACCTTCGGGCTGGAGATCGATGCTCGAACCTCGTCCCAGATGCGATGGAGCATGGCGAGCAGCTCCTTGTGCCCCGCCTTGATCCCGACCAGGCGGTCGAGAATGAGCTTCGATGTGATCGCATCCAAGAGCGTCACGATGCCCTGGGCGGGGAACTCGTCGGCGTCGACGCCGAGCTGCTCCAGCATCTCGCTCACCTGCCGCTCGTGGAGCTTCCGCGTCATGGTGGACGCCTTCACGTACTGCTTGCAGATCTTCGGGCGATTCGCGGCGAGCGTCAGGTTCTCGAGCCACACCTTGCCCCAGCCTCGCTCGAAGTCGGTGGTGATCTTCGCCTCCATCTCTTCGAACCAGCCGTCCACGAAGGACCCGTCCGTGCGATAGATCTCCTGGGATCGCTCCTTCACCTGCACCGACACGCGCTCCAGGGCCGCCACGAGGAGCTCCTCGATGGTGCCGAAGTGATAGTGCACGAGCGCCTGGTTCACTCCGGCCCGCTCGGCCACCTTTCGTGTCGTGATGCCGGCCACGCCTTTGGAGATGAGGAGTTCCTCGGCCGCGTCGAGGAGTGCCTTGCGCGTTGCGTCTCCAGCTTCCGACATCGATCGACTCCTCCGTCACCTCGGCACCTCGTCCGCCGGGGATCCTCAGGTCAGCCTATCCCCGCGTCCTACCCGGGGATGTCCTGACGGTCGGTCCGGTGAGACCCGGCGCGACTGTTAGTTTCCGAGCGACCGCAGTGCTGTCCACACGGGAGCAGATCGATGTCGTCACCGCTACGCAGAGTCCCGATCCTCGACGAGCTGAACCGAGGGTTCTGGACGGCCGGGAGCGACGACGAGTTGCGCCTGCGCCGCTGTCCGACGGTGCCGTTACTGGGTGCACCCGCCCCGCCCGATCTGTCCGAAGTGCTGGCAGCGCGATCCTCCCTGGGAAACGACGAGCGGGAGGGCGACGCTCTACACCTACACGCTCAACCACAGGGCGTGGAACCCCGACGTCCCGGTGCCATACGTGATCGGGATGGTCGAGCTGCCGGAGCAGCCGGGACTGAGGTTGACGACCAACATCGTCAACTGCGCGGCGGAGGACGTGGTCATCGGCATGCCACTGCGGGTGGTCTTCGAGCAGCAGGGCGAGCACTTTGTCCCGCTCTTCGAACCTGACACGTATTGGGCATACGCCTTAAAGATGTGGCACCCTGATACGGCGACCGAGACAAGGGGGCACACCGTGACGCAAGAGCTGGAATTTCGACCTCTACATCGACGGGACCTGGACCGTCGGCGAGGCGGCCGGGACCATCGAGGTCATCAACCCGGCCAACGAGGAGGTGATCGGCAGGGTGCCGGAAGCCTCCCCCAAGGACGCCGTGCTGGCCATCGAGGCCGCCCGCAGGGCCTTCGACGAGGGACCGTGGCCCTACACGAAGCCGGCCGAACGAGCGGCAGCCCTCGTCCGGATGGCCGAGTATCTCGAGTCACACGCAGCCGAGCTCCGCGAGCTGATCGTGGCCGAGACCGGCTCGGTCGGCTACCTCACCGACTACGTGCAGGCGGGTGGCTCCATCGGGATGTTCCGCGCCAACGCCACGCAGATCGAGCATGTCTTCGAGTGGGTCGAGGCGGGAGCGCCGACCGCCGGCCCCAACGGGATGACGGGATCGGCGCTGTTCCGCGAGCCGGTCGGGGTGGTGGGCGCCATCACGCCGTTCAACTTCCCGTTCATGCTCAACGTGGTGAAGGTTGCCCCGGCCCTGGCCGCGGGTTGCACGGTCGTGCTCAAGCCCCACCCGTGGACACCGCTCGACGCCTTCTTGATCGCGCGCGCCGGCGGAGGAGGCCGGCATCCCACCCGGTGTGCTCAATGTCATCACCGGGCACGGCGAGGTGGGCGACGAAATGACCTCCAATCCGATGGTGGACATGATCGCCTTCACCGGCTCGACCGCCACCGGGCCGGCGCATCATCGCCAACGGGGCCGCCACCGTGAAGCGCTACCAGCTCGAGCTCGGTGGCAAGAGCGCCCAGGTGCTCCTGGACGACGTCTCCGAGGACCACGCTCGCTCCATCGGCTTCGGATCCACGCTGACCCACTGTGGACAAGGGTGCATCCTGGCCACCCGGCTGCTCCTCCCCGAGCACCTCCTCGACGCCTACAAGGACGGGCGTGGCCGCCGCGGCGCCCTCGGTCAAGATCGGCGATCCCCTGGACCCATCCACGGTCCTCGGGCCCGCTGATCCGAGAGCAGCAGCGGGAGCGGGTCGAGGGGTACGTGGCATCGGGCGTGGAGCAGGGCGCCGAGCTCCTGACGGGCGGCAAGAGGCCCGACGGACTTCGAGAAGGGCTTCTACTACGAGCCCACGGTCTTCATCGGCACCAATGACATGCGCATCGCCCAGGAGGAGATCTTCGGGCCGGTCTTCACCGTCGTGCCCTATTCGGGGAGCGGACGACGACGCGGTCGGCTTGGCCAACGACTCCATCTACGGACTCGGCGGCGGCGTCGAGTCCCAGTCGACGGCGCGGGCCTTCAACGTGGCACGACGGATCCGGGCCGGCACGGTGTTGGCCCAGGGGGTGGGCGGCTCATCCGAGCTCGACGTGGGACCCGGAGGCGGCCAGGGGCCGGGCTGGGGCGAGACGCATGGCCGGCATCGGTCAGAGCGGCGCCTTCGGTGGCTTCAAGCAGAGCGGCATCGGCCGCGAATGGGGCACGCACGGCCTGGAGGAGTTCACCGAGATCAAGGCGATCCACTGGAGCTGAGGCTGGCTGTCGCCCGCCCGAGAGGGCGTGGGTGCGCTCAGCTCGGCAGCGCCGCGACCGGCGGACCGGATCCGCTCGGGCATCCCGTAGCTCTTCGGGGTGACGTCGACGTCCACCGCCTCGGCTCGCAGCGCTCCCACCGTGCAGCTGCGCACGTTCCCGGTGGGCCAACGGGTCGAAGCTGTAGAACCGGCACGCGTTCTCCCACGTGATCTTGTGGATCTCGTCGTCGGGGACCTGGGCAGCCTGCAACGACTTCCAGGCCGACTCGGGAGCGTTGGGCCAGGTGCAGTCGGAGTGCGGGTAGTCGCACTCCCACGCGATGTTCTCGACACCGATGTCGTGGCGCAGGCGCAGCCCGGTGTAGTCGTCGATGAAGCAGGTGAGCACCCGATCCTTGAACACCTGGCTGGGGAGCTGGTCCCCGAAGTCCTGGCCCGTCCAGTGATGGTGGCGCTCATAGGTGTAGTCCGCACGCTCCAGCCAGTACGGGATCCATCCGATGCCGCCCTCGGCCAGGGAGAACTTCACGTCGGGGAACTTGCGCAGCACCGGGGACCACAGCAGCTCGGCGGCGAACACGCCCGTGTTGAACGGCATGGTGTGGATCATCGTGTCGAAAGGCGATCGGGGCATGAACTCCGGCGAGCTTCCGAAGTGGAACACCATGACGGTGTCGGTGTCCTGGCATGCCTGCCAGGCCGGGTCCCACTCGTCCCCGTGGTGATCGGGCAGCCCGAACCGATGGGTGTCCGAGTGGAAGGAGACGGCATGGCAGCCCTTGGCCGCCATCCGGTGGATCTCCCCGGCCATCCATTCCGGCCCGAGGATGAAGCCGGACAGCGACAGCGGGATGAAGCGACCCGGGTCGGCGCCGCACCACTCCTCGACGTGCCAGTCGTTGTAGGCCCTGATCATGCAGGCCGCCAGCTCGCGGTCCCCGCTCTGGAGGAAGTACTGACCGCCGAGGCCCGGCCAGGACGAGAAGCACATCGATCCGAGCACGCCGTTGACGTTCATGTCGCGGATCCGCTCGTGCACGTCCCACGTCCCCTTGCGCACCTCCTCGAAGGAACCTGGGTCGTTGCCCCACTCCTCGCGGACCCGGCCGGCCACTGCGTTGAGGCCGAAGCTCGAGACCTCGTTCCCCTCGACCAGCCAGGCGTCGGTGCCATTGGGACGGTGGATCACCCGGGGCACCCGGTCCCGGTACTTGGCCGGGAAGTGGTCCACGAAGTAGTCGCTCATGGACGGCGGCTCGACCAGATGGTCGTCCACGCTCACCATGATCATGTCCTCGAGTTGCATGCACAACCTCCCCGAGCGAGCTGACCGGCCTGCCGCCGGCCACCGATAGATTTTAGCACCCGCCCAAGTTTTGCACCATCGCTCCCGGACTCCCACCGCGCTGGCGGCGAGGTCGCGGCGGCTGCCCGCGGCGCGGCCGGCTACCGGGGCCCGGACGGCTCGGACCTCGAAGGGCAGAGTCTCGGGCCGCTCCGCCCGCAGGGCGGAGCGCAGCACGTTCTTCTGGATCTTCCCGGACGGCGTCCGGGGGAAGTCGCTCGACGAAGCGCAGCTCTTCGGGCCACTTCTGGCGGGCCAGCCCGCCCGCCTCCAGATGCTGCTGCGCCGACTCGAGGCCGAAGGCGGGAGCACCGGGCAAGAGCCTGACGATGGCGGCGCCGTGCTCGCCGTAGCGGGCGTCGGGCGCCGCGACGACGGCGACCTCGGCCACACCGGCCATCTCGGCCAGGACACCCTCGACTTCGGCCGACGACACGTTCTCGCCACCTCGGATGATGATGTCCTTCTTCCGGTCGGTGATGGTGAGGTAGCCGTCCGGGTCGAGGACCCCGATGTCACCGGTGTCGTACCAGCCGTCGGCGTCGATCGCATCGGCCGTCAGCGCGGGGTCGGTGTAGCCCGCGAAGAGCTCAGGACCTCGGGAGTGGATCTCCCCGGGTTGGCCGACCGGCACCGGCCGACCCTCGGCGTCGAGCAACCGGATCTCGGAGCCCGAGATGATCCGCCCGTCGGTGTGGATCCTCTTCTCGAGCGGGGTCCGAGTGCAGCGACGCGGTCGTGGAGGGGTGTTCGGTGGACCCGTAGGCGCGGACGAGCGAGATGCCCAGGTCCGTGGCACGCTGGGCGACCGCGAGTCGGGACCGGGGCACCGCCCATGATCAGGCGATCCATGTACGGCAGGTGCACCGCCGGGTCGAAGTCGGGGTGATCGAGGAGGCTGAGGAGGAAGAACGGCGGGCCCCCTCCGGTGGCGACCCCGTCCGCCGCCATGGCGGCCAGCACCGCTCCGGGTCCCAGACGTCCATGAGGTCCAGCGGGCTCGCCGCGAAGAGCGGGCGCAGCACCGATGTGAGCCCGATGATGTGACCGACCGGTGACGCGGTGAGTGATGCGGTCGGGCGTCACGGCGCGGAGCCGGAGACGTCTCCTCCCCAGGAAGGTTGCCCAGGTCCGTTGATCGGCCAGAAAGCGTGCGGTGCGTATGGATGACGCCCTTGGGCGCGGCGGTGGTGCCCGAGGTGTAGGCCGACGAGGGCCGGGCTGTCGGGATCCACCCTCGGAGGCCGATCGAGCGGATCGGGCGCCGTCGAGCGGCCTCGGACCAGGACAGCACGGTCGTGCCGAGCTTTGGGCACGGGCACGTCGGTCGGACACGACGACCACCAACTCGAGGTCGGGCAGCGTTCGGCAGGACCTACCTCGAGATTGGCCACGTAGTCCTGCCGGGCGAAGTGATCGGCGGTGATGAGCACCCGGGCTCGGCTCTGGCGCAGGATGTGACCCACCTCCTTCGACCCGTAGATGTGCACGATCGGGAACCACGACCACACCCAGCGACAGCAACCCGTAGAAGCAAGCGACGGCCTCGACCCAGTTCGGGAGCTGGAAGGCGACGACGTCTCCGGCCTCGACGCCGCGACGGGCCAGGGTCGCCGGCGAGGCGGCGGCCCATGTCCCCGACCTCGCCGATGGTGCCGCTGAACGGGTGGATCCGTGAGCGCACCCGGCAGCTCACCGCCGACGACGTGACCACTCCGCGAAAGGCGATGTCGGTCAGCGTGTCGTCGTTCCACCATCCCGAGTCCCGGTAGTGACGGGCCAGGTCGGTCGAGGGGTAGCGCAGCTCCCAGTCCGAGCCCGTCGCTCACGCGGCGGCCCCGCGGGAGACGGTCATCGCGCCTCGAACCGGGCCGGCCGCCGCTCACGGGCGGCCCGGACGCCCTCCGTCAGGTCCCACGTCGTCTCGAGCACCTCCTGCACGGCGGCCTCGCGTTCGGTGGCGGCCCGAAAGCGATCGGCGAGGCCGGCCCGCATGGTCTGGCGGATCGAGCGCACCGCGAGGGGTGCGCTGGCGGCGATCTCTGCCGCCATGGCATGGGCCTCGCCGCGCAGTACCTCGTCGGTGACCAGACGGTCGCAGAGGCCGATGGCCAGGGCCTCGTCACCCTTCAGCCTTCGCCCGGTGTAGAGCAGGTCGAGGGCATGCTGCTGACCGACGATGGCCGGAAGGGTGATCGACAGGCCCAGGATGTGGTGATAGCCGAGCCGGGCGAAGTTGGCCGCAAACCGAGCCCCGGGGCAGCCGATCCGGAAGTCGGCCAGGCACGCCAACCCGAAGCCGGCCCCGACGGCGGCGCCCTGGACGGCCGCCACCACGGGCGTCCCGGCGCCGAGCAGCCGCGCCGCCTCCACTGTCCATCTGGTCGGGCCCCTCCGTCGGACCCGGATCGGGGTCCGGGCTCGCACCACCGCCGAGATTCGCCCCGGCGCAGAAGTGCTTGCCCTTCGGCGCACAGCAGGATGGCCCGGCAGTCCGGCTCTGCATCGAGGGTCTCGTACGCATCGGCCAGCGACCGGAGGACCTCGACCTCGAAGAAGTTCTCCGGCGGGCGGTGCATCTCGACCGTTGCGACGTAGCCGTCGTCCAGCGTCACCGTCACATCGCCAAAGCGCTCCTCCACGAGCTTCTGCCTCCCCGGGCGTGCCGGCAATGAGCTGTCGGCCCGACGTCCCCGTGCGGTGACCGGAAAGCTAAGCCGGGAACGATCCCCGATCAAGCGCCCGCTGTCGCCTTCGCGCGAGCTGCAGTCGGCTCGGAGGTGGGTTCGGACGTCGCGATCGTCGATTCGATGGGTCCGGGTGTCACAATGACGGCAACCGAGCGAGGAGTGTCTGGGCCGATGCGAGAGTTCGAAGGGCGTGTGACCTTGGTGACCGGTGCCGGGAGCGGCATCGGGCGGGTCGTGGCCCGTGAGTTCGCCCGGTCGGGGGCCCAGGTCATCGTGACCGATGTCTCCCTGGAGGGGGCCGAGGAGACCGCAGAGGAGATCCGGCGGCTCGGAGCCGAGGCCGTCGTGCCGGCGCATGGACGTCACCAGTGGAGGCCGAGGTCACGTCGCGACCGTGGCCGAGCTGTCGGCGCTCGGTCGGGCCCATCGCCGTCCTGGTCAACTGCGCCGGGGTCTCCTCCATGCGCACCCTTCCTGCGAGCTGACCGAGCAGGACTGGGACCGCAACATGAACGTGAACGCCAAAGGGCGTGTTCCTGGTGACCCGCGAGGTCGTGCGCTCCATGGTGACCCGTCGCGAGGGCTGCGTCGTCTCGATCGCCTCGGCCGCCGGCAAGGAGGGAACCCCGCTGCTGGCGCACTACTCCGCCTCGAAGTGGGCCGTGCTTGGGACTGACCCAGAGCGTCGCCCGGGAGGTGGCCCGTTTCGGCGTGCGGGTGAACGCGGTCTGCCCCGGGTGCGTCCGTACCCCGATGCAGGACCGCGAAGTCGTGTGGGAGGGTCGAACTGCGGGGCATGGACCCCGAGGACGTGCGCCAGGGCTACATCGACCACACGCCGCTCGGTCGACTCTGCGAGCCCGAGGACGTGGCGGACGTCGTCCACTTCCTGTGCTCGGACAGGGCACGGTTCATGACGGGCCAGGCGGTCAACGTCACCGGGCGGGCATCGTGCTGCATTGAACGGAACCGCTGAGGCTCGATCACCTGCCCGGCCCTCTTGGCCCGACGCGCGCGCGGAGGAGCCGGGTCCGTCGCGACTTCGTCGTAACATCGAAACGGTGTTCACCCGCACCGAGGATCAGCAGCTCTTCGAAGAGCACCACCAAGCGGTTCCTCGAGGCGGAGTGCCCCCTCGACACGATGCGGGAGCTGGCGGCGCACCCGGCGCGGGTACGGGGCGAGCATTCTGGCAACGGGGCGCCGAGCTGGGATGGACCTCGTTGGTGGTGCCGGCGGACGCCGGTGGTGGGAGCGTCAGCGGAGCAGGGTGTGAGGGACCTGGCACTGGTGGCCTACCAGTTCGGCCTGCACGCGGCACCCGGTCCCCTCCTGGGAAGCAACGTCGTGGCCGCCGCCATCGGGCGCTGGGGCAGCCCGGAGCAACAGGCCGGGCCGCTGCACCGAGCTGCTCAACGGTGACGCGGCGGGCGCATGGGCGCTGGCGGAGGCCGCCGCCTCATGACGCGCTCGGGCAGTGGAGTGCTGCGCGGCCACCGAGTCGGCGGACGGTTTCGTCCTCGACGGGGTCAAGTCCCCCGTCGAGGGCGGAGCCGACGCCGTCCTACTTCCTGGTGACCGCCCGCAGCGGGCCCGGATGTGAGCCAGTTCCTGGTGCCCGCCGGGTCACCCGGGGTGCGAGTCACCCCCCTCCACAGCCTCGACATGACGAAGACGATTCGCCCGCCTCGAGTTCGACCACGCCGACGTGCCCCGATCCTCGCTGGTCGGAGACGCGCGGGCAGGCCGAGCGCGGCGGTGGACTGGCTCACCGACCTGGCCGTCACCGTGCAGGTGGCCGAGATGTGCGGAGCGATGCGCTGGGCCTTCGACACCACGCTGGAGTGGGCGTTCAACCGGTACTCCTTCGGCCGTCCGCTGGCCTCCTACCAGGAGATCAAGCACCGCTTCGCCGACATGAAGATGTGGCTCGAGGCGAGCCACGCCATCACGGCCACGGCGTCGGACGCAGTCGATCGCGACCGGCGAACCGGTCGGAGCTGGTGAGCGCAGCGAAGTTCTACGTCGGGCGCTACGGGCCGGAGCTCGTGCAGGACTGCGTGCAGATGCACGGCGGGCATCGGCGTCACCTTCGACCACGACCTGCACCTGTTCCTGCGCCGGGTGGCCACCAACACGTCCCGCTCTTCGGGACGCCCGGCCAGCACGCGGCCCGCCTGACGGACATGCTCGACGAGCGAGGAGGCTGCCCGATGAGCGACGAGCCGACGAGCACGGAGAGCGTCGAGGACTTCGCGACGCGGGCCCGGACCTGGCTGGCCGAGCACATGCCGCGTGCGGCAGACGGAGTCGGCGGCTCCAAGGCGGTCGCGACGCTCCGACGAAGAGGAGCTGGCCCACATCGAGCACTGCCGCCGGCTCCAGCGGAGGCTGTTCGACGGCGGCTTCGCGGGGATCTGCGTGCCCCGGCGCGTACGGCGGCCAGGGCCTGACCCCCGCGCACCAGGCGGCGTTCAACCGGGAGATCCGTGGCTACGAGTACCCCGCCGACACGCAGGTGCCCACCCTGACCCCGTGCATGTCGGTGATCCTGGAGTTCGGCACCGAGGAGCAGAAGGAGCGCCACGTCCCGCCGATCCTCAGGGGCGAGACCTTCTGGATGCAGTTCCTGTCGGAGCCCAGCGGCGGCTCGGACCTGGCCGGTGCGCTCACCACCGCGGTTCGGGACGGTGACGAGTGGGTGCTCAACGGCTCCAAGATCTGGACCACGGGCGCCTGGTGGGCCGATTGGGCGCTGTGCCTCGCCCGGACCAACTGGGACGTCCCCAAGCACCGGGGCCTGACCGTCTTCATGCTGGAGATCCACCAGCCCGGGATCGAGGTCCACCGGATCGAGATGCTCAACGGCTCACGCGAGTTCTGCCAGGAGTTCATGACCGACGTCCGCGTCCCCGACTCCCAGCGCATCGGCCAGGTGGACGAGGGGTGGGCGGTCGCGGTGCAGATGGATGTACCACGAGCGCACCATCGCCGGCGGCTCGCCCTACGTCACGGCCCCGGCCGGGCAACCGGCGGTGGCGCTCGACCCGACCGGCGGGCCAGCCGCGCTCCTCTCCGCTGGTCCGACAGCCGCGGCCTGGCGGAGGACACCCGGGTGAAGGAACAGATCGGCGAATCGCTCGCCCTCTCGCCTCGTGGGCGACGCCCTGACGGCGCCATATCGCCGAGCAGATCCGGACCGGAGCCGCCTCCGACCAGTGGGCCGCCATCACCCGCCTGTGGTACGGCACGACCGCCGTCCGCAACTCGACCATCTGCTTCGATCTCGTCGGGTCCAGCGCCGTGGCCTGGTCCGACGAGGAGCGGGAGCTGGGTCGAGGTCGGGATCCGGTTCCTCATGCGCCAGGCGTCGTGCATCGCCGGCGGCACGACCGAGATGGCCCGCAACGCCATCAGCGAGCGGGTGCTCGGCATGCCGCGGGAGCGGAGGGTGGACCTGGACATGCCGTTCCGCGACGTGCCCCGGAACGCGCTCGTCGCACTGCGGACGTGACCGTCTGCTCATTGCGTCCAGCGGTAGTCCTCGTCCGGCTCGTAGACGATCCCGTGCGCCATGAGATCGTCGATCTCCTCGCACCGCAGTAGCCGATGCGCTCCATGATCTGCCGGGTGTGCTCGCCCACCAGGGGCGGCGGCCCGTAGGGCCCGGTCGGGGTCTCCGAAAAGTCGATCAGGGTGCCGAACTGGCGCACCTGCCCCAGGAGCGGATGGGGGTATTCGGCGACCAGGCCGAGGCGCTCGTTGTCGGCGTCGTGGAGCACGGCCTCGCCGTCGTTGGTGTCGATCGAGACCTCGCTCGCCACGCCGGCCGCGGCCAGGTCGTGCTGCCAGGCCACGGCGGTCCGCGTCGAGAAAGGCTGGCTCGAGGGCCGGCTCGATCTCGGCGCGGGCCGCGATCCGCGCCGCCGAACGTGTCGTAGGCGCTCGAGGTCCGACCGGCCGACGAGGCGGCACAGCTGGGACCATTGGCCCGGCCCGAACGCAGCCACCTGGATCCAACCCTGCTGGGTCTCGTACAAGCCGGTAGCACGGGGAGACGCCGGTCTGGTTGCGGTCGAGGCCCGGGCGAACCGGGCCCGGTTCCCCCTCCACCAGGAAGACGTCGGAGCCGAACACCGCCGCGCCGTTGAGCAGCGACGTCCAGAGGTCCTGTCCCTCGCCGGTACGGCGTTGGTGGTACAGGGCGGCGAGCACCCCGACGGCCGACACCATGGCGTTGGCGGTGTCGGTCATGCCGAAGCGCAGGTACAAGGGCGGGTTGCCCTCGGCCACGGGCCCGGCCTCGTACTCGAGCCCGCAGGCGGCCTGATAGAGCGGGTCGAGCCCGCCGAATTCCGACAGCGGTCCCTCGGCGCCGTAGGCGTAGGTGTTGCAGTGCACGAGCTCGGGGTTGCGAGCCCGTCAGGGACTCGTAGTCGATCCCGAGTCGCGCCGCGGTGCCCTTCGTCATGTTGTGGTGGACCACGTCGGCCATCTCGGCCAGCCGCATGCACCACTTCGAGCCCCTCGGGCGCCTTGACGTCGACCGCGAGATCGAGCTTGCCCCGCTGGCACCCGACGAAGGGCATGCCGGCCATGCGCATGCCGTCACCGCGCACGGGCTCCACCTTGATGACCTCGGCGCCGAGGTCGCCCAGGAGCATGGCGCCGAAGGGCCCGGCCAGGTACTGGCCGAGATCGAGCACCACGACGCCGGTCAGTGGACCCACGACGAGTCCTCCTGCCACGACACCCGCGCTCGACCATGCGCGTCGATCTCGGCGGTCGGAGTAGCCCGCCTCGGCCAGGACCTCGCGGCTGTGCTCGCCCACTCGGGGCTGGCCACCCTGGATCGCGCCCGGTGTCCGCGCGCAGCACCGCCGGCACCCCGACCTGCGTGGTCGACCCCAGCTCGGGGTCCTCGACGCGTGGCGGCCAGCCCGTTGGCCACGAACTGGGGATGGGAGAAGACCTCGGCCATCGGGCGTCACCGCCTCGGCGCCGAGACCCGCCTCGTGGAAGTCCTCGATCAGCTGCCGGCGGGACCGGCGTCCGGTAGGCGTCGCGGAGCCGCGCCTCGTGGCGGCGCGCGCAACTCGGGGTCGGCGTACAGCTGCCGCTGGTCCACGGGCTCGAGACCGAGGATCTCCTCGGCGTGCGCGTCGGGCGTCAGGCCGTTCATGGTGGCGGCGTGGATCCACTCACCGTCGGCGCATTCGAAGAGCGACGCCTGGTGGACGCCGGGCGGATACGTCTTCGCCATCACGCTGCGATACCCGGCGGGCGCCCGCTCGTGCTCCTGCCAGATCTGCGTCGTGTACGCCAGGACGCCCTGGTACAGCGACGGTCTGCACATGCTGCCCCCGCCCGCTCGCCTCCCGATGGACGAGCGCCGACAGCACGCCGGCGGCCAGCAGGAAGCAGGCGGCCATGCTCGGCGCGGGGAAGTGGAGGAACACGGGTCCGGGCTCGCCAACCGGGCTGCTCGTTCTGCATGCCGGAACGGGCCTGCACCGTGGCGTCCCAGCCGGGACGATCGGCGAAGCGGTGCCCGGGCGGATAGGCCGGCACCGAGCAGAGCACCAACCGGGGGACACGCGCCGACAGCTCGGCGTAGGAGAGCCCCAGGCGATCCATGGTGCCGGGGCTGAACGTCTCCACCACGACGTCGGCACCGTCGCACAGGCGGAGGAAGACGTCCCGGCCCTCTTCGCGTCTTGAGGTCGATCACGACGGATCTCCGGCTGCGGTTCCAGACGTGGTACGCCGGCTGTGCGCCGGAAGGGATCTCCGCCCGGCGGCTCGACCTTGATGACGTCGGCCCCAGCTCGGCGAGGAGCAGGACGCCGACGGGCCCGGCCACGCCCCAGCCGAGGTCGAGCACCCGCACGCCCCGCAGGGGACCGGCCGGCGCGGTCACGTGCCGGTGGCCACGCCGTGCCGACGGTCCATCCGGCCACTCCTCGCGTCGCTCTCGGTGCACCGTCACGATGCTCCTCGGTTGCCGTCGCACGTCTCCTTCGTTGACCTTCACCTTCGGCAAGACTACAGTTCGGCAGAGAATCTTGGGCGTGTGCCCAGTCATGGGAAGTTCCGACCGCGACGGCAAATCCGCCGGAGCGATCGGTACCATCCTGGGTCCGCAGAACAAGGGGGAAGCGTGCCACAGCACATTCGTTCGGGTGCGGGTTGCCATGGGACTCTCGGTGCTGATGGCATCGATCCTGGTCTGTACCGCACAGGTGGGCGCCGCGTGCCGCAGGCCTGAGCACGTCCGGGACCACGGCCAGCGCACCGGGCGTCACGCCGACCACGATCAAGATCGGGATCCTGAGCGACCTCTCGGGCACGGCCTCGTCGTCCTTCGCCGACACCCCCGGGGCCATGGAGGCTCGCTTCCAGGCCATCAACGCCGCCGGCGGGATCGACGGGCGCAAGATCACCTGGGTCGTCGACGACACCACGTCGACGCCGACGGGAGCCGAGACGGCGGCGAAGGACCTGGTGCAGAACAAGGGCGTCTTCGCCATCGCCGAGCTCAGCAGCGCCTTCTACGGCGCCGCGCCCTACCTGGCCCAGGCGGGCATCCCCGTGACCGGCGTGGCGCTGGACGGCCCCGAGTGGTACCAGCAGCCCAACACCAACCTGTTCTCCACCACGGGCAACTGCGTCGGCGAACGGGCCGGCGTACGGCGACGGCGGCTTCTACAAGGCCATCGGAGCGCACCAAGATCAGCTACGTCGAGTCCAACGTCTCGGCCGCCATCCAGCAGGGGAACAGCGTCTACGAATCCATCAAGCGCGACGGCCTGCAGGCGTGCGACAAGACCATCGTCCCCATCGGCTCGGTGGACTTCACGGCGTTCGCCTTGAGCTTCAAGGCGGACGGATGCAACGCGGCCGAGTGCGCCTGCGTGCTGTCCTCCAGCCTCGCCATGGCCACGGCGCTCCACCAGGCGGGACTCAACAAGGTCAAGATCATCTTCGCCGCCGGTCCCACCCAGCAGATCTACCAGAACGCCCAGGACGAGGCGGCGGCCCAGGACGCGTACTTCCCCGGCATCGTGTCCTCGCCCACCTACACAAATGCGGCCAGCCTGGCCTTCCTGGCCCAGCTCAAGAAGTACGACTCCTCCTACAAGGGAGGCCTGCCGGACCTCGGTTCGGCCGATGGTTGGTCGGCCGCCAACCTGATGGTCGAGGGCCTGCAGCAGGCGGGCAAGGAACCCGACGCGCACGTCGTTCATCACCAACCTGCGCAAGGTCAGCAACTGGACCGACAGCGGCCTGGCGACCGGCCCGATCAGCTTCGTCCACTTCGGGCAGAACCCGCCGACCCAGTGCTTCTCCTACGTCCAGTTCGTGCAACGGCAAGTACGTGCCGTTCCCCAAGAGCGGGAAGGCGTTCTGCGGGACGATCCTGCCCGGGACCTAGCCGCGAGACCGGTCCGCCCGGCGGCGTCGTACGCCTCAGTAGGGCTCGCCCGCGGCGTCGAGGTAGTCGTCGGCCAGGATCCTGTCCCGGCCGATAGCGCTCGAACTCCTCGTCGGAGACCCCGAGGATCTGCTTGTAGACGAACTCGTTGTCCTCGCCGAGGACGGGTGACCCTCGCCGCCACGCCTGCGTGACACCCCGGATAGGGCAGGCCGGGGTGCAGGTGGGTGCCCACGTCGAGACTCGCGAGCGGCTGCTGCCACTCCCGGGCGCGGAGGTGGGGATCGGCCGCGAACATCGTCGTCGTCGAGCAGCGGCCCGGCGGCTACGCCCGCGCCCTGGAGGGCGTGAAATGCCTCGAGCGGCGACTGCTCGGCCGCCCATGCCGCGAGGACGCGCGTCGAGCTCGTCGTGGTGCGCCTGCCGCGCCGCGGCGTCGGCGAACCGGGGGTCGCGCCCGAGGTCCTCCCGGCCGATCACCGCCGCGAGGGCACGCCAGGCCGCGTCGTCGCCCACCGAGACGGCCAGCCACTGATCCTCGCCGCGGCAGCGGTAGAGCCCCTGCGGAGCCCGCCAGGGGTCCCGGTTCCCCCACCGCCGCGGCTCGACGCCCAGCTGGCAGTCGACGAGGACGTCTCCGAGGTGGTTGAAGATGTTCTCGCTCTGGTCGAACTCGACGAATTGGCCCCGGCCGGTGCCCTGCGCGGTAGCGCAGGGCGGCGACGGTGGCGAAGGCGGCGCCCGGCCCCGAGGCGGCGTCCATGTAGGTCGTCCCCGGGACTGGTCATCAGCTCGGAGTCCCGGTGGCCGCACAGCCACAGCATGCCGGTGAGCCCGTCGAACTGGGCCCCGAAGCCCGTGTAGCCGGACCAGTCACCGGTGAGCCCGGTGGCCGGCATGCCGACGACGACGAGGCGCGGGTTGCGGGCCTGCAGCTCGCCCGCGTGGATGCCCATGCGGGCCAGGCCGCCCGCCTTGAAGTTGTCGATGAAGACGTCCGACCGCTCCGCCAGACGCAGCAGGAGCTCCCGCCCCTCGGGGCGGCGGGTGTCGATGGTGCACGAGAGCTTGTTGCGGGCCAGCGAGTTGTTCATGGCGTGGCGGTTCCAGGGCCGGTCGGGCCGGTCCGGGCACGCCGGGGCCGTAGAGCGACCCGAGGAAGCCGGGGTTCGAGATGGTCGGGCGGGGCTGGTACCCCTTCGTCGTCGGCGGCAGGATCCACGGGTTCTCGACCCGGATCACCTCGGCCCCGAGGTCGGCGAGCAGCATGGTGGCGTAGGGACCCGACCACACGGTGGTCAGGTCGACGATGCGGATCCCGGACAGTGGTGGCCGCGAGGCCGACCGTCGGCGGCGCCGCTCGCGCGCCGCCGGCTGCTCCGCTGGGCCGGCCGGCGTGGGGCGCTCGTCGATCGTGCTCACCGAGGCCCGGGGCGAGCCGGCGGATCGCCCAGCCCCCTTCGGCGAAGCGACACGGTGCTCCGGGAAGGTCGACGCGGCCCGCGCCCGGGTCGTCGGTGTGCACCCAGAACCCGCGCTGGGCGAGGTGCTGGGCCTCGAGCACCTCGGCCGGCGAGTTCACGCCCGGCCAACGGCCACCCGCACGCGTTGCGCCTCGGCGGTCGCCTCGGCCCGCGTCCGTGCCAGCAGCCACGGGTACAGAGCGGCGTCCATCGCCTCCTTCGTCTCGCCGCGCTCGAAGGCGTCGGGACGGGCGAACGCCTCCCGCAAGGCGTCGTCGTCGAGGACGTCCAGCAGCTCGCCCAGCTGCTGCGGCGTCGACATCATGGAGACGTAGCCGTCCGCGCACGGGTGCACCCCACCCGGGATCAGCGTCTCGCGTGCGGCGCCGACCAGGCTCGGTCCGGGCGCGCCGTCTCGGTACTGGTGCGCGAGCAGCGTGGTCGCCCGCGCCGGGAGGGTCGACAAGGCCTCGAGCGCGGCGCAGTCGACGAAGCATCCCGTGCCCGTCGACTCGGCGCTCGATCGACCGCGGCCAACGCGCCCGAGCGCCGCCATGTTGCCCACCAGGTGCAGGCCGAGATGGCCGGGCAGCCGGACCGGGCCGTCGTCGCTACGCGGGCGCACCAGGGCATCGCTCATGGTCTGGACGACCAGGTCATCCCAGGCGTAGCCCGCATACGGCCCGGTTGCGCCGAAGCCGCTGATGCTCACGACCGAGAGCGCCGGCCAGAGCGCGTGCACGGTGCTCCAGGTCAGCCCCCAGGTGCCCAGCCGGCCCCGCCCGGTCTCCTCGATCACCAGGTGCGCGCTCGCCGAGGAGGGCGTCCATGCGCGCTCGGCCGCCTGTCCGCCGACGCTTCGACGACCATGCTGCGCTTGTTCGTGTTGAGGTGCAGGAAGGCGCCGCCGCGGAACGACCCGTCCGCGTCGCGGGCGGCACTCTCCCGGTGGCGCAGCTCGTCGCCGGCGGGAGCTTCGACCTTCGACGACGTCGGCCCCGAGGTCGGCGAACAGCTTCCCGCAGTAGCTCCCCGCGATGCCCTCGGCCAGCTCCACCACCGTGATCCCGCTCAGCAGCTGCCGCACCGTCTTCTCCCCCGACCGTCTCCCTGCGACCTCCGCTCTCACCCGTCTGGCCGGCTCGTAACCGTGGCCCGCCGGCGAGGTGACGACGCCCACCGCTCGAGATCCCCTGTTCATGGTGCCATTTTCATTTTTTGGGCATTTGCCCAGCGATCCGATTCCCGCGATAGCATCTGCCGCAGGGTCCGGCGTGAGCCGATCCGTGGTATGCGAGGGAGGGCCATGACTGAGGAGTACGTTTCCGATGCGTTCATCTACATGCGCGAGCGGCACCTGCCCTACCCGGTGTTCGATGCCGACAACCACATGTACGAGAACACCGATGCCTTGACCAAGTTCGTCCCGCCCGAGTTCGAGGGCATCGTCAAGTACGTCGAGATCAACAACCGCACCAAGGTCGCGTTCAAGGACAAGATCAGCGACTTCATCCCCAACCCCACCTTCGCCCGGGTCGCACCTCCCGGGGGGTCCGAGGCCGACCCGCAGCACCGGCGCGGCATCCCGTCGGTCGACGCCTTCTTCGACCCCGAGCCGCGACTGGCGCTCATGAAGGACATGGGCATCGACCGGTCACTATCTGGCCGACGCTGGCCACCGGCGTGGAGGAGCGGCTGGCGGACGATCCCGACGCCATTCAGGTCGTCCTCCGCGCCTTCAACCGCTGGATGCTCGAGCACTGGACCTACAACTACGCCGACGCGATGTACCCGACGCCCATGATCAGCCTCTCGGTCCTCGACAGAGCCCTGAAGGAGCTCGAGTTCGTCGTCGAGCACGGCGCCAAGGCCTTCCTCCTGCACACCGCGCCGGTTCCGACCTGGAAGGGCCGCCGCTCGTTCGCCCTGCCCGAGTTCGACCCCTTCTGGGAGGCGGTCCAGGAGGCGGACATCCTGGTCGGCATGCACCAGACGGACTCCGGCTACCAGCGCTACACCAACGAGTGGGAGGGGTTCGGAGGCAGCGAGTTCCGGCCGTTCGGCAGCGGCATTCCGGGCTTGAACGGTTCGCCGGCCTTCCTGTCGCTGGCGTCCCCGAAGTCAGCCATCCGGGACGGGGTGGCGTCGATCATCGGTCACGGCCTGGCGACCCGCTTCCCGCGCTTGCGCTTCGCGCCGGTCGAGTTCGGGACGGAATGGGTGCGCCCGCTCATCCACCACATGCGAGGTCGTCTACGAGCAGGTCGCCGGAGATCTTCGAAGAGGACCCCTACGATGGTCTTCAAGCGCAACGTCTTCGTGCACGCCTTCCAGGAGCCGGACCCAGCCGGGCTGGCCGAGTTGATCGGCGTCGACAACGTGATGTTCGGCTCGGACTTCCCCCACATGGAGGGCCTGGCCGATCCCCTGAGCTACTCCGAACTGGTGGAGAAGACCATGTCACCGGAGGACACGGCCAAGGTCATGGGCGGCAATCTGGCCCGGATCATGAAGGTCTGAGCCGGCGGCGTGCCGGCCGCTACGAGGTCGGCCAGACGAGCTCCAGGTTCTGCACCATGCGGAGCCCCGGCGGGTACTCCAGCTCGAGGCCGGGCTTGACTTCGTACTCGGGAATGCGGCGGTGCCATTCGCGCAGGGCGACGCGGAGCTCCCGCCGCGCCAGGTGCGAGCCCAGGCACCGGTGCACCCCGCCGCCGAAGGCCAGGTGCCGGTTCACCTCCCGGTCGAACCGGACTTCGAATGCGTCCTCGAACTCGGCCGGGTCCACGTTGGCTGCCCCGATCGACACGAAGACCAGGCTGCCGGCCGCGACCGGGACACCCGGTCACCACGCTGTCACCGGTGGCCAGGCGCGCCGTGCCCGCCACGGGGGTCTCCCAGCGCAGCATCTCTTCGACGGCCCTGGGGATGACCGCCGGGTCCTCCACGATCTGGCTGCCGGTGCTCGGGGTGCCGGCCCAGGTAGGCGAAGAAACACGTCAACGAGTCGGTGACGGTGTCCAGGCCGGCGATGAGGAAGAGGAAGCAGATGTCGAGGATCTCTTCCCGCGTCAGCTTCTCGCCGTCCACCTCGGCCCCGAGGAAGCCCGTCAGGATGTCCGTCCTCGGGATGCTCGCTGGCGCTCGTCGAGGATGGCGTTGAAGTAGGCGTAGATCTCGGTGCCGGTCTCGTTCCGGATCCGCATCTCCTCCTCGGCGTCCAGGCCACCCCCACCGGGTCGCATGATCCCGTCCTTGAGGCGCAGGAGGGTGTCGAGCTCCTCCCAGGGCAGGCCCATCAACCCGAGGAAGACCGCGGAGGGGAAGGGCACAGCCAGTTCGTCGGTGAAGTGGCACGAACCCCGGTCGATGAAGGCGTCGATGAAGTGGTTCATCCGGGACGGCCACGTCGTCCTCGATCTCGTCCATCTTCTTCGGGGCGAAGAGCGGGTCGAGGATGCGTCGGTACTTCTTGTGCTCCGGAGGGTCGACGCTCAGGGGAATCAGAGGACGCACGTTCCCGAGTTGGACGATGTCGCGGGAGGTGAACAGCTGCGGGATCGCGGAGCACCTCGTCGACGGCGGCCCGGCTGGCCACGACCGTGAAGCCCTCGGCAGGCGCGATCACGCCGCCCATGTCGATGAGGGCCTTGTACTTGGGCTGTGGCTCTGCGAGGTCGAAGAGGTCGTCCATCCCCTCTTCGTTGCCGCGGAACACCGGCGACTCCGTCTCGGATTCGGTTCCGGCGTCTGGCGCTTGTGCCATGGCACTCCTCCTGCCGAGTCGTTCCGCCTCCGATCGGTGAACACGTCCCCGACCGTTCTGGGTTATGAGCATGCGGTTCCGCCGGTCCTGCAGAACCGTTTGTATCACATCGGCCGACGCGGACATCGTCCGTCCTCGCGCATGTACATTCGCTCACCGACCTCAGCGTTCCCGATGGAGGTGGGGCGACCATGAACGAACTGAAAGGACGCGTCGCGATCGTCACCGGTGCCGGACGCGGCATCGGGCGGGAGCATGCACTGCTGTTCGCATCCGAAGGTGCAAGCGTCGTCGTGAACGATCTCGGAGGAAGCCCCGACGGCACAGGCGCAGACACGTCGCCGGCGCAGCAGGTGGTGAACGAGATCGCCGACGCCGGCGGCTCGGCCATCGCCAACTTCGACGACGTCGCCGACTGGGATGGCGCCAAACACCTCGTCGACCAGGCGGTGGACACCTTCGGCGACCTCCACGTCCTTGTCAACAACGCCGGCATCCTGCGCGATCGCATGCTGGTGAACATGTCGGCGGAGGAGTGGGACGCCGTCATCCGGGTGCACCTACGTGGCCACTTCTGCCCGACCCGTTGGGCCGCGACCTACTGGCGCGAGCAGTCGAAGGCCGGCCGAGGGGGCGGGCGGTCCGTCATCAACACCTCGTCGGCGTCCGGCCTGTTCGGGAACCCGGGGCAGACCAATTACGGTGCGGCCAAGATCGGCATCGCGACATTCACGATGATCGCCGACTCCGAGCTGAGCCGCTACGGGGTGAGGGTCAACGCCATCGCACCGGCGGCGGTGACCAGGTCTGACGAGCGGTCTGAGCCCGGAAGGAGCCGGATGCGCCCGCCGAGGGTTGGTCTCCGATCGCCCCGTCCAACGTCGCACCGTTCGTCGCCTACCTGGGCACCGAGAGCTGTCCCATCCACGGTCGGATCTTCCTCGTGTCGGGGGGCACCGTCCACCTGTTCCAGCCGTTCGCCGTCATCGACAAGATCGAGAAGGACGGTCCCTGGTCCGTGGGCGAGCTCAAGACCGAGGCGGCCCACTTCGCGGACGTGCCCTTCGACCTCAACAACCCCTACGAGGGCCGGATGGGCTGACCCACGACCCGGGTGCGGTCGTCACAGGGACCGCGCCAGGACGTCCTCGACCGACTCCCCCGCCGCCAGGGCGGCGGCTTCCATCTTCTGGTAGCTCTCGGGGCTCATAAGATCCTGCAGCGTCATCTGCGGTGCGCCGCCGAAGAGCCGGATGAACGTGGCCTGTCTGGCTGCCCGCTCGACCATGCGGGCCACGTGGAACGCCTCTTCGAAGGTCGCGCCGAGGCAGACGGCCCCGTGCGAGGGGAGCAACGCCGCCTTGGACCGGCTGCCCAGTGCGGCGACCGCCTGGCGTGCGACCTCGTCGGTGGCGACCCCGCCCGACGGTGCGCACCTGATCGGCCCCAGCCCGGCGACGAGGTACGTCTCCGACGTGTAGGTGGGAATATCCCAGCGCATCACCGAGAAGATCTGGGACCACTCGCCATGGCTGTGGACGATGGCGTTGACGTCGGGCCGCGCGTCGTACACGGACAGGTGCGTCTGCAGCTCGACCGTCGGCTGCATGCCGGTGTCGAGAAGGACCCGGCCATCGGGTCCGACGATCACGACGTCGTCCTCTCCGATCTCGCTCCAGTTGGCGAAGGGTCGGTCCGGGTGCGGCCGGGGCAAGATGTAGATGTTGCCAGTCTCGGCGTCCCTGAGGCTCGTGTCACCGGCGTCCAAGCCCGACGTCAGCCGCAGATCCCAGAACGTCTTCGCCGACAGCGCCACCTCGGCGACGAGCGCCTGCTTGATCACCGGTGCTTGCGATCCATCTGTCATGCGCACCTCCTCGCTCCTCTCTGTGGCAAGCTCCGATCCGATCATGACCTAGGTGGCGGGCTCGGGCGCCCGGACCTGGTCCATCACGGCCGGCACCACGGGTGGGGCGGACCGCCAGTCGGCAAACCCATCCTCGGGGAGCGCGATCGGGTAGTGGTTCTCGTGGATCTCGGCCCAGTGCGCATGGTTGAGCTGGTGGAGCGTGAAGCAGGATTGCAGGGCGTTGTAGAAGCCCATGTTGTCCACCGTCTGGTTCACGGATTCCTTGATCAGCAGCGCGGTCACCGTGGGCAGAGCGGCGATGCGGCGCGCAAACTCCAGCGTGCGCTCATCGAGCTCCTCCAGCGGGAATACCTTTGACACCATTCCGAGCGTGTGGGCTTCCTCTGCGCTGACCGAGTCACCGGTGAGCATGAGCTCCTTCGTCTTCCGCGGCCCGAATTCCCACGGGTGTGCGAAGTACTCCACACCGCACATGCCCAGTCGAGTTCCGACCACGTCTGCGAAGGCAACGTTGTCTGCGGCCACGATCAGATCACATGCCCACATGAGCATCAGTCCTGCCGCGAAGACCGTTCCCTGAACCTGGGCGATCGTGATCTTGCGCAGGTTGCGCCAGCGCAAGGTGTTCTGGAAGAAGTAATGCCACTCGCCGAGCATGCGGGACTCGGCCCCTTTCCGGGTGGCGCCGTTGATCTCGAACGTCGGGTGCATGTCCGGGCCGGGGGTCCGCTCGGCCAGGGATTCGGCGGATCCCATGTCGTGCCCAGCCGAGAAGATCGGGCCGGCGCCGCTCAGGATGACCACGCGCACGTCGTCATCGGCCTCTGCCGCCAGGAAAGCTTCGTGTAGTTCGACGAGAAGCCCACGATGTTGGGCATTCCGCGCCTTGGGGCGGTTCAAGATGATGCGCGCGATCCGGCCGTCGTCGACCGTCACGTACTCGATGTACTTGTACTCCGTCACGGGCTGTTCCTCCTTGGTGGCAGTGCGCCAATCTTAGGATCAAATTTGGGCGAAAGCCCAGAAACCTCCTACTCGTCGACGCGCCCGACGCTGTCGTCCCCGGAGTGGTGCCGCGTGTGATCATCTCGGTGTGGAGCGCGAGGACCCCGAGGTTGTCGTGTGCGACGACGACAGGGTGCGCATCCTGACGCTCAATCGTCCGGACCGGCTGAACGCCTTCACGGCCTCCTCGTACCGTCGGCTGGCCGAGACGCTCGACGAAGCAGACGCCGACGACCGGGTGTCGGTGGTGCTGCTGGAGGGTGCCGGCCGGGGTTTCTCGAGCGGCGTCGACCTTGCGGCGGTCGCCGAGGACGGCGGCGCGCTGGCGGAGCTCTTCGACGACCTGCTCGAGTCCCTGCTCCGCTTCTCCAAACCCTTGCTCGCCGCCGTGCACGGTGTGGCCATCGGTTTCGGTGCGACCGTGCTGCTCCACTGCGACCTGGTCCTGGTGGCCGACACGGCGAGGCTGCGACTCCCGTTCTCGGCTCTTGGGACGGCGCCGGAGGCGGCCAGCAGCGCACTCCTCCCTCGGATCGTGGGGCCGCAGCGAGCCGCCGACCTGCTCCTCACGTCACGCTGGTTCACCGGCGCGGACGCGGCCCACATGGGTCTGGCCGCCCGCAGCTACCCCGAAGAGTCCCTCCATGCCGAGGCAAGAGCCCTGGCGCAGTCGCTGTCCGAGCTGCCGGACGCCGCGCTCGCCACCGCCAAACGCCTGGTGCGCGAGAGCATGGCGGACGTCACGCGGGAGGCGCTCAGCCGGGAGAGGGGGGCGGCCCGCTCGCTCCACGACCAGCTCGGGCCACTGGGCTCCGAGCACTGACGGGCGCGCGGACGGGGCACCTCCACCAGGCCAGCCGCCGCGGCGGCTACCGCTCGGGGAGATGGTCCTGGAGAGCCTTCACGAGCAGGCGGCGGAACGTCACCCGCTCCGCCTCGCTCAGGCCGCCCAGGATCTCGTCCTCGATGCTCCCCTGCGCCACCTCCGCCCGCTCCAGGGCCTCGAGGCCGGCGTCGGTGATGTCGACGATGTGGCGCCGCCGGTCGGTCGGGTCCCGCCGGCGCTCCACGTAGTCGAGGTCCTCGAGGTCGTTGAGCACGAGGACACCCGTATTGGAGTCCATCGAGAGTTGCTCGGTCATCACCTGCTGCGATGCGCTCGGGTGGTCGCGCAGATAGGCCAGCACCACCATGTTCTTCAGGTTCATCCCCACCAGGTCGACCGAGCTGCGCAGGAAGACGGCGCGGGCCAGCCGGGTGAGCAGGACGATCGTCCCCGTGGTCGTGGCGGATCGGGCGGTCACGACGTCGATCCTGCCACGGTGCCCTCGGAGGCCGGCGGCACGTGCAATTCCATCACCCCTCTATGATAGTCCCGAGATCATGACTATCCCCGACACCGGAGCGATGAGCCCGCCGCGGGCGGACGCCGGCGATCCAGCCGGAGACCGCAAGCGCTGGATCGCCCTCGTCGTCGTCTGCCTGGCGATGTTCATGAACGCGCTCGATGGCTCCATCGTCAACGTGGCGCTGCCGGACATCCAGCGCAGCCTGCACTTCACCCAGTCCGGCCTGACCTGGGTGGTCGACGCCTACCTGATCTCCTTCGGCAGCTTCCTCCTCATGGCGGGACGCTTGGGCGACCTGGTCGGCCGCAAGAAGGTGTTCCTGGCGGGGGTGGCGCTGTTCACCCTCGCGTCCATCGCCTGCGGCTCGGCCGACAGCCAGGCGATGCTGGTGGCGGCGCGCTTCGTGCAGGGCATCGGCGGCGCGCTGTCCTCCTCGGTCATCGTCGCCATCATCGTGACGGAGTTCCCCCGCCCGCTCGAGCGGGCCAAGGCGATGAGCGCCTATGTCTTCGTCGCCGTCGGCGGCGGCTCCATCGGGCTGCTCGCCGGTGGGGTGCTGACGCAGGCGCTCAGCTGGCACTGGATCTTCTTCGTGAACGTGCCCATCGGCATCGTCACGCTCGTCCTGGGCCGGCTCCTGGTGGTGGAGAACGTCGGCCTGGGCATCAAGCAGGGCGTGGACGTGGTCGGGTCGGTGCTGGTGACGCTGTCGCTCATGGTCGGCATCTACGGGATCGTGACGGCTTCGAGCGACGGCTGGGCCTCGGCGCACACGCTCGGCATCCTCGGTGTGGCGGTGCTCCTGTTCGTCTCCTTCGTCGTCCTCGAATCGAGACTGGCCAACCCGATCATGCCGCTGCGGATCCTCAAACTGCGCACCTTGACCGGCTCGAGCGCCATCCGGGGCCTGTTGGCCACGGGAATGTTCTCGACCTTCTTCATCGGCGCGCTCTACCTCGAGCACGTGCTCGGTTACAGCCCCATCAAGACCGGCCTGGCCTTCATGCCGGCGACGGTGGGCATGGCGACGATGTCGGCCGGCCTGACGGCGCGCCTTGTCAACCGGTTCGGCCACAAGGTGATGTACCCGGCCATGTTGCTCGCGGCGGGCGGCCTGATCCTGCTGGCCACGGCCGGCCAGGGTGCGGCGTACTTCCCGAAGCTCTTCTTCGCCTTCTTGATGCTGGGTGTCGGCGCGGGCGCCTCCTTCATGCCGCTGTTGCAGATCGGGATGTCCGAGATCCCCAATGCCGACGCCGGTCTCGGCTCGGGCATCGTGAACGTGTCGCAGCAGATGGCGGCAGCCGTCGGGCTGGCCGTGCTCAGCACCATCGCGACCAACCACTCCAAGGCCCTGCTCGCGCAGGGCCACACGCTGATCGGCTCCCTGACCGCCGGCTACCAGTTGGCGCTGCTCATCGCGGCGGCCTGCGTCCTGGCCGGCCTGGTCCTGGCGCCGTTCCTCCTCCGCACCGACGAGTCGCCCGAGGAGGAGGAGGCGCGCATCGCCGAGAACATGCAGAACCCGGAGACCTACGAGCATCTCGTCCTGTAAAGGGGGGCAGGGGACCTCCTGCTAGACATCCGGCGTGGCCACCAGCTTGGAGGACCGGTGCACGGCGCTGTTCCGGGCCCACCGGGTCTCCGCCTTCGGTGGGGCCTTCCACGTGCCCGACCGCGACAGCTACCCCGCTCTCTTCGCGTGGGACAGCGGGTACCACGCCCTGTCGCTCCTCCATCTCGATCCCGGCGCCGCGCTGGAGGAGCTCACGACCCTGTACCGGGCCAACCGGCTGCCGGACGGCTTGCTGTCCCATCAGCGCTACGTCCCCGGGGCCGAGCAGCACCGGCGCTTCATCGAGGACCTCTTCGGGCCCATGTTCGACGGGGATCGCACGCCCTTCGTGGATCCCCCCACCTCCGCCTACGCCGCGGCCCGCCTGTCGCAGGAGCTCGGAGCGCCCGCCGACCACCTGTTGGACCAGGCCCTCTCCCATCTGCGCGCGCTGGCCCGCCGGCGATCGGTCGCGGGCGGGTCCCTGCCGGCCGTGCTGCACCCGTTCGAGACCGGGACCGAGGGGAGCGCGCTCATGCGCGGCCTGCTCCCCGGGGACCTCGGCGCCTCCCTCACGCGGCTCAAGGAGCTCACCCTCTCCGGGCGCGCCAGTGGCATGGCTCCCGAGGCGGCCCTGGCCGACGGTCACCCCTTCGTGGTGTACGACCCGACCGTGTGCGGCTGGTACCTCCTTGCCCTCGAGGAGGTGGCGACCGCCTGCTCCGCCCGGGGCCGCGAGGCGGAGGCGAAGGAGGCGGCGACCCTCGCCGCGGCCGTGGCCGCGGCGATGCGGGCGCTGCTCTGGTGGGACGAGGGGCGCATCTTCGTCGCCTACGACCTCACCCGCGCCGTCCAGGTGCACGGCATCGGGGCCATGGGCCTGATCCCGGCGGCCAGCCGGGACATGGCCGATGCCGGCCTGTCAGAGCTGGTCGCACAACGCCACCTCCGCCCGGACGGGCCGATGTGGGGCCCGCGCGGCTTTGCGGCGGGCGCGGTCTCCGCGGGCAGCGGCGTCGGGACGTACGTGCAGTGGGACGGTAACGCAACGTGGGGCGCGACGGCTTACTGGGCCTACCTGCTGGCGGCCCGCCTCGGCATGCGGGCAGAGGCCCGCCGGCTGCGAGACCAGCTGGCGGGTCTGATCGACGCACACGGCTTCCGGGAGTTCTACGACGCGCTGACCGGCGAGCCCGGCGGCGCGGGCGCAGGGTCGGGCTTCACCTGGCCTGCTCTCGTCCTGGACATGACGCTCCCGTCCGGGTGAGCCCTGGCTGCGCTCCTCACCTCGTTGCCGGGGAGGCGGAGAACTGCAGCACGCTCTTCGCGGCGTCGTAGGTGACCAGGTACACCGGCCCGATCGCGTAGGCCCGGCCCGGGGCGAAGGACACCGGACCACCCGCCCCGGGGATGGCTGCGTCCCGCAACGCGTACCCCGCGCGGGCGAAGCTGGACGAAGTGAGGTTCTTGCCGGCGGCCTTGGCGACGGTGGTGAACAGGGCGAGGTTGAGGCACGCCGATTCGATGGCGTAGAAGGTCTGGTCCGAGCCGGCGATCGGATTCGCGGGTGGGGTGATCTTGAGATTCGGGTACGCCCTGCGGACTACGCGGTCGCACTGCTGGACCGCCGGCGTGTGCCAGATCTCGTAGTTCGAGGGAACCGGGCTCGACGTGAGGACGTTCCGGAGATACTTCGGCTGAATCGAGAGGCTCAGCGCGGCGGTCTCGAGGGAGGGCTGGCTGGTCGCGATCCACGACGGGGTGTAGGAGCTCTGCGCCGCCTGCAGGGATTCGGGCCAGATCGTCCCGCCGGTCCCGACCGCGATGACCTCGTCGACTCCCTCCGCCTGGAACCGCTGTGCGATGATGGCGACTTCCTGGTTCGACGCGGCCTCGTCACCCGTCGGCACGTCGTCGACGGCGCTCTGGACCACGTGCACCCCCAGGGACCGCAGCTCCTCCTGGACGACCTGGAGCTCACGCCCGTCGGTCTCGGCCCCGGCGAACAGCCCGACCTTCTTGCCCTTGAAGACGCCCTGGTGGGCGAACACGGACAGCTGGAGCCGGTCGTAGGCGGCCGGGGGCGGCACCAGGGTGAAGTTGGGCGCGTCGCCCGACGACTGCACGCTCTGCAAGCTCCCCGCAATCGTCGGCACGTGGTACTGCTGCAGGAAGCAGTCCGGTTGCTGGGGATTAACGGCGACGAAGACCTTGTCGTCCGCCGCCAGCTGCGTGCACGCCGTAAGCGCCGGCGCCGTTCCCACGGGGTTCACCGCCAACAGGTACGGCACCAGGTGCCGGCCGTCGACGCCGCCGTGTGCGTTGAGGTTCGCGATCAGGGCGTTGTAAGCGTCGGGGAAGCTCCCCTGGTCCAGCGTGATGCCGAACTTGCGGACGGCCGAGAGGTCGACGTAGGGGATGCCGACCCGGATCGTCGTGGCCGTCACGCCCTGGGTCGGAGGTCCCGACCCCGCGGACGCGGGGCCGGCGCTCCCGACCGCGGCCACGGCGCCGAGGGTCAGTGAGCTGGCGACGAGGAAGGCGAGGCTCTTTCGCATGGGAAGTCTCCGCGGACAGGGCCGCCACGGGCCGTGGTGGCGCGCCACAGTTGCACAATTCGAACCGTGGCGGGCGGCGCGCGAGCCCGGCGCGCCCTTCCCGAGGTCACGGGCCGGGACCCCTGGTGGCTACGCGACCTCGAACCGGCTCTTCCGCCCGTCGCGTCCCGTCGCGCGCGCCTCACGAGATCCGATGTCCCCCATGACCTCGTTGGAGCGCTCGACGTCGAATTCGTTCCCGCTCGCCCGCAGTTGGGCCAGGAGGTCGATGAGCAGGCTCCGCTGCCGCTCGGACAGGCCGATGCGCTCGTACACGGTGGCGTTCAGATCTTGCGTCGCGTCCGTGGCGACCTTCCGGCCGCGCCGCGTGATCACGGCCAGCGTCGTGCGGGCATCCGAAGGATGGGGCACGCGCCGCAGGAGCTTCTCGTCCTCGAGCCGGTCGATGATGTTCGTGACCGTGGCCGGCGGGATGCGAAGGGTCTTGCTGATCCAGCTCAGCGTCAGGGCGGTTTTGGGATCCGTAGCCAGCCAGGTGAGCACCTCGTAGCGCCGCGAACGTGAGGTCGTGACTCCTCATCACTTGGTTGACCTGGTCGTTGAGGAGTTGGTAGGAGCGGAGGATCGCGGTGAACGCGGCCATCCCGGAGGCTGCCTCGGGATCCCAGCGCTCCAGCCACACGCGACGCGACGCTTCGACGACGTCGAACGGAGCGGCCTGGAAGCCCATCCCGGAGGAGGACGGTGACGGGGACCCGCTGTTAGGTGCCGACGAGCGAGCCACCGATGACCCCTTCCGCTTCGAGCGCGTCCATCTCCGTCCGCGTGAGACCGAGCCCCCCCAGGAGCTCCTCGTTGTGTTCTCCGAGCAGCGGTGCATGCCGTTCGTGGATCCGACCCGGTCGACGCGAGAACCTCATCGGGAGCGTGCTGTAGCGAGCGCTCCCGATCACCGGATGGACCACCTCCTCGAAGAAGTTGCGGGCGGCGAGCTGCGGGAGGTCGGGCTGGCGGTGCGGCTGCACGACCTTGCCGACGGGCACCCCGGCCTCCCACAGACGCTCGACGACCTGGTCGGCCGTCTGGTCGCGGCACCAATCCTGCAGGCACTCGTCGATCCGGTCCTGTGCCGCCACGCGTCCCGCCGCCACGACGAGCGCCGGGTCGAGACACCACTGCGGCTCGCCCAGGGCACGACGAAGCGACATCCAGTCGCGCGTCGGTGGCCACCGCGATGGCCACCCAACAGTCGTCGCGCCCGTATTCGTCCGGTCCGGCGACCCGATAGAGGTTCTGCGGCGCCCCGCACGGGCCGCGGTTGCCGTCCCGGGAGAGGACCGCTCCGTAGGCCGAGAATTCGATCGCCTGCTCCGCCGCGACGTTGAGCGCAGCGTCGACCATCGCGGCCTCGACGAGGCCGCCCTCGCCCGTCCTCGCACGGTGCTCGAGCGCCAGCATCACGCCGAACAGCGCGTGCAGCCCCGCATTGGGGTCGCCGACGCAGTACGGCTCGAACGGGAGGAGATCGGGATGTCCGGTCAACCAGGTGAGCCCGGAGGCGTCCTCGATCACGAACGCGAAGGCCGAGAGGTCCCGCCACGGCCCGTCCAGCCCGAAACCCGGCATCCGCAACATCACGAGATCGGGCCGGTCGGCCCTGAGTGTCTCGTAGTCGAGGCCGAGCTGGTCCAGGACACGCGGCGTGTAGTTCTCGACCACCACGTCGCAGGTCGCGATGAACCGGCGGACGAGATCGATGCCACGCGGGTCGCCGAAGTCGATGGTGAGGCTCTTCTTGTTGGTGTTGAGCGCGGCGAAGATGGGCCCCCGCTCCCAGAAGCGATCCTCCGTCTGCGGCACGCCGCCGACCAGACGGGCCCCGTCGGGCCGTGCCGCCGACTCGAGGTGGATCACTTCGGCGCCCAGCAGCGCCAGCAGGTGGCCCGTGAGCGGACCCGCCCAGTAGGCGGTCATGTCCAGGACGCGCAGGCCCTGGAACGGGAGCCCGGGTCCCTCCGACTCCACGCGGGCGCCGTCGCGGACGTCGCGCGCCAGGAGCGCCGCGATCGAGTGCTCCCCGAGCCGAGGCGCTGGCTCGGGCGGCTGCAGACGTGCCGAACCGACCCGGAAGGGCGGCCGCGGATTCACCGCACCATCCCGGGGGTTCGCCGCGAACGTCTGGCGCTGGCGGAAATGCTCGAACGTCGTGACGTTCGCGCCGTTGGCGATCGGTGCGTTGGGGATCCGGAAGGCCGACGCCAGGTCGAGCACGTCCTCCACGGTGTGCTCGGCGATCCAGGCGTCGATCGTCGGCGTCAACGCCGTTCGATCGAGGAAGAGGGACGGATCCTCCATCCACTCGGGGTGCCCGACCATGGCGCAGAAGTCGAGCCACTGCTGCCCCGTCCCGCACCCGAGACCGACCAGGCCGTCGCAGGCGGCGCCGACGCCGGGCGTGGCGACGAACCGGCGGCGGCGCATCGGGCGTCCGAGCTGGTCGTTGAACGTCACCGGGTAGTACGTGAGGCACATCGCCAAGGCTTCGAGCATCGACACGTCGACGAGCTCGCCGTCCGAGCTCGAACGCCGGCCCGACGCCAACGTCCCGATCGCGCCGAAGACGCCGGAGACCCACTCCCCGATCTGGCCGCCGACGAACACCGGGGCGCGGTCCGGTCGCCCACGGCGAGGCCGACGATCGCCCCCGACCACGCTTGCAGCGTGAACTCGGTGGCCGGCTTGTCGCGCCAGGGGCCGTCGAGCCCGAAAGGCGTGATGGACGTGACCGTCAGGTGCGGGTGGACACGAAGGATCTCGTGCGGCGCCAAGGCCGTCTGCTCCACAACGCGAGAGCCTCGGGACCACACCACGGCGTCGGCCGACGCGAGCAGCGCCTGCAGCAACGCCAGATCATCCGCGCGCTCGCACTCGACGACGACGCTCTGCTTCGACGCGTTCAGGAAGTTGAAGAGCGCCCCATCGGCGTCTGCTGCGATCACCGCGCCCGAAGCCGACCACCGGCGGAGCGGATCGCCGTCCGGCGCCTCGACCTTGATCACCTCGGCGCCGCCGTCCGCGAGCAGCTTGGTGCAGTAGGCACCGGCGATCCATGTCGACAGATCGATCACGCGGAGACCGCTCAGCGGTGGAAGGCCGGGCGAGCCGTTCGGCACGCCGGGGTCGGGCTGGCCCACCTCAGTCCGTTTCGGGGCGCCGGCGACCGGACTGGCTCAACCGCCAATCCGGCGGGAACCTGCTGTCGTTGTCCTTCACCGCGAGGTTGAGGCCCGCGTCCATCGTCTCCTGGCTCAACGTTGCCCGCTTGCCGTCATCGTCGTCCCGCAGCATCCCGCCCATCGATTCGAGCCACGCACTCAGAAGGCTGCCCATGTACTCGCCCTGGTGTTGCTTCATGACCTCGAAGAACACCTTCTGCATGAACACGGTGTCGGTGGGCCGCGTGCGCGCACAGGACAGGGCGTACTTCTCCACCTCTGCCTCGAGTCGATCGCGGGGCACCACGCTGTTCACGAAGTTGCAGTCGTACATCTGTTGGGCGGTGAACGGCCGGCCGGTGAACACCATCTCCTGGAATTTGCGCAGCCCCATCATCATCGCCCATTGCCACATGCGGGGCGCGTAGCCGACATAACGGAATGCAGGATGCCCGAAGAGCGCGTCGTCGGACGAGATCACGAGGTCGGCGTCAGCGGCCTGGTAGAAGTGCCAGCCGTAGCAATAGCCCTTGACCTCGAGGATGCTGATCTTCTTGAAGTCCTGGAGGCTGCGACAGCCAGACCTCGTATTGCCGTACCAATGAAGCAGCGACGCCCCGGCGCGGTACGAGCGTGGGCCGGGCATCGTCACGCCGTCGTCGTCATCCAGCCCGAATTCCTCTTGGAGGCCCATTCCGGCGGCCTGCTTCGCCATCAGCTCGTCGAGGTCGGCGCCCGTTCCGAGGTGGTCTCCGACGCCACGGACGACGAGCACCTTGACGTCGTCATCGATGCTGGCCTTGAACAAGAGGTCGGCATAGCGCCGACGGGCTGCGATCGTCGGGATGTTGAGCTGGTCGGGCCGGTTGAGAGTGATCGTGGCGATGCGCGTGCTCGCATCCTTCTCGTAGAGGATGATCTCCTCGGGCGGCGGGACTTCGACAGTGGTCACGTCAGTGGGCTCCTTGCATTACGGGACGGGGTCGTCGAGAGAAGCTCCGGACCGGTCGCCGTGACGACGAGGGGTTTCTGGCCGTACAGGGCACCGATGCCCTCCTCCCAGACGTAGGCGGTCAACGCGAGCACCATGCCCACCTCGAGGCGTTCCTCGGCGGCCGTGTGCGGGAGGGTGTGCGTCACCATCGGGAGGTCGAAGCCGAGCCCCAGCCCGCGGGCGACGGGCATCGGCGGCGGGGCGGCACCCGCGCGGTCGTAGGCGTCGAGAAGGTCGCTCAGCGGCGCGCCGGGACGGCATGCCTCGAGGAGTCCGTCCCACAGCTCGTCCCAGCGGCGGCCGAGGCCAGGGTCGACGGCGCCCTCGCCGGCGACCGAAGCGGTCCGGCCGAGCTCGCCGACGTACCCGCCGAGGATCACCCCGGCGTCGAAGGCCACCAGGTCGTCTCGCCCCACCGGCGCATCGCGGCCGGTGCGACGCCACGGGTGGTGCCGCGAGGTGATCCACGCGACATCCTGGGTTGCCGGCGTGGTGACGCCCGCTGAGGCCATCGCCTCCATGAAGACCCCCGTGAGGTGCCGCTCGGTGACTCCGGGCGCGAGCGCGGCCTCCGCCTCGGCTAGCGAGCGTTCGGCGATGCGCACCGAGGCGCGGATCGCGTCGACCTCCTCGGGTGTCTTGACGCGGCGCGCCCGGCGCAGCAACGGCTCGCCGTCGACGAGCTCGGCCGACGGAAACGCCTTCGGCAGGAGCTGCGCGGATGATGGCGTCATGGCATCGGTGGCGACCCTCCGCGCGGTCGCGGCCCCCGGGATCCCTTGGAGCACCTTCAAGAAGTTCTGAGCGTTGAACGAGATCCCATACAGGTTCTCGCGGGGGATGTCGTCCGGGATCCCCTCGTCCCACGTGCTGAGGAGGTGGACGGACCCGGTTGCTCGTACCAGGACGCACCCGGGGCCGAAGGCACGCGAGCCGGCGGTCCACAGCCGTGGTGCGCCCGAGACGTAGCGGGCATTGCCCTCGCGCCCGAGGACGAACAGGTCGATGTCCGCGGCCTCCATCTCGGCCAGTGCGCGTGAGCGACGGGCCAGTCGCAGAACTTCGTCGTCGGGTCGAACTTCGGTGAGCGTCACCCGGGGCTCAGAAGGGGTCGTAGGGGTAGTCGGTCATCGGCTCCCACCCGTCCTCGGTGATAAGCAGCACCTCCTCGGAGCGGTAGCCGGCCGCACCGTCCTCCCAGACGATCGGCTCGAGGACGAGGACCATGCCCTCGGCGAGCACGAGCGTCGCGTCGAACGCCTCACCGATGTCACTCCCGACGTACGGCATTTCGGCGCTGTCGATGCCGAGACCGTGACCCAGGTAGAAGTGGGGCATCCAGGGCTTTCTGCCGCCGGCGGCGGCGATCGCGGCCGCCGTGAGGTCTGCCGCCGTCGCACCGGCAAGGGTGACGTCGAGGACGGCGTCCATGATCGATCGCCACCGCTCGAATTGCGCGCGCTGGCGAGCATCGGGCTCGCGCCCCACGATCCACGTCCGGCCGAAGTCGGAATGGAAACCCGCGTAGCTGATGCCGGTGTCCACCCACAGGACGTCGCCCTCCGCGAGCTCGCGTTCGGTCGAGAGGAGCGGGCACGCGAGGTCGCCGGTCGTCGTCCATGGTCCGTCCGCCATCCGACTCGGCATCACCTGCCAGATCGGGTCCAAGATGTTGGCGTCGGCTCCCGCGTCAAAGATCGTGCGCAGGAAGGTCGCGGTGAGGTCGGTCTGACGGACGCCGGGCGCAACGCGTGCCTGCACCTCAGCGATGGCACCTTCGGTGATGCGCAGGCCCTCACGCATGCACGACAGTTCGTCGGGTGTCTTGACCGCCTTGGCGCGGCTGATCACCCGTCCGCCGTCGACCGGTGCGTCGGGCGCGAAGAGGATCGACCGCTCGCGGCACAGCGCGTTGGTCCACTCGTCGATCGCGATCACGGCCTTCCCCGGCAGCAGGCCGGCGAGCTGCGATGCGAAGAGCTGCACCCCCTCGTCGAAGTCGAGATAGACCGGGCCGTGGACGTGGTCCGGGGGCACGCCGAGGTGGAGACCGTCGTCACCACGCAACGGGGTGAAGAGGTGCGGCCACTCGTCGTCCGCGATCACGACCGCGACGGGCTGCTCGAAGTTCGCCCGGCCCGAGTCGGCGAGGGGCCAAATGGCCCCGGTCGCGTAGACGACATTGGTGTTGCCGAGCAGCACGAGTGCGTCGAGTCCCTGCTCGCGCATCAGGGACCGGATGCGCTGCACCCGGTCCCGGCGCATGCGAGCGAGATCTGCCTCCGCCGGAATGCGCGTCGGCGGCGCGGATGCCATCAGACCCGCGGGCATCACCCGTCCAGCCCGAGGTAGCGCTTCACGTTGGTGTCGACGACGGCCACGGCTGCCTCCGCGCCCACCGCGTCCACGACGGCGGCCAGCGACTGGTTGCTGTACCCGTATGTGCTCTCGTTGTGCGGGAAGTCGGTGGACCACATCACCCGATCGACGCCGATATGGGGTAGGAGCGCGAGCCCGAGCGGGTCGACCATGAACGACGCACACATGTGGCGGTCCCAGTAGTACGTCGGTTCGTGCTGAATCTTCAGATTCGCGAGGTGCTGGAACGACGCCGCAATGTGCTCGGCGTCCTGGAGGGCGGAGGGCACCCAGTTGATCCCGCCCTCGAACCACCCCACGCGGAGCCCGGGATGACGGTCGAGGATGCCGCCGAAGACGTACTTGCCGAACGTGTCGCGGAACGGTGCGACGGACTGGAGCATCCCGATGCTGACTGCGTTGAACTGGTTCGGCGTCGCGGGCGGGTTCTCGCCGATGTGGTGGGACACCGGGACCTGGGCTTCCTCGATGGCGTCCCACACCCCGTCCATCGCCGTGCTCGCGTAATCGATGGGGCGCTTCTCCAGGTCCTTGCCCGGCGAGAGGGGCATGAGGAACGTCCTCAACCCGAGCGCCTTGAGCTCGTGCAACGTCCGGCGTGCGCCCTCGGCGTCCCACCAGTTGATCAGGCCGACGCCAAGAATGCGGTCGTTCGACCGCTCCTGTACCTCCGCGATGTGCTCGTTGTAGATCCGGAAGCAGAGCTCACGGACCTCCCGGTCCGGCCATCCGAACAAGGCGAGAACGGAGTTCGGGAACGCGAGCTCCTTGGAGATGCCTTCCGACTCGAGGGCCGCGAGCCGGGCCTCGACATCGCCCGTGTGGGACCCCGAGACCGGGTCGTACTGCGTGAGCACCTCAATGAACTCCGGTACCAGGATGGACTTCCCGTCCATTCCGATCACCCACCCGCCGTCGACGTTCATGACGCGAGGCGCGCGGTCCTTCATGCTGTCGGGAAAGCGCTCGTAGAAGATGTCCTCTGCCAGCGAGATGTGGTCGTCGGCCGAGAAGACCTCGGTCCCCGCGGGGAGCCCCGGATCGACGTACGGACCCGGATGGCGGTCCTTGGGCGCGCCCACGCCCTCCGGAGGGTACGTCAGGCTCCTGGAGTAACCGGTCATGTCCCCCGCTTCCTGCTTCGACGGATGCCGGCAGATTACTTCGGCTTCGTAGCAATCGTCAACGGACCCTGCTAGCTTGCTCCAGGTTGAGCAGGACGTCGGGAGGCCGGAGAGCGCTGACATGACCACGTGGGACACCACCGTCGACCTGGTGATCGTCGGATCAGGTGGCGGTGGCATGGTGGCCGCGCTCACCGCGGCCGACGCCGGTGCGAGCGCGCTCGTGCTCGAGAAGCAGGAGCTGGTGGGCGGCTCGACCGCCATGTCCGGCGGGATCCTCTGGGTCCCCAACAACCCGGTGATGCGGGCGAACGGGGTCCCCGACTCGTACGAGGACGCCCTCGCCCACTTCGAAGGCGTCGTGGGTGACGTCGGACCGGCCTCCTCGCTCGAGCGGCGACACGCCTTCCTGACGGCGGGACCAGAAATGGTCTCGTTCCTCCAGGACCGCGGTGTGTCGTTCGTCCACTGCCCGGGCTACAGCGACTACTACTCGAACGCCAAGGGCGGCCACGACGTGGGACGCGGCATCGAGCCGGTGCCGTTCGACGGCCGGGTGCTCGGCGAATGGCTCGGGAAGCTGCAGCCCGGGCTGGCACAGAGCCTCGGCCTCGCGGTGATGACGAACGAAGCGCGGTCCCTCTCCCACTACAACCGCAGCATCCGGGCCTTCGCGGTCTCCGCCCGGGTCGTGCTCCGGACCTATGCTGCCCGCCTTCGGCGTCAGGCGCTCCTCACCAATGGGGCGTCCCTCATCGCGCAGATGCTGACCATCGCGCTGGCCGACCGGATCCCGGTCTGGACCCAGGCACCGCTCGAGGACCTGGTCGTGGAGGACGGCCGGGTGGTCGGTGTCCGCGCCGTTCGAGCAGGAACCCCGGTCATGGTCCGTGCCCGCAAGGGAGTCCTGCTCGCGTCCGGGGGTTTCGCTCACAACCCCGAAATGCGCCAGGAGTACGGAGGCGATCAACCGAACCGAGCGCGCTGGTCGATCTCCAACCCGGGCGATACCGGCGAGGTGATCCGGATGGCGATGCGTCTCGGCGCGCAGACCGATCTCATGGACGAAGCCTGGTGGCTGCCGTCGCCCAGAACGGGAAGGTTCGGGCAATCGACGCTCGACCAGGCGCGCCAACGCCCACGCACGATATACGTCGATGCAGCGGGGCAACGGTTCGTGAACGAGTCCAACTCGTACATGGAGGTGGGTAAGGCCATGTACGCCCGCGACAAGACGAGCAAGGCGGTCCCGTGCTGGCTGATCTTCGACGACCGCTACCGCAAGCGCTACGCGCACCAGCGGTCACGCCCCGGCCGCTTCCCGCGCAAGCTGCTCGAGAGCGGGATGCTCAAGCAGGCATGGACGCTGAACGATCTCGCCCACCTGTGCGACATCGATGCCGCCGGCCTCGCGGAGACGGTGGAACGTTTCAACCAGAACGCCCTGCGAGGCGTCGATCCCGACTACGGGCGTGGCGAATCCGCCTACAACCGGGCGCTGGGCGATCCGAACCACAACCTGCATCCCTGTCTCGGCCCCATCGACGAGGCCCCGTACTACGCGGTCCAGGTCGTGCCCGGTGACATCGGCACCTGCGGTGGCCTCGTCACCAACGAAGTCGCCCAGGTCCTCGCCCAGGACGACGCGCCCATCGACGGCCTGTACGCCACCGGCAACGGCACCGCCACCGTGATGGGCCGCCACTACCTCGGACCCGGCGCCAGCATCGCCAACACGATGGTCTTCGGCTACGTGGCGGCACGCCACGCGGTCGGTGCTCGGGGCACGGGACCGTGACGCGGTTCAGTCCAGCCGCAGTCCGTCGCGTCGGACGGTGATGGCGTTGGTCGGGCACTTCCGCGCCGCGGCGATGACCTGGTCCTCCGCCGCACCCGCGGGGTCGACCACCATGGCGACGGACTCGTCGTCCAGGTCGAAGACGCCCGGTGCCTCGTACACGCAGTTTCCCGAGCCCATGCACACGTCACGGTCGATCTCGACTTCGAGGACCATGGCAGCGATCGTAGGCTCCCAGACTCGGATCGAGGGTGCACATGACTGAGTTCGAGAACGTCAACTTCTTCACCGACCGATCGGTCCAGGACGACCCCTACGCATACTTCGACTGGGTGCGGGAACGGGGTCCGGTGTGGCGGGACCCCCGCTACGGCCTCTTCATGATCACGGGCTACCCCGAGGCGATGGCCGTGTACGGCGACCCGGCGACGTTCCCACCCGATGACGCAGCGTCGGGAACGTACTCGTCGTGCAACGTGGTGAGCGGCTCTTTCGTGAAATTCTCCACGCCGGTGGAAGGGGACGACATCAGCGACATCATCGTGAAGTACCGAAACGAGCTTCCCTTCAGCGACCAGCTGCCGGCGTTCGACCCCCCGGTGCACACGGCCCATCGCCACCTCTTGATGCGGTTGATCACCCCGAAGCGGCTCAAGGAGAACGAAGCCTTCATGTGGCAATTCGCCGACCGCCTCCTCGACGCGTTCGCGGACGAGGGTTCGTGCGAGATGGTGAGCGCGTACGCGGAGCCCTTTACGCTCACCGTGATCGCCGACCTGGAGGGCGTGCCGGAGTCCGATCATTCGCTCTTCCGGGAGCGACTGTCCACCGTCCACCAGGAGGTCTCCCACAAGCCGCTCGAGTTCCTCTACGAGCGATTCAGCCAGTACATCGAGGATCGCCGCCAGACGCCCCGCAACGACGTCCTGACCGGCCTGGCGATCGCGACGTTCCCCGACGGCTCGACTCCCGAGGTGAGGGATGCGGCGCTCATCGCCGCCAACCTGTTCGCCGGCGGTCAGGAGACCACGGTGCGGTTGTTGTCCTTCGCGCTCCGCATGCTCGCCGAGCGGCCCGACCTCCAGAAGCTCGTTCGTGACGATCGTGACCGCATCCCCAATTTCATTGAGGAGACACTTCGGCTCGAGAGCCCGCTGCGGACGCAGTTCCGGATGGCCCGCGTCCGCACCGAGCTCGCCGGCGTCGACATCCCGGCAGGAGGGACGGTCATGCTCGTGCCCGGAGCGTGCAACCGTGACCCTCGCATCTTCGAGAACCCCTACGAGTTCGACATCCGCCGTGCGAACGCGAGGCAGCACATCGCCTTCGGGCACGGTATCCACACGTGCGCCGGGGCGCCATTGGCCCGCGCCGAGGGGCGGGTGACCGTCAACCGGTTCCTCGATCGCTCGGCGGACATCACGATCTCCGAAAAGCACCACGGTCCGTCGGGCGCCCGGCGGTACGACTACCTGCCGACCTTCTTCCTTCGCGGCCTCGAGCACCTCTACCTCGATTTGGCGCCCGCCGGCTGAACGCGCCGGCGGGTCGCCCCGCCATCACGTCTGCGTGGTCGGTGCGGTCTCCGGCGGTTTCGCCGTGGACATGATCAGCTTCGTCTGCGCATAGGGCGGACCGGCGGTCGTGCCACCGTCGATCGGCAGGACGATCCCGGTCACCTGCGCGGCGCGTTCACTGGCGAGGAACACCACGGCGTTGGCGACGTCCTCAGGCTGCGCCTCTCGTTCCAGCGGTTGCATGTACCGCAGCACCGGACCCATCTCGTAGGTCGTGATGCCGGTGCGGATGTGCGCAGGGGTGAGGCAGTTGACCCGGATGCCATAGGGCGCGAGATCGATGGCCATGCACTTGGTCGCATGAGCCACGGCTGCCTTCGAGGCCCGGTAGGAGATCATGCCGGCGCCGGCGTTGACGGCTGCGATCGAGGCGTTGTTGATGATGGAGCCGCCGCCGTGGTCCTTCATGTAGCGGGCGGCTCGCTGGGCACCGGCAAGCACGCCGAAGAGGTTCACGCTCATGATGCGCGAGAAGTCCTCGAGGTCGTCCGGGAGGAACCGTTTGAGGGGGCTCCCGATCCCCGCGTTGTTGAACATGATGTCCAGTCCACCGAAGCGCTCGACGGCGAAGTCCACCAGGGCCTGCACCTGTTCCGCGTCGCTGACGTCGGTCTGGCAGAAGGCGGCTGCCTCACCGATGCTCTGGGCCACTTCCTGACCCCGGTCCACGTCGACGTCCGCAATCACGACACTCGCACCCTCGGCCACGAGCAGCGCAGCGGTCGCCCGTCCGATGCCGCCCGCGCCGCCGGTCACCACCGCCACCTTCCCGTTGAGCTCTTGCAATCTCATGACGCGACCATACGGTCTCGCGGCTGGTGCCGGCACCACGACGCCGGGCGGACCACGCACGACACTTCTCGACGCGGCGCCACACGTCGCGGCGTGTTTCTTCCCGTGACCTGGGATCCGAGTGATTCGGGGCCGTGGGCCCCGGCGCCGTCGCGAGCGGGAACATCAGGCGTCCGTCGGTGTTGTTGCCATTGTGCCGTGTGCCGTCCTTCTGGTCTCGGGAAGCCTCCGTTCCGCCTCCACCAACACCGCCGTGCTCCGCACGGCCCGGGCCACGGCTCCGCCCGGCCTGGAGTGTGTCCTCTACGGGGGACTGGGCGCGCTGCCGCCTTTCAACCCGGACGACGACGCCGAGCCACTGCATCGGGCCGTCGCAGAGCTCCGCACCCAGGTCCGTCGGGCGGAGGCGCTGGTGATCTCCACCCCTGAGTACGCAGGCGCGCTGCCCGGGTCGCTGAAGAACCTGCTCGAGTGGCTCATCGGGGACGACGACGCCCGCTCCATCTACCGCAAGCCGGTCGCCTGGATCAATGCCTCCCCTCGGGGTGCCCCGGACGCCCACGACTCGTTGCGCAGGGTGCTCGGGTACGCACACGCGATGCTCCTGGAGGACGTGAGTGCCGAGATCCCGGTCGCAAGTTCGATGCTCGGGGCCGAGGGCGAGGTCCACGACGAGCCGGAGCGCGCCGCGATCGGGCGAGTGATGCGGGGCTTGCGCGACAGCCTCCGCTGCGGGACGCGAGAATGACGTCCGATCTTCGGGAGGCCATGAGTGATCCGAGCCATCATGTTCGACTTCGGCGGTGTAATCTCGTCGAGCCCGTTCGAGGCGTTCGCGCACCTGGAGGCGGAACGCGGGCTTCCTCGTGACTTCATCCGGACGGTGAACGCCACCAACAGCGACGCGAACGCGTGGGCGCAGCTCGAGCGCGGTGAGCTCGACCTGGAGACGTTCGGGACGCTGTGGTCGGCCGAGGCCCGGGCCCTGGGCCACGAACTGGACGGGCGACAGGTGCTCGCACGGCTGGCGGGCGAGATCCGGCCGCAGATGGTCGCGGCCATTCGCGCCTGCCGGCCCGCCTTCAAGACGGCTTGCCTCACCAACAATTTCACTCGGGCGGAGGCCGTCCTTTCGGCCGAGGTGGCGGCCGTGTACGCCCTCTTCGATGCGGTCCTCGAATCGAGGGTCCTCGGTGTGCGCAAGCCGGATCCTCGCTTCTACGAGCTCGCCTGCGAGGCGCTGGGCGTCGAACCCGAGCAGTGCGTGTTCCTCGACGACCTCGGCGTGAACCTCAAGCCGGCACGGGCCCTCGGGATGCACACCATCAAAGTGAGCGACCCGAATGCCGCGCTCACCGAGCTCGAGGCACTCCTCGGGGTCGCGCTCACGGGCTGAAACCCGCCCGCGATGGGACCTCCCTGTCACATTTTTCCCTCCGCCGGTGTCTATGCGGTGGAAGTCCAGAGAACAGGGGATCACCATGGAAGCCCGATTCACCTTCGACAGCAGCCCGGCGGTGGCGAAGTTCGCCAAGCACATCAATTCGGCCGGCGCGATCCTCACCGCATCGACGCTGCCGGCCGCGACGCAGGAGCTGGTGAAGATCCGGGCCAGTCAGATCAACGGCTGTGCCGCCTGCACCGACATGCACACCAAGGACGCCGCACACGCTGGGGAGAGCCCGGTGCGGCTCAACCTGGTCGCCGTCTGGCGCGAAGCAACGGTCTTCACGGAGGCCGAGCGGTCGGCACTCGAGCTGACCGAGCAAGGAACCAGGATCGCCGACGACCCGAGTGGGGTCACCGACGAGGCCTGGAGGAGCGCTGCCAAGCACTACGACGACGACCAGCTCGGCGCACTGGTGTGCCTCATCGCCCTCATCAACACCTACAACCGGCTGAACGTCATCACCCGACAGCCAGCGGGCGACTACGTGCCGGGCCAATGGGGCTAGCGGCTGCGGGCTGACCCCGACGACGACAGCCCGCCGCGACCTGGGGCCCCGAGGTCCTGTCAGCAGCGATAGACGCGTTCCGCGTTCTCCGCAAAGAGCTTGGCACGGGACGCAATGTCGAGTGCGACCGTCACGGTGCTGAATACCGTGTAGAGATCGTCGAAGGTTCCGTAGGTGGCATCGACCGGAAAGTTGCTGGCGAACATGCAACGGTCGACGCCGAAGGCTTCGATGGCGTGTTCGAGCCAGGGAGCGAAGGCATCGACGTTCATGCACTCGAGTGGCATTGCGAGTCCCGAGAGCTTGCACAGCACGTTGCCACCGACGGCAGCCAGCGCGTCCATCCCGTTGCGCCACAGGGCGCGCTCCTCGTCGGAATCCGACCGCGGCCAGCCAGTGTGCTCGACGACGACGGTCAGATCGTCGAAGCCGGCCAGCTGCGCCGCCGCGGGCTGAAGCTGGTCGGGATGCGCCATCAGCTCGAAGATCAGGTTCCGCTCCTGCAACGCAAGGAGTGCGCCGGCGTCGGGAACCGGCGCACTGGTGGGCCCCATCGGGCGGACCCCGCGAAACCGCGACGCCGTCATCTGCCGGTCGATGAGCTCGACGGCCTCGGCCACGGTCTCGGTCGGGGGGAGGCCGCCGATGATGGCGTGCGGTCCGCCGTCCGCCTTCGCGTTGCGGTCGAGCTCGACGGTCTCCTCGACGGAGTGACCGCCGGTCGCCGCGGCGACGTTGACGAACTTCTCGACGTTCCACTCCTCCGTCTCCGTTGCGTACGTGTCGAGACCGAAGCGGCGGTACATCCTCGAGGCGTCACCGGCGCCGCGCTCGGGAGGGCGCGAGAGGTAGGGGTACCAGTCCGTCCGGGCGGGATCCCAGATGTGGACGTGCGCATCGACGATCCGCGCGGGTCGGGAGGTCATCGCTCCCCTGTATGCGGTGGAGTGTGGGTGACGACCTCCCGCAGCGTGGCGTCGAGCCAGTCGGGCACCGCGGGGCCGCCGAACACGACGCTGCCGATCGGTCGCGGGTGACTGCGAAGGCCGATCCAGCCGGTGCCGATGACCAGCTCCGCACCGGCGAGCGGCGCTGCGTCGGACTGGCCGAGCAGATGGGCGACCAGTTCACCGGCGGGTTCGGCCGCGGCCGGCTCCGGTGCCTCGATGCTCGCCGCGAAGGCGGTGACGCGCCCCTCCGTCGAGGACCGGGCGACCCGCGCCAGCTGCGCCGAGGCCTGGGCGCGGCTGCGACCTCCACTGGTGGTGGCGTCGGTGAGGGTCACCAGCTGGAGCGGTCGAGCGGAGCTGGCGGCGTGGTCGGCGGCGGCCCTGGCCCACCCGGCGTCGGCCGCGATGTCGTCGATGATGCCGCGGTGCTCGGCCAGCACCTGCGCCCAGCCGTCGGTCGAGGTGCCCGTCGGCCGACGACCGCCGGACGCCACGACGACGGCGTCGACCGGCCCGACGGCGTCGACGACCGAGCCGAGCGCGCCGGCGGCGCCAGTGAAGCCGGGAGCCACCTCGGCGCGGTGGCAGGTGATGGACCGGCCCTCGAGAGCGGCCGTGAGCGACGCCGCCAGGCGTGGCCGGTCGGTGACGACAGCGCAGTAGCGCACCTGCCCCGACGGGTCGTTGGGGGAGCCTGGCTCTTCGAAGATCGGCCCGAAGCGGGGGTTGCCTCCGCCCCCGCTGACCTGGCTGGCTTCGGCGGCGGCGAACGCGCGGGGGACGACGGTGTCGAGCAGCCGGGCCAGGGAGACCACGTCGTCGCTGCGGACGACCTCGAGAAGCCGGGGCTCCTCGACCACGGCCACCTCGGGCCCGCCGGCGAATAGGACCTGACCGCTGCACCAGCGGAAGCGGTCGTCGACGAGATAGGCGCCGAACGGCCCGAGGTCCTCGGGGCCCGGCATCGACGAGAGCGAAAGCCCACCCCCGCCCGAGGTCCTCCTCTCCCGACGGGCGCGCTCGACGGCGGCGGCCACCATCCGGGTGGCCGCGATCGGTGACATGGCGTTGACGGTCACGCCCTCCGGCACCTCCCGGCCGAGCTGCCAGGTGAGAGCGGCGATGGCCCGCTTCGCGCAGCTGTAGGCCCCGGCATCGGCGGCTCGCCACCCCGACCCGGAGGTGACCCCGAGAACGCTGCCGCGCCCGGCGGCGGCCATGAGCGGCAATGCGGCCTCGAGCACGTTCAGGTAGCCGCCGAGGTGCACGTCCAGCACGGCGAGCCATTCCTCCGCCGTGCCCTCCGCGAAACCGGTCTGCCGCGTGATGCCGGCGACGTTGACGACGGCGTCGAGCCCGCCCTGTTCGTCGACCAACTCCCGGAACAGGTCGCGCACCCCGGCTCCGTCGGTGACCGACACCGACGAGGCGCGCGCCGAGCCACCCGCCCCCACGATGCGACCGGCCGTCGTCTCCTGGGGTTCCGGGAGCCGCTCGGAGCCGTCGAGGGTCACGAGCGGATCCATGGTGACGACGAACCAGCCGCCGCGGCCGAGCTCCTCTGCGATCGCCGCTCCGATGCCGCCCCCGCCGCCGGTCACGACGGCGACCCGTTGCCGCTTGCTCACGAGGCCGTCGACCGGGCCTCGAGCTCCAGGCCCTCGAACGTGCCGGACTCGAGCCACTGCTCGAGCAGCTCGTGATAGCCGTTCCAGTCGCCCCTCCCCCCGCGGGTAATTGCCGTTGCGGGGATTCATCTCTTCCGGATGACCCTCGTTGTTGAGGCGCGAGGGCGTGCAGGCGGACATGAGGGCGCTGCTGTCGACGAAGGCGTCGACGATCCCCTGTGTCCACCGTTCCTCGGCCTCGGCGCTCACGTCGAACACCTCCACGCCACGCCGAGCGAGCTGTTCGATGGCACCGCCGACGAACCTGGCCCCCAGCACCGCCAATTGCGTGTAGTTGACGGTCACCACGGCCTGCTGCCCCGGCGCCGGCATGACGAACAGGTTCGGGAAGCCGCGGATCATCATCCCGAAGAGGCTGGCCGCGCCGTCGGCCCACTTCTCGGCCAGTGTGACGCCGCCGCGCCCGACGATGTCGTGGCCCACGCGACGGAAGAGTGGCGTGACCTCGGCCTCGAAGCCGGTCCCGTACACGATGCAGTCGACGTCGTACTGCCTCCCCCCGACCACCGGGCCCTGCTCGGTGATCCGCTCGATCCCGCCGGGGCAGTCGACGAGGGTGACGTTGGGGTGGTTGAAGGCCTGCAGGTACTCGTCGTGGAAGCACGGTCGCTTGCAGAGGTACCGGTAGTACGGCTTGAGGATCTCGGCCGTGGCAGGATCGGCCACGAGCCCCTCGACCCGTCGCCGGTGCGCGTCCATGACCTCGTAGTCCACCTTCTCCGCGTTGCGCTTGAAGTCGGCGGAGGTCATACCCGGCTCTCGCGGGGGGTGGTTCACGAGCGCGTAGTGATGCGTCCACCCATCGTCCACCAGGTCGACCTCGACGGGGAGACCCGCCATGATCGCCTCGAAGTTCTCCATTCGGGCGTCTTGCCAGCCCGGCACGAGCGCGCGGTCGAACTCGGGATCGGTGGGGCGGTTGCCGCGCTCGCCGATCGCGGAGGGCGTGCGCTGGAACACGTAGACCTGCTTGGCCGATCTGGCCAGTGGCGGCAGACACTGGATACCGCTCGCCCCGGTGCCGATGAGAGCGACGGTCTTGTCCGCCAGGCGGGTGAGCGGCTCGTGCGCGGCTCCGCCGGTGTACTCGTAGTCCCACCGCGCGCTGTGGAACGAGCGCCCGGCGAAGTCCTCCATGCCGGGGATGGCCGGCAGCTTCATCAGGTTGAGGATGCCCACGGCCAGCACGTACCAACGGCAGGTGAGCTCATCGCCACCGCGGTCGGTGTGGACCTGCCACCGGGCCGTCTCCTCGCGCCATTCGGCGCGGGTCACGCCGGTGTGGAACAACCCATCGGACACCAGGTCGAACCGGTCGGCGATCGCCTCGAGGTGGTGCAGGATCTCCTCGCCGAAGGCGTAGCGGTGGGTGGGGACGTAGCCCAGCTCCTCCAGCATCGGGAGGTAGATGTACGACTCGACGTCACACATCACACCGGGGTAGCGGTTCCAGTACCAGGTGCCCCCGATCCCGCCTGCCTGGTCGACGATACGGATCCGTTCGATGCCGGCCTTGCGCAGCTCAGCGCCCGCGAGCACGCCGGCGATGCCCCCGCCCACGATCACCACGTCGACGTCGTCGACGACCGGATCGCGCTCGATGTACGGGGTGAACGGGTCGTCGCGGTAGCGGGCGAACTCCAGGTCCGACCTCAGGTCCCGGATGTCCGCACGGCCGGGCACGAGCCGCTTGTCGCGCTCGAGGAGGTACTTGGCGCGGACAGACTCGGGGTCGTAGCTTCCTTCCGTCAGGTCGGACGCAGGCATGCGGTAACACTAGGCCAGGTCTCCATCTCGGCCTCGGGGCTGGGCGGTCCGCGCTCGCCGACCGGAACCAGGATGGTCGTTCGGTGTCAACTGCGGCGAGAAGGGCCGACGGAAGGGTCGCGTCGTCACCATCGTGGAGCGGTGCGACGCACCATTCGGGCCGCGTCGCTGTGACGTGGGGCGAATCCGCCCCAGGGGTCGCACCGGCGCTCCCCGCCAACGTTGCGGGTTCACTCTTCACGGCGGAGCGGTCGGGAGAGAAGGTCCGCCGCGCGAGACGAGCCCGCTTGCCAGGGCGCAGGACCCGATGGGGCCCACGGATCGGCATGCACCAGATGATACGATCGTATTATGACACAATCGTCTCATACCCCCTCACCGGCCGCAGGCCTCTTGCGGCGGGCGAGGCTGGAGCGTGGCTTGAGCCAAGGGCAACTCGCCGAGCGAGCCGGCGTGCCGGCGACCATGGTCTCGGCGTACGAGCGCGATCGTCGCCAGCCGACCGTCCCCACGCTCACGCGGCTGTTGCGGGCAGCCGGGTTCGACCTCAGCATGCACCTCGTCCCGAGCGATGCCCGGAGCTCTCCCTACTCCTCCACCCGGGTCCATGGCGGATCGGACCTGCCGGCTGTGTAACTCGCCGAGGCGACGATCACGACCACGCCCAACGCGATGGCGAGGGGCAGAACGATCCCCACGTGGAGCACGAGCAGCGCGCCCACCAAGGCGCCGATGAACATCGCGGCGACCGCGATCAGACGCCGTCCCGACTTGGAACCGTTGCCTCCCGCGAGGGCACTGTCCGCCCCGAGTCCCGTGACCGTCATCGTCAGCACCGTCGTCGTCAGGTCCGGGACCGCCAGCTTGCGCACGCTGGCGTTCTGGACACCCGTCGCCAAACTGAGGACCACGATGAGCGCATATCTGAACGAAGGCTGGGGAGGATCGTGACTCAGCGAGACCAGGATCAGCGACGCGGCCAGGAAGACCGACTGCGCGGTCAACGCCGCCGCGAGGTGCCGCCCCCGGTGATGGCCGTACTTCACATCGATCCGCCCACCGACGACCGATCCCGCTCCGAACGCGGCCAGCGCGACCAGCGAGGCGGCAATCGAGAACCCGTGCGCACCCGCAACCGCAAATCCCAGGAACACGACATTGCCGGTCATGTTTGCGACGAACACGTGGCCCAGCACGAGATAGCTGAACGCATCGACGAGTCCGGTCACGAAGGTCATGGCGATCAAGAGCGGCGGCAGCGGTCCGAACCGGTCGGTACGGTCGGGCGCCAAGGTCTCTCTGACCTCGGTGAGAAACGTGCTCATGCCTGACCACTCCCTTCCCCTGCCGAACGCTGTGCGACGGCCTCGTCCTCTGCCAACCCGTTCCGCGCCGCGCTCACGTCGAGCCCGCTCGAGCCGTCGTGCACGAGCCCGCGCCACCGGTCGGCGATAGCCGCGGCCACGGGGGCAGCGTCAGCGCCGACGTCGGCCGAGACCAGGTCGAGGTCCTTCAACGCCCAGTCCAACGCAAAGTCGGCAGAGAAGTCGTGCTCGACCATCTTCGTGAGCTTGCTCAGCGCGTAGGGCGACGCCAACGGGTTGTCGCGCAAGGCCTCGAAGAGCGCTGGGATGGGCACGCCCAGTCGATCGGCGAGGGAGGCCGACTCGGCGGCGCCCTCGGTCTGGAACGCCAGCCACGTGTTGAGCACCAGCTTCATCCGACTGCCGGCGCCGGCGGGGCCCAGCCAGAGCGTCGCTTTTCCGAGGGCGCCGAAGACGGGTTGGAGCGCGGTTTCCGCCTGGGGTGGTCCGGACGCCAGGATCAGCAGCTGCCCGGTCTCCGCGGGAACGCGGCTCCCCGAAACGGGTGCGTCCACGAAGGTGACGGCCGGCGAGCGGGCCTGTGCTTCCGCCGCCAGGTGCTCGGTCGAGACCACCCCGACGGTCGCCATCTGCACCCAGAAGGAGGCGGGCCGCATGGCCTGCAGCCCCTGTTGCCCGAACATCACCTCCTCGGTGGCCTCGGCCGTCGGCAGCATGGTGATCACGACTTCGGCGTCCTTCACTGCCTCCGCCACCGTGTCGTGCGCGGTGGCGCCGAGATCCACCAGTGCCACCGTCGACCTCCGGTGCCGGGACCACACGTCCACGTCCATGCCCGAGGCGAGAAGCCGGCGGCCCATCGCGGTGCCCATCGTGCCGGTCCCGATGACCGTGACCCGCGGTGTCGCCTTCGGGGAGTGCTGCCGAGTGGTCATGTCCTCCTCCTTTCTCGACGGTCCCGATCTCCCGTCGATGAACCGGGTCTATGCCATTTCCGGGTCGATTTCCACCAGCTTCAGTCGCTCGTTCTCGGGCACCTTCCATGAGAAGTACCCCACCGGACGGATCGTCTGACATCCCGCGTTTCCCGGAGATTCAAGCCGGTAGCGTCGCAACGAGCGGGACGCTCGAAAGGAGTCGAAGATGGCCAAATCGCTCTATACGGCCCGGGCTCACGTGGTGGGCGGTCGGGACCAGGGTCACGGCGTGACCAGCGACGGAGCGCTGGACGTTCAGCTGCGGACCCCCGCCGAGATGGGTGGTGACGGTGGAGGCACGAACCCCGAGCAGCTCTTCGCCGTGGGCTACGCCGCGTGCTTCGAGGGCGCGCTCGGCGTTGTGGGGCGTCGGGAGCGAGCGGACCTCGGCGCCGTGGCGATCGATGCAAAGGTGAGCCTCATCACCACGGAGAATCGCGGCTTCAACGTGGCCGTCGGGCTCGACGTCTCACTGCCGGGGATCGACGATCCCGAGCGCGCCGTCTCTCTCGTGGCCGCCGCACACGAGGTGTGCCCGTACTCGAACGCAACCCGGGGCAACGTGGAAGTCACCCTGAAGGCGAACGGCCACCGGGTCCCGGCCTCCCACGCCGTTCGCAGCTGAACTATCAGACCTCCTCACTTGGTGGAACCGAGATGAACTCGACTGATCCAATCGCAACGCCCTCCGCGCATACCCCTGAAGGCGGAGTCCTCGTCGGCAACGCCGATGCGAAGAGCGGCATGGTGCTCTTCGAGGATCCACAGTGCCCCTACTGCCGACAATTTGAAGAGATCAACGGGCCTCTCATCTCGACGGCGGTGGACGCCGGTGACCTTGGCGTCGAATACCGGATGCGCTGTTTCCTGGGCCCGGAGTCGGTACGAGCAGACAACGCGCTCGCTCTTGCTGCCGAGGACGGTCGCTTCGACGACCTCCGCCGGGCACTCTTCGTCGCCCAACCGCCCGAGGGAACGGGCGGTTTCACGATTGACGACCTTCTGCAGCTGGGTGCGGAGGCTGGATTGACCGGTTCGGGCTTCGTCTCAGGTGTGCGGGGAGCTCGATATGAGAAGTGGGTGCTGGAGCGAGAGGCGGTCTACCAGGCACAGGACCCGCAGGGGACCCCGGCCGCGTGGCTCAACGGCAGCCCGATCGATTCGAGAGTGCTCTTCGACAAACCGCGGTTCGAGCGACGGCTACTCGGTTAGCGGAGGTACCACCGCCTCGTCATCGTGCCTCCACGCGCTCGGGTGGCTCGCCGAGCAGCTGGACCGTGCCGCCCGCCAACACGGGGCCCGCGGAGTGGAGGTGACAGCGGACGGTGGTCCCGACCGGCGTTCGATAGGGCTCGGGCTCGACGTGGGCGCACACCTCCATGGCGAAGGGGCAACGGGCCCGGAAACGGCAACCCACCTCGTTCCCCGTCACCTCGCCGACTTCGCCACGCAGAAGGATGCGCCTCCGCTCGTGTTGCCGCGCCGGGTCCGGCACCGGGATGGAGGAGAGGAGCGCCGCCGTGTAGGGGTGGGTGGGTCGCTCGTAGACCTCGTCGGCGTCGCCCTCTTCGACGATCTGCCCGAGGTACATCACGGCGATCCGGTCGCTGAGGTGACGGACGACGGAGAGGTCGTGGGCGATGAAGAGGTAGGCGACGCCCAAGTCGTGCTGCAGGTCCGTCAGCAGGTTGATCACCTGAGACTGCGTCGAGACGTCGAGCGCGCTGATGGGCTCGTCGCAGACGAGCAGCCGGGGCTCGAGCGCCAGCGCCCGGGCGATCGCGATGCGCTGGCGCTGCCCGCCGGAGAATTCGTGTGGCTGGCGGGACAACACGTGTGATCCCAGCCCGACCTGGGCGAGGAGCTGGACCACCCGCTGCTCCCGCTCGGCTCTGCTCATGGAGGTGTGGATGGCCAGCGGCTCCCCGACGATGTCGGCGATGCTCTGCTTGGGGTCGAGCGACGAGTAGGGGTCCTGGAAGACCAGCTGCATCGTCTCCCGGTGCCGGCGGAGCGCAGGTCCGCGTAGGGAGGTGATGTCCTTGCCGTCGACCACGATCGTCCCCTCGGTCGGGTCGATGAGACGGAGCACCAGCCGGGCCAGGGTGGACTTGCCCGACCCGCTCTCCCCGACCAGGCCCAGGGTCGTCCCGGCACCGATGCGGAGGCTGACCTGGTCGACCGCCCGGACCGTCCCGGTGGTCCGCCGCAACACCCCGCTCCGCAGCGGAAAGTCCTTGACCAGGGCGGTCACTTCGAGTGCCGGTGCCTCGACCTCCGACGAGGGTCCGGTCCCGACCGGAGGGTTCGGTGATGGTGCGTCCTCCAGCTCGGGCGGCGGGCCGGACAGGACCAGCTCGTCCTGTCGCAGACAGCGAGCCAGCGTGCTGGAGGCCAGGGCATCTGCGACCCGCCCGCTCGTCGAGCCCACGCCGAGGGAGCCGTCCCGCATGGCCACGGGCGCCACCGTGCACGCCTCCTGCGCGTAGGAGCAGCGCGGCGCGAAGCGGCAGCCGGCCGGGAATTGGTCCGGACGCGGCACCATGCCCGGGATGGCGTGCAACGGCTCGCCCCTCGGCGTGAGCTGCGGGATGGAGTGGAGCAGGGCCTCGGTGTAGGGGTGCCGGGGACGAGCGAAGAGGCTCCCCGGCCGTCCTCTGTTCGACGATCTGACCCGCGTACATCACGACGACGTCGTCGGCCACGTCGGCGATCACCCCGAGGTCGTGCGTGACGAAGATCATCGCCATGTCCTCTTCGCGCTGGAGCGTCTGCAGCAGCTCGACGATCTGCGCCTGGGTCGTCACGTCCAGCGCCGTGGTGGGCTCGTCGGCGATCAGCAACTTCGGCGAGCACGACAGCGCCATGGCGATCATGACCCGCTGGCGCATCCCGCCCGAGAAGGCGTGCGGGTAGTCCTCGGCCCGGATGGCCGCCTGAGGGATCTCCACCCGGTCGAGCATCTCGACCGCGACCTTCCAGGCGTCGGCCCGGCTGACGCCGAGGTGGGTGCGGACCTGCTCGGCGATCTGGTTGCCCACCGTGAACGCCGGGTTCAGGCTGGTCATCGGCTCCTGGAAGATCATGGCGATCTCGTTCCCGCGGAGCTTGCGCAGCTCGGCCGGGCTGATGCTGGTGAGCTCGTGCTGCTCGAACCGGATGGAGCCGGCCACCCGGGAGACCTTGGCCGGCAGCAGTCCCATGACCGCCAGCGCCGAGACCGTCTTGCCCGAGCCGCTCTCACCGACCAGGCCCAGCGTCTTGCCCCGGCGCACGGCGAAGTTGGCGTCCTCCATGACGGGGAGCCACTCCTTCCGGGTGAGGAATTCGATCCGGAGGCCGTCGACCTCGAGGAGGGCGGCCTCGGGCACCGGGGCCGGCGTCTCCACCGGTGCCTTCGATTCGGCAGCCTTGCGGACCGGGGGTCTCCGCGTCTGTTCCCTTCGGCACCCGACGAGGCCGCTTCCCGCCGGACGCTCCCGACCCAGCGAGTCCCGCAGGCCGTCGGCGACCAGGTTGAAGGCCAAGACGGTCAGCATGATGGCGATCCCGGGGAAGATGACCGCCCACGGTGCGGAGTTGATGAACTGGAATCCTTCCTGGAGCATGCCGCCCCAGCTCGGCGTGGGCGGCTGCTCGCCGATGCCGAGGAAGCTCAGGCCGGCCTCGGTCAGCAGGGCGAAGCCGAGGGCCAGGGCGAGCTGGATGATGATGGGCGAGGCGACGTTGGGCAGCACGTGGCGCCCGATGAGCCGCTTGGAGGTGGCACCGAGGCTCCGGGCGGACTCGATGTAGGCCTCCTCGCGGACCGCGATGACCTCGCCGCGGAGCAACCGCACGAAGCTCGGGACGAACACGATGGCGATGGCGATGGCGGCGTCGTTGATGTCGGCGCCCAGCAGCGCGGCCACGGTCAGGGCCAGGATCAGCGGCGGGAAGGAGAACAGGGCGTCCATCGTCCGCATGATCACGGAGTCCACCGCACCCCGGAAGAACCCGGCGATCAGGCCGAGCGGGATGGCGATGACGGCGGCCAGAGCCGACGATCTCGAACGCCGCTCGCAGCGAAATGCGGGCACCCCAGATGAGACGGCTCAGGATGTCGCGTCCCAGATCGTCCGTTCCGAGCCAGTGCGAGAGCGACGGCCCGGCGTTGACCGCGTTGATGTCCTGGGCGTCGGGCGGGTGGGGCGCGACCAGCGGAGCGAAGATCGCCGCGACGATCACGATGAGGAGGAAGATCACGCCGGCGACGGCCCAGCGCTGATGGAGGAAGCGGACCCAGAACCCCGGTCGCCGTTCGGGCAGCTCGTCGGGCCTGTCCCCCGTCTCGGGGATGGTGGTGAGGCCGACGAACGGGTCGCTGGCGTCGGGCGGGCTCCAGGTGCTCATGAAGTAGGCCTCACGACAGACGGACCTTGGGGTTCAGGTAGGCGTAGATGACGTCGACGACGAGGTTGATGAGGACGAAGGCGGTCGCCACCACGAGCACCACGCCCTGGATCTCGGGGATGTCCTTGTCGTTGATGGCCTGGATGATGTAGGTGCCCAGCCCGGGCAGGGAGAAGATCTGCTCGATGATGAGGGTGCCGCCGAGCAGGTAGCCGAACTGGATGCCGATCACGGTGACGGCCGGGCTGAGGGCGTTCTTGAGCGCGTGCTTCCCGACCACCATGCGTGGGCTGAGGCCCTTGGCCACCGCGGTGCGCATGTAGTCCTGGTCCAAGGTGTCGATGAGGGCGCCGCGCACCTGGCGGGCGATCACCGCGGAACCACCGATGCCGAGGGCCAGCCACGGCAGGAGCAGGTCCTGGAACCATTCGGCCGGCGACTGGGTGAACGGCGTGTAGCCGAGGGCCGGGAGCCAACCCAGCTTCACGGCGAAGACGATCACGAGGATCATGGCCAGCCAGAAGTCGGGGATGGCCACGGCGATGCTCGAGCCCACGGTGACCCCGCGGTCGCGGGCGGTGCCCTGGTGCAGCCCGGACACGATGCCGGCGGGGAGGCCGATCAGGATGGCGACGACCATCCCTCCGACCGCCACGCTCAGCGTGACCGGGAAGCGGGCGGCGATGCCCGACGCCACCGTCTCGTTGTTGAACAGGGAGTTGCCGAGGTCCCCGTGCAGCGCCGCCTTCAGCCAATTCCAGTACTGGGCGAAGAAGCCCTCGTTCAGATGGAGCTGCTGCGGTGATCTTGGCGATCTCCGCCGGGCGTCGCCTTGGTCCCTCCGGCCAGGGCGATGGCCGGGTTGCCGGGGATGATGAGGATGAGCGAGTACACGCCCGAGGGAGATGAGGAACAGCAACAGGACGGTGATGAGCAGCCGACGGGCAAAGAACGTCAGGAGGGAGCCGCCGCTCGACGCCATTGCCGCCGGCTAGCTCAGCGGATGCCCGATGCTGCGGTGCATCATCCAATCTCCGGCGGTCTCGTCGACGCCAGCGTGCACTACTTCTTGATGTAGATGCCGGCCAGGTTCGAGCGGCACTGGCCGATCGGTGCGACCACGTTCCCACCGACCCGGTTCTTGTTGTACGCGACGATCGACGGCATGAAGGCGATGCGGGACGATCAGCCCCTGCTTGATCACCGTCTTGTCGATCTGCTGCATGAGCGGTCCCTGCAGGCTCGGGCTCAAGGACGCATTGGCCTGCACGATCAGCGGCGTCAGCTGCTGGTTGACCGAGCCCAGTGCGTTGGCGGGAAACCCGGAGGGCTCGAAGAGGGCCTCGAAGCTGTTCGTGAGATCGGGGCCGTTGCTGAGCTCCTCGCTCAGGACGGCGTCTCCCTGCTTCTTGATGTAGACGTCGGTGAGGAAGTCGGCGCCGGGGATCTGCTGCAGGTTGGCCGTGAACCCGGCGGCGGCGAGCTCCTGCTGGAGCAGGGCGGCCGCCCGAGCGTAGCGTTGCGTCCCCCGACGGGATGATCAAGGTGAACGATCACACCCTTGGGGTAGCCGGCCGCCTTGAGCATGGCCTTGGCCTTGGAGGGGTTGTAGGAGTCGGAGGTGCCGAGCGACTTGGAGTAGCCCGGTGACCACGATGGCACCGGCTGGTAGGCCGGCTCGCCGAGGCCGTCGAAGACGACCTTGTTGACCGCAGCCCGGTCCACGGCGTACTCGAGCGCCGCCCGCACCTGCTCGTTGGCGAAGGGCCCCGTGTTCTGGCGCAGCTCGATGTCCATGTAGTCGTAGGACTTGGTCACCGAGATGCCGACGTTCGAGTCGCCCTTGAGCTGCGGGATAGTTCTCGGGCTCGACCTCGATCATGTCGACCGCGCCCGACGTCAGCGCGGTGGCCGCCTCGGGACCCTGCGTCACCTGGGTGAAGTCGACGCCGCCCAGGGGATAGGCCTTCGAGTCCCAGTACTTGGGGTTCTTCGTGAGCACGATCGACGAGCCCTGGCGGTAGCTCTTCAGGAGGTAGGGCCCGGCGCCCACCGGCTGGCTCGATTGGGTCGAGATCGCGTTGGCCGGGTAGATCTGGCCGTCGACGTAGGTCAGCGCCCACAGGAAGTCACCGGCGGTCGGCTTGCTGAGGTTGACGACCACGGTCGAGGGATCGGGCGTCTGGATGCTGGAGATGGCGAACAGCGACGACCGGAGCGGGCTGGTCTTGGTGTGGTTCAGGCTGGCGGCCACGTCGGCCGAGGTCACCGGCTGGCCGTTCGAGAACTCGAGCCCCGGCCGGATGTGGAACGTCATAGTGGAGCCGTTGTTGGAGATGGTCCAGCTCTGGGCGACGCCGCCCCCGATGGCGGTGTTCCCGGGCGTGGTCATCGACTGGTAGATGTTCGAGGTGACCGTGTACGAGCAGTCGTTCTGCTCGGTCGCCGGTGCGAAGTCGTTGCTGAACTCGTTGTTGAGGTCGAAGCCGTACTTCAGGACGCCGTTGGGGTCGACGTTCGACGGCGCGGCGGCGGCGGGCCCGCCGGCCGACAGCACCTGGGCCAGCGACGTCAGGAGGACGCCCGCGACCCCGAGGGCGACGAGGTTCCTCTGCATCGGTCGTCGACCCCTGGAGGCCGCAACCGCTCCGGCCGTACGACCCTGCTCCTGCCCATCGTTCCCCACGTGCATCCCCTTGCCTCGCTTCAGCTCACACCATCGCGTGCCGGCGACCACATCCCCGGTAGCGGGAATATAACCATTCACTGACGCTCGTGTCAGGTAGGGTGCCTCCGGTCCCTGGAAGGCGGGACGCTCAGAGCGCCCAGCGATAGTCCTCGGTCGGCTCGGAGACGATGCCCCGGGCCAACAGGTCCTCGATCTCCTCGCTCGAGTAGCCGAGGCGCTCCATGATGCTGCGGGTGTGCTCGCCCACCAGAGGTGGAGGACCGTAGGGACCGGTCGGAGATTCCGAGAAGTCGATCAGCGTGCCGAACTGGCGCAGCTGCCCGAGCAGCGGATGGGGATATTCGACCACCAGGCCGAGACGCTCGTTGTCGGCGTCGTGGAGCACGGCCTCTCCCTCGTTGGTGTCGACCGAGACCTCCGCGTCCACACCCGCTTCGGCCAGGGCGTGGGACCAGGACGCGGCCGTCCGCGTGAGGAAGATCGGTTCGAGCGCCGACTCGATCTCTTCCCTGGCGGCAACCCGATCCTCCATCACCTCGTAGCGCTCGAGGTCGGGGCGGCCCACGAGACGGCAGAGCCGAGCCCATTGACCCGATGCGAAGGCCGCCACCTGGATCCACCCCTCCTGGGTCCGGTAGAGGCGGCAGCAGGGCGAGATCCCATACTGGTTGCGGTCGAGACCGGGACGAACCGGACCGGGCCGGCCCTCGACCAGGAACACGTCGGAACCGAACACGGCCGCACCGTTGAGGAGCGACGTCCAGAGGTCCTGTCCCTCGCCGTTACGACGTTGGTGGTACAGGGCGGCGAGCACCCCGACCGCCGACACCATGGCGTTGGCCGTGTCGGTCATCCCGAAGCGGAGGTACAGGGGCGGGTTGCCTCCGGCCACGGGACCCGCCTCGAACTCGAGGCCGCACGCGGCCTGGTAGAGCGGGTCGAGGCCGCCGAAATCCGACAGTGGACCCTCCGCGCCGTAGGCGTAGGTGTTGCAGTGGACGAGATCCGGGTTGCGGGCGGAGAGGGACTCGTAGTCGATGCCCAGGCGTGCCGCGGTCCCTTTCGTCATGTTGTGGTGGACCACATCGGCGATCTCGGCCAGTCGCATGACTGCCTCGAGCCCCTCGGGGGTCTTGACGTCGACGGCGATATCGAGCTTGCCGCGCTGGCACCCGACGAAGGGCATCCCGGCCAAACGCATGCCGTCGCCGCGTACGGGCTCCACCTTGATGACCTCGGCGCCCAAGTCCGCCAGGACCATCGGACCGAAGGGCCCGGCCAGGTACTGGCCGAGATCGAGGACGACCAGACCGCTCAACGGGCCCACGACACGTCCTCCACGATCCCCGCGTCGAGCAGACGGTCGATCTCGGCCGCGGAATGCGCCGACTCCGCCAACACCTCGCGGGTGTGTGCACCAGCGGGAGGCTGACCGCCCTGGATCGCCCCCGGTGTGCCGCGCAACACGGCCGGCACTCCCACCTGTGTGGTAGGCCCCAGCTCGGGGTCCTCGACCGGTGCCGCCAGCCCGTTCGCCACGAACTGGGGATGGGAGAAGACGTCGGCCATCGGGCCCACCGCTTCCGCGCCGAGACCGGCCTGGTGGAATTCCTCGATGAGCTCGTCGCGGCGACGCTGCACGTAGGCGGCACGGAGGCGGGCCTCGTGGCGCGCGCGTGCCTCGCGGTCGCGTACAACGCGGTGGGTCACGGGGTCCAGCCCCAGGATCTCCTCGGGCGTGCGCGTCGGGGTACGGCCGTTCATCGTCGCGGCGTGGATCCACTCGCCGTCGGCGCACTCGAAGAGGGACGTCTGATGGATGCCGGGCGGGTACGTCTTCGCCATCGTCGACCGAAAGCCGGCGGGGGCTCGTTCGTGCTCTTGCCAGATTTGCGTGGTGTAGGCGAGGACTCCCTGATAGAGCGACGTCTGCACGTGCTGCCCCCGGCCGGTGTCCTCGCGGTAGAGCAGCGCCGAGAGCACGCCTGCCGCTAAGAGGAAGCATGCGGCCATGCTCGGGGCGGGAAAGTGCAGGTAGACGGGCCCGGGTCGCCAGCCGGGCTGCTCGCTTTGCATGCCGGAACGGGCCTGGACCGTGGCGTCCCAACCGGGTCGATCGGCGAAGCGGTGCCCGGGCGGATAAGCCGGCACCGAGCAGTAGACCAAGCGCGGAAACTGCGGTGAGACGTCTGCGTAAGAGAGTCCGAGCCGGTCCATCGTGCCCGGGCTGAACGTCTCCACCAGCACGTCGGCACCCCGGCAGAGCCGCAGGAACACCTCCCGGCCCTCGTCCGCCTTGAGGTCGAGCACCACCGACCGCCGGCTGCGGTTCCAGACGTGGTAGGCGGGCTGCCGCCGGAAGGGATCCCCACCCGGCGGCTCGACCTTGATGACGTCGGCACCGAGCTCCGCCAGGAGCTGCACGCCGACGGGTCCCGCGACCCCCCAGCTCAGATCGAGCACCCGCACCCCTCGCAGCGGGCCTGCCGGCTCGGTCACGTGCCCGCGGTCACGCCGTCCTGACGATCCACGGGGTGGTGTCCTCCCTTCGAATCGCTGTCCGGACCCGGATTCCCAAACGAACGTCTCATGACCATGACGCCGGCTCGTCCCTGAGGCCGCCGATCCCCAGCGACGCGTCACCAACGGTCGTCCGGTCGCTTGCACCACCGTCCACCGGCGACGACGGGATGTCATCGAGGAAGTCTGCCGTCGGCACGAAGAACAGGGTGCCCGTCACGGCGGTGGAGAAGTCGAGGATCCGGTCGTAGTTTCCCGGCGGGTCCCCGAGGAACATGTGCTGGAGCATCAGCTCGGTGACCGAAGGGGTGGCGGCGTAGCCGATGAAGTACGTGCCGAACTCCCCGGCGCCCAGATTTCCAAAGGGCATGTTCTCCCGCAGGATCTGTCGCTGGGTGCCATCGACCTCGACGATCGTGTTCAGCGCCACATGCGAGTTGGCAGGCTTGACGTCGTCGTCCATCTCGACGTTGGAGAGCTTGGCGCGCCCGATCACCCGCTCCTGCTCCTCGACCGAGAGCGCAGTCCAGGCGTCCATGTCGTGCAGGTACTTCTGGACGATGACATAGCTGCCGCCCGCGAAACGCGGATCCTCAGCCCCGATGGTCACCGCTTCCTCGGCGGCAGCTCCGGTCGGGTTCTCGGTTCCATCGACAAAGCCGAGCAGGTCCCGCTCGTCGAAGTACCTGAACCCGTGGACCTCGTCCACCACCGCGGCCGCCCCGGCCAGCCTGCCGACGACCAGGGAGGCCAGTTCCCAGCACAGGTCCATCGCTGCGGCACGGATATGGAACAAGAGGTCACCCGGAGTGGCTACGGCCTGATGCCGACCGCCGTCGAGCGCCTGGAAGGGGTGGAGCTCGGCCGGCCGAGGGCCGGGAAACAGCCGATCCCACGCCGCCGACCCCACCCCGGCCACCACGGCCAGCCCACCCTCAGGGGAGCGAAAGGCGACTGTCCGGGCCAGCCCCGACAGATCGGCGAGCAGACCCTGGACCACCGACTCGCCGCCGTCATCGATCGTCAGGACGAGGATGACAGCACTGGCCGTGAGCGGTGTGAGCACCGGCTGGGCCACCGGCGCCCTGGCGACGCCGTTCGGGTTCTGTGCGACGGTCACCGATGACGTCCTCTCATGACTCCTCTTGAGTATTCACGACTTGGTTCAGCTCGCCGGATTATGGCGCGTCGAGACGTCGGGGATCATGTTTCACCCCCCCCGGGACGCCCCCTACCGGGACGAACCCCGAGTCATTGCCGCTTCCCCATGGTGGCTGCCTCGATGCGGTCCCCCACCGCCTTGTCGATGTCGCGCCAATACCCAAAGGCGCGCTGGAGCACGTCCTCACGTCGCAGGCCCGCCAGCATGCCCGAGACGGTGTCAACGAGACGTTGGCGTGCTGCGTCATCCATCACCTGATTGACCAAGGTGTTGGCCTGCCCGAAGTCGTCGTCCTCGGGGTGCAAGGTGGAGGCGGCCCGGACCATCTCCCCGTCAGCGGCCCACACGGCCTGCTCGGCATAGGTCTCCGCGTCGGCGGCAGGGGCGTCGTCGAGCGAGTTCGGGTAATAGACCGGGTCGGTGACGTTGTCGACCCGCATGGCCCCGTCCTTCGAATAGCTTCGCACGGGTGCCTTGGGGCGGTTCACCGGGATCTGCTGGTAGTTGACGCCGAGACGGGCCCGATGAGCATCGGCGTAGGAGAAGCCGCGGGCGAGGAGCATCTTGTCGGGCGAGAGCCCCGTGCCGGGCACCATGTTGTTCGGCTGGAACGCCGCCTGCTCCATCTCCGTGTGGTAGTCGCTGACATTGCGGTCGAGCGTCAGGCGGCCGACGTCGACGAGGGGGTAGTCGGCGTGCGGCCACACCTTGGTGAGGTCGAAAGGGTTGAAGCGGTAGGTCTTGGCCTCCTCGAAGGCCATGATCTGCATCTTGAGCGACCAGGAGGGGAGCTCGCCCCCCGCGATGGCCTCGTAGAGGTCACGCTGGTGGTAGTCGGCGTCTTGGCCCGCGATACGGTCGGCCTCGGCCTGGGTCAGGGTCTCGATGCCCTGGTCGCACTTGAAGTGGTACTTGACCCAGAAGCGCTCGCCGGTGGCGTTGACCCACATGTAGGTGTGCGAGGAGTACCCGTTCATGTGGCGCCAGCTCCGCGGGATGCCGCGATCCCCCATGAGCCAGGTCACCTGGTGGGCCGACTCGGGGGAGAGTGTCCAAAAGTCCCACTGCATGTCGGGGTCGCGCAGGTTGTTGGCGGCGAGGCGCTTCTGGGAGCGGATGAAGTTCTGGAACTTCATGGGATCGCGGACGAAGAACACGGGTGTGTTGTTGCCGACGATGTCGAAGTTCCCCTCGCTCGTGTAGAACTTGACCGCGAAGCCCCGCGGGTCACGCCAGGTGTCGGGGGAGCCGCGCTCGCCGGCCACCGTCGAGAAGCGCGCGACGAGCTCGGTCTCGGCGCCGGGCTGGAAGACGGCCGCCTTGGTGTAGCGGCTCACGTCGTGGGTCACGACGAAGGTCCCGAACGCGCCGCCGCCCTTGGCGTGGGGCTGCCGCTCGACGATGCGCTCCCGGTTGAAGTTCGCCATCTGCTCAATCAGGTAGAAATCCTGCAGGAGGACCGGCCCGTCGGGGCCGACGGTCAGAGAGTGCTCCTGGCTGGCGACGGGGATGCCGGCGTCGGTGGTCGTCGGTGGCCGATGTGACTGATGTTCGCTCATTGCTCCTCCATTCCGAATCAGCGGCGTGGCGACGTCGCCTCGTCGGGGCACTACCCATTGTGGGCGCCGGAACGCCACGTGTACACATGCTGACCGGGCAGGAGGCTTCCGCTCTCCACAGATCGGGGTTGATCGTGTCATCGTGGGTGGGTGAACACCATCGTCGTGTCGTCCGAGGGCGCCGGCTACGGCTTCTTGGTCGACGACCAGGGTGGACTCCACCAGGCGGGATTCGGCCCCGGGATCGACGCGCACATGCAGCGGCTGCCGGACAGGATCCCGCCGGCGCTCTACCCCCTGGCCTATCCCGCCTACGACGAGGAGCCGACCCGGGCGCCCGCGTTGCGCGTCACGCACAGTGACGGCACCACGACCACCCGGCCGAAGGTGGAGGACGTCCGGGTGACCGGCTCTCGGACCGACATCCTCCTCGTCGACCCCGACTGCCCGCTCGAAGTCACGTTGTCGTTCTGCGCAGAGGACCACGGCGTGCTCCGCCAGTGGGCGAGCATCACCAACCGCCAGCGCGGGGTGATCACCCTCCACGAGGTCGCCGCGGCCTCACCTCTGCTTGCCACTCCCGCGCCGCACCTGACTCACTTCGGCGGGGGTGACTGGGCCGCCGAATGGACCACGACCACCGAGGCCCTGACCCCGGGGACCAAGGTGGTCGAGTCGCGCGGCGGTGTGCAGCCCCACCTGCGGTCCTGTCCCTTCTTCCTGCTCGCCCCCGACGGGTCGCCGGAGGAGTCGGGCTGTACGGTCCTCGCCGGCGCGCTGGCCTGGGGTGGCAACGTGCGCTTCGCCTTCGAGCGGACGACGACGCCTGCGCTCCGGGTCTGGTGCGGACACAATCCCGCGTCGTCCGAATACGTGCTCGACCCGGACGCCACCTTCGCCACCCCCGAGCAGATCTGGATGTGGTCGACCGAAGGCACGGGTTCCCTCACGCGCCGCTTTCACCGCTGGGTCCGCGCCCACGCCGTGCGCGACGGCGACGAGCTACGGCCCATCGTGGTGAACAACTGGGAGGCCACCTCCTTTTCGTTCGACACTCATCGGCTCCTCGGGCTCATCGACGACACGGCAGACTTGGGCGCCGAGCTCTTCCTGCTCGACGACGGCTGGTTCGGCCAGAGCCATCCCCGTGACGACGACACCGCGGGGCTGGGCGACTGGGAGGTCAACGAGGCCAAGCTGCCCGGCGGCCTCGGTCCCGTCATTGCGCGGGCGGACGTTCGTGGCGTCCGGTTCGGGCTGTGGGTGGAACCCGAGATGGTGAACCCCGACTCGACCCTCTACGAGGAGCATCCGGACTGGGTGGTGCGCCAACCGGCGCGGCGCCCGCGCCGATGGCGCCACCAGCTCGTCCTCGATCTCCTCCAGCCAGAGGTCACCGAGTTCGTCAGTGGCGTGGTGGACCGCGTCCTGGCGGAGAACCCGGGTATCAGCTACCTCAAGTGGGACGCCAACAGACCCCTGACCGACCCCGGGTCCCCCAGGCTGGCCACCGATCGGCAGGCCAACTACTGGGTCGACCACGCCCGGGCCACCTCGCGCCTGATGGAGACCGTCGCCGAGCGCCACCCGGAGCAGACGCTCATGCTGTGCGCCTCAGGCGGCGGTCGGGTCGACCTCGGGTCACTGCGCTGGTTCCACGAGGTCTGGCTCTCGGACAACACCGATCCCGTCGACCGGGTGCGGATGCAGTGGGCCGCGTCCCACTTCCTGCCGGCCAACGTGGTCGGCGCGCACGTGACCCGGGAGGGTGACCGGCCGGTGGCCTTCGGGTGCGCCGTTGCGATGAGCGCCCGGTTCGGCTTCGACATCGACTTTGCGGGCATGACCGACGACGAGCTGGCCGTCTGCCGCCGCGCCGTGGCGCTGTACCGAGACGTCCGGCCGCTCGTGCAACTGGGCGACCTGTGGCGGCTGGTTCCCCCGGACGAGCGCGCCGCGCTCTCCTACGTGTCCGCAGACCGCCGCCGGGCGGTCCTCTTCGCCTTCCAACTCACGACGGGCACGAACGATGCCGTCCCGCTGCGCCATCGTGGGCTCGACCTGGACCGGACCTACGAGGTGATGGCGGTCGATCTCGCCGGCCCCGATCCGACCGGGAGCGAGGTCGAGCGACGACGAGGCGCGGCGCTCATGGAGGAGGGCCAGGAGTGGCCCCTGTCCGAGCCCTGCACGGCCCGCATCTTGGTGCTCCGGTCAGTCTGAGCGCGGGTGTCCGTCTGCGGCCCCTCATCCGTTGGGCAGCGGCGTCCAGTTCTGCTCGACGACCCAACAGGCGCCTGCCGCGGGCGACCCGACCGGGCCGTGCTTGCAGAGCGTCGTCGGTGGGTGGTTGTCATGGACCTCGACCACCCGGTACTGGGTTGGACCGTAGAACTTGTCCGGCCCGTAGGTCAGCACGGGTGAGTACCCGCCCGGGAAGTTGGTGACGCGCGACATTGCCTCGACGAAGGTGCGCCGATTGAGGTTCGTCCCCGCCATGGTCGCCGCCTGGGCAAAGAGGCGGATCTCTTGGCACCAGCCCTGGACCGGCCCTTGCTCCTCGATGTCATCGTTGAGGTTGCCCTTGGGGATCTGCGGGTAGGCCTTGTGCCACACGTCCCAGCAGCTCCGCACCCCGGGGTCGTAGCCCCCCTGTGACTCTGGGCGCGGAAGGTCGATGCCGCCGAGTGTCTCCGCCGTGACACCCTGCTGGTTGTCGAGCGCTTTGTCGTAGGGGATCGGGATCAGGCCGAGCGCAACCTCAATTTCGGACTGGTAATCGCTGAGGAGGAGCTTGGGGAAGTAGTCCTGCGACGTCTCGGAACCGATGTACGGGGTGAAGGCGTTCTCGGGCAACAAGGGAATCACCGACTGGACCCCCGCCGCCTTGAGCCGTTCGACCGCGAGCGTGGCGGTCGAATCGGTGGAGGCGGTCTCACCGACGTCCGCCGTGACGGTGACCACCTGAGGGACGACACCGATCTTCCTCAGGTCCGGCAAGAGGTAGGAGTCGAGCGCGCCTTGGTCGCTGGCCAGGTCCGAGACCACCACACCGACCTTGGTGCCGTGACCGAGGCGCCCCGAGCTGAGGCCCCAGCGCACGGTCGCCGCCAGGATGGGCGCGTCATCCGCCCCCGTCCACCACAGGTACGGAGAGCCGAGGTTCGTCCAGTTGGTGGTCGTCGTCCACTGGGAGAGCATCGGCGTCTGCCCTTGTTGGGTGATGCAGAGCTCATTGGTCCCTTCGTAGGTGCCGAGCCCGTCGACGACGGCGAAGACGGGCGGGTCGCCCTCGGTCCACTGCTTGCACAGCGCTTGCTCCTCCTGCACATTGGTCGGGTCGAAGCTCTCGATCATCGGGTTGATCTTCCGACCGTGAATTCCCCCGGCATCGTTGATCTGGTTCACGAACAGGTGGATCGCCTTTGTCTGCTCGCCGTATTCGGCGTCCGACTCGATCTCGAACTCCCCCTCGATGCTGGTGAAGGAGATGATCGGGAAGACCACGTTGATGGCACTGGCCGTGACACCCCGCGTGCTGGTGCTCGCCTTGGTGACGGGGGTCGGTGGAGTGGTGGCACCCGCCGGTGCTGCGACGCCCAACGCCACCGTGCTGCCCAGGACGGCGAGGGCCCCCCCGGCTCTCAGCCGTCTTCGCCCTGCGCCCGATCTTCCCCAACGTCGCATCGCCATCTCCCCTAGAGCGCCGCTCGATCCGGCGGAAGGGTAACGCCCGTGGGAGTGACAAGCACGGCAGTTGCCTCGACTTCATTGTCGTCGGCACCACCCCCGTGTTCGTGTCGGACGGCGTCGGCGGATCGAGTCCCGTCATGTCGGTCGACCAGGGCGGCTCCGGGGGGCTCTCTCGCTTCCGCCCTGCCGTTGGAGTCAGAGCCGGAGGCAGAATAGGGCACTGAACTGGGATTTCAGATCTCTGCCCGCCCCTCGGTAGGCGCCCCTAAGCCTGATCACCCTACGAACTTAGCAAGGGTTATAAGATAACCCTTGCTAAGGAGAGGCTATGGCAAGGGTAATCCGCAAGCGCTGGCCCAGTGATCTGTCGGCCCCGTCACGCCGCGACGCTCGCGGCTGCGAGTACGAAGCGTACGTGCCCGACACTCTGGCCGGCCGCGCTATCTCCCTGGATGGCGAGGTGGCTGCGGATGTTGCCGACGCCGAAGCTGCCCTCGCCAAGCTCAACGTCCAGGCGTCCAGTCTCGTGGACACCGAAGCCCTCGCCCGCCTGCTCCTTCGAGCCGAGTCCGTCGCGTCCTCAAAGATCGAGGGGCTTGAGGTCGGACCCCGTAGGCTCTTGCGAGCGGAAGCAGCTCGTGAGTTCGGAGACGAGACGTCCGACGTCACGGCTACGGAAGTGCTCGGGAACATTGATGCCATGGTGCACGGCATCGACTCCGTGCACCCTGGCGATCAGATCACCGTCGACCTGATCCTTCAGATCCACAAGCGCCTGCTTCTCGGATCACGACTCGAAGAACACGGTGGCCAGTTCCGCGGCGTGCAGAACTGGATCGGCGGCAGCGACTACAACCCATGCACGGCATCGTTCATACCTCCGCCCCATGAAAAGGTGAAGGATTTGGTCGCGGATCTCGTGGCCTTCTGCAACGAAGACTCGCTTCCAGCCGTTGCACAGGCCGCAATCGCTCATGCTCAGTTCGAGACCATCCACCCCTTTGTCGATGGCAACGGTCGCACCGGTCGAACTCTCATCCAGCTCGTCCTACGGCGTCGAGGAGTGGCAACCAGAATCAATCCACCCGTTTCCTTGATCCTCGCGACACGCGCCAAGAACTACATCTCAGGACTGACCGCGACGCGTTACCGGGGAAGTGCGACCTCAGCCGAAGCGCGAAGCGGGATCAACCTCTGGGTGGGTCGCTTTGCCGGTGCGTGCACCCGGGCAGTGAGCGACGCTGAAGAGTTCGAACAGCGGGCTCAGATGATTGAGCAGAATTGGCGCAGTCGGCTGGGCAAGGTCAGAGCAAAATCCGCGACCGATCTCTTGCTCCGCCAGCTTGTCGGCGCTCCTGTCATCACGGTCAAGAGTGCGGCTGCACTGATTAGCCGTAGCACGGTGCAGACCAATGAAGCGGTCAACCGGCTCGTGGATGCGGATGTCCTGACGCAGATCACCGTTGGTCGCCGCAACCGAGCATTCGAAGCGAGGGACATTGTCGATGCCTTCACCGACCTTGAGCGCCAACTCGGGAGTCCCGAGGCTGACACGCGGGTCTCCAGGCCGTCGCGCCCTGTCCCGCGCCGTAGGGAGTAGGCGGTTCCAACCACTGTCCAAAATGAAGGGGTGTGTCAACCTCAAGCCCGCTGTCACTCTCAACGCGTATGGGATTGATGTTAGGACCAAGATCTACAGTTCCCAGAAACCGCTGCGGCAGAGATCAGGTCATCCTTCGTGACGGAGCTGTCCTTTAGCCATGCCTTGATCGCTCGGCGAACTGTTCGAAATGCCCGAACCTGACGTCGGTGTCATGCCCTTCAAGAGGTGCGCTGCGCCCATGATGTGGGAAGTACTGGGACGCGAGGACATTCTCGAGAAGGGCTGCCACATGACTTGTCCAGCCTCGATCGAAGAGACGGCGAAGCTCTACAACCCGAACATGAAGATGGACATACTGGCCATCCCGCCTCGGGTCGACGACAGCCACGTCTGCTGCCACTGGCAGCTGAGCATGCGCACGCCCGACGATCCCGAATACGTCCCTATCGAGCTGACGCCCAAACCCAAGCGCGCTTGACCACCGCGCGTCCGCTGGGACCGGCCAGGGAGACCTGTAACCGGAGTAGCTCGGTCGGGACCACCTTCGGGTGTTGCCTCCATCACTCCTCCCGTCAGGCAGCTATCGGGGCCGCAGGTGGGTTCCAAGGATCACAGAGGAGCCACCTGAATTGCCTGGATGACAGACCTGGATACCGATTCTGATCACATCTGCTCAAGCGCAGACAACGCGTCGTGATCGGCCACAGCAGCGCCGAGCCGGCTCAGCATTGCGGTCGTGATATGCGGGGCCACCTTCAGGGTGATCGCCCAGAGAAAGAACCCATAGACCATTCCGACCCGTATGCATCTCCAAGCCTCGTCCCAGGTCGGTACGTCACCACCCTCGGCGTTAAGACACTCCAGATAGTGGGTGAGGAGATCTCGCTCCGCCCGACGTCTGTCTTCTATCCCTACTGAGCATGCAATGTGGTATCCGACATCGAGATACCACGGCCCGCGCTGGACCAACTGCCAATCCACGAGGCACGGGCGCCCCGTGGCATCGAGGTACAAATTGCCGATATGAGCGTCGCCATGGAGCAGACAGCGTGGTTCGGCGGAAGTCAACAGGCCCTGAAGGAGGGCGACCACATTCACGAGGTGCTCGGCGTCCCGGATCTCTGATGGCACCCCTACCCCAATGGGCCCCTCAAAGTTTCCCCTGATCTCGGGTACTCCCCGAGCCCGCAGGGTCGCCGCCACCCGCGGCGACAGACGAGGATCAGCGAGCTGCTCCCGGCCCCATGTCCGACCGTGGAGGACGGCGTATTGTTCGAGACTCTGGGCCGCTTGGTCAGGGGTGAAGTCGCTCAGGGCGTCGAGAAACAATGCGCCTTGGTGGACTACGTCATCCGAGATCACAACACCGTGGTGCGTCGTCGGGTCAATATCCGCGTAGAAGCTTCGAAGAGTGCGAACGCCGGCCAATTCGGCGAGCTCGCGATAGAAGAGCGCCTCTGGCTCGCCTGCCGTCCGGCTGAGAATGGCCCACTCGGAGAGATCGGCAAAATACCCTTTGATGCACAGGTGGTCCGGAAGTCCTGGCGGCACGTCCGGTTCGCACGTGATTCGGAATCGTGCATTCGTCGACACCCGGGACACGATTGGTCCCGGAGCTACCGAGGTGATCTGTATGGTTGGAAACCGTTGACCAAGCGCCGCGTTGAGCCACTCGGGTGACATCGCCTCTTCGAGGGTGTCGGGCACGTGGAGTGACAGTGGCTTGCCCGGTGGTGTCTCCTCACGCATGACGAAGCCTGTCTCGCAGTACGAACTTCTGTACTTTGCCAGATGACGTGCGCGGGAACTCCTCGATGCCAAACACCTCTTCCGGCCATTTCTGGCGAGCGACACCCCCGCGGTCGAGGTGCTCTCTGACCTTGGCGAGGTCCGGCACAGCGTTTCCCGGAGCCATGCGGATGAAAGCCGCTGCGTGTTCACCCATCCGCGCATCGGGAGCGGCCACGACGGCAACCTCAGAAACCCCAGGAATGGCCATCAGGATTTCCTCGACTTCCGCAGCGCTTATATTCTCACCACCGCGAATGATGACGTCGGAGATCCGGTCCGTTATCGAAATGTAGCCATCGGTGTCCATGATGGCGACATCGCCGGTGTGATACCAACCGTCGCTGTCGAAGGCCTCCGCAGACAGAGACGGATCGGTATAACCGAGGAAGCAATCCGGACCCCGCGAAAGAACTTCGCCGGGTTCGCCGACGGGTACGTCGCGACCATCCGGACCAACGAGGCGTATCTCACAGCCAGGGAGCGGTCGTCCGTCACGAGCGAGTCGCTTCTCGAGCTCATCGGCATAGGTGCAGCCCGTGATCGACGGATGTTCTGTCGATCCATACATCTTGTAGATGATGATTCCCAGATCAGTGGCTCGTTCCATGATGACCCTCGGAACCGGAGCACCGCCCATTCCCTGGTATTCCAGTCGGCCCAGGTGCTCCCCCGTGAAGTCCGGATGGTCCAACAGGCTCGTCAAGAAATAGGGAGCGCCGCCACCGCAATTGAGCTCCTCCGTGATGATGAGATCGAGCACCGTCGCCGGATCCCACAGGTCGAGGAGGTGAACGGGACGCCCGCGGCCAATCGGAATGAGGAGCGCGCCAAGCATGCCGATGGCGTGACTGATGGGATTCGCTATGAGCATGGGGTATTCGGAAGGGGGAGACGTCGCGCCCAGTTGTTGGATCTCCGCGCACACCGTCTCGTGTGAATGGATGACGCCCTTCGGGTTGGACGTTGTGCCTGAGGTCCATCCAACGAGCGCAGGCGAAGCCGGGTCGACGCGCACGGGCGAGTCAATGGGACCCTCGTCGAGCAGGTCAGAGAACTGGCTGGCGCCGCTGGGCACCTTCCCATCAGTCACCACCAGTTGGAATTCGGGCAACTCCGTGATGGATCCCAGGTTGGCGAGGAAGTCCTGATGTCCGAACCGTGACGCGGTGACATGGACCTTCGGCCGGCATTGACCGAGGATGTAGCCCGTCTCTCGACTGCCATAAATGTGGACGATCGGTGCCGCCACGGCGCCGAGCAGCGCGGCTCCATAGAACGTCACCACCCCCTCGATCCAGTTTGGAGTCTGAAACGTCACGACATCCCCGACACCGACGTCTCTGGCCGCGAGTCCAGTCGCTGCACGGCGCGCCAGGGTGAGGACATCGCCGAACGTGCCCTTCCACGGATGGGTACGCGAATGGATCACGAACGGCAGAGCCCGGTGCGCCGCCAGGGCGCCGGCGATTCGCTCGCCCACGCTGTGGTCTGGCCACCATCCCGCTGCGCGGTACCTACGTCGGTCCTCTTCGGCCACCTCACGCAACACCCACTTAGGTGCTTCCACGGACCCAGTCACCAGGCGGCCTGGGATCGAACCCGGGGCATCACGTCCTCGGTTAAGGACCGCACGGTTGCGTCGAAGTCTGCCGCTCGTGTCGTCGCGGGCAGAAAGATGAAATGGCGCACCCCGGCAGCGACGAACTGTTCGATCCTTTCGGTGACCTCATCGGATGTGCCCGCAGCCGCAACGTTGTCCACCATTGGACCGAAATCCTGGTCATATGTTCCCCCCATCATCCTCGCCGCTTCCTGGCGTGCCCGGCGTCCATCCCGGTCGATGTTCACGAAAACGAACGCGTACCACTCGAACGATTGCAGTTCCCGTCCCACCTCGTCGGCGATCTGCCGGATTCGGGAAACCGAGGCGGCGTATCGGCGCGGGGAATACAAGTAGGGCATCCACCCGTCACCGAGCAACGCGGCCCGGCGCATTGCTGGATCCTTGCGCCCTGCAACCACGATCGGCGGACCCCCCGGTTGAGCCGGCGGTGGGTGAATCCTGACATCCGTCATCGGGAAGAAAGGACCGTCATGTGAGATCTCTTCCCCACTCCAGAGGCGCCTCAGAAGCACGATCGCCTCGTCGGCCCGTCGCCCCCTTTGCCCGACGGGCACGCCGCATGCCCTGAACTCCTGCGGGTATTCGCCGCCAACCCCGACGCCGAGGATCACGCGTCCGCCCGTCGCCCCGTCCAAGTCGGCGACCTGCTTGGCCACGATGGCCGGGGGGTAGAGCGGTAGGAGAAGAATGGATGTTCCGATCCACGCCCTCTCGGTGGCCGCCGAGAGCCGGGCGAGAGCCATCAGGGCCTCGGGTGAGGGATTCGGCGATGCAACGTGGCCGCCGACCCACAATGAATCAATAGGGAGCTCCTCGAGCGCGGACGCCTCTGTCAGGTCGCCCGGAGCGACCAGACCGATCCTCACTTCGATCGGACCTTGCTTGAGCTCCACGACTACTGGGCGCGTCGACGCGGTGACGACTTACGCGGACGGCCTTTCTCCGAGCCATCGCCGCCAAGTGCGGCAAGGCAGAAGCTCCAGACCCGCGCCGCGATCTGCGCACTTGGCTCGTTGAGCCCAGCGCAGTCGTAGTGGTGGAAAACAGCCATGACGAGCTGCGTGATGAGCCACGCCGAGTATTCAGGATCGGGCGAGTCGAGTTCGCCGATGGCCTTCGCTGCTCGTATCTCTTCGAGAAGCAGGTCCGTGAACGGTCGGGTCGCCGCAGACACATCGTCCGGGTAGATCGTCTGGAGGCGCCAATGCTCCGCCGTGATGAAGCTGGGACCTTTTCCTGCGCCCTCGAGCCCGCTCAGGGTCGCCGTGACATAGAGATGGAGCCGATCGACCGGATCGCTCAGCTTGCTCGCGCTCTTCTTGTACTGCTTGCAGTTGTCATCGATGATGTCCTCTATGACGGCCAGGAGGAGATGATCCTTGCTGGGAAAGTACCGGTAGAACGTCTGGAGGGCGATGCCCGCTTCCTTGATCAGTTCCTGTGTCGTGAAGCTCGGACCCTTGGCTTCGATCAATCGTTGTGCGGCCTGAACGATCGTGCGGGCCTGCTCCACCCCCTTGCTTCTAGACCGCCGCACCATCGGCGACCGATCGGCGGCACGTTCGGCCCACGTCATTTGCGAGACGCAGCTTCGTCCGCCGTTGCCACTGCCCGCTCATCGCCGCGTGCCTGGCGGGGTGTCAAAACTGATGGGCGCTGTAGACGACCGCTCCACCGAAGTGGGGAGAGGAATGACACGCCACGCCAATGGATGCGTCCTGCCGTTGCCGCTCGCCTGCCCGCCCGGACAATTGCAGGTAGCACTCGAGCATCTGCGGCACCCCGTGCATGCGACCGTTTCCTAAGGCTCCGCCGCCGGACAGCACCGGTAAGGCCCCGGGTCGATCACTGTCGATGCCGCCTTCGAGCACCATCCGATGGGCCTCGCCGACCGGACAGAACCCAAGTGATTCGATCCAGAAATACACGAAGGGCGAGAACCCGTCATAGACCTGTGGTAGGTCCACCTCTGACGGACGAACGCCGGAGCGGTCCCACAATCGACGGCCGGTCTCCGCCCCGACGTCCATGATGTCGTCAAGTGGCCAGTGCAAAGGCAGGCGACGCGTCACCGGGGCCCCCGTTGCGTACCCCGCCACGTAGACCGGGCGTTGGGGCAGGTCGCGAGCTCGCTCGGCCGAAGTGAACACGAAGGCAGCGACCCCGTCGACTGGGAGGTCGCAGTCGAATCGGCATATCGGATCATTGATCATGGGGGCCGCCAGGTACTCCTCGGCCGAGAGGGGCTTCTCGAACCAGTACGACCATGGGATCCTCGCCCCGTTCTTGCGCGCCTCGGAGACGACGGCAGCCATTGCGTCCCTGGTCGCTCCGTACCGTTGGAGATATTCGTTGTAAGCAAGGGCGATCATCGCCAACGGACCGAAATAGCCTTGGGGAACCGTCCACTGCTGCGAGCCGCGGGCCTCCTGTATCGGGTTCGCGTGGTAACTCCCCTGCGGATTGTGCAGTGCACGGTGCACCAGCACATAGTCGGCCGCGCCGCTCGTCACGGCGTTGACCGCCATCGAAACTGCCCCAGGGATCTGGCCGAAGCCTTGAAACCCGGCGGCGTAGTTGGGGTTGATCTGGAGATGCTCGGCCAGCCAGTTGGCCGACACCAGGCTGACGCCGTCCTCCGCCGCGTGAGCCCCAGCGGTGGGGAACAGGCTGGCGGTGACGAACCCGTCCACTTGTGACAGCGTCAGCCCGGCATCCTCAATGGCGCGCCGAGCCGTCTCCACGGTCAGGCCACCCAGAGTCTGGTCGGCATGACGCCTGACCGGACTCTGCGCATACCCGACGATGGCCACCTGATTGCTGGCCTCCATTCGCCCGCTCATGGGTTGGGTGACAGCGTGAAGGCCGGCACAGACACGCGGGGCGCGACGTCCTCGAAGACGATCGAGACCGCCGAACCCACGTTGATCGCGGCGTCTGGACCATCCACGAGGCGACCGATCATCCGGAGTTCCGCTTGTGCCTGCAACTCGACGTCAACGAGGACGAACGGTTCTTCGAAACCAGGCAGAAACGACTGGCGCATCACGGTCCACGAGCGAATGGTGCCAGTGCCATCGACAGGAGTGAAGACGAAGGCCGGATCGGTTGACCCACAGTGGGGGCATGCGAGATCAGGGGGGTGGCTGAAGTCCCCACAACGCGAGCAACGCGCAAGGACGAGTACGTGTTCAGCGGCCGCCGCCCAGAACGGCGCCGACCGCTCGTCCGGTACGGGCACGGGACGGCTCCCTGCGCTCAAAGGATGACCCCCGCCTCCTTGAGCGCCGTGATGGCGTCCCATTCGTATCCCAGTTCGGTCAGCAGCGTCTCTGTGTCCTCCCCATGTTCGGGAGCTCGTCGCAGCGGAGGCGCCTGTCCGTCGAACTGCACCGGCACCGCCGGAAGGCGGTACGCCACATCCCCGTCGATCAGCACCTCCCCGATGTACCCGTTCGCCTCCACCTGTGGATCGTCGAGGAGTTCAGGAACGGACTGCACAGGGGCCCAGGGGGCATCGAGATGGGAGAGCAGCTCCTTCCACTCGGCGTAGCTTCGCTTGGCGAACTCCTCATCGAGCGCGGCGACACATGCCGCGCCGTTCTCCCGACGCACCTGGATATCGGCGAAGCGTGGATCCTCCGACAGGTCCTCACGCCCGATGAGCCGGCAGAACTCGGGCCAGTAGCGGTCCGGCTGGAGGAAGACCAGCTGAATGTGTCGCCCGTCTCTCGTCCGGTAGACCCCGACGAGAGGATTCACCAACGGCCCTCGTCCACTTGACGCCATGGGCGCGTCCCCGCCCAGCGCGGCCAGGACGTCCGACGACAGGGTCCAGATGGCCGTGGCGAGAAGCGAGACGTCGACGACGGATCCCTTGCCCGTGCGAGACCGCTTGAGAAGGGCGGCCGCAACGCCAAAGGCCAGGGCCAGCGCTCCGTTGCGGTCCCCGAGGGCGCCACGCTGACCGATGGGGTACTCGCGTTCGGGCGGGCTGAGCATGTGCGCCATACCGCCGCGGGCCCAGAAGGCCGTGGCGTCGTAACCAGGTCGATCGGCGTCGGGACCACGGACTCCATACCCGTTGCCCATCGCGCACACCAAGCTTGGATAGCGGAGGGCCAGGGTCTCCGCGTCGAGTCCCAGGCGCCGCAACGCCTTGGGTCGCATGTTGGTCAGGAATACGTCGGCCGAGTCGAGCATCCGATGCATGACCGCACGACCATCGTCACTCTGAATGTCCAGTGCGATGGAGCGCTTTCCCCTGTTGGCCAGCGCGAGCGAGAGATTCACGCCGCCACGTTCCGTCCCGATCCCCTGCGTGGCGAGGCCGCGGTAGGGATCCCCTTCGGTCGGCTCGATGTGGATCACGTCGGCGCCCCAATCGGCCAGCAGCGCCCCCGTCACGGGGACGAAGACCCATTGGGCCAGTTCGATGACCCTCACTCCGTCGAACGGCTGTTCTGTCATGACCGCGGCTCCCTGAGTTACGGCGCCGGGGTCAGCACCACAAGAGGAATGACACGGTCGGTCCGGGACTGGTAGACGTCGTAGTTGGGCCATGCGTCGGTCACGATCTTCCAGAGTCGTGGCTTCTCGGCATCCCCGGCCGTGGCCGCCGTGACGCTGATTCGATCGGCGCGGACCTGGATGTCGGCCGACGGTTGTGCCAGCAGGTTTCGGTACCAATTGGGGTGAGTCGGCGCCCCACCCATTGAGGCCACCACCAGGAAGTCCTCCTCGTCCCGACCGAAAATGAGCGGGGTGGTCCGAGCCTCTCCGGTTCTGCGTCCAATCGTGGTGAGGAGCAAGGTGGGGACACCGTTCCAGATGTAGCCGACCTCGCCGTTCGTCTCTCGATAGCGCCGGACATGCTCCGGCCCCAGCAGCTCAAGGTCCGGTGCCGTGTAACCCTCTTCGCTCATGCCAACCGTCCTATCCGAACACGACCGGAATGGCCGTGGCCCCACGTTCGTAGAACCCTAGGAAAGCCGGTGGCTCGGCGTCCGGGTCGAGTCGAAGATTCGGGAGACGATCCAACAGCGCGTTGATCGCGATGGTCATTTCGGCACGAGCGACGTGCTGCCCGAGACAGACGTGGGGGCCGTTCCCGAAGGCCAGAGTGGGTTTTGCGGGGCGGTAGGGGTCGTAGGCATCCGGATCCTCCCATCGTTCCGGGTCCCGGTTCGCCGCGCCGAGACAGATATGGATGACCGCTCCCTTCGGAAGAGGCGTGCCGAAGAACTCGGTGTCCTGCGTCACCCAGCGCGAGAACATCGGGTCCGTGGGTTGCCACCGCAACGACTCTTCGATGACCGGACGGAGCAGCCCTCGATCCCGTCGCACTGCTTCGACAAGATCTGGTTGCTGCAACAGTGCCGCCAGCGTGATTCCCATCTGCTTCCACGTCGTGCCTGAGCCTGCGGCCAAGAGCAGCATGGAGAACGAATAGATCTCAGCATCCGTGAGCCGGTGCGTTCGACCGTCCTCGTCTGTGATCTCGGACTGCACAAGGACGCTGATCAGATCGTCCTCTGGGTGCTCCCTCCGAGCGACGACGATAGGTGCGAGGATCTCCACCATCTGCTCAGGCCGTGCCAGGGACTCACGAATGTCGAGAGCCTGTGCGACCGGTACGGCGAAGCTTCCGGTGATCGTGAGAACCGGGATCGCCGCGCAGAACTCCACATTCAGCTCGGCTCGACCCAGGGCCTCGAACGAATCGATCAGGGCATGGACGGTGTCTCCGATCCAGTTCTCAATCCACCAGGATGCCTTCGTGGGCGAGAACGAGGGCTGGACGAGACTCCTGTAGCGACGATGCTGTTCGCCTCCCATGGACAACATGCTGTTCGTCGGACCGATCTCACCCCCCTCGAGATCGACTGCGTCTGGAGACGAAGCGAAGATGTCGGGGTTCCGGTAGGCGGCGTCGCATGCCGCCCAGGAAAAGGTCGAGAAGTGGGGTCGATCCGGATAGGGCAATCCGTGGAACATGAGGTTTTGTTGCACACCCGACAGCTCGTGCACCGTTCCTTCGTGCACCGTGGCGCCATCTCGAAGCGCGCGCCAAAGGGGATACGGGTCCTCGCGATAGTTGCCGCCCGCGTATTCGTGCGTGCTGCTGGCCAGGTCAAAGAGCCTGCGGACCCGATCCAGATCGAGGACATCCTGCGTATCAGTCATCGAGCGACGTAACCCCCGTCGATGGGGAGCAGGACGCCCGTGACGTTCGAGGCCGCGTCAGAGCAGAGGTAGACGGCCGCCTCGGCGCAGTCCTCCGCCGTGATCGGACGGCCAAGCGGGTGCATGGAACCGGTGTGCTGCGCAATCTGCTCAATGTCCACGCTCGAGGTGTCCATTCCGCCGGCAGCCATGAAGTTGGTGTAGGGCATACCCGCTGGGCAGATGGCGTTGACCCTGATCCCGAAGGGTGCCGCCTCGACCGCCACGGCCTTCGTCAACTGGTGGACTGCACCCTTCGTTGCCCCGTAGACCGTCCCACCCCAGCCCACGAGCCCAGCGACGGATCCGGTGTTCAAGATCACCCCTCCGTCGCCCTGCTTCTTGAACTGCAGCACGGCGTACTTGCAGCCAAGGAAGACGCCACGGAAATTCACCGCGGTGAGGCGGTCGAGATCTTCGACCGTGTGATCCTCGAACGCCATACCGAGTCGGGGCGTCGGGATGCCGACGTTGTTGAACATGATGTCCAGCCGGCCGAACCGGTCCGCCGCAGTCGCGACCGTTGCGGCGACGTCCCGATCCTCCGAGACGTCGCATCGTTCCGCGATGGCCGTGCCGCCCGCTGCCTCGAGCTGGGTCACCGTCTCCTTCGCCCCGTCCAGATCGATGTCGCTGCAGATGACTGAGGCCCCCTCCTCGCCGAAGCGACGGGCCGATGCCCTGCCGACGCCGGACCCGGCGCCCGTGATGATCGCTACCTTGCCTTGGAGCAGCACTCTCGTCTCACACTCCTTTCTTCTGAAAGCATCAGCGCACCTGTCGGGCACGCCTCCACCGCGGTACGGATGCTTTCGATGGGGTCGCCGGCAGCATCCATGACAACGGCCTTGGTCTCGTCATCATGAGTGAAGGTTCCCGGGGATACATGATGCAGGTTCCACTGCCCATACATGCAGTTCTGTCAACCGCTATCGACGCGAGGCACGTGCCGTCAGGCATGGGCGGTTGTCGGAGGCTCGGCCGGGGTGAATCGATAGAGCCGCTCGGCGTTGCCGCGCAGGAGCTTGTACTGCGTCTCTGGCGGGAGGTGATCGATCACCTTCTTGACGGCGGTGATGCAGTTCGGCCACGTGGAGTCCGAATGCGGGTAGTCGGTCTCGCACATGACATTGTCCTCGCCGATCTCGTCGAGGCTGGCGATCCCATGATGATCCTCAATGAAGCACCCGAAAACGTGCTCTCGGAACAGCTCACGTATGTTGAGCGTGTCCAGATCGACATCCGTCGTGGCGTGATCCATGAATTTCTGGCCGCGCATCACCCAATAGCGCTGCTTGTCCAGGACCTGCTCGGCCCGCTCGAGGAAATACGGCATCCAGCCGACTTCGCCTTCGGACAGAGCGATCTTCAAATTGGGGAACCGCTCGAACATGCCGCTGAAGAGCCACGAAAGCATCGCCCCCGATGTCCGAATCGCCCCCCAGGCGAGGTTGGCCATGAACGGCGAGTCCGGAGCGATCTGCGGGACCTGAGAGGACGAGCCCACGTGCATGGAGGCCACCATGCCCGCGTCGTTCGCCATCGACATCACCGGATCCCAATAGCGATCCGTGTCGTGGATCGTCGGTAGCCCAATGGGAGCGGGGTTCTCCGAGAAGGCGAAGGCGGTGACGCCCTTGGCCGCCATCCGTTCCATCTCCTTGGCCGCCAAGGGCGGGTCCCACATCGGAATGAGCATGAGTGGGATGTAGCGACCGGGGGCCGTACCACACCAATCCTCGACCACCCAGTCGTTGTAGTGCTGCAGCAATTCGAACCCGAACTCCCGATCGCTGGCCTCCATGAAGAGCTGGCCGCAGAACCTCGGGAGGGTCGGGAAGCACAGTGAGGCCAGCATCCCGGCACGATCCATGTCCTCGAGTCGGGCCGAGGCGTCATAACACCCTGGCCGCATGTC